>NZ_FQWM01000008.1 GCF_900129685.1 Cognatishimia maritima | reverse complement strand
GAAGGAATGGGATATTGCCACTGTGAAAGCTGCCGCTCCTGGTCGGCGTCTCCTGTGAACGGCTTTACGCTCTGGGATCCTCAAAACCTAGAGATCACGGAAGGCGAAGGCCATGTTGGCGAGTACCACAAGACTGAAAACAGCCATCGTAAATTCTGCACGAAATGTGGCGGGCACCTCATGACTGATCATCCGGGAATGGGTTTGGTGGACGTCTTTTCGGCAATGCTCCCAGAACTTGAATTCAAGCCCGGATTGCATGTCCACTATGGCGAAAAAGCCCTGTCCGTTCCCGATGGTCTGCCGAAATTTGCCGACCTGCCAAAGGAGCTTGGTGGCTCGGGTGCGCAGCTTGCAGAATGAAACCAATCTGTCTTCAGGGCCGAAGGTTACTGGCAGCGCTTAAACCGAACTGCTTACCGCCAAGATCGACCGCTCGTTGTGCTTGCAGCGGGCGGCTGTTTTCCGCGTTCCCCTTCAGAGCAGCGTGAAGTGATGCACATATTGCCGACATCGGAGCGCATGCAACGAATGCTCACTTCGTCCCGCGTTATGTATGTTCAAGCGCGATGCAGCGAACAGAACTTTTTCCTGAACCAGCCATTCATACTCAACGCGGCGAATGCGACCGGAGAGCCCAACCTGTGAATTTGATTTTCGCGCTGCGCGCGCTCGCAGAAACAGAAATGCCGCGTGAGCAAGAAATTCGGTGCCGCTTAACAGCGGATGGAACGGACATCCATACAAACCGCAGCGAGACTTTCCTTGGTTTTGGTCGGTTCATGATCCTTGAAACCGTTCCGATGAACGCCGCAGCTCAGGACTATGGCGAATTGTTCCGCTGAGCAGTAGCGGTCCGGCGTCAGTCACGAAAATGCCGATTAGGAAAACACTGGTCTCAGGCTTCCTGATTTGTACCGTTCTGCCATGTCCGAGAGCGGTATGGCCGAAATATTTGATGCCATCCCCCCGCAGCCGAAGCGTTCGAACCGATCGAGACAAACCTTCGACATGGCCTCAACGCCCGGCGCAAGATATTTTCGGGGATCGAACTGCCCTCTATCCTTTGCGAGGATTTTTCGGATCGCGCCGGTCAAGGCCATACGCAGGTCGGTGTCGATGTTCACCTTGCGCACCCCATACTTGATGCCCAGTTCTATCTCTTCCAAGGGCACGCCCCAGGTTGGGGCGATTTCACCGCCATGTTCGTTGATGATGTCCTGCAGTTCTTGCGGAATAGAGGAGGAGCCGTGCATTACAAGGTGCGTGTCCGGCAGTTTGGCGTGGATCGTCTTGAGCGCGTCCATGGCGAGGATATCGCCATCCGGTTTGCGAGTGAACTTGTAGGCTCCGTGGCTGGTTCCGATGGCGACGGCGAGGGCGTCGACCTCGGTGCGCCGAACAAATTCCGCAGCTTCATCTGCATCCGTCACGAGCTCGTCCCGACTCAATTCCCCATCAAATCCATGACTGTCTTCCGCCTCACCCTTGCCGGTTTCCAGGGAGCCGAGATGCCCGATCTCGCCCTCTACCGAAGCACCGACAAGGTGGGCCATTTCGCTGACCTTTGCTGTAACATTCGCGTTGTATTCGAAGTCCGAAGGCGTGGTGCCATCCTGAGTCAAAGACCCGTCCATCATGACCGAGGAAAAGCCGTTCACAAGTGCCGAAAGGCAAGTTTGCGGAGAATTTCCATGGTCCTGGTGCATGCAGATCGGCAAATGCGGATACATCTCAATCGCTGCACGAATAAGGTGTGCGAGAACGATGTCGTTGGCGAATGCCCGCGCCCCACGGCTGGCCTGCATGATGACCGGGCTGTTCGCTTTGTCGGCCGCTTTCATGATGGCTAGCATCTGTTCCATATTATTGACGTTAAACGCCGGGAGGCCGTAGTCATGCTCGGCGGCGTGATCAAGAAGTTGGCGAAGGGAAATCAGTGGCATTTCAAGCGCTCCATTGTGGCGCAACGCACCAGAAAAATTGAAGAAAGCGGCTCAGGGGACTGTGTTTAGCTCTCGCGGTGATATCGATCAAGAACGGTAACTTCCTCTTTCGAGCCGAGGATGACGGGAACACGCTGATGATGCGAAGTGGGTTGTACATCCAGAATGCGGTTGGTTCCGGTGGAGGCAGCACCACCCGCTTGCTCGATAACGAACGCCATCGGATTTGCCTCATACATCAGACGCAATTTGCCGCCGGACGAAATGTTTCCGGCATCACTCGGATAAAGGAACACGCCTCCGCGGATCAGGATCCGATGCACTTCGGCCACCATTGAAGCGGTCCAACGCATGTTGAAAGCTTTGTTCCGGGGGCCGTCTTTACCACGAATACACTCGTCGAAATATCGCCTCACCGGCGGATGCCAGAGCGAATAGCGAGAAGCGTTGATGGCGAATTCGGCGGTGGTCTCAGGGATCAGCATATCGGGGAAGGTCAGCCGGAACTCGCCGGTACCCTGTTGATGGGTGAAACCATTCACACCATTTCCAGTTGTGACAACAAGCGAGGTCGAGGGGCCGTAGACCGAGTATCCGGCGCTGATCTGTTCGGACCCGGCGCGCAGTATGGACCGGTCGTCGGTGGCGTCGATCGCAGTGGGCAGTTGCGATATCGAGAAGATAGATCCGACAGAAAGGTTCACATCGAGATTTGAGGATCCATCAAGCGGATCGAAATAGACTAGGTAATCACCGGCTTCAGGCTTATCCTTCAGCCAGTAAATTTCGTCGACCTCTTCCAAGACCAGCGCCGCGACACGCCCGCAGTTCGAACAGTGCCGCACAAAGACTTCGTTGGCGATCACGTCGAGTTGCTTTTGCGTCTCTCCTTGAACATTGGTCGATTTGGTGGCCCCCAACTTGCCAGCGAAAGCCCCGCCACGGATCTGGTGAGAGATGATACGACAGGAGGTTGCAATGTCTTCCAATAGGAAGATCAGATCCTTGTCCAGTTTGTGCTGACTTCTCTCGGACAACAGGAATTCGCTAAAGGTGATCTGAGTGACGTTCATGGCAGGTGCCTTTTCTTAGAGTTGACCGTTACAGGGTTTTCAAAACCAAGAGTTTTATAAGATAGGAGGGAGGTCCGCTTAACTGGTCGCGGTGATTGCATCCCCATGAGGCTAATCTGATCTGAGTTTTCGCCATCTCGACAAGAAATGCACCACTTTTGAATGTCATGTTCCAAGTAGAATGCTCCATCGCGATGCCCAGACAGGAATTTTTCTGCGCTATGTTTGCCCGCCCCCGGGGCTCTGCACTTGGTATTGTAAAAACGACCTACCCCCTCGGCGAGTGGTCCACTCAACGATAGAGCATATCGTATAGGTCGGAAAAGCGCGTCAGGCGCTCAGCGTATAGCGTCTTTCTATCTGGGTCCGGTGTGTAGCTTTCCTGCGTCCTGACCATTTGTCCAACGCCGTCGTCGATAGACGTAAAAATTCCTGCACCAAATGCGGCGAGGATTGCTGCGCCAAGAAGCCCGGCTTCATCTTCCTTCAATCGGTGCACGGGACGGCCGTAGATGTCAGCTTGAATCTGCGACCACAGCTTGGATTTTGCACCACCTCCGGTTAGGCGAATTTCCGACAGGCTGCGCCCGCTTTTTTCAAACTCTGAAAGAATCAGTGCGTTTTGAAAGGCGACACCCTCCATCACTGCGCGCGCCATTTCGCCCAGACCGTGGCCTTGCGTCAGGCCATGAAAGGTTCCGGTTGCATACCCATTCCATTGCGGCGCGCCCGCTCCGGCCAGGTACGGCAAGAACAACAAGCCATCTGATCCTGGAGTTGCCTGTACAGCCATCTCATTGAACATTTCGTATTCGACTTCAGCGCCCCGAGATGCGTCCTTAGCTACATTTCGAAGCCATTTCAGCGCGGCGCCTGCTGTCGTTTGCAACCCTTCACAAATGAACTTGCCCGGATAAGCGTGAATTTCGGCAGGGATTGCACCATTGGGGTCAAAGGGGGGCTCGTCAAATGAACAGATGACCACGCCAGCCGTGCCCAACGTCACCGATCCGATGCCGGATTTAATCACACCTGCACCAATTCCAGCGCTTTGTTGATCGCCACCACCTGCAACAAGCAATGTATCTGCTGTTAAACCGGTTCGTTCGGCGATCTCAGATGCCAGCGTTCCGACAACGGTGCCCGAAGTCACAAGATCAGGCAGCTTGGCTTTTTCAACGTTGGTGGTCGCAATGAAGTCATCATCCCAATCCCCCCGGGCAACTGAAACCAGACCATGCAGGGATGCATTTGACAGATCTTCAACGTAATTGTCGGCACCCATGCGCTTAAGAAGGAATCCGTGCGGGTTCAGAAATTTATGGGTTTTGGCATAGATCTCCGGCTCTTCATCTCGAATCCACATGATTGATGGCAGGGTCCAGACGTTTGCAATGGGCAAGCCGGTCGTTGCGTAAAAGGCTTTGTCTCCGATGGATTCGCGGATCACATCACATTGTTTTTCAGACCGATTGTCCTGCCATGATATTGCTGGACGCAATGGCGAACAGTTTTCATCCACCGCGATCAGTGTGCAGCGTTGGGTCGAAAACGACAGGGCCTTGATAGCGCTCACTTCAACGCCGCTTTTCCCTACGGCCTTTGCCAAGACATCAACGCAGGCCTCAAACAGGGCCTCGGCGTCCTGCTCAACACGATTGGGTGCAGGGAAATCACAGGGGTATTCCTGATAGGCAGTGCCGTGCCAGGTGCCGGTTGTGTCAAAGATGATCGCCTTTGCCCCGGTTGTTCCGCAATCGATTGCAGCGATAAAGTCAGCCATCATATTCTCCCCAATACGGACGAAGGGGGCGCGCAAGACGCCCCCTTCTGGTGTTACATTACTTCACGCGGCCTTCTGACCAAGCGGTCAAAAGTTGTGCGTAAGGGACGGTCATGCCTTGCGGCTTTTCGTTCTCGAGCGGTGCCTTGGGCGAACCGGGCTGCGCGAACCAGTATTCGGCATCACGCTCTTCGTTCAGCTTGGGCGCACAACGATCCATTCCAGCGCGTTCAAGGCGTTGCAGGATCCGGTCCATTTGGCTGGCCAGACGGTCCATCGCCTGCTGGCTGGTCATCTCGCCGGTAACGGCGGCGGCAACATTTTCCCACCACAGCTGCGCCAGTTTCGGATAGTCAGGCACATTGGTACCGGTCGGCGTCCAGGCAACCCGGGCGGGCGAACGATAGAATTCGATCAAACCACCCAGTTTCGGCGCCCATTCGGTCATCACATCACTGTTGATATCGCTTTCACGGATCGGCGTGAAGCCGTGCAAAGTGCGTTCAAGTGAAACCGTTTTCGATGTGACAAACTGCGAATACAACCATGCCGCAGCCTTACCTGCATCAGAGGAAGAGTTCATGATAGTGAAGGCAGCAACGTCTTGATAGCCTAGTTTCATGCCTTCTTCCCAATACGCGCCCGCAGGGGAAGGAGCCATACGCCACTTTGGCAGGCCTTCTTCGTCTGCAACAGGAACGCCAGGTTGGGCCGCGCTTTCAGCAAAAACAGTGTACCAGAAAATTTGCTGAGCAATCTGGCCTTGGTTCGGCACAGTGCCTGCTTCATAGAAGTTCACAGCCATAGCTTCTGGCGGGGCATAGTCCGCCATCCAGTCAATATATTTCTGCAAAGCATAAACCGCCGCCGGACCATTGGTAGCCCCGCCACGAGAGACGCTTGCACCAACTGGTGAACAGCCCTCAACCCGAATGCCCCATTCATCAACCGGCACACCGTTCGGAATACCTACGTCGCCCGCGCCAGCCATTGACAGCCACGCATCGGTGAAACGCCACCCCAAGCTTGGGTCTTTCTTGCCATAATCCATGTGGCCATAGACCTTGACGCCGTCAATCTCACCCACGTCATTGGTGAAAAAATTGGCAATATCTTCGTAGGCTGACCAGTTCACTGGAACGCCAAGCTCGTAGCCGTATTTCTCTTTGAATTGCGCTTTTAAGTCTTCGCGTTCGAACCAATCGGCCCGGAACCAGTAGAGGTTGGCGAATTGTTGCGCGGGCAGCTGGTAGATATCGCCATCCACATCCTTGACGAAGTCGATGCCGATGAAGTCGTCCAGATCGAGCATCGGGTTGGTGTAGCCAGCCCCGGCTCCGGCCATGTAATCGGACAGGTTCAGCACGGCGGAGTTGCGGAAATGGGTGCCGATCAGGTCACTGTCGTTGATATAGGCGTCATAGATGTTTTCGCCCGACTGCATCTGGGTCTGGATACGCTCGACCACCCCGGCCTCATCCACCACTTCGTGGGTGACTTCGATGCCGGTAATCTCGGAAAAGGCCTTGGCCAGAACTTCCGCATCATATTTGTGCACGGGAATACCGTCAGACAGCACGTTGATCGACACGCCCTGCAGATCAGACGCGGCGTTCACGAACCACTCCATCTCGGTCATTCGGTCCTCTTGGCTAAGGGTCGAGTCATCAAACTCGTCCATTACCCAGCGTTTGGCGGCATCCATGTCGGCGGCAGCCGTTGTGGCCCACATCGTGGCCGCAAAGGCCCCGGTTGCAAGCAGTTTTGTCTTCAATCCCATCAGTTTTCCTCCCTTTTGGGTTTCAGTTTTGAGCGGTTTTGCTCACCCCCGCGCCATGATCAGCGCGGAGACAGTCAGCCCGAGGGCAAGTGCGCCCCACTGGTTGAAATCGGTGAAGGCAATCCACAGGATGTTGATCCACCCGGTCGCCAGTAGTGCGATGAACAGACGTTCACCTCGAGTTGTTGAAATTTGCATGACACCCTGTCGCGGCACCGTCGGCTTGATCCGCTCAAGCACGGTCATGAACGCCAGAATTGAAGCGATGACGATAAAGAAAACGGCGGTGATCGGGGTCCAGGCCATCCATTCAAGCATTGATATTCTCCTTAGACGCGGCCCATGGCAAAGCCACGTGCAATATGATTGCGGACAAACCAGATGACCAAGATGCCGGGGATGAGCGTCAGAACACCAGCGGCGGCGATCAGCCCCCATTCGATGCCTGCTCCCGAATAAACCCGAGTCATAACGGCGACGATCGGTTTAGCGTCGGATGTGGTCAGAGTGCGGGCCAGGATCAATTCGACCCATGAGAACATGAAGCAGAAGAAGGCCGTGACACCGATGCCTGAACGGATAAGGGGCACCAAAATGGTCGCAAAGAATTTCGGGAAGGAATATCCGTCGATATAGGCGGTTTCATCGATGCTTTTGGGCACGCCTTTCAGGAAGCCTTCGAGGATCCAGACCGCCAGCGGCACGTTAAAGACACAGTGCGCGATGGCGACGGCGATATGTGTGTCGATCAGGTTGAAGGCGGAATAGAACTGAAAATACGGCAGCACGAACACAGCCGGGGGCGTCATCCGGTTGGTCAACAACCAAAAGAACAGGTGCTTGTCGCCAAGGAACCGATAGCGGCTAAAGGCATAGGCTGCCGGAAGTGCCACCGCGAGTGAGATGATTGTGTTCAGCGACACGTAAATCGCTGAGTTGATATAGCTGGACCACCAGCTTTTTGTGGTGAAAATGGTGGTATAGTTGGCGAAGGTGAAATCCTGCGGCCAAAGCGTCAGTCCGGTCACAATCTCTGTGTCGGTCTTAAAGCTCATTACGGTCAGCCAATAGATCGGTGCCAGTAGGAAGATGAAAAACAGCGTCAGAACAATCTTTTTCACAAGCGGTTTGTGGGATGTTTGCTGGGACATTATTCGCCCTCCTGTACGCGGGTGATTGAGCGGTAGAAGACAAAGCTGAGTGTCACGATGATCATAAAGTAGATGATCGAAAACGATGCCGCAGGGCCGAGATCGAATTGGCCAATAGCCTTCTTCACAAGGGTTTGGCTAAGGAAACTGGTCGAGCTTCCGGGGCCGCCACCGGTGATCACAAACAGTTCGGAATAAATCATCAGGCTGTCCATCAGACGCAGCATGATGCCGATGGTGAGAACGCCGGTCAGCTTGGGCAATTCGACATAGCGGAACACTTGCAGGCGGCTTGCCCCGTCAATTTGCGCAGCGCGGTAATAGGCCGGGTCGATGGCACGCAAGCCCGAGTAGCTGAGCAGAACGATCAGCGAGGTCCAGTGCCACACATCCATGGTCACAATCGTGAACCATGCATCTAAGACATCTCGGGAATAGTTGAAGTCAAAGCCAAGCGCGGTAATCGCGGCCCCCCCCAAACCGATGTCGGCGCGGGCAAAGATTTGCCACATCACACCCACAACGTTCCATGGCATTAACAATGGCAGACCCAAAATAATCAGGCAGAAGGGCACCCATCTTCCGGTCTTGGGTAGGGTCAGCGCGATCATGATGCCAAGTGGCACTTCGATCAGCAGCACCAATGTAGAAAAGGTGATCTGGCGGCGAAGGGCGTTACGCAATTCGTTATCGCCCAAAAGCTCCTGAAACCATTCACGCCCAACAAAATAGCGGTTTCCGGGGCCGAAAATATCCTGCACCGAATAGTTGACCATTGTCATCATCGGGATGATGGCGTTAAACGCCACGATCACCAGGACAGGCAGAACGAATAGCCAAGCGCGGTTGTTAAACTCGGTCATGATGAGCCTCCAAAGGTGGTTTGTGGCAAGGGAACGACATGCTGTCCGGCAAAGATTCGAATAGCTTCGCCGCTTGGAATGAGGTGGACGGCGTCGCCGACGTCGGCGCAAACAGAATCCTCAACCCGAGCCAGCATTTGAGACCCGCCGATATCAACGGCGATGATGTGCTCGTCGCCATGGTTTTCCATACGCACGACAGTTCCGGGGATCGAAAACCCCGGCTGTTCTGCACCCAGTGTCAGGAAATCAGGACGGATCCCGAAGGACAGACCACCGCTTTGCATCGCCAACTTCTTGGCGGTCACCGCGTCCAGCTTGTAGCGGGTTTGACCGACGATCAGCATGTCCTCTGCTAGTTGGCAATCGATAAAATTCATCCCCGGTGTACCGATGAAGTAGCCAACAAATTTGTGGGCTGGATTGGCGAACAATTCTTCGGGTGATCCAACCTGCACCACTTCGCCGTCGTCCATGACAACAACTCGGTCCGCCAATGTCATGGCTTCATGTTGGTCGTGGGTTACATAGATTAGCTTGACGCCCAAATGCAGCTGCACCGCCTTCAAAGTCCTGCGCAAGGCCATCTTCTCGGCCGGATCGATCACCGTCAGTGGCTCGTCCAACAGGATCGCGGCAACGTCTTCGCGCACCAAACCCCGACCCAGAGAAATCCGTTGCTTTTGCTCGGCTGACAAGCCACGCGCCTTACGTTTGAGCAACGACGTCAAACCAAGCTCGGCGGCAATGAAATGCACCCGTTCTTTGATCTGTGCGGTGGGAATTTTGCGAGTCTTTAGTGGGAAGGCGAGGTTTTCTTCTACTGTCATCGTTTCGTAGATCACCGGGAACTGAAATACCTGTGCGATATTGCGATCGCGCGCCTCAAGGGTGGTCACATCGCGCCCGTCAAACAAAACTTGCCCCTCGCTGGCCGACAACAGGCCCGACAGGATATTGAGCATTGTGGTTTTGCCAGATCCCGACGGTCCGAGAAGCGCGTAGGCGAGGCCTTCTTCCCAGACCAAATCGACCTCTTTGAGCGCGTAATCCGCATCGGTCTTGGGGTTGGGATAGTAAGAATGGCGAAGGTTTTTGAGTTGAATTTCAGCCATTGGCTTTGCCCCCTGCTGGGCCGGCAACCAGCCCGCCTTTTGTGTCAAAGACCAACGCATGCGCCAGATCGAAATTGATTTGCACCGTGTCGCCAATTGCGTGGTCGTGAATGCCTTTTTCCTTAACCGCCAGCATGTGGTCGCCAAGGCGCGTGTAGATGAATGAGTTCGAGCCCGAGACTTCAACAAAATCCACGACTGTATCCAGACCGGGACGCGTTTGATCTGTCGAAAGCTGATGCGGATAGACGCCCAATTGATAATCCCCATCAGGCAGCGATTCTGTCTGGGCCAGCTCAGCGCCAATCTCGGTCCCCGCCGCTGTCCAGAGCCGGGCCGCGCCGGATTTGACCAAACGTGCCGGGATAATCGACATCGGCGGATCGCTGATCTGGCGAGCCACGCTGACGCTTTCGGGCAGCGTATAGACATCGGCAGCGCGCCCTTGCTGGGTTACGCGGCCTTCGGTCAGAACCAGCACATCGCCGTTCAGGATCAACGCCTCATGCGGCTCGGAACTGGCGTAAACAGCGATTGTTTCGCTTTCTGAGAAAATACGACTGAATTCGCCGCGCAGGTGTTCGCGCAGTTTGTAATCAAGGTTCACCAACGGCTCATCCAGCAGAACCAAGCGACGCTTGCGGGCAATAGTACGGGCAATTGCGACGCGCTGTTGCTGCCCGCCCGACAATTCCAGCGGAAACCGATCCAGCAGTGGCGTTATGCCAACGATTTCGGCAACTTCGCCAACACGTTTCTTAATCGTGTCGGCGGGTTCTTTGGCGTTGCGTAGTGGGGCGGCGATGTTTTCAAACACCGTCTTGCCAGGGTAGTTTACGAATTCCTGATAAACCATGCCAACGCTGCGCTTGCGCACGTTGACTCCGGTCACATCCACGCCGTCGACAATCAATGCGCCTGTGGTAGGGCGCGCCAGCCCAGCCAAAACCCGCAAAAGCGATGTTTTGCCCGCACGAGTGGCTCCGATCAGAGTGGTGAAACTGCCGGTTTCCAGGGTTAGGTCGAAAGGATAAAGCCAATCTTCACCTTCGACCTGCAGGGATATGTTTTGGGCGACGACGCTCATGATGCGGCCTCCTTGGGCGCGGTGAGTGCACGCGCCTTTTCGATGTAATCAGACAGGGCTTTGGTCTCGTCCTCGGAAAACCGCAGCCCACATTTGGTGCGCCGCCAAAGAACGTCTTCGACACTGGCAGCCCATTCATTTTCGATCAGATAGTCGACCTCACGGCGTGTCATGTTGCCGCCAAAAACCGTTCCTAGGTCTTCTAGCTTTTCCACGCCCGCCAACATTTTTTCGACCCGCGATCCATAAGTTCGGGCCAAACGGATGCGTAGGGTATCGGGAAGCCAGGGGAACACTAGTTTCAGGGTTTCGGCATAGGCAAATGGCCCCTCCGATCCGATATCGGCCCCAGGCAAAATGGACGTGCCAGTGTGCGCGGGTCCGATATCGGGGGGGAGAAATGGTTTTAGTTTTTCGATCACGTGATCGGCCAAACGCCGATAAGTGGTCAGCTTGCCGCCCAGAACAGTCAGAAACGGTGCGCCCTTGCCGTCAGCGCCCTGGTCGATTTTGAAAGAATAGTCCCGCGTCACAGTGGTTGGGTTGTCATCGCGAGATTTCCCCTCTTCAAAAAGCGGCCGCACTCCGGAATAAGTCCAGTGAATGTCATCAGCGGTGATTTGGCGCGTAAAGAACTTGTTGGCGGCAGCCAGCAAATAGTCCTGTTCCTGATCCGTGATTTCTACTCGCCGCGGATCACCCGGATGGTTTTCATCTGTCGTGCCAACCAACGTGTAGTCGTTCTCGTACGGCATGGTGACAACGATGCGTCCATCACCAATTTGTAGCATTGTGGCGTTGTCGCCATCATAAAGGCTCGGTACGATGATATGGCTGCCACGCACCAGTTTGGCAGAATAATCTGTCGTCACCCCAGGGACCGATTGAGCAATTGGAACAGCCCATGGCCCTGCGGCGTTAACAATAACATTTGCTCTGAGTTTAAGAGTGCGACCGCTATCCTGATCGAGGGCCGTAACAAGCCAGTTGTCGCCATCACGCTCGGCGTTCTTGAAAGGCGTCCGGGCCAGAATATCGGCACCTTCAGCTTCCGCACCCTGCAGGTTCGCTACCACTAGGCGAGCGTCATCAACCCAGCAATCGGAATAAATGAACGCCTTGTCATAATGTTCTCGAAACCCCATTCGGTTTGTTTTTTTCGACAAGCGAACCGTTTCCGTACCCTGCAATGTCACACGAGGGGCGAGGTGATCATAAAAGAAAAGGCCTATGCGAACGATCCACGCCGGGCGGCTTTGTTTTACCACTGGCATTACAAAGCGCAGTGGCCAAACGATGTGGCGAGCCTTTTTCATCACCCGTTCGCGTTCTGAAAGCGATTCCCGAACCAGGCGGAAATCATAGTATTCAAGGTAGCGTAGTCCGCCGTGGACCAGCTTGGATGACCGCGAAGAGGTGCCGGAGGCAAAGTCCACGCTCTCTAGAAGCGCCACTTTCAGCCCACGGCCCGCCGCATCAACGGCAATACCTGCGCCGTTGATCCCGCCTCCGATGACGATCAGGTCATAGACCTTGCTTATGTCTTCGTGCTGAGACACAGCACCCCTCCCATTCTGGATTTCAATGCACACCTCCTCCAAGGTGCGTGACCCACACTTAGGGTCGTCGCAGGCCCAGCTTTCCGGGGTTCAACGTGTTGTTGGGATCCAGCGCGTCCTTGATCCGCTGCATGACGTCCAGACCGGAGCCAAGCGCACGTCCGACATAGGGGTTTCGGGCAAGCCCGGACCCGTGGTGGTGTGAGATAGAAGCACCGGTTTCCAGCGAGGCTTCCATCGCCACTTCCCACATCTTCTTGATCCGCGCTTCGGATTCTTCGCCGTTTTCGGCCTCACCAAGAAGGATCACGTAGAGCGACACACCGGTGGAGTAGACATGGCTGAAATGACCAAGAACTTCGTCCGCATAAGGGGCAAGTCGCTCGGTCATTAAATCATAAGTGTCCATGATCCGTTCCCAATTGTTGGAAATCTCGATGGTTTCGGCCACGCCTTCGGGGCGCATCACAAATCCTTCGATGGTCGAGAAATCATAGCGCCGTGTGATCCAGCCTTCGGTGCCTTTGGGTCCAATCGGCTTGCCGCCAAGTTTGGCGCAAACGTTACGCACGGCTTCCATTTCAGCCTTGGCAACGGCATCCATGCCTTCGGTGCCCACAAACATCACCGGTGAGGCGAAATCCTTGTCCTGCATGGCGTGTCTTGCTTCGGCGACATCGTAAAACCGCAAAAGCGCCGGGCGCAGATTTGCCGCCATGATGGCTCGCATCGCGTCCTTGCCGACCTCAACCGTTGGAAAGGTGATGGTTTCGTTGAGGCGGGTTTCGGGCAACGGGAAAATCTTCAGCGCAACTTCGGTGATAACCCCCATCGCTCCTTCGCAACCGATCATCAGGTGGCGAAGATCGGGGCCTACCGCCATGCGTGGCAAATCGACGGTTTCCAAAATCGTCCCATCCGCCAGGACAGCCGTAAACGAATAGGCCAGATCCTCGATCCCACCATACCGGCTGGATAATTGACCGGTGGCTCTAGTGGCGAACCAACCGCCGACAGTAGAGCGGTAAAGCGACTGTGGTGAATGGTTCAGCGTGTAGCCCAGAGTCTGCAGGTGATCTTCGAGATCGCCACCCATCACGCCAGCTTCGGCCCGCACGATTAGGTTTTCGACATCTACTTTAATGATCTTGTCCATGCGGGACAGATCCAGCGTGACACCGCCATATTCCGTGAGTGGCTGACCAGTAACAGATGAGCCAAGCCCCCAAGGCGTTACAGGGACGCTATTGTCGTTTGCCCAGGCAAGAACGCGCGAGACTTCATCCACATTTCCCGGATAAACCACCGCATCAGGCTTGCAGGGCATTTTGCCGTTCTGACGCCATTTTGCGGCAACGGGCCACCAATCGTAACTGTGATCGGCAATTCCTTGCGCAGTGACATCGACCTGGTCGGCACTGCCCACAAGGGCCTTTAGTTCCGCCAACAGATCAAGTGCTTCGTTCTTCATGATGTTCACCCCAAGTATCCTTTTAGAATCTGTGTTGTCGTTAACGGTGCGCTGAAAAATGTAATTGTAAAAATTCATTATCTACCCCATACATATAGAAAAAATCTATTGGAGTTGGTAATGAGCTTTACGGAACTAAAGGCATTCGACGCCGTTGCCCGGCATGGAAGTTTTGTGAAAGCCGCCCAAGAACTGGGCCGGTCACAACCCACATTGACGACCCAGGTCGCCCAGTTGGAAAAGGCCTACGATACTGAACTCATCATCAGAAGTAGAGGTAAGATCAAGGGACTAACGCCGCTCGGCGAAAGTCTGAGGGAGATAACGAGATCGCTGGTGGCGTTGGAACAGGACGCCAATAATCTGCTGCGGGACGCCGGTAACTTGAACAGCGGAGAGGTGCGAATTGCAGCGACAGCACCGGTCATGGTGGTTCGGTTGACAAAGGTGTTCAAAGAGCGTCATCCAAACGTCGATTGCCACCTGGAATTCGGAAATTCCGAGAGAATCCTGCAGAGCATTCTGCAATGTGATGCCGATTTCGGCATTCTTGGCGGTTCAGTCGATCATACCGACTGCGTCGCCATTCCGATCTCTAAACCAGAGATTGTCCTCGTAGGGAGTAATGACCACCCGGCTACTGAGAGCGGCGTCCTTAGCCGCAAGGCCTTTGCAAAAGAAACTCTTTTGATCCGCGAGCCAGGATCTGAAACCCGTGAACTAATGTTGACGAAGATCCAGCAATACCATTATGCGCCCGCGCGACTCGTTGAGATAGGAAGTCGCAGCGGAGCGATCGCAGCGGCTCGGGCGGGTATGGGGCTTGCCGCTGTTTCGGAACACGAGATTGAGGCGAGCGAGGGCCTCAGTATTGTCAGGCTGGAGAGCTTTCGTGTCTTCGGTGTGAACCACGCCGTTTTTCTGAAGAACCGCTCGCAAGCTAGGCTCCTTCAAGTGCTATTGGATTGCTGCAATTATCTCACGTAGAGGTGCTTGGAGTTCATTAACAGTGTAGGTGGGTGGCACCCGAGGGCGATGCACATCGCCGATATTGTGTGACGCACAATCGGCTTTGACCCATTTGAGAACGTTCGGGGCAACCAAGGTCCAGATTGCCCTCCTTCCGTTTCGGCATCCATTCATTGGATATCCCCATGCGTGAAAAGCAGTTGTTGGGGCATCTGCAGCGAATAGCGGAAAAGCCCGCATCTCGTTTGTCGGAGCAGACTGCTGCGAAGGTCAGTTTGGAATCGGCCCAGATTGGCATGTTCCAACGACCGCTTCGGTGAAATGCGCTGCACTGCCAGAAGGGCCGTGCTGCAGTTACGAGCATTTTCTGCGTCAGCGAAGGGGAAAAACCCAAGGTCGGTTTTGTCAGCTTAGCTGGCTTTCCTTCGATCTGGTTCGAAACGGTCGCAGCCAACCACCCCGACACGCTCACGCCCCCGTCAACGGCATCCGCTGCTCAGCGATCTCCGCCCACCAGCTACAGCCCGCCGGAATGATCTCATCGTTAAAATTGTATTTCGGATGGTGCACCATCGCGGTGTCGCCATTGCCGACCAGAATGTAGGCGCCGGGACGTTCTTCGAGCATATAGGCGAAGTCCTCCCCGCCCATGACAATCGGGGCTTCGTCACAATGGCCTGCCACCTTGCGCGCCACATCTGCTGCGAAGGTGGTTTCGACCTCATGGTTCACCATGACCGGATAGCCGCGCATATAGTTGATCTCTGCTGCGCCGCCAAAACTTTGCGCCTGCAGGGTGCAGATCGATTTGATGCGTACCTCCGCAAGGCCGCGCATGGCGTCGCTTAGGGTGCGCACAGTGCCTTTGATGGTCACAGACTGCGGGATCACGTTGAATGCTTTGGAGCTTGTTTCAAACGAAGTCACCGACACCACAAGCTGATCCACCGGGTCGGCGTTTCGGCTGGCGATTGTCTGCAGCGCCATGACGATGTGGCTGGCCATGACCGTCGGATCGATCCCGTCATGCGGTTTGGCCGCATGCGCGCCGCGGCCTTTCAAGGTGATTTCAAACAGGTCCGTGGCTGCAAAGAACGCGCCGGGACGAATGGCAAACTGCCCTGCAGGCACGCCGGGCCAATTGTGCATGCCATAGACCTCTTGGATGCCGAACCGCTCCATCAATCCGTCTTCGCACATCTCTCGGCCACCGCCGCCGCCCTCCTCAGCAGGCTGAAAGATCACCACAACCGTGCCGTCAAAATTGCGGGTCTCAGCCAGATATTGCGCCGCGCCCAGCAGCATCGCCGTATGCCCGTCATGCCCGCAGGCATGCATCGCGCCGGGGGTTTTTGAGGCATAATCCAGCCCGGTTTCTTCGTGAATGGGCAGCGCATCCATATCCGCACGCAGGCCAACCACCCTGCCCGACTGGTTTTTGCGCCCCTTGATCACCCCCACAACCCCGGTACGCCCGATTCCTGTGACGACCTCATCACAGCCAAAGGCCTGCAGTTTCTCCGCAACAAGGGCCGCCGTGCGGTGCGTTTCAAACAGAATTTCGGGGTGCGCATGGATATCCTGCCGCCACGCGGTGATTTCAGGCAGCAATTCAGCGAAACGGTTTTTGATGGGCATGTTGGGCTTTCAATTCGGCTAAGGACAAAGGTCTTTCAGCAAACCTCGCATGAAGGTCTGACCAGCTTCAAGCTGAGAAAGCGAGATATATTCATTCGGCTGATGTGCCTGCGCGATGTCGCCGGGGCCACACACCACGGTCGAATAGCCGCCTTCCTGAAACTGCCCCCCTTCGGTCGCGAATGACACCACGTTCTGGCTATTATCGCCGGTCAAGCGGCGCGCCAGTGTCTCTGCCGCGCCATTTTGTTCAGGCACCAAAGGTGGCACGTTGAAATCCAGCGACAGGTCAATGCCTGTCTCTGGCACCACCTCTTGCATCGCTGCCGCAACGCGCGCGACCTGCGCTTCAAACGCAGCGCGGCACGCCTCTGGGCTGTCACCGGGCACCACACGAAAATCGATGTCAAAGACGCAGTCCTTCGCCGTGATATTATGCGCTGTACCACCCTTGATCGTGCCCACATGGGTGGTGGTCCACGGCGGATCAAAGACAAGCGCCATATCAGATGGAGCCTCTGCCGCGCGGCGGGTATTTTCGGAATTCACCCAATCCAGCAGCTTGGCCCCATAGAGGATAGCGCTGACGCCCTTGTGCAAGATCGACGAATGCACCTCGTGCCCCTTCATGTGCACCGTATATCCAACGGTGCCCTTGTGGCCGGTCACGACCTTCATCATCGACGGCTCACCGACGATTGCGACGTCGGCCTTGGGCAGTGCCTGTTGCATGGCGCGGATCAGGTCCGGCGCGGCAAGGCAACCGATCTCTTCGTCGTAACTCAGCGCCAATTGCAGGGGGCGTTGCAGCGGCAGATCGCGTGCCTCGACCAAAGCCCAGACCGCCAGCGCGTCAAAACCTTTCATGTCGCAGGTGCCGCGCCCGTAAAGCCGACCGTCCTTTTCAGTCACCACAAATGGGTCTGTGTCCCACGCCTGCCCCTCGACCGGCACAACGTCGGTATGACCGGACAACACAACGCCGCCCTGCACATCCGGTCCAACTTGCGCAAACAGCGCGGCCTTCAGACCGGTCGCATCCGGCACGCGATAGGATTTGATCCCATGTTCATCCAGATAGGCAGCAACCCATTCAATCAAAGGCAGGTTGCTGTCATGGCTCACCGTTGGAAAGGCGACCAACTGTTCCAAGATGTCTCGCGCCGTCAATCGTTGCGGCATGGATCATTCCCTTGTTTGCAATCGCAGCGCAGGCACACTTGCGTCAGTGCATCCGCGCTTTGATCCGCCGGATCATCCACCACACCAGACCGACCACAGGCAAGGTCAGCGCCGCCGTCAACACACCTTTGCTGATGCCCAGCCCGATGGCCAGAGGGTAGAACAGATAGCCCGCCAGTGATACCGCGTAATAACTGATCGCGACAACGGACAAGCCTTCGACCGTTTCCTGCAGGCGCAGCGCCAAATCGGCGCGTCGATCCATGCTTTCCAATAGTTTCTGGTTCTGAGCAGAACGCGCCACATCCACTTTAGTCCGCAGCAATTCCCCAGCCCGCATCGCCCGATCCGCAAGGGATTGCAGCCGCACCTCGGTTGAGGCGACCGTGCGCATGGCCGGGTCATAGCGGCGCATCATGAACTCCGCAAAGGTCTGGCGCGAGTCATATCGCTCCTCGCGCAGGACTTCGATCCGTTGGGCCACAATCGCCTGATAAGCCCGCGTCGCGCCGAACCGGAATGATGCTTTGGCCGCCAAACCTTCCAGCTCTGCCGAAATGCCCAGAAGCTCATCCAGCGTTTCATCGGCCTGCGCATTGCTGATGTCCCCCATTAGGCTCGTCAATTGCGGCTCAATCCGCCCCATTTGCCGAGACATTTCCTTGGCGCGAGAAAAGCCCAGCATGGACATCGACTTATAGGTTTCTATTTCGCAAAGCCTTTGAACGACTCGTCCGATCCTTTGCCGGCCTGTTTCTTCGCCCGCAAAAACCGCAAAGCGCAGGTGTCCCGCGGAATCGATCCGAAAATCGCCTGCGATAATGGCGGAGTCATCCAACACCGAGCTCACCGCAAGGCTTTCAGGCACAAACCAATCATTCAGGTTTTCAAGGATCTTCGCTTTGTCCGGGCGCGGCAGAATGCGCACCAAAGCCGAGGTAAACCGATGCCCTGGGGCGGACATCAACCAATCATCTGGGAAGACTTCAAAATCTGCAGGGTCATAGGGCCGTGTCGACAGCCCTTCGGTAAAGACCGTGTAGGTGACAAATTCCGTGTGCTTTTCCCACTTAAGGTGGTGCCGCCCGATCTGCCCCTGATAATGCGTTGCATCCGGCTGCGGATGTGCAGCGCCGAACCGATCCAGAAGCTTGATCAGAAACGCCAGATCCTCATCATGGTCGCGTGCCGCAGCATTTGTGGCCTTCTTGATTGCCAGAAACACGGCCGTCGCCGGGGCCAGCAAAGATGGGAATGGCCGTGCGTGCAGCTCATTTGACAGCGCAAACCGTTGCGGATGATCAGAAATTGGCGTCATAGTCGTCCCCTTCAGATGGGCACCCTAACAACGCGCATTTTGATGTAAAGAAATTTCTTTTATCTTTCAACATATTACGGGAATACATTCGTATACAGTCAGACCGCACGACGCATAAGCCGCTACAACCGCGCCAGAATTCGGAAATTCATCGCCTTTGATGAAATAATGATCACCTGGCAGATGGCTCCCATAATTCGATGGGATTACCTTCCGGATCATGGATGCGGGCAAACTTGCCGTACTCCGCATCCCAATCCGGACGAGTCTCAACTGCGATTCCCGCCGCTTCAAGCTGCGTGATCATAGCTGACAGATCAGAGACCCGGAAATTGATCATCCACGGCTGGCTTTTGCGCCCGAAATAGTCGGTGTCCTTGGCGAAAGGTGCGAAAACCGTGTGCCCGGCTTCTGTCGACCAAGGCACTTCGGCAACTGGGTCAATCCCAAGGTGCTTTTCATACCACTCTGCCAAGGCTTGCGGGTTTTCGGACCGAAAGAAGAAACCACCGATACCGTTTACTTTTTGCATGTCTACTTTCCGCTACTGGTTCCACCTTACACCAAAAACGAAGCAAGAGGGGCGTCTCAAGACGCCCCTCAAATCCTGAATCCGCTTTAAGCAGCGATCTTTGTTTCTGCAATTACCGCAACCCTGCGGCCATATTCACGGGCCGAGGCGAGATCACCCGCATGAGGTGCCTGTTCAGCAGATGTATCTGACGGTGACTGAGCCAGAGCGCCACCGCTCCCGCCCAACCAGTTCCGATCAGTTGGTCCATGCGTCATCGCGTTCGACGGCATCTGACCCAAAGGAACCCATAGCATGCCTTGTTGACCTGCAAGGGTGCGGAAGTAATTGATGGTCTCTCCCTTGTCCCCAACCGGGCTTGCTGAATTGGTAAACCCTGCGGCAAATTTATTCTTCCAAGATTGCGCCATCCAACGCTCCGAACTTTCGTCTGCGAAACGCTTAAACTGCCAAGCAGGACCGCCCATGTAGGTCGGCGAGCCAAATATGATCGCATCTGCTGCGTCTAAAGCGCTCCAGGTGACTTCATTGATAGCACCGTCTTCTGGAATAACCGTCAGTCGCGCATCACCTGCTTCGCTCGCACCTTCAAACACCGCGTTTGCTTGATTTGTTGTGTGGCCATAGCCAGAGAAATAAACAATTTCGATACGTGCCATTACATGCTCCTGTCATTATGCGAGACAGAGATGCACCCTTTACTTTCAAAAAGTAAGTAATTACCTTTTTGTAACCAGTTACTGAAATGAAAGCTAGTTTATGTCGAGTAACGCCTGCCCTGTTGATCCGCTTCTGCGCACGATCACTGGTCGTTGGACGACCTATATCCTTTGGATGCTCTTCACAGAGGGTCCACTTCGGTTTGGGGAGCTGATGGGGCTCATGCCCGATATCTCGGCGAAAGTTTTGACCGAACGATTGCGCATGTTGGAACGCAATGGGATCGTGCTGAGAACGCAGCTACAAACCATTCCGCCTCAGGTAAGTTATGAATTGACCGAACAAGGAAGAGCCCTGAACGACGTGATACGGGCGTTGAATGCTGTTGCCGTGGAATGGCAGAGCATTGGCTGGGAACCTGACAAGGGCTTCCCTGAAAGTTTGTCAGCGGACACAGCCGCAGAATAAAAAAGCCCCACCAACTTGGCGGGGCTCTTTGATTTCATCTGTCCTAAGACTTAGCTGATCAGACCCAAAAGCGTGTCCAAAGATTGCTTTGCATCGCCATAGAACATGCGGGTGTTCTCTTTGTAGAACAGCGGGTTTTCGATGCCGGAGTACCCGGTGCCCTGACCACGCTTGGAGACAAACACCTGCTTGGCCTTCCAGCATTCCAGAACCGGCATGCCCGCGATTGGGGAGTTCGGATCTTCTTGTGCCGCTGGGTTCACGATGTCGTTGGAACCAATCACGATGGCAACGTCTGTATCCGGGAAGTCATCGTTGATCTCGTCCATTTCTAGCACGATGTCATAAGGCACCTTTGCTTCCGCCAGAAGAACGTTCATGTGGCCCGGCAGACGGCCTGCGACTGGGTGGATCGCAAAGCGCACCTCTTTGCCCTTCGCGCGCAGACGACGGGTCAGTTCCGCCACGTTCTGCTGCGCCTGAGCAACCGCCATGCCGTAGCCCGGAATGATCACGATGCTGTCTGCCTCGTCCAGAGCAGTGGCAACACCCTCTGCGTCGATGGCAATCTGCTCGCCTTCGACTTCCATCGCCGGACCCGCTGTGCCGCCAAATCCACCAAGGATAACGCTGACGAACGACCGGTTCATCGCCTTACACATGATGTAGGACAGGATCGCACCAGAGGAACCCACCAGCGCACCGACAACGATCAAAAGGTCATTGCCAAGGGAGAAACCAATCGCTGCCGCTGCCCAACCGGAATAGGAGTTCAGCATAGAGACAACAACCGGCATATCCGCGCCGCCGATGCCCATGATCAGGTGATAGCCAATGAACAGCGCTGCAGCGGTCAGGATCAACAGAGGCAGCATAGCGCCGGAATTCAAGTACCAGATCAGACAGATCAGCGACAAGGCCGCCGCCGCCGCATTCAGGATGTGACCACCCGGAAGCTTCTTGGCCGCAGAGTTCACCTTGCCCGCCAGCTTGCCGTAGGCAATGACGGAGCCGGTAAAGGTCACCGCACCAATCCAGATGCCCAACGAGAGTTCGATCTTCAGGATTGTGATCTCAATCGGTTCTTTCTTCGCCACCAACAGTGCAAACGCGCCTTCAACGCTTTCGCCTGCGGCTTTTGCTGCTTCGACCATGTTGATGGTCATCTCAGCGTTAAAGCCAACAAAGACTGCTGCCAGACCGACCAGCGAGTGCATCGCAGCGACCAGCTGGGGCATTTCGGTCATCTGCACTTTCTGTGCAACGTAGTAACCGATCAGACCACCGCCAGCGATCAATGGGATCGACAGCCACCATAGGCCAGCACCCGGCCCCACCAGCGTAGCAAAAACCGCAATCGCCATGCCGACGATGCCATACCACACCGCGCGTTTTGCGCTTTCTTGTCCAGACAACCCACCCAAAGACAGGATGAACAGAACGCCTGCGACCACGTAGGCCGCCATTGTGAATGAATTTTCCATGTGTCCTGCCCCTCTTTAAGATTTCTGGAACATGGCAAGCATGCGCCGGGTGACGAGGAAGCCACCGAAGATGTTGATACCGGCCATAAAGACCGAAAGCGCCGCAAGGAGGATCACAAGGAACCCACCCGATCCGATCTGGATCAATGCGCCCAAGATGATGATCGAGGAGATCGCGTTGGTCACAGCCATCAAAGGCGTGTGCAGTGAATGCGCCACGTTCCAGATGACCTGGAAGCCGATGAAGACCGCCAAAACAAACACAATAAAGTGCTGCATAAAGCTGGCTGGCATGTTCGGGATCAGACCCACGCCCATGATCAGACCTGCGCCAATGGCAAGCAGTGTAACCTGCTGTTTTGTCTGCGCTTTAAAGGCCGCAACCTCTTTTGCTCTTTTCTCTTCCGGAGTCAGTTCTTTGACTTCGGCCTTTGGCTTGGCCGCGATGGCCTGAACCTTTGGCGGTGGCGGTGGGAAGGTAATATCACCCTCAAAGGTCACCGTCGCGCCGCGGATCACGTCGTCTTCCATGTTGTGGTTGATCTGACCGTCTTTCTCAGGGGTCAGGTCTGTCATCATGTGACGGATGTTTGTCGCATAAAGGCTCGACGACTGCGCTGCCATACGGGATGGGAAGTCGGTGTAGCCGATGATGGTCACGCCATTCTCGGTCACGACTTTCTCATCCGCCACAGTGCCTTCGGCGTTACCGCCGCGCTCCGCCGCGAGGTCGACAATCACAGAACCTGGCTTCATCGCCTTGATCATATCCTCAAGCCACAGCTTCGGCGCTGGACGGTTCGGGATCAGAGCGGTGGTGATGACGATGTCCATCTCTGGCGCCAGTTCACGGAACTTCGCCAACTGCGCTTCGCGGAACTCAGGAGACGACACAGAGGCGTAGCCGCCAGTCGCGGCCCCATCTTGCTGTTCTTCTTCAAAGTCCAGATAGACGAATTCAGCGCCCATGGATTCGACTTGCTCCGCCACTTCCGGGCGCACGTCAAACGCATAGGTGATCGCGCCCAGAGATGTGGAGGTACCGATGGCCGCCAGACCAGCCACACCCGCGCCGACAACCAGAACCTTTGCAGGAGGCACCTTGCCCGCTGCGGTGATCTGACCGGTAAAGAAGCGACCAAAGTTGTTACCCGCTTCGATGACAGCACGGTAGCCCGCGATATTGGCCATAGACGACAGTGCATCCATTTTCTGAGCGCGAGAGATACGCGGCACCATTTCCATGGCAATCACGTTTGCGCCTTTGGCTTTGGCCGCTTCCATGCCTTCTTCGTTCCCGGCTGGGTTGAAGAAGGAGATCAACGTCTTGCCTTTGCTCAGGCGCTTCAGCTCGGTCTCATTTGGTTGCCGAACCTTGGCAATAATATCGACTTCTTTCCAAAGCGCTGCCGGTGTTTTGATAATTTCCACACCCGCCGCTTCATAAAGCGCGTCGGAAAACCCTGCGGCCTCACCAGCGCCTTTTTCGATCGCACATTCGTACCCTAGCTTTTGCAATTGCTGGGCGGAGTCCGGGGTCATCGCGACACGCGCTTCCCCTTCAAAGACTTCCTTTGGCGTTCCGATTTTCACGTTTCCAGTCCCCCTATACAGAACTATGGTCTTCCCCTGACGGTCTTCGCCGTTCCGATGTTCGTTTACTAAGTCAGTCGTGTTTTCACAAGCGAATGTCGCTTACACGCGATTCTGTGTCACATTCGCGCAATCGCTGCGCAGGATTTGGGCAACACTCAGCGCGCTCAAAAACTGACCTCACTAATATTTTGATTGCACACGCCTTGGTGCAACGGAATGACGCAACGCCTCATCGCGGACCAAAACGCAGGTCAATATTGCTGCACTGCAGAGGCAAAGCCCGAGCAAGAATGGTGTCATCTGTTCCTCCCTAAGCACCGTGTCACATTTGAATGTAACTTAGCGGAAACCCCTATCGGCCGCGCGTCGCAAAAATTCCGCCGCGAACAAAGATTTCAATTCTACCGCCACTATGCGACATTTTATTACGAGCGCAAGTGCTTTCTTGCTGCAATGCAGCGCAATGGCTATTCAGATGGATTAGAATTGCATTCCCACCCCCAACGCCTAGGATCAGGCCATGACACGGGACGAATTTAACGCCTTTTGCGCGAGTAAAGCCGCGACCTCGCATGTGGTTCAATGGGGCGATGCAGATGTATGGAAAGTGGGCGGTAAGGTCTTTGCCATCTGCGGATGGGCTGACGGGCGCGACGCCTTCACCTTCAAAGTCACCCCTTTGGCCTTTGAAGTGCTGCAGGATCAACCGGGGATTCGCCCGGCGCCCTACTTAGCCTCGCGCGGTTTGAAATGGCTGCAGCACTATGACGAACCGGGGCTTTCAGACGCCGAACTCAAGACGCATATCGATGTGTCTTATGATTTGGTGGCGTCGGGACTGTCTAAGAAAAAGCGGTTGGAATTGGGTATTCCTGAGCCAAAGAACATTTGACTATGTAGGGTGGGGTTTCACCCCACTATCCTACATTCGGCTCAATTCTGCTGGGGTGAAACCCCACCCTACGCCGACAATGCCTGCCCGAACACCTTCGCCAAGAGCTCACATCTCTCGACATAGTCGTCATAGGTTGGCACATCGGATTTTAGCCCCTCTAAAGCCTTTAGCATCACGCTAGCCACCCGCGCCGGATCATCTGAAATGACTTGAAAGTTCACCCGTCCACACTCTGCCTGAACCGAAAGCCAATCTGCGTAGACACGTTTTAGAGCCAAATTGCCCTCTTCCACCACATCCCGCGCAGCAGATTTCACGTCGATGATCTCGGCTCCATGCGGTGAATCAAGCAGCGCTTTAAACGCTTCACCGGACTGCGCAAAGAATCCAGCCTTAAGCTGATCGCCAATTGCGCCGCCTCGACTCAAAGCCTCTGCCACGTCCGCGCAGGCCTGTGCGTAATAGGCCTCTATCATCGACTGGAATATATCGTTCTTGTTCTTGAAATGCATGTAAAGCGCAGGCCGAGAGATGCCCGCGCCATCGGCGATATCGGCCATCGATGTGCGTTTGAAGCCGTATTTTGCGAAGGCATCAAAGGCCGCATACAAAATATTTCTCAGCTTAGGGTCTTGGTATTGCTCGATTTTCTTATCCATAAGTAACTTTCTGACAGTTTTTTCATATTTTGTCAATTGACACACTGACACTTTACACTAAATATGTCAGTAAGTCAGAAACACAACCGCACTGCCATGCGGAACTTAGGAGACTTACTATGACAAATCTTGCTCTGATCACCGGTGCGTCCTCAGGTATCGGTAAAGAATTCGCCCGCTATCACGCGAAAAAAGGTGGTGACCTGATCATCACCGCGCGTCGAGAAGCGGCGCTGACCGAATTGAAAGAAGAACTGGAGCGCACACATAGCGTTACTGTGCACACCATTGCGCTGGATCTGGCGGCCGAAGGTGGGGCGCGGAAACTGATTGATGAGGTCGCTGCGCGCGGCTTGAACGTTGACATCCTGATCAACAACGCAGGGTTCGGCGGTCACGGGCTGCATACAGAGCGCGATTGGGCAGCCGAGAAGGCGATGATTGACCTGAACGTCAAGGCGCTTGTTGAACTGTCCCATGCCTTTGGCAAGCAGATGGTCGAACGTGGTGGCGGTAAAATCCTCAACGTGGCCTCCACCGCCGCGATGATGCCCGGCCCGATGCAGGCCAACTACTTTGCGACAAAGGCTTATGTGATGTCCTATTCACAGGCCTTGGATGAAGAATTGCGCGAATTCGGCGTCACTGTGTCCTCGTTGAATCCGGGTCTGGTCAACACTGAATTCGTCGCAACCGCTGATCTGGGCGATACAGGCCTGTCCAACCAAAAAGGCGCGACGCCCGAAAGCGTGGCGCGGATTGGTTATGAAGGCATGCTGAAAGGCAAGCTGGTAATCATCAACGAAAGCCGCCTGTCCTTCCTGCTTAACTGGGTCACGCCCCTCTTGCCACGCCGCACGGTCCTAAAAATGGTGCGCGGCATGCAGACCAAGGCGGCCTAAATCAGGCAGAAAGTCGCGTCACATCAAAAGGCTGGGCAGCCCCTGCCCAGTCTCGAACCGCATCCCCAAAGGCCGAAAACAAAGGTCGACTGACCGGGTCATGCGCGGCATTCCACTCTGGGTGCCACTGCACGGCTAAGGTAAAGCCAGAGGCCCCTTTGACATACGTCGCTTCTGGCGTGCCATCGGGCGCGTGGCCGTCAATTTCGATTGTGTGCCCTGCCCGCTTGATGCCCTGCCCGTGCAGCGTATTGGTCATCACTTTCTCCGCGCCCATCAGCCCGTGAAAAACACCACCCTTGGTAAAGGTGACCTCATGGCGGAGTTCAAACTTTTCCTCAAGCGTGCCATCGGGCGGCATGCGGTGGTTCATGCGCCCCGGCAAGTCCCGAATTTCAGGGTATAGCGAGCCGCCCATGGCCACGTTGACCTCTTGAAACCCGCGACAAATCGCCAAAAACGGCTGACCGCGATCAACACAGGCGCGCACCAGCGGCAGAACAATTGCATCCCGCGCCTGATCAAACTCGCCATGCGCCTCGGTGACGTCCTCGCCATATTCGCTTGGGTGCACATTCGGACGCCCGCCGGTCAGCAGGAACCCGTCGCAAAGCTCCAGCAATTCGGGGACAGATACAAACCTTGGGTCCGCCGGGATCAGCATCGGCATGCAGCCTGACACGTCGGAAATGGCTTCGGAATTCATCCGACCGCCGGCGTGGGCCGGATACTGATCATTGATCAGGTACTGATTGCCAATAATCCCAACGACTGGTCGACTCATGCGCGCGAACCCCTTCTCTGCTCTACAGACTATGCGGAGTTTCGGCGCACGCAAGATACATCGCGACAGTCCGCCTGTGCATGAACGCACGGACAAAAGCGCGATGTGTGTGTTTTGCACAGTGACCGCGCGCTTCGCCGGGGCGACAAGCAATCCCTATTTGCTGGGGTCACCCGTTGCCCAAGCCACACCGTCTCCGCGATCCATCTTTGCCATTGCGGCCATATCGGCGTCGTCAATCGCGAAGAAAAAGAGATCAATGTTTTGGCGCATACGCTCTGGGTTCAGGCTTTTGGGAAGAACTGCATATCCGTTTTGTACGCCCCACCGCAGCAAAAGCTGCGCTTCGGACACGCCGTATTTTGCGGCCATTTCGTGGAAGACGACGCCGTCGGCCTTCATCGCCTCTGTTTTTGAACTGTCTTGGCTTTCCTCAACACGCCAGGTCGAAAGCGGAACCAGACTGCTATAGGCAATCGGAGTGATGTTATGTTGCGCCATATAGGCCAGCAGTGCCGGTTTTTGTGACCAAGGGTGCAGTTCGATTTGGTTGGCGTCGGGCATTGGAAGGCCAGCAGCAACGATTTCTTCTAAGTGACTTTCATTAAAGTTGCTCACCCCAACAGACTTGGCTTTGCCGCTTGCTTGCAGTTCCAGCAAAGCCTGCCATTGCTCGATCCGCTTTTCGCCTCCGAACGGGGCGTGGATCAGATACAGATCCACGTAATCCAGTCCCAGTCTGGAAAGGCTGGCCTCGCATTCTTCAATCGTTTGCGCACCTGTCTTTGGGGGGTCACCCCACGCTGGGTTACCGGGCCAAAGTTTTGCCGTTACGAACATCTCTGACCGCGAAATCCCGGAGTTGTTTTGCCCTGCCCTGATCCCAGCCCCAACCGTTTCTTCGTTGCCATAACCTGACGCCGTGTCGATGTGGCGATACCCCGCCTCAATCGCAGCGCGGACAGCCGATTCCGCGTCGTCGTTAGAAATGAGGTAGGTCCCAAACCCCACGGCAGGAACGGCGGTTGTCGCGTTTAAGGCAAATGATTTCTGTGCATCGGTCATCGGTGTCTCCGTTCAAGTGTTGCTTGAAGAATACCTAGGCGCAGAACAACTGCGCGTCCTGCCCGATCCTCCGATAGACTTATCAATTCCTCCGAAGCACCGGCAATTTGCGTGATTCAATGTGTCAGATAGGCTATGCTGTTCGCAAGGAGACCAAGATGTCATTTTCAAGCTTTCAAACCCTATGCAAAGTGTTTTCAACGCGAGATGCTCAGGAAATGCGTGCAATTCTTCCTGCGGCGCATATTTTTCAGAGGAATGAAACCTCTACCTTTGAGGCCGTTGTCTATAACCCCGTGATCTGCCTAATCTTACAGGGAAAGAAAGAAATGAGAGTCGGCGATCAGGTCATCGGACTGTCAGAAGGCACCGCGCTATTGGTCAGTCACGATTTGCCCGTGACCTCAAAGATCACCGAAGCCAGTCCTGAAAACCCCTACCTTGCTTTGATACTCTCAATCGATTTGGGCATTCTGCGCAGCCTGTATGAGCAGGTCGGCGATGCCCTGACTGACACGCAATTGGCCAAATCACTATCGGTCAGTGAGGCCGATCCTGCGTGGCTTGACCCGATGGCACGCTACATTGGGCTGATGGATACACTGTTAGACGCACAGGTTCTGGGTCCGATGATCCTAAAAGAAATCCATTTTCGCCTGCTGATGTCCCCCATCGGGGGCATGTTGCGAAATCTGCTGGCAGTGGACAGCCACGCAAGCCGCATTTCAAAATCCATACAGCGGATAAGAACGGATTTCCGTAGACCTCTGGTGGTGGGCGAGTTGGCGCAGGTTGCAGGGATGAGCCAGTCTTCGTTTCACGAACACTTTAAGTCCGTCACTGGGACGACGCCGCTGCAGTATCAAAAAGACCTGCGGATGATCGAAGCGCGCGCCCTGCTTGAGCGCGGCGTGCCCTCGGTTTCGGTCGCAGGCTTTGAGGTGGGATATGAAAGCCCAACGCATTTCAGCCGGGACTATAGCCGCAAATTCGGGTGTTCACCCAGAAACCACCTTGCGCGCGCGTCTTAGCCTGTTTGCTTTGCAAGTCGTTGTTTTTTCTCTATCCGGCGCGCGTGCAGGACGGGTTCGGTATAGCCAGACGGCTGTTCGCGCCCTTTGAAGACCAGATCACAGGCGGCTTGAAAGGCGATGCCTTCAAATTCCGGTCCCATAGGACGGTAGGCTGGGTCATCAGCGTTTTGGCGATCCACCACGGCGGCCATTTTGCGCATGGCGGCCATGACGTCGGCACTGCTGATCACATCGTGATGCAGCCAGTTGGCGATGTGCTGAGCGCTGATCCGGCAGGTGGCGCGGTCCTCCATCAGGCCGACGTCATTGATATCCGGCACTTTTGAGCAGCCAATACCCATGTCGATCCAGCGCACCACATAGCCAAGGATGCCCTGCGCGTTGTTCTCGACCTCGCGCTGGATATCTTCGGCGGACCAGTTTGCACCGGAGGCGAGCGGAATTGTCAGAATGCCATCGACCGAAGCCCGGCGTCCCTTGGCTTTCAGCTCGTCCTGAACGCCCAACACATCTACCTTGTGATAATGCAGCGCGTGCAGGGTCGCTGCCGTCGGGCTAGGCACCCAAGCGCAGGTTGCCCCGGCTTGGGGGTGGCTGATCTTTTGCTCCAGCATGTCTGCCATCCGGTCGGGTGCTGCCCACATGCCCTTGCCGATCTGTGCCCTGCCTTTCAGGCCGCATTCTAGGCCGATATCGACATTCAAGTCTTCGTAGGCCTTGATCCACTCTTGTTCTTTGATCTCATCTTTGCGCAGGAAAGCCCTGGCTTCCATCGAGGTATGGATTTCGTCGCCCGTGCGGTCCAAAAAGCCCGTGTTGATAAAGGCCACGCGCGATTTGGCGGCGCGGATGCACTCCATCAAGTTCACCGAAGTGCGGCGCTCTTCGTCCATGATGCCGATTTTCACGGTATGGCGCGGCAGGTCGAGAATATCTTCGACCTTGGCGAAAACGCGATCTGCAAAGGCCACTTCCTTTGGGCCATGCATTTTGGGCTTCACCACATAGACCGAGCCATGGACCGAGTTGCCGCTGTCGCGGGCGAGGTCATGTTTGGCGATCAAAACCGTGGTCAGCGCGTCCAGCAGACCCTCAAATATCTCGTTTCCATCGCGATCCAGCACGGTCGGGTTGGTCATCAAATGGCCGACGTTTCTGATCCACAGCAGCGCGCGGCCTTTCAGTTGGACTGCCGAGCCATCAGGCGCGTTGAATTTCAGATCATCATTCAGGCGGCGGGTGACCTCTTTGCCACCCTTTAAGAAGCTGGCGCTGAGGTCGCCTTTCATCAGCCCGAGCCAATTGGAATAGGCAAGGATCTTGTCTTCGGCGTCCACACAGGCGACGGAATCCTCGCAGTCCATGATCGCGGACACGGCGCTTTCGATGATGACATCGGCGATCCCCGCCGGGTCGGTTTTGCCAATTGGGTGTTTCGGGTTGATCAGCACCCGCAGGTGCAACCCGTGTTTTGCAAAGAGCAGCTCTGACAGGTCTTCTTTGATGCCGACGAACTGCGACTGATCCTTCAACGGCGCTGTCTTGTTGGCGGACACACCAACAAAAACGCTGTCGCGGTAGTCAAATCCGGTGACATCCGCCCAAGAGAGGCCCTCTTCAAACGGCACAGCCTCATCCAAATGCGCTTTGGCGGCGGCAATGACCGCTGCGCCACGGTCGGCGTCATAGCCTTTGCCCTCGGGCGCGGTGCCCAGCGCATCTGTGCCATAAAGCGCGTCATAGAGCGACCCCCAGCGGGCATTGGCCGCGTTCAGCGCGTAGCGGGCGTTGGTGATCGGCACCACAAGCTGCGGACCGGGCAAAGTGGCGATTTCGGGATCAACATTCTGCGTGTCAATTTCAAATGGGGCGCCTTCTGGAAGCAGATACCCAATGTCCTGCAGGAAGGCCTTGTAGGCCGCCGGTTCATGGGGTTGGCCCTGGCGTTTGACATGCCAGGCGTCGATCTGTTGCTGCAGGTCTTCGCGTTCTTCCAGCAACGCGCTGTTTTCCGGGCCAAAATCATGAGCAAGACTTGCCAGACCGGCCCAAAATGTCTCTGACGACACGCCTGTACCCGGAAGCGCCTTGGCCTCCACAAAAGCCGCAAATTTGGCATCCACTTGCATTTCGTGAATTGTAACGCGCGCCATGTGTTCCCCCAGTCTGTCTGAAACAGCCCTTTGCCTAAGGCAGAACGGGTCCAAGAGCAACAAATTGGTTTTCAAAAATTACCAGCAGATGCGTCAATTCAACCAGAAATTACGTCTGTCGCTGGTCATAGGCGTCGCGGTTCTCTCGGACCTTGGGGGGGTTGCGATTGGCCTAAATCACCATGGTTTTCTGCAATTCCATGAGCTCTTTACCCAGTGCGGTCAACTCATAATGAACTTCAATCGGAGGGCCTGCCACGACTTACCGTGTCATCCCCGAAGGGAATCGGGTCGTGACCCACAACACGATCAACAATACGCAGTTGATGGCTGCGGACGCGCGGGGCTCGTTTGATCCGTTCCGCGTTGAGGGCAGCAAGATCGACGAACATTGGGACACCGCTGCAGAATTTCCCTCTCAGGTGGCCCAAAACAACGGCAAGTTTTGACATCTGCGCAAGAGAGCCCACATGGCTGAACTGCAATCGCTATTCAGGTTTTCGAAGCTTCCAAACCTGCTCGACTGGGTAATCTTTCGCCCAATCCGCTGGAATGGCCCCACGCGTGTCTTGCGCCCAGTCGGGGGCATATATTTCGTGGTATTTTTCGACCTCAAATCCGATCTCTTGAAAGAGATCCATCCAGCCAGACATGGTCAGGTTGAAACAGACGCCAGTAGGTTCAAATTCAACTTTGGTCCAATCGGCCCCCCACATATTTCGGTATGGTCGATGCAGCACACGTTCCGCTGGTAGGCCATTCAAAGGCGACGCAATAAGGGAAAGCGGATGGTTGCCCAAGAACACCAGGCGGCCTCCTGCACGCAGGAGCCGATACGCTTCGGTCAACCATGCCTTGGGCCGACACCAGATCGATGCGCCATATTCAGATATCGCGAAGTCAAAACTCTGATCGGGAAGCCCGGTATCTTCGGCGTTTCCTTCGATGAAGGTAATGTTTGCTTTGTGCTTTTCGTCCAGCCTTCGCGCAGTGCTCAACTGTTCCTTGGACAGGTCAATCGCCGTGACCGTCGCGCCGCGATTGACCATCCAGTAGGACACGTAGCCCGTTCCGCAGCCCAACTCGATGGCTTTCAGACCGGCCATATCTTTGGGCAACATGCTCAACTCTGACTCAGGCTTGCTCCAATTGCCCCACTCAGGAACGTCTAAAGCCCAGCGCTCCTGCGCGAAGGTCACCCAATTGGCCGCGTCGTTGTTCCAAATGTCTTTGTTGATGTTCAAATAGTCATCGGTCATGCGCTTGTGCCTCGAATACTATGTACGCGCTTTAGCATAGAATTTAGCTGGGCACACCAGCGACCCTGAAATCCGCTTGCAGGTCGCGCCTCACCTATTACATCTGTGGGCAAGACATTTTGAGGGAGCCACAGATGCGCGACGCTGCACCACAGACTATTTACCTGAAAGACTACACCCCCTTTGGCTACCTGATTGACAGCGTGCACTTGACTTTCAAGCTGCACCCGACGACCACGCGAGTTCTGTCGCGCATTGCCTTCCGCCCCAATCCTGACGCCACCGATAAAACGTTCTTTCTGCATGGCGAGCAGCTTACGTTGATCTCTGCCAAGATCGACGGGGCGGAAATCACACCTGAAGTGACTGATGAAGGCCTGATTGCAAATGTGCCCGACGCGCCGTTTGTGTGGGAGGCAGAAGTCGAAATTTCACCATCCACCAACACGGCGCTTGAGGGGCTTTATATGTCAAACGGCATGTATTGCACCCAATGCGAGGCCGAAGGGTTCCGCAAGATCACCTATTACCCGGACCGCCCTGACGTGATGGCCACCTTTGATGTGCGCATTGAAGGCGACGAGAAGGTGCTGCTGTCAAATGGCAACCCCGGCGCCTCCGGTGATGGATTTGCAGAATGGTCGGACCCTTGGAAGAAACCGGCCTACCTTTTTGCTTTGGTGGCTGGTGATCTGGTCAACCATCCGGGGCAATTCACCACGAAATCCGGCAAGGACGTTGAATTGAACATCTGGGTGCGTCCCGGAGACGATGGCAAATGCGCCTTTGGCATGCAGGCTTTGAAAGATTCAATGAAGTGGGACGAGGATGTCTATGGCCGGGAATATGACCTTGATATCTTCAACATCGTGGCTGTGGATGACTTCAACATGGGCGCGATGGAGAACAAGGGGCTGAATATCTTCAACTCCTCTTGTGTTCTCGCCTCTCAGGCGACCTCGACCGATGCGGATTTCGAACGGATCGAAGCGATTATCGCCCATGAGTATTTCCACAACTGGACGGGCAACCGCATCACTTGTCGCGATTGGTTTCAGCTTTGCCTGAAAGAGGGTCTGACTGTGTTCCGTGATGCCCAGTTCACAGCGGACATGCGGTCGGAACCTGTGAAGCGGATTGATGACGTCATTGCCCTGCGCGCGCGCCAATTCCCCGAAGACCAAGGCCCCCTGTCCCACCCTGTGCGGCCAGAGGAATTCCAAGAGATCAATAATTTCTATACCGCCACGGTCTATGAAAAGGGGGCCGAGGTCATTGGCATGCTCAAGACATTGGTCGGGGACGAAGCCTATTACCAAGCGCTGGACCTCTATTTTGAGCGCCACGATGGGGATGCCGCCACGATTGAGGACTGGATCAAGGTTTTCGAAGACTGCACCGGGCGTGATTTGACCCAATTCAAGCGCTGGTACAGCCAATCAGGCACGCCGAAAGTGTCTGTGCGGGAAGAATGGCAGGCCGAGAGCGGGACGTTCACCCTGCATTTCAGCCAATCCACAGCGCCAACACCAGGACAGGATGTCAAAGATCCCCGCGTGATCCCGATTGCATTGGGTCTGCTTAACCCCAACGGAGATGAGACCCACCCGACGCGGATCTTTGAAATGATGGAAGCAGAGCAAAGCTTGACCTTCACGGGGCTTGGCGCGCGCCCAATCCCTTCCATCCTGCGCGGTTTTTCGGCCCCCGTCATGTTGGAGCAAGACATCGATAATGCGCGCCGGGCCTTCCTGCTGGCGCATGACACCGATGAATTCAACCGCTGGGAAGCAGGCCGCGATCTGGCGCGGGACAGTTTGATCAACATGATCCTGAAAGATGCGGCACCCGACCCGGCCTACTTGGATGGATTGAAACGCGTTGTCACCGACACTTCGCTTGATGCGGCCTATCGGGCACTAATGTTGGCGCAGCCAACAGAAACCGAACTTGCTGGCGCGCTGGCCGCTTTGGGGGAAACCCCTGACCCCGACAAAATTTATGCCGCAACCAAGGCGCTATCAAAGGCCAAGGCCGGGATTTTGGCCGATGACCTGCACGCACTATATTCTGACAACCAGCCGCAGGGGCCATATACGCCCGATGCCGAGGGTTCTGGCAAACGGGCGCTTGCGAATATGGCAATGGCCCTGCTTGGTCGATTGGGGCAGCTTGACCCCGCGAAGGCGCAGTTTGCGACTGCGGACAATATGACCCAGCAGATTGCGGCATTGGCGACGCTGGTGCGCGAAGGCGCTGGCACCGAGGCCGTGCAAGATTTCTATGATCAGTGGAAATCTGACCGTCTGGTCATCGATAAATGGTTTGGGTTGCAGGCGGGCATGGCGGACCCAGATCAAGCTGCCGAAGTTGCAAAAGCGCTCACCCAACACGCCGATTTTGACATGAAGAACCCAAACCGCTTCCGCGCCACGCTTGGGGCTTTTGCGGGCAACCACGCTGGGTTCCATCACGCAACTGGGGCGGGCTACAAGCTGCTGGCCGATTGGCTGATCAAGCTTGACCCGGTGAACCCGCAGACCACTGCCCGCATGTGCACGGCCTTCCAAACCTGGAAGCGTTATGACAGCCAACGGCAATCCCTGATCCGCGCAGAATTAGAGCGCATATTGGCGACCGAAGGCCTGAGCCGCGACACCCATGAAATGGTGACGCGGATATTGGGATAAAGTCACACGCGAAGAAAACCAGTAAACCAAACGCGGTGACCTAGCGATCGCCGCGCTATTGGTTGTCAAGATGTGGACTGCCTCTACCTTGGTCCACACAGATATTGTGGCGACACAGACGGATATGTCCGAACAACAAGCCGAAGCACTGCAAGACATCAAGCGGGCGTTTCGGATAAACTGAAATTAAGAACCGGTTAACTGTCACCTTATTGGCGACAATCAACCTGAGACCTAGGGCATTTGTATTTGGTTGACCGCAAATGCCCAATTTTCACACGTAAAGGTCCGCTTCTTACCCCCCGGCTGCCCATTTCCCGCCCAATTTTCCGGTGACAAAGGCTCTGACTGATACGGAGCCGCAGATGAAATTTGACTTCCCCCTCTCGGACATGCCGCGCCCCAGATTGCCTGAACCGCTGAAGGCCGTGATGCGCAAATTCTCCGCCCCGAGAGACGCGGCCCCCTTGGCTTTCCTGCCCGAGATGGAAGCGGACTCCGAGACCCTGATTGACCGGATCAAAATCCCTGTAAACACCTCATCCCTTGGTTTGAAGGGCGACAATGAAGTGCGGGAAAACGCGCAGTTCCTTGCCCGACAGGACCGTTGGGATTGTCTGAGTGAACGCATCCGCATGGCGGACCGTACACGAGACGTGACCGTCAAAGGCACGCCGATTGTTGACCTGATGCTCTTTGGCGCGCGGGCGGATGTGGTGAGTGCGGCAGAACACGCCCTGCTGCATGGTAAACCGGCAAAGGACTCCAACTTTTTTGACGGCATCGAAGATTTCGAATTGGTGCTGACCGAATACCCCGATGACTATGCCGTCGCGCTGGTCGTAGCCCATATGCATATCGATATTGGTTGGGCGTGGCGTGGCACCGTGCCGGTCGCCGATCTGAAAGACGCAAACCGCGAGGCGTTCTTGGCGCATTTCGCTCGGGCCGAGGAGATCCTTGATCAGTTTTGCCCGCATGAACTGAATTCCGCCGCGCTGTCGGCAGCCCGTTGTGCGCTACTGCCGGGCAGTGAGCATCCCGGCGACCGCGTTGCCGATGATTTCGAAGACCTGATCGATCTGGACCCGGATAACCCCCGCCACATGCGCGCGCTTGGCACCTATATGCTGCCGCAATGGTACGGCGATCACGCAAATCTTGATTTGCAAGCCCGCCGCACCGCCGCACGCACCTATGACCTTTGGGGCGCAGGTGCCTATGCTTGGGTGTGGTTTGACGCGCTGCTGATCGACCCAACCGGGCTTGCGCATATCGACACCGATTATTTCATCGACGGCATCCACGACATTCTGGACCGCCATACCGATCAGGCGACCGCCAATCTGGTCGCCGCGCAGCTTTACTGCGCATGGCAGGCTGCCCGTCAGCACTATCGCGAAACTGGAACTGGCACCGAACAACAAGCCGCCTTGCGCGCCGCCTTTGAAGATGTGGTGCACAACGCCCTGCGTGAAGTGCACCCGTTGATCTGGGGCCACGCGGAACTGGGTTTTGACAACGGCGTGCGCAGCGTGTCGATGGACCGGCTGGCCCAAAAGGGCCGCGACTTCGCAATGAACGCCGTTGCGCAGCCGTTTATGAAGAACCTTGAGGCGGGTTTGACCATCCACTTTGGCCCGGATGGGATCACTGAAATTCAGCCGTGACGCTGTAGGGTGGGGTTTTACCCCACCGTTTCATCGCCTACTTGCAGAATGGTGGGGTAAAACCCCACCCTACGCTGTTCACTCCTCTTGCCCCTGCCCCCACCCTGCCCTAGAACGCCATCTGTACCTTTAAGATGGAGCGACGGCAGATGCTGGACCTGACTTTTGAAACCCCGAAACCCAAAGTGATCGCTGGCGCGAAACATGATTGGGAACTTGTAATCGGGATGGAAGTGCATGCGCAGGTCAGCAGCAATGCAAAACTCTTTTCCGGGGCTTCCACCAAATTCGGAGCAGAACCGAACGCCAACGTGTCTTTCGTGGATGCAGCGATGCCGGGCATGTTGCCAGTGATCAACGAATATTGCGTCGAACAGGCTGTTCGTACAGGTCTGGGCCTGAAGGCGGACATCAACCTGTGGTCGGCCTTTGACCGTAAGAATTATTTCTACCCGGACCTGCCGCAAGGCTATCAGATTTCCCAGCTGTACCACCCGATTGTCGGCGAAGGTGAGATCATCGTTGATATGGGACCGGGCGTTGCGCGCAAGGTGCGGATTGAACGCATCCACCTGGAACAGGACGCTGGTAAATCCGTGCATGACATGGACCCAAATATGTCGTTCGTCGACCTGAACCGGACCGGCGTTGCGCTGATGGAAATCGTGAGCCGCCCGGACATCCGCGGCCCCGAAGAGGCCGCCGCCTATGTAACCAAACTGCGCCAGATCCTGCGCTATCTGGGCACTTGTGATGGCAACATGCAAAACGGTAACCTGCGCGCGGACGTGAACGTGTCGATCTGCCGTCCGGGCCAGTATGAAAAATACCAAGAGACGCAGGACTTCTCTCACCTCGGCACCCGGTGTGAGATCAAGAACATGAACTCCATGCGGTTCATCCAGATGGCCATCGAATACGAAGCGCGTCGTCAGATCGCGATTGTCGAGGCTGGTGGCACCGTGGATCAGGAAACCCGTCTTTACGATGCGGACAAGAACGAAACGCGTTCCATGCGGTCCAAAGAAGAAGCGCATGATTATCGCTACTTCCCTGACCCAGACCTGCTGCCGCTGGAGATTGAACAGGGTTGGGTCGATGACATTGCAGCGTCTTTGCCAGAACTTCCTGACGAGAAAAAAGCGCGTTTTGTCAATGACTTCGGCCTGTCCGAATATGACGCATCCGTGCTGACGGCAGAGGCTGAAAACGCGACCTTCTTTGAAGAGGTCGCCAATGGGCGCAACGGTAAATTGGCTGCAAACTGGGTTATCAACGAACTTTTTGGTCGCCTGAAAAAGGACGACAAAGGCATCACCGACAGCCCGATTTCCCCGGCGCAACTGGGTGGGATCATTGACCTGATCAGCTCTGATGCGATCTCTGGCAAGATTGCCAAGGATCTGTTTGAGATCGTCTATACCGAAGGTGGTGATCCGGCGCAGATCGTTGAAGAGCGTGGCATGAAACAGGTGACCGACACTGGGGCCATCGAGGCTGCGTTGGATGAGATCATTGCCGCCAACCCAGAGCAGGTTGAAAAGGCCAAAGTGAACCCGAAACTGGCAGGCTGGTTTGTCGGTCAAGTGATGAAGGCGACCGGCGGTAAGGCCAATCCGAAAGCCGTGAACCAACTGGTGGCGCAAAAGCTGAACGGCTAAGTCGCCACCCCGGCTGACCGATAGAAATGCAGACAGAAGGCCTCTTGGTCTGCTGTTTTGCTTATTTTCTGCGCGGATTGCCCGTCAGTCTTCAGGTGCACCAATGTCCAAGGCAAGCGCATGGATACGCCCAACAAGCTCTGCCCCAAGCGCTTTATGCACCGACCGGTGACGGGCAATTCTTGACATACCTTCAAAGGCTTGCGCGCGGATGTGAACGTTGAAATGGCTCTCGCCGCCTTCTTGATATTCGGCATGGCCGCGATGGCTTTCACTGTCATCCACCACCACCAGTTCTGCCGGTTCAAAAGCAGCGGACAACCGCGCATGAATTTCGTCTTTTACGCTCATTTTTTTGACCTGCCCTCTTCAATCTTGCGTCCAATAGACTAAACTTTCCGCTCCGAGTCGAAAAGGTGAGAGAATGCCGAAACCAGATCCCTTCGGATTCGATATGTCCGTGTCTTCTGCAAAGAAGAAAAACCCGCGTGGCCGCCGGGGCATGTCTGGTGAATCCACAACTTCTACACGCGTGTGCGAAATGGATGGCTGTGAGGAGCCGGGTAAGTTCCGTGCGCCCAAAGCACCGGATGTGCTGGATGAATTCCGCTGGTTCTGCAAAGACCATGTGCGTGAATATAACGCGAAGTGGAGCTTTTTTGACGGCAAGACCGAAGCCGAGATGAACGCTCAGAACTCGAAAGACAAAGTTTGGGAGCGGGAAACCAAGAAGTTCACTGATCCAGAAGCGCGCGCTTGGGCACGGCTTGGCATTGAAGACCCGCATCAGGTCTTGGGTGGAAACGCGACGCAGAACCCGGGTCGTTCGACCGGGCGACGCCTGCCCCCGACGGAACAGCGCGCGATTGATATTCTTGAGGCGGAATCGACATGGTCAAAGGCCGATATCCGTAAGGCTTATAAGAAGCTGATCAAAGTGCTGCACCCGGATATGAATGGCGGGGACCGGAGCCAAGAGGAACAGCTGCAGGAAGTTGTCTGGGCCTGGGATCAGATCAAGGACTCAAACAGTTTTAAATAAAGCACTGTGAAAAAAGCAAAAAAGGCCACTCGACAGAGTGGCCTTTTGCAGTGATGGTGACTTTAGTTTGCAGGCAAAAGCACCTTATCGATCACGTGGATTACACCGTTTGATTGCACGACGTCGGCGATGGTCACGGTCGCGATACCGCCCTGTTCGTCTTTCAGTTTGACCATGTCACCGTCCAGCATTGCAGTCAGCGTGCAACCACCTACGGTTTCAACCGCGTGCATACCGCCATCGTCGTTGATCATGCCAACAATCGCGTCTGACATCGCATTCGCAGCCACCACGTGGCAGGTCAGCACTTTGGTCAGCGCGTCTTTGTTTTCAGGTTTCAGCAGCGACTCCACCGTGCCCTCTGGCAGCGCATCAAACGCAGCGTTGACAGGAGCGAACACGGTGAATGGACCTTCGCTTTGCAAGGTTTCGACCAGTCCAGCGGCCTGAACGGCTGCGACCAGCGTTGTGTGGTCTGCAGAGTTCACCGCATTTTCAACGATGTTCATATCCGCCATCATCGGTGCACCGCCCACCATTGGGTTTTCTTTCGCGGCATGGCTGCCAGCAACAGCAGCGCCAGCAGCAAGAGTGAAGCCAAGGGTAACGGTTTTAAGAAAAGTCATTTTCGTCTCCAGTTTCTATCAATCCAACATCTTGTTGGTTGTGCATCGAATACGGAGTAAAGCGGCGGGTGGTTCACTCTTTTTCCTGATTTTCACATCACAAAGAGTTTTGGGTTAAATATTTGACTTCATTTATTTTTGCGCTATCCCGCGTGGCGTGACAGGTAGCCCACATGAAAAATGGCGCCCCCGAAGGAACGCCATTGCGCAGAGATTGGATTGTCGCGATTTTGCCGTTTTAGGCAGCCTTGAACACCAACGACGCGCCATTCAAACAATGGCGTTTGCCGGTCGGGCGTGGACCATCATCAAAGATATGGCCAAGATGGCTTCCGCAGCGGCGGCAGTGCACTTCGGTGCGCACGCGCAGCAGAATGCGGTCTGGTTGGGTGCCAACAGCATTGCGCAGGGATTTGTAAAAACTCGGCCAGCCAGTGCCGCTGTCATATTTGTGCTCTGACGAATAGAGTTCCAGATCACAGCCCCGGCAATGATAGAGGCCCTCGGCATAGTTTTTGTCCAGTGGCGAAGTAAAGGCCCGTTCGGTTCCATGTTCGCGCATAACTTTGTATTGCAGCGGCGTCAGCATGGCGCGCCATTCTGCCTCTGTCCGGGTGACTTCGAAATCTCCAGCCGCAGCGATGGCAGGCATGGCCATGCCCCCTAATGCGCCTGTAAAACCAAATGCAGCGCTGGTGCGCAAAATGTCGCGACGGTTCATATCCACGTCCTTTCTTGTTGTCTGAAAGGTTGTTTCAACGCCCCGCCATTGCAAGAAAACAACGCTCAATTCCGCGTGAGGCCTCTGCGGCGCGCCCATCAATGCTTATTTTTGAGACCATAAGTACCATTCTCGACAATCCACTCAAGTTTGCTTATGAGTCCACGCAGCGGAAAAAGCCGTTTTTTCGTCTGATCAAAGGTGGTTTCGGCGCTTTTGCCCTTTCCCTCCGGCAGGCCAACGATATTGTGGCCCGCGAAACGCATAGACACGACGCGCGATACGCAGCGAACAGAAGGATTCCGCGCCATGGCAGACGGCATGACCGACATCAACGCAAAACCGACCGAAGAAATCTCGGTTCGTGAAGTCTTTGGAATTGATACGGATATGAAGGTCAAAGGGTTTGCCGAGGCCACCGATCGTGTGCCCGCGCTGGACCCGACCTATAAGTTTGACCCCGATACCACACTGGCGATCCTCGCGGGCTTTTCCCATAACCGGCGCGTGATGATCCAAGGGTATCACGGTACAGGTAAATCGACCCACATCGAACAGGTTGCAGCGCGCCTGAACTGGCCGTCCGTGCGGGTGAACCTTGATAGCCACATCAGCCGGATCGACCTGATCGGTAAGGACGCGATCAAGCTAAAAGATGGCAAGCAGGTCACTGAATTCCACGAGGGCATCCTGCCTTGGGCACTGCGCAACCCGGTTGCGATTGTGTTTGATGAATATGATGCGGGCCGCGCGGACGTGATGTTTGTGATCCAGCGGGTACTGGAACACGACGGTAAGCTGACGCTGCTGGACCAGAATGAAATCATCACCCCGCACAAACACTTCCGCCTGTTTGCGACGGCGAACACCGTGGGTCTGGGCGACACGACAGGGCTTTACCACGGCACGCAGCAGATCAACCAAGCGCAGATGGACCGTTGGTCCTTGGTCAGCACGCTGAACTACCTGAGTATTGATGCGGAAACCAATATCGTTCTATCCAAAGCGCCCCATTACAACACCGAGGCGGGCCGCAAGAAGGTGCGCCAGATGGTGACTGTGGCCGACCTGACCCGGACGGCCTTTATGAACGGGGACCTGTCTACCGTTATGTCGCCTCGGACGGTGATCAACTGGGCGCAGAACTCTGAAATTTTCCGCGATGTGGGCTACGCGTTCCGTCTGACCTTCCTCAACAAATGTGATGAGTTGGAACGCCAGACCGTGGCAGAGTTCTATCAGCGTCTGTTTGACGAAGAACTGCCGGAAAGCGCGGCGAGCATGAGCATCGGGTGACGACCTAGGGCATTGTTAGAATGGATCGAGCATCTTTTTGGTCACTTATCGAACTCATTGAAGGTGACGGGAAAGATGACTCTTCTACAAACCTAGAGCCACTTATCTCGGAACTTTCTAAGAAATCAGGTGAGCAAATCGCTGACTTCTATGAAATGCTCGCTCAAGTTACACATGCGCTAGATACGAGTCAGCACTACAGGCGCTTCAGTTGGTTTAGAGGACACTCGGACACCTTTTTGTACACAAGATTGTCTGTTGTTGCGCAAGGTTCAAGTTTTTATCACCAAGTCCTAGAAAACCCTAAAATGTTTCCCAAAAGGTCATCTCGCTGGCTGGAAGAATTACTCTATGTTGCTGATGAAGCGTTTAGAAAATCGACGGGTGGCGAATTTGACAGAGACTCGACTGTCTGTATTGAATCGTTTTCTAACGAAAAAGGGTGGGCCAAATGAGCAAACCGTCTGACAACCCGGCCGATCCGTTTAAGAAAGCGCTGGCCGAAGCGACCAAGGTCATGGCGCATGACCCTGATCTGGCGGTGACCTATACCGTCGATCCGTCTGGTCTGTCTGGCGATCAGATGCGTCTGCCGCAAATCTCTCGTCGGATGACCCGCGATGAGGTCATGTTGGCACGCGGCACTGCAGATAGCCTTGCCCTGCACCGCCGCTATCACAATGACAGCACGTTCAATAAATACGCCCCTCCGGGTGGCAGCATGGCGCGGCAATTGTTTGAGGCGATGGAAATTGCCCGCTGCGAGGCCATGGGCGCACGCGAGATGCCGGGCACGGCTGTCAACATCGACGCCAAGATCGAAAACGAAGCGCTGGGGCGAAGGTTTGACAAGATCACCACGCCCTCTGACGCACCGCTAGATATGGCGGCGAATTACCTGATCCGCCATTTGGCGACCGGACGCGATCTGCCGCCTGCAGCGGCCAATGTGATGAACCTCTGGCGCGGTTTTATCGAACAGAACGCAGGTGGCACGCTGGATGATCTGCAAGACATGCTGTCAGACCAGGCTAAATTCGCTAAATTCGCGCGGCAGATCATTGATGACCTCGGCTATGGCGACCAGTTGGGCGATGACCCAGACGACATCGAAGACGAACAGCAGGACGAAGCCGAGGAACAGCCGGACGACGAAAACGACCCGGACAGCACAGGTCAGGACGACAACGAACAAGACGAAAGCGACGCCACGCCTGAGAGTTCGCAGGAAGAACAGCAGGACAGTTCCGAAGCGCAGGTGACGATGGACGATATGTCCGACGAAGAGATGGCCGACGACGCGGAAATGCCGGATGGCGAAGCCCCGCTTGAGCCACCTGCCCCGCAGCCGATTTCCGATGCCGACCCGGATTATCAGGTGTTCAACACCGAATTCGACGAAGAGATCATGGCCGAAGAACTGGCCGAGGTCGCTGAACTCGAACGCCTGCGGGCCTATCTTGACCAGCAGTTGGAGCCTTTGAAAGGCGCGGTCAGCCGTTTGGCCAATAAGCTGCAGCGCCGCCTGCAGGCACAGCAGAACCGCAGTTGGTCCTTTGACCAAGAGGAAGGCATCTTGGATGCGGGTCGTCTGGCACGGGTGGTCGCCAACCCGACGACGCCTTTGTCGTTCAAGGTCGAGCAGGACACCGAGTTCCGCGACACCGTGGTGACTCTGCTGCTGGACAACTCTGGGTCCATGCGCGGCCGCCCGATTTCCATTGCGGCGATCTGTGCTGATGTTCTGGCCCGCACGCTGGAGCGCTGCTCTGTTAAGGTCGAAATTCTGGGCTTTACGACGCGCGCTTGGAAAGGTGGGCAAAGCCGCGAACAATGGTTGGCCGACGGGCGTCCTCAACAGCCTGGTCGCCTGAATGACCTGCGCCATATCGTCTATAAATCGGCCGACGCCCCGTGGCGACGGACGCGGCCCAATTTGGGTCTGATGATGAAAGAGGGCCTGCTGAAAGAAAACATCGACGGTGAGGCGCTGGAATGGGCGCACCGCCGCATGGTCAGCCGCCGTGAGGCACGCAAGATCCTGATGGTGATTTCAGATGGCGCGCCGGTGGATGATTCCACGCTGTCCGTGAACCCGGCGAACTATCTGGAAAAACACCTGCGGGATGTGATCGCCATGGTGGAAAAACGCAAACAGGTGGAATTGCTGGCGATCGGGATCGGGCACGATGTGACCCGCTATTACGAGCGCGCTGTCACGATCACCGATGTCGAACAATTGGCGGGTGCAATGACCGAACAATTGGCAAGCCTGTTTGACACCGACCCACGCGCGCGCGCACGTGTGATGGGGATGCGCAGGGTCTAAGGCTGGGTTCGCTCCGCTCACGAAATATTACACTTAGCCATTGGCGGCGATATCTACTATCGCCGTTTCCATGGCTTACAACTACGATAAACTATACCGCGATACGCCTAACGCATTGGGTAGTCCGACGCCAATTTTCGTCGACTTCTTCAACACGATCAATCGCGCGCCCCAGCGCGTTTTGGATGTCGGCTGCGGCCAAGGTCGTGACGCGCTGTTCTTTGCCCGTTTAGGGCATCGTGTGGTGGGCGTTGACCTCTCCGCTAACGGCATTCGTGACCTAAGGGCGGCCGCAAAGGCTGAAAACCTACCGATTTCCGGGCTTGTGGCGGATATCACCAAGTATACCCCAGACGGCAATTTTGAGATCATCTTGATCGACCGCACGCTGCACATGCTTGACCAAACTGCGCAGCGGCATGTGCTTACAACTTTGCTGGATCACGTCACACCAAAGGGCTGGGTTCTGATTGCCGATGAAACATCCAACATCGCTGGGTTTCGACAGACTATTGCGGCACATCATTCGACCTGTTCGATACAATATGCCAAGCGCGGCTATCTTTTCCTTCAGCGACACTGATGTCAGATGCGCCGCATCTCTTTCCGCCACGTCGTGCTTTGGCGCGGGCTGGACCTGCCTCGTGCAACCAGCTAGCAATTGCCGAGCAGCAGGAGGTGTGCGCTATGTTTCAATCATATGAAAACCCGTCCGATCCCGCCCATGGGCCAGCGCGCCTAAAAGCGCTGCGCGCGGCGATGGCCGACGCGGGTGTGGACGGTTTTCTTGTCCCCCGCGCTGATGCTCATCAGGGGGAATATGTTGCGCCTCGCGATGATCGACTGGCGTGGCTGACGGGTTTTACGGGGTCTGCGGGCTTTGCCTGTGTCTTGGCGGATCAGGCGGGTGTCTTTGTCGATGGCCGCTATCGCCTGCAGGTGCGTGATCAGGTCGCAAACGTCTTCACGCCGGTTGACTGGCCAGAGGTACAATTGGCCGATTGGCTGATCGAAAATCTTCCGGGTGGAAAGGTGGCCTTTGATCCATGGCTGCACACAGTTGAACAGATCGAAAAGTTATCGCAACCCCTTGCGACCAAAGGGATCACATTGGTGCCAAGCGCCAATCTGGTGGACAGCATCTGGGACGATCAACCCGCGCCTCCGCAAGCCAAGGCCTTTGAACAACCAATTGAATTTGCGGGTGAAAGCCACAATAGCAAACGTAAGCGACTGGCTGAGGCAATCCAATCACTAGGCATGTCGGCCTTTGTTATTACCCTGCCCGACAGCCTCTGTTGGCTTTTGAACATTCGTGGTGCGGACGTTCCGAAAAACCCAGTGGTGCAGGGTTTCGCAATTCTAAAAGCCGACGCCACCGTTGCGCTTTTCATGCCACCCGAAAAATGCGCCGATCTGGGCGATCATTTGGGTGCGGACGTCACAGTGTCGCCGCCAGACGCCTTCGTTGCAGCATTGCAAGCGCTGACAGGCCCGGTCGGGCTTGAAAAGTCCTCTGCCCCGATGGCAGTGGATTCGGTCTTAGCTTCTGCGGGCACAGAAATCATCTATGCCCCCGACCCCTGTGCGCTGCCCAAAGCCTGCAAAAATACGCAGGAGCTGGCTGGCACAACAGAAGCGCATCTGCGTGATGGTGCAGCAGTTGCTGATTTTCTGGCGTGGTTTGACGACCATGCCGAAAGCGGGATCACTGAAATCGACGTGGCGCAAAAGCTGGAAGAGTGCCGGCGTGGCACCAATATGCTGCGCGATATCAGTTTTGACACCATCTCTGGAACTGGCCCCAACGGCGCTGTCATCCACTACCGTGTGACCCATGACACCAACCGCACCCTGCAAAAGAGTGAGATCATGGTGCTGGACAGCGGCGGGCAATATTCGGACGGCACCACGGATATCACCCGAACCCTGCCAATCGGTGACGTTGGCGACGCTGAAAAACGCGCCTTCACGCTGGTTTTGAAGGGCATGATCAATGTCTCGCAACTGCGTTGGCCCAAGGGCCTTGCCGGGCGTGACTTAGAAGCGTTTGGCCGCCGCCCACTGTGGCTGGCGGGCATGGATTTTGACCACGGCTTGGGCCATGGCGTTGGCGTTTACCTGAGCGTCCATGAAGGCCCCCAGCGCCTGAGCAAGATCAGCCATGTACCGCTGGAACAGGGTATGATCCTGTCCAACGAACCGGGCTACTATAAGCCGGGGCAATTTGGCATTCGCATTGAGAACCTTGTTGTGGTAGAGGATGCCCCAGCATTGGAAGGTGGCGATGATCATCGTCAGATGTTGCGGTTCCGCACATTGACCTATGCGCCAATTGACCGGCGTTTGATCCTGCCTGACATGCTGACCCCGGATGAACGGGATTGGCTGAATGCCTACCATCAGGAGTGTCTGAACCGGCTGTCGCCGCGCGTCAAACCGCAAACACGGGATTGGCTGACGCAGGCAACACACCCGATTTGACATATTCCTGTAACAGTTTGCCCGTCATAGGGCGTGACGTACTTTGAGGACCGAGGAGATCGACATGAGCAGCTATATCACAATCCGTAAGGCGCCAGGAAAATGGTCCGTGCGCGCTGGCGGGGCCGTTCTTGGCGAGACAGCCAATGCGCTGGAATTGACCGAGGGGGATTACCCATCAGTGATCTATTTCCCACGTGAAGACATCGCCATGGCTTTCTTGGACGAAAGCGATCACACCACGACCTGCCCACATAAGGGTGACGCGAGCTACTTTTCCATCGTGACCAAAAGCACGACATTGCAAAATGCCGCCTGGAGCTATGAGAACCCCAAAGAAGAGGTCGCGCGCATCAAGGGCTATCTGGCGTTCTATGTGAACGACAAGCTGGCGGTAGAGCAGCTCTGATCCCAAGGCATAGGCCAAAGCATTGACGAAAGGGGCCTTTGTGACCCCTTTTTAGTTGACGGTAAGTGAAAGTTGCTATGAAGGCGCAGGTACCAAAGACATCCAAGGTGCAGGCTTCAACTCTGTTGATCCTCGCGCTTTGGTTTGCCGGGCTGGGCGCGGCAGGACAGTTTGCCAAGATTTCCGTCTCATTCCCGGAATTGACCGCTGTATATGACGTTTCCGAAACAAAACTTGGGTTGATTGTCTCGGTTGTCAGCCTGACGGGCGTGCTCTTTGGCATGACCGCGGCGCAGCTTGTGGCCAATATCGGATTTCGCCGCATGCTTTTGTGGGCGATGGTTGGCGGCGCGGCGATGTCAGTGCTGCAGGCGGCGCTGCCCGCTTACCCTGTCATGCTGACGAGCCGGATCCTTGAGGGCCTCACGCATCTGGCAATAACGGTCTGCGCGCCAACCCTGATCGGCATTCTCAGCTCGGACCGCATGCGCCCAATCTATATGGCCTTGTGGAGCACATTTTTCAGCGTGTCTTACGCGGTTATTGCGTGGATTGGACCAAGCCTGATCGCGAACCAAGGCGCGGGCGCGCTTTATGCGGGGCACGCGGCTTATATGGCGGTGATGGCGCTGGTGCTTTATCGGTTGGTGCCTGCCGGCGTAGTGCCCAAGCGACCTATTCCCAGCGCTGCTGAAATTCTTAGGCGGCACCTTCGTGCCTATGGTTCTGCACATGAATTTGCGCCAGCGCTCGGCTGGCTTTTTTACACGCTGACATTTGTGTCGGTCCTAACCTTGATCCCACAATTCATTCCGCCTGAACACCGGACCACGCTTGTTCCGCTGCTGCCGATGGCGAGCATAGCAACCTCGTTGACACTGGGTGCAATCTTGCTGCGTGTCATGCCAGCGGCCACGCTGGTGCAGATCGGTTTTGCCAGCAGCGCCGTCTGCGCCGTTCTTTTACAGGTCCTGCCCTATTTGCCGCTGACCTATGTGGCGATGTTTGCCTGTCTGGGGCTGGTGCAATCGGCGAGTTTCTCGGCCATCCCTCAGATCAACCCGACGCCTGACAGCCAAGCTATTGCCCACGGCGGCATGTCGCAGATGGGCAATCTGGGCAACCTTTTGGGCACGCCTGTGATGCTGCTGTCCACCGGGGCATTTGGCACGCGAGGGGCAATGGTGATGCTGATTTTGTGCTATGTCGCAGGCTTCACGGCTCATGCGCTGCTGGCGATGAAACGCCGCGCAGCCGTCTGAGGCGATCAGGAATGTTCCTCGGCAGCGGTCTCTGCAAGGGCTTTGTTATAGGCCTTAAGCGCATCAACGTGATGCACCGCGCCAAGCAGTTCGGGGCCTTCGCCCTCGCCCCGCAGCTTCACCACCGGTACAAACGGGGCGGAGGCTGTATCGAACATAGGCATAACCCCCTCTAGCGTCGTATGCGGGTGGGTGTAGATGCCTCGCTCAACCAGCTCCCAACAGGCGGCTTCCGTTGCGCCCTTTTCTTCATCGACGTTCCGCATGATCGACGAAATCATGCAGGTCCCCAGAAGATAGGCCTGCGGCCCAGCGGCAATATGAATGCCGCGCCGTTCAAGCTGCGTCAGGAAGAATGACCGATCCACAAGCCGTGACCCAAGGGCTGTAGAAATCGACACTGTGACCATCACTGCCAGCCCGGTCTGCCAGTCGCCGGTCAGTTCAAAGACAATCAGCGTGGTGGAAATCGGCGCGCCCAGAACAGCCGCCGCGACGCCTCCCATGCCCGCCAAAGCATACAGTGTGATGGAGCCTGAAACGTCGGGGAAAATAGAGGTGGCGATCAGGCCAAAGGCCAGCCCGGTCAGCGCACCGATCATCAAAGCGGGTGAAAACACACCGCCGCCCATGCGCCCGGCCATTGTCACCGCCACAGCGATGATCTTGAGTACAACAAAAACAATCGCCTCATGCATCAACAACTCGCCCGTCAGCGCGGCAGAGGTCGTTTCGTAGCCCACGCCAATGATATGCGGGAACCAGATCGCCAGCGCCCCGAGCATAGCGCCAGAGACCACAGGCCGCATCCAACGCTTGAGCGGTGTGTAGGTCATGATCTGGTTGCCAATATCCTCGGCCCAAAAAATCGTCCACATTAGGGCAACAGCAACGAAGCCACAGAGGCCGCCCAGCAGAAGAAAGGCAGGGAGTTCTTGATAGAAGGCGAGTGCTGAACCGGTGGGCAGCACAAATTCGGTCACATTGCCGAACTCTAACCGGTTGATGACCGTGCCTGCGACAGAGGCAATGACGATTGGCGCAAAGGCATGCACAGCAAAATGGCGCAGAACAACCTCAAGCGCAAACAACGCGCCAGCAATGGGCGCATTGAACGAAGCAGAGACCGCCGCAGCGACAGCGCAACCCAGCAAGTCGCGGCCCGTTATCCCGTTGGCGTGGATCTTTTCGCTGACCCAAGTGGAAATCACGGCCGCCATATGCACCACTGGCCCTTCCCGTCCGGTGGAGCCGCCAGAACTGAGCGTAATCAGGGACGCGACGGCAGACACCAACCCTTCACGTATGCTGACACGGCCTTCGTGGATGGCCGCGCCTTCGATCACATCGGCAGGGCCTTGGGCACGGGCATCTTGTGAAAAGCGATCCAGCAGCAGCCCAACCACAAGCCCACCCGCGATCGGAACAAAGAAGATCCAATACCATGGCAGGGTTTCCGCGAAAGAATGCAGGCGGTTGATATTCTCGGTGCCATAAATCGTGCTTTGCAGCCATTCGATGGCCTTGCGAAACAACAGTGCAGCAAAGCCCGAGGCCAGCCCGATCAACAGCGCAATCAGCCAGAATTGGAATTTGCTCGGCCCGTTTTTGCGCAGCACCTGCCAGCCGCCACGACATGTCCGGCCAGCTTGCCGAGCGCTGTCTACCAGAAATGATCCGAGTGGATGGGCCATCTCACCCCAAGTCGCAGATTAGACCTCAGCTTTAGGCGCTTGTTTCAGAAAGGGAAAGCCCTTGTGGGTCAAACGCGTGTCACATCTTATTGCGCGTTGCAAAATTGGGCGATTATGAAGTGACAAGAAGTATTGCAATGCCGGGCTGAAGCCCGACCTACGTCAACCCATTTATCCAGCCAAAAGGGCTTCGGCGGCACTGCGGGCTTGCTCCGTGACTTTGTCGCCTGAAATCATCCGCGCGATCTCGTCGACACGGTCCACGTCGTCCAAGGGCGTGACGGTCGACAGCGTTGTTTCACCGTTCACCCGTTTCTCGACGCGCCAATGGTGTGCGCCCAGGGCTGCGACCTGCGGGCTGTGCGTGACAACCAACACCTGCCCGTTTTCAGATAGCGCCGACAACCGCCGCCCGACAGCATCCGCCGTGGCCCCGCCGACACCACGGTCGATCTCATCAAAGATCATGGTTGTGTTGCGGTCATCCGACGTCAGGCAGACTTTCAACGCCAAAAGAAAGCGGCTGAGTTCACCACCAGAGGCAATCTTGGCCAAAGGCCCAGAGGGCGCGCCGGGGTTGGTTGCAACCGTAAAGGACACCGCGTCCTTGCCTTCCGGACCGGCGCTTTCGACGTCGATCTGCGTGGAAAAAACTGCGCGCTCCATCTTGAGTGGCGCGAGTTCGGCCATCACTGCCTTATCCAATGATTTGGCAGCCTTTTGGCGCGCCTTGGTCAGCTTGTCCGCCAAGGCATCAAAATCCGCTTCGGCCTTTGTAACCGCCGTCGTCAGCGCGCTGATCTCACCTTCTCCCGCGTCCAGCGCGGCCATCTTGGCGCGCAGGTCTTCGGCAAAAGCATTCAATGCATCCGGCGCAACACCGTGTTTGCGTGCCAACCCGCGAATGGCAAAGAGGCGCTCCTCGGTCTGTTCCAGCTCAAAAGGGTCAAAATCAAGCGCATCCATGCAGCGTTCGACCCCGGCGACCGCGTCCCCCAGTTCAGACAAGGCCCGCCCTAGCGCGGCGAGCGGTTCATCCAACTGGGTCTCAACCGAAGACGCCGCGCCTTCGAGCCAGCGCAGGGCGTCACCCATCGCGCCTTCTGCGCCTTCGTAGCCCAAGGCAACATGGGCGCGGCTGACGTCCTCTTTAATCTTCTCCGACGCCTGCATCAGGCGACGGCGACTATCCAATTCGCCTTCTTCGCCGGGCTGCGGATCAAGCGCATCAAGTTCGGCAACGGAGTGGCGCAGGAACTCTTCTTCGTCTTGCACAGATTTCAACGCGGCTTGAGCCGTTCGCAAAGACTTGCGCGCGGCACTGAGCGCAGACCAAGCAGCACGGGTTTCCGCCAACAAAGGCGCGAGGTCGCCGAATTGATCCAGCAAGGCGCGGTGCCCGCGACTGTCCAGCAGACCTCTGTCGTCATGCTGCCCGTGCAGTTCCACAAGTGTTTCAGAAAGCGCCCGCAGCACCTCACCCGAACAGCGCCGGTCATTGACCCAAGCCGTCTTGCGCCCGTCTTTGCGGTTGATCCGTCGCAGGATCAGCTCTTCACCGCTTGGCAATCCTGCCTCATCAAGAATGGCATGCGCCGGGTGGCCCTCTGGCAGGTGAAATTCAGCAACAACCTCGCCCTGTTCTGCGCCCGACCGCACCAGTTCAGCGCGACCCCGCCACCCAAGAACAAAGCCAAGCGAATCCAAAAGGATCGACTTGCCCGCCCCGGTTTCCCCGGTCAGCACGTTCAGACCTGGCTGAAAATTCAGCTCTAGGTGGTCAATAATCAGCAGATCCCGGATTTCCAGCGCACGCAGCATCAGAGCACCAACATGTTACGGGTTTTCAACGCAGCACTTACAGCCATTTGCCCTTGATGGTCTGTCGGTAAATCGACGCCAGCCACCCGTCGCCTTTGGCGCGTGGTTGCAAACCATTGTTGGTCAGCAGTTGATAGCTGTCTTCATACCATTCGGTAGAGCGGAAGTTGTGGCCTAGGATCGCGCCTGCGGTTTGCGCTTCGTCCGTTAGGCCCAGCGATAGGTAAGCCTCGACCAAGCGATGCAACGCTTCTGGCGTATGGGTTGTGGTGTGGAAATCTTCGACCACGGCACGGAAACGGTTCACGGACGCCGCAAATTGATCTCGTTTCAAATAGTAACGACCGATTTCCATTTCCTTGGCGGCCAAATGATCAAAGGCCAGATCAAATTTCAGCACAGAAGAGCGCGCATATTCGCTGTCTGGATAGGTCTCAATCACGCGTCGCAGCGATTGCAGCGCGAGGAATGTTAGACCCTGATCGCGACCAACTTCGTCAATTTGGTCATAGTAGCTGAGCGCCAGAAGATACTGCGCGTAGGCGGCGTCGTCATCCAGCGGATAAAAATCAATATAGCGCTGCGCAGCTGAACGGCTGTTTTCGTAGTCTTTGTCCTGATGATAAGCATAGGCCTGCATGATCAGCGCGCGTTTGGCCCATTCGGAATAGGGATAAAGGCGTTCAACCTCTGCAAAATAGAAGGCAGCGTCATCGGCTTTGCTGCGTTCCAATTCGAACTCACCGCGGCCATAGATTTGCTCTGCCGTGAAATTCTCAAGCGGGACTTCGCCGCCAAAAAACGTGCTATTTCCACCGCCGCCGCATCCGGCCAGCATCAAAGTGCCCAGTAGAGCTGCAACTGCTATCTTACGAGAGTCGCGACGCGCCATTCTGCTCAACCTTCTTGACTGTCTTTCTTAGGCCGTGCCCGTTCCATCTGCTGTTAACACAGTTTTTGGCGGGGCAAAATGACTTTGGTGGGATTTCGGGAAATGCGTCAACGGTTTGGCTTGTCAGGGCCGATCTGGGCACAGGCAAACCTTAGGCCACTGCAGGCATTTCTGACATGCTCGCGCCAACGCCGGGCAAACGCGCGGCCATGTCGGCAGAGCATTCCACAAAGCAATAGGCATCTGGGTCTGTCAGCAAAGCGCGCAAGAGTTTGTTGGTCATCGCGTGGCCTGACCGGTGACCGACATAGCGCCCAAGGATTGGTGCGCCTGCGGTGTAAAGGTCGCCCAAAGCATCCAGCATCTTGTGGCGCACAGGTTCGTCCACGCGGCGCAGGCCACGGCCAGACTGCACATAGGTGCCGTCAAAGACCACAGCGTTTTCACCGGGAACGCCGCCAAGGGCAAGGCCATTGGCCCGCATCCAATCAACGTCCGCCTGACGGCAGAAGGTGCGGCAATCACAAAGTTCGCGCACGAAGGTCCCATTTGCCATGTTCAGCGTCTGGTGCTGTGTCCCAATGGCGGCATCGGCAAACTCGATGTGAAAATCGATCTCAAGGTTGTCGCTCGGGTGCAATTCGGCCCAGGCGTCTTCACGCTCCACCCGGATGGGTTTCAGCACCTTCAATGCGCGGATTGTCGGCGATTGTGTGATCAGCCCGCGCGCAAGGATCGCACGCACAAAAGCCGCGCTGCTGCCATCCATGATCGGCACTTCGGGCCCGTCAATTTTGATCAGCGCATTGTGCACGCCACAGCCCGCCAGAGCGGCCATAATATGCTCAATAGTGGAAACCGATACGTCATCGCTATTCTTGATCTTGGTGCAAAGCGGAGATTGCTCAACCACGTCCCAGCGCGCCGGAATCATCTGATCGCCGCTTAGAACATCGGTGCGTTGAAACCAGATGCCATATCCGGCTGACGCGGGTTCAATCTCCATCCGAACGGGTTTGCCCGTGTGAAGACCAATACCGCTGAAACGGATCGCTGATTTGAGTGTTTTCTGCAAAGATGAACCCCACTTCTGCGCCTTATCTCAGCGCAGGTTAGACCTATGCGGAGGCATCCAAATCCTCAACTCAAAGATTGTGACGGGCTGAAACATGGCTGAAACATTTCGGCAAAACACCGCGCAGACGTAAATAAAATATTGATTTAAAACGAAAAAGAGCCGCCCCAAGGGACGGCTCTGACAATATATTTTGTAGTGATTAGTTCGCTTGCCGACGCAGGAATGCAGGGATTTCGATCTTCTCCTGCTCTGGGTCTTCTGCGGGCGCTGGGGCTGCTTTCAGGTTTGGCTGGTGCCGGGCTGCCTGAGGTTGCGCCGCTTCTTGGCCGTGACCGGTCATGCGGTTGATCAAAGAGTTGATCCCAAAGCGTGGGCGTTCCTCGGCCATTGGCTGAGGTGCAACCACTGGCTGGCGAGGCTGCGGCGCAGACGGTGTTTTGTTGACCGCTGTGCGCAGACGCGCGAGGGCTTCTGGCGATGGTGTACCCGGTGCTGCCGCGCGAGGCGCAACATATGCAGCTTCGGCTTCTTCTTCGTATTCATCAACGCGAGGCTGGAATTCTGCGACGCGTGGCTGGTACGCTGGCGGTGGCAGGTCATCTTGTGCGGCCACGGGCGCAGCTGGCTCCTCGAAAAGGTCATGCGCTTCTTCTGTGGCCGGTGCGTCCATGTCCTCAAACAAGCTTGGTTCTGCAACCGCTGCGGCAGGCGCTTGGCGTGGCGCAGGGGCCGGCGCTGGTTCAGCCGCTGCAACCGGCTCTTCTTCGATCATGGTCGGCTTCAGAGGCTCTTTCAAAGAGCGACGCGGCACAGGCATCTCGGTCTGGACATCGGTTGCATCGATACCCGTCGCAACAACAGAGACGCGCATCGCTCCTTCGAGTTCGGTGTCCAGCGTGGAGCCAACGATGATGTTCGCATCTGGGTCGACTTCTTCGCGGATGCGGTTCGCCGCTTCGTCCAGTTCGAACAGTGTCAGGTCGTGTCCACCGGTGATGTTGATCAGAACGCCATTTGCACCGCGCAGGCTGATTTCGTCCAAGAGCGGGTTGGCAATTGCCTTTTCTGCCGCTTGGATCGCACGATCTTCGCCGGTCGCTTCGCCGGTGCCCATCATGGCTTTGCCCATTTCGTCCATGACGGCGCGAACGTCTGCAAAGTCGAGGTTGATCAGGCCCGGACGCACCATCAAGTCCGTCACGCCCTTCACACCTTGATAAAGAACGTCGTCGGCCATGGCGAAGGCTTCGGTAAAGGTGGTCTTTTCATTCGCCAGACGGAACAGGTTCTGGTTAGGAATGATGATCAGCGTGTCCACGACCTTTTGCAGGGCTTCAACGCCCGCTTCAGCCTGGCGCATCCGCTTTGCACCTTCGAATTGGAATGGTTTGGTCACAACGCCGACAGTCAGGACACCCAGCTCACGTGCGGCCTGCGCGATGATCGGCGCAGCGCCCGTCCCCGTGCCGCCGCCCATACCTGCAGTGATAAAGCACATGTGTGCGCCCGCAAGGTGATCGACAATTTGTTCGATGCTTTCCTCTGCCGCTGCGGCCCCCACCGCAGGACGTGCACCTGCGCCCAGACCTTCGGTGACTTTCACACCAAGCTGGACGCGAGATTTTGATTGGTTCTGCTGCAGCGCTTGCGCATCTGTATTGGCGACGACGAATTCAACGCCCTCAAGCTGGTTGGCGATCATATTGTTGACCGCGTTGCCGCCTGCACCACCTACACCAAAAACCGTAATACGGGGTTTCAAATCTTCCTGTTCAGGGAAGGTCAAATTCAAAGCCATAAGAGCGTCCGCCTGTCAATTTTCCGCACCATTCGGCGCGTGTTTTTCGTCTACTCACCGACAATACTAACGTTTGACACGGCCATCGTCACGCCAAAAAGCGTCACGAGCTACAAAATATAGCCTAAATCTGACCATAATTCGCGGCATTTCGCCGACGAGGATAGATATTGGGGTGACTACAGGGCTTCAACACAACAAACCACCCTGCCCCGCAGGAATCTTCCGTGCGGACAGGCGACTCATTGAACTGATGGCAAACTGCTCGTCTGCCGTCGCATCTGTTTCGATGCTTGCGCCCAAGTTATACGAAAAATTTCAAGCTGTCGACGTCTCCTGTTTTTGAGAGGGCGATTTGATAACCGGCTGTTAATCCTACCAATTGGCCTTGAACCACCGCACGGCCTTGCGGATGGACTTTACGCCATGGCGTTCCACAGGCAGATCAAAGTCCCAACATTCATCCTGTGGGCTGGTGGCAAAAAGGCACATCCCGACCGCTGCGCTAAAGCCCGGACCTGTCGTGGCTTGGGGCAACCCGTGCACTCGCATCGGACGACCAAGACGAACCTGTTGGCCAAGAATGCGGCTGGCAAGAGTATCCAGCCCTGGTATCTGGCTTGCGGCGCCGGTCAGCACGATCTTCTGGCTCGGCAAGTGTTCAAACCCGGCGGCGTCCAGACGGGCACGGGTTTCTTCCAGGATTTCTTCGACACGTGGACGAATGATGCCGATCAACTCTGCACGGCTGACGGTGCGGCGGTCATGCTCCCAATCGCCGGTGTCGCCGCCGATATCAATCATCTCGCGGTCATCCATGCCCGTGGCGTGCACGCCGCCATAGAATGTCTTGATCCGCTCTGCATTGGCCATGGGCACCTGCAGTGCCATCGAAATGTCACCGGTCACGTGATCCCCGCCCATGCGCACACTGTCGGCATATATCATGTGTTTCTTCATAAAGATCGACAAAGAGGTCGAGCCGCCACCCATATCGATACAGGCCGCGCCCAGTTCCTGTTCGTCTTCGACAAGGGCCGACAGGCCAGAAACATAGGCCGAATTCGCAATGCCTGCGAGTTCCAGATCACAGCGTTTCACACAATGCGCAACATTGGCAACGACAGCACCATCCACCGTCAGCATATGCATGTCGCAGGCAAGGTGTTGACCTATCTGCCCGCGCGGGTCCGCAAGACCAGAGCGCGCATCAAGCGCAAAGTTTACCGGATGCGCATGCAGAACCTCTCGACCTTCGCCATAGGCTGGGACATCGCAACTTGCCAATACGCGCGCGACATCCTGTTCAGTGACGATATTGCTGTCGAGTTCGATCTGGCCATCGAGACCATATGACCGGGGTTGCGCGCCAGAGAAGCAGGCAATCACGTGATCCACCCGGATCTGGGCCATTTTCTGTGCGGCCTGCACGGCAGTACGTATCGCGCGTTCGGTTTCCTGCATGGCAGAGATTTCGCCAAACTTCACCCCACGAGACCGGGTCGAGGCTGCGCCAATCACCCGAAAGCCGCTTTGCCCCGCGAGGGAGCCTATGCCCTCGGCCTCTGCCAGATGGTCCACGCCATCAAACCGCAAGACCAGACAGGCGATTTTAGAGGTTCCCACATCCAGAACCGCGACGACCCCGCGTTGCATGGCCGCCTTGCGCATCGCGCGCATTGCGCGCTGGGATTGATACACTTCAAACATTACTCTTGCCCCACTCGAAGTTCGCGCAGACGCCACCAGGCCTCTACCGATCGTTCTGCTATTCTTATTGTTGGTCTGCTGCCCAGACGCATATCCACAACGCTTAGGTCGCGTTGCAGCATCTCTTGCACGTCACTCAGCGCAACGACGCGTTCCAATGCCTGAACGGCACCGCGTTCCGGCAACATGATCCTTTGGTCGCGATCCAGTACCAGATCCCAGCGGCGTTCACCGACCCGCACAAGCCCGCGCAAACGGCTGGCCAGCGGACCTGCGGCCTTGATGAGTTGCAGCGCTTCGCCCGTGCGCAGATCAGCGCCCTCGCCCGCCATAACTGGCAGATTTGGATGCAGGGCACGGCGCGTGGATTCAGCCACAACAAATCCTTCGGCATCCACAAGGTGCAGCCCATCAGGCATCCGCCACAGGACAACCGGCGTGCGTTCGGCCACTGTGACTTGCAACACCCCACCCGGCTTCACACGCAGGGTTGCGGATTTGACCGGTGACAGCCCGTCGACCGTCTTTTTCATTTCTGGCAGATCAAGGTCAAAGCTGCTGACTGGAAAATCCAGCGGCAGAATTTCCCGGATATCATCGGCAACGCCAGCGCTTGCGCCTTCGATCACCATGGCCTGAACCATGAATTCCGGACGCTCAACAATGCTGGTGCGAATGTCGTCGATCACCATATTGACGTTGTCGCGCCGGTCTTGATCCGAGAACCAGACCGTGGTTGCCAGCGCGGCCGCGCTGAACGGCAAAACCACCCGCAGGCCAAACCGAAAGAGCGGCGTCAGCATCAACCGCTCAAAGCGGTATGACAGCCGCGATGGCGCCGGATCAGAACGTTGGTTTAGCGATTGCATGACGCATCCTCCACCAACCAGCGACAAAGATTGGGAAACAACATCCCGCAGGCGGCCGCCTGTTCCGGGCTAAGCGATGTTGGGGTCATGCCGGGTTGCGTGTTGGTTTCCAGCAAAATCAGTCCCGCAAGACCTTTGCTTTCGTCCCAGCGGAAGTCCGTTCGGCTTAGGCCGCGGCACCCCAACACCTTATGGGCGCGCAAGGCGTAGTCCATACAAGCGTCAAAAATTTCGGCAGGGATATCGGCAGGCACCTCATGGCGAGACCCGCCCACAGCGTATTTGGCGTGATAATCATACCAGCCATCCGTGATGATATCCGTTACAGTCAAAGCCTTGTCACCCAGCACGCTTGCGGTCAGTTCGCGCCCGGCGACGTAATCCTCGACCATCAACTGATCGGGCATGTCATCTGCCAGTTTAGGCGGGCGATTGGCTGCCTTTTGCACAATATAAATGCCAACAGAGGAGCCTTCATTATAAGGCTTCACCACATAGGGGGGCTCCATCACATGGGCGGCTTCGATGTCATCTCGAGAAGCAATCAGGCTTTCGGCAATCGGCAAGCCAGCGGAACGATAGGCGGCCTTGGTGCGTTCTTTATCCATAGCAAGAGACGAGGCCAAAACGCCGGAATGCGTATAGGGAATGCCAAGCCATTCAAGCATACCTTGAACACAGCCGTCTTCACCCCAACGGCCATGCAGGGCGTTGAACACGACATCCGGTTTGATCGTTTGCAATTGGGACGCCAAATCGCGGTCTGCGACCACTTCGACGACGTCAAATCCACTTTCCCTCAACGCAGCGGCACATTCGTGCCCTGAGGACATGGACACCTCGCGTTCGGCCGAGAGTCCACCCATCAGTACCGCTACTTTCGGGGTTGCCCTGCTCGACATACCCACTCCAGCGCCTCAATTTACGGGCCGTTCTCAGCCCTTGTTATTGTGCCCCTTTTGGGGCTTTGAAAGACGGTTTAATAGTTCGGTTCTCCGAAACCTGCCGCCCATTTCTTTTTGTTATTTCAACCCACAGTCGTTGCTGCGCGCTGCTTTGGGGTGACTTAAAATTCGCCAACCCGTTTGATTTCCCATTCTAGCGTTATTCCGCTCTGTTCGAAAACCTTTTTTCGCACCAATTCGCCGAGGTTTTCCAAATCTGCGGCGGTTGCGTCACCGGTGTTGATCATAAAGTTAGAGTGCATTTCAGACATCTGAGCACCGCCCACACGCGCGCCGCGTAATCCGGCGTTATCTATGACTTTCCAAGCCTTTAGATCGTGAACATCATCTGCTTTTCCGGTCGAAGAAAAACCTGCTGGATTGCGGAATGTGCTCCCGGCGGATCGGTCTTTTGTGGGCTGCGTGGCGTCGCGTTTTTCCAACTGGTGTTGCATCCGTGCCGCCAATTCCTCTGGGTCTCCTTTTGGGCCTTCAAATGTCGCCTCAACCAGAACCCAGCCTGCGGGCAAATCTGACTGCCGGTATTGAAAATTCAGGTCCTTGGCAGTCATTTCAACAAGCTTTCCATCCCGCGTTACAGCTTTGGCAGAGACAAAAACATCAGCAATATAAGAGCCATAGCAGCCGGCATTCATGCAAACCGCACCACCGATTGCGCCGGGGATCGTGCGCAGAAACGTCAGGTCTACGCCCGCCTCGGCGGCCTTGCGCGCGACATGCCCGTCAAGCGCCGCAACACCAGCTTTGACACGGGTGCCGTCGACTTGGATGTGATTGAAGCCTCGCCCCATGCGGATCACCACCGCGCGCAGCCCGCCATCGCGCACGATCAGGTTGCTGCCCAGGCCCATCGGGAAGATTTCTACCGAAGGATCAAGCGCTGCGAGAAACTGCTGTAAATCTTCGACATCTGCGGGCTGGAACAGCCAATCCGCAGGGCCGCCCACCCGCAACCAAGTCAGATCAGACAGCGCTTTATTCGGTGTCAGTTTGCCACGCACTTCTGGCAGGTCAGTCATTAGTCGATGATCCTTGGCTTCTGCGTCTGTTTCTTTGAGGGCTTTGGCGCGCGCGGTTGTCGGGGTGCGCGCGTTTTATGTGTCGGCTTAATCTTGGATATCCGCCAGTTCACGAACGCCCCAATGGCTGCCCCAATACCCAGACCAATCAACGGAGGCAACAGCGCGGCAATCCAGAAAAGATATAGGCGGAAGCTCATCCAGCGATCGACAAGCAGTTCAGACCAAAGGAAAACGCCAATGTTTAAGCCGCCAAACAATGCCACGAGGATCAGGATTACCTTCCATGCATTGCGCTGAGTCAGGACAAACCCGGCCACCGCCAGCAAGAGCGCCATCGTGCCCCCGATCAGTAGCAACTGGTCCGGGTTGTTCATTGCCCCACCTTGCGACGTATCCAGCGACTAAGATAAATCACCGGCCAGCGCATGACCCACATCGCGCCAAGCAGCAGCACGGCCGCCAAGATTAGACCGTGATCAAGATAGACCCAAATCAGGATCGGCACCCCAAGGGCGATCATGGCATATGCAAATTTCCAGTGGTTATCCTTGCTGGGAAACATCGCGCGGATGTTCACAATAAGCATCCAGATCAAAGCGGCGACAATGGAAAGGCTCATTTTGGTCCCTCGCTATTATGTTCCCTAGCGCAGCTGCCGCGCCTATTTCACCAACCGAGCGGGCAATCCGTTTGCCCATGTGCTGATTGTACCCGCGCCAAGGCAAACCACAATATCACCTGCCGTCGTCTGCTCGCGCACAAGCCGTTCCAGATCGTCTTCTGACACGATTGCCCGTGCGTGACGGTGCCCCTGCGCGATCAGGCCTGCCACCAGATCATCCCGACCTGCGCCAGGAATAGGGTCTTCGCCTGCGGCAAAGACCTCGGCGATGGCGACGACATCCGCCTCGTTGAAACAAGAACAGAAATCGTCAAATAGGCTGGACAACCGCGTATAGCGGTGCGGCTGGTGCACAGCGATCACGCGGCCTTCGCTGGCTTGACGCGCCGCTTTCAGAACCGCTGCGATTTCAACCGGGTGATGGCCATAGTCGTCAATGATGGTAACGCCATTGACTTCGCCGACCTTGGTGAAACGACGGTTTACCCCGCCAAAGGCCGCCAAAGCCTCTCGGATTTCATCGCCCTTCATGCCCAAATGGCGGGCAACAGCCACAGCGCTAAGAGCATTGGACACGTTGTGATCACCCGGCATCGGCAATGAGCAGCCTTCGATAATTGTACCCTCGGCCTGTAGTGCAACGTCAAAATGCGCAACGCCGGCTTTGTAGGTCAGATTGACGGCACGCACATCGGCCTGCGTGTTAAACCCAAAGGTCACAACGCGGCGATCTGTGATCTTGCCGACCAGCTTTTGCACCTCTGGATGGTCGGTGCAGCAGACGGCGAGGCCATAGAATGGGATATTAGACACAAACTCCTGAAAGCCAGCGCGCAGCGTGTCAAAATCGCCCCAATGCTCCATATGTTCAGGGTCGATATTGGTCACAATCGCAATGGTCGCTGGCAAACGGTTGAATGTGCCGTCGGATTCATCGGCCTCAACCACCATCCACTCGCCCTCGCCCACGCGCGCGTTAGAGCCATAGGCATGGATAATACCGCCATTGATCACGGTCGGGTCGATATTGCCATGATCCAGAACCGCAGCGACCATGGTGGTCGTCGTGGTTTTTCCATGGGTCCCGGCGACGGCAATATTGGATTTCAGACGCATGAGTTCGGCCAACATCTCTGCCCGGCGCACCACCGGCAGGCCCTGACGGCGCGCTTCGTCCAGTTCGGCATTGCCAGGCTTGATGGCCGAGGAAATCACAACAACTTCGGCGTTTTCTAGGTTCTCGGCCTCTTGCCCGATAAAGATCGTCGCCCCCATCCCGGCCAGACGTTGAGTGATTTTGCTGTCCTTCAGATCAGACCCCTGCACGGTGTAGCCGTGGTTGATCAGAACCTCAGCAATACCAGACATACCAATCCCGCCGATCCCAACGAAATGGATCGGGCCAACGTCAGTGGGGAGTTTGGTTGCTGCGTTCATGTTGCGTCTTTCTGTGAAAGCTGTTCGACCAGCGCTACCAAGCGCTCTGTCGCATCGGGGATTCCAGCGGCAATCGCCGCGAGGGACATATTCAGAGCACCCTCTGGGTTTGAAAGGATCGTGACCATCTGCTCGGTCAGCGCGTCCACCTCAAACAGGCTTTCGGGGATGATGATGGCTGCCCCAAGATCGGCAAGACCCCGCGCATTGGCGGTCTGGTGATCACCCGTCGCTGCCCCAAAGGGCACCAGAATCGCGGGGCGACCGATGACAGAGATATCCGCCACAGACGATGCGCCAGAGCGGGAAATCACCAATTGTGCCTCGCTCATACGCTCGGGGATATCGGTAAAGAATTCCTGCACATCGGCCACGATGCCCTGGTCCGCGTAGAATTTTGAGACACGCTCAAAATCTTCGCCACGCGCCTGGTGGCTGACACGCACATGTTTGCGAATGTCGCTTGGCAAGGCGTCAATCGCAGGCGGCACCACGTCCGACAGAATGCGCGCGCCTTGAGAGCCGCCCATCACAAGGATCGACATCGGGTAGTCACCGGGTGGGATATATCCTGCCCCGGCCCGCGCCAGAACGGCGCCGCGCACAGGATTGCCGGTGTGATGCCCTTCGACGCCCTCTGGCAAATTGGTCGGCCATGTGCCACAGGCGACCAAATCGACGCGCTTGGCAAAGAGTTCATTGACCCGGCCAAGCACCCCGTTTTGCTCATGAATCATGCGTGGCAGGCCCAGCAGAAGCGCAGCCCCCATTGCCGGGATCGTCGGATAGCCGCCAAAGCCCACAACGACAGACGGCTTGTCTTTGCGCAGCTTCATTACCGCGCCCATAACGCCACCCAAAATGCGCAAGGGCACCATGGCTTTGGCAGCCAGACCCCCACGTGCAAAGGTGGCTGAACTGACCTCTTCTATTTCGACCTGTTCTGGAAAACCGCCCGTGTAACGCGCACCACGTGCGTCGGTCGACAGCTTCACACGCCAGCCCTTCGCCAACATCGCTTCGGCCAGCGCTTGCGCCGGGAACATATGTCCGCCTGTTCCCCCGGCTGCAATCACCAGAAGCGGTTGTTTTGTCATCTGAAGTGGCCTCGCAGAATATCCCCAATTTCACCCTGCGGACGGCTGCGGGTAAATGCCAAAAGCATCCCCACGGCGATCCCGCCGGCAATCAAGGAACTACCGCCATAGCTGACAAAGGGCAATGTCATGCCTTTCGCCGGTAGGAGGCGAACCGCCACTCCCATGTTGATCATCGCCTGAACGCCAAACATCGCAACCAGCCCAGTGCCCGCCAGCCGGATGAACGTATCACGCTCCCGCATCAGGCGCAGGAAACTGCGGATCACAATCGTTGCATAAAGCGCGATGATAAATAGCACCAAGATCAGCCCGTATTCTTCGGCCGCCACCGCGATGATGAAATCGGTATGCGCATCCGGCAGGCTCCACTTCACCTGCCCCTCACCAACGCCGACGCCGAAAAAGCCGCCTTCGCGGATCGCATTTGTGGCATAGCCAAGCTGCGTTGTCGGGTCGACATCCGCACTGAGAAAACCGTCGATCCGACGCGCGAAGTGTTCAGAAGCGTTATAGGCAATCATGCCGCCAAAGATCACAAGGCACATCATGGCGACCAACAGCGTCATCGGTGCGCCTGCGATGAAATACATAACCCCCCAGCCAAAAAGGATCAGACAGGCCTGCCCGAAATCGGGCTGCATCACCAAGACGAGCGCTATCGTCACCGTCAGCATAAAAGACCAAAGCTTGCCCGGAGGGCCATTGATCTCTTGGCTCGCCGCCATCAGCCACGCTGCAACAACGATAAATCCGGGTTTAAGGAACTCTGATGGCTGCAACGACGCAAAGCCCAGCGAATACCAGCGCACCGCCCCTTTACCAAAGTCCGTGCCAAAAATAGGTAACAAAAGCAGCGCGACAAAAGCCACCAGAAAGCCAATAACGGCGAGGCGACGCACCAATTTTGGGCTCATCATCGAGGTCACAAACATCGCGATCAGCGCAGCGCCGCCAAACACGCCCTGACGGGTGACATAGTGAAAATGCGCAAATCCGTTCTTTTCAGCCAAAGGCGGGCTAGCCGCGAGACCCAGCAAAATGCCGACGCCAAACAACATCAGGATGCAGGACATCGTCCATTTATCCAGCGTGCGCCACCATTTGGGAAGAATCGGCTCTACATCGCGCACCGGAAGCGCGCCATACACCATCTCTGTCATCGTAACCTGCCAACAATCTGCCTCAACGCCCGGTTCTCCGGGTCATTGGGGTGATTCTATCAGCAGTTGCGACTCTTGGGAAGCGTTTGCTGGACTTTCTGCGGCGTTGGGCAATGACTTGACGATCCGACGCAGGTCAGGCAGGTGCGCAGTATGACGTGGCAAACGATTATTCTGGGCGCCGGCGCCGCTGGCATGATGTGTGCTGCCCATAGCGGCCCGCAAACGCTGTTGCTAGATCACGCCAAAGCCCCCGGCGAAAAAATCCGCATATCGGGCGGCGGTCGCTGCAATTTCACCAATCTTTATGCCGGGCCAGAGAACTTCCTGTCGCAGAACCCTCATTTCTGCAAAAGCGCGCTCAGCCGCTATTCGCAGTGGGATTTCATCGAGTTGGTGCAAAAGCACCGCATCGCCTACCACGAAAAGACCCTCGGCCAGTTGTTCTGCGATCACTCAGCGAAGGACATCATCCAGATGCTTCTGGCAGAGATGCATGACGCGGGTGCCGAGCTTTGGTTGAACACGTCGATTGACAGTGTGCGCAAAACCGAAAGCGGGTTTGAGGTGAAGGTATCGCGCGATGGCAAGGCACAAACCCTATCCTGCCAGAACCTTGTTCTGGCGACCGGCGGCAAATCCATTCCAAAGATGGGCGCAACGGGTTTGGCCTATGACATCGCAACCCAGTTTGACCTGAGCATCATCCCAACACATGCTGGTCTTGTGCCCTTCACCTTTCCCGAGGGGCGTTTCAAACCCCTCGCCGGACTAGCCCACGCGATCCGTGCAACAACTGATGATGTCAGCTTTGATGAGGCCCTGCTCTTTACCCATCGCGGTCTTTCCGGCCCAGCGATGCTGCAGATTTCCAACTACTGGCAGGAAAGCCAACCAATCCGCCTGAACCTTTTCCCTGACGTGCCTCTGTTGGAAACCCTAAAGGCCCGCCGCAAAACCGATGGCCGTAAGCAGATTGGCACGGTGCTGGCGCAATTGATGCCCGCGCGATTGGCAGAGTTTCTGTTGGATGGCCTGGATGTCAAAGGCAATCTCGCTGATCAATCCGATGCGGCGCTGCAAAGCCTTTGTGAGGCGCTGTTGAGTTGGCAGGTGACGCCATCGGGCACCGAAGGATACAGGACGGCCGAAGTCACACTCGGCGGAATTGACACCGATGCGCTGTCCTCAAAAACCATGGAGGCGAAAACCGTCTCCGGGCTGTATGCGATAGGCGAAGCCGTCGACGTCACCGGTTGGCTGGGCGGCTATAACTTCCAATGGGCCTGGAGTTCCGGCCACGCCGCAGGCACCGCCATTCGGGCGAAACGCTAATCCCCTTCAACTTTGCAGAAATTCTCTGGGGTGAAAGCGCATCGCGCTGAGGGGCAAGGCCCTTTTCCCATGCATGTATTTTCGATGCGCTATCAAAACGAGTTCAGCTTTTGATACTAAGCCTGTTTTTAGCTACGGCACCGTTTTCTTAGTCCCTTGGTTTAAGGATGCTCTTGACTTTCACCAGCTCTGACCTTGTGCCCAACGCTGCGCTTACGCCTAGCACCGGCTGGATATTCTAAATGCACACTATTTGATCGTGACTGACCCAAGGTGGGCCTTGATCATGCCCATATTGCGAAGCTCGCACCTCGAAATCACACAAGGTGAAATTTATTGCATGGATAAGATGGATTGCCCCGTGCTTTCCCAGTCTCGGATAAATCCCGCCAAACCTTTGTCGGTCAACGGATGGTCCGCCAACCCTTCGATCAAAGCTGGGGGTGCGGTCACCGCATCTGCCCCTATGATTGCAGACTGAGATATATGGCTTGCTGTTCGCGCCGACGCGACCAATATTTCAGTGGATAGCCCATCGTAATTAGCAAACACTACGCGGATGTCGCGAACGAGCTGCGTGCCATCTAAGCCGATGTCGTCTAACCGACCGACGAACGGTGAGACAAAAGTAGCACCCGCCTTGGCCGCCAACAATGCCTGGTTTACAGTGAAACACAGCGTCACATTTGTCTTCACGCCTTGCTCAGACAGGGCACGGCAGGTTTGGAGGCCATCAAGGGTCATGGGCAATTTGATGCAAACATTCGAAGCTATCTGTTTCAGAACGTTTGCTTCTGCCATCATGGTCTTGTGATCCAGCGCCGTCACTTCAGCGGAAACCGGACCATCGACTACCTCGCAAATCTCGCGTGTGACCTCCAGAATATCTCGGCCACTTTTCGCAATCAGTGAGGGGTTGGTTGTAACCCCTTCAATAAGCCCCAAAGTAGAAAGCTTTTTGATCGCCAAAATATCCGCAGTATCGGCAAAAAACTTCATGCTAGTGGACCTCTCCATTGGTGCTAATACTGCCAACAATGTTCACGCTTATTCCGAGTTTCTGTGCGAACTGTGCGCGGCAAACCATCGCTTCTTTTGCGTGCTCAGGGCTCGTCGCATAAACCACTTGGACATGATTAGATTTATGGCTCGCCATAAGCTGGTTCTGACTGACGCCCTGCAAAATCGCGTGCATGATCGGCCATTCCGCGGTGGTGGCGTTCCTGCGGCGGCGCGTCTCTTCTTCGGAAAGTTCGACACATTCGCCAAGGCCGATGTCCATATGAAGCGCATTATTCGCCACATAAACTCGCGACCAAATAAGCGAGCCAGGCTTAGCGACACCACTTAGCGTGCCACCGCCGAACGGAAAATACATCGCGGGCTGGCGAAGCGAGGTTGAACCAGCCCAGCCACCAATGTGATGTTCAGGAGGCGCCGCACCAGAAATTTCGAAAACCCACACAAAGTCGTCGCAGCAACCGGAAGCGTCGTAATCCCCCCAGCGAATATCGTGCAACGTGGTTTCGAGCGGCTGGCCCAACGCCCTGTGCGTGCGGTTGATCAACAGAGCATCCAAGCCCGCGCATTCATCAACTTCATTGAAATGCACAATCGGCAGCCCTTCACGGATTACACTACCTTCGGCACGCGTCACCGGAGGGCGATCAGAATTGTTTAGCATCCCCTCAACCAAATCTGAAGCAGGCAGCAGATCTTTCAGACCTTGCTGGTACTGAATACCGATGGTTTCACAATCAAATTGGTCAGCCACTCTTACGGCAGCGATATACATCTTGCACTGCAACATGGTCTGATCTCGTGTAAGATCAACCGCCCCGTCGGTGCCGAAATCGAAACGAATGCCTTTTTGAACGAGCCATTGGAAAACGGCTTCAGCCTCATCGTCAGAGACAGTTAGAACTTCGGCATACAAAGCAGACTGAGAAAGGCGCTCTTTGAATACCCCCAGCCTTGCGAGCAGATCGTCAGGGATGATTGCATTATACATGCCCATGCATCCCTCATCGAAAACACCCATGATAGATTTGTGTTGAATTAGATCGGAAACGAGAGCGTCAGCGATTTTAGCGGTATTTGTCGCGTTCGGTGCCCCGTCAAAAGGCGCGACATGAGAGAGATCATGGTTGATCGTCCCGGTGGTGAGCCACTCAGCGAGACCATTCAAAAAGAAGTCATCTTCGAACTTCTCACTCCAGAGAGTCGCATAGTCGATGCCAGCTTTGGTCAGTGATCCATTTAGGTTGAGCATCCCCACTAAACCGGGCCATTGCCCCGACCAGTTGGCGACCGTCAGGATCGGACCTTTGTGAAAATGTAGTGCTGGCAATACGTGGTGTGAATATTGCCACACCGCCTCGGCAATCACAATCTTGGCACCCGTTGGAATTTTGGAAACCGCATCAAGTCCTGCGCGTTGGGAATCAAGAAACCCGTGCCCCTTTTCAGGGTCAACGGAATGCGCACGGATCACTTCGTATCCATTCTGTTTTAGAATCCGGGTAAGGTCGGCTTCCATCGCTTCTTGAGCTGGCCAACAGATCGTGTTCGCGGAAACCCGGCTATCGCCGCTCGCTAAAAGATAAATTGCGCTAGGTTGGCTCATCGCCTTACTCCGATTTCATAAGTGATGCGAGATGTTGAAAATGATCCTGCATCGCGAGGAAACAGGCATATTTTTTGGCGTGGTACTCTCGATGTAATTTGTTTGGCGATAGCCAGATCCCCGCGCCGCACATGGATGAAGCAGCGTCCTCTAAGGATTCATACGCGCCAGCCGCTGTTGCGCCCAACATTGCAGAGCCAACGAGCACAGGTTCTGTTTGATCAGGAATGATAACTGTGCAACCCGTCACATCAGCGTGCGTCTGGCAATATAGGGCGTTCTTGGCCAAACCTCCGCTGAGCACAATTTCTGAGGTGCAAACACCCTGAGTTTCTAATCGCTCTAGAATTTGCTTTGTGCCGTAGGCCAGACTTTGAATCACCGCCAAATAGTCCAAAGCTAGGTCTTCGTCGTCCGCTACGGCTCTCTGCCCACTTGTGACCCCCCGGCGATGCGGGTCAGCCAAAGGGGATCTGTTACCATTGAAATCAGGCACGATATGACGGTCTTTGCTCAGCAAGGTCACATCGTCTGCGCCAGACATCTTATGTAGTATCTGCTCCAGAATTTCATATGGGCTTTGCCCGGACGCCTGCGCGCGGGCGCAAATGACCTTCCATTTGGAATGGCGTTTTAGAACCGTATCAATGGCCGCCCCGGCCATTGATTGACCAGCCTCATTTGCCCACAATGTCGGGAAAACCACACCTTTGTAGGGTCCCCAAACGCCGGGAACAAAGGCCGCTTCGGGACCGACAACAATATGACAAGCAGATGTGCCTGCAACCAATGCCAGTTTGGAAGCCCCCCGCCCGATCCCGAGCGTCCCTAATGCTCCGGCATGCGCATCAATCATGCTGACCCCAACCATTGTCGAGGACTTCAGTCCCAATTCTTGCGCAGCCTCATCAGACAACGGACCAAGGCATTCACCGGGCAACGACACCGCAGTGCCAATACGAGCGAAACCCTCGCTCACCAGGTCTTGCAAGCCAATTTGTTCGAAAAGCGAACTGTCCCAGCCCTCGCCGGTTCCACGGTAGGTCCATTTACACACGACTGAACACTGAGAACGCGTGAGCGATCCTGTTGCTCGCCACGTCAGCCAATCGGGTAAATCGAAGAAATGCTTGGTCTGTCTCCAGCTGTCTGGCAGATTGCGCTGAAGCCAGCAGAGTTTCGGAAGTTGCATTTCCGGCGAAATTGTTCCCCCGGATATCTGGAGAAGATCATGACCTGTCTGATCAATTTCTGCGGCAATATCAGTCGCACGATGATCGGCCCACAGAATAACGTCTTGCTCTGGTTCCCCATTTGGCGAAACGGTAACACCAGTTCCGTCTTCATCGACCAGAACTAGTGAACAGGTGGCGTCAAAGCCAATCCCGATCACGTTTTTTGGGTCGACGCTAGAAGCCGCCAATGCACTTTTGACCGTCGCGCAGATTGCAGTCCAAATCTGGCCAGAAGATTGTTGTGCGAAGCCAGTCCTAGGACGCCATATGTCTAGGGCAACCGAATGTGACGACAGGAGTTGACCCGTCGCGTCAAAGACGCCAGCACGTGCGCTCTGCGTGCCGACATCTACACCTATGAAATAGCCCATCATTCAATCAATCTGTTCTAGATCTTCTTCAAGCGCGGTCATATCCTCCCCGCCCGCCATCAGATTAAGAACTTCCTCGCGGGTCTTTTCATCCCGTTTAAAGCTTGCGGCGACCTCGCCTTGGATCAAAACGCAGAAGTCGTCCCCGACGCTCATCGCGTGACGTGCATTGTGCGTGATAAACACGATCCCAACGCCGTTTTGACGCGCAACACGCATCATTTTCAAAACCATCGATGCTTCTTTGACGCCAAGCGCCGAAGTCGGCTCGTCCAAGATCAACATCTTGGCTCCGAAATACATCGCACGACCAATTGCCAGGACCTGACGCTCACCACCAGACATTGTGCCCACAAGCTGATCACCGTTTTCAACACGCGTCAGACCGAACTTACGCATCTGTTCCACGGCAATTGTGTTGGCTTTCTTTGTATCGATACTGCGGAAAGGCCATTTGCCTTTGATCGGCTCCGCACCAAGAAAGAAATTCCGACCAACGCTCATAAGGGGGATGGAGCCAACGTTCTGGTGAACAGTCGCAATCCCGCGCTGCCTTGCGTCGCGAGGCCCAGCAAACTTCGTCTCGTCACCCTCAAGCATCACCGCGCCATTTGTCGGATTGTGATACCCCGATAGCACCTTTATTAGAGTGGATTTCCCAGCACCATTGTCCCCCAGAAGACAGAGGATTTTGCCGGGATGCACCTGCATGGATACGTGCTTTAGGGCCTTTGTCGAACCGAAAAACTTATCGACATTCCTTAGTTCCATCAGCGGAGACATCTTGCCACCCCCTATTTTGACGTCAACGCCAAGCGGCGTACGTAGTTATTGGCCAAAACCGCGAGTGCAAGCAGCAAACCTAAGAAAAGTTGGATCCAATCGGTGTTCCAGCCTGTATAGAAAATCCCGCTTGAAATCACACCAAAGAGGGCGGTGCCGAAAACGATGCCCGCAACAGAGCCATATCCACCGGTCAACAAAACACCGCCAATCACAACGACAATCGGGGCCTGGAACACATACCCCATGCCATAGGTGGAGTTGCCGGAATTCCACTGAATGCCTTGCAAAATGCCTACCAAGGCCGCCGCAACACCTGTGGCAACAAAAAGCGTCACCTTTACCCGCTCGACTGGTACACCTGCTGCACGCGCAGAGTCCTCATTGCCACCTGTGGCATAGATCCAGTTGCCAAACGCAGTACGGGACAAAACGCGATATCCAATGAAAGCAACCAAGAGCCACCACAAAATCGAGATATTGGCTTGCCCCCAGCGAAAAGCGAATACCATTTTTGCACTCTCAGAGGCAAAAATGGACGAAGACGTCACATTTGCGATCAACCGCGAAACGCCCATTGTTGCCCCAATCACGATGAAGTTCGTTGCCAAGGTCACAATGAAGGAAGGCAGTTTGGTCTTTACGACTGCCAATCCGTTGCAAAGGCCAATCAGCCCTCCTGCCATCAAAGCCATCGCAATCATCGGCCAGGTTGGGCCACCAAACTGATTTGTGCCTAAGGCCAAAATCATAGAAGCGGCACCAACTGTAGAACCAATTGAAAGATCAAACTCACCCGAGATCATAAGCAGACCGACAGGAACTGCGACGATGCCCAGTTCAGCGGCGAGGTTAAGCCAGCCCGCGGTACCATTGACTGAAACAAAGCCCGTCCCGGGCGTCGCCATCGCGAAGAAAATGTAAGTTAGGAGAAAGGCGGCGAATGCGCCTGTCTCCGGTCTTTTTAGGTATTTGTTCACTGTTTTAGACTTTCAAAGTAAGCGGAAGTTGGGGGCTCAAGAAGCCCCGCGCACTCCTGCGTGCTTCTTGTTAACTTCGATAGTTGTCTCGACATTTGAGCTGTCGATCACCAGCGGACCGGTTTTGACGTGGCCAATCGGCTGCAGGCCGTAGTTCAGGTACTGGAATGCCACCTGCATGGACATGAACCCCTGAAGATAGGGCTGTTGGTCCATGGCAAAGGCCAGATCGCCATTCTGAATGGCAAGCAGAGCTTCATTTGACAGGTCGGCAGTACCGATCATGACTTCGCCCTTACGCCCGACTTCTTCAACCGCGCGTAGCGCTGACATGGCTGGTACCGCGTTCAGAGTATAGATCCCGTCGATGCCCGGATTTGCCTGCAAAGTACCTTTGATTGCTTGGGTCATTGCTTGTGGGTTGGTCGCATCGCCTGTGCCAATTGTCTGGTAGATGGTCTCGACTCCGGCCTCTTCCATCGCTGCGACATATCCATTGCAGCGCTCTTCAACGGTTGGGTTGCCAGGCACTTGGTTAAAGCATAGGCCTTTCGTAACACCGGCTTCAGCCTGTAGTTCTCCGGCCTTGTAACCCATTTGAAATGGGTCCTCGCCAATGAAGCCAATGGAGCCGTTATCTTCCCACAGAGTTTGACCGGAGTTGTGGATCAGAACGGGAATACCAGCGGCTGTGGCTTCGCGGATCAAGGGGTCCATCCCGTCTGGGAAAAACTCGCCGACCAGTAACATGCTTGGCTTGCGGCTAATTGCTTGTTGTAGCAGCCGGGGATAGTCGCTCGTCATATTGGACGTGTCAGTGACCGCAATGTACTGGTAGTCGATACCAAATGTTTCCGCCCCGTCGTCGAACCCTTGCTTCACTGCTGCGAAAAATGGCCACGACAACGGACCGCTAACGACAAGTATTGGACCCTCGTCGGCTGCAAACACTGGAGCGGTGAGTGACATCGCAACCGATGCACCAATCGCAAACGATTTGATCAATTTTGAGAACATTTCTTTACCTCCTTGTTCGTCGCAAAACCCCACAACGGACTCCTCCTGAGTCTTACTGACGCCTTTTATCAATCACCAATTCCGAATACCTGTCAATAATTATTCAGAATGAATTACTATTGACGTTTACCAAAAATCACCTTTACTTTCAGCTCGAAAAAGCAATGAGCTGTGAAATTTTTAAGATTGGCTTGCACCGCACAGACAGGAGGAACTGGCTTTGAGAACAGTATTATGTTACGGAGATTCAAACACTTATGGTCAGACGACAGCCAACAAACCGGATGACCGATATCCCCCCGATATTCGCTGGCCGGGTGTATTGCGCAAACTACTCGGGCCAAATTGGCTGGTCATCGAAGAAGGATTAAGCGGTAGAACCACCGTCAGTGATGACCCGATTGAAGGACCGGAAAAAAATGGCCGCACTTATTTGCGCCCTTGTATCATGAGCCACAAGCCGCTCGATCTGATCATCATTATGCTTGGAACCAATGACCTCAAAATTCGCTTCAACAAAACGCCTAGCGAAATCGCAATGGGCGTCGGTGCATTGATCTCTGACATCAAATCAATGCCTGCTGGCGTCGAAGGCCGGACTCCTGAGATATTGGTTGTCTCCCCGCCCCCAACAGCGTCAGACCTAAAAGAATGGGCATCTGTATTTGAAGGCGCCTACGAAAAATCTCAGGCCTTCGCACATCATTTCGAACGCATCGCCAATGCGCACGAAGCACATTTTTTTGATTCTGCGATTGTTGTAAAATCTTCCGACGAAGATGGATTTCATTTGGATGCGCAAGCACATAGTGATTTAGGATATGCAATCGCAGAAGAAGTGGCATCAATCGGTTGGATAGAGTGACGCAATTTCAACTCAAGAAAAAAGAGGCGTGTCATGCCTGATATGAGATTTTCTCCACCGCCCCCGGTACGGCGCTCAAGCGAAGTTAGCGGCATGAACCAGGTTGTAGCGCGCAGCTTGAACGAACGTCTGATCATATCGCTGCTGCTACAACGTGACGGCATGACCCGAATGGAACTCGTTCAGGCAAGCGGCTTATCCGCTCAGACCATTTCTGTGATTGTCCGCGCACTTGAGGCAGACAAACTTATTGTCAAAGGAAACGCAGTCAAAGGTCGTGTTGGGCCGCCAAGCAGGCCGATTAATCTGAACGATAAAGGCGCCTACTCGATAGGTCTAAATATACGAAAGACAGGGATCACAGCCGTCGTCGTCAACTTGCTCGGACAAAAGGTTGCTTATGCAAGCGTTAACCTGTCAGACTGTTCGGCAGATAACGTTCAACAGAATATCAAACAGGTTTTAGACGCACTAAAGGCAGATTGCGGCAAAAAAAGTTGGGATCGGCTTATTGGCATTGGACTCACGCTACCAAGATCTAAGGCACCTATTGCGATCTCAGAATCCCAACTCGATATAGAGAAACTTGAAAAATTCATCACCGAATATGTTGGGCAAGACGTACACATTCAAGATGAAATGACTGCGCTTGTAAGTGCCGAAGCGATTTTTGGTGCCGCGCGCGAAGGCACTGATTATATTCAATTCTTTGTTGACGGCGATCTTCACACGCGAATTTGTTTGGATGGGAAAATTTACTCTGGAGAAGATCATGCGTGTGATTCCCCTAGGTCCTCTGCAGCACCTCATGAAACGCTCGAGTGGCTAACGCAATCGGTCAGCTCACTAGTCGATCGCATTGAAATGATTTCCAAATTTGTTTCGACTTCGACTGTCATTATCTCGACGCCCTATTCTTCTGAACAGACACTTGAGCTTGTTAGCAATGTCGGGAAAGAATTGAGGACCCTACACAAAATTCGGCCTAGCAATTTAGGACCTCATGCACTCGCGACGGGGGCAGCGGCACTGCCATTCCAAGTGAGATTTGTCGGACAACACGTTTAGAAACGACCTGCTTGAGACCTGCGGACAGATCGCGGTCATAGTCGCCAAAGTACGCAGTGGTGTCTAATATAGCTGCTGAATTCACGCCGTTCATCAGTACCCAAGGGCAGCGAAGGAGCGTGAAGTGATGCAATCTCCAAATTTACTGTTTCAAACGCAGATATTGCGCATGATGGATCCGCTGAAGTTTGCCCCTGTATGTCGTCGGATTTATTGGATCTGATGGCGGCTTAAAGTTCGGCTCACAGTCTGTCCGATCGAATCAAGACGCCCCTTTGGCTCATAAGTAAATCTACTTGTCGCGGCTTAGATACAATCTTTTCGGTCTTAGGTCTCGTGTTTTACAGCTTAGGTCCTCGGGTTCCTAAACATAGCGATGGAGCACTTCAGAAGAGAGACCAAGTAGAATACGGTCAAACTACTAACGCCAACTTTGCAAAGGTTTAAGTTCGTCAGTTAGCAACATAGAAGAAACAAACCCGCGCGAACTGTAAACGATACACGGGCAAGGCCCCTACTCTTGCAGTGCGGTTTGCACCAATGACGCAAAGTGTTCGCCGCGTTTTTCGAAACTGTCGTATTGATCAAAACTCGCCGCCGCCGGGGCAAGCAGGACCGTGTCACCATCCTGCGCGTCGTCCATTGCGCGCGCGACGGCCTGTTCCATCGTGGTGCAGACCTCAGACGGGACAGTCCCTAGCCGCATGGCAAATGCCGCTGCCTCGCGCCCGATCACATAGGCCTGCACGACGTTACCTGCAGCCGCCGCCAAAGCGTCAAGCCCGCCTTCTTTTTCCAAGCCTCCGCAGATCCAACGAATGTTTTTGAACGCGCTTAGCGCCTTGATCGCAGCGTCAACATTGGTGGCTTTGCTGTCATTCACAAAGGTCACACCCTTGGCTTTGGCAATGATCTGCGACCGATGCGGCAAACCGCCAAAGCTGGCAAAACCCGCTCCGATCACCTTCGGGGCCAGCCCCAATGTCCGGCAGACCGCATAGGCGGCACAGGCGTTTTGATGGTTGTGCGCGCCGGGCAAGCCTTTGATTGGCCGCAGGTCAACGGAACCGACCTGACGCCCTTTGCGATACTCTGAAAGGAACCCTTTGCGCGCAAAAACCTGCCAGCCGGGCCCGGTGAGTTTGCGTTCAACAGACAGGCGGATCACGCGATCATCGGCGGCGGATTGCGACAGCTGCCCCGCCAGATACAAACCCTCGTCTTCATCAATGCCAATTATGGCCCGGTCCGGCCCACCTTCGGCAAAGAGCCTGCGTTTGGCGGCAAAATATCCGCCCATGCCGCCGTGGCGATCCAGATGATCTGGCGACAGATTGGTAAAGACCGCCACATCCGGCGTCAGGTTTCGCGCAAGATCGGTCTGGTAGCTGGACAGTTCCAAAACCACGACATCCCCGTCAGCAGCCGGGTCAATATCCAGCACGCCACGGCCAATGTTGCCTGCCAATTGCGTATTGCGCCCCGCCTGCTGCAAAACATGGTGGATCAAGGCTGATGTGGTCGACTTTCCGTTTGACCCGGTCACCGCGACGACTTTGGGCATCACGTCGAAATTGTCCCAATCCTTCGTGGCAAAGGACCCAAAGAACAGGCTGATATCATTGTCCACAGGCACGCCCGCCACCAATGCCGCGCGGATTATTGGATTTGGTTCTGGGTAAAGATGTGGAATGCCGGGCGACACAATCAGGCACGCCAAATCATCCATCGCGCCCGGCTTGCCCAACTCTGTGATCTCGAAACCTTCAGCCTCAGCAGCCTCACGCGTCGCAGGGTTGTCGTCCCAACACACCGGCGTCGCGCCACCAGCTTGTAACGCCCGCGCTGCCGTCAGGCCAGATCGGCCCAGGCCAAGAACGCCAACACGTTTACCGGAAAACCCTTGCACAGGAATCATACTGCTGCCTCCACGCCTTTGCGGCTGTCTTATTGGCTTATAGGCCAGACGGTCGCCCACTCGCCAGTGATTTCCACGCCGTGGCTGGTGGTTGACACCGCCTGTTTTGCTCGGCACTGCTCTGCTTAGACGGAGTACAATATGCCCATGGATATCCAAAGCACCTTGGATGAGATCACCGAAATGATGGACGCGCGCGCAGAGCGCGGCCACGTGGCGAACTATGTTCCGGAATTGGCGCAGGTTGATCCAAACCAATTCGCGATCTCAGTTGTCACGGCGGCTGGGGCACAGTTCAACGCGGGCGCCTGCAACGTCGGTTTCTCGGCGCAGAGCATCACAAAGGTCTTCACATTGGCGATTGCCTTGGGCCGCAGCGGCGACCAAATTTGGCAGCGCGTTGGGCGCGAACCTTCTGGCAATGCCTTTAATTCTATCGTTCAGCTGGAACAGGAAAACGGTATCCCCCGAAACCCTTTTGTGAATGCGGGCGCGATTGTGACAACCGACGAAGTGCTGGCAGGCCGCGCCCCAAAACAGGCGCTGGCAGAGATTGTTGGCTTTGTGCGCGCCGCTGCCGAAGATGCCGACATTCACATCAACGAAGCGGTTGCCAAATCAGAACAGGCACATGGCCATCGCAACTTTGCGCTCGCTCATTTTCTTGCAGATCACGGCAACCTGCGCAACGCGCCGGAATTGACCTTGGGCACCTACTTCCACCAATGCGCCATAGAACTGACGACCGCCCAATTGGCGCTGGCGGGGCGTTTTTTGATGGGCGCTGACGCGGGCCCGCGCATGGTCGCGCAATCGCGCGTGCGGCGGATGAATGCGCTGATGTTGACCTGTGGGCATTACGACGGCTCTGGCGATTTCGCCTACCGCGTCGGTCTGCCCGCCAAAAGTGGTGTGGGTGGTGGTATTCTGGCAATTGTACCGGGCGCTGCCTCAATTGCGGTCTGGTCGCCCGGTCTTGATCGCAACGGCAATTCAAAACTGGGAACCGAGGCGCTGGAACGCCTCGCGCATCACATGGATTGGTCGATCTTTTAACGCACTTTCAGCGTCGCCAGACCAATCATGGCAAGGATCAAAGAGATGATCCAAAACCGGATCACAATCTGCGGTTCTGCCCAGCCCTTTTTCTCATAATGGTGGTGGATCGGGGCCATGAGGAACACACGTTTTCCGGTGCGTTTAAAATAAAGCACCTGAATGATCACCGAGAGCGCCTCGACCACAAAGACACCACCCACGATACCCAGCACCAACTCGTGTTTGGTTGCCACGGCAATTGCACCCAGCGCTCCGCCGAGAGCCAGCGAACCTGTGTCACCCATAAAGACCGCCGCAGGCGGCGCGTTGTACCACAAAAAGCCTAAGCCGCCGCCGATGAGGCTGGCCGTAAAGATCAGAATTTCACCAGTGCCGGGCACATAGTGCACGTCCAGATATTCGGTGAAGTCAACGCGGCCAACGGCATAGGCGATGATGCCCAAAGCGCCCGCCGCGATCATGGAGGGCATAATCGCCAGACCGTCCAGACCATCGGTCAGGTTCACGGCGTTTGCCGCGCCGACGATGACAAACATCGCAAAAGGAATAAAAAAGACGCCGAAGTTCAGCAGCAAGTCTTTGAAAACGGGTAAAGCTACGCGGAATTGCAATGCTTCCGGATGCAGAATTGTTGCCCAGTAGCTGGCGATAGCGGCGATCAAGAAACCCAGCAAAAGCCGTATCTTACTGGACACACCTTTGGTGTTTTGCTTGCTGACCTTGGCAAAATCATCGGCAAAACCAATTGCCGCGTAGGCCAGCGTCACAAACAGCACGAGCCAGACAAAGCCATTTTCCCACCGTGCCCAAAGCAGCGTCGCCGTCGACACCGCGCCGACAATCAGCAGCCCACCCATGGTCGGCGTTCCGGCCTTTTCAAAATGGCTTTCCGGGCCATCATCGCGGATCGGCTGGCCTTTGCCCTGCTTGCGGCGCAAAACATTGATCAAGGGACGACCAAAGATAAAGCCGAAAAACAGCGCCGTCATAAATGCGCCACCAGCGCGGAAAGTGATGTACCGGAACAGGTTGAAAACGTCGCCCCCGTCCGAAAGCGCTGTCAGCCAATATAGCATTTATGAATTATCCTCGTTCGCCTTCGCTGCGGGATGGCCCAATTTTCGGATCGCGTCAACCACGCGGCCAACCCCAGTGTAGTTAGAGCCCTTCGCCAAAACGACGTCGCCCGCGTCTAAATCCTTGGCAATACCGTCAACCATCGTCGCAGCGTCCGGCGCCCAGCGACCCCGTTTTTGGGCGGGCAAAGCGTCATGCAGATTGCGCATTAATGGTCCAATGCAATGCACGCGGTCGATTTTCTCCATCGACGGAAGTGTTGCGAGATCCCGGTGAATGTCAGCTTCTGTCGGGCCAAGCTCGCCCATGTCACCAAGGTAGGCAATGCGGCGACCCCGGCTGATCCGGCCTACGTCATTGGTGACCTCGGCGGCCGCAAGAACCTCTAGCGATGCCGCCATGGACGCCGGATTAGCGTTATAGGCATCGTCAATCAACTCGATCGTTGGGCGCGGGTCGACACGGTCAAGCGAGATCACCTCTCGCTGCCCCCGTCCCGCACCTGGCGCCCATTGGCCCAGATCAGAAACGGCAATTGCCATATCAAGTTTCAACGCCTTCACCGTGCCCAGCACACTTAGCGCGTTCATGGCATAGTGGCGTCCGGGGACGGCCACCTTGAACAGCACCGGCTTCCCCGCGACCTGAACCGACGCCACGGTACAGCTGTCATTCACCGTGGCGGATTTCAGGTGCAACGTCGCGCCTTCGGCCTCACCGAAAGTGATTTGCTTGGATGAGTGTTGCTCGGCGATCTCTGACAGGATCGGCGTTACGTCTAAATCAGCGTTGTAAATCGCGACGCCACTGCGCTCCAACCCGCTGAAAATAGAAGCCTTTTCGCGGGCGATGCCTTCGACATTTTCAAAGGCCGCCAAATGGGCGGGTGCAACGGTCGTGACAATTGCCACATGCGGCCGCGCCATGCGCACCAAAGGCGCGATTTCACCGGGATGGTTCATCCCGATCTCGATCACCGCAAAGTCGGTCTCTTGCGGCATGCGCGCCAATGTCAGCGGGACGCCCCAATGGTTGTTATAGCTTGCCACCGACGCATGTGTTTGGCCCTGCCCGGTCAGGACAGTGCGCAGCATCTCTTTGGTCGAGGTCTTCCCGACTGACCCGGTGACAGCCACAACTTTGCCATTCATCCGGGCCCGTGCCGCACGGCCAAGGCTTTCAAGAGCGACCTGCACGTCGGGCACAATCAACAATGGCGCATCTTCGGCCACGCCTTCGGGGCGATGACTGACCAGCGCCGCTGCTGCGCCCGCGTCCAAGGCTTGCGCAACAAAGTCATGCCCATCGCGGGCGGCTTTCAGTGCCACAAACAAATCACCGGGTTCCAGCGTGCGCGTGTCGATGGAAATGCCGGTGCATTCCCAATCGGTTGTGGCCACACCGGCTGTTGCAGCGGCGGCTTCAATCGCGGTCCAAAGCGGAAGGCCGGTCATCACGCAAGTCCCCCATCCAGCGCCATCACGGCGACGCTTGCCTGTTCAGCATCATCAAAAGGCAAAATGTCATCGCCGACGATCTGTCCGGTTTCATGCCCTTTGCCTGCAATCAGCAACGCGTCACCCGGCCCAAGCGCATCAACGCCGCGCAATATCGCTTCGGCCCGATCACCAACTTCAATCGCCTCAGGCGCGCCTTCCAAGACCATGGTGCGGATATCAGCAGGGTCTTCAGAACGCGGGTTATCGTCGGTCACGAACACGATATCCGCATTCTGTGCCGCAGCAGCCCCCATCAGGGGCCTTTTGCCCGGGTCGCGATCTCCGCCTGCGCCAACGATGGCCACCAAACGGCCCATAACATGCGGGCGCATCGCCTTTAGCGCGGTCGCGACGGCATCTGGCGTATGGGCATAGTCCACAAAGACCGCCGCCCCGTTCAAACGCGTTGCTGCAAGCTGCATGCGGCCCCGAACTGTGGTCAATTCGTGCAATACCTCAAACACCCGTCGCGGATCAGCCCCACAGGCGATGGCCAAGCCAGCGGCCAGCAGCACGTTTTCTGCCTGAAAACCGCCAATGAGATTGAGCCGCGTCTGGTAGATCTCTCCGCCAAAGGAAAACCGGATATCTTGCCCTGTCGCGTCAAACCGTTGGGCCAGAAGTTCCAGATCGGCACCATGGCGTCCCACGGTGATCACATGCTGTCCGCGCCCCTTGGCGATCGCGGCCATATCCGTGCCGCGCATGTCATCGATATTGATCACAGCGGTGCCGTCTTCGGGCAAAACGCGCGCAAACAGCCCTGCTTTGGCGTCAAAATAATCATCAAAGGTGGCGTGGTAATCCAGATGGTCCTGCGTGAAATTCGTAAAACCTGCCGCCGTCAATTGCACCCCATCCAAACGCCGCTGTTCCAGCCCGTGCGAACTGGCTTCCATTGCGACACATTCAACCCCGGCTTGGGTTGCATCCCGCAGGGTGCGATGCAGGGTGATCGGCTCTGGCGTCGTGTGCTTCAGGGGGGCCTCAAAATCGCCTTCTACGCCGGTTGTGCCAAGGTTGGCGGCTGGCAGGCCAAGTTCTTGCCAGATCATACGCAGAAATGTGGCGACAGAGGTCTTCCCATTGGTCCCAGTCACAGCAGCGACAACGGTTGGCTGCTGCTCAAACCAAAGCGCTGCTGTATAGGCCAGCGCTTGGCGTGCGTCTTCGCAAATGACCAGCGCGACATCGGCGGCGTTTAGCTCATTTGCTGCAATGCGCGCGCCCTCGGAGTCGGTTAAAACGGCTGCAGCCCCCATACGGATCGCAAATTGGATAAATGTCGCGCCATGCACCCGCGTGCCCGGCAAGGCCGCAAATAGAAAACCGTCTTTGATTTCACGGCTATCCACCGCGATGCCTGTGATCTGAGGATTGCGCCCGCCCATTGCGGTCAACCCCAGTTCAGAAAGTGCTTTTGACTGCGCTGACATAGACGGCCCTTGCTGCGTGGCCCACGACAGGCAGACGCGGCGGAGGCGCCGTTTCTCTGCCCATTTTGGACCTATTGTTATGAGACACGTTTCTTGCCCGAGTCACCCGGACAAAAGACGCATTAATGCGATGCCAGCGTTATATCAGTCAGCGCCAAGGGTTCAACGTGCGGACGCAGCCCCAGAAGTGGCGCGACCCGTTCAATAATTTCCGCGGCCACCGGCACTGCTGTCCAGCCCGCCGTGCGGCGCGGTTCGTCGCCTGAGGTTTCGACCGGTTCATCTAGCGTGACGACCAGCACATATTTCGGATCATGCGCCGGGAAGAGCGACGCGAAAGTGTTGATGACCTTGTCATCATAGTAACCACCAGTTGGTTTCGGCTTATCCGCAGTCCCAGTTTTCCCAGCCACAGCATAACCCGTCACCTCGCCAAAGCTAGCGGTGCCTTCGGTCACAACTTTGCGCAACATGCGAGCGCTTTCAGCAGCAACACCGGCGCTCATCACCCGGGGGCCGAGCCTTGGCCCGTCTTGTTTCAGGATCGTTGGTTTGATCAAATAACCGCCATTGGCGATGGCGGCATAGGCCGTGGCCAAGTGCAAAGGTGTGCTGGAAAGCCCGTGACCGTAAGACACTGTCACCGCTGACAAATCTGTCCAACGCGCAGGCAACAGAGGTTTGCCGCCTGACGCTTCGACAATCTCAATCGGTGTCGGTTCAAACAAACCAAGTGACTTCAGAAATTCTTGCTGACGCTCTGGCCCAATTTCCAGCGCCATGCGCCCGGTGCCCCGGTTCGAGCTTTTGACGATAATGTCAGTCACAGAAAGTTTGCCGTAGTTCTTATTCTGGAATTCGCCAATCCGGTGACCGCCCACTTTCATCGGCCCTTTGGTGTCGATGATGGTTTCGGCATTCACAAGCCCCAGTTCCATCGCCTGCGCGGCGGTGAAAATCTTATAGGTCGACCCAAGTTCATAGACGCCTTGCAGGGCACGGTTAAATAGCGGGCTGTCCGCCGCATCACCCTTGGTCAACGGACGCGGACGCTCGTTCGGATCAAAATCCGGCAGGCTAACCAGCGAGATCACCTCGCCCGTGTGCACATCCATCAGAACTGCCGCCGCACCCTTGGCGTTCAAGAGCTTCATGCCGCCATAAAGCACGCGCTCTGTTGCGGTCTGGATGGTCAGGTCGAGCGACAGAGTCAGCGCACGCCCCCCGTTCGCCGGATCGCGCAGCACATCGTCAAAGGTTTTTTCGACACCGGCGACACCAATCACCTCCGCCGCGTTCACGCCCTCGCGCCCAAACCCCGCGCCGCCAAGAACATGCGCTGCCAGCTTACCATTCGGATAAAGTCGCATCTCTCGTGGGCCAAACAGCAGACCCGGATCGCCGATATCGTGCACAAGTTGCTTTTGTTCTGGTGAGAGTTTCTTTTTGACCCACAGGAACTTACGCTTGCCCGTGAAATCCTTCATTAGGCGTGTTTTGTTCAGGTCCGGGAAGATTTCAACCAGACGATCGGCGACGCGCTCCTTGTCGATCATCTGCATTGGTTGGGCATACAGGCTGAAGGTTTCAAGGTTCGTCGCCAGAATGCGCCCTTTGCGATCCACGATGTCAGCCCGTTGCGCCAAAATGCTGGCCCCGCTTGCGCTGGCGCGTGGTTCGGCCGCTTCGCTGCCAGCCAATGCGCCCATGCGTAGGCCGATCACGGAAAACGCAGCCAAAAAGGCCACGCCCAGTACCAACAACCGCCCCTCAGCGCGCACCCGCGCCTTGTCGCGCATCTCTTCATGGCGTTTGCGGATGTTTTCGCGCTCGATCAGCTCTGGGTTTTCACCCTGCGCACGCGCGCGCATGATCGTGGCGAGGGGGCGAAGCGGGGTGCGGATCATCACAGCCCCTCCTGATTGGAAACTTCGATGATGCCATCGATTATGGCCCCGTCGAGCGGTGGATAGGCCACTTGTTCAATGCGACCAAACTGGTCCGGGCGCAGCGGCAAAAGCTGCAGCCGTTCAAAATTCAGGTCCGCCAGATCGCGTAGCCGGTCCGGGCGGTTCAAATAGGCCCATTCGGCCCGCAAAACGGCCAGACGGTTACGCGCCTCGCCAATCTGGCGCTGCAATGTCTGAGCGTCATCCAACGCCGTCTGCGTTGTGTAATTTTCGCGATAGGCCCAGAAGGCCAGGCCAATGACAGTCATCACCGTCAGAACATACATCAGGCCACGCATCACCGCCGTCCCCCTGACTTGCGCGCCGATAACATCGGCATACCAATCTTTTTACCGTCCACACCGCCCGCAGGCGCATCCGTGCGCCGCGCAATCCGCAGTTTTGCAGAGCGAGAGCGCGGGTTTTCTTCCAGCTCCTGTTCGTCCGGGCCGACCGCTTTGCGGGTCAGCAACTCAAACGCGGGCACTTCTTGCTGCACCTCTGGCGCATAACGCGAGCCGCCACCGGTGCGCCCGGCGCGGGCTTGCAGGTACTTCTTGACCATCCGGTCTTCGATGGAATGAAAAGTCACTACAGCCAACAAGCCACCGGGTTTCAGTGCGCGTTCGGCGGCCATCAGCCCACGGAACAATTCGCCATATTCGTCATTCACCGCGATGCGCAGCCCCTGAAAGCTGCGTGTGGCCGCATGGCTTTGGCCGGGCTTGGTGCGAGGCAGGTTTTTCTCAATCAAGTCAGCGAGTTGCAATGTGGACTTAAACGACTCCACCTCGCGCGCCTTGACGATGGCGCGGGCAATCCGACGGCTCGCGCGTTCTTCGCCATAGTGGTACAAGATGTCGGCGATTTCGGCTTCCTCGGCGTTGTTCACGATGTCTGCCGCAGATGGGCCATCCTGGCTCATCCGCATGTCGAGCGGGCCGTCTTTCATAAAGGAAAAGCCGCGTTCAGCCTGATCCAACTGCATGGAGCTGACGCCAAGATCCAAGACAACCCCGTCAAGGTTCTGGGCGTATTCGTCCATTTTGGAGAAGACGCCAGCGACAAGCTCAATCCGACCATCAAAAGCACTGATCCAATCCGCTGCCATCTGAAACGCCAACGGGTCGCGATCCACCCCAATCACCTTGTCTGCCCCTGCTTCCAGCAGCCCTTTTGTATAGCCACCCGCCCCAAAGGTTCCGTCAAGCCACGTGCCCGAAACAGGCGAAACGCCCGCCAGAAGCGGACGCAGCAAAACGGGGATATGTGGGGCACCAGAGCTGTTTGATGCGGTGTCGCTCATGCTTCAGCTCTCCGATTTCTGATCAAGGAAGATCAGAGGATCAAAATCTTCGGGCAGATCATCCAACCACTCTTCTGTGGCGGAAAGTTCTTCGGCCTCGTAGGTCTCTGGTTTCCAAATCTGGAAGGTGTCGCCTGCGGCAATAAAGAAGGCTTCTTTGTCTAGATCGATCTTTTGACGCAATTTTGCAGGCAAGACCAGCCGGCCTGTCTCATCAACCGATGTCGGGAAAGACTGACCGTGGAACAGTCGTTGCAGCATCTTACGTTCCATCGACCCACGTGGTAGCGCGTCGATCTTTTCATCGACCTCTTCAATGGCTTCGATGGTGTAACATTCTAGATAGTTGCGGCGATGGTCGCCATAGACAATCACAAGCTCGGGTGTTTCGCCGGATTTCCAGTTTGGGTCAGACGCCTCAAGCACACGGCGAAAAGAGGCCGGGATCGAGACCCTGCCTTTTGTATCCACCTTGTGGTGGCTTTCACCTCTGAACCTGCGTGCCACTGTCCTGACCCGCCCTTCTGTTGTGCCCCGTCATTGTTTCGACCCGCTTGAAACGAAACGGCGAATTGAGCTGCTGCCACTGCCCAATTCGCCGCCCTCGTCCCGCTATTGCGGGGTATGTCCAGCTGCGCGCGCCACCTGGGGGGATGTCTGCTCGCTCGCGCGCCGGATCTCTTGGTTCGATGAAAGCGGGGCCTGTATGAAACCTGACTTGGGATTTTTTTATTTGGGGTCTTTAGCGCCCCTTAACTCCCGTCCTCATCTTGTTTAAAGGGATGCCATGGGAATTCATGGAAAGCAACAAAAAAATCGGGATTTCATGGGAAAAAATCGCCACAGAACGGCACAATATTTTGATTTTCAGGCGTAAAATCGAACATCAGCACTATATATAGACTAAATACCTCCAATAGAACACCACATACTGTGCATCCTTGCCGGCACTAATACCTCCCCTAAAATCCCATAAATTTTCATCTTCCGGGTACAAATACACATATTAAGAGCCAAACACTTCGCAAATACGCTCAAACAGAGGAATGCCACGAAACCAATCCCTAAATATTCCACATGCTGCCCATAATTTCCCATGAAGCCACCGCACGGCCTGTTTTCTGGCCACCTGCACCGAATTTGTACAACGTTGGGTGCTTACTGCTTGTGGCGTTGCAGGTAATTCGTGCTATGCATGATCAACGCGAACAAAAGATGATCCCTCTATCGACAGACCCTTACCGCGGATAGAAATTGCGGAAGCCATCTGCAGATGGGCAGGCATAAAACAATGGCAGCAGAGCAACTCCCGATCAAACTAAAGCGCGCCGCTAAACGTGACATCCGCACGCAGTTCGGTGCATTGATCTATCGGCGCAAGGAAGGCAAGATTCAGATCCTTCTGATCTCGAGCCGTGGCACCGGACGATGGATCATCCCAAAAGGCTGGCCAATGTTGGGCAAACGCCCTGCCGAGGCAGCCGCCCAAGAAGCCTGGGAAGAGGCTGGCGTGAAGGGTGAAGTTTCTGACCAAAGCGTCGGCGTTTACACCTATATGAAAACCGGCACGAAATTCGGCACGCTGCCCTGCTTGGTCAATGTCTATCCGGTCAAAGCGCGCAAATTGCTCAAAAGCTTTCCCGAGGCATCGCAACGCAAACGCAAATGGGTCTCGCAAAAGAAAGCGGCCAAACTGGTGAAAGAGAGGGAACTCTCTAGACTGATCTCATCCTTTGACCCGCGGCATTATTGAATTGCCAGCCTTGCCTTATATCGGTGCCAAATCGGAATTTCTGGGTTTGGCGCCGCCCTTGATCCTGCCTCGCGCTGAGAATATGTATAAAAGATCAATATGGCCTTGAAAAGATGATCCAATACGCCCTGAAATGCCCGGACGGGCACCAATTTGATAGCTGGTTCCAAAATGCCGCCGCCTTTGACAAGTTGCGTCAGGCGGGCATGGTGACCTGTGCGGTCTGCGGGTCAGTCGATATTGAAAAGGCGATCATGGCCCCACGAGTGCACCCAGCGCGGTCTGCAGCGTCCCCCGCACAAGAACCGGAACCGGTTGCCGCCCCAAAAGAGCGCCCTTTGTCTGCTCCGGCGAGCGCCGCGGAACAGGCGCTTGCCGAGATCAAGAAACACATCGAGGCCAATTCAGACTACGTCGGAAAGAATTTCGCCAAAGAAGCGCGTGCCATTCATACAGGTGATGCGCCGGAGCGCGCGATCTATGGTGAAGCCAACGCCGATGAAGCCAAAAGCCTGATCGAAGATGGCGTGCCGGTCGCACCACTTCCTTTCCGCCCGGGGCGCAAGTCGAACTAAGCGATTCTCGGGCAACGCACGTCTAAGGCGCTGCCCAGCGCCTATTTCCGCAAAACTGGAAGTTTTCCGATAAGCACATGCCATAGCGGATTGCGATGCGCACTTTTTTCAGCGTCAGGCCCGGATTGGCCGCCTTCGCCCCCTGCCCGTCCTTGTCACCCCTGACCCGAAAGCGTAAACCGCGCAGACGATTTGAAGACAAGGGGCTGGACCAAATACATGCCTACATTGGTGATGAAATTCGGCGGCACGTCCGTCGCCAACCTTGACCGCATCCGCCGCGCTGCAAAACGCGTCGGTGTCGAAGTGGCCAAGGGTTATGATGTGATCGTGATCGTGTCGGCCATGTCTGGCAAGACCAACGAACTGGTCGGTTGGGTCGATGAGACCTCTCCGCTCTATGACGCGCGCGAGTATGATGCCGTTGTCAGCTCTGGCGAAAACGTCACCGCTGGCCTGATGGCGCTGACCCTGCAAGAGATGGATATCCCCGCGCGCAGCTGGCAGGGCTGGCAAGTGCCGCTGAAAACCAACTCTGCCCACAGCCAAGCCCGGATCGAAGAGATCCCTACGCACAATATCAACACCAAGTTTGGTGAAGGTATGAAAGTGGCGGTGGTCGCGGGATTCCAAGGTATCAGCCCCGAAGGTCGTATCACGACGCTGGGTCGCGGCGGTTCGGACACAACCGCTGTTGCCTTTGCGGCCGCCTTTGATGCAGAGCGTTGTGATATCTACACTGACGTTGACGGCGTCTATACGACCGACCCGCGTATTTGTGCGAAGGCGCGCAAGCTGGACCGGATAGCATTTGAAGAAATGTTGGAACTTGCTTCGCTCGGGGCGAAGGTGCTGCAAACCCGTTCGGTCGAACTGGCCATGCGCTATAACGTCAAACTGCGCGTGCTCAGCTCTTTTGAAGAACAATCTGACGAGGCCGGTACGCTCGTCTGCGATGAGGAAGAAATCATGGAATCCAATGTTGTGGCCGGTGTGGCCTATTCCCGCGACGAAGTTCAAATGACCCTGCGGTCCGTGGCTGACCGCCCTGGTGTCGCCGCTACGATCTTTGGCACGCTGTCAAACGCCGGTGTGAACGTCGACATGATTGTTCAGGATATCTCTGAAGAAGGCCGTACCAATATGACCTTCAGCCTGCCCGCAGATCAGGTCAGCCGCGCGGAAAAAGCGATGGCCTCCATCAAGGGCACAGAGATCAACTACCAGAACCTTGTGACCGACACCGAGGTCGCCAAAGTGTCTGTTGTCGGCATTGGCATGCGGTCTCAGTCCGGTGTGGCCGCAAAGATGTTTAAAGTGCTGTCCAACGAAGGTATCAACATCAAAGTCATCACGACCTCAGAGATCAAGATCTCTGTGCTTGTGGATCGCAAGTACATGGAATTGGCGGTTCAGGCGCTGCACGACGCCTTTGATCTGGACAAAGCGGCCTAAGGCCGACGCAATCGAAGCAACAAAAACCGCTCTCATCATTGATGGGCGGTTTTTTTGTGCCTGCTCCGAAGCAAGCAGGCCTCCATTAACCATATCTTTGTTCCTCATCGATTGACTGCCCTTGGGCAATCAATGGAGAGGCACTATGGCGGATCGAGGCGGACGGTTGGCCCATGTGGACACCCTGCGCTTTGTTGCAGCAGCAGCGGTCGTAGCGCAGCATTACGTCGAGCGCGCAGCCCAAGGCGGCGCAGATTGGTTCTTGCGCCTTGGGCCCGGTGTTTTTGGGGTCGCGCTGTTTTTTATGATCAGCGGCTTTGTGATCCCTCTTGCTGTGCAGAAAACGCTCTCATGGCGAACCTATTGGCTGCAGCGCCTTTTTCGCATTATGCCGATGTATTTGGTGACCTTCGCCTTGGTTATCATGTTGGGCTGGATTGGCGTGCCCGCCTATTTCCATGTCAGTGACTTCGGCGTTGCGTCCTATATTTCCAATGCGTTGCTGGTCTTTGAATATGTCGGCCATCCGGCGGCTCTTGGTGTGGCGTGGTCGCTTTCGCTTGAATATGTCTGGTACGCGTTCTTCGCTTTTGTCTTCATCGTGAGCAAACCGAAACATGCGACGCATGTCTGCATTGGGTTTGCCATTTGCCTCATCGCAGCCGCGCTATGGTCAATGTGGTCTGCGACACGGCTGCCTTTCGAACGCATCGCGATGTTGAACGCAGCCCTTTGGGGCTATGCGGTCTGGAGTTGGTCGGCAGGGCATGTTTCCGGGCGCGCCTTGCGGTGGTGCGGAGCCATCTCCGCGGTCGTGCTCATCTTCTCGCAATGGGTTGGGTTCAAACATTTCCAGCACCCGTCCGTGCGGTTTGAGACCGGGTTGATCGCTTGGGGCGCCGCAAGTGTTGTGTTCACATCGGCGATGACGATCAAGTCCTTACAAAGGTCGCTGGTCTTGAGTTCGCAGTCATGTCAGAAACTCGGAACCATCAGTTTCTCGGTCTATCTACTGCATGAACCCGTCAACCACTGTCTGGGCATGTGGATGAGCGGATGGAGCCAAGCGGCGGTGGCCGTACTTGCGACAGTCGCGCTTTCTTTCGTGAGTTATCGGTTTGTCGAAATGCCAAGCCTAAAATTGGCACGTATTATTGCAGCGTCGCGCAAAGCGCCTCATGCTCCCGGCCTTTTGATGACTCCGATTGGCACCCACCAATCAACCGCTAATAAATAGGCACATTACATCGGACTGCGCTGCATATATTTGATGCGAACCGAACTAAGTATTTTCATCATCCGGCGACCTCGCCTATAACTTGTTTCCGGAACATCGGGAAAAAAACTTACATGGCCAAAAATTTCGAAAGCGAAAGCCGCAAGCTGCTCCTGCGCTTACGCGAAGCCATGGCAGAGCATAGCGCCGGTCAGGCGCGTCTGGATAAGATCACGCGATTGATCGCTTCCTCTATGGGGACCGAGGTGTGTTCGATCTATTTGTTCCGCGACCCCGAGACGCTAGAGCTCTGTGCCACAGAAGGCCTTAAGCCAGAGTCCGTCCACCAAACACGCCTGCGGATCGGTGAGGGCCTTGTGGGCCGCGTCGCCAAGAAAGGCCGCGTGGTAAACAGTGCGGACGCGCCATCCGAAAGCGGTTTCCGCTATATGCCGGAAACCGGCGAAGAGATTTACAGCTCTTTCTGCGGCATTCCGATCCAGCGCCTTGGCGAAAACCTCGGTGTTTTGGTGGTTCAATCCAAAGAAGCCCGCAACTATTCCTCTGATGAGGTCTACGCGCTTGAGGTCGTGGCGATGGTGATTGCCGAAATGACCGAATTGGGTGCCTTTGTCGGCGAAGGCGCTGCCCTGTCGCCACTGCACCAGCAGTCTGTTTTGATCCGTGGCGGTACGGCCCAGGAGGGCGCCGCCGAAGGTAAGGTCTGGCTGCACGAACCGCGTGTTGTGATCTCTAACCCAATCGCTGATGACCCAGAAACAGAGGTCCAAAGACTTGAGGCCGCGATTGAAGAGTTGCGCGTCGGTGTGGACCGTATGCTGGAGGGTGCGCTTGGCGGCGACAAAGATCAGCTACAGGTGATGGAAGCCTACCGCATGTTTGCCAACTCTAAGGGTTGGCTTAAGCGGATGAAGCAAGACATCGGACAGGGACTTTCGGCAGAGGCTGCTGTGGAAAAAGAGCAGTCCATTGCCCGTGCGCGCATGGGGCAAGCGACGGACGCCTACCTGCGTGACCGGTTGCACGACCTTGACGACCTCTCGAACCGGCTGCTGCGAATCTTGACAGGTCAAGGCCGCGACACCGGGGCGGAAATGCCAGAAAACCCGATCCTTGTGGCACGCAATATCGGACCAGCGGAACTGCTGGAATACGATCGCAAGCTGAAGGGCGTCGTGCTGGAAGAAGGTTCTGTCGGCTCACATGCTGCCATTGTCGCGCGCGCCCTCGCGATCCCACTGATTGTGCATGCCGAGCGGATTACGACCGAGGCGCTGAACGGTGACACCATCATGGTTGATGGCGACGAAGGTGTCGTGCACCTGCGCCCCGATGAAACCGTCGCTACAGCATTCCGCGATAAGATGGCGATGCAGACTGATGCGCAAACGCGTTATGCGTCGATCCGCGACAAGCCTGCCGAAACGCTGGATGGGACGACCATTCAACTGATGATGAACGCAGGGTTGATGGCCGACTTACCGTCGCTTGCAGGCTCTGGTGCTGAAGGCGTAGGGTTGTTTCGCACCGAACTGCAGTTCCTCATTCGCAACCAGATGCCGCGCCGAACGGAATTGGCTGAACTTTATTCTCGGGTGATGGACTCCGCCAAGGGCAAGCGCGTGGTGTTCCGTACGCTTGATATCGGGTCAGACAAGGTGCTTCCTTACATGGCCCCGCAGGACGAGCCCAACCCGGCGCTTGGTTGGCGCGCGATCCGTGTCGGCCTCGATAAACCCGGTGTGCTGCGCATGCAGCTTCAGGCGCTCTTACGGGCAGCGGCGGGGCGGCCACTGACGGTGATGTTCCCATTCATTGCACAATACGAAGAGTTCACTGCCGCCAAAGCCGAGATGGACAAGGCTGTCGCGCGCGAAAAAATCCTAGGCCACCCCCTGCCCTCAGAACTGCGCGTCGGCGCAATGCTGGAAACGCCGTCGCTGGGTTTCGCGCCGCAGAAGTTCTTTGAAGAAGTTGACTTTATCTCAATCGGTGGCAATGACCTGAAACAGTTCTTCTTTGCCGCCGACCGGGAAAACGAACGCGTGCGCCGGCGGTATGACACTTTGAACGTTAGCTTCCTGACCTTCATCGAAGGCATTGTGAATCGGTGTCGCAGCACGCAGACCCCGCTGAGTTTCTGCGGCGAAGATGCGGGTCGCCCGCTTGAGGCACTTTGCCTTGCGGCCATGGGCCTGCGCGTTCTGTCGATGCGCCCTGCCTCGATCGGGCCGGTCAAAAGCCTGTTGCGACGGACCAACTTGGAAGAGGTGCGTGCCATCATTCACGAAGCGCGCGAGCGTGGAGATCAATCTGTACGCAATGCGGTCAAAGAGTACCTGCGCACTGCCAATCCGGACGCGTGATCACCTAATCTTTGGGTGCAGTGCTAGGGCACGGAACCGGTCAACAAGTTCTGCGTCGCCGATATTGGCATCAATCGCCAAGCGGCGCAGGCCGAAGTGCACATGCGCCATCTCACGGTAATAGTTGATGAACGTATAGTTCGTGGCCGCGCCCGCTGCCGCCCCCAAAACAGGCACCGCCTGCGCAGCCAGTTTCTGTCCAAACACAGTCGCTAGACGCGGTGCCACCCAAGACAGCAGTTTTTTCGTGCCACCACTTGAAAGCGCCATACGCGCACCGAGAAATCCAAGGTCAGCACCGTCATCCTGAGACAGGGGCCCTGCCGCCGCAAAGACCTGTATGCAATCAAACTGAACATTGTCTGATGCCGGATCAAACCCGCGTCCTTCGGCGACATCTTGGATCGTGCGCAGCAACACGGTTGTAGTGAGAGGCAGTTCTGCAAGCGCCGTTCCCACGCCACCAATGCCGCCCGCTGCCCCCATTGAGGTCGCCACGGCCGTTTGCAACCAGTTCGGCTGCCCCGAGCGGATTACCTTGCGAGAGCCAGTGGCGGCCTTCATCGCCTGCACCAACGCTGCTTCAGTTGCCGAGTGTAGCCGGTCTTTGACAGCGCGCGGTAGGCTTTCAACCAAACCATCGGCCTGCGCTCCGAGCATGTTCAACAACTCAATCCCAACGCCTCCGGCTTCGCGATAGCGCTTCGCCAGCGCCTCAAGCTTGGGTGTCGGGTCAATCACCATGGCGGTTGTCTCTAGCGTTTTCTGTTCCATACCCTTCAAGGTGGGAAGACCTCGCCGGGTTTCAACCCATGGACTTTGGCGTGTCAGAAAGCCGGATCACCTGTCCGGCAACGTTCGTCCATGCGCCATCTACCAGCGCGACGCCCAAAACGCGCTCCGGGTTGGTTGGTGGCGGCATGACAACATCGTCAAGCTTTACAAAGCCGAAACGGGAATAATACGGCGCGTCCCCGACAAGGATCACCCTGTCCCAACCTAGGTCCTTGGCAATGCTTAGGCTTTCACGGATCAAAAAGGCGCCCAACCCTTCGCCCTGCCGGGTCGGGTGCACCGCGACCGGGCCAAGAAGCAAAGCGGTATTGTCTCCAACTTTGACCGGCCAAAACCGGATCGCACCTGCCAAGATTTGATCGCCATCGCGGGCCACGAGGGACAGATCGGCCACAGGATCGACCCCATCACGCAGACGGTAGGATGACAGGGCTTCTCGTCCGGGTGCGAAACAAAGGTCATAGAGGGCCTCGACCTCCCACCAATCATCTTCACTTTCCTGAGACAGGTGAAACACCAGTGTCTGCCCTCTTTCTTTGCAAACCTATCGCCGGATCTGTCGCCGCGTTTCAATGCATAGAGCATGCAGCACGCAGCGCTGCAAGCCCTTCGGGTATTGCGAACTACCTTCTGAGTCATTCGCCCGCGCGTCTCTCACACTGAAAATTCAGCCGAGGCAAGAAACGAAAGACCCCGAAGCGGATGCTCCAGGGTCTCAGGTAATCAAGCCATATAATTGGATCTAGTGACCGCCCAAAATACCTGTGCGCACGCTATAGTCGACCGCGACGCCATATTCCGGGTCGTCGTCGCTATCGACCATCAAGTGGCCCGCCTTGGTCAGCAGTTGGTGACAATCACGGCTGAGGTGGCGCAGGATCAATTCTTTTCCTGAGTCCTCGTACTTCCCGGCCACGGCCTCAATGGCTTGTAGGGCGGATTGGTCCACCACACGGCTATATTTAAAATCGACGATCACAGTTTTTGGATCCTGATCGATCTTGAAGAGTTCAACAAACCCGTCTGTCGAACCAAAAAACAACGGCCCCTGTATTTCATAAACCTTCGCGCCCTTGTCAGTCACCGACTCGCGTTCAATCGCGTGAATACGGCGCGCGTTGTTCCACGCGTAGGCCAGCGCCGAGACGATCACGCCGACAACAACGGCAATCGCAAGGTCGGTTGCGACGGTCACGACGGTGACTAGGACGATCACAAAGGCATCTGTGAAGGGCACTTTGGTCATGATCTTGATCGAGTTCCACGCAAAGGTGCCGATCACAACCATGAACATCACACCAACCAATGCGGCCAGCGGGATTTGCTCGATCAGCGGGCTTGCCGCCACAATGAACAAGAGCAAAAACAGTGCTGCCACGATCCCGGCAATCCGGGTACGGCCACCCGATTTCACGTTGATCATCGACTGGCCAATCATTGCGCAGCCACCCATGCCACCGAAGAACCCGGTCACGATATTCGCGCCGCCCTGCGCGATACATTCCTGCGAGGCACCACCACGTTTGCCCGTGATCTCCCCAACAAGGTTCAAGGTCAGCAGGCTTTCGATCAGGCCGATGGCCGCGAGGATCACAGCATAGGGCAGAATGATTTGCAGAGTTTCCAAATTGAACGGTGCAAGCGGCGTACCATAGAGGCCGACACCTTCGCCAAAAGGCAGGTGGAAGCTTGGAAAATCGCCTTTGATCGAGGCCATATCGCCAACAGTTGGCACATCAATCCCCAGTCCAATCACAAGCAAGGCCACAACACCGATCCCCGCCAACGGCGCCGGAATAAAGTTGGTGATCTTAGGCAAACCCCAAATGATCAGCATCGTCAGGCCTACAAGACCCAGCATGCTTATCAATTGAGCACCCTGAAGCCATTGGGTCGTGTCGTCTGGGTCTTTGAACTGCGTCAGCTGCGCAAGGAAGATCACAATCGCCAGGCCGTTTACAAAGCCCAGCATCACGGGATGCGGCACGAGGCGAATGAATTTGCCCCACTGCATCACTCCAGCGATGACCTGTAGAATGCCCATCAGGACAACGGTGGCAAAAAGGTATTCAACACCGTGTTCTGCCACCAGCGCCACCATCACAACCGCCAAAGCGCCGGTCGCGCCCGAAATCATACCGGGGCGGCCGCCAAAGATGGCCGTGATCAAACCGATCAGAAAGGCCGCATATAGGCCCACCAACGGGTGCACGCCTGCCACAAAGGCAAAAGCCACCGCCTCTGGCACCAACGCAAGCGCAACTGTCAGGCCAGACAGCAACTCGGTGCGTACGCGGTGCACGGACCAGCCTTCATCCTGCATGATTGACAAGTTTGGCGGAGAGATATTCTTGGCGAAATTCGCCAATGCTGCGCGTTTCATCGGACTTCCAATCGGGACATCAATTCGTTGCCCCGCGCCTATCGGAAATCCCCCCTTTCTACAAGGGTACTGCCCGAAGCCTATGCGCTGTCAATCACGTCCGCGTGCCCATCGCACAGATTTGCACCGCATGGGATTGCCATCTGCGCGCACCAAGGACAAGAATGCCGCAAAGTAAATGACAGGAAGTGCAATGACAGAGACAATGATTGCCGTGATTGGCGGGTCGGGCATCTATGACATCGATGGGCTGGAAAACGCTACTTGGACCAAGGTCGACACGCCATGGGGCGATCCATCAGACGAGATCCTGACCGGCATGCTCAACGGGGTGAAAATGGCCTTTCTACCGCGTCATGGACGTGGGCATAAGCATTCGCCAACTACAGTCCCGTACCGCGCGAATATCGACGCCCTAAAGCGGCTTGGCGCGACCGATGTGATCTCTGTATCGGCCTGTGGGTCTTTCCGCGAAGAAATGGCACCGGGTGATTTTGTTGTTGTCGATCAATTCATTGACCGCACCTTTGCACGTGAAAAATCCTTCTTTGGCACGGGGTGCGTGGCCCATGTCAGTGTCGCCCACCCGACCTGCCCGCGCCTTTCGGATGCCTGTGAGACTGCAGGCAAAGCTGCCGGGATCAAGATGCACCGAGGCGGGACTTATCTGGCGATGGAAGGCCCTCAGTTTTCTACATTGGCCGAAAGCAAAATGTACCGCGAAAGCTGGGGCTGTGACGTTATCGGCATGACCAATATGCCCGAAGCGAAACTCGCCCGAGAAGCAGAGCTTTGTTATGCCTCCATCGCCATGATCACCGACTACGACAGCTGGCACCCTGACCACGGCGAAGTGGACGTGACACAGATCATCCAGACCTTGATGGGCAATGCTGACAAAGGACGTGATCTGGTCAAACGCTTGCCTGACCTTTTGGGCGCAGACCGCCAAGATTGCCCACACGGATGCGATAAGGCACTAGAGTATGCAATCCTGACGGCACCGGAGGCACGCGACCCAGCTGTTGTTGCCAAACTAGACGCGGTTGCCGGCCGTGTTCTGAATACCTGACCGATCACTACCGAGATTTGAGGACAAAATGCGCAAATCCGCAGACGTCAAAGACTATATTCGTACCATCGTTGACTTCCCTCACGAGGGCATACTCTTTCGCGATGTGACGACCTTATTCGCGGACCCGCGCGGGTTTCGCATGGCAATCGACCAGATGCTGCATCCCTATGCGGGCGAACGGATCGACAAGGTTGTTGGCCTAGAGGCGCGCGGGTTTATTTTGGGCGGGGCAATTGCTCACCAGCTTAGCGTTGGCTTTGTTCCGATCCGCAAGAAGGGCAAACTGCCCGGCACCACGATCTCGCAAGACTATGAGCTGGAATATGGCGAGGCGATCGTCGAAGTGCACGACGATGCGATCCAACCCGGCGAAAAGATCCTTGTCGTAGATGACCTCTTGGCCACAGGCGGTACGGCAGAGGCCGGGATCAAACTGGTGGAGCGTCTGGGCGGCGAGATCGTGGCCTGCAGCTTTATCATCGATCTGCCAGACCTTGGGGGTCGCAAACGACTTGAGGCCATGGGCATGGACGTGCACGCCCTGTGTGAATTTGAAGGGCTTTAGACCTCAAGCACCGCGCCGGGGTTCATAATCCCATTCGGATCCAACGCCGCCTTGATTGCTTTCATGGCGGCGATTTTGGTTGGGTCCGCGTATTTCAGCAGATCACCAGTCTTAAGCCGACCAACGCCGTGTTCTGCGCTGAACGAGCCACCGAACTGCGCAACAAGGTCGTGCACGGCAGATTTAATTTCCGCGGACAAATGGCTGAATTCGCTTTTGTTTCTTCCTTTTTGGGGAAATGCGTTGAAGTGCAAATTCCCGTCCCCCAGATGCCCAAAGCAGTTCAGGCGCAGCCCGCCAAATCCTTCAACCAGCTTTTGACCCTGTTCAATGAACACCGGCAGGCAGTCGAGTGGCAGAGATACGTCATGGCTGCTGATCGACCCAATTGCGCGGTTCGCCAAGGGAATGGATTCCCGAAGGGTCCAGAAATCTTCTCTCTGCTGACTGGAAGAGGCGATGAACCCATCGCTGACCAGCCCATTTTTCAAAGCAGCCTCAAACAGCGTTTCCATGGCAGCATTACCTGCCTGCGCGCGGCTAAGACCAAAGTCCAGTAGGACAAACCAATCTGGGTGGTTGGTGAAGGGGGAACGAACCTCTGGCATCGTCTCTGCCAGGAAGTCCAATGCTTGACGCGACATCAGTTCAAACGCGCTGACCGCTTCGCCGACCATATCCTGCGCCATCGCCAGCAGGTCCAGCGCGGCCTCTGGTGAGGGCACGACCAAAAGCGCGGTTTCATGCGCGAAAGGCTGGGGAAATAGTTTCAGCGACGCAGCCGTAATCACGCCCAATGTGCCCTCTGCCCCAATCAGAAGGTTGCGCAGGTCATATCCGGTGTTGTCTTTGCGTAACGGCGACAGCCCTTGCCAAATGTCGCCGTTGGGCAGAACAGCTTCTAGCCCCAGACACAGGTCACGCGCATTGCCATAGCGCAGCACATTGACGCCCCCTGCATTGGTCGACAAGTTGCCGCCAATCTGCGCAGAACCTTTGGCTGCTAGCGACAAAGGGAAAAGTCGACCCGCACCCTCTGCTGCAGCGTGGACATCTGCTAGGATGCAGCCCGCATCCACCTCGATCACATTGGATTGCGCATTCACCGACCGGACACGGTTCATCCGTTCGAGTGACATCACCAAAGGTGCAGGCAACGCGTCGCTTAATTGCCCGCCAACCAATCCAGTCCCCCCACCGAATGGGATCAGTGGAACGCCGTGGTCATTGCAGGCTTTCACAATGATGCTGACCTCCTGCACCCTGCGCGGCAAAGCAATCGCGCCAGCCAGCCCTGTTGCACGGCCTCGCGGTTCTTCCAGATAGCGCGGTTCAGGTGCCCTGAGCGTATCCTTTGGAAGGCGCGCAGCCAGCGCCGAGAGGAAATCAGGGTCAGCAGGGTTAAGCGGCATGGGTGTCCTTTGCGGCGCTTAGAAAGACGTGGCCAGCGCCAGTATCTTCTCGCAAGAGTTCAGGTTACGGGCCGTTTTTACGTCTGCAGTCAGATACTTGTCCAGTTTTTCCGCCGCTTTGGAACGGCCAAAGCCATTTGGCGTCGCGAGGTAGAAGACATCACCATCAAGGTGGAAGCTTTCTCCGCTGGTGCAAAACTGTTGCAGCCCATCGCGATCTAGCGTCACGTGACCGTCTAGAAAGACAATGTGCAGAAACTTTTTGTCTGGCACGTCAAACGGCGCCTGCGCGATGGCACTCCCAAGTGCATCAACGGTCAGGGCGATGGCCCCGGGTCGAAAACCAAAATGCGTGTCGATCACATCTTGCACATCGGTTTTGACCGCAACCTTGGCTTTGTCACTTTGCAGCACCACATTGCCTGACTGGATATAGGTTTTTGCCCCTGTATACCCTGCCTCCGCAAGGCGCAGACGCAGGTCGGCCATGGGCAATTTGCCTGCCCCGCCGACATTCACGCCGCGCAGCAAGATGATGTAGGTCTGCACTGTCATGCCCCTGCCCTAGCACGTCTTTGCCACGGGCCGAAGGGCTTATGGCAGGCTCAGGTATTTTGGCTGCAACACAATCACCGTCGGGCGATCCGGCAGCGACGCGATAGACACCTCCAGCGCATGCGCGCCTTCGTCCTGGATGACATAGCTGTCTGACATATCGAATAGGAATTGGTTCAAGGTCCCTGTGCCAAACCAATGCATTGGAATGACGATAGAGGCTTTTAGTCGGGTCAGCACTCGTTTCATCGACGGCAAATCCAAGGTGCGCCCGCCATCGACGGCCGCCATCACCACGTCCAACCGTCCCAGCGCTGCATATTGGGCATCATCGGGTTCGTGATGCAGGTGACCAAGGTGGCCAACACAAAGCCCCGCCGCTTCGAACACAAAGATGGAGTTGCCATTGAGTTCTATCCCAGACCCGCGCCGAATATCGGTGGGCACATTGCGCACCAGAAGGTCTCCGACTGTCAGATGATACTCCGCGCCGGTCACGCCATCCCCCCAGCCTTCCAGTGCATGCGGGATGGCCGGGTCTGGAAAGGGCGTCCAGTGACTTTCGTGGGCGTGGTTCATTGTGACAATGTCGGGCAGAAAGGGTGCCGGACCGATAAACCCGGTAAAGTCGGTCACGGCCGAAACCCCGCCTTCGGTCAGCAGCAGAAAGGCTGCGTGGTTGATATAGCGAATGCGGATACTGTCCTGCGCGACCGGGTCATTGAAAGCCGCTTTGTGGATGAACTGTGCCCCCGGCATTGCGTCTGCAATCGCAATGCAGTGGCTGGGTTGTCGATCTTGGGCCATACTGGGCAAGGCCCAAGTCGCAGCAGAAAGAAAATAGAAGAATAGAACAAGAAACGCGCGCATGGGTGATCCTCCTTGGCGGAGGATAGCACAAAAACCGCGTTTCGGGATCAGCCCGCGTCGGTGCGTCCGCGTCGGTCCTTACGAAGCGAAGCATAAAGAACATGTGTGCGCCAGCGGCCGTTAATTTGAAGATAGCTTTGCGCAACACCTTCGTATTTGAAGCCGGATTTTTCCAGCAATCCCCGGCTGGCCGCGTTTTCAGGCAGGCAGGCGGCCTCAATACGGCTGAGGTCCAGTTGCACAAAGGCATAATGCACCATCGCCTCTATGGCTTCGCGCATATAGCCTTGGCGCGCGTATTTTTCACCGATCCAATAGCCGAGCGTGCCAGACTGCGCGGGGCCACGCCGGATATTGTCCAGCGTGATGGCCCCAAGGAGACAATCCTGCGCGCGATTAACAATGAACAGCGGCACAGCCGTCCCGCTGTTGATCGACCGCTGCGCCCAGTAGACCCGATTGGTGAAATTCTTGCGGCTGAGGTGGTCCTGCGCCCATTTCGGTTCCCACGGGATCAGAAATTCAGCACTGCTGTCGCGCAGCCACGCCCAGTCCCGAAAGTCAGAATGCACCGGCGGCCTGAGGGTCAGGCGCTCTGTCTCGATGCGGACTTTCTTTCGGGTCAGAAGCATTAGGCGGCGCGCCTCTCCTGCAGGCGCTCAAGCGCGGGAGCGGCAGAGACCGGACCATAAAGCGCCAGAGCTGCCGGGGCCGTAACAGCCATATGTTCGGCAAAGGCCCGCACATCGGCATTGGTGACCGCGTCGATCTTGGCAACGGTCTCTTCTAGGCCGGGCACCCTGCCCCAGATCGCAATCATACGAGCCAGACGTTCGGCGCGGCTAGAGGGGCTTTCCAGCCCCATCAGCATACCTGCCTTCATCTGCACACGTGCGCGTTCGATTTCCTTGGCGGACATGTCTTCGGCAGCACGTTTCATCTCATCAATCGTGATCTCGGCCAGATCGGCGATTTGCTCACCAGAGGTGCCCGCATAGATCGTGGTCATACCGCTATCGGCATAGGCCCCGGTAGAGGCGTAGATCGTATAGCAGAGACCCCGCTTTTCGCGCACCTCCTGGAAAAGGCGCGAGGACATACCGCCCCCGAGCGCGACCGAATAGATCTGCGCGGTGTAGATGTCATCGTTGCGATAATCAGGGCTTTCCAAACCAAGCGCGAAATGCGCTTGCTCAAGCGATTTCTCCTGCCGGTATTCCCCGCCCGCAAAATGCGCGGGGCTGTCCACGAAGTCAGCACCGGGTGTCATGTGGCCAAACATCTGCTCGGCCAGTTTCACGATTTGGTCGTGGTCAACGCCACCGGCTGCAGCAAGCACCATACGTTCCGGGCCATAGTGCTGGCCAACGAAAGAACTTAGGTCTTCGCGGCCAAAGGCTTTCACACGTTCTTCCGGGCCAAGGATAGTCCGGCCCATCGGCTGATCCGGGTAAGCGCGTTCTTGCAGCCAGTCAAAGATCACGTCATCGGGTGTATCCAACGCCTGCCCGATCTCTTGCAGGATCACGCCACGCTCAACTTCGATCTCGCGCTGGTCAAAGACCGGGTTCAACAGGATGTCGCCAATCACGTCCATCGCCAGCGGCACGTCGTTCTTCAGAACACGCGCATAATATGCCGTGACCTCGCGGCTTGTGTAGGCGTTGATATAGCCGCCGACATCCTCAATTGCTTCGGCAATCTGCAACGCATTACGCCGCTCGGTACCTTTGAAGGCCATATGCTCCAGAAAGTGGGCAATGCCGTTTTGCTGTGCCAATTCGTGGCGGCCACCGGCGGTGACCCAAATGCCAACAGAAGCGGATTGCAGACCGGGCATATGCTCGGTCACGATGCGGAACCCGTTGGGCAGAGTGTGCAGATTTACAGTCAACGTGCGGCGATCCGGTCTTTGATAATGGTTTCCAAAAGCGCCAGTTGATTTGGCACTTTGCACTGGCGTTCTTCGCGTTCCATCAGGTCGGCCATATGCGGCGGTAGAACAGGGCGCGCGCCCATCGCTTCCTCAACAGCATCCGGGAATTTGGCAGGATGTGCTGTGGCAAGCGTGATCATGGGTGTTTCTGTCGACAGGTTTTCATTCGCAACTTTTACGGCAACGGCGGTATGCGGGCAAAGCACTTCGCCGGTTGTGGCGTATTCCGAAGTGATTGTTGCCTTGGTTTCTTCTTCCGAGGCGCGACCACTGTCAAACTGCTCGCGCAGCCATTCCATCGCTCCTTGGCTGATGGTGAAAGAGCCGTCGGCAAAATCTTCCATCAGCTTCGACACCGCGTCGCCGTCTTTTTCATAGGCAAAGAACAGGGCCCGTTCGAAGTTGGAGCTGACTTGGATGTCCATAGACGGGCTGATCGAGGGTGTAACACCGGCCTTTGTGCAGGCACCGGTTTCCATGGTGCGGTGCAGGATATCGTTCTGGTTGGTTGCGATGACCAGCCGGTCAATCGGCAGGCCCATTTGCTTGGCAATAAAGCCTGCAAAGATGTCACCAAAATTGCCGGTGGGCACTGTAAAGCTGACCTTGCGGTGCGGCGCACCCAGCGAGACGGCGGAGGAGAAATAATAAACCACCTGCGCCAATACGCGCGCCCAGTTGATCGAGTTCACACCCGCCAGCTTCACGCCATCACGGAAGTCAAAATCGTTGAACATATCCTTCAGGCGCGCCTGACAATCGTCAAAATCCCCTTCGAGAGCCAAAGCATGCACGTTGGCGTCATCCGGCGTGGTCATCTGCTTGCGCTGAATGTCAGACACGCGGCCATGTGGGAACAGGATAAAGACATCGACGTTCTCTAGCCCGCGGAAAGCTTCAATCGCGGCAGACCCGGTATCACCCGAAGTTGCCCCAACAATGGTCACGCGCTCTTTGCGGCGTTCCAGTTCAAACTGGAACAGCTGGCCAATCAGCTGCATCGCGAAATCTTTGAAGGCCAGTGTTGGGCCGTGGAACAGTTCCAGCAGGTAGTGGTTTGGCCCCATCTGCACCAAAGGTGCACGTGCCGTGTGGCGGAACCCTTCATAGGCGCGCGCAATGATGCCTTTGAATTCTTCATCCGTGAAACAGTCGCCAATGAAGGGCTTCATCACGTGAAAGGCGATATCTTCGTAAGACTGGCCAGCCAATGCAGCGATGTCATCTTGTGACATTGTCGGGATTTTTTTCGGTACATATAGGCCCCCGTCACGGGCAAGACCGGTCAGCATCGCTTCGGCAAAGCTCAGTTCTGGGGCGTTCCCTCGGGTAGAGATGTATTTCACGGCGTTTAAACCTTTTCTCGTGTGCGCATGCGGCGCAGGTAATACAGCGTCATGCCGATCCAGACCAGAGCCAGTCCGAACCAAGTCACGGCGTATTGCAGGTGATCATTTGGGATGCCGGTCGAGGTGACTGGCATAGGGGTTATTTCAGGGGCAACGTCGATCTTGTCGCGTTGCACGATCAGGATCGGTTCTGTGTTCAGAATGGCAGACATGTCTGCGATGTCGCGGGCGAACCACGTGTTCCCAGATACATCATTTTCCGGCGTGTATTTGTTGCGTTCATTAGGCCACAATAGATTGCCGACAATGGTCGCCGTCACAGGGCTGCGCTCGGCATTCTTGGCTTCGGGTTTTACCCAGCCACGGTCCAACAACAGGCGTCGGCCTTCTGCGGTCTCAAAGGCAGTTACGATCCGGTAGATCGCGCCGGTCTGTTTACTGGAGGCAAGAACGTGTAGTTCCGGTGTTTCGGTCCGCCCTGTTGTCACTACGGGTAAGTATTCGTCACCCTCTTCGGTTGGGGCAGTCGGCACAGCGACAGGCGCGTCCACAATTTTTGCATCGATCCGGGCGAGTTCCGCCTCTTTCCACGCCAGTCGATCCACCTGCCAAAAGCCCAGCTTCAGCAGAATAGCTGTGCCGACAATGCCAAAGAACAGAGGAAGAAAAAGACGACGCACGATGCGGGAGGCCCTTCAAAGACGAAATCGCGGCGAAGGCTTCGCCGCGACTTGCAATATGCTTATCTGGTCAAAAGGTACAAGCCCAAGGCTTGGTCTTACTGACCCCAGATGTAGACAGCCGCAAAGAGGAACAGCCAGACCACGTCAACAAAGTGCCAGTACCAAGCCGCCGCTTCAAAACCCACGTGCTGAGTTGGTGTGAAATGGCCGCGCATCAGGCGCATCAAGCAGACGAAGAGGAAGATCGTACCGATCACAACGTGCGCACCGTGGAAGCCGGTCGCCATAAAGAAGTTCGCAGCATAGATGGACCCAGAGAACCCAAAGGCCGCGTGGCTGTATTCGTAAGCCTGCAGAATGGTGAAGAACACGCCGAGGACGATCGCAATGATCAGGCCCCATTTCATGTCTTTACGGTTGTTTTCATGCGCCAAAGCATGGTGCGCCCAAGTTGCGGCACAGCCAGAGCACAGCAGGATCAGCGTGTTGATCAGCGGCAGGTGCCAAGGGTCAAAGGTTTCGATACCTGCTGGCGGGAACACACCATCAACCATTGGGCTGTCTGGGCCCATTGGGTAGATCGCATGTTTGAAGAAGCTCCAGAACCACGCCGCGAAGAACATGACTTCGGACATCACGAACAGGATAAAGCCGTAGCGCAGACCGATTTGAACCACTTTGGTGTGGTCGCCTGTTTGGCCTTCTTTGGTCACTTCGGACCACCAAGCGAACATGACGTACAGAACGCCAGCCAGGCCAGCCAGGAACATCCAGGACCCCATGTCCTTGAACATAAGAACTGCGCCAAACAGCATAAAGAAGCCGAAAACCGCGCCCAATAAAGGCAGGATCGACGGCGGCAGAATGTGATAATCGTGATTTTTAGCGTGCGCCATGTGGAATTATCCCTCGTTGGAGGTTTCTTTAGTTTCTGTTTCTACAGCCAGTCCCTGTTGGGTCAAGGCCGCTGTGTCTTCGGGGAGATCGATTTCATAGAACGTATAGCTCAAGGTGATTTCCTTGACGAATTTCGCGTCTCGGTCCTCAACGATCTCGGGATCAACAAAGAAGGTGACAGGCATATCAACCCGCTCACCCGGCATCAGCACCTGCTCTGTAAAACAGAAGCAGTCAATTTTCGAAAAGAACCCACCAGCCTCATAGGGGGCGACGTTATAGCTCGCCTGCCCGGCAATTGGACGGTTGGTTGGGTTATAGGCCTCGTAGAACGCCAGACCGGTTTCGCCGATCTTGACTTCCATTTCCAATTGATGCGGTTTGAATTCCCACATCATGTCTTTGTCCTTAGAAGCGTCAAACTTGACCTTGATGGTCTTGTCCAAAATGACGTCCGATCCGGCGTCCGCTTCTTGCGTCACACCGCCAAACCCGGTGACGCGGCAGAACCAGTCGTAAAACGGCACAGAGGCATAGGCCAAGCCGCCCATCACGACGACGACACTTGCCAATTGCAGAACGGTTTTTGCGTTCTTATCCATTCGTCGCCCCCTGCTGAACCGACGCCGGTTCAAAATCACCGCGGGTGACTTTGACGACCGTCAAACCCAAGAGCAAAACAACAAATGCGGCCAGGGCGAGCGCAACCCCAAGGTTGCGGCCAAAACGACGTTTGTGCAGTTCGTGCTGTTCAGGAAAGTTCATCTTTACCAGCCTCCCAGTCCGTAGGGGGCAAGCGCAACTTCGGCGAGGATCGCGCCGAAATGCAGGAAGAGATACAGCAGTGAGAATCCGAAGAAGCTTTTCTCGCGCTTATGGTTGTCCGCTTCGCATTGCGCGTCAGAGCGACGCCAGATTGAAACCGCGCCTGCCACAAAGATCGCGTTCATCACCACGGCCACGGTCAGGTAGATCCAACCACCAATAGAGGTGAAAGCCATGCTGACAGCAATCGCAGCCAAAAGCAGCGTGTAGACAAGAATGTGGTTGCGCGTCACGGCGCGGCCGTGGGTCACGTGCAGCATAGGCACGCCCGCATCCTTGTAGTCAGATTTCATAAACAGGCACAGCGCCCAGAAATGCGGGGGTGTCCACATGAAGATCAGCGTGAACATCAAAACGCTTTCGACAGACACGCCGCCCGTGACAGCCGCCCAGCCCACCATCGGAGGGAAAGCCCCTGCTGCGCCACCGATCACGATGTTCTGCGGTGTCCAGCGCTTTAGCCACATGGTGTAGATCACCACATAGAAGAAAATCGTAAAGGCCAGCAGCCCTGCCGCGAACCAGTTGGTCGCAAGGCCCAGCATCACGACAGACATCACTGAAAGCGTCATTCCAATCGCAAAAGCTTCTTCGCGGGTCACCTTACCGGAGGGGATCGGGCGGGACTTGGTGCGGGACATGACCTGATCAATGTCAGAGTCATACCACATGTTCAGCGCACCAGAGGCGCCGCCGCCGATGGCAATGAACAGGATCGCGCAAAACGCGATGAACGGGTGCACGCCGCCCGGGGCAGCCAAAAGGCCCACCATGGCAGTGAACACCACCAAAGACATCACACGCGGCTTCAAAAGAGCGAAGTAATCCCCAAAAGAGGCCTCGTTCTCTGGCACTTGTGAATGAATGCTGGCGTCGCTCATCATGTGTCCTGTTCAGGTGGAAGGGAGGCCCTTCCGCGCGGGTCAGATCGGGCGCGGCTGACGCGCCCGGTCACTATTTAGTTGGCAGATGCCACTTGGAAAGTTGCTGCAACCGTGCCGTTTACAGCCAGTTCGTCCTGTGCGGACTGAACCCAGGCTGCAAAGGCTTCTTTGCTCACAACTTCAACAGTGATCGGCATATAGGCGTGATCTTTGCCGCAAAGTTCAGAACATTGACCGAAGTACACGCCTTCTTTTTCAGCTTTGAACCACAGCTGTGCCAGACGGCCAGGAACCGCGTCCTGTTTCACGCCAAAGGCTGGGATCGTCCAAGAGTGGATCACGTCATCTGCGGTGACGCCCATAACAACCACAGTATCGATTGGAACAATCACGCGGGTGTCGGTTGCCAGCAGGAATTCGTCTTCCTCATAGCCCGCTTCAACCAGCTTTGCGCGCATCGCATCGTTCAGCTTGAACGCTTCGATATCGTCATCGCCTTCGCCCAAGGTCGCAGGGTGGCCCAGCATATAGCTGTCAAATTCCAGTTCCTGTTCTGGGTATTCGTATGTCCAATACCACTGGTGGCCGGTCACTTTGATGTAAAGCTCGCCCTCTGGGATTTCCTGTTGTTTGAACAGAACAGGCAGAGAGAAGGCACCGATGAACACCAGAACAAGGATCGGACCAACGGTCCAGATGATCTCGATCGGGGTGTGGTGTGTGAATTTTGCAGGGGTCGGGTTTGCGCGCTGGTTAAAGCGCACCATGCAGATCACCAGCAAAATCGCCACAAATGCAACGATGGCAAAGATGATGACGTTGATCATGCTGTCCAGTGATTGAATATCACGAGACAATTCGGTGACTGCCGGCTGAAAGCCCAGTCCTTTGTCGGTTGGCTTGCCGAGATGCTCAGCATCCTGAGCGATGGCGGGTAGAGCGGAGAAAGCTGCCCAGAGGCCCATGAGGGTCGAAAGAATTCGCATGTGTCACCCTGATCGGTTGCGTATTTGGTCGTATCTGCGGGGAGATTCCGCAATGAAAACGGAATCCCGTTGTTTTGTCGGTGCTATGAACCATATTCTGAGGCGCAGATAAAGGAATATGCTTGCGTCAAACAGACGCTTTTTTGATTTATATCAAAATTCCTCCCGATTTTTGTCGGGCCCAGATTGAGAATTCCAAGGCAGGAGCGCCCCATGCAGAGCAAATTCGACCCATTTGAAACAACTCTGGATGAGGGGACAGCCCTTAAATTGCTGCGTGAAGCCACCGCAGGTGCTGAGGACGGCGAAATCTTTTTGGAACGACGCCGCTCTGAGGGGTTGGTGTTTGACGATGGCCGCATCAAGACAGCCAGCTACGACGCCTCCGAAGGATTCGGCCTTCGCGCGGTCAACGGCGAAGTCGCAGGCTATGCCCATTCCAGCGAAATCTCCGAGGCCGCATTGAAACGCGCCGTGGCAACAGCGCGGCTGGCGGTCGGCGATGGCGGCGGTTTATATGCCGACAGCCCGCAGCGCACCAATCGCAAGCTTTACACCGACGAAGACCCGATTGCAGGCGCGCCCTTCCCTGTCAAAATCGAAACCCTACGCGAAATCGATGCTTTTGTGCGCGATTTGGATTCGCGGGTTGTGCAAGTCAGTGCCTCGATGGCGGCTTCGATCCAAGAGCTGGTGATCCTGCGTCCGGATGGCACTCGGATTATGGACACACGTCCGATGACACGCCTGAACGTGTCGGTGATTGTCGAAAAAGACGGTCGCCGTGAAAGTGGCAGCGCTGGCGGTGGCGGGCGTCTAGGCCTTGACGGTTTGATTGACCCGAAAGACTGGCAAGCCAAAGCGCGCGAAGCGCTGCGGGTTGCGACCGTCAACCTCGACGCCATCCCTGCCCCCGCCGGTCAGATGGAAGTGGTGCTTGGCCCCGGCTGGCCCGGCATTTTGCTGCATGAGGCCGTCGGTCATGGCTTGGAAGGCGATTTCAATCGCAAAGGCAGTTCGAATTTCTCTGGCCGCGTCGGCGAGCAGGTCGCCTCAAAAGGGGTGACGGTGGTCGATGATGGCACCATCCCCGACCGTCGCGGGTCTTTGACGGTGGATGATGAAGGCACGCCGTCTGGCAAAAACGTCCTGATCGAGGACGGAATTTTGAAAGGCTATATGCAAGACCGCCAGAACGCCCGCCTGATGGGTGTCACGCCGACAGGAAACGGACGGCGTCAAAGCTATGCCCACGCCCCTATGCCGCGCATGACCAATACCTATATGGCGGGTGGCGACAGTGATCCGGCCGATCTGGTCGCGTCTTTGAAAGATGGCATCTATGCGGTCGGCTTTGGCGGCGGTCAGGTCGACATCACCAACGGTAAATTCGTCTTTTCCTGCACCGAGGCCTATCACGTGAAAAACGGCAAGGTTGGCGCGCCGGTCAAAGGCGCGACTCTGATCGGAGACGGTGCCACTGCGATGATGCAGATCAAAGCCTTGGGCAATGACATGGCGCTTGATCCGGGCATGGGCAACTGCGGCAAAGCAGGACAATGGGTGCCAGTGGGCGTGGGGCAACCTACTGTTTTGATGGGTGGTCTGACCGTGGGTGGGTCGGCAACCTAACGTCCTTTACGGCCCATTAACCAACGCGACCCATAGTGGCTCTGCACTCTGGCGGAGCCACCTATGACGGACATTCCTTTTTCGACGGACCACCCCCAACTTGCGCCCAAGTCGGACGAGGACAAGCTGTTGTGGCTCCGCCTATTGCGGTCGCGTCGGGTGGGGCCAACGACGTTCTTTCGGCTGCTAAGCGAACACGGGTCAATCGCTGCGGCCTTTGCTGCTTTGCCCCAGATCGCGGCAGAGGCAGGCGTGAAGGACTATCAGCCTTGCACTGCAAGTGACGCGCAAACAGAAATGACCAATGCGCTGCGAGCTGGGGCAAAGCCCCTGTTCTATGGCGCACCCAACTTTCCCAAACCGCTTTATGATCTTGCAGACCCGCCGCCCCTGCTTTGGGCAAAAGGAAACCTTAAACTTTTGTCCAAACCTCAGATAGCGCTTGTTGGCGCGCGCAATGCGTCATCACTCGGCATGCGGATGTCACGCGACTTGGCGGTTGGCTTAGGCAGCGCAGGACATGTGGTGGTCAGCGGGTTGGCACGCGGCGTGGACACGGCAGCGCATCAAGCAGCCCTAAAAACCGGGACAATTGCCGTCTTTGCGGGCGGCGTCGATGTCACCTACCCGGCTGAAAACAACGCGCTGGCCGCGCAAATCGCCGACTGCGGCGTGATCTTGTCAGAACAACCGATGGGCATGCCCCCACGATCCCGCCATTTCCCGGCCCGTAACCGGATCATATCAGGCCTTGCGCGTGCTGTGGTAGTTGTTGAAGCGGCAGTGAAGTCAGGCTCTATGCTGACTGCGCGCGACGCATTGGATCAGGGACGAGAGGTCTTTGCCGTGCCCGGTCACCCAATTGATGCCCGTGCCTCTGGCTGCAATCTTTTGATCCGCGACGGGGCCACCCTAGTGCGCTGTGCGAAGGATATCTTGGATGCACTTGCACCCCTTTCAGACAGCGACGCGGCCCAGACACAACAATCATTCAATCTGCAACCCACCGGCCCTGTCTCAGAAGCCGCAATGGAGCCGCCGCCTGTCAAACCAATCCGCAAAAAAGCCGCTGCTGGGCAGGATACATCAAACACACAAACCCTGATCTTAGAGCGGATCGCCGACGCCCCAACTGACGAAGACCGTTTGATTCGCGATTTGCGCATCCCAGCGCATCAAATGACCGCTGCCTTGGTCGATCTGGAACTGGCGGGGCAAATTTCTCGGTCGGCGGGCGGAATGCTAAGCCGTCGATAACAGCCCTACGGGCTCTCGCAATAACTTTGATGAAGAATGCAGCCGCGCCACCCCGTATCGCAGTGCAGTTTTTCCTAATCATTGACATTCCCCTCTTTCGCCCCACATCTTTGCCCGCCATAAGGCCGACCGAATTGAGTCGAGAGGAAATTGTATGCCAGTTGTTGTTGTAGAGTCCCCGGCGAAGGCCAAAACCATCAATAAATACTTGGGACCTGACTACACTGTGCTGGCCTCTTACGGCCATATCCGAGACCTACCGTCCAAAGATGGATCAGTGGATACGGAAAACGATTTTGCCATGACGTGGGAGGTCGACACAAAATCTCGACCCCACGTCAAAGCCATCGCCGACGCTTTGAAAGACGACAACGCATTGATCCTCGCGACCGACCCTGATCGCGAAGGAGAAGCCATTTCTTGGCACCTCGAAGAAGCGCTGCGCAAACGTCGTGCCATTAAAAAAGACACGCCTGTGTCTCGCGTTGTTTTCAATGCGATCACCAAGTCCGCCGTGACCGAAGCCATGAAAAATCCGCGTCAGGTGGATGAGCCGCTGGTCGAGGCATATCTGGCCCGCCGCGCTTTGGACTATTTGGTGGGGTTCAAACTTTCCCCGGTTCTGTGGCGCAAGCTGCCCGGCGCACGTTCTGCGGGACGTGTGCAATCTGTCTGTCTGCGCCTGATCGTTGAACGCGAGATGGAGATCGAAGCCTTCAACGCGCAGGAATATTGGTCCGTGAAAGCCCTGCTGCAGACTCCGCGCGGCAAGGATTTTGAGGCCCGCCTGACGGTTCTGGGCGGCGACAAGCTTGATAAGATGTCGCTGAAAGACAGCACCGCCGCGGAACTTGCAGTTCAGGCGGTAACCTCTCGTAATCTTTCAGTGAAATCGGTTGAGGCAAAGCCCGCCAACCGCAATCCTTCTGCACCCTTTATGACATCCACTTTGCAGCAGGAAGCCAGCCGGAAATTCGGCATGGGCGCGCGGCAATGTATGAACGCGGCGCAGCGCCTCTATGAGGCGGGGTATATCACCTACATGCGGACCGACGGCATCGACATGGCACCCGAGGCTGTAACTGCGGCGCGCGACGCGATCAAAGACCGCTATGGCGCGGAATACGTGCCGGCCCAGCCGCGCATCTACAAAAACAAAGCCAAGAACGCACAAGAGGCACACGAGTGTATCCGCCCGACGGAAATGACCCGTGATGCCAGCCAGTTGAAGGTGTCCGAAGACGATCAGCGCAAACTTTATGATCTGATCTGGAAACGGACCCTCGCCTGCCAAATGGAAGGCGCACGGTTGGAACGCACAACGGTTGATATCGCCAGCCAGGACGGCCAAGTCGTGCTGCGTGCAAACGGTCAAGTGGTGCTGTTTGACGGCTTCATGCGCGTCTACGAAGAAGGCCGCGATGATGTTGCCCGCGACGATGATGACGAAGATGGCAACCGCCTGCCCCAGATCATGCAAGGAGAGGCGATCAGCTTTGCCGCGACGGGCCTCATGGATCAATTCGCCAAGGCGACAGGCCAAGAGAACGTAATTGATCAAGGTATGCTGCGCGACGCGAAGGCGATCCTATCTGAGAACGCAGGCGTTTTGGCCCTGCAGCACCACACCCAGCCACCTCCACGCTACACCGAGGCGACGCTGGTCAAACGGATGGAAGAACTGGGCATCGGTCGCCCGTCGACCTACGCGTCGGTGATCACCACGATCCAAGATCGCGAATATGTCCGCAAGGAACAGAACCGCCTGTTCCCCGAAGAGAAAGGTCGGATTGTTACGATCTTTTTGATGAATTTCTTCCGCAAATATGTGGGCTATGAATTCACAGCAGAGTTGGAAAACAGCCTTGATGACGTGTCTGCTGGCGACCTTGACTACAAGCAGGTGCTGAATGATTTCTGGCGCGACTTCTCTGCCGCGATTGCGGAAACCAGCGATCTGCGCGTGGCCGAAGTTTTGACAATTCTGGACACTGCGCTTGCGCCACAGCTTTACCCGCCCCGCGAAGATGGCACAGACCCGCGTATCTGCCCAAAATGCGGCACCGGGCAGTTGCACTTGAAAACTTCGCGTACCGGCGGATTTGTCGGTTGCGGCAACTACCCCGAATGTAACTACACCCGCACCATCGCTGGCTCTGAAGGTGATGACAAATTGTTGGGCAGCGACGAAGGCGATGAAATCTGGCTGAAAGACGGGCGCTATGGCGCTTATGTTCAGCGCGGTGAGGTCACGCCGGAAAACAAAAAACCGAAACGCTCGTCCCTCCCGCTGCCCCGTCATGGTGGCTGGCCCAAGGATCAGACAACCCTGGAACAGGCGGTGCAACTGCTCTCGCTGCCGCGCAATATCGGCGATCACCCAGAGGGGGGCCGGATCAGCGCGAACCTTGGCCGCTTTGGGCCCTACATCATGCATAAGCTGCCGGGTGACGAGAAACCCGTTTACGTCAGCCTCAAGAACTACATGGAAATGTTTGAAGTCGGCATGAACCACGCGGTGGAGTTGCTGGCGGAAAAACGCGCCAATCCAGGTCGCGGACGCGGCGCAGCCGCTAAGGCCCTGCGCGAGATGGGAGACCACCCCGATGGGGGCGCGATGAGCATCATGGAAGGCCGCTATGGGCCTTATGTGAAATGGGAAAAGGTCAACGCGACACTGCCGAAAGAGATCGATCCCAAAGATCTGACCGTCGAAAAGGCCATTGAATTGGTGAACGAAAAGGCGGCGGCGAAAGGTGTGAAGAAAAAGAAGGCACCGGCCAAAAAGAAAACTGCAGCGAAAAAGAAGACCGCTGCGAAGTAATGAAAAGGCCGGGCTGACCCGGCCTTTTCTTTTAGGTCCCGTGACTTGCGATCAAAAGCTGCAATCGCTTCACCTCTCGGATCACGCGATCTGCCTGCATTTGTGGCATCAGGCTCATTTTGATCTGGGTCGCCATAAGCAAGAGTACAGCTGATCCAATTCCGTTTTTCACAGCTGGCAAAAGCTCTGATGCATTCAGGAACTTGATCCCGAAATAGGCGCCAGCGATGAACATGGTGGTTTGCACTACCATCAACACCCAAGTGACCCAACCGAGCTTTCCTGAGAACTGTTTGAGCCCCAAGGCAAACCAGCCAAGCTCTTCTGTTCCCTCAAGAATCTCCCTGTCCTGACCTGTGAGGGCTGCTTTGATCATCTTTTCCAAGTCGTCATTATTGGTCATCAAACGCTCCTTTCAAATGCGCTTTCAACCGCTCTCGCGCGAGCGAAAGCCTTGATTTTACCGTGCCAACCGGCACGTCCAGCGCCACTGCCACTTCGGCAAGGCTCATGTCTTCGAGGTAAAAGAGCGCGACCGTCGCAGCTTGCTGGGGTGGCAGGCTGGCAATCGCCTCTTGAACAAGTTGCACGTCATCGGAGTTTTCCGTCGCTGCTGTTTCGGTCAGGGGGGCCAGTTCCCGCGCGATGGCGCGGGTGCGTTGATTGCCCGCGATGATCCGCGCGCAACGGCGGGTCACGATGCGAGTCGCCCATGCTGCGAAGGCGGCATCACTGCGCAACTGCCTGAGCGCACGGAATATTTCGATCCAAGCGTCCTGAACAGCATCCTGCGCTTCGTCGCGATTTCCCAGCAGCCGCGTCGCATGCACCAACAGCCGCGGCCCGCGCAGTTGTACCAAAGCGGCCATCGCCTCTGCGTCATTCAAACGCGCGCTGGCGACCAGAAACTCCTCATATGCGCGCTCTTTGTTGACCATGCCTCGTTCACCTGTGTTTGCACAGTATAGTGCAGGTGGCAGGCGAAAAGGTTCACGTCGTAGCGCAATTTTCTACGCCGCACCACTGACCGTAGAACTACAGGGCGCACACGCGCTGAGTTGACTTAGCACACCCCTGCCCCCTACCTAGCGTCAGAGAATTTCTTAGGGAGAGGACGATGCAAAAAGTCTATGCAAATGCAAACGAAGCGCTAGACGGCCTTCTGCATGACGGCATGCTGATCGCGTCTGGTGGTTTTGGTCTCTGCGGTATTCCAGAGCTTTTGCTGCAGGCCATTAAAGACGCGGGCACAAAAGATTTGACCTTCGCGTCCAACAACGCGGGTGTGGATGACTTCGGGATCGGCATTCTGTTGCAGACCAAACAGGTCAAAAAGATGATGTCGTCTTACGTGGGCGAAAACGCGGAATTCATGCGTCAGTACCTGTCAGGTGAGCTGGAGCTGGAATTTAACCCACAGGGCACATTGGCAGAGCGTATGCGCGCAGGTGGTGCGGGTATTCCTGGCTTCTACACCCAGACCGGCGTTGGTACCGTGATCGCCGAAGGTAAGGACGTGAAATCCTGGAACGGCAAGGACTATATTCTCGAAGAAGGCATCTTTGCAGACCTCGCCATTGTGAAAGCTTGGAAAGCAGACGAAACCGGTAACGCGATCTTCCGTAAGACTGCGCGCAATTTCAACGTGCCAGCTGCGACCTGTGGCAAAGTCTGTGTCCTTGAGGTCGAGGAAATCGTGCCAGCAGGCTCTCTGGACCCCGACGCAATTCACCTGCCGGGCATCTACGTTCACCGCATCGTTCAGGGTGAGCACGAAAAGCGCATCGAACAGCGCACCACCCGCAAGCGCGAGGAGGCATAATCATGGCTTGGGATCGTAACCAAATGGCTGAACGTGCCGCTCAGGAACTTGAGGACGGCATGTATGTAAACCTCGGCATCGGTATTCCGACGCTGGTGGCGAACTATGTGGGTGACAAAGACATCACGCTGCAATCTGAAAACGGCATGCTGGGCATGGGCCCCTTCCCGTTTGAAGGCGATGAAGACCCTGATCTGATCAACGCAGGCAAACAGACCATCACCGAACTGCGTCGCACCGCATATTTTGACAGCGCGACGTCCTTTGCGATGATCCGTGGCGGTAAGATCGCTGCGGCGATTCTGGGCGCGATGGAAGTGGCCGAAAACGGCGACCTTGCAAACTGGATGATCCCCGGCAAGCTGGTCAAAGGCATGGGCGGCGCGATGGATCTGGTGGCCGGTGTGGGCCGCGTGATCGTTGTGATGGACCACGCCAACAAGCACGGCGAATCCAAACTGCTGAAAGAATGCACTCTGCCTCTGACTGGTAAGGGCGTTGTCGATCGCATCATCACCAATCTTGGCGTGATGGATGTGGTCGAAGGTGGTTTGAAGATCGTCGAAGTGGCCGAAGGTGTCACCGAAGAGGAACTGCGCGCCGCGACTGAGGCGACCATCGTCAATTGATGGCAACGACATTCAAACGAAGAACCCGGCCCTTGTGCCGGGTTTTTTCTTTTTTGTCAGATATTTATTGGCAGCGCACCGGATAGGTCAGCAAGAACGTCTCTGTCTCAAGCTGATCATATTTCGGATCATAGCAAGTGATCTTTCCTTTGCCGTCGGCCCAGTACAGGTTCGCATCGCTTGCGCTGTGAATAATGCTGGTGCCCCGATAAAGCGTTTCAAAATGCAGATGTGGAAAGCCGCTGGACAGAAATCCTGTCACGCCCAGAGTCGCAATCTGTTCGCCGCGCGCGACCTGTGTGCCGACATCAACCATACGCGTCTGCAGGTGTACATACCGCGTGCGCGACGTTTTCCCGGATGAGTCCGCCGGATGCAGGATTTCGATCTGATTGCCATAGGCCGGTCCGAAGAAAGATTTGATGACTTCACCGCCCGCAGCCGCCAAAACAGGCGTGCCGATGGGGGCGTGAATATCGATCCCATAATGCTCATTATCTTCAATCCGACGGAACTGCTGCGTGATCGAGGGCGCGTTTGTCGGCATCTCAAGAACGACAGATTCCGGGTAAGACCGGCCATACCCCGCCGCCTGTCCAGTGGCTTTTTCTTCGGAAAGGCAACCACCTAACGTCAGCGCTGCCAGACAAATCAATAGGGTTCGACGCATTTCTATCCCCGGTTTATGTCGGGCAAGACCCTCACGTCATTTTTTGTGCTGGTCAATGGTCAATCACGAAGCTGCCAAAATCTGCATAGCTAGGCTTGGCATTTGCCGCGTTGCCGGGCATTCATGGACTATGTCGATATCCGATCTCGCCTTTCAGCATGCACCGATTGGCATTTGCCTTTTGGAAAACCGCATCGTTCGGTCGCCGAATGACGCGTTTGCAGCCATGTTCGGGAAAACTATCGACGAATGCCGTGGCGCAAGCATCGCTGATTTTTACGCCTCGCTCGAAGATTACGAATCCATTGGTGCAAAGGTCCGCGAAGCACTTGAGGCGCAAGGAACATATACCGATGAACGTATCATGCGCCGCAAGGATGGCACGCTGTTCTGGTGTCGCGTGCGGGGCAAATCCCTGACGCCAGAGAACCCATTTCATTGCGGAGTCTGGACCTTTGCCGATCTTTCCGATGAGCGCCCCGTCGTCAGCCTGACCCAAAGAGAGCGCGAAATCGCGATCCTAACCTGCCGTGGTATGACATCCAAAGAGATCGGGCTGGACCTGAAAATCAGCTATCGCACGGTTGAAGAGTACCGCGCGCGGCTGCTTAAGAAATTCGGCGCACGAAAGCTTGCAGAATTGGTCGCAAAACTCTCTGGCATGCCTCTTTGACAAGACCTTCCGAGATGGGTGCGCGGTGGTCTCATTTCCTTTCCAAAGGCAGCGATGGGCTGCTTTTCCTCGCACAAAATATAGCCTATAAGCAGCCAATAGGGGAAACACACACAGCGCGCAAAATGCGCGGCAGAGGACAAACATGAGCAAAAAACCCACCGACTCTGATGTCGCCTTCATTCAGGCCTTGGCAGAACTGTTGCAAACCAACGAATTGACTGAAATCGAAGTCATGCGCGAATATGGCGAAGACGACAGTATCAACGTGCGTGTCAGCCGCCAAAAAGAGGTGGTTGCTGCGATGCAGGCACCGATGGCCGCCCCCGTTCCAGCCGCGCCTGCAACACCGGCAACACCTGCTGCGCCAGCGGCACCAGCCGCAGCAAACGAAGATCCTGCGAGCCATCCGGGCGCGGTGACCTCTCCGATGGTGGGCACGGTATATATGCAGGCAGAACCTGGCGCGCCGGCGTTTATCTCTGTTGGTGCATCCGTGGCTGAAGGCGATACGCTGATGATCGTCGAAGCCATGAAAACCATGAACCACATCCCGGCACCTCGCGCTGGCACAGTGAAACGTATCCTGGTCGAAGATGGGGCCACGATTGAATATGGCGCACCTTTGGTCATCATCGAGTAAGGTGCTGACATGTTTGATAAAATCCTAATTGCCAACCGTGGGGAGATCGCGCTTCGCGTGATCCGCGCCTGCCGTGAAATGGGCATCAAATCCGTTGCTGTCCATTCCACCGCTGACTCCGACGCGATGCACGTGCGGATGGCTGACGAAGCCATCTGTATCGGCCCGGCACCGGGCACGGACAGTTACCTGAACATGGCGTCGATCATCGCCGCCTGCGAAGTCACAGGCGCACAGGCAATTCATCCGGGCTACGGTTTTCTGTCGGAAAACGCCAAATTCGTTCAGATCGTCGAAGACCACGATCTGACGTTCATTGGCCCGACGGCGGAACACATCCGTGTCATGGGCGATAAGATCACCGCCAAGGACACAATGAAAGACCTTGGTGTGCCCTGCGTTCCCGGCTCTGACGGCGGCGTGCCCGATCTTGAAACCGCCAAGAAGATTGGCGAAGAGATCGGCTATCCGGTGATTATCAAGGCGACTGCCGGTGGCGGTGGCCGTGGCATGAAGGTTGCCAAGACCGCCAAGGATATGGAATCCGCTTTCCGCACCGCACGTGCAGAAGGCAAAGCCGCCTTTGGCAACGACGAAGTCTATATCGAGAAATACCTGACCACACCGCGTCACATCGAGATTCAGGTCTTTGGTGATGGCAAGGGCAAGGCGGTGCACCTCGGGGAACGTGATTGTTCTCTCCAGCGCCGCCACCAGAAGGTTTTCGAAGAGGCCCCCGGCCCCTGCATTACGCCGGAAGAGCGCGCCAAGATCGGTAAGATCTGTGCGGATGCGGTTGCCAAGATCAACTATATTGGCGCGGGCACCATCGAATTCCTTTATGAAAATGGTGAGTTCTATTTCATCGAGATGAACACGCGTCTGCAGGTGGAACACCCGGTGACGGAATCCATTTTCGGCGTTGATCTGGTGCGCGAACAGATTCGTGTGGCCGAAGGTCTGGACATGTCCTTCACACAGGACGATCTGCAAATCAACGGCCACTCCATTGAGGTACGCCTGAATGCAGAGCGTCTGCCGAACTTCTCCCCTTGCCCCGGCAAAATCACGCAGTTCCATGCGCCGGGTGGGCTGGGCGTACGGATGGATTCGGCGTTGTATGATGGCTATTCCATCCCGCCTTACTACGACAGCTTGATTGGCAAGCTGATCGTGCACGGACGCGACCGGCCAGAGGCCTTGGCGCGCCTGAACCGCGCCTTGGGTGAGTTGATCATTGACGGCATCGACACCACCGTGCCGCTGTTCCATCAGCTGTTGGCAGAAGAAGCCATCCAGACAGGTGAATACAATATTCACTGGCTGGAAAAATGGCTTGAGGCCACCTACGCGTGATGCCTAACGGCGCGCAATAACGTGGGGCAGATCACGCCTCAAATGTTGATGCGCGCCTACGCAATGGGTGTTTTTCCCATGTCAGAACATCGGGACGATCCAGAGATTTTCTGGGTCGACCCAAAACGCCGCGGCATCCTGCCGCTTGATGCTTTCCACATCTCTCGCAGCCTTGCGCGCCGTATCTCTCGCGGCGGCTTCGCCGTGACATTGGACAATGATTTTGCTGGTGTCTTGGATGGTTGTGCCGACAGAGAAGACACCTGGATCAACGACGAAATACATCGCCTTTACAACGCATTGCATCGCAATGCTCAGGCGCATTCTCTAGAAGTCTGGACCCCAGACGGTGACTTGATCGGCGGCGTTTACGGTGTCGTTCTGGGAAGTGCGTTTTTTGGGGAAAGCATGTTCTCGCGTCAGACAGACGCCAGCAAGATCGCGCTCGCATACCTGACGACGCATCTTGATCAATGCGGGTTCACTCTTTTTGATACGCAGTTCCTAACACCGCATTTGAAATCACTCGGCGGTGTGGAAATTTCGCGCCAAGCCTACCACGCGTTGCTTGAGACCGCCTTGGGGCAAAGCGCTGACATCTACGCTTATTCGCTGCCTTCTTCCGGCGCGGTTGTGCAACGCAGAACCCAAATATCATAGCGCGCATGATCCATCGCGTTCAGCGCCGGAGATGAGGCAATCATCCACCCCTGAAACGCGGGCTCACCCACCGCAGGGCCATCAAAAATCGTCAAGAAGGCATAGGCCTCACCCGTTGCATTATCATCCGGGTGACGACATTCGGCGAGATCAATCCGAAGCTGGCCAAAGCCCACACTAAAGCCGTTTTGCAGTTCAAAGTCTTCGACATGGCCGCTGAGTTTATCCAGCCCGCGCAAAACCGCACCGGTGCCCGGTACTGCTGTGACTTCTTCAACCACATCTTCAAAGATCGGGCTTTGGGACAGGGAAATCCCATCTTCCAAACCATTCAACTCTTCAATGATGATCTCTTGCGCGCTGACATTCGCACAGCAAAAGCAAAGTGCAATGCCCGCAAGCCACTTCATTCGCCACTACCAGAGACAAATTTAAGCAAGAGAGAGATCAGGCTAACCGCGCCTTGTGTGTCGATGATCTCTCCGCCATCTTCCAAATTGAAGGGCGAGCCACCGGGCAGAATTTCAACAAAATTACCACCCAAGAGACCCTCGGAGGAAATCACAACCGCCGTGTCATCCGGCAGCAAGACTTCGTCCTGCACCGTGAACCGCGCGTCGGCGCGGAAGGTTTCTGGGTTCAACGCGATATCTGTGACAGTGCCAATCTTAACCCCGGCCAGTCGCACGTCGGTGCCAACGGTCACGCCCTCGATAGAGCGGAAAGAAGCTGTCAGATCATAGCCCGAAGACCGGTCAGCAAACCCGGCAACTTGGCCCATATAGATGCCAAAGCCCAAAGCGGCCGCAAGGACAAGACCACCAACTGCCACTTCTGTGTTCTGCGCTGCCATGATGAAAACCTATGCTGTTATTCTGGCTGCCAAGCTTCGTAGTCAGACCGCTCGACCGGCGCGCCAGCCCGGATCGACCCAGCGGGCGCATAGGCCAAAGCGGTGCCAGTCAGGTTTTCTTGGTGCGGTTTTTCCCACGCTTTGTGCTTCAACGGCTTTTCCGAAGGGACTTCATCGTAGGTACGATGCAACCAGCCGTGCCAATCAGGCCCAACGCGGCTTGCCTCAGCTTCGCCGTTGTAAATCACCCAGCGCTTGCTGTCGTCCGCATTGCGGTAATAGCTGTTGCCCTGATCATCCTCGCCGACTTTTTCGCCCTTCCGCCAGGTGAAGAACTGCGTGTTCAAAGTCTGCCCGTTCCACCAAGTGACTGCGCGCAAAAGAGAGTTGAGAATGCCCATGTGTGCCTCCGCGAATTCCGTTTCTCTATGCCCCATTCATTTGCAAAGGTCCAGCCTCGGTACGAATGTGAAGCGGCGAAGCATCGCGTATCGCAGGGCATTCTGCGACCGGCAAAAAGCAAAGACGATTTGCGCTTTCTTTTTGCGGCGTTTTCAGACAGTCAGAAGACAGAAAGAACACACATGCAAACCCAATGGATTCAGCTGAAAACCTATTCGCTCGGCGCTATCGGCGCCGTGCTGTGGTGGTTGATTGGGTTGCCGCTCCCGTTCTTGATGGGCCCGCTTGCGATCTGTCTTGCAGTGGCCTTGTTGGGCGTCGACCTTCGAATGAACAAGCCGTTGAACTTTGGCTTCCGCACTGTGCTTGGTGTCGCGATTGGTGCTTCCATTACTCCAGATGTCCTGACAGAGGCACCACGCATGGCACTGTCACTGGTCATGGTGCCGCTTTTTATAGCCCTTGTCGCCGTCACATCGTACCCGCTTTTGCGATGGGCATTTAAGCTCGACAAAGTGACAGCTTACTACGGTGCAATGCCCGGCGGACTACAGGATCTGCTGATCTTTGGCGAAGCCGCGGGCGGCAATCTGCGGGCGCTCAGCCTGATCCATGCAACGCGTGTGTTGCTGATCATTGGCCTCGCGCCGATTGTGATCTCATTGTTTTGGGATGTCGATCTATTGGCGCGCCCAGGTATTGCAGCAAGGGAGACGCCAGCGCTGCAGATGGCATGGATGGTGTTTGCTGGGCTGGGCGGCTGGTGGCTCGGCGTGAAATTGAAACTGCTTGGAGCGACCATCATCGGACCCTTGATTCTAGCGACGGTCCTGAGTCTATGCGGCGTCATTACTCAGCGACCGCCTGCAGAATTGATTTGGGCCAGCCAATTCTTCATCGCGATTGGTGTCGGCGTAAAATATGTCGGCCTGACGCTGAAAGAATTCCGTCGCTATGTTCTGGCGGGACTGGTCAATGGGTTGCAGTTGGCCGCACTGTCCGCGCTTTTTATCGAAGTCATCATTCATTTGGGTCTCGCACCCGGCTTGGATGCCTTTCTCGCTTTTTTGCCAGGCGGGCAGTCCGAGATGGTTGTACTCGCGATTATTGCAGGCGGAGACCTCACTTACGTCGTGCTGCACCATATTCTGAGAATCGTAATTATTGTCAGCTTCGCCCCCGTGCTGTTCCGCATCTTTAGGCGCTAACATATTCCATCGGCACAACAATCTTGTCCGTGCAGTCAAAAAACTACGGATTTACGCACCGAATCCTGCGCGATTCTGCTGTTTTCGGGAAAATCACCGCCGCTTAGTGCCTTTTTCCCCTATTTCCCTAGCCTATATTGTAACAGGCGTGTAAATCCGCCTTAACGAAGCTGACAGGGAACTGACCGTTGCTCGATCTAACCAACGTGCGCTCCACACTTTCCGACCATTATGACCTTGCTCCGAACCCCGATTTGGCGGCGTCGATGCAGGATGTTTACAGCAAGATGGACCGGGTGATCTCTCCGGCGGATTGGGCGATCTATGCGCCTTATGTCAAAGCCATCCAAGAGATGAAGGCCAAGCGCAATGCCGTGATCCTAGGCCACAACTACATGACGCCGGAAATCTTCCATGGCGTCAGCGATTTTGTCGGCGACAGCCTGCAACTGGCGATGGAAGCCACCGAGGTCGAGGCCGATGTGATCGTACAGGCCGGTGTGCATTTCATGGCCGAAACGTCTAAAATTCTTAGCCCAGACAAAATTGTCTTGATGCCAGACATGGGCGCGGGCTGCTCTTTGGCAGAATCCATCACCGCTGAGGGTATCGAAGATATGCGCGCCAAATATCCCGGCGCGCCGGTGGTGTCGTATGTCAACACCACGGCAGAAGTCAAAGCCGCGTCAGATATCTGTTGTACGTCGTCAAATGCGGTTCAAATCGTGGACGCGATGGAAAGCGACACCGTGATTATGACGCCGGATCAGTTCCTTGCGCAAAACGTGGCGAACCAGTCCAAGAAGAAAGTTGTCTTCTGGGAAGGGTCCTGCATCGTGCACGAACTTTACACAGCGGACGACCTGCGCGCCTATCGCGAGTTGGACCCAGAAGTTAAAATCATCGCACACCCGGAATGCACCCCGGACGTTGTGGCGGAATCCGATTTCACCGGCTCGACCAGCGGCATCATCAAGTGGGTGCACGACAACAAACCCGCCAAAGCGATGCTGGTCACGGAATGTTCGATGGCGTCGAACATCGCTGACGAACTGCCCGAAGTTGAATTCGCCAAGCCCTGCAACATGTGCCCCTATATGAAGAAAATCTCCTTGGAAAAGATCCTTTATGTGCTGCACACTATGGAAAATCAGGTCGAGGTGGATGCGGCGATCGCCGAAAAAGCGCGCCAGTCTGTTCAGGCGATGATCGACTTGTCTAAAAAGCTCGGCCTTTAAGCCCGATGCAAGAGATCGCCACCGACCGGATCGTCATCGTCGGCGCAGGGATGGGCGCGCTTTATGCCGCGCTGAAACTTGCGCCGCGCCCGGTTGTTGTGATCTCCCCTGAACCGCTTGGCAAGGGCGCGAGTTCGGCTTGGGCACAGGGCGGCGTCGCTGCCGCGATGGACGAAAGCGATAGTCCCGAAAGCCATGCGCATGACACGTTGAACGCTGGTGCGGGCACCGTGGACGCCGATGTGGCCAGCATGGTCACACAGGAAGCAAGAGAGCATATTCTTGATCTGACCAAACTCGGAACGCCCTTTGACCGGACCGAAGATGGCAAGTACGTCCTCAGCCGCGAGGCAGCGCATAGTTTTGCCCGTGTCGTGCGCGTCAAAGGCGATCAGGCCGGGGCGCAGATCATGGCCGCCTTGATCGAAGAAGCGCGCCAGACACCTTCGATCCAAGTGCTGGAAGGCACCATGGCGGTGGAGTTGGACGTCCAAGACGGCAAGGTCACCGGCGTCGCCATCCAAGAAAGCGATGAAACGCGGTCCGAGCCGGTCATGTTACGCGGATCCGCCTATTTGCTGGCTGGCGGTGGCTCTGGCGGGCTTTACGCGATCACCACCAACCCGCCGCGTATTCGCGGTCAGGTGATCGGTATGGCCGCGCGCGCCGGCGCGCAGATTGCGGATGCGGAATTCGTCCAATTCCACCCGACAGCCATGGACGTCGGCGAAGACCCTGCCCCGCTGGCCACCGAAGCCCTGCGGGGTGAAGGTGCCATTCTGATAAACAAACACGGTGAGCGGTTTATGCAAGCCGTACACCCAGACGCCGAACTCGCCCCACGCGATGTTGTTGCGCGGGCCATTTTTGCACAGCATCAGGCGGGCAATCGCCCAATGTTGGACACCCGCGCGGCGCTTGGTGCGTCGATCACAACCAACTTCCCTTCGGTCGCAGAATACTGCGCGCGCAATGGCATCGACCCTGTGAAAGAGCCGATCCCCGTGGCCCCGGCGGCCCATTACCACATGGGCGGCATTGCTACGGATCGAGCAGGCCGCGCCTCGCTGAAAAACCTATGGGTTTGCGGAGAGGCCTCTTCGACGGGACTGCACGGCGCGAACCGCTTGGCCTCCAACGGTTTGCTCGAAGCGCTGGTCTATGCCCGCATTTGCGCCGACGGAATTGCTTCACAGACCAATATCAGCGACGCCGCTCCTGTTGAAATCACCTTTGATGGCATTGGCTTTCCACCAGACCGGCAGGGTATTGCAGCGCTCCGGCGCACGATGACGGATCTGGTCGGCGTTGTGCGCAGTGGCGAAGGCCTGAAACAAGCGTTGTTTAACATCGCATCGCTTGAAGCCCGCGACCCCTCGCCCAGCTTTCAGAATATGTGTGCGACGGCCACGTTGATTGCCGCTGCAGCGCTTTTGCGCGAGGAAAGCCGCGGGGCGCACGAACGATCCGATTTCCCGAACACCTTGCCCGGCGCTGGCACGCGCTCCAAGATGACCTTTGCAGAGGCCAAGGCCCTGCGCGATCAACTTTCAGAGGAACCCGCATGAGTTTTGCCGCTGTCCCCGATTTGATCCTAGAGCCGATGGTGCGCAATGCCCTGATGGAAGACCTCGGCAGCTATGGCGATGTGACAACGCGTGCTGTGATCCCGGCGGAGACGACCTATGACGCCCGCATCAATGCGCGCGAGGATGCCGTTGTGTCCGGCATGCAGGTGGCCGCGCTGGCGTTTCGGTTGGTGGACCCAGAGCTGGAGGTGAAAACTCTGATCGCCGATGGGCAGCCCTGTAAAAAGGGCGACACGCTGATGGAGATCAGCGGTAAGGCTGCCTCGATCCTGTCTGGCGAACGTGTGGCCCTAAACTATGCCGGTCGCCTGACCGGCATCGCCACCATGACAGCCAGTTTCGTGGCCGAGACCAAAGGCACCAAAACCCGCGTGACTTGTACGCGCAAAACAACTCCGAACATGCGGTTGGTTGAAAAGTTGGCCGTGCTGCATGGCGGTGGGCACAATCACCGCTACTCGCTGTCAGATGCGATCCTGATCAAAGACAACCACATCGCCGCCGCCGGTGGTGTGCGGCAGGTGCTGCAGGCCACAAAGGCCCATGCAAGCCACATGATGACAGTTGAGATCGAAGTCGACACTTTGGCGCAACTCAAAGAAGTGCTCGACGTTGGCGGTGCGTCCGTCGTGCTTTTGGACAATATGGACAATGACACGCTGCGCGAAGCCGTGCAGATGGTCGATGGCCGAATGGTCACCGAAGCATCCGGTAACGTCCGCCTTGACCGGATTGCGTCGATTTCGGCGACCGGGGTGGATTACATTTCCTCCGGCGCGCTGACCCATTCGGCACGGACAGTGGATTTGGGGTTGGATTTCTGAAAGTCACATATTGCCGGGCTGCACCCGCCCGCGGTCAGGCGATGCCCTCAGCCCGCCAAAAATCAATTCTTCAACTGCGACGCAACTAACTCAGCAAACGCAATGTGGGTTTCTGCATCCCAGTGAATCGCATCCACCTCGCTCGCCTGCAGCGTGGCATTTGGATCGAGGAATGCACATCCCTTTTCCTCAGCAAGCAGCGCGAGTCGGCTTGGTAAACGTTCTGAAATGCCGACGGCATCACTGAACTCGAGGCGGCGACGATCACGTTGATCTGGATCTAGCGCACCATCAAGGCGAATAGACAATGGCGCGACCAGAATAAGCCGTGATGCGTCATCTCCAACCACTTCGTCAGATTTCAGAACCAGATCAATCAGATGGGCCAAACCCGCAGCGATGTCGAACTCTGACAATCCAAACCTGCGTTTGAAATCGTTGGTGCCCAGCATCAAGACAACATGATCAATCGGCTTATGCGACCGCAGTGCAACTGAAAGGTCGTCATACGCACTGTTGAGCCGCATAACTGGATCAAGCCCAGTGGCGGTGCGGCCACTTAGCCCCTCTGAAACGACGTCCCACTCTTCGCCAAGAACTTGCCCCAGGCGGCTGACCCATCGTACGCCGCGCGGATGCCTTTTTCCCGTCGCTGGGATTGATCCCCAAGTATTGGAATCCCCAAAACACAGAACGCGCTTTTCAGTCATTTTCGGTTGCTCCTCTGCCAGACTTGGCTTGGCAAAACAGAACTTAGTTAGGAATGGGCACGATGGCCAGCGCCTTGGACCGGGATCAACACGTTTGAAATAAAACAAAAAAGCCGGGCTAAAGCCCGGCCTACTTAGAATTCTTCTGGTTTGGCTTCGCGGGCCATGTGATCGAGCACCGCGTTCACGAATTTGCCTTCCTTCCCTTCCGGGAAAAAGGCCTGCGCGACCTGAACAAATTCGACAATCACAACCTTCGCCGGCGTATCGCCTTGCGTCAGTTCCGCCCCCGCTGCGCGGAACAAGGCGCGTAGGGTGCTGTCGATCCGGCCTAGTGGCCATTTCGCCACCAAGGCGCGGTTGGTCATCTGGTCGATCAACGCCTGATGGTTCACCGCCTCTTTCAGCAACATCGAGAACAACTCGACATCGCCTTCCAGCATGTCGTAGCCATCGAACGCTTCACCAAAGCGGTGATCCAGAAACTCGACCCGCACCTGGTCAAAGGACAGGCTGGAATGTTCCATCTGATAAAGCGCCTGCACCGCAAAAAAGCGGGCGGCGGATTTCATCTTGCGTTTCTGGTTGCCGGACAGGCCGGCTTTGGCCTCGGAAGTCATGCGGTTGGGCTACCCTTGCTGTCGCCCGCGATTTTCAATTCATCCGATGACGGAAGGAATCCGACACCTTTACGCGGGCCGCCCCATTTGCGCGAAAGCGCGACGAGATGCAAGGCCGCAGCCGCTGCCCCACCGCCTTTATTTTGATCTTTCGGATCAGCGCGCACTTCGGCCTGCTTGCGATTTTCAACCGTCAGGATGCCATTGCCGATGCACAGCCCCTGCAGGCCCAGCAACTGAATGGCGCGACTGCTGTCGTTGCAGACGGTATCGTAGTGCGTTGTCTCGCCCCGGATCACGCAGCCGAGCGCAACATAGCCATCAAAGTTCGACATCCGCTCCGCAATGCCAATCGCGGTTGGAATCTCCAAGGCGCCCGGCATTTCGACAATCTCATGCGTCGCACCGCAGGCCTCGATTTCAGCAATCGCACCGGCGACCAAATTGTCTGCGATATCTTTGTAATAAGGCGAAACAACGATCAGAATTTTGACTGGTTTGTCGAACTCTGGACGGGGCAGAATGTAATGCTGTTCAGCTGTGGCCATGGTTCACTCCACTTCGATAGGACGCGTGCCGACGATTTCGAGGCCATAGGCCTGCAGGCCCAGATAAACCGCCTGCGGAGAGTTCGTCAGCAAGATCAGGCGGCTCAGGCCAAGTTTGCTGAGGATTTGCGCCCCGATGCCGATCTGTTTGACCGTCCGGGGGCCAGCATCATCCTCTTGAAACAGCCGGTTCTTTGGTGAGCGGAACAGACACACCACACCGCGGCCTTCGCGGTCGACCGCCTCCATCGCAGAGCGCATTTCATCGGCGCGTTTTGCGCCCAGTCCCAGCATGTCTTTTTCGACTTTCAAGGCATGGGTCCGCACCAGCACAGGCTCATCCGTGGTAATGTCACCTTTGATCAACGCCACATGTTCCACGCCATGGGTCTGGTCCGTGAAGATGCGCATGTCCCAGCGGCCACCAAATTCAGAATCCACCATGCGCTGCGCGGTTTGCACCACCAGATTGTCGTTGCGAGAGCGGTAGCTGATCAGATCGCTGATCGTCCCGATCTTAAGGTCATGGGTCTTGGCAAAGTCCACCAGATCCGGCAGGCGCGCCATGGTGCCGTCTTCGTTCATAATCTCACAAATCACGGATGACGGATAATGCCCCGCCAAGCGGCTGACGTCACAGCCCGCTTCGGTATGGCCCGCGCGCACCAGCACACCACCCTTGCGCGCCCGCAGCGGGAAGACATGCCCCGGCGTCGCAATATCGGCTGCTGTGCATTTCGGGTTGATAGCCGTCGCAACCGTTAGCGCGCGATCGGCGGCGGAAATCCCTGTCGACACTCCTTCTCGCGCTTCGATCGAGACGGTGAAGGCCGTTTCGTGACGCGAGCTATTGTGCATCGCCATCATCGGCAGGCCCAGATCATCGATGCGCTCTGCTGGCAGCGTCAGGCAGATCAGGCCACGACCATGCGTGGCCATGAAATTGATCGCTTTGGCGTCTGCAAACGCCGCCGGAATCACCAGATCACCTTCGTTTTCGCGGTCTTCGTGATCGACAAGGATATACATGCGCCCCTGACGCGCGTCTTCGATGATCTCCTCAATCGGGCTGATCGCGTCGCGGAGGGCCTTTTCGACAGGACCCGGAGTTTCAAAGCTCATGGTGTGCCTTTCACAGCGGAATTTGCCAGTGCAATATCCGATCCCACCCGAGAAGACTAGTGGATCAATCTGCAAAACGCCGCTGCGTTTCTTAACATATCGAATGTCAGCGCTGCGCTGTCATCTCGGCCAAACGGGCGACATAACGGGCCATTGTGTCGATCTCTAGGTTGACCATATCTCCGACCTTGGCATTACCCCAAGTGGTAACCTGCTGCGTATGCGGGATCACGTTGATGCCAAACTCATTGCCCTCAACGTCATTCACCGTCAGAGACGTTCCGTTCAAAGTGACAGACCCTTTTTCGGCGATGAATTTCGCGAGGTCCTGCGGCGCACGGAAGGAAATCCGGGTGCTGTCGCCCTCATCTTCCATCTTGATGATCTCGGCGATGCCATCCACATGACCAGACACAATATGCCCACCCAGTTCATCGCCCACCTTCAACGCGCGTTCAAGGTTGACTTTCTTGCCCACGGACCAAGTATCAAGGTTTGTTTTGGATACGGTTTCCGCAGAGATTTCAACGTCATACCAATCGTCCCCCAGGGAAATCACCGTCAGGCATACGCCGTCCGACGCGATTGACGCGCCAAGATCGATCCCATCCGTGTCATAGGCCGTCTTGATCCGCGCCCGCAGATCGCCGCGCTGTTCCAACTCAATGATTTCGCCAATATCCGTGATGATCCCTGTGAACATGGTCGGCTCCGTCTGACACCTGTCTGCATTTCGTGTTCCACAGGTAACGCCCCGCCCCAAATTAGACAAGCCGCCTTACTTTGGCCCCGCGACTGGATTAACGTCGTTGAAAAGGCAGCATGATAAGCTGCCATATCGAGCAAAAACGACAGGCATACAAATGGCGCAGGTCAACAGCGACAACCGCGTGTTTCTTTTCTTGCAAGGTCCGCATGGCCCCTTCTTTCAGCGCCTTGCGGATATGCTGTGTCAATCCGGCGCGACCTGCTGGCGGGTGGGGTTTAATGCGGGTGATGCCTTCTTTTGGAAAGACCCAGCTTGCTTTATCCCATTTCAGGACGCGCCAGAGGAGTGGGAGCAAACCTACGAAGCGCTGCTGACAGAGAGAAACGTCACAGACATTGTGCTTTATGGCGACACCCGTGCGCACCACCGGGTCGCGGTCAAAATCGCCAAGGCGCGTGGGCTGACGGTGCATATCTTTGAAGAAGGCTACCTGCGTCCCTTCTGGGTGACCTATGAACGCGATGGCTCAAACGGCAATTCGCGTCTGATGGATATGACGATCCCGCAGATGACACTTGCCCTAGAAGGGTCAGACCTTGATCCACCGATGCCGCCTGCACATTGGGGCGACATGCGGCATCACGTTTTTTATGGCGCGCTTTACCATTGGTTTGTGATGTTCCGAAACCAAGGCTTTCGCAATTTCCGCCCGCATCGCGCCTTATCGGTCCAACAGGAATTTCGCCTCTATCTCCGCCGCCTGCTGCGTATGCCGTTCCATGCAATTGAACGCTGGCTGGCCACGCGACGCGTGACGCATGGGGGCTTCCCCTATCACGTTGCGCTCTTGCAGCTTGAACATGACAGTAGTTTTCAAGACCATTCCCCGTTTAGCTCCATGTCCGAATTCATTGAATTGGTGACAGAAAACTTTGCTGCCGGTGCACCAAAGCATCATCACCTAGTGTTCAAAGCCCACCCGCTGGAAGACGGCCGTGTGCCCGTCCGACAAACCATCGCGACTTGCGCCAAAAACCACGGCATTGCCGACCGCGTGCACTTTGTGCGCGGCGGAAAACTGGCGAAGCTTTTGAAAGAAGTGCGCAGCGCGGTGACCGTGAATTCAACCGCAGCACAGCAGGTGCTGTGGCGCGGTATTCCGCTGAAGATATTTGGCAAGGCTGTTTATGATCAGCCAGAGTTCATCTCTGACCAATCCCTGCGCGAATTTTTTGGCGGGGCGTTGCGCCCGGATATGGCGGCCTATCGCGACTACCGCCGCTATTTGCTGGAAACCAGCCAAGTTGCTGGAGGGTTCTATTCGCACAGAGGGCGCCAGCAACTTTTGCGCCAAGTGGTCGACATGATGCTTGCGCCAGAGGACCCGTATGATGCGTTGACATCCGGGACAGCGGCCCCACGGCAACAGTTGCGGGCCGTCAACTAGCGCGCGCCGCGCGTAAAGCTGGATTTTACCTCGCCTTTCAGGTAAGTTAGCAGCAAAATAAACCGAGGCAGAATAATAACAGGTCGAGGAGACCGAGCAGTGAAACCCCAAACTTCCCGCTGGGCGAAGGGTGTTGCCCTTATCGCGGCTTTGGCCGTTGTTGCATCTTGCGGCTTGCCACGACCCGGCCCCAACAAACGCGAAATCTATGCAGGCTCTGTCCAACAGAAAGGCGACGCCTTTGTTGTTTCCGTGAATGACCGCGTCACGCGCGCAACCGCTGTGGCCCCTGCACTTGGCTTTTCCGAATCTTTCAAAAGCGCTGGCACCCTTGGGTCTGATACCATCCGGCCGGGCGATGTGCTGTCGCTGACGATCTGGGAAAACGTCGACAAGCCCCTGCTTGGTCCGGAAGGTCAGGTCGCTGCCATTCTTGAAGAGGTCCAAGTGGATGGCGCAGGCTACATTTTTGTTCCCTACGCGGGCCGTATTCGCGCAGCGGGCAATACACCCGAAGCAATCCGCCGCGTGATCAAAGGCAAACTCGAAGATCAAACGCCTGATCCGCAGGTTGAAGTCCGCCGTGCTGCGGGCGACGGAGCAACGGTTTCCGTCGTTGGTGCAGTCGGCGCGCAAGGCGTTTACCCGATTGAACGCCCCACCCGCACGCTGGCGGCGATGCTGGCGAAATCTGGCGGCGTCACGATTGAACCTGAAATTGCGCAGGTCACAGTGCTGCGTCAGGGCTCGACCGGCAAAGTCTGGTTCCAAGACCTCTATGACAATCCACGGCTAGACATCGCATTGCGCGGTGGCGACCGCATTCTGGTCGAGGCCGACACCCGTGCCTTCACCGCCTTGGGCGCGACCGGCACCCAGAGCCGCGTGACTTTTGAATCGCAAAACCTCTCTGCCATCGAAGCGATCGCGCAGGTGGGCGGATTGAACTCTGCGGCTGCTGATCCCAAGGGCGTTTTTGTCTTCCGCAATGAGCCGGGCGAGATCGCCAACCAAGTGCTGGGGCGTGACGATCTGATCGGCGCACAGCGCATGGTTTATGTGCTTGATTTGACCGAACCCAACGGCATGTTCCACGCCCGCGACTTTGTGGTGCGCGATGGCGACACGCTTTACGTGACCGAAGCACCGTTCACAACTTGGGATAAGACCATTTCGTCCATCACCGGGTCGGCAACCTCTGTCAGCTCCTTGCAGACGCTTGGCACAGGCGGGTAATGCACCCCGCGACTGATGACATCACGATTGCCGCCGGAACCGATGGGTCCCGGCGGCTTTTTGTCTACAACGGCGGCTTTCTGACCCAAAAACGCGTGCGGCGTATTTTGGCGCTGTCTGGCTATCAAGTCAGCCTCGGCCTGCCCGGCCCCGATGATCTGATTGGCATCTGGGGCAAAAGCCCAACAGCCCATCGCGGCGAAAAGATCGCTGAACAACGCAATGTGGATATCCTAAGGGTCGAAGATGCCCCCCTGCGCAGCCTCTTTCCCGGCAAAATGGGCGAACCACCTGTTGGCCTGTTTCTGGATCGCAAGGGCGTGCATTTTGACCCAAGCCAACCGTCAGACCTTGAAACACTGCTGGCGACGCACCCTTTGGATGATACCGCGCTTTTGGACCGCGCGCGGGAATGCATCGCGCGGATACAAGACGCCCACCTCACCAAATACGCTGCCGTGCCCTTGGACACGTCTCTACCAGAACCGGGCTATGTGCTGGTCATCGATCAAACCCGTGGCGATGCTGCGGTTGCAGCCAGTAAAGCAGGCGACGCACATTTCCAAGAAATGCTTGTCATGGCGCAAGAGGAAAACCCCGGCGCGCCCATCCTGATCAAGACCCACCCGGAAACCCAGCAGGGCTTGCGCAGCGGCTATTTCTCGGAAAAAGACTGCAACGAGCGAATTTCCCTTTGGGACAGCCCCGTCAGCCCTTGGAAGCTGTTTGAAGGGGCAGTTGGTGTTTATACCCTCTCCTCGCAAATGGGATTCGAGGCGATTTTTGCCGGTCATAAGCCACGTGTTTTTGGCCAGCCTTTTTACGCAGGTTGGGGTCTGACAAACGATGAACGCCCGCCACCCCGCCGCCACCGGCACCTCACCCGCGCGCAGCTCTTTGCAGGCGCCATGTTGCTATATGCGAAATGGTACGACCCCTATCGCGATCAACTTTGCCCGCTTGAAACCGTGATCGGCCAGCTAGAGGCGCAGGCCCGCGCCTGGCGTGAAGATCACCAAGGTTGGAATGGGCACGGCATTCGCCTGTGGAAGCGCAAGCATTTCCAACGCTTTTTTGGCCAGCACAAACGTATGACCTTTCAGAAGCTTGAAAGCGACGAGGTGCGCTCAATGACATGGGGCACGCAAGACGGCCCAACGGGTAGCGCCCGCGTCGAGGACGGCTTTTTAAGGTCAAGAGGTCTGGGCGCTGAACTTGTGCCGCCGCTGTCGTTGATTGTGGATCACAGCGGTATTTACTACGACCCAGCGCGCCCCAGCGATCTGGAAAACCTGATTGCTGCGCGCGCCGACATGCGGCCGGATCAAAGACTGCGCGCTGTCAAATTGATCGAAAAGCTGAATGCGCTTGGGGTGAGCAAATATAACCTCGGAGGAACACAGCCAAAGCTGCCACAAGGCCGATTGATCTTTGTGCCCGGACAAGTCGAGGACGACGCGTCAATCCTGCGTGGCACGGATGAGATTTCAACCAACCGCGCGCTTCTGCTGGCCACGCGCGCCGCTCATCCAGAGGCGACGATCGTTTATAAGCCGCACCCCGATGTTGCGGCTGGCCTGCGCGAAGGCCATGTTGCCGATGCTGATCTGATCGCCGATCAGGTGCTTGAAGATGTCGATATGGGGTGGCTTTTGCAGCAAGTCGATGAGGTCTCAACCATGACCTCTTTGGCTGGCTTTGAGGCCCTGATCCGTGGTTGTCAGGTCACCACCTACGGCGCGCCTTTCTATGCAGGATGGGGGCTGACCCAAGACATGGGTAAAACACCGCTGCGCCGCCAAGCCCGCGTGGAACTGCCCGGTCTGGTCCATGCTGTCCTGATTGATGCGCCGCGCTACCTTGATCCTGTCACGCGCCTGCCTTGCCCTGTGGAAGTCGCTGTAGAGCGGTTGGCAGCGGGAGACATTCCGCACCCCGGATTGGTCAATCGCCTGCTGTCAAAAACGCAGGGAGTGTTTGCCAGTCGATCAGGGTTGTGGCGTTAGGTCGGACGCCGCCAAGTGCTCAGGACGTCCGCGCCAACCCTGCGCAGGTCTGCCAGTTCAAATCCCGGTGCATCTGCTAAACGTTCTACGCCCATCGCGCCAACACCGGGATAGCCCTCGGCCCCGATGACACGCCCGGCACCGAACACAAGCAATTCGTCCACCAGATCTGCCGCCAAAAGCGACGCAGCCAAAGCGCCCCCGCCTTCACAGAACACACGTGTCAAACCAGCAGCCCCCAAAGCCTGCAAGACCGAGGATGGCGCAAGATGCACGCCCTCAAGGTCACAGGGCAAAAGTCGCGCGCCAACCCCTTCCCATGCTCGGACCAGCTCGGCATCGGCATCTGCCCCATGGGCCAGCCACACAGGAACGTCTTTTGCAGTGCGTGCCAGATTGCCCATCAAGGGCAGGTCCAGCCGACGCGATACCACGACCCGCGCGGGCTGGCGTTCAATCCCAAGCCCACGAACAGTCAATGAAGGATCGTCGGCCCGCGCTGTGCCTCCCCCAACCATCACCGCATCATGGCGCGCGCGCATCATATGCACCGCACGGCGTGCTTCCGGTCCGGTGATCCACTGGCTTTCGCCCGTGGCCGTGGCAATGCGGCCATCCAAAGTTGTCGCCAGTTTCAGCGTCACAAAAGGGCGGCCTTGTTCGGTTTTCAGGAAGAACCCCTGCAAATCACGTGCGGCTTCTGCGGCAAGCACGCCTTGCGAAACCTCGATCCCCGCATCACGCAGCATCTGAAACCCTTTGCCCGACACACGCCCGTCACTGTCTTTGACGGCAACCACGACCCGCGCGACCTGCGCGTCGATCAAAGCCTGCGCACAGGGGGGAGTTTTTCCATGATGGGCACAGGGTTCAAGCGTGACATAGGCGGTTGCGCCTTTGGCTGCGGCCCCCGCCTGTGCGAGCGCTTCGGTCTCGGCATGAGGTCGCCCGCTAGGCTGGGTCCATCCGCGGCCAACAATGCGACCGTTGTTGACGATCACACAGCCGACTGCTGGATTGGGCCATGTCCGCCCCTGACCCCGCCGCCCCAATTCAAGGGCAAGCGCCATGTAGCGTTCGTCTGTCTGGATCACTCTTCCGTCTTCACGTTCGGTCGCAGTTCGGACACGAATTTATCAAAGTCATCTGCGGCTTGGAAGTTCTTGTAAACACTGGCAAATCGCACATAGGCCACGGTGTCGATCCGGGCCAAGGCCTCCATCACGATCTCACCGATTTGCTTTGACTGTATATCCGTCTCGCCCATGCTTTCCAGACGTCTGACGATACCTGAAATCATCTGATCAATGCGTTCTGGCTCAACCGGGCGTTTCTGCATGGAAATGCGGATCGACCGCTCCAACTTGTCGCGATCAAAGTCCTCTCGACGGCCATTTGATTTCACGACGACCAGATCGCGCAGCTGCACGCGTTCGTAGGTGGTGAAACGTCCACCGCAGGCCGGGCAGAAACGCCGCCGCCGGATCGAAACGTGATCCTCCGCAGGGCGCGAGTCTTTTACCTGAGTATCGATATTTCCGCAAAACGGGCAGCGCATGACGGTCCCCCACAGTTCTAAAGCCGCGTGCCTTTGGGCTGATGCCAAAGTTATCCACAGCCACTATAGGGGGATCGCTAGGGTTTGGGTAGTGGGGAAATGCAGCCCCTAAATCATGCGTTAACTGGGCGTCAGATGTGCCACAACCTGCCGATGGTGTGGCGCATTGCGATGTTCAAACAGGTAAATCCCCTGCCAGGTGCCCAGCACAGGCCGGCCATCGGCAACCGGGATCGACAAACTGACGGGCATCATCGCCGCCTTGATATGGGCGGGCATATCGTCCGGGCCTTCATACGTATGCGTCAGATAGGACATCGACAGGTCCGTCGTTGGCGGCACCAAACGATGAAAGAAATTGCGCAGGTCCGTCTGCACCTCTGGATCGGCGTTTTCCTGTATGAGCAAAGAACAGGACGTGTGGCGCACAAAGAGCGTCAGCAGCCCCTGTTCCACACCCTGATCGGCGACCCAACGCACAACATCACGCGTGAATTCATAGAGACCTTGACCGGAGGTTGAGAGGTCAAACCGAGTCTGCATCACTGCTCTCTCCTCTCAGCGTCTTGCCAGTCGGCCCTCAGAACAGCCGCTCGCCCATCTGATCGATCAGCGTCTTTGCCTTGCGCACGGCAGCTTCGTTGGCGGCGTCGACCGTTTGGAAGGTATCTGCACGGATCATGTGGTGTGTCTTAAGCGCGCCGCCGATTTCTTTCTCGATCCGCGCGCCAAGGCGGTAGTTGCTGCCTTCGGCCTGTGAATCCGGGAAAATCAGGAACCCCTTGTGCGTTTCCGGTTCGGGCGCTTTGGGGGCGGAACTGCCGAAGAGTTTTTTCAACAGGGACATCGTTTTCTCCTCAAAAGCAAACCGCCCCCGATGAGATCGGAGGCGGCAAGGTCTTATTGATCCAAGAAACTGCGCAGTTTGCGGCTGCGGCTTGGGTGTTTCAGCTTCCGCAAGGCTTTCGCTTCGATTTGGCGGATACGTTCGCGGGTCACGCTGAACTGCTGACCAACCTCTTCCAATGTGTGGTCGGTGTTCATCCCGATGCCAAAACGCATCCGCAGAACGCGTTCCTCGCGTGGTGTCAGAGAGGCCAGAACGCGGGTCGTGGTTTCCTTCAGGTTTTCCTGAATGGCAGAATCCAGTGGCAGAACCGCGTTTTTGTCTTCGATGAAATCACCGAGTTGACTGTCTTCCTCATCCCCGATTGGGGTCTCCAAGGAAATCGGCTCTTTGGCGATTTTCATCACCTTGCGCACTTTCTCAAGCGGCATCTGCAGCTTTTCGGCCAATTCTTCTGGCGTCGGTTCGCGACCGATTTCATGCAACATCTGACGGCCTGTCCGAACCAGTTTGTTGATCGTTTCGATCATGTGAACCGGGATACGGATGGTGCGCGCTTGGTCCGCAATCGACCGGGTGATTGCCTGACGGATCCACCATGTTGCATAGGTCGAGAATTTATAGCCACGGCGGTATTCGAACTTATCGACCGCCTTCATCAGGCCAATGTTACCTTCCTGAATAAGATCAAGGAATTGCAGGCCACGGTTCGTGTACTTTTTGGCGATGGAAATCACGAGACGCAGGTTCGCCTCAACCATTTCTTTTTTGGCCTGACGGGCTTCTTTCTCACCCTTCTGAACCTGCTGTACGATGCGGCGGAATTCAGAGATATCAAGGCCAACGTATGTACCGACCTGCGCCATGTCAGCACGCAGTTCTTCGACCTTGTCGACAGAGCGTTCCATGAACATCTGCCAGCCACGCCCCGGTTTCTGAGACATGTCTTCAAGCCAATTCGGATCAAGCTCACGACCGCGATAGGCTTCGATAAACTCACGGCGGTTGATCCGGGCTTGGTCGGCCAGCTTTACCATCGCGCTGTCAATCGACATGACGCGGCGGTTGATGCCGTAAAGCTGGTCGATCAGCGCTTCGATCCGGTTGTTGTGCAGGTGCAGTTCGTTCACCAGCAACACGATTTCGGAGCGCAGTTTTTGATAGCTATCTTCCTGCGAGGTCGAAAAGCTATTGTCTTCGTTCAGGGTTGCCGAGATCCGGCTATCCTGCATTTCCGACAATTTTTCATAATCGTCTGCAATGCGATCCAAAGTTTCTAGCACACGTGGCTTCAGGGCCGCTTCCATCGCGGCCAGCGACATATTCGCCTGATCGTCATCATCGTCGTCGTCATCATTGGCAATCGGATTGCCATCAGCGTCGAGTTCCTGCGCCTTTTCTTTCTTCTCGGTCTTCGTGTCGCCTGCTGCATCCACGACGGTCTCTTCGTCATCTTCGTCTCCCATCTGGTCACCAAAGGTGGTTTCCAGATCGATGACGTCGCGCAGCAGAATGTCTTCGGTCAGAAGTTCGTCACGCCAGATGGTGATCGCTTGGAAGGTCAGCGGGCTTTCACAAAGCCCCGCAATCATCGTATTGCGGCCAGCCTCGATGCGCTTTGCAATCGCGATTTCGCCTTCACGAGAAAGCAGCTCAACAGAGCCCATCTCGCGCAGGTACATGCGTACCGGATCGTCGGTACGATCCAGTTTTTCCTGATTACCAGAGCCCAGCGCCACTTCACGGCTTGCTGATGAGGTATCGACCAGCGCGGTGGATTTCTGCTCTTCTTCCTCGACTTCCTCGTCTTCGATAATGTTGATGCCCATTTCAGACAGCATCGACATCACGTCTTCGATTTGTTCGGAATTGACTTGATCAGGCGGCAGAACGGCATTCAGACGGTCGTAGGTGATATACCCCTTCTCCCGAGCCTCAGCGATCATCTTTTTGACGGCCGTCTGGCTCATGTCCATGGAAACGTCGTCGTCCTGATCATCATCGGGCTTGCGGTCGTCGTTGTCTTTTGCGGCCATTCGCTGCTCCTGCAAAGTAGGGCGTAAGTGATTCGGTTTGCCGAATCATGTAGCGCGATTCACTGATTCGCAAACTGTTTACCCTGATTCTCTTCTGAATTCCTCACCAAAGCGCATTGTTTAGCCATCGCGCTTGGTAAATCCGATTCTCTCCATCAGCGCGTCCAATGCCGCGCGTTCTTCTTTGTCGATGGTCGCACCGTTGTCGCCCACCTCATATTCTGTCGAATCTTCCTGTAGGCTGCGCAACGCCCTGTTACGCGCTTCGGCGGCTTGGCTCAGCCGCCAAGTCACAGCCTCATCAGAAGCGGTTCGAATGTCTTCCTCGGCTTCGGCAAGTTCCGCCTGCCATCCGGCATCAGCGGCCAGTTTGTGCAATTCTTCGGCGACGGTCTGACGAGCCAATTCTATATCCCCCGGCCGGCGCACCGGCGGGGCAATACGCACATGTGGATGCGCCATCAGGAAATCAAGGGCTTCTGGCCCCATCGCGTCTTCGATCACGCCACGCAGATCAAACACCCCGCGATGCACCTGGCGCAGAAGCAGATCACGCAAAAAGCGATGATCACTATCCTCGCAGCTCAGCCGCTCCAACCCTTCTTCGAATTCATCCAAAATGGCAGGCGTCACAATAATCGCAGCGAGGATCACCGCTTCGCGCAGATGCCGGCGACGCGCTTCGTCAGCCGACACGACGAGCGAGGCCTTTGTTGTGCCCTTTGCACCGCTTGGGGCCCATTTGCCTTTGCCTTGCCGCGCGCCACGACGCCCTGAGAATCCGCCGCCACCCTGTGTGCGGAACAGCTGCCAGCGCAGGTCTTTGATGGCTTGCCCATAGTGCGCGCGGATGGACGGGTCTTTGATCAGTTTGATCTTATCGCGCAACGTGCGGTCCAGTGCCGCTTTGCGTTCGGGGCTGTCAAAGACCTTGCCTTCGATCTCCCGCTCCCAAAGCAGATCAACCATGGGCCGCGCCTGATCCAGCACAGCCTGTACGGCCTTTGGACCTTTTGCTTTGATCAAATCATCGGGGTCTTTGCCGTCGGGCATCAGGGCAAAGCGCAGTCCCTGCCCCGCCTCCATCAGCGGCAGCGCCAGATCAATCAGCCGCAGCGCCGCACGGATACCTGCCTTGTCGCCATCCAATGCAATGATCGGTTCAGGTGAAATGCGCCACAGCAATTGCAATTGGTTTTCGGTGATCGCCGTGCCCAGCGGTGCAACTGCGCCGCCAAAGCCTGCCTCTACCAACGCAATCACATCCATATAACCTTCGGCCACGATCAAGGACTGCCCCTTGCCGACGGCTTCCCGAGCGGGGCCGTGGTTGTAAAGGCTGCGTCCCTTGTCAAACAGCGTGGTCTCCGGGCCGTTCAGATATTTGGCGCGTGCATTGGGATCAAGCGCTCGCCCACCCATCGAGATACAGCGTCCGCGGGCATCGCGGATCGGAAAGGTGATGCGCCCCCGAAACCGATCATAGGGCGCGCGGCCATCATCGGGCACCGCAGCCAGCCCCGAGTCGATCACCAACTTGGGATCAATCCCCTTGCCGGTCAGATGTTTGAAAAGCTGATTGCCCTCTGGCGCATAGCCGATGTCAAAGCGGTCTTGGGTGGCTTGGCTCATGCCACGCCGCTCCAGATAACCCCGCGCTTCGGCCCCTGCGCCCGTTTTCAACGACATGCGGAAAAACTGAACGGCCTGCTCCATCACCTCGGTCAGGGTGGCGCGCTTGTCCGCTTTGGCCTGCGCGCGCGGATCACGATCTGGCAACGCAAGCCCAGCTTCGTCGGCGAGGATTTTCACAGCCTCAATGAAGCTGACGTTTTCGCTTTCCTGCACAAAGTTGATGGCATCGCCTTTGGCGTGGCAACCGAAGCAGTAGTAAAAGCCTTTTTGGTCATCCACATGAAAAGACGCGGTTTTTTCGTGATGGAAGGGGCATGGCGCCCACATATCGCCCTTGCCTTGATTGGATTTTCTATTGTCCCACATGACCTTGCGACCAATCACCTGCACAAGGCTGGTGCGGCTGCGCAATTCATCGAGAAAGGCGGGAGTCAGGCTCATGGGCTACTATATGGATGGGACTGGCGACATGTCCAGCGCGGGTCTTGGTTAATGGAGCAGATCGACGCGGCGGCTACTGCGCAAGGCAGGCTTCGGTGTATTTCGGGCCCGGCTCATAGGTCAGTTCTTCGTCTGTCAGGGAATAGATCCACCCCGAAAGGAATTGCACCACCGGCTGATACTGTTCGTCCACAGCCGATTTGCCTTTGGTCAGGGTGCGGATGGCACGGGCCTCGCGTTTGCCGTCCTGCCGCAGCGCGACCAGTTGCGTGACAATTGCCCCAAGGTCCGCGCATTGCTGCGCCTTCTTATCGGCCACTTCATCGGCAGTTGCTCCGCCAGCAGAGAAGAACAGAACCAAAGTCAGAATGTAACGCATGCACACCTCCTGTTGCCGATCCAAGATGCCTTTGCACGCCAACGGCTGCAACTGAAAAAGCCCGCCGAAGCGGGCTTTGACATAGATATTTGAGGCCGAGCCTAAAGCCCTTTGGCGCGGTAGCTGGCGGCAACTTTTTCAATGGAAACCAGATAGGCCGCTGTCCGAAGGTCAGTGACTTTATCATCCCCATGCCAGCGCTCTCGCATAGACTGATATGCCGTGCGCATGGTGTCATCCAGACCGGACCGCACCAATTCCAACTCGCCAGCACCCTGCAGGTACTTTTGTTTGAAGTTCGGCGACATCGACCAAGCATCCCCGAGGTAGTCATCTAAGCGCTGAAGTTCATCAATGACCAACTGGTGGCGTGCCTCTTCTTGACGGCGTTGCATGCGGCCAAAGCGAATGTGACTTAGGTTTTTGACCCATTCAAAATAGGACACGGTCACACCACCCGCGTTGGCATACATATCCGGAATGATCACGGTGCCCTTATCACGCAAGATTTCATCCGCGCCAGCCGTCACCGGACCATTCGCGGCCTCGATGATCAGCGGTGCCTTGATCCGGTCTGCATTCGAAAGGTTAATAACCCCCTCAAGCGCCGCAGGAATGAGGATATCACAGTCTTCCTCAAGCACGCTGACGCCGTTTTCGACGTAAGTCGCACCGGGGAATCCTTTGACGCCGCCGTGTTTCACGATCCAGTCACGCACCGCATCGACATCAATGCTTTTCTCGCTAACCAGCGCGCCATCCCGTTCGATAATACCGACGATCTGAGAGCCATCTTCTTCAGATAAGAACTTGGCCGCGTGGTAGCCCACGTTACCAAGACCCTGCACGATCACACGTTTACCATCGAGTGTGCCGCTCATCCCGGCCTTGTCGATGTCACGTTTGTCGCGGAAGAATTCCTGCAGCGCGTATTGCACGCCGCGACCGGTCGCTTCGACGCGTCCAGAGATACCACCGGCATTTAGCGGCTTACCTGTGACGCAGGCCTTCGCGTTGATGTCCGTTGTATTCATGCGCGAATATTGATCGGCAATCCACGCCATCTCGCGCTCTCCGGTGCCCATGTCGGGCGCAGGCACGTTCTGAGACGGGTGGATCAAGTCGCGCTTGGCAAGCTCATAAGCAAAACGACGTGTGATCAATTCCAGTTCATGTTCTTCATATTCACGTGGATCAATGCGCAAGCCACCTTTTGACCCCCCAAAAGGTGCTTCAACCAGGGCGCACTTATAGGTCATCAGCGCAGCAAGCGCTTCGACCTCGTCCTGATTGACCCCCATGGAGTAGCGGATACCGCCCTTCACAGGTTCCATATGTTCCGAATGCACGGATCGATATCCGGTGAATGTATGAATGCTTCCCCGCAGCCGCACCCCAAAACGGACTGTGTAGGTTGCATTACAGACCCGGATCTTTTCCTCTAGTCCCGGCGGCAAGTCCATCAGGGCAACTGCCCGGTTGAACATGAGGTCGACACTTTCGCGGAAACTGGGCTCGTTCTTAACGCTCATCTTTTTCCTCCCGACAAGCTTGTTGGCGACTCGAGGTCGCATGACCAAAGGTAACCGGGTTTTAAGGAGAGAAGCGAGGGGCGGCTGCCTATTTTTTAGTCAATTTGAAAACTTTTTCGATCACGTCTGCGGGAATTATTTGCGGAAATTGAAAGACGAGACGCTTGCCTTTGGCCGCAAAGCAACCTTCCAAAACGCGTTTTGAATTGTGTCAATGTTACGCCGCCCGGGCCAAAATGTCCTGAAAACCCCTCATTTCGCCAAATTTCAGCCCGAATCCTTTGCAACACATAATTCCGAGAGAGAGTGCCCAGAGTCTGCGCAAGCAGGCTTTGCGGTGAAATTATTGAGGGATCGTGATGGATAGAACGTCACTACAAAGCCGAGGGGCTATATGCACCCGACGCCTTCGCCGCTTTCAGTGCGAAGAGTCGGGGAGCATGGTCTATCTGAGCATCGTGATCTTCCTGATCATCCTTATGGTCGCGGGTATTGGCGTCGACGCCATGATGGCCGAAATGCGCCGCACCAAGATGCAGGATACGCTTGACCATGCGGTGATCGCTGCCGCTGCACTTGAACAAGACCTCGACCCGGCATCCGTTGTAAGCGACTATTTCGACAAGGCCGATCTGGAGGACCACCTCCGGGATATCCAAGTGACTGAAGGTACCGGCTATCGCACTGTATTTGCAGAGGCTGACACCACTTTTGCCACGCAATTCATGCACTTGTCAGGTGTGGATGAACTGACAGTCAACGCCAAGGCCGGTGCCGAAGAGCGCATTGGCGGTGTCGAGATTTCAATGATCCTGGATGTGTCCGGGTCCATGAATTCAAACAATCGCCTTCCAAACCTCAAGGTTGCGGCTAAAGACTTTGTCGATACGCTGACCAGCACGACCGAAGATGGTAAACTTTCCATTTCCATAGTGCCTTATGCAACGCAGGTGTCGGCACCAGAGTCCTTTATCAGTCATTTCAACCTGTCTCAGGAACACAGTTATTCCAACTGCGTGAACTTCGCGGCAACGGATTACGCGACCACGTCGCTTGATCTTGGCACGCCTCTGACACGCACCATGCATTTCGATCCTTGGTCCACCAGCGATGCACGCGATGACAGCCCGATGGGCTTGGTGCCTCGCCCAGTTTGCGTGGACGCAAGCGACAATAGCCGCGAAATGGTAATCCTTGAAAATGACGCAACGCGCCTGAAGTCCTTCATCGACGCAATGTGGGGTGGTGGGAACACCTCGATTGATGTCGGCATGAAATGGGGCACTGCCCTGCTGGACGCCAGCATTCAGCCTGCGATCAACCAAATGATTGCGGATGGTGAGGTCAATCCAGCCTTTTTGGGCCGCCCCTACGCATACACAGAGGCGCAAACCCTGAAGGTCATTGTTCTGATGACCGATGGGCAAAACACCTCGCAATATTTCATCAATGACGCCTACCGTTCTGGAAACTCAAACATCTGGTGGAACCCGACTTCGGAAGTTTATTCTATCTACACCGGACAAGACACAGCTGACGCTGATGGCGACGGGATCACGGACGAGGCCATGTTCTACTGGCCGCATGCCAATCTGTGGCGTGACCACGCCTATGGCAATGGCGTTTATGCTCAAACGCAGGATAGCTATGGCTGCCAGTCTTTTGACGTCGATGGCTCCTGCAGCGCCTACCGGACGATTGCAGGAACCGCTGCTGGCGATGAGCCGGGACAGGCCGTCAATCTGACCTATGCGGACCTTTGGGCGCAGACGTCTCTGCGTCAGAACCGCAATGCCAACTATTACCCCTGGATGGACGACAACCAAGCCAACCGCGACTGGTACAACCGCGTTCGCAATTTTGTCGGCCACTCCACCAAGAATGCACGGACACAAGCGATTTGTGACTCTGCAAAAGCCGAAGGCATAATTGTCTTCACCATCGGATTTGAAGCGCCCGAGGCAGGACAGGCCGTCCTGCAAAACTGCGCGAGCTCTGCCAACCATTACTTTGATGTTCAAGGTCTGGAAATCGCAGATGCTTTCGCCGCCATCGCCGCTTCGATCCGCCAGCTGAGGTTGACTCAATGAAACAGCGCATCACACAAAAACTACGAAACTTTCGCCTAAAAGAAGACGGGAACGCTGCGGTCGAATTCGTCATTATGGCGCCCCTCTTGCTGATCTTGATGCTTGCAAGCGTCGAAATCGGCATGATGACAATCCGCAATTCGCTCTTGGAGCGCGCCATGGACGACACAGTCCGCTGGGTGCGCCTCAACACAGGTGCCGCCCCCACGCATGCGGAACTGAAGACCATGATCTGCGAATATAATGTCGTGCCCGATTGCGAGACAAACCTGCAATTGGAAATGCTGGTGCGCGATCTGCGCAGCTGGGAGGTCCTGCCGGCCAGCTATACATGCACCGACCGCGCCGAGGAAATTCTGCCAATGTCAGAGTTCAGCCTCGGAGAAGACAACGAACTGGTGGTACTGCGCGCCTGCGCGAAGTTTGAACCGCTGTTCCCAAATGCCCTTTTCGCTTCTGTCCTAAGCAAGGATGGCGCGGGTGACGCGGCATTGACTTACACAACCGCCTTTGTACAGGAGCCTCGGTAATCGCCATGCGTAAATTGCTGACACATATCAAAAATTTCGCACGCAACACCAATGGGACCGTTGCAATCGAAGTTGTCGTAATCCTGCCGATCCTGCTTTGGGCGATCGCGGCCATGGCCATCTTCTTTGATGTCTTCCGCACCAAGTCCACAGCGGAAAAAGCGGCCTTTACCATCAGCGACCTGCTGAGCCGCGAGACAAACGCGATCACCCCGACGTTTGTGACCAACACGCGGGTGCTGTTTGACGATATCGTTGGATTGACCACACCTGCGGACGGTGAAGTCGAGATGTCTGATGACTCCTCGATGCGCATTTCAGTGATCAAATGGGACGAGGATACCTTGGCCTATGAATTGCAATGGTCCGAAGTCCGTGGCGCTGCCTTCCTAGGCTATGAAGAAGCGGACATGACCGATCTGGCGGACTCACTGCCCACGATGGCCGATCAAGACACGGTTATTCTGGTTGAGACGCACTTTACCTACAGCCCGAACCTAAACGTCGGACTGGGGGATCGTGACATCGAAACCTTTGTGTTCACCCGCCCGCGCTATGCGCCGCAGTTGGTGTTTGACAGCACAAGCTAACCGCGTTCGGCAACGATCGCTTCGATGATCTGAGCCGCAGGTTTTGATTGCGCGCCTGCGGTGACACCTCCGATCCCGACCCGATTGCCAAACCGCCACCAAAGGCCCGGACGCCAACGCGCCGGGCCCTTTTTTGTGCCCAGCACCAAGGTGAACCCGTTAGAGGGTTTCAATGCAAAGGTGCCGCGTGACACCGCCTGCACATCGTCCAGCTTTGCCAGAACCTCTCCGGTTGAATCCCGCAACTCTTCGCGCGTCAACTCTAGACGCAGGGAGGTAGCTGCATGCATGCGGATTGCCAGAAATATCCATGCCGCGCCAAGCAGCAGCAGGAAGACCTGCCAGCCAAAGGCACCTGGCATCGCCAGAGCGATATAGACCAGCAATGCACCCAGCCCCATTTGCATCGCAATCGCCAGCCAGCGACGCGGCGCGGATGCCTCGATATAAGCGAGAACTTCGTCTGACATAATACCCTCCCCCGGTTCTGTCCCGGCCTAACGCAAATGCGTCGCCGGGACGACCCCCAGAAGTGGGTATTTTAGATCAGTATGGGAAAGGAATTTGGCGATTGATCTGGTCAATGGCGTGGTTGACCTCGTCTGACAGAACCAATTCCTGCCCTTCGATGATCAATGCCAATTGATCCACCGTCGTTGCACCAATGATCGCCGATGTCATAAATGGGCGGCGTTTTGCCCAAGCAAGCGCCATATGCACCGGGTGCAACCCGTGTTTGGCTGCAAGGTCCAGATAGGCCTGCGTCGCTTCAAACGCGCGTTCGGTCTTACGTCCACCCAGCCCGCTACCGATGGTCACACGCGAACCTTCAGGTTCTGCACCATTTTGGTATTTGCCGGTCAGGATGCCAGTCGCCAAAGGCGAATAGGCCAGCAGGCCAACCCCTTCATGGGCCGTCATCTCTGCCATATCCGTGTCATACATCCGATAGAGCAGTGAGTATTCATTCTGCACGCTTTGCATGCGCGGCAGTCCATGTTCTTCGGCCAGCCGCAGCCATTTCAAAGTGCCCCAAGCGGTTTCGTTGGACAGGCCGACGGCGCGGATCGTGCCACGATCCACCTCGGCTTTCAGCGCCTCAAGCACCTCACACATATTGTCGGTGACGGCGTCGGTATCCTGCCCCGAGGGATCATAGGACCAGTTCTGGCGGAAGTGATAGCCGCCGCGATTGGGCCAATGCAGTTGATAAAGATCGATGCAGTCGGTTTGCAGGCGTTTCAAAGAGCCCTCGACCGCGTCTCGCACGGTTTCGCCGATGATCGGTTTACCGTCGCGCACGTATTTGAACCCGGTGCCCACATGTTTCGTCGCAATCACGGTTTCATTGCGACGCCCGGTTTTGGCGTACCATGTGCCGATGATCTCTTCGGTTCGCCCGTAGGTCGCTTCGGTGAGTGGCGTGACCGGATAGATCTCTGCCGTGTCCCAAAAGAACATGCCCGCATCCATCGCCATGTCCATCTGTGTATGCGCATCCGCCTCGGACGTCTGTGTCCCGAAGGTCATTGTACCAAGGCTGAGTTCGGTGACCTCAATGCCTGTATTGCCAAGTTTGTTGAGTTTCATCGCCGGTCCCCCTGCTCTCGCGTTAGCGCAAACCTAATAACCTGAGTGAGAACTACAAGTCCTGATCTTTTTCACAGGTGAAACTATCTTTTTCAGTACAGATACGGCGGATGATATTGAGAACAAAAAGGGAACATGATACCTTGCGTCTCATGTCGCCCCCTGTTCTCAAACGCGCGCACGACCGCCCTGCCCCGCAGTTGACTCTGGCCGAAGGGCTGTCTTTGCGCCTTGGCCGCCTGCATGAGGCCTGCGGCAGCGCGCGGCGCAGTTTTGCGCTGTGGCTGGCGGCGCGGACCGAGGGGCCGGTGTTCTGGGTCTGCCCGCCTTGGATGCCTGACCAGCTAAACCCCAATGGCGTTGCAGAGTTTGCCGACCCAAGCCGCTTTACCCTTGTGGCCCCGCGCCGGGCCGAAGATGTGCTCTGGGCGCTTGAGGAAATTCTTGTGACCGGTGCCGTGCCTTTGGTTGTTGGCGACCTCAGCGGTTTTCCTGCGCTAACCCCGGTGCGGCGTCTGCATCTGGCGGCAGAGAGCGGCGGGGCATCCTCGGGTCGGGCACCGCTGGGGCTGATCCTGACCCCGGACCTTGGCGGGGCACCGGGGGTCGAAAGCCGCTGGCACATGGTGCCACGTTTGGCCGATCACGGGCGGTCGTGGCACCTCACCCGCCTGCGCGCCCGCACCGCGCCGCCCAAAAGCTGGGAGGTCGGGTTTGGCAGCACGGGTTTTACCCCCAAGAAGGAAATAGCAACCGACCTAAAGCCCTTTCGCTGACCCATATGGTGGCCCTGTATCAGCGGCCTCTGCCCGCATGCATCCCCCTCTGGAACTGTCTGCCACTTTGGTCTAGGGAAGGCGTAACGACGGACAAGGGAATAACCATCCATGGCACGCCATCTCATCACTTCGGCCATTCCATATATCAACGGCATCAAACACCTGGGCAACCTCGTGGGCAGCCAACTGCCAGCCGACCTATTTGCCCGCTATCAACGCGCGCGCGGCCACGAAGTGATGTTTCTTTGCGCCACCGACGAACACGGCACACCAGCGGAACTGGCTGCGGCCAAAGCAGGCAAGCCGGTTGCGGAATACTGCGCTGAAATGCATGAAGTTCAGGCCAAGATCGCCGAAGGCTTCCGCCTGTCGTTTGATCACTTTGGCCGCAGCTCTTCTGCGCAGAACCACAAGCTGACGCAGCATTTTGCAGGCCGTTTGGCCGACGCGGGTCTGATCCGCGAAGTCTCTGAAACACAGATGTATTCTCATGCGGACGGACGTTTCCTGCCGGATCGCTACATCGAAGGCACCTGCCCCAATTGCGGCTTTGAAAGCGCGCGCGGCGACCAGTGTGACAACTGCACCAAGCAGCTGGACCCAACAGACCTGATCAACCCCTACTCGACCATCTCTGGTTCTACCGAGTTGGAAGAGCGCGAGACCAAGCACCTTTACCTGCGCCAGTCCGAAATGCGTGAGAAACTCGCAGAGTGGATCGACGGCAAAACCGATTGGCCGATCCTTACGACGTCGATTGCCAAGAAATGGCTGAACGACGGCGATGGCCTTCAGGATCGCGGCATCACCCGTGATCTGGACTGGGGCGTGCCGGTGATGAAAGGCGATGAGCCTTGGCCCGGTATGGAAGGCAAAGTCTTCTACGTCTGGTTTGACGCGCCAATCGAATATATCGCTGCTTCACAAGAATGGGTCGACGCGGGCAAAGGCACCGATTGGGAACGCTGGTGGCGCACCGACAAAGGTGCCGACGACGTGACCTACACCCAATTCATGGGCAAAGATAACGTGCCCTTCCACACCCTTTCCTTCCCGGTCACGATTTTTGGGTCGGGCGAACCTTGGAAGCTGGTCGATTACATCAAGTCTTTCAACTACTTGAACTATGATGGCGGCCAATTCTCGACCTCGCGCGGGCGCGGTGTCTTTATGGACCAAGCGCTGGAAATCCTGCCAGCCGACTACTGGCGTTGGTGGCTTCTCAGCCATGCGCCAGAAAGCTCGGACGCGGAATTCACTTGGGAAAACTTCCAAGGCTCTGTGAACAAAGATCTTGCTGACGTTCTGGGCAACTTCGTCTCTCGCGTCACCAAATTCTGCCGTTCCAAATTCTCCGAAGCGGTGCCAGAAGGCGGCGCCTACGGCCCCGAAGAATTGGCTCTGATCGAAGACATCACCAAACGCGTGCGCGCTTATGAAAAGCACATGGCCGACATGGAAGTGCGTAAGTCCGCGCAGGAACTGCGTGCGATTTGGGTGGCAGGCAATGAATACCTGCAAACCGTCGCGCCTTGGTCGACTTTCAAAGAAGACCCCGCGAAAGCTGCCGTTCAAATCCGCCTCGCCCTGAACCTGATCCCGCTTTACGCGGTCTTGTCAGCCCCGTTCATTCCTGACGCTTCTGCCTCGCTGCTCGCGTCGATGAACGCCGAAGACACCGCATGGCCCGATGATGTCACAGCCGCGCTCAGCCAACTTCCTGTCGGCCACGCCTTTACTGTGCCCGAAGTCACCTTCCGCAAGATCACAGACGACGAGCGCGAGGAATGGCAAGAGCGCTTTGCAGGGACGCGCGACTAACTGTCTGACCACAAAAAGAAAAGGCGGCCCAATCGGAGCCGCCTTTTTCATTGGTACCCTCGGCCGGACTCGAACCGGCACGGCCTATACGGCCTAGAGATTTTAAGTAACTGAAAAATAGACATTTTATTGCATAATGCGGCCTAATAAGGGTCCGCGAGGGCAATAAAACAAGACACAATCGCCTTATACCACCTCCTGAGATTTATCAGGACTTAATCAGAACATGGCCTGTGGTATGGCATAAAAAGGCGATCAAATATGACCACTAAATTGACCCAAGTAGTCGTGGGTAAACTGGCTGAACAACATGATGCAGGAACCCAGATCTATGACAAGGATGCCAAAGGGCTTCGGCTTGTCGTTGGCAAACGAAGCATCTCCTACAAACATGTAGGACGGATTAATGACGGAACGAACCGATATGTTACCGTCATGATTGGCCGGACAGATGAAGTCTCGTTGAAATCTGCCCGTGAACGTTCAGCAGAGTTGCGCCTCGCATTACGGCGAGGTGAAGACCCACGTGTTAAGAAGGTATCTGTCCCAACCTTGGAACAAGCGATGGAGCGCTATCTTAACGGAAGAAAGGACCTGACACCCAACACTGTCGACTCATATAGGCGAAAGATGAACGGGCCGTTGCGTAGCCTCCTTAAATTGCCCGCAGACAGGATCGACCGTGAGGTCGTTCGGTCGCTTCACGAACGTCTGACCAAGAAATCAGGTCCGTATGCTGCAAACGGAGCCATGCGCGTTCTTAAGCTGCTTCTTAACGATGTAGCGCGTACACATGACCTTGGCCCAAACCCGGTGTCTCGCGGCGTTCGCATGAACAAAGAGAAAGCTCGTGATTGGGCTGTTGGACCCAAAGAGATGGCTGAACTCTGGCGGCGTTTAGATGAGATGGATCACCCCCTTCGACGCGCATGCTGGCTCTTGATGCTAACGACTGGTCTGCGTTCCACGAATGCACGTTCAGTTAAGTGGGAGCACCTTGAAGACGATGGTGTGCTATTTGTTCCCCGAGCCAAATCAGGGCGCAGTTTCCATCTTCCCTTGCCTCGCTTGGTTTTGCAGGAGTTGTCCAGAGTCAAAGATCTGACTCGGCCATTGGAAAGCCCATTCATGTTTCCTTCCTCAACTTCCAAGTCAGGGCACATAGAGCAGATGTCACGCATTCGCTCATGGCCCTATGCGCCTCACCAGATGCGCCATACCTATCGAACTCATGCAATGGAAGCTGGCGTCGATTTTCAGTCGGTCACAATGTTGATGGATCACGCCAACACCCATGTTTCATTCAACTACGTGACCCGCGCCCATCTGACAGGTCACCTAAGGGAATGTCAGGAGCGAATTTGTGATCGACTTTTGTCCTATCGAGGCACTTAGACCTAAATAGGTCTTGTTAGGTCAAACAATGGTCTACAGAGCAAAACCAGTTGTCCAAAATACTTACAAAGCAAATGCTGTTGGAGTGGACAATGGACGACATCAAAGATCAACTCGGGCGCATCGAAGACATGTTAATCACAATGAATGTGGACCTGTCACGGTTTGATGCCGCTCCTTTGATAGCATTTACTGCAGCAAAGGAGACGAACTATGGGACTGAAACGGACGGACGAATTCCGC
>NZ_FQWM01000004.1:2500-265382 GCF_900129685.1 Cognatishimia maritima | reverse complement strand
CATTGCTTTAGGCCCGCGAAGAACTGGGTGGCCTTTTTTAAGATCTCCCTCTCCTCCTTCAGGAGCCGTATCTCGCGCCGGAGTCGATCATTCTCTTTGGCGATATCCAAATCCTCTTTCGACACCACATCCGTGTCTCGGTGCGCCGTGATCCATTTGTTCAGCGTCGACATACCAACACCCAGATCGTCAGCAACCTGCTTGCGCGTCAGCCCACTGGTTAACGCGATGCGCACCGCATCTTTGCGGAATTCGTCCGTCCGTTTCAGTCCCATAGTTCGTCTCCTTTGCTGCAGTAAATGCTATCAAAGGAGCGGCATCAAACCGTGACAGGTCCACACCCACCGCCCCAAAATGTCATACTAGCCTGCCCGGCTTAACCTGATGCGGGTTTCAATAGATCATCATACAATTCGCAAAGGTTTACTCTTTAAGAAGATCTACTACGAAGTCCATGTGACCGTCGCCTTTACCCATGAAGAGAAACAGATCATCCGGGGAAGAGGACTGCTTAAAACTAAACTAGTGGATCGTCGTCCGGCGACAGCGAGGGTCGATGATCGGGACGAACAGTTTGAGCTGCGCGTCGAGCATCTGGTTGATGGCAAGACGGATCAGTTCCTTTGCGCAACACCATCGCAATCGAAAATCTATGAAGAGGAGCTTCTGGTTGTTTTGGAGCAGATGAAACGTTGGTTGGATGACAATGCAGAAACCGGCACCCGCACTGTGGTTGAATTCTAATGCGTAAGACGGTGACAGACGATTTCTTCAGCGGGTATGCGGCATTGGTTATCGTTGCGGGCTTTCTCACCCTAGCGATCATCATCACGCCGCTGCTGATGCTCGGCGCTGCGCTCTACATCGGTGTGCGTCTTTATCGTGAAAGCCCACGACGCTTGGAGCGTCTGGCCAAAGAAGAGACGGATATTCTCTATCGTCACGCGCTCGCTGGAAACGTTCAATTGACGGACGATGAGATTGACGCTGCGCTTTCTCAGCATTGGTCGCCGGACATACCCAGTGCGCTAAGTGTACAGCTTCTGGAAATCGGCCGTGCTCTCTTTGAAGGCGAAGATCTCATGCCGGATATCCCACCCCCTCCGGCGCTGTGCAATACGGTGGAAGGCGCGCGCTATCGAGACAAGCTCGCCCGTATCGGACAGGCGCGCAGCGACCGCGTTATGGTCATGTCCGCCTTAGACGCGATATCCCACAGCCTCGCAACCATAGCGAATGCAGTACCTCAGATTGACGGTGACCTCCTGGTGGAGGTCACCCAGTTCATGCAGCCACTCGGTAAGTCCGTTGAAGAGGTCATCGCGCCCTTCTTTCAGGACAATGACTACAACCACTTCAAAGCCCTGCGTGAGCAACTGGATGGCAATCTCCACAGAACGCACAAAACTCAGCCGGTCTTCCCTCGTGATTGCAAGGCCGACGATGTTGTTGATACCTATCTGGCTGGCACGCTTCTGAAAGACCTCTTCCACCTTAAGACGCCCTTCACGATCCCAGAGAAAAGCCGGTTTGAGCACACGCATATCTTGGCAGGTTCCGGGCATGGTAAGACACAGACGCTGCGGTACTTCATTGCAAGAGATCTGGAAGAGGTCGCGCAGCACGACAAATCGGTCATTGTGATCGACAGTCAGGGGGATCTCATCAACACGATCCTCAAAGCAAAGACCGTACCGGCTGACAGAATTGTTCTGATTGATGCCGAATATATCGGCTTTCCCGTGAGTTTGAATTTGTTCTCTGTCGGCCAGGATCGGCTGGCGAACTACGGCGACTTGGAGAAAGAACGCCTCACGAACTCCATCATTGAGCTTTATGACTTTGTGCTGGGGTCGCTTCTGTCGGCGGGCATGACGGCCAAGCAGAGCGTTGTTTTCCGCTATGTAACGCGATTGATGTTCCATATTCCGGGCGCAACCATCCACACGCTGCGTGATCTGATGGAACCAGGTGGCACCGAGAAGTATCGCGCGCACATCGAAAAGCTCGAAGGCACGCCGCGCCGGTTCTTTGAGACGGAATTTGATGGCAAAGAATTTACCAACACAAAGACGCAGGTTTTGCGCCGCCTCTATGGCATTTTGGAAAACCAGACTTTTGAGCGCATGTTCTCAAACCCAGTCTCAAAGTTTGACATGTTTACAGAAATGAATTCGAGCAAGCTCATTCTGATCAACACATCAAAGAGCCTGCTGAAGGAACAAGGCACGGAGGTCTTTGGGCGCTTCTTTATTGCGCTTATCGCTCAGGCTGCTCAGGAACGCGCCACACTGCCTGACTATGACCGTCTGCCAGTCATGGTCTACGTGGATGAAGCGCAGGATTACTTTGATCAGAACATCGGACTTATTCTGAGCCAGGCCCGCAAATACAAGGTTGGCATGATCATGGCCCACCAATACTTAGGACAGCTCTCAAACGGGCTTCAGGAGGCTTTTGACGCCAATACATCGATTAAACTCGCAGGTGGCGTCTCAGCACGGGATTCTAGAGCGCTTGCGGGCCAGATGTCATCAAGTGCGGAAGACATTCATGACAAACCCAAAGGAACATTTGCCACCTATGTGCGAGGACTGACAAAGCGCGCGGTACCGGTGAGTTTTCCGTTCTTTGTGCTTGAGAACCTGCCACGGGCGTCAAAAGATGAGATTGAAGAAATCCGCGAACACAGCAGAAAAGCTTACGCTGATCCATTGCAGAAGCTGATCCATTGCAGAAAAAGTCTGAACATAGCGAGCCACCGGAGAACGAGGATCCGAAAAAAGACGATGGAAATCAAGATGATGACCCAACATCTCGTTCTCCGGAGCTCTGATTTTTGCTATTCTCAACAGCATGACAAAGCTGGATACACTGGGTAGATCAACATTCCATCACATAGCGCCTCAACGTGGTGTGAAACCGACAGAGCGGGAGCTACGTTGGTTCAAACACATGGCTTGTCACCGGCCACAGTCCTCGCAGTATCTCTATGAGCTGACCCGCGATACGCATCGATGCAAAGACACGGCATTGCGCCAAATGCAGAAGCTCCGTGCAGGTGACTTCTTGCGATTGCCAACACAGCAGCGCGCGACTGAAGGGGCTGGTTTTAATCCCTACATTTACGATCTGAAGATTGCGGCTGAGGATCATCTCTATGAAGCCGGTGAACTTGAATCCACGGTGCGCCCGACGGGCCATTGGTGGCATAGCTACGCAACTTCCTGTGTGACAAGCTCCATGGACATCGCTGCTGCCAGACGTGGTGTGGCGTATATTCCGGCGCATCAGATCTTGGCCAAGCGCGACGCGTCATTGGCCATCAAGACCAACCGCTGGACACTCATTCCTGATCAGCTCTTTGCGCTGAATTATGGTCGCAGCTTTCGGGCCTTCATGTTGGAGGTCGACCGGGGGACAGAACCTCTGAGATCAATCGAGCAGTACGCTGCGCTGATAGAGCAGAGTGGCCATCAAGCGCATTATGGTCTGAAGGCCAATATGCTGATCCTTTGGGTCTTCCAAAGTCAGAGGCGGCAAGATGCGTTTTTGGACCTGCTGCAGGCCCAATCTGAAAAGGTACAGCAGTCCATTCTGAGCAAGACGGTTCGGTTTGAAGTGCTGGCAAAGCAGCCGGATGCTTCTCTCTTTGAGCAAGCCTGGAAGCGCTCGGGGGCATCAAGCGTAAGCATCAATTCCTAAGAACCGCATAATCGGGTGACCAGATAGTGCACATCTGGCCACCCAGCTCCTATGCAGGAGTGTCGGGCGGGGTTTCCCGGTCAGCCAAGCGTTGTTTAAGCCAGTCCAATACTTCTGCTTCTACCCATCCCACCCTGTTCGGGCCCAGCTGTACCCGCATTGGGAATAGGCCTGCCTTTTCCAAGCGTGCGATGTGTTGCGGCGCATAAAGGACCAACTCCTTTAGCTGACGTTTCGATAAAATCCTCATCACGATTTCTCCAAGAATGAAGAGCATCGCGATGCCCAAGGTTACGACAATACCTAGGCAAAGATAACGTAGCAGCCCGTCCTGATTTTGACGATGGGGCTACTTTTCGTTCTCGGCGGGTTCGATTGATAGTACCAATGCGCAAAGTGGCCAAATTCAGAGCCTATTGCGAGCCTAAACAAAAAGCCAAATCTGTAAGTCTTTGATTTAATGGTGCCCGGGGGCGGAATCGAACCACCGACACGAGGATTTTCAATCCACTGCTCTACCCCTGAGCTACCCGGGCACGGGTGAGTGATCTGTCACTCGGGTTTGCGCGTTCTATGTCAGGGTCGCGATGGTGTCCAGAGGGATTTTGCAGAAATCAGTGCAGCGGGTCGTCTTTTTTTGCCGCGCTTGTTTGGGCTTCTGAGAGGGCCGCGTCCAAGGCTTCGTCGTCAACGGCCGGGGTGCTGTATTCTTCATTAAACCATTTACTTAGGTCGATGTCGGCGCAGCGTTTTGAGCAGAACGGGCGGTACGCTTTGACCGTGTCTTTCTGGCAAATCGGGCAGGCCATGGTCAGTGTCCTGCAAAGGGCAAGCGATCTCGTTTGCGTTGCAACTCAAAATGCCCAAGCGGCGTCCAGCCAGCCATTACAGTTTCCACGCCATCCGCTTTCAGTGCCGCGCGCAGCGTGCTTTCAAAAATCCGGCGGTCTTTCTTGGGCATCGGGGCAACATCAAGGGTGATTTGCCCACCCAATCCACGCAATCGCAATTGACGTGGCAAGTCCTTGGCCGCAGCAAGATTGGCCTGCAGGGCCGCTGCAGGCGAGGTATCGGCACCAGTGTTCACATCGACGGCAACAAGGGCGCGTGTGGGTTCGACGAACATGTAAGCCCCGTTTCCGAGCGCAACACGTGGCGATTTGAGTTCTTCCAATGCATCCAGCACTCCGTGCGTATCGAAAGACCCAGCGACGGTCACGACCTCAGCAGGATCAATCCATTCGCGCCATGCAAGAACATGCGGGCCGTCGCCTTCGGCCAGGGTTTCAGCAGCGCCTTCGGTTTCCGCCATCACCGTCCGCGCCATGTCTTCCATGGCTGCGATGTCTTCGGCGATTTCGTCCACCTCTTCCGGCGTACAGCACGAGCGCAGGATCAGGCCCATGTCGCCCTCTTGCATCACGCCATGGGCGATGCCCTTCAGCGTATCGCGCAGATCGTCGTCTTTGATCGAGCGGCTGACGTTGAGCCCTGGCGCGTCGGGGGTGACAATGGCGTAGCGGCTTTTGAACAGGATCTTCTGTGTCACCGGTATGGCCTTGCCGTCTTCAGCGTAGCCAGTCACCTGCACGAGCAGGGATTGCCCGGGCGAAAGCCCTTTGACTTGCCGCAGGAACACTTTGCCATCCGGGGTCGACAGGAACATCCCCCCCTGCCCTTTCATCGGGCGGTCGGCAATGGCGCGATAGATCGTGCCCGGACGCGGAGCGTCTGCATCGACCAGAACGTCATGGAGTTTACCATCCACCATCAGAGCGGCGGCCTCTCGGCCATTTAGGTGATCAAGAATGATCTGACGGCCTTTCATGGCGTCTCCTTATAGAGCGGGTAGCCCGCTGCGGTCAGCAGCGCGGCGGTCTCGGCAAGTGGCAGGCCGACTATACCTGTGAACGAGCCACTGATCCATGGAATGAACGCGCCGGCTGGGCCTTGGATGGCATAGCCGCCTGCTTTGCCCTCCCAGTCGCCGGTCGACAGATAGAAATTCAACTCGTCATCCGATAGCCGTTTCATTTTGGCTTGGCTGACCACATCGCGTTGCCAAACACGGTCACCGCGTTTGAGTGCCACAGAGGTGATGATCCGGTGACGGCGCCCCCCAAGGGCGATCAGAAACGCGGCGGCTTCGCCCGCGTCTGCAGGTTTTCCCATAATCCGCCGCCCCAGCGCGACGGTGGTATCGGCGCACAAAACAATGTCGTTGTCATCGGCCTGAACAGCCGCAACTTTTTCGCGCGCGATGCGGCTACAATAGTCTTTGGGAAGTTCGCCATTCAAAGGCGTTTCATCAATATCAGGGGGGCGAATGTCATCCGCCACCACCCCGATTTGTGCCAGCAATTCGCGACGCCTTGGGCTGCCTGAACCGAGGATCAGTTTCATGTCACCAAACCTGCAGACGGCCGCAATAGCCGGATTACTTGAAGCGATAGTTGATCCGACCTTTGGTCAGATCGTAAGGCGTCATTTCGACTTGTACCTTGTCGCCTGCGAGAACACGAATGCGGTTCTTACGCATCTTACCTGCCGTATGTGCGATGATTTCATGGCCGTTTTCCAGCTCGACCCGAAACGTCGCATTTGGCAGGAGTTCCTTTACGACACCGGGAAATTCGAGCAGTTCTTCCTTGGCCATGGTTTCTCCTTCGCAAAATACCCACTCACTGTGGGCGGCCCCTTAAATGGGGGCAAATGTGACATTATACAAGGCTTATTCTACCCCAAGCGCGCTTTTCTGACCATCGCAAGACGGTCTTGTTGCTCGTCCCAGTGACGACGGTTCAGAACGGCACCATCTTGGCGGACGGCAGCGACCAAAGCGGGGTCAACTTCGGCGTAGGTCCACTGCGCTCGGTTCAAAGGGCCTTCGGCCAAAACACCGGAGGGGGGAAAGCCTTTGTCGGGCGGACAAAACACACCACCCGCCCCAACGTTTTCATCTACGGCAGGGGACCACGGCGCATCGCCGACGGTTGAAGCCAAGACTGTCACACATTGCTGTTCCAACGCGCGCGCCATCGCGCCTATTCTGACACGCCAATAGCCTGAAAGCGCATCCGTGCAGGACGGCACGAGGATGATATCACACTCTGCCAGCGCCCTCCCGAGTAGCGGAAATTCGCAGTCATAACAGATCAAGATGCCAACGCGTCCCAAGGTAGTTTCGATAACCTGCAAGGGATCGCCCGGCGCGATGTCCCATTGTTCACGTTCAAACCGCGTCATGATCTGCTTGTCCTGGACGACCACATCCCCTGTAGGGCCAAAAAACCGGCTTCGGTTGACCGGTCGCCCGCTGTCTTGCGCAACAGGGGCCGAGGCCGCGAGAATGTGCAACCCATGCTTCTGCGCGAGGTTTTTGTGTAGTTGGTCGACCGCAGGGATATGTTCGGACACCACATGAATGGACCGTTCCAAATCCCCCGCAGCCTCTGTGCCGCCCAAAGACGCGAGTTCCATCGCGCCATATTCGGGGAACACCAAAAGGTCAGCGCCTTGACCGGCAGCAACGTCGACCCATCGGCTGATCTTGTCTTCATAGGCGGCCCAACTATCAAGCCAGTCGATCGGATAGGCGGCGGTTGCAATTTTCATCTGGAACTTTGCTTTGCAAGGGTGATCAAACGTCTTTCATCCAGAACTGTAGCTGCTTTTCGGTCTCTTGGGACTGATCAATATCCTTCCAAGTAAACCGTGCGATTGCGTCCAGCACGGGCGCATAGCCGCGCTTGCGCCAAAACGGGTCCAGTGGCGCATATGTAGCCGGTCGCAGAGGGTGATCAGCAGGGCGGATCACGCTACAGAAACATATCTTTCGGAAACCAAACGCTTTGGCGTGCGCCTCTCGGTGATCAAAAAACGCGTGACCGATGCCCTGCCCTCGGTAGCCTGGCAAAAGTACGGATTCGGCACAGTAAAATATTTGGTCTAACGGAATTTGGCAATCGGCAAAAGCAGCCCCAAAATCGTCTGCATGGTCATTCATCGGGGTGCCAGTCGAGGCCCCAACAAGACGCGCTCCATCAAATGCCCCGACCAATACGGCCTGATCGCTCGTTCGGTAGGTCTGCAGATAGTCCCGCTCGTAGGCGAGCGTTCCGTCATATAGATATGGCCAATGGCGAAACACCTCGATGCGCAGCGCAGCGACATCATCCAGTGCGGCGTCCAACTCTGTCCCTGTCAGAACCTGGGTAGAGATCATTGCGACACCTGGCGTATCCATTCTTGCAGATTGTAGTAGGTCGTGACCCGTGTGATCAGACCGTCTTTCAATGTGAAAAATCCACCGGCTGGCAGAACGTATGTCTGGCCATGTGCCTCGGGCAGGCCGGGGTCGGTTTTCAGGTATTGACCGTTCACAACAAACTCCGCCGCGCCGCGCGTACCGTCGACTGAGGCAAAGACAACCATGTCGGTCAGCGTTTCTTTGTAGGTTTCGCTCATATGCGCACAGAAGGTGCCAAAGGCATCTTTGCCCATTCGGCGGTCGCCCTCATTCACGTCATGCACGAAATCATCAGACAGGCAATCTATCATGCCTGCAATGTCACCTGCATTGAAGGCGTCATAGTAGCGGCGAATGGTGGCAAGGCTGTGCTGTTGAGGATCAGACATTTGGGCTCCGCATTGGTGTTAGCAAAGACTAGTCCGATTCAGCCCCATTAGCGTTTGAGAATGCGACACGTTGCATCGGATTACGGCGTTTAGGGCGCGCCCCACGCCTCTTTAAGTCGTGCCAAAATGGCATCTCGTGAAAGACGGTAGGCGTCCATCTTGCTATCGCGAGTCTCGCCCTTGCCTGTTGGATCGGGGATCGGCCAATACTGCAACTCTAGATGAAAGAGCCGCGTCAGCTCCTCTGCTTTTGCATGGCTGGCCGGAGAGAGCGCAATGACCACATCAAAGCTCGACAGTTGCTCGCCCAACTCTTCCAATTCTTCGAAGGACCGGCTGCGATGGCGACTCAGTTCGACGCCGATTTCCTGGCAGACTGAGATTGCAAAACCATCAATTTCCAGATCGTTCTTCAACCCGGCCGACTGGACATAGGTGTCCGTGCCATAAAGTTGTTTCATAATGCCTTCGGCCATCGGGGACCGCACGGCATTGTGGTCACAGCAAAAGAGCACAGACTGAGGAAGGTCAAAGGCCATCAATCAGGCTCCGAAGTGCAGCACACAAATCAATGTAAACAGGCGGCGCGCAGTGTCGTGATCCACATCGGCCTTATCTTTTAGGCGCTCAGCAAGAATGCGTGCGCCTTCATCGTGAATGCCGCGACGGGCCATATCGATGGTTTCAATCTGGCTGGGGGGCATGTTTTTGACCGCGTCGAAATAGCTTTCGCAGATTTGCCAGTAGTCTTTGACAACCTGACGAAACGGTGAAAGGGACAGATGAAATTCCGCCGCCTTTTCACCCGCATTGGTTGCAATGTCAAATACCAGCCGCTTGTCGCGGATCGCCAGTTCTACATTGTATGGGCCGTCAGGAAACTCTCGACCGTCACGTTTTGGCAGGTCAAAGGAGTTCTGTTCGATCAGATCAAAAATCGCAACGCGACGCTCCTGTTCGATCTCAGGCGTCGGGGGTGGCAAATTGCGATCGTCAATTTCAATACGGCTAATGTAGCTCATGGATCAACCTGTACCTCAGTGCGTGAAAAACAGGTAGCCTATGACCACCCCTCGGGCAATGCCGCATCGCCGCATGCGTATTACTGCGGTGCGACTTGGCAACGCGTGCAAAATCACGCAAGAAAGTGAAAACGGAGGCAGGATGGCAGATTACGGTGTTTTTTCCCTTGTGGGGCAACGCGCGCTGGTGACGGGCAGCAGTTCGGGGCTTGGCTTTGAAATCGCCAAATTGCTGGCAGCGGCAGGTGCAGAGGTTTGGGTCAACGGTCGTGATTCGGAGAGGGTGGCAGACGCTTGCTCTCAGATCGGACCACGAGCGCATAGCGCCGTCTTTGATGTATCCGACATAACGCGGGCGCAGGAAACCGTTGCAGAGATTGATGCGGCGGGCGGGCTGACGATCCTCGTGAACAATGTCGGGCTGCGCGACCGTAGAAGCCTGCAGGAGTTCACCGCCGCTGACATTGACCGTCTCCTTAAAGTTGATCTTGCCGCGCCGTTTGCTTTGGCTCAGGTGGCCGCGCGTGGCATGGCAAAACGGGGCTACGGCCGCATTGTGAACATCAGCTCTATCGCAGGTTTAATCGCACAGCCCAGTGACGCGCTTTACACCACGGCAAAGGCGGGCATGAACGGCATGACTAAGGCCTTGGCAGCAGAGTTGGGACCTCAGGGGATCACCGTGAATTCTGTGGCGCCGGGCTTTTTCAAAACCGCGCCAAATGCGCAGGCCATCGAAGACCCCTTCATTGCAAAGCGTCTGGAAATGTCTTCATCTCTTGGCCGCTGGGGCGCACCAGAGGAATTGGCACCCGCGGTGCTCTTTCTGGCGTCACCTGCTGCGAGTTTTATAACAGGGCAGATCTTGGCCGTTGATGGCGGCTACACCGCGCATTTCTGACGCGTTGTTCAGCGCCCTATTTTTGGTTCAACGCCTCAAGCCGCGCCAAAACAGACAGGCCGTGCGCCTCGAGGCTTTCGCTTTTCGCCAATGTGGCCGCTGCCGGGCCGATCGCCCGCAGACTTTCCAGCGTCATCTTCGAAAGCGTTGTCCGCTTAAGGAAGTCCATCACCGAGAGACCAGAGCTAAACCGCGCTGATCGTGCGGTCGGCAGAACGTGGTTTGGACCACCGACATAATCCCCGATGGCTTCCGGCGTGAACTGACCAAGGAAAATCGCCCCCGCATGGGTGATCTTGTCAGACAATGCATCCGGATCGGCAACACAAAGTTCAAGATGTTCCGGCGCGATACGGTTCGAAAGCGCCGCCGCCTGATCCAGATCATCAACCGTGATCACCGCGCCAAAATCGCGCCAGCTTGCCCCAGCAATGGCGCGGCGTTCCAGCGTTTCAAGGCGTTTTTCCACGGCCTGCGCCACGGCTTTGCCAAATCCGTTATCGTCCGTGATCAGGATCGACTGCGCGCTTTCGTCATGTTCCGCCTGGCTGAGCAAATCCAGCGCGATCCAATCCGGATTATTGTCCTTATCCGCAATCACGAGGATCTCGGACGGGCCCGCAATCATGTCGATGCCAACTTTGCCAAACACACGGCGCTTGGCGGCCGCAACAAAGGCGTTGCCCGGGCCTGTGATTTTATCCACGGGTGCGATGGTGTCTGTCCCATAGGCCAGTGCGGCAACAGCCTGCGCGCCACCAATGCGGTAAATTTCATCGACACCCGCCAAACGCGCGGCCAACAGAACCAATGGGTTTGCGATGCCATCTGGTGTTGGCACGACAATCGCAAGGCGCTCTACCCCGGCGACTTTGGCAGGGATCGCGTTCATCAGAACCGAAGACGGATAGCTTGCCAGCCCACCTGGCACGTAAAGACCCGCAGCCGACACGGGCGACCAACGCCAGCCAAGGGTCGCGCCGTTGGCGTCTGCCCAACTGTCATCGGAAGGCATCTGGCGGCTGTGATAAGCGCGGATGCGCTCTGCGGCCAGTTCCAGTGCCGCACGTTCTTCGTCTGATACCTCTGCACAGAAGGCATCAATCTCGGCCTCTGAAAAGCGCAGAGTTTCCGGCGTCAGTTCCAACCGGTCAAACTGAGCGGTCAGTTCCAAAACGGCTGCATCGCCCCGCGCACGCACATCCGCGATGATCTCTGCCACAACGGCGTCCACATCCGGGCTGTCTTCGCGCTTTGCGCCCAGCAGGGCTGTGAACTGGGTTTCAAAATCCGCGTCTTGCGTGTTCAGAAACTGGGGCATGAGGCTCTCCTTTGGGACGCTCTTAGCGATCAACGCGCAGGGTCTCAAGCCTTTGTCGGTGTCAGCGTCTTCCGCATTGGTTGGCCGTCGGACGAATAGCAGGCGACGCGGTCGCCATCGAGTTGCCAGCCGCGCGCAAGATAAAAGGATTCTGCTGTTCTGGAACTGACCAGACTGATCCCAGAATGACCAGCAGCCTGCAGTTCCATTTCCTTGGATTCCAGCAACGCAGTGCTTTGCCCTTTTCCGCGCGCCTCGGGAGCCACGTAAAGCAGCTGGATTTGACCGTCGCTGCTGTAGCACCCGACCGATTGGATTTCGCCACTGGCCACACCAACCCGCATATGGGCACCGGCGTTGATCATGTCCCGGATATGCTGTGGCGATTTGTTGGCAAGCCAGCCTTCAAGCAGGGCAGGTTCATTCTTGTGATCTGCACTGCAAAGCTCTGTGATCGACCGGACTAAGACATCACTTATGGCTTCCGCATCAGTGGCCGTAGCGTCTCGAATGATCGGTGCCGACATCTCGCCTCCGGGGATTTCAGACCTTGTGATCAGGCACCTGTTTTGACGGCGCGACATAGGGCCTGGTCACATCTCTCAATGAAACCTCAAGCGCTTCGACAGATAAGCGCAGCCCGCCATCGCCTGCAAGCGTGATTGTCACCGCGCCGGTCCCATCGTCACCCGCATCAAAACCAAGCGACAGCACGGAAAGGATCATGTCTTTGTCAGTGCGATCCACCCCTTGGCTTGCCACCTTCAGAACGTTTTCGATGACCAACACCGATTGCACCCGTTCTACATCGCGGCGGCGCTTTTCGGCATTGTCGCGATCTTCCCAGCGGAAGCGGTTTAGCAAAATGGCAAAACGACGTTCCTTGGCGCGCCAAGACATTTCCGTCACCGGAAAAACCGCGTCCTGGACCAAGGCGGAAATGACCTGCAGATCATCCCCATCCAGCGCCCCGAGATTCAGCGGCGCCTCACGTCCATCTTCAAATCGTGCGTCTTCGCTCATACGCCCTGCACCCGTTCAATCAATGCCCCGACGCCTTTCAGCTTTTCCTCAAGCCGCTCATAGCCACGGTCCAAATGGTAAACCCGATTGACCAGCGTTTCCCCCTCGGCGGCCAGACCGGCAAGTATCAGGGAAACCGAGGCGCGCAGATCGGTTGCCATCACCGGTGCGCCCTTCAGTTTTTCAACACCATGCACCGTTGCTGTACCACCTGACACTTCGATGTTCGCGCCCATGCGGCCCAATTCCGGCGCGTGCATAAAGCGGTTTTCAAAGATTTTCTCTTCCAGAACCGAGGTGCCTTCTGCCGTGCACATCAGGGCCATCATCTGCGCCTGCAAATCGGTCGGGAAGCCTGGGAAAGGCTCGGTCACAACATCAACCGCTTTCACGCGGCCATTCTTGCGCGCAACCTTCAGACCTTTGTCTGTTTCTTCAACCGTGATCCCGGCGGCATCGAGTTTTTCGCAAAACGCGCCGACAAGGTCGATCCGACCGCCGAGCAGCTCGACTTCGCCACCTGCGATGCACGGCGCAAGCATATAAGTGCCAAGTTCGATCCGGTCGGTGACGACTGCATGGGTCGCACTGCCCAAACGATCCACGCCCTGAATGACGATGTCAGGCGTGCCGTCACCTTCGATCTGCGCCCCCATCGCGCGCAAACAATCTGCAAGGTCAACGATCTCTGGTTCGCGCGCGGCGTTTTTGATGACGGTGGTGCCCTTGGCCAAGGTCGCAGCCATCAGGATGTTTTCCGTGGCTCCAACCGAGGCAAAGCTCAGTTCCATTTCCGCACCCTTTAGCCCGCCGGGCGCTTTGGCATGCAAGTAGCCATCACGCAGCTCGATCTGCGCCCCAAGCTTTTCAAGACCGTAGATGTGCAAATCCATCGGCCGCGCGCCGATCGCACAGCCACCCGGCAAAGAGACAACTGCCTGACCCAGTCGCGCCAGCATCGGACCCAACACAAGGTTGGAGGCGCGCATTTTGCGCACGATCTCATAGTCAGCCACGTGGTTATCCAAATTGTGGCTCGACATGGCGATCACCTTGCCGTCCTGCAAGCTGGAGATTTCCGTCCCCAAGGACTGCAACAACAATGTCATGGTCTTGATGTCGGACAGGCGCGGCGCGTTGGTCAGCGTCAGCGGTTCTTCGCTGAGCAGCGTGGCTGGCATCAGGGTTAGACAGGCGTTTTTGGCCCCGGCAATCGGGATCTGGCCATTCAATGGGCCATTGCCCTTTACAAGTATCGAATCCATGTGCTCTTACCCCTTGTCCTCAGACTCTGCCTCTGCGCCCTCTTGTTCCGCGCTGCGCGCACGGGCCTGCGCCTTGCGACGGCCCATATTGGCCTTCAGCGCCGCCTTCAAGCGCGCTTCGCGTTCTGCAGCCTTGGCAGCTTTGCCTGAGGGTGTTTTTTTGCTCTCCATGCACTTTCCATACATGAGGTCAAAAAAACATTCCAGATGCCCTTGCGCGGGGTGTAATTTGAGTCTAATCACCGCGCCACGGTCGATGAGACAGCGTCCATCACTCCGGCAGCTGCTGCTGTAGCTCAGTGGTAGAGCGCACCCTTGGTAAGGGTGAGGTCGGGAGTTCAATCCTCCCCAGCAGCACCACCTTCAAAGCCGAGCTTGACTTTCCCCCGCGCAAAGAGCGGTCGATTTGCTTCTGCAAATTCCAGTCTTTGCACCCTTCACAGCACCCCGGTTTTCCTGTGACTCAGACACAAAGACGGTAGATTGCTAAAAGCGAGACACCAATCGTGGTATGTACGATTCACATCTTGCTGGCTGGAAAGCCAATAGATTGACTGGTGAAAGAGTGAATTTCCAGAGGGGGGCACAAATGTCAGAGGTCGGTGTTGTTGGGTTAGGTCGAATGGGCAGCGCCATTGCTCTTCGCATGTCTGAACAGGGTCATTCAGTCCTAGGTTGGACACGGAGTCGACGAGAGGTCGAAGGCATCGCCTCTGCGCCTGATCTCGAGACACTTTGTAAGCGATGCGAGACGCTGATCCTCAGCCTCTATGACGACACGGCAGTCGCCGATGTCCTTGATCGCTTGTTGGAGTTGGATCTCACCGGTCGATTGATCATCGACACCAGCACAGTTGTGCCCGATGTCCTGAGAACGCGGATGAATGCGCTTTCGGACAAAGGCGCTACGGCAATTGACGCCCCAATTTCGGGCGGGCCTGAACTGGTAGCAACTGGCAAGTGCGGCATCTTTATAGGCGGTGAGCCTGAGGCCGCAGAGCGCAGCCGCACCTATCTAGCAGCACTATCGGAACGGATATTTCATGTCGGGCCTTTGGGGGCCGGGCTGGCGATGAAGACCGTCAACAATGGCATGATCCAAGTCTATATGACGGGTCTGGGAACGTTCTTGCCTGTGGCCCAAAGGGCGGGTTTGCCGCTAGAAACTGTTCTCCGTATTCTGTGCGGTGGCCCAGCTGGCATGCCCATGGTGCGCGACCGGATCGAAAAAATCCTTGGGCAAGACGATACGGTTGGATTTGATATCGTGTCAGCACTGAAAGATGCGCGGGTTTTTTCGGCTGTCACAGAGTCATACGGCATCTCTGCGCCCATTTTGGAGCTGACGATGGCTCAGATGAGCGAGGCCATAGAGGACGGAGATGGGGACACTGATGTGGCGCGACTATTGGCCCGCGCCTACGCCCGAGGCGCACTGGACAAATAGGTAGCGCGACCCTTGATCAACACGCTGCCATCAACCGATACACGATTTGCGCCGCTGTGAAATCCCACGCAGCATTTCCATCTGGGGCCAGTTCCACCACATCCAGCCCCACGCAACGTCGACCCTTAAGGGCATGTTCTACCAGCCTGAGCGCCTGATAATACCCAAGCCCGCCCGGAACCGGCGTACCGGTGGCAGGCATTTGGCTTGGGTCCAGTCCGTCCACATCAAAGCTGACATAGACGTCTTCGGGAAAGTCCTCTGGCAGATCGACGGCATGCAAATTACCAACCACGAGGTCTTCGGCATCTTTGAAGAAAATGTCATTGGCGACACGACTGTCGGATTCTTGCTGACACAGCGCGCGGACACCAAATTGAGCGAGGCGGATACCTTCTTCGCTGAGCAGATGCATCACCGACGCGTGGCTGTGTTTATTGTCCTGATAGGCGACGCGTAGATCTGCGTGGGCGTCAATTTGCACGATCCCAATCGGGCGCTTCAGCGCGCGCGCGACCCCCATGACTGCGCCATAAGACAGGGAGTGTTCTCCGCCCAGCGTAACTGGAACTTTGCCAGCCTCAACAGCGGCTTGGGTTCGCGCTGCGATGCGCTCCATGACCTCTGGCAAGTCGCCCGAACAATCGACGGGGGCTTCGGTGAAAATACCCTCCGCGCAGGGCTCTTTGCCAACGGTGATCCGCTCAAGTTCGTTGGACGCGTCGATGATGGCTGCAGGTCCGCCTTCAGTGCCAGAGCCATAGGAGACCGTTCGTTCAAGGGGCACCGGAATGATGCGGAATTTGGCATCTTCGGTGCGTTCTTCATGCGATAGTTCACTGTCCAGAAAGATGCTCATGACAGGCGTCCTTTGAAATCTTCGTAGCTGAATTCCCGGATCATCTTCAGATCATCCGAACGGCTGTCCCAGAGCGCGATGGAGGGCAGTGGCACGCCGTTGAAGGTGTTGGTTTTGACCATCGAATAATGCGCTTGATCCAGAAACGCGAACCGTTGACCGACTTTAAGAGGTCCCGGCCAAGTGTAGTCGCCGATCACATCGCCTGCGAGGCAGGACGGCCCCCCAAGGCGATAGGTTTCGCCTTGTTCGACTTCACCCAAAAGGGCTGGCCGGTAGGGCGCTTCAATCACATCGGGCATATGGCAGGTTGCTGAGATATCCGTGATGGCGATTTGCGTGTCGTTGGTGAAGGTATCAAGCACCTCGCCCACCAAAATACCAGCATCCAAAGCCACAGCTTCGCCCGGTTCTATGATCACGTCGATGTCATATTTGGTGCGGATATCTTTAAGCAGATAGATCAGCACGTCGCGGTCGTAATCCGCGCGGGTGATGTGATGACCACCGCCAAAATTCAACCATTTCAATTGCTTGAAATAGGGCTGTAGCTTGTATTCAACCGCAGACCAGATGTGCATCAGGGGCTGAACGCCCTGTTCACACAGCGTGTGGATGTGAATGCCGTCCACCCCGTTTAGGGCCTCTGGCGTCAGCTGGCTGATCGGCGTCCCCAGCCGAGAACACGGCGCAGAGGGGTCGTATTTCGCAACCTCCCCCACAGAATATTGCGGGTTGATGCGCAGCCCAACCTCAACCCCAGCGGCCTGACATTTGGCAAGAAACCGATCTTTTTGCGCCGGGCTGTTAAAGATCACGTGGTCTGACAGCGCGATGATCTCATCTATGTCGCTGTCTTTGTAGCCTGCACAAAAGGTTGCGACCTCGCCGCCGTATTCCTCACGTGCCAGACGCGCTTCATAAATACCACTGGCGCAGATGCCGGGCAGGTATTGGCGCACCAGAGGCGCCAGCGCATACATCGAAAAAGCCTTTAACGCTGCCAGAACTTTGGCCCCAGAGCGATCAGAGACATCTTTCAGAATTTGCAGGTTGGCTTCAACCTTGGCCGCGTCCACAACGAAACTTGGGGACGGCACACGGCTAAGGTCAAACTCGGCAAAGGCTCCGGGATCGCCAGCCTGGGTGGTCATCATGTCAGACATTACGCCTCCTTTCGGAGGCTGCGGGGCTCTGCCCCCAAGGTCGCATTTTTGGAATGCGCCCTCCCCCGGAGTATTTTTGCAAAGGTGAACAGGGGCGCTGCCATGAGCGCCCCGTTTGTCGTTTAGAATTCAACTGGACCGTCGAGTTCATGCACCTGCCAAGGCAGACCCTGGGTGTTGAGCATGTCCATGAAATCATCCGGGTCGAGTTGCTCCATGTTCCAGACGCCCGGTTCTTTCCAGTTGCCTTTCAAAAGCTGCGCCGCGCCAATCATGGCGGGCACACCAGTGGTGTAGGACACGGCTTGCGAACCCACTTCGGCGTAGCATTCTTCGTGGTCACAGATGTTGTAGATGTAATAGGTTTTTTCGCCTGAACCATCCTTGGCCTGACCGGTCGCGATATCGCCAATGCAGGCTTTGCCCTTGGTCAGCGCGCCCAGATCGCCCGGATCAGGCAGCAGGGTTTTCAGGAACTGGATCGGGATGATCTCTTTGCCGTCATGCATCACCGGATCAATCCGGGTCATGCCGACATTTTCCAGCACTTTGGCGTGCATGATGTAGGCATCGCCGAAGGTCATCCAGAAACGCGCGCGCTCGATCTCGGGGAAGTGGGTAGAGAGCGACTCCAACTCCTCGTGATACATCTGGTACATGTTTTTCACGCCCACGCCGGGGAAGTCGAATTCCACCTTGGTCGACATCGCCGGGCTTGTCAGCCACTCGCCATTTTCCCAATGGCGCACCTCTGCCAGCACTTCACGTAGGTTGATTTCCGGGTTGAAGTTCGTAGCGAAGGCTTGGCCATTGTCACCGCCGTTGGCATCCAGCACATCAATCTGGCGGATGGTGTCCAGCTTGTGCTTTTTGAGCCACGTGGCAAAAACAGAGGTCACCCCCGGATCAAATCCAGAACCGAGGATCGCCGTCAGGCCGGCCTCTTTGAATTTGTCCTGATAGGCCCATTGCCAGTGATATTCGAATTTGGCGACATCTTCGGGTTCGTAGTTCGCGGTGTCCAGATAGTGGCAGCCCGCCTCTAGACACGCATCCATCAGAACCAGATCCTGATAGGGCAGCGCGAGGTTCACGAGGATCTCAGCACCCGTTTCCTTGATCAGGGCCACTGTCGCTGCGACATCATTGGCGTCCAGTTCTGCGGTTTTGATCTCAACACCCACGCGCTCCTTAACCGAAGCAGCAATTGCGTCGCATTTCGACTTGGTCCGACTGGCGAGGGTGATCTCGGTAAAAATGTCAGCATTCATTGCCATTTTGTGGACGGCTGCGTGCGACACGCCCCCTGCCCCAACGACGAGTGTTTTACCCATACTCATTCCCCCATGGTTCCAAGGTTGATTGGTGATCATTCATAATAAGTGTAGCCATTGATGGACTCGCGATAAGCATCCATCAAGACTTTGCGGTCTTTTGACTTAATGCGGCGGGTCGAGATCGCCTCGTCCACCATCTTGCGGAATTCGGCAACGCAATCTTGTGGGTCAAACTCGACATAGGACATGACCTCGGAGATGGTGTCGCCTTCCTGTTCGTGCAAGAGGTCAAAGCCACCGTCGTCACGCAGATCGATGGTCACCACATTGGTGTCGCCAAAAAGGTTGTGCAAGTCACCCAGAGTTTCCTGATAAGCGCCAACAAAGAAAACACCCAGATAATATGGTTTGTTTTCGGGCAGGGTGTGGACCGGCAAGGACCGCTTGACGCCATCGGCCAGAATAAAGCGATCCACTTTCCCATCGCTGTCACAGGTGATGTCTGTCAACACGGCATGGCGATCCGGCGGAGTGTGCAGCATCTGCAACGGCACAATCGGGTGCAGCTGGTCGATGGCCCAGACGTCTGGCAAGGATTGGAACAGCGAAAAGTTGCAGTGATAGATGTCGGCCAACTGGGTCAGCTGGTCGTCGCTGATGGCGATATCATCAAAGCCCGCATGCTGTTTGATCCGCGCCATTAGGTGCAGATAAATCCGTTCGGCCCGTGCCATCTGCCGCAGGTCAATGGAACCGCGGTGAAACAGCGCGCGTAATTCGTTGCGGTAGAAGTTGGCGTCGTTCCAGCACTCTTGCAGGCGTTCGCCAGAAATATACTCCGTGATCGCAAGCAGGTCAGAGATCAGGTGGTGGTCGTTCTCTTGGGCTTTGGGAGCGGTCGGCGCATCGTAATGCGTGGCCTCCAGAACGTTGAAGATCAGCATCGACGACGTCGCCACAACCGCGCGGCCGCTTTCCGTTACCAGCGTCGGGTGATCCACACCTGCTTCGTCCATTGCGTATTTCACCGTCTCAACGACATTGGTGCAATATTCACGCATGGTATAGTTGATCGAGCTTTCCGTCGCCCGCTTTTCGCCGGTGTAATCGACACCCAGACCGCCGCCCAAATCAAGATGGGTTAGTGGCACGCCTTCGCCTGTCAGTTCTGTATAGAACCGGCACGCTTCGTTCACAGCGCGGCGCACGTCGTTCACATCGGGCACCTGACTGCCAAGGTGGCTGTGCTGCAACTTAAGACAATGCAACAGGCCTGCATCGCGCAGCTTGTCGACCATAGACACAAGCTGGTCCGTGTTCAGCCCAAAAGCAGAGCGGTCACCAGAACTTTTTTCCCATTTCCCGGAAATTTGGTTGGTCAGCTTCACGCGCACGCCAAGCATCGGATCGACGTCCAATTCGCTGGCGACTTCAATGACCGTTTCGACCTCTTTCGGGCTTTCGAGCACGATGACCGTGTTAAAACCCAGCTTGCGCGACAGAATGGCGAGGCGGATGAATTCTTCGTCTTTGATGCCATTACAGACAATCAGCGCGTCTTTGGCCAAACGATGCGCAAGCGCAATCACCAGCTCTGGTTTAGAACCTGCCTCTAGCCCGTAATCATATGGCCGACCGAATTCGACGATGCGGTCGACAACCTGCGCCTGTTGGTTCACCTTGATCGGGAACACACCGCGATATTTACCCTGAAAGCCAACCCGTTCAATCGCCTGTTGGAAGCATTCGTTCATGTGGCGAATTTCGTGCTCCAGATAGGACGAGACGCGCAACACTATTGGCACCTGAATGCCGCGATCGTCCAGATCCTCCAGAATATCCGGCAAGCTGACAGCCGGCGCTGAGGGGTTCATCGGGTTCTTAAGCGCGATCTCTCCCGCGTCGTCGACGACGATCAGATCACGGCCCCATTTGTTGATCCCATAGATGTCATGCGGCACGGCGTAAGTTTTGTTCAATTCAGTGCCCTCCGGTGACAGACTGAGACGCGCATTAGATGGCGCGGTGTAGGGGGGAATCGCAATTTTTCCAAGCAAAAAGTCTCATCTTCACGCGATGCAAAGCGAAGGCAGATCGCAGAGGGCTTTGGCTCAATTTAGTGAAGCAGATCGGACAATTGCGTCGCGCACTCTTGCAGAAGACCCACGTATTCCACGGCGCGCGGCAATGGGAACCGTTGTTCTGGCGCGTGTACGGACAGCGTCGAGACAAGGCGGCCATTGCCATCAAGTATGGGCACCGCCACAGCCGTCATCCCGTCCATGAATTCGCAACGATCCAGAGAATAGCCAACCTCGCGAATATTGCGGATTTCTTCGATCAGCGTATCCGGTCGTGTGATGGTCGCTTTGGTCTTCGCCACCATCGGCGTTGCGTTGGCGTAGTTTTTAAGATGTCGGTTATCCAAGGAACTCAGATACATCTTGCCAGATGCCGTGCAATAAAAAGGAACACGCGTCCCGATAGGAAGCTGAATGCGCAGGGGCCATTTGGTTTCCACGCGATCCAGATAAATCATCGCGTCGCGATCCGGGAGCGCGATATTACAAGTCTCTCCCACCTGATCGGCCAATTTCGCCAGCACAGCCACGCGTGCAGTCCGAATGCGCAGGGAAGATATGATGCCGGTCGACATCTGCCGCACCCGCAGCCCCGGCGAATAGGCCCGTCCATCGATTTCGCGCTGGATAAACCCTTCGGCTTCAAGTGTGGAAAACAGCCGATGGATAGTAGGTTTGGGGAGGCCGAGGGGTTGGTTCACCTCTGTCGGTGTCACAGGGACCCCGGCCTTTGCCATGGCTTCCAGTACCAGCAATAAGCGCAGATTTGTTGGAATTCCGCCTTCTTTGCCCGTACCGTCAGCCATGGTTACCCTTTCGTTCTAATCGCGTCCTAACCTGCTGCCGGGATCAACATTGTCGACAAGGCTGGAACCAGCGAGACAATGATCCATACCGCGAGCAGCGAGAACAGGTAAGGCACCGTGTACCGCAACAAGCGGAAATATGGCACCCCTGTCACGCCTGACGCAACATAAAGGTTAAGCCCATAGGGCGGCGTGATGAAGCCGATCGAAGCACCGACCAAGAAGATCACACCAAACTGTACGGGTTCAACGCCGACAGAATGGGCAATCGGGGCCAAAATCGGGGCCAGAATGATGGTCACAGGCAGAGATTCAAGCACCATGCCGGCGACAAACACAATCGCCATCGAGGTAAAGAGAACCGCGTAGTAACCGCCCATGCCGCGCACAAAATCACCAATGATCTCTTGCGCCCCAAGTACCGACAGGATCTGCTGCATCACAACAGAAACGGCAATCAGCGGTGCAAGAATACCAGCGATCTGGGCAGATCGCATCGTGATCGAGGGCACTTCCCACGGCGTAAAGCCTTTGACCACAAGATACTCTCCAATCCCCCGTTCTGAGAAATCGCGCTCTTCTGATGGGGATCCCATCATCTTGAAGATCGGCAAAGACACAAATCCGACGATGATACAGAAACCGACGGTCACGCCCGCGGCTTCGGTCGGAGAGAACTTACCGGTATAGATGCCCCAAAGCACCAGACCGATGGCAAAGAAGCCAAGCCATGCTCCAACAGCGGTTTTGAACACGCGCCCAAACTGCAGTTTGATCAGGTAACCCCAGCCATTGCGCGTACAAATCACAAAAGCCACCGCCATCATGGCAAAGACCATCATGGCCCCGGGAATGATCCCAGCCACGAAAAGCTCTGAAATCGGCAGGTTCAACAAGAAGCCATAAACGATGAAGATGATTGAGGGCGGGATGATGATCCCAACCGTACCACCTGCTGCTGCGGTCGCCGCAGAAAAGCGCTCGTCATAGCCACCTTTCACCATTTCCGGGTGCAACATGGAACCGATGGTCGCTGTCGTGGCCGAGTTCGATCCCGAGATCGCAGCGAAGAGACCGCACGCCCCAAGTGAAGCCATCGCCAGACCGCCCCGTAGCCAGCCAAGGCACGAATAGGCAAAGTCCGACAAACGCCGCGCAATCCCAGATCGGTTGATCAAGTCCCCCGTCAGAATAAAGAGCGGCATCGCCAACAGGGCAAAACCGTCCGTAAAGACGTCCCCCAATGCTGCCCCGGTGTTGATCAAAGGCAGGCCGAGCACAAAGCTCATGCCGATCACCCAATAGCCGATCACCAGAAAAACCGGCACGCCGAGCATGAAAAAGAAGGTCACCCCAAGAGAGATGATTGTAATCCAAGTACTGTCCGTCATTGTTCCAATTCCTTCCCTCAGCCTTCGCCAATCGCGGCCTGCTTGATCAGCGGCTCACCGCTGCGCAGGTTCTCGATGTCTTCAAGGTAATTTTCCATCGCGCGCCCGGTCACCAGCACAAAGGCCAAGGGGACCGACACAAGGAACCACCACTGAAGGATGTTGTCTGTGCCCAGCAAGATCTGGAAGTTCGAAGCCGAGTTCATGGCAACCTGCGTCGAGGTTGTGATCACGACCCATGAGAAACCCAGCCAAAGGATGAAATCCAGCGTCAGGCAGGCGAATTGCATGCCACGCGGCATGTTTGCCCTGAACTCGGCAAAAGCGAGGTGCGTGCGCAGCTTCACGTTATAGGCGCAACCAAACCATGTCATGATCAGGAACAAAAATGGTGGAATGGTCGTGGACCACGGGGCCTGCACACCCAACACAAACCGCCGGAACACTTCGACAAAGATAATGGTCCCTATCAACAGGTATGTTGACACCATGATCGTGGATTCAAAATTTCTCTCAACCCATGGGATGTGCTTGTAAAGGTACAGAAAAAATAGACCGCCCAATACGGTAATCAGCCCTCCCATGATCCAGGCCGCTGGCCCTTGAAAGGCTTCGCTCATCATCCACGCATCGTTCGCAAAAGTTGCGCTGATGATTTCGAGCATATCGTTGACAATAGTCGACATAATCCGTCTCCTCCCTGAGACCGAGCCTAACGCGTTTGTCTGATGTCACTAGAAAAATATTGTGGCGGCAGGACATGTCCTGCCGCCGACAGTGCAAATTACGCTTTCCACCAACGACGCGGTTCGACGTTTTCTGGCAGCATATCTGCTGGCACTTCGCGTGCGACGCGGTGCAGTTCAGTGTATGTGTCCATACCACCTGCCCAGTTATTGATCCGCTCGCGCCACTGATCCCAAGCCGCTGGCTGGAATTCTGGTGAACACATTTCTTCAGCCATCTTGATCTGATCCTCTGCGAGGAATGCGTTGCGCACGTTGTTCTGTGCGAAGATCGTGTTTGGCAGTTGCGGGTCAGAGAAACCAACGGTTTTGACAAGCGCAGCTTCGTTGGCGGCCTGAACGTGGACCTGCGCCAGGTAGGCGGATTCCATGACCGCATCCTGCAGATACCCTTCAAGGCTGTTAAATACCTTGGCAGACATCGCCGTGTGCTCTGTGCCGCAGAAGAATTTCAGATCAACAGACTGAGAGACAACCGGCGACATGTTCGCATATGCCACAGCAGACGCCCAGGTTTCTGCACCGTCGATCAGGCCAGTTTTCAGACCATCAAGGGTTTCTTCCCAAGCAACAGGAACCGGGTTCAGGTTCAGAAGCTGCATCGCGATACGGCCAAGTTGTGTCCCCGTGACGCGGTTCTTCGTACCGAACAGTTCTTCAAGCTTCGTAACGGTCGGCTTGTCCGAGAAGTTCGATCCCAACTGGATGCCACGCAATTCGCAGTGGCTAAAGAGGAACTTCAAGCCATGACGCTTTTCGAACGGGTCACGCAGAATCGCATTTGATTCCGGGCTGTACATGAAATGGTACTGAGACGCGCGGCCCGGGAAAACATAAGCGTAGTCCAGCACGTTCAGATAGGGCGCACCGCCTGCTGAGTTCTGAGTCGACGCGGCGTAGATGTCGACAATGCCGTTTTGCGTTTTTTCAACGCAGGACAGCTGGCCACAAATCTGGTTGTCGCCGATGAATTCAACGCGAATTTCACCGTCTGTGCGGGATTCAAGATCGCGTGCGAATTCCAAGCAGCCCGCGCGTTCGATCAAAAGGTTGCGTGCGTTAAAACCCGCAGCACCAAATTTTAACGTGTGCTTAGCTTCTTTGGCGTAGCGCTTTTCATAGGTCGACTCGACCGCTTTGGCCAAAGACGGCAACGTCACAGTGCCGGTAAATGCGCCCGCTGCAAGAAGCGTTGACGACATACCGTACTGGCCCGCGAGCTTAAAAAGATCGCGCCGTGAAATCCCACTGAGCTTGTCAGAGACTTTCATGAACTTTCCTCCCTGTTCATTTTTTGAGACTTGCAGTATCATTTTTATTCATTTATGAAATTAATGCAAGGAAAACATTCGACGGTCGAATTGCCACTGGGAGGAGCGCATGAGTCCTATGAAAGCCGATTACATTGTCGTTGGTGCAGGGTCTGCTGGATGCGTGGTTGCAAACCGCCTAAGTGCGGACCCATCCGTCAACGTCGTCCTCCTCGAAGCGGGCGGCCGCGACATCAATCCGTGGATTCATATCCCGGTCGGGTATTTCAAAACGATCCACAATCCGTCAGTCGACTGGTGCTACAAAACCGAACCTGATCCGGGTCTGGACGGTCGCTCCATTGAATGGCCGCGCGGCAAGGTTCTCGGAGGGTCATCATCCCTCAACGGATTGCTGTATGTCCGTGGTCAAGCACAAGACTACGACAGATGGGCCCAAATGGGCAATAGCGGTTGGAGTTGGCAGGATGTGCTGCCCTTGTTCAAACGCGCCGAAAACAACGAACGCGGTGCCGATGAATACCATGGCGACCAAGGGCCCTTGTCCGTCTCCAACATGCGAATCTCGCGTCCAATCACGGACGCTTGGGTCGCTGCCGCGCAGGCGGCAGGCTATCCCTACAATCCGGACTACAACGGAGCAACCCAAGAAGGCGTGGGTTATTTCCAACTGACCTCTCGCAATGGGCGTCGGTGCAGTTCTGCCGTGGCATACCTAAACCCTGTCAAAGATCGTAAGAACCTCAAGATCATCACTCATGCCCTTGTGGAGCGCGTGGAAATGGACGGCACCAAGGTCACCGGGGTTACATACAAAGACCGCTCTGGTCGCTCTAACACCATTGATGTCACACGAGAGGTCATTCTCTCTGGCGGCGCGATCAACTCTCCGCAGATTCTAATGCTGTCTGGCATCGGCGAAGGCGAGCAACTGAAAGCGAACGGGATAGAGGTCAAAAAAGACCTGCCCGGTGTTGGTAAAAACTTGCAGGATCACTTGCAGGCGCGTTTGGTTTACAAATGCAATGAACCGACCCTGAACGATGAGGTGCGCACGCTTTACCGGCAGGCCTTTATTGCCCTGAAATACGCAATGTATCGCGCTGGTCCGATGACCATGGCCGCCTCTTTGGCCTGTGGCTTTATGAAAACGCGACCTGATCTGGAAACGCCAGATATTCAGTTCCACGTTCAACCACTTTCAGCCGAGAACCCCGGTAAAGGCGCCGATCCTTTTTCGGCCTTCACGATGTCGGTCTGCCAGTTGCGGCCCGAATCCAAGGGTGAGATCAAGATCGTGTCACGTGATCCGACTGTTTATCCGAAAATTTACGGCAACTACCTGTCGACGGAAACCGACTGCCGCACGGTCGTCGCAGGCGTGAATATCGCGCGCACGATTGCGCGGCACGCCCCGCTGACGTCAAAAATTTCCGAGGAATACCGCCCTCGTCCCGATCTTGATATGGACGACTATGATGCGACGCTACTCTGGGCAAGGCGCAACACCGCCTCGATTTATCACCCGACAGGCACCTGCAAGATGGGCAATGACAAGATGGCCGTGGTTGATGATCGACTTCGCGTTCATGGCATCCAGGGTCTGCGCGTTGCGGATTGTTCTATCATGCCTGAGATCGTCTCGGGCAATACAAATGCCCCTGCGATTATGATCGGCGAAAAGATTTCAGATCTGATCAAAGAAGACCATAAACAGGCGAGCTGACTCCTCCCTCGCCTCCCACGCTGCCTCGATTCCTTATCATCAGAGTGCAGCCTGCGCCCCGACATTCCCGTCCATCGATGTCGGGGCGCGTTATCCACCTCACGTTTCATTTCATTGACATTCCGGCCTTGCGGTCGTCGGTGCCGACTGCATACGTTAGCGCTCACAATGGAGAGGCACAGCATGGCATCACCGACACGGCTTTGGCTTGCGATTACCGCAGCATTCATGGTGAACGGCGCGTTTTACGGCGTCTGGGCCGCGCGTATTCCTGCGATTGCTCAGGAGTTTGCACTCAGCCATCGAGACTTGGGGCTCTTGCTCTTGTTGCTTGCCCTTGGCGCGATCCTTTGCTTTCCGATTGCAGGCCGCATGTCAGATCGACACGGAGCGCCATTAGTCACGCGGCTACTGACATTGGGCAAAGCGGTCTCAATGCTTGGGCTGGCCCACTCGCCAAATGTCAGCACGCTGGCGCTCTCGCTGTTCTGTTTCGGCGCTTGCCACGGTGGGATGGACGTGGCGATGAACGCATGGGGCGCTGACGTTGAACGTGCAGCCAAACGCACTTGGATGCCCAGTTTTCATGCCATGTGGAGCCTTGGCGCAGGGCTCGGCGCGCTTTCCGGCTTTGCTGCGGTTTCCGCAGATCTCACCTACACCACGCACTTTCTTTTCACATTGGTCCTTGTGCCGCTACTAGGCTTCTGGGGTATGAACATCCGCTGGGAGCAGTCAACGCGCGGCGCTTCTCCAAAGAAATCATCCTGGTTTCCTTTGCCCCGCGGCATGTTGCTGCTGGTCGGGGTTTTCGCTGCCTGCACAACAATCGGCGAAGGCGCGATGGCGGATTGGAGCGCGATTTACCTGCTTGAGGTCGCCCAAACCGCAGAACATATCGCGCCACTGGGGCTGGCGGTTTTTTCCAGCGCGATGGTGTTCATGCGCCTTTTGGGAGGGATCGTGATCGCCAAACTGGGACCAACCCAAGCCGCCATTACAAGCGGGATCGCTGCCGTTTTGGGCACAGGAATCGTGGTTTTTGGCGCGTCCACCGCCATTCTCATGTTGGGTTTCATCGCCATGGGATTTGGCTACGCCCTAGCAATGCCCATTGCCTTTAGTCGGGCAGGCAACGACCCGCACACGCCCCCTGCCCAGGCGATCGCAAGCGTTGCGACCTTGGGCTACGGCGGCATATTGCTAGGCCCGCCGGTGATAGGGTTTCTGTCCGAGTTTGTATCTTTGCGCGGCGCGTTTGGCGTGTTGCTGGCATTGGCGCTGCTGATGCTGGTGATCGCACCGACCATTCGCGCCGATGCAACCGAGGCCGAAGACCTTGCCTAGGCGGCAGCCCAATCAACATCATCTGCCCGTTCGATGGTCAGTTTTCCGTTTGGCCAAGGCTGCATCAGGTCTTCCACCTCTTTAACGGTTCCGTTGAGCCAAAGGTCAACATCCTGCGGCTTAAGCAGAACACCCATACGGTGATGGATCGGGCGCAGGTCGTCGTTGGGTTCGCAGGTGACCATAGCGGCTTGCTTGACCTCTCGACCACCCGGCGCGGTCCAGACATCGGTGATGGCTGCAAAGATCAGAGGCACCTCGCCTGATATGCGCCAAGCGGTTTTCTTGCGTGCCTCACCTGTCCATTCATACCAGCCATCCACCACAACAACCGCGCGTCCAACGCCGTCAAAGGCGGATTTTTCAAAAACCGTTTCCGAGCGCGCGTTGATAATGGTTTCCATCACGGGACGCCCACGCGCATTCACCCGCCCAACCGGTACAATGCCCCAACGCATTTCTTCGAACCCGGCGTCCGTCAGCGCAATAATATTTTGCCCCGGCTGTATGTTCCGGCGCGGTTCCTGCCTGGGGACGCCATCTCGCCCGACGCCAAGCCAATGCGCGATGTCCTCCAACGGTGTCGTCAGAAACAAGCGCCCCGGCATGATTAGTCGCCTTTGCTTTGCGCTATGAGCTCCAGAACATATGGTCCCAACACATCAACGATCAGCGCCACACCCTTAGCATTCGGGTGAATACCATCGGCCTGTATGAGGCCTTGCACCTCTGCCGGGTCAACCGAACCAAGCCCCTCAAGAAAACTGGGGGCCAGCAGCGCGTCGTATTGGTCTGCCAGTTCCGCATACATGCCGTCAAACGCTGCCTTATACTCTGGTCCGAAATTGCCAGGGGCCTGCATGCCAATCAGCAGCACGTCGACATCCTGATCGACCGCCGCCTGCAAAATGCCCGCGAGGTTCTCTTTCGAGGACGCAGGATCAATCCCACGCAGCATATCATTCCCACCAAGCGCAACGATCATTGCGTCGACCTCTGGCGTCAGCGTCCACGCCGCCCGCGCCAAACCGCCCGCGGTGGTGTCGCCGGACACGCCCGCATTGATCAATGTGACCTCTGCGCCGTTCCTTTCCAGCCACGCCTGCATTTGCGGCACAAAGCCCTGTTCGGCTTGCAAACCATAGCCTTGGGTCAAGCTATCGCCCATGGCGGCGATGGTCACTGGCTCTGCAAAAGCAGCAGTAACAGACAGCAAAAGCGCGGCAATCGCCTTGCTCATGACAGGACGAACACCATATTGGCGGGTAACAGTGGTCAACGGGCGAACTCCATGGAAACGATCCTCTCTCTTAAAGATGTGCGTTTAGCGCTGGAAGGCAACGCCGGACTTGTGGAAATTCTGCATGGAATTTCGCTGGATGTCCAAAAAGGGGAGACTTTGGGGCTGGTTGGCCCATCTGGGTCAGGCAAATCATCGCTTCTGATGCTGATGGGCGGGCTGGAACGCGCAACGGGCGGAGAGATTTCGGCGCTGGGGAATGACCTTACCCAATTGAGCGAAGATGCACTGGCGCGCTTTCGGCGTGATCACATGGGTGTTGTGTTCCAAAGCTTCCATCTGATCCCAACCATGACGGCGCTGGAAAACGTGGCGACGCCGCTGGAACTGGCGGGCCATGCGGATGCCTTTGAGCGCGCGGCGGCAGAGCTTGAGGCTGTTGGCCTTGGTCACCGCGCTGATCATTACCCTGCGCAGATGTCCGGCGGTGAACAGCAGCGCGTCGCGCTCGCCCGCGCATCAGCCCCACGCCCGCAGATTCTTTTGGCGGATGAACCCACCGGCAATTTGGACGGCGCGAATGGGGCGGCGATCATCGATCTGCTCTTTGGTTTGCGCGACCGTCATGGGGCCACGTTGGTGCTGGTGACCCACTCCAACGAACTCGCCAACCGCTGCGACCGCGTCGTGCGCCTGCGCGATGGCCGGATTGACGACATGCGAAAGGCCGCAGAATGAGTCTGCGCACCGCCGCCAAATTTGCCCGTCGCGAGTTGCGCGGGGGCCTCAAAGGGTTCCGCATTTTTCTGGCCTGCCTGACGCTCGGCGTGGCGGCCATCGCCGGGATCGGGTCCGTGCGTGAAAGCATTCAAGCAGGGATCACCGATCAGGGTACACAGCTTTTGGGCGGCGATGCCGAGATGGAATTCACCTATCGCTACGCCACGGACGAAGAACGCGCGTGGATGGCAGACAACGCCAGCGCGGTCTCCGAAGTTGTCGACTTCCGCTCGATGGCCGTCGTGACACGCGGCAGTGAAACAGAACGCGGCCTGACGCAGATCAAAGCCGTTGATGACGCCTATCCTTTGGTGGGTGCTGTCGAACTTGACCCTGCGATCCCCTTGGCTACGGCACTTGGCGAAGCGGATGGCCTTCCCGGCGCGGTCATGCATCCGCTGCTGGTCGACCGCTTGGGTCTGGCGATCGGCGACACTTTTGCCTTGGGTCAGCAGAGCTTTCGCCTCACCGCGCGGCTGACGTCGGAACCTGATAATGCCGGGGGTGGGTTCGGCCTTGGGCCGCGCACTCTGGTTGCAACCGAAAGCCTTGCTGCGTCGGGCCTGTTGGCTCCCGGTACATTGTTTGAGACTCAGTATCGCCTGCTTCTGAATGACAGCAGCGATCTTGACACGATGAAGGCCGAAGCCGAGGCGCGCTTTGAAAACAAAGGCTTGCGCTGGCGCGACAGCCGCAATGGCGCGCCGGGTGTGTCGCGGTTTGTGGAACGGCTTGGGTCCTTCCTGATCCTTGTGGGCCTATCTGGGCTCGCGGTCGGAGGTGTTGGTGTTTCATCCGCGATCCGTGCCTACCTTGCCAGCAAGACCCATGTGATTGCGACGCTGCGCTCTCTTGGAGCGGATCGGGCCACGATTTTTCTGACCTATTTCATACAAATTGGGGCGCTCAGCCTCTTGGGCATTGCTTTGGGACTTTTGCTGGGGGGCATCGCCCCCATCGCATTAAGCCCGATCATTCAAACGGCCTTGCCCCTGCCCGCAGTGATCACCTTGCATCCGACACCATTGATCGAAGCATCCGTTTACGGCGTTCTCACAGCGTTGATCTTTACGCTATGGCCCCTTGCGCGCACCGAAGACATCCGCGCGGCGGAACTGTTCCGGGACGCCATGAACGCTGGCAAAGGTCTGCCTGCTGCGCGCTATTTGCTGGCGACGGCTGTTTTGGTGGCGCTGCTCGTCGCGGCGGCCAGCTTCTTTTCCGGGTCCGTCACGTTGACGCTCTGGACAACGGGCGGCATCGCCGGGGCGCTGGTCTTGCTGGCGCTAGCCTCCGTCCTCATTCGCTGGATTTCACGACTGACCGCGCCACGTGCGCGCCGTCGCCCGGCCCTACGCTGGGCCTTGGCGGCGATCAGCAGCCCACGTGAAGGTGCGGCGTCTGTTGTGCTTTCTCTTGGGCTTGGGCTGTCGGTACTGGCGGCTGTCGGCCAGATTGATGGCAACCTTCGAAATGCTATCGCCCAGGACCTGCCCGGCGTTGCCCCCAGCTATTTCTTTGTCGACATTCAACGCGACCAAATGCCGGGCTTTCTCGACCGCGTCGAAAACGACCCAGACGTAAGCCAAGTCGAAAGCGCGCCAATGCTGCGCGGCGTCATCACCCAGATCAATGGGAAACCGGCTGCAGAAACGGCTGGTGATCATTGGGTCATTCGGGGCGACCGCGGCGTCAGCTATGCGGCTGACTTGCCTAAGACCACCAAACTGACTGCGGGTGAATGGTGGGGCGCGGGCTACACAGGCCAACCGCAAATCAGTTTTGCTGCGGAAGAAGCGGAAGAGATGGGTCTGACCCTTGGCGACGAAATGACCGTGAATATCCTTGGCCGCGACATCACTGGTACGATCACCAGCTTCCGCGAGGTCGATTTCTCTACCGCTGGCATGGGCTTTGTGATGGTGATGAATGAGGCCGCCCTCGTCGGCGCCCCGCATAGTTTCATCGCAACCGTCTACGCAGAGGAAACAGCCGAGGCGCAAATCTTGCGCGATGTGTCGAACGCCTACCCCAATGTCACGGCCATCCGGGTCCGCGACGCCATTGACCGCGTGACAGAGGTGCTTGGTTCCATCGCAGCGGCCACCGCATATGGTGCGGCGGCAACGCTTCTGACAGGCTTTCTCGTGTTGATCGGGGCGTCAGCCGCGGGCCAACAGAACCGCACATATGAGGCCGCCATCCTGAAAACGCTAGGCGCAACGCGGCGACGTATCCTACTTAGCTTCACCCTACGCGGTATCCTGCTTGGCGCAGCAGCAGGCCTCGTTGCGATTGGCGCAGGCGTGCTGGGCGGTTGGGCTGTCAGCGAGTTCGTGCTCGAGAGCGATTTCACAGTGATCTGGGGCAATGCGCTGGCGATTGTTATCGGCGGCATCACCGCCACGCTTCTGGCAGGTCTCGCCTTTGCAAGCGGCCCCTTGCGGGCAAAGCCGGCAGGCATCCTGCGAACCGCAGACTAAGCCAAACCGGCTTTCATCTTTCCGCAAATACTCCTGCCGGAGGCAAAAAAAAGCGGCCCCAATGTGGGGCCGCTCTTATTTTATTCTGGCGCTTCGGCGTAGTCGTCCATGGGCGGACAGGTGCAAACCAGATGGCGGTCGCCATAGGCGTTGTCCACCCGGTTCACCGGTGGCCAATATTTGTCCACGCGGAAGGCCCCCGGAGGGAAACAGCCCTGCTCTCGGCTGTAAGGACGATCCCAATCTTTAACCAAGTCTTCCATCGTATGGGGCGCATTTTTCAGCGGGTTGTTCTCAGCATCAATTTCGCCTTTTTCGATGGCAGCGATTTCGTCACGGATCGCAAGCATCGCATCGCAGAAACGGTCCAACTCAGCCTTGGTTTCGGACTCTGTGGGTTCGATCATCAACGTACCCGCGACCGGCCAAGACATGGTTGGCGCGTGAAATCCGTTGTCGATCAGACGTTTGGCGATATCATCCACGGTAACGCCCGCGCTGTCGGCATAGGGACGCGTGTCGATGATGCATTCATGTGCCACGCGGCCAGTTGGGCCTTTGTAAAGAACGTCAAACGCCCCCGCCAAGCGTTTTGCGATGTAGTTCGCGTTCAGGATCGCAACGCGTGTCGCCTGTGTCAGGCCGTCGCCGCCCATCATAAGGCAGTAGGCCCAGCTGATCGCGAGGATCGACGCCGATCCCAACGGCGCTGCAGAGACTGGCCCTTCAGCACCGCCGGTCTCAGGGTGGCCCGGCAGATGCGGCGTAAGGTGTGCCTTCACGCCAATCGGTCCCATGCCGGGGCCGCCGCCACCGTGCGGGATGGCGAAAGTTTTGTGCAGATTCAGGTGGCTGACGTCCCCGCCCAGATCGCCAGGCCGTGACAGGCCCACCATGGCATTCATATTCGCGCCGTCGATATAGACCTGACCGCCATAGTCATGGGTGATCTTGCAGACCTCATGCACGGTTTCCTCAAAAACCCCATGGGTCGACGGATAGGTGATCATGCAGCCTGCGAGGTTTTCGCCGTGCTTTTCTGCTTTGGCCTTGAAATCCTCAAGGTCGATGTCGCCGTTGGCCGCCGATTTAACCGGTACCACTTTCCAGCCCACCATCTGCGCGGAGGCCGGGTTCGTGCCATGCGCGCTCATCGGGATCAGACAGATATTGCGATGGCTTTGACCATTGGCGCGGTGATAGGCCGCAATGGTCAAAAGACCCGCATATTCTCCCTGCGCGCCAGAGTTTGGCTGCATCGAAATCGCGTCATAGCCGGTGATGTCACAGAGTTTGCTAGACAGATCCGTCACCATTTCGGTGTAGCCCGCCGCTTGATCGATGGGCGCAAACGGGTGCATATGCGCAAATTCCGGCCAGCTGATCGGCATCATCTCTGCAGCCGCATTCAGCTTCATCGTGCACGACCCCAACGGGATCATCGCGCGATCCAGCGCCAGATCACGATCCGCCAGTCGCCGCATGTAGCGCATCATCTCTGTCTCAGCCCGGTTCATATGGAAGATCGGATGGGTCAGGTAGTCGGTGCGCCGGTGCATATTTTCTGGCACCCGGTAGCCTTGATCCAGCTTGTCGTCCTTGGTCACAATACCAAAGGCGCGCCAGACACCCTCGATCACGTCAGAGCGTGTCGCTTCGTCCAAGGTGATCCCGACGCGGAACTCACCGACTTTGCGCAGGTTGATGTTCTCATCACGCGCCGACTTAAGAACCGCCGCCTGCAGAGGGCCAACGTCAACCGTGATTGTGTCAAAGAAAGACTGCGGATCAACCTTGAAGCCAGCGGCCTCCAGCCCATTCGCCAGTCGGACGGTTTTGCGATGAATACGCTGCGCAATGGCCTGCAGGCCTTTGGGGCCGTGGAAGACCGCGTACATCGACGCCATGACAGCCAGCAGCGCCTGCGCTGTGCAAACGTTGGACGTCGCCTTTTCGCGGCGGATGTGCTGTTCGCGTGTTTGCAGGGACAGACGGTAGGCGCGGTTGCCATGGGCATCAACCGATACACCGACCAAACGGCCCGGCATCGCGCGTTTGTATTCGTCTTTGGTGGCCATATAGGCCGCGTGTGGACCGCCATAGCCCATCGGCACGCCAAACCGCTGGGTCGAACCCACGGCGATGTCTGCCCCCATGGCACCCGGTTCTTTCAACAGGGTCAGGGACAGCGGGTCTGCCGCCATAATAGCAATCGCGTTATTGGCATGCAGCGCTTCGATTTCAGGGGTGAAGTCACGCACGTGGCCATAGGTGCCCGGATATTGGAACAGCGCACCAAAGACCTTATCAGCTTCTAGTTTGTCCGGGTTGCCAACAATCACTTCAATCCCCAGCGGTTCAGCGCGGGTTTGAACGACGGCGATGTTCTGCGGATGGCAGTCACGGTCGACAAAGAACGCCTTGGCCTTGGATTTCGCAACCCGCTGCGCCATTGTCATTGCTTCGGCACAGGCGGTAGATTCATCCAGCAAGGACGCATTGGCAATTTCCAGACCGGTCAGGTCGCTGACCATGGTTTGGAAGTTCAAAAGCGCCTCAAGCCGGCCTTGCGAAATTTCCGGCTGATACGGCGTATAAGCCGTGTACCACGCCGGGTTTTCAAGAATGTTGCGCTGAATGGCAGGCGGCGTCACCGTGCCATGATAGCCTTGCCCGATTAGGCTGGTCATCAACGTGTTTTTCTTCGCTGTCAGGCGCATTTTGTAAAGCAGCTCGCGCTCTGACATGGGCTTGCCAAAGTCCAGCTTTTCTTTCTGGCGGATCGATTTTGGCAAGGTGTCGTCGATCAGCGCCTCAAGGTCCGGCGCGCCGACCACCTCAAGCATGTCCGCCATCTCTTGCGGAGAGGGGCCAATGTGACGCCGGTTGGCAAAATCATACGGCAGATAGTCTGTCGGTTCAAAAGGCATGTCTAAGCCTCCTCAAATCGCGTCATAGTCGCGAACACGTTGATATTCCGGGATTGGGCGGAGCGCATGAGTGCGCTCTGACCGTTAAAAGGCGCCATTAGCCGATGAAGTCGTTATAGGCCGCTTCATCCATGTAATCGTCCATCTGGCTCAAGTCCGCTGGTTTGATCTTAAAGAACCACGCGTCGCCAATCGGATCTTCGTTCACTTTGCCCGGCTCATCGACCAGCGCGTCGTTCACCTCAACGATCTCGCCGTCCAAAGGGGCTAGGATATCGGATGCCGCCTTGACGGATTCGATCACACAGACCTCATCGTCTTTGGAAACTTCGGTCTCTGTCTCTGGCAATTCGACAAAGACGATATCGCCAAGCTGTTCAGCCGCGTGAGCGGTGATGCCAACAACAACCAGATCGCCTTCGACGCGCAGCCATTCGTGCTCTTCAGTGAATTTCATGGGTTCGCTCCTGTTGATAGAAATTCAGCGTTTGAAATTGGCGGGGACCAGCGGCAGCTTTGCCACCTTTACCGGCATGCGTTTACCACGCACCTCGCCAAACAATTCGGTTCCGACAGCGGCATAGCTGCTGCCAACATATCCCATTGCGACCGGGCTGTTCACGCTTGGCCCAAAGCCACCGGACGTGACAGACCCGATGGGGTCTCCGCCGTCTGCCGCGGCAAAAATCGGTGTGCCTGCCCGCATCGGCGCGCGCCCGTCTGGCAAGAGACCCACCCGTTTCTGTGCGACGCCTTCAGCCAGCGCACTGAGGACATGGGAGGCACCGGGAAATCCGCCCTCGCGTTCGCCACCTGCGCGGCGAACCTTTTGGATCGCCCAGGTCAGCCCGGCTTCAATGGGGTTGGTGGTTGCGTCGATGTCATTGCCATATAGGCACAGCCCGGCTTCAAGCCGCAGGCTGTCACGCGCACCAAGGCCGATGGGTTCGACTTCGTCCATGTCGAGCAAGGCGCGACACAGCTTTTCCGCGTGGCTTTCAGGCACGGAAATCTCATAGCCGTCCTCGCCGGTATAGCCAGAGCGCGAGACCCAACAGGTTGCGCCGACGAGTTCAACATCTGCAACGTCCATGAAGCTCATCTCGACCACTGTGGGTGCAAGCCGAGCAAGGGCTGCCTCTGCCGCTGGTCCTTGCAGAGCGACCAGCGCGCGGTCTGTGATAACCTCAACCGTGACCGCAGGTTCCAGCGCGGCCTTCATGTGTGCAATATCTGCGTCTTTGCAGGCGGCATTCACAACGACGAACATGTGGTTGCCGCGATTGGCGAACATCAGGTCATCTTCGATGCCGCCGTCCTGATTGGTAAAAAACCCATAACGCTGTTTGTTTTCGGGCAACCCAACTGCATCTACAGGCACCAGCGTTTCAAACCCACGCGCCACCGCATCATAGCTTTCGCCGCGAAGGATAACCTGCCCCATGTGGCTGACATCAAACAGCCCTGCTTGCGCGCGGCAATGCAAGTGTTCTTTCATCACGCCAAGCGGATATTGCACGGGCATTGAGTAGCCTGCGAATGGCACCATCTTGCCGCCCAATTCGGCGTGCAGATCAAATAGCGGCGTGTGTTTCAGATCACCCGTCTCAGCCATCATCTTCGCTCCCTGTTTCCGGAGCGCGCTAAGCACAAGCATCCGGCATCACATTAGCGCTAGGAATGTCCAGCGCGCGATGCCCCCTCTGTCCTTTCGCCTGAGATCGTTATCCCTTCGGCGGACGATATACGTCACTCTCCAGAGTTAAGCGGTGAACGTCGGTCCTGAGGCCTGAGAGTTTCCGGGGCGGTTGCTCCTTCGGCACCGGATTTCCCGATTCTCCCGAGTCACCTTTGCTTGGCAGCCAAATTAGATGTGAGATTCGACATATTCAAGCCCATTTACGACAGACATGGATCGGGGAGGAGAATTTTTTGCAACGCCCTGTTTTTGCAGACCAAACTGTCGAGGGTCAGATCATCGAGTCGCGCAAAGAATGCTTCTGCTGCATCTTTCAATGCCTCTTTTAGACGGCAGGCCTCGACCAGGGGGCAGCTTCCATCCGTGTCGGCGAAGCAGTCATTTTCCGGGTCAGGACCTTCCATAAAGCGAAAGATTTCGCCGATGCTGATCTCTGTCGCGGGCAGACCCAATTCAACGCCACCATTGCGCCCGCGATGGGTCGCCAGATAGCCGAGGCGCCCCAATTCATTGATCACCTGCGCCAGATGATTTTCGGATGTGTGGCAGATATCAGAGATTTCCGTCTTGGTGACCAAGCGCCCCTTGTTGACGGCGCAAAACATCAGCACGCGCATGGCGAGGTTGGTCCGTTTGGTCATGCGCATAGGGCTTCCTCCGACTTTGGGTCTGGAAAGCTTAGTCGCTTATGCATGTTATTGGATTGACACAGATCAAGCAGGCGCAAATTCTGGCGGCATGACCCGCCCCTACTTTTTTGGCTATGGAAGCCTTGTTAATCGCAAGACCCACACCTTCACGGATATGAGCCCGGCAACATTAACCGGGTGGCGTCGGGTCTGGCGGCAGACGACCTATGCGCCGCGACCGATCCTGACGATTGAACCCTGCGCGGGCGTTACAGTGTCGGGCGTGATCGCCCATGTTCCAAACGACGACTGGAGTACCCTTGACGCGCGCGAGCATGCCTATGATCGCGTGGCTTTGGGTTCAGGTCTTAGCCACGCCAGCACCGCGCCCTCGATGGTTGCGACTTATTCCATTCCAACTGAAAAATTCCCGCAGCCAACCAAACCACGCCCCATCCACCTTAGCTATTTGGACGTGGTCATTCAGGGCTATCTAACTGAATTTGATGAGGCGACCGCCATGCAGTTTTTTGCAACTACGGTTGGTTGGGACGCCCCCATCAAAGACGACCGACACAATCCGGCCTATCCGCGTCATCAATCCCTGACAAAGGGAGAGCGCGCTTTCGTGGATAAGGCACTTGCCGAAACGCGCCGCAGGGAAGCCCTCAGCGACGCAGATGGAACGTCGCCATAAGGCGGCCTTGGCGGGCAAATGGCGCGGGTTTTGTTTCTTTGCGCAGGGACAGCACGCGTTTCGCCAAGACCAGCGCAATCGCCGCAAAGATCACCCCGCCAAAGGCCTGCCCGATCAATACGCCGGGTGCGCCGAACCAATGGGCCCCGAGCCAGACAAACGGGATCGTGCCAAGCGTGTGCCGCCCCCAGTTGACCCATGTGGAATAGAACGGATGCCCCAGGTTGTTGAAGGCCGCGTTTGAGACAAAGAGCACGCCGTTGAAAAAGAAGGCCAAGGCCAAAGGACCGCAGAACAGATAGACCAATGTGACTGCCATACCTTCGGCGTTGAAAAGCCCCACAAGTGGCGCGCGCAGCAGGAATAGGAGCAGACTCACCCCCACCACCCACATCGCGGTAAATATCAGGCTTTCGCGGAAGGCCAGACGCACGCGGTCAAATTGCCCAGCCCCAAAATTCTGCCCGATCACAGGCCCAACGGCCCCTGACAGAGCAAAGATCATGCCAAAGGCAACGGGCGTCAGACGCGCCACAATCGCCATCCCAGCGACCGCTTCCTCCCCGTAAGCCGCCATAGAGCGAGTCACATAGGCCTGGCCAATGGGTGTCGCCAATTGGGTCAAAATCGCAGGGCCAGCGATGCCAATAATTGCGGTCAGATCAATACGGAGTTGGTCTGGCGTAGGCTTATCCAGCCCCTTGTGCACTTTGATCACCGGGTAAAGCGCAAAGAACGCAATGGCAAACCGCGCCGCAACCGAAGCCCATGCCGCACCGGCCAATTCCATATCCAAGCCGAAAATGAAAACCGGGTCCAGAACCGCATTCACCGCCCCGCCAATGATGGTCGACATCATCGACCGCGGCGCATCGCCATGCGCGCGCAGGATCGCACCCCCAACCATGGCGAGCAGCAAGATGGGCAAAGTCGGGATGATGATCTGCAGATAGCTGACCGCAAGTTCAAGCGTCGCGCCGCTTGCCCCCATAAATGCAGCAAGCGGTGCAAGGTTGAGCCAGACAATGGCTGCAAAAATCGAGGCGAAGATAAAACCATAAAGCAGTGAACTCGCGGCGCGGCGCCCAGCCTTCTGCCGGTCCCCCTCGCCCAAGGCCTGCGCAACCAAAGCGCCCGCTGCAATGGCCATGCCGATGCCGAAACTCGACGTGAAAAACAGGATTGCCCCGGCATATCCGACCGCGGCTGCCAGTTCTTCTTTGCCGAGCATCGAAATGAAGATCATATCGACCAGATCGACAAGGAAGATCGCCATGAGACCGATAGAGGACGTGGCCGACATCACCACCACGTGCCGGAACAAACTACCAGTCAGAAATTTCGCCTGTGCGTCAGCCATACTCACGTCCTACCCTTCGCAGGATAACAGACCACGAAGCGAAGCGCCTGCCAATCTGCTTTTATGCACATAGCAGTCGCCAAATAAAAAGGCCGCCCAATATGGACGGCCAGTCGTGTTCTTGAATGTCGCTGCTTACCCGCGCGCTTTGATGACTTGCAACAGCGGCAGCACGGCAGACATATCTGGGCCGTGGCTTTGACCGGTCAAGGCTTTGCGCAGCGGCATGAACAGCCCCCGCCCCTTGCGGCCTGTCGCGTCCTTGACGGCCTTGGTCCAGGTACCCCAAGTCTCTCCGTCATATGGCCCATCTGGCAACATCGCCATGGCCTCTGCGACGAAGTCTTTGTCCTCATCATCAATCACCGGATCAGCGCCATTTGCGAACAGCGCCCACCATGGAGCGATGTCTTTCCGCGTCGTGATGTTTTCACGCACAACTGTCCAGAACTGCTCTGCCAACTCGCTAGGCACCCCGGCAGCGGCGACATCCTCAGCGACCTCGGCAAGGTCTTTTTCGGCCAGCAACCGCGCGGTCAGAGGATAGAGGTCTTGTTCATCAAACTTGGTCGGTGCAGAACCAAATTGGCTGATGTCAAAGCCCTCGGCGATCTCATCAATCGAGGTCCGCAATTCAACCGGCTGGCTCGATCCCAGGCGCGCCATCAGACTCAGCAGCGCCATAGGCTCAACCCCTGCTGCACGCAAGTCGCGCAGCGACAGGGTGCCCAGACGTTTGGACAGGCTTTCGCCTTGCGGGCCGGTCAAAAGCGAATGGTGCGCAAAGGTCGGCACGGTGCCGCCCAGCGTCTCGATCATCTGGATCTGGGTCGCCGTGTTGGTGACGTGGTCAGAGCCGCGCACGATATGGGTCACGCCCATGTCGATGTCATCGACCACGGATGCTAACGTGTAAAGGAACTGGCCGTCGCCACGTATCAGAACCGGGTCAGACACTGAAGCCGCGTCAATCGACAGTTCGCCCAAAACGCCATCAACCCAGTTGATACGCTCTTGATCCAACATAAAACGCCAGTGGCCGTCACCACGGGCCTCACGCAGCTTTTCACGGTCTTCGTCAGACAATGACAATGCCGCGCGATCATAGACCGGCGGTTTGCCCATGTTCAGTTGCTTTTTGCGCTTGAGGTCGAGTTCGGTCGGTGTCTCAAAACACTCGTAGAACTTGCCCATTTCGCGCAGCTTGTCTGCGGCCGCATGATAACGGTCCAGACGCTCAGACTGACGCTCCATCTTGTCCCAAGTCAGACCCAACCACTCCAGATCTTCCTGGATCGCATCCACATATTCCTGCTTGGACCGCTCTGGGTCCGTATCGTCGATGCGCAGAATGAATGTCCCACCCGCCTTTTTAGCGATCAGGAAGTTCATCAGCGCGGTGCGCAGGTTGCCAACATGGATATAGCCCGTGGGCGACGGGGCAAATCGTGTGGTGGTCATCAGAGAGTCTCCGTTGTTCGGGGCGCTCTGTCTCATATGGCGGGGGGATTGTCCAGAAAAGTAAGGCCTGCACGAACAGTATGAATTTTCCCATCTGGTCAATATTTCACAGTGCGCGTGAATATTATGTTATGATCAAAGCTTCCCGATACTGGGATCTGCGCGATTGGCGCAACAGAGGAGGATCACTATGTTTGCTCGTGTCACCCCATATAAGATGAAGCCCGGCAGCCAAGCTGCGGCCACCGAAATCCTGAATGGTCTGAAAGACCGTATCAAAGCGCTGCCCGGTCAGCACAGATTCATCAATGTGTTGAATGACGAAACCGGAGAAGGCTACATCGTCGCCTTTACTGATTTCGAAGAACCGAGCCCGGAAACCGCAGAGAAGATCAAAGCGCTCTGGGGTCAATTCAGCGAATTTCTGGTCGATACGCCTCAACCATCAACCTATTCTGTGGTTGTGAATTGGGACTAATGATCCCTTGGCCGGTAGGACGTGACCACTGCATTCTTAACTTGGCTCTACCGGCCAAATCTTGTTCAGATCGGCCATTCCGGCTTTGATCAGTTCTCGCAGCACAACAAGATCAATATCGGCAAGCTTGTTCACATACAGACAGCTTTTGCCAAGTTTATGTTTGCCTAATCGATCCAAGATTTCGGAGTAATCCTGATAGCCCGGCATTATGTAGATCGCCAGGTTGGATTTGCGCGGGCTGAACCCGGTCGCGAGGAAATCCCCTTCGCGACCACTTTCGTAGCGGTAATGATACCGCCCACAACCAACGATGGATGGGCCCCACATGACGGGCGCGTATCCACTGACCTTAGAAAACAGATCAAGCAGCACGAGACCATCGGCGCGGCGTGTCGGGTGTTCCACCGCATTTAGAAAATCACGCGGATCTTGATCCCCAGCGACAGTCTTGTTCTCCGATTTCGGCATGATCACGCCTCCTCACGCAAACACTACCTTGAAATGGCCCAATACGCTCTATCCTTACACCATATGAGTTCGGAGGGTGTCATGCATAACAGTAAAACAATTTCACGTCGCGATTTGATGATTGGGGGCGCAACACTGCCGCTTATGGCCGCTGCGACCAAAGGATTTGCAGCTGCAGAGATGCTGGGCGTCAGCGCGACCAAATTCAACCGCATGAAGGTTGGCGGGTTTGAGGTGACGACACTGCTCGTTGGGTCGCGCACGGTGGACGAGCCACACAAAATATTTGGGCTGAATGTCGACAAGGCGGAATTTGATGCCGTTTCAGAGGCTGCGCATATTCCTACTGACAAGGCGCAGTTCTTCTTTACGCCGACGGTGGTCAACACGGGGTCTGAATTGATCCTGTTTGACACCGGGCTGAACCCAGCCGGGATCACCGGCGCACTAGAGGCAGCAGGCTACACCGCTGATCAGATTGATGCAGTGGTTTTGACCCATATGCATGGTGACCATATCGGCGGCCTTTCGGGCGATGCAGGTGAGACTTTCATAAACGCGCGCTACCTTGCCGGGGCTGTCGAATTTGACGCGACTGCAAGTGCCAGCAACGAAGGGTTCGAAGCCAAAGTCCGCCCGCTGGCTGAGAAGATGGCAATGATCAAAGGGGGCGACTCCGTTGCCTCTGGCATCACCGCGATGGAGGCGTTCGGCCATTCGCCCGGTCATATGGCCTTCCGATTGGAAAGCGAAGGGCAGCAGATGGTGTTGGCCGCCGATTTCGCCAACCACTACGTCTGGTCACTCGCCTACCCGGATTGGGAAGTGCGCTTTGACCGCGACAAGGCGCAAGCCGCCGCAACACGCCGCCGGATGCTGGATATGATGGCCGCCGACAATATCCCATTTGTCGGCTATCACATGCCCTTCCCCGGCGTTGGTTATGTCGAAACGCGCGGCGACGGCTTCCACTATGTTCCAACCAGCTATCAGTTGATGCTGTAGGGCCTAAAAGACGCCCATCGCCAAACCCGCGCCCAGCGCTTGGCCAATCTCTCGGCATTTGGCCAAGTCCGCTTCGGCGATCGTTTTGGGGGCCAAAATGGCCTCGGGCGTTTGGGCCGCGGTGTTCACAATGATGGGCGGCTGGACCTCTTTCAAACGCCATCCCGTCGCGATCCTTGCGAGTTGCCGCACCGCGTTTTCACCGTCCGACCCCGCACAGATCATCTGCGCATAGGGGCGTCCTTCGATCTTACCAAGCACCGGATAATAGCAGCGATCAAAGAACTCTTTCATCTGGCCTGAAAGCGCCGCTAGGTTTTCCGGCGCGCAAAAGATGTAACCATCTGCCGCCTTCAGATCATCGGGCTGCGCTTTGTCTGCGCGCAATAGGCTTGTATCGCATTCTTCTTTCGCGGCTTCATGCGCCGCCTCTGCCATCTGCTGACTGCCGCCCGTACGAGAGTGGTATATGATCAGCAGATGCGCCAATTCAGCTCTCGTCCCGGAAGCGGTTCACAATCGGGTAACGCCGATCAAGCCAGAAGGCTTTCTTAGACAGTCGCGCGCCTGGGGCAGATTGGAAGCGTTTGTATTCGCTGATGTAAAGCAGATGCTCCACCCGCTTGACCGTGGCGCGGTCGTAACCTGCCTCGACGCAGTCCGCGACGGATTTTTCCTGATCAACCAGCATCTCCAAAATCCCATCAAGAATATCGTAAGGCGGCAGGCTGTCTTCGTCTTTTTGATCTGGACGCAGTTCGGCAGAGGGCGGTTTGTCGATGATCGAAACCGGGATGACTTCGCCAGCAGGTCCTTGCATCCAATCCCTGTGGTTGTCATTGCGCCAGCGGCAGGTTTCAAAAACGCGGGTTTTGTACATGTCCTTGATCGGATTATAGCCGCCGTTCATATCGCCATAGATCGTTGCGTAACCCACTGCGACCTCGGATTTGTTGCCGGTGGTCAACAGCATTTCACCAAATTTGTTGGACATGGCCATCAGCAGCAAACCGCGCAGACGGGACTGAATGTTTTCCTCGGTCAGCCCGGTCTCTAGCCCCTCAAACAGCGGGGCGAGCGTGTTGGTCACCGCCTGACGGCTCTCGCGGATTGGGACGTAGTCGTAATGCACACCGAGGCGCTTCGCGATGTCCTCTGCGTCATCCAGCGAACTTTGCGACGTATATTCAGAGGGCAGCATCACGCAGCGCACGTTTTCAGCGCCCAGCGCATCGACAGCAATCGTGGCGACGAGCGCTGAGTCGATTCCGCCAGACAGGCCCAACAGCACCTTTTTGAAGCCGGTCTTGCGCATGTAATCGCGCAACGCTTCGACGCAGACGCGATAGTCCTGTTCTTCGCCGGCAGGAAGAAGCGCGCGTTCGCCCTGCTCACACACCCAGCCCTCCGGCCCGCGCACCAAATCGACATGGGCAATCATTTCGTCAAACACCGGCAATTGCACCGCCAGATGACCACCGGGGTTCAGAACAAAGGACCCCCCGTCAAAGACCTGATCGTCCTGTCCTCCCACCATATTAAGGTAGATCAGCGGCAGTCCCGTTTCGATCACGCGCGCGACCATATGCGCCATGCGGCGATCAAACTTGTCGCGGTAATAGGGCGATCCGTTTGGCACCAGCAGGAATTCAGCCCCGGTTTCTTGCAGAGTTTCGGCCACGTCCTCATACCAAGCATCTTCGCAGATCGGAGAGCCGACACGCGTGTTCCCGACCGCATAGGGGCCGCCCAGAGGTCCGCTGTCAAACAGGCGCACCTCGTCGAACACATTGTAGTTTGGCAGGTGGTGCTTCAGCTGTTTGCTGATGATCTTGCCATTGTTCAGGATGAAATAGGCGTTAAACAGCTGATCCCCATCGGCGTAGGGCCCACCGATGGCCAAGGCTGGCCCGTCTGCACACTCAAGCGCCAATTGATTGATGGCTTCAAAACATTGGGCCTGAACCGCAGGTTTCATCACCAAGTCCTGCGGATTATAGCCAAGAATGAACATTTCCGGCAGGGCAACAAGGTCTGCATCCGCCGCTTTGCCTGCCTCCCAAGCAGACTTCGCCCGTGCCGCGTTGCCCTCGATATCACCCATGACAGGATTGGCCTGCGCTAGGGTCACTCGGAATTTGTCTGCCATGATCACTCCGTGGCGGTATCTACGTCATTTGGCAAGATTTAGCAGAACCAGCCCCAAGGAAAAGCGCAAAGCGGCAAAAGGCGTTGCCCCGAGGGCGGGGCTGCTCTAAATTTCGCCGGAGGCGCAGACCACAGGGGCAAGAGCATGACAACGAGACAAGCGATTTCGGCATTGGCCATGGCGGCCGCGCTTGCCTGTGCTGGGCCAGCTATGGCGCAGGATGGCAGTGTCCTGACCAAGCAATATGATGACGGTGGCGTCTACGAAGGCACCTTCAAGGACGGTCTGCAGCACGGCACCGGCACCTATCGTTTGCCCAATGGCTATGAATACACTGGCACTTGGGTCGAAGGTGAAATTCTGGGGACCGGCCAGGCGCGTTTTCCCAACGGTTCGCTTTATGAAGGCGAGTTTGTCAAAGGCAAACCTGAAGGTATCGGCAAGATCACCTTTAGCGACGGCGGCACCTACGAAGGTGAATGGGTCGATGGCAAAATTACCGGTCAGGGTCTGGCGGTTTATGCCAACGGTGTGACCTACGAAGGCGGGTTCGTGAACGCCATGCACCATGGCACCGGCACAATGCGTAGCCCCGGTGGCTATGTCTATTCCGGTGATTGGGTCAATGGCGTCAAAGAAGGCACCGGCCAAATCACCTACCCCGATGGTGCGGTTTACAACGGCGATATCGTCGCGGGCCAACGTCAAGGCACAGGCACCCTGACCATGCCCGATGGCTTGGTCTACGAGGGTTTGTGGAGCGCAGGCCAGATCGACGGCCAAGGCAAGCTGACCCAACCCAATGGCGATGTTTATGAAGGCACGCTGGTGGGTGGCAAACGTGAAGGTTTTGGTCGCGTCAACTACGCCAATGGCGACGTCTACGAAGGTGAATTCAAAGCCGACCGTCGCGAGGGCACCGGCGTCTTCATCGGTGCGGATGGCTACAAATACGAAGGCGACTGGGTGGCCGGAAAGATTCAAGGCAATGGCACGGTGACCTACCCCGATGGGTCGATTTATGTTGGGGCCTTCATGGAAGACCTAGCCGACGGTCAAGGCATGATCACCTACCCGGACGGATCGGTTTACGAAGGCGACTGGCAGGCCGGGGTTATTGAAGGGTATGGCAAAGCCACCTACGCAAATGGTTTGATTTACGAAGGTGAATTCAAGAACGCCAAGAACCACGGTCAGGGTGTGATGACCTTCACCGATGGCTACCGCTACGAAGGCGACTGGCAAGACGGCCAACGCCACGGCCAAGGTACGGCGACTTACGCCGACGGCACGACCTACACCGGGTCATTTGTGAATGGCCAACGCGAGGGCCAAGGCAAGATCACTATGCCTGATGGCTTTTCTTACACGGGCGAATGGTTGGCCGGTGAGATCGAGGGCCAAGGCGTTGCGACCTATGCCAATGGCGATGTCTACGAAGGCACCTTCAAAGCCGGCAAACGCCAAGGCGAAGGCACGATGAAATACGCCACCGGCCAAGAAGCGACCGGTAATTGGGAAAATGGCGCGCTGCAGGAGAATTGATCCGAAGGTGGGGCGGTTTCAGTGCGTTGACCGCTATGTGGACTTATTGTGAATTCGCAGCAGGTGCGCCAATGTCCGCATTGTCTAGGTCGGCAACTGGCAACTTTTGAACTGGTCAACCCAATCGGAAGGTTACTTCGGTCTTTTGAGGGTCGGTTCTGTTCGCTGCGCTTGCATAGGACGCCACGACACATAAATGGTCTCGCTGCACCGGCTACAGTCGAAGTGAATGTGTTGGTCGGTCCTGAGTTTCTCAACCATCCGCTTAGGTATGTCGCGGGATGCTTCACAGGCGCGACAGACAATCTCAAAAGTTCTGCGCCCGAAGGTCATGTCAGTCTGGACGTAGCCATAGCTCTCATCACAATCGGGATTTATGCAGTTAATGGTTTGACCATCCTTTAGCAGTTCAAGCCGCCGTTTGTTCTTTGAACCACAGCTACATTCGAAAGAAACTTCCTCACCCATGCCAGTAAACATCATTGTTCCTTCAGAAATTCGCCTAATTTCCGCAAGAGCCAGTTTGACCTTGGGTGCTATCGCTTGAATATCACCGTATTGCGTGACGGTCGCATCTTTCGAGGTCGGGATTTCGATATGTAGCGCGAGTTTCGCAAGCGCGTTCCATAGTTTCCCGAGTTTGTTGGGTGCGAAGCCGACTTGAGTGCCGACGGGAAGCCACTCCATCGCCTCGTAATTCTCACGAGCGAGCGGAGGAGACCCTTCTGGCATGTGTTCCCGCGCTATGGACAGCGTAAAGGTCTCGGCAGCCTTGGCATCAACCTCTTGAATGAGCGTCTTCACAATGTCGCTCGGCTGCCATTTCCTCAGATCATCGTGGGAAATATAATCATGAGCTAGCCGGAGACGTTCATAGCAAATTCTCTCGATAGCTAGGCGGCACTCAAGAGCGGCATAGGTCACACTCGCTTCAGTATTTTCTTCGAGAAGTTTCTCAATCTGCGAAATCGTTGGTTCTAGGTTGATCAAGGCTGTCTCCGCGTGGGCATACAATACTGAAATCTTATGTCGCTCAATATCACTCTTCAATCGATTGCGTGTTACAGTGCATCCTGCGATTAGCAGTTACTCATCCTCAACCCAGCGTTTGTCAGAGAGGGCTCCAAGTCGACCTTCACGCCAATACTGTTTGCCACAGAAAATAGCTCAAATTGCTACAATAATATTTCAGCCCCCCGATCTAAAAAGAATTCATTCAACCCCTAGTGTCCTGTCTGCCTAATCTGCAAGGCAGTGAGAGCCACTTCTTGCAAAGTCGAATTTTCCTACTTTCCTTTCCATCGCGCCTATGTATAGTCCCCGCGATGACCACGCAGACACATATCGCAGATCCGCAGCGCCTTCCGGCGCCGTTTGCGCGTGGCCTAGACCTACTCCTAACTCGCCTCTGAGCGCGGCCTTCTCGGCGCGCGTGCTCAGGGGAGTTGTGACGCGCCGATCCCGTATCAACCGAGTTTAGGATATTCCAAAATGCAAAAAGTGAACCTTGCTGAAAAGCTGGCGATGTTTTCATCCCATTGGGACCCGCATGTCGTCGCAAGCTATAATGATAACGACGTGATGGTCGTGAAATTCAAAGGCGAATTTCCGTTCCACAAACATGACACCACTGATGACTTCTTTTTTGTGCTTCAGGGAGAAGTCACCATGGAATACGAAGCGCATGATCCTGTGACCTTTGGTCCGGGCGAACTTGTGGTCGTCCCCAAAGGCGTTGTACACCGCCCAAAAGCAGCAGAAGAAGTCAAAGTTCTGCTGATCGAACCCAAGGGTGAACCAAATTCCGGGGACAGCGGCCAAGTGCCCGCGCCCAAGCCGCATATCTGAGGACCAAGACAATGGATAAGAACAGAGTCGTCATTTTTGACACCACCCTGCGCGATGGCGAGCAATCTCCGGGCGCGACCATGACCCATGAAGAAAAGCTCGAAATCGCAGAGATGCTGGACGAAATGGGTGTCGACATCATCGAAGCAGGTTTCCCGATTGCATCCGAAGGCGATTTCCGCGCGGTCAGCGAGATTGCGAAACGTGCCAAGAACAGCCGCATTTGCGGTCTGGCGCGTGCCAACTTTGCTGATATCGACCGCTGCGCAGAGGCGATCAAACACGCCGAGTTGAACCGCATTCACACCTTCATCGGCACATCCCCCCTGCACCGCGCGATCCCCAACCTGACCATGGATGAAATGGCCGATAAAATCCATGAAACCGTCAGCCATGCCCGGAACCTGACAGAAAACGTGCAATGGTCCCCGATGGATGCGACGCGCACCGAATGGGATTACCTCTGCCGCGTGATCGAAATCGCCATCAAAGCGGGCGCGACCACGATCAACATCCCGGACACTGTAGGATACACGGCACCGGCGGAATCCGCCGACCTGATCAAACGCCTGATCGAAACCGTTCCAGGCGCGGATGAGGTGATCTTTGCGACGCACTGCCACAACGACCTTGGCATGGCGACCGCGAACTCTCTGGCCGCCGTCGCAGGCGGCGCGCGCCAGATCGAATGTACGATCAACGGTCTGGGTGAACGCGCAGGCAACACGGCTTTGGAAGAAGTTGTGATGGCGATGAAAACCCGCAACGACATTATGCCTTGGTACACCGGGATCGACACCACAAAGATCATAGCGATCTCTCGTCGCGTGTCGACCGTGTCCGGCTTTGTGGTCCAGCCCAACAAGGCCATCGTCGGCAAAAACGCCTTCGCGCATGAAAGCGGCATTCACCAAGATGGCATGCTGAAGAACCGCGAAAACTTTGAGATCATGCGCCCCGAGGACATCGGCCTGTCTGGGACCTCTTTGCCCTTGGGTAAACACTCTGGTCGTGCGGCGCTGCGCGATAAGCTGGAGCAGCTGGGCTATGAGGTCGGCGACAACCAGTTGAAAGACATCTTTGTGCGTTTCAAAGATCTGGCAGATCGCAAGAAAGAGGTCTTTGACGACGACCTGATTGCCTTGATGCGCACAGACGATGCCAATGACACGCTGAAATTGAAGACACTGCGCGTGGTCTGCGGCACGGGTGGTCCAGCGGATGCGACATTGGTGATGGAGATCAACGGTGAGGAAAAAACCGCCATTGAGCGTGGCGACGGCCCGGTCGATGCAGCCTTCCGTGCCATCCGCCAGTTGCACCCGAATGAAGCGCATCTGGAACTTTATCAGGTGCATGCCGTCACCGAAGGCACCGACGCGCAGGCTACGGTATCTGTGCGCTTGTCCGAAGGCGGCAATATCGCGACAGGCGAAAGTGCTGACACGGATACGGTAGTGGCTTCGGCCAAGGCCTATATCCACGCCCTGAACCGCCTTTTGGTGCGTCGCGGCAAGATGGGCGATGGTGTCGATGCACGGGAGATTTCTTACAAAGACCTCGCCTAAAGCGCGAAATCGCCATGTCTCCAATTCTTTTTTGACAAAATTTCGATCATACTTGGGGTGCGGTACTTCCGTGCCCCTTGTTCATTTTTGGGCGACAAAAACAATAAGAGTGAGAGCAGATGTTATGCCCGTTCAACGACTAAAGACCTTTTGCCGTGCCATTGCGCGTAGCCGATTTGCAGACGATGAATCCGGTGTCGCAATTGTAGAGTACCTTATCCTGTTGGGGCTGATCGCAGGCAGCGTCATCGTCGCCATCTCAATCTTTGGTGAAAGTATGGGTGTCACCTGGGAAAATTGGGCCGCTTGGGCAGAGGATATGGCGTCACGGGTGCCGGGCGCATCCTAATGCGATGGCTCAGCCGCAAGCGCTCGCTATGTGCTGGTGAGTGCCCTAAAGCTGGCGCTTAGCTGCTTGGCCACATCTTCCAGCCCCCAAGGCGCATTCACAACAAACATACCCGACCCCACCATGCCATGACCCTCTTTTGCCGGTGGGAAGCGGACTTCATGGCGGAGCGTTTTTGGCAGTTTCGCGAACTCTAACGCGGTGATCATCGGAAGATGCGACTGATCTTTCAGGATCGGGTACCACAGCGCGATGACGCCAACATTCCATTTGCGATGAAGTTTGACGATTTGCTTCGGAATGAGATCATAGTCTGATTTCAACTCATAGCTGGGATCAATCAGCAAAAGCCCCCGTTTTGGCGTCGGCGGGCACACGGCCTGCGCCATCTCAAACCCATCCCGGCGGTGAATTTTGGCATCAAACATCACCATCGCATCTTCAAGCGCATCGCCCTCTCGCGGATGCAACTCTGCAAGGTGCATTCTGTCGCCATGGCGCAGCAACTGTGCAGCCAACAGGGGCGAACCAGCATAGCTCGTCTCTCCGAACCCGGCACGCACGGCTCCTAAGGCGCGGCGAAACGGGTGGTCTGAGTCAAACCAGCCTTCTGCGATGCCAATCCCGGCAGCCGCTTCACCTGTTTTGACGGCTTCTGCGGCCTCCAGATCATAAAGCCCGCGCCCCGCGTGGGTTTCGATGTAGGTCATCGGCTTTGGCTTTTGCGTCATGTAATCCAACATGGTGCAAAGCAGGGCATGTTTCTGGACATCTGCGAGGTTCCCCGCATGGTAAATGTGCTGATAACTAAGCATAAATTCTGCCCTTCGCCTTAGATTTGGGCACCATATCTTAGATTCGCAGGCGGAGACAGGTGGCAATTTGCAAGTCCAACCGCAGGACGCCTGACAATCTGGCGGAATAACGCTGATTGGCCACTTGCCGCTCTTTCCCAAGGCTCAGCCCGGGCCTATAAGAGAACAACCCGAACTCTACCAGAGTCGCGGGTCAAAATAGAATCGATTTGGGGATCGGGGTAGCATGCTGGGAAATCTGGGCGGTCTTTTTACGTCTGATATGGCCATCGACTTAGGCACGGCGAACACGCTGGTTTATGTCAAAGGCAAAGGCGTCATTCTAAGTGAACCGTCTGTGGTGGCCTACCACGTGAAGGACGGCGTCAAGAAAGTACTGGCCGTCGGCGAAGACGCGAAATTGATGCTGGGCCGGACGCCGGGCAGCATCGAAGCAATCCGCCCGATGCGTGAAGGTGTAATTGCGGACTTTGACACTGCGGAAGAGATGATCAAACACTTCATCCGCAAGGTGCACAAACGCTCGACCTTCTCCAAACCCAAGATCATTGTTTGCGTACCCCACGGCGCAACACCCGTTGAAAAACGTGCGATCCGCCAGTCCGTTCTCTCTGCAGGTGCCCGGCGCGCCGGGTTGATTGCAGAACCGATTGCAGCGGCCATTGGGGCAGGCATGCCGATCACAGATCCGACCGGCAACATGGTCGTCGATATCGGCGGCGGCACAACCGAGGTTGCGGTGCTTTCACTGGGCGATATCGTTTATGCGCGTTCTGTCCGTGTTGGAGGCGACCGCATGGACGAAGCCATTATCTCTTACCTGCGTCGCCAACAGAACCTGCTGGTGGGTGAATCCACTGCCGAACGCATCAAAACCTCGATCGGCACCGCCCGCATGCCCGATGATGGGCGCGGTGCGTCGATGCAGATCCGTGGCCGCGACCTGCTGAACGGCGTGCCGAAAGAAACAGAGATTTCACAGGCGCAAGTGGCCGAAGCCCTTGCCGAACCAGTGCAGCAGATTTGCGAAGCAGTGATGACCGCGTTGGAAGCAACGCCGCCTGACTTGGCTGCCGACATCGTGGATCGTGGCGTCATGCTGACCGGCGGCGGTGCGCTGCTGGGTGATCTGGACCTTGCACTGCGCGAGCAGACCGGTCTTGCTGTTTCAATTGCGGACGAAAGCCTGAACTGCGTGGCGCTTGGCACAGGAAAAGCGCTTGAGTTTGAAAAACAGTTGCGTCACGCCATCGACTACGACAGCTGATCGCAACCGTCTTGGCAGGTGCCCCGGCACCGCCCTATTCTGGACAGGACTGTTCTGAACCGGAGGACCAATGGCCCGAGACAGGACACAAGGCGAAGATTATGTCGGCCCGCTGAAACGGCTGTTAGCGGGCGTGCTGATCGCGTGCCTTTTTGGAATATTCCTGCTGTGGCGCATCGACAGCCCGCGCGTGGAACAATTCCGTGCCAGCCTGGTGGATCGGTTTGTCCCTTCGTTTGCTTGGGCGATGACGCCGGTCACTGGCACCATCAATCTGTTCCGTGACTTCCAAAGCTACCAACACGTGGTCGAGCAGAACAAAGAGCTTCGCCGCGAATTGCAACAGATGAAGGCCTGGAAAGAGGCCGCGTTGCAGTTGGAGCAAGAAAACGCCCGTTTGCTTGATCTGAACAATGTGCGTCTTGACCCGCAATTAACCTATGTGACCGGCGTGGTTCTCGCTGATAGCGGATCGCCGTTCCGGCAATCAGTGCTTTTGAATATCGGCAAACGCGACGGTGTTGTGGATGGTTGGGCAACGATGGACGGGATTGGCCTCGTCGGCCGGATTTCCGGGGTCGGAGAAACTACAAGCCGGGTGATGCTATTGACCGATGCCTCCTCGCGTATTCCGGCAATCATCCAACCCTCTGGGCAAAATGCGCTGATCGTCGGCGACAACTCCCTCGCGCCGCATGTCGACTTTGTGGAAAACCCGGATCAGGTGCGCCCCGGTGATCGTGTGGTTTCCTCCGGCGATGGCGGTGTCTTTCCCGCTGGCCTGCTGATCGGTCGGGTTGCTTCCGATCCCGGCGGTCGATTGCGCGTGCGCCTCGCGGCGGACTATGAGCGATTGGAATTTTTGCGTGTGCTGCGCGACCATGGAAAGGAACGGATAGAAAGACCCGGGGATTTGATCGCGCCAGAGGTTTCAGGGGGCTTTATGCAAGGCGACCTTGTGACCGAAGAGATCACGGAGGGCACGGATGGCTGAAACTCCGGGTGCCCGCCATTGGATCATGCGCAGTGCTTTTGTCGCTTTGGCGCTGGCCATTCTGTTTTGGCAGCTGCTGCCGCTTTCGACTGTGCCACGCAATTGGACCGGGCCTGATTTCCTGCTGGTCACGGTCATGGCCTGGGTGCTGCGCCGACCCGACTATGCGCCGGTATTTGCGGTTGCGGCAATTATGCTGCTGGCCGATTTCGTTCTCGGCCGCCCGCCCGGCCTGATGGCGGGCGTGACTGTCTTTGCCTGCGAGAAGCTGCGTAAACGCGTTCTGACAAGCGCCGAGATGGCCTTCCCTGTGGAGTGGCTGACAGCAGCCACAGCAATGGCTTTGATCATCATCAGCACACGCGTGATCACGGCGATTTTCTTGCTCCCGCAACCGTCGCTTGGGCTGACGCTGATTCAACTCATCATGTGCATTTTGGCCTATCCTTTGGTCGCGGCCCTTTGCGCCGTGCTGCTTGGCATACGCAAAACACGCTTCCGCGAGGGGGAGGCGACATGAAACGCACAGCCGCAGAAACCGCCGCCAGCAATGCGCGCATGACCCGGCGCGGCATCCTTTTGGGGGGCGCGCAGCTTGGCTTTATGGGGCTTCTGGGCCTGCGCATGCGCTATCTGCAGGTCGATCAGGCCGATGAATTCCGGCTGCTGGCCGAAGAAAACCGCATTAACATCCGTTTGATCGCCCCGGCGCGCGGCGAAATCTTTGACCGCAACGGCGTCATCATCGCGGCCAACGAACCGAGTTATCGCATCACCATCGTGCGCGAAGACGCTGGCAATGTCGAAGAGGTGATCGCACGGCTTTCAACGCTGATCGAGTTGGATGACGCCGCCCTCAACCGCGCCATGACCGAGATGAAGCGCTCTGCGCCTTTCCTGCCGGTCGCCGTTGCAGAGCGGATCAGTTGGGAAGAAATGTCGCGCGTAGCGGTGAATGCCCCTGCCCTGCCCGGTGTCACGCCAGAGGTTGGCCTATCGCGCCTCTACCCCCACGGCCCGGATTTCGCCCATGTGATCGGCTATGTCGGCCCGGTCTCTGACTACGACCTGTCCAAAATCGACGACCCCGATCAGCTACTTTTGATCCCACGCTTTCAGATCGGCAAGGTCGGGCTTGAGGCAAAGCGCGAAGACAAACTGCGCGGCAAAGCCGGCACAAAACGGGTCGAGGTCAATGCCGTGGGCCGTGTGATGCGCGAACTTGACCGCCGCGAAGGCCAACCCGGCGACGATCTACAGCTTACTGTGGACCAAAAATTACAGTCCTACATCCAAGCCCGCCTTGGCGAAGAAAGTGCCGCAGCCGTTGTCATGGATTGCAACACCGGCGAAATTCTCGCGATCAACTCTGCCCCGAGTTTTGACCCGAACCTCTTTGTGCGCGGGATTTCGGTGGCGGACTATTCGGCGTTGACCGAAAACGATCATCGTCCGCTTGCCACAAAAAGCGTGCAAGGCACCTACCCGCCCGGTTCGACCTTCAAAATGGTCGTGGCGCTGTCCGCTTTGGAAGCTGGCACCATTGACAGCAAAACAACCCATTGGTGCCCCGGTCACCTGCAGGTTTCAAACCGTCGCTTCCACTGCTGGAAACGTGGCGGGCATGGGCATATGAACCTTGAAACCGCACTGCGCGAAAGTTGCGATGTCTATTTCTACGAATTGGCGCTAGAGGTCGGGATCGAAAAGATCACCAACATGGCCAACCGGCTCGGCCTTGGCGTCAAGCACGGCATTCCGATGTCGGCGGTCGCGGGCGGCTTGACCCCGACGAAGGAATGGAAAGCCCGCAACCGCGATACCCCCTGGGTGATCGGCGATACGGTGAACGCGTCAATTGGCCAGGGGTTTGTTTTGGCCTCACCGCTGCAACTGGCGGTCATGTCGGCGCGGTTGGCCTCTGGCAAAGCGGTTGAACCAACTTTGGTCAAATCCATCAACGGCATTGATCAAACTGTCCCTGCCGAAGACGTACCCGACCTTGATGTCAATCCAAACCACCTGCGGATGGTGCGCCAAGCGATGTTTGCGGTGTCGAACCACCGCAAGGGCACGGCCTATAGCCAGCGCATCATCATGGACGAATACCGCCTCGCGGGCAAAACTGGCACCAGTCAGGTAAGGAACATCACAGCCGCAGAGCGCCGCGCCGGTGTGATCCGCAACGAAGACCTGCCATGGGGGCGACGCGACCATGGATTATTCGTTAACTTTGCGCCCTATGACAATCCGCGCATCGCTGTCGCGGTCATCGTCGAACACGGTGGCGGCTCCAGCGCGGCCACCCCGATTGCCCGAGACATCACATTGCAAGCGCTTTTCAACGGTGATCCACCTCTGGAGGCTTACCCAAGCAAAGATCGCGGTCGTATTCGTTCGCAACAGGAGCGCCTGCGGCAAGAGTACCTCGCCCGACAGTCAAACGACCGGGGCCGCGCATGAGCTATCTTGAACATAGCGTGAAATCTGTCCCCTCCGGGTTTCGCAAAATCCTGCACCTGAATTGGGCGCTGATCTTGCTGTTAATTGCGGTCTCCAGTGTCGGTTTCCTGATGCTGTATTCCGTGGCCGGCGGGTCATTCTCCCCTTGGGCTGAGGCACAGATGAAGCGGTTTCTGATGGGGCTGGTCCTGATGTTTGGCATAGCCATGGTACCGATTTGGTTCTGGCGCAACGTTTCTGGCGTGCTTTATCTAGGGTCACTCGTTTTGCTGGTATTGGTCGAAATTATGGGGTCTGTGCAAATGGGTGCCCAGCGCTGGATCGACCTTGGCTTCATGCGGCTGCAACCATCGGAACTGATGAAGATCACTTTGGTGATGTTCTTGGCGGCCTACTATGACTGGCTGCCCGCCAAGAAGACCTCTCGCCCTTTTTGGATCATCCTTCCGATTGTCATCATTCTGGTGCCAACCTTTCTTGTTCTGCGTCAGCCTGATCTTGGCACTGCACTTTTGCTGTTGATGGGCGGGGCGATGGTAATTTTCATCGCAGGTGTGCATTGGGCCTATTTCGCGGTTGTGTTTGCGATGGGCATAGGCTTGGTGACAGCCGTTTTCCAATCGCGCGGCCAAAGCTGGCAATTGTTGAAAGACTACCAATACCGCCGCATTGATACCTTTCTTGATCCGGCCTCAGACCCGCTTGGGGCGGGCTATCACATCACCCAATCCAAGATCGCGCTTGGGTCTGGGGGCTGGACAGGTCGCGGGTTTATGCAGGGCACGCAAACCCGCCTAAACTTTCTGCCTGAAAAACACACGGACTTCATTTTCACTACACTGGCCGAAGAATTCGGCTTTCTCGGCGCGGTGTCCCTTCTTGCGCTTTATGCCTTGGTCATCGTGTTCTGCGTTGCATCGGCGTTGCAGAACAAAGACCGGTTCTCTGCGCTGATGACCATGGGGATTGCCGGGACGTTCTTCCTGTTCTTTGCGGTCAATATGTCGATGGTCATGGGCATGGCCCCGGTGGTCGGCGTGCCGCTGCCACTGGTCAGCTATGGCGGGTCGGCCATGCTGGTTCTGATGGTGGCCTTTGGCATGGTGCAAAGCGCGCATGTGCATCGACCACGTTAGGTCGAACTCACGGCGCCGAAATATGGATGTCTCGCTGATATGATCAACGTTCTCTTCGCAGCCGGCGACGCCAATTGGGCGGACTACCAATTACATTTGGCAGCTGCATTTGAACGCCAAGGCCTCGTGGTAAACCTGCAAACATCGCTCGCGCCTGATCAAACGGACTATATTATCTACGCGCCCAGCAGCCGCCTGCTGGATTTCGCGCCCTATACCCGGTGCAAAGCTGTGCTGAGCCTCTGGGCGGGGGTGGAAAAGATCGTGACCAATACGAGCCTCACCCAGCCGCTCTGCCGGATGGTGGACCCGGGCTTGACACAGGGGATGGTCGAATGGGTCACGGGCCATGCCTTTCGATATCACCTTGGCATTGACGCCAACCTTGAGGCGCAAGACGGCAAGTGGATCAGATCCGTGCCCCCGTTGGCCTCGCAACGCTCTGTCACCGTTCTTGGTTTGGGAGCGCTTGGTGCGGCCTGCGCTACATCGTTGGCGCGCCTGGGATTTCAGGTCACCGGCTGGTCGCGACGGCCAAAGCAGATCAAAGGGGTCACCTGCCACGCAGGCCCAGACGGGCTGACCAAGGCGCTGCGGTCCGCTGAAATTCTGGTGCTTCTGCTGCCAAACACTGCCGAAACCACCAACACGCTCAACGCCGACACACTCGCGGCTCTACCGGAAGGCGCGTTCATCCTAAATCCCGGTCGTGGCACATTGATTGACGATGACGCGCTGATTTCGGCTCTGGACAGCGGGCAAGTCGCCCACGCCACTTTGGATGTGTTCCGAGAAGAGCCATTACCGAAAACCCATCCCTATTGGGCGCACCCAAAAGTCACCGTGACCCCGCATATCGCAGCCGAAACGCGACCCGGTACAGCATCCGAGGTGATCGCGGAAAACATCCGACGTGGCGAAAGCGGCGAGCCGTTCCTCCACCTCGTGGACCGCGCCAACGGGTATTAACCGCGCCTTCATTCACCTTTGCAGAAATACTCGCGAAGCAGACAGGGCTTTCCGCGAAACCCCTCTGCCGTGCTCAGCGCAGCTTCGGCGGATTCTCAGGATCACTCCCCGGTGCAATCTGAACGTATTCTCTCGGCGCGTCTGGTTCTGGCAAATCAAAGCGCAGGCCGACCTTTGCCAGTTGGGCGGCAAAGGGATCATTTGGTCCGAAGAAACCGACATCCAACGCGCCTGCGTCGATACCGGAAAACGTCAGCGCTTCTGAGACGGCTTTGGCCAACGCAGGCTGTGCACCGTCCACTGTGCCCACGAAACCAAGCATATGAGAACGCACGCCGTTCTCAGCCACCGTTCCAACGAGATAGGCCCAGCGCGCCAAGCCGACGGCGGTCGAAAGTTTGGTATCCAAGGATGTGATAAGCGAATCCGGTAACCCTGCTGGCGCAGTGACCTCTGCCAGCTTCGCTTCAACCTCATCCGGCGCGTTTTCCAGCGTTTGAACAAGCCACGTGACAGCATCTGCCGGGATCAGGATTGAGGACGGCGCGACCTCAAGATTGACGCCAAGGCCGATCCCAGACGGCGCGAGCATCTGCGCGATTACCCGGCCTGACAGTGCAGCGTAGGGTGCAGGTTTTCCGACGAATTCCGCGAGACGTTCGATGGTGTCAAAGACCAACACAAAGGACGCGTCTTGCACCTCAAAGACTTCGGGCGCGATCCGGTCATCCTCTTGTTCTTTCTCCAACAATAAAAAGAGTTCTGAATCCGCCAGCCGCTCATAAAATTTCAGCCGCGCGCCATCGTCCAGCGGGCTGGCGTCCATCGCGGCATGCGCGGCATCAATTGGGGTCGGTTTCGTTTCAGTCACAACAGGGCCTCTTTCACCGCAACTTGCAAAGCCGGTTGCAGCTCTGCCTCAAACCAGGGGTTTTTCTTCAACCATGCCGTATTGCGCCAAGACGGATGTGGCAAGGGGAAGACGGCGGGCGCATGGTCGCGCCAATTGGCGACCGTCTGCGTCACACTCCCCTGCCCAAGATGCCACTTCTGCGCATATCCACCCACCAGTAGTGTTAATCGCACCGACGTTAACTGGTCCATGACCTGAGGCCGCCAAGTGTTGGCACAGATCGCAGGCGGCGGAAGGTCCGCGCCTTTTTGATTGTAGCCCGGAAAGCAGAAGGCCATGGGGACAATGGCGATCTGCTTGCGGTCGTAGAAAATCTCTTCGCCCAGCCCCATCCAATCGCGCAGCCGGTCTCCTGAGGGATCCGTGAAGGGTTTGCCGCTGGCATGAACCCGAGCGCCGGGGGCTTGGCCTGCAATCAAAATTCGTGCGCCGGGTTGGAACCACACCACCGGGCGCGGCTGATGCGCAATGTGGGTTGCAAGAAAGCGCTCTTCGCATAGACGACAGGATTTTATTTCACTTTGCAGCGTCACCGTGCGGCTCTCTGGCAGATGTGCGCCAATGCGCGCATGTAGTAACAATTGTCACGAAGTACTCCTGACCATTCCGGCTAATATTGCGCACCTGTTTTCAACCCGCAAACCAATTTGATATTTCGACAATTGTGAAAATAATACTTGCGCTCGGCCTATACTTCGATACTTTTAGAATTATGAAAATAATGCATGCCCCTCCTCTCAGCCTCGAAGTCGCGGCATCTTCTTTTGCCGCCCTTGGGTCCGAACAGCGCCTGAGTGTGCTGCTGACTTTGGTACGTGCAGGAGACCCGGGGTTGAGCATCGGAGAATTGGGTGCGCGCAGTGGGGTCACTGGCTCGACATTAACGCACCACATGAAAATCCTCTCGCAAGCGGGGCTGGTACGGCAGCAGAAACAAGGGCGCAGCATCATCTGCGCGGCCATCGCGTTTGAAGAGGTCCGCGCCTTGTCCGAATTTCTGTTGAACGAATGCTGCGCGGATTGCGACACACAGGACCACGCCCATGGCTGACACATTGCATCCTCATCCAACGCCCATCCTAAAACGCATCGACAAGGCGTGGTTGGCATTGGGTCTTATTCTTGTTGCGCTCGCGCTGCTTGATCGCGCGCAGGTGCTGCCAACGGTGATTTTTGCGTTTGAAGCACTGGCAGGCACGGCCCCATTCATCACCTTCGCCGTTCTGGCAATTGCCTATCTCAAGGCGACTGGGGCCGAAAACATTGTCGCCAAGGCCTTTGTGGGCCGTGAATCCCGCATGATTCTGTTTGCGGCTTTGCTGGGTGGGTTGGCGCCCTTCTGTTCTTGCGAAGTCATCCCTTTCATTGCCGCGCTTTTGGCCGCGGGCACGCCGCTTTCTGCCGTCATGGCGTTCTGGCTTGCCTCCCCACTGATGGACCCAGCGATGTTTTCAATCACGGCCAGCCAACTGGGGTTTGAATTCGCAGTAGCAAAGACGTTGGCCGCTGTGGGACTGGGCCTCTTTGGCGGCTTTGCCACCATGACCCTGTCCAAATCGCGGGTCTTTGTGGACCCATTGCGCGAAAAGCCACAGGTCGGCGGATGCTGCGGCGTCAAAGCGCCGTTTTCCGAACGGCCAGTTTGGCGTTTTTGGCAGGAAAATACGCGCAAGATCGTGTTCTGGGAGACGGCCGTTGAAAACGCCGTCTTCTTGTTGAAGTGGCTCCTTTTGGCCTATGCCCTCGAAGCGTTGATGCTGCATTACGTCCCTGCCGAATGGATCGCTTCTTATCTGGGCGGTGAGGGCCTGCGCCCGATTGCCCTAGGGGCCCTTGTTGGCGCGCCAGCCTATCTAAACGGCTACGCCGCTGTGCCGCTTGTTGACGCTCTGTTGCACCAAGGGATGGCCCCCGGCGCGGCGATGAGTTTTATGCTCGCAGGTGGGGTCAGCTGCATTCCGGCGGCCATTGCGGTTTGGGCACTCGTCAAACCCAAAGTGTTCGGCGCTTACCTGCTTTTTGCCCTGATCGGCAGCTTTGCGGCGGGGTTGATTTGGCAGATCACGGCAACGCTTTGATTCTCTTGCCGCTTCCGCCGCAGCGCAGCATTTGATGGGCCGATGCGAAAAGATGCATTGTTGACTGATATTTGATTTCAAAGTCGCCCTCACATCGCGTCAAAACCGCCCGGCAGTCGGCTGATCCCGTTGTCCAGCGCCTGATATTGGGATATCCAAAAACAAAATAATATCAGGGGGGACCGATGTATCGCGTCTGGAATTTCTTAACCAACTACTCGCTTCTATTGATCATCGGCGCATTGCTCGCCCTCGTCTGGGCCAATACCAACCCAGAAACCTACCACCACTTCGTTGAATTTGTCATTTGGGACCATGCCCCAATTGGGCATTACCACCACGGCCACAGAACGCTGACTTTGCACTATCTGGTCAATGACGTTCTTATGGCGCTGTTCTTCGCCATGGCCGCCAAAGAGGTTTGGGAGGCCGTGATCCTGAAAGAAGGATCATTGCGCGGCAAGAAGGCGGCAACACCCTTGTTTGCAACAGCAGGCGGTATGTTCGGACCGATTGCGGTATATCTTGGCTTGGCAGCTCTGCTTGGCTCTGACACCTACCAAGCGGTTGCGAATGGTTGGGCGATCCCAACCGCAACCGACATCGCATTTTCTTACCTTGTCGGTCGCATTGTGTTTGGCGCGGGCCATCCGGCTGTGCGCTTCCTCCTTCTCCTTGCCATTGCCGACGACGCGGTGGGTCTGATCATTCTGGCGATCTTCTATCCTTCGGGTGAATTGGCACCGGAATGGCTTCTGGCCTCCTTTGCTGCAGCGCTGGTCGTATTTGTGGTTTTCAACTGGCTTCCACGCAAAATGGATGCGGGTAACCCGGACCGTCCAAACTCGACTTGGGTGCGTAAGAATCTGCATTTTGTCCCTTATGCGGTCGCCGGGTGCATCAGCTGGTATGGCTTTATGCGCTCTGGTCTTCACCCGGCCCTTGGCCTGCTTCCGATTGTACCTGCCATCCCGCACGCAGACCGTGGCTTTGGCTTCTTCTCTGATGCGGAAACGCATTTGCACGACCTGCTGAACGTCATCGAACATGCATTGAAACACCCTGTCGAAGTTGTGCTGTTCTTCTTTGGCCTGCTGAACGCAGGTGTTGAATTCAGCGCCATTGGCGATGCCACCTGGCTGGTGCTGGCTGGTCTGATCATCGGCAAACCGATTGGTATCCTGATCTTCGGCTGGTTCGCGGCGGTTCCGCTTAGGCTGGGAATACCGCAGGGGATGCGGATCATAGACCTTGTGGTCATCGGCTTTGTTGCCGCCATCGGCTTTACCGTATCGCTCTTTGTGGCCTCGGTCGCCTTCCCTCCGGGAGATGTACAGGATGCCGCGAAAATGGGCGCGCTGTTTAGCTTTGCTGCGGCCTTCTTGTCGATCATCGCGGGCAAAATTTTCCGTGTGCAAAAAGCCGACCTGGCCGCCGCAGAGTAAGATCACCGCGACTAAACAAAAAGAAACCGGTGCATTCGCGCCGGTTTCTGCCTTTTTTTCGCCCAATTCCGGACGCATATGTTGTCAGGGATTGGGCAAATCCGTCATACTAACAACCAAGCCTGCAAAGGGCGCATTAAGGACTCCTCTGATACAGAGGGGCATAGGCAGAGCAGCCGGAGCACTTGAATGCTCGAGTTTGAGAACGTCAGCAAGTCCTTCTGGACGGGGACGCAACGCAAGATCATTCTGGATCGGGCGTCTTTTCGCGTGGAACTTGGGCAGTCGCTTGGCATCCTTGCGCCGAATGGCTCTGGCAAGACAACCATCATCAATATGATGGCCGGGTTGGAAAAACCCGATGAGGGGATTGTCAGGCGTGATTGCCGGATCTCGTTCCCGCTGGGGTTCATGGGCGGCGTTGTCAACAAACACACAGCTGTGGAAAACAGCCGCTATATCGCGCGGCTTTATGGCTTGGACCCAGACTATGTCGAAGCCTTCTGTCGTTGGCTTTGCGGATTGGATGAGTATTTCGACCAGCCCCTTGGCACATATTCCTCGGGCATGCGTGCGCGGTTCTCCTTTGCTCTGATGCTGGCGCTTGATTTTGACATCTATCTGGTGGACGAGGGCATGCCTTCATCGACCGACGTAGAATTCAATCGCAAAGCCGGTGAGGTGCTGCGCGAACGTCTGCGGACAACCACCATGATCATCGTCTCACACCAGCCCAAAACGCTTGAGAAATTCGCACGCTCTGCCGCCGTTCTTTTGAACGGCCAGATGCACATGTTTGACACCTTGGAAGAGGCAAAGCAGCTTTATGACTACCAAACCCAAGGCTAAAAAGTTCCGCATCCGTCGCAGCAGCGGCGCGCAAGCGGCGGCGGATGCACCGCGGCCCAATGATGATGAGCCTCAGGAACGCCCTGCGGCGGAAACCGCCCCTATGCCCGAAACCCAGCTTTCGCCGGTTGCAACAGCCCCGAACGCGCCCGCGCCGCAACCAGATGCCGAGGTTTCGGACCGGGCGGCACGTCGGCAGGCGCGACTGGCGCGATCCGCTGAACGTCGCGCAAAATCAGGCGACAGCAGCCCTGCGGCTGCCGCTCAGCCTTTGCCGACCTCGACCGATGAAGACATGGGCGGACTGGAAATGGCCGCTGCGGCCGCGCCGGAACCGGCCCCCAAAGCCGCGCCCAAACCCACCGGCACAACCGCGCCGCCATCCTCAATCGCGGCGCAGCTTTCACCGGATCAGGAAATCGCTGAAATCCGCCAAGAGGGTCTGACAGGGCGTCAACTGCGCATGGCGCGCCGTTTGGCGCAAAAGCACAACCTTGCAGCGTCGTCAGACTATGATGCGGTGCGGCTTTTGCGGAAAAACGGTCTTGATCCGTTCAGCCGCTCTAACATGCTGGACCGCGTGGCCCCAGACAGCCCGCTTACCGCCCCCGGCAGCAACCTGCCGCAAACCCGCCCAGTTGGCACGACCTTACCGTCAACCGAAACCAGTTCTCCGACCGAACGGCGTTTCCGTGAAATCGGGGATATCCAGAAAGATATTGCTCGGAGACGGCGGCGCAAAACGGTCTTGATGTTCTCTCGGTTGCTGGCCTTTGTGATGCTGCCGACCATGCTGGCGGGCTATTACTACTTTGCCATGGCAACGCCCATGTATACGACCGAATCTGAGTTTTCGATCATTCAGTCAGAGCAAGCCGGGGTACAAGGCGGGCTGTTCAGTGGCTCACAGTTTGACACCAAAGATAGCACCGCGACGCAATCATTCTTGCAATCGAAAGAGGCGATGCTGCTGCTAGAACGCGACGTGGGCTTTAAGGCTGTCTTTTCTGACCCTTCCATCGACCCATTGCAGAGGTTGGAAGAAAACCCTTCGAATGAAGAAGCCTACAAGCTCTACAAAAAATATGTAAAAATTGGCTTTGATCCGACCGATGGTATCATCCGCATGGAAGTGTCCTCACCTGACCCGCAGATCAGTACCGCCTTTTCGCAGGCGCTGATCAACTACGCCGAAGAGAAGGTTGACGGCCAGTCGCTGCGCAAACGCGAGGACCAACTCAAAGACGCCCGTCGCAGCCTCGAGAAAGCCAAGCAAGACCGCCGTGATGCCCAACGCGCCTTGGTCGAACTGCAAGAAACCTCGGTCTTGGACCCAGAGGGCCTGATTGCAAGTTTGCGTCAACAGATCAGCACCTATGAGTTAGAACTGCAGGAAAATCAGTTGGAACTGAGCCAGCTGTTGGACAACCCACGCCCGAATGAGGCGCGTGTGAATGGCGTCAAAGGTAATATTCGCAATCTGCAGGCGATTCTGGAGAACCTCCAAGGCAGAATGACCGATATTGGCGGCAGCAAATCCTCGCTTGCTGGACAAGCCGCCGCAATTCAGATCGCGCAAGCCGACCTTGCGACCGCTGATCTGATCCTGCAATCGGCGCTGCAGACGTTGAACCAGACCGAACTCGAAGCCTCACGGCAGGTACGTTACCTGACGACCTCAGCGCGCCCGGTTGCGTCAGAGGACCCCAGCTATCCAAAAGCCTTTGAAAACACGATCCTCAGCTTCCTGATTTTTTCCGGCATCTACCTGATGATCTCTTTGACCGGGTCGATCTTACGCGAACAGGTCTCTGGCTAGGGCACAAAAAAGGGCGCTGCGGCGCCCTTTCTTTTTGTCCACGATCTTAGGCTGCAAGGCCCCGGCCTTTTAGCAATGCTTCAACTCCCGGCAACCGGCCTCTGAACCTCTCATAAAGTTCAGCGGAGTCGACAGACCCACCTTTGGACAGAATATGCTCTTCCAACGCGGCAGCCGTTTGCGGATCAAAGGCGCTGCCAGCGGCAAGGAAGGCATCAAAGGCATCAGCGTCCATCACTTCGGACCACATGTAGCTGTAGTAGCCGCTGGAATAGCCGTCGCCCGCAAAGACATGCGCAAAATGCGGTGTGGCGTGGCGCATGGTGATGGCTTTAGGCATGCCAAGGGCAGACAGAACCTCTGCCTGTGCGGCCATAGGATCCTGTGGTGCATCGCCATTGTGGAACGCCAGATCGACCAACGCCGAGGCGACATATTCCACGGTATGAAAACCCATGTCGAAATTGGCAGCCGCCAGAACCTTGTCTAGCATTGCCTGTGGCATCGCCTCGCCCGTTTCCGCATGGGTCGCGAATTCCGAAAGCACCTCGGGCACTTCGAGCCAATGTTCATAAAGCTGGCTGGGTAGTTCAACAAAATCACGTGCAACGGATGTGCCCGAGACGCTTTCATAGGTCACATTGGACAGCATTTGATGCAGGGCATGGCCAAACTCGTGAAACAACGTGCGCGCATCATCATAAGACAACAACGCCGGATCGGATTTGGCGAAGTTGCAGACGTTGATCACAACTGGGCTTTGCACCTCTGGATATTTGGCCTGACTGCGCATCGCAGAGCACCACGCGCCCGACCGTTTAGAGCCGCGCGCGAAATAATCACCGATAAAGACGGCGATATGTTCGCCCTTGCGCGTCACCTCCCACGCGCGGCAATCCGCATGGTAAAGCGGCACGTCGAGAGGTTTGAACTGCAACCCGAACAGGCGGTTCGCGCAGGCAAAAGACGCTTCGATCATCCGGTCCAATTGCAGATAGGGTTTCAGCGCGGCCTCATCCAAATCATGCTCTGCCTTGCGGCGCTTCTCAGCATAATAGCGCCAATCCCACGGCTCTAAGTCGCCGTTGATCCCATCCGCATGCATCATCTGGGTCAGCACCTCTGCATCCGCTTCCGCCTGCGCCTTGGCCGGTTCCCAAACATCCATCAACAGGGCTTCAACAGCCTCTGGCGTCTTGGCCATTTCGGTTTCCAGCTTGTAGGCGGCAAAATTCGCGTAGCCCAGCAGCTTTGCACGTTCTTCCCGCAGCGCGAGGATTTCTGCCGCGATTTTGCGATTGTCGGTCTCACCACCGTTTGCACCACGCGCCGCCCAAGCGGCAAAGGCTTTCTCGCGCAGGTCGCGGCGCTGAGAGAACTGAAGGAACGGCACGATCAGGGAACGAGAAAGCGTAACAACTGGTCCGCCTGCCCCTTTTTCTTTGCCCGCCGCGCGGGCCGCGCCAATCACAAAGTCAGGCAGTCCTTCCAGATCGGCTTCGTCCAACTCCATGAACCAGCTACGTTCATCTGCCAGAAGGTTCTGCGTGAATTCAGTGCCCAAAACGGCCAATCGGCCTTTGATCTCTTGCATGCGTTTGTCAGCAGCTCCTTCCAAGGCCGCACCGCTGCGCACAAATCCCCGGTGGGTCAGCATCAGCACACGGGCTTGTTCTTCAGGCAGATCCAACTGATCCTTGCGTGCCCAAAGATCTGCGATCCGAGCAAAGAGCGCTTTGTTGGCCGAAATCTCCGCAGAATGTGCGGCGAGTTTCGGCGCAAACTCGCGTTGCAGCGCCTCGCGTTCGGGATTGCTGTCTGCTCCGGCGACCGAATAGAAAACCGAAAGTACCTTATCAAGCGCAGCCCCAGCCGCTTCTAAAGCACCAATGGTGTTATCAAAGGTTGCTGGAACGTCTTGATCTGCGATGGCGTCGATCTCGGCTTTATGAGCCTTAAGCGCGGTTTCAAACGCAGGGGCAAAATCGCCATCTTCGATCTGATCAAAGGGGGCGATTTGAAAGGGCGTGGTCCAATCGGCCAGCAGCGGATTTGTCATGTCAGTCTCCTTTGCCCCAAAGATGGGCGGTTGCGCGTCAGCCGCAATGCAATTCTTGGTATGTCGCTGCGGAAAGTGTCAGCTCGGCGCGCCGTCGCCGCAGACCGGGCAGCCTGCACGGCGTTTCAGCGCAATGCTGCGGCTTTCGCCGTATAATGCGTCATAGATCATCATCTGCCCCCGCAAAGCCACGCCCGCGCCGGTGATCACTTTGATCGCTTCGGCGGCCATCATCGCGCCGACCACGCCCGGCAAGGGGCCGATCACTCCTGCCTCCGCACAGCTAGGGGACAGACCGGCTGCAGGCGCTTCGGGGAAAATGCACTGATAACAAGGGGCGTCATTGGCGGGATCAAAGACGCTGATCTGCCCTTCCCATTGGCTCAGCGCACCGGAAATCAGCGGCTTGCCCTGCGCAACGCAAACTTGGTTGACCAGATAGCGGGTTGTGAAATTGTCGGTCCCGTCCAAAACTAGATCGTAGTCCGCGATCAGGTCCGACGCGTCCGCTTCTGACAAACGGCGCTGGTAGCGCCGCACAGTCACAAAGGGGTTTTGGGCGCGCATGGCCTCGGCGGCGGAGTGCACTTTTGGCATGCCGATATTGCGATCCGGGTGGATCACCTGCCGCTGCAAGTTGGAATTGTCGACCACGTCGTCATCCACAACTCCAATCGTGCCGACACCTGCCGCCGCCAAATAAAGCAAGGCCGGCGACCCAAGCCCCCCTGCCCCGATGACCAGCACCTTGGCGTCCTTCAGGCGTTTCTGACCAAGTCCGCCAACCTCTCGCAACACGATATGGCGCGCGTAGCGACTAAGTTCGGTGTCGTTGAAAGGGCCTTGTTGCGCAGGCTCTTCGAGCGGTGCACGCACCCGCGCGCGGAGCCATGCCAGCCCCTTGATATACGCCAAGACAATCGCAGCGGCGGCCCCAAGCATCAGCCACAAAGCTGCTGATCCACCCGTCGCCAAGCGCAATGAATTGTCGGCGGGCAACACGAGATGCAAGCTGATCACCGCCAAATAGACCAGCCCGATCATCAGCCATGTCACCTGCTGCGGTAGGCGCAGAAGTCGCCCGATCCCCCAGATCGCGGCGCAAATGCCAAGGACCAGCACCATCAGCTCACCCCGGTTGACCCAAAGCCGCCTTCGCCGCGTGTTGTCGTGCTAAGGTCCTCGGCCAGGTCAAACTGCGCTTGCGCCACCGGCGCGACAATCATCTGTGCGATGCGATCCCCATGCGCGATGTGAAAAGCCTCCTGCCCTGCGTTCATAACAATCACCCCAAGCGGTCCGCGATAATCGCTATCGATGGTGCCGGGCGCGTTGGGCAGCGTGATGCCGTGCTTCAGGGCCAACCCTGAGCGAGGGCGGATTTGCACCTCATACCCCAACGGGATTTCAAGGCGCAGCCCGGTCGGTACCAGAGCGCGCGCGCCGGGTTCCAATGTGACGCCCTCGCGCTCTGCCTCCGCAAAGTTCGCGCGCAGGTCCGCCCCGGCGGCTCCGGGCGTTTCATAGGCGGGTAATCCAAGGCTTTGGTCGGCTTCTTCCAGCCAGGTGAATTTGATGGCAACCACGTTCAAAACTCTTTCTTAAGCGGGGGATCAGCCAAGGGCATTGGCGATGCGCTCTGCCAATTGCTGAGCGACGGCATCTTTGCTCATGCGCGGCCAATGTTCGGCTCCGTCGTCCGATATCAGGACCACGGCGTTTTCTTTGCCCCCCATGATGCCGGTTTCCGGGCTGACGTCATTGGCGACGATCCAATCACATCCTTTGCGCAGGCGTTTCTTGGTGGCGTTTTCGACGACATCATCGGTCTCGGCAGCAAAGCCAACGACCAATTTCGGCCGGTCGCTTTTGGCCTGCGAGACGCTGGCCAAGATATCGGGGTTTTCAGAAAACGACAGGCTGGGGATCTTGCCATCCTGTTTCTTAATCTTGCTGCCGCTTGCGCCGTCGACGCGCCAATCGGCCACGGCAGCGGCAAACACGGCGGCATCTGCGGGCATGGCTGCCGAAACTGCCTCCATCATCTGCTGCGCGGTTTGCACTTCGACAATGTGCACACCTTCGGGGCGGGGTTCTTCGGCTGGGCCGGTCACAAAGACCACTTCGGCTCCCAACATGGCCAAGGTCCGCGCGATGGCGGTCCCCTGCGCGCCCGAAGATCGGTTGGCGATGTAGCGCACCGGGTCAATCGGTTCATGGGTTGGGCCCGAGGTCACAACAATCTTGCGTCCAACCAACGGCCCCTCGGCCAGTTGGTTCTCAATTGCAGCGACAATCTCTGCCGGTTCGGCCATTCGACCGGGGCCATATTCACCGCAGGCCATGTCGCCTTCGTTCGGGCCGACAAAAGCAACGCCGTCCTGTTTCAGGGTCGCAATATTGCGCTGCATGGCCGGATGCAGCCACATGCGCACGTTCATCGCAGGCGCGATTAAAACTTCGGTATCGGTGGCCAACAAAAGGGTCGATGCCAGATCATCGGCAAACCCATTCGCCATTTTCGCCATCAGGTTCGCCGTGGCCGGAGCGACCACGATAAGGTCAGCAGACCGCGAGAGTTGGATATGGCCCATCTCTGCCTCATCGGTCAGATCAAACAGATCGCGATAGGCCTTTTCTTCGGCCAAAGCCGAGACAGACAGCGGTGTCACAAATTGCTCCGCCGAATTTGTCAGAACAGGCGTCACCCAAGCACCGCGTTTACGCAGTTGGCGGATCAGGTCCAACGACTTATAGGCGGCGATTCCCCCGCTGATAATCAGAAGAATGCGTTTGTCTTCCAGCATTTGGCCCCTCCGAGGTCAGGCAGGGAAGACACTATGCATTTGCGCAGGTGGACACAAGCGCGCCGACAGGCCAAACGACCCTAGTTAAGAAGCTGTCTCAGTTCAGGCGCATGGGCTTCCAACGCCTGACGCATTTTACCAAGGGCAGCGACCTCTAGCTGGCGCACGCGTTCTTTGGAAATCCCAAGGACCTCTCCCAATGTCTCCAAGGTATCTGCGTCGTCTGTTAACTTGCGCCGTTCGATGATCAGACGTTCGCGATCAGTCAGACGATCAATCGCCTCTGCAAGCCAGGATTTCACCTGCGCCTGATCTCGTTCCTGATCAACGCAATCAGAGCCTCGCGGGTTTTCATCTTCGAGAACGTCAATCCACTCCCGGCCATCTTCATCGCCGCCCTGAACGGCGTTCAGCGAAAAATCCCCCCCGGCAAGGCGGCCCTGCATGGTCAATACGTCGTTGATCGGCACGCCAATTTCCTGCGCAATCAGCTCAGACAGCTGGTGGGAATCCAACTCTTCGCCATCTTTCAAGGCCTCGCGTTTCAGCTCTGCCTCAACCCGGCGCATGTTAAAAAACAGCGCCTTCTGTGCCGAGGTCGAGCCCGTCCGCACAAGCGACCAGTTTCGCATCACATGGTCTTGGATGCTCGCCCTGATCCACCAAACCGCATAGGTCGAAAAGCGCACGCCACGGTCAGGATCAAACCGGTCCGCCGCCTTCATCAATCCAACGCCCGCCTCTTGAATAAGGTCCGCCACCGGCACGCCATACCGCTTGAACTTCATCGCCATCGAAATCGCCAGCCGCATATAGGCCATCGTCAAGCGATGCAGCGCGCGTTCGTCACGATCATCCCGCCAAGCGCGGGCCAGGGCTGTCTCTGTGTCAGGGTCAAGCATCTCGCTTTTCATGGCGACCCGCGTCACCATATTTGTGCGTTCCTGAGCATACATGCGCGCCTCCCTTGCTTGCCGTGTTCAAGACGATTACGCAGGGGGGCGGGAATTGGATCACTTCAGAGGGCAAAATGCTGCCGAAGCTGACATTTGTATTGGGCGGCGCGGCGTCGGGAAAGTCAGCTTTCGCTGAAAACCTGATCGTGCAAACAGGCGCCCCGCGTGTCTATATCGCCACGGCTGAGGTCTATGACAGCGAAATGGAAGCCAAGGTTCAGCGGCACAAAACCATGCGCGGCCCGAATTGGCGCAGCATAGAAGCGCCGCGTGATCTTGGCCCGGCGTTCACGTCTGTTAGCAAAGACGAAATCGCCCTGCTGGACTGCGCGACTATGTGGCTGACCAATCACATGATGGGCGAAGCCGATATCGAAGCGCAGACCTCAGATCTATTGCATCAACTCGCGACCTGCGAAGGCCGGGTTGTTGTCGTCTCCAACGAGGTCGGTATGGGCATCGTGCCTGATAACGCAATGGCGCGCCGATTTCGGGATTTGCAGGGCCGCTTGAACCAAAGACTCGCTGATCAGTCAGAATTGGCCGTGTTCGTCGTGGCTGGCCAGCCGTTAGTTCTGAAAGGCACCTTGCCATGAGCCGCCTTTTCCTTGTGCGCCACGGGCCGACGCATGCGAAAACTATGGTCGGTTGGTCCGACTTACCTGCAGATCTATCAGACACCGCCGCGCTTGATCGACTGGATGCTTTTTTGCCCGATGAGGCCATTGTTGTCTCCTCTGACCTTCTGCGTGCCAAACAGACCGCCGATGCCCTTCAAAACCAACGCCCCCGTTGGGATCATCATACTGATCTGCGTGAAATCCATTTCGGCGCATGGGAGCTAAAATCTCACACCGAAATTGCCGATAAAGACCACATGATGGCCTTTTGGGATACGCCAGGTGCAATCCGCGCGCCGGGCGGAGAAAGCTGGAACGTTTTTGCCGAGCGCGTCAACCGCGCTTTTGACGCCCTGATTAACCGTGCTGGTGGACGCGACATGATCCTCGTCTGCCATTTCGGCGTGATCGTTGCGGCCATCGAACGCGCTTTGCAAATTTCCACCTACGATGCCTTTGGCCATCGGATCGACAACCTGTCAGTCACCGAAGTACGGCTAGAACCGACTTGGAAAGCCACGCGCATCAATCACAAACCGTGATGCCGTGGCGCACAAACATTCGTTTTCGAAATTTTGCGACAGTGCGCTAACATTTCCCCATGACATACGATTTGATTATTGGCGATTACGCCTACTCCTCATGGTCCCTGCGCGGCTGGTTGCTCTTTGAAAAGTTCAACATCCCCCGCAAGGTGACGTTGCTTGATTTTGACTCAAAGGCCTCCGTCGCAGAGCAACTGGCGACCCATGCCCCAGCCCGCACCGTGCCCACAATTCGCACGCCTGACGGCGCAATCATTTCTGAAAGCTATGCCATTGCCGAGGATTTGGCGGATCGCCACCCCGACGCCGGGATTTGGCCAAGCACACCCAAACACCGATCAATCGCGCGATCCTTGGCGGCTGAAATGCACTCCGGCTTTGCGGCACTTCGCTCCGTCTGCCCAATGAATTTGCGCACTGCTTTTGATTGGGCAACGCCTTCGCCCGATGTCCTTGCCGACCTCATACGCATCGAAACGCTCTGGGATTGGGCGCGTGACGCTTGCGGCACAGGCGAAGGCGACTGGCTGTGCGGCGACTACAGCGCTGCGGACGCCATGTATGCACCGGTGGCGATGCGGATCGCCGGTTACAATCTGCCCGTCAGCGACGCTGCCCGCGCCTATGTTGATTTGCACCTCAACGATCTTGCTTTGCGGCGTTGGCGCGCCATGGGACTTGTGCACGGCGCCCATTTGTCGCGCTACGACCAACCCCATCCAGAGCGGCCATGGCCGGGACCAGCCGTTCTTGAAGCGACCGTTTCTGATGCCGTGCCGGTGAACGCGCAGTGCCCCTATAGCGGAAAACCTAGCACGCATATGTTGGAGCTAGAGGGAACGGTCTATGGGTTCTGCAACGCCTTTTGCCGTGACAAAACCCTTGCCGACCCAGACGCTTGGCCTGCCTTCACCGACCTACGCGCAAGGCAGCAGAAAAGCCAAGTGGTTAACGGCTAAGTAACCCTGTTTCCCCTAGGGTTCGGATACGCGGACCTTGGGGGACGGATGGTTGCCAAGACATACACAGTCGCCTTCGAAGGCGTCGAGGCGCACCAGGTCGAGGTGCAATGCGCGGTGACGCCCGGCTTACCCGCCTTTGCGGTCGTTGGCCTGCCCGACAAAGCAGTTTCCGAAGCGCGCGACCGAGTTCGAGCTGCGCTAACCGCCTTGTCGATTGCCCTGCCGGCGCGCCGGATCACCGTCAATCTCTCGCCTGCTGATCTTCCAAAAGAAGGCAGCCATTTTGACCTGCCGATTGCCATGGCTCTTTTGGCCGCGCTGGACATCGTGCCCAAAGACGCCGCAGAAAGCACGGTGTCGTTGGGGGAACTGTCGCTGGACGGCACGCTTGTCCCGGTGCTTGGCGCATTGCCCGCGGCGATGTCAGCGTCGGAAGAAAACCGCGTGCTGCTCTGTCCCGAAGCCTCGGGCAAAGAAGCCGCTTGGGTTGGAGCAGCGCGGGTCATCGGGGCTAAGTCGCTCGCAGAGGTCATCCGGCATTTCACCGGGCAAGCCCCCTTGCCCGCTTGTGAACCCGGAGAAGTGCGGCGTGCAGATGGGCAAAAAGATATGCGTGACGTCAAAGGGCAGGAGCGCGCCAAACGCGCGATGGAAATTGCCGCCGCCGGGCGTCATCACATGATGATGAACGGCGCGCCAGGGTCTGGCAAATCCATGCTGGCCGCTCGCATCCCGTCAATTCTGCCGCCGCTTTCGCCTGCAGAGGCGCTTGAAACCAGCATGATCCATTCGATTTCTGGCCTCTTAGATCAGGGCGGCATTTCAATGCAGCGCCCGTTTCGGGAACCACATCACACGGCCTCGATGGCGGCCATTGTCGGCGGCGGCCGCCGCGCTGCGCCCGGTGAAATCAGCCTCGCGCACAATGGCGTGCTCTTTCTGGACGAACTGCCCGAATTTTCACGACAGGTGCTGGAAACGCTACGGCAGCCAATTGAAACCGGCGAAGTCATGGTCGCGCGCGCCAATGCCCATGTCACCTACCCGTGCCGTTTCATGCTGATCGCCGCCGCCAACCCATGCAAATGCGGCTACATGTACGACCCGTCGCGCGCTTGCCCGAAAACGCCGATTTGCGGCAACGACTACCTCGGGCGCATTTCGGGCCCGCTGATGGACCGTATGGACATGTGCCTTGAGGTTCCGCCTGTCTCCATTCAGGACTTGGACCTCCCGGCAGATGGAGAGCCCTCGGCTGTTATTGCGGAAAGGGTGGCCAAGGCCCGTAAGTTGCAAACCGAGCGATTTAACGACCACCCCAAGGCACGCTCCAACGCAGACGCCCAAGGCGCGGTCTTGGAAGATATTGCGTCGCCAGATTCAGAAGGACGCGACCTACTTTCCCAAGCGGCCGACAAATTCGGCCTGACCGCACGCGGATATCACCGCGTTCTCAGGGTTGCGCGCACGATTGCCGACCTCGATGCCAGCCCAGATGTGAAACGCCCCCACATTGCAGAGGCGCTGAGCTACCGAATGACCCCGACGCTTTGAGGTAAGGCGATGAATGTTAAGCCAGCTTCGCTTCGATGGCCTGCCAGATTTTCTCGGCGATATTGACGCCGTCAAACCGTTCGAGCTCTTGAATGCCCGTGGGCGAGGTCACATTGATTTCGGTCAGATAGTCGCCGATCACATCAATGCCGACAAAGACCTGCCCCTTCTCTTTGAGCAAAGGCCCGATCGCAGCACAGATTTCCAAGTCACGCTCGGTCAGGCCAATTTTCTCTGGCCGCCCGCCGACATGCATATTGCTGCGCGTCTCCCCAGCCGCAGGGACGCGGTTGATCGCCCCAACTGGTTCGCCATCCACCAAAATGACACGCTTGTCGCCATTGCTGACGTCTGGCAGGAATTTCTGCACAATCAACGGCTCCCGGCTGAACCCGGTGAAAAGTTCATGTAGGCTCGATAGGTTGCGATCATTCGCGTCCAAGCGGAAGACACCCGCGCCACCGTTGCCGTAGAGCGGTTTCAGAATGACGTCTTGGTGTTTGGCTTTGAAGGCTTTGATAGTCTCAAGATCGCGCGCGATGGTGGTGGGCGGCGTCAAATCCTGGAAGTCCAGAACCAGCAGCTTCTCGGGATAGTTTCGCACCCAAAAAGGATCATTCACCACCAGAACGTCGTCCTTCAATCGGTCCAGCAGATGGGTTGAGGTGATATAGTGCATGTCAAACGGCGGGTCTTGACGCAGCCAGATCACGTCGAAATCCTTGAGATCGACTTTCTTCATCGGCCCCAAATCGACATGGTTCCCCTGTTCGCGGCGCACCACCATGTCTTGGCCACGCGCAGTGATCACGCCTTCTTCATAGGCCAATTGATCCGGAGAATAATAAAAGAGGTCATGCCCCCGTGCCTGCGCCTCTTCGGCGAGGCGGAAGGAACTGTCTGCGCGAATGTCGACCGCATCGATAGGGTCCATCTGGAAGGCGATTTTCATGGGCGTCCTCTTTTGATTTGCCCATTAGATGGCCCACGACACGCCCCGTTGCAATGGCCGATCAGAAGAACACTAACGCGTTTTCGTGAACATGTATGGCCCCAATGCCATCGACCAGCGCCACGTCAAAGCGCAGGTCAACAAAGGGATCAAAGTCTGACCGGTCCACAAAGACAGTCGCTGCTGAAAATATGCGATGCGCCTGTTGCTGGGAAACCCGTTGCGCCGCCAAATCATGGCGACGCGATTTTTTGACTTCGACAAAGGTTAAGCCCGCGCCGGATTGAAAGACGAGATCGAGTTCACCACCGCCGCCACGCCAACGGCGGGCCAACAGGCTGTATCCGGCATCTTCGTAGTGGCGCTGCACGGCACATTCGGCAGACTGGCCTGCCAAGTAGTTTTGCTGCCCACGCCGGGCACGAAGGTCGGCATCGTCGCTGCTCGACTTTTTGGGTGCTGTTATTGGCCCAAAGTCAAACTCCGATTGATGGGCGCCCATTTGAGTGTGTGAATGAAATTCGGGTTGCAGATGTGCCAAGGTCATCGCGCCTTTTTGTGTCGTTTCAGCCTTTCTTCAGGGATAAGGCCAAAGAATAAACTTTCCGTTTATTCACACCATGTGCCTTTGCGACAGTTTCAGCGGCATCCCGCACCGACATATGCTCTAGGGCGGCCCGCAGTTCGGCCTCCAGATCAACACCTTCTGATGACCCGGCGCGCGTGCGGTCAATCAGCACGACGATCTCGCCTTTGACAGGTTGTTCCGCCATGACCTGCGACAGCTCGGCCAGGGTCCCGCGTCGGATTTCTTCGAACTTCTTGGTCAGCTCCCGGCAAACCGCCGCATCACGGGTCTCGCCCAATATTTCTGCTGAATCGGAAAGCATGGCAGCAAGGCGCTTGGGGCTCTCGTAAAATACGAGCGTGCCGGGCACCTCTTTGAGCGCTTCAAGCGCACCGCGTCGTTGGGATTTGGCGTTTGGCAGAAAACCCGCAAAGAAAAACGCATCTGTGGGCAGACCCGCCAAGGTCAGCGCCGTGATAATCGCCGATGCACCTGGCGCTGATGTCACCAGATGCCCAGCTTCGGCAGCGGTTTGGGCAAGATGATAGCCCGGGTCCGCAATCAGCGGTGTGCCTGCCTCAGACGCATAGGCAACAGATCGCCCGTCTTCGAGCAGCGCCAGTAGCTTTGCGCGTACACCTTCGCCAGAGTGATCGTGGTAGGACAGCACCGTCCGCCCGTTCAGCGGAACGCCATGGATTTCCATAAGGCGACGTAGTGATCTGGTGTCTTCAGCGGCTAGAACATCAGCGCTGGCTAAGACATCAAGCGCGCGCAATGTGATGTCTCGGGCGGTGCCGATCGGCGTGGCCACGAAATAGAGCCCGGCCTTCAATGGCACAATTTGGTGATTCAACGCTGGACCCTCCGATTGGGGTGTTTATTATCCCAGTCAAGATCGCGGTACGAGTTCCGCCGCGCATATCGCCATTGTCTAGGGATTGAGTTCATGTTTGCTGCTTTTAAACCTCGTCGTCAGTTTCTGAAAGGCCTTGTCGCAGTCGCGGCCGCCGCAGTTGTCTCGGCATGTGAACCGGTTGGGATCGGGGGCGGGCCCTCCGTCAACACATCCAAGCCAATACCTGTCGCGCTTCTGGTGCCGCAATCCTCGCAGGCGTCTGGCGACTCGGTGCTCTCACAAAGCCTTGAAAACGCCGCGCGGCTGGCGATGGCGGATCTTGGCGATGTTCAAATCGATCTGCGCGTCTATGACACCGCCGGTGATGATGCCGTCGCACAAGCCGCAGCCCTGCGCGCTGTAAGCGAGGGGGCGAAGATCGTGCTGGGGCCCGTGCGTAGCGGCCCATCAAATGCCGTTGGCGTCGCGCTGCGTGGCAAAAACGTGAATGTGCTGTCCTTCTCCAACAACACGTCCATTGCGGGTGGGAATGTTTTTGTTCTTGGGCCGACGTTTGACAATACGGCGATGCGGTTGGCGCAATTCGCGGCCCGCAATGGCAAAAGCGATGTCCTGACCGTGCACGCAAATAACGTTGCTGGAATCGCAGGCCGGGACGCGATTTCGCGCGCATTGGCTTTCACCTCGGCCAGCAATGCGGGTGCTGTCAGCTATGAATTTTCTCAGCAGGGAGTTGTCGCTTCGGTACAGGACGTACGTTCAGCGGTGCGTAGCACCGGGGCAGACGCGATTTTCCTGACCTCAGACACGTCGGGCGCTTTGCCGCTGTTCACGCAGCTCTTGCCTGAATCGGGGGTTAATCCCGCTGAGGTACAATACATGGGCCTGACACGTTGGGATATTCCGGCAGGAACCCTTGAACTTCCAGGCGTGCAAGGTGGTTGGTTTGCCCTGCCTGACCCAGCCCTGACCGATCAATTCCGCGCCCGTTATGCCGCCGCCTATGGCGGAACCCCGCACCCCATTGGGGGCTTGGCCTATGACGGAATCGCTGCGATTGGGGCCTTGGTCTCGCAAGGGAAATCTGATGCTTTGACAGCTGCTGCTCTGACACAGGGCGCAGGCTTTAAAGGCGTCAATGGAATATTCCGCCTGCGCGCGGATGGCACGAACGAACGCGGGCTAGCTGTGGCCACCGTCCGCGACAAACAGGTTGTTATCATTGACCCAGCACCAAGAAGCTTTGGCGGCGCGGGCTTCTAGCCCCGCCTTTTTCCTGCCGGCCCCGCCGGACAACCTGATTTGTGACCCAGACCAAATCGTGGACCGTGCCAACTTGGCCGCGGCCCTATTGGACTGCTGTGAATCTCGTGAAACGGCCCGCGATATCCGCAATGGAACGGTGGCCCTGCTGCGTGATGTTCAAAAGGCTGGCCGCGCGGCTATCGAAACCGCCTTTAACGAAGCACCGTTTTCCGCCCGCCCCATGACACGCGCCTATACTTGGCTGACCGACTGCCTTGTCTGTACCGCCCACCATGTCGCGACGCAAACCTTGCACCCCCGCCCCAACCCGACCGAAGGCGAGCGCATCGCGCTGTTTGCGGTGGGTGGTTATGGGCGCGGTGAAATGGCCCCGCAATCGGATGTCGATCTGCTGTTCCTGACGCCCTACAAGATCACCGGCTGGGCCGAGAGCGTGATCGAAAGCATGCTTTATATCCTGTGGGATTTGCGCCTGAAAGTCGGTCATAGCTCTCGGACGGTGCGCGATTGCGTTCGGCTTGGAGGCGAGGATTTCACCATTCGCACTGCCCTTTTGGAGCAGCGCTTCCTCGCGGGCTACGCGCCTTTGTCAGTCAAGCTGTCCAAGCGCCTGCACAGCGATCTGTTTAAAGGGACAGAACGGGAATTTGTCGAAGCAAAACTTACCGAACGCGATGAGCGCCATAAGAAGCAAGGCCAACGCTATGTGGTGGAACCGAACGTCAAAGAAGGCAAAGGCGGCCTGCGTGACCTGCAGTCTTTGTTCTGGATTGCAAAATACGTTTACCACGTCGATGACGCGCAAGACCTTGTTGGTTTGGGACTGTTCCGCGAAGAAGAAATCGCCCTGTTCGAACGGGCAGAAAACTTCCTCTGGGCCACGCGGGCGCACCTGCATCTGATCAACAAGCGCCCAATGGAACAGCTGAGTTTTGACATGCAGGTCATGGTGGCCGAACGCATGGGCTATCAGGACAAAGGCGGTCGCCGCGCGGTTGAGCATTTCATGCAAGATTATTTCCGCAATGCCACGGCGGTCGGCGACCTGACGCGAATTTTCCTGACCAAACTGGAAGAGAACCACACCAAATCCGCGCCGCTTGTTGAACGGATATTCCGCAGGCGTCCCCCAAAGGTCAAAGCGGGCTATCAGGTCATCAACAATCGGATCACAATCGAGGACCAAGAGGGGTTCTTGGCGGAAAAGGTCAATATTCTGCGCCTTTTTGAGGAAGCGCTGCGTACCGGGCTGCTGATCCACCCGGATGCCATGCGGCTCGTGCGGGCCAATCTGCACCTGATCGACGATGAGATGCGCGCCGATAAGCAAGCGGCAAAGATCTTTCTGGATACACTCCTGAAACACGGCAACCCGGAACGCGCGCTGCGGCGCATGAACGAGTTGGGCGTGCTGGCGGCTTATATGCCCGAATTCGAACCGGTCGTGGCGATGATGCAGTTCAACATGTATCACTCCTACACCGTGGATGAGCACACCATTCAGGTGATCTCGACCTTTACCCAGATTGAACGCGAGGAATTGATCGAAGAACTGCCACTCAGTTCTGACATTCTGCAGCGTGGCATCAACCGCAAGGTGCTTATGGTGGCCATGCTGCTGCATGACATTGGCAAGGGGCGCGATATTGACCATTCCATCCTAGGCGCGCAAATCGCGCGTAAGGTCGCGCCGCGTCTTGGGTTGAACAAGCAAGACTGCAAGACGGTTGAATGGCTGGTCCGCTATCACCTTTTGATGTCAGATGTCGCTCAGAAACGTGACCTATCTGACCCGCGTACCATTCGTGGATTTGCGAAGGCCGTCAAAACCGTCAAGAACCTTGATCTCCTGACGGTGCTCACGGTTTGCGACATCCGTGGGGTTGGCCCAGATGTGTGGAATAACTGGAAGGCGACGCTGATCCGCAACCTTTACAGTCTGACGCTGGATGCGCTTGAAGGTGGCGCGGAAGCGCTGAACCAAGAGAACCGCCGCAACGAAGCCAAACAGGCCCTGCGCAAACGCTTGAAATCTTGGGGGCCAAAGCGGCTCAAGCAGGAAACCGACCGGCATTACGACCCCTACTGGCAAGGTTTGCCCGTCGACACGCATGTCAGCTTTGCCAAACTTCTGGATACCCTAAAGCCAGGCGAGTTTAACATCGACCTGAAGCCTGACGATGATCGCGATGCCACACGTGTGCTGTTTGCACTCGAAGATCACCCCGGCATCTTCTCACGTCTGGCGGGGGCCCTTGCGCTGGTGGGCGCAAACGTTGTGGATGCGCGGACTTACACCTCCAAGGATGGCTATGCGACTGCGGCCTTTTGGGTGCAGGACTCCGATGGCAGCCCCTATGAGGCGAGCCGTTTGAACCGGCTTTCCCAGATGATCCGCAAGACATTGCTGGGCGAAGTGGTTACGACCGAAGCGATGAAATCGCGCGATGTCATCAAAAAACGCGAGCGGGCTTTCCGCGTGCCAACCACGATCACCTTCGACAACGAGGGCTCGGAAATTTACACCATTATCGAGGTCGACACCCGCGACCGCCCCGGCCTGCTGCACGACCTGACACGCACCTTGGCCAACAACAACGTCTATATCGCCTCTGCCGTGATCGCGACCTATGGGGAGCAGGTGGTGGACACCTTCTATGTCAAAGACATGTTTGGGCTGAAGTTCTACGCTGACTCCAAGCAGCGACTGCTGGAGACACGCCTGAAAGAGGCGATTTCTAAAGGCGCTGAAAGGGCTAACGCGTGAAGCCGATCCGCCTGATTCGCGGGTTTCTGACGGTGGGGTTCTGGACGCTGGCGAGCCGTATTTTGGGCTTTGTGCGCGAGATCCTGATCCTCTCCCTGATTGGACCGGGCGCGACGCTGGATGCTTTTGTTGCGGCCTTCCGTCTGCCCAATATGTTTCGCCGGTTCTTTGCCGAAGGTGCGTTTAACGCGGCCTTTGTGCCGATGTTTTCCAAAAAATACGAAGCCGGAGACGACCCGCGCGCTTTTGCCAATGACGCCCTCAATGGCCTGGCGCTTGTGGTTTTGGCGCTGACGGCACTTGCCATGATCTTTATGCCCGCGCTTGTTTGGGCCACGGCCGAAGGGTTCTGGGGCGATGCGCGCTTTGACTTGACGGTCGGCTATGGGCGCGTGGTCTTTCCCTATATTTTCTTCATGTCGCTGGCCGCGTTATTTTCTGGTGTCCTAAATGCCACCGGCCGGTTTGCCATCGCAGCCGCAGCCCCGGTCTTGCTGAACATTTTTGCAATCTCTGCCATGATAGCCGCGCATGTTCTTGGCGGAGAGGTCATTCTGTGGCTTGTCTGGGCCATCCCCTTTGCCGGTCTTGCGCAACTTGCCCTTGTTTGGGTTGCCGCCGACAAGGCGGGCGTGACCCTGCGCCTTGGGCGACCGCGCTGGACCCCAGATATGTCGCGCATGGTCAGCGTTGCTTTGCCCGCGGCACTGGCGTCTGGCGTGATGCAGATCAATCTGGTGGTGGGGCAATTGGTGGCCTCGCGCACCGAGGGCGCTGTCAGCTGGCTGTTTGCGGCGGACCGGCTTTATCAACTGCCGCTTGGCGTGGTGGGCATTGCAGTGGGCATTGTACTGCTGCCCGACCTGTCTCGTCGTCTAAAAGCGGGCGATGACCTTGGGGCCAGAGACGCCTATTCCCGCGCCGGAGAATTCGCCTTGGCCCTGACCATCCCCTGCGCTGTGGCTTTTCTGGCCATTCCTTTGGCCTTAGTTTCCGTCATGTATGAACGCGGTGCGACCACGGCCGAGGACAGTCTTGCCATCGCTTGGGCGGTGGCGATCTATGGCCTTGGGCTGCCGGCTTTTGTTTTGCAAAAACTTCTGCAGCCGCTGTTTTTCGCGCGCGAAGATACCAAAAGCCCGTTCCGCTATGCCGTGTTGTCCATGATCGTGAACGCCGCGCTGGCCTTTGGGCTTTATCCGGTGATCGGCTGGCTTGCCCCGGCTGTTGCCACGTCGGTTGCGGCATGGGCCATGGTGGTGTTCCTCGCCATCGGCGCGCGCCGGTTCGGAGAGGTCGCGCGGTTTGATGGGCAATTCCGGGCAAGCGCGCCGCGCATTATTGTCGCCGCTTTGATCATGGGGATCGCCTTGGTGGGCTTGAACTGGCTGCTTTCAAGTGCCCTGACAACGCAGGGCTGGCGCTATCTGGCCCTGCTCGCATTAATCACCGGCGGTAGCATTGTCTATTTCGCGGCAGGCCAACTGATTGGGGCCTTCAACCTGCGCAAGCTTCTGAAAGCGGGTCGGGCCTAGGGTGCGGGGTTACCCCAGCGCCCATTCAGTCATGCCGGATCATCGCCCGGATGCGTGACCACCCACCCGGCACCAAAAAGAATGACATCGCAAAGCCTGTTCCAAAGCCAGCAAGATCAGCGATCCAGTCGCCATTGCTGCCAAACAAGGCCCCAAACACAAGCTGAATGGCCAATAGCATGGCAATCAAGGAAAAGGCCCGCATCTGATTATCGCCACCAACCCGCAGGCGTATCCACAAAAGGAACGTGAACGCCCCGATAAAGCCATAGGCCCCCGGATAGGACCCGATCAAGGTGACCGGTTCGGGCCAAATCGCGGTATAGACCACGGCCCCGATAGCCCCTGAGACAAAGAAAACCAGCAGAACCGCAAGCGGGTGAAAGACCTCTCCCACCATTTTGCCCAAGGCCAGAACAATCACCGCACCAAACAGCGCATGCGTGAAATTGCCGTGCAAAAAGAGATAGCTGAATATCCGCACCAGATGTTCGCTTGGCCAATTTCCGCTCTGCCACATCCACGCGAAGATATCCGGCGAGTAGGCAAATTTCTGAACTGCCATCAGCCGCCAACCAATCGCCTCTTGCCCACCAACCAGCCCCGTGCTGCCTGCATAGAAAATGATTTCCACACCAATAATGACAATCGCCAAGGCGGCAATCACCGGCGGAAGCGCGTTGAATGGGCTGGAATTATTTGGATCAGACATGGGCGCTCCTTGACGGGCTGCTTGACGGCATTCGGTGCCATGGGTAAGCCAAGCGCGCAACAAATTCCAGACGGAGTATCTGATATGAGCGAGGCGGTCCAAACGTCTTCTGCATTCACCCCACGCGTTTTCTCGGGCATTCAGCCATCGGGCGGCCTGACGCTGGGCAATTACCTTGGCGCGATGAAGCGCTTTGTGGACACTCAGAACACCGGAGTGCAATCGATCTACTGTATGGTGGATCAGCACGCGATAACCGTCTGGCAAGACCCTGAAAATTTGCGCCGCGCCACCCGTGAGCTCTGCGCAGGCTATATCGCCTCTGGTCTTGATCCTGAGAAATCTATTCTGTTTAACCAATCCCAAGTGCCTGAACACGCGCAGCTGGGTTGGATTTTCAACTGCGTCGCGCGCATGGGTTGGATGCAGCGCATGACTCAATGGAAAGACAAAGCGGGCAAGAACTCGCAGAATGCCTCGCTGGGCCTGTTTGCCTACCCTGCCCTTATGGCAGCGGACATTCTGGTCTATCACGCGACCCATGTGCCTGTGGGTGAAGACCAGAAGCAGCACGTTGAACTGACCCGCGACATCGCGACCAAGTTCAATCACGACTACAAGGTCGATTTTTTCCCGATCCCAGAGCCTGTGATCGAAGGTACTGCGACCCGAGTGATGTCCTTGCGCGATGGCTCAAAGAAGATGTCCAAATCTGATCCATCTGATGCCTCCCGCATCAACCTGACAGATGATGCCGACACAATCGCAAAGAAGATCCGCAAGGCAAAAACCGATCCAGAGGCGCTGCCCTCTGACGTCGAAGGGCTTGAAGGCCGCTCCGAGGCACGCAACCTTGTGAACATCTACGCCGCTCTGTCGGAGACATCTGTTGACGCTGTTCTGGCAGAGATTGGCGGCAAGCAGTTCTCAGAGTTCAAGCCGCTGTTGGCCGACCTCGCGGTCGACAAGCTTGCGCCAATCTCCACCGAGATGGCGCGCCTGATGGAAGACGCCGCTGAGATCGACAAGATCCTTGCACGCGGGGCTGAACGCGCGCGCGAGATCGCCGCACCGATCCTAAAAGAAACCTACAAGATCGTGGGTATGGTTGGGGCTTAAGCGCACCCTTCCCAGCGAGACGTCTTAGAAACCGGGTGCTTCACCCGGTTTCTTTTTGTCCTATCGCGCCAAATGTAAACTGTTAAGAAAACGTCGTAAAACCGACACGTCACCGTGATGTCGGGATTCAACCCTTTTGCCCATAGTCCTTTCCAGTCTGCGCACACCTATCCCCAGGTGTACGTTCTGCGTCAGATTACCCAGGTGCAGCCTAAAAAATATTTCAGTCCAAAGCCCGGGGTCCTGGCCCCGGGTTATTTCTGAATTCACGCAAAGTCGAAATGCCGCGTGTGTTTTCCCACGAAGGCCGCCAATGCCCATTGCCGAAGTGCAGCAGTGCTGCCAATATGCCCGCCAAGGAGGCATTTACATGCGTAAATTTCTAGTTGTTCTGGACGACAGTCGCGAATGTTTGAACGCCATGCGTTTCGCCGCGATGCGCGCCCGGAAAACAAACGGTGGCGTTGAAATCCTATCGATCATTCCACCGGAAGAATTCCAACATTGGATCGGTGTTGGCGACATCATGCGCCAAGAAGCACGCGAACGGATCGAAGCCCATTTCGAGGTCTTCGCCAAATGGATGCGCGACCGGCAAGGCATTGATCCAGAACTCGTGATCCGCGAGGGCGAATTGGTCACTGAAATCCTGTCACAGGTCAATGAAGACCCCAACGTAGGTGTTCTTGTTCTCGGCGCGGGCACCGACAAAGGCGGCCCCGGCCCCTTGGTCACACAGCTCGCACGGGCCTCCGGCACATTGCCGATCCCAATCACCATCGTTCCCGGCGATCTTTCCAAAGAACGCCTCGAAGCGATCACCTAATATCAAAAAGCCGGGGCCTCCCCGGCTTTTTAGAATCATTCCAATCCTTGACACGCCCCTCGCGCCCACGCATATCAGTGGGCAGACACGAAAGGCATGGCCATGTTTATTCAAACCGAATCCACTCCGAACCCGGCAACGCTCAAGTTCCTTCCGGGACAGACCGTTTTGGAAACGGGAACCGCTGACTTCCCATCCAAGGATGCCGCGACAAACTCGCCGCTTGCTGCGCGTGTTTTCGGCATTTCCGGCGTGACTGGCGTTTTCTTTGGGCATGACTTTGTCACAGTGACCAAAGCAGACGATGTGGAATGGGATCATTTGAAACCCTCAATCCTTGGTCAAATCATGGAGCACTTCCAGTCCGGCCAGCCGGTATTGGGTGGCGATGTGGCGGCCCCTTCGGGGCATGCTGATCATGACGGCGAAGATGGTGACATTGTCGATCAAATCAAAGAATTGCTGGATACACGCGTGCGGCCAGCTGTGGCACAGGATGGCGGCGATATCACGTTCCACGGGTTTGAGCGCGGCGTGGTCTATCTGCACATGCAGGGCGCCTGCGCGGGCTGCCCGTCTTCAACCGTGACCCTGAAAATGGGCATCGAAAACTTGCTGCGGCACTATATTCCCGAAGTGACAGAGGTCCGCCCTGTTGGCTTCTGATCAATATATACTTGGGTTTGACACATCGGCCGCGCATTGCGCGGCCGCTTTGCTTAAGGGCGAGCATGTGCTTGGCACGGCCACAGAAAGTATGACCCGCGGCCAAGCAGAGGCGCTGATGCCAATGCTTGAGGATTTGCTCGCCGATCATGGCATCAAGTGGAGCGATCTTGCTGCGATTGGCGTCGGCATCGGGCCGGGCAATTTCACTGGCATCCGCATATCCGTCTCTGCCGCGCGCGGTTTGGCGCTTGCGCTTGGTGTTCCTGCGGTCGGCATTTCGACGTTTGACGCGAGCCTTTATGACAAAGCCGAGAACAGCATTGCGGTTGTACCTGCCCCACGGGATCAGGCGTACATTCTTGAACCAGACGGGGAACCACGCCTGAGCGCCTCACCGATTGAAGAAGCTACGCAACCGATCGTTTCACCGCCAGAACCCGCAGTCCTCGCGACAAACATTGCCCTCTGCGCGCGCAAGCGTATGGCGGAGGCGCCCACAAGGCCCGCACCGCTTTATGTTCGGGCTGCGGATGCCGCTCCATCCCGCGATCTGCCGCCCAAAATTCTATGAACACCCTGCCCCAACCCAGCGAATTCGCGCATATCCACGCTTTGGCGTTTCGCGAATCCCGGCCATGGGAAGCTGCTGAATTCGAAGCGCTTTTGCAGTCCCCATATGTTTTCTGGGTCGGCGACTCACATGGGTTTGCACTGGGGCGCGCCCTTGCCGGGGAAAGCGAGTTGCTGACAATCGCTGTTCGTCCAGAATTTCAACAGAAAGGCATCGGGCGCCGACTGATGGCAGCCTATCACGAAAAGGCTGCCGAATGCGAAGCTACGCAGTTCTTTCTAGAAGTCTCCAGAGATAACAAGGCAGCAATAAACCTATATAAATCATGTGATTACCGAACTACCACCTCCAGAAAAGGCTACTACCTTCGCCCAGATGGCCAACGGGTCGACGCCCTGATCATGGCGCGTGACACCACGTAACCCGCCAAAACCTCGGGTATTCTCGGCCAATTGGTCAAAAAACCGGTTGACCCTCCCCACCCTCTCACGCCAATTTTGGATATTGATCTAACCGATCTGGAAAAACCAAGGTCCGACCAGAGTGACACAACGGACCAATCCAAACTGTGGGAGTAAAATTCATGACCCTAATGCAGAAATTCCTCGGCGCTGCGGCGACCGTTGCTTTGACTGCTGGCGTCGCTGCTGCTGATCCAGCCGTCATCTTTGACCTGGGTGGTAAATTCGACAAATCCTTTAACGAAGCTGGCTACAACGGCGCAGAACGCTGGGCGGAAGAGACCGGCGGCAAGTATCTGGACATCGAACTGCAGTCCGAAGCACAGCGTGAACAAGCGCTGCGTCGCTTTGCAGAAGCCGGTGCAAACCCGATTGTGACCATGGGTTTCGCGATGACTCCGACCATTGAACAAGTGGCTCCTGAGTATCCTGAAACCAAATTCGTCAACATCGACGGCTGGGCCAACCTGCCAAACGTTCAGACGATCTCTTTCGCAGAGCATGAAGGTTCTTATCTGGCGGGCGTAATGGCAGCGAAAGCGTCCAAGTCCGGCACTGTTGGCTTCATCGGCGGCATGGATATCCCTCTGATCCGCAAATTCGCTTGTGGTTATGCGCAGGGCGTAAAGTCCGTTAACCCAGACGCCACGATTATCGCGAACATGACCGGCACGACGCCAGCAGCATGGAACGATCCGGTGAAAGGTTCGGAGCTGACCAAAGCACAGATCTCCCAAGGCGCGGACGTTGTTTACGCGGCAGCGGGCGGCACCGGTGTTGGCGTTCTGCAGACAGCCGCTGACGAAGGCATCCTGTCCATCGGCGTTGACAGCAACCAAAACCACCTGCACCCAGGCAAAGTTCTGACCTCGATGCTGAAACGGGTCGACGTTGCGGTCTACAACGCGCTGAAAGACGGCGCTGATCTGGAAACCGGTTTCCAGAACCTCGATCTGGCAAGCAACGGTGTTGGTGTTGCGATCGACGAAAACAACGAGTCGCTGATCACGGCAGAGATGACCGAGGCCGTCGATATGGCGACCAAAGGTATCGTCTCTGGTGAGATCACCGTGGAAAACTACGCCGCAGCAGAGTCCTGCTCGGTTCTGGAATTCTAATCCGCACATGACGGATACAATTGATACGGGGCGGCCAGAAATGGCCGCCCCTGCCACACCCGCCCCTCTTGCGTTAGAGCTGCGGGGCATCTCGAAAGCCTTTGGGCCGGTTCAGGCCAACAAGGATATTTCCATTTCCGTCCGGCCTGGCACGATCCATGGGATCATCGGCGAAAACGGCGCGGGGAAATCGACTTTGATGTCGATCCTTTATGGATTCTACAAAGCCGATTCAGGTGAGATTTACATACGGGGGCAAAAAACCAGCATCCCTGATAGCCAAGCCGCGATTGCTGCGGGCATTGGCATGGTCTTCCAGCATTTCAAGCTGGTTGAAAACTTCACAGTGCTTGAGAACATCATCCTTGGTGCCGAAGACGGCGCCCTGCTGCGCCCCTCCTTGGCGAAGGCGCGCAAGGAACTCAAGCAACTGGCTACTGAATATGAGTTGAATGTCGACCCCGACGCGATGATCGAAGACCTGAGTGTCGGTCACCAGCAACGGGTCGAAATCCTCAAGGCGCTGTATCGTCAGGCGGAGATCCTCATTTTGGACGAACCAACTGGGGTTCTCACACCGTCCGAGGCCGACCAGCTGTTCCGCATTCTGGATCGCCTGCGCACCGAGGGCAAAACGATTATCCTGATCACGCACAAGCTGCGTGAGATCATGGAATACACTGATACCGTCAGTGTCATGCGGCGTGGCCAGATGACCGCGACTGTCAAGACAGCAGAAACCACACCCGAGGGGCTGGCCGAACTGATGGTGGGCCGCAAGGTTCTATTGCGGGTCGACAAGAAACCGGCGCAACCGGGGGCGGAGATTCTCAAGATCCAAAACCTGCGCGTCATCGACGAAAGCGGCGTGGAGCGCGTGAAAGGCATCGACCTAACCGTGCGCGCAGGCGAAATCGTTGGCATCGCGGGCGTTGCCGGAAACGGGCAATCCGAACTGCTTGAGGTGCTGGGCGGCTTTCAGGACGCAACCGGATCGGTTCAGGTGAATGGTCAGGAATTGCCGCTGACAGGCGCTGGGTCTGACGGTCAGGCGCGCCGCGCGGCTGGCATTGCCCATGTGCCCGAGGATCGCCAGAAAGAAGGCCTCATCATGGAGTTCGCCGCTTGGGAGAATTCCGTCTTTGGCTATCACCACGAACCGGAATACCAGAACGGCATTCTGATGGATAACAAGGGCATCCTCACCAAGGCGGCCGATCAAATGGAACGCTTTGACGTGCGCCCGCCGCACCCGCATCTGGCGGCAAAGAACTTTTCCGGCGGCAACCAGCAAAAAATCGTCGTTGCGCGCGAGATTGAGCGTAACCCAGATGTCTTGCTGATTGGCCAGCCTACCCGCGGTGTGGATATCGGCGCGATTGAATTCATCCACCAGCAAATCATGAACCTGCGCGATCAAGGCAAAGCGATCTTGTTGGTCAGCGTGGAACTGGAAGAAGTCCTTTCGTTGGCCGACCGTGTCGCCGTTATGTTTGACGGCCAAATCATGGGCGAACGCCAAGCAAGCGAAACAGACGAAAAAGAACTGGGCCTGATGATGGCAGGCGTCTCAGGCGCACAGAAGGAGGCGATCTGATGGGTAAAATGCCACTTTGGGCCGACGCCATTCTGGTGCCGCTGATCAGCCTGCTCTTGGCTGCCTTCTTCAGTGCGCTGGTGATCTTGGGCATCGGTGAAAGCCCGGTCGAGGCCTTTACGTTGATGGTCGATGGGGCGCTGAAACGCTCTGCGGGTTGGGGCTATACGCTCTATTACACAACAAATTTCATCTTTACCGGGCTGGCGGTTGCCGTCGCCTTTCACGCGCGGCTCTTTAACATCGGCGGTGAAGGGCAAGCCATGATTGGCGGCGTCGGTGTTGCGCTGGTCTGCCTTTACATCCCTTGGCCCCATTGGTCTTTGGCGATTGTCGGCGCGTCGATTGCGGCAGCGCTCTTTGGTGCGGCTTGGGCCTTTATCCCGGCCTATCTGCAAGCCAAGCGCGGCAGTCACATCGTGATCACGACGATCATGTTCAACTACATCGCCTTTTCGGTGCTTGGGTATCTGCTTGTCGAGGTGCTGCGCCCCACAGGTCAAATGGACCCGGCGTCGGCCAGCTTCCCAGAAGCCACGCACCTGCCAAACTTCCATGAGATGTTCGCCCCCGAAGGCTCCCGCATGTTCCGCGGTGCGCCGGCCAATGTGACCTTCTTCCTCTCCCTTCTGGCCTGTGTCTTTGTCTGGGTGCTGATCTGGAAAACCCGCCTTGGCTATGACATCCGCAGCTTTGGCTTTTCGGAAACGGCCGCGAAATATGCAGGTATATCGCCAGTACGCATCACCGTGATTGCAATGCTGATCTCTGGCGCATTGGCAGGCATGATGTCGGTCAATACAACGCTTGGCGAAAGCGAACGCTTGATCCTGAACTCCACCGAAGGCGCTGGCTTTGTCGGGATCGCCGTGGCCCTGATGGGACGCAATCACCCGATTGGCATCCTGATGGCGGCGCTTTTGTTCGGCTTCCTCGCACAAGGCGGCGCGGAACTGGCTTTGTGGACGGACATCCCACGCGAACTGATCGTGGTGATCCAAGCGCTGGTGATCCTCTTTACCGGGGCCTTGGACAATATGGTGCGTATGCCGCTTGAAAAGCTGTTCTTGACCCTTGGCCGGAAGGAGAACGCCTGATGGATTTCCTGACACTTCTACAAGTTCTGGACAGTTCTGTGCGTCTGGCAATTCCCCTGCTGCTGGCCTGTCTGGCTGGTCTTTATTCTGAACGGGCGGGCATTTTCGACATTGGCCTTGAAGGCAAAATGCTAGCTGCGGCCTTTGCCGCTGGGGCATTCGCCGCCGTCAGCGGGTCGGTCTGGGTTGGTCTTTTGGCAGGCATCGGCGCCTCGATGATCCTGTCGGCCATCCACGGCATCGCCTCAATCACTTTCCGGGGGAACCAACTGATCTCTGGCGTGGCCATCAATATGCTGGCCGCCGGGATGACTGTCTTGATTGCGCAAGACTGGTTTGGACAGGGCGGACGCACACCCTCTTTGCTGACTGAGGGCCGGATGAGCCCAATCACCCTGCCCTTCGCAGAAATGTTTCAATCCATCCCGCTCTTTGGGCCGACCTACAAGGAACTGATCTCTGGCCATAGCCTGATCGTTTATGTGGCCTTTGCCTTTGTGCCGCTGACGTGGTGGGTGCTTTACCGCACGCGCTTTGGCCTACGCCTTCGCGCCGTTGGTGAAAACCCTGCGTCGGTTGATACCGCTGGCGTTTCCGTGATCCGCTTGCGGTATACCGCCGTGATGATCTGCGGCGTGCTGTGCGGCGTCGCGGGGGCATACTTGGCAACAGGGCTGCAAGCGGGCTTTATTAAGGACATGACCGCCGGACGTGGCTTTATCGCGCTGGCTGCTTTGATCTTTGCGAAATGGCGCCCTTGGTACGCGCTTTGGGCCTGCCTGCTGTTTGGCCTGCTGCAAGCCCTCGCCGTGCGCTTCCAAAGCATCGAGATCGGCGGCGTAGTGATTCCCGTACAACTTATGGAGGCCCTGCCTTTCATCCTGACTGTCGTCATCCTTGCGGGTTTCGTAGGCCGCGCGATCCCGCCACGTGCTGGCGGAGAGCCATACGTCAAAGAACGATAAGTCCAGTTTCAAAAAACATGCAAACCGGGCTGGCAAAATGACGCAGCCCGGTTGCTTTTTGAAAAACTCAGGCGCTATGTGTCGCCATGCAGATATACCTTCCCATCGCTGAAGTTTCCGTAAACGCTTTTCTCCTGCTTGGCCTAGGCGGCCTTGTGGGCGTGCTCTCTGGCATGTTCGGCGTTGGCGGCGGCTTCCTTATGACGCCGCTCTTGTTTTTCATCGGCATCCCGCCTGCTGTGGCGGTTGCGACCGAGGCGAACCAAATTGTGGCATCGTCGTTTTCCGGCGTATTGGCGCATTTCAAAAGGCGCACGGTGGACCTCAGGATGGGCACGGTGTTGCTGGTCGGCGGCCTGACCGGGGCTGCCTTGGGTGTGGTGATCTTCAACTATCTGAAATCACTCGGCCAAGTCGATCTGCTCGTGAAACTCTGCTACGTGGTATTTTTGGGTATCATCGGCAGCTTGATGTTTGTCGAAAGCCTGAATGCGATCCGAAAATCGCGTAAGAACACAGGCCCGATCAAACGCAAGAAACACAATTGGATTCACGGCCTGCCCTTCAAAATGCGCTTCCGTGTGTCTGGCCTTTATATCTCTGTGATCCCTCCCGTCATCGTGGGTGTGTTCGTCGGCATCCTTTCCGCGATCATGGGCGTTGGCGGCGGCTTTATTATGGTGCCAGCAATGATCTACCTGCTGGGCATGCCAACCAAAGTTGTGGTTGGGACTTCCCTGTTTCAGATCATCTTTGTGACCGCCTTCACCACCTTGCTGCACGCAACCACCAACTACACTGTGGATATGGCGCTGGCCGTTCTGCTGTTGGTGGGTGGCGTGATCGGCGCGCAATTCGGCGCGGTGATTGGTGCAAAGCTGAAAGCAGAACAGCTGCGCATCCTGCTTGCGCTGATGGTTATTGCGGTCTGCCTAAAACTGGCGCTGGACCTGCTTTTCATGCCAAGTGAGCTGTACTCGCTTGGCGCGGCCGGAGGGCATTAAGATGCTGCGCAATTTCCTTGCGGCTGCGGTCTGCCTGATGCTCCCCTTGGCGGCGGCAGCCAAAGAAGAAGTCGTCCTCGGCCTCAGCCAAAACCGCGTGGCGATCACGGCGAACTTCGACGGTTCTGAAATCCTTGTTTTTGGCGCGGTCAAACGGGAGGATGCCATCCCCGAGGGGGACCCTTTGGAAGTGGTTGTCACCGTATCTGGACCTTTGGGCCCAATCACAGTGCGCCGCAAAGAGAAACGCTTTGGCATCTGGGTCAACACCGACAGCGTGACCATCGATGGCGCGCCAAGCTTCTACGCTGTGGCCACCAGCGCACCCCTGCGCAAGACGATCAGTCTCGAGGAAGACATCCTGAATCGCGTGTCGATCGACAATGCAATCAACTCCATCGGTGCCCGGTTTGACAAGGCCGACGCGCAAGAGTTCGCCAAAGCCGTCGCCCGCATCCGCACCGACAATGGGCTGTATTCTCTGCAAGAAGAAGCTGTGAAAGTGTCAGAGCAGACCTTGTTTAGAACCTCAATCGCGATGCCAGCGAACCTGACCGAAGGCGATTATGAAACCCGCGTTCTGCTAACACGTGGTGGCAAAGTCATTTCAAGTTTCTCGACCACCATTGACGTCCGTAAGGTTGGGTTGGAACGCTGGCTCTTCAATCTGTCGCGCCAACAGCCATTGATTTATGGGCTCTTGTCGCTTGCGATTGCCATCATTTCGGGCTGGGCCGCCTCTGCGTTCTTCCGCTTTGTGCGCCAACGCGGGTAACCTTTGCGCCATCAATATCAGATCAAATAAGCAGCAGCCCGTTTGGCCTGCTTCTATCCACGCCCGGCATAAGGCATCTGGTTCGCCATCACCGTCATAAACGGCACATTGGCTTCTAGCGGCAGGTCTGCCATATGCAAGACGGACCGCGCCGCGTCCTTGACATCCATCGTAGCCAAGCCGCGTGAACGTGGGTCTTCGGCTTTGAAGCGCGCGTTCAAATCTTCCACCATATTCGTGCGCGCATTGCCGATGTCAATTTGACCACAGGCGATGTCAAAATCACGCCCATCCAACATCAGGCTACGCGTCAGGCCGGTGATGGCGTGTTTGCTGACGGTATAGCAAACAGAGTCCGGCCGCGGGCTGTGGGCTGACAAGGAGCCATTGTTGATGATCCGCCCACCGCGTGGGTCTTGGTCTTTCATCTGCCGAAACGCCAATTGCGCCGCGATGAACATGCCACGCACGTTCACGTTCAGGACGTTATCAAAGTCGTCAAGCTCCACCCGATCAATCGCAGCAGCCGGACCAAAGCTACCGGCGTTGTTAAACAGCACATCCAACCGCCCGGTCAGATCGAGAAACTTGTCAAACGCGGCCTGCATCGCGCCTTCGTCGGTCACGTCCACCGGCAATACCACCGCGTCCTTATGTTTGACCGCAATCTCTGCCAGCCGATCCCCGCGTCGCGCAATCAGGCCGACTTTGTGCCCCTGTTCCAGAAAAGCCTCGGCTGTTGCGCGTCCAATACCAGAGCTTGCGCCGGTCACGATAATGCTTTTCATATCTGCTCCTTCAAAGTCAGGGGTGCCGGTGCAACCCTCAAATCATCGGTTCTCAGCGGCCCTGTAGGCCGCGCCAATCGGTTGTTTACAACCCAAAAAAGGCGTTCCTGTGCCCGAGTGATGGCAACATAAGCCAATCTTTTCCACAAGGGTTGCCCTGCTTCAACCCGCCCCATGCGCGCGGCAACAAACAAGTCCGGCGCGAAAACCTGCACGTTCTCCCATTGACTGCCCTGCGCCTTGTGGATGGTCACCGCTGCCCCATGCAGAAAGGCCGCTCCCATGCGCGCAGCGTAAGGGATAAAGGGTTCTTCTTCGTCGGGCTTTTCAATTTTCACAATTGACGCGGCAGAGACCTGCGGGTCTTCGGCCCCCATGACATGCAAGCGCGAAAAGCCGGGTTTGCGCCCGGGACCAAGGTAAATCACCTGTGCACCTTTGATCAGCCCGCGCGCCTCAAGGTCGAGGCGCTTTTTACGGTGCTTCATCGGCAATTCAATCCCGTCGCAGATCAGGGGTTCGCCTTCCAACAGGTCATCCTCGGGCGCGCCGTGCACCTGGCGAAAGGCGTTGATCAGCCTGATCCGGGTATTATTGCGCCAAACCAGTACGGGTGAGCGCGCCATCAAGTCGACCTCCACTCGCTGCGACCAGACCACACGATCGTCCTGCCGGGCTTTGTCTTCGATCATACGCTCGAAATCCTCAAACCCCAGTTGCGGGTCCGACAACGCATGAGCCAGATCAAGGATCGGGTTGTCCGCCTCTTGCCGGTGGATGCGGCTCAGCGTGAATTTTGCCTCCTCGGGAAGCTTATCAAAGACCATCGATCCCGACTGGTTGACCGGCGCCAGCTGCGCCGGGTCACCAAACACGACAAGGGTAGAGAAGATTTCGCGCAGATCATCGAACTGACGATCATCCAACATCGAGCTTTCGTCGACAAAGCCGATATCAAGCGGCTCATCCCGGCGTTTCCATCCGGTGATGAAATCCGATCCACGCAGGCCAGCGGCGGCCAAGGCACCGGGGATTGATTTGTGAAGCTGATAAAACGCATGGGCGCGCTCTAGCGCCTCGGCGGTTAGCCCTTCGATCTCTGGCTTTTCACCGTTCTCCGCCAGCCATTCGGCGATCTTTTCGTATTCCGGGTCATAGACTGGGCTGTAAAGGATGCGGTGGATGGTGGTTGCCGGCACGCCGCGCATACGCAGAACACTGGCTGCTTTGTTGGTCGGCGCCAAAATTGCCAAAGTTCTACGATCTAAGGCTTTTTTGCCCTCATAGTCGCCGGACACAATGGAAATTCCCGCCTCTCGCAGGGCTTTAACCAGTTCCGACAAAAGCAACGTCTTGCCCGATCCCGCTTTGCCCAGCACGGCGGCAACGGCGGTTTTGCCATTTTTGGGCGGCAATAACAGGCTGTCCTCCAGATCGACGCCGGAGTCCTTTAGGATCTCGGCAATCTGGTCAAAGGCCTCAGCCTGATCGTTGGAAAATGTCACCACCGCAGTCGTCATGGGCGGACCCTACAGGCGGGATCAGCAAAGCACCAGCGCCGGATTACGAGTGAGGCCGCTGCGCAGGATTCGCAGCACTTTGAGGTGTTTCCTCTTGCGCCAACCGTTGCGCAATTTCCATCGCTGCAATCAGGTGTACCTCTTCCAATTCTGCAGCCAGCCGGGGCAGATCGCTGACGGCAGCAAAGGATTTCAGATCGGCAATCACATCCAGAATCCACTCATATTTCATACCTGCCCCCGACACGGTCCGAACTGGCACGGCTCTGCGCGCCTATGGGGCAAGGCAACACCCAGCTCAGCGATACCAGACCCCTTATTGCTGTGCATAGCAGGCAAACCGTTTCACAAACGTAAACCGCCAACGCGAAGGATCACGTTGGCGGCTTGAGTTTTGATAGATATCAGAGGCGGCGTTAGCCTGCGTCGAGAACCTCTTGCAAGGTACGCAGCCCGGTTTTGGGGGCCTGAACCAGCACCGACATGTTGCCGGGCTTGTGCTCGTTGCGGAACATTTTCATGTGCGCTTCTGGAATTTCATCCCATGGGAAGGTTTCCGACAGGAAAGGTTCAATCCGGCGCTCGATCATCATCTGGTTCGCCGCTGCCGCCTGTTTCAAGTGCGCAAAGTGTGAACCCTGCAGACGCTTCTGGTGCATCCATGTATAGCGCACGTCAAAGGTCAGATTGTAGCCGGTGGTACCGGCGCAGATCACAACCATGCCACCTTTTTTACATACAAGGTTGGATACAGGGAACGTGCTTTCACCCGGGTGTTCAAACACAATATCCACGTTGTTGCCCTTGCCGGTGATGTCCCAGATCGCCTTGCCAAAACGGCGCGCTTCTTTGAACCACGCGTTATATTCCGGCGTGTTCACGGTTGGCAGTTGACCCCAGCAAGTGAAATCCTTGCGGTTGATCACGCCTTTCGCGCCCAGAGACATAACAAAGTCGCGTTTGCTTTCGTCAGAGATCACACCAATGGCATTTGCCCCTGCCGCGCGGATCAACTGGATTGCATAGGTGCCCAGACCGCCAGACGCGCCCCAAACCAGTACGTTCATACCCGGTTTTAGATCGTGTGGAGGGTGACCAAACAGCATGCGGTATGCCGTTGCCAGTGTCAGCGTATAGCAGGCGCTTTCTTCCCAAGTCTGGTGGGTCGGACGACGCAGCAGCTGTTGCGCCTGAACGTTGGTGAACTGAGCAAAAGAGCCGTCAGGTGTTTCATACCCCCAGATCCGCTGGCTGTTGGAAAACATCGGATCGCCGCCGTTGCACTCTTCGTCGTCGCCATCGTCTTGGTTACAGTGGATGACAACCTCGTCGCCCACTTTCCAGTTCTTCACTTTCTCACCCACAGCCCAAACGATGCCGGAGGCATCGGAGCCCGCGATGTGATAGTCCGCGCCGTGTCCATCAAACGGAGAGATCGGCTTGCCGAGGCCCGCCCAAACGCCGTTATAGTTTACGCCTGCCGCCATCACGAGTACCAGAACCTCATGGGCATCCAGTGTCGGCACGTCCACGACCTCAACTTTGAAGGACTTGTCAGGCTCTCCGTGGCGCTCGCGGCGGATGGTCCACGCGTACATTTTCTTTGGGACATAGCCCATGGGAGGAATTTCCCCCAGTTCGTACAGATCTTTTTCTGGCGCTTCGTAGGTGAAGATGCCGTTTTCTGAATCCAGAGCCATTTTCGCCTCCTGACTGTTGGTTTCGCCGCGATGCAGAATCGCGCTTCTGGGCTTTAGATAGATTCTTGCGCGAAACATTGCAACACTTTCCCGGCCATTCGTGAAATTTTATAACCCTGCAACTGCAGAAACGTGGCGTCACATTGCCTTTTGCCTACTGCATCCCTACTTTATTTATTATTTTCAATGGCTTAATATGAACTTAGGCTGGAATACACGCTAAAACGTCTGTCACTGGCGTGTCAGTTTGGCGATGCAGGGAACGCGTTCTCTGTAATTTTTGGTCATTTTCCGTGAATTTGCCGCGATGCGGCGAATTGACAACTGCGAAAAATTCCGCGTAATTACGACCTTTCGAAATATTATTACCGAGCCACCGAGAGAGGTCCAAGAATGTCGCAAGTGCAGAAAGACCGCCCCTGGCTGATCCGAACCTATGCCGGGCACTCCACCGCCAAGGCATCAAACGCTTTGTATCGCGCGAACCTTGCGAAAGGTCAGACAGGCCTGTCAGTGGCCTTCGACCTGCCCACGCAAACCGGCTATGACAGCGACCATGTTCTGGCCCGTGGTGAGGTCGGCAAAGTTGGGGTTCCGGTCTGCCACTTGGGGGATATGCGCACGCTGTTTGACGATATCCCGCTTGAACAGATGAACACATCGATGACGATCAATGCGACAGCCCCGTGGCTTTTAGCGCTTTATATTGCGGTTGCCGAGGAACAGGGCGCGGATGTGGCCAAGCTGCAGGGCACGGTCCAAAACGACCTGATCAAGGAATACCTCAGCCGTGGCACCTATGTCTGCCCGCCCAAACCAAGCCTCAAGATGATCGGTGACGTGGCAGAATACTGCTACACCAATGTTCCCAAATGGAACCCGATGAACGTCTGCTCCTACCATTTGCAAGAAGCAGGCGCGACACCAGAACAGGAACTCTCTTTCGCATTGGCCACGGCCATCGCCGTTCTGGACGAATTGAAGCCACGCGTTCCTGCCGAAGATTTTCCCGCGCTTTGCGGGCGCATTTCTTTCTTTGTGAACGCCGGTATCCGTTTCGTCACAGAAATGTGCAAAATGCGCGCCTTCGTGGAACTGTGGGATGAGATCCTGCAAGAACGCTATGGCGTCGAAGACCCAAAATTCCGCCGTTTCCGGTATGGCGTTCAGGTGAACTCTCTGGGCCTGACGGAACAGCAGCCGGAAAACAACGTCTACCGTATCCTAATTGAGATGCTGGCCGTGACGCTATCGAAGAAAGCCCGCGCCCGCGCGGTACAGCTGCCAGCCTGGAACGAAGCGCTTGGATTGCCACGCCCATGGGATCAACAATGGTCCATGCGCATGCAGCAGATCATGGCCTATGAAACAGACCTTTTGGAATTTGACGATCTTTTTGATGGCAACCCTGAGGTCGATCGCAAGGTTGCTGAACTCAAGGAAGGCGCGCGCCACGAATTGGCGACACTGGAGACGATGAACGGGGCCATTGGCGCGATTGACTATATGAAGGGCCGTTTGGTTGAATCCAATGCAGACCGCCTGAACCGCATTGAAGCGGGTGAAGTTGTTGTTGTCGGCGTCAACAAATGGCAACAGGGAGAAGTCTCTCCCTTAATGACCGGCGATGGCGGCATCATGGTGGTTGATCCAGCAGTCGAGCAAGAGCAAGTCGCGCGCCTGAACGACTGGCGCGCGTCGCGGGATTCAGCCGCCGTCGAAGCCGCCCTGACAGAACTGCGCGAAGCCGCAAAATCCGGCGCAAACGTTATGCCAGCCTCGATCAAAGCGGCAAAGGCCGGTGTCACCACAGGCGAATGGGCCGCCCAAATGCGGGTGGTGCACGGCGAATATCGCGGTCCAACTGGCGTCTCTGGCAGCCGCTCGAACAAAACCGAAGGATTGGACGATCTGCGCAACGCGGTTGACATGGTCAGCGACAAATTGGGCCGTCGCCTGAAGTTCGTGATCGGCAAACCGGGGCTGGACGGGCATTCCAACGGGGCCGAACAAATCGCGTTCCGAGCGCGTGACTGCGGCATGGACATCACCTATGACGGCATCCGCCTGACACCCGAAGAAATCGTGCGCACGGCGCAAGAAGAAAGTGCGCATGTGGTTGGCCTCTCGATCTTGTCCGGGTCTCACATCCCGCTGGTCGAGGAACTGGTGCAGCGCATGAAAGACGCAGGCCTGTCGGAAACCCCCGTCATTGTCGGCGGCATTATCCCAGATGAGGACGCAAAGCGGCTTTTGGCCATGGGCGTCAGCCGCGTTTACACGCCCAAAGACTTTGAGCTAAACACCATCATGCATGACATCATCGTGCTGGCCGACCCCAGCCCGGTCGCGGCTGAATAGGCTCCAAACAAGAAGATTTGCCAGAATCTATCCTCCCTGCCAGAATTGGTCAGGGAGGATATCTCATGCCACTGTCAGTCGAAGCCCGCGTCACGGGTCATGTACAAGGTGTCGCCTACCGCCATTGGACCAAATCGCGAGCCGACGCGCTGGGTCTGAAAGGGTGGGTGCGTAACGATGTCTCCGGTGCTGTCATTGCCCACTTGGAGGGCGAAAAGAAAGCGGTTCATCAATTGGTTGAGGAAATGTGGTCAGGCCCTGGCGCGGCCTCTGTACGCGATGTGCAAACCCACCGCATCCCGACCGTGATGCCAAGCATGGAGTTTGAAATTCGCCGGTAAGGTCGTGCGACAGCGTTCCGATAGGTCAGTTGCAATCGCTCTGGCCCCTGACGTCGATCTGAACTACCCCTTAGACAATTGGGGAGAAGATGATGCCAGAATTTAACATACGCCCGCTGCAGAAAGACGATTTTGAGGCTTGGAACAGGCTTTGGCAGGGCTATTTGACATTCTACGAAGCTAGCCTGTCTGACGAAGTGACACACACAACCTTTGAACGGCTCTGCGATCCAAAGACCACGGACCAAAACGCCCTTGTGGCCGAACAAGACGGCGCGTTGATTGGCCTTGTCCATTTCATCTTTCACGCCCACAACTGGCAGACCGCTCGCGTGACCTACCTGCAAGACCTCTACGCCCTGCCCGAGGCGCGCGGCATCGGCCTTGGCCGCGCCCTGATCGAATCTGTCTACGCTGCCGCCGATGCCAATGGCACGCCGTCCGTCTACTGGATGACCCAAGATTTCAATGCCGAGGCACGCAAACTCTATGACCGTGTCGGCACGCTAACCCCATTCATCAAATACACCCGCGCATAGGAGGCCTCATGACTATCCACATCGGAGCAAACCCCGGAGACATCGCCGAAACCGTCCTTTTGCCGGGCGACCCCTACCGCGCAAAATGGGCCGCAGAGAGTTTTCTCAGCGATGTGAGATGCATCAACCAAGTGCGCGGTATGCTGGGCTTCACGGGCACTTGGAAAGGCAATCCGGTCACGATCCACGGGTCCGGCATGGGCATGCCAAGCCTTTCGATCTATGTGAATGAGTTGATCAAGGATTTTGGCGCCAAGACGCTGATCCGCATCGGGTCCTGCGGCGGAATGCAAAACAAGGTGCAGGTCCGCGATGTCATTCTGGCGATGACGGCGACATCTCTGTCGACGCCGTCCCGTGGCATTTTCAAAGAAATCAACTTCGCCCCCTGTGCGGACTACAGACTTTTGCGTGCAGCGGCTGATGCTGCTGCGGCCAAAGGCACACCCACCCATGTTGGCGGCATCTATTCCAGCGACGTCTTTTACGACGAGCGCCCGGACCTGAACGAACAGATGGTGCGGCATGGCATCTTGGGGGTCGAGATGGAAGCGGCAGAGCTTTACAACCTCGCCGCCCGACACGATTGCCGCGCATTGGCGGTTCTCACCGTTTCAGACCATCTGCTGACCGGCGAAGCCCTGCCCAGTGACCAACGCGAGAAGTCTTTTGGTGATATGGTCGAAATTGCTTTAGAAGCAGCCTTTGCCTAGGGCTTCTCACAGCCCTTCGGCGGCTGACCATTCAGCGTAAAGGCCTCTGCCCCGCAGGCCATGCATTTGAAGTAGGTCCGCCCGTCCCGGTTCTGCGACCGGTCCATGCGCCAACGACAGCCGCGCGTTTTGCGGTTACTTAGCAGCGCCATGATGACAAGCACCAAGATCAATCCGATCACGATATGCATGGCTTCTCCAACAAAAAGGGCGGTTCCCCGCCCTATTCACCTTTGCAAAAATACTCTGGGGGAATTGGCCGCAGGCCAAGGGGGCAACGCCCCCCCACCCAGACAGCGTTATACCGCCCGCTCCACCATCATTTTCTTGATCTCCGCGATGGCCTTTGCAGGGTTCAGACCCTTTGGACAGGTTTTCGCGCAGTTCATAATTGTGTGGCAGCGATACAGTTTGAACGGATCTTCCAACTCATCCAAACGCTCACCCGTCGCCTCATCGCGACTGTCGATGATCCAGCGATAGGCATGTAGCAGCGCCGCTGGGCCGAGATAGCGGTCACCGTTCCACCAGTAAGATGGGCACGAGGTCGAACAGGATGCGCACATCACGCATTCATACAGACCATCCAACTTCTTGCGGTCTTCGATGGACTGCTTCCACTCTTTCGCGGGGCGGTTCGTCTTGGTTTCCAGCCACGGCATGATCGACGCGTGCTGTGCGTAGAAATGGGTTAGGTCTGGGATAAGGTCTTTCACCACAGGCATGTGCGGCAGCGGGTAGATTTTGACGTCGCCTTTGACCTCATCGATGCCATAGATACAGGCCAGCGTGTTGATCCCGTCGATGTTCATCGCGCAAGACCCACAGATACCTTCACGGCAAGAGCGACGGAAAGTCAGGGTTGGGTCGATCTCATTCTTGATCTTGATCAGCGCGTCCAAAATCATCGGACCGCAATTGTCCATATCGACAAAGTAAGTGTCGACCGAGGGGTTCTTGCCGTCATCCGGGTTCCAGCGATAAATCTGGAACTTCCGCAGATTGGTTGCGCCATTGGGCTTGGGCCATGTTTTCCCCGTCGTAACGCGGGAATTCTTGGGGAGCACAAATTCGACCATGTGTCGTCTCCTTAGTTGCCTGACGCGCAAGCCGCGCGTGGGGTGATCGGGGTTCCGGAATGTCCGGAACGATGAAAACAGGGGCCAGCGAGAATGGCCTTTGAACATTTCATCAGGCGACTCCCTTGCTTGCCGGCGCCTCAAACTGCGCGAAAAATGTATCTCTCAAACGTGAGAGAGGCGACATGTCTACAACGATGTCATTTCCCAGCATTTCCTCAAGCACAGACATATCTTCGCCTTGGCCAATAACTGGCAGGCTCGTTTCTCGACCGATATCGCGGGCCCGGTTATCCACAGCGATGATCACGCTGCGGCGCCCAGCGTGCAAAGCGCGGATGCCGCCGTGCAACCGTGACCCTATGACGTCGCACTCTTCCGCCTTCAAAAACGCATCATAGGCACGCAAATTTGGCGGGAGTATCGGAATCGAAAGGGTGTCAGGAAAACTCTGCAGGTAGTCAATATCTTCAATCTGCTGAGCCCAAAAATGCAGCTTTTTATAGCGTTTTTGCATGTAGGCGACGAACTGTGCATCCACGGCTTTTTTGCGATAATAGGTCAATGAAAAGACCGCGCTGTCCACATCATTTGGCGCGAACCTCATTGGTGTCGCCAACGACCAAAGTGTAGGGCAACTGCCGTTAACAACTTTGAGACCACATTGCTCAACGAGCTTAAGCGCCGTATTGTCACGCACAAAATGCGTCGCCTCACTACGCAACACTCGCCTTAGCAATCGCTTTTGCATTGGTTGAATCGATTGAAAATCTTTGATCGCACCCACGCCGAACAGGATGACCTTGTTTTCCAGCGCAGAAACGTCTTTGGGCCGCAGCGGCCATAGACCGCCACCCAAAAACCGATATTCGGGATGAAGCGCGTTCGTGCCCAGCAAAAAAACCAAATCTGCTTTCGCCGCCAGCTTCCGTCCGAACGCACCCAAGCCGTCGTGACTCGACGAACTCGTGAAATAGGCGTCAGGGAAGTTTTGAAAGAGTTGCGCTTTCAAGTGATCCACAATGATCTCGTCACCAATGTTGTCGCTAGATATCGATGTGTCGAGCAGATGAATGTGTTTCATATGCCCCCCGCTTGAACGAGATAGGGAAACTCTGCTTGCTCTAGGTAGTTCGTCAAAAGCTCGGCATCCCGTGGCATTAGTTTTCGCATCAGTTCCAGCAATTCATGATCCTGACTTGCCGCCAACAGCACGATCTGAAAGATCGCGTCATTGGCCATTTCGGGCCAACGGTTGTCGGCCTCCAGATGCTGTGCATCTGTGACGTCTTTCTGGAAAGACGACCCGCCGCCATAGGGCTGCACGTCGCCAAGGCTGTTATCGCGGCACGGCAGTCCCAGCGCATTCAGCAGGCTTTCACGATAGGGTTCGCGGGTGACCCAGCGGTCGTAATTGACCGGCACCAGTCCCAAAGGCTTGGCGTTCAACACCAGCTCCAACATGTCGCGGTATTTGGCCAGCGAGACCATCATAATGCGCAGGCAATCCAACGTCTCTTGATCCTCATTGGCCTGCAACTTGCGCAGAAGGGACGCCGCCCAGTTCATAAAGTTGCGGTAGATCAGCAGCTCATAGCTGACGGCATCATCCTCTAGATCGGCAGTCAAGCCACCCGCCATTTCGTCAGGATCAGGCGAAAAGTCTTCGTAAGACACAATCACCATCGCACCGTCATTCAGTCCGCCCGTCACCGTCGCCAAAGGGTCACCTTTGACGATGCCAACGCGTTCGCCGTTGATCTCGATCGACCGCCAGGTGCGCCGCGCTGGGCGCCCGACAGCGCAGTTGTTCAGAAAGGCAGACCCGGTTGCGCTATTGCGCTGCAGCCAGTTGATGATCGCGTGATTTCCAGAACGGCGCATTCCAAACGTGCGCAGGGTCACGCCCGGCTTAAAGCCGAGCGCATCTGCGAGGGTTTTGTGCGCCGTATCTGTCATTTTGCCTTAGAAGGTCCGTGCCTTCGGCGCGATCTTCTTCAGGCTGATACCGCCTTCATCTTCGGTGGTCAGCGGATCGGTGATGACCGGACGATAGGTCAGTTCCACCTTATTGCCCTCGACGCGGCTGACGGTGTGCACGCGCCAGTTCTTGTCGTCACGTTCTGCGTAGTCCTCATGCGCATGCGCACCACGGGATTCCTTACGCGCCTCGGCACCGTGGATCGTCGCCAAGGCGTTTGGCATCAGGTTCGTCAGTTCCAGCGTTTCCATCAGGTCAGAGTTCCAGACCAATGAGCGGTCGGTGACTTTCAGGTCGTCCATCTTACCTGCGATATCGGTCATCTTCGCAACACCCTCTTTCAGGGTCTTGTCGGTACGGAAGACCGCAGCATCGGCCTGCATGGTTTTCTGCATTTCCAGTCGCAATTCAGCGGTGGCGACGTTGCCCTTGGCATTACGCAAACCATCGAAACGATCAAAAGCCGCATCCACAGAGGCTTGGTTCAGCGTTGGGTTCGCAGAATCTGCATCTACAACCTTACCCGCCCGGATCGCCGCCGCGCGGCCAAAGACCACGAGGTCGATCAGCGAGTTTGACCCAAGACGGTTCGCCCCGTGCACAGACGCACAGCCCGCTTCGCCCACGGCCATCAGGCCCGGCACAACAGCAGTTGGGTCGTCTTTGCTTGGGTTCAGAACCTCACCCCAATAGTTGGTTGGGATACCGCCCATATTGTAATGCACCGTTGGCAGAACCGGGATCGGCTCTTTGGTGACGTCCACGCCTGCGAAGATTTTCGCAGATTCAGAAATACCCGGCAGACGTTCTGCCAAGGCTTCGGCAGGCAGGTGGTTCAGGTTGAGGAAGATGTGATCCCCCTCGGCACCCACACCCCGCCCTTCGCGGATTTCCATCGTCATGGAACGCGAGACATAATCGCGTGGCGCGAGGTCTTTATACTGCGGTGCGTACCGCTCCATAAAGCGTTCGCCTTCGGAGTTGGTTAGGTAGCCACCCTCGCCACGAGCGCCTTCTGTGATCAGACAGCCGGAACCGTAGATGCCGGTTGGGTGGAATTGAACGAATTCCATATCCTGCAGCGCGAGACCCGCGCGGGCTACCATACCACCGCCGTCACCGGTGCAGGTGTGGGCGGACGTTGCAGAGAAGTATGCTCGGCCATAACCACCGGTCGCCAAAACAACCATCTTGGCGTTGAAGACGTGCATGGTGCCGTCGTCGAGTTTCCAGCAAACGACGCCCTGACACTCGCCCTCATCAGACATGATCAGGTCGATGGCGAAATATTCGATGTAGAACTCAGCGTTGTTCTTGAGGCTCTGACCATAAAGCGTGTGCAGGATGGCGTGGCCGGTCCGGTCTGCGGCGGCACAGGTCCGCTGCACGGCAGGGCCTTCACCGAACTCTGTGGTGTGACCACCGAAAGGACGCTGATAAATCTTGCCTTCTTCCGTACGGGAGAATGGCACGCCGTAATGTTCCAGCTCGTAAACCGCCTTGGGCGCTTCGCGGGCAAGGTATTCCATCGCGTCGGTGTCACCCAGCCAGTCAGACCCTTTGACGGTGTCATACATGTGCCACTGCCAGTGGTCGGGTCCCATGTTCGACAGGGACGCCGCAATGCCGCCCTGCGCCGCGACCGTGTGTGACCGTGTCGGGAAGACCTTGGAAATACAGGCCGTGCGCAGGCCTTGTTCGGCCATACCCAATGTGGCGCGCAGACCAGCGCCGCCGGCACCCACCACAACCACGTCGTATTCATGCGTTTCGTATTCGTAAGCAGCCATTGTCAGCTCCGTGGTCTTAAAGTGCGATTTTCAGGACGGCGAAAACGCCCGCCGCCATCAGCGCGTAGCTGACGCAGGACAAAAGGATCAGGGTGATTTTCTGCGCGGTGCCGTGCACGTAGTCTTCGATCAGAACCTGTGCACCATCGTTAAAGTGCTTAAAGCCCACGATGAATGTCAGCAGCGCGATGATCGCCGGGAATGGACGTTGATAGTATTCCAGGATCGTGCCGTAGTCTCCGCCCAAGGCGCTGCCGAAGGTGCAGACAAACAACGGCATCAGGATCAACAGGGCAACCGAGGACACTTTCATGGCCCAGAAATGATGCACGCCGGATTTGGCAGAGCCCATACCCGTGGCGCGCTTGCGGTCAGTCAGATAACGCATGGCTGGCTTCCTTTCCGGTTACACAAGAATAATGGTGAGAAGGGTCAGGATCGGCGCCCCGATCAGGCAGGCCCAACCAAGTTTCTCGGCCTGCTCCAGCTCCAGCATCATGCCGTTGTCCCAGATCAGGTGACGAATGCCGCCCAGCGTGTGATACCACAGCCCAAGCGCCGAAAGCGTCAGAACCAAATCACCAAACCAGCTTGTCAGAACGCCGTTTGCAGTGGCAAAGGCTGCCTCGGACGTCGCGGCTGCCAAGAACCACCAGACCACCAAGATGCCGGTCACCAAAAGCGCATTGCCGGTGATCCGCACAAGGATCGACGTCATAGAGGTAAGCTGCGGCCGATAGACCGTCAGGTGTGGCGAAAGCGGGCGATTGCCCCGGTTCACGTCTGCCATTCTGAATCCTTTCAGGTTCCCTTGCCAATCTTACTACAGGAAATTTGCCGCATGTCACTGTGCAGAACCCGAAAACGCGACCTTTTTCCCCAAGAAAGCGGCGTTTGCGCAAACAACGGGTGCATATGTGATCACAGGAATATTTACTGTGATCACATACTTGAAGATTGCGTCCATATTCTTTGCAAGATAGCGCGCCCTGTGATCGCAAAGCTGCAACCAAGTAATGAGTCGTTTTTGGTGCGAGATGCCTAAAGCGGCATCAAGGCCCAGTAATCTAGGTCTAAGAGCACATCAGGCAGGTACTTTCCGTCCTCGCCCTTCAGCTCGAAAGGCGCGCCGCCTTTGGTCGCTACAAGCCGCAAACGGATCGCGCCGACACCTGGTGCGCTGGTTTCCGCTTTGTCCAAGACCTCGGTCCAGGCGCGAATGGTATCGCCAGACAAACACGGGTTCGCGTGGGCACCACCATTTAGACCAACGATCATCTGCGCATTTGCCAAACCATTGAAGGACAGCGTGCGCGCCATTGAAATGACGTGGCCGCCATAGATCAGCCGTGTGCCGTCTGGACGGGCGGTATTGTCAAAATGCACCTTGGCCGTGTTCTGCCAAAGCCGCGTCGCAATCATGTGCTCGGCTTCTTCGATCGTCACACCATCAACGTGGTCGATGACCTCGCCGACTTCATAATCCCCCCAGCGGTGAGGCTCTCCTGCCAGTTCGAAATCATAGTTGGTGAAATCAAGCCCCTCAGGAATGACCAGTTGATCGGCTGGGATGACCTTGTTCAGGTCTGGGATCACGGTTTCCGGCGCGAGCGCATCGAGGTCGCGTTTGCGGACCATCACCCAGCGGACATATTCCATCACCACGTCGCCGTTTTGGTTCAGGCCACGGGTGCGTACGTAGACAACACCGGATTTGCCGTTGGAGTTCTGTTTAACCCCGATCACCTCGGATTCTGAGCGCAGGGTGTCGCCTTCGTAAACCGGCTTCAGCCAGCGCCCCTCGGCATAACCAAGGTTGGCGACCGCGTTCAGCGACACATCCGGCACGGTTTTGCCAAAGACCACATGGAACGCCGCCAGATCATCCAGCGGCGCTTTAGGCAGACCAGAGGCACGGGCGAATTCGTCAGAAGAATACAGCGCATGCCGCGCCGGGTAGAGTGCGTGATACAGCGCGCGCTCACCCCCAGAAACGGTGCGTGGCACGGCGTGTTTGATCACGTCGCCGACATGGTAGTCTTCGAAGAAACGGCCCGCGTTGGTCTTTGCCATGGCTATTGTGCTCCTAGTTTGATGTCTGGCGTGTAGGTGCCTTCGACCTCTTTCACGACGGCCTGTGCGCAACGCATGACGCCTTTGGTGGCGTCAAACGCATAGCTTGGGTCGCCGTGCAACGCCCAGCCTTTGTTCAAAGCATCCGTCACCTTATGACAGAACGCCGATGTGTCATCCTCGGTCAGCAGTCGGTACAGTTTCACGTGTTCATCCTCCGAAAGGCGTTAGCCCAAAGAATGTGTGTATGTAGCCGATCACCCCAACCAGCAAGATCGAGATTGCGAAGAACATACCGTCTTTTGCGACCGTTCCTTTTGGATGCGGCACCCACGGACCCTCAGCGCGATTGATGATGACCATTTCAGCAAGTGCCCACAGGCCAAGCCCGCCAAACAGGACAAGCGATGCCAGATCGCCATTCACCAAGAGGTGCGCGACCACCCAAACCACAACGCCCGTCAGCATCGGGTGGCGCATCTTGTGAAGCAGCGCGCCTTTCTTTGGGCCAGGACTGGTGAGGTAAAGCGCAAAGACCATCAGAATGTTGTTCACGGGCGTCGACCACCCAGTACGGTCCCAAAGATGGGTGTAATCTGCGGCGCGGTAGCCAAGGACCATCAGGACAACAGAAAGAAGCACCACAAGCGCGACAAGGCCCTTGCCCTTGTCCCCCATCTGCGCGCGCAGGTCTGGCATTGTGCGCTTGAACGTATGCGCGGCAACCCAAAGTATTAATCCAATGACAAGCAGCGTCATTTTCGCGATCTCCTAATCAGAATGTGAATCGCTTTAACTTTAGCTGCTGAACTCGGCAATTGCATCCGCTTTTGCAATGATTTCTCGCGCGGTGATAACGTGCAGATTTTCAACGATTTTCCCATCAACGACGGCCACGCCAGAGCCATCACGCTCTGCCTGATCGAAGGCCTCAATCTGACGGCGGGCCAGTTTGACCTCTTCAATGGAAGGCGCAAAGACGTCATTTGCGACGGGGACCTGCGATGGATGGATCAAGGTTTTGCCGTCAAAGCCCATGTCCCGGCCCTGTTCACATTCTGCGCGCAGCCCTTCGTCATCCGTGAATGCGTTATAGACCCCGTCCAGAATAACCAGACCTTGGGTTTTCGCGGCCAGCAGGCAGAGGCCGAGGCTGGTCAACAAAGGCAGGCGGTCGGCGCGGTGGCGGGTCTGCAAATCTTTGGCCAAATCGTTTGTGCCCATGACCATGCCGGAAATCAGCGGCGCGCGGGCGATCTCATAGGCGTTCATCATGCCGCGTGGGGTTTCCATCATTGCCCAGATCGGCGTGTTACCCGAAATCTGGCGCAGCAGGTCAAGCTGACCCGCGCTTTCCACCTTGGGCAGCAGCATCGCGTCGCAGTTCATTTTGGAAACTGCCTTGGCATCTTCACCGCCCCAACGAGTCGAAAGCTCGTTGATCCGCACGATTTTCATGCGGCTGCCAAATCCACCCGCAGCCAGCGTTTCCCCCAACAGCTTGCGGGCGTTCTTTTTTTCGCCTGCTGCAACCGCATCTTCGAGATCGAAAATGATCGCATCCACTGGCAATGATTTCGCCTTTTCCATGGCGCGCTCGTTTAAGGCAGGCACATATAGGACGGATCTGTATGGTCTTGCACGGTGGTTCATATTACTCGCTCCCGCAATATTGTTGCGCGCAGTAGTGACATTTTTTGCAAAAAGAATTCAAGTATTATTTCGCCGCAGCGCAGAAAGAACCTAACGTCACTTTCGGGCAAGGTCCGGGAAGGTGTTGCATCACAAATCCTACACCGTGCGCTGGATTAACGCGGTCTTTGTGGAACCTGTGCCAGCCTTTCCTCTGACCACACCCCCATCACCCGCCGCAGCGCAGCAACGACAGATCACCACGGAAGGGAAAGCATGAACCGACCACAGCAGAGCACAAGCCCAATGCGTCGGCTCGGCGCGAGTTGCACGCTGATCGCATCGCTTTGCACCGCCTCACCCCTTGAAGCAGAGGCGCAATGCGGCCCAAGAGACATCGTGCTTGACCGATTGGCCGAAATCTATGGCGAAAACCGGCAAGCCATCGGATTGGCCCGCGAAAACACGTTGATGGAGCTTTTCGCCAGCCAAGAAAGCGGGTCATGGACGATCACGGTGACAACGGCGCAGGGTCTGACCTGCCTGATTGCGGCGGGACAGAATTTTGAGACGGCGTTTTCCAATGCATTGGCCCACGGCAAAGACGTCTAAGGCCGTTGCCTGTCGCGCTTTTTGTGCTGCCTAGATCAGTGCCTCATAGACGAGTTTAACGCCAATGATGCCGAGAAGGGCATAAGTCATTGCAAAGAAAATACTTTCTGGCGCCATCGAATGCGCTCTCACCCCAAGCCACACGCCCAGCAATGCAAGCGGAGACAGCAGAACACCTGCCCAAAGAGTCTCTGCTGTGAAAATACCGAGATAGGCATAGGGGATCACTTTCGCTGCGTTGACCACGCAAAAGACAAACACCATAGAGGCGTGATAAGTCGTTTTATCCAAACGCTGCGATAGGAAATACATCGCTGCCGGGGGGCCACCTGCGTGGCTGGCAAAGCTGGTGAACCCCGCAACAATTCCAGCAATCCAACCGACTATGGGGGAAAAGTTGGCGTCTTTCATGCGGCTCTTTGGGATCAACTGCCAGAGAACAAATCCAAGCGCGACAAGACCAATCAACAGGCGCAGCATGTCGTCATTGGTGACGCTATAGAACACGGCCCCGAGCGCGATCCCCGGAATGGCCCCGAATGTGACAACACGTGCCCGCGGCCAATCCCACTGCTTCCAGAAGGGGCGCAATGTCCCGATGTCCATCAGGATCAGCAGTGGCAACATCAGCCCTATGGCCTGCGCCGGAGTGGTCACGAGGGCAAGAATCGCCGAGGACGCAAAGGCCGGGCCGCCCCCAAATCCGCCCTTGGCAATGCCCGCAAAGATCACTGCCAATGCCGCAACTGCAAAAAAATACCCATCCATCCTGCGGCGATCCGTTAGCGCTAAATCGTCCTGTAAGGCCGATATATACGCGATTCCCGCCGCCCCTCAACGCGTATGCGACAGGCTGCACTGCGGCAAAGGACTTGCACGAGGGACATTTAAGCCTTACCCACAAGCGCAAATTTCAACCGGATTGGAGATTTCCCAATGGCACGACCCAAGATCGCCCTTATCGGCGCAGGTCAGATCGGTGGCACCCTCGCGCACCTGGCAGCAATCAAGGAACTGGGCGACGTTGTTCTGTTCGACATCGCAGACGGCATTCCTCAGGGTAAGGCACTGGATATCGCTCAGTCCGGCCCTTCTGAAGGGTTTGACGCAGACATGTCTGGCGCAACTGACTATGCAGATATCGCTGGCGCAGACGTTGTGATCGTGACCGCAGGTGTGCCACGTAAGCCTGGCATGTCCCGTGATGACCTACTGGGCATCAACCTGAAAGTAATGAAATCCGTGGGTGAAGGCATCCGCGACAACGCGCCGGATGCGTTCGTGATCTGCATCACCAACCCGCTGGACGCGATGGTTTGGGCGCTGCGTGAATTCTCTGGCCTGCCGCACAATAAAGTCTGCGGCATGGCAGGTGTTCTGGACTCTGCGCGTTTCCGTCACTTCCTTGCAGAAGAATTCAATGTTTCCATGCGCGACGTCACAGCCTTCGTTCTGGGCGGCCACGGCGACACCATGGTGCCGTCTGTGCGTTACTCCACAGTTGCGGGCATCCCTCTGCCAGATCTGGTAGAGATGGGCTGGACCACACAAGAGAAACTGGACGGTATTGTTCAGCGCACCCGTGACGGCGGCGCGGAAATTGTTGGCCTGCTGAAAACCGGCTCTGCCTACTACGCACCAGCGACCTCAGCGATCGAGATGGCCGAGGCCTACCTGAAAGACCAGAAACGCGTTCTGCCATGTGCGGCTTATGTGGATGGTGCCTTGGGTCTAAACGGCATGTACGTTGGTGTTCCAACTGTGATCGGCAAAGACGGCGTTGAGCGCATCGTCGACATCAAGCTGAACGCAGAGGAACAGAAAATGTTCGACACCTCTGTGAATGCGGTCAAAGGTCTGGTTGACGCCTGCAAAGGCATCGACAGCTCTCTGGCCTAAGCTTTTTATCAAAAAGGCGCGGTAACCTGCCGCGCCTTTTTGGATCGAATTCAAACGCATTCTCATTTTTTGCTAATTTTGCATTTCGAATCGGGATATTCACCCGTATCTCAGAATTTGTGATCACACATTTTTTGCCTGTGATCACAAACGTCGCTTTTTTCCGAAAATTGCCAAAAACCTCTTAGTTTTCTGATAAAACTAAGGCTATACCTGTCTCAACCGCAGCAAAATGGGACAGTTTCATGAATATCCATGAATACCAAGCGAAGGCATTGCTTCGCTCATATGGTGCCCCGGTATCCGAAGGACGTGTTGTCCTGAAGGCCGAGGACGCGAAGAACGCAGCCAGCGAACTTGACGGACCGCTTTGGGTTGTCAAAGCACAGATCCACGCCGGTGGGCGCGGCAAAGGCTCTTTCAAAGAAGAAGACGCTGGTGAAAAAGGCGGTGTGCGTCTGGCCAAGTCGGTGGAAGAAGCCGCCGAGGAAGCCAAGAAGATGCTTGGGCGTACTCTGGTGACACACCAGACCGGTCCCGCAGGCAAGCAAGTCAACCGCATCTACATCGAAGATGGCTCTGGCATTGAAACAGAACTGTATCTTGCCCTGTTGGTGGACCGTCAGACATCTCGTGTGTCTTTTGTGTGCTCCACTGAAGGCGGTATGGACATCGAAGAAGTGGCCGCGTCCACGCCCGAGAAAATCCTATCCTTCTCTGTTGATCCGGCCACCGGCTTTCAGCCGTATCACGGTCGCCGCATCGCTTTCTCCCTCGGCCTAAAAGGTGGTCAGGTCAAACAGTGCGTTAAGTTGATGGGTCTCCTTTACAAAGCCTTCGTCGAGAAGGACATGGAGATGCTGGAAATCAACCCGCTGATCGTGACCGACAAGGGTGACCTGAAGGTTCTTGATGCCAAAGTTGGTTTTGATGGCAACGCCGTCTACCGCCACGCGGATATCGCCGAGCTGCGCGATACCACCGAAGAAGACCCGAAAGAGCTTGAGGCGTCTAAATACGACCTCAACTATATCGCTCTGGACGGTGAAATTGGCTGCATGGTGAACGGCGCGGGTCTGGCGATGGCCACCATGGACATCATCAAACTCTACGGTGCAGAGCCAGCCAACTTCCTTGACGTTGGCGGCGGCGCGACCAAAGAAAAAGTGACCGAAGCGTTCAAAATCATCACCTCTGATGAGAACGTGAAAGGCATTTTGGTCAACATCTTCGGCGGCATCATGCGCTGCGACGTGATCGCAGAGGGCGTTGTGGCTGCCGTGAAAGAGGTTGGCCTGCAGGTGCCGCTGGTTGTGCGTCTGGAAGGCACCAATGTGGAAGCCGGCAAAGACATCATCAACAACTCCGGCCTTGACGTGATCGCGGCAGACAACCTGTCCGATGGCGCTGAGAAGATCGTCAAAGCGGTGAAAGGATAATGAAGTCAGCCGTCACGCTACTCCTTCTTGTTTTAACTGCTGGTGCAGTGAACGCTCAATCTCTGGCGAACCGCGCAGCTCAGGTGTTTGAACAGGCTTGCTTGTCAAATCATGTGCTGGCGCTCGACAGCGGTGTGGACGTAGGACTTGGTGCGGTGGCGGCATTGCATGCGGGAAATGTGTTTGCTCACTTCGAGAAAGCAGGCAAAGCAGAGGGATTGCGCGGCACTCCTGATTACACTTTGCCTGCTAACGGTGATTACGGCATTTTTTCCTGTTTCGTGGTCTCTAAAGATTTGAGTGCGCGAGACGCGACCAATAAGTTCAACCGATTGAAAAATATAGCAGGAGGAGGCCAGAAGCCAACCTATGTCGGTCCGGCAAAGTTCGATGACGACCCCGAGCGGTACATTGAAGGAAAGCGGGCGGAGTTTGAAAGTGATGGACGCAAGCTGTTGCTAGAGCTGTTTCACTTCATGTCCGACAAGGGGCCGGTGGGTGGCCTTTACCTGAAACTAGAGCACAAGGTTTCTCGCTAGTTACGAGACCTTATACATTTAGGAGAACGCCAACATGGCAATCCTCGTAGACGAAAATACCAAGGTAATCTGTCAGGGCCTGACCGGCTCTCAAGGTACCTTCCACTCTGAACAAGCCATCGCTTATGGCACCAAGATGGTTGGGGGTGTGACCCCCGGCAAAGGCGGCATGGAGCATCTGGGCCTGCCGATCTTTAACTCGGTGCATGAAGCGAAGGCGAAAACCGAAGCGAACGCTTCTGTGATCTATGTCCCTCCTCCTTTCGCGGCGGATTCCATCCTGGAAGCCATCGACGCAGAGATGGAATTGATCGTTTGTATCACCGAAGGCATTCCAGTGCTGGACATGATGGCGGTGAAACGCGCGCTGGAGAACTCATCCAGCCGCCTGATCGGCCCTAACTGCCCGGGCATCATCACGCCTGACGCCTGCAAAATCGGCATCATGCCGGGCCATATCCACAAGCGTGGTTCTGTGGGTGTTGTCTCCCGTTCCGGTACGCTGACGTATGAGGCGGTGAAGCAGACTGCTGACATCGGCCTGGGCCAGTCCACAGCTGTGGGCATCGGCGGCGACCCGATTAAAGGCACTGAGCACATCGACGTCTTGGACATGTTCCTGGATGACGATGAGACCCAGTCGATCATCATGATCGGTGAAATCGGCGGTTCTGCAGAAGAAGAAGCGGCTGAGTTCCTCGCGGAGCAGAAGAAAAAGGGCCGTTGGAAGCCAGTGGCTGGTTTCATCGCAGGCCGCACGGCGCCTCCGGGCCGCCGCATGGGCCACGCGGGCGCGATTGTCGCTGGCGGCAAAGGTGGCGCGGAAGACAAGATCGAAGCGATGAAGTCTGCGGGCATCGTTGTGGCGGACAGCCCGGCGGGCCTCGGCGAAGCGGTCTTGAAGGCGATTGGCTGATTGCGATGCTGACAAGTTCCCCGACATTTGCCCAAAGGGCAGCGCCTGACCGCGGGCGGGGCGAAAGCCCCCGCCCATGGGGGCGGTCGGGGGCTGCCCGGCGGTGCCGGGTAAATGGCGGAATTTGAGTAATGCGTACTGCACTTGTCATCAAAGATAATTCAATAACAAGTTTGGGTTTTCTTGTTCGGAGTTTCGATCATGTTTGAAAATGCCAAAGTCGTTTTCTTTAGAAGTTTAGAGTTCAAGGGGCGTTCAGATCGCTATGAGCTTTGGAGCTTCGCTTGGCTTTTGTTTTTGACATTAATTCTGTTGACCGTGGTGAACTCAATCGTATTCGGCCCTACCGTCACCGAGAGCTTCACGGTCACTATAAGCAACGGCGTACAATCGCAGGGCATCCAAAAGAAAGTAAGCTACGACAGCGGCTGGCTTGGAATCGTACTTTATGCTGTGGTTGCCCTACCACTATTTTCAGTGTGTTGGCGCAGATTACATGATACCGGCCTTCCGGGTTGGCTTATAGCTACACCGGTTGTGGGTATGGCTACTACATATCTGATTTTCCATTTTTCAAGCGAGACAGTACAGATCGACACGGCTCACTTGCCGAACGGTTTGGACTTCCCCACGGAAATGCAAGTGCCCCAAAACCCCGCTACCTTTTTCATCGGTTGGGCGATCGCCGTTGTCTCGATGCTCGTGACCGTCGTTTTGCTCACCCGTTCATCCCAACCCGGTCCCAATAAATACGGTCCCAACCCATATGAGGTGCCAACATGACCGACCAATCCCCCAACGATCTATTTCACGCCTCCAGCTTTATGCAGGGGCACAACGCGGAATACCTCGAACAGATGTATGCGCGTTACGCCAATGATCCCAATGCCGTTGACGAAGCCTGGCAGGCGTTCTTCCGGCAGCTGGGCGATGCAGAGCTGGATGTCAAAGCAGAGGCCAGCGGCCCAAGTTGGGCGCGCAGTGACTGGCCCCCGGCCCCAAACGATGACCTGACAGGAGCGTTGACTGGCGAATGGCCCGCTCCGGCAGAGGCGCAGGCGGCTGGCGACAAGATCAAAGCCAAGGCGGCCGAAAAAGGCGTCGAGGTTTCAGACGAGGCCGTCAAACAGGCGGTGCTGGATTCGATCCGCGCGTTGATGTTGATCCGGGCGTATCGTATTCGTGGCCACCTTGTGGCGGACCTTGATCCGCTGGGTATGCGTGACCAGACCCCGCACCCTGAACTTGACCCAACATCTTATGGGTTCGCGACCGCCGATATGGATCGTCCGATCTTTATCGACAACGTTCTGGGCCTGCAGATTGCGACGATGCGCCAGATCCTTGAGATCGTAAAGCGAACCTATTGCGGCACCTTCGCAATGCAGTACATGCATATTTCCAATCCTGAAGAAGCCAGCTGGCTAAAAGAGCGGATTGAAGGGTTCGACAAGGAAATCCGGTTCACCCGTGAAGGCCGCAAGGCGATCCTCAATAAGATGGTCGAGGCCGAAGGGTTCGAGAAATTCCTGCACGTCAAATACATGGGCACCAAGCGGTTCGGTTTGGACGGCGGCGAAAGCCTGATCCCGGCGATGGAGCAGATCATCAAGCGCGGTGGCGCGCTGGGTGTGAAAGACATCGTGATCGGCATGCCGCACCGGGGGCGCCTGAACATTCTGGCGAATGTGATGGGCAAACCCTATCGTGCGATTTTTAACGAATTCCAAGGTGGCTCGTTCAAGCCGGAAGACGTGGATGGCTCTGGCGATGTGAAGTACCACTTGGGCGCTTCCTCGGACCGCGAGTTTGACGGCAACAACGTCCACTTGTCTCTGACAGCGAACCCTTCGCACCTTGAGGCTGTGAACCCGGTTGTGCTCGGCAAAGTCCGCGCCAAGCAGGATCAGCTGAATGACGACACGCGTACCTCAGTGATGCCGATCCTGCTGCATGGCGATGCGGCCTTTGCAGGCCAAGGTGTGGTGGCGGAATGTTTTGCGCTCTCGGGCCTGCGTGGTCACAAAACCGGCGGCACGATGCATATCGTTGTGAACAACCAAATCGGGTTTACCACAGCGCCGCACTTCTCACGCTCTTCGCCCTATCCGACCGACAACGCCTTGGTGGTCGAAGCGCCGATTTTCCACGTGAACGGCGATGACCCAGAGGCGGTTGTGCACGCGGCGAAAGTGGCGACGGAATTCCGTCAGAAATTCCAGAAAGACGTCGTCATCGATATCTTCTGCTACCGCCGGTTTGGTCACAACGAAGGCGATGAGCCGATGTTCACCAACCCGGTGATGTATAAGCGCATCAAAGGCCACAAGACCACGCTGTCGCTTTACACCGAACGTCTGGTCAAGGACGGCCTGATCCCGGAAGGCGAAATCGAAGACATGAAGGCATCCTTCCAGGCGCGCATGAATGAAGAGTTCGAAGCCGGGAAGGACTTCAAACCCAACAAAGCCGACTGGCTGGACGGCAAATGGTCTCACCTCGACAAAAATGACGAGGATTATCAGCGCGGGGAAACCGCGATTAAGACCGAGACTTTTGAAGAGGTGGCCAATGCGCTGACCACCGTGCCAGAGGGTTACCCGCTGCACAAAACCATCGGTCGCTTCCTTGAGAATCGCAAAAATGCGCTGGAAAGTGGCGAGGGCATTGACTGGGCCACAGGCGAAGCCATGGCGTTTGGCTCCTTGCTGACCGAAGGCTATCCCGTGCGTCTTGCCGGTCAGGACGCCACCCGCGGGACATTCTCGCAGCGGCATTCCGGCATTGTGAACCAGGATACGGAAAAGCGGTATTACCCGCTGAACAATATCCGGGCGGGTCAGGCCCAATACGAAGTGATCGACTCGGCGCTTTCGGAATATGCGGTGCTGGGTTTTGAATATGGCTACTCGCTAGCAGAACCCAACGCATTGACCCTGTGGGAAGCGCAGTTTGGCGATTTTGCCAACGGTGCGCAGATCATGTTTGACCAGTTCATCAGCTCTGGTGAGAGCAAATGGTTGCGCATGTCCGGCCTGACGGTTCTGCTGCCACACGGGTTTGAAGGCCAAGGCCCAGAGCACTCCTCTGCCCGTCTGGAGCGTTTCTTGCAGATGTGTGGTGGCGACAACTGGATTGTTGCAAACTGCACGACCCCGGCGAACTACTTCCACATTCTGCGTCGTCAGCTGCATCGCAGCTTCCGTAAACCCTTGATCCTGATGACTCCGAAATCCCTGCTGCGCCACAAGCTGGCCGTAAGCCGGAAAGAAGAATTCACCGATGGGTCCAGCTTCCACCGCGTGCTGTGGGATGACGCCCAGCACGGCAATAGCGACACCAAGCTGGTGGCAGATAAAAAGATCAAACGCGTCGTGATGTGTTCGGGCAAGGTCTATTTCGACCTGCTGGAAGAACGTGATGCGCGCGGCATTGATGATGTCTACTTGCTGCGCTTTGAGCAGTTCTATCCCTTCCCGGCGATCTCTGCTGTGAAGGAGCTTGAGCGCTTCAAAGGGGCCGAGATGGTCTGGTGTCAGGAAGAACCCAAGAACCAAGGCGCTTGGACCTTTATTGAACCCAACATCGAATGGGTTCTGGAACGGATCAAAGCCAAACACACCCGTCCGGTTTATGTCGGCCGCGCAGCTTCTGCGTCGCCCGCAACCGGTCTGGCAAGCCAACACAAAGCACAACAACAAGCGCTGGTCGACGCCGCGCTGACCATCGAAGGGTAAATGAAATGACCACAGAAGTACGTGTCCCTACTTTGGGCGAAAGCGTGACCGAAGCCACCGTTGCCACCTGGTTCAAAAAGCCGGGTGACGCCGTGGCTGTAGACGAAATGCTGTGTGAACTGGAAACCGATAAGGTGACCGTCGAAGTGCCAGCGCCTGCCGCCGGCACCATGGGCGAGATCGTTGCGGCAGAGGGCGACACCGTCGGTGTTGACGCCCTGCTGGCGACCATCGTCGAAGGAGAAGGCGCAGCGCCCGCTCCGAAGGCAGAGGCAAAGACCGAAGCGGCGGCACCTGCGTCCTCTGGCGGCGCTAGCGTGGACGTGATGGTGCCAACGCTGGGTGAATCCGTCACCGAGGCGACCGTTTCGACTTGGTTCAAAAAGGTCGGCGACAGCGTGGCACAGGACGAAATGCTGTGCGAACTGGAAACCGACAAAGTGTCCGTAGAGGTTCCCGCCCCAGCGGCAGGCGTTTTGACAGAAATCTTGGCCGAAGAAGGCAGCACCGTAGATGCATCTGCCAAACTCGCCATTCTGAGTTCCGGTGACGGCGCAGCAGCGTCGGCCCCAGCGGCGGAAGCGGCTGCTCCTGCGGCGGCCACCGCCAGCAAAGACGTCGAAAACGCCCCATCGGCCAACAAGCTGATGGCGGAAAAAGGCATTGATGCCGCCAATGTTCAAGGCTCTGGCCGCGACGGGCGCATCATGAAAGAGGATGTCCTGAAAGCCGCAATCGCGCCAGCCCCTGCCGCGGCCCCTGCCCCGGCAGCCGCACCACGTGCGCCGGTGTCTGCAGATGACGCGGCCCGCGAAGAGCGTGTGAAAATGACCCGCCTGCGTCAGACCATTGCGAAACGTCTGAAGGATTCGCAGAACACCGCCGCGATGCTGACCACCTACAATGAGGTCGACATGACCGAGGTGATGGCGCTGCGCAATGAATATAAAGACCTGTTCCTGAAGAAACACGGCGTGAAGCTTGGCTTTATGTCCTTCTTCACCAAGGCCTGCGTGCATGCGCTGAAAGAAGTGCCAGAGGTCAACGCCGAGATCGACGGCACCGACATCGTTTACAAGAACTACGTGCATATGGGCATCGCGGCGGGCACGCCGACGGGCCTTGTGGTGCCGGTGATCCGCGATGCGGACCAACTGAGCTTTGCCGACATCGAAAAAGCGATTGCCGAAAAAGGCAAACGCGCGCGCGACGGCAAACTCTCGATGGCCGAAATGCAGGGCGGCAGCTTCACCATCTCAAACGGTGGTGTCTACGGCTCCCTGATGTCCTCGCCGATCCTGAACCCACCGCAGTCCGGTATCCTCGGCATGCACAAGATTCAGGACCGTCCAATGGTTGTGAATGGCGAGATCGTGATCCGTCCGATGATGTATCTGGCCCTGTCTTATGACCACCGAATCGTGGACGGCAAAGGCGCGGTGACTTTCCTTGTGCGCGTGAAAGAAGCGCTGGAAGACCCACGTCGTCTGCTGATGGATCTGTAATGCAAACCGACCTTCCTCACGGAGGGCTGCGCCTGAACCTGGGTGGGTGCGAAGCGCCCTCCCGTGGGGAGGGTCGTGCGCTGCCCGGCGATGCCGGGCAACTATAGACAGAAGGGGTTTCAAGCCAATGGACATTATGTCTGGACTTAGTGCCGCTTCGACCGCGATTGGCATCGCCAAAGACCTTCGAGAAATTGATCGAAGTGTGGACGAAGCTTCTTACAAACTGAAAATCGCGGAGCTCGTATCACTACTCGCTGATGCAAAACTCTCTCTTTCTGAAGCAAAGCAACAAGTCGCATCCTTAGAGGAAGAAATCCTGAATTTAACATCGGGGCACTTGTGCCCGATGTGCAGGTCTGCACGCCTCAAGCTTGTAAAAACGGAAGAATTCGAAAGATACCCAATAGCTCAACTAGGTGTCGAAAACTGGTTCTATGAATGCGAAGCAGAAAATTGCGAATTTGAGAAAAGAGAAATCCACGACCCTCATGGGGTGATACCAAAACAAGCCGCAAAACGCTAATTAGAAAACGTTGAGCCCAAATATAAAGGACCAAACATGTCCCAATATGACGTCATCATCATCGGCGCTGGCCCTGGCGGCTATGTCTCCGCCGTGCGCTGCGCCCAGCTGGGCCTGAAAACCGCCATCGTGGAAGGCCGCGAGACCCTCGGCGGTACCTGCCTCAACGTGGGCTGTATCCCATCCAAGGCGCTTTTGCACGCCACCCATATGTTGCACGAAGCAGAACACAACTTTGCGGGCATGGGCCTAAAGGCCAAAGCCCCAACCGTCGATTGGGCGCAGATGAAATCCTATAAGGATGACGTCGTCAGCCAGAACACCGGCGGTGTCGAGTTCCTGATGAAGAAGAACAAGATCGACTGGTTAAAAGGCTGGGCGACGATCCCTGCGGCAGGCAAGGTCACGGTGGGCGACACCACCTATGACACCAAGAATATCGTGATTGCGTCAGGCTCCGTGCCCTCTACCCTGCCGGGCGTTGAGGTCGACAATGACAAAGGCGTCGTGGTGGACAGCACTGGCGCGTTGGTCCTTGGAAAAGTCCCGAAGAAAATGGTTGTTATCGGCGCGGGTGTGATTGGCTTGGAACTTGGGTCTGTGTACCAGCGTCTTGGGGCCGAGGTGACCGTGGTTGAATACATGGACGCGGTTTGCCCCGGCATGGACAAAGATGTGCAGCGCACGTTCAAGCGTATCCTTGAAAAGCAGGGCCTCAAATTCATCATGGGCGCGGCTGTGCAGGGCGTGGATGCGACCAAAACCAAAGCCAAGGTCAAATACCAGCCTAAGAAAGGCGGCGACGAGGAAGTGCTCGACGCGGATGTGGTTCTGGTGGCGACAGGCCGCAAACCCTATGCCGAAGGTCTGGGTCTGGACGCGCTTGGTGTGAAGATGACAGAACGCGGCCAGATCGCTGTGGATGGCCATTGGGCAACCAGCGTCAAAGGCATCTATGCCATCGGCGATGTGATCGAAGGCCCGATGCTGGCCCATAAAGCCGAGGACGAAGGCATGGCCGTCGCCGATGTTCTGGCGGGCAACCATGGTCATGTAAATTACGGCGTCATTCCGGGTGTGGTTTACACCACGCCAGAGGTCGCCACCGTGGGCCAGACCGAAGATGCTCTGAAAGCGGCAGGCCATAAGATCAAGGTTGGCAAGTTCTCCTTCATGGGCAACGCCCGTGCCAAAGCCATCGGTCAGGCGGATGGGTTTGTGAAAATCATCGCCGACAAGGAAACCGACCGCGTGTTGGGTGCGGCCATCATCGGCCCTGCGGCGGGTGACATGATCCACGAGATCTGTGTGGCAATGGAATTTGGGGCCTCTGCGCAAGACATCGCCCTGACCTGCCACGCCCACCCGACCTATTCGGAAGCCGTGCGAGAAGCGGCTTTGGCCTGCGGCGACGGACCAATCCACGCGTAATAGGACAGCGACAGACCTCTATCAAAGGCGGCCTACGGGTCGCCTTTTTGTTGGTCGCTATGGGGCGTAAGCGGAGCGACAGGGGGACATGCAAGAAACTGCCGCTCCGCAAGTGCTGCGGTCAAATCCGCAACGTCGCGCCTAACAGGATTGGGGATACCGGCATGCGCCACTTCAATGTAGGGCGCAAATTGGCGGTGTCTCTAAACAGATGTCTCACAAATGCGTGTGCGCGTCTGACGGGCGTCACAGGCCGGGCTGGCTCTCTGTCGCAATCTGAAACCCTGCATCTCGCATCAAGATATCAGATCGGGTTTCGACCCTAGTCTCTAGCCGCGTCATGAAGGTTTTTTGATCAAGCCCTGCGGGGATTGGTTCCAAGAACTCGACAACGGCATGGCCGGGTTTGCGCAGGATGCCGCGTTTGGGCCAGAAGACGCCCACATTGGTCGCGGCGGGCACGCAGGTTTGGCCGAGTTGCTCATATAGCACATAGGTGCCGACCTTATAGGGCGCTTTCACGCCCGGAGCGATGCGCGTGCCTTGTGGATAGATGATCAACTGCCCGGGGTTGCTGCGGCCTTTGCGCACGTCCTCGGCCATCTTTTTGATCGCCTTTCCGCGCTTGCCGCGGTTGACCGGCACGCAGCCGATGCGCAGGGCATATTGGCCCAAAATCGGCGCATACATCAGCTCTCGTTTCATAATGAACTTGCCGGCGGGCAGCGTGCCCATTAGCAGAATGATGTCGAGAAAACTTTGGTGTTTGGAGGCAACGATGACCTCGCCCTTGGGCACCGGGCCGCGCACTTCGGAGGTCAGTCCGACCATCCAAGACAGCGTCCAGCGCACCCATGCGCAATAGCATTTCATGCCAAAGATTGCAGCTTTGCGGCTCAGGAGCGCGGGGATAAAAAACGTCAGGCCCATGATGGCCATCATCAGGTACATCTGGATGATAAACAGCAGAGAACGCATCCATTGCAGGGCCATCAGCGCAACTCCTTCAACGTTCGGCGGGCGGCGGTGCCCGTCGCGATAAAGCCGACGATGGCGGCCAAGATCGGGATCAACAAGAGCCACGCGGCGCTTAGGCCCTGAAAGCCAAGGCCGGTCAGAAAGCCGCCTTGTTCCTGTGCGGCTGGCAGAAGGAACAGCGCCAGAAAGCCGACGAAGCTGCCAGCGGTGGCTCCATAAAGCGCGCGCAGGGTAAAGCGACGCACAAAGGCTTTGGCGATATAGCTGTCCTGCGCGCCAACCAAGCGTAAGACGGCGATGATTTTGGCATTCGCGGCCAGCGCAGCCTGCGCGGCAAGGGTGATCATTGCTGCGGTGACCAATGCAATTAGGCCAATGGACAACAGCCCCAACAGACGCAGGCGTCCGGCGGCCTGTTGTAGCGGCTTACGCCAGCGGGTGTGGTCATCAAGGATTGCACCGGGCACCTCGGCCTGCAAGCGCAGGCGCAGGCCTGCCGCGTCATAGCCTTCGGGCGTTTCTTCGATGGCAATCAATTGCGGGATCGGCAGGTCTTCGACCGGTAAGTCCGGCCCAAACCACGGGGCCAATAGGGCGCGCTGTTCATCCGGCGACATGGCCGTCGCCTGTGCGATGCCGGGGGTGGTTTCCAGCACCTTCAATGCGGCGGCCGTTTGCGCTGCCATTTGTTCGGCCGGGGCGGAGATGCGCAGCGTCGAACTTTGGGCCAGCTCCTGCCCCCAGCGCTGCGCCAGACGACCAGAGGCCAAGGAAAGCGCAATCGCAAAGACCGCCAGAAAGGCCATGGCCGCAGAGGCAAACAAGGTCAGCCGTGCGGTGAACCCGGTGGGCGGCACCATACGGTCCGCCTGCGCGTCTCCGACAAAAACAAAGATGATATTGTTCAGGAGCGCCTTCACAGATCCGCCCCCGCCAGTTGGACGTGACGGTTTGCAATCCGAAGCACCCGTGCCTGCACCTTGGCTTTGGCCGCACGGATCAGATTCATGTCGTGGGTTGCGATGATGACGGTTTTGCCCATCTTGTTCAGCTCGATTAGCAGCTGCAGCAAACGTTGTGACATCTCCCAGTCGACATTGCCGGTGGGTTCATCTGCCAACACGAGGTCGGGCGACATGATGACGGCCCGCGCAAGCGCTGCGCGCTGGCGTTCCCCACCCGACAATTCCGGCGGCAACGCCTTGGCACGCTGCTTGAGCCCGACCCAAGACAGCAGCTCCTTGAGGTTCGCCACCTGCTCTAGGTCGTTGCGGTCAGAGACCGTCAGTGGCAGGGCGACATTGTCCGCGAGCGGCAAGTGATCCAGAAAATCGCAATCCTGATGCACAACACCAATGCGGCGGCGCGTCATGGCGTGGGCATCCCGATCCATCGTGCGGACATCTTGGCCAAACAGGCGCGCCTCTCCCGCCGTCGGGGTCAGATCGCCATAGCACAATTTCAGAAACGTGGTTTTGCCCGCGCCTGATGGACCCGTCAGGAAATAGAAGTCCCCCGGCTGAATCGTCAGGTCGATTTCGCTTAGCAATTCTCCACCGCCATAGCTGTAGGCGACGTTGTTTAACTCGATCACGGGGGCCTCAATCACAATTTGCCCTGTTGTGCCGCAGCATCGTCTTGGTTGCAACGCATCCTAAGCGGCCTTTGCACTTTCCTGCGCAGGCAAAGCACAATATGTTGTGGAAAAGGCCATGCAATCTGGGGTTTTTAGGGGTCATGCGGTTAACTTGTCCAAATTGCGATGCGCAATACGAGGTTCCAGACGATGTGATTCCTCAGGAAGGTCGCGATGTGCAATGCTCAAACTGCGGTATGACGTGGTTTCAGCAGGCATTGCAGACGGAGGCCCCGCTTCCGGTGCCGGAGACCGTTAGCGACGATGTAGACGATGATCTGGAAGAAGACATCGAGTTCGCCGAGCAGGAGGACACCACCCAAGACGCCAGTCATGAGGGCAGCCCAGAGGCTTCGCCCGAGCAGGTCGCCGAGGCGCTCAGGGCGACCATCCGGCGTGCGCGCGCCACTCAGATTCAGGAAGAGGCAGAGGCCCACACCCCGGATGGGGATGCGCCAGTTGAAGAGACCGATCCTGTTGATGCCGATGCTCCGCGCGATGATTTTGAAGCCGAACTGGATGCCGCACTGGACGGCGTAACCACGGATGATGGGGCAGCGCTGGAAGCCTCAGCGCCAGAGCAGACCGAGCCAGTTCAGACTGAACCCGAGGTGGCACCGCACGAAGACTTGCCAGAGCCGGAAGACACGCAGCCAACGCAGGACGATGCGGTCTACTACGAGCCGACTGAGGACGCCGAGCCGGAAGATACGCCAGAACCTGTTGCACAGCGGCGGCGCACGATTGACCCGACCGTTGCGACGATCCTGCAGGAAGAAGCCGCGTTAGAGGTTGAGCGTCGGGCCGAAGAAACGCTGGAAAGCCAGCCGGACCTCGGGTTGGATGAAACCCAAGACGATGCGGCCAAACGGGCACAACAAGCCAAGGAACGCATGGCGCGCATGCGGGGTGTTTCGCCTGAAGAGATGGACCAGCCTCCAGAACCGATCCCGGCCAACTCACGACGCGATCTGTTGCCTGATATCGAAGAAATCAACTCGACTCTGCGCGCCACTGAGGATCGTAAACCCGAAGAGCAACCGGATGGGCGCCCCACCCTGAACCAAAGACGTGCCGGTGGGCGGCGCATCGGGTTTGCTTTGGCGCTGCTGCTGGTGGCCTTTGGCGCGCTGGTTTACAGCGATCCGGCCTTGATCAGTGACAATTTTGCAGGGCTAGAAAAATGGGTCGCAGCCTATGTGAATTTCATAGACACGATGCGCATTCGCCTGGACTCACAGGTCACGAAGCTGATGCTGTGGCTGGATAGCCTGTCGGCTGGGGCCTAACGCCCCGTATCGCGGTTCTTAGAACCGATCAAGCAAACGTTTCAGGTAATTGCGTTCCAGCTCGGGGCGTTCCCCCTCGCCCGCGCGGCGACGGATTTCCTCGAGCAAGTCCTGCGCGCGGCGGTAAACATCTTCACCTTGCAGCAACCCCTGTTCGGTGCCGGGCATGCCTTGCTGCCCCGGATTGCGCCCAAGGGGATCGCGTGCTGCGCCGGGTGAATTCTGCGCCTGCCCTTCTTGGCCGCCCTGCTGCTGGTTCTGCGCCAAGGCTTCCCCAAGGCTGCGCATGCCCTCACGCAGCGCTTCCATCGCTTCTGACTGCTGGTCAATTGCCTCGGCAAGGTCTTGGTTCCGCAGCGCCTCTTCGGCGCCATCCATGGCTTCTCCCGCACGGCCAAGCGCCTCGCGCGCGGCATCGCCTTCGGGGGTGCCCTGACCGGGCAGGCCGTTGCGCTGACGCTCCAATTCTTGCCGGAGCGCTTGTTGCCGGTCAGCAAGCGCGCCTTCCAGCCCCTGACCTTCTTGGCCCTCACCGCTTTCGCCTTCGCCCTGACCAGAGCCGCCTGTGCCGTCATGGGATTGCCCACGGCCCTCACCGCCAGAATAACCCTCGTTTTCAGAGTTCTGACCGGCGCGGGCGTTGGGATTGAATTGTTCCTGTAATTGGCGGAAGGCCTGATCGCTAAGACCTTGCTGATTGCGGAGGGTTTCACCCAGTTCGTCCAGCGCCTGTTCGCCCGGCGATGGCTGGCCTTGTCCACCCTGCGTCACACGCATGTTTTCCATCAGCCGTTGGAATTCCTCAAGCGCCTGCTGCGCTTCGGCCATGCGACCCTGTTCCATCAGTTCCTGAATGCGGTCCATCATGCGTTGCAGATCATCCTGCGTCATTTGCATGCCGTTCTGCGGCTGCTGCTGGTTCTGCGAGAATTGCTGATCTTCGCTATTGCGCCGCGCCAGTTGCCGCAGGTAGTCCTGCGTGGCTTCGCGCAACTCTTGCATCAAGCGGTCGATCTCTTCCTGCGAGGCTCCGTTCTTCATTGCCTCCGCAAGGCGCTCCTGCGCGCGCGCCATGCGTTCTAGCGCGTCATCCAGATCACCTTCTTCCAACTCAAGCGCAAAGGCCCAAAGTTCGTCGGTGATCTCCAAGCGGTCCTCATCTGGCAAGCCAGCAGGCAACACCCGTTCCAAATGGCGCAGGATCGTGCGCAGACGCAGATAGTCTTTGTCTTTGCGGAAAATGCCTTCGTCTGGGCGGTGCGAGATCGCGCGCATCAGTTGGGCAACACGCGGGCCGTTCTCCCGCGACCACAGAAGGTCGCGGCGCAGTTCGACAAGGGCGTTCGCCAGCGGATCAAAGAATCGCCGTGCAGGCAAGTCGAAGTCGACGGTCATCGGCATGCTGTTCTGACCAGCGGCATCGGTGACCTGCAGAGTCAGCGTGACCGGAAGGTGTGCCCAAGCGTGGGCAGAGAAATCGTCAATCAGCGTCTCATCAAAGGCATCCCGCGTGCCAGCGATGGGCAGGGGAAGCTGCATCGGCACCGGTGCAGTCTCTTCTGGCTCTGGTGCCAATCCATGCTGACGCAACACCGCACCGAGGTTCAGTGCCATAACGGCGGTGCCGCTGGCGACTTCATAATCATCGCTGGCGGAAAACGGCAGGCTCATTTCCCCGCGCGCAGAGGTTTCGACGTCACCAACCGTCGTCAATTGCGGCGGGTGATCGGGGACAAGCCCAATCGACCAACTGCGCCCATTCGCACCTGCGATTTCCAGGGTGCCCTCTTGTTGAACGGAAAAGCTTTGCGCTGGGTCGGCCGCGCTTGGCACCTCAACCCGCGCAGAGACGGTTTCATTCACCGTCAGCGTGCCGATTTCACCATACAGACGCAGCGTGACGAGGCTGTTTTCTGGCAGTTCCAAAGAACCCGCGGGCTGGTCATTCAGGTACAGCGTTGGCAGCCCCGTATAGCTTGGCGGGGTGATCCACCCCTCCCAAGACGCCTCTGCAAGGCTGGGCGTTGCGCCCCCCGGTGCCATGGCAGAGACGCTCGACATCCGACTGACGCTGCCAAAAAGCAAAGCCACGGCCAGCAGCAGCAAGGCGGTAAACCGCAGACCAAATGGGTCTAGATGGGAGACCGCCCAATTCGGCTTTGGCGGTCGGGCATTTGCAGCGCGGTCCGCCATGCGGGTTTGATGTGCGCGCCAGATGGCGGCTGTTGCTGGATCGGCGTCCCCCATCGCGGGGTGGTCCATCAGCGATTGCACCGGACGACCCGGCAGCGTGTCATCCAGCCGAATAAGCGCTTCGTTTCGGCTTGGCAGGGTCACTTGGCGCGCGCCGCGCCATGTCAAAAACAGAAGCGCCGCAAGGCAGATCAGCCCGATGGACCACACGGCCTCGACGGACATCGCATCCTGAACGCCCATCATCAGGGCGGCAGAGACAACAAAGATCAGGGACCAAACAGGCCAAAAAGCGCGAATCACGCGTTCGGAAAACAAGCCCAGTCGCGTCAGCGACAGAACCCAAGACAGCTTGCTTAGGACGGTCTTCGCGCGGTCGGGCCGCGCATCGTCATACCGGGCCATAGGCTCCCATTCCGGTGGCTATGGGCGGGATTGCCCCAAATCAGAGCCACTCTGGGATGGTATCGCGATTTATCATTTCGTCAAAGGTCGGACGTCGGCGAATAACCGCAAATTGATCATCTTTCACCAGAACTTCGGGAATCAAAGGCCGGGTGTTGTATTCGCTGGCCATAACCGCGCCATAGGCCCCGGCAGAGCGGAAGGCCACCAGATCATCGGCTTTGACGGTGGACATGACCCGTCCTTTGGCAAAAGTGTCGCCGGTTTCACAAACCGGACCCACGATGTCGTAACGTGCAGGCTCTTCGCCTGGCGCAGGTTCAACCACCGGGATGATATCGTGATGGGCATCATACATCGCCGGGCGGATCAGGTCATTCATCGCGCCATCGATGATCATAAACTGGCGGTCTTCGCCTTCTTTCACATAGATCACTTTTGACACCATGATCCCGGCATTGCCCGCGATCAGGCGGCCCGGCTCGATCTCGATCTCGCAGCCCAGATGGCCGAGGGTGTCTTTGATCATCGCGCCATATTCAATCGGCAACGGCGGCGCAGAGTTGGAGCGTTCATAGGGAATGCCGAGACCACCGCCCAAATCCAGCCGCTTGATATTGTGCCCGTCGGCGCGCAGCGCTTCGGTCAGTTCGGCAACCTTTTGATAGGCGAGCCGAAAAGGTTCCAATTCGGTCAATTGGCTACCAATGTGCACATCAATGCCGACGACTTCCAAACCCGGTAGGCTTGCCGCATGGGCATAGACGTCTCGTGCACGGCTGATAGGGATGCCGAATTTGTTCTCGGATTTGCCAGTTGCGATTTTGGCGTGGGTTTTTGCGTCCACGTCGGGGTTCACCCGCACGGTAATTGGCGCTTTCACACCCAACTCCAGCGCAACCGCGTTGATCACCGCCATTTCTGGCTCTGACTCAACGTTGAACTGGCGAATGCCTCCGGTTAGCGCTTCGCGAATTTCGTCGCGGGTCTTGCCAACGCCGGAAAAGACGATCCGATCGCCCGGCACACCTGCTGCTTTGGCGCGCGCATATTCGCCGCCCGAAACCACATCCATGCCAGCACCCAGTGCTGCCAAGGTTTTCAGGATCGCCTGATTGCTGGCGGCTTTCATGGCGTAGCACACCAGATGTTCGGTCCCGTCGAGCGCTTCGTCAAAGAGGCGAAAGTGACGTTCCAAAGTTGCCGTGGAATAGCAATAGAAAGGCGTGCCGACCTGCGCCGCGATTTCAGCGACGGGAACGTCTTCAGCAAACAATGCTCCGTCTTTATAGAGAAAATGATCCATCTGGCGGCACTCCGGCGAAATTGGGCGAATTTGGTTTTGCCTGTCTTAGGCACAAGCCCTGTGGCTTGCAATCTTATCAGCCCTGCAAAGACGATGAATTTTTGTGTCCGCGTCCAAACAGAAAGAAAAGAAACAACGGCAGGCCGCAGCTGACCCCGATGCAGAAGGTGGCCGGGAGGGCAAGCAGCCAGTGCCACTGGCGATGCCGCAGGGTTTCAACAACCACCCAAAGCGTCAAAGCAAGGGCCGAGATCGTCAGATCCCAGACAAGGCCACTTGTGGCGTCGTTCACGTGCCATGCGTCAATCATCCCTGCGAGGTCAAATCCATTGTCGGCAAACCACGAAAGGAAATAGGCCATTGGGTGCACAGCGCCCCAGATGGCCAAAAGCAAAAAGACCCAGCGTAGGCTGGATCTTTCAAACATCAGAGGCTGACCCCGACAGACACGGGGCCTTTCTTGACCCCAACGCGGGTTGACGTGGAAAGGCCGCTCGGGCTGATCCCAATGCCAATCCCCGCTGTCGGTTGCACCGGCGCACCATCTGCGCCGCAGCTTGCCAAGAAGCTGATCGTGATCAGCGCAGCAATCCATTTCATCCCAATAGGTCCTTCCAACGGGCAACCTGTTTGCGCACTTCGCTTGGGGCGGTGCCGCCGTAGGATGTGCGCGAGGCCACAGAGTTATGCACCCCAAGAACGCCAAAGACATCCTCGGTAATGTGCTCATGCACAGATTTCATATCCTCTAGCGTCAGATCAGGCAAATCACAGCCGCGGGATTCTGCCATGGCAACCAAAGTGCCGGTCACGTGGTGGGCATCACGAAATGGCATGTTCAGCGCCCGCACCAGCCAATCAGCAAGGTCGGTTGCCGTCGAGAACCCACTGCCCGCTGCCGCTTCAAGGCTGTCGCGGTTGGCGGACATGTCTTTGACCATGCCTTCCATGGCGGCCAGTGCCAACATCAGGCTGTCGGCAGCATCAAAGGTCTGTTCTTTGTCTTCCTGCATGTCCTTGGAATAGGCCAACGGCAGACCCTTCATCACGATGGTCAGCGCGGTATTCGCCCCGAAAATCCGGCCAATCTTGGCGCGGATCAGTTCAGCGGCATCCGGATTTTTCTTTTGCGGCATGATGGAACTGCCAGTAGAGAAGCGGTCAGACAGCGTCACAAACCGGAACTGCGCCGAGGACCAGATCACCAGCTCTTCGGACAAGCGGCTGAGGTGGATGGCACAGATTGACGACGCCGAAAGGAAATCGAGCGCAAAGTCGCGATCCGATACCGCGTCCAGAGAATTCGCCGCGGGGCGATCAAAACCCAGCGCCTCGGCTGTCATATGGCGATCAATCGGGAAGGACGTCCCGGCCAGCGCAGCCGCGCCAAGGGGGGATTCGTTCATGCGTTTGCGCGCGTCGACAAAACGGCTGCGATCCCTAGCCAGCATCTCGACATAGGCCAGCATATGATGCCCCCATGTGACCGGCTGCGCGGTTTGTAGATGGGTAAAGCCCGGCATGACCCAGTCGGCACCGGCTTCGGCCTGCGCAACAAGCGCCTTCATCAGCGCCTCAATACCAGCAATGGCCGCGTCCATCTGGTCGCGCACCCAGAGTTTGAAATCTGTCGCCACCTGATCATTGCGCGACCGGCCCGTGTGCAAACGGCCTGCGGGTTCGCCAATGATCTCTTTCAGGCGCGCCTCGACATTCATGTGGATGTCCTCGAGCGCGGCAGAGAAATTGAACTTTCCGCTGTCGATCTCTGACAAGACCGTGAGCAGCCCTTCCCTAATCGCTTCGGCATCCTTATCCGTAATGATGCCTGCCTTGGCCAACATCGCCGCGTGGGCCCGCGAGCCAGCAATGTCCTGTGCCGCCATCCGCTGATCAAACCCGATCGAGGCATTGATTGCCTCCATGATCGCGTCTGGACCGGCGGCGAAGCGGCCACCCCACATCTGGTTCGAGGATTTGTCTGTCATGTCGTGTCTTTCGGAGGAACTATGCGTCTGTTTCGTTTGAGCGTGCTTTATATGGCCTTGGCCCTTAGCGCAAATGTTGCGTCAGCGGATATCGAAGCCGCCACTGCCCTGCGTGAGGGTGATATGAAGAAACTGGTGTTTCACCCCGAAGCTATGACAAGCTCTGAGGCGACATTTGTTCACGAGGATGGTGGCGAAGGGCAGCTTTCGGATTATCGCGGCAAATATGTGCTGCTGAACTTTTGGGCCACTTGGTGCGCACCCTGCCGTCACGAAATGCCAATGCTTTCAGAGTTGCAGCGCGAATTGGGCGGCGACAATTTTGAAGTTGTGACACTGGCAACTGGGCGCAACATGCCGCCTGCGATGGCGAAGTTTTTGGATGAAATCGGCGTCGACAACTTGCCGCAACACCGCGACCCAAAGCAGCTTTTGGCGCGCGAAATGAAAGTGTTTGGCCTGCCGACCACCATGATCCTTGATCCCGACGGAAATGAAGTCGCGCGCCTGCGCGGTGACGCGGATTGGTCAAGCGACAGTGCCAAGGCTGTGTTGAAAGCGCTGATTGGCAGCGGCGAAGGCTAATTTCGCCGCAAATTTCCCTTTAACGGCTTGTTTATCCCTCTGGGCCTTAATGGCTTTATCGGAGGGTCATGCATGGGCAAGCGACAGCGCGCTATCAAGAGCAGCCCGCTGGATCACGCGATTGAAACGCGTGATCTGGCGGTGGTCGATATGGTGGCTGCAGCGATCCGGCACAAAGATGTGCTGCTGGCCTTTCAACCCATTGTTCAAGCGAAAGACCCGACAAAAGTTGCCTTCTTCGAAGGGCTAATCAGGGTGCTGGATGAAACCGGGCGTATCATCCCGGCCAAAGATTTTATGGCAACACTCGAAGACACCGATTTGGGGCGGCAGTTGGATTGCCTTGCGCTTGAACAGGGGCTGAAGACCCTCACCCAAGCACCGGACATCCGCATTTCGATAAATATGTCGGCCCGGTCCATCGGCTATGGCCGCTACACACGCACGCTAGAACAAGCGCTTTCCGAACGACCAGAGGTCGCAAGGCGTTTGATTCTAGAGATCTCTGAACCCTCCGCCTTGCAGGTGCCCGAGGTGGTGATGGATTTCATGGACAACTGCCAAGGCCGGGGAATCGCTTTTGCCTTGGATGACTACGGCGCAAAACTGACGTCCTTCCGACATTTCAAAGAGTTTTTCTTTGATATTGTCAAAGTCGATCGCCAGTTCTGCCAAAAAATAAGCACCGACTATGAAAACCAAGTGATTGCCGGCGCGATTTCGCACATTGCGCGGCAATTCGGCATCTTCACAGTTGCGACACATGTCACCAGTATGGATGATGCTAATACCCTTGCATCGCTTGGGTTCGACTGTCTGCAGGGCTTTCTTTACGGCGCTCCGACGGTCAATCCCCCGTGGGACAAGAACGAAAATTCCAAAAAAGTCGCGTAGCTCGCAATTTTCTTTCGAAAACGGCACGCTTCGTGTTGTCGCTCCCTCGCAAATCCGATAAAGCAGCCTTTGGAAGGGGATCAATATGTGTCCCACCGATGGACGCATGTTTTGCATCTTGAGAGGATCGACGAATATGACAAACGTAGTAATCGCCTCGGCTGCCCGGACAGCTGTTGGTAGCTTTGGCGGATCATTCGCAAACACTCCCGCGCATGATTTGGGCGCAGCAGTGCTTGAAGCGCTGGTGGAGCGCGCAGGGATCGACAAGTCTGAAGTGTCTGAAACCATCCTCGGTCAAGTTCTGACCGCAGGTCAGGGTCAGAACCCGGCGCGTCAGGCGCATATTAATGCGGGCTTGCCACAAGAAAGCGCCGCATGGAGCATCAACCAAGTGTGCGGCTCAGGCCTGCGCGCGGTTGCATTGGCGGCACAGCACATCCAACTGGGTGACGCGTCCATCGTTGCAGCGGGCGGTCAGGAAAACATGACCCTTTCGCCGCATGTGGCGCACCTGCGTGCGGGCCACAAAATGGGCGATATGAAATACATCGACTCGATGATCAAAGATGGTCTGTGGGATGCGTTCAACGGCTATCACATGGGCCAAACCGCTGAAAACGTTGCGAACCAGTGGCAGATTTCTCGTGAGATGCAGGACGAATTCGCGCTGGCGTCTCAGAACAAAGCCGAGGCCGCACAGAAGGCTGGCAAGTTTGACGATGAGGTCATCGCCTTCACCGTGAAGACCCGCAAGGGCGACATCGTGGTCGACAAAGACGAATACATCCGTCACGGCGCAACCATCGAAGGCATGCAGAAACTGCGCCCAGCCTTCGTGCGTGAAGGCGGCTCTGTGACGGCTGCGAACGCATCTGGCATCAACGACGGCGCGGCAGGCGTTTTGCTGATGTCCGCAGATGACGCCGAAAAGCGCGGCATCACCCCAATGGCCCGCATTGCGTCTTACGCCACTGCCGGTCTGGACCCATCCATCATGGGTGTTGGCCCAATCCACGCGTCTCGCAAGGCGCTGGAAAAGGCGGGCTGGTCTGTTGGCGACTTGGACCTTGTTGAAGCCAACGAAGCCTTTGCTGCGCAGGCCTGTGCCGTGAACAAGGACATGGGTTGGGATCCAGCCATCGTGAACGTCAATGGCGGCGCGATTGCGATCGGTCACCCGATTGGCGCCTCGGGCTGCCGCGTCCTGAACACACTGCTGTTTGAAATGCAGCGTCGCGACGCCAAAAAAGGCTTGGCAACACTGTGCATCGGCGGCGGCATGGGTGTCGCGCTCTGCGTTGAGCGCCCATAAGTCTCGGACGCCTTGTAACAATCGTGAAAAGGGCGTCCCGCATGGGATGCCCTTTTTTTGTCACTGCAATCAAGAAGCGCACTGGACTTACGGATTGTCGGCGATCATACCAATTTGACGACGAAACAATCTTGCACATTGAGCGCGCGTTACGTAACAGAATTACTAGAAGAATTACTCATACTGGAGGAAGACCATGGCAAAAGTAGCACTCGTCACCGGCGGTTCACGCGGCATCGGAGAAGCGATTTCCAAAGCGCTGAAAGCCGAAGGATACGAGGTTGCGGCAACCTATGCTGGCAACGACGAAAAAGCCGCTGCCTTTACCGCAGAGACCGGCATCAAGACCTACAAATGGAACGTTGCCGATTACGACGCCTCCAAAGCAGGCATCGCGCAGGTCGAGGCGGACCTTGGCCCGATTGACGTGGTTGTCGCGAACGCTGGTATCACCCGCGACGCACCTTTCCACAAGATGACGCCTGAGGCATGGAAAGAAGTCGTCGACACCAACCTGACCGGCGTTTTTAACACCGTGCACCCGGTTTGGCCTGGCATGCGTGAGCGCAAGTTTGGCCGTGTGATCGTGATCTCTTCGATCAACGGTCAGAAAGGCCAGTTTGGTCAGGTGAACTATGCAGCGACCAAAGCGGGCGATCTGGGCATCATCAAATCCCTGGCCCAAGAAGGTGCCCGCGCAGGCATCACGGCGAACGCGGTTTGCCCGGGCTACATCGGCACCGAAATGGTCCGCGCAATCCCAGAGGAAGTTCTGAACTCTAAGATCATTCCGCAGATTCCAGCAGGTCGTCTGGGTGAACCAGAAGAAATCGCGCGCTGCGTGACCTTCCTTGCGTCCGAGGATTCAGGGTTCATCAATGGCTCGACCATTTCGGCGAACGGCGCACAGTTCTTCGTCTGATTACTGCCGTCGGTGAAGACAACAAGGGCCGGTCAATTGACCGGCCCTTTCCTTTTTGCCCCGTAAGAAACCGCAGAAAGCGGATCAGCGGGACGGCACCGTAAGAGCGATCCGGCTCAGCGGCACACGTGGGAAAACGCTAAAAACCTTGAACAGACGCCGGAAAGCCATGGCTCTTTCCTCATGCGCCCGGGAATAGGCGCAAGCGACGCGACGGGTTGTGGCAACTTCGATCATTTTGCGCTCCTGCATTTGAAAATCTAACCTGTTGCCAATATGCGCTGCGCAAAGAAAGCTTACAAACGAGACTTTTCAACACTTCGATTTAGTTTTACTTAACTGACATGAGTGATCGCCTGCCCCCTTTGACCGCCCTGCGCGCTTTTGAGGCCGCTGCCCGACATCTGTCCTTTGCAAGGGCGGCGGATGAGTTGAACGTGACGCCTGCCGCGTTGTCGTTTCAGATCAAATCGCTGGAAGATCACCTTGGCCATCCATTGTTTGTCAGGCTCAACCGTGCGGTTCAATTGACGGAGGCTGGCGCCGTTCTGGCGCCCGGGGCGAGCGAAGGCTTTGATGCTCTGAACAATGCATGGCGCGCGGCGCGTCGGTCGGTGCAAACCAATACGCTGATGATTACAGCGGGCCCAGCTTTGACGGCCAAGTGGCTTGCCCCCCGAATTTTTGAGTTCGCGCGCCACCACCCGGATATCGAATTGCGTTTTGCGGCCTCCTTGAAGGACCTCGACTTTGAACGTGATGACGTCGACGTTGCCATTCGTTTTAGTCAACGCGAGTTCCCCGATCTCTACAGCGTTCCGGTGCGCAAAGAATGGCTGACACCGGTGATGACGCCCGAGCATGCCCAGAAATATGACACCCCGGAAAAGCTTCTCAATGCGCCGCTGATCTACGATGATTCCATCGATTTTCTGCGCCCCAAATGCGACTGGGCCGCATGGTTCAAGGCGATGAGGCTTCGGCTTCCAGAAGGCAAACGCGGCATCCATTTTTCGAACGCCGACCATGCAATTGACGCGGCGATTTCTGGCGTCGGGGTCGCCCTGGGGCGCCGTCCGATGATTATCAAAGATGTCATGGAGGAACGGTTGGTGACGCCGTTCAAAGTGGCCATTGAATCGGATGCTCGGTTTCGCTTTCTCTGCCGGAAAGGTGCTGAGACACGTACCGACGTGGCGGCGTTTCGTGATTGGTTCATTGCAGAGATTGAAAAGACCGCGCATTTCTCGGATGACTTCAAAATTGTCCCTGTTTCAGAGCTGTAGGACCGTGACACCAAAAACCGCGACATCCGTTGGCTTTCTTGCCGTGATCCTTTGGTCCTTCTTGGCGCTTTTTACCGTCGGGACGGCCCCAATGCCGCCCTTGCTATTGAATGCCGTTTGCTTTGCCATCGGCGGTACATTGGGGCTGATCTGGACGGCGCGGACAGGTGGTTTTGGCCCCCTGAGGCAGGTGCCCCTCGGCGTTTTTGCTTTCGGGACGATTGGATTGTTCGGCTACCACGCGCTTTACTTTAGCGCGCTGCGGCTTGCGCCTGCGGCGGAGACCGGGCTGATCGCTTATCTTTGGCCACTGTTGATTGTGCTTTTCTCCGGGCTTTTGCCCGGTGAGGTCTTGAAGCGCGCGCATGTGATTGGGGCACTCATTGCCTTCGCAGGCGCAGCCCTGATCATTCAGGGGGGTGGAGGCGGCTTTGATGCAGCCGCACTGCCCGGCTATGGTCTTGCCTTTGGCTGCGCCCTTTCTGGTCCTGCTATTCGGTGATCTCCCGACGGCTGAAAGACGTCCCAACGGCCGCTGTCGCCGTCTTTTGCCTTGCCTCTGCGGTGCTGTCGCTGGGGCTGCATGTGATGCTTGAGGACACGATCTGGCCTACCTCACGTCTTGGCTGGCTTTCAGTTGCGGCGCTTGGCCTTGGGCCGGTGGGATTGGCGTTTTACGTTTGGGACATTGGCGTCAAACAGGGCGACATTCAGCTATTGGGCACGGCCTCTTATGCTGCGCCGCTTTTGTCGACGCTTGTGCTTGTCTTGGCAGGCGCGGCCGAAGCCACATGGGGTCTGGCCATTGCTGCGCTGCTGATTACGTTTGGCGCATTAGTCGCAGCACGCGCCAGCTTTCGGACATAATAAAACCCCGCTTCCGAAGAAACGGGGCCTCTTTGGGTAAATGTTGGTGGGTGAATGTTGACTAAGCAGAAAGTCTCGTGATCTCTTCTTTGATCCGGAGTTTCTGTTTCTTCATTTCAGCAATGTCGAGATCACTTGCTCCTGGGGAGCGTTGCTCCTGTTCGACAAGTTTGGAGAGGCTCTCGTGTTTCCGTTTCAGTTCTTCCAAATGTGAGCTTACGCTCATATGGCATCCTCCTCTCTAGCTAGGGTTAACATCAACAGACCTAGTCCAGCATAAATTCACGCATCTGTCACGCGGCGCATGCATTGTTTTTGTGGTTTTTTACAAAAAGAATACCGAGTCTTTTGAAACTTTATTTCGCAGCAAAGATTTCAACAGCAATATTACGTAGTTAGCTGGCACCTATAGGTTGCGCGAAATTATGCCGGAAACGGCAGCGCAGCCCCATCGCGCAGCACGGATTTCACGCGGTCGGTGTAATTTTCAGCGTCTTTTTCGTGCTGAGCGCCCTGATGCAGCAGGATCGGTGCATGCAGTCGTAACGGGGCCCGCCCAGAATGGCGCGCGCGCACCAGCACAAGATTCGCGTCGCGCTCTGCCCTTGGAATAAAGGGCAAGACCTGAACCGAGCCCAGTGCGGCAGGCATCAGAGACAGAAGATCGCTGAGCCGTTCAGCCCGATGGATGAAGGTCACATAGCCCTTTGGCGCGACACGTTTTGCTGCAACGGAAAGCCAGATAGCCAACGGCGTGTCTTCGCCCATCGCGGTTTCACGGCCTTGGTCTTGGGCCGCATGGCTGGCGCTACGGTCAAAATAGGGCGGGTTCGCGATGACATGATCAAATCGGCGCTGCTTCAGGTCGCTCGGAAGATCATTCAGATCGGCGGTTATGACCTCGAACTGCGCCTTGTTTAGCCCTGCATTTTCGCGCGCAAGGTCAGCATACGCCCGCTGTAGTTCGACTCCGACCAGCGAAAGGCCAGACACTCGTGCGGCGAGGCAGAGTGCCGCAGTGCCGACCCCGGTGCCAAGTTCAAGCACAGTTTGGCCAGATCTCGCCGGAACAGAGGCTGCCAGAAGCACAGGATCAACCCCCGCGCGGTAGCCACGCAAAGGCTGCCTGATGCGTACCTTGCCGCCAAGATATTCATTTTCAGTGATTTTTTCGCTCACGGTCGACCCAGCGGGATATCATTGTCGCGCATAACGCGTTCTGCCTGCGTCAAGACATCTGAATGTACCAGAATGCGACGCGGAAAGATGCCTATGCCACCTTCCAGAACGCTCATATTTACGTCCATTTCAAAGCAGTCTATACCCTCCCCTCGAAGGAGCGCCATGGCAAAGGCAATGATCGTCGGGTCGGTGGTGCGCAAGAGTTCCTTCATATCTGGGATGTAAGGGCAAGGCCTGCCAAATGTCGAGCCTTGTGACGGGAGTGTGATGGGTCTGGACCACGCAGCAACAAAACCGCATGAGGCGTTAAGCGCCCTACTGGCCGATGAAATGCAGGCCGTGAATGCGCTGATCACCGAACGCATGGCCAGCAAACACGCGCCACGCATCCCCGAAGTAACCGCGCATTTGGTTGGCGCTGGTGGCAAACGGTTGCGGCCCATGCTGACATTGGCGGCGGCGAAACTCTGTGGCTATGACGGGCCATACCACCTGCATCTTGCCGCGACGGTAGAATTCATCCACACGGCCACGCTTTTGCATGACGATGTCGTCGACGAAAGCGCACAGCGCCGGGGTCGTCCGACAGCCAACCTGCTGTGGGACAACAAAAGCTCTGTTCTGGTTGGCGATTACCTGTTTTCGCGGTCGTTCCAGTTGATGGTGGAAACCGGATCCTTGCGCGTTCTGGATATCCTGGCCAATGCCTCGGCCACAATTGCCGAAGGTGAAGTGCTGCAGTTGACCGCTGCGCAGGATCTGAAAACCGACGAATCGATCTACTTGCAAGTTGTGCGTGGGAAAACCGCCGCGCTGTTTTCAGCAGCGACCGAGGTTGGCGGCGTGATTGCCAAAGCGGATGAAGCCCATGTCAAAGCGCTGTTTGACTACGGCGATGCTTTGGGGATTTCCTTCCAGATCGTTGATGACCTGCTGGACTACCAAGGTGATGCCAAGGCGACCGGCAAAAATGTCGGGGATGATTTTCGCGAACGCAAGCTGACATTGCCTGTGATCAAGGCGGTTGCCAAAGCTGACGGCGAAGAACGCGCGTTCTGGCAGCGGACCATTGAAAAAGGCAAACAAGTCGACGGCGATTTGGACCATGCATTGGACCTGCTGAACCGTCACGGCGCGTTGGAAGAGACACGCGATGACGCTGTTGCTTGGGCGGAAAAGGCCAAAGCGGCACTGGCACCGCTGCCCGATCACGAAATCAAAACGCTGTTGATTGATCTGGCCGATTACGTGGTAGCGCGCGTGAACTAACCCAACTCTGGCCTAGCTTAGAAGCGACCCCTCTGCGACCCACCACTCTGGATGCGCGGCCTGCAGCGCCTTTTGGGCGTTTTTTGCCGCCCGCCCGTCCGGAGGGAAAAGCGCAAAACACGTTGCCCCTGATCCTGACATTCTTGAAAACAACGTATCTGTGGCCTGCAAAGCGACCAACACATCGGTGATGGCGGGCTGCAGCACCTCTGCCGTGGTCTGCATATCATTTCGCTGCGTGCCAAGCCATTCCGCGAAATCCTGAACGTTGGCCCAAGCCGGTAGCTTGGCAGGCATTGGGGGATTGTTCCGTTCTTGCAAAGACTTAAAGATGGCAGGTGTTGAGACCTCGACCCGAGGGTTCACCAAGACGATATCGCAGGCAGGCAGTGCAGGCACCTTTGACAGCAGCTCACCAATGCCGGACATGCGTTGCGCACAGGGCGTCATGCAAACCGGCATATCTGCGCCCAATGCCAAGACATCTTTGGGCATAGCCACATCCCAAAGGTCAGACAGCAATCGCAACGTTGCCGCCGCGTCGCTGGAACCGCCGCCGATGCCCGAGGCTGGCGGCAAGTGTTTCTCAAGCGTGAGGGCGGCACCATGGTCTGGCAAGAGCAGCTTCGCAGCGCGCAGCATCAAGTTGCTGTCGTCCGTTGGGATGCCACCTGCAAAAGGACCGGTGACGTTTAATGTCAACTCATCAGCGGGGGCGGCCGAAATCCGGTCGCCGATGTCGGCAAAGACAACCAGCGAATCCAACAGATGATAACCATCGTCTCGCTGCCCTGTGATGTGCAGGGTCAGGTTGATCTTGGCCGGCGCAAGCGCCGAAAGCTCATTGCTCATTGGCGACTTGGATCGCGGGTGCGCCCTCTTCTGCCAGCACAACATCTAACCCACGCTCCAGTTTGGCGCGGATTCGCTCTGGGTTGGCCTCTTCGGACGTTTCATCAGTGATGAAACTCAGCGCACGACGCCATTGAAACCGCGCCTCGGTTTCCCGACCAACAGCCCAGTAAACGTCGCCGAGATGGTCGTTGACCACCGGGTCAACGGGCATCAGTTCCGTCGCACGTTCCATATGGGTCACCGCATCGTCAAAACGACCCAGTCGGTACAGAACCCAACCAAGGCTATCCACGATATAGCCGCTGTTCGGGCGTGCCTCGACAGCGCGTTCAATCATGCCAAGCGCCTCATCCAGTTTGATGCGCTTTTCGACCAATGAATACCCCAGATAATTCAGCACCTGCGGTTGGTCGGGGTTCAGGTCAAGCGCCTGACGGAAATCAGCCTCTGCGTTGTCCCATTCGTCCAGACGTTCATGGCAAATGCCGCGCGCGTAATATGAAAACCACTGGCTTTGATCAGGCGTATCAAACAGGGCAAGCGCCTTGTCATAGGCGCTGGCAGCTTCTTTGTAACGCTCTTGCTGGCGCAGAATGTCACCCAAAGATGTGTGCACAATTGGCAGATCGCCATGGGTGCGCGAAAGTTGCGTCAGAACCTCCACTGCGGCTTCGACCTTGCCGCCTGCGCGCAAGGCTTCGGCGCGGCCCATCTCTGCGGCATGGAAGCTGTGATGCCCTGCTGGGACCGAACGATAGACCTCGGTTGCAAGATCGTATTGCTCAACCTGCTCAAGCAGTTCGGCTGTCAAAAGCAACGCGTCGATGTGATCAGGCTGCAGGTACTGGGCTGTGCGTGTGTAGAGCAGCGTGTAATCAGGCGACGCCTCGTCTTGCAGGGCATTTGCAATGCTGTAGAGCACCTCGGCCATGCCATCACGCGGAGAGGACACCAACGCAAATGGAACGGTATCGCCTGCCTCTAGCAACTGACGCATCGCGCGCAGCTCTGGGTCCAAATCCCGCCCAAAAAGCGTGTCGAGCACGGTGATGGCGTCCTCGTTCCGCTCTAGCTGGCTGAGAATTTGAATATGCGCGATGACCGCGCGGCGCGAGAGCTGAACGGTATTCGCTGTCTCACCGCCAAAGATATTTTCTGCCCCTTCAAAATCGCCAACAGAGGCCAAGGCCAGCGCCTTGTGATAAAGCGCAAAACCCTGCAGCCCGCGTTCTACGGCGACCGCGTCAAACGCTGCGGTGGCCTTTGAAACGCTGCCATTCCCAAGGTGCGCCCAAGCCTGCATCAAGCCATCGACCAACGGACCAATGCCGAGGTCGGCCTCTAGCCGTTCAATCAACCCCGCGTAATTGCCATCGTCAATCAAAGCGGCGATCAGGACCATATTCCCGATCTGGCTATTCACCTCTTGCTGATCCAAGAGGCGCGCAGGCGCTATGGCCTTGTCAATTTGACCCAACGCCATGTTTGACAGCACAAGGTTTTCCAGCAGGAAAGCCTCCCCCGGATTGCGCGCAAGAAGCTGCGTGTAATACTTGGCTGCCGTGGCGTAGTCGCTGGAAAATGTCGCCGACCGCGCCGCCAGATAGGCGCCGGCATGTGTCTCGGCCTGCAGGGGCAATGCGCCCGCGCCAATCAAGAAGGTGGTCGCCAGCAGTCGCAGAGTTTTTCCGGTCACAGGGGCATTCCTTTCATCGCGTTGATCAGAGACTAAACGCCGGATTCCTGAGAGGCAATGACGCTTGGCAATAATGCACATGTAACGCGATGCGCCGCCCATTCCCGCATAAACTTTCTGCGAGGGCGGCGTTGGTGCGGGATTTCTTCACCTAGTCACTGGAATCAAAAACGCCCGCCAAGGGCGAGCGTTTGAGATCAGTCAGAGATTTACATGTTCGGGTAATTCGGCCCGTCGCCACCCTGCGGCGTGACCCAGGTGATGTTTTGCGCCGGGTCTTTGATGTCGCAGGTTTTGCAGTGCACGCAGTTCTGGAAGTTCACCACGAACTCTTGCTTGCCATCTTTTTCGACCACCTCATAGACACCTGCCGGGCAATAGCGCTGCGCAGGCTCATCAAACATGGGCAGGTTGTCGCTGATTGGCACCATCGGGTCCTTCAGACGCAGGTGGCACGGCTGGCTTTCTTCGTGGTTGGTCATCGCAAAGCTGACGTTGGTCAGGCGATCAAAGGACAGCGTGCCATCGGGCTTTGGATAGTCAATCGGCTTATGCGCAGAGGCTGGCTCGGTCGCTGCCGCATCGTTTTTGCCATGGCTGAGCGTCCCGAAAAGTGAGATGCCCTTGGTCACGGTTTGGAACCACATGTCAAAGCCGCCCAATACCAGCGAGGCCACCATGCCGAATTTGGACCACAGCGGTTTAACGTTGCGCACCTTCTTCAGGTCTTGGCCAATCGCGCCAGTGCGCACGTCGACCTCGTAATCATGCAGTTCGTCGCCGGAGCGGCCCGCGGCAATCGCCTTGTGCGCGGCTTCCGCAGCGGCAATACCAGAGAGCATCGCATTATGGTTGCCCTTGATGCGTGGCACGTTGACCATGCCCACGGAACAGCCCAACAGCGCGACGCCCGATGCCACCATTTTCGGCATCGACTGGTAGCCACCTTCAGAAATCGCCCGCGCGCCGTAAGCCACGCGTTTGCCGCCTTTCAGCAGGTCAGCGACCATCGGATGGTGCTTAAAGCGCTGGAATTCCATGTAAGGGAAGAGGTGCGGGTTCTTGTAGTTCAGGTGCACCACGAAACCGACATAGACCTGATTGTTGTCCAGATGATAGATGAAAGATCCGCCGCCCGCGTTGGAGCCCAAAGGCCAGCCCATTGTGTGGGTCACAGTGCCTTCTTTGTGCTTGGCCGGGTCGATCTCCCAGATCTCTTTCATGCCGATGCCGAATTTCTGCGGCTCTTTACCGTCCTGCAGGCCGTATTTTTCGATCACCTCTTTGGACAGGGAGCCACGCACACCTTCAGAAAGGAACACATACTTGCCGTGCAGTTCCATGCCCGGCTCGGTGTTCGGACCGTAGGAGCCATCCGCCTCTAGCCCGAAGACGCCAGCGACGACGCCTTTGACTTCGCCGTTTTCGCCATAGACCAGTTCAGAGCACGCCATGCCGGGGAAGATTTCAACACCCAGCTCTTCGGCCTGTTCTGCCATCCAGCGGCAGACGTTGCCCATCGAGACGATGTAGTTGCCGTGGTTGTTCATCAGCGGCGGCATCGGGAAGTTTGGAATGCGGATTTTGCCTGCTGGGCCAAGCGCAAAGAAGTTGTCTTCTTTGACAGGCACGTTCAGCGGCGCGCCTTTTTCTTTCCAATCCGGGATCAGCGCATCCAGCCCCGATGGATCAAGCACTGCGCCAGACAGAATATGTGCGCCAACCTCAGAGCCTTTTTCCAGCACAACAACGTTCAGATCAGCATCCAGCTGCTTCAGTCGAATGGCCGCGGAGAGGCCAGCAGGCCCTGCGCCGACGATAACGACGTCATATTCCATTGCTTCGCGTTCGATCTCGGCCATTGTGGCTTCCTTCCTTCGGGTGGCTCGTCCGGTGGCGACCGGGTAAATTTGTTTCGCGATTGCTATCCCGTTCTTTCCAGAACCGTCAATGCGTTCGCGACGCAAAATTCAGGGGAAACGCCACGTTATCGCGCTGAATGCAAATTTGTCGCTTTTTTATGCACGGGTTGGGGGGAGTTTGGTTGCCAACATGCGAGCATTATGAAAACGCTCCGTGATCGATCTGGGCATGGTCCTGCACTCATGCTATCATAACTTTGCCAACTTTTTGGGAGTGTTGCGTTGTCCAAGTACCCACCGCAGAGTTGTAGAAATTGCGGCTATGCAACATGGCGTTGGTCGTCACGAAAATATTCTGATGGCTACCACAGAATAATCGTCCAAACGAAAGCCCGCTGCCGCGCGGGAACCCAGAATTCACCGAAAGCTGGAGAACTTACCCTGATTGATGCACGCGAACCTTTTACGGACTGCATAGCTTGGCGCTTCCATGACGATATGAAAAAAGCTCCTCGCTAAGGCCCAATAATGGTCTTCTTTGCGATGCAAATGCGTGGAAAACTGACATTGGCACCAGTCACTTAAACGGCAGCAAATTCCGCAATGAAGACATAGGTTCCGCTCTACCATCTACCCCACCCGCGCTTCCTTGCCGACCTTTCAGCTTTTCCTTGCATTCACATTCCCGTTTAGGTCAGGTAGTTCAGTTGCGAACGACTGGGGCGTCCGGCCCCGCAGGACAAAAGAAATTTGGGGAAGAATTAAATGGATAAACTCCCAATGACTCGCGTGGGGTTCACCGCGCTTGAGGCAGAGTTGAAGGTTTTGAAATCGCAGGAGCGGCCCGCGATCATCCAGGCGATCGCCGAGGCGCGCGAGTTGGGCGATCTGAAAGAAAACGCCGAATATCATTCCGCGCGTGAAAAACAGGGCTTTATCGAAGGCCGCATCAAAGAGCTGGAAGGCATCCTCTCTTTGGCCGACGTCATTGACCCGCGCAGCCTGTCGGGCACCATAAAGTTCGGTGCAACCGTGACTGTCGCGGATGAGGACACGGACGAGGAAAAGACATGGCAAATCGTTGGTGAATATGAAGCCAATGTTGAAAAAGGGCTTCTCAATATCAAATCCCCCATCGCCAAAGCCTTGATCGGCAAGGAAGAAGGCGACAGTGTAGAAGTCAGGACGCCCGGCGGTATCAAGAGTTATGAGATCGTCGAGATTGCCTACGTTTGATCCTTTGATTGCAGGTCGTGATGGCTGACGAGAACGAAAGCAAACCAACGCCCATTGGCCTATATGATCGTCCGCGTTCCAAGGATGTGACGGCTATTGATACGGTTGCGGTTGCGCTAAGTATCCTGTGGCTCCTGGGCACCGTTGTTTTTTTTCTGGTGCTGAAACCCGGCTCTAGCGGGATAGACGGCGTGCAGTTCATCGTCACGCTGGTCGCGATTTTCATGCCGGTTGCACTGATTTGGATCGCGGCAATGGTGGCGCGCTCGAGCCGCATCATGCGCGAGGAAGGCCGGCGCATAAACGCAGCTGTAGAAGGGTTGCGCCAAAGCTATCTGGCGCAGGCACAAACAACTGGGCACGCGGGGATAGAGCCGTCGATTGCCAAGAAACTGGATGAAATTGCCGCGGCACAACGCAAAACCGAAACGGCGATTGCGATGTTTTCGACAACGCGCGAAACGGCTGCCGCGCGCCCCGTGGTGGAACAAGTCGAACCAACCCATGATGCCGAAGATCAGGGGCTGCTGGCGCTTGGCACGCAGGCCGTAGAACTTGACCCACCGCTTAGCAATGCGGACCTGATCCGCGCCATGCACTTCCCCGAAACGGCAGAGGACCAAGAGGGGTTTAGGGCTCTGCGCAAAGCGCTGAAGAATCGCAAGGCGAGCCAACTTATTCAAGCGGCACAGGATGTTCTGACCCTGCTCAGTCAGGATGGCATCTATATGGACGACCTAAAGCCCGACCTCGCGCGGCCGGAAATCTGGCGGCGTTTCGCCGCCGGTGTGCGTGGACGCGAGATTGCAGCTTTGGGGGGTGTGCGGGACCGCTCTTCTTTGGCGCTATCTGCAGGCCGTATGAAGCAAGATCCGATTTTCCGCGACGCAGCGCATCACTTTTTGCGGCTTTTTGACAAGTCTTTTGTCGAGTTTGAGAAAGAGGCGACAGACTCTGAAATCTCGGCCCTATCTGAAACCCGCACCTCACGCGCCTTTATGTTGCTGGGGCGGGTTGCTGGGATTTTCGACTAAAGCCCAAAGTCGCGATAACTGAAATAGCGCACCGGCGTGCCGGGCGTGATCTCCATCGCTTCATCCGGCAATTCCACCAGACCGTCGGCCCAACTCAGGCCCGAAATCCGGCCAGAGCCTTCGGAGGCAAAGACTTCGACCCCTTCGTCAACACGCCGCGCGCGCAGATATTCGCGGCGGCCTGCCTTTTTGCGCTTGGTGAATAGGGCTGGCAACATGACGCCTTTGGGCACCTGCCAACCTTCGCCCGCCAAGATCGACATGGCCGGAAGCGCAAAGATCAAAGCACAGACACAGGCCGCGACCGGGTTGCCCGGCAGGCCAAAGACGGGCGTGCCCTCCCACAGGCCAAGCGCCAATGGGCGGCCGGGTTTGATCGCCATGCGCCATAGCGCCATGACACCGGCATCTTGCAAGAGTGCGGACATGTGGTCCTCATCCCCCGCAGACGCCCCACCGCTGCTCAAAATGACATCAGCCGAGGCGGCCGCATTGTTCAAAGCGGCGCGCAGGGTGTCGCGGTCATCTGCGATGCGGCCAATGTCAACGACCTCATATCCCAGACGGCGTGCCATCGACAAAAGCATAGGGCGGTTGGCGTCGTAAATCTGATCCGGCGCGGCGCTGTCCCCGGCTTCGATCAACTCATCCCCGGTCGAAAGCACCGCGACGCGAAGCGTGCGATAGGCCTCAATGTCACGCGCGCCAGAGGCAGCCAGCAGCGCCATATCCTGCGCCCGCACCCGGTGACCTGCGGGGAGAATTTCGTCCCCGGCGTTGAAGTCTTCGCCCGCCTTGCGCGCGTTGGCACCGGGTTTCAGAGGGCCTTGAAAAGCGATCTCTCCATCGCCGAGTGTGACGTCCTCTTGCAAGACGACAGTATCGGTTCCGGCTGGCATGCTGGCCCCGGTTAAGATGCGCAAAGCGTGACCCTGCGGGACTTTGCCTTGGAACGCGGACCCTGCCGCAGACCGCCCTTGTTGCAAAGGCACGTAATGAACACCCTCGCCAAAGGCGGCCCCATTCAGGGCGTAGCCATCGACCGCACTGTTGGGGGTTGGCGGGTTGGATCGCTGGGCCAGAACAGGCGCTGCGAGAACCCGCCCCATGGCATCTGCGACCAGCACTGTCTCTTGTCCAACGGCAACACCAAGGCGGTCGCGCAGCAGCGCCTGCGCTTCATCGACGGGCGTCCAATGCACGCCGGGTGGGAGGGCAAAGCAATCGTTTTTCAATGGTGGAGGCGTCAGCTTGTCTTTGGTCATCTGCCGCCTCCTGTCAGCCCGACATGTTCTATGATGAAATCCGCGATCTGCTGGACATTATCCAAATCCAACTGCGGCACCGCAATGTCGATTTGCGTCTGAGTGGCGACCGCCACGATGGTTTGATTGCCTGCCGAGATCAGTGGCTGCTTTCCCCCGTCACGATGACATTCAATCTTGGGATGAGGTTCAGTTTTGAAGCCCTCGACCAGCAGCAGGTCAACCGGTGCCATACGTGCGATCAGGTCTGGCAACGATGCCCGGGTAATAAGCTCTTTCATAATTGCGTAACGCTGATCCGAGGCCAGCATGACCTCCTGCGCGCCCGCTTCTCGATGCTTGAAACTGTCGGTGCCGGGCGAATCCAGATCGACATTGTGATGGGTGCGTTTGATGGTCGACACCGTATAGCCGCGCCCAGAAATCTCACGCAGCAGCTTTGTCACAAGCGTGGTCTTGCCGCTGTTTTTCCAACCGGTGATCCCAAAGACTTTCATGTTGCACCTTCTGCGAGCTGCCTCGCGACGGTCAGGTCTTCGGGGGTGTTGACGTTGAAAAACGGATCGCCGTCGGTGAGGTCAAACACGGCCTCACCGGCATGGTGCCGATCCGTCCAAAGGACCACTTTGCGCAACCCGTCTTCAAGCGCTGTACGCAGGTCATGGCGCAGGGCCACCGGCCATAGCCCAAAGGTCGGCTGACGCCAGCGTTTGCCATCGGTCTCTTGTGTGGCTGCTAGCGCCAAGGGGATGTCCTTGTCTGCGGCCGCAATTAGCCGCGCAACGAGGTTATGGGGAAAAAAAGGCGTGTCGGCGGCGGCGGTGACAATCGCCTCTGCCCCCTGTGAGTGCGCCCAATCCAACCCCGCCAGAACGCCTGCAAGGGGTCCCGGAAAACCCGCGATGCTATCCGGCAAGACCAGCAGGCCAAAGGATTGAAAACGTGCGCCATCGCCATTCGCGTTCAGCGCCATGGCGGACACCTGCGGTGCAAGGCGGTCGATCACATGCTGCAAAATGGGCTTGTCGCCAAGCGTCAGCATGCCCTTGTCGCCACCGCCCATGCGGCGGGACTGACCACCAGCCAGAATGACGCCAAGCGGAGCGCTCATCCCCTCGCCCCTTTGCGCGCAGATTTGGCCGGTTCATCGGCGACTTGCGCCGGGTTGGCATCGCGGATCAGGCGTTCTGCCCCGGCCAGGCATACGAAACGACGGCCTTTCATGCGGCCCACCAAGGTCAGGCCAACCTGCTGCGCAATCTCGACACCCCATGCGGTAAAGCCAGAGCGGCTGACCAAAGCAGGAATGCCCATCAAGGCGCATTTGATCACCATTTCAGAGGTCAGACGGCCAGTGGTATACAGCACTTTGTCAGCCCCAGAGGTGCCGGTTTTGAACATCCAGCCCGCGACCTTATCGACCGCGTTGTGTCGCCCGACATCTTCCATGTAGACAAGCGGATGGTCGCCTTGGCAAAGGACGGTTCCGTGGATGGCACCAGCCTGCAAATAGAGCGAGGGCGTGCGGTTGATCTTGGCCGAAAGCGCATAAAGGTCCGATGTGCGCACTTGCAGTTCAGGCAAGGTCAGGCCCGCCAGCCCCTCCATCATGTCGCCAAAAACGGTGCCAACCGCGCAGCCGCTGGTGCGCGTTTTGCGGTTCAGCTTGTCTTCGTAATCCGTCTCAGTCGCGGTGCGCACCACGACGGTTTCCAACTCTTCATCGAAATCGACGCCGGTCACCTGTTCGTCGTCCTGCAACATGCCCTGATTGCGCAGAAACCCAAGCGCCAGAAGGTCCGGGTAATCGCCGATGGTCATCGCCGTCACGATCTCTCGCCGATTGAGGAAAATCGTCAACGGGCGCTCTTCGACGACAGCCGTTTCGGTGATCTGCCCATCATGGTCCACCCCGGTGACAGCGCGCGTCAGCCCGGCGCGATCAGGATCAGGCGCGATCAGATAGTCGATTTCTGTCAATTGTGCCAAGGATATACCTCTGTTTGGCCAGCAAAGTCGCGATTTGGGCGATCCTACTGCGAAATCTGACAGAGGGGTATCACGATTTGCTGCGGCAATGGTGACGAAAACGACATGGCCCGTAGAAATCAAGGTTCGCCAAAGGCGTGTCGATCAGCCCGTACCGCGTTCATACTCTGGCACAAAGGCGCGCAAGACACGGGATTTATCGTCGTCGTCGTATTCATAAAGCCGGTCGTAGGTGGCTCCTTTGGCGGCAAAGGTATCCATCAACTTTTTAGGGTAGTAGGACGGTTTCACGTCCTCAAAACCCGGCAGTTTCGCAAGCAACTGCGATGTCGACATTGCGCAATGCGATTGCATGACGGCTGGGTGATTGATCACCATCTGCAACGCTTGTTCCGCGACTTCGGGAGAGACTTCGAGGGTCTGAATGACAACGTGGTATGTCTCGCGCGCATGGAACCGGGTGTATTGGTCGACCATATAGGGGGTCATGCCAAATACAGTGTCATTCCGCGAAACGATATTTTCGTGCCGAAAGCTGCCAGCCGGGTCAAAGGCCACGCGTTGGCTGCCATTCACAAGGATCGAGGTATGCGCGCCCGACCCGCTGCGGTTGGACAGCATGGTATAAAGCGTGATGCTTGGCGGGCCATCGTGCTGATAGGCCGCGCGCGCCACTTCGTCCAGCGACGCGCCACCGCTGTTGGGCACGGAACAGGCCGTTAAACTTGCGGCCACTGCGGCCACAACAACGGCCCGAAAAACTTGGAAAACACCCACGCGCATATCCGCCCTTGCGGTTCAGATCAGCTGTTGAACAGCGCGAGGAAAATCAGGATCGCGATTGAGGCCGCTGCAACATAGGTGGATGCCTTGATGAAGCCTTCAAAAGTTTTTTCCTGAACGTCAGTGTTCATTGTGCCGTGTTCGTGTTCCGCCATCGGACTGGTCCTTCTAACTGGTTTGTCTGCTGAATACTGGAAAAGAAACGCCCTGTCACCCGCGCAATCGGCCCATTCCCGCGACATTCTGCCAAATTTATAAGGGTCGTGCTGGCGGAGTGTCAGCCGTGCTCCTCAAGGTCGCGCACGAGGCGGAATCCGATTCTTTGCGGCTCTTCCGTTTCGATTTTCTTGGGCAAGGCGCGCAGCATCACGTTCAACTGGCTCACGTGCTGAACCAGCTGCGTTTTGATGCCTTGGGCATCGGTGCCTTGGAATGTCACCATGTCCGGATCAAAAAAGCCCATCCCTTCAATCCGCAAGACGCCAGCGCCGCCGCTGGTGAACCCCATCGCGATCTCATGTTCATTATCCAGCTGCTGTTCGAAGTTCTGGATATAGAGAATCAGACGCTCATAGGCCCATTCGGCGGGGCTTTTCTTTTGCACCGGTTTCTTGGCCACGGCGGCAGGAAGGTCTTTCTTTTCGCAGCCTTCCTTGGCATCCACTTCGTATCGGCGCGGCAACGCTGCGGCCTCTTCGATCTCTGCAGAGGTCTTGATGTCGTCATCCATGGATCAGTCCTTTTTTTGCCAAAGCCACGCCCCGTCCGAGCGTCGCTCTCGGCGGATGACCCCAAGATGATACAGATGGTTGAGATGCGCAAACGCTTCGACAAGGGCCAGACCGTACTCTCCCTTGCCAATCGAACGTTTGAAAAGCGGCGCAAAGCAATCGCCCGCAACGCGCGGTTCTTCAAGGTGCGCGGCAAGCCGGTCCAGCGCGCCATGGTGATTGTCGATCAGTTGACGCATGCGTGTGGGCAAGCCCGTGAAGGGGAGTTTGTGCCCGCCCAGCACCAATTGATCCGCGCGCGCAAATTGCGAAAGCCGCTCGCAGGCTTCCAGCCAATCGGCCACCGGATCAGCCTCTGGTTCAGTCGCATAAACCCCGATATTGGAGCTGATCGAAGGCAGAATTTGATCGCCTGAGATCACGAGGTTGTCATCTCGTGACCACAGCGTCAGGTGCTCTGGCGCGTGGCCATTGCCGATATGCACGTCCCAATCACGCCCACCAAGACGAATCACATCATCCTGTTTGATCCGCCGAAACCCCAATGGCATGGGATAGACGACGTCCGCAAAGTTGAAGGGCCGTTCTGATTTTCGTTCGTCAAAAATGGCCTGATCCATGCCTGCCGACAGGTAGAAATCCAGCGTTTCTTGGCGCGGCACCGCTTGTTCATCAAGCTGCAACATGCGTGCAAAAAGCCATGCTGTGCGTGTGGTCCAAAGCGTTGCGCCATGTTCTGACTGAAACCAGCCAGCAAGCCCCACGTGATCTGGGTGGTGGTGGGTCACAATCACACGCGAAACGGGTTTGTCGCCCAAAGGCCCGGCCAACAATTTTTGCCAAATCGCCCGACCACGGCGCGTTGAAAACCCCGTGTCGATGATCGTCCAGCTGTCGCCTTCGTCCACCGCGTAAACGTTCACATGATCCAACGCCATTGGCAGAGGCAGGCGCATCCAGAGGATACCTTCTGCAACTTCAATTGCCTCACCCTCTGTGGGCGGCGTTTCCCATGGGTAACGTATCCCTGTCATCTTATTCACGCGGCAAAGTCATCGTCGCTCAGGGCGTAAAGGTCTTTGGCACCCTGTGTTGCATGTGCCAGATGCCCCGTGTGTTCAGGCAACAGCCGCTTGATATAGAACCGCGCCAGTCGCGTGCGCGGCCCTTCCTCGGCCTCTGAACAGGCCGCTTTCAGGTGATAATGCGCGCCCAAAACGCGGGCAAAGCCTGCAAGGTATGGCACCGCCCCCGCGAAACGTTCATTCAGTTCAGACTGGGTCACCATCCACTCTGTGGCCTCGCGCAAGGATTCGGTCGCTTGCCAGACCTGTTCGGCCATATTCGGGCGTGTCCCGCGCGCAGTTTCCGCAAAACTTTCGATTTCATCGATCAGCGCGTAGGCCGCATCGCCCCCGTCCATCAGCTTGCGCGCGACAAGGTCCATGGACTGGATGCCGTTCGTGCCTTCATAGATCGAAGTGATCCGCACATCGCGCGCGAATTGGGCCGCGCCGGTTTCCTCGATAAAGCCCATGCCACCATGCACTTGGATGCCCAGATCGGCGACCTTGATACCGGTATCTGTGCCAAACGCCTTCGCAATCGGCGTCAGAAAGGCCGCGCGCGCTTTCCAATCATCTTGGCCAGTCGCGTGACCCATATCGATGGCTAAGGCGCTTTCAAGGGCAATCGCGCGCGCCGCAAAGGTTTCGGCCTTCATCGTTGCCAACATGCGCCGCACATCTGCATGACCGATGATCGGCCCCTCACCCACAGGCGTGCGCCCTTGCTTGCGCTCCGTCGCGTAGGCCAATGCGTGTTGATAGGCCCCTTCGGCAATGCCAACACCTTGCCCGCCCACACACAGCCGCGCGTTGTTCATCATGGTGAACATGCATTTCATGCCGTCATGTTCTTGACCAACAAGCCAGCCTGTCGCGCCGTCATACTGCATCACCGCAGTCGGAGAGCCGTGGATGCCCATCTTGTGCTCTAGGCTGACCACTTTCAAATTGTTCGCGACGCCCAGTTCGCCGTTCTCGTCCGGCAGAATACGCGGCACCAGAAAAAGGCTGATCCCCTTGGTGCCTTTTCCGCCGTCAGGCAGGCGCGCCAAGACCAGATGCACGGTGTTTTCGGTGAAGTCACAATCGCCCCATGTGATGAAAATCTTCTGCCCGGTGATGGCGTAGGTCCCATCCTCATTACGGGTTGCCCGTGTGGACAATGCGCCAACGTCCGACCCGGCCTGCGGTTCTGTCAGGTTCATCGTGCCGTTCCACGCACCGGAATTCAGCTTTGGCAGGTAAAGTTCTTTGATTTGTTCGGTGCCATGCACTTCCAAGGCTTCGATATGGCCTTGGGTCAGCAAAGGGTTCAATTGCAGCGCGAGGTTCGTGGCTGCGGTCATTTCATTCACCGCCATCGTCACAGTGAACGGCAGGCCCATGCCGCCAAATTCTGGATCCGCCGAGGTTGATATCCAGCCGCCTTCAGCCAATGCCTGAAAGGCTTCCGCAAAACCCGGAGAACTGCGCACGCGGCCATTTTCCAGCACCGCCGGGGTCAAATCTCCATTGCGGCGCGTCGGTGCAAGCACATCCTCACTTAGACGGCCTGCCTCCGACAGGATCGCGCCGATCGTGTCCTGATCCAGATCGGCATATTTCTCAGTCTTGCTCAGTTGCATCAGGTTGATCAACTTGTCGAAGATAAACTGGTACTCGCCCGTTGGCGCACGATATGTCATGCTGGGACCCCTAATCGGTTGGCTTTGTTTCGTAGGGCTTGTATGCAGCCCAGATCACCATAGAAACGTCAATTCCGACCGCCTACCCTAACGCAGCGTCAAAAAATGAATGACCTAACGACCGAAGTTTTGTCCCCGGATGCCGCGAGTTTTACTCGCGCTGCAGCACTTTGGGCAGATGGTGGGCTGGTAGCTCTGCCAACAGAGACAGTCTATGGGCTTGGCGCAGATGCGCGCAATGACCTTGCGGTGGCCCGGATATTTGAAGCGAAAGGCAGACCCCATTTCAATCCGCTGATTGTGCATGTTGTTAGCGTCGAACACGCACGCACTTTGGTCATTTGGAATGACCTTGCAGATCGGCTGGCCAGCGCGTTCTGGCCCGGTCCGCTGACGCTGGTGCTGCCCATTCGCGATCAGGCGGGGCTGTCACCATTGGTTACGGCTGGTCTGCGCTCTTTAGCCATTCGCATGCCAGCAAACGACACTGCGCGCGGGCTGTTGCAGACGTTCGGAGGCCCTATCGCGGCGCCATCAGCGAACCCTTCCGGCAAGATCAGTCCGACCTCGGCAGAGCACGTGATGGCGGGCTTAGGTGGTCGCATAGAAGCGGTCGTTGATGGCGGCACTTGCGATGTCGGTTTGGAAAGCACAATTGTCGGCCTCACCGACACGCCCATTCTATTGCGCCCCGGCGGGTTGCCCAAAGAAGCCTTGGAAAGCGCACTCGGCCAGCCCCTAGCGCAGCATACGGCGGCGGACCCGTTGGTCGCGCCGGGTCAGATGACATCGCATTACGCCCCGGGCGCAAAGGTACGCCTGAACGCCACACAGAAAGAACCTGACGAGGTCATGCTTGGGTTTGGCAATGTCGACTGCGATCTGAATCTGTCAGAAGCCGGTGACCTTCGCGAGGCGGCGGCCAATCTGTTCCACCACCTGCATGCACTTGATGCGACGGGCGCCAAGGGCATCGCGGTCGCGCCTGTGCCAAATCACGGGCTGGGTGCCGCGATCAACGATCGACTGCAACGCGCCGCCGCACCGCGCGACTAAGCGTGTCCGGCGCTGGCTGAGAGCGTCAGCGGGTCGACCCCAAGCGTTTTCAATGCCGCGCCCCATTTCTGATCGTCCGCTATATCAAAGACCAACTCGAACCCGGCATCACAAATCAACCAACCGTTGTCGGCGATCTCTGCCTCCAATTGCCCCGGACCCCAGCCGCTATAGCCCAAGGCCATCAAGGCTTTGTCCGGCCCTTTGCCCTGTGCCATTTCTTCAAGCACATCCAGCGTCGCGGTCATCGAAAAGAATTCATCCACTGGCAAGGTTGAGATTTGTGACCGATACTCTGCCGAATGCAACACAAAACCGCGCCCACCTTCGACCGGACCGCCAAAATGCAAGGGCATCGGGCGGTTTCCCTGAGTTTCCTTGATCGACAGTTGTTCCAGCAGATCACTAAAGGTCATCTTGCCCATGGTTTTGTTGACGATCAGCCCCATGGCCCCGTCAGCGCTATGGGCGCACATATAGACGATGGAATGTGCAAAGCGCGGGTCACCCATCCCCGGCATCGCAATCAGGATTTTTCCGGTCAGATCAAGTTCTTCGGTTGCAAGTGGCAAGCCAGAATATCCTTTCACTTCTTCTCGTTACTCCAATGTGAGGGCTAATGTTGATGCGCGCAAGTCCAGCTTCGAGATTGTGGTATCAATGGAACGTTTGAATGGCCGACACATCTACTCGCCGGAATGTGAATTGGCATTTACCAACTGATCGCGCATGTCTGACTTATGTTCAATTTTCGCGCTGCGACTCTGTTCGCCCTTTTGACCCTACCATTTACGCCCCTGCCAGTTACGGCTCAGGGCTATGAGACGCCTGTAACGGCAGAAATTCTGCCCGGCTGGCGGGACGAGAGCGGTGTGCATCGGGCGGCCATTCGATTTCGACTGAAAGACGGCTGGAAGACCTATTGGCGGTCTCCGGGCGACGCAGGTATTCCACCGCGTTTTACGTGGTCCGGGTCGCGCAATCTGCGCAGCCTAGAGGTGGTTTGGCCAACGCCGGAAATATTGGACCAAGGCGGAATGATTTCTCTTGGGTATGCCAACGAAGTCGTGGTGCCGCTTGTGATTGACCCAAAACGAGCAGGCAAGGACATCGTTTTGCAGGGACAGCTTGAGATCGGGGTTTGCAAAGACATCTGCATTCCCGAGTCCATCGGCATCAGCGCGCGCTTACCCGGCGATGCGACCTCCGCCGAAACCACAATTTCGGTTGCGCTAAATGATCGCCCCTATTCTGCGCAAGAAGCCGAGGTTTCCGCAGCTACCTGTGACGTCAAGCCAAGCGACGATGGTATGAAAATCACTGCGCGCATTCACATGCCGTCTGCCGGTGGGAATGAATTCACTGTCGTTGAAACCGACAACCCGATGCTTTGGGTGGCAGAGGCGACCTCACAGCGCAAAGGCGGCACGCTGCATGTCTCAACTGAGGTGATCCATGTGGAAGATCAGGCGTTTCTGCTGAACCGGTCAGGCCTGCGTTTCACCGTGCTTGGCAGCGACCATGCGGTTGATATTCAAGGCTGTTCCGCCGGCTGAGTGCTGGTGCGCCGCGTAGCTTGAAGCAGGGCGGCAATCACATAAATCAGTGCAGAAATCACGGCAGCGCCTACAACGAACATGAGCCAAACAGGCATCAGCCCTGCTGACTGATCAGACGACATAAGGCTCTGCAAGATCGGGTGAGGGCTTTGGTAAGCAGCAAACCAGCCCAACGTCAGGGCCAACCAACCCAGCACCATCACTGATCCAAGCAGCACCCAAGCACGAATGGACCGCCCAGCGCGTGACCGTGCGCGCGTCGCGCGCCTGTAGGAGGTTAGCATCTTTCCAATATCCTGCTGCGCTGCCAGCAAGCTCGGCACAATCAACAGCACCAGAACGACCCCGAACCCCAGACCATAGACCAGCGTAATTACAGTCGGCTTCAAGAATTGCGCCTGCTGAGACCGTTCAAACAGCAGAGGCGTCAGGCCAAGCACGGTTGTCAATGTCGTCAGCATGACCGGCCGCAACCGCTCTGCCGTGCCTTCGATGATCGACGGAATAATCGCCCGTTCTTTCGCATAGCCATCAATGGTGGTCACCAGGACGATGGAGTCGTTGATGATAATGCCCGTCATGCCCAATAGCCCCACAACCGAGAACATCGACAGCGGCACGTCGTGGTAGTGATGACCCCAAATGACCCCCACGAGACCAAAGGGAATGACCGCCATCACAACTAGGGGCCGCGTCCAGCTGGCAAAGACCCAAGCCAGCACAAGATAAATGCCTGCAAGACACAGGATCAGACCGGTGCGCGCGTCGTTCAAAAAGCTGCTTTCTTGCTCGGCCAAACCCGCTAGGCGCCAGTCCACCTGTCGGTCTGCGGCGATCTGAGGCAAGATGCGCTCTTCTAGATCCGTCTCGATCAAAGCTGCGCGGTCGGCGTCGTCTTCGGAAATGTCCCCTATGACAGAGATCAGGCGCACGCCGTTTTCGCGCCTGACCGTCGAAAAGCCGATCCGGCGGTCAACACTGACGATATCCGCCAACGCCACATAGCTGCCCGTAGGCGTGCGCATCATTGTGCGTTCAAGAAAGTCCGCGGTTTGTTCACTGTCTGGCAGGGTCACACGTATGCTCGCCGTGCGTGGTCCGTCGGGATAGGTTGCGGCCTCGATGCCGTTCAATCGGTGGCGCAGGACGCGCCCCAAATCGTCAATGGTGAACCCAAGCGCCGCCCCTTGTGGGGTCAGATCAAGGATCAACTCTTCTTTGTCATATGGCAGCGTGTCCTCGACCGCTGGCACCTCTGGATAGGCCGAAAGCGCGGCTTTCAAATCTTCTGAAGCGGCTTTCAGGGTCTCGCTGTCAGAGCCAAAAAACTGCACATCCAGTGAATCCCCTCCGGGACCAGAGCGCCAGCCCCGGAAGCTGACGGTTTCGGCCAAGGGGTGCTCTTGCACCCGATCCTGCAGCGCCGCGACAAAGGCAAAGCTGGAATAGGGTCGCAGGTCAGCATCGATCAGTTCAATTGCAATACCGCCAAGCTGATCTGGGGTCCGGTTTTCAGACCCTTCCAATCCTCGGCCCGTGTTGCCGCCAATTTCAGCCATCACCAAGGCCAGCGGATTGCGCCCGTGTTCGGCTTCGTATTCGGCGGCGACTTCTTCGGTGGCCCGCTGCAATTCGCGCATCATGGCAAGGGAGTCGGCGCGCGTTGCATCGGCGGACATCATAAAGTTGCCGGTCACAGACCCTTGTTCAGGCGCATTGAAAAACCGCCAACGGACCTCTCCGCTTGCAAACAAGCTGGCTTGTATGGCGAGCGCCAGAACAACGGCGGCCAGCACCGGATAACGCGCCCAGATCACAAAGCGCATAAACAGCCGGAACGGACCGTCGCGAAAACGGCGGAACCCCGCATTCACAACGCGACTGGGCCAGTCGTACCAATGGTGTTTCGCGCTGTGCACCAGCGCGTGGCGCATGTGGTTCGGCAGGATCAAAAAGCATTCAATCAGCGAGGCCGTCAGCACCAGAATGACCGTCATTGGAATATCGATGATCAGATCGCCAAACCGCCCGCCAATCGCGGTCAGGCCAAAGAAGGCGATGATCGTCGTCAGCGTGGCCGAAAAAACAGGCAGCGCCATACGGCGCGCGGCATTCTCGGCAGCCTCTGCGGGGCTTTCGCCAAACCGCCGCGCGCGCATGTCGGCGTGCTCGCCAACAACAATCGCGTCGTCCACAACGATCCCAAGGGTGATGATCAACCCAAAAAGCGAGATCATATTGAGCGTGATCCCCGCCGCATACATCAGCGCGATGGCAGCGCACATGGCCACAGGAATGCCTGCCGCGACCCAGAAGGCTATGCGTGCATTCAGGAACAAAAACAGCAACATCACGACAAGGCCAAGTCCCATAAGGCCATTGTCCAACAGCAGGTTCAAACGCCCGCTGATCGCCTCTGCCCGCGTGCGAATCAGGTCGATGGTGACACCCGCAGGCACAGTTTCCTGCAGCGTATCTGCGACACGTTGAACGCTTTCCTGAATCCCAATGGCATCGCCCTGAGCAGATCGGTCCACCCGCACTGAAATGGCCGGGTTTTCGCCGACAAAGTAACTGCGGTTACGATCTGCGCCCTCGACCGTTATGGTCGCCACATCCCCAATTGTCAGCGACGATCCATCCGTTTCAGAACGCAAAACGATGGCTGATATCTGTTCCGCGCTGCGTTTGGCGACCCCGGTACGCACCCGCGAATTCGCGCCAGAGACATCCCCTGCGGGGTCTGCGCTGACCTCGGCAGCGATGGCCGCCGCGATCTCTGCCATGCTGATGTCGTGTTGGATCAGATTGACAGAGGGCACTTCGATGATCGTGCGGGGCGCTGCAATCCCGCGAATTGTGCTGCGTGTGACCCCTTCGGCAAAAAGCCTAACGACAAATTCGTCCGCGAACCGTCCCAGCGTTTCCGGGTCCAGCGGGCCTGCAATGACCACATCGGTCACGCGATCTCGCCAAGCACCTCGGGTGACGGTGGGGTCGTCCGCGTCGTCGGGCAGAGTGGATACGGCATCCACTGCGTCCTGCACATTGTTTGCTGCCCGCGCCATGTCCCAGCCAGGTTCAAACTCCATCGTGATCCGCGCCGAGCCTTCCGAAGCACGCGCCACGGTCGACTCGACCCCTTCGACGGCCAAAAGCGCCGGTTCAAGCACCTGCACAATGGCAAGATCAATATCTTCCGCGCCAGCGCCATCCCAGCGAACCGAAACGGTGACGTCATCGATGATGACATCCGGGAAAAACTGCGCGCGCATCTGGGGTGCGGCTGCAAACCCTGCGATCAACAGCAAGACAAGCAGCAGGTTGGCCGCCGTCCCGTGGCGCGTGAAATAGGATAGGATACCTTGGGCAGAGGCCGGGATTTCGCGCATCTCGTATTAGCCCCCCATCCGCTGCTCTAGACGATTGACCATCTGCGCGGGCACAGTTGGGGCCGCGAGTTGTTCCAAGAGCTGCGCCTTGCGGTCATCAGGTAGCCGGGTATTGCCCTGCACGAAAGCAACCAATTTGGCGCGCTGTTCCTCTGTCAGTTCAACCATATCGGGCGTCGGCTCTGGCGCTTGTTCACCTAACCCAACGGGTTTGACACGCACGCCTGCACCCAGAACCGGCGTCAAGCGCGTGACAACAGAGGCCCCGGCAATCCGGTCTGCGGAAACAAGAATGTCATCGCCTTGCCGACGCAGAAGCTTGACCGGGACTGCCTGCAACCGTTCTCCATCTCCGACCACCATGACTCGTCCTTGCGGATCAAGCGCTGCAGCAGGCAGGGTGACCACATTGGGCAAAGGCGGTTCGCTGATCGCGACACTGACAAAATCGCCGGGTTTCAGCCCCCGCGCCTCTGAGAGCGTCGCAAAAATCAGGCGCCCGGTTTGTCCCTCACCCACCGCGGCACTGTCTCGGCTGATCTGACCTGAGGCTTGCAGGATCAAGCCAGCCACATCCAGTTGAACCGTGACTTCTGCCGGGCGCAGCCGCCCTGCTTCATCCAACAGTCGCGCGTATTGGGCGGTCGAAACTCGGAAAGAGACCTCAAGCGCATCGGGATCAATCAAACGGGCCAGCCGTTCGTTGGCAGACACCAGCCCGCCTTCAATCACGGACACCTTGGACAAGGCGCCGGAGAAGCTTGCGGTGATCTGTCGGTCGGCCAAATTGCGCGCCGCTTCGGCTTCGGCAATCTTGGCACGTGCCACCTGCGTTTCGGATTGATCAATGCGCGCCTCAAGCTGGGCGATGGATTGCCGCCGCGCGAGTTCCTGTTGTCGGGCATTGGACAGGTTCAGTTCTGCTGTTTCAATCGCCGCCTCTGTTCCGACACCACGTGTTTCAAGGTCTTTTTGCCGTGCAAGCGCACGCTCTCGTAACTCTAGCTGCGCCTGGGCGGACGCCCAATCTTCTTGGGCGAGTTCCAGCGCCCGCTTGGCTTCGGCCTGTTCTGACAGTGCCGCACGTAGGTCCGTTTCAACCCGCGCCAAAGCGTCCTGTGCTTCATCCGTGTCAAACCGCGCCAGCAGTTGGCCTTTTTCGACCCGCCCGCCCTCTTGGAAATTCGGCGCAAGTTCGGTCAGCGTGCCGCCTGTCGCCGCACGAATATCCAAGGTGCGCTGGCTTTGGATTTCGCCGAAGGCTGTCATTTTGGGGGCGGCCGTGGCTGGCTCTGCCAGTTGAACGTTTGCTGTAAAGACCCGTTCCCGAGCCTGTGGGGCGCGACGCTCTTGCGACATGCGGTCAGACAGCGAGGCTGTAAAGACCTGCACCGCTGCAATCAACAACCCAACCGTCACTGCGAACAGGAACAGGCCCATTAAACTTTGCCTTAGAAAACGCATCTGGTCTCCTTGCACTGCAGGCAGGTTGCCAGCCTGCCGCCACGCATGTCTTTCACGTCCGAATCGTCGCGCAGGCCATGTCTAAGCCACGCGCGTGATCCCTGCCCTAAACCTGTTCCGATTTCGTCAAATTGCAAAGGGTCATTCACGTGATACGGGCCAAAGCCCGGTTTCCGTCGCGCATTTGTGACCGATCTTGCTGCTCAAAGACATAACGGGGGCCGGGCGCTACCCTTTGCTGCGTTTCAAATGTTCATCCAGTCGCGGCAGGATTTCGACGAAATTGCAGGGCATGTGGCGGTAATCCAGCTGAAATTGCAGGATTTCATCCCAAGCGTCTTTGCAGGCCCCGGTGCTGCCGGGCAGCGCAAACAGATAAGTTCCATTGGCCACCCCACCTGTCGCGCGACTTTGAACTGCTGACGTACCGATTTTTTTCATCGAGACCATGGTGAAGACGGTGCCAAAGGCCTCGATCTCTTTTTCATAGACGTCGCGGTGCGCTTCGACGGTGACGTCTCGCCCGGTCAGACCGGTGCCGCCTGTTGAGATGATCACGTCGATCTCAGCGTTTTCGCACCAAGCACGCAATTGATCCGCGATCTCTGCCCGCTCATCTTTCAGGATCACACGATCAGCAAGGATGTGCCCCGCCGCTTCCAGACGTGCGACAAGCGTATCGCCGCTTTTGTCCTGATCCAGACCACGCGTATCGCTGACGGTCAGGATCGCAATGCGGACAGGTAGAAACGGGCGGCTTTCGTCGATACGAGACACTAGGCTTTCTCCATAATGGCAAGGCGCGCGGCGAGGCCTGCGAATATCGCGGCGGTCACATAGCCAATGCCGCGTTGGAATTTCGGGGAACCGGTCAACACACGCCCCATGCCACCTGAAAACGCCCCGACCAATGCGTTCACGATGAAACCGCCGAAGGCGATGATCGCGCCAAGGCTAATGAATTGCAAAAGGACATGTCCCTGCGTCGGGTCGACAAACTGGGGCACAAAGGCCAGCACAAAAAGGATCACCTTGGGATTGCTGAGATTGACAAAGAACCCCTGACGGAATGCCTTTCCTGCGGACAGCGGTTTTACTTTGGATTGGTCCGCAGCCCCACCGCGCAACGCGCCAACTGCCAGCCACAGCAAATAGGCGACCCCGACCCAACGGATCAAGTCAAACACCCATGGCAGGGTCGCGACCAAGGCCCCTAGACCCAAACCGGCAAGCGTCACATGCACCATAGAACCCATCGAAATGCCTGCACTGGCGGCGACAGCGGCACGGGTGCCGGACCGCAGGCCCTGCCCAAGGCAAAACATCATATCGGCACCCGGCGTCAGGTTCAGAGCCAAGGCAGCCGGGATGAAGGCAAGGAAAAGGTAGAAGTCCATGAAACGCGCCTACCCCAGGCTTTTAAGCTTGGCTTTGAGGTCGAGCAGATCGGCCCAAGCCTCGCGTTTCATATGTGGGCTGCGTAGCAGGAAGGCCGGGTGGAACATTGGCAAGACTGGGCGACCCAGCGCCTCGACCCATTGCCCGCGTAGGCGCGTGATCCCACGCTTTCCAAGCACACCATGGCAGGCGATATTGCCCATCAGAACCACAACATCCGGGTCCACCAACTCAACATGACGCCGCACAAAGGGCATCATCATAAAAATTTCTTCGGGCTGCGGATCGCGGTTTTGCGGCGGACGCCAGGGCAGAACATTGGTGATGTAAACCGCCGCGTCCTTGTCTTCAGACGTGCGGTCCATGTCGATGGCCGCCAGCATCTTATCCAAAAGCTGCCCGGCGCGACCCACAAAAGGTCGCCCGATGCGGTCCTCATCACGTCCCGGTGCCTCGCCGATGATCATGACCCGCGCGCTCGGGTGGCCGTCACTAAAGACAAGGGACCGCGCTCCGCGTTTCAGGGCGCAGTGATCGAAATTGGCAATTGCAGCCTTCAATTGCTTTAGATCGCCCGCTTGCTGGGCCAAGGTCTTTGCGACCTCCACCGGGTCAACAGCGTCTTCTTTGACCGGCGCAGCTGGTTCGGCTGCTTTGGCGACGGGTTGGGCTTTCTTTTCTGGAATTTCATAACGGTTGACCGGCGCATCCAAGATCGCCTCGGTCGCGCCAAGTTCGACCTGCCACTCCAGCAAGGCTTTCGCCGTGTGAAAATCCAACCCTGATTCCATGACACCCACCCTAGCCTGCCCGCCTGACCGCGAAAACCGGAAACGCATATCTCATCAGCGCAACCTGCCCGCTTGCCCCAAACGCACGAGCTACCTATAAGCGGCGCAGATCAAAGCAAGGAGCCGCGCGATGTTTCGTCAAAAGCATCTTCTGGGGATCGAGCATCTGCACCCCCAAGAGATCACCACCCTTCTTGATCTGGCGGATCAATATGTGGATCTGAACCGTCAGGATGTGAAACATTCCGAAGCCCTGCGCGGCCTCACGCAGATCAATATGTTCTTTGAAAACTCCACCCGCACGCAGGCGAGTTTTGAAATCGCAGGCAAACGTCTGGGTGCCGATGTGATGAACATGGCGATGCAGGCGAGTTCGATCAAAAAGGGTGAGACCCTGATCGATACCGCGATGACGCTGAACGCGATGCATCCTGATTTGCTGGTCGTCCGCCATCCGCACTCCGGCGCGGTGGACCTGCTTGCGCAGAAAGTGAACTGTGCGGTTCTAAATGCGGGCGACGGCAAACACGAACACCCGACACAGGCCTTGCTGGATGCATTGACCATCCGGCGCGCGAAAGGGCGTTTGCACCGTCTGAACGTGGCGATTTGCGGCGACATCAGCCACAGCCGTGTCGCGCGCTCAAACCTGATCTTGCTTGGGAAAATGGAAAACCGCGTGCGCCTTGTCGGCCCGCCCACGTTGATGCCCAGCCAGATCGACCAGTTCGGCGTCGAAGTCTTTGAGGACATGGCCGAAGGTCTGAAAGACGTCGATGTCGTGATGATGCTGCGCCTGCAACGCGAACGTATGGACGGCGGGTTTATCCCATCTGAGCGCGAATATTATCACCGCTATGGTCTGGACGCCGAGAAACTCGCCTATGCCAAAGACGACGCCATCGTGATGCATCCTGGGCCGATGAACCGTGGTGTTGAAATTGATGGGGAACTCGCAGACGACATCAATCGTTCTGTTATACAAGAGCAAGTCGAAATGGGGGTCGCCGTCCGCATGGCTGCCATGGACCTGCTGGCCCGCAACCTGCGCGCTGAACGGCAGAACAAACCCGTGGAGGTCTAAGATGGAAGACCCTAAAGACCCGAAGATGAGTGGCCGGGTGGCCATGATTGCCCTTTTGGTGATGTTTGGGCTGGTCGGCTTGATGGTTTGGGTCGCTGGCTGACGGAGGTCGACTATGGCAGAACAGATGAGCGTCAGTTCACAGGAACATGGGCTTGTCCGGGTTTTTGCCGTTGATCTGCCCGCCGAAGACATCGCAGCTTTCAAGGAACGCACTCTGAGCGGAGATCAGGAACGCTGGCCCCTGCGCAGCGCATTAGGCGCGACGTACCTTGACGAAGATTTCATTGAATTGTTCGACGTGGCTGACCTCGAAGAGCTTGGCTTGTCAGGCTATATGGCGCAGGGATTGGGCATCGCTGCCGATGAAATCACAGAAGCGCGGCGGCAGCTTGATACCGTCGAAGGATACGTGCTGATCGTCCTTTCCAAGGCCTTTGACGGGGTCAAGCAGACGCTCACGCCGCGCAGGCCGCTGCGCTGGATTGGGACGTTCAAAGAAGAAGGTGCGGGCGTGCAGTTCAAGCCTCTGCAAAGCGAAGCGGCCAAGGGCAGCGTCTCTGACACACCGAACGCCAAAACGAAAAACCCTCATCTCATGGTGATGGCTGCCATTCTGGCGTTGCCGATCCTCATCACCCTGATCGCATTGATAGTTTGGTTGATCGCTTGGTAGCCGTGGCCGTGGAAAACCTTGACGAAGACCGCACAAACCGGCATGTCGCCCATGCGCGGCGCGCGGGCCGTGAGACGGAGAGGATAAGACCAAAATGAGCCTTCTGTTCACCAATGCCCGTTTGATTGATCCTGAAAACCAGACCGAGGTGCTGGGTGGGCTGCTGGTTGAAGACGGCTTGATCGTCGACGCAGGCCCGGATGTCGCGGCCCCTGCACGGACCGAAGTCATCGACTGCGGCGGCAAATGCCTTGCGCCCGGCATTGTCGATATTGGCGTGAAAGTCTGCGAACCGGGTGAACGTCACAAGGAAAGCTATAAGTCTGCCGGGCTTGCGGCGGCAGCCGGTGGCGTGACCACCATGGTGACGCGCCCGGATACAACACCGGCCATCGACAACCCGGAAACATTGGAATTTGTAACTCGCCGCGCCAATGAGGCGGCGCCAGTTAACGTGATGCCCATCGCCGCGCTGACCAAAGGCCGCGACGGGCGCGAGATGACAGAGTTCGGGTTCTTGCTTGACGCGGGCGCTGTGGCCTTTTCTGACGGCGACAATGTGGTGACGGATCACAAGGTTCTGTCGCGCGCCTTCACCTATGCCCGTTCTCTGGGGGCCTTGGTCATCGGCCACCCTCAAGACCCGGGGCTTTCGAAAGGGGCCGCCGCGACATCTGGCAAATTTGCGAGCCTGCGCGGACTGCCTGCTGTGTCTCCGATGGCAGAACGCATGGGACTTGATCGCGACATCGCCTTGATCGAGATGACCGGCGTCAAATACCATGCAGATCAGATCACAACCGCCCGTGCGCTCCCGGCGTTGCAGCGCGCCAAGAAAAACGGTTTTGACATCACCGCAGGCACCTCCATCCACCACCTGACGCTAAATGAGTTGGATGTGGCGAACTACCGGACCTTCTTTAAGGTCAAACCGCCGCTGCGCAGCGAAGACGATCGGCTAGCCATCATTGAAGCCGTAAAAACCGGATTGATCGACATCATCAGTTCGATGCACACGCCCCAAGACGAAGAAAGCAAACGCCTGCCGTTTGAAGAAGCCGCCGCCGGGGCCGTGGCCTTGGAAACGCTTTTGCCCGCAGCGTTGCAACTTGTGCACGCTGGTCACCTGAGCCTTGCAGAGATCTTTCGCGCCATGGCACTGAACCCGGCAAAACGACTGGGTCTTCCCTCTGGTCGCCTGATGCCGGGCGCCCCTGCGGATCTGGTGTTGTTTGATGCGGACGCGCCCTTTGTGCTGAACCGCTACGACCTAAAATCTAAATCCAAGAACACGCCGTTTGACGGACAAAAAATGCAGGGTAAGGTGCTGGCGACTTTTGTGGCTGGCAAAGCCGTTTACCGGAGAGACTGATGCCCCCATTTGAAACCGGCCTGTTCGCCCTGATGGTCTGGGGATGTGTCGGCTATTTGTTTGGGTCGATCCCATTCGGCATCGTGATCACGCGCACCTTCGGATTGGGCGACCTGCGCAAAATTGGATCGGGTAATATCGGCACCACCAACGTCCTGCGCACCGGCTCCAAACCCGCGGCGGCGGCGACGTTGTTATTGGACGGCGGCAAAGGCGCAATTGCGGTTCTGGTCGCGCGTTGGCTGGCGGCCGAGGACGCTGCGCAATTTGCGGGCCTGATGGCCTTTCTAGGCCATTGCTTTCCGATCTGGCTCAAGTTCAAAGGCGGCAAAGGCGTCGCAACCTTCCTCGGCCTGATGCTGGCCCTTGCCTGGCCGGTAGGCATTGCGTGCTGTCTGACATGGCTGGTGACGGCTGCGATCAGCCGCATATCGTCTTTGTCCGCACTCGTTTCGGCGGCGTCGACTTCTGTTTGGCTGGTGTTATTTGGCTATCCGCAAGCGCTTGTGCTGGGGATTTTGGTGACAGCGCTGGTTTATTGGCGGCACCGCGAAAACATCGCGCGTCTGCGTGCGGGTACCGAACCGAAAATCGGCAAAAAGTAGTGGCAAGTCCATTGCAAGACCGCCGTTTTGAACACTGACTCCGCACCTGCGCACATTCAAAAACAGTTGTTTTGCAGTTGATCGCGAGGATCGCGATCTTTGGGATGTCCGACGCAATACCGTTGTGACACCGAAATTTGACCCCGCTGCAATTACGGCAAACGGGTCGCAAAACTCCGAAAGGTTAAATTATGAAATCTCTGAAATCCCTCATCGGGGGCGTTGTTCTTGCGTCTTCAATTGCTGCCTCCGCTTTCGCAGCAGGCGTTGAAGTGAACGCATCCAACACCGGTCTGGCCCTACAAGGCTATGACCCGGTGGCTTATTTCACAGAAGGTCAGGCGACACCGGGAGATTACAAAATCACCTCTGTCTACAACGACACCACTTACCGCTTTGCATCTGAAGCGCACAAAGCAACTTTCGAAGCCAACCCTGAAGCCTACCTGCCCCAATACGGCGGCTACTGCGCTTTTGGTGCGGCGATGGGTTTTAAATTTGATGGCGACCCAGAGCTTTGGAAAATCGTTGAAGGCGAGCTTTACCTGAACCTCGCACAAGACATCCAAGAGCGTTGGGAAGGCGACATTCCGGGCTACATCGAAAAAGCCGATGCGCAGTGGACAAACATCGAAGAGGCCGACCCAGCCGTGTTGCTAGCACAATAATTTTCTGACCTGATGAAAACCGAAACGGCGGCCCCGTCGGAGCCGCCGTTTTTTGTTCTGCTGGTCCCCTGACGTTTCGGTCAGTAGCTGAATTCGTCGTAGATCCGAGTGAGATCGCCATTCCAGTCGCCATGGTAGTGATCCAGCAATTCGTCTGCCGGAACCTTCCCGCTCTCTAGGCTTTCTTTCAGCGCGTTCAAGAAGTGTGTTTCGTCCGCAATCAGCCCACCTGCGCCGGGCTTTGCACGGGCTTTCAAGCCGGCATCAGAGATCGCGACAACTTCGCGCGCAAGATCATGCATCTTGATCGCGCCAACTTGGGCTTGCAGCGCCTCAACGCTGGCCCCAACGCGCAACGCCTCGCGTGTCTCGGCGTCCCAGGATTTGACAAGGTCCCATGCCGCATCAAGTGAGGATTGGTCGTACATGATCCCGGTCCAGAACGCAGGCAGCGCGCACAGGCGACGCCATGGACCACCGTCTGCCCCGCGCATCTCCATGAACTTCTTAATCCGTGCTTCCGGGAACACAGTTGTCAGATGGTCTGCCCAGTCTGACAAAGTTGGGGTCTCACCCGGCAAAGCTGGCAGTTCGCCTTTCATAAAGGCGCGGAAGGACTGGCCGAGTGCGTCGACATATTTTCCGTCGCGATAGACGAAATACATTGGCACATCCAAGGCGTAGTCGACCCAGCGTTCAAAGCCAAAGCCCTCTTCAAAGACAAACGGCAGCATACCAGTACGGTCCGCGTCCAAATCGCGCCACACGCGGGAGCGCCAGGATTTGTGGCCATTGGGTTTGCCATCAAGGAAGGGCGAGTTGGCAAAAAGCGCAGTGGCAACCGGTTGCAGCGCCAATGCAACACGCAGTTTTTGCACCATGTCAGCCTCTGACCCGAAGTCGAGGTTCACTTGCACAGTACAGGTGCGCCGCATCATCGTGCGCCCCATTGTGCCGACCTTTTGCATGTAGGCGTCCATCAGCTTGTAACGGCCTTTGGGCATCAATGGCATCTCTTCGTGCTGCCAGATCGGGGCCGCACCAAGACCGATGAATTTCACGCCAATCTTGTCGGCAATGTCTTTCACGTCACGCAGGTGGGCGTTCACTTCGTCGCAGGTTTCGTGGATCGACTGCAAAGGCGCGCCCGAAAGTTCGAGCTGCCCGCCGGGTTCGAGAGACACGTTCGCGCCGTCTTTCTCCAGCCCGATTAGCTTGTCACCTTCCATAACCGGCGCCCAGCCGTGCCCGTCGCGCAATCCTTCCAGAACCGCCAGAATCGATCGCGTGCCCTCATAGGGCAGCGGTTTTAGCGTGTCCTGACAAAAGCCGAATTTCTCATGCTCAGTCCCGATCCGCCAGTCTTCCCGCGGCTTGCAGCCTGCTTCTAGATATTCAGCAAGTTGCGCATGATTTTCGATTGGTCCGCCGCCGGACTGAGGGATAGACATGGCCTAGGCTCCAATGACGTCGCGGTGCGACCTGATCGTTGAATTTTCTGTCGTGACGGGAATCGCCCCAACTGTCAATGCAATCTGCCAACAGGTTTTGACCAGATCACGACAGGTTGAGTGGCATCGGCTTTCAGGGCAGACAGCATGTATTCTGTCCTGATGCCAGGCAAGGCTGCGAAGGCATCAAACAGTTGATCCACACCTTCGGCGTTCACAGGTATCGCAATGTCGCGTTGCCGGGGTTGCTGCAAAATCCAGACCGGGGGCGTCTGTTGCGGATCAAGCATCACCAGTGCCAGATCGTCGATGGGTGCAATGCCGCCTGACAAGGGGCCAAAGTAGCTGATCTCTCCTTCGTCGACGGTCACCACGCCCGGACCGCCCTTATCGGTGCGAAAACGTGCGCGTTGAAATCCCGAAAAGGCCAAAACGGCCCCGCCCAAAATCACCGCGACGCCGACCCATTGCAGAATGCCACTGCCACTGGCCCACCAGAGACCAATGGCAATCACGACAAGTCCGGCTAGGACGTCTCGCCATTTTAAAAGAATGCGTTGGGCATCTGGTCGGATAAAACTCATGTCTTTGCGCCTCTACCAGTCCCCAAGGGCCTGTTGCCAAATGGTCATCGCGGCGACGGCCGCTGTATCGGCCCGCAATATGCGCGGGCCAAGGGCCACGACATAGGTTTGTGAATGCGCTTTCAGGCGGTCTCTTTCAGCGGGTGAGAACCCACCTTCAGGACCAATCAGAATGGCCCACTTGTCGCCTGTCGCCTGACCTAGGGTCTTGGCGCTGCCAACTTCAGCCTCGTCGCAGAACATCAGGTTGCGGTCGGACGGCCAATCGTCCAGCAGGCGGCCCAACTTCTGCAAATCGGTGACCTCGGGCACGTAGGTGCCGCCGCACTGCTCTGCCGCTTCGACCGCATGGGCTTGCAAGCGATCTTGCCGGATGCGCTCATAATTGGTGAAATCAGTTTGGACCGGGATGATCCGGGCAGCCCCCATCTCTGTTGCTTTCTCGACGATAAAATCCGTGCGCGCCTTTTTGATCGGCGCAAAGAGTAACCAAAGGTCAGGCGGGATCTGCAGTGGTTTGGTTTGCGCGATGCACATCAGTTCTCCGCCGCGTTTACCGGCCTGAGAAACTTCGGCACGCCATTCGCCGTCTTGACCGTTAAACACCGATACGGCGGACCCCACACCTAAGCGCATCACGCCAAAAAGATAGTGCGCCTGATCGCGCTCCAGAGGAACCGATTGCCCTTCCCCCAGGGGGTGATCTACATACAGTCTGACTTTAGCATCCTTCATGGGGACTTACATATGGGCGCGACCCCGACAAAGCCAGAGCCAAGCGGACAGGTTTCTGATGCCGTTTCGGGAAATTGGGTCGACACATTGGCCCCGCCTGCGACACGCCCCTTCCTGCGGCTGTCGCGAGCCGACCGGCCGATTGGCACGTGGCTATTGTTTCTGCCATGCGCCATGGGGCTTTTTCTGGCGATCCTATTTGATGGGTCTCTCTCCTGGTTTGACCTTTGGATCTTGGTCGGCTGCGGGTTGGGGTCTTTCCTGATGCGCGGGGCGGGCTGTACCTGGAATGACATCACGGACCGCGACTTTGACGGTCAGGTCGAACGCACCAAGTCGCGCCCCATTCCCAGCGGGCAAGTCAGTGTGAAAGGGGCCGTCGTTTGGATGGGCGTTCAGGCGCTTTTGGGACTGGTGATCCTTATAACCTTTCCGCCGGTCGCGATTGTGTTGGGGATAGCGGCGCTTGGGCCGGTCTTGATCTATCCCTTCGCCAAACGGTTCACTTGGTGGCCACAAGTCTTTCTGGGCATCGCCTTCAACTGGGGGGCACTCTTTGCTTGGGCGGCCCACACCGGCAGTTTGGGCTGGCCCGCTGTCTGGCTATACTTGGCGGGCATCACTTGGACACTCTTTTATGATACGATCTATGCGCATCAAGACACCGAAGATGACGCGCTGATTGGTGTGAAATCCACCGCACGGCTCTTTGCCGAAAATACGCCGAAATGGCTACTGGTTTTCCTGATCGCCACCGTTTGCTTGATGGCCTTTGCCGTCATCAGCGCAACCATTCATCGGTCGCCATTCTCGATGGGACTGGCGCTGGCTGGGGTTTGGGCGATGGGCTGGCACCTACATTGGCAGCTACAAAACCTCGACACCGAAAGCGACGAAACGCTTGTGCGACTCTTCCGCTCCAACCGCGACGCGGGGCTGATCCCCTTGCTGTTTTTCGCCGGTGCCATGTTCGTCTGATTGCTATGAGGCGATGACTTGCGTATCAGACTGTCAACCATGACAAAAAAGATGACCCGATGCGATTGCCTTTGAACCTGACCGTGGCCTCAACCTTTGCTCTGGCCGGGATTGCCAGCCTCGCCGCTGCAAGCATGACCGCAACCGTGATCGAGGAAACCACGCAGGAAAGCGTGCAGGCCGCATTGACCGAGAAGGGGCTGGTCTGGGCGGAAACCTATGCCGAGGGGCTGAACGTTTTCCTAACCGGCACAGCCCCGACCGAAGCAGAACGGTTCCTAGCGATGTCGACTGCTGGGGGTATCGTTGATGCCGCGCGTGTGATCGACAACATGAATGTCGAAGCAATCGCTGCATTGGAACCGCCCGCCTACTCTTTGGAAATTCTACGCAACGAAGCGGGCATTTCTTTGATCGGGTTGATCCCAGAGATCAGTGACCGGGCTGATTTAATCGCGCGCCTGCAAAAGACGGCCGGGCGTGATGCTCAAGTATCTGACTTGATGGAGACCGCAGACTACAAAATCCCGTCGGGGTGGTCCCCCGCCATGCGCTTTGCGTTAGACGCACTTGAGGACCTTCCGCGATCCAAAATCTCTGTTGCGGCAAACGAAGTCAGCATCACGGCGATGACGGACAGCATCGAAGAAAAGCTGAAACTTGAACGTCAGTTTTCCCGCGAATTGCCAACTGGGCTGATCCTGAAATTGGATCTGTCGGCACCGCGCCCGGTGATCACGCCATTCACGCTGCGTGCAATCCTCGACGAGGGTACATTGCGGTTTGATGCCTGTTCGGCGGACACGAACGAAGCGAAAGACACAATCCTGTCTGCTGCGGCTGAAATTGGCTTGAAAGACGGTCAGGACTGCCGGATCGGTCTCGGCGTTCCGTCGCCGCAATGGGCCGCAGCGTCAGTAGCGGCGCTGAATGCGCTGCAGGAACTTGGCGGCGGGTCGGTGACATTGACCGACGCCGATATCTCGCTTGTTGTGCCGGCTGGCACCGACTCAGCGCTGTTTGACCGGGTCGTTTCCAAAACAGAAAAGGCCCTCCCAGAGCTATTCGCGCTGCAAGCGACCCTTCCGGTCTTGGACGAAAACGGAGAGGTCGAAAAGGCGGAGTTCATCGCAACACTTAGCCCTGAAGGGCTGATGCAAATGCGTGGCAAACTCGGCAATAGCCTTAGCCAAACCACCATCGAAAGCTATGCGCAGGCCCGTTTTGGCAGCGAAAACGTCTATGACGCGGTGCGCCTTTCCGAACATGTGCCAGCAAGCTGGCCCATTCGCGTCATGGCAGGTCTTGATGCGCTGTCAAAACTGAACAATGGCTCTGTGACCGTGACACCGGATCACGTCGACGTCACTGGCAAAACAGGGTCGCAATCTGCGAGTGCCGAAATCAGCCAAGTGTTGTCCGGCAGACTTGGCGGTGGTCAGCAATTCTCGATTGATGTGGCCTATGAGGAAACGCTTGACCCGCTGGCCTCTATCCCAACGCCAGAGGAATGCATCGCCAAACTTGAACGCGTGCAGTCATCGGTCAAAATTTCATTCGAACCGGGGTCTGGCACATTGGACGCAAACGCGGCCCCAATTCTGGACGCCATGGCGATCATCTTGGAGGAATGCGGCGAGTTGCCGTTGGAAATTCAGGGTCACACCGACAGCCAAGGCCGGGAATCCATGAACCTTGCCCTCAGCCAGAACCGCGCGCAATCGGTGCTGGCGGCACTGCGGGATCGGCGCATTCTAACAGGCAGCTTTGTTGCGAAGGGCTTTGGCGAAGCCAACCCAATCGCGGACAATGGCACCGAAGAAGGCCGCGAAGCGAACCGCCGGATCGAGTTTGTTTTGATCACTCAAGACGAGGAAGCACCTGTTGATGACGAGGATGTAAGCCTTGATGGCTCAGAGGATACCGCGACAGAGGGTCAAGAAACCCTTGAAAACAGCGGCGATCCGGTTGATGAAGGCGCCCTAGACGAAGAATCCGCTACGCAGGAGACGGGCGCAGATGACCAGAACTGAATTTATCATCGCAACAGCGATCGTTCTGTTCATTGCCTTTTGCATGGGCTGGTTCGCGAACTGGCTGGTGCACCGCTTTTCGCGTGTCGCGCAGGCTGATGTCGATCAGCTGGAACGCATGGCGCAGGAACTGCACGAAGCCGAGGAAACGCGCGATCAAGCGATCACCTATCTGCAACAGCGCGAAGCGGAACTGACGAACCAGATCAACCAGACCGAGGCCGAATTGGCCGCCGCGATGGAAGGGCTGCGGGACGCCCGTCAGGAAGTGGAAGAATTGCGGGACTATGTCGCGCGTGGGAATAAAGCGAGCTAAGCCTTACCAGCGAGACAAGGCGTCCTCATCGCTGTCCTTAGCAGCGACCCACTCTGCGCCATCTGCCGTCATTTCTTTCTTCCAGAACGGCGCGCGTGATTTCAGGTAGTCCATCAGGTATTCCGCTGCTTCAAACGCATGCAGGCGATGCTTTGACGCCGTGGCGACCATCATAATCATCTCACCTGGCACCATGTCGCCGTGCCGATGGATGATCAGCAGGTCCGTCAGGTCCCAGCGTTCCTGCGCCTGATCCGCGATTTTCTGCAATGCCTTTTCGGTCATGCCCGGATAATGCTCGATCCGCATACACTTAAGCGTGCCATCTGCATTGTTACGCACGATACCGGTAAAGGTCACGACTGCGCCAGCGGCGTCTTGTGCCTTGGCAAATCGCTCTGTCTCGGCACCCAGATCAAAAGCTGCGTCTTGTACCTGAATGCGCATGCTCAGCCTCCGGTCATCGGCGGGAAGAAGGCGACCTCAGTAACCCCATTCAGGGAGGCGTCAAAATCTGAAAGCTCTTGGTCAAGGGCCACACGCAAAGCGCTTAGATCTGAAAACGCCACGGCATACCGTTCTTCCCGAGCGCGCAGTTCTTCTACCAGTTCCATCACGGTCTTGGCGTTTGTCGACAGCTTTTCTTTTGGAAGCCCGATCCGCTCTCGCACCCATGCGAAATAGACAACATTCATGGATCAATCCCTCAGGAAGGGGGTGGCTTTGCGGAAGTAATCGACCCCAGTGATCAGGGTTAGCACCGCAGCGATCCAGAGCAACAGCCAGCCACCCTGGCTGGTGACAATGGCACCGTGGTACATATTGCGCAGACCAAGTTCATCCTGCAGCGCACCACTGAGCACCTGCCCCACCATCTCTGGGTCCATGCCCCATGACCACATGCCAAAGTAATGTTCAAAGATGCCGTGCAGCAGCAAAACGGCAATGGCCACCATCTGCGATGCAGTTTTCCATTTCGCCAGTTTGGTAACTTTCAGCGTGCCCGCTGTATCGCCCAAAAATTCGCGCAGACCAGACACAAAGACCTCTCGGAACAGGATGATCGACGCAGGCAGCATCAGCACGAACGAAAGCGAGGAAAACCCAACGATGACCATCAAAGCGATCACAACCATCGCTTTATCGGCAATGGGATCAAGCATGGTGCCCAGCTTACTAACCTGGCCCCATTTGCGCGCTAAGTAACCGTCAAGGTAGTCGGTCACCGACGCAAAGACAAAAAGCCCAAGCGCGCAGAAATCTGCAAAGGGGCGCGGTAAGGTCAGGAACATGACCGCTATCAGCGGCGCGGCCAGCAGCCGCAATACGGTCAGAATGTTTGGGATCGTCCAAGTCATGCGCCATTCCTAGCCTGACTCGGTGCGTTAGGAAAGCGGGCAATTTGGTGCGCCCCGACGTTGTTCACCTTCCATCGCACAAGCAATATGACCCGGGCATTGGGTATGCCCGGGTCATCTTACGAAGCAATTTCATCCCCGAAATTCTTTCTAGGGTTCACGGCGCTCGTGGGACGGCACTTTGACCGGGATGCGTTCTGGTCTGATGCCTTGTGCGCCTACGAACCATTTGGCTTCGTTACGATTATTCTATCTGGTCAAAAAATGAACCGCGCGCGCGGCGAGGGATAGGATTCGCAAAATGCGGATAGGACGCTATCCTTTGGTATAGGCACAGATTTAGCGACCCTCATGGAAAAAATCATAAATGACTTCCGCTAATGCGTCAGAGATTCCCTCGACGGCTTTCAGATCGACGAGGTTCGCGCGGCTGACCGCCTTGGCACTTCCGAAATGGGCAAGCAACGCGCGTTTGCGAGTTGCTCCGACACCGGGCACATCGTCCAAAGGCGTCGCGCCGACTGCTTTGGCGCGTTTGGCGCGATGGGTTCCGATGGCAAATCGGTGCGCCTCATCGCGCAGGCGCTGGATGAAATAGAGAACCGGATCATTGCGCCGCAACGCAAAGGCCCGCTGACCAACGCGATGGAATTCTTCTTTGCCGTGATCCCGGTCCACCCCCTTAGCAATCCCGACCATCGGGATATCCGCGACGCCCCATTCCTGCATGATCTCATCCACGGCAGAGACCTGCCCGGCCCCGCCGTCGATCAGAAGCAGATCTGGCCACAACCCTTTGGAGCGATCCGGATCTTCTTTCAGCAGGCGTTTGAACCTGCGCGACAGGACTTCTTTCATCATGCCAAAGTCATCGCCCGGGGTGAGGTCATCGCCCTTGATGTTGAATTTACGGTAGCTGTTTTTCATAAAGCCATCCGGCCCTGCGACGATCATGCCGCCCACAGCATTCGTGCCTTGGATGTGGGAGTTGTCGTAAACCTCGATCCGTTGAGGCGGAGCCTCTAGGTCAAATGCCTCCGCCACGCCTCGCAAAAGCTTTGCCTGCGTCGCGGTTTCGCTCATCTTCCGTGCCAAAGACTCCTTCGCGTTGCGCACGGCCCCTGCGATCAACTCTGCTTTCTCGCCGCGCTGAGGTACACGTATCTCAACCTTGCGGCCCGACTTCCCTGCCAGAGCCTCTGACATCAGGTCTGGGTTTTCCAGTGAATGCGACAAGATCAACTGACGCGGTGGTTCTTTTGTGGCGTAGAACTGGCCGATGAAGGCCTCAAGCACTTCGGCTGCCTCGATCTCTGCGCCAACACGTGGGTAGTAGTCTTTGTTGCCCCAGTTCTGGTTGGCGCGGATAAAAAACACTTGAACGCAGGCTTGGCCGTTCTCCAGATGCAGCGCGATCACATCCGCTTCGCGCACGCCGCGCGGGTTAATGCCTTGCGCCGATTGGACCTGTGTCAGAGCGCGAATGCGGTCACGCAGAACTGCAGCCTGTTCAAACGCCATGGCCTCGCTGGCGGTTTGCATTTGGGCGGCAAGGCTTTCTTGTATTTCGGTCGACCGCCCCTGCAAATAGCGTTCGGCATCCGCAACTGAGCTTGCGTAGTCTTCCGCGCTGATTTTGCCAACGCAGGGCGCCGTGCACCGTTTGATCTGATATTGCAAACAGGGGCGCGTGCGGCTTTCAAACATGGCATCTGAACAATCGCGCAGCATAAAGACCTTTTGCAGCTGGTTCAGCGTCCGGTTCACAGCCCCGGCACTCGCGAAAGGACCATAATAGTTGCCCTTTTCTTTCTTAGCGCCGCGATGCTTTTTGATCTGCGGAAATTCGTGTGCCTTGCTGACCAGAATATTGGGAAAGCTTTTATCATCCCGCAGCAGCACGTTGTACTTCGGCTTCAACTGCTTGATCAGGTTCTGTTCCAGCAACAAAGCTTCGGTCTCTGTCTTGGTGGTCAGAAACATCATGGCGCAGGTTTCGCTGATCATCCGGGCGATACGCCCGGTGTGCCCTGCGGGACGGGCATAGTTCGATACCCGTGCGCGCAGGTTGCGTGCCTTGCCCACATAAAGAACCCGCGCCTGCGCATCCAACATGCGGTAAACGCCCGGCGATCCATCCAGCGTTTTCAGATAGGCGGCGATACAGGCATGGCCTGTCAGTGCTTTGGTCGATTCGGGGTCTGTGTCAGTCATGGGCTATCACGTATGATTCTTTTTCCTGCCTGCAATCTCGGGCGGCGTTCCGCAAGAGAAAACATGTCCACGGAATCTGTGGATAACTCTGCAGATAACTTTCAGAGAGCCAAGAATTTCCCTTATTTTTAAACTCCAACTATGAACTGCCTAAAAATTAGGCGTATAATTAAGGCATTGAAAACAAACGAAAACTTTTTATACCTGCCGCAAAATACTGATATCATTACAGTTTTTGTAACGAGTCTGTGACAGCAACGTTACCAGTGCACAACTAAGACGACGATCGGCGAAGGGTAAACTCTGCTGCCTATTATTGGCGGTGGAACGAAACCCGGTTGCGCGCCCGAGAATCAAGCCACAAAAGCTGCCTATCAAGCAAGAACTGCCAAAATGTAGACCACATATAATGCTGTCAGCAGCACACCCCATCGACGTGTGATGTCCGCTTTGAACCAAACAAACGGCAAGATCAAAAGGCTCGCGCCGGCCATAACCCACAGGTCGAATTCGATAAATTCAGGGTCGACTGGAATCGGGCCGATGAAGCTGGCGATCCCAATGATCGCAAGCAGGTTGAACATGTTGGACCCGATCACGTTGCCAAGCGCAACGTCAGCTTGTCGCCTGAGCGCTGCCATGACAGTCGTCGCGAGCTCAGGCAAGCTTGTACCGACTGCCACCAGCGTCAGCCCGATAACCGCCTCTCCAACGTCAAAACGCCGCGCAATATCAATCGCGCTGTCCACCAAGAGGTCCGCTCCAAAAGGTAGGCCGATCAGTCCCAGCGCCAAAAAGACGCCAATCCGCCACCAAGGCATTTCAGGGTCTGCGCCTTCAAGATCATCAAGGTCAGCCCCATCTGCGCAGGCGACCTTGCCGTCTTTCCTGTGTTTCAGCGTCGCACGCAGTGCATCCCCAAGGACAAAGGCAAGCGCCGCGAGCAGGATCAAGCCGCTGACCCATGTGAAAATACCGGTCAACGCAAGCACGATAAACAAGGCTGTCGCTGCCAACATGAACACGTAGTTTCTGCGCGTGTCGCAGGTGCTGGTGTGCAGGCGCGATAATATGGCAGGCAAGCCCAACACCAGCAGAATATTGGCCGTGTTCGAGCCGATGACGTTGCCCAACGCAATACCGGGCGCGCCGTCATCAATCGCGCTGATCGCAATCAGGAGTTCAGGCGCAGATGTCCCAAAGGCAACGATGGTCAAGCTGACGATCATCGCGGGAATACCGACCCGCAGGCTGAGGTTTACAGCCCCCCGCACAAGCGCATCACCGGCCAGCAACAGAATGATCAGCCCCAAGGCAGCTGTAATCCATACTAGCATCGCGTCTTAGCCCTTTTTGCCGCGACAGGAGCAGGGCCCCTTGCCAAGTTTAAAGCGCCCGCAAGAGGGGCATCTGCGTGCATCCAACTGTTTCTTCCCCGGCAAAGTCAGCTTGCCGAACATGGCCATGACAGCCATCGCAACCAGAAACAGAAGGACAATCTTTGTCAGCAAGTCAAAGTCCAAAGCGCGCGTATTCTGCGCGCTCCTCTATCCCAGACAGGGCATCTTGTGCAACCTGCGCACCGAACCTCTGCCAGACGGGACGGCGTATGTCATAGCGTCGGAAGCGAACGTCTTTGCCAAATCTCTCTTTCAAAGTCGGCACCAGATGACCCAATCCATCGGCCAGCCCCTGTTCGACGGCAGCCTGACCCACCCAGATTTCGCCGGTAAAGAGGTCATCGCTTTCCACAAGCTTATCACCGCGACGCGCTTTGACGTGGCTGATGAAATTCTCGTGAATTTGACCGAGTAGGCGTTTCAGCCGTTCTACATCCTCGGTTTTTTCGGGACGGAACGGATCAAGCATGGATTTTGATTTGCCAGCGGTGTGGACCCGGCGTTCCAATCCATGGCGCGACAGAAAATCATGCGCACCAAAGCCTGCCGATATCACGCCGATGGAGCCGACAATCGACGAAGCGTCGAGATAAACTTCATCTGCCGCCGCTGCCAGCCAATAGCCACCAGAGGCTGCCACATCCTCGACAAAAGCAAAGACCGGGACCTCGGTTTCTTCGGCCAACCGCCGAATACGCGCGCCAATAAGGGCGCTTTGCACCGGGGACCCGCCCGGCGAATTTAAGACCAGAGCCACGGCGCTGGGTTTGCCGCGTCGAAATGCTTTTTCGATCAATGGGGCCATGACCTGATCGTTCAGGCTGCCGCGCGATCCAGAGGCGATAACGCCTGATAATCGCAGCACGGCCACGGTGGGCGGATTTTTGATGAAGGGTATCCAGCGTCTCATGACTCGCATGTAGAACGCCGATGCCCCCCAAACAAGGAGGGCACGCCGACAAAGCCGTGATCTGATGTATATCCGTCAAAAATTGGGCAAGGTCAGCCTGCCACGCCCTTAACTGCGGATGCGCCAGCCGGTTTTAAAGATCCACCATACCGCGACCAGACAGATGCCGGTAAACCCAGCAATGGCCAAAAGACTTAGTCCAACTGGCACGTCCGCCAATCCAAAAAAGGCCCAGCGGAAGCCAGAGATCAGGTAGACCACCGGATTGAACAGCGTCACCGTCTGCCAAACTGGGGGCAACATCGAAATCGAATAGAACGAGCCGCCAAGGAATACCAATGGCGTCAACACCAGCAGCGGTATCAATTGAAGCTGCTCAAAGCTTTTGGCCCAGATCCCGATGATGAAGCCGAATAGGGCAAAGCTTGTGCAGGTTAGCACCATAAAGGCCAGCATCGCGATGGGGTGCTGGATATTCAGGTCCACAAAAAGCCCAGCAGTCGCAAGGATCACCAAGCCGATAAAGAGCGACTTGGTTGCGGCAGCACCTACATAGCCGACGACGATTTCCAAAAAATTGATTGGCGCGGCCAATAGCTCATAGATCGTGCCGATGAATTTCGGGAAGTAGATGCCAAAGGACGCGTTCGATATGCCCTGTGTCATAATCGACAGCATAATCAGACCAGGAACGATGAAGGCGCCATAGCTGACCCCATCAACTTCCTGGATGCGGCTGCCAATGGCCGACCCAAACACCACGAAATAGAGAGCAGTTGAAATCACAGGCGAGATAAAGCTCTGCGTCAGCGTGCGGAAAAAGCGCGCCATCTCGAAAATGTAGATGGCTTTGACGGCGGTCAGGTTCATGCCTGCCCCTCCTCAACAAGTGTCACAAAAATATCTTCGAGGCTGTTTTGCGCAGTCTGTAGGTCTTTCAGAACCAAGCCCGCCGCCGACAGATCGCCCAACAATTGGGTGATCCCTGTTCGGTCCGCCTGCGTGTCGTAGGAATAAGTCAGCGTGCGCCCATCCTCAGACAGAACAAGCCCGTGGTCACTCAGCGCGTCAGGCACAGCAGTCACGGCATCTTGCAGTTCGACGGTCAGCTGTTTCTGTCCAAGCCGCTGCATCAAAGATGCCTTTTCCTCGATCAGCAGCAACTCACCCTTGTTGATCACACCAATACGATCCGCAATCGCCTCGGCTTCTTCGATGTAATGCGTGGTCAGGATGATGGTGACACCATCGCGTTTCAGTTCGTTCACCGTGTCCCACATGTCTTTCCGCAGCGAAACATCGACACCAGCGGTTGGCTCGTCCAAGAATAAGATGCGGGGTTCATGACTCAGCGCTTTGGCAATCAGCACCCGTCGCTTCATGCCGCCGGAAAGCTCCATGATGCGGCTGGATTTCTTTTCCCAAAGGCTCAGCTTGCGCAGAATTTTTTCAAGGTAAGCATCATCACGGCGTTTACCGTGAAGGCCACGCGAAAAACGCACGGTGTTCCAGACGGTTTCAAACGGTTCAAGGTTGACCTCTTGCGGGACAAGACCAATCAGGCGGCGCGCGGCGCGATAATCGTCTTTGACGCAGTACCCATCCACGCGGATATCGCCAGATGTGTTGGTGGTGATCCCGCATACGGTGGAGATCAACGTGGTCTTGCCCGCGCCGTTCGGCCCGAGCAGCGCAAGAATTTCGCCTTCGTGAATTGATAGCGACACGCCCTTGAGCGCCTCAAAACCGCCTTCGTAGACCTTTTTCAGATCTGTTATGTCCAAAATAGAGCGCATTATATCCTCTCTTCAATCGCGCGCAAGCTACGCCCTGCTTGCAGCGCAGCCAAGGCCGTAAAATCCTATATCTCTATGTGCAAATATGCATATGAACGCGCATAGCCCACCTTGATGACAGAAATGGGCAGCAATCTGGGTCACCGAAATTACAGCGGCGCGCAGAGAATGCGCCCTTGATTGCACACCTCCAAGAAGCCAGAGAAATTCGTACTGAGATTTTTTCTTGCGAGCGAAGAATCTCGGTTCTTTCCTCTTGACCCCCGTGAAGCCCTAAACTAAACCCCGGCCCACCGTGGCGCGGTAGCTCAGCTGGTTAGAGCGATCGACTCATAATCGATAGGTCGGGAGTTCAAGTCTCCCCCACGCCACCACTTTTCTTCTTCCCTAAAGACATGCATCGGCTTGCCGTTATTGCTGGTGTTTTCGGCTTTGAATCGCCATCAAACACGCCCTCTTGGCGTGCTCTCAGGCGTGTCGTCGTGTCGGATTTCCGATGCTCTGAATCAGCAAGACCGTACGGTATCGATCATAAGCTGTACGTTCTCGGGATCAGCGTCTGGTGTGATTCCATGCCCCAAGTTGAAGATATGCGGACCATTGCGAAGTGCTTGGACGATGCGCCGCGTTTCTGACACCAAAGCGGCGCCGCCCGTGACCATATGCGAGGATTTCAGGTTCCCCTGCACACAGCCGTCAGGTTGCACGTGTTGCGCCATCCATTCAGCGGTGACACCATCATCAAAGGCGACACAATCCGCGCCGGTTGCCTTGGCGAAGCCAACGTAGCGCTCTCCTGCGCCGCGCGGGAAGGCAATAATAGGCGTGTCGGGGTGCATTGCCTTCAGCGCAGAGATGATCCGTTTTGCAGGCTCTAGCGCATAGCGATCAAAATCTTCGCCTTTCAGCGACCCTGCCCAACTGTCGAAAAGCTTAACGATCTCAGCCCCGGCTTTGATCTGCTCAGACAGATAGGTCACGGTGCCCTCGATCAGCAGGTCGATCACCTGCTGGAACAATTCCGGGTTCTGGTCCTTCAGCGCATGCGCAGGCCCCTGATCCGGCGTGCCGCGGCCAGCGATCATATATGTGGCCACCGTCCATGGTGCGCCAGCAAAGCCAATCAAAGTTGTTTCGCGTGGAAGTTCGCGACGCAAGATGCGCACGGTTTCGTAGATCGGCGAGAGCGTGTCATGAACAGCGTCCGCCGTTTTCAATGCATCAAAGTCAGCCTGTGACTGGATGGTCGACAAACGTGGCCCTTCGCCAGTGACGAACCAAAGATCAGCGCCCAGCGCCTGCGGCAACAGCAGGATGTCGGAAAATAGGATCGATGCGTCAAACCCATAGCGGCGGATCGGCTGCAGGGTGACCTCTGCCGCGAGTTCAGAATTGTAGCAAAGCGACAGGAAATCTCCGGCCTGCGCGCGGGTTGCGCGATATTCGGGCAGATAGCGCCCTGCCTGACGCATCATCCAGATCGGAGGTGTCGGCAGTCGCTCGCCTGCAAGCGCGCGCAGGATGGTTTTTTGCTCTGCCATGATCCACCTCATTGATCAAAAATTGTCCTTGCTAGGTCACGTGCGCGCGGCAAGATGTCAAGGCTTGCAGCCCTCCATTCTGCTTGTCAGGACAATCTGGCGCGGCTAGACCTCAGCCTATGACACTCACTCTGCCGACCCCCGACGCACCTTTGAAGATTGGCACCCGCGGCTCTCCGCTGGCGCTGGCGCAGGCCTATGAAACCCGTGATCGGTTGGCAAAGGCCTTTGATTTGGCAGAGGCAGCCTTTCATATCGAGGTGATCAAAACCACCGGCGATGACCGGCAGATGATCGCGGCGGACCGACCTTTGAAAGAGATCGGGAACAAAGGTCTCTTTACCAAAGAAATCGAAGAGGCAACGCTGCGCGGGGATATCGACATCGCTGTGCATTCGACCAAAGACATGCCAACCGAACAGCCCGAAGGGCTGGTGCTTGAGACATTCCTGCCACGCGAAGACGTGCGTGACGCGTTCATTTCGACAAAATACGCGTCTATTGCTGATCTGCCTTCTGGTGCGACCGTTGGCACGTCGTCCCTGCGCCGCCGCGCACAGTTGATGCAAATTCGCCCGGACCTGAAGGTGGTTGAGTTTCGTGGCAACGTGCAGACAAGGTTGCAAAAGCTGGCAGATGGCGTTGCGGATTGTTCTTTTCTGGCCATGGCGGGACTGACCCGGTTGGGCATGGTCGACAAGGCCACCAGCGCGATTGAGATTGATGAAATGCTGCCTGCGGTCGCTCAGGGCACGATTGGCATCGAATGCCGGGCAGACGACGCGCGTTCTAAAGCTATGCTTGCGGCGATCCACCATGCGGACTCAGGTCACCGCGTGATCTGCGAACGCGCGTTCCTGCGCGCGCTAGACGGGTCTTGCGAAACGCCTATCGCGGCTTTGGCGACGATTGACGCGGGTCGCATTAAACTGCGCGGAGAAATCCTCCGCCCGGACGGGTCGCAGTGTTTGCGAACCGAAGGCGAAGCAGATGTGTCAGAGGCGGAAACGCTGGGCCGCAGCCTGGGCGAAACGCTCTTGGCCGAGGCTGGCGACGGTTTTTTTGATTTTCGCTAAAGCGCCCCGGCTCTAAACCCATTTCGCCATCGGTGGCAGGCTCATCAGAACCGCATTAGCGTCATGCCCGGTCTCAAGCCCAAATTTGGTGCCTCGGTCATAGACAAGATTGTATTCGGCATAGAGCCCACGGTGCACCAATTGGGCATCCTTTTCTGCGTCGCCGAACGCCATACTACGGCGCTTTTCAACCAACGGAACAAATGCGGGTAGGAAAGCTTTGCCGATGTCTTGCACAAAGCCGAAATCAGCCTGCCAATCGCCAGTGTTGTGGTCATCCAGAAAGATGCCACCCACACCCCGCGCGCGACCGCGATGGGGGATGTAGAAATATTCGTCAGCCCATGCCTTGAGACGAGGATAATGTTCCGTGCCATGACGGTCGCAATGTTGTTTCTGGACCGCGTGGAAATGTTGGGTGTCTTCGTCGTATTCAAGGCATGGGTTCAAATCTGACCCGCCCCCGAACCACCAACCATGTGGGGTCCAGAACATGCGCGTGTTCATGTGAACCGCAGGGCAATGCGGGTTTTGCATATGGGCCACCAGCGAAATACCCGACGCCCAAAATCGCGGGTCGTCCTTCATGCCGGGCAGCCCCTTGCGCGCGGCCATGGCACTCTGCGCCCGCTCTCCCAAGGTGCCGAAGACGGTAGAAACATTCACCCCGACTTTTTCAAACACGCGCCCGCCACGCATGACCGACATCAGCCCACCGCCCGCGTCCGATCCATCCTCAGAGGCGCGGCGCGTTTCGGTGACGTCAAAGGTTCCAGCGGGTTGGTCGGCAAAGGGCCCTTCGTTATGGCGGGCCTCAAGGTTCTCAAAGGCCGCAACGATTGTATCGCGTAGCTCTCGAAACCACGCGCTGGCGGTGGCCTTTTCTTGGTCCATTTCGGTCGTCATCTGTTGATCCTTAGTGGGCTGGTGACCTGACAGGGTCGAGCAATGTCCGCCCGCCGTCGATGGTGATGACCTGACCGGTCATAAAGGCCGAGGCGTCCGACGCAAGATAGCGCACGGTGTCTGCCAATTCCGTTGGAGGTGCAATCCGGCCCAAGGGCGTGTGGGTTTCAATGTCCGTGCGAAAATCCGGGAACTCTTTCAGGATATTCTTGAGACTTGCACTCATCACTGACCCGAAAGATACCGCGTTCACGCGAATGCGGTGCGGTGCCAGAGCCGTTGCGAGGCCGCGTGTCATCTGGTCCAAGGCCGCTGTTGCGATGGAGTATCCCATCAGATCCGGGTTCGTGCGGCAAGCCGAAATCGATGACAGGTTCACAATTGACCCCGCCATACCCTCGACCGCATCCTCGGTCGCCTGTTTGATCATGCGCTTGGCCACTGCCTGACTAAGGCGCAGAGAGGTCAGCAAGTTTTGGTTGAGCATGATGGAAATGCTGTCGTCATCAATATCCAAAGGATCGGTGCGCATCACCTGACGGCTGGCATTCACAAGGATGTCGACGCGGTCAAAACTATCAATTGTCGCCGACAGCAGGTTCGCGATGGTCAGCCGTTCACGCAGGTCGCCCGAGAAATACTCGACCTCGCTATCCTCTGGCAGATCGCCCACTTCTTTCGCGAGCTGTTTGTCGTCCATATCGACCATCATCACCTTCGCGCCCTGCTCAGCAAAGCTGCGCGAGATGGCAAGGCCGATCCCGTTCGCCGCCCCGGTCACGATTGCGGTTTTACCTGCGATAGAAAATGACATGACAGTTCCCTGTTATTCCGGCCCCATTGATTCCAGCCCCGGTGATTCCAGCCAAGGTTACGCGCAATCAGCGCCCGGTGCGAGTTGGTCGTTCTGCACAGAAAATTTTGAACCGATTGTCGCCGGTGACCTCTGTCACCTTGGCAAACAGTTCGTTCAGAGCCGCCTCATAGGGCAAGTGGCGATTGGCCACCATCCAAAGCTGCCCGTTTGGTGCCAACATGCGTGCAGCCGCAAGGATAAACGCCCGACCAAGCGAGGGGTCCGCAGCCCGGCCCGTGTGGAACGGGGGGTTCATCACCACCGCATTCATCTTTGCGCGCGGCTCCCATGTTGTGGCATCCGCCCAGTGAAAATCCGCGCGGTCGTCGGTGACATTAACACGCGCACATTCAAGCGCTGCGTGGTTCGCCTCGACCAGGTAAAGCGTTTCGACATCAGTGCGCTTTAAGATGGACTGAGACAGATACCCCCAGCCGGCCCCCAAATCGGCAACCTGACGGCCCAGCTTTGCCGGCAGGGCGGCGACAAGGGCCGCAGAAGCCGGGTCAACTCCATCAGCGGAAAATACGCCGGGGCTGGTGATGAACCCACCGTCAATCTCGGAGTGCGCCGCAACATTCCAATCTGTGAAGTCACCGCAAGAGAACCAAAACAGCTTGCCATGGGCTTTGGAAATCGCGCCCTCAACAGAGGCGCGCTTGCGGCAGTCCTTCATGATTGAGGCAACGCCGTCGGTTTTTTGCCCGTCGACCAAAACCAAGTCGCTTGCTGCAACGGCCTGCGCGATAAGCGATCGTGCTTCGATCTTCGCGCGTGGCAGGCACACGATGGCCGCGGCATAGGCTTCGCTCGCTTTCACGGACACTTCATAGCCCGCTTGGCGAAACGCGTCATATTCAGGCTTTGATCCAGTAATGATCTGCACCCGCTCGCGCGGCAGAACCGAAAGGTCCACGACGGAAGACGGTGAAAACACAGCGATCAAACCTTCGGACGGCAGTTCAAGCTGGCCGCTTTCAACGGCCAAAGACAGACGGCTGGACGACATGCTCACCTCCGATCCGCAGCAACAGCCGGGATCATTCCTTTTCCATGGTGCATTGCAACGGATGCTGGTGACGGCGTGCGAAATCCATCACTTGGGTGACCTTGGTCTCTGCAATCTCGTGACTAAAGACGCCGACCACGGCGACCCCCTTCTTATGCACGGTCAGCATGATCTCAAACGCCTGCGCATGGGTCAGACCGAAAAAGCGCTCTAGGATCAGGACGACGAATTCCATCGGCGTGTAATCGTCGTTCAAAAGCAGCACTTTATAAAGCGGCGGACGTTTGGTGCGGGCACGCGTTTTGACGGCGATGCCGACATCTCCGTCATCGTCCTTGTCTGAGGTCATGTAAAATGGCTGCGCTGCCATTGTGAATGTCTTCCCAGTGCTCCGTGTCAGCGAACTATATAGCCAGTCTCGCGCCAGAGAAAAGACCCATTCCCCTGACGATCTGCGCCCGATGCCAACTGTCCGCCTTTATGGCGCCAAAGGCACGAGCTTGTTATGTTACCTGTTTTATTAAGAACATCACAACGCGGGCCCTGTTGTTTGCGACGCCTTTTCGCGCAGCAGGCGGGTTCTTAGAGGGGCGTGACTGGCAATGATGGATGGAGTCCAGCGCCACTTTCTTGCCACAATCACTGGTTTAGTAGCACCCCTGCGCCCTCCCCCTATATGTTGAGCGGCTTAAGCGCCTGACATTTTCAAACTTATTGAATCCATGGGTTTATTTGAAATTGACCCTGTGTTAGCCTGAATGAAAAGGTCAGCTGAAAAATCAGCGGCAGAGGCAGCAAGGGCAAGAGACGTGAAGGTTCGGCAAATCAGGCCGGCCCATTTTGGGCTATTAATCCTGGCAGCAGTTTTTATCTCGCTTGTAAGCGTGCATTCCGCGAAGGCCGCGCCCTACGCAGCGATGGTGATTGATTCTCGCTCTGGCGAGGTTCTTCATTCGCGCAATGCTGATACGCGGCTGCATCCGGCCTCACTCACCAAAATGATGACGCTCTATATCGCCTTTGAGGCGGTCCAAAACGGCGAACTGTCGATGGACACTAAGGTGCGTATTTCCAAGGTGGCTGCGGCGGAACCGCCGTCCAAGCTGGGGCTGAAATCCGGGCAGCGGATCGCACTGCGTTACCTTGTGCGTGCGGCAGCTGTGAAATCTGCCAATGATGCGGCCACTGCGATTGGCGAGGCGATTTCAGGCTCCGAGGCTGCCTTTGCCCGCCGCATGAACCGCACCGCCAAAGCGCTTGGCATGACGAACACGACATTCAAAAACGCCCACGGGCTGACGGAAAGCGGCCACCTGTCTACCGCACGCGATATGACCACGTTGGGTCGGCATCTGCTTTATGACTATCCGCAGTATTACAACCTCTTTTCGCGCCAATCGACGCATGCAGGTATTCGCGAAGTCGCCAATACCAATCGCCGTTTCTTAAGCAACTATCGCGGTGCAGATGGCATCAAAACCGGTTACACACGTGCCGCAGGGTTCAACCTTGTGGCCTCCGCAGAGCGCGGCAATGAACGTATCATCGCGACGGTTTTTGGCGGTCGCTCGACGGCCACTCGAAATGCCAAGGTAGCCGAACTGCTCGACCTTGGATTCAAACGCGCCCCAAGCCGCGTGGCGCTGCGCAAGCCGACAAGACCGGCCTATGCAGGAAAGATTGGCCCATCCGGGTCCGGCGATGATCTGGCTGGGAAAACCGTTCGCACTGCAACCGCGGTGAAAAAGAGCCTCCGCCCGCTTGCCCGCCCCTCGTCCGCGGCGCCGACAGCGACCGACACAGTTGTGGCCTCTGCGCCTTCCATTGAGGACGACATCAAAGTCGCCCTGCAAGAAGCACGGTCTAACACGGCATCTATTTACCAGACCTCCGTCACCCAAACCGAAGTTGTCGCAGAGGCCGCTGCGCCTGCCATTGTTGAGGATCTAGAACCGCAGGTTGTGACCCGGCTGTCGACCTCTGGCGGTCGCCATTGGGGGATCAATGTTGGCCGCTATGGCAGCCGTTATGCGGCGGAAAAGATGCTTTTGAAAACGGCCCTTGCCGAAATGAGCACCCTGGACGGATCACTGCGCAAAGTCGTGAAATCAAGCCGAGGTTTTGACGCCAACTTCATGGGCTTGACCCGCGAAACTGCTGATCTGGCGTGTCGTCGTCTGCAGGCGCGGCAGGTGTCTTGTTTTATGATCGGCCCAAGCTAAGCGATATCGTCGCCACTAGGACTTTGGCCGGTCGTCGTATTCCCCACTAAGTATCCGCTGCGCGTCCCCATCGGGGTCGTCATATTGACTGCTGCGCAGCGTGTAGAGAAACCCCCAAAGACCCAGCCCTCCGAGGATCAGGGAAACGGGTATGAGCAATCCAAGTACGGTCATAGCTACCTCAATCTTAGAGCGTTCAAGCTGACGGTGATCGAACTGGTCGACATCGCCAAGGCCGCAATCAAAGGCGTCGCCAGTCCGGCCACGGCCAGCGGTACGGCAATGACATTATAGAGCGTTGCAATGCGGAAGTTTTCCCGAATGCGCCGCGTCGCCTTTCGTGAAATCGCCAAGGCGTCGGCAATGGGTGACAGGTCTGCGCCCAGCAGGACGACATCGGATGCAACGCGCGCTGCATCAAGTGCCGAGGCTGGTGAAATCGACACATGTGCCCCAGCCAGCGCGGCCGTGTCATTTAGCCCATCCCCTACCATCAGAACGCGTTTTCCCTCTTGCGAGAGCGCGGCAATGTAGTCGGCTTTGTCTTGTGGCAGGACGCCTGCCTGCCAATCGGAAATACCCAACTCGTCAGCGACGCCCGCCACTGCCGACCGGCCATCGCCTGACAAAAGGTGAACACCAAACCCCGCGCTTTGAAGTGAGGTGATGGCGTCTTTTGCGCCATCTCGCAGTTGGTCCTGAAAACGGATTTCGCCAGCTGCGCCCTCGCCCACCTTTAGGTAAACCGCACTTGTGTCAGAAGGCATGGCCCCAACCCATTCCGCTCGTCCCAGACGGACAGTTTGACCTTTCCACCGCCCCTCCATACCAAACCCCGGAACCTCTCGGATGTCAGCGAGGTCCGCTGCCGAGGTGTGTTTTCCAGCTTCTATAATAGCTCGGCTAAGGGGATGCGCCGACCCTTTCGCCAAGGCAACGGCGATGCCAGCATTCACGTCAGAAAGCTTCGCCCAGTTCTTAACGATTGGTGTGCCCTTGGTCAGCGTGCCGGTTTTGTCAAAAACAACCGTATCAACCTCGGCGAGCCGCTCGAGTGCTGTGGTATGTTTAACCAGCAGCCCCATGCGAAACAGGCGTCCGCTGGCTGCGGTTGTCACCGCAGGCACAGCAAGACCCAAAGCGCAGGGACAGGTGATGATCAGAACCGCAGCGGCGATGTTCAGCGCGGTGCGCAGGTCAAAACTGTAGAGATACCAGCCGACGAAGGCCAAAGCCGATAGGATGTGCACACCTGGCGCATAAAGCTTTGCGGCGTTGTCGGCCAAGGACGTATAGCGATTACGCCCGCTTTCGGCGGTGGCCACAAGGTCGGCCATTCGGTGCAGGCTGGTATCCTGCCCAACTGCCGTTGCACGGATGACCAATGGCCCGGTCAAATTGACTTCTCCGGCGCTGACCACGAGATCCACCGAAGCGAAAACGGGTGCAGACTCCCCTGTCAGCAATGACCGGTCGAGTTCTGATTGGCCTTCCACAATTACGCCATCCACCGGTACACGCCCGCCGGGCCTGACGAGGATCAGATCGTCAATGCATAGGTCCGCGAAGGGCACCGTCTCCTCGCGACCTTCGACAAGTCGGATCGCGCGCGGGACTTCAAGCGCAGCCAGTTCTTCAGCAGCAGAGCGCGCGACCGCGCGCGTGCGGTGATCCAGATAACGTCCTGCCAGCAGGAAAAACACCAAGGTCAGCGCCGCATCGAAATAGGCGTGATGCCCAGAGAGCATGGTCTCCCAAAGCGAGGTCGCCAGTGCAAGCACGATGGCAAGCACGATGGGCACGTCCATGTTCAATCGCTTCGCGCGCAGTGCCGACCACGCGCTGACGTAAAAGGGTTTGCCGGTGAAGGCGATGGCGGGCAAAGCGATGGCGGCTGAAATCCAGTGAAACAGGTCGCGCGTTGCGCTGTCGGCCCCGGACCAGACCGAGACGGACAGCAGCATGACATTCATCGTGGCGAACCCCGCCAGCCCAACGCGCATCAAAAGGTCTCTGCCAGCGCGGTCGTTGGCTGTGGCGCTTAGAGCGCCCGCATCCAATTCATGCGCGGTATAGCCAACCTCTTGCAGCGCTGCGATCAACCCATCGGCTGTGACATCTGCCCCTGCTTCCACACTTGCGCGTTTCAGGGTCAAGTTCACACGTGCTGATTTCACACCCGGCTGGGCCTCCAGCGCGCGCTCAACCGTTGCAATGCAGGCACCGCAGTGGATCTCTGGCACGCTGAGCGCGAGATGCGCTGCCTGTGGTTCTTGCGCCCTTGCCGCAGCCTCTGCCGCAGGGACAGCATCACAGGCAGGACAGGCCGAGACCATCGTCATCGTCAGCGCTCCACACGCAGGATTACACGCTGTTCAAACGGCGTGCCGTCGGCCGCGCTGGCCTTCATGCGGATGTTCCAATTGCCAGCGGCCAGTTCCACCGGGGCGACGTAGGCCGCTCCGTCAAACTGGAAATCAGGTGTGATATCGTCTTTGACATGGGTCGCGCGGCCCAGCACAGCATCAAGATTTGCAACCTCAATGGGCTGACCAGCGGCATCTTGGATGCTCAGGATCAACAAGCCGCCTGTGGCTTTTGCGGCGACTTGCCAACCCAGCGCTTCTTGCTGGGCCTTGCGGTCGTCAAAGGTCTGACTTGCAACGTAGGAGTTTTTGACCTCTAGCCCCGGAAAGGTGCGCACCGCGCTGAAAGCCAGAAGCAAGTTCACGCTGATAATCACACCGAACGCCCCGACAAAGATCATGGCAGCGTGACGGCCAGTAAATTGCTTTTCAGACGTCATCCGTTGTCTCCTTTGCCATGAAATACGGTATCTTTTTCAGCCTGATCACCGTTCATCTTGTCCTGCACCACAAAGCGAATATCGCTGAGTTCGCCCGTCGCTGCCGCAGAGTCTTTGGGGGCCACCACATAGACCCGTTGCAAGTGCATCGCGTCGGCAGCGACGGTCACATCCGATCCTTCTCCGCCTTCAAGCTCCAAGCTTAGGCCCGGCGTTCCGTCGACGAAAATCTCGAACGGGCGGTCTTCGCCATGTTTGTTGCGCAGCCGCAATTCGTAGGTGTTGCGGATGTCCCCATTGGACAGCACGACATAGGTCGGATTGCGAACCGGGGCGACCGTGACGTCAATGTCGGACCGCAGATACAGCGCTACGAGAAGCATGACGCCCACCAATGCCCAAAGCACCGTATAGACAACGGTGCGCAGACGCAGGATGTGTTTCCAGACGTTGCGCGGCGGTTGGCCTGCGCGTTCCAGCGGCTCATCGCTGATGGCCATATAATCGATCAACCCGCGCGGCTTGCCGATTTTGTCCATGATGTCGTCGCAGGCATCAATGCAAAGCGCACAGGTGATACATTCCAACTGCTGCCCTTCACGGATATCAATACCCATCGGGCACACGTTCACGCAGGCCATGCAATCGATGCAGTCACCCTGTGCCGCCTCTACCTCTGGCTCATTCTTGTGCAACTTGCCACGAGGTTCCCCGCGCCATTCGCGGTAGCCCACGGTCAGGGTGTCTTCATCCATCATTGCACCCTGAATGCGCGGCCATGGGCAAGCGTAGATGCATATCTGTTCGCGGGCATAGCCGCCAAAGAAGAACGTTGTCGCGGTGAGGACAGCCATGGTCGAATAGGCAATGGGGTGCGCCTGACCGGTCACGAGGTCAACCAACAGGGTCGGCGCATCGGCAAAATAGAATACCCAAGCCCCACCTGTCGCCAAGGCGATCAGAATCCACGCGATGACCTTTGTCGTGCGCAGGCGCAGTTTTCTGAAGTCCCACTTCTTTTGACGATGCAGGCGCAGGCGCGCGTTGCGGTCGCCTTCGATCCAGCGCTCGACCAGAATAAACAAGTCCGTCCAAACCGTTTGCGGGCAGGCATAGCCGCACCAAACGCGGCCCAACGCCGAGGTGAACAGGAAAAGGCCAAGCCCCGCCATAATCAAAAGCCCTGCGATGAAATAGAATTCATGCGGCCAGATTTCGATCCAGAAGAAATAGAAGCGACGGTTGGCCAAATCGACCAAGACCGCCTGATCCGGCAGCGCCGGACCGCGATCCCACCTGATCCACGGGACCAGATAGTATATGCCCAAGGTGATCGCCATGATCACCCATTTCAGGTTTCTGAATGTGCCGCTGACCCGCCGCGGAAAGACGGGTTCGCGCGCGGCGTAGAGGCTGGGAGGAGTGTTCGTGTCGCTCAAGGGTTGGCCTTTATTTGCAAATTGGCTGGCCCCTTTTCACAGCCACACCCGAGTCGGACTTTGACCAAGATCAAATTCTGACTATTAGGGACATCTTTTTTGCCTTCGCGAAAAGATGCGGCGCCCGATGTCGATGATTTTGAGAATAAATAGGAGTCGGCCCCTCAGGAAACGCGCGAACAGGACGAAAGGCCGACTCCCCTTGCCCACGCTCCTCTGAAGTGGACAAACGGCGGTGATCTGTCGGTCATGGGAGTGACATCTCACCGTTGCGCAAAGTTTCGCAGAATCAGCGCCCAGCCACCTTGATGCAGATCAATCAGACGAAAAAACCGCCCCAAAAATTGGGGCGGTCAGTCAGGGACACGGGGTGTTCAGTGGCGCGGCCTCTGTTGGAAGGCCGCGCTTGGTATTATTCGCCGCCACCCAGTTGGTGCACATAGGCCGAAACGGCGCGGATCTGCGCTTCGGTCAAACGCTCATCCCAGCTTGGCATCACACCAAAGCGGCTGTTCTCAACGGTATCGCGGATGTCCTCGTAGGACCCACCAAAGAGCCAAATTGCGTCGGCAAGGTTTGGCGCCCCCTGGTCACGATCGCCTGTAGCGTCCTCACCGTGGCAGGCGGCGCAATTGTCCGCAAAGACAGTTTGACCCTCGGCCACAAGGCTTGCGTCAAGTGGTTCGCCACTCAGAGACATGACGTAGTTCACGACCTGATCGATTTGCGCGTCTTCAAGCAGCTCATCGCGGCCAAAGGCAGGCATTTCGGAGTACCGGGCGTTGTCATTGTCCTCGTTTCGGATACCGGCTGCGACAGTCTGGTGGATGGATTCGATATCACCGCCCCAGAGCCAATCGTTATCCAAGAGGTTCGGATAACCTTTAGCCCCTGCCGCGCCAGAGCCGTGACACTGCGCGCACCAGGTTTTGAAGACGGCAGCACCTGCGGATTTGGCGTAGCCATTCAGCTCTGGATCAGTTGTGATCTCTGTCAGTTCAGCAGAGGCGAGCTGTGCGTTGATCGCTTCGTTGCGGGTATTGACCGCATCGATTTCTTCGGCGACCTCTGCGCGGGTCGAATACCCCAACAGACCTGCGGTAGCCCCTTTGATCCCCGGCCATGCGGGATAAGCGATGGTGTAGCCGATGCCCCAGATAATGGTGATATAGAAGGTCCACAGCCACCAGCGCGGCATGGGGTTGTCGTATTCCTGGATACCGTCCCACTCATGTCCGGTGGTTGGAATATCCTGCTTTTGAACAGGTTTCTTGCTCATGACTGCGCCTCCTTCTCGGTTTCGGCGTCTGGCGCGGGTTTGTCTTCGTAGCGGAATGGAATGCCTGCTGTGTCTTGGTATTCCGCCTTGGAACCCGGGCGGAATACCCAGAGGATCACCATGACGAAGAAGGTGAAGAGGAACAGCAGCATCCAGCTATCTGCGAACTCACGGAGAAGAGAATAAGTTTCCATTGCTCCCTCCCTTAGCGTGACGCGTCAGGCGTGAAGGTCGAGAAGTCGACCAGCGTGCCCAGCATTTGCAGGTAAGCCACCAGAGCATCCATTTCGGTTGTGCCCGGTTGGCCGTCGAAGTTGCGCACACTCACGCTGTCTTCGCCGTAGCGTTCCAGCAGGCCATCATAGTCCAGATCAGGATCAGCCTGCACGTTGAAATCAAGCTGCGCGTTGGCGATCATGTCCTCGGTGTATGGCACACCAACCATGGCGTTGGCCCTCATCAGATCACCGATGTATTCACCGTCGATTCGCTTGTCGGACAGGAAGCCATATTTTGGCATGATGGATTCAGGCACCACGGACTGCGGGTCGATCAGGTGATCAACATGCCAGTCGTCAGAGTACCGACCGCCGACACGAGCCAAATCTGGACCTGTCCGCTTGGAACCCCACTGGAATGGGTGGTCGTACTGCGATTCTGCCGCCAGTGAGTAGTGACCGTAGCGTTCAACTTCGTCCCGCATTGGGCGGATCATCTGGCTGTGGCAGACATAGCATCCTTCACGGATGTAGATGTCTTTGCCTGCCAGTTCCAGCGGGGTGTAGGGGCGCATGCCCTCTACATCCTCGATGGTGTTTTCCAGCCAGAACAATGGGGCAATCTGCACGATCCCCCCGATTGTCACGACGAGAAAGCTGAAGATCAGCAAGAGGGTCGCGTTGGTTTCTAGGATTTTATGCTTATCAAGAATAGCCATCTCTCAGACCCTCCTTATTCTGCTGGAACTGCGACGCTGAGGCTGGCTTCTTTTGCCGGGGCCTTGCGTACAGTCAGCCAGAGGTTCACGCACATGATGATTGCACCTGCGAGGTACATGACCCCACCCAGTCCGCGCACCACATACATTGGGAATTTGGCGGCAACGGTGTCGGCGAAGGAGTTCACGAGGAAGCCGTTCGCATCCACTTCACGCCACATCAGGCCTTCCATGATGCCGGTCACCCACATGGACGCCGCATAGAGAATGATGCCGATGGTCGCGAGCCAGAAGTGCCAGCTGACCATAGTCAGGCTGTAAAGGCGTTCGCGTTTCCACAGAACCGGTACCAGGAAGTAGAGCGCACCAAAGGTGATCATACCGTTCCAACCCAGCGCACCAGAATGCACGTGACCAATGGTCCAGTCGGTGTAGTGGCTCAGAGAGTTCACCGCGCGGATCGACATCATCGGGCCTTCGAAAGTCGACATGCCGTAGAAGCCAAGCGAGATCACCATCATCCGAATAACCGGATCGGTGCGCAGCTTGTCCCATGCGCCCGAAAGCGTCATCAGACCGTTGATCATGCCACCCCAGCTTGGCATCCACAGGACGATAGAGAAGACCATACCCAAGGTCGACGCCCAGTCAGGCAGCGCCGTGTAATGCAGGTGGTGTGGCCCAGCCCAGATATAGAGGAAGATCAGCGCCCAAAAGTGGATGATCGACAGTTTGTAAGAAAAGACCGGGCGTTCAGCCTGCTTCGGGATGAAGTAGTACATCATGCCCAGGAAGCCTGCTGTCAGGAAGAAGCCCACCGCGTTGTGGCCGTACCACCATTGCACCATCGCATCCTGAACACCGGCCCAGAGGATCACGGATTTGGAGCCGAAGATACTGACCGGAATGGTCATATTGTTCACAAGGTGCAGCATCGCGACGGTGACGATAAAGCTCAGGAAGAACCAGTTCGCTACATAGATGTGCTTTTCTTTGCGTTTGATGATGGTGCCAAGGAACACGGCCAGATAGGCGACCCAAACGACGGTCAGCCACAGGTCTACATGCCATTCAGGCTCGGCATATTCTTTGGACTGCGTACCGCCCAGAACATAGCCAAGTGCCGCCAACACGATGAACAGCTGATAGCCCCAGAAGACAAACCACGCGAGGTTGCCACCCCAAAGCCGCGCGGCGCTGGTGCGCTGCACGACATAAAAGGATGTCGCAATCAAAGCGTTGCCACCAAAGGCAAAAATCACCGCACTGGTGTGCAGTGGGCGCAGGCGGCCAAAGTTACCAATGCCCTGTGTCCATTCAAAGTTCAGAACGGGAAAGGCCAATTGGAAAGCAATAAAGACGCCTACCAAAAATCCGACAACGCCCCAGAATGCCGTGGCAACCACGCCAGCCCGGATAACGTCATCCATATATTCGTCCTGCGACATCGCTGGCTTATCTTCGCCAGTGCCCCGCAGCACCCATAAAAACAGCCCACCGGAAACAAGCACGATTACAAGTGCCTGCACCATATAGGCCAAGTCGCGCGCATAGTTGGCCGCAATCATCGCTCCCAGCGTGATGAGGCCCAGCACGATCAGCTTCACAGTGTTGATCATTTCGTGTCCCTTTGTCTTGCCCAGTTGGTGACCATCAGACGAATCCAAACGGACCACGGGCGGCTTCAGACTGGGGCCTTTTTGCTTTTGCTGCGGATTTGCCGCCTTGATCTGCATCAAGGAAATTCGCCCCTTTGGCGCGCAGGCTGAATTTAACGGGTCGCAAAACACCCGATTTTCCGCACTTGCCAATCAGGGAGGCACCCATGCCCTTCAAATCCGTCTTATCCGTCCTGACCGACGCGGAGTTTGCAGAACAGGCTCTGTCGCAGGCCAGCCAATTCGCCCGCAGCAAGGGGGCGCATCTTGACGTCCTTTGCCTTGGCGTAGACCGCAGCCAGATGGGGTATTACTTCTCTGGTGCCAGCGCCGTTGTCGTGGAAACGACGCTGAACCAAGCCCGCGAAGAAGCTTTGGCCATCGAACGCGTCGCCGAATCTTACTTGCGCAACACCGAATGCCGCTATGGCGTGGAAACTGGGGTGACCCAAATGACCGAAGTTGCCCGTCACGTTGCGGCGCGGGCCCGGTTCTCTGATCTGACGATTCTGCCGAAGCCTTATGGTGACAACCATGGCGTTGAGATGGAAACTACTGTAGAGGCCGCGCTTTTTGATGCTAGCGCGCCGGTGCTTGTCGTGCCGGACAGCGGCAAGACCATAACAACCCCAAAAACAATCACCGTCGCTTGGAATGAAAGCCAAGAGGCACTGCGCGCAGCGCGTGCGGCGCTTCCGCTTTTGGTCGAGGCAGATTTGGTGCGTGTCTTGGTGATTGATCCGCCGACCCATGGGCCAAACCGTTCTGATCCGGGTGGGTTGCTGTCGACCTATCTGGCGCGTCACGGCGTGCGGGTCGAAATTGACGTTCTGACCAAATCTATGCCGCGTGTGTCAGATGTTTTGCTGCGGCACGCGCGGGACACCGATGCCGAAATGATCGTCATGGGGGCCTATGGCCATTCCCGTTTCCGCGAATCCATCTTGGGTGGGGCAACTCGGCACATGCTGGAGCAGGCCGAGATCCCTGTTTTTATGGCGCACTAACTAAGGCTAGACGAGAATACCGCCGTCCGAATCATCGCCTGCTTCCTCAAGCAGGCGATCCATATCGTGCACGGTCACGTGGCGGTTGCCTTCAAGGGAAATCACCCCGTCGCGTTTCAACGCAGAAATCTGGCGACTGACCGTTTCCAGGGTCAGGCCCAGATAGTCTGCCATCGCCTCGCGGGTGAGGGGCAGATCAAATTCCATTTTGCCCTGCAGGTTTGCCAATTTCAGAGTGGCATCACGGCGCGCGATGATCGCCAGCAAAGACGCAATCTTTTCCCGCGCCTTTTTGCGCCCCAAGACCAGCATCCATTCCCGGGCCGCGTCGAGTTCATCCAACGTCATCTGCAACAAACGCTGTGCGATGTGCGGCGTTTTTTCCATCATGGCCTCAAAGGGCTTCTTCCTGAAACAGCACATGACAATATCTGACGTGGCGACCACGTCATAGGGTGCGATGTCACGCCCTGGTCGACCGACAAAATCAGACGGCAACAAAAGCCCCACCATCTGCGTGCGCCCATCTTCCATCGTCTGGGTCAGCGTCGCGATCCCAGTCACCACAGAGCCGACAAAATCCATTTGGTCACCTGACCATATCACCGTCTGCCCAGCTTCATAGCTGCGGTAGTATTTGATCTCATCCAGCTGCGCCAATTCATCCACATCGCAGCGGGCGCAAACAGCCCGGTGGCGGATCTGGCAATCTCCGCAATCTCGTGGGGCACCAATCGGCAATTCCAATGACATGTTTTTCAACACCCTTGATCTGTATCAAAGAGAACCTTTGGTCCCCTGACTAACGCTATCTTTATGAAACCAAAACAGCAATTCGCCCATTTGGGACTGTTTGACGCGAAAGTTCCTCGCTACACAAGCTATCCCACGGCACCGCACTTTAGCAACGAATTTGGGTCGGGGTTCTTTGAATCCTGCCTCGGTGAAATCTCTGAAAATTCAGAGGTTTCTTTGTATGTGCACGTGCCCTTCTGTCGGCGGCTTTGCTGGTTCTGCGCCTGCCGGACACAGGGCACACAAACGGCTTCCCCTGTTGCGGCCTATGTCGAGGTTCTTAAACAGGAACTGAAGCTGCTGAAACAGCACCTGCCAAAGGGCGTGGCACTGTCGCGTTTGCATTGGGGCGGCGGGACACCGACGTTATTGACGGCAGAAATGATCACCGATCTGGCCAGCGCGATTTTTGATGTCGTGCCGATGGCAAAGGACGGTGAATTCTCGGTCGAGATTGACCCGAATGAAGTTGACGAAGCGCGTTTGAATGCTTTGGCCGCAGCGGGCATGAACCGCGCGTCAATTGGGGTCCAGGATTTCGATCAAGGCATTCAGGAAACCATCGGGCGCTTGCAAAGCTATGAGGTTACCAAACAGGCTGTTGACATGATCCGCGCGCGGGGCGTGACCAGTTTGAACGCTGATATCCTGTTTGGTCTGCCACACCAGACGCCTGAAAAGATCACCGAAAGCGTGCAAAAGCTGCTGTCGCTCTCCCCGGACCGCGTCGCCCTTTATGGCTATGCCCATGTGCCATGGATGGCCAAACGCCAGCAAATGATCCCCTCAGATGCGCTGCCGACACCCGAAGAACGGTTGGCATTGTTTGAAACGGCGGCGGAACTGTTCCGCTGGGATGGATATGAGGCGATCGGCATTGATCACTTTGCATTGCCTTCCGATGGGCTTGCTGTCGCGGCAAAACAAGGTCGGCTACGCCGGAACTTCCAAGGCTATACCGATGATCAGGCCGACGTGCTGATCGGCGTCGGTGCGTCCTCGATCTCGAAGTTCCCGCAAGGCTACGCGCAAAACGCACCGGCCACTGCGGCCTATACGAAAGCCATTCAATCTGGCGAATTCTCTGTCTCTCGTGGCCATAAATTTGCGGGCGATGACCGCCTGAATGCCCGTCTGATCGAGGCTGTCATGTGCGATTTTGCGGTTGATGCAAATGAAATTTGCGGCGACTTCGGCATTACACAAGCGGCACTGCGGCGACGCTTTGAAGAGGTTAACACGCTCTTTGATGGGCTGCTTAGTGTTACTGAAAACGGGTTGTTTATCCCCGAGGATGTACGCCCCCTGACCCGGCTGATCGCGCGCGCCTTTGACGTCTACGACCAATCCAAAGCGCGCCATAGCGCTGCAATTTGATCAGTCAGCCGCGGCGAGAAGCTCTCGGGTATAGTCCGTTTGCGGATTGGCAAAGACATCGGCTGCCTGACCTGCCTCCACCACGTCGCCCTGCTTCATCACCATGATCTTGTGGCTCATGGCGCGGACAACGTGCAAATCGTGGCTGATAAACAGATAGGCCAACCCATATTTCTTTTGCAGTTTGCGCAGCAGGTCGACGATCTGCACCTGCACGGTCATATCAAGCGCCGAAGTCGGTTCATCCAATACCACGAGCTTGGGGCGCAGGATCATCGCCCGCGCAATCGCGATACGCTGTCGCTGACCGCCCGAAAACTCATGCGGGTACCGATCCATCGAGGCCGGATCAAGACCGACTTCGGCCATCACCTCTGCTACCAAGTCGCGCGCGGGGCGTCCATCGGGGTTGCCATGCACGCCCAACCCTTCGGCGATGATTTGTTCGCAACTCATGCGGGGCGATAGGCTGCCAAAGGGGTCCTGGAACACAATCTGCATGTCTTTGCGCAAGGCCCGCAGGGATTTGGTATTCCGGCCCCGGATGTCTTCACCCATAAAGCGAATGTCGCCTTCGGACCCAATCAAGCGCATGAGGGCCAAGGCGAGCGTCGTCTTGCCCGAGCCACTCTCCCCCACGATGCCAAGCGTTTCGCCAGCACGCACCGTAAGAGTCGCTTCGTTCACCGCCTTCACGTGGCCAACTGTCCGCCGCAACAGGCCGCGTTGGATCGGGAACCAAATGCGCAACTCATTGGTCTCGACAACCACGGGAGCGTCGGCAACCACCGGTTCCGGAGTGCCAGTCGAGCGCGCATTCAGCAGCTTCTTTGTATAAGGATGTTGCGGGTTCTTGAAGATTTCGGCAACTGGGCCTGCTTCGACGATTTCACCGTCTTTCATCACGCAAACCTTGTCAGCGATGCGTCGCACGATCCCAAGGTCGTGGGTGATGAACAAAAGCCCCATGCCAACAGTCCGCTTGAGGTCAGCGAGCAACTCGAGGATTTGCGCTTGAATGGTGACGTCCAGCGCAGTCGTGGGTTCATCAGCGACCAAGATATCTGGCTTGTTCGCGAGAGCCATGGCAATCATCACGCGCTGCCGTTGCCCACCACTAAGTTGGTGCGGATAGGCTGACAGGCGCGTTTCAGGATCACGGATGCCAACCTGTATTAGCAGGTCCAAGATGCGCTGGCGGGCCTCTTGCCCGACAATCCCCTGATGGAGCGCTAAGGATTCACCCAGTTGTTTCTCCAACGTGTGCAGCGGATTCAGCGAGGTCATCGGCTCTTGGAAAATAAAGCTGATGTCGTTGCCGCGCACCTTGCGCAGCAGCTTTTCATTTGCGGTGACCATCTCTTGACCGTCATAGGTGACCGAGCCAGAGACTTCGGCGCTCGACCCGAGCAATGACACAGTAGACAACGCCGTCACTGATTTTCCGGACCCAGATTCTCCGACCAAAGCCACGGTTTCTCCGCGATCAACAGAGAATGACACGCCTTTGACGGCCTCAAACCGTTTGCCTTCCTGCCGGAAGGCGACACGCAAATCACGTACCTCAAGAATGCTCATGAAAAAGTTTTCCTTGGGTCAAAGGCGTCGCGCACACCTTCAAAGATAAAGACCAAAAGCGACAGCATGATCGCAAAGGTGAAAAAGGCGGTGAAACCAAGCCATGGTGCCTGCAGGTTTTGTTTTGCCTGCAAGGTCAGCTCGCCCAGCGAGGGCGCCGACGACGGCAGACCAAAGCCCAAGAAATCCAGACCGGCAAGTGTGGAAATGGTGCCCGTCACGATGAAGGGCAGCATCGTCACCGTCGCCACCATCGCATTGGGCAGCATGTGGCGGAACATGATGACACGGTTGGACACGCCGAGCGCCTTGGCAGCCCGCACATATTCCAAGTTACGCGCGCGCAGGAACTCTGCTCGCACGACGCCCACCAAAGCCGTCCAGCCGAACAGCACCGTGAGGAACACAAGCAGCCAGAAACTTCGCCCCAAGATCGCAAATAAGATGATGATGATATAAAGGCTCGGCGTTGCGCCCCAGATCTCGATCACGCGTTGAAAAATCAGATCGACCCAGCCGCCGAAATAACCTTGGATCGCGCCAGCAATAATGCCGATGATACTGGCGAGCGTTGTGACGATCAGAGTGAAGAATATCGACAGGCGGAAGCCATAGATCACACGCGCAACAACATCGCGTTTGGTATCATCCGTGCCCAGCCAGTTCTGGCTGTCTGGCGGCAAAGGTGCAGCGCCGGGGCGGTCAACCGGGGTTTCAAACGAATAGGGAATGATCGGCCAAAGCGCCCATCCCTTTTCAATTTCTTCGCCCTCAATGATGCCGTCCTTAGCGTCTTCGATATAGCCTTCTGGATCATCAAAGCAGAGGTCCAGTCCACCCGTCGCGATCAGGCATTGCACCTCTGGGTCGCCGTAGACCGCCTCGGTTTTGAAATCGCCGCCAAAGGCGGTTTCGGGATAGAAGTTGATGATGGGCGTGTAAAACTCGCCGCGATATTGCACGAGGATCGGTTTGTCGTTTGCTATGAATTCCGCCAGCAGGCTTAGACCAAAAAGCACTGTGAAGATGATCAGTGACCAGAAGGCGCGGCGGTTTTTGCGGAAATTTCTCCAGCGGCGTTGATTGATCGGAGACAAAGCCATCAGCCTTCCCTCCGCTCAAAATCAATTCGCGGATCGACAAACACATACATCAGGTCGCTGAGGATACCCACAACCAACCCCATGATGCCAAAAATGAACAACGTTCCAAAGATCACGGGATAATCGCGCGCCACAGCGGCCTCAAAGCCAAGTCGCCCGAGCCCGTCTAAAGAAAAGATGGTTTCGATAATCAGCGACCCACCAAAGAAGACGCCAATAAACACCGCGGGGAAGCCTGCAATCACAATCAGCATGGCGTTGCGGAATACATGACCATAGAGCACCTTGCGTTCTGTCAGCCCTTTGGCACGGGCGGTCATCACGTACTGCTTTTTGATCTCATCCAAAAAGGAATTCTTTGTCAGCAGAGTAAGCGTTGCAAATGCTGAGATTGTCGAAGCGATCACCGGCAAAGCGATGTGCCAGAAATAGTCAGCGACTTTGCCAATCAGGGTGAAATCCTCCCATCCATCACTGGTCAGACCGCGCAATGGGAAAATCTTCCAATAGCTGCCGCCCGCGAACAGGACGATCAGAAGGATCGCGAAAAGGAAGCCGGGAATGGCATAGGCCACGATGATGGCGCCGCTGGTCCAGGTGTCAAACGCTGTCCCGTCTTTGACGGCCTTGCGGATGCCAAGGGGGATCGACACGATATAGGCAATCAAGGTCGACCACAGGCCCAGGGTGATCGAAACCGGCAGTTTCTCTAACACCAAGTCGACGACCCCAATCTTGCGGAAATAGCTCTCCCCAAAATCAAGCCGCATATAGTTCCAAAGCATATTTAGGAACCGTTCGACCGGAGGCTTGTCAAACCCGAACTCTTTTTCAAGTTCTTCGATGAATTCCTTGGGAAGGCCACGTGAGCCGATATAGCTGTCATCGCCTTCGCTCACGAAATCACTCCCGCCGCCGGAAATACCTTCAAAGACGTCACCTTCGCCCTGCACCTGCGCGATGATCTGTTCAATCGGCCCGCCAGGCACAAATTGAATCAAGGCGAAGTTGATGATCATGATCCCAAGCAATGTCGGGATCACGAAGAGCAAACGCCGAAGTATATAGGCTCCCATTGTGGCTTACCTATTCAATGCACCTGCGGCGACAAGCGCCTCGTGTTTTTCCTGATTGAACCACCAGAAATCCAATTCGCCCAAAGCTGTTTCGGGCAGCGGATCGGGGTATTCGTATTGGTCGTAGTAGGCGACGGTATAGGTGTCCTTAAACCACTGCGGCACCCAGAAGAGTTTCGCACGCAGGACACGATCCAACGCCCGAACGCCATCGCGTAGCTCATCTTTGGTTTTGGCCGCAACGATCACGTCGATCAAGGCGTCCACAGCAGGGTCTTGTAGGCCCATGAGGTTGCGGGAACTTTCATTGGCCGCTTCTGACCCGAACCATTGCTCCAACCCCGTGGACGGTTCTCGCGACTGGCTGAGCGAGTGCACGGTCATGTCAAAGTCATAAGTACGTTCGCGATCCGTGGCCTGCGCCGGGTCGACCCGGTTCAGTTTGGCGTCAACACCCAGACGTTTCAGGTTTTCGATGTAAGGGTTGTGCACACGGTCAAAGGTTGGCGAACTTTCAAGGATTTCCACCGTCAGCAGCTGCCCGTCCTTTCGCCGCAAACCGTCATCCCCAACGGTCCAACCCGCCTCATCCAGCAATTCAGAAGCGCGCCGCAAGGCGTTGCGATCAAGCTGGCGTGTGCTCGAGACCGGCGACATCTGCACCTCATCCGTCAGGATCGATGGTTCCAGCAATTCCAATTCAACTAGCGGCTTCAGCAGGGCGATCTCACCCTCGGTCGGGGTACCGGTCGCCTCTAGGTCGGAATTGCCCCAAAAGCCCTGAACCCGTTCATAGATCCCGTAGAACAGTGATTCATTGGACCATTCAAAATTGAACATCAGCCCCAGTGCTTCGCGGACGCGGCGGTCCTGAAATTTCTCGCGGCGCAGGTTAAAGACATAAGATTGCGCCTGCGCGAGGTTGCCATTTGGCAATTCAGCCTTCACAGCCCAGCCGTTCTCGATGGCTGGGAAATCATAGCCTGTCGCCCAAATCTTCGATGTGTTTTCACTGCGGAAGGTATATTCGCCAGCTTTGAACGCCTCAAAAGCGGCAGAGCTATCGGCGAAATATTCGATCCTGATCCGGTCAAAGTTTTCCCGACCAATGGCAAAGGGCATATCCTTGCCCCAATAGTCATCTCTGCGTTTGTAGACGATCCGCTGATTGATGTCGTAGCTTTCCAGTTCATAAACGCCGGTGCCCATGAATGGTGTCAGGGAAGGCTCATCGATGCGCGCTTCGTTGTCTTCAAACCATTTCTGCGAAAAAGCAGAGAAAATGCCCGAGAGCGGAATGCGGTCACGTTCGGGGCTGTCTTCGTTGAAGGTGAACTTGATGCGATGCGGGCCAAGCACCTCGACCTCTTTCACAAATGCGCCGAAAGCAGAGCGGAAGCTTGGCAGACCCTGCTCCATAAAGATGTCAAAAGTGAACTTGAGATCCTCAGCAGTCCATGCGGTGCCATCTGCAAAACGCACTTCGGGTCGAAGATTGTAGATCACCCAACTCAGGTCTTCGGGGTATTCCATGGTTTCGCAGAGCAAACAGTATGAGGCGGTTGGATCATCGGCGAAGGTGAATAGAATTGATTCATGGGCGATCGTGGACAGCGCGCCTGCCCGGCCCTTGCGGGTATAAAGATTGAAACTGTCAAACGTGCCCTGCCCCCAAAGCGAAATTTCCCCGCCCTTGGGGGCGTTCGGGTTGACGTAGTTCGCGTGCGGATAATCTGCCGGGTATTTCAGCTCGCCGAAGAAGTTATAGCCATGCGTCTTGGTGATCTCGCCCTCATCCGCGCGTAGCGTCGGGGCTGCTAGGATCAAACCAGTCACGGTTGCGAAAGTAGCAAGTGTTTTCCAATTGGCGGGAAAGGTCTTCGCGATCGCTTTTGCGCGGGTCATCGGCTTCTCCTCAGTCTGTCAGACAACAGTTCTTGTTTGTTATGTTCAACTTAATGACGGCAGGCGGATGCATTCAAGCTGAGAATGCATAAACAAGCGGTGATCTCTTCGTGTAGGCGGACAATCGTCGCTTTACAGAGAAAGGCTAGAGCAAAGGTGCCAAAAGAAAAGGCCGCTGCGATTGCAACGGCCCGTCGTTACGCAAAATTTGCGCAAACGTTATTTGATTGTCGCAAGATACGCGATCAGGTTGGCGCGGTCTTCAGCTTTTTTCAGACCACCGAAACCCATTTTGGTGCCCGGCGCGAAGCCTTTTGGGCTTGCCAGGAAACCGTCAAGGTTTTCCGCGGACCAAGTCTCTGCAACCGCAACAAGCGAACCTGAATAGGCGTAGCCATCTTCGGCGCCAACCGCTCGATCCACAACGTTAAACAGGTGTGGACCGGTACCATTCGCGCCGTCTTCCAGCTTGTGGCAGGCTTTACATTTGCCAAAGACTTTTTCACCTTTACCAATGTCGGCAGACGCCAGAAGCTCTTCCAAAGATGGGCCTTCTTCGACTTCGCCGCCAGCAGAAGCAACTTCTACTTCAATCGCGTAGCCTTGTTTGGCTTCTTCACCGTGCGCGCCGTGGCCACCGCCGGTGTGATAAAGGGATTCGGCCGCCCATGCGCCCAAAAGGAAGACCAACAGCGCGCCGCAGAACGCGCCCAGGACTTTTGTCATTGTCATCGTGTCGAACATGCTACGTTTCCATCTCGTGGCGTTTGCGGCGTATCTATCCGCTTCCTTCCTTGGAACGCAAGGTATAGTTACCGCGACCAATCGCCCTTCTTTGGGAAAATGACGGAAAAAGTGACATGACCAAACGGATTGCTTTTCAGGGAGAGCCCGGAGCCTATTCCCATGAGGCCTGCCGCGATGCGCGCCCTGATATGGAGGCCCTGCCCTGCGCCACCTTTGACGACGTCATTTCGGCTGTGAAATCTGGGGAAGCAGAGTTGGCGATGTTGCCAGTGGAAAACACTACCTATGGCCGCGTTGCTGACATCCATCGTCTGCTGCCGCAAAGCGGCCTGCATATCATCGACGAAGCCTTTGTGAGGGTGCACATCAACCTCTTGGCTGTTCCCGGCGCAACGCTGGCCGACATCAAAGAAGCGCATTCTCATCTCGTGCTTTTGCCGCAGTGCGCAACATTCTTGAAAGAACACGGCATTCGCGGACGCGTCAGCCCCGACAATGCGCGTGCGGCCCGAGAAGTGGCTGAAGTCGGTGACAAAAGTTCTGCAGCGCTTGCATCAGAACTGGCCGGGGACATCTACGGGCTGGACATCCTCGCGCGGCACATCGAAGACTTTGAGAACAACACGACGCGCTTCTTGATCATGGCACCTGAGGCAAACCATGCGCGGCGTGATACCGGACACGGCATGATCACAAGCTTTGTGTTTCAGGTCCGCAACATCCCAGCCGCGCTTTATAAGGCCATGGGCGGCTTCGCGACCAACGGCGTCAACATGACCAAGCTGGAAAGCTACATGGTTGATGGGCGTTTCACCGCAACGCAATTCTATGCCGAGGTCGAAGGTCACCCCGAGGACGCGCCGCTGCGCCGTGCGCTAGACGAACTCGATTATTTCACCAATTACCTGAACGTACTTGGAGTCTACCCTGCGGCAAAAACGCGGCACCTCGAATAATAAAGGGTCTCCGGTCATTCACGCGGCTTAGGCCGCGTGGTGATACCGATCTTCCAGATGGCGACACTGTGCTTTCACGCGTTCTTGCAACTTGCGATCAATATTGCCGCGCGCCAGCTTGAGTGATTGCAAAAGCAAACGCATTGGCAAGGTCTTGGCGCTGGATTTCGCCGTAAATTGCAGGCGCGTGCGTTTCTTTGAGAGTGCCAAAAGGTTGAATTCAACCAGCACGTCCATACCCGGCATGATCGCCTCGATTGCAATCAATTCGGGATGTTCATAGGTGACGATCTCAGCCCGCATGTCGATGTCTTTGCCGCGCCAGACAAATTCCAAATCCCAGCTTGTGCCGACGCCAATCGGGCTCGCCGGGTCGTGACGGCGCACTTCAACCCCACGCCGCATCGCCATCCGCTCAAAGACGTCATATTCGGACAACAGATCAAATGCCGATTCGATTGGCACATCTACGTCTTCAAATGCTGTGAATTCCATCTAACTGCTCTTTTTACTTACGCCCGCCAGATGTGAGTCTCGCGTCATTCCAGACAATCTTCAAGCCAGTTCTTTAAGATATAATGCGCAATCGCCCCGCTTCTGGGTCGTCGCATCTTTGGGTGCGTACCTTCAAAGATCTGCATCATCTCTTCACGGCTTACCCAGATGGCATCTTCAAGCTCCACCGGTTCGAGCGTGATGTCGGTTCCAAGCGCCTCTCCAGAAAAGCCCAGCATCAGGGAGGACGGAAACGCCCAAGGTTGGCTGCCAAGGTAGCGCACAGAGCCGACTCTTACCCCAGCTTCCTCGTAAACTTCACGCCGCACGGCCGCTTCAGGCGTTTCTCCGGGTTCTAAGAATCCTGCCAGCAGTGAATACATCCCCTCAGGCCAATAGGGGCTGCGCCCCAGCAAAACCTTGTTGCCATGGGTGATCAGCATGATCACGACAGGGTCGGTGCGCGGGAAATGCATCGCGTTGCAACTGCCGCAGACACGCTGCCAGCCGGCCTGCATCACATTGCTTTTGGCCCCACATTTGGCGCAAAAACCGTGAATAGCATGCCAGGAAAACAAGGACTTCGCCATGGCCGCCAATTCGGCGTCCCGCGCCGACAGGCGAGTCATTATAGTACGAAGTTCCACAAAGAGATGATCCTGTGGCAAGCCCGGGAAATGCTGCTCTGTCTGATCAAGGAACACGGCCTCTGGCATGTCCTGCGCCGCTGGCTCCCAACTCGAAATGTCGGTGGCAAATACAAACCCCGTATCCTCGCGCCCAAGGAAAACAGGCGCATCGATGGCGCGTTTCAGCATCTCGTGATCCATCGGCAGCCGCAGCAAATGCGCTTCGTCTCCCAAACGGGTCAGAGGCTTGCCACGCCAGAAAACGAGCGACCGAGACGTGTCATCAGACAATGCTTGCGCCATCGCATCTGCATCGCCGCGCAGTTCCGCAGCACGGTCAAGTCCAGAGCCGCCAAACGTCACGTTTTCAAAATCTGACATACCCATCTCCGCATATTTCCCTGCGTGGGAATACGACAGTTGGTTGACTTTGTCTTAACTTTTCTATGGATTTATCTTAAATTGTTTCTACTTCATCAACCTCTACTTAAGGGAGAGTTTGCTTTAAAATTGGCCTACTGCCTCCCAGATGCAAGGATCGGGATTTGACGCAACCAGCAGACGCCCCATCTATCGACGCCCAACTGCATATCCTCGCGACTTCGGATGTGCATGGCGCGCTTGTGCCCGGTGCGAAGTCAAATGCGCAGGGAGCGCTCAGCGGGTTATCGGCGCTGATTACAAGGCTTCGGTCCGAACACACAAATTGCCTTCTGTTGGACAACGGGGACTTTTTGCAGGGTGGCGCGATTTGCGACTATGCAAAAGACCATGCAATGGATGATCACCTAGAGCACCCGGTGATCAGCGCAATGAATCACCTGCGGTACGACGCGGTCGGATTGGGCAATCATGAGTTTGATTTCGGACTGCCTTATCTAAACGACTGCCTTCGTGCCGCAAATTTCCCGGTGATCGGGTCCAATATCGTTTGCCCTAAACAAGCATGGCAAAGCCATATTATTTTGCAACGCACCCTTCGCCTTGCAGATGGTACGGACAAAGCCATTCGCATTGGTGTCATGTCGTTGCTGCCGGAACAGGTGACTGCATGGAACGCCTGCCACCTCGCTGGGCGTGCTACGACAGAAGACATCGTGGACTGCGCCCGAGCAACGGCTCGTGCCTTACGCACGGACGGCGCCGACTTTGTGGTTTGCTTACTCCACAGTGGGTTTGGCAACCGCCACTCTTCTCCGAAAATGGAAAATGCAGCCTTTCCGGTTGCAGAGCAGGCAGATATCGATGCCATGATCTGTGGCCACACCCATCGGACCTTTCCAGATGCGTCGCTCGTAAGAACCGACCCAATGCACGCCTCAGGCCGTGTGTTTGGCGTGCCAACCGTGATGCCGGGATTTGATGCAGCCTTTCTGGGTCAAATCACGCTGGACCTGTCTTTTCAGGATAGAACACCCAAAATCATCGGTGCCCAAAGCGAGTTGTTGTCTGCAAGTCCAACCCAACACGACAATGCGTTGATTCAATTGCTAGCGCCTTCCTTGGGAAACAGCCAAAGGCGGCTTGCAACAGTGATTGGGCAGACAGACGTCCCGATCCACAGCTACTTTTCGCGCCTGCCCGGTGATGTCGCAGTTGCCGTTACCGCCGCTGCGCAGCTTCGATACGCGAAGCGGCATCTTGCAGCACATCTGCCACCCGACCAGCCAATCCTCAGCGCCGCCAGCCCGTTCAAAGGCGGCGGTCGGGGCGGACCCCTGAATTTCGCCCACATCTCTGCCGGGCCGGTCACCAAAGCCCTTATGAACAGCCTACATCCCTTTCAAAACCAACTCGTGGCGTTGGACCTCACCGGTGCACAACTGACCGAGTGGCTAGAAATGTCCGCATCCAACTTCCATCAGGTACTGCCAAACCAAGCAGACGCACCGCTGCGCAATGCTGATTTTCCTTGCTACAGCTTCGACACGATTTTCGGGCTGCACTACGACATCGACATCACGCAGCCCGCGCGATTCGATGTGCTGGGGCAGAAAGTCAGCCATTCAGCGCGTGTAAAAAACCTGCGATTTGAGGGGCGACCCATCAGCGAAACGCAGCGGTTTGTTTTGCTGACCAATAGCTATCGTGCAGGTGGGGGCGGCAATTTCCCCGGCGTTGCGGACATTCCGCAAATGACACTGCCCATGGTCGACAGCCGATCGATCCTGCAGGAGTTCCTGAAAGACGGCGTCACTAAGGCCCAAATTCCGACGTCGCCCTGGCGGTTTTCTAGCCCCCAATGCCTGCGCGCTATCGCAGCTATCGGTCCCGGGGTGCGCGACCTATTTTCTGCCGGTGAGAGCCCCGAAATTCCTGTCACCGAAGGCCCGATAGATGATGCTGGCTTTCTCAGATGTGCCATTGAGATCGCGCCAACGGTGCGGCCAGAGGCGCTTGCATTCGCGGAAAGGCCCGCTTATATCGACGATTGAGAGGTTGGCGCGGGCAAGCGCCTCGCCAACCCGGTCAGGTCCGGAAGGAAGCAGCCGTAACGAGCCCCGCTTGGGTCGATGTTCAGCCTCTCACCTCGTCTTAGACAAACGCACATTGTGCGTCGAAACAAACGGAGGGATTTATGATTGTCATGACCACCCTTCGGGCAGCAACCTGAGACACGGGTTGCCTTGCCTGAACCAGCACGCGCCTTGCTTGACAGCTTGGTCGCTGAACGTTTTGTTTCATAGGCAAATCAATGACATATAGTCTTCAAGACCTTGGATGGTCTTCCTTTTTCGCACGTCAGATCGACTCTGACGCCCTGCAACCCGCACGCGTTTCCGAAGTACACCGCAGCAGCGTCACTGCCCTATCCACAAATGGCAGCCTCAGGTTGTTGTCACCGGATCATTCGATCGGCGAAATCGCGGTTGGAGATTGGGTGCTGTCAGATCAAGAACATCGCATCACCCAGATTCTGGACCGCCAGACTTTGCTAAAGCGCAAAGCGGCCGGACACGAAATCAAGCCGCAACTGATTGCCGCGAATGTCGATATTCTGTTTATCGTCAGCTCCTGCAACGCTGACTTCAATATCGCGCGGCTAGAGCGGTACCTTGCCCTCGCACAATCTGCTGGGTCTTTTCCGGTTGTCCTTTTGACCAAAGCTGACACCGCTGACAACCCAGACGACTATCGCCACCAGATCGAACATCTACCCAAAGCCCCTGTGGTCGAAGCGCTGAACGCGAAGGACCCAACAGAGGTGCAACGCGCCATGAAATGGGTGCGCAAAGGTCAAACAGCGGCCTTTGTTGGCTCATCAGGCGTCGGCAAAACGACATTGGCCAATGGTATGACTGGAGGCGATGATGCGACAGCAGCCATTCGCGAGGACGACGCCCGTGGGCGTCACACCACCACGGCACGGTTCTTAAAACCGATGCTGAATGGCGGGTGGTTGATCGACACGCCGGGCATTCGGGAATTGCAGCTGTTTGACGCCCAAGACGGGTTGGATGCCGTTTTTGAAGACCTGCAAGAGCTTGCATCCTCCTGCCGTTTCAATGATTGCGCGCATGAGACCGAACCTGGCTGCGCCATCAAAGCGGCATTGGACGCGGGCGAAATTGATGCGGACCGATTGGAGCGCTGGCGCAAGCTCGAACGCGAAAACGCCTACAACTCCGAAACATTGTCGCAGGCGCGCGCGCGGGAGAAATCTTTCAGCAAACACGTCAAGTCGGTGGTCAAAAGTAGCCACAAACATAAAGGTCGCTATCAAGACGACGACTAGAGGTTAGTCGCAGTACAAACCACCGGGGCGCGGCAGTTTTCTGCGGCGCCCTTTTGCGGCCCACTCAAACTGTTCATCGGTTTCAATCGCACAAGGCCTCACTGCCCGCAGATGGCCCAACGCCTCTTCGGCGTTTTGCCCGGCCTCACGCATCAAGCGAAGGGCGACCATGCCTGAACGCCCACAGCCCGCGCGGCAATGCAGCAGGACACGCCCGCCGCCCTGTAGAGCCAACAACGCCTTTTCAGCCGTGGCCGGCCAAAGTTTTTCAAAACGCTTGTCCGGCGTCGCACCATCCACAATTGGCATTTGCACCCAACGCGCTGCCCTTGCCCGAATGTCGGCGCCCAAGGTCTGCAGCCCAAAATCCGCCAATTCGCCATCCGTCGTGAGCGTGATCACTAGCGAAGGTCGCCATGCCCTTATATCTTCGAGGTCACCCGCATAATCGCCCTCAAGCCCCGGCAGTTGCGAGATGCCAAGCACCCCGCCCCCAACTGGCAGTGCATGAAACACAATGTGCGCCATTCCCCCTCCGTGGCTTGGGCCTGCGAAAAGGCATATTCGCACAGATTGCCATACGGCCAAACGATTTCTCGGGGCAACGCGCGCAGCATTTGTATATTGCAAACCCGGAACAGACACCGGCACGTGATCCGACCGCGCCTGTTGCCTATCCGGTGGACGCGCCGCCCCTCTGGCCTTAACCTGACCGGGACCCGATTCAGAAGGTAGAAAATGAGCGACCAACAGACCACCGGCTACCAGGTTCTCGCCCGTAAATATCGCCCGGAAACCTTCGTTGACCTCGTCGGTCAAGACGCCATGGTGCGCACGCTCAGAAACGCCTTTGCCGCCGACCGCATCGCGCAGGCTTTTGTGATGACCGGCATCCGCGGAACCGGCAAAACCACCACGGCCCGGATTATCGCCAAAGGCATGAATTGCATTGGGCCAGATGGGACTGGTGGCCCGACAACAGACCCTTGCGGCGTTTGCGAACATTGCACGGCAATCATGGAAGGGCGTCATGTTGATGTCATGGAAATGGACGCTGCGTCTCGTACCGGCGTGGGCGACATCCGCGAAATCATCGATTCGGTTCACTATCGTGCGGCCTCTGCGCGGTACAAGATCTACATCATCGACGAAGTGCACATGCTCTCGACCAGCGCGTTCAACGCGTTGCTCAAGACGTTGGAAGAGCCGCCCGCGCATGTGAAATTCATCTTTGCGACCACTGAAATCCGCAAAGTACCGGTGACGGTGCTGTCCCGATGCCAACGCTTTGACCTGCGGCGCATCGAACCCGAAGTGATGATTGCGCTGCTGCGCAAAATCGCCACCGCCGAAGGGGCCGACATTGCAGACGATGCACTGGCCCTCATCACCCGTGCGGCCGAAGGCTCTGCCCGAGATGCCACCTCTCTGCTGGATCAGGCCATTTCGCACGGGGCCGGTGAAACAACCGCCGATCAGGTCCGGGCCATGCTGGGCCTTGCCGACCGTGGGCGTGTGCTTGACCTTTATGACATGATCCTCAAGGGCGATGCGGGCGGCGCGCTAAGCGAACTTTCAGCCCAATACGCCGACGGCGCGGACCCGATGGCGGTGCTGCGCGACCTTGCCGAGATCACCCATTGGGTGTCGGTTGTGAAAATCACGCCCGAAGCGGCGGACGATCCAACCATCAGCCCAGATGAACGCGCGCGCGGCCAAACAATGGCGGAAAACTTGCCGATGCGCGTCATGACCCGCATGTGGCAGATGTTGCTGAAAGCCATTGAAGAAGTCGCTGCCGCCCCTAACGCGATGATGGCCGCCGAAATGGCGATCATTCGCCTGACGCATGTGGCCGATCTGCCCAGCCCCGAAGAACTGGTGCGCAAGCTGCAAAACACGCCTGTCCCGCCCAGCCCACCCAACGGCGGCGGCGGAGGCGGTGCCCCTGCACCCCAACGCGGCGGCACGACGCAGGCCTACGCCAGCACCCAAATGGCAGGCGGCCCGGGCGGCACGGTCACGGCACTCGCGCCTCAGGCGGAAAATGCCTTGGCGCGCTATGCCACTTTTGATCACGTGGTGGAGCTGATCCGCAAAAACCGCGACGGCAAGCTATTGATGGATGTCGAGGCCGATGTGAAGCTGGTGTCCTACCGCCCTGGGCGGATTGAATTCCAACCTTCGGCAAAGGCCTCGAAAGACCTTGCGCAGCGGCTGGGTGCAAGCCTTCAACGATGGACCGGCAATCGCTGGGCCGTCACCGTCGTCAACCAAGGCGGCGCGGAGACCATTGTGGAAAAGCGAAACGCTGCTGAGAATGCAATCAAGGCCGAGGCGCAAAAGCACCCGCTTGTTCAGGCTGTATTTAGCGCCTTTCCCAAAGCCAAGATCACTGAAATCAAAAGCCAGCAAGACATCGCCAATGAAGCCATGGCCGAAGCCTTGCCGGAAGTCGAAGACGAATGGGATCCCTTTGAGGAGGAGTGATCCCCTTGTTCCCCAGCCCATCAAACCGTATCTAAACCTCAAATTGAAATCCTGATCAGGAGAGACAGAATGCTCAAAGGACTGGGCCAGCTTGGCGATATGGCCAAGATGATGAAGCAAGCGCAAGAAATGCAATCCAAAGTGCAGCAGATGCAGGACGATTTGCACAATATGACCGTCGTTGGCGAAAGCGGCGCAGGGCTTGTGAAGGCGACGGCAACAGCCAAAGGCGACCTGAAGGCGCTGGATATCGACCCGTCGATCTTTGTGCCTTCTGAAAAAGAAGTCGCCGAAGACCTGATCTTGGCCGCCATCAAAGACGCGCAGGCCAAAGCAGCGGACAAGGCACAGTCTGAAATGGCCAAAATCACCGAAGGCCTCGGCCTGCCTGCGGATTTCAAACTGCCATTCTAATTTCTAAAGACGCTCCTGCTTCTTCTTTGTATAAATACTCAAAACCGGCGCAACAGATGCGCCAGAGTAGGCCCAAAGAATGAGCAGCAGCGACCTTGAAAACCTAATCGACCTAATGGCCCGCCTGCCGGGCCTCGGCCCACGCTCTGCCCGACGCGCGGTTTTGCATCTGATCCGCAAACGCGCGCTGTTGCTCACCCCACTCTCTGACGCCATGCAACGGGTTGCCGAAACCGCGCGGGAATGCCTGAACTGTGGCAATGTGGGCACGACCGACATTTGCGACATCTGCGCGGACGACGCGCGCGCGACGGGCGAACTTTGCGTGGTCGAAGACGTCGCTGACCTTTGGGCGATGGAACGCGCTGGGGTTTTCAAAGGCCGCTATCACGTGCTTGGCGGCACGCTCTCTGCGCTTGATGGCGTCGGCCCCGAAGACCTCTCGATCCCACGCCTGATCGACCGCGTCACAACAGAAAGCATCAGCGAGGTCATCCTTGCCCTGAATGCCACCGTCGATGGGCAGACCACTGCGCATTATATCGCAGACCAATTGGAGCATCAGGTGACACTATCCTCCCTCGCGCAGGGCGTCCCGATTGGCGGCGAGTTGGATTATCTGGACGAAGGCACGATCTCTGCTGCGTTGAAGGCACGCAAACAGATATAAATATTTGCATAAGCAGAATGCCATTTTAGTCAATTCTCGTATAAGTCAAACCATGAGATGTCTCTGAAAAAGGAGACAGCCCATAACACCTCTACGCAAAACCACGTGGCGTTTGCCGCTTTTGTTGATCTTGCTTGGCATCCTGCCAATCGCGGCCAGCCTCTATCGCCTCGGTGATTTGGCCATAACGGATCCAAGCACAATTGCTGATCCAGACGTCCTGCGTTTCTTCGCGGCCCCCTCCTCGATTGCAATGCATGTAGCATTTGGCAGCCTGTTTTTGATCCTTGGGGCGTTTCAGGTCTCTGCCGGGTTCCGCCGAGCACATCGGACCTTACACAAGCGCATGGGCTATCTTGCCGCCCTAAGCGCGGTTGTATTTTCGCTTTCAGGCGTCTGGATTGTGTTCACCTACGCACCGCATAGCCTTGCAAACCCATGGATCGACGTTGGCCGCGTGTTCTTTGGCACAGCCATCACCGCTTTCATCCTTCTGGGCATTTGGGCTGCGATCAGCAAAGACCTGAAAGCCCACCGCGCTTGGATGATCCGAGGCTATGCGCTGGCAGCCAGCAGCGGCATCCAAAGTTATCTCATTGCCATCGTGACCGTCATAAATGGCGCATTTGACCCCGAAATTGCGGACAGCATGATATGGTTGGGTTGGGTTATCGGGATCTTGGCCGCGGAGCGTATCATTGTTGGAAAGAGAGGCGATGGCCTGAGGCCCACCACGTCGAGCTACCGTCAATAAGTGACATGATGTTGTTCTATCAACTCAAGCAAAATGGTAGGATCACAACATGATTTTCAGATACAATATTCTCTACGTCGAAGATGTCCCCGCGACACTGAAATTCTACAAAACGGCCTTTGGGTTTGAAATCGGGTTTCTTCACGATAGCAACGACTACGGAGAGTTAGTCACCGGGGAAACCAAGCTTGCTTTCTCTGCCAAATCTCTAATGCGCAGCCTTGGTAAGACACCGGGCGAGGCTTCCTCACAAAGCCCGGTCTTCGAACTGGCCTTTGAAACAGATGACGTTGACGGGGATTTCGCCAAAGCGGTCGCGGCAGGCGCGCAGCCCGTGTCGGAACCCTCCGATCAACCTTGGGGCCAGCGTATTTCCTATGTGACGGACCCGAATGGGTTCCTGATCGAAATCTGCTCTCCGGTTGCAGGGTGACCGAACAAAAGAAAAGGCCCGCAGAAATATGCGGGCCATTGGCATGTTCGTGTAAGGCACCCGATCAAGGCTGATCGTCTTCCTCGTCATCATCATTGTTTGGCAGGCTAAAGAAACTGTCCGCATCAGAAAAGTCTTTGTCCTCTTCACGCGGATCGTCCAGATCTGAAGAATTGCCCCCGCCCAAAGTGAAGGTTTCCAGACCTTCAATGGCGGTTGGAATGCGTGGCTCTGCTTCCATCTCAAGCGATTGCTCGGTCGAGACCAGCTTACGACGCTCATCGTCGCTCATGACTTTGCCTTCGGCGGCTTGCTTTGCAGCGGCTTTCTGAACCGCAGCGTCAAGCTCTGACTGCTTACACAGGCCCAGCGCAACCGGGTCGATAGGCTGCATGTTGGAGATGTTCCAATGGGTGCGTTCCCGGATCGACTGAATGGTCGGTTTGGTTGTGCCAACCAGTTTCGCGATCTGGCCGTCAGACAGTTCCGGGTGGAATTTCACCAGCCACAGGATCGAATTCGGGCGGTCCTGACGCTTGGACAGCGGCGTATAACGCGGGCCGCGGCGTTTTTCTTCGCCGACGGCCGCTGCATTAAACTTCAGTTTCAGCTTGTGCTGTGTGTTGCCCTCTGCGGCGTCAATCTCGTCCTGGGTCAGCTGGTTGTTGGCAACCGGATCAAATCCTTTTACGCCCGCCGCCACATCGCCATCTGCGATGCCTTGAATTTCCAACTCGTGCATACCCACGAAGTCCGCAATCTGCTTGAAGCTGATTGTGGTGTTATCGACCAACCACACAGCGGTGGCTTTTGCCATAATCGGTTTCGCCATTTTGGCCTCCTAGAATACAGTTGTCCCCTCGCCAGACTTTCGGTCTGACGGCATCCTTTGGGGGGATGCGGGTTTCCGTTGTAGGGGAACTTGGAGCCGATATAGTGCGGCTGGCGAAAAAAGGAAAGAGTGAATGCGGTTTCTGCGATCAGCCTTGCTGGCAATTGCCTGCGCAACACATGCGTCAGCTGAAGGCGAGAAGGCGGGCGTGTTTGACTACTATGTCTTGGCGCTCAGTTGGTCGCCAAATTGGTGCGCCATCGAAGGTGACGCGAAACAGTCGCCGCAATGTAACCCGCGCGAAGATCACGGATGGATTCTCCATGGCCTTTGGCCGCAGTATCATCAAGGCTGGCCCAGCTATTGCCGTAGCAGCGAACGCGCGCCGTCTCGCCGCATGACGGCAGAGATGGCAGACATCATGGGCACCTCAGGTCTCGCGTGGCATCAGTGGAAAAAACACGGCACATGTTCAGGGCTCTCGGCTGAGGCCTATTATGATCACTCCCGCAACGCCTATACCGCCATCCAAAGGCCGCAAATATTCAGGAAACTCACCGCACCGGTTCGCCTTCCCGCGCAGCTCATTGAAGAAGCATTTCTAAAGGAAAACCCGCAGCTCACAGCAGACAGTGTGACGATCACATGCAAACAAGGTCACATTCAGGAAGCCCGTATTTGCCTTTCCAAGGCACTAGACCCCGTCCCTTGCGGGCGTGATGTGATCAAAGACTGCACCTTGACGGATGCACTCTTTGCGCCAATCCGCTAATTCACCTTTGCATAAATACTCTGGGGTGAAAGCGCGCAGCGCTGAGGGGCAAAGCCCCTGCGCAGTTACACCTTCAGAACAATCTTTCCGATATGAGCGCCACCTTCCATATGCGCGTGCGCCTTGGCTGCGTCCTCAAGCCCGAATTCGGAATCCATAACCGGCGCAATGCGACCGGCTTCCAAAAGTGGCCATACCTTTTCCAGCAGCGCCTCGGCGATTTTGGCTTTCGCCAGATCGCTTTGCGGACGCAGGGTGGAACCGGTGATGGTCAAACGCCGCAGCATCACCTGCGCAAAGTTCAGTTCTACTTTTGGGCCTTGCAGGAATCCGATTTGGACCAAACGGCCCTCAGTTGCCAGCGCTTTGACGTTGCGCGGCAGGTAGTCCCCGCCGACCATATCGAGGATCAGGTTGGCCCCGCCCTCTGCCTTTAGCACCTCAACAAAATCTGCCTCCCGGTAATTCACCGCCTGCTCAGCCCCAAGCTGCAGGCAAACCGCACATTTTTCTGCGCTGCCCGCCGTTGCAAAGACCCGCGCACCCAAGGCATTGGCCAACTGGATTGCCGTCGTGCCAATCCCGGAACTGCCACCGTGCACCAAGAATCGCTCGCCTGCTTGCAGGCCCCCGCGATCAAAGACGTTGCTCCAGACGGTGAAAAAGGTTTCCGGCAGACACGCCGCTTCGCGCAGGCCCATGCCCTCCGGGACCGGCAGGCAATGCGCCGCCGGGGTCAGCACATACTCGGCATAGCCCCCGCCCGGCAGCAATGCGCAAACCGCGTCGCCCTCTTTCCAATCCGTCACATTTGGGCCAACAGCCGCAATTGTACCGGCGGCCTCCAACCCCGGCAGCGGGCTGGCCGAGGCAGGCGGGCGATAAAGCCCCGCGCGCTGCAGCGCATCAGGCCGATTGACCCCGGCATAGGCCACTTTGATCAGTACCTCACCCGCCCCCGGTGTCGGGATCGGCTGCTCACAGGGGCGCAACACATCCGGTCCACCCGGCTCAGAGATTTCAATCGCGCGCATGAGATCGCTCATAGTTTGCCTACCTTGTCTTGAGAATTCAGTCGTTCCAACGTCCCGGCATCGGGGGCGTTTTCTCGGGGGCCTTCACGCGGCCAAGCGCGACTAAGGGACCCGCCATGATCTTTGCAAAAGGGCTTTTGTTGAAAGCCGCCTTGGCTTTTTCAAACTGCATAACGTTGTCGATGCGACGATCCAGAAAGGCCCATGTGTCGGCATGGGCTTCGCTCTCATCGCCAAGCCAATACAACACGGTTGAACCGTAAACCGCAGACAGAGTTGCCCGCTTTGAATACCAGTTGATATCATCTGACGTATCGCCCAATGCGGTCCAGATCGCATCTGCTGTGCCCCAAATCAGCTTTGTGCCCGTCGCCGCATGTTGGGGCAACGCGAAAAGCGTCGTGCCGCGCCGCACGACCTCTTTGTCGTCGCAAAGCTCCAACCGCGTTTTCACTGCAAAAGCTACGCGATCCCGGAATCGCATGTCACTCAGATCTGCGGCTTCTAACGCCGCACGCATCTGCACATCCCCACGTTCATGGAAAGCCACGGCGAGATCGACAGCGCCACGTGGGCATACGGCCTTTGCAACCGTTGGGTTGACGTCGGCATCCACGACAGCGGCCTCAAATGTCTCATCGCTCCAGCCGTCAAAGGCCACATGCGGCAAAGCAGCATCAACCAGTTGCATCTTAATTGTGTCGCTCATGGTCGCTCTCCCGATGGTTCGCGGCATACTAGACAGAAGATAATGCCTTTGCTATAGGGGCGGTTCCTGCAATCTTATTGCAACTTCAACTTAGAAAGGTGGTGAAAACCACATGCAGGTTAGTGTTCGCGACAACAACGTCGATCAGGCGCTTCGTGCCCTGAAGAAAAAGCTACAGCGTGAAGGTGTCTTCCGTGAAATGAAGCTCAAGCAACATTTCGAGAAGCCGTCTGAGAAAAAAGCGCGTGAGAAAGCTGAAGCGATCCGCCGTGCCCGTAAATTGGCACGTAAGAAAGCCCAGCGCGAAGGTCTGCTCTAAGCAGGTCCAGCTTGGACACACAAGAATTGACGACCCCCAAGGTGAAAATCTTGGGGGTTTGTCGTTTCTAGCAAGCAAAACTTATTTTCCAAGTCAGAAGGCCGATCACGTTTTCGGGACTCGGTTTGACCTTCGCGCCTGCAGCACTAGGTTGCTTTGGACTGTGAAACACAAGGCTGACTGATAACTGACACCTACACCCCGCCCAAAGTCTGGACATGGGAGCAGAAAAATGGTGGCGAATTCGCCAGCATCAACCGCCCGATTTCTGGCGCGACACATGAAAAAGTGTTGCCCAAGGGAAAACACCCGCTGCAGCTTTATTCACTGGCAACACCCAATGGCGTGAAGGTCACGGTGATGCTCGAAGAGTTGCTTGCGCTGGGGCACAGCGGTGCCGAATATGACGCTTGGGTGATCAAAATCGGAGACGGTGACCAGTTTGGCAGCGGCTTTGTCGAAGTAAACCCGAACTCCAAAATTCCAGCACTGCTCGACACTGAAACGGATCAGCGAGTGTTCGAATCGGGCTCTATCCTGCTGTATTTGGCTGAGAAGTTTGGCGCATTGCTGCCCACCGACATCGCAGGTCGGACTGAGACGCTGAACTGGCTTTTCTGGCAAATGGGCAGCGCGCCTTATTTGGGCGGCGGATTTGGTCACTTCTATGCCTACGCACCAGAGAAATGGCAGTACCCCATTGATCGCTTCGCGATGGAGGCCAAGCGTCAGTTGGATGTGCTAGACCGGCAGTTGGCTGACAAGGCTTTCATTGCTGGCGAAGACTATACAATCGCAGATATCGCGATTTGGTCTTGGTATGGGCAGTTGGTTCTGGGCCGGCTTTACAGCGCCGCAGAGTTCCTTGATGTCGAAAGCTACACGAATGTGATGCGGTGGGCCAAAGAGATCGACGCGCGCCCTGCCGTACAGCGCGGGCGTATGGTCAACCGAATTTCGGGCGACCCGCATCTCCAATTGCGCGAGCGTCATGACGCGCGTGATTTTGACGCGCAAACACAGGACAAGATTGCGGTCTGATCAGACGGGCAAAGCTGTGGTTTTGAAAACGGTACGCAGAGCAAAGGAACTTTGCATCTGCGCCACCCCCGGCAGCCGTGCCAAATACTGGCGGTGAATGCGCGCGAAGTCTTCGGTGTTTTCGGCGACAACTTTCAGGATGTAATCGGCTGTTCCGGCCATCAGATGGCATTCCAAGACGTCGGGAATACGCGCGACCGCTTTTTCAAAGGCCTCAAGGACCTCATCCGCCTGACCTGACAGCGTGATTTCCACAAAAACAGTGGTCGGCACTTTCATTTTGCGCGCGTCCAGCAGCGCGACATAGTTGCGGATATAGCCGTCTTTCTCCAATCTATGTACGCGCCGGTGGCAGGCTGAGGGCGACAGATTCACCGCCTCTGACAGGTCTGCGTTCGAAATACGGCCCTGTTGCTGAAGTACCTTCAATATTCGACGATCCGTTTCATCAATCGACATTTTTGTGAATCCTTTTGCAGACATTGACATCATAGTCGAAGATTCTTCGATCTGCACATGTAAATAATGGAGAAAAAAGCAGCAAATATGTCGCAAATGGCGCCATTCTATTCCCATCGATTTAACGGGGAAGAGACAAATGAAAATCGGTTGCCCAACAGAAATTAAACCTCAGGAATTCCGCGTCGGTATGACACCAGATGCGGCCCGTGAGGCTGTGAACCATGGCCACTCTGTGGTCATTCAACGTGGTGCAGGCCTTGGGGCTGGCTTCATGGACGAAGACTATGAAGCTGCCGGTGCGGTGCTGCTGGATACGGCAGAAGAGCTTTTTGCCACCGCAGACATGATCGTGAAGGTGAAAGAGCCGCAGGCGGTTGAGCGCAAGATGCTGCGCGAAGGTCAGTTGCTGTTCACCTACCTGCACCTCGCGCCCGATCCTGCGCAAACCCACGATCTGCTGGAAAGTGGCTGCACTGCGATTGCCTATGAAACGGTAACCGATGATCGGGGTGGTCTGCCCCTGCTGGCCCCAATGTCCGAAGTTGCGGGGCGTTTGGCCCCTCAGGTGGGTGCCTACACCCTGCAAAAGGCCAATGGTGGTCGCGGCGTCCTGATGGGCGGCGTACCTGGTGTGGCCCCAGCGAAAGTTGTCGTCATTGGTGGTGGTGTCGTAGGCACCCACGCGGCCAAAATCGCGGCAGGTATGGGTGCCGATGTGACGGTTCTGGACCGCTCATTGCCGCGTCTGAAATACCTTGATGACGTCTTTGGCGGCACCTTCAAGAACCAATACTCCACTGCGGGCGCGACGGCGAAGCTGGTGCGCGAAGCGGATATGGTTATCGGCGCGGTTCTTATTCCGGGCGCGGCAGCGCCAAAGCTGATTACGCGCGAGCAACTGTCCGAGATGAAACCCGGCGCAGTGCTTGTGGACGTTGCCATCGACCAAGGCGGCTGTTTTGAGACCTCCAAAGCGACCACCCACGCTGATCCAATCTACGAAGTCGACGGGATCATGCACTACTGCGTGGCCAACATGCCGGGCGCAGTGGCACGTACTTCGACACAAGCGCTTGGAAACGCAACGCTGCCTTTCATGCTTTCGCTAGCGGACAAAGGCTGGCGTCAGGCCTGCGAAGACGATCCGCACCTACTGAATGGCCTGAACGTGCATGCAGGTAAGCTGACCTACTACGCCGTCGGTAAGGCGCTCGGGCTGGACGTACTGGCCCCATCGCTGGCGCTGAAAATTTAACTAGTCAAGGACGGGGTGCTTCGGCGCCCCTTCTTTTGCCTCTCCCTGAAACAGCGGCTTTAGGTCCAGAAGCCGCTGCGTCACAAAATCTAGAAAGACTCGAATCCGGGGAACGTCGCGAAGGTCCGCATGGGTCAGCACCCAAAGTGGCAGTTGCGCAAAGAGCGGCATATTCGGAACCCGCGCCAAATCCGGATCGCTATCCCCTAAAAAACACGCCAGCCGTGTTGCCCCAATCCCAGCGCGCACAGCCCCAATTGCAGCGGACTTGTCATCCACGGTAAGCTTGGGTCTCAAAGGCCTGACTGCTTTGACTTCCGCAGGTGGACCCGGCCAATGGGCGAACCTGATCCAATCCAAAGGTGCATCTGCACCCGGATCATTCTCAAGAAACTTTTTGGACGCAAAAACCGCCCCACGCTGTTCAAACAGCCGACGCCCTACCAACGCTTCTGGTGGATCTTTTGAAAACCTGATCGCAACATCTGCCTCACGTCGCGCAAGGTTCAACGATGTGTTTGTCGCGATCAATTCGATTTTGATTTCGGGATAGAGCGCCGAAAAATCCCTCACAATCTCTGCGAGGCAGAACTGAAACAACAACTGCGATGCTGTCACTCGCAACGTCCCGCGCAACTCGGTATCCCGCGCACCAATCTGGCGACAGAGGTCATCCTGCAGAGCCTCCATCATTTCAGCAGTTTTCACCGCATCCAAGCCCGCCTCGGTCGGCACATAGCCGCTTGGCAGCCGGTCAAACAGGCGCGCGCCCAGCGCTTCTTCGGCAGCAGCAATACGCCGTGCCACCGTCGCGTGATTGACCCCAAGCGAACGCGCCGCACCGCTGGTGCCCCCGTGCCGCGCGCACTCCAAAACAAAACGGAGATCGTTCCAATCAAGCATGCCATGATCATATCTGCACATGACGGTCGCATCAATGATCGTTTTTGAACAAATGACATGGACCTAATGTCGCCTCAGCAGACTCAATAGGAGACGACGATGACGGCTTATGCGCTCGTAACATTAAATGTAACAGATGAAGAGACTTTTTCTGCCTACCGCGAGGCCGCAGGTCCTGCCATGGCTAAGCATGGCGCAACACCACTTTCTGTGTCCCGAGAAGCGACGGTGATTGAGGGAGATGACCCTGCCCCAAATGTGACCGTCATTTTGCAATTCGAAGATAGGGAAGCCGCGCAGGGCTGGATCAGCGACTCAGAGATCGCGCACGTGCATGAGATGCGGAAAGCCTCTGGGGCCTCCAAGATCATCTTGATGTAGCGAAATGGGGCGGGCCGCCCCTCATCGGCCCGCCCACTTGGCAGATCAAGCTTGGCGCTTGACCTCCACCGTATGTGGATAAGGGATTGTGATCCCTTCTTTGTCAAAGGCTTCTTTCACGCTTTGCGTCAGTCCGAACTTCAGCTCAAAATAGTCCGCAGCTTCGCACCAGAGGCGTGTCGTGATGTCGACAGAACTGTCTCCAAGGTTCGTCACACGCACCCAAGGTTCAGGATCAGACATGACATACTCATTTTCAGCGGCCAGTTGCAGAATGATCGCCTTGGCCTTTTCGATGTCGTCGCCGTAGTCGATGCCAAACGTGAGATCGCAGCGGCGTGTTTCGTGATGCGAGAAATTGGTGATCACGGCGCCCCACGCCTGCCCATTGGGCACGATGATCTGAACGTTGTCAGGAGTCGCAAGTTCGGTGACAAAAAGATTGATGTCCTTCACGGTGCCCGCCGCACCGGCGATGTCCACATATTGGCCCAGCTTATAGGGGCGGAAGATGATCAGCATAAAGCCAGCCGCCAGATCAGACAGGGTGCCCTGCAACGCCATGCCGATGGCCAAAGTCGCGGCACCCAGAATGGCAACAAGGCTGGTCGCCTGAATGCCGAAAAGCCCAAGCACGGTGATCGCGACGATAATCAGAATGACCCAGCGCGCAACAGAGGCGACAAAGCTGCCAATCGTGTCGTCAATTTTCGCGCTGGCGATGGTTTTCTTGCGGATCAAGCGACTGACCATACCGGCGATGCTCCAGCCGACGATCAGCACCAAAAGCGCTTTCACGGCGTTGATGATCAGATCACTCTGATCCATCGCGAAATCCCAAATCATGTCCATTATCATTACCCCAGTGACAATAAGAAGGGTCGGGAAGGACCCGACCCTATGGTGTTCGTTCCAAGCGCAGCAATTGCGCCTGCGCCATTATTTTTTCAACGCATCGCGAATTTCAAGCAAGACGTCCAGTTCAGTTGGCCCCGCAGGCGCTTCTTCGGCTGGAGTTTCTTCCTTTGCGACGGCCGCGTCTTTCACTTTGTTGACGTAGCGCACCAACATGAAAACCACAAATGCGATCATCAAAAAGTTGATCACAGCCATAATAAAGGCCCCATGCGCAAAGACGGCGGCACCGGCTTCGCGCGCGGCGTCCAGGGTGGCGTCCTCAGGCACGTCTCCCGACAGAACCATGTAGCTGTTGGTAAAGTCGATCCCACCGGTGAAAAGCCCGATGATGGGATTGATCAAATCGTCCACCATGGATTTCACAATAGCGGTAAAGGCCGCCCCGACGATGATACCAACGGCCATATCCATGACGTTGCCCTTGGCAATGAATGCTTTGAATTCCTGAAACACGATTGTCCCCTCTTGTCCCGTTTACGCTGCGCAAACACTCTGCGCCGCTGCACAGTAACGCGCAGATTTCCGCACGCAAAGCCCACTCAAGCAGTGGGTGCCCACTTCATATCTATTCCGTAACAGAAAGGACGGTCTCATGACCCATATGCCAAGCTTCCCCATCACCCAACGATGGCCCGCAACCCAACCGGAGGTGCTGCAGCTTTATAGCTACCCAACGCCAAATGGCGTGAAGATTTCAATCGCGCTTGAGGAACTGGGAATCCCCTATGAGGCGCATCTGGTGACCTTGGCGGACTCAGACGTGAAAAGCGCAGAGTTCCTTAGCCTCAATCCCAACAACAAAATCCCGGCCATCATTGACCCCAATGGGCCTGATGGCGCGCCCTTGGCACTTTTTGAAAGCGGCGCGATCCTGCTTTATCTTGCCGAGAAGACCGGCAAACTTATAGGCGAAACCGCTGCGGACAAGGCGCATGTGACCCAATGGCTGATGTTCCAGATGGGCGGCGTTGGCCCGATGTTTGGGCAGCTAGGATTTTTCGTAAAGTTCGCAGGGACCGAGATCGAAGACCCCCGCCCCCGAGAGCGTTATATCAACGAGGCGAAGCGCATTCTGGCCGTGATTGAGAAACAGTTGGATGGGCAAGACTGGATTGCCGGGTTGTTCTTTTCCATCGCTGACATTGCCATTGCGCCTTGGATCAAGGCGCTCAGTTTCCTCGGAGCAGAAGAAATGCTGGGACTGTCAGGCCTGCCCAATATTCTTGACTATGTAGAACGTTTCAATCAGCGCCCGTCGGTACAAATTGGAAGTGACGTGCCCATAGCACGCCCCGCAGATCGGTAACCAATTCGGCCACATCGCGGGGCAATAAGCTGCGATGTGGCCCAATCTTTAAGACGGCAAACTTCCAGTCAGTACGTAGCGCAGCATCTGCACAACCTGCTGTGGTGTCTCAGCAACGGCAAGCGCGGCAGCATCGACTTCTTTCAACGCATGTTGATGATCGGCGCTGTGCAGAACAATCAGGGATTTGCCGAGTGCCGCGGCATAGCCCGCGTCAAAAGCCGCGTTCCACTGTTTGTATTTCTCACCAAAGCGCACGACAACGACGTCGGAATCCGCAATTGCTTTGCGGGTGCGGATGGCGTTCAGATTTGCACCCTTGTGGTCGTGCCAGAACTTTTGATCTTCGGCACCCAGAATGCGAACGCCACAATCGTCGCTGGCATCGTGATCGGTCACTGGCGCGTCAAAGACCACGTCCAGACCTGCGGCACCTTCAATGATTTGTTCGCGCCAGTCAGTGTGAATTTCGCCGGACAAATAGACCTTTAATGTCATCGCTTCTCTCCTTCGGTTCAGGCGCACTATTGCCAGAACGAAGGCGAGCGTCCACCCAATACGGCCATATCATTGACGCGCGCATTAGCGCTTGCGCGCGACAATGTAGCGACGTGTCTCAGTATCGGGGAAATGACCTGCTTCGAGAATCTCAAAGCCAGCGCGCTTGATCTCTGCATCAAAATCTGGCGCTTGAAACATGCTCACGAAAGGCGCTTTTCCGAATCTTTGCATCAGGGGCAGCGCCAATCGCATTACACGATATTCAAGCTGCAGACCGCGCGTCGGTTTGACAAATGTTTTCGAGATGAATAGGCCGCCGGGTTTCAACGTCGCATAGACGGCATTCAAAACGGCGGGCAAGTCTTCGACCAGATGCAGAATATTATGCGCCAGCACCACGTCAAACGGTCCGTCAGGCAAGTCACCCGCGTCCCTTTGTTGGAAAGTGACATTATTTATGCATTGTTCCCAAGCCCGCGCGCGCCCGACCTCCAGCATCTTGTCAGAAATGTCAGTTGCAACAATTTCAGCGACGCTATCTGCCAGCAACAACGCGGTCGATCCGGTTCCGGCGCCAATCTCTAGAACGCGATCGTCCGGTTTCAGATAGCCGCGCGTCCGGTTCAACGTCTGCTCAAAACCCGCTTGGTTCTTGATCGGGGATTTCGCGTATTTCGGCGCGACACCATCCCAAAATTTTTCTGCATTCATCATCATCGTTTTCCTCAGCGAGAGCCCAGCAACGCACGCCGACTCTCTGGTCATGGGCAGAATGACGGATATGCAAAAATTAAGGAATTGCCGAAATTTGAACTTCGCTTATACAAGAATGCATGAACTCGACATTTCGACAACCCGATTGGAATCACATCCGCGCCTTTATGGCGACGGCTGAACACGGATCGCTCAGCGCAGCAGCCCGCGCCTTGGGATTAACGCAACCAACCCTCAGTCGTCAGGTTGCTGCGCTTGAGGATGAACTGGGCGTGATGCTTTTTGAACGGGTTGGGCGCTCGCTCGAGCTCACACAGACCGGGCTTGAAATGCTCGAACATACGCGCGCAATGGGGTCGGCCGTGGACCGGATTTCTTTGGCGGCTACGGGGCAGTCCCAGTCCATCGCTGGTGAGGTCAGAATCACTGCTGCTGACATCTTTTCAGCCTATATGCTGCCTCCAATTTTGAAGCCCCTGCGCGACATCGCCCCTGACCTCGGGATCGACGTCGTCGCCGCGAACGACATACGGGATCTTATGCGCCGAGAAGCGGATATCGCCCTGCGGCATGTACGCCCGGAACAGCCGGATTTGATCGCCCGGCTTGTGGCCGAACCCGAGGCGAATTTCTACGCAAGCGAAAGCTATTTGCAGCGACGTGGCACACCATCCACCATCGCTGATATGTCCGAACATGATTTCATCTCATTCGGTGACGCGGCTGAAATGCTGGGTTTCTTTGAACCTTTGGGCCTGAAACTGACCAAGGACAATTTCCGTGTCGGTTCAGAAAATGGGCTGGTGGCGTGGGAATTCTGCCGTGAAGGCTTTGGTATCGCCGTGATGGGAGACCATGTTGCGCGCAAGACCCCCGGCATGGTGCGGCTATTGCCAGATATGGCCCCTATCGTCTTTCCAATTTGGCTGGTCACCCATCGCGAATTGCACACCAGCCGAAAAATCCGACTGGTGTTTGATCATCTTGCCGAGAACCTGAAAGGCATTAAGTAGCCCCGGTCGCAAAACCGAGGCCCAAAGCGTTTTAGCCGCGCAGGCTGCCGCCGGTCGCTTTGCTGACCTTATCGATTATCTTGGCCGCCACGGCCTCGATATCTTTTTCTTTCAGCGTTTTATCGGTCGGCTGCAGACGCACGGTCACAGCGATCGACTTTTTGCCTTCGCCCATCTGTGCCTCTGCCTTTTCGCCTTTGAACTCGTCAAAGACACGCACGTCTTCGATCAAAGTCTTATCTGCGCCAGCCGCTGCGTTAACCAGTGTCAGCGCTTCGACATCGCGGTCCACAACAAAGGCAAAGTCACGTTCCACGGCCTGCAAATCGCGCAGTTCCAATGCTGGACGTGTGGCAGAAGTATTGCGCGGCATGGGGATTTCTTCGGGATAGATCGTGAAGGCCACGGCAGGACCTTTGACGTCCAGCGCCTCAAGGGTTTTTGGGTGCACTTCGCCAAAGACGGCAAGGGTTTTCTTAGGGCCAAGGCAAATACGGCCATGACGGCCCGGATGCCACCAAGCCTCCCCGCCGCGCAGGATCTGCATTTTGGCAGGCGCGCCCAATGCCGCCAGAACCGCTTCGGCATCGGCCTTTGCATCAAACAAATCAACGCCACGGCTTTCGCCATGCACATCCTTGCCAACCGTACGGCCAACCAAAAGACCTGCGATCTGCAGATGCTGCTCACCGGGTTCGCCGCCTTGGAAGGCTGCGCCCGCTTCGAACAGGGCCATATCCATGAACCCACGCGCCTGATTGCGCGCAGCCGCTTGCAAGAGGCCCGGCAACAGATCAGGGCGCATATGGCTCATCTCGCTGGAAATCGGGTTCTCCAGCATTGTCGCGTCATCGCCACCACCGAAAAGCGTCGCCGCTTTTTTGTCTATGAAGGAATAGGTGACGCATTCGTTGTAGCCCAAAGCTGCCGTGGTCCGGCGGCCAATCTGCTCGCGCTTTTGCAGCGGCGTCAGGATCGGCTGCGGTACACCAGCGGTCGCGCGTGGCATGGGTTTGCCTTCCAGCTTCGTCAGCGACGCAATCCGCGCAACTTCTTCGACCAGATCGGCCTCACCCATCACATCAGGACGCCAAGACGGCACATGCGCCATATCACCTTCCAGCACAAAACCCAGCGCCTCCAGCGTCGCGCGTTGCTGCTCGGCTGGGATTTCCATACCAACCAAAGACTGCACGCGGTCTGTATCCAGCTTATAAGCGCGGCTGACGTCAGGCACTTCACCCGCGACGACCACGTTTGATGGCTCCCCGCCGCAAAGCTCCATGATCATCGCGGTCGCCAGATCAAGCGCTTCCATGTTGAACGCCGGGTCGATGCCCCGCTCGTTGCGATAGCGCGCGTCGGAGTTGATTTTCAGCGCACGCCCCGTGGTCGCGATCTGAATGTGATCCCAAACAGCGGCTTCTAGGAAGACGTTGGTCGTTTCCTCGGTGCAGCCTGTCGACAGACCACCCATGATGCCACCGATGCTTTCGATACCGTCATCGTCAGAGATGACAACCTGCCCCGCCGAAAAGGTGTATTCTTTCTCATCCAAGCCAACGAGCGTCTCACCCCCCTCGGCGCGATGCACCCGCAGGTTGCCTCTGACTTTGTCGGCGTCAAAGACGTGCAGCGGGCGGTTGCGGTCGTAGGTGAAGAAGTTCGTAATATCTACCAAAGCAGATATCGGGCGCAGGCCGATGGCTTTCAAACGCGTTTGCAGCCATTCGGGTGACGGACCGTTTTTGACGCCTTTGATCAGACGACCCGCAAAGACGTGGCACCCATTTTCGCGTGTATCGGCGTCAATCGTGATGCCAATCGGGCTATCGAATGTGCCGGCCACATCTGCTGTTTTCGCAGGCTTCATCGTGCCCAACCCACGCGCCGCCAGATCAAGCGCAATACCGCGCACGCCCAGCGCATCCGGGCGGTTTGGCGTGATGGCGATTTCAATCACCGGATCAACCTTGGATGGGTCGTTCGCGGCCAACCAGTCAACGAACTTCTCACCGACCTCGCCGGTGGGCAGCTCGATAATGCCGTTGTGTTCGTCAGACAGTTCCAACTCACGTTCCGACGCCATCATGCCATGGCTTTCAACGCCCCGGATGTTGCCCACCTTGATGGTGATATCCAGACCGGGAATATAGCTGCCCGGCTTACACAGAACGACCGTGATGCCTTCGCGCGCGTTGGGCGCGCCGCAGACGATCTGGCTTTCGCCTTCGTCGGTCAGCACATTGCAAACCTTCAGCTTATCCGCATCCGGGTGCTTTTCCGCATGCAGAACCTTGGCGATGGTAAACTCTTTCAAGCGATCCGCCGGGTTCTGAACATCCTCAACCTCAAGACCAAGGTCGGTCAGGGCATAGAGGATATCATCAAGGCTTGCGTCGGTGTCCAGGTGATCTTTCAACCAAGAGAGAGTGAATTTCATCGGTCTGTTCCGTCAGTCAATTTCGGTTGAAGGCGATCAGCGGGTCAAACCGCCATGCAGCGTCGGTTGATCCAGCGACGCAAAGCCATAGTGGCGCAGCCAGCGTAGGTCGCTGTCAAAGAAGGCGCGTAGGTCTGGGATGCCGTATTTCAGCATGGCCAGACGGTCGATGCCGATGCCAAAGGCAAAGCCTTGGTATTCATTCGGATCAATGCCGCCCGCCTGAAGAACCTTCGGGTGCACCATGCCGGAACCCAGCACTTCGAGCCAATCGTCGCCCTCGCCCACTTTTACGGAGCCACCTTCCCAGCTGCACTGGATGTCAACTTCTGCGCCCGGTTCCACGAATGGGAAATGGGAGGCACGGAAACGGGTTTTCACAGAAGTGCCGAAGAAGGCGGTGAAGAACTCTTCCAGAACCCACTTTAAGTTCGCCATAGAGATATCTTTGTCCAGCGCCAGACCTTCGATCTGGTGGAACATCGGTGTGTGCGTCTGGTCATAATCCGCACGATACACGCGCCCCGGACAGATGATGCGGATCGGCGCGCCGAGTTTCTCCATCGACCGGATCTGCACCGGAGAGGTGTGCGTGCGCAGCACATGCGGCGGGCGGTTATCGCCTTCGGCGCGGTGGGTGTAGAAGGTGTCCATCTCCGCGCGTGCCGGGTGGTGGCCCGGAATGTTCAGCGCGTCAAAGTTATACCAGTCGGTCTCGATCTGCGGGCCTTCGGCCACGGCAAACCCCATGTCGGCGAAAATCGCGGTGACTTCTTCTGTGACCTGCGAAATCGGGTGAATGGTGCCCTGACGGCGCCCGCGGCCCGGCAGGGTCACATCGAGCCATTCGGTTTTCAGGCGCTCGTCCAAAGCCGCATCCGCCAGCGCGGCTTTCTTGGCCAACAGCGCAGAGTTGATCTCATCCTTCAGGGCGTTCAGCTTGGGCCCCATGACCTGACGCTCCTCAGGGGTCATCTTGCCAAGCTCACGCATTTTCAGCGCGATCTCGCCCTTTTTGCCTACTGCCTGAACGCGTAGCTCTTCGATGGCGGTTTCATCCGCGGCATCGGCAATCAAGCTGATATACTTGTCTCTGAGATCGTCCATCGAGGCCTCCAAACTTGTTGTCCCCTGCTACAAAGATCAGAGCATGGGTGCAAGCCGCTATGAGGCGCGATGTGCCGCTTGGTAGGCCTTTGCGGCCTCTAGCAGGGCGCAGGCATGGGGGGCGTCGATTTTTAGGGTGTGAAAATGCCGAACGAGGTTCTCGACATATTCAAAACTCGTGCCAAAACTGCCGGTGCCGGTAGCGCAAAAGTGCACCTGTTCGTCCCATGTCATGTCGCTGTCGATGATCTCTGCCTCATGGTCGACCACAAAGGTCAGCGCCTTTAGCGGACCGGCATCGGTTGTGACATCGATAAAGGCAGGTTTGTAAGCGCGCCCGACACGCTCGCGGTTCCAAAGAACCTGCGTCTCGCTTTCAATCGCCGCTTCGGTGATGCGAAAGATCAGGCCATGGCAGCCATCGCCTTGGTCCAAGGCGGCCATCACACCGGGCTGATCCTTTGTCCCGCGCCCGCCCCAGACATCCTTGACGATAAAGCGGCGCTGCCAGTGAGGCGCATGCGCGCGGCGCACCTCGGCAAAGTCAATGCCTGGGTCCCAGATCAGCGACCCATAGCCAAAGACCCACAACGCGCCATCCGGGCGCTGCCTAAGCGCGGCGCGCCGGTCGGCATCGCGTTCTGCATCCGTCAGCAGATCGGAGTCCTTTGCACCATGCTGCTTGATCATCTCAAGCAGGGCACCCGGTTTGAAGTTGCGAATGGTCGACTGCGCAGCTGGCTTGATCAGGTGCCGCAGGTTTGGGTGGTGTCGAAAGGGATCGTCGATGTCTGCCATGCCCACACAGTGCCTGAGCGGCGCGACAAGGCCAAGAAAAAACCCGCCACTAAGGCGGGTTCTTCAATCTTTGCAACGACGTGGCGCTTATGCAGCCAACGCGCCTTTTGCTTGCTCAACGATTGCTGTGAACGCTTCTGGCTCGTGTACGGCGAGGTCCGCCAGAACCTTACGGTCCACTTCGATGCCAGCCAAGTTCAGGCCGTTGATGAATTTGGAATATGTCAGTGCTTCGTCATGCGCACGCACAGCCGCATTGATACGTTGAATCCACAGCGCGCGGAAATTGCGCTTGCGGTTCTTACGGTCGCGGGTTGCGTACTGGTTTGCCTTGTCGACCGCTTGAGACGCGACCTTGAAGGTGTTCTTGCGACGGCCGTAGTAGCCTTTCGCTTGTTTGACGATTTTCTTGTGACGGGCGTGGGTTACGGTACCACCTTTAACGCGGGACATGGTTCAGAGCTCCTTAGCGTGCGTACGGCATGTATGATTTAACGATCTTCGCATCTGGCGCAGACAGAGTTGTCGTGCCGCGTGCATCGCGCAGGAATTTGTTTGTGCGCTTGATCATACCGTGACGCTTACCTGCTTGGCCTGCTTTGACCTTGCCGCTTGCTGTCACTTTAAAGCGCTTTTTGGCGCTCGATTTGGTCTTCATCTTAGGCATTTCCGTCTCCTTCGTAGTCGTCGGTACAAACGCGACTCGGCATGCCACTCAGCCGGACGCGCGGATAGAGGCGCCGTATACGCCCGAAGTTCCAATCCTGCAAGAGGATTCGATGCTAATTTATGAGGCTTGCGATCTGCCTGATGACCACCGCGGGTATGTCGCTGGCCACATAGCCGCCGGGCTTGGTGGAAAACGCCCAGACAATTGCACAGCCTGCCAGAAGAATGCTTAGCGAGGACGCCCGTGTCGAGCGTCCATCCGCCATGGCAGCCAATAATGCTGGTACGGAAAAAACCGCCAGAAAAAGGCCAATCGTTAAAACAGTATCCGCGTTCATCTTGCCCTCCGAAGGAAAGGTAGATGCGCAGATATTACTCCGGATCGGTGGCCGAAATCAAACTTTCATCACATGGCGCGACGCGAATGATGTTGGTCGAGCCCGGAATGTTGAAAGGGACACCCGCAGTAACAACGACCTGATCCGTGCTTTTCGACATGCCCAAGCGCTTGGCGGCTCCAACTGCAGCAAGCACAGCCGCCTTAAAGCGGTCCAGCTCGCTTGTTGTCACACAGGTGGTTCCCCATGTCAGGGCCAAGCGGCGCGCGGTGCGCAACCGGCTGGTCAAAGCGATGATCGGAACACGCGGACGTTCGCGCGCAACTTTCAGCGCCGTTGTACCTGATTGGCTAAAGCAACAGATTGCGCTGATTTCCGTGGTCTCTGCAATTTCACGTGCTGCAGAAACAATCGCGTCTGCAACTGTTTCGCCACGGCTAGAGCGGGAGGCCTCGATAATTTCGCGGTAGGTGTCGTCGCTTTCAACTTCTTGGGCGACGTTGTTCATCGTTGTGACGGCTTCAATCGGGTAAGAGCCGGCCGCAGATTCCGCAGACAACATGATCGCGTCAGCACCTTCGTAAATCGCAGTTGCGACGTCAGAGACTTCTGCGCGGGTTGGCATTGGGCTTTCGATCATGCTTTCCAGCATCTGAGTTGCCACAATCACCGGCTTGGCGGCGCGGCGGCAGCGGCGCACGAGGCGTTTTTGGATCGGGGGCACGTTCTGCACAGGCAGCTCAACACCCAGATCGCCACGCGCAACCATGATGCCATCAGAGACCTCAAGGATTTCTTCAAAGTTCTCAACCGCCGTTGGCTTTTCAATCTTGGACAGAACCGCCGCACGTCCACGCACCATTTCGCGGGCTTCAAGCACGTCGGCAGGGCGCTGAACGAAGGACAGTGCCAGCCAATCGACGCCGAGTTCGCAAACGAACTCAAGATCTTTCTTGTCTTTGGGCGACAACGCGGCCAGCGGAAGAACCACGTCTGGCACGTTCACGCCTTTGCGGTTCGAAATGCGCCCACCGGTCACAACAATACAGTTCGCGAAATCTGTACCGCATTCTTCGACACGCAGGCGGATCTTGCCGTCGTTAACCAACAAGTGTGCACCGGGCTTCAGCGCTGCAAAAATCTCTGGATGCGGCAGGTTCACACGATTGATGTCTCCAGCGGCATCATCCAAGTCCATACGGAACTTTTCACCTTCAACGAGGTCTTCACCCTCGTCCTTGGCAAAGACTCCGACGCGCAGCTTGGGGCCCTGAAGGTCCGCGAGAATGGCAATGGGGCTTGCCAGTTCGGCTTCAACTTTGCGAATGATATCGTGCTTGACCTTGATCTCATCATGGCTGCCGTGGCTCATGTTCAGGCGAAAAACGTCCGCTCCGGCTTCGTGCAATGCACGGATTGTTTCGTAAGTTTCTGAAGCTGGGCCGAGCGTGGCCACGATCTTTACGTTTCTCTGACGTCTCATGTCTTTCTGCCCCCTGGAGCTGGAATGTTACCGCTAACTATAACGTCAGCACGTATTACGCAATTCCCTTTTCTGCGCCGCTCGCCTATTGGATAGGCGAAGGAAGCGACACAGATATGACATACAAGCCATACCATATTTACGGAGAAGACCGCCCCGGGCGCTGGATCATCACGGTAGACCATGCGCGTAACACCGTCCCACTAGAGATCAACCAAGGTGATCTTGGCTTGGATCCGACGGACATGGAACGCCATATTGCATATGATATCGGGGCTTTGGGCGTTTCGCTGCGCCTAGGCGAATTGATGAATGCGCCGGTGATTGCATCCAACTTCTCCCGCCTTGTGATTGACCCGAACCGGGGGGCAAACGACCCGACTTTGATCATGCGGCTTTATGACGGCACTCTGATTCCGGCAAACGCCGAGATCGATGATCGCGAAGAGCTGCGCCGCAAAGAGGCCTACTACGATCCCTATCATCGTGCTTTGGCACAGTTGGCAGACAGTCGTGAGGACCCCATTCTGCTTGCGATGCACAGCTTTTCACCGCGTTTGAACGGTAAAGCCCCGCGTCCTTGGGAGGTCGCCGTGCTTCACGCTGCCCATGATCGCAGGGACCTCGGACCGCATGTGATATCGCGGCTGCGCCAAGAGAGTGACCTGACCGTCGGTGACAACGAACCCTATCACGGGCATCTGCCAGGTGATTCCGTAGACCGTCACGCGCTTCGCAATGATCGCATGAATGTTCTGATCGAGGTGCGCCAAGATTTGATCGCTGACAGTGCCGGACAGCACGCCTGGGCAGAGCGGCTTGCACCGGCGCTAACAGATGCTTTGACAAAGAGCGGCTATGAAAAGCGTCTTGAACATCATTAGGTCGCGCTTAGGTGTAAATCGGAAGCGGATCGCCGCGACTGGACATCAGGCTAAGCTTGGCAACTAGAAAGGACTCTGTTGATGGATGATCAAACCCGCCTTGAATTGGAAGCGGCAGCCTTCCGCGCCCTCCGAGAGCATCTGATGGAAAAGCGCACCGATGTTCAGAACATCGACATGATGAACCTTGCTGGCTTTTGCCGCAATTGCCTGAGCCGCTGGTATCAAGAGGCCGCGAATGAACGTGGCATTGAGATGGACAAAACCGAAGCGCGTGAGATTTTCTATGGCATGACCATGGACGCGTGGAAGGCGAACTACCAAACCGACGCCAGCGCCGAGAAACAGAAAGATTTTGAAAAAGCGTTCAAAGAGAACGTCACGGATCAGAAATAGGGGCGCTGCCCCTCGGCCTGCGGCCTCACCCCGGAGTATTTTTGCAAAGGTGAAATTGGGGAAAGCGTAGCCGGGCGCGCCGCCACAAAAAAGAAACCCCGCCAGCAAAGGGCGGGGTTTTTTGTTTGATTCTGAGAAAGCTTAGATCGCTTTCGCGCGGGCTTCTTCCAAATAGATTTCACGCAGCCGCTTAGCGATTGGGCCGGGTGTCCCGTCGCCAAGCTGCGCGCCGTCAATCTCAACCACTGGCATGACGAAGGCAGAGGCGGATGTGGTGAAAGCCTCGTCCGCTTCCTTGGCTTCGTCGATCGTGAAAAGACGCTCTTCAATGGTCATCTGCGCTTCTTCCGCCAGACGCAGCACAGCCTTACGGGTGATCCCATGCAGGATGTCGTTGGACAGCGGACGCGTGATGATTTTGCCGTCTTTGACGTAGTAGGCGTTGTTGCTGGTGCCTTCGGTCACATAACCGTCTTCCACAAGCCACGCATCGTCGGCGCCCGCGGCCTTCGCCATCATCTTACCCATGGATGGGTAAAGCAGCTGAACGGTTTTGATGTCGCGACGACCCCAGCGGATATCGTCGATGGAAATAACCTTCGCGCCTTTTTGCGCGGCTGGGCTGTTCGCCAGACCCGGCTTGTTCTGGGTGAACAGAACCAAGGTCGGCTTGGTGTCTTCGGATGGGAAAACAAAATCACGGTCGCCATCGGAACCACGGGAAACCTGCAGATAGACCAGACCTTCTTCGATCTCGTTCAACTCAACCAGTTTGCGGTGAATTCCCAGCAGTTCTTCTTTGGTGCAAGCGGACTGCATGTCCAGTTCGTTCAAAGAGCGCTCCAGACGCACGGCGTGGCCTTCGAAATCGATCAGTTTTCCGTCGAGAACCGACGTCACCTCATAGACGGCATCCGCAAACAGGAAACCACGGTCAAAGATCGAAACCTTGGCTTCGGTTTCAGGCAGGTATTCACCATTCACATAAACGGTACGGGTCATCTTGGTCTCCTTAACCCCAGAGTGCTGGTACAGGCGGATGCACACCAGCGGCATCAAAATTCAAAGGCACATCGCGGTCTTCGGCCAACAAGAGCGGGCCGTCAAGGTCTGTGATCATCGCGCCCTGTGCCACAAGCGTCGCAGGCGCCATCGCCAAAGAGCTACCAACCATGCAACCGACCATGACTTTATAGCCCTCGGCCAGCGCCTCTTCGCGCAGCTTCAAGGCTTCGGTCAGACCGCCGGTTTTGTCGAGTTTGATGTTCACAACATCATATTTGCCTTTGAGCTTTGGCAGGCTGGTGCGGTCATGGCAGCTTTCGTCGGCGCACACCGGAACTGGGCGTTCCATGCCGATCAGAGCGTCATCTTCGCCCGCGGGCAGCGGCTGTTCAACAAGCGCTACACCCAAACGCACCAAATGCGGCGCAAGATCTGCATAGATCTCGGCGGACCAACCTTCGTTAGCATCGACAATGATGGTTGAATTCGGGGCACCTGCGCGCACGGCCTCAAGACGCGGCATGTCATCCGCTGTGCCAAGTTTGATTTTCAGCAGCGGGCGATGGGCATTTTCAGCAGCCTGCTTTTGCATGTTCTCTGGCGTATCCAGAGACAGCGTATAGGCGGTGATCTCTGGTCCCAAGGCGTCCAATCCCGCCAATTCGCGCGCAGACTTTCCAGAAGTTTTTGCTTCCAAATCCCACATCGCGCAATCAACCGCATTGCGTGCCGCCCCAGCGGGCAGCAGGTCTTGCAACTCTGCGCGGGTGAACTCTGCTGGCAAGCCTTCGATTTCAGCGGTCACGCTTTCCAACGTTTCATTGTAACGCGCATAGGGCACACATTCGCCCCAGCCCGTGATGCCATCCTTCTCGATCTTGACGGTCAGAACCTTTGCCTCGGTCCGCGATCCTCGAGAGATGGTGAATACCTGTGCCAAACGGAATGTGTCCGCGGTCACGGTGATCTTCATGCGTCTGTCCTTTCGACGGAAAAAGGGCGCCTGTTTCCAGACGCCCCTTACTAATCAGATCGCGGCCAGCGCGTCTACCAGACGGCCTGCACCGTGACGATATGGGTCGACGGTTGGCAGACCCATCTCTTCTTCGACCTTAGCGCAATAGGCGGTGGCCTCTTCGTCAGAGAGGTGCTGCGTGTTGATCGAGATGCCAGCGACCACAACGTTCGGATTCGAAACTTTCGCCAAAGTCAGGGCGACATCACGCAATTCTTGAAGTGATGGCAGCTTGAAACCTGGCAGGCCGCGCATGTGTGTGCGGGTTGGTTCGTGGCACAGGATCAGCGCGTCTGGCTGGCCGCCATGCACCAGCGCCATGGTCACGCCAGAGTAGGACACGTGGAACAAAGAGCCCTGACCTTCGATGAAGTCCCAGTGGTCTTCGTCGTTGTCTGGGGTCAGGTATTCAACCGCGCCCGCCATGAAGTCGGCGATGACCGCGTCCAGTGGGACGCCAGAGCCAGTAATCAGGATACCCGTTTGACCGGTGGCGCGGAAAGTGGATTTCAGGCCACGTTTCTGCATTTCCGCGTCCATCGCCATGGCGGTGTACATCTTACCGGCGGAGCAGTCGGTTCCAACCGCCAAGCAGCGCTTACCGGAACGAGGGATACCGGTTGCAATTGGGTATTGAACGGAAGGAATGCGCACATCATGCAACGTGCGGCCATGCATCAGGGACGCAGCGACCAGATCGCCCTCGTCAGACAGCAGGTTGTGCAGGCCAGATGCGATGTCGTAGCCAAGTTCCAGCGCCTTCAGCAGTACTTCTTTCCACGCTTCAGAGATGACCCCACCGCGGTTCGCAACGCCAACCACCAGCGTCTTGGCACCAGCTTCGAGGCCTTCTTCAAGTGTCATCTCGGTCAAGCCGAGGTCAGCGCCGCAGTTTGGCAGGCTGATTTGGCCGATGGCGTTCTCTGGGCGCCAGTCACGGATGCCGATCGCCACTTTCGCGGCCAACATGTCAGGCGCATCGCCCAGGAAAAGCAGATATGGAGTCTCGATCATTGCCGCGGTCCCTTTGGAATAAGTTAATCTCGCGATAATTCTCCGATTCCCGGCACAATTTGATCCCGAAATCTTTGCGATATCAGCTTCAGAGACAAGACATTTGCGATATTGCGTCAAATCTTCGAAGATTATTTCTCCGAAGTGATATTTCGCGAAGAATCCACCACCAGCCCCACACGCCGCAACGCAGCGTAATTTTGCCGCGAATGCAAAGAAATCCATTGCGAGATGACGCGCAATTTAATATCGGTTTCCGCAACAAATTCGCAATTTCGTTACTCGGAGACTTCCAGATGAGCTTTCGCATCCAACCCGCCGCCCCCGCGCGCCCGAACCGCTGCCAACTGTTTGGGCCGGGCTCTCGTCCTGCCATCTTCGAAAAGATGGCGGCCTCTGCAGCCGATGTGATCAACCTTGATCTGGAAGATTCCGTTGCGCCCAGCGACAAGGACAGCGCGCGCGCCAACATTATCGAAGCGCTCGGGTCGATCGATTGGGGCAACAAATATATGTCCGTGCGGATCAACGGACTGGACACGCCCTACTGGTACCGCGATGTCGTTGATCTGTTGGAGCAGGCCGACGAACGCCTTGACCAGATCATGATCCCAAAGGTGGGTTGCGCAGAAGATGTCTATGCGGTCGACGCTTTGGTGACTGCCATCGAGACCGCAAAGGGTCGCGCGAAAAAGATTTCCTTCGAAGTCATTATTGAATCCGCTGCTGGGATCGCACACGCAGAAGAGATCGCCGCCTCTTCACCCCGCTTGCAGGCCATGAGCCTTGGTGCTGCGGATTTCGCAGCCTCTATGGGGATGCAGACCACCGGGATCGGCGGTACGCAGGAAAACTATTATATGCAACGCGGAGAGGACAGACATTGGTCTGACCCGTGGCACTGGGCACAGGCCAAAATCGTTGCGGCCTGCCGAACACATGGCGTTCTGCCTGTTGACGGGCCGTTTGGTGACTTCTCTGACGACGCCGGGTTTGTTGCTCAGGCGAAACGTTCTGCAACGCTTGGGATGGTCGGCAAATGGGCCATTCACCCGAAACAGATCGCGCTGGCGAATGAGGTCTTTACCCCGTCTGAGGAAGCTGTGTCCGAGGCCCGTGAAATCCTCGCCGCCATGGAAGACGCAAAAGCCAAGGGCGAAGGCGCGACCGTTTACAAAGGTCGCCTTGTCGACATCGCGTCGATCAAACAGGCCGAGGTGATTGTGGCGCAGGCAGAGTTGATCGCTGCAAACTAGACACTTTCTGGTGGGGCCATTCGCCCTGCCCTTTCGGCAACCCGTTCTTAGCTCTCTCGGGTTGCCGACTTAACTACGCGCGTCCTTGGGTGAGCCCATGACCACATAGCTGGTGATCGAATGGACCTGCGGCAGAACCCCCAAAACATCCGTGTGAAACATCTTATAGGCTGCAAGGTCCGTGGCCTCGACCCTTAGCAGGTATTCCACGGCACCGGTGATGTTGTGGCATTCGATGACTTCTGGCGCACGCGAGATCGCTTGCTCAAACGCTTCTTGAGCGGCCTTGGTGTGCTGATTGAGCCCGACCGTGACATAGGCCACAAACCCAATGCCACGCCTGCTGCGGTCCAATACAGCCCGATAGCCGGTAATCACACCCGAACGTTCCAATTCTTGCACGCGGCGCAGGCAAGCCGACGGCGAAAGGCCGACTCGTTCCGCCAAATCAAGGTTGCTGATCCGCCCATCGCGCGACAAGACCTGCAATATCTGTTCGTTTATGAGATCATCTTTCGCCATTGATTGTGAATATTTCTCGATTTCGCACATAAACGCAACTTAAAGTTCCGCGACTTCGTGCACGATTGTTCTATGACGCTAGAGCACTTACTTCTGACATTATCCTTTGCCTTTGCCACGGTGATAACACCAGGCCCCAACAACCTGATGCTGATGGCCTCGGGTGCAAATTTCGGATTTCGCCGCAGCCTGCCACACATGCTGGGTGTCGGCTTAGGCTTCCCGACCATGGTCTTCTTGGTAGGTGTAGGGGTCATGCAAGTCTTTGATTTGTGGCCTGTCAGCTTCAAAATTTTGCAGGTGTTTTCGTTTGGCTATCTTCTTTACCTCGCGTGGAAGATTGCCAATGCCTCTGCCCCCGGTAAAGGCAAAGCTGGCAGCAAACCACTAAGCTTTCTGCAGGCCGCCAGCTTTCAGTGGGTGAACCCAAAAGCTTGGGGAATGGCGCTGTCGGCCATCACCACCTACGCCACAAGTCGCGAATTGTTCGCTGTCTTGGTCGTTGCTGGATGCTACGTCGCCTGCAGCGTCATATCGACAAGTAGCTGGACTTTGCTCGGCCAGGAAATGCAGCGCGTTCTGACCAATCCGACGCGTCTGCGTGTCTTTAACTATAGCATGGCCTTCTTGTTGGTCGGTACAATGATCTGGGTGACACTGAAGGGATAAGGGCAAACACCTTACCGCGTCAGATGCCGCCATTGAATAGCAAAGCGAACTGCCCATTCATGGCACCAGCCCAAGCTTGCATTCAAACTGACGCCGCGCCATATAGCAGTTTGCTACATGTGAGAGGACGCAATGACCAATTACCTCGATTTTGAAAAACCACTGGCCGAAATTGAAGGCAAAGCCGAAGAATTGCGGGCGATGGCGCGGCAAAATGAGGAAATGGACGTCTCTGACGAAGCGGCGGCGCTTGATCGCAAAGCAAGCGAGATGATGGAAGAGCTTTACAAAAGCCTGACCCCTTGGCGGAAATGTCAGGTGGCCCGTCATCCAGAGCGCCCGCATTGCGAAGACTATATCAAAGCCCTGTTCACAGAATTCACGCCTTTGGCTGGGGATCGCAACTTTGCTGATGACCACGCGGTCATGGGGGGCCTCGCGCGATTCAATGACCAGCCTGTCATGGTGATTGGCCAGGAAAAAGGAAACGACACGAAATCCCGGATCGAACGTAATTTCGGCATGGCCCGCCCGGAAGGCTACCGCAAAGCCATCCGGCTGATGGAAATGGCGGACAAGTTCAACATTCCGATCATCACGCTGGTGGACACACCCGGCGCCTACCCCGGCAAAGGTGCCGAAGAGCGCGGCCAATCCGAAGCCATCGCGCGCAGCACCGAAAAATGCTTGCAGGTCGGCGTACCCGTGATTTCTGTCATCATCGGCGAAGGCGGCTCTGGTGGTGCAGTTGCTTTGGCGACGGCCAACAAACTCGCAATGCTTGAGCATTCCGTCTATTCGGTCATCACGCCGGAAGGCTGTGCGTCAATCCTTTGGAAAAACGCCGACAAAATGCGCGAAGCCGCAGAAGCGCTGCGTCTGACAGCGGGCGACCTGCTGCAATTGGGTGTTGTAGATCGCAGCATTGCTGAACCTTTGGGCGGCGCACACCGTGGGCGCAAATCGGCCATCAAAGCCGTCGGCGCAGCGATTTCTGAGATGCTGAAAGAAACCAGCGGCCTCAGCCGCGAAGAGTTGGTCAAAGCACGTCGTCAGAAGTTCATGGCACTGGGCAGCAAAGGCCTCGCAGCCTAACAAAATGCCTTAGGCTGTCAGGTGTCGTAAGCCTTGGGTCACGTCCGACCGAACCGCAAGCCGAAGCCCCGGTTCATCGCCGGCCTTTAATGCCGCGAGTATCAGGCGGTGGAACTGCGGCGGTTCGGCTTGGCGCAGCCGCCCATATAAGGCGCGCATTGTTGGCCCAAGCTGCAGCCACACGGTTTCCGCCATCGCCAGCATCGCTGGCGCCTGCGCACGCAGGTAAAGCGCGCGGTGAAAATCCAAATTCGCGCTGATATAGCCGACCGCATCACGCTGCGCGACCCGTTCGGCAATCGAGTTATTGATGGTTTGCAACCGTTCAATCAGCGCCATATGCGCGCGTGGAAGCGCACGGCTGGCGAGTTCGACCTCGATCAACGCCCGCAAGGCGGCAAGTTCTTCGATCCGGTCATTTGTCAGTTCCGGGGTCGACACCCGCCCGGAGGCCGACATAGTCAATGCGCCCTCGGCAACAAGCCGACGGATCGCTTCACGAGCGGGCGTCATCGACACCTCGTATTCTTGCCCTAGCCCCCGCAGTGTCAGGGGATGCCCCGGCAGGATTTCCCCATGCATGATCCGCGTTCTTAACCCGCGATAAACCCGATCATGGGCGGAGGTTGTATGCTCGGAACTTCGGATTTGTGCCATCATACGGCGAATGTGATCACATTTCTGCCGAGCGTCAATTGCTCAATGCGCCATCAGAACCTGAAACGGTGCAATTTTTCACCATGTTGTTTCAACCAGTTCCGCTCCATTTGGTGGGGGCCATAGATCTGATCCACCACGCTCCAGAACGCCGGAGAATGGTTCATCTCCACCAAGTGAGCCACTTCATGCGCCGCCACATAACGCAGAACCTCGGCAGGGGCCATAATGAGCCGCCATGAAAACATCAGCCCGCGCTCTGAGGTGCAAGACCCCCAACGCGACCGCGTGTCCCTGAGCGTCAGCTTTGTGTAGTCCACGCCCAGCGCCCCGGCATAGTGATCTGCCGCCTCCTTCAACCGAGCGCGCGCCTCAGCCTTCAGGAAACGTTCGACCTTGGGGCCAACTTCGGCCATGCCATGCGGCACACAAAGCTGTTCCCCCTGAACGCACACGCGCACCGCCGCTGAGGCGACGATATCAAGCAGGTCACCCTGAAACGGCAGGCTATCCCCCACCGTCACACAGACTTGCTCTGGCCGCTCGGCAAGCTGTTTGCGAATCCAGCTTTCCTTCTGACGCGCAAAGGCCAAACCTTCATTCTCTGGCAGACGATTTGGCAGGGTCAGAGTGACTTTTCCGTCCAACCGAGACACCCGTAATGAAATGCGACGCGCGCGCGCGTTACGACGCAAATGCACAGCAATTTCTGGCTCTCCTGGCAGAAAATGTAGCGTCATGGCACTCCCCCGCGCACTGCTCGCCTGATACCCTTTGACTTGCCCCTTCACTTATGGCAGTTGGCGCGGACTGTCGACAAGACTCACGTGATTTAGGGGGATTCCAATGCCCAAAGAAGAATGGGGCGTTAAGCGCCTGTGCCCGACAACCGGCAAACGTTTTTACGACCTGAACAAAAATCCAATCGTCAGCCCTTACACCGGTGAGGTCGTTGAGCTGGAGAGCGGCAAAAGCCGCATGATCGCTGCTGATGACGAAGATGCGGCGACACTGAAAGCCAAAGCCGCAAACGCGGATGACGCCGAAGTTCTGGAAGATGATGACGATGTAGATATCGATCTGGAAGATGATGTTCTGGACGAGGATGATGACGACAACGTATCGCTGGATGACATCGCGGATGTGCCAGCGGATGACAGCGACGACTGATCAAAATCTGGCGGGATTTTTCACTTGATCCCGCCAGATGAAGCGCCTAAGTAAGCGCGCACAGACGAGATGATCTGTACCATTTCGGGGCCTTAGCTCAGCTGGGAGAGCGCTACAATGGCATTGTAGAGGTCAGGGGTTCGATCCCCCTAGGCTCCACCAAAATCCCATGACATAGCAGCATTAACGCAATTCTCTTTAGCGGATACCCTTTGCGGCGTGGTTGCATGAATGTGCGGAAATGCACGCCAAGCCTGCTTAAGCGCGATTGAAGATCGCTTTCACTTCGTAGAACAGATTTGAACAAAGTCTGCTACTTCACCTCACAAGCAGTAGCCGATTCAATCGCGCAAATCCTTAGGCTTTCCACCAATTCATGGACCTGCTTTTACCCCAGTATTCTTACTACTAGGGCATTCTTCGTTCCAGCCCGCGAACCTGAAGAACCCGGAATCGGGCTAAACTAAGTTACCTCAAATCATTAGATAAATTGGCGATGTTTTCGGCGCTATTCATTGCTGACTAAATACGCCCACCAGAGGTTACTACCAATTTAATAAAACTAAAACAAATAGCGAACATTAGGGAATTGTTAAGGTGAAAAGCCCTAGGTTGCGACTGTCCTATTCGGATTGATTGGAGCAGACATGACTGGCACTGATATTTTCGAACGCTCAACTGGCCGCATTTCTGCGCTGCATCTCATCATCATCGGGCTTTCTTTGACGATGACTTTGGGGGCATGGCTCTATTCCAAGAAACAGCTCGAACATCGCATTGAAAGCCGCTTTCTTGCGGCGCGGGACAGTACGGTTGATCTGATCCTAGACAGCATGTCGCGCTATGAGGATGCGCTTTGGTCGGGGGTTGCTGCGATCTCTGCGCTGGGTGGCGACGTGGACATGCAAGAATGGAAAGTCTTTGCGCAGTCGTTGAATATCGATCAGCGCTATCCGGGCGTGAATGGCGTGGGTGTGATCCACTATGTCCCGCGAGAGACTCTGCCGGCTTACCTTGCAGAGCGTGAAGCGGAGCGACAAGGCTTCGAAATCTATCCGCAGCATGATCAGGGCTTCTCGCTGCCCATCACCTATATCGAACCAGAGGATGTTAACGCTGCCGCTGTCGGACTTGATGTTGCACATGAAGTCAACCGACGCACTGGTTTGCTGGCCAGCCGTGACACAGGGCGCTCAAAGATAACAGGCCCTATCGTTTTGGTGCAGGATAGCGATCACACACCGGGCTTCCTGTTTTATGCGCCTTATTATTCAGGCGGCATCCCGGAAACTTTAGAAGAACGTCGCGAACAGTTTCAGGGGGTTGTCTACGCACCATTTGTAGTGCGCAAACTGGTCGAAGGTCTTCTTTCGAAGGAGCGGAGAGATGTTCATTTTAGCATTCGCGACGGAGAGCAAACCATTTATGACGAACACGCGATCGATGATGGGCTGAGCGATGCAAACCCGCTCTATACCGACACCGTGTCGCTGGATCTTTATGGGCGCAATTGGGAGATTGAGGTGCGCTCTAATCTCGCGTTTCGCACGAACAATGGGTTTGAACAGCCCACGCTTATCCTATTTGGCGGCCTAATCATCGAGGCGCTGATCATTGCGTTATTGATCTCCATGGCGCGCGCGAATAGCCGTGCACGCTCCTACGCGTTTGAATTGACAACTGAACTCCGAGGAAAAAGCGAAAAACTTGAAATGGCCAACGCCGAGATTGAGCAGTTTGTCTATGTTGCCTCCCACGACCTAAAAACACCGGCGCGTGGCATCGGGTTCTTGACGGACCTCATGGAAGAGGACTTGTCAGAACATGTGAACGATCAAGAGGCACATGGCGCTTTGCAAATGCATCTCGATCTGATCCGGGAACGCGTCGAACGCATGCATGCGCTGACGCGGGGTATCATGGATTATGCGCGCGTCGGGCGAAGTGATCTAAGCCACGACAATGTCGCGCCCGAGGAGATCATCAAGGCTTGTATTGCTGATTTCGAAGTCGATACGGCACAGGTACATTTGGAAAGCGATGTCGAAAAGATTGTTGTTGATAGTCATAACTTCAGGCGCATCCTGGAAAACCTGATCGGGAATGCCTTTAAATATCATCCCGATCCCGCCAAAGCGCATGTGGCGATCACGATTTCAGAGAAGCCTGACCACCTGGAAGTCATGGTTGCCGATGACGGCGCCGGTATCGCACCGCAATACCATGAGCGGATATTTGAGGTTTTTCAGACGCTACGCACGTCAGAGGACCAGGAAAGCACAGGCATCGGTTTGGCGATTGTTAAGAAACTCGTGGAACAACATGGAGGGACTGTTCGCGTGGATTCGGATGAGGGCCGCGGCGCTTGCTTTGTTTTCCAATGGCCCAAAACCCTGCTGAACGAACGCCCCGAAGGTTTGGGAAAGGTGGCCTGATATGCCGGATCAGATGAATATTCTACTGGTTGAAGACAACGCGATCGATGCAATGTTTGTCACTCGCGCGATGGAGAAAGTGAGGTCCAATGGACAGATTGTGCACGCGAAAGACGGGCAAGAGGCATTGGAAATGCTCACACATCAAAACGAAGAAACGCATCTCCCGCAGCCATTTTTCATACTTCTCGATATCAACATGCCGCGCATGAACGGCCATGAATTCCTGCAAGTCATGCGTGGCGTCGACGGCATCTCAGACAATGTCGTTTTCATGTTTACGACCTCAGACAACCCGCAAGATATTTCAAAGGCATACAAAAATCGGGCAAATGGCTACATCGTAAAACCAGAAGATCTCAATGGGCTTAAAAATGTCCTCTCCGTTCTGCAGGATTATTGGCATTTGTGTGAAGCGCCAGATGGTGCGGTTTCTGACCTGAAAGAAAGGTGCTCAGCAGTTCAAGCAAAAGGGTAACGGTTGTACGGAGGCTCCCTGCATCTCTGACCCGCTCGTGGTTCTGCAGCCTGAAGGAACTGACGGCGACGAGCCTTTATTTCAGTCGTTGAACGACTGACTCCAAGTCATCGACAAAAGTTGTCAGGTCAAAACAACCCCGTTCAAGCAATGTGAAATTTGGCAGTAGCAATGGATCGATGTCATCGCTAGTTCGGTTGATCGCTTTCAGACTGCGTAGCGTTTTGATCGTATTGCTGAGGATGATACGCATTTCCGGGCCGCAGGTGTTTAGAAAGCGTGTGATGGTTGCCTTGACCTCACGTTCCAAAGCGCGTGCACCGGCGATTTCCGCGTACATCACCCGGCGCTCAATCGCCGAAGCAATAGATTTGGACAGCGCAGATACTGTCAGCTCTTCTTTTACAAGATAATCCGCACATCCGATGCGCATGGCTTCAACAGCCACACGGTGTTCCGTTGCGCTTGTCACCATGATGGGAATCGTGCCGGTCTGATCTTCATGGGCCAAGATGATGCGCAAAGCATCCATGCCATTGTCCAGGCCAAGCTTGTGATCGATAAAGATCACGTCATAACTCTTTTTGTCGATCGCAAGGCGTAACTCTGTAAGCGTGGAAGCCTCATCACATGCGCAGCGCAGACCTGCCTGCTCACAGGTACGGATTAGGCGCAATCGATCCAGCTGGTCATCATCAAGCGACAGAATTTGTAGTCGGCGCTGCGATTCAGTGCTGAGGTGTCCACCTAGTTCAGCGGGTTCATTGTCGGTTTTACGGGTATCAAGTTCTCTGCTCACACGCGCCCCCAATGCACAATGGTTGTTGATCAGCAACGTCACATCGGCATCGGGAAATGAAGATGCTGAAGACTGTCGTGGGTCGCTGTAGTTTCTTACCAATTCAAATATGCGGCATTGGTTGCTAATGGCTTAAATGCCCTTGCAAACACCCGAAAACTTCAAGCGCATTTAGCTAAAAACTGCGGAAGTTACTGAGCGAGGATGGCCGAATTTGGGTCAGTATCGATGGCGGGAAAAAGAAAGCCTATAAGAATCCAAACGACGACCTGAATGGTCCAAGGCAGTCGGTTTCGTTCACCAGAGCCGGATACCCAGCAAATCTGACGCAATTCTAGCGTTTTGATATGTTCTTAGGCGAAGGCGCTCATGAAATTCATTTCAGATCAGCAGAATGGCAGATCATGATCGATATGTGGGACCAGACGGAAAATCTAATTAGCTAGAAATCGCATAGCGTTCTGACACCCGCGTTCCGGGGGCGAAGGTTTGCTTGAAGCAATCGCGCTGCTGTACCGCTGACCACCAGCGTTGAACATGGGGGGTGTCGCCCCAGATATGGGACAGGCCAAGGTCATTCATACGGTCAATCGTCGGGATCACGCAAACATCGGCGAGCGAGAAGCTATCTCCGCAAATCCATTCACTGGCGCTCAGCGCCTTTTCCATCCGTTCAATGGTCATTCGAAGGCGTTTGAGCGAAGCATCATATTCTTCTGTGCCGACCCCGTCGCGGCCCAGGCTTTTGTAGAGCGCAGTTCGAAGCGGCCGCGCCTGCGCTTGTTGTTCAAGTTCTTCATCTGATTTGTCGGCCCAGAGTTGGACAAACGCTTTATTGAAGGAAGGCACTCTGATTGCGACGGTTGGAACCTCTTCAAGAAAGCGGAGCCACGCGCGCATCCGGGCTTTCCCAAGCGCGTCCTTTGGTGACAAGGCAGGGTCTGGAAATACTTCGTCCAAATATTCAACGATGACCGAACTATCGATGACCGGCTCACCGTCATGCACCAACGTCGGGACGACGCCGTTTGGGTTCAGCGCAAGATATTCCGGCGTCAGATGTTCCTCTTTCCAAAAATCGAGCGCTATCGCCTCGAAGTCGATCCCCTTCTCGAAAAGGCATAGGCGGACCTTCTGGGAGCATGTTGAATACGGGCTGTGATATAGCGTTTGCATTACGTGTTCCTTCTGTGGTGCCGTCTCAGTCTCTGCAGCAAGCAGCGGATGTTGGGGCGGCCTTCCTCATCCGGGGAGGCGTCAGAGGAAGGCCACATGAAGCTGGTTAGGCTTCAATCTCGTAAAATCCGTCACCTGTCTTCAAGCGGTGGCGAATTTCGTTTTTTTGTCCAAGGGTCTGCTCGATGAAGCAGCCTTTCTTCGCGGCTTCGATCAGTGCGATCTGCTGCTCAAGCGGAGCACTGGAGTCTAGGTGGATGTCGAAATGAAAACCCTTGGGTTCCGTTTCGTAAATCCGGTCAACGGGCGTCCAGCGCCAGACGACTTCGCAATCAACGGACAAGTCGTCGACGGGTATCTTCAACCTTTTTCCGAAGGCACGGATCTGTGTCATCAAGCAGCCGGTTAGGTCGCCGACGAATAGGGCGAGTGGTAACGGCGCGCTGCCATCTCCACCGTGAAACTTCCCTTCGTCGGTGGCAAGCTGAAAGCTTTCCTTCATTGGGTGCTCGAGCCGCACATCCATGTCTGCGCGCATTTTGCCCGACGCTTTGCCGGTACAACGGAAAACAATGTCATTTGCATCATATGTTTGATCGGTCATCTGTTTTCCTTTCAGAATTGAACTTTGTCGCCGCCCTTGAGGGTCAGCATTTCGCGCGCTTCATCAGGTGTGGCAATTTCATGCCCCTGTGCTTCCAGAAGCGACCGGATTTTGCGCACCTGTTCAGCATTAGAAACCGCCAGTTCACCGGGTGAGATAAAGAGTGAATCCTCAAGACCCACACGCACGTGGCCGCCCATTTGCGCCGAGACCAGCGCAAGCGGGATTTGCGCCTTACCTGCACCAATCACCGACCATTGATAGTCAGTGCCAAACAGGCGATCAGCCGTGCGTTTCATAAAGACGAGGTTGTCAATCTCGGCGCTGATGCCGCCCAGAATGCCCATGACAAACTGAATAAAGATCGACCCTTTGAACATCCCCTGATCCATGCAGAATTTCAGGTTGTAAAGATGGCCGACGTCGTAGCACTCATGTTCGAAGCGAATGCCATGGCCTTCGCCGAGCTCCCGCGCTGCCAATGCGATATCCGCAAAGGTGTTGCGAAAAATGCCGCTTTCAGAGTTCTTGATATAGTCCTCTTCCCAGTCGTGCTTGAACGTTTCATAGCGTTTGGCCAGCGGGTGGAAGGAGAAGTTCAACGACCCCATGTTCATCGACGCCATTTCCGGTGAAAATGTCCGCGCTGGCGAAATTCGATCTGCGATCGAGTGCGTGATAGAGCCCCCTGTCGAAATATTCACAACCGCATCTGTCGATTGTTTGATACGCGGTAAGAACAGCGAAAAGTCGTCTGGATTGATCGACGGTGCCCCGTTTTCGGGATTGCGCGCGTGCAGGTGCAAAACGGCTGCCCCGGCCTCTGCGGCTTCGATTGCCTGCGACGCGATATCATCTGGCGTGATCGGCAGCGCGTCTGACATTGTCGGCGTATGGATCGCGCCAGTCACGGCGCAGGTGATGATTGTTTTCTTCTTGGTCTTAGCCATTGTCTTTTCCTTTATTCGTCAAGAATGGCAACGGCCCGGGTGAAGCCGGCGGAACCGGCTTTCAACTTCATCGGGAAGCAGCAGACTTGAAATCCGTGATTTGGAAGGCACTCGAGGTTCGTCAGCTTTTCCATGTGGCAATAGCCGATATCGATTGAGGCACGATGCCCTTCCCAAATGATCGATGGATCTTGGGTTTCGGCCCATTCGGCCGCAGTCGAGACAAAGGGCGCATCCCAAGACCAGGCATCTGTGCCGCCGATCTTTACCCCTTGGTTCAACATCCACAGCGTTGCATCACGGCCGATGCCACATCCGCGTTTCAGATAAGATGGGTCGCCGTAGTAGCGCCCAGCGGTTGTATTGATCAGCACAATGTCAAACGGCGAAAGTTCATATTCGATCATTTCAAATGCCGTGGCCATCTCAGCTTCAGTCACCACGTGCCCATCCGGAAAGTGGGTGAAATCAAGTTTCACACCCGGACGAAAACACCAATCCAGCGGCACCTCATCGATGGTGATGGCGCGCTTGCCGCCATCCATTGTCGAGTGATGATGATAAGGCGCATCAAGATGTGTGCCGTTGTGGCTGGACAGCACGAGCTTTTCCACGGCCCAGCCTTCGCCGCCCGGCAGATCTTCCTTGGTCAGCCCTGGAAAGAAGCTGGCCATCTGATCAACCGTATCTTGGTGGCTGAGGTACTCGATCTGAGGCAGCATCGCGTCCGGGTCTGAAACGATGCCCGCTTCAAGCGGCACAGAGATGTCGATGATGGTACGTGTCATGTGTCTCTCCAATCTCAGTTCACGAGGTACGTCGCCATGGCTGGCCAAAGCAGCAACATGAACACAACGACCATCATGATTGCAGCAAAGGGCGCCGCGCCGCGGAAGATGTCCCAAAGGGTGATGTCAGACCCGTTCAACGTGGCTTTGATGACGTAGACCGAGACTCCGAACGGCGGTGTCAGCAATCCGATCTCGATCGCCAGAACGGTCACGATCCCAAACCAGACCGGATCCAGCCCGGATGGCCCGAGCACCGGCAGCATGATCGGCACCATGATCAGCAGGATTGATGAGCTATCAAGGATCATGCCCATCAGCAGCAACACCGCCACATAGATCAGCATCAGCCCCCAATACCCTAGGTCAGCGTTCGCTGTCAGATCAGCAATGCCTGCAGGCACACCTGAGAATGCCAGCATGCGGGAATACATCTGCGCGGCGATGATCATCATGCAGATGCTGGCTGTCACCAAACCTGCATCGACCAGAATGCGGCCAAACTTTTTGAAGGTCAGACTGCGCCGCAGAAGCGCCAAAAACAACGCAGCAATCGATCCCATTGCGCCGGCTTCAATCGGAGTGAAGAATCCAGAATAAATGCCGCCAAGAACGATCAGAATAAGAAAGACGATGGGGGATCCACGGCGAAGCGTTTCAGACAAGCCAAGACCTCCGTCTTCGCCGCCCGCATTCAGAGCCGCCTGTGAGCCAATCATGTCCGGCCGAATGTAGGCCGCCAGAACAATGCCCAAGGCAAAAAGGATTGCCAGAACAATGCCCGGGATAACCCCAGCAAGGAACATATCGCCAACCGATTGCTCTGCGATCACAGCAAAAAGGATCAACAGCAGGCTTGGCGGGATCAGCATGCCCAGAACAGAGCTACCGGCAACGACGCCCGTGGCGAACCGCGGGTTATAGCCATGGCGGATCATCTCTGGCACAGCGATTTTTGTGAAGACGGCTGCAGAGGCAATCGAAATTCCGGTGATGGCCGCAAATATCGCGTTGGCCGCAACGGTGCCAACGCCCAAGCCGCCCTTGATCCGTCTGAAAAAGGAGTTTGCCACGTCATAGGCATCTCGACCCATGCCCGTTTCCGAAACGATGAAGCCCATCAGGACAAACAGGGGGACAATTCCAAAGAAGTAGCTTCCGATGGAGTCGTTTGCCGCTTGGGCCATAAGTTTGACCGCAAGGTCAGGGGAGCCTTTGATGGCCCAGACTCCCGCGAAGGAACACAGCATCAGCGCCACGGGCACAAACAAGCCTGCCAGCACCAAAAGCACCATCACGATCAGGGAGATCATACCGATATCAAATGGCGTCATCGGTCGCCCTCCACCTGTTGATGATGCGCGCCGCGAATTGCAGGACGAGCAAGGTTGAACCAATGATGATGGCCACTTTCACCGGCCAGACAGGGGCTGTGAAATCGCCGATCGCGCCTTTGAATTCGCCACGCGTCCAAGCTTTTTGCAAAAGCGGCCACGTGCCATAGGCAACGATGCCGAAAACAATGAGCCCAAGGCCGTCAAAAATCGTTTCAACGATTTTCGCGAGAAAGGGTGCTTTCAGCTGCAGCATCGAAATGAAGGTGTCAGAGCGCGTCAGACGATTGGCGGCAAGCGCCGCTGGCGTTTGCAGAAACACAATGACGGCAATTGAGAGCGCAACGATTTCCGGAACGCCAGAAATCGGCTGCCCCAGCAAATTCCGGCCCGCGACGTCCAACCCAATGAGCGCCATGACAGCGAATATTAGAGCAGAACCGGTAAAGTTTGCGCTTACGATAAGTGCACTTAGCCCCTTCCGGGCGATCTTACGACCGCCCGGTGGTTGAAATTCTTCCGACATTGGTTATTCCTCGGACCAATCCCACAAAGGCGTCGCGCCAGCGTCTTTCGCGGCAGCCAGGTATTTCTCAAGGATTTCTGTCGCTGGCTGGTTTTGGCCATCAAGACCTTTTGCCCAAACCTGCGCCGCATTATCCATACCGTTGACCCAAGCTGCGCGCATCTCGTCGGATGCAACAGTCACCGTCGCGCCAGCTTCTTCCATTTTGGTCAAAGCAGCCGCTGCGGCGGTTTCAAGCTCTCCGACATACCATTCACCGGCCTCGTCTGCGGCAGCAAACATCGCTTCTTGGATGTCTTCTGGCAGGCCTTCGAACCAGTCTTTATTGGCGCAAAGCGCGCCAGCATGCTGCGCCCCAAGACCAACGCGCGTCACATAGGGGGCAACTTCGTAAAGCTTACCCGGAAGTGCTGCAGAGGCGAAAACAATAACGCCGTCATAAACGTTAGTGCTCAGTTCATTGTAGTAGGTGGTCAGGTTGCCAGACACCCCAACGGCCCCGGTCCCAGACAGCCAGTTGACCGCAGGTCCGGGGGCCGCGATTTTCCGGGCTTAAAGGTCTGCCAAGGACGAAACTGGGAAGTCCGTCATAATGAGATAGTCATCAATCACCACTGGCGCGCCGAGGTAGACCACGTCGTTATCCGCATATGCCGCCGTCATAGACGGTTCATTGCGGTGCAGATCGTTAATCACTTCGGACACAACCCGAACGTCGCTTGTGACGAATGGTGTATAGTACGTCACGTTTTGAACGGCGAGTTTCGACGGATCAAACAACGATTGGCACACACCAATCTCTGCGAGACCGACGCCCACTGTCTCAAGCTCTTCGCCGACACCTGCGATGGCCCCGCCGAACTGGTTGGTGAAGGTCGCGGAATGCCCAGCAGCTTCAAGACGCGCTGTGAGATTGGGTTCAAAGCTTTCTGATATCATGCGCACCCAACGGAACACCGCCGGGTGACCGGCGACAACAGTGGCGTTCAGGTCCTCTGCCATTGCTTGCGGAGCCGTTGTGGCAAGTGCTGCTGCGCTACAAAGCAACGCACAGGTAAAAGTCTTCATGTCTTCCTCCCTATAATCTGATCGAATGAGCCGCACGCTGATTTCGGCGCGCTTTCCGGCTCTCGATCTCCTCCTTTTCCACCTAGTCTACTCGAAAATGACTGCGGCAGAATCCCTTCGATGTCAGCAAGCCTATGAGCTAACTGATCGATCAGTCAACTATTAATTCGAAGTTCGTTTCGGCGTCCAATCCGCGCGCTACGCCAGCAAAACAGGGACGCCTCGCAAAACATTAAGCTTCGCCAATCAGGTCTAGGTAAAGCGCAATGTCTGGTACCTCATTGGAAATATGGATAAATCGCCCGCACAGGATTCGCGGTTGAAACAAAGTTCAAGCGCCGTATGATCTTGACTGATCGTTCAGTTTGAGAGGGGTTTGCCTTGGAAAAAACCAGTGAAATCGACGCGCGTGATCGCATTCTGGATGCGGCCGAGGTCGAATTTGCCGCAAATGGATACGGCGATGCCGGTATGAAAGCGATCGCCACGCGGGCGGGAGTCGCGCAGGGCTTATTGCATTACCACTTCAAAAACAAAGAGCGGCTCTATGGCGAAATGGTGGGTCGACGCGCGAAGCTCATCAGCGCAAAACGGATCGAAATGCTCGACGCCGTTGACCTCTCAGAACCGGATGCGCTGGAGCGTATTTTTGAGGCTTTCTTCAGTCCGCCACTCGGTAAGGAAGGCGGAGGTCCGACCTGTGCACGCATCTTTGCACAACTCGCGGTTGGTAACGAACGGGACCAAAAACTGGTCGAGACTTACTACGACGCCGGCGCAAAGAAATTCATCCACGCTCTGCAAACCGCATTGGGTGACGAGACCTCCGAACGCGCAACATGGGCCTATTCTTTTGCCTTGGGGGCCTTGATTGGCGTAATTGGCCGGGATGGCCGACCAGAACGGCTTATGGGCAAGTCCAAAATCCCAGAGACCGACCTGCGCTTGGAGCTGATACCCCGTTTGGTAAATTTCGCCGCAGGTGGCGCGCGCGCTCAGTGATTGGTGGCAATCAATAGACTTATCCTGCCCAGCGACTCCTTCGCGAAACGTGCAGATTGTAGACAACCATCGTGCAGCCATTCATCGAACGTCAATAATTGTCGGGCAGATAACGTTGAGGGTAATTTGAATTGGGCAAATTAAGCTTGCTGTGCCAGAGATTTCATGTGTCGAAGCGTTATGCTGCGCTATATCGCACCCGTTGCTTCCACAGTGCTTCCAGCGCCGATTTTCCAAGCACTAGCAGTCCTACTAGTAGGGCCTCTAAGCGTTTGATATATTGCGTTGAATTTGGTTGCGGGAGTAGGATTTGAACCTACGACCTTCAGGTTATGAGCCTGACGAGCTACCGGGCTGCTCCATCCCGCGCCATGATCTTTGCCTAGTGCTTACGCGTCTTTCGGCTAAGAATGCGCTATCGATGATTGGCCATAGGCTTTCATCGAATATTCATCGTTTTTGAGAGACACTCTGTAGGCTGTTTATTAGGTTTGGCGATGCCCTACTCTCCCACACCTTAAGATGCAGTACCATCGGCGCAACGGTGCTTAACTGCCGGGTTCGGAAAGGGACCGGGTGTTTCACTCGTGCTATGATCACCAAACCGAATAAACGGCCTAGAGGGTTCGACATTTGCATTTTTTGCAAAATCGAGGGTGTTGTCCAAGTCATTTATTGATGCGCTACCGCTTACGCTACTTGAGCGCTTTGGAATTTCATCAATTTGTACTGTGTGTTGTGTATGCTTCTGGATCGCAGAATAGATGTCTGTCTATTACTGGATCAAATCAAGCCTATCGGACCATTAGTACCGGTCAACTGAATGCATTGCTGCACTTACATCTCCGGCCTATCGACGTGGTGGTCTACCACGGTCCTCAGGGATACCTTGTTTTGAGGGGGGCTTCCCGCTTAGATGCCTTCAGCGGTTATCCTGTCCGATCATAGCTACCCTGCACTGCTGCTGGCGCAACAACAGGTCCACCAGTGGATCGTTCACCCCGGTCCTCTCGTACTAGGGGCAACTCCTCTCAAGTATCCTACACCCACGGCAGATAGGGACCGAACTGTCTCACGACGTTCTAAACCCAGCTCACGTACCTCTTTAAACGGCGAACAGCCGTACCCTTGGGACCTGCTCCAGCCCCAGGATGAGATGAGCCGACATCGAGGTGCCAAACACTGCCGTCGATATGGACTCTTGGGCAGTATCAGCCTGTTATCCCCGGCGTACCTTTTATCCGTTGAGCGATGGCCCTTCCACTCGGGACCACCGGATCACTATGGCCGTCTTTCGACTCTGCTCGACTTGTCAGTCTTGCAGTCAGGCTGGCTTCTGCCATTGCACTCAACGAGCGATTTCCGACCGCTCTGAGCCAACCTTCGCGCGCCTCCGTTACGCTTTAGGAGGCGACCGCCCCAGTCAAACTACCCGCCACACAGGGTCCCGGATCCGGATAACGGACCGCGGTTAGACATCAAGCAATGCAAGGGTGGTATCTCAAGGGAGGCTCCACCGCGACTGGCGTCACGGTTTCAATGCCCACCACCTATCCTGCACATGCATGGCCTGATGCCAGTGTGAAGCTGTAGTAAAGGTGCACGGGGTCTTTCCGTCTAACCGCGGGAAGCCTGCATCTTGACAGGCAATTCAATTTCGCTGAGTCGATGTTGGAGACAGTGGGGAAGTCGTTACGCCATTCGTGCAGGTCGGAACTTACCCGACAAGGAATTTCGCTACCTTAGGACCGTTATAGTTACGGCCGCCGTTTACCTGGGCTTCAATTCGGAGCTCTCACCCCTCCTTTTAACCTTCAGGCACCGGGCAGGCGTCAGACCCTATACGTCGTCTTGCGACTTCGCAGAGCCCTGTGTTTTTAGTAAACAGTCGCCACCCCCTGGTTTGTGCCCCCAGCCAATACTTGCGTAGAAACTGGGCCTCCTTCTCGCGAACTTACGGAGGTATTTTGCCGAGTTCCTTCAACATCGTTCTCTCAAGCGCCTTGGTATTCTCTACCAGTCCACCTGTGTCGGTTTAGGGTACGATCTAGCGATGGAGCTATTTCCAGGAACTGCTAAGCGGCCCCTCCAATCCAATAAGGAGGAACAACCGTCGCAATCCGTCACTTCCATCTGGCCCAGGAATATTAACCTGGTTCCCATCGACTACGCCTTTCGGCCTCGCCTTAGGGGTCGGCTTACCCTGCTCAGATTAGCTTTAAGCAGGAACCCTTGGACTTTCGGCGAGAGTGTCTCTCACACTCTTTGTCGCTACTCATGTCATCATTCTCACTAGTGATCTCTCCACCGGATGGCTCACGCCCCAGCTTCATCGAAAGCTTCGTGTCTCCGACACTCATTATATGATGTCCTACCGCTTCGCTACTTGAGGACTAAATCCTCCAGCAACAAATTGATACGATATCAATGAGTTAAAGAGACATGAAGCTATGTCACACTACGCTCTGCTACCACAGTGCATTCCCGAAGGAATGTCACTATCCTAGACTTCGGCTCATGGCTTGAGCCCCGTTACATCTTCGCCGCAGGACAACTTATTTAGACCAGTGAGCTGTTACGCTATCTTTAAAGGATGGCTGCTTCTAAGCCAACCTCCTGGTTGTTTTGGTCGTCCCACCTGCTTTCCCACTTAGCCATGAATTAGGGGCCTTAGTCGTAGGTCAGGGTTGTTTCCCTCTCCACTACGGACGTTAGCATCCGCAGTGTGTCTGCCATCTAGTACTCCCGGGTATTCGGAGTTTGATTAGGATCAGTAAGGCTGTGGGCCCCCATTACCCATTCAGTGCTCTACCCCCCGGGGTATTCGGATGACGCTCTACCTAAATAGATTTCGCAGAGAACCAGCTATCTCCGAGTTTGATTGGCCTTTCACCCCTAGGCACAACTCATCCCGACCTTTTTCAACAGGTGTGGGTTCGGACCTCCAGTAAGTGTTACCTTACCTTCATCCTGGTCATGCCTAGATCACTCGGTTTCGGGTCTAATGCATCTAACTCAAGCGCCCTATTAAGACTCGCTTTCGCTGCGCCTACACCTAACGGCTTAAGCTTGCTAGATACACTAAGTCGATGACCCATTATACAAAAGGTACGCTGTCAGCCCTCAAGGGGCCTCCAACTGATTGTAGGCGTTCGGTTTCAGGTACTGTTTCACTCCCCTTGTCGGGGTGCTTTTCACCTTTCCCTCACGGTACTGGTTCGCTATCGGTCAGTAAGGAGTACTTAGCCTTCGAAGGTGGTCCTCCGATCTTCAGACAGGATTTCACGTGTCCCGCCCTACTTAATACATCCTTCAAAGCTTCCTATACGGGGCTATCACCCGCTATGGCCGTGCTTCCCAACACGTTCTAGTCACTTATCAGGCTTGGCTGGTCCCCGTTCGCTCGCCGCTACTAGGGGAGTATCAATTGATTTCCTTTCCTCCGGGTACTTAGATGTTTCAGTTCCCCGGGTTTGCTCTTAAAACCCTATGTATTCAGGTCTTAAGTACCTGGTTCAGCAAGTTATAAAATGCAGAGCATTTTATAACAAACTGTCAGGTGGGTTCCCCCATTCAGAAATTCATGGATCAAAGCTTATTCTCAGCTCCCCATGACTTATCGCAGAGTATCACGTCTTTCATCGCCTCTTACTGCCAAGGCATCCACCAAACGCCCTTCTCGCGCTTGATTTGATCCAGAAATAGAAAGACACGTTATGATGTCCTACCGCTTCGCTACTTGAGGACTTGATTGCTCAAACTCAAATAATGTCGCGCTAGAGGCATCGTGCCAATCGCGATGCTCAGGCTGGCAAGCCCTTACATCTTCTTCCTGAACCAAAAGTCATACATAATTTCCCGCTCTTTACCTTGGAACCCAGACTGCCGATGTCGGTCGGCCCCGTCTGGAAGATAAAGAACATTTGAGCAATCTCTCGATTGCTCGGGTTAGTGTACTTGACTTGGACAACTCTGTTCGTTTCAGCCGGCAGACCCTTGGAAGACCGAGGAAACAGTCTTGATCAAAGGCTCGCTCAGGACCAAGGCCCCTCGCACCAAACTGAGATCATCC
>NZ_FQWM01000011.1 GCF_900129685.1 Cognatishimia maritima | reverse complement strand
ATAGCCTCTCTGGACCAAGAGTCGTCGAACCTGATGGGCGCCTCTGTGTCAGCGCTATGATCCGTCCGCGCACACCACGGCGTGGTGCGAGACGTACCATGGAGTTACTCGCCCTTCTGAAAGATGAGTTTGGTAATGCTATTACCATCCGCATTTTTGGATGCGATACGACGACAGAAGAGTTTCAAGAACTCCCTCAGGATTTCGAATTTATTAACCACGGCATTTTGACCCGTCCCGAAGTAGCAGCCCTGCTACGCAGCTCAGACCTTTTTATCGACATGTCGGATTACCAAGCCTTCGGCAGAACAGGACTTGAAGCCATGGCCTGCGGCACGCTTTCCGCAGTGCCCAACGTCGGCGGCGGTAGGGAGTATGCTGTCGATGGTGCCAACGGGTTGATCATTGATACACTAGATGTGGTAGGAGCCTTCGATTACATTGCGCCACTTCTACGGGATCGTGAGAAGCTGGCTGTCATGAAGCTGCGTGCGATCGAAACCGCAAGCCGTTATTCTCCTGACCGCGCAGCCATCAGTGAGCTTCTGACCTTCGCACCAGCACTCAGTGAAAGACGTGCTACATTTCCCAAGCCAATTCGACCTCGTGTGGCGGTCCTCTCGGATACCTCTGCGCCTGGACGTGATGATCTGCCAGGTCGTGGTAACGAAAGGCTACCTGGCCCCCTTTTGCAAAACGGCTTACAGGCCAACTGGAACATTCGTATCTCAGCTGCGGGTAACCTACCCACGCCCGGTAGCGCCGAGATTGCTGTTGTCCAAGGGCAAGTACCCCGTCAGTTGAAGGACCACTTTGAGGCATGGCAAAGTGCCTGGCGCAAAGCGGGCGGACGCCTGATCTATGACATCGGCAACCGACCAGACATTGTCATCAATAAACCCGAACGCATGTGCGCTGAGGCCGCAGATGTAATCACCATAACAACGGGACAGAACCTTCCACAGGATTTGGAAAGCAAAGCGACAATTGTCCCCAGCTTTCTTAGCCGAGAAAGCTGGGTGTTGGGCGACGCGTTGCGCGCGCCGGGTTCACCTTTAAAAATTGGGTATTTTGGAACGAAACAAAACCTCCCAGATATCGCTCGCATTGCAAGCGATTTGAAACAGGTGCTGGAGCAAAGTAACGCCGAATTGGAAATAGTGGGCCCGTATCAAAATACGGATCCGATTGTTGGGAAAAGGGTAGGTTTCTTTAAGCGCCGTAACGACCCTGCTTTACAACACCCTGAATTCTTATCTTGGCTACAGGAAATCGCCCAATGGGACATTGTGCTTGTGCCAGAAAGGACGCTGGACCCCGCCTATAAGTTTGCCCGGTCTGCGGCTCTTGGGGCTGCAGTAGTCTGCGCTGACAGCCCGGATATTCGCGGATTAGCCAAGCATGAGGAAAACTGCCTGCTTGTGCCAGATAAGCCTGGTGCATGGACCTCAGCCCTGCGAAGGCTGCTTGAAGACCATACGTTACGACAACACTTGGTCTACAACGCACTGCGTACCCTACAGGAAGGGTGGATCGCCGAGCAAAATGTAGATATCTACGACGCTATTTTGAAAAAGGCATTGAATGGTGGGCATTGAATCAAGACCTCAAGCCCTTTTAGTGCTCGGTATGCATCGCTCTGGCACCTCAGCCGTGACCGGGCTAACGGGGATTTTAGGAGCGCAGATGCCCGCACATCAAATTGGCGCAGGCGCTCAGAACGCTAAGGGGTTTTTCGAAGCCAAAGCTATTGCTCGCCTGAATGACCGCCTACTGGGTTTGCGAGAGCGGACCTGGGATAGCTGGTCTCCCATGACCGCGGTTACCGCAGCCGAGGCACCAGAGTTGGTGGACGAAGCGCTGGAACTGCTTGAAAGCGAATTTGGCGATGCCCCCCTGATTGCCCTAAAAGACCCGCGTATTTGCAGACTTGTACCCTTCTGGATCGAAGTGCTCGAGCGTTGGGGACGGCATGTCACTTTTCTGCTGCCGATCCGCCACCCTGTCGAAGTGGCGCAATCCCTGCAGTCGCGGAACGGGCTTGATTTGCAGACGGGCATCTTGATTTGGATCAACTATGTTCTTGAAGCCGAAGCCTTTTCCCGCGACAAGACTAGGCTCTTCGCAAATTATGCCCAACTTTTAGAAACCCCATTCGAGACTATCGGAAAAATACGCTCGCTCTTGCCAGAAGCACAACTGAAGTCGGACTCCGATGTCAGAAAAGCGGTCGCCGACTTTCTCGATCCCTCATTGCGCCATCAAAAAGAAACAACTGGGCAGCCTTTGCCAGCCCTTGTCAAAACTATCTACGCAATCTTCCAAAATTGGGCTCTGAGCGGCGAAAATACCGAGGATTACGCAACTCTTGACCGCATCCGCGAACGGGTCAGGCGCCTGATAACGACAGTAGATGACTCCAGTGTTGCTCTTCAGTCTCTGTCATTCCTACAAGGCGGAACCACCGCTGAACAGCCGGCATCACGCTCAGAGGTTAACATGACAAAATCAGAACTCGTACAGGGCCTCGAAGCTCTACGCGCAACTAATGCGGCGCTTCATGTGGAAATAGATGCTTTACAGGCAGAAATGCGTCTAAGAGACACCGAAATGCGCCTGATGGCTCAAGGGGTGACACAGCGAGACCATGAACTTGCGACCCTTGGCAAGCTCCTGATACAATGCGAGGCTAAGTTGGAAACCAACCACCACACCTATCAGCGTATGTACCAAAAACGACATACTCTGGATAAGGTTGTTCAATCTCTAAAAACAGAAAATGACCGCACCAGATCCAAGCACATTGAGCTGCAAGACCAGTATAATCTGCTAAACAGAGAAAACACTGAACTCCACGCCCTCGTCGCTCGAGTGGAGAATGAACGTCATGCTATTGCCAGCAGCACTTTTTGGCGCGCAAGTGCACCCCTTAGAAAAATATTGAATATTTTCCGGTGACCCCTTTTGGCGAGGGTTCTTCTCTGGTTTTATTCAAGGCAACGCCAACACAAAAGTGAGTAACGCAATACATGAAACTTCAATTACGCACACACTGCCCAGCGCATTTGGAGCAAACAATTGCTTTATTAGGCTATGCCGGATTTACCCTGACCAACCAGCTCTATTTTCTATAAACAGAACAGAGGCCTCGCAGGCGTGACCTTTAAGCCTTTGAAAATTGGTTTCGGGTTTTATCGCCTTTTCTTTTTTATATCGAGGCCTGTCATAATAAGGATTGAAAAACTATGACGCTGGTGATGACGCTGCTCGTCAGAGATGAAATCGACATTATTCAGCAAAACCTCGATTTTCATTTCAGCCAAGGCATTGACCACATCGTCGTAATCGACAACGGCTCTGTAGACGGCACCCGCGATATTCTAGCCGACTACGCTCGGGAAGCTCCCGTTACTGTCCTAGATGAACCTGAGCAGAATTACAATCAATCCCTCTGGATGAGCAATGCCGCCTTCTTGGCCCGCGATACCCTCGGCGCGACTTGGGTGCTGAACAACGATGCCGATGAATTCTGGCTTAGCCGGACAGGTGACCTGAAGGACCAACTCGCGGGGCAGACCGCCGACGGCCTTAAGTGTGAGCGCTACAATATGCTCTTTGCCTACGATCAGGCCCGTCCGCCAACCCGCTGGTCAGAACGCGCGCTCTACCGTGTCACCACGCCCCAAGCTGTCCCTGTCTCCGAGCTGCCCTTGCTTACCCCCCTGCCCTGCCCCTATTTTTATCGCAAACTTCCGCCAAAGATACTATGCCAAACCCGGGGCCTACAGGAAATTACCCAAGGCAATCACAACGCTCGCTATGCCCATAAAGCGGCGGTCGTCCCTTCCGACATTCAGATCTATCACTACCCTGTCCGCTCTGAACAACAGATGCAGTCCAAGGTCGAAAACGGCGGGGCGTCTTACGCGGCCAATGCGGATTTTCCAATGAATATGGGCTGGCACTGGCGCCGGTGGTACCAGATGTTACACAGCCGCGGCATTGAAGCCGTTATGCAGGACGCACTTCCCTCACAGGCCCAATTGCAACAGGATATTGCCGAAAGCCGTGTCACTCTGGACCGAACAATGATAGAGCTGCTGCGGAGCTGATCAGGAGGCCCTATGGAATTTTGCGTCGTCGGAACCGGGCGCTGCGGTTCGAAATTGTTGCGCAGCATGTTCAATTACCATCCTGATCTCTTTGTCTTCAACGAAACCCATTGGTTTGCCAAGCTCCACGAATGGTTCGGTACGGCGCAGGCAGCCCCTTCCGCCATGCTGGATGTCATCCAACGCTCGCGGCATGTGGATGGCTCTACCATTACCGAAGTCGACAGCGCGCGGTTTCTGACTGAAATGAATTTGCCTGACCGCCTGCCGCCCGCAGACTTCTGCGATGCCCTGGGGCGGTATTTCGCCCGGCAACACGGCAAAACGCTTTGGGCCGATAAGACCCCGGACTATGGGTATATGGCCAGCACCCTGCAAATCCATTGGCCCAAGTGCAAAGTCATTCATCTGATCCGCGATGGCGCAGCTGTAGCGCAATCCATGTCAAAACATCCCGGCTATCAAGCTCTCGCCGCGCTTGGGCAGCGGTTCTGGTGCCCGTTGTCGCTGGACTTCCCAGGAATAGACGCCCCAGATACCCCGCCTGACATGGCACGCTATTCCGAACTCTGGCATGATCGGCTCACGCGTATTCGCAACGAGGCCACACGCCTCTCCCCCGGCAGCTATCTCGAAGTCCGGCACGAAGACATTCTGGCCTCCCCGCAGGACAACCTTGATAAGGTGGCCCGCTTCACCGGGTTGCGCAGTCCCTCTGAATGGCAGCAGCAAGCGGAAACCCTGATTAACCCCAAGATCGCTAATAAACCCCGCCCAACCCATGTTTTATCGTCTTTCGCTCCGCACCATCTGACCCTGATGCGCGAACTCGGGTACCCCGCTGACTCGGATCATCTGCCGTGCTGACCCGCCTCAGTGACGCCCCAGATATCCGCCCCGATGATATTCTCATCATCGGGTGCCTGCGCAACGAAGCCCTGCGCCTGCCATGGTTTCTGCGCTACCACCGGCAGTTGGGTGTGACCCGTTTTCTCTTGGTGGACAATGGATCCAGTGATGGCTCGCGCGCGTTTCTGCAGGCACAGTCTGACGTCACGCTCTTCCATACCGACCAGAGCTATTCTGCCAGCCAATGCGGGATTGACTGGCAGAATACCCTGCTGACCACATATGCATCTGGGCATTGGACACTTATTCTGGATATTGATGAGTTTTTTATTTTCCCAGGGTATGAACGGACCGCCCTGCGCGATCTGCTGACCTACCTTGAGCAGATCGAAACCGACGCCATGGTCGCGCCGATGCTGGATATGTATGCGGACCGCCCTTTTGCAGAGACGGGATATGTCGCCGGTGAGAACCTATTGGACTGTTGCCCTTATTTTGACACGCAGGGCTATACACTCGGTAAAGCAGGCACTCCAAGCGCAGGCCTTCCCGTGCGCGGCGGCCCTCGCCAACGGCTGTTCTGGGCATCGCAAGACATGGACTACCCAGCACCTTTCTTGCAGAAATTTCCTTTGGTGCGCTGGCGCGACGATCTGTACCTCACCGCCTCAACCCATAAAATAGATGGCGTCCGCGTAGCCCCGGTGACCGGGCTTTTGCTGCATTTCAAGATGTTGCAGGATTTCGCAGAAACTGCACGAGAAGAAACAGAAAGACAGGAACATTTTGCAGAGGCTCGACAGTATCAAGCCTATGACCGAGCCTTACATCACCGACCCGACACCAAGGCCATATATGAATATTCGGAGCGTTTTCAGAGCAGCGCTCGGATGCAAAAACTTGGTTTGATGAAAACTCCTAAAGAGTACCCATTCTAATCTAGCGCCGAACGATTGCAACTCAAAATAGTCTCACCTATGGTCCAAGAATAGTATTCTTAAACAGGGCTTTCACGACATGCACGGCTATTGGAAAGATTTTTGTGTAGTTGATGACGAAGCTCCAGATCTTGGCGGAAACCTGCTACACGGTGATACTCAAGCAATCACGCCAGCCCTATGGCGTTTTCTGATTGATCGATTTTCACCCAGAACAGTTTTGGACATCGGTGCCGGTGAAGGCAACGCCCTGAGTTTCTTCCATCGTCAGGGTATAATTGCTCATGGATTTGATGGGTTACCGCGTAACGTTCTAAACGCCAAATATCCCATTGCCCTACATGATCTGAAGGCTGGCCCCTATATATACCCATGCGACTTGGTGCATTGCGTCGAAGTGGTCGAACACATTAAAGAAGAATTCATCGACAACCTTTTGAAGACGTTAATAAATGCCCCTATCGTTATGATGACCCACGCCCTACCGGGGCAGAAGGGTCACCATCATGTGAATACGCAGCCCGAAGCCTACTGGATCGACAAGATGTCCGAGTATGGCTATGCTCTATCGCTCGACAACGCTAAGTTCCGCGAAATTGCATCCCGCGAAAACGCAGATAGTTACTTCGGAGAAAGCGGTCTAATTTTTCTACGTCGTTTATCCGATCATCCTTAGCCGCACAAATACCTGTGGGAAAATCGGGCACACCGCCAACTTCTCATTGCAAGACCCCCTCAGAAAATAAAATCCGTCGCATCCAAATCGCTCAGGCTAATTCCGGCCAGCGTGATGGAATTGCCCGATCCTGTGTCAATCACCACATCGCTACCCGATTGCACGGCGTGGTTGGACAGGAGGTCGCTCAGGCCGGTAATTGCGGAAATCTCAATGAAATCAATACGTTCCTGACTACTTCCTGCGTCAAAACCAAGGATGCGGTCTACCCCGTGATCATCCGCAAAGACAAACGTATCGCTGCCCGCGCCGCCGGCCATCGTGTCATTGCCACTGCCACCAGTGAGCGTGTCATTGCCGCCACCGCCGGTCAGAACATCATTACCGCTCTCCCCGTTGACTTCGTCATTGCCAAGGTCCCCATGCACAGCGTCATTGCCGTCACCGCCAGAGACCGTATCGTTATCCCCACCGCCGCGCACAAGGTCATTGCCCCAACTGCCATCCAGTACATCGTCCTGATAGCCGCCAAAAAGGCTATCCGCACCGATCCCACCGTTCAAAGTGTCGGCGCCGAGTTCGCCGTTCAGCAGGTCGTTGCCGCCACCGCCATTCAACACATCATTCTGATAGCCACCATAAAGCTGGTCCGCCCCGGTTCCGCCGTTCAACACATCGTTGCCGCGGTCGCCAAACAGAGTGTCGGCCCCGTCCTCACCATTGAGCGTATCTTTGTCCCCACCGCCACGCGCGAAATCATCGCCAGTGCCACCATTCAGGACATCATCCTGATAGCCGCCAAACATCGTGTCATTCCCGGCGTCCCCGTTCAGCGTATCCGCACCCAATTCCCCCTTGAGGAAGTCGTCACCGTCCCCACCATGTAGAATGTCATCTTGGTAGCCACCATAAAGTTCATCAGACTCCGCACCGCCCATAAGCGTGTCGTTGCCACGGTCGCCAAACAATACGTCGCTGCCGTCCTGACCGAGCAAGGCATCTTCTCCGCCACCGCCACGTAGCAGGTCGTTGCCGGCACCGCCCTCGGCACGATCATTATCATTGCCACCAAATAAACGGTCATAGCCCACACCGCCAAAGAGCCTATCATTCCCCGACCCACCGGAAAGCGTGTCATGACCAGCACCGCCATTTACGGTGTCATCGCCGGCAAGGCTGTCGATAACATCATTGCTAGCACTACCCGTAATGGAATCCGCGTCCGGCGTTGGTCCCGTGCTCCCCGCTCCCAACAGGGTCGCCAAGCTCACGGTCTGGTCCGAGAACTGAAAATATTCGATGTTTGTGAATCGGTCCGTGCCGTCCGCCGAAACGATCTGCACAACGCCACCGCCAAGGTCCGTGACAGTTACGCTTGCGTAGCCAGCTCCAATCACAGCCGTATCCGTCCCTGCACCCCCATCGACCGTGTCATTTCCCGCGCCCGCATCCAGTACATTGTTCGCAGCATTACCAATCAGCGTATCATTGCCGCTGCCAGTCGACAGATTTTCGATCACTGCTCCGATGGCAATCACCAAATTGCCGGTTTGCCCGGCGATATTGCTGATCCCGCCTTGCCGCAGGTCCACAAGTTGGTTTTCGCTGCGCGTGGACACATCAATCAGGTCGGTGCCGCCGCTGTCATAGATGGTCAGCCCGACCGCACCACCGCCGTAGACGCTGCTGTCCACCGCATCACCATCAAACATGTAACCAAAAAGCGTCCCAAGATAGCCGCCGACATTGGAGTTCGCTCCCCAGACCGTATTGCCAGCATGCACGGTTGGTGTGCCATATAGGGACTGGATTGCATAGATATCCGCAATCATCGGCGTCACGGGCCGGTAATTTGACGCGTCCACATAGGTGTTTTCGCTATTGCTGAAATAGGACATGACCGACATCTGGTAGCTGTCGTTCAAATAGTGATTGCTACTGCCATAGGTCGCAGACCCGTTGTAATTGCCAGTATGCATCAGCCCCATCGCATGGCCGATTTCATGCATATAGGCGAGGTAAGCATAGCTGTCGATCGTCGTGCCGTAGTAATCAAGCCAGGTCTTGCTGACGTTAACCGAGGACTGCACGATATTGCCATTCGTTGGATAGTAGCTGTCCGGTCCTGCAAAAGCCCCCGAGGCCTCATCATCAAACAGGATGTCTGCACCAGACGATGTGCTGGTTGTATAGGTGATGCCCGTCACATTGGACCAGGCTTCCAGCGCCCAGAGCGCCAGCTTTTGCCCGTCTGCTGTCAGCGCCGAGATATTGACCGTCATCGTGTCGCCGGCCTTCTCGTCATGCTGCAGCGTGGTGTTTACGCCCCAGCCGAATTCCGTCATCTGCGTCGCAATCTGCTCTACGGTAAACACATTGGTTGCTGCCTGCAGCGTATAGTCGCCCGTGTCCGACCCATAGCCTGAAACGGCTATATAATAGGTGCCAGAGCTTGTCGCGGTGAAGCTATATTGCGAAAAACTATTTACACCGCTCCAGGCATCGTCATTGCCACCAACATAGGTGCCGCTATTGTCATAGAGCGCCAAGACCGTATCCGACACCCCGTTGTAATACCCTCCAGTGCCCCATGCCGAAAACACATAGGTTTCACCGGCTTCAAGTGTGATACTGACCCAATCCGCATCCCCCGAAGAACTGATGGAGCCATCAAAGGTGTCATTCACACTCATGCTGGCCGAGGTTGCGGTGCTGGCGGCCGCATCGCCGCTTTCGCTGATCTCGGCCTGTGGTGTGATCCCGGCCCAGCTAGCTTGCCCCAGAACGTCCGGCAAGGGCTGTCCGTCATTGACGGCTTCAATGACCTTCATCTCACTGGAACATAAAATACACACAAGAAACTCCTAAACGATACGGATCTGCATCAAAAAAGACTGAAATTTTGAGGCTACAATATGGCGCTGGCATGCAAAGAAAACTGCTTTTTGCCGAGCTGCGGCTAAACGCGCTTTAGCAGCGTCGCAATCCAGATCGCGCAGGTGCCAGACCGGGACTGCCGGTAGGGACGCAGGCGAAAAAATGCCTGAAGACGGCGCAGAAAACGCCCGCTATGCATCTCGGAAAACAACGCAAGCGCGGTTTTATTTTCCGGCGTGAAGCGATGCGATGACGCCTGCAAAACCGGGACATTCACCGCACTCCAGGCGTGTAAATCGCCGCGCAACAAAGCCCAGAGCCGCACCAGCTGCGCCCAGTACCCTAAGTTTGCTCCGATCGCGTTATTGCCGTGCTGGCGATACAGCAGCGTTGGCTCATCTTCATGCAGGACAAGGCCCCCTGCCCCGGTGATCATCTGATATGCCCACCAGTCATGCACAACAAAAGCTTCGGCATCGCCTGCCGCAGCACAGAGCAGCCGCGCCCCGGCCGAATTGACTAGGATGGTGTTCCCTGCGGCGATGTTTTGCACCAAAGCGTTGCGGAACGCCGGAGGCTTTGGGCGCGGGGCCGACAATCGCCGGTTCTCAAGCGCCTCATCAACCACCCAGGTTCGGCTGCAGAACAGCGCCGGCTGATCCTCGGGCACGTCAGTCAGGGCGGCAACGCCCCTGGAGAGACGATCAGGAAGCCATTTGTCATCCTGATCAGCAAAGGCCAGCCAGCCACCCGAAGGCATATGGTCGCCCGCGCGCAGCAAGAGGCTTTTGAAATTCGCCGTGCTGCCTTCTTGCGGGCCTGGCAATAACTGCCCCCGGTGGGTTTCGTAAAAGGCTGCAAGCAGGTCTTGCGTGCCATCGGCAGACCCATCATCACTGGCCAAGAGTTGCCAATTCTTATGCGTTTGATCGGTAAAGCTCTGCAGTTGCTCTGGCAACCAAACTGCGCCCTCATAGGTGGCCATGAGGATGGTGACGTGAGGTGTCCCAGCAGATTGGGATACGTCGAATTCTGCTGTCATCGCCCCTGCACTCAATTGTCTCGTTTGTCAGAGGGTGCATACAAGAGCTGATGCTGCTCTGCATCCCCCAAAAAAATGTTTCGCGCGCGAAACATTTGGCGGTTTCCTACCGCTGGTATTTCAGCCAGTTCAGCAGTTTGGCGCGCAGTTGTGGGGTCAGGGCCTCGCCTGAAAGTTCCAGCCGATCACCTTTGGCCGACGTAACCGCCACAAGCCCTGGGCGCAATTCTTGCCGGCTGGGTTGGGGTTTGGGGGCTTTTGCTTCGGCGTTGTTAGAGACTGTTTTCCCCTGTTTTAGACTCTCATTTAGCAGGGCTTGCAATTGGGCCTGTTCGGCCTCGGCGCTGTCGGGTTTTGCCTGTTGCAGCGCCCCAAGGACCTTAGCCGCAAAACCGGCGTCGTCTTCGATCTGCTTCGCCAGCCCCAGCCCCAGCCGTTCGCCGATGGCCTGGGGGTAGGTCAGGTGATCGCCCAATGCGTCAACCACCGTCAGAAAGCTGCGGATCTTGGAGCGTTTGGCGCGAGATGCGGCTCTAAACAGGCTGAGTAGAGCCTGTTTTTCCGTGTCAAACACGCCCTGCTCGACCGCTTTCATGGCAATCCGCGCGCGTTCGAAATAGCTCAGACCCACGCGGATTTCGTTTTCTTCCACCATGGCCAGATAGGCATCAGAGGCCTGATCGGGTTTGCGCAAAAGCGCCTCGACCATGGCAACGCCCTGCCCGGCTTCTTCGGCCAGCCGCCGCAGTGCTTCGCAGCGTCGCCAGCCGGAAATCAGCCCGTAGCGGCCACCGTCGAGCACCACCACTTCGATGGGCATCTGCTGACCGCGGGTGCGGATGGATTCCACGAGGGTCTCCATCTCGGCCTCATCAAAGGCCACGCGGTCGCGCACCAGATAATTCAGATCGATCTGCGACAGTGGCAGGCTTTGCACCAGACGGCCGTTTTCCAGATCATCCTTACGCCGCTGGGTCAGCTCTTCTAAGGCGGCCATGGCAGAAGCATCAGAGGCGACATCGGCAATGGGCGCGCGTTTGGCGGTATCCGCCGCAGGGGCTGGATCGGCAAAGAAGGCCGGGTTGGCCGGTGTCAGGCGTTTACGCTTGGCCATGGGGACCTCCTGTGAAGGCACGAGGGAAGATGGGATGGTCATTGGGCACTCCTGCAGGGTTGGGCTGTGTCAGAGCCACATAGGAAGCAGGAGAGGGGGTTAAGATCGCGTGAGGTCGGCGTACGGTCATTCTGCAGCCTCTTGCCCAGTATCATTTTCGGCAAGTTCATCGCGCCGCCAGCTGCCGATCAGCAACTGTTTGAAGGCGGCATAGGTGGCATCGAAGGCTTCGCGGCCGCGCACATAGGTCTCGCGGTTGAAATCCCGATAATCCGCCTCGTAGATGCCCTGCACCTGTTCGCCTGCCTGACCAATCAGCGCGGTGAAATCCTGCCGATGCGGGGAAAGCGTCTGGCCCAGATAGGCCTGCATGAGGGCCGCCAGTTCGGCCTGTTGCGTGCCATCATAGCGGGTCACGACCGCGCGGACGGCATCCCATTGAAAGGCCAGTTCATCGCGGCCCAAAGCACGGGCGGCCATGTTTTCGGCTTCCTCGATGCTGCCAAAGGTGGAATGCAGCATGTCAAAGAACCGCCCGGTGCTGTCAAACTCCAGGAAAGACGCGCCCATGGGCACGAGCAGGATGTCAGCGGCGGCGAGGCCATTGATCGTCAGATAGCCAAGGGCCGGGGGGGTGTCGATGAAGATGACATCGTATTGGTCGAGGATGCCGTCGGCCTCAAAGCTGTCTGTCAGCGCCTCCCAGAGCTTCCAGCCGCGCCCCTGCATGCGCCAGACGGGGATCTGGAATTCAGCCCAGTAGAGGTTCAGCTGCGCGCCGATGAGGTCGATATTGGGCCAATGGGTGTTTTGCACCAGATCCTGCGCTTTGACCTCCAGCGCGTCGGTCAGCGTATCATCCAAGGGCAGGGGGGCTTCGCCCCGATCCAGCCGCCGCTGGTTGTCAGACCGCAGATGCTGGGCGTAGTGGCGCGCCAGCAGGGGAAAGACGGTTTGCCATTCGTCATCCACTTTGCCGCCAAAAACCGATGTCATCGAGCCCTGGCTATCCAGATCCACCACCAGCACCTTGTAGCCATCCAGGGCCGCGCTCATGGCCAGATGGGCCGCTGTGGAGGTCTTGCCTACCCCGCCTTTGAAGTTTGCCACAGCCACCAGCTTGGCGGGCTGACCGGCGGGCCGATAGGGGAGGTATTCCTTGGCCTTGCTGCCCTCTTGGCCAAAGTGGGCGCGCAGACGCAGAACCTCATCAAGCGTAAACCATTTCGCCCCACCCGGTGTTTCGCTGCTGCCCTGGGGCAGGTCAGGGTTTTGTTTCAGCACGCGGCGGAAATGGCCGGTGGCGACAGGGATCAGATATTTGGTGATTTCCCAGGTCGAAAACAGACGCAGCTGACGGGAGCCATCGGCCTCTAACCCCCGGCTGGCGAGGTCCGTACGCCCCGCTTCGCAGGCCTTGGCGATGCTGCCGAACCCCGCCGTGGTGGTCGGGTCGCCCAACATGCGGAGCGCCTGATCGGGATCAATATTAAAATACGGAGGTTTGCCCGCCTGTGCGTCAGATTTCATCTGAGTGATCCATGTCTGTGATCCAATGCCGTGATCATTGCCTGTGCCTGTGTGGGGCGATGGGGCTGCTCTTTTTCAGGTGCTTTTCGCCAATGTTCGCCCTTTTGACCAGTATAGCAAAAAACTGCACACATGAAAGAAAATAGCTGACATGGCCATCATATTCTCAGCAAATCAAGGGATTTCAACCTGCGGATCGCTTGCGGTTTGACCGCTGATCCCGCTTTTTTCAGTTATTATCTGTTATTTATACGTTACGGGGATTTGGGCCTTGCCGTAAACCCCTTTGAATCCTGGCTCATTTGGCCATTTTCAAAGAGCGCAGTGACTCTGAAACCCCGATGGTCCGACTCTGATCCCCCGAAGCGGCGACTCTGAACCTCCGAAGTGCCTCTGGACCCGTCCTGTGGATAACTCTAGGGTGGGCGTCACTGAAACCCCGAAAACGGGGGCAGGGATTCGAGCGGGATTTGGCGCCTTTCCGCGAGACATAATGAGCAGTAGGCGCGGACCATTGAGGTCCATTGGTGAGGGTACAGGTATGGCGCAAGCCGTTTCATCAGGTGTGACCAATGGGGCAGGGGTGATCCCTGTGAAAACCGGCGACTTCTTCGTCTGCGATATTTTTGACGCCAGCCCCAAGGATGATCTTGGGACGATGGAACATCCGATCTTTTCACTGTCGACGCGACCAGACCGGCGCATTCTGGAGTACACCCATAATGGCGTGGCGGTGCAGGTGACGCCCTCGGTCAAGGGGCGCGCCACGATCCACGACAAGGACATTCTGATTTACTGCATCAGCCAGTTGATGGCGGCGGTGAATGCAGGCCGGGCGATTTCCCGCAGGCTGACGCTAAAGGCGCATGATCTGATGTTGGCCACAGGGCGCGATACCTCGGGCGATGGCTACACGCGATTGCGGGAGGCCTTTGAGCGGCTGGCGGGCACCCGCATCACCACGAACCTGACGACGGGCGGTGTGGAAACCACCCGTGGCTTTGGCCTGATCGAAAGCTGGGAGATTGTCAGGAAGGCAAAAGGCGGACGGATGGTGTCGGTCATGGTCACGCTCTCTGAATGGCTGTTCCGGGCAGTGGAGTCCAAATCGGTGCTGACGCTAAGCCGCGATTACTTTTCCCTGCGCAAACCGCTGGAGCGGCGCATCTACGAGCTTTGCCGCAAACACTGTGGCCGCCAGCCCGAATGGCGGGTGAGTGTGGCGACCCTGCACAAAAAAGCGGGATCGGCTGCGCCGCTCAGGGTGTTTCGCGCGGCCATGCGCAAGATGATCGCGGAAGGCAAATTGCCCGATTATGACCTTTTGGAAGAACCGAGCGATCTGATCACAGTCAGCCGCCGTGGCCAGGTGGTGGCCGATCTGGACGCGCCGGTACTAAAACCCGAAACGTTTGACACCGCCCGCGCCCTGCGCCCCGGCACCGATGTCTACGCGCTGGAAGCCCAATGGCGCAGCTTCTGGGCCGAGAGCGGCAAGCCGCGTCTGCAAAGCGCGGATAAGGCGTTTTTGGGCTGGGTGAAATCAGCCCAGAGTTCCGTCTAGGGTTCCGGCCAGAACTCTGGGCGACCTTAAGGCATATTGCGAAAGCCTGCCGGGAAACCCATCCGAATTTCATTGCAGACTTTTACTTGTTGCACTGGCTCGTTATGCAGGGCCTGACCGAGACCATTGCCACGCGAAATTATGTAAGAAGATTATGTTATACGTCACAGAAACCCCGCTCCCCGGTGTCCTGATCCTTGAACCGCGCCGCTTTGGCGATGCCCGTGGCTTTTTCAGCGAAAGCTGGAACAAGCAGCGCATGGAAGAAGCCGGCATTGATCTGGATTTCGTGCAGGACAACCATTCGCTTTCCGCCCAGGTGGGCACTGTGCGCGGTTTGCACTTCCAATCCCCTCCCCACGCGCAGGACAAGCTTGTGCGCTGCGGACAAGGCGCGCTTTTGGACGTGGCTGTGGATGTGCGTAAAGGCTCCCCCACCTACGGGCAGCATGTGGCAGTCGAACTGACCGCTGAAAACGGCAAACAGCTGCTGGTGCCCAAAGGCTTCCTGCACGGCTTCCTGACCCGCGCGCCAAACACCGAAATCATTTATAAATGCACCGATTACTACGCGCCCGAATGTGACGGCGCAGTGCATTGGGACAGCTGCGGCATTGATTGGGAATTTGAAGGCGACGCGCTCCTGTCCGAGAAAGACGCCGCCGCCCAAACCCTCGCAGACTTCGACAGCCCATTCGTCTGGGAAGGATAAAGACTATGAAACTTCTTGTCACTGGCGGTGCGGGCTTTATCGGATCAGCGGTGGTGCGCCGCGCCATTGCTGCAGGCCATCAGGTGGTGAACCTGGATGCGCTGACCTATGCGGCCTGTCTTGAGAACGTGGCCTCGGTTGCGGATCATCCAAATTACAGCTTTGTTCAGGCCGATATTCGCGATCGGGCGGCATTAGACACTGTTTTTGCCCAACACAGACCCGATGCCGTCATGCATCTGGCGGCGGAATCCCATGTGGACCGCTCGATTGACGGGCCGGGCGATTTCATCGAGACAAATATCACCGGCACCTTCAACATGCTGGAAGCCGCGCGCAAATATTGGATCGAAGCGGGCAAACCCGAAAACTTCCGCTTCCATCATATCTCCACCGATGAGGTCTATGGTTCGCTGCCAAATGACCCCGCCGTGATGTTCACGGAAGAGACCGCCTATGATCCGCGCAGTCCCTATTCCGCCTCAAAAGCCGCCTCAGACCATCTGGTGCGGGCCTGGGCCGAAACCTATGGGTTGCCGGTTCTGCTGACCAATTGCTCCAACAACTACGGCCCCTATCATTTCCCCGAAAAGCTCATTCCGGTGATCATCCTGAATGCTCTGGCCGGGAAAGACCTGCCGATCTATGGCGATGGCTCCAATATTCGCGACTGGCTCTATGTCGAAGATCACGCCGATGCGCTGCTGACCGTGGTGGCAAAGGGGAAGGTGGGCCGGACCTATAATATTGGCGGGGAAAACGAGCGCACCAACTTGGAACTCGTAAAAACGCTCTGCGGGATTCTGGATCGCTTGCAACCGCGCGCCGATGGTTTGCCCTATGCCGATCAAATCACATTTGTGACCGATCGCCCCGGCCATGATGCGCGCTACGCGATTGATCCGAGCCGCATCCGCAAGGAGCTCGGCTGGCGCCCGTCTGTGACCGTCGAAGAGGGGCTGGAGAAAACCGTGCGCTGGTATCTTGATAACGAAGCCTGGTGGCACCCCCTGCAGGCGCGGCACGGCGTGGGTGAGCGGCTTGGAGTTGGGAAGGGGACAAAGGCATGATCCTGGTCTTTGGCAAAACCGGGCAGGTGGCGACCGAATTGCAACGGCAGGCCGAGGTTGTGGCCCTGGGCCGTGATCAGGCGGATCTGTCAGACCCCGCCGCCTGCGCGGCGGTCATTCTGGAACGGCGCCCTGACGCGGTGATCAATGCGGCCGCCTATACCGCGGTGGACAAGGCCGAAGACGACGAAGCGCTGGCGACCGTCATCAATGGCGAAGCCCCCGGCGCCATGGCCAAGGCCTGCGCCGAATTGGGCATACCCTTTGTGCATATCTCAACCGATTACGTCTTTGACGGCTCTGGCGACCAGCCTTGGAAGGCAACGGACCCGGTTGCCCCGATCAACGCCTATGGCCGCAGCAAGCTGGCGGGCGAACAGGCAGTTCAGGCGGCGGGCGGGCACTACGCCATCCTGCGCACCTCTTGGGTGTTTTCCGCCCATGGCAATAACTTCGTGAAAACCATGCTGCGGCTGTCTGAAACCCGCGATGCGCTGAGCGTGGTGGCCGACCAGATCGGTGGCCCGACACCAGCGGCAGATATTGCCGCCGCTTGTCTTGAGATGGCGCGCCAGCTTGCAGCGGGGCAGGGGGCCAGCGGCATCTATCACTACGGCGGCGCGCCTGCGGTCAGTTGGGCGTGTTTCGCGCGCGAAACATTTGAACGTGCCGGGCGGCCGGTGACGGTGACGGATATCCCCAGCGCGGACTACCCAACGCCGGCCAAACGCCCATTCAATTCCCGGATGGACGGCACAGGCCTGATGCAGGATTTCAAAATAGAGCAACCGGACTGGCGCATGGGGCTGGACCGGGTTCTGACAGACTTGAAGGTGAATTCACAATGACCCAACGCAAAGGCATTATCCTCGCAGGCGGCTCTGGCACGCGGCTCTATCCGATCACGCTGGGGGTCTCCAAACAGCTTCTGCCGGTCTATGACAAACCGATGATCTACTACCCGCTGTCGGTCCTGATGCTGGCGGGCATCCGCGAAGTGGTGATCATCACCACCCCCGACGATCAGGCCCAGTTCCAGCGCACGCTCGGAGATGGCAGCCAATGGGGCATGTCTTTCACCTTTATCAAACAGCCCAGCCCCGATGGGTTGGCGCAGGCCTATATTCTGGCCGAAGATTTTCTGGATGGCGCGCCCTCGGCCTTGGTTCTGGGCGACAACATCTTCTTTGGACAGGGCCTGCCGGAACTCTTGGCGGCGGCCGATCAGCGCGCCTCTGGCGGTACGGTCTTTGGCTATCGCGTGGCCGACCCGGAACGCTATGGCGTGGTGGATTTTGACGCCGAAGGCCGCGCAGTTTCGATCATTGAAAAGCCCGAGGTGCCGCCCTCAAACTTTGCCGTCACCGGGCTTTATTTTCTGGACGGAGAGGCCCCCGCGCGGGCGCGCGAAGTCCAGCCTTCGGCCCGGGGCGAGTTGGAAATCACCACGCTTTTGGAAATGTATCTGCACGAAGGCAGCCTGTCCGTCGAACGCATGGGGCGCGGCTATGCCTGGCTGGATACCGGCACGCATGGGTCTCTGCTGGATGCAGGCAATTTTGTACGCACGCTTGAAAAGCGCCAGGGATTACAGACCGGCAGCCCTGATGAGATCGCTTTTGATCAGGGCTGGATCAACCGCGCGCAACTGGCCGCGCGCGCGGAGCGGTTCAAGAAGAACGATTATGGGGGGTATTTGAAGCGGATTTTGGGGGAATAGAAGAGTTGCAACGGCTACCTTTTGGGGGTGGCCGTTGTATTTTTTGTGATCATGATTTTCGGAAATCAGCCACGTTTTTATAAGATTCAGCAGCCATAAACCCGTCGAAGTCAAACGCTTTGAAATCGGCTTTAAGCCCGGTCCAGGCTGCAAGTTCTCTGACAAACTGTCGTTTGTGACGCTCGGCCTTTTCGTAAGAAACAAACAGCGTGGGGCAGGCGAGTTCACGCGCGAGCCCAAGGTTCTTTTGCTGTCGTTGTAGGCTGGCGTTGGTGGCTTTCAGCCCGTCATTCTGGGAGCCCCAACGTTGCAACCCGCGTGCATTTGCGGCAGGATCGCGGAACACACAGATGAGGTGTGGGTTGACGATGTCGTCCCAGATGTCTTTCAGGTAGTCTGCGGCATGGGGGAATTTCCAACCCCAGACATCATGGGTCGCGTTATATTGGACAAGCGTCTCGCGCATTTCCTCGCGGCTATATTGCCGGGTGAACAGCGGGCTTTCATGGTTCTGCTCACTGACCTGCGGTCCAAGATCAAGACCCATCCCCCGCAATACGCCGGCAACCATCGATGTGCCGCCGCGCATGACGCCGATGACAACATAAGTACGGGGCCCCAATGTGTCGTTCTCACCGATGGCCAGAATGGCGCTTTCTCGTTCAGTATTCATGCAGAAATTCCAAGTGCTCGACGCTGTCTATTCTCAACTCAAATGCCGTGGCCTCAGACCCAACGAATACAGGTTTGCTGACCTTCCATGTGCGTTTGTCTTATAGCGGGCTTGTCAGCTTGCGCAACTCGTGGCGGGCCGCGAATTGCAGTAGGCGGACAGAGACGTCATTAGAAGATAAAATCATCGGCATTAAAGGCGTGAATCCAATCGTTTCCGTGGCCGTCTGCTAAAACCAAGGTATCATTGCCTGGCCCCCGGTCATGGTGTCAGCCCCGATGCCGCCTCCAATGTGTCCTTGCCACTTTGTTCACAAGGCACTTGGTCTTGGTGAGAAGGGCTATCCGTAGACACGGCATTTGTTTTCTAGATATTTTTCAAGTTTTTAACGATGTCTTCTGAAAGTTTTATTGTTTCCGAGGCCCTCGTTACGGCGTGGGTATTTGAGCAATCAGGCTATCTAGAAAACGGATCAGCTTATCCTCGGGCAGTGCAAATCCGCTGCTGAGAGTCCCCATCGGAGGGCTTGACCACGGGCCGTCGGCGGACAGCCAATGAAGCTGGGCTTCCATGCGATTGGGCGTCAGAGTCAGGACCTGAAGCGTTGCCGGCAATGCTCCGGTCTCTGCGTTTTGCTGGGGGCGCACATCATAGCTCTCAAACCGGGCGGCAAGTCGCGCTGCAAATAGGGCGCAGAGATCGGCTGGAGCCGTGTCAGGTGCCACGCAGCTGTAGGAAATCTGCGGATTGGGTGTCTGAGACATGGCAGTGCTTTCACTGGAGAGTACGTGTGAAATGAGACATATGGTCAGAGCGAAAAGAGTCCCCCTGCCTGAGAGTCGATGCGGCCTATGCAGCCGTGAGATACTGTTCGCCATTAAGGAGTCTCCATTTAGGGGTATTTTAGAAAGCGGACGCTGAGCGTGCAACTCAGGTTGCGGTGGCTTGCCGATCAAGGGGGGATACCTTCTCAAAGGGCGGGCGAACCTTTAAGGACGATCTCTGAGGCAAAGGTTAGAACATGATTCTGTTTGATATTTTAAGCCGCGAGAAATTGAAGCGGTTCTTTTTGATTTTACGACAAGAAGGGCTGCGCCCGGCAATGAAAACCGGTTGGCGTTATGTCAGCGCGCGTCTTCGGGGCAATGGTTTGACCAGCATTCACCGTGCAGGTCAGGCAGGGGCGGGCGGGCCTATGATGGTCTGGCTGGAGCTAGCTGAACAGAAGGCCTTTCATGTGTCTGAGCCACCCGCGCTTGTGATGAAGCGACGTAAGGTGGCGATGATCGGGGACCTCAACTTGCCGCAATGCCGCAAGTATCGGGTCGAACAGCTGGATGAGCTGTGGCGGTTGAAAGATGTCGGCTACGATTTTGCCCATTACGAGGATATTCCCCGCGCTATGGCGCTCATGCAGGATGCCACTCATGTGATGTTCTACCGTCTGGCAAACCTGCCGGTCACATCGACCCTCGCCTATGAAGCGCGTCGTCTGCGCTTGCCGATCCTTTATGATCTGGATGATCCGCTGTTTTCTGTATCGGCTTATGGCACCTATCAGAACATGAAAGCGCTGCCCGCCTGGCGCAAAGCGCATTTCATGCAGGAGGCGCCACGTTATCTGGATGTGATGAATGGGGCGGATATGATTTCCGTTTCAACGCCCGGCATGGTGGCACATACGCAGCTTTACACCAATCGACCTGTGCATATGCGGCGCAACTTTGCGGATCAGGTCTCTTTGCAGGCGGGCCAAAGGGCCATGGCGCAGGTGCAAAAAGATGCGTCCTCTGCGTTTCGGGTTGCGTTCGCAAGCGGGTCACAGGGCCATGAGGTGGATTTCGCAGAAGTCCAAGAGGATATCATTGCCTTTCTGGATGCAGGCCAAGATCGCGAATTGGTCATTCTGGGCCATTTTGACAAAAAGCTTCTGCCTGACGCCCTGCGGGCCCGCGTGAAAACCCACCCGTTTTCCACCTATGAGACATATCTGGAAACACTGGCATCAACAGATGTGGCGGTGATGCCTTTGGCTGATGATCTGTTCAACCGCTGCAAAAGCGGTGTGCGAGTGATTGATGCAGCCTCGGTTGGCGTACCAAGCCTTGTGGGCACGGTGTCGGATATGACGGCCTTGGTGATGGACGGACAGACAGGACATGTTCTGCCAGCCGGAGCCAGCTGGCGGACGGCGCTTGAAGATATGGCGCAGGACCGGAGGCGCACGCAGGCCATGGGGCAGGCGGCGCGCAAGACTTTAGAAAAGGAATGGTCAGCCCGCCTGGAGCAGCCGGTGATGGATCCTGAAATCACCCGGTGGGTCTGCTCATGAGTGTGCCGCATATCCTCGTCATCAATATCTACTTCGCGCCTTATACCTATGGCGGAGCCACCGTGGTGGCCGAACAGGTCGCGCATCATTTGAAGGATGATCACGGCTATCGCGTGACGGCCATCTCGGCAATGAGCCGGAGCGACATGCCGCCATATGCGATCCTCAAAAGTGAAGTCGACGGGATTGTCAATTATCTGATCAATTTGCCGTTTGGGCGATCTTATGGGCAGACCTACGACAACTCCGAGGTCACCGAAGTGGTTGCGAGACTGATCCGCCGCCTTGAGCCCGACCTCGTACATCTGCATTGCTTACAAGATATCGGTGCCGGGGTTATTGGTGCGGCCAAGCGCCAAGGGGTGCCCGTCATTCTCTCGACGCATGATTTCTGGTGGCTCTGTGAGCGGCAGTTCATGATCCGCACCGAGGGGCGCTATTGTGGCCAGGATCCGATCCAGATTGAAAACTGCAAAGGCTGTGTGGACGACCTGTCGCGGGCGCAGCAGCGGATGGAGCGCCTCAAGGCACTGGCAGCCGAAGCGGATTTGCTGACGTTCCCCAGTCAATTTGCCCATGACCTTTGTACGCGCTCCGGATTGGTGGCGCAGGATAGCATGGTCTGGGCCAATGGGGTGCATCTGCCGGGGCAGGACTTCCCGGTGCGACAGGCTGCGCGGCGGGCGGCGGAGTCGAGACTGGTTTTTGGCTTTGTCGGGGGGCCTTCGCTGATCAAGGGCTGGCCGATTATTCGCAAAGCATTTTCGCAGTTGAAAGCCGATCAGGAGTTTGACGCTCTGTTGGTTGAAGGCAGCTTGGATGGCAGTTGGTGGGGGCGTGCGGATTTTTCTGACCTGCCGGGGCGTTGGCAAGTTGTGCCGCGGTTTGCGCAGGCGGAGATGGATGGGTTTTACGCCCGTATTGATGTGCTGCTCTTTATGTCGCAATGGAAAGAAACGTTTGGGCTGACCATTCGTGAAGCCTTGGCGCGGGGCATCCGTGTCATCCAGACGGACAGCGGTGGTACGGTCGAGCATCCGGCTGCCGATCCGGAACGATTGCTGCCAATCGGGGCTGGCCCTGAATGTCTTGTGGTGGAACTCAAGCGTGTGCTTGCTGAAAAAGATATGCACCCTGACGCTTTGGATGTGGTCAGCTTTGCGGATCAGGCCCTTACCCTGCACAGGCGGGTTCAAGCTCTTTTGTGACGAATTTCAAAACGGGCAGCCAAACAAAAAAGGCGGACCAAATGGCCCGCCTTTCTGCATCCCTTTCGGGACAAATTTAGTCGGTTGTTGTTGTGCTGCTGTCGTCGTCACCCAGCAGAACAGCTGCCAGAAGCAGGCCGCCAGCGATCAGCGGTGCAGATGCACCCAGGCTGCTGCCAGCAACAACTGGAGGCATAACCATTGCGTCGTCTTGACCCACAACTGGGTTACCAGCGGAAGCTGCGGTGCCAACCATTGCGGTCAGAGCGAAAGCGGCGAAGAACTTTTTCATAATTTAAACTCCATAGAACGTTGGCCTCAACCTAGATAACCTTTTGAGTGTTTTCAACCGGCATGTTTCTTGTCTTGCTGCAGTAGCAAAAAAACTCTGGTCCGATGGCAATTTTACCACGGTGATTGGTTATTTTTCCAGCACTCTTAGCATAATATAGCCGATGGTTGGTCCCGCCCACTGTCGGGATTGGCGCATTTGGCCGCTGCCTGCGTCCAGCCAGTAGTCGTTTTGAATGATTCCCGCCGGGCCCTCGCAGCGCTCGCGCAGATGGGTGGTGGCATAGGCTTTGCCGAGAATATCCAAAGAGGTCCGGCCCAACTGTGCGCCCTGACAACTCAGGGTGAAGGTCTGGCTCTGGTTGTCGCCGTGATGCAGCACAAACTGGCGTTTGCCATCGCGGGTAAGGGCGGAGGCTGAGAGTAGATCATCGCGCAGCCCGCGGGTGGCGATCAAGACGCCTGACCGTAGCGCGAGCGTCACATCGTCATCGCTGCGCCAGACGGTGATCACACCGGGCTGGGTGTCGGTGCGCTGCCGCTGGGCCACCAGATAGGCGGTCTGAGCGCGGTTCTCGATCGTGGCTTCCAAAAGCGGGACGTTGATCTGATTGAGTGCGGCACGGGTCACGGTGGGGGCCGCCGCTGTCTCTTCTTTGGCCAAAAGCCTTTTTGAGCTGCTGAAAAGTTCGCTTAGTACGTTGGTCGGTTGATCCCCGCGGCTGCAGCCCGCAAGCGCCGCGATCAACAAAAGGCCAGAAATCAGCTTGAAGCGTGTCATTCCCAGAACCTCGCACTTTGATCGGTCAGGCTGCGCTGATGCGCGGCCCGGATGTCGTCATAAAGCCGCCCCGGCACATCCACGCGCTGCGCCCCGTCACGCTGAATCGGGCGAATGACGGCGGTCTGCGTACCGCGGTGTGGGCGGCCCAGCATCCAATCCAGCGGGATGGTGAACTTCAAGCCTTTGTCAAAAGAGCCTTCGCCGAAATCTGCGGCTGAAACATCGGTTTTTGAGGCAAAAGCCCCCACGGACCAGCCATTGGAAAAGGTTTTGTCCACCGAGAGCGTCGCCCCCACATCGCCTGCCAGATAGCGGCCAACATCAAGCTGCACGAGGAAATCCTGCGGCGCTTCGTAATAGGCCGAGGCATGGCCGGTCACGATATTATAATCCCGGAACCCAAGGCGTTGGTTGAAATCGCGCTGCTGCACGTAGTTGGCCTCAAGCCCGAAGGCGAGGCGGCTGTCGACCGGCTTCCAGAGAACCTCGCCCGAGATGCCGCCATACATTTTTTCCAGATAACCGGCGGTGGCGCGGGCATAGAGATCGGGGGCCAGTTTCCAGCGGCCTGTCACGTAAAGGTTGCGCAGGGTGGTGTCATATTGCGCGTATTTGTCCTGATCGGTGCGCACATGCGGCAGAACGGAATTGGACGCGCGGGTGCCGTCGACATTGCCCGCCAGCCGGTGGCGGACCGCCCCGGCGACTTCCCAACCGGGCGCAAAGGCATAGCTGGCCTTGGCTTCGATGCCCACGTCCGCGCGCAGCGGCACATCCGGGTCAAAGAAAGAGGTCGAGAGGTATGGGCCGATGCCGCCGGTGAAATTCGGATAAAGCGTCTCGTTGCTGAGGGCGCTGTCTGCCAGCGCGGGCGCGCCGGAATATTCTGCGCGGGCCTGTAGGGCCTCTGTGGCGTCCGGCGCAAATTCCAATGCTTCCAGATCGCTGCGTTTGAGCGTCATGCGCGAAAGCGGCAGGCCGCCCTCCATGGGTACGATGTGAAAGATTTCCACAGACGCTGGCAGGCTGCGCGCCATGGCGCGGGCCGCGCGCCCGTTGGTCAGGCTGAAGGACCGGTGGCGATTGCTGCGATAGCGCAGCTCGGCACTGGTGCCGGTCAGGCTCAGGCTTTCCAGAACCAGCCCGTCTTCGGCGAGTTTTTCCGTCAGCGTCTCGCGCAGGCTGACCTGTTCGGCCTCGCTTTCGGCCCAATCCTGACTCCACTGCGCCGGGGTCGTGGCCCAGAGGCTGCGCGGGGTCAGGGGCACCGGGGCTTTGACGCGGATCGGGTTGGCCGGGCGTTTGGGGTTCAGCTGCATCTGCGCGCTGATCCCGAGTTGTGACCCATAAAGATAATAGGCCCCTAGGCGCAAACCCGGTCGCGCCTGATATTCCACCCCGAAACTCAGCGGGGATTTGCGCTCAAACACATCGGAGGCTTGGGTTTCATTCACATAAGCGTCTGACGAATATTCCGCCTTCAGCCCCCAGCGGTCATCCAACTGCCATTCAATGCCAGCAAAAGGCGCGACATCACCACGAAACCATTGGTCATAGCTCAGCTGGCCGCCGGTCGAGCTTGGGTCATAGGCCGCGCGGGTGCCGATTGTATCGATCGTGCCATAAGAGCCAAGCCGCCCCCAACCGAGACCCGCGCTGACCTTCAGCTGACCGGGCGCGCGGCCCGCTGCCAGGGCAGGGGTTTCAAAGGTCTTGGTGCCGACAACATATTCACCCGCATAAAGACTGGTGCCGATGAAATCCTGCAGGCCCACGGCGACGGCAGGGCGGTATGTGCCTTCGTCCCAGAGACGCAGACGCAGATCAAAACTGCGGTCGTAATAGTCGTCAAAGCCAAAAAGGTTCAGATCCTGCACCCCAATATAGCGGAAAGTCGCGGTGGCCCAGGGCGTGGGTTGAAAGGTGACGTTATAGCGGCTCTGCCCGGCAAAGGTGGAAAAACTGGTGGCCAGTTGCCCTTCGGGCATCATCTCGGCCGAGGCGGTATCCATCAGCCCTGGCAAGCCGTAAAAACTCAGGGTGGGAGAAGTCAGCGGATCAAACTCTGGCGCGCCTTGCTCTTGCGCAGTTGCTGGCACCAAGAGGGCGGTTGACAGCAGCAAGGCCCCCGAGGTTTTCCGAGAAAATCGCGTAAGAAAAGACTTACCGGGCATCCGTTGTTCCGTCCCAATCAACACTTTGACATTACGTCCTTACAGCATGAATGCCCGGGGTGGGGCAACGCCGGATTAGGCGCAGGGCGACACTTCGCAGGCGGGTGCGGTCATGGGGGCACGTTTCTCAGGAATTTTCTTGGGAAACTTAGCCAGATTAAACTTTTTCGGCGCTCGGAAATTTGCAATATATTTTTATTTATCAATGAATTAACATAATTTTCCGTAAACTTTGCGTTTTGACCCTTCGAGAGCGGGTTTCCCGCGCTAAATTGGACAAATGGCCAATGGGTTGTTTCAGCTAGGCACCGGGCTCTTTGTGGTAAACGCAGAGCTTCAGCTTTCCCTTGCCCCGGCTTGCCCCAAGTTGCCCAAGTGTGGTCACCTTTGATTTAAAGTTTAAACAAAGTGTTAGGTATAACCGTCTTCAATAAGAGCAGATGTAACGCGCAGATTTGTGGGTGCCCTTTGCGCATGATCGGCACCCCATGAAGGGACAAAGACAATGACCATTGTACCGGTTTTACTCTGTGGCGGGTCTGGAACGCGCCTTTGGCCCTTGTCGCGCAAGAGCTATCCCAAGCAATTTGTGCCCCTGATGGGGGATGAGACCCTGTTTCAGGCCGCCGCGCAGCGGTTGACGGGGCAGGCGGGCAGGGTGGTGTTTGACGCCCCGCTTGTGCTGACGAACTCTGACTTTCGCTTTATCGTGACCGAACAGTTGCAGGCCGTGGGCATTGATCCCGGCGCGATCCTGATTGAGCCCGAAGGGCGCAACACCGCCCCCGCGATCCTCGCCGCCGCGCTGCATGCCGCCGCGCATGATCCCGAAGCCGTCCTGCTGGTTGCGCCGTCAGATCACGTGGTGCCCGACACAGAAGCCTTTCACGCCGCGGTCGCCCGTGGGCTAAAGGCGGTTGAGGTCGGGCAGCTGGTGACCTTTGGCATCACGCCCACCCATGCAGAAACCGCCTATGGCTATCTGGAACTGGCGGAGTGCCCGGATCACACCGGCGCGCCGGTGGCCTTAAAGCGCTTTGTCGAAAAACCGGATGAGGCGCGCGCGCAAGAGATGCTGGCGGCAGGCAATTTCAAATGGAACGCGGGGATTTTCCTTTTTAAAGCCGCCGACATGATCGCGGCCTTCAACCAGCATGCGCCAACCCTGCTGGACCCTGTGCGCAGCGCCCTGACAGCCGCGCGACCCGACCTTGGGTTTTTACGCCTTGACCCCGACGCCTGGGCGCGGGCTGAGGATATCTCGATTGACTATGCGGTGATGGAAAAGGCCACGAACCTGTCTGTTGTGCCCTTTGATGCGGCCTGGTCTGACCTTGGCGGCTGGGACGCGGTCTGGCGGGAAAGCGGGCCAGATGCCGATGGCATTGTGACCTCCGGCGCAGCGACCGCCCTGGACTGCAAAAACACGCTTCTGCGATCGGAAAGCGAGACACTGCAAGTGGTCGGCATCGGGCTTGAAAACATCATGGCGATAGCCATGCCAGATGCGGTTTTGATTGCGGATATGAGCTGCGCACAAAGCGTGAAAAAGGCGGTCACGGCTTTAAAGGAAAAAGGCGCTGCCCAGGCCACGCAATTCCCCAAGGATCACCGCCCCTGGGGCTGGTTTGAAAGCCTTGTGGTGGGCGGGCGTTTCCAGGTGAAACGCATCCTGGTGCACCCCGGCGCGGCCCTGTCGTTGCAAAGCCACGTGCACCGTTCTGAGCATTGGATCGTGGTCGCAGGCACGGCCCGCGTCACCATCGAAGACAAGGTGAAACTGGTGACGGAAAATGAATCCGTCTACATCCCGGTCGGGTCCAAACACCGGCTGGAAAACCCCGGCAAAGTGCCCATGGTGCTGATCGAAGTGCAAACCGGCGCTTATGTCGGCGAAGATGACATCGTCAGATATGACGATGTCTATGCGCGGGGGTAGGGCGCTTGCTGGCCTTCTATTCTCTGTTAGAAACAAGTGCGAGTAGCAAGTTTGGGATGTGATGCAGGATATTGACCCCATAGAGCAGGCTGAGGCAGCGCCTTTTGTTGTGTCTCTGATCGTGCCCGTCTTTAATGAGGCAGAGGCTGTTCGTCGGTTTGTCGACACTGTGACGCAGGTGCTGGCAGGGGTCGCGACATTTGAGGTTGTCTTTGTAAACGATGGCAGCCGAGATGCGACAGAGCGCAAAATCGAAGCGCTCATGGCAGAAGGTAAGCCCCTCCGCCTTATTAATTTGTCACGTAATTTCGGCAAGGAGGCGGCTTTGGCCGCAGGTCTTGCCCATGCACGCGGCGATGTCATTATTCCCATGGATGTGGATCTGCAGGATCCCCCAGAACTTATTCCAGAGATGCTTGAGCGCTGGCGCGCGGGTGCAAAAATTGTGAATGCGCGGCGCATTGACCGCTCACAGGACACTTGGGCGAAACGGCTTTCGGCAGCGGCCTATTACAGGATTTTCAACTGGCTCGCAGAAAACCCAATCCCCAGCAATGTTGGCGATTTCCGCCTGCTGGATCGCGAAGTTGTGCAGGCCGTGCTGCAAATCGGCGACCGGTCGCGCTTTAACAAGGGTATTTTCAGCTGGGTGGGGTTTGAAACGGTCGAAGTCACCTATGAGCGTCCCGCCCGCGCCGATGGTGCAAGCTCCTGGAGCTGGTGGCGGCTGTGGACGCTGGCACTGGATGGTATCTTTGCCTCCTCAACAGCGCCCTTGCGCATTTGGTCTTATGTCGGCGGCACGATGGCGGTCTTTGCCTTTGCCTATTCGGCCTATGTGTTCCTGTCAGTACTAATCACGGGGCGCGATGTGCCCGGCTATGCTTCGACCCTGATTGTCATTTTGATTTTCGGCGGGCTAAACATGGTCGCCCTTGGCATTATCGGAGAATATATCGGTCGCATTTACTACGAGGTGCGCAAAAGGCCGCTTTATATCGTGCGATCGGTGAAAGAGAGCGAAGACTGATGGATCGTGGTGTTTATGACCGTATGAATGCGCTTGAGGCAGAACATTGGTGGTTCGTGGCCCGTAGGCGCATTATCGAAACCGCGATCCGGCAGTTTGTGCCCCTAGGCCCATCGCCTCGCATATTGGAAGCCGGGGTCGGGACCGGTGGCAATATTGCCATGCTACAGCAATTCGGAGACCTGCAGGGCTTTGAATTTGATGCCCCCGCCCGCGACATGGCGACGGCCAAAACCGGGCTTAGCGTGCCATATGGGGCTTTGCCGGATGATATCCCGTTTTCCGACGGCCGGTTTGATCTGATCTGTCTGTTTGATGTGTTGGAACATGTGGAGCCGGATGCCGAGTCTCTGGCAGCCTTGGCGCAAAAACTGGCCCCGGGGGGTCGCATCTTTGTGACCGTGCCCGCCTACCCTTGGCTTTGGTCCGAACATGATGTGAGCCATCACCATTTCCGCCGCTATACCCGCAAATCGCTTGCACAAGCGGCACAGAGCGCGGGGCTGACCGTAGAGCGATTTTTCAATTTCAACGTCTTTTTGATGCCGCTTATTCTGGGGGTCAGACTGGTCAAACGCCTACTCGGGTCCAAGGCCTCAGATGATGTGATGCCGGGGCCGGGGCTGAACCGGGTTCTGGGGCGGGTCTTTGCTGCGGAACGCCATCTGATCGGGCGCACGCCGATGCCTGCCGGGGTTTCGCTGGGCGCGGTCCTCATGCGAAACGCATGACAATGCTGGCTGGTCAAATCAAACGGTTTTTGGGCGTCGGGCTCCTCGCGACCGCTGCGCATGTTGTGACCGCAACCGCAGTGGACGCACTCTTTGATGTTGCGCCGCTTATTGCGAATTTCTGCGGGTTCTCAATGGCGGTTCTCTGGTCCTACATCGGCCACACCAAAGCAACCTTTGCGATCCGCCCGCGCCATGGGTTTCACTTCCCACGGTTTTTGGTGGTCTCGTTGATAGGGCTGACACTCAGCAGCCTGATCACATGGTGGGGGGTGGAAAAACTCGGTGCGCCCTTTGCTCTGACCATGCTGCTGGTCGCGGTGGTGGTGCCTGCCTTTACCTTTGTCTCGCTGAAGCTTTGGGCGCTGAAGACATGAGGTTTGCAATATGAAAACCGACGCTCAGACGCCAGCCCGAATAGGACCGACGATCCTAGTTTTTATGGTTTCGGCCGTCGGAACCTTTCTGCTTTTTCAAGGGCGTCTCATTAACCATGATACCGCTTGGTTTCTAATTGCGGTCGAGCGCTGGCTCGCTGGCGCAGAACTGTATCATTCGGTGATTGAGGTCAATCCGCCCCTAAACTTCTACTATACACTGCCCGCCAATTGGCTGGCACATCTCACCGAGATGTCATTGCCAGATGCGCAGTATGCAGTGACATCCCTTTTGATTGGCGGCGTTTTGGCGTGGTCTTATCGTATCTTGGTGGGCCATGATCGCTCCGTCCCAGCGCGCCAAATGGTCTTTGTTGTGTTGCTATGGGCGGCTGTGGTCCTTCCTGCGCTCAGATACTTTGCGCAGCGGGATCACCTTTTGGTCTTGTTCCTGATGCCGTGGGTCATGGGATTAGCGTTTCATGAGCGCGGAGCCTATGGCAGGGGCGGAGCACTGCGTGGTGCGTTTGCGGCACTGGGCATTTGTCTAAAGCCACATTTTTTGGTCTTTCCGATTTTTGTGACACTCGCTCTTGCGTTGCGAGAGCGCAATTTGCGTCCGCTGTTGGCGGCATCAAACATCAGTATCATCGCGATGGGTGCAGGCTATGTCGCTTTCGTCTGGGTAGTCCACCCAGCCTATTTCTTAGAAATCGTGCCAACAGCGGTCCTGACATATGGCGCGTACGGGGGCACAAATAGTCAGGTCATTTTAAATATCGGGATTATAAAGCTGCTCTTCGTTGCGCTCTTATTGTTGGAATGTTGGCGGCAGAAATCGCTTCCCCAAGGTCTAGGTCCGCTTGCCGCTTTATATTTCGCTGGCGTCGCCTCTTATACGTTGCAGTGGACCGGCTACGGATATCAGGCGGTCCCCGTGCATAGCTTTGGATTAATCCTATGCGGGTTCTTAATCCTGCGCAGCCCTGTCAAAGCAATCATACGCTCCGCGATTATTTGTGCGCTTATGATTTCCCTGCTTTCCATTCATCGCGGGTTCTACAAATCGCTGAGCGTGCAGAATTTAGCTGCTGAACTCGTGAAGGGGCCGACTGAGAGCGGCATAACTATTCTGAGTTCACATGTTTTCCTTGGACCGATTGTCGCGCTGGAACTGGGGGTGCCTTGGCACAATCGCTATCCAGCTTTGTGGACAGTTCCTGCCATCGCCAATGCCAAAGCGGAGGCGGCTTGCAATCAGACAGAGGCAGTATGCGCTGAGCTACAGGTGCTCGCCGCAGAGACCCGCGCCAATGTGTTGGAAGATCTGCAGACCGGTCTTCCTGATGCCATCGTTTTTGACAAAAAGGCCGGGTATTTCAACGAGCCCGGGTTTTCTTATGAGGTGTTCTTGAGGCGGTCTGCAGGACTGTCAGATTTCTTCGATGGATACACGCAAAGAGTAAGTACAGACCGGTTTGATATCTTGTACAAATAGGTGGTTTGCAACATCATTTCAGTGCGCTTGATACATATCGGAAACGGCACAGGCGGCATAAAACTCCATCATGCCGGAGACCGGATTCCCAGCAACGTAAACCTTCCTTTGGAGCCTAGCTCTAACACCGTCTCACTGAGAGGTGCTGGGGGCGACATTTTATCCAAAAACAAAATATGCGTGAACTTTGTCTCCCAATCTCGCAGATACGCATAGGGGAGTGATGGATCGATTGCATCTGCGTTCAGCAACTGTTCGATGCTCTTTGGTCGCAAAGCGGCGGTCGCGTATTGGTCCCATTCCCCCTTTAAAATGACCGCATGCGAGCCCTGAAAAAAAGTAGGAATAAAAGCATCTTGATAGATCATTGCGTAAGCTTGTGCATGCCACAATCTTCGCTGCATGTTTTCCTGGTCTGAGGCTCTCAATGGCAAAAGGCGGCTATTCGGAGGGAGCTCGGAAAGGACAACCTTAAGGTCATTTATGTCCTGATTGTGTGTCGCCCATAGTTTCTCAAATTGAGCGGCCTTCAAAAACAGCAGGCCTGTCAACACAAGCGTCAGCACTGCCTTGTGATGCAGGCGTAAGCCCATACAATAGGTTCCGGCAATCAGCAGAGTCATTGCCACAAATGGGAACCGTATATGGATCAGTGCCACGCCGTTCAGCCAAGAAGGCGCGATCAATGACAGCAAAGCAAGCGCAATAACCGGCCCTTTCATTGAACTGACGATATGAAGTCGGGGGCCGGAGGTTCGAAAAATTGCCAAAAAGCAAAGACCCAAAACGAATAGGGTCAGAAGCGCTGAAAGAAAAATCTCCGGAAATTCATGTAACGGATTTTCCCACTGGATCGATAGCAGGGCACGTAGCCTGCCGCTCCACCAGTGGCCAAGCTCCGTACGGCTTCCCAATGCGCCTGCCGGCTGGCTCATGGTTTGATAAAGATACCACAGGGTCGGTATCAGGAATGGAACTCCTGATATGAACGTGTCGGAAATTTTATGTGTCCTGCCCCCTTCATCCCCAATAATCAGGTGAATTTCCCGACCTAAGAGCGCGACGATGAGCACACCAAAAGCCAGCAGGTGCATCGTATAAAGCAATATGCTGATTGGCAGGAAAATTAGGGCACGCCAGACCGTCGACCGCCGTTCCAATACCAACCACAAAGAAAGCGCGTGCAGACTGAACGGTATTGTAAAGACATAGTTCTGAAACCCCCAGATGAAGTTTCCATTATAGACCAACAGTCCGGCGATAGCGGGCCATGCCGCCCAGCGCCCCGTTGCGACACGATTGAGAACCACAACTGACAAAATAAAGTTAACGACGTAGACCATCATGGTCATACGAGCGAAGGCGACAGGGTCTCCCTCCATTCCGGTCACCAGCCAAAGCAAATCCGTGGCCGAATTGGGGTACAAAAAAGCTGCCTGGAGATCGTAATATTTCGAGAGCGGTCCCTCAGGGTCTGCCATTACTGTAAATCTGGCGATGTGATTGGGAATATCCACCAAAGGCAAGTAGGGCTGCCAAAGCATCGGATACAGCATCAGCAGAGTGGCGAAGGCGAAGGCGAGGAAGGCAAGTGCGGCCCCAATTCGGGGGTGCCGCAGAATACCTTGGTGTGCTGATCCCTCTGACATCGACATAGCTGCTGTCCTCTTGGCAAGCTTCTTGTAGTTATTCAGCCTCACCTGAATGCCCTTTTGATAAAAACTGAATGTCTGATGTAATCAACGACATAATTTGGATTACAAAGTGATTGATGGGGTGTTTCAGAAGAGGGTTTATCCCGCACATGTGGTCTCTTAGATATTTGTCGCCCGGTAAGCATCACATTCTTGAGGTGCAATAAGATGGCCAAAAAACGCGTACTTCAGATCGTGCGGCGGCTGGACGTTCCGCGTGGGGCAGAGCGTCTTGTTGCTGATCTGGTGCGCACCCAAGACAACCACGACGTTCTTGTATTTGACGGTAGCGGCAGTTTCTATGATCTGGGCACCGGACAATTAATACAGGTGCAGGGCTTTGCCCAAGCGCTCTGGTATTGCCTTAGGAACCGGCACCAATATGACCTGTTTCATCTGCATATGGTCCCGGCCTGTTATTTGGCATTTTTTCTGCGTCAGCGCGCCATTCTCCATGTGCACAGCGCGCATTACCCCCGCCGAAAGCGCCATTTGGTCCGCCTGCTTGATTGGGGCCTGCACCGCATCGCGCGGTCCACGATCACGGTGAGTGCAGAGGCGAGCGACGGCATGCGCGCCTTCATTGGGGATGTGCCTCGTATGTACACCCTGCCAAATTTTGTCCCAGAAGTTGCTCCCGTTACAAAACCCATCACTACAGAAACAGGCATAACGCGCATCCTAATGGTTGCGTCATTAGATCGGCCAAAACGGCAAGACATCCTGATCAAAGCGCTAGAATATCTGCCGCAGTATTTTGTTGTTACACTGGCTGGTGTTGGGGCACATGAGCAAAGCTTGCGTGACTTGGCTAAAAACTTGGGCCTGGCAGACCGGGTGGTGTTTTTAGGGGCGGTCAAAGATATCGCCTCGGCTTATGCAAGCGCGGATATATGTGCGCTCATCTCTGACTGGGAAGGGTTTGGCTTGGTCGTACTTGAGGCCGCACAACTTGGCAAAGTGACCGTTGTCACCGATGTGCCGGGGTTGCGCGAAAGCTGCCCTGACCCCCGGCTTATCGTTCAAGACCCGACCCCGGAGGCCGTTGCCAAAAAGATTGTCGAAACCGTCGAATTGAAAGACGATGCAGCACTCTCTGACGTTCTGAAGTCACATGCTGCGAAGCATTCCATCGGAAATTATGTCACCCAACTGGACAAGCTCTACGATTTATAACGGATGCTTCAAACAAACCTCTTCCAAAAACTAAGCGCGCCCTTCGGCCAGTTCTCCCAAATCTTGCTCATGCGGCTTTATGCGGCAGCGGCCAGTTTTGCACTGACGATGCTATTGGGGCGGCTGCTTGGCCCAGACGGGTTCGGGGCCTATGTCTTTGCCTTGGGCTTGGTCAGCATCGCCGTTCTTTTTACCACTTTTGGGTTTCAGCACCTCGCGGTGCGCACGCTTCCTCAAATGCTGGTGCGCAAGGCACAAGACGAAGCGTCGGGCTTTATTCTCGGCACATTCTTGGCAGTTTCAGTCCTGTCGGTTACGGTCTGTGCGCTCGCCATTTGGAACGTTCCGCTGCTTGCGCAAGACACTGTTGTGCAGGGCACCGTCGCCGCGGCTGCGGGGCTCTTGCTGGTGCGATCTCTTAACTTGATGCGCACGGGCGTCCTGCAGGGGCTAGGCCGCCCGATTGCCGGGCATCTGCCGGATCGTTTGATCGAGCCGTCGGTTCTGCTGATTGCTGTTTTGGTGTGGGTCTATGTGACATCCGACATCAGCCCACGCACGGCCATGTTTCTGACGGCGGGGGCAAGCCTCCTGTCGTTGCTCATTGGCCTGCACAGCCTGAGACGCGCCATCAGGTCGATCTGGCACCCGCCCGATTTTTCCAAAGCCCGTGATTGGGTCATCGAAGCCGGGAAATCGTCTGTTCTCTTTGGTGCCGCGACCTTGCTGGGGGCGACGGACGTCATCATGTTGGGATATCTATCCACCCCCGAGGAAACCGGGCTTTATGGGGTTGCAGCACGGTTTTTTCTGCTGGTGTCCTTACCCTTCCACGCCGCCGGTGTGCGCATTTCTCAGCAAGCCGCAAAACTGCATGCCGAAAATGATCTGGCCGGATTAGAGACACTTTCCAGAGGCCTTGCGAACCGGATGCTGCTCGCAACGCTTGCCTTGGCGATCCCAAGCACCGTGGCTGCACTCTACATCGAGGTGATTTTCGGGGCTGGGTTCAGCGCGGCGGCAACTCCGCTGCTCATTCTTGTGTGGCTTCGGGTTGTGATATCCGCTGCGGGCGTGCCAGGGCCGATATTAGCAAACACACGCCATGTGGGCACAACGGCCATGACAGTGGTCGCGGCAACCGCATTGAACATCGTCTTGAACGGTATGCTCGCCCCGCGTTTCGGCGCCAATGGTGCCGCAGCCGCAACAGTTGTCAGCCTCGCCCTAATGACAGTTGGGCATTCGGTGATGTTGCGGCGCAGGTTGGGTATTTATTCTTTCGTAACGCGTTAAGCCGGGTTGGACCAAAAATGTCTGCAAATGAAACCATAGGGAAATTCCCCAACCTGTTCTTAGTCGGGGCCCCCAAATGCGGGACAACCACCCTGCATCATCTGTTCACGCAGCACCCAGATGTGTACTGCCCTTACAGAAAAGAACCCGCCACGCTGATCGGAACGCCTGTTCGTCAGAATGGCTTTTCTATGGGGTACAGCGACTATTGGGCAATGTACGAAGGCTGGCGTTCCCAGAGATACGCCCTAGATGCATCCGCACTCTATTTTGCGTCGCGTTCAGCCGCCGAGAACATCTCAACCTTTTCTCCGAAAGCAAAAATTATCGTCGCTTTGCGCAACCCGGTCGAAGCAATCTACTCGTTTTATTACGAGGCTAAATCTCAATCGCACGAGAAACAGATATCGTTCGAAGAGGCGCTTGAAGCAGATGATGCGCGTCCTGAAGGGGCAGGGGTGTATCGCCCTCGATATCGCCAGACATTTAGCTTCACAGGTCATCTAAACAGGTACCGTGAACTCTTCGGACCAGAGAATGTGTATGTCGTCCTAATGCAGGATCTGAAACGATCTCCTCAAGATGAGTATCAAAGGATTTGCGACTGGCTGGGGATTTCAACGGACGTTTCTGACACGGACTTTGCGTCTCAGAATAAGGCGAAAGCCCCAAGATCGACCACTCTGGCCAAATTTATACTTTCGCCACCTAAAGCGCTACAGCGCCCGTTATCTAAAATCATCAGCAAGGAAAAACGCTATAGGTTCCAAACGTACTTGCGCAAAATAAATTTTCGGGAAGAACAGTATCCTCCCATGCAGCCGGAAACCCGAGGAATACTCATTCAATATTTCCGCCCGGACATTGAGCGACTCGAACAATTGCTTGATCGCGACCTGTCCGAATGGAAGATGTAACAACAATGTCGATCTCTAAGCAATCCGGCCAAGCGCTCACCGATATTCTGCCTTTGCTGCGCTCGCCACTTTGCCAAGCGTCTTTTGGCTCCGATGCGTTATCTGACGATGGCCTGTGTGCCGAGAACGGTACAAAATTCCCAATCATTGATAGCCAGCCCGTCCTCGTGAATTTCGAGAACAGCATCTTGGATCGCGACAGCCTTCTTGCAAGCAAAGCCACCAGTTTGATCGGACCTCGGCCGGTCAAACGGCAGCTCTGGAAGCGCATTCTGCTTGGCCGCAACACGATGTCTCCCAAAACCGCGCAGGACCTCGCAGAAAGACTACGGTCACAGGTGCCTGACCCGGTGGTTTTGATCATCGGCGGGGGGACCGTCAGTGACGGCGCCGAGGTTCTGTATCAAACAGAAGGCCTCCGCATCATATCCTTTGATGTCTACGCAACCCCCAACACTGACTTCGTTGCGGATGCACATGATATCCCACTCAAGGACCAAAGCGTGGATGCCGTCTGGATCGAAGCGGTTCTAGAGCATGTGTTGTCACCTCACGACGTGGTCGAGGAAATCTGGCGGGTTTTGAAACCAGACGGTCTTGTCTATGCGGGCACGCCTTTTCTTCAACCCGTTCACGAACGCGCTTATGATTTCACGCGCTTTACCGAAAACGGCCACCGCTGGTTGTTTCGTCGTTTCAACCTGATCGAAAGTGGCGTTGTTGCCGGGCCGGGCACCGCGCTCTTCCAAATTCTCCGATATGCCGCCGGTGCCCTGCTTGGAAGTCGCAGGTGGGGCTCACGTCTCACTGCGCCCTTCTTCTGGTTGCGGTTTATCGACCTTTTCAGCAACCGCGCCCATGCCAGTGACGCGGCCAGCGGCGTCTATTTTTTCGGTCAAAAATCCCAAAAAACGCTTAAACCAAAGGACATGCCCGGCGAATTTAGAGGCGTGCGGTGATGGAAAAGCGGATCGCTCTGGTGTCGGGCACGGCTTGGTATTTGTGGAACTTCAGGCGGAATGTGATTGCGGCGCTGGTCTCAGAGGGTTGGCAGGTCACGGTGATTGCGGGTGCCGATGAATGGACCTCGCATTTGGCCGCCATGACTGGTGTGCAGGTGCTTGACTGGCCCGTTTCTCTGGATGGGTCCAACCCGATTGAAGAATGGGCGGCCCTGCGGCGGGTCTGGCGATTGTTAAGGCGCGCGCGGCCCAAGGTCGTCTTTAACAACGGGATCAAAGCCAATGTCTATGGCGGCCTCGCCTGCCGTCTGCTGCGCCTGCCATATGTGAACAATGTCAGCGGTTTGGGCATGCGTATGCGCAAGCGTGACGCCATGGGGCGCATCCTCACCAGATTATACAGTTTTGCATCATCACGTGCTGAAACACTCCTAGTGCAAAACCCCGCCGATCTTGATTTTCTAAGGTCCCATGGCCTGTCAAAATCGACCCCGGTTGTGCGCACCATGGGGTCGGGGGTGGATCTCACACAGTTTCAAAACGCGCCTCTGCCACCTGATCTTCCACGGCGTTTTGTCTTTGTCGGTCGCCTGCAAACAGACAAAGGCATCGAGGACTTCGTCGCGGTCGCGCAGCGTGCGCGCGCAGCCCATTTGCCCGCAGAGTTCACGGTTGTCGGAGACACCTTCCATGCCAATGCCGGGGCCATCCGCGCGGCAACCCTAAAGGACTGGGGGAGGGCGCAAAATATTCAGTTTGTGGGGCGGCAAACGGATGTGCGCCCCTATCTGACGGCGGCGCATGTCCTTGTTATGCCCTCCCATGGCGGGGAGGGCTTGCCGAAAGTCATTCTGGAAGCGGCGGCCTCCGGGCGTCCGGTGATCGCAAGCGATGTGGATGGCTGCCGCGATGGCCTTGTCGAGGGTCAAACAGGCTGGCTTGTCCCCCCGCGAGACCTAGGGGCGCTCACAGAGACTGTCGGGAAGATATGCGCCATGGCCTCTTCTGACTTGGAGACCATGTCGGCCAAGGCAAGAGAGTTGGCAGAGCAACGGTTTTCAGATCAGTTGATAGCGGAGACATGCCTGCGATTGGCTGAATCTTCAACTTCCAATACTGTTTCCGGAACTCGCAATTTGTAAGACTGAGCCTGTCGTATTTTTTATTGCAGGCAATCAATTTGGTGGGAAAGAGTGTCGGGGGCCGGGGTCCGCATTTCAAGCAACCGTAGATCACTGTTTGATTGCGATATATTCTCTACCATCCAACTCGCGACCAAAACTCTGTACCCTGCCTGACAGGCTGCATAAACGAATTCCGTGTCAATCTTTCCGGTTACGACATGGGGCAGCGCAACGAGCTTCTGCGGGTCGGAAAAAGCCGAAGCAAAACTTTCGGGCGAACCATAGATCACCACGGGTCCAGTGATCATGTCTGCGTCGTTAGAGCGCTGAGCCGTCACTTCCCGGCGGTTTTGTGTCGCTTGAATATCGTCAATGGCAAGAAAACTCGAAGCTCCTAGCCCGATGCCCATTACAAATAACGAAACTGCCGCTGTAACTGAGTTCAAGAAAAAGCCGGCAAGTGCTAAAAGCACTGCAATAATCACAAACAGGTAAACTGTCGCAATCTGATGTAACAGCGCGATTTGCCCGGGAAACAGCAGCAGTAAAATGCATGCCGTGAGGAATGCGGAGAGCCCCAGCATCAAACGGGGCTTCCTGAAAAAACATTTCTGTTCAAGGGTCTGAATAATCCAGGCGGCCAGTATCCCCAACACAGGCAATGTCGGCAGCAGGTAGCGCATGTTTGGCGACAATCCGCCATGCCAGTTGCGCATAATGAATGGCAGCGCCCAAACAACAAAGAAGATCAAAATGATCGAAACAGAACGCTGACGCCCCCCCCACTTCATCCCCAACAGCAGAGCCAGGCAGCCCAACCAGGGCAGACTCTGCGCCAGAGCTTTTTTTGGCACCCCCCAGAAAATCAGGGTTCCATTAGCTTGGGGTCTGACACCTTCCCGCCAATCAGAAATCGTGGTCGCATCAATCAGGATCGCATTAATGCCCGTCACGAGCTTATTCATTGCAGGCACGCTTACAGAGGACAGCAGAACCCCCAAGCCTAAAACCCCAACAACAATACGCGGGTCAATCTTTCGAGTGCCGCGATACAGGCGCAGCAGAACCAAACATCCGGCAATAATGATACCAACGGACAAGAGGGGCAGGTAGGCCGTCACATCAGAGCTGCCGCCGGAAGAGGTCCCGTAAGACAGCGGGTTCCATGTATCAAATTTGGTTTTGTTAATCAGCGCCAGCAATGCTGCAACTGGCAGAAACCCTGCCGCTCCAGCGGACAGGGTCACTATGGGAATCCGGGCATATAATATCGTCACAATGGTAATGACGGGTAGAAGAAGCAGGCCATCAAGCCGAAAGAACATACAGACACCAATCGCGATGCCGCTCAAGAAAGCAGATCCGAAAACGTACTCTTTTCTATCGATTACGTTCAGAAACAGCAGAAATGCCAAGTTCACCAAGAAGACCGTCACCGCGTGCGGCCAATGTGCAAACACATATTCTGCCCAAAATGTGCAGATCGTCAGCAATATCACGGAAAGATTTGCAATGTCTGCCGATTGAAACAAACGACGTGCCACAGCATGGGTAACCCATAACGTGCCAACACCCGCGCAGACATTCAGAGCAATGAGAGCCTTTGATCCGAACAGCCAAGTCAAACCGGCACCGGCTATCGCTGTGCCTGGTGGGTACTGGGGCGTAAAACCATTCGGGCCTTTGGCCAGTAGCCAAATTCTGAGATCCTCTGAGCCAAACGCCTTAAAACCATTTTGCACCTCGAAAGACTGAGACGTCCTGAACGCTTCCACCCCGATGGCATAGATGAGTTCATCAATGAGATATAACCCCTCGGAACTCAGCGCACCTGCAAGCACCAAGATTGCAGAAAATGCGAGGATTAAAGCGGCCCCCAGTCGTCCAAAAGCTGTGGTCATTCAAGCACGTCTCCAGGTTCTCCCGGCTTAAGCCACAACAAGTGAGGCAAACTTTTCCCAAGTAAACCTCTGACCAAACTGTTTGGCGGCGATACCAGCAGGGTCTGTTTGTGCACGTGTCATCCCCCAGATATGATCGGCAAGCTCGTCAATAGAATTTGGCGAAAAGAGCCAACCTGTTTCACCGTCCTTCACGATTTCAGCAAAGCCGGGCAACCGCGTTGCAATTACGGCTCTGCCATAGTGAAAAGCGGTGGCCACAACTCCGGAACCTGTGACGGATCTGTAAGGTAAGACAACAGCATCTGCCCTCTGAAAAAGCGCAGCGGCCTCGCGATCATCAATAAAGCGACTTCGCAATTCGACAAGATCAGATATGCCCAGCCGGTCGATCAATTCAGTTGTGTCTTTTTCATTTTGCCAAAACTGCCCTGCAATGGTGAGCCGCAAATCCCTCCGCCCACTTTTCGCAATGGCCTTCAATAGCAGGTCGAGACCTTTGTAAGGCCTTATAATGCCGAAAAATAACAACTCTATGTTTTGCTCGCGCGTCAAACGCCCTTCAGGCTGGGGCAGGGTGTCAAAGACCGGATGGGGCGAAAAAACACTTGGCGTGCCTGGCTGAAGCTCTGAAAGGCTCTTCGCCAGTGCTTGGCTATGGGTGATGAACTTATCCGCATTCGAAAGTTGACACCGAGATAACATACTCTTCCATGACGCCTGCTCATGATCCGCAACATTGTGTACGACCACATAACTGCGCGCGCCGTGTTGCCGCGCTTTTTTTGCGATATAACCAAGGGCCGGGGCCGTCGTGAACGTCCAGGCGGGCGACACCAATATATCTGGCGTAAATTTTTGAATGGCGTGGGCCGTGTGAAACCAAGACGCGGGGTTTACCCCGTCTACAGTTTCTTCATATCGAAATGTGGGAGACGATAGGCTTGCGTCCCTTTCATCTCCGCCCGGATATAGCCACCCCGGATATTGACGCTTAAAGCCCCAGACCCTGACCTCATTCGCAGAGTCCGCTAAAAGGGCTTCTGTGAGAGCACTCGTGTGCCGTGCAATGCCGCTTTTAATAGGTGGCAATGGTCCGACAATGGCGATTTTTCTGAGCGTTGATTTTAACTTTGCCTGCGCCACCTTCAATGAGTGTCCTTTATTGCAAAAGCCAAGCAGCGTCGACGGTCGCGATGACCTCGCCATATGCTCTTAACACATGCCCTTAATCTAGTCCTTAGGCATATCGGAATACCGCAACATTTCCCGCGCCCGGATGTCTTCCAGAAGATGCCGGTTGGCAGCAATCAGGTCCGCCAAAATACCCACCGCACAGAGCACCGTGGCCATGGCCAAAAGCGCAGATGCCAGCACCAAGGATTGAATGTTCCCGCTGCCATCTCCGGCGGCGTAATGCACCAGGAAGCGGGCAATCGCCACCAGACCCGGCAGGGCAAACAACGCAGCAAGCGTAAAAAAGAAACGCAAAGGCGCATAGACAATACTGATGCGAATGATCGTGCCGCTGGACCTGAAAATATATTCGCGCATAGAGCGGAAAAGGCGCGATGGCCTCGTCACGGGGTTCACCCGGATGGGCACAGAGGTCATGGGAATGCGCTTGCGCCCGGCTTGGATAATTGTCTCAAGCGTGTAGGTGTATGGGTTGATAACATACAGCCGGGCAGCAGCACTTTTGGAATAGGCGCGAAACCCAGACGGGGCATCAGGGATCTGCGTCCCGCTGGCTTTTCTGACCACCCAACTCCCAAGGCGTTGAAAGACTTTCTTGATCGGTGAGAAGCTTTCGATCTCTGAGATCGGGCGCGCGCCAACAACGATTTGCGCCTCACGGTTCAAAATGGGCGCAATCAGCTTTGGAATATCCGCGGCACAGTATTGGTTATCCGCATCCGTGTTGACGATAATATCGGCAGACTTCTGAAGCGAGGCTTCGATCCCGGCGGTAAAGGCCCCTGCAAGCCCGACATTGGTGGGCATTCTGAGGATATGATCAGCCCCTGCGGCTTTGGCGACATCAACGGTTTTATCCGTGGACCCATCGTCAATTACCAGGATTTCGACCTTGTCGACGCCTGCAACAGTACGCGGTATCTCGGAAATGGTTTTTGCAAGCGTGCCTTCTTCATTAAAGGCCGGAATTTGAACGATAAGTTTCATGCTATAAGTGATGCGCGATATTGGGACAGCTATTGCCCGGAGCGTAGGGGGTTTAGCCCAATTCCGCTATCAGATTTTCACAATGCATCTCTTACCTTCTGATGGTTGACGATCAGCAGGCAGCAAATCGTAACCCAAGTCAGTGTCTGAATTTCTGGAAGACCACTCACCCCACTCCCTAAAACTCTAATCAAATAATCTGCCCAACCTCAGGCAATATTAAATCCACTGTTTCATCCTCCGCAACAATGCAAGGGGGATGACCGATGCCTGAGATGCATGCTGCGAGCGCCGAACAACATACAATGCATGCTGGCTTATTTGGCGGCAACATTCTGACTCATCGTGATCGCATTGGCGACGATGGGACTTATGACGAACTCGCAGAAGAGTTGGGGATTACGGGTATTCGATATCCTGGTGGCGCAGTCACCGAATTCTACTTCGATATATCAGACCCTGACCGCGCAAGTGGCGTTCACCCACATACGGGCGAAGAGCACACGCTTATACCCTATTCCAGCTTTTTGTCCTGGGCCGCAGATACGAATATGCCCGTTACGGTGGTCATTCCGACCCGGGAGTTCCTTTCTGAAGACACCGATGAGAATGGCGATAGATTTCCCGAATTTGATGAGGCTTTGCTGCGAGGCTTCATAAGGGACACCGTCACGGGGGCATATGGTGATGCCGAAATCGAAGGGTTCGAAATTGGCAATGAATACTGGGGGAGCGGGGAAATGTCCTCCGTTGAGTATGGTCGCCTCTCCAGCGAAATGGCTGCTATCATCGATGACGAACTCGACAGTCTTGGGCAGGGAGAAATTTCCATCATCACCCAAGTCGGGGCGAGCCATGGTTTTGCAGATCTGAGCCTTGACTACGATCATCTTGGAACCGGTGAAGAGCAGCTTCAAGCCGTCGCCCTAGACTACGGGCTTTTACTGAACTCCGAAGATCACCTTTATAATGGCGGAGGGGTGAATTGGACCAAGATTGCAAACGAACTGGTCATGAAGGAGTTCGACACACCGGAGGAACGTGATGCGCTCGATGCCATCGCAGCGCATGTTTATTCAAAAGCGCCCGTGTTTCCAGGGAGCCGGCATTTTGTCCTGAATTCGATCGAACAAACATGGCTTCAAGACCATCCAGATCTGGAAATCTTCGTCACTGAGTGGAACCAGAAAGCACACACTGACGCCTTTGATGCTGAGGAAGACTACGGTCTCAAACAGGCCGCTGAAATGCTTTATATCGTTGATGAGATGTCTGACCGCGGTGTTGATATTGCCCACGTCTGGCCACTTCAACAAAGTGCCAAAAGCGCCTTAAGCTATGGACACGACTTTGAGGAACTGTCTCCCGCCGGAGAGATGTTTAAAATGATGCGGGAAAACCTTCCCGGAAAGCAGCAAATTGACCTCGCCACCGATGGATCAGACGGCGAACCCTCTGCAGACGTTCTTAGCTTCTATGGAGACAATGAGTTGGTGGTTTACGTAATGTCCCGAAGCGAGGGCACCACGATGGAAGACCTCGGCATGAACGCTATCATTGCGGATTATGATCATCTTGAGATCACCAGGCTTGGCGTCGAAGCGGGGCAATCCCCTGGCAGCACTCAAAGCAATGCCGAAATCGATATCCTTGATCCCAGCGAATATTATGTGGATGGCACGATCCAAGCTGATCTCGACGGTTTTGAGATCATGCAGCTTGTTTTTTCGGACGTCGTATTAACACCGGAAGTCGAGGCGCTGATTGAGGGCGGTGTTGACGATCCAGAACCCATTCTACCGCCAATCGACCCAGTAGAACCGGAGGAACCAGAAGAACCGGATGAGCCAGGTGCAGAAGCCGATGCCGAGGGGGCGGGGCTAGCGGTTGAAGCTATCTTTGCCGCTGCAATTGTACCGCTGTTTCTGCTGTTGGTGGCGTGATTTTCAATTACATAATTCGTTGTTTTCTAACAAAAGTCGCACTTCAGGGTAGCGCGCTCCCCGCTACATAGCGCAAAACGCATAAGGTTTATTATGATAAATACTTCCCGGAGTTCGTCGCTCACCCAATCAATTCAGCGCACGATTGATGCTGAGAACACGCCCCATCAAACCCAGAACCGTCTGCGCTGAGGTCACCGGAGATTCCGTGGCCAGAACGGTGTCATCCGGGTGAATGAGAAAATTGCGCGCTGCAAACAGGCCGTCTGCGGATGTCAGATCAAGCGTGAAAATCGTCTCGGCCTTGCTCGGTCCGGTGCCGCCAACTGCGCTATCGGGGTATTCGCGCAGGATCAGGACACCTTGGGGGTTCGCGCGCCCATCGTTGAGCCCCCCGATGATGGACAGCGCCTCAAGCGCCGTGATCTCTTCCTGCTCAAAATACACCAGCCGCTCACTGCCCGTGGCCCCAAGCGCAATGAAGGATCGGTCATCCTTGACCACCACAATCTGATCGCGCCCCCGCAGGATGATGTTTTTGGAGGCATCCGCCAGCAGAGCCTCCGCAGGGATTTCATAGGTCTTGCCCGCCCGGATCAGGCGCACGATTGGGTGGCGTAGGCCTTTGTCGATCCCTCCGGCTTGAGCAAGGACACTCAGCAACGAGGCGTTGCGATTGGCCAGTGGGTAGCTTCCGGGCCGCCCGACACCGCTGACAATATCCACCGTATTGCCCGGTCCCTGCTGGAGCTGCAATTGCACTTGGGCGGATTGTGTCACCATGCCCAGCTTGTCCTGAATGGCCTGCCGCGCCGCTGTTGTGGAGAGGCCCGAAACCTGAATATCCCCGACATAGGGCACAAAGACGTCCCCCGAGGCAGAGACCTCCAGCCGCGTAACCTGCGTTTGCTTCTGACCCGGGCCAATCAAGAGAGAGTTTTGGTCGCTGTCCCAGATGGTCAACGTCAACTCATCCCCCGGAAAAAGCCGATTTGACAGCGGACCACGTTGAACTTCGAGCCAATGATAGCTGCCGCTCCAGCCGGTCATCGGCCAGCTTTTGAGACGCGCAAGGTTGGCACGCGTAACAGGTTCAACGGCAAAGGCCGCCACCTCATCCTTACTGGCGTTGACAATCTCGGCTTCCAGCGCCGCACCGCGTGGCAGGGTGCAGCCCGCAGCCGCCATGCAGAATAATAACACAGCTGCTGTTCTAAACCTGAAAGTCAAATGAACATCCCCCGACGGTACAAAGTTTTGAAGACTTTTATGGTGAAAGTGGCCGGAGTCATAGGGTGAAGTTCGTGATTGCAAACAGACGCGATCACCCATGACTTAAATTCAACACACTGATCGAGTAAATCCCAAGAACATAACGCCACTAGCGGTGAACAAGATCTTTGTAGTGGCGGCGCAAGAGCAACAGGCCTAGAGAGAGCGACACAGCTGACAGCCCATAAACATAAGCGGGGGACACAAAGGCGCCTTCATAGGTCACATAGATGCCCCGCCGCATTTCCCCAGTCACATGGACCAAAGGGTTGAACCACAGAACGGATGCGTATGGCTCCGGAATGGATTCAAACAGGAAAAAGATGCCTGAGATAAAAAACAGCGGACGATTGACGATCGCCCAAACGCGTTCCCAGACCGGGAAACGCATGAAAAGGTAACAGTTCAAGGTCCCAAGCCCTGTCGCAAGCGCAAGGGCCATGCCGATGCTTGCCGCAATAAAACGGAATTCCAAGATTACATCTAGATCGAAGCCAACGATAATCCCGATCAGCACGATGCTCATCACAAGACACTGGGTCAGCCCATTCAGGATCAGCCGCGCCAGCAACGGATCGGCATAGGTGATGGCCGGAAAGGCAAGCAGAGGCCGTGAGAACCGTAAGGCCTGCGCCATTTTCCCGGACACGTCCAGGTACATCATGAAAGGCAGTAGCCCCGAGGCATAAAACAGCGGGAAATTGGTGCCCAGAGACGGGGTGCGCAGCGCAAGCGAGAAAATAAGCGTCAGCAAAATGATTCCCGCTGCTGGCTCTGCAATTGCCCAGAAATAGCCAAAGGCCGATCGACCATAGGTCGTGGACATTTCGCGCAACACCAACGCGGCCACGGTGCGTGACGTACGAAATGAGCGCATTTTCTGAGGTATGATTTGACTGTCCTGCACGCGGAAAAGTCCCGTGTTTGAGGTTGCTGCTTTGAGTGCGCTCAGCCATATTGCAGAAAGATTGAAATGAAAACAACGAGGGTTGATTTGACCCAGTCACCCGCCCCTTCCCCACAGGCTGAAGAAACACAGGCTCTGGCACGCTCTGCCTTCCTGCGCAAACGCCATTTTGCCCTGCTGCTGTCTTTCCTGTTGTGGGTCGTCCTGCCCACTTTCGGGAGCGGCGTATATCTTTATACGGTCGCCAAGGACCAATATGCCTCTTACGTGGGCTTCGCGGTCCGCAAGGAGGAAACCAGTTCCGCCATCGAAGTGCTTGGCGGCATCACCGATCTGGCTGGCACCAGTTCCTCAGACACCGACATCCTCTTTAAGTTCATCAAAGGGCGCGAAATGATCCGTGCGATCGACGCCAAGCTGGACCTGGAAACCCTTTACAGAAATCCGGCGGATCCCGTTTTTGGTCTTTCCGAAGGGGCCAGCCAGGAAGCGCTGGAGCGCTATTGGAACCGGGTGGTGAAGATCTTTTACGATCGTAACAGCGGGCTGATCGAACTGAGGGTCACGGCATTCCAACCCCAAGCGGCACAGGATGTCGCCAATGCCATCGTCGAAGAAAGCACACGCATGTTGAATGCGCTGACCACCATCGCCCGCGAGGACACCACCCGCTATGCGCGCGAAGAGTTGGATCATTCGCTTGTGCGCCTCAAGGAAGCACGGCAGGCCATCACCCAGTTCCGCGCCAAGACCCAGATCATTGACCCACTGGCCGATACCGAAGGCCGCATGAGCCTTTTGAACAGCCTGCAGACCCAGCTGGCCGCAGCTCTCATCGAACTGGATCTACTGCGTCAAAGCGCTCAATCCGGGGACCCCCGTATCCTGCAAGAAGAACGCCGCGTCGAAGTCATCCAGGCGAGGATCGCTGAAGAACGTCAGCGCTTTGGCAGCGAGGTCGGCACCGGAGACGACACCTATTCCAAACTGGTCGGCGAATACGAAGCGCTAGCCGTGGATCAGGAATTTGCCGAAAAAAGCTATCTGAACGCACTGGCGACCTACGATGCGGCCCTGGCCGAAGCCCAGCGGCAATCACGCTATCTGGCCACCTATATTCCCCCCACCCTTGCGGAGGAGGCCGAATATCCACAGCGCTTCACCCTGCTGCTTTTGATTGCATCCGGGGCACTCTTTAGCTGGGCCATCGCCGCACTGATCTATTATTCCGTCCGGGACCGGCGATGATCCGACTGGAGAACCTCAGCAAGACGTATCACCTGAATGGGCAGCACAAGGTGGTGGCGCAGAACATCAATGCCGCCTTTCCCGCCCAGACCTCGGTGGCGTTGCTTGGCCGCAACGGGGCCGGTAAATCCAGCCTGCTGCGTATGATCGCAGGAACAATGACCCCGGATTCTGGTCGGGTTATCTCAGCGGGGTCCATTTCCTGGCCGGTGGGATTTGCCGGCAGCTTCCACCAGGATCTGACCGGCGTGCAAAATGTACGCTTCATTGGGCGGATTTACGGCGTAGACACAGACGAATTGATCGACTCCGTCCGGAGCTTTGCGGGTCTGGGGCATCACTTCAACCTACCGGTGCGCAGTTACTCGTCGGGCATGCGTTCGCGCCTCGCCTTCGGGGTCTCAATGGGCATCGACTTTGACACCTATTTGGTGGACGAGGTCACTTCGGTTGGGGATGCGGCCTTTAAGGCCAAGAGCATGCAGGTTTTCGGCGAACGCATGCAGGGCCGCAGCGCGGTTGTGGTCAGCCACTCAATGGAAATGATAAAATCCATGTGCCAGCACGGTGCGGTTATCGAAAACGGGCAGTTGACCTATTACGAGGATATTCAGACCGCGATTGACCACCACTTGGCCATCGTGCGCGCTGCCCAGGCCACTGGCGTCGCCCTGTCCTGACGAACGAACCGGAGACCGTCCGGCAAGATCCCCAGAGCAATGCTGCCTCAGGTCACCCGGAAAATGTCGCGGGTGAACACCTTTTCCAGCACATCTTCTAATTCATCGGTGATCCTGTTCGCTATAATCACATCACTTGTTGCCTTAAAGGCCTCGAGATTGCGTACCACTCGGGAATTAAAAAAATCCTCCGCCTCCAGCACCGGCTCATAGACAATCACTTCGATGCCCTTGGCCTTGATGCGCTTCATGATGCCTTGGATTGAGCTTTGCCGGAAATTGTCTGATCCCGCCTTCATGACAAGGCGATAGATTCCCACGACCTTTGGCCCGCGTGCCAGCACCTGGTCGGCGATGAAATCCTTGCGCGTGCGGTTGGCATCCACCACCGCCCGGATAAGGTTCTGAGGTACATCAGCATAATTGGCGAGCAACTGCTTGCTGTCCTTGGGAAGGCAATAGCCGCCATAGCCAAAGGAGGGGTTGTTGTAGTGGCTGCCAATCCTTGGATCGTACCCTATGCCTTCAATGATCTGGCGTGTATCCATGCCATGCGCCATGGCATAGCTGTCCAGCTCATTAAAAAACGCCACACGCATCGCAAGGTAGGTATTGGCAAAAAGCTTGATCGCCTCTGCTTCTTCCGGCCCGGTGAACAACACTGGCACATCGCGGTCCTGTGCCCCTTCGGCCAGCAGGGCAGCAAAACGCTGCGCCGCCTCACAAGAGGCCCCCACCACAATCCGCGAAGGATGCAGGTTGTCATAAAGCGCCTGTCCTTCGCGCAGGAACTCGGGGCTGAACATCACCCGGTCGGTGTTGAGTCCGGCCCGAACACGGCGTGTGAATCCGACCGGAATGGTGGATTTGACAACGATCACCGCGCGGTCATTGACCGCCAGCACCTCGGCGATGACGGATTCCACCGAAGAGGTATCAAAAAAGTTGGTGACCGGGTCGTAGTTTGTCGGCGTCGCAACCACGACAAAATCGGCATCCCGATAAGCGGCCTTGGCATCGGTTGTGGCGGTCAAGGTCAGCGGCTTATGGGCCAGCCAATCCCCGATATCAGCATCCTCAATCGGCGACTGCCCGGCATTCAGCGCAGCGACGCGCTCAGCCGAAAGATCAACCGCAACCACCTGATTGTGCTGCGCCAATAGCACCGCATTGGACATGCCCACATAGCCGATCCCAACAACTGCGATTTTCATGAAAATATCCTTCGACCTAAAATCATTCGTTTCATGCCATGCGGGAAAAAGGGTCGCAAGGAGATGTCATAAAAGATATGCCTCGGGCGCAATCGTGCCGCTTAAAAAACAGCGTATTGGAAAAACCTCGTGCACGCGCCACTATTTTCGCGAGAATATAGGACGGTTAGGGCCATTAAAGCATTAGGCTAACCAGCATAGCAGTTTGACGCCTTGCCAAGACCCTTTGAAAAGGTATGGTGCGCGTAAAATTTTGGAGATTAAAAAGATTATGCGTAGCACCCCAATTTTAGGTAATCTTGCTTTCAAGTTGAGCCGTGAAAATGCTCTCGCCCGCTGGAAAGGAACTCCAGATTCGGCAAAAGACCGCCTAAATGGTAAAATTTGTATTCCCGTAGGCCGCCAAAGTTTTACAGCAGATAGTAGCGCGACGTTCTTTGCAATGGGTTCCTGTTTTGCCCGAAACGTCGAAGAGCGCTTAGAGCTTGCAGGTGCCAAAGTGCGCAGCCGTGATATCGATAGTATCCCTCATTTGGCCGCAGAAACTGCGCGCGCGACCGGAGCGTTCAATAAGTACAACCCATATTCGGTTTTGCAAGAATTGGAGTTTGCATCAGGAGTGCGCGTTTACCCAGAAAACGCTCTTTTACCTGCGGGTGAGGGCCAAGTCTACGATGGACAATTGCGCAGTAATGCTGGCAGCGGTACAGTCGAAACCATGATGCGCCGGCGTGAAGCAATAAATGATTATTTCCAACAAGCATTCACATCCGACATTTTTATTTTCACTCTGGGACTGATCGAAGCGTGGTATGATCGCGAAACGGGTCTCTACCTCAACGAGGCACCGGCGCCAAGACTGTTGAGATCTCAAGGTGACCGTTTTGAATTTAAATGCCTCACTGTGGATGAAGTCAAAACCGCGATCGAACAAATCGACGCCTTGTTGTCTATGCATGGCAAGCCGGCACAAAAACGGGTGATGACAGTTTCCCCGGTACCAATCGGCAGGACCTTTACTTCCGACGATGTAATCGTGGCAAATATGACCTCAAAGTCTACATTGCGCGTTGCGGCCATGGAATTTCTGGCGGCCCGTGACAGCTTTGACTACTTTCCGAGTTATGAAGCCGTGATGCTTAGTCATCCGGATCTCTCATGGCAATCAGATCGCCTGCATGCCAGCGATTTTATCGTTGGAGAAATTATTAAGACATTCTTGCACCGCTACGAAATCCAAGAAAACATAACTTTCGCTGAAGCGGATCACTCTGAAAGTGATGATGAAAAGATCATTCGCCGTCTCAATCGCGAAATCGACAAATACAAAAATGAAATAATACGGATGGAAGCTATGCTCAAATCTAAAACGGCGTCCTGAGCATAACGCGCCTTGTTGTTTCAATATTTTATGCCGAGACGGAAGCCACTTTGTGACTAAGACTATATTCATCCACGTGGGGGCCGGGAAAACTGGAACCACAGCATTGCAGAGCTTCTTTGCAAGAAACGAAGACCGTTTCGCGGCGCAGGGCATCTACTTCCCACAAGAAGGGCGTGTGCAGATCGACAAGGCGCTGGTGCATCATAAATTGTCCGGGATCGGCGGGTTCCGTGATATGCCGGAAAATGAGATACTGGCACTGTGGAAAGATATTGCAGCGCTGACATCCCCAACCGTCATTATTTCATCCGAGTTTTTGCACAGTCGGATCAAAGCGGCTGATGGTATCGCTTTCTTTGAAAAGGTCCGGGACATCCTGTCCGGCTGGGACATCAAGATCGTTTTTTATATACGCCGGCAAAGCCATTGGGTACAAAGCGCCTATTCACAATGGGTCAAACAGAACCGGGAAAGCCGCCGTTTTTCGACCTTTATGCGGCAATTCAAAAATTATCCCATCAAACAAATTCCAATGTTTGGCACCGTGTTTGGCATCGAAAACGTGATCGTACGCCCTTTTGAGAAAGCGCAGTTTATCGACCAGGACATTCACAAAGACTTTTGCGCGGCCATCGGCCTTGAATGGCACGAAGATTTCGAAATTGAGCATAGTAACCCAAATCCGCGCCTGGCTCTTGATGCGCTGGAACTCAAACGACAATTCAACAGCCTGAACAAAAATCCGCATATGCTGCGCCGGATTCAACGAGACCTGATCAGCTACTCAGCCCTGTCTTCCGAATTGCAGGGAAAAGCCATCCACCATTCCCACGCTCTGATGACACCGGAACAGCAGCTTGAACTAGAAACGCAGTTTGAACCTCAATACCGCGACATTGCGCAGCGGTTCATGGGGCGCAAAGATGGCACGTTATTCACAGATGGTTTTCTGGAAACCCCACCAGCGCCGGCGGAATCCCAATATGACGCCCCGAACACCGAGCTCCCGACCCTCTTCCTGATCATGCGCCTTTATCAAAAGTTAGAGGCACTGGAAAACGCCCGTGCTGCACAACAAGACAAGCGCTGAACCCGGTCCTGTACTTTCAAATCGTTTCAAAAAGATCATTACATCATGTCCTCCCAAAACGACCCCATTCAGACGATTGCAAACAGTGCTCTTTTTGACGCTGACACCTATGCAGCCGCGCACCCCGATGTGGCGCTTTCAGGTCTCTCACCCGCGGAACATTACCTGCGGCTTGGCGCACGGCTGGGGCGCAATCCGGGACCGGATTTTGATTCGGTGGCCTATCTGAAGGTCTACAAGGATGTGGCCGCGCGTGAGGAAAACCCGCTCTGGCATTATGAAACACACGGGCGAGGCGAAGGCCGATCTCCCAAGCCAGAGCCCTTTGCCCCCCCTCAGGGGCAGACACGGGTGGATATCGTCGTACCGGTCTACAACGCTCTTGACGACGTGCAGGCCTGCCTGAAATCCTTGGCCGACGCCCGTAACGGCTATCCTTTGCGCGCCCTTGTGATCAACGATGGCTCAGATACAGCCACCACCCAATGGTTGCGCGAAGCCTGTGCTGCCCTCGGCACCCCCATGGCCACTTTCGACCTGATCGAACACCCTGAAAATCGCGGATACACCAAGGCAGTCAACACTGGGCTCAAAGCCTCCAACGCCCCTTACGTGGTGACTTTGAACAGCGATACGATCGTAACGGATTACTGGCTGGACGGGTTGATCCGCTGCATGCGCTCTGATCCGCAGATCGGCGTGGTCGGCCCCCTGTCCAACGCCGCAAGCTGGCAGAACGTTCCCGATCTGTTTGGGGAGGACGGAAAATTCGCGATCAACGCCCTGCCGGGGGGGGTCACCCCCAACGACATGGCTGACCTCGTCCGTCGCGTCAGCAAAAAGAGCTATCCGCGCAGCCCCTTCGTGAATGGCTTCTGCTTCATGATCCGCCAGGATGTGTTAGCCGCCGTTGGTTATATGGACGAGATCGCCTTCCCGATCGGCTACGGCGAGGAGAACGATTTCTGCGTACGGGTGCAGGATGCTGGCTTCAGCCTGGCCTTTGCCGATGACACCTACGTTTTCCATGCAAAGTCCAAAAGTTTCGGGTCTGCCAACAAGGAAAAGCTCTCCAAGGCTGGTGGTCAGGCCATCCGCGATAAACACGGCGCCGATAAATTTTCTACTCTCGTGAAGCAGGTCGCGCAGACCGACCAAATGGATGAGGTCCGCGCACCAATCAAGGCCGCATTGAACCGCCGCAACCTATCCGCAGCGGCGGGGGCAGTAGACTGGGTCACTACCCAGCGAGTGCTGTTCGTGTTGCCCGTGCGCGGTGGCGGCGGCGGGGCCCACTCGGTGGTCCAAGAGGTCGCCGCTATGCGCGCTTTAGGTGTGGTCGCTAAGGTTGCTATTCGCGCGGCCGATCTGGATGATTTTATGCGCCTTTATGGCGATATAGAAAATGCGCACGAACTTTTCGCTCCCTTCACAGACGGAACGCTAGCCTATGTGGCAAAGGAATATGATGTACTGGTTGCGACGATTTTCACCTCGGTGAGGCTTGTCGCTCGCGTCGTAGAGCAACTACCTTGGATCCTTCCTGCGTATTATGCGCAGGACTACGAACCAATGTTCTTTCCCGAAGGTGACGCTCTCTGGCGAGAGGCCTACGACAGTTATACGGCCATTCCCGATG
>NZ_FQWM01000006.1:0-230000 GCF_900129685.1 Cognatishimia maritima | reverse complement strand
CAGAGCGTAGTGTGACATAGCTTCATGTCTCTTTAACTCATTGATATCGTATCAATTTGTTGCTGGAGGATTTAGTCCTCAAGTAGCGAAGCGGTAGGACATCATATAATGAGTGTCGGAGACACGAAGCTTTCGATGAAGCTGGGGCGTGAGCCATCCGGTGGAGAGATCACTAGTGAGAATGATGACATGAGTAGCGACAAAGAGTGTGAGAGACACTCTCGCCGAAAGTCCAAGGGTTCCTGCTTAAAGCTAATCTGAGCAGGGTAAGCCGACCCCTAAGGCGAGGCCGAAAGGCGTAGTCGATGGGAACCAGGTTAATATTCCTGGGCCAGATGGAAGTGACGGATTGCGACGGTTGTTCCTCCTTATTGGATTGGAGGGGCCGCTTAGCAGTTCCTGGAAATAGCTCCATCGCTAGATCGTACCCTAAACCGACACAGGTGGACTGGTAGAGAATACCAAGGCGCTTGAGAGAACGATGTTGAAGGAACTCGGCAAAATACCTCCGTAAGTTCGCGAGAAGGAGGCCCAGTTTCTACGCAAGTATTGGCTGGGGGCACAAACCAGGGGGTGGCGACTGTTTACTAAAAACACAGGGCTCTGCGAAGTCGCAAGACGACGTATAGGGTCTGACGCCTGCCCGGTGCCTGAAGGTTAAAAGGAGGGGTGAGAGCTCCGAATTGAAGCCCAGGTAAACGGCGGCCGTAACTATAACGGTCCTAAGGTAGCGAAATTCCTTGTCGGGTAAGTTCCGACCTGCACGAATGGCGTAACGACTTCCCCACTGTCTCCAACATCGACTCAGCGAAATTGAATTGCCTGTCAAGATGCAGGCTTCCCGCGGTTAGACGGAAAGACCCCGTGCACCTTTACTACAGCTTCACACTGGCATCAGGCCATGCATGTGCAGGATAGGTGGTGGGCATTGAAACCGTGACGCCAGTCGCGGTGGAGCCTCCCTTGAGATACCACCCTTGCATTGCTTGATGTCTAACCGCGGTCCGTTATCCGGATCCGGGACCCTGTGTGGCGGGTAGTTTGACTGGGGCGGTCGCCTCCTAAAGCGTAACGGAGGCGCGCGAAGGTTGGCTCAGAGCGGTCGGAAATCGCTCGTTGAGTGCAATGGCAGAAGCCAGCCTGACTGCAAGACTGACAAGTCGAGCAGAGTCGAAAGACGGCCATAGTGATCCGGTGGTCCCGAGTGGAAGGGCCATCGCTCAACGGATAAAAGGTACGCCGGGGATAACAGGCTGATACTGCCCAAGAGTCCATATCGACGGCAGTGTTTGGCACCTCGATGTCGGCTCATCTCATCCTGGGGCTGGAGCAGGTCCCAAGGGTACGGCTGTTCGCCGTTTAAAGAGGTACGTGAGCTGGGTTTAGAACGTCGTGAGACAGTTCGGTCCCTATCTGCCGTGGGTGTAGGATACTTGAGAGGAGTTGCCCCTAGTACGAGAGGACCGGGGTGAACGATCCACTGGTGGACCTGTTGTTGCGCCAGCAGCAGTGCAGGGTAGCTATGATCGGACAGGATAACCGCTGAAGGCATCTAAGCGGGAAGCCCCCCTCAAAACAAGGTATCCCTGAGGACCGTGGTAGACCACCACGTCGATAGGCCGGAGATGTAAGTGCAGCAATGCATTCAGTTGACCGGTACTAATGGTCCGATAGGCTTGATTTGATCCAGTAATAGACAGACATCTATTCTGCGATCCAGAAGCATACACAACACACAGTACAAATTGATGAAATTCCAAAGCGCTCAAGTAGCGTAAGCGGTAGCGCATCAATAAATGACTTGGACAACACCCTCGATTTTGCAAAAAATGCAAATGTCGAACCCTCTAGGCCGTTTATTCGGTTTGGTGATCATAGCACGAGTGAAACACCCGGTCCCTTTCCGAACCCGGCAGTTAAGCACCGTTGCGCCGATGGTACTGCATCTTAAGGTGTGGGAGAGTAGGGCATCGCCAAACCTAATAAACAGCCTACAGAGTGTCTCTCAAAAACGATGATCTAATTGAAGCCGCCCCACGGGGCGGTTTTTCTGTTTCTACGCCCTTCCATTTGGTCCCATTTGGCGCCCGACCTTGCGTCACGTCTTGGGTTTGCCGCCTTCGTACGCTTTTTGTGATCCAGAATTTACCTATAGTGGTGGCAGAGAGGGAAGGGGAGAAATTACCATGTTTCAAGCGATTGTTATCGACAAACAGGACGAGCAGCAGATTGCGCAGCTGACACAGTTGACCGAGGAACACCTGCCAGAGGGCGACGTGACGGTTGAAGTGGCCTATTCGACTTTGAATTACAAAGACGCCTTGGCGCTAACAGGGCGCGCGCCGATTATCCGTAAGTTTCCAATGAGTCCGGGTATTGATTTCTCAGGCGTTGTCCGAGAGAGCCAGCACCCTGACTTCGCACCGGGAGATCGCGTCGTGCTGAATGGCTGGGGGGTCGGGGAACGTCACTCGGGCGGCTTGGCAGAACTGGCGCGCGTAAAAGGCGATTGGTTGGTGCGCTTGCCAGATCACATGTCTTTGCGCCAAGCGATGGCCATCGGCACGGCGGGCTATACATCGATGCTTTGCGTGATGGCGCTTGAGGATCATGGGATCACACCGGATGCTGGAGAGATTGTGGTCACTGGGGCTGCGGGCGGCGTGGGCAGTGTGGCGGTGGCGGTCTTGTCCGCACTTGGCTACAAAGTTGCGGCGGTCACAGGGCGCACGGAAGAAAGCGAATATTTACAATCTCTTGGCGCGACAAGCATCGTAGACCGGAGCGAGCTTGAAGGGAAGCTGCGTCCGCTGGCCGGGGAACGTTGGGCCGCTGGAATCGACGTTGTCGGCAGCGCGATGTTGGCGAACTTGCTTTCTGCGATCAAATACCGCGGGATTGTGGCGGCTTGTGGATTGGCAGGAGGAATGGACCTGCCGGCATCTGTCGCCCCCTTTATTCTAAGGGGTGTCACGCTTGCCGGAATTGACAGCGTCATGTGCCCAAAACCAGAGCGACAGCGGGCTTGGGACCGGTTGGCAACGGATCTGGATATGGAAAAGCTGCGCGCGATGGAAACCGAAGTCCCATTGGAAAATGCCATTGAGACAGCGGCGAAATTGCTGGCGGGTGAGGTGCGCGGCCGGGTGGTGGTCCCGATCAATCCGTCCTTTACTTAGGAGCAATGCACACGATTGTATTCAGTTGTGTGCAAAAAATGCAATGATTTCTGTGGGTTATGTGCCGCTGATCGGCCATGGATTGGCGTAAACGGGATATAGCGTTTCAAATTTCTCGCCAAGATAAAGCATCGTCAGGCCTGTTGATGGAACCATGGCCGCGATTGCGCTTGGGGGAAGACATGCAGGACAAGACGACGACAGCCGATCAAGCCATGGCGTTGATCCGGGATGGGGACGTTGTAACGACCACCGGATTTGTCCAAAGTTGCATTCCCGAGATGCTGCATGCAGCACTCGAGAAACGGTTTTTGGACAAGGGTCACCCACGCGATCTGACATTGGTGATGTGCGCTGGGGCCGGGGACAGCAAGGGGCTTGGAACCGGTCGGTTGCATCACGAAGGGCTTCTGAAACGCGTGATTGCTGGCAACTTTGGGCGCATGCCAAAGGTGGCGCAGGCGGCGATGGATGAAAAGATCTGTGGCTATAACCTGCCGCAGGGGGTCATCTCGCAGCTTTACAGGGCTTGCGCGGCGGGGCAGCCGGGGCTCTTTTCCAAGGTGGGGCTGCACACGTTTGTGGACCCGCGCTATGGCGGCGGCAAGGTGAACAAGAAGACTCAGGAGGACATCGTCAAAAGCCATGTCATCGATGGGGAAGAGTGGCTTTTCTACAAGGCCACCAAGATCGATGTGGCCTTTATTCGTGGCACAAGTGCTGACCCTTCGGGCAATATTTCCATGGAGAAAGAAGCGCTTACCTTGGATTGTCTGGCCCAAGCGATGGCGGCGCATAACAACGGCGGGATCGTGATTGCGCAGGTCGAACGCATTGTCGAAGAGGGTTCGATCTCTCCGAAAGACGTGAAGGTGCCGGGTATCCTTGTTGACTGTGTTGTGGTTGCTGACCCGCCTGAGATGCACCGCATGAACTATGGCGTGATGTATGATCCTGGTCTTTCGGGTGAAATCCGCGTGCCGACCAAAGGCATGCTCAAGATGCCGCTGGATCAGCGCAAGATCATTGCGCGGCGCGCGGCTTTTGAGTTGCCGCCCAATGGCGCAGTCAACCTGGGCGTCGGTGCACCGGACGGCGTTGCGGCCATTGCGAATGAGGAAAAGGTTACCCCCTATATCACGCTGACAACCGAGGCTGGTGCAGTCGGCGGCGTCTTGGCGGGCGGGTCGAGCTTTGGCTCCTCCCGCAATGCCCACGCCATTATGGATCAGAACCAAATGTTTGATTTCTATGATGGCGGCGGTTTGGACCTGACCTGCCTTGGCATGGCGGAATGCGATGCTTGGGGGAATGTGAACTCTTCGCGGTTTGGCGGCAAACTCAACGGGTCGGGCGGCTTCATCAACATCTCGCAGAACTCGCGTGCCGTGGTTTTTGCGGGGACCTTCACGGCAGGCGGTTTGCAGATAGCCCTAGAAGACGGGCAATTGCGCATCGTGCAGGAGGGGCGCAATAGGAAGTTTGTGCAGGACATAGAACAGATCACGTTCTCTGGCACCTATGCCAGCAGCCGCAACCAGCCGGTGCTCTATGTGACGGAACGCTGCGTGTTCCAATTGACCGATCGCGGAATTGAACTGATCGAGGTTGCGCCGGGCATCGATATTGACCGCGATATTCTTGCGCACATGAGCTTTCGGCCGTTGATGGAAAACGTGATCGAAATGGATGCGCGGATTTTCCAAGACAAGCCCATGGGATTGCTGGATGATCTGCTGAACGCAAATCTAGCGGACCGCGTCACCTATGAGGCGGAACGGAATATGATGTTTGTGAACCTCGAAGGGTGGAGCATCAAAAAGAAACAGGATGTCGAAGACCTAACGCGCGTTTTGGAAGAGGCCTGCAAGAAAACGGGGCGCAAGGTAAAGTCGATCGTGAACCAGAACGGGTTCCGCGTGGCCGAGGACCTTTACGAAGATTATATGAAATCAGTGGTTTACCTGCTAAAGCGCTACAGTGTCACAACTGCGCATTTCTCCACCAGTGCCTTTATGCGCCTGAAAATGCGAGAGGCGCTTTCAAGCCGCAGCCTACGCCCGCACATCTTTGAAACCTCAGAAGAGGCGCGAGTGGCGTTGGAGGGATCGGGCGCATCGGGGATGCGTGGTTAGTCGGCCCGTTTGCGCATCAGGTAGATGTCCATGATCCAACCGTTTTCAGCACGCGCTTCGGCGCGTGTTTGAATGATGTCATCGGATATTTCAGCCAGCAATCCAGCGCGCAGAACCTGTTGCGGCATGCCGACATAGCCGCCCCACCAGATGTCGATCTGCTGTGCGTCCGATAGGTGTTGGAACGAACATTCCCCGTCCAGCATTACCGCGACTGTATCTGCACCCAGTGGCCAACCATGATCGCGCAATTGCCGACCCGTCGTGATAATAACGGGTGCGCCAAGGTCATTTAGGGGAATGGCGTGCGCGGCTGTCAGCATCTGCAATGAGGTGATGCCGGGAACGACCTGAACGTCGATCTGCAGCCCTTGCGCCTTTAGGCGGTCGGCTATCCGCAGCGTGCTGTCATAGAGCGACGGGTCGCCCCAAACCATCAACGCGACATGGGCGTCGGAGCCAGAATGGTCATGGATCAAACCGCTCCAGATTTTGGCCAGCGCGTCATGCCAAGTGTTTACGCCGTCTAGGTATTTCGGCGTCTTGGCGTCGCGCACCGGGTAGTCAAATTCAACAACCTTAGGGGCCGTCTGCAGCACCTCTGCGACAATGCCCCGGCGCAGGTCGGCGAGGTCGGATTTTTCATCTCCCTTGCGTGGCAATAGGATCAGGTCGGCCGCTTCAAGCGTTTTGATGGCCTGCAGCGTCAAGTGATCTGGGTTGCCTGACCCAATACCAACCAGCGAAAGCGCGATCATTGCCTAGGCCTCCGCCAGTTCGCCAAAGAGGATCAGGCCCGGGGCAGAGGTGATCTCTGTCGCCAGCTTTTGGGCAAGTGCTTCCATTGTAGTGCGCTCTAGCGTCTGATCCGGGTGGCTTACATTTTCGGCCAAAAGGGCCGGGCAGTCGCGGCGCAGTCCGGTGGCGAACAGTTTGTCTGCCAGTTCCGGGAAGGTCCTTTTCGGCATGAAAAGCACGGTGGTTGCACCGGGGTCGGCAAGAGATTGCAGATTCAGGTCGCCCGGCAAGGCCCCTGCTACGTCATGGCCCGTCACAAATTGCACACGCCGCGCCACAAGGCGACGCGTTAGGGGTATGCCCGCCGCTGCCGCCGCCGCGCAGGCAGAGGTTACGCCGGGGATTATTTCATAGGCGATGCTCGCAGCCCTAAGCGCGGTGATCTCTTCTTCCAAGCGGCCAAAGATGCCCGAGTCGCCGGATTTCAAACGCACAACGTTCGCGCCTGTTTGGGCATAGTCCACCAATAGCTGGCTGACGTGATCCTGTTTTGGCGAAGGACGCCCTGCGCGTTTTCCAACACCGACTAGGTCGGTTTCTGGGCCCGCATGTTCCAAAATCGGCCCCGCGCTGAGGTCATCAAACAGGATGGCATCCGCTTTTTGCAACCGGTTGACGGCTTTCACCGTCAAAAGCTCGGGGTCGCCGGGGCCTGAACTGACGAAACTGACAAAGCCGCTCATGTTTTGGCCTCTGCAATCAGGTGGAAAAACGTGCCGGTGACGTTGCCTTTGACGGAACCGGTCTCGGGTACTGGATTTCCGTCTGCGTCACCGACCTGCGCCAAGGGCGTGTCGGGTTCTTCCAAAATAGTTGAATAATGGAATTCATGCCCACGCAGCCGCGCGCCTGTGTCAAAGCCAAGCATGGGGGCATTCAGGGTGGCTTGGCGGTAACCAAGGTGGAACTTGCGCTTTTCATAAGAGGTCACCAGACCAAGCAGCCCCAGCATCTGGTGACGATGGCCGTCTTTGTCGATCAGCGCCTCGCCCAAAGCCATGTAGCCACCGCATTCGCCGTGCACGGGCTTCGTTTCCGCATGTCTGCGGATCGCCGCGCGGAACTGCGATGCTGCGGCCAGTTTCCCGGCATGCAATTCGGGATAGCCGCCGGGCAGCCAGACAAGGTCGGCGTCTGGGGAGGGAGACTCGTCGGCAAGCGGTGAGAACGGTGCGATTTCCGCACCCGCTGCGCGCCAGCCTTCGACAAGATGCGGGTATGTAAAACTAAAAGCCGCGTCCTGCGCCATCGCAATTTTCTGTGCGGGTGGCTTGGGCAGGTCGCCTTGGCGCAAGGCACCTGCTGCTGCGGCGCTTTTGATCGCCACTAGGTCCACATTCTCGCGCAGGAAGGCGGCGTAGCCCGCAATCGCGGCCTCAAGATCTGGGTGTTCGACCGCTTGGATCAGGCCCAAATGCCGCTCAGGCAAGGCAAGGTCGCCGCGGCGGGGCAGAACGCCAAGGACTTTGACGCCCGCCTTTTCCATGCCAAGGCGTGTCAGCCTTTCATGGCGTAGGCTGGCGCAGCGGTTCAGGATGACGCCTGCGAAAGGCAGATCGGGATTGTAAGCCTTAAATCCAAGCGCCGTCGCAGCGGCAGACTGCGCTTGGCCGCCGACATCAATTACCAATATGACCGGCCAGCCCATGGTCAGCGCTGTTTCAGCCGAGGAACCGAACCCGCACTCGCCTTTGGTCGCAACGCCGTCAAAAAGCCCCATGGAGCCTTCGGCAACAATGATATCCGCGCCTGCAGATTGTTGTGACACGCCGCCAATCAGTCCGTCATGCATGGCCCATGTGTCAATATTGAACGATGGGCGACCTGCCGCGGCGCGGTGAAATGCCGGGTCGATATAGTCCGGACCGGATTTAAAGGGCTGCACCTTCAGCCCGTCCTCGGCCAGTGCCCGCAGAAGACCCAGCATCACAGTGGTTTTTCCGGTCCCGGAAGAGGGGGCCGAAATCAATATACCAGGGGCGTTAATCATCGCCATGACTCCAGCTGGACCAAGGGCTGTCTGCCGTTTGAGGCCGGTAGCGCCGGTCGTAATCCGTTGCATAAAGGCAGCTTTCCTCGAACCCTTCGCCTGCAAGCGCAGGGCCAACAAGGATTAAGGCCGTCCGCGTGACATGTTCTGGTACATCAGCTTTCATGGCGGCCAAAGATGTGCGTATGATCTCTTGATCGGGCCAGCTTGCGCGATAGACCACCGCCACTGGGCAATCTGCGCCGTAATGCGGCGTCAGCTCGGTCACAACAGAGTCCAGATTGCCAATCGACAGGTGGATCGCCAGCGTTGCGCCGGTGGCGGCGAAATTCGTGAGCGTCTCGCCTTCGGGCATCGTCGACGCGCGGCCCGGCGTGCGGGTCAGAACCACCGATTGCGCCAAGCCGGGTAAAGTGAGTTCCGTGCCCAAAGCCGCCGCCGCCGCCGCAAAACTTGGCACGCCGGGCGTGACCGAGACAGGGATGCCCTCGGCCTTCAATCGACGCAGTTGTTCCCCCATGGCGGACCAAACCGACAGGTCGCCTGAGTGCAGCCGCGCCACGTCTTTCCCCGCGTCTGTTGCGGATTTGCAGGCGGCAACGATGGCGTCCAGATCCATGGGCGCGGTGTTGATGATCTCGGCACCTTCTGGGCAATGGGATAGGATTTCATCGGGCACCAAACTGCCCGCATAAAGGCAAACAGGGCAGCGCGCGATCAGGTCGCGGCCCCGTAGGGTGATCAGGTCAGCTGCGCCCGGTCCGGCACCGATAAAATGAACGGTCACAGGTCTTGTCCTTCTGCCAAGGCACATGTTGCCATGCGGTCTTCCGAGATATGCCGGGCTGCGATCAAACGCGGGTTTGCCCCTGCTGCCACCAAAGCGCAAGCCTCTGCCACCGACCCGGTGCCGCGTTTTTCGATGACGCGTGGTGCCTGTGTTTGCGTTTCTACGGCCTGCATGTCCGCAGCAGAAATCTTGTACACTGGCAGGTCCAAATCGGCAGCCAGTTGTTTGAAACATAACGCTCCGGCTTTGTCGTCAGGAACGGCAATGGCATCCGCTCCACCGCCAAGTTTCTCATAAGCGTTTTTCAGGCTCTTGGCACTTGCGCCCGTGCGGAAACCAAATCCGGCGACGATCATAGGGTGACACTCCATTGCACAATTGGAAAACTGGCCTTCCAGCCGCGTTTTCGGCCCAAGGGTTTGCTTTCGCTTAGTTCAAACCGCAATAAATCACCGCCTTTGCGGCTGTGCCATGCGGCCAATAGCATCTCTGCTTCCAGAGTCACCCCATTGGCCACCAGTCGTGTGCCGCTTGTGACGTTCGCGCAAATCCAGTGCAGCATCTCATCGCTGATACCGCCGCCAATAAAAATCGCATCTGGTTTCAGTTGATCCGCTAGGGCAGCAGGCGCAGCGCCGGTGACAACGGTCAGATCCAAACCAAACTCAGCGGCATTGACTTTGATCCGCTCGGCGCGCGTGGGGTCAACTTCAAAGACGGTTGCCGACAGCGAAGGCCCGCAGAGCAGCCATTCAATGCTAATCGATCCGGAACCGCCACCGATGTCCCACAGGTGCTCCCCATATTGCGGCGCAAGGGCCGAGAGGGTCAGCGCGCGGGTTGGGCGTTTGGTGATCTGGCCGTCGTTGGCAAAGAAGCTGTTGGGGCGCCCAGACGCGAGTGGCAGCACCGGTCCGTCGCCTTTGATGTCCAGACCAACAAGAACCGGATGCTGGATATCTACTGGCACTTCCGTTGCCAGTACGGCTCGCACGCGTTCACGCGGCCCACCAAGCGCCTCAAGTATGTGGACTTCGGTCGCGCCGAACCCAGCGCCATCCAACCATTGACCTAAATCACTGACCGCAGCGCCATCGCGCAAGGTGCAAAGAACCTTCTGGCCCGAAGCCAACAAGGGCCGCAGCCTTCCAAAGGGGGCAGCGTGCAGTCCAAGGCAAGGTGTTTTCTCCAAAGCCCAGCCCAGATTGGCAGCGGCAAGCGACACGCTGCTGACGGCTGGCAGGGTCCTATATTCTTCTTTGTTCAAAATACTCAAAAGACTACCGCCCGCCCCGTGCCAGAACGGATCGCCCGAGGCGAGGACAACTGTCGCCTGGCCTCGAAAAGTCTGCAGCAAGGGTAATCCATCGGAAAAAGGCACCGGCCATTCAACCAAATTTGCGGTGAGGTCTGGCAACAACCCAAGATGCCGCTTGGCCCCCATGACAATTTCCGCGGCCTGCAGCGCCTTCAGGCTTGCAGGTGGCAGCCCTTCTGCGCCATCTTCGCCCAATCCGACGATGGTCAGCCAAGGTTGAGGAGCGAGATCAGACATGACGCAAAACCTCCTTATTCTGGGCGGCACTACCGAGGCGAGTGCCTTGGCCAAACTGGTCGCGGCTACGGGTCTGAAGGCGACGTTCAGCTATGCCGGGCGTGTTGCCAACCCAAAGGTTCAGCCGCTCCCGACGCGAGAGGGGGGCTTTGGCGGCGTCGAAGGTCTGGTGCAGTACATCCGTGACCACAACATCAGCCATGTGATTGATGCCACGCACCCTTTTGCCGCGCAGATGAGTTGGAATGCTTTTGAAGCTAGCAAGCAAACCGGCGTGGCTTTGGCCGCCCTGACGCGCCCGGCTTGGCAGCCGGTGGCCGGAGACAACTGGCAGGTTGTACCCGACATGGCAGGGGCGATTGCTGCGTTGGAGGGCCCATCGCAGCGTGTGATGCTGGCGCTGGGGCGTTTGCATATGAATGACTTCGCCGCGCAACCGCAACATCACTACGTTCTGAGGCTGGTGGATGCGCCCGAGGACGCTCCGGCACTGCCCAAACACACTGTTGTGGTGGCGCGCGGGCCGTTTGATGTCGAGGGAGACATCGCGCTTTTCAAAGAGCACGACGTTGATGTCGTCGTGTGTAAAAATGCCGGCGGCACTGGAGCAGCGGCCAAAATCCACGCAGCTCGGGCGCTTGGATTGCCTGTTATTATGATTGATCGCCCCAAACTGCCTGCGCGCGTAGACTGCGCGACGCCCGAAGCGGTATTGAAGTGGGTGAACGCTCATCCTGCTACAGACCGTGGTGTATAGACCAGCGGCGCGCCATCGCGCTCGATGATCCGGGTCTGCGACGACCCAAGCAATACCACAGTGCGCATGTCTGCCATGTCCTCGGTCACCTCGGTCAGTGGCACGATTTTGATCGCTTGATCCGGGCGACTGACATTTCGCGCGAAGATCATTGGCCGATCATCTCCGCAGGCGTCGCGCAGAGTTTTCAGTGCTTTGCCAAACCCCTCGGGACGAGATTTGGAGCGCGGATTGTAAAACGCCATGGCAAAATCAGCCTCTGCCGCCAAACGCAGCCGCTTTTCGATCAAAGACCATGGTTTCATATTGTCGCTTAAGTTGATGGCGCAGAAATCATGGCCCAAAGGCGCGCCACAAGCGGCTGAGGCAGCAAGCATCGCCGTTATTCCGGGCAAGACCTGAATATCAAGATCGCGCCAATGCGCCTCGCCATGTTCAACGGCTTCGAGAACCGCGGCGGCCATCGCGAACACCCCTGGATCACCAGAAGACACCACGACAACACGTTTGCCCTCAGTGGCCATTTCCAAAGCATGACGGGAACGGTCGATTTCGACGCGATTGTCCGACGCGTGTTTGGTCAACCCATCCCGCGCGGGTATGCGCTCGACGTAAGGAATGTAGCCGACAACATCAGTCGCCTGCGCAATGGCGGTTTGCACCTCGGGTGTGATCAGGGCATCCTTGCCCGGCCCAATGCCAACGATGGTGACAGAGCCGCTCATGGACGACGTCCCTGACCGTGCACCACGATGATCGAGAAATACGGAGTCACATTTTCGGTCACCTCAGACAGCTTGCTGACGGTCTGTTTGCCCATGGTTGCGAATTGCACCAAATAGGCATCGTCATACTTGCCGCCCGCTTTTAAGGCGCGGATCACCTTTTCAAAATTGGTGCCGATTTTCATGATCACCAAAGCATCCGTATCCGCGATGTGCTGGATCAATTTGCCTTCGCCCAGCGTGCCCATCAGTACGGTCAGCACGTCATCACCCCAGGTGATCGGCGCGCCCGTTGCCGTCCATGCGCCCGACATGCCGGTGATTGCGGGGACAACTTCGGTTGGAACGTGATCTTTGACGCGTGTGTAGATGTGCATGAAGGAGCCATAAAAGAACGGATCCCCTTCACACAGCACCACCACGTCTTCGCCAGATTTCGCGAGTGCGATCAAGTGGTCTGTGATCTCCGCGTAGAAACTTGAAAGCATTTCGTTGTAGCGCGGATCGGTCAGTGGAATTTCGGTCGTCACGGGGTATTCCATCGGGAACTCAATCGCGCCCTCTGGGATCATGCCGTCGACAATCGCGCGCGCCTGACCTTTGCGACCCGCTTTGCGGAAAAATGCTACGTGTTTTGCATTGGTCAGCAAACGATGGGTTTTGACGCTCATCAAGTCCGGGTCGCCGGGGCCTAGGCCGATGCCATAGATGGTGCCGCTCATGGCTTATTCCTTTCGGCTAGCGATGGCGTTGATGGCGGCAACGGTCATGGCAGAGCCGCCAAGACGCCCTTCGACGATCATGCAAGGCACCGGCTGATCTTGCCACAGCGCGTCTTTGCTTTCCATTGCGCCGACAAAGCCAACCGGACAGCCAATAATCGCCGCTGGGCGCGGGCAATCTGGATCTTCGAGCATGTTGAGCAGGTGGAAAAGCGCAGTGGGCGCATTCCCAATCGCAACGATTGCGCCGCCAAGGCGGTCTCGCCAATGTTCCAGCGCTGCGGCGGACCGTGTATTGCCCATCTTCTTGGCTAGTTCGTAAATGCCATCTGCGTGGAGGGTGCAGATCACTTCATTGTCCGCCGGTAGGCGCGGGCGCGTGACACCTTCAGAGACCATGCGCGCATCACAAAAGATCGGTGCGCCGTTTTCCATGGCAGATCGCGCTGCGGCGACCATGCCGGGGGTAAACTTCACAAACTTCTCAAGCCCGACCATGCCCGCTGCGTGGATCATACGCACGACAACCTGCTCTTCGTCTTGGTCAAAGCCTGCCAAATCCGCCTCGCGCCGGATCGTGGCAAAGCTTTCGTCATAAATGGCTTGGCCGTTTTTTTCGTAATCGTAAGGCATCAAAACTCTCCGATGCGGTTGAGCAGGTCATTTTCGGTCAGGCCGGTTTGGGTGGGCTCATCCCATGGCAGCCCGTTTTTCACAAGGTCAAAGCGGCCTTCTCGCCCCACGAGGGTGAGGCCTGCTTTGCGCGGATGGGCGCACCCTTTGGCGCAGCCGCTGACATGCAAGGACGCATCGGTGCGGCCCGCGATTTTGCGCGCCAATGCGCGGGTTTCCACGGACGCTGCCGTACAGAGAGGCGCTCCGGGGCAGGCGCTTACCATCAGGATGGGATCATCCGCGCGGGTCACAAAGGTATCTGTGTCCACAGGCGCTGCGTCCTCGGTCAGGAACAGTCGCCAAGGGGTCACCCGCAGCGCGCGGCAGCCAGAACGCGAGACAAGATCGGCCAGTTGAGATGCCTCGATCTGTCCAAACGGCGCGCCGTAGACTGCGCCCTGCTGTCTAGGGCCGGGCACAACAGCCGACCCAATATTCAGTGGGGGCGTCGTGCGCCAGGCCTGTGGCAAAGGCGTTACGTCGGCATGCGCATGCATGCGGCGGGATTGGATGCCATCTGTTTCGATGAACCAATGAGCCATCTCAATAACGGCAGGGATCGCGGTTTCTTCGGTGACCTCGCGACCCAAAGCACAGCCATCCGCCCGCACGATAAGGCCTGCCGCACTGCGTTCTATGCGAATATCGGTGGAGTTATTCTGAAAAACGGGCGCAGGGCCGGTGTCGATGGCGAAGCCAAATTTGGCGGGCAAGTCGGGTAGATCAGAAAGCCGAGCGTAAAGGTTGCGCGCCAAGCGTTCTGTTAGATCACTCACCTGCCAGAAAGGGGCAATCAAAATATTGCGCCGCGCCTCTAGCTGCGGGTTATCCGGCAAGAGATCAAGCGCGTTCAATGCTTCCAGCAGTGCTTCGTGATCTGTTTCGGTTACGCCTCGGATTTGCAGATTGGCTCGGCTTGTCAGGTCAATCATGCCTGAACCATAGCGCTGCGACAGTTCACAAAGTCCGAGGGCCTGCTTTGCTGTCAGGCGGGCCATTACGGGGCGCACGCGGACCACAAGACCGTCACCTGACATCATCGGCTTATAGGCACCGGGGCACCAACCTTTCGCGGCGGGGCGGCTCATGGCGCGGTCTCCAGGTCGGCGAGGATTGAATTGCGGCGGGTCTGCCAAAGGCCAGCATCATAAAGCGCGGCAAAGCGGTCGCGCATTGCGGCGAGGGCTTGCGGGTTGTTTTCACTTAGGAAAGCGACAATGGCGTCATTGCCCAATGTTGCCTCGTGATAGGCGTCAAACAGCGCAGGATGTACGGCATCTGCCAGATGGGCAAAGGCCGCCATATGCTCCAACGTCGCCGCTATTTCTGCGCCGCCGCGGAACCCGTGCCGCATCATTCCAGCCAGCCAGTCCGGGTTGGTGGCGCGGGCGTGCACGACGCGCGCAACCTCTTCGTCCAAGGTGCGGGCGCGTGGCTTCGCCGGATTTGTCGCATCCAGATGGTAGAGCGCTGCATTGCCGCCGGTGACGGTTTGCGCGGCTTTGAACCCCGCTTCGTGGCTTGCATAGTCGACGGCCAAAAGGATGTCGGTTTCCGGCATGTCCTGCAGGTGCACAAAGCTGTCAGCAGCAGCAACGCGATGTCGAATGCCGGTCTGGTCTTGATGCGGCTTGTCTTGGTCGAGCGCCCAGCTGGACGCGGAAAGCCAAGCCTCGCCCGCTTTCTGTTTTGCGTCATCGCCGTAATCGGTCAAATGCCCCATCCCAAGCCCATAACAGCCCGGCGCAGGCCCATAGACGCGCGGCGCGGGCGTTTCGCCCACAAAGGGATTCCAATCGGGGCTTTCTTCACGATCTGCGAGGGCGCGAACAGCTTGGGAAAAGAGGGCTGAAAGCGTCGGGAAGACATCCCGGAATAGGCCCGAGACACGCAGGGTCACGTCCAAGCGGGGGCGTTCAAGCATAGCAATGGGAAGGATTTCGACACCCGAGACGCGTTCTGATCCTTCGTCCCACACCGGTTTTGCACCCAGCAAGTGCAGCGCCATGGCGAATTCTTCCCCCGCCGTGCGCATGGTAGCCGAGCCCCAAAGGTCCACGATCAGGTTTTTCGGATAATCGCCCTCGTCTTGCAGATGTTTGCGCACGAGTTCTTCGGCCAATTTCACACCCTGCGCATAGGCCGCGCGCGTCGGCACGCTACGGGGGTCGGTTGTGAAAAGATTGCGTCCGGTTGGCAGCACATCGGTACGCCCTCGGTAAGGCGACCCGGATGGGCCAGCCTCGATGCGCTTGCCATGAATGGCGCGGATCAGCGCTTCGCGTTCGGCTTTGGCCGACGGGGCGGCGTCGAACGCGGTTTGAGTGTCAGGGGCGCGGCCAAAGATGTGCAGCCCGTCGCCGAACTGGCTTTCCTTGATGTCACAGACAAAGGTGTCGATGCGCGTGATCGCCTCTGCAAGAGAGGTCGCGGCACCAAGACCAAGCTGGTCAGCAAGACCCAGAGCTTCGGCTTCGCTGCGGATGCTGTCCTGCAGCCGGTCGCGCCGCTTTGGGTCCAAACCGTCGGCGTTTGAGAATTCATCCAGCAGGCTTTCCAGGATGGCGAACCGTTGTGGAGTGGCGCTTTCTTTTAGCGGTGGGGGGACATGGCCGAGGGTCACAGCCCCAATGCGGCGTTTGGCCTGCGCGGCCTCGCCGGGGTCATTCACGATGAACGGGTAGATGACCGGGCGGTGACCAGTAAGGACTTCGGGCCAGCAATTGCCAGACAGGGCGACCGACTTACCTGGCAGCCATTCCAGCGTGCCATGCGCGCCAACATGCACGATGGCATGGGTATCGAATTGGTGTTGGAGCCAAAGGTAGAAGGCGACATAACTGTGGCGCGGCGTGCGGGCGAGGTCGTGATATTCATCTTCACGCACAGCGTCTGACCCGCGTTCAGGCTGTAGCGCGATCAGCAGATTGCCGCGTTGGGTGGCTGCGAATTGAAATGCGCCGCTTTCACAGGATGGGTCATTCGACGGATCGCCCCAGACTTCTGCCAAGTCATCCTGCAAAGACTGAGGGAGTTGTTTCAAAGCAGCTTGGTAGACAGCAATAGACCATTTGATCTTTTCTGAGGACAGCGCCTTTTCCAAAGGCGCTCCGGCTGAAACCTGCAGGCCCTCATTGCTGAAATCATCGGCAATTGCTTCGGCACTTGCGAAGGCGTCCAATCCTACGGCATGGGCCATGTTCCAATTCTGACCGGGGTAGGTCGAAAGCACCATAGCCACACGCTTTTCGGCCATTGGCGTCTGCTCCAAGCGCACCCAACCGCAGACCTTATCCGCGATTGCTGCGATCCGATCAGGCGCGGCGCGGTGCCCGAACCGGGAGTATTCCAGCGCAGGGTCTTTCTTGCCGGGTTCTTTGAAGCTGGCGACCCCCGCAAAAAGACGACCATCGACTTCGGGTAAAACCACATGCATGGCCAAATCCGCCGGGGCCAGACCACGTTCCGCGTCTGCCCATGCCTTTTGGCGGCTGGTCGCCAGTGCCATCTGGAAAACCGGCGCGTCTGTCGCATCAAGCGGAGAAGCTCCGTCATCGCCTTTGCCGGAAAAGGCCGTGGCGTTCACAACGGCAGCAGGCTGCAAGTTTTGCAGCGTTTCGGCGATCCACGCAGCGGCTGCCGGTTGTTTCAGGGTGGGCGCAAAGAGGCCGATTACCTCGTAACCGCGGGTTTCAAACTCTGCCGCGATGGCCTCGATTGGGTCCAGATCTGCCGCTGTCAGGTACGAACGGTAAAAGGAGAGAACAATCAGCGGCTTGTCAGTTTGGCGCGCAGCCTCGCAGACGCCTATATTAGGCCGCCAAGCGCCAAAATCCGGCACGGTTTTGCTGCCCATCACTGGCTTTGCATAAAGCCCCGCTGCCAAAGCAAGCTGAGCCAACGCCGCCTGCGCGGCCACCGCGCCGCCGGTATCGCAAAGATGCGTCAGCCGGTCCAAAGTGGACTTAGGAAGGGTCGAAACCTCATCCAATCGGGTGTCCGGGCGACCGTCGGCGGGCAGCACAGCAAGGGCCAAGCCTTTGCGGCGGGCCAAATCTTGCAGTTGCTGGATGCCGTAGGACCAATAGGGGATGCCGCCAATCAGGCGCACCAAAACGGCCTTTGCACCCTCCAAGGTCTGTTCAACATAGGTGTCGACAGACAGAGGGTGTTTTAGTGCCGCCAGATTAGCCAGCCGCAAGGACGGCAAATCGCCATTCGCACGATGCCATCCTGCCGCGAAAGCACCAAGGTCGCTGTCAGAGAACGACAAAACCACCAGATCGGCCGGGCTTTGGGCCAGGTCAATCGGGGTTTCGGTTTCCTCTAACCCATGGCTTTCGCGAAAGACGACATGCATGTCTGTTTAATCGACCAGCGCAGCGCGGATCGCTTCCTTGTTTACGTCATGATGTTCTGCAATCACGACCACTTTGCCCTGACGGCCTTCTTCGGGCTTCCAGGGACGGTCAAATTGGTGACGGACCCGAGACCCAACCGCTTGCACCAAGAGGCGCATGGGTTTGCCTTCCACAGCAGCGTAGCCTTTCACACGGAGAATGTTCTGATCCTTGACCAGCCGTTCCACGCGTTCCGCAAAGCTGACGGCATCCACCTGTTCCGGCAGATCAATCACGACGCTTTCAAAATCGTCGTGTTCATGGTCGTGGTGGCCGTCGTGATGGGAAGGACGTGCCGCCAAATCATCTTCGGCGGCGGCGTTGAGACCTAGGATAACACGCGGATCGACCGCACCTTCGGCGACTTCCACGACCGGGATCGGACGTGGGGCTTCTTTGGCGATCACTTCTTTGGCCTTCGCAACACCTTCTGGACCAGCCAGATCAGGTTTGGTCAGCAGAATAATGTCGGCGCAGGAAATCTGATCTTCAAACACTTCGGACAAAGGTGTTTCGTGATCGAGGCTGTCGTCCGCTTCGCGCTGGGCATCCACGGCAGCCACATCGGGTGCGAACCGGCCAGCAGCGACGGCTTCGGCGTCGGCCAGTGCAATCACGCCATCCACGGTGATTTTGCTGCGAATATCTGGCCAGTCAAACGCCTTGAGCAGTGGTTTCGGCAGCGCCAGACCAGAGGTTTCGATAATGATATGTTCGGGGCGTGGTTCCAACGCCATCAGGGCTTCGATGGTCGGGATAAAGTCATCGGCCACGGTGCAGCAGATGCAGCCGTTCGCCAGTTCCATGATGTTTTCAGCAGGGCAATCCGGGATCGCGCAGGATTTCAGGATTTCACCGTCTACGCCCACGTCGCCAAATTCATTGACCACAACAGCCAGACGTTTGCCCTGAGGGTTCTGCATCAGGTGACGCACAAGGGTCGTTTTGCCAGCGCCCAAAAAGCCTGTGATGACGGTGACGGGAAGTTTTTCGAGGTTGCTCATTGGGGGCCTTACTCTGGCAGGGTCAGCGGCGGGACGCGCGCGATACAGTTTTTGCGGAAATGAACGGGGCGCTCGCGCCAAGGGACAATCCCGTCGGCGGTTGCGGCGTATTTTGTGATACCTTCATGCACCAAGGCGGCGTCGTCGGCGCCGGTGAAGTTGCCATAGACATAGGTCCAGCGTTCGGACCCGCCGCGCACGGCGATCGAACAGCCGCTATCACAATTGCTGAGGCATTCGACCTCGCGGACGGTCACATGCGCTGGCCAGTCCAACTCGGCCAAGGCTGCGCCAAGCTGCGCGCCGGGGCGGGGGCCTTCGATTTCGGTCGGTTGGCCCGCCCTGCAGGTTGCGCAAACAAGCAACTCAACAGGGGCCAAGTCTGGCGCGAGATCTATGGGCAAATTGTCTCTCCTTTGATCCGGTCTTTGGTCGGAGGGACAAGGGCGAGGGGCGGGGACGGCATGCGTTTTCCCGACACCGGAACACCCCGTCCGGTTTCATGTCTTTCTTTGCTGGCAGGTCTCCCGGCTTACGGATGTCAAAGCGGGTCGCTTTGGCGGACTTTGGCCTTCCCGGCGCATGCGCCAGTGGCTTCAAAGACCTCTCCGGTCACGGTCGCGGGGGCGGCTGCGTTTCAAATTGCGTCGCAATCCTTATCGCATTCCCTTTTCACCTGCTCTAAGAACAGGAACCAACAGAACGGACATGCGCGATGGCGCAGGATGAGTCAAGCATGGAGGCCACCCCCGTGAGCGATAACACAGATCAGAACACCCGCCACGCAGAGAAGATGAAGAAAATCAAAGCCGCACGGGATCGGATGATGGCCACAAAGACCGAAGAAAAAGGTCTGATTATGGTGCATACTGGGCCCGGCAAGGGGAAGTCCTCGTCTGGATTCGGAATGATCATGCGCTGTATTTCGCACGGCATGCCCTGCGCTGTGGTTCAGTTTATCAAAGGGGCGATGGCGACCGGGGAACGGGCGTTTCTGGAAGGTCATTTCTCTGACCAGTGCAAATTCTATGTGTCTGGCGAAGGATTCACCTGGGAAACGCAGGACCGCGAACGTGATATTGCCAAGGCGGAAGCGGGCTGGGAATTGGCCAAAGAGCTTATTCGCGACGAGACGAATAGATTTGTACTGCTGGATGAGATCAATATCGCGCTGCGCAATGACTATTTGGATATCGACGAGGTAGTGGAGTTCTTGCTGACCGAAAAGCCCGACATGACGCACGTGTGTCTGACAGGGCGGAACGCGAAGCCCGAGTTGATTGAGGCAGCGGATTTGGTGACCGAGATGACTTTGGTGAAACACCCGTTCCGCGATGGGATCAAGGCGCAGAAGGGTGTGGAGTTTTAAAGAGGAGTTGATTTTGGATTTTGAACTGGTCGTCTGGGATTTTGACGGCGTTTTGAATGCAAATATTATTGGTGGGAAATTTGTTTGGGCGGACAATCTGGAGGCTGATCTGGGACTAAATCCGCAAAGCTTTTCTGATTTTGTATTTCGGTCCCACCAAATTGCGGAAGTTATTCGCGGAAAGCGTGACTTATTGGATGTAACTCAGGACTGGCTGGATGATCAGCCGACGCAATTGGGCGCTTCGGAGTTTCTTGAGTATTGGTTTGATCAAGATGCTCTGCCTGATCTTGAGGTGACAGGTTGGCTTAAAGGCTCAAATGGCCGCAAGGTCATTGGCACCAACAATGAAACACGCCGCTCGTCCTATATTGAAAACCAAATGGGCTACGGTGCCTTGGTCGATTGCTTCTTTAGCTCTGGCCGTTTGGGCGCGGCAAAGCCAAATGTGGAATTTTGGCAGGCCATTGAAGCATGGTCCAGTTTGAAAGGTCCGCAGATATTACTGATTGATGACAGCCAAAGGAACATTGAGTCAGCCGCGAAGCGGGGGTGGAGCACTTTCCACTTTGATCAGAATTCTCGTTCAGGGCTCCCAGCTATACTTGGTCTAGCCTGATTGAGGTGTTCGCCCGGCATCGCCGGGTAGCGCCCGACCCTCCCCACGGGAGGGCGCTTCGCACCCACCCGGGGTCAGGCGCTCCCCTTTGTAGAAGCATCACATTCTGATTTGCGCAAATATGCTATCCGTGCCAATCAAGGCCTCGTTGAACTGCGAGGCGCACCATGACCAAAGCCATTATGATCCAAGGCACCGGCTCTAACGTCGGGAAGTCCATGCTCGTGGCGGGTCTGTGCCGGGCGGCCGCAAGACGCGGCCTATCGGTCGCGCCATTCAAACCTCAAAACATGTCTAACAATGCCGCTGTGACCTCGGACGGCGGAGAGATTGGTCGCGCCCAAGCGCTGCAAGCCTTGGCATGCAATGTTCCGCTGACGGTGCACATGAACCCGGTGTTGTTGAAGCCAGAAACTGATGTCGGATCGCAAGTCGTGGTACAGGGCAAACGGCTGACCACCGTCAAAGCGCGGGACTATGCGAAGCTGAAGCCGCAACTGATGGAACGCGTGATGGAGAGTTTCAACCTGCTGAAATCACAACATGATCTGGTGATTGTCGAAGGCGCGGGTAGCCCGGCAGAAGTTAACCTGCGTGCAGGCGACATCGCAAACATGGGCTTTGCTCAGGCGAGTGGCACGCCGGTGATCCTCGCAGGCGACATCGACCGGGGCGGGGTGATTGCGCAGATTGTGGGCACGCAGGCGGTAATCGACGCGAAAGATGCTGCGCTGATCAAAGGCTTTTTGGTGAATAAATTCCGGGGCGATCCAAGCCTGTTTGACGATGGTTACGCGCTGATCGAACAAAAGACCGGCTGGCGTGGCTTTGGTGTACTGCCGTATTTCCAAGACGCTTGGAAACTGCCCGCCGAAGACGCGCTTGATATCCGTAGCAACGCGTCCCATGGGCAGTTCCACATCGTCTGTCTTGGTCTGTCACGGATCGCGAACTTTGACGATCTTGACCCATTGGCGCAGGAGACAAACGTGCGTCTCACCATGCTGCGCGCTGGGCAGGCCATACCGGGCGACGCGGATTTGGTGATTATCCCCGGCAGCAAATCGACCCGTGGCGATTTGGCCTTCCTCAGAGATCAAGGATGGCACATCGACCTTCAAGCCCACCTGCGACGCGGCGGCAAAGTGCTTGGTATTTGTGGTGGCTACCAAATGCTTGGGCAAATGATTGCGGACCCAGACGGCATCGAAGGCGCGGCGGGTGAAACCGCTGGGCTTGGGCTGCTGGACGTCGCCACCGTGATGACGCCAGACAAACGTCTGACTGAAACCAAAGCCGTGCATGCCGCCTCTGGGCAGGTGTTTTCAGGCTATGAAATTCACATCGGTCGCACGCAAGGCACCGACTGTGCGCGGCCTTTCGCAACCGTCGCCGGGCGCGACGAAGGGGCGGTTTCGGCGGATGGTGCCGTGATGGGCAGTTACCTGCATGGCATGTTCGCCGATGATGGGTTCCGCCGCGCCTTTCTGACCTCGCTTGGTGCCGAGGCAGGACACACAAATTATGCGCAAAGTGTCGAGGCGACCTTAGACGCCTTGGCCGACCATATCGAAGCGCATTTGGACGTTAACGGCGTCTTGTCCTGCGCGCGCTGAGCGGCAGCTTGTAATACAGCGCGCCATCGACAATAGTGCCTCAGACTTTCGGAGCCTGAGCCATGCGCGTCATCGCGTTGTTTTGCCTGATCTTTTCTGCGCTGCCGCTGCGGGCAGAGGTGACTGTATTCGCGGCGGCTAGCCTGCGTGGTGCGTTGGATGAGGTCAATGCGCGGTTTGACGGCAAGGTGATCGTCTCCTACGCCAGCAGCGCGGCCCTCGCGCGGCAGATTGCCCAAGGCGCACCGGCAGATGTGTTTCTATCGGCCAGCCCGGAATGGGTAGCGTTCCTTAAGGACGACCCATTCGTTGAGCTTATGAACGTGACTGACATTCTAAGCAATCAATTGGTTCTTATCGCCTCGGAAACGGCGCAAGCGACGAATATACAAGACCTTCCAAGCGCCTTATCTGGGCGCAACTTGGCGCTCGCGCTGACGACCGCTGTGCCCGCTGGTATTTATGCTCGCGAAGCCCTTGAAACGATGGGTCTTTGGCCGCAGATTGCCCCGCATAGCGTCGAGACTGACAATGTCCGCGCTGCGCTGGCTTTGGTGGCTTTGGGCGAGGTCGATTATGGCATTGTCTACCAGACCGACGCCCTGACGCAGAAAAACCTGCGGGTGCTTGATGTGATAGCAGCGGATACCCATCAGCCCATCCGCTATGTTGCTGCCCAGATTGGCACAGGTGCCGATGCAGCGCGGTATTTTCAGTTTCTCTCTGACCCGACGGCACAAGCGATATTTATGGCGCATGGCTTTGCGCTGCCGGAGGCAGAGTAATGGAAAGCGTATTCCTTAGCCCTGAAAGCTGGACGGCGGTCTTTCTGTCGCTGCGCGTTTCGCTGGTGGCGACGCTGCTCAGTTTGCCGCTTGCGATTTGGGTGGCGCATTTGCTGGCGCGCGGTAGGTTTCGAGGCAAACAAGTGCTGAATGCGCTTGTGCATTTGCCCTTGGTGTTGCCACCAGTGGTGACCGGATACTTGCTCTTGCTGACTTATGGCCGGCGTGCACCAATCGGGCAATTTCTGGAACACTCCTTTGGGTTTGTGCTGGCCTTCCGCTGGACCGGCGCGGCGCTGGCAGCGGCTGTCATGGCCTTTCCACTGATGGTGCGCGCTATTCGGATTGCGATTGAAACCGTCGATCCAAAACTCGAAGAAGCCGCAGCGACTTTGGGGGCCAGCCGCTGGTTCACGTTTCGGCACGTGACTTTGCCATTGATCTTTCCCGGCGTCATTGCGGGAAGCGTTCTGGGATGGGCTAAAGCGATGGGCGAATTTGGCGCAACCATCACTTTCGTGAGCAACATTCCCGGCCAAACACAGACTGTGCCGTCAGCGATCTATGCCGCGCTGCAGGTGCCGGGGCGCGAAAGTGAAGTGCTGAAACTGGTTTTGATTTCGGTCGTCTTAGCCGTCGGGGCGCTTTTGGTATCAGAATGGCTGGTCCGTCGCCGCCGCAAAAAGGTGGACGCCGCATGACGCTGAATGTTGCGATCACCACCGTCCTAAAGGGCTTTGACCTTGATGTGAATTTTGCGGCTGAGCGGGGTGTAACGGCCATTTTTGGGGCCTCTGGGGCAGGCAAAACGACGGTCATCAATGCGGTGGCCGGGTTGCATAGGCCCGACCAAGGCACGATAACCTTGGACAATGATACCTTTTTCGCTGCTGACCGGGGCATCAACGTGCCCGTCGCAGACCGGCGTCTGGGTTATGTTTTTCAGGATCACCGCCTGTTTCCAAATATGACAGTTGCGCAGAATCTGTCGTTTGCCAAAAAAGCGCGTGGACTGCGGCAAGATGGGCAACATCACAGCGCCGTTTTGGAGATACTCGGGATCGCACCGCTGTTGGGCCGCTACCCTACTGATCTAAGCGGTGGGGAAAAACAGCGCGTTGCAATCGGGCGCGCGTTGCTGTCGCAACCAAAGGTGCTTTTGCTGGACGAACCTTTGGCCTCTTTGGATCACGCGCGGCGTTTGGAAATTTTGCCTTACCTTGAACGGCTGCGGGACCATTCGGATTTGCCCATCCTTTACGTTAGCCACTCTGTCAGCGAGGTTGCGCGACTGGCCAATCAGGTTGTGCTATTGGATCGCGGTCGCCAAATCCAAGTTGGGCCGGTAACCGAGGTGTTTTCAGATTTGGACGCCGCCCAGTTTCTGGGGCGGGATGATCATGGGGCGGTGCTTTTTGCCAAGGTTGTCGCGACCCATGCGGATGGGGTGACAGAAGTGCAGTCCAGCGGCGGGCGCTTGTTTGTCAACCAAACAGTAAGCAGCGCGAACAAACGGATACGGCTGCGCATTCGGGCGCAGGACGTGATGCTGAGCCTGAGCCGCCCTGAGGGGCTATCGGCGTTGAATGTCCTTCCGTGCGTCATCGCAGATATCCGATCCGAGGCCAAAAATAGCGTTCTCGTACAATTGGCGTGTGGTCCCGACCGCCTCCTGTCCCGGATCACCGAACGGTCGCGCCAGCATCTGAATTTGCAGATCGGAATGCCTATTTTTGCGGTTTTGAAAACAGTTTCGATGGCGCAGGAAGCGATTGGGTTTCAGGCCGGTTAGCGATATGCACGGCTTTGAGGCACAGCACCTCAATCGCGGTCTGACAGAAAGGACGTCACATTGGAACTCTGGGTGATCCTTTCGATCTTAGCCGCCTTTTTCCAAGCGGTGCGGTTCATGCTGCAAAAGCACCTGAGCCAGATCAAACTGAGCGCGTCAGGCGCGACTTTCGCGCGATTTGTCTATTCTTCGCCGCTCGCCTTGTTGGCCGCCGCGCTTTATGCCGCGCCCGGTCTAGCGGCACTGCCATCGCTGGGGATCGGCTTTTGGGGATATGGGGCGCTCGGTGGATTTGCCCAGATCGCGGCGACGGTGTGTACGGTGATGCTGTTTGGGCGGCGCAATTTTGCCGTCGGGCTCACGTTCAAAAAGACCGAAGTCATGATGGCTGCAATCATCGGTATGGTGATCTTAGGGGACATCATATCGCCGCTGGGTTTCATTGCGCTTTGTGTTGGATTGGCTGGGGTGCTTGTGCTGTCAGGCCCAATCCCGGTTGAGGGACGTTGGTGGACCAAGTTGCTCTCGCCCTCAGCGCTTCTTGGATTGTCCGCAGGGGCGCTTTTTGGGGTGTCCGGTGTGTCGTATCGCGCCGCGAGCCTGATGGTGCCGGGCGCTGACCCGTTTGAACGTGCAATCCTGACGCTTGCCGCAGTCACCACGATGCAGATGGTTGGTATGGCAGCTTGGCTTTACCTGCGCGACCGCGCAGAGATCGGCCGCGTCCTTGGTACGTGGCGCACCGCTATTTTTGTCGGACTCACAAGCCTTGCTGGTTCGTTCTGCTGGTTCGCAGCCTTCACCTTGCAAAATGCAGCCTACGTGAAAGCGGTCGGCCAGATCGAATTGATCTTTGGATTCGCGGCTTCATCGTTGTTTTTCAAAGAGAAAATCACAAGACGAGAGGTCTTTGGCATTGTCTTGATTGCCACCAGCGTCTTAGTTCTTGTTGTTTATTCTTGAGGCACTTAGCCGCCAAGGTCCGCCTTGGTCGGTGGGCGACCGTAAAGCCTTGTGAATAGCCCGGCTTCGTCGGTGTTGCGAAAAAAGGGCACCGTCGCGGGGTGGCCTTTTTCATGCAGACGCCCCTCGACTTCGGCCAGAACGACCTCGGTGATGAACGGCAAATCATAGCTGCGCGCCTCTGACAGCGGTACCCATTGCAAGTGGGAAAGTTCGTCGCTGGCGCGCGAAAAATCGTCTATGTCACCTGACAGGTCCGCGGCATCCACCAAGAAAAACCGCGCGTCAAAACGCCGAGGCCGACCGGGCGGAGTGATCGCGCGAAAGACAAATTTCAACCCGCCTGCATGGGGCAAATGCCCGGTATTCGCATAAGCTTCCCAATCCGTGCCAGGTGCCTCAGGCCAAGGGGCTTTGGTGCCCAGTATAAGCCCGGTTTCTTCCCACAACTCGCGGATGGCCGCTGCAAAAAGGGCTGTGCCAATGGTCGGGCTTGTTTCTGGCCGTAGGTCCTCTGCCAAACGCAGCGCATTGATGTCACTTGGCGGCGTGGCAAGCGGGACGTGGTGGTCATCCTTGTCAACAGCCCCGCCCGGAAAGACAAACTTGTTCGGCATGAAGGCTGCTTTTGAACCGCGTTGCCCCATCAGCACCTGTGGCGTGGTTTCACGGTCTCGCAAAACAATCACGGTGGCGGCATCTCTGATTGCGGTTTTGTCGATGCTCATCGTTTTCTTTCCCCGATCGGCAATAACGCTTATTGAGACCAGCCTATGCGGCTGACTTTGGCACGCCAACCGCAAAAGCGTCAGCACGGTCCCAAAAGGCGAGGCGACCGGGCGTCACACCAAATTCTAAAAAATGCAACTTGGTGCGACGGAAATCAAAAGCAGCGCCGTATTACCCTTTGAAAGCGGACAAGAGGCTCGCTTCTCATAGGAAAAAGGAAGCTAAAATGATACGCGCAGTAATTCTTTCAGGGGCCATGGTTGCAGCGGCAGCGCTGACAGCAGGTGAGGCAGAGGCAAAAGGCGGCTTTGGTGGCAAGCATCATCGCGCTAATGTGACCTTTGAGCAACTGGACGCCAATGGCGATGGGCAGGTCACAAAAGAGGAAATGGCCGCGCATGCGACGGCGCATTTCGGTGAAGTGGATACCGATGGTGATGGCAAGCTGTCTGCCGAGGAATTGACGGCGGCGACAGAAGCGAACCGCGCAAAGCGGATCGCCAAGATGATCGAGCGGCATGACGAAAATGGCGACGGGATGCTGGATCAAGCCGAGATGATGCCGAAGGGCGACCGGGCCGAGCGCATGTTTGCACGGCTTGATGCCAACGAAGACGGTATGATCAGCGCAGAAGAATTCGCAAAGATGGAGCGACATGGCCACCGCAAAGGCATGGGCAAGGGCAAAGGCGACAACAACTAGGGTCGCCATGCAAGCTCGCTGTGTGGGTGGCGCAGGTGATGTGCCACCCGCTGATGCCGCAAACTGGATTGCGACCGACTGCATGACAGGCTACTCCGACGGAAATGAACATGCCGCGAGACAGTTTTGAGGACGTCACTGACGACGCGCTGTTGGTTGCTTATGCCAATGGCGATCCCGTGGCTGCTCAGGCGCTGACCCAGCGGTTGACACCAAAGGTCTTTGGCCATGCCTACCGGCTGCTTGGGAACCGAGCGGATGCCGAAGATATCACCCAAGAGGCGTTGATCCGGCTTTGGAAGTTTGCGCCGGAGTGGCGACAGGGCGAGGCAAAAGTATCGACCTGGCTTTATAAAGTGGTCGCGAACCTATGTACGGACCGCTTACGCAGAGGGCACTCTGTTGATTTGGATAGTGTGCCAGACCCAGAAGACACCGCACTGAGTGCCGCAGAACAGATGCAACAGCGCGCGCGGCTCGATGGGTTACAACAGGGGCTGAATGCTTTGCCAGAACGCCAGCGCCAAGCGGTTGTCTTGCGGCATATCGAAGGGTTGAGTAACCCAGAGATCGCGGAAATCATGGGGGCAGGCGTCGAGGCGATTGAAAGCCTGACGGCAAGAGGAAAACGCACATTGGCCAAGATACTGGCCGAGCGCAAAGATGAACTGGGATATACCGATGGCTGATAAGAAAGCGACACCTCCGGTCACTGACGATGCGTTGGATGCTCTTTTTGCAGAAGCAGCAGACTTTGCACCGACGCCTTCTGACGCTTTGATGGCCCGCGTTTTGGCGGATGCTGAGGCATTCCAGCCTGCCGCTGCAGAACCAATGGCGCGAAGGTCGCAGCGCTCTTGGCGGGTTTTCTTAGATGTGATTGGCGGGTGGCAGGGCGCTGGCGGTCTGGTGGCTGCGACACTGGCAGGCGTCTGGATTGGTTTTGTCGGCTCTGACAGCGTATTATTACAGGATGGGCAGATCTTGCTTGAGGGTGAGACGGATTATTACCTGTCAGACCTTGCCGGGGACTTCAGCTTTGACATCGGGGAAGGATGACACAATGAGCGCAAATTCAACACCGCCGCGTGCTCCGATGCGTCGTAGCCTTCGTATTCTTCTTTTTGTGTCGCTGGCGCTGAACCTGATCGTCGTCGGTCTTGCTGCCGGAGCGATCTTTGGCGGGTCGCATAAATCGCACCGATTGCCGCGCGAGACCGATTTCATGGGGGCCTTTACACAGGCATTGCCAGATCGGGATCGTCGTGAAATCGGACGGGATATCCGGCGGCATCATCGGCGTGAAGGCATTGACAGGGCCGCAGCGCGGGCTGAATTTGAGGCCATGTTGACGCTGATCCGGTCAACACCGTTTGAGGCGGACGATCTGCGCGCGCTTTTGACCAAACAGGCACGGCAGGAGGCTGATCGTCGGGTAGCGGCGCAGGACATCTGGCTGAGCCGTGTGGCCTCGATGACGGACGCAGAGCGTCAGGACTACGCAGATCAGATCGAAGCAGTCCTTGCCGCGATGGCGAAACGTGGGCCACGCCGTTGAGCGTTGATTTCTAGGCGGGTACTTTCGCCAAACGCACCTGATCGCGACCGCTGGATTTGGCATCATAAAGCGCGGCATCAGCCTGGCTGATCAGCGTATCAATGGGTTTTGACACATTGGGATGGCCGCAGATGGCAACCCCAAGGCTCATCGTGACGGTCAATCCGCCCTCCAATTCGGGAATACAGATCGGCGTGGCTTTGATCTTGTCACATAGGCGATCTGCTGTTTCGCGGGCATTTGTTTCGTCAGCGTCAGGCAGGACGATCAAGAACTCTTCACCGCCAATGCGCGCCACCAGATCAACGCTGCGCACGCCATCGCGCAAGCGCTGCGCCACTTCGGAAAGAACGGCATCGCCAGCCGCGTGCCCAAACCGGTCATTCACCTGTTTGAAATGATCCAAATCGGCCAAGATCACAGCAAAACTGCGTTTCTTTGCAAGGGCATGCGCCTGCATGCGTCGAAGTTGCGGCATGGCATAGCGGCGGTTGAAGAGCCCGGTCAAAGGGTCGGTGACTGCCGCTTGCAAGCTGATATTCACATTGTCGCGTTGTCGGTCCGACAGTCGTTTCTGCGACACAAGCCGCGAGACGCGTAGCGCGAGTTCGTCCGGGTCAAAGCCATTCACCATGACGTCGTGTGCGCCCAGATCAAGCGCGTCGACCAAAGTTCGTCGCCTTTCGTCGGACATGATCATCAGAATTCCTGCATGACGCGTGGTCGCGCGCGCACGGATTTCAGCGACAAGGCGCAATGCGCCTTCTGGTTTTTGGTGATCCATCGCAATGACAAAAACATCGGGCGTCTTGGCCTCTGCGATATCTTTCAAAGTTTCGGCATAGACCTTGGGTGTCAGTTCATATGGCATCATCGGCTTAAGAACGGCGGCCCACCGCACCGCCGTCGCAGCGTCTGGTGTTGCGATTTGCACGCGCGCGCGCTGCACGAAATCGGGGGCAGATTCTGCGAAACCAAGGGCATGATTGGTTTCATTGCGAATCTTGCTTTCCTCTGCGGTTTCATGGGACCTGAGAAGGCTACGGAGCCGCGCCTGCAGTACGCTATCATCCAATGGCCGCACGAGAATATCGCTGACGCCAGCCTTCAGTGCGTGAAGGCGCTGTTCGCGATCCTCAAAGTTGCAGATCATCACCATGGGGATATGTGCTGTGGCCTTGGCGTTGCGCAGCTCAGCGCAAAAGTCGGTTGCTGGGCGATCCTCAAGGTTGCTGTTTACCAAGATCAGGTCCGGTAAGTCCTGTTTGATCATCGCGCGCGCCTCTTTCGAGGAGGCCGCAAGCGCAACGTCGTAAAATGCGCTGGTCAAACGGACTTTTAGGACAATACGGTTGGTTGCAACGCTATCGATGATCAGAATTTTACCGGGCATGCGTCCTGTCCTTGCCAAGTGATAGGAGTCATTTGTAGGTAGATTGGTTAAGAAACCATTTCGAAAGTTAACTAAATTGTCCTTTTCCCCCGAAGCTGCAGAAACGCTGGCCTTGAACGCACTGTCTTGGCTGGCCGGAAATGACGAATTAATGCCGGTCTTTATGGGGTCAACGGGCGTCTCTGCCGCCGATCTACGAGAGCGAGCGGGGGACCCTGCGTTCCTTGGTTCAGTGCTGGATTTCCTGACGATGGACGACAAATGGGTGATCGCGTTTTGTGATCATTTTGGTCTGGACTACAGCGCACCTTTGCAGGCGCGGCAGGCGCTGCCGGGTGGCGGAGAGATGCATTGGACATAGGTGCCGGCAGGTTTGATTGGCAACTATGGCAGGGCAAAGAATGACCAGAATACAGGCGCTTATTTTTGACAAAGACGGCACGCTCTTTGATTTTGACGCGACGTGGAACAATTGGACCCTTGGTGTCATTCATCATTTCAGCGGAGGCGACGCCGCGCGCACGAGCCAGATCGCTGATGGAATCGGCTTTGACCTCAGCCAGCGCCGATTTCGCCCCGATAGTCCGATCATTGCCGGAACCAATCGAGAGGCCGCAGAGCTTTTGGCCGCTGCAGCAGGGCACCCGGACGCGTCCGAGGTAGAGCGTTACCTGTCTGAAAGCACGGCAAATGCACCTTTGGCCGAGGCGGTCCCATTGCGGCCCTTAATGACACGCCTGCGAAGCGCCGGTTTGAAACTCTGCGTGGCCACCAATGATTCAGAGAGCGGCGCTCGGGCACATTTGGCGGCAGCCGACTGTTTGCAGCAATTCGACTTCGTGGCGGGATATGACAGCGGGCTAGGCTGCAAACCTGCGCCTGATCCGCTGATTGCTTTGGCAGCGATGATGTCTGTGCCGATTGAAGCCTGCGCGATGATCGGGGATAGTTTGCACGATTTACAGGCCGGACAGCGTGCTGGCATGACAACCATCGGTGTTCTGACTGGGCCTGCAAGCCATGATGCCCTAAGCCCCCATACCGATCACATCCTGCCTGACATCGGGCATCTCCCGGATTGGCTTGCTTTGACCTGATGGCTTGCTCATCTGTTCAAAACTTCGCAAAATTCTAAAAACATGCCGGGGAGAGCAGGATGAGCAGCCAAGATACAGACCGCGAAGCACAACGGCATCTTGCCATGGCGCTCTTGGGGGCGGCGGCGGGGTTTGCAATGTGGGTTCTGGTCGATGTGTTGCCCGACACCCTTGATAACGCACGGCTTCTGCTATGGATTGCGAGTGCAACGATTGGCTTTTTCGTCGTGCTCTTTGCGCTTTTGGGTGGCCTACGCTGGCAACTCGCGCTTGCCGGCGCCGCTGTACTAAGCCTGACCGACGCGGCCTTGCTCTATTGGTCGAGCGGGCGCTTTGTGGAACTGGGCACCGCCCTTGAAGACAGCGCGTTGCCCTATGCCTGGGCAATGGTCCTCTTTATTGGCGCGCCTTTTGCGACGGCATTGCTGAAGGGCAGACCGACCGAATACGCGCTGCTGTTTGAGACAGCATGGACCATCGTTGTGCGTTACGTCGCTGCTTGGATATTCGTCGGAATTTTCTGGGGGCTGCTGTTCCTTTCTGACGAACTGCTTGAAATTGTTGGCCTGACGATCATCGGGGACCTGATCGACGAAGAGCCGGTGCCATACCTGCTGACCGGGACGGCATTGGGGCTGGCGCTTTCGGTGGCACAGGACCTCAAGGCCTATGTCTCTCCCTATTTGCCGCTGCGGCTCTTGCGTCTTTTGCTGCCGATGGTGCTGGTCGTTGTGAGCGTCTTTATCCTCGCTTTGCCCGCACGTGGCTTGTCGGGGCTTTTCGGTTCATTCTCGGCCGCGGCCATAATGATGAGCGTCGCAATCGCCGCCATTACCCTGATCACGTCTGCACTGGACCGCAGTGATGGCGATGGCGTGCAGTCCCGTTGGATGCACCATGCTGTTCGGCTGCTGGGGCTGCTTTTGACCATTCTGGCGGGCCTCGCCATCTGGGCCATTTCGCTGCGCGTATTGCAATATGGTTGGACACCACATCGGTGTGCCGCTGCACTGGTTGCAGGTTTGGTGCTAATTTACGCGCTGCTTTATGGGGCGGCGATCTTACGAGGGTCAGGCTGGCGGCAGTGGATCAGGCAAGCCAATGTGGGCATGGCGTTGTTGACCCTGGGGCTGGCTGCTCTCTGGATGACGCCGCTTCTAAATGTGCAAAAGCTGTCTGTTGACGACCAGATGGCGCGCTATCTGTCGGGGCAGGTGACGGCAGAGGATTTCCCGGCTTGGGAGTTCACCCACGACTATGGAATCGCGGGACATCAGGCGGTTGCCGCGTTGAAGGCGCTGGATGCCGAAGAACACGCGGTATTACACGCCAGACTGGACCGCGCGACGACAGAAAATCGTTGGGAATTTAGGCAAAATCAGCGCAATGAGTCGGTCCGAGAGATCGCCGAAGCGCTACCACCAGCGATGAAGGTCTGGCCGGAAGGTCGAGACTTGCCTGTGGACTATTTCACGAATGCAGGACGTCATTGGTTGGAGGAGTGGAGTGAAACTTGCGTCGCTGATAGTGTCCGGCCATGCGTTCTTGTCTTCGGACCTTTCGGGCGGCAAGGTGCTGAGATTGCTTATCTATTTGTGCCAGAGGCAGAAAGTGGAGCAACAACTTATCGCGCAGTTGGAGATCAGTCACCGCCGCAGTATTTCCAGAAAGAAAACCGTTTCTCACAGGATGCGCTTCTGAGCGAAGAAGCCTACGCCATGGTGGTCACAGGCGGTTATCGGATCGGTCCGGCAAGCCGAAAGTCCTTATGGCTCGGAGAGATCGAAGTAACTTCTGACAATTGAAACTATTGGATAAATCTTAAAACCCGCACGGGATACTCGCTTTGTCATAACCAAAGGGGGGTTGATGCACGGGCTGGTGAACAGGGCGATTCAATGTTTTGTACGCGACACATATAGTGACGCGTGTTGGCGGCATGTTGCGCGCAGGGCAGGGCTTGAGCAGCCAGATTTTGAGGCGATGCTTGACTATGATGATGTGGTGACGGACCGCGTCATTGCCGCAATCTCCACAGAGTTTTCGGTGCCTGTCGAAACGATCTTAGAAGACATTGGCACCTACCTCGTCAGCCACCCAAATGTTGAGGCGCTGCGGCGGCTCTTGCGGTTCACGGGCACAGATTTCAGGGAGTTCCTCTATTCCCTTGATGACCTGAAAGCGCGTGCGCGACTGGCGCTTGCTGATCTGGATATTCCCAATCTGGAACTGCGGGATTACGGGCCAAACCACTTCAATCTGATCTGCCATCATCATTTTGCCGGGATCAGCTACGTAGTTATGGGCATTCTGCGCACGATGGCGGATGACTATGGCGCGCTTGTATTGCTCGAAAATGAATCCATCAGCGCTGATCTGGGCCTGATCCGCATTCAACTGGTCGACGATGCCTTTGCCGAAGGCCGGCAGTTTCACCTTGGGGCGCACCACGGATGACAATGTTTTCGCCACATCTTGCGGTGGGGCAGGTCTTGGATGTCTTGTGTCCAATGCATGTGCAAATCGGTCCGAACGGGCGCATTTTTCACATCGGTCCCACGCTGGCAAAACTCTGTAGTGGAGACTGCATGCTAGGCGCGGACTTCCTTGATGTATTTGACTTTCAGCGCCCGCGCGACGTCACGTCAGTGGACGATCTTTTGGTGGCTGAGCCGCGCAAGCTGCAACTGGTATTGCGAACCTCGCCTCAGGTCGCTCTGCAGGCCGTAGCCGTATTCGACCCGCGCGAGGGGGGCATGGTATTGAACTTAAGTTTCGGAATTGGCGTTATCGATGCGGTTCGGGACCATGGGCTGACCAGTTCTGACTTTGCTCCCACCGATCTGACAGTTGAAATGCTTTTTCTGGTGGAGGCGAAAGCCGCTGTTTTGGATGAATCACGTAATCTGAATCAGCGCTTGCAGGTCGCGAGAAACTTAGCGGAGGAGCAGGCCTTTTCAGATCCTCTGACAGGGCTGAAAAATCGCCGCGCCCTCGCCAAAACGTTGCTGCAGCAGATCGCTGACAGATCCGCCTATGCCTATCTACAGCTTGATCTTGATCTTTTTAAAGCGGTCAATGACCAATTGGGACACGCCGCCGGGGATGAGGTGTTGCGCCGGACGGCTGAAACCCTATCCCAGCTAACCCGCAGAGATGACCTCGTGGCGCGGATTGGCGGGGATGAATTCGCGGTGATTTTTGACGGCGCGCTCCCACGAGAAAGATTGGCCTTTATCGCGGCGCAGGTGATCAAAGCGCTGGAAAAGCCTATCACGTTTGAAGGGCATACTTGCAACATCTCGGCAAGCATCGGGATCACACTGATCGCCGAGGGGCAAGAAATCACCTCTGACGAAGTGATGCGACAAGCGGACCATGCGCTCTATCATTGTAAACAAAGCGGGCGCGGGCGCTATGCGTTCTATGAAGATATTCAGCAAGAAGAAGTGGCAGCCCGTAGGGGAATCGAACCCCTCTTTCCAGGTTGAAAACCTGGCGTCCTAACCGATAGACGAACGGGCCACATCGCAAATGCGTTTTGGAATTTCCCTTTTGTATCAGGGGTTTTCCTGCTTCGGTGGCAGCCCGTAGGGGAATCGAACCCCTCTTTCCAGGTTGAAAACCTGGCGTCCTAACCGATAGACGAACGGGCCGTGCCGAAGCGTGAGGCGGTATTTATGCAAAGCGCATGGACGGCGCAAGCGGAAATTGGACGCTTTGCAGATTTTTTATAACGCGGTTTTCGGTACCTGTTTGGCAGCCCACGGGCCCTGTGTCAGGCCGGGGCAGCGTCCTCGAGCCGAAGCTGAACAGACTGGCGCCCGCCCCAAGTGTTGATGTCCAACCGTCCCGCCAGATGAAAGCGTTTCCCGCCGTGGTTTTCCAATGCCGGTCCAATGGCCGTGTCAAAGGCCCCAAAACAAATCGCCTCAAGCCGCGCTGCCAATCCATCGCCAAAGGTGACCTTCAGGTGGTTGTCCCCGATCCGCTTGGCAAATCGTATTTCGACATCCGGGAAGGCAAATCGCGGGGCTGGGGCGCCTGCGCCAAAGGGGCCTGCTGCTTCGAGTTGATTGACCAAATCCAAAGAGGCCGCGCCGGGCATAAGCATGCCATCAAGCTTCAAATCCGCAGGACCGATGTCCCCAGCGCCCTGTTTTTCAAGCAACTCCGAGAGCCGCTCCATCGCAGGTTCCAATTGATCCCGCATCACAGTCAGGCCCGCCGCCATCTTGTGGCCACCGCCTTTGACCAGCAGCCCTTCAGTGGCGAGCCGTTGGATCGCGGCACCAAGATCAATGCCCGCAACGGAGCGACCAGAGCCTTTGCCTTCATCTCCATCAAATCCAATGACAATTGCCGGTCGATTTGTTGCTTCTTTCAGGCGGCTTGCAACGATGCCAACGACACCGGGATGCCATCCGTCGGCGGCGGCCCAAACCAATGGCGCGTCCAGCCCTCGTTCTTCGGCCTGATCCATTGCGGCTGCGCGGACGGCAGATTCGATATCGCGGCGTTCCGTGTTGAGTTGGTCCAGCCGATCCGCAATCGCCTGAGCTTCTTGTGGATCCGATGTGGCGAGTAATCGGGCCCCGAGGTCGGCCTGCCCAATGCGCCCGCCAGCATTGACGCGCGGGCCGAGTAGAAAACCCAGATGGTAGCTTGATGGGGCCGTGTCCATGCGCGACACATCGGCAAGGGCGACCAAACCGGCCCGTTCACGGCGCGCCATGACCTTTAAACCTTGCCGCACCAGCGCGCGGTTGACACCGATCAGCGGCGCGACATCCGCGACAGTGGCCAGCGCCACCAGATCCAGCATCGCCATCAGGTCCGGGCCTTGCGCACCATCTGCACGCATTTGGCGATTGGCCTCGACCAACATCAGGAACACCACGGCCGCCGCACAGAGGTGCGCGAGATCGCCGTTCTCATCCTGTCGGTTCGGATTCACGACCGCGTGGCAATCGGGCAGCGTTTCACCGCCGAGGTGGTGATCCAGCACAATCACATCTGCGCCTTTTGCGGCTGCGATGGGGCCATGCGACAGCGTTCCGCAGTCCACACAAATGATCAAGTCATGCTCTGCAGCAAGCGCCGCCATCGCCTCGTCATTCGGGCCATAGCCCTCGTCAATGCGGTCCGGCACATAAAGTGTCGCTGACAGTCCCATTGCGCGCAGCCACACCAGCAGCAGCGCGGCAGAACTGCCGCCATCGACGTCATAATCCGCAAAAACCGCAATTTTCTGGCGCGCTTTGACGGCCACAAGAAAGCGCGCTGCAGCGGCTTCCATGTCTTTCAGGCTGCGCGGGTCAGGCAGCAGGTCACGTAATGCCGGTGCCAGAAAATTCTCTGCCTCATGGGCTGGAATGCCCCGCCGCGCAAGCACTTGGCAAAGCGCACGGGGTAGGGTGGTGGATTGTTCCAATGCTTCCGCAGCCCGGTCAATTTCAATTGACGGGCCAACCCATCGACGTCCTGTCAATGAGTTGGAAACATTGAGAAAATCACTCATTCTGCGGCTTTGACAGAATCCGCAGGCATGCGATAGGTCATCCGGCGCACAGAGCCAGATTTTGAGCGCATCAGAAGCGTTGTGGTTTCAAGCCAGCCGGGTTCGCGTTTGATCCGGGGCAGCAAAGAGCCACCTGTCACGCCGGTTGCGGCAAAGATCACATCTGCCGTGACCATGTCGTCACGAGTATAGACGCGGTCAAAGTCTTCGATCCCGGCCTTGCGCGCGCGCGCCTTTTCGTCGTCATTGCGGAACAAAAGGCGGCCGTGGATTTGTCCGCCCATACATTTCAACGCAGCCGCGGCCAAAACGCCCTCAGGCGCGCCGCCAGATCCCATATACATGTCGATGCCGGTTGTTGCGCTGTCAGCGCAATGCATGACCCCGGCGACATCGCCATCGGTGATCAGGCGGATCGACGCGCCAGTGCTGCGGACCTCTTCGATCATGTCCTCATGGCGTGGACGTTCTAGGATACAAACCGTGATGTCCTTGGGGAGGCAGCCCTTGGCTGTCGCCAAAGCCGAGACACGGGTGGCCGGTGGCATGTCCAATGTCACGATGCCTTCCGGAAAACCGGGGCCAATCGCGAGTTTGTCCATGTAGACGTCAGGCGCATGCAGCATGGAACCGCGCGGCCCCATTGCAATCACCGTCAGGGCGTTGGGCATGTCTTTCGCGGTCAAAGTCGTGCCTTCCAACGGGTCCAGCGCGATGTCAACGCCCGGTCCTTTACCGGTGCCGACCTCTTCGCCGATGTAAAGCATCGGAGCTTCGTCACGTTCGCCCTCGCCAATCACGACAACGCCCGCAATATCGAGCAGGTTCAACTGTTCACGCATCGCGTTTACAGCCGCTTGGTCAGCAGCCTTTTCATCGCCGCGCCCGACAAGGTTGGCAGAGGCCAGCGCCGCTTGTTCGGCGACACGGGCAAGCCCCAGTGACAAAAGTCGGTCGTGAAATTCTGGCTGGGTGCTCATCTGTCCGGTCCTATTTGTTCTTATGATCTGTGGTCACGTTAGCCGCCTGCCGTACAAGGGACAAGCGGCAGCGTGTTTCGCGGATTGGTCAGACGGACTCGATCCGCAGAACGACCGGCTCACCGGCCAACACGCCCGTTGCTTCCAGCGCAGTCAGCGCGGCATCCAAATCTCGGCGTTGTGTTTTATGCGTGACAATCAAAACAGGCGCTTCAGAGCCATCGTGATGCCCTTGCCGCATGCGGTCCACGCTGACGCCCGCATCACCCAAGGCAAGCGCAAGTTTAGCAAGCGCGCCGGGTCGGTCTAGCAGGCCAACACGCACATAATAAGGCGCGGTAGAGTTAGAAGTCGCCGCCTGCGCGGAAACAAGAACTTTAGCCGGGATGCCGAAAGTCGGCAGTCTCAGTCCACGCGCGATGTCACAGATATCGCCCATGACGGCGCTTGCAGTCGGGCCTTCTCCTGCGCCCGGACCACGCAAGACGATCTGTTCAACATCATCGCCTTCGATCACAACCATATTGGTGCCGCCCTTAAGCTGACCCAAGGGGCTATCAGCCGGGACGAGGCAAGGTGACATGCGCTGCTCAAGGCCGCGACCGGTCAGTTGGGCGACACCCAACAGTTTGATGCGAAAACCCAGATCCTCTGCCAGTTTGATATCTTCGATGGAAATGCGCTCAATGCCTTCCAATTCAACACCGTCAAAATCAACCTTGGTACCAAAGGCGATGGCTGAGAGCAACGCAAGCTTATGACCCGCATCGATCCCGCCGACGTCCAGATTTGGATCGGCCTCCAGGTAGCCAAGCGCATCTGCTTCGGCAAAGACCTTGTCATACGGCAGCCCTGCGTCCTGCATGCGGGTCAGGATGTAGTTGCAGGTGCCGTTCATCACACCCATCACGCGCTTGATCTGGTTTCCGGCCAGGCCTTCGGTCAGGGATTTGATAACGGGTATGCCGCCTGCCACAGCGGCTTCGTAGCGAATGACACAGTTGTTGGCTTCGGCCTGTTCCGCCAGCGCTTGACCGTGAATGGCAAGTAGCGCTTTGTTCGCCGTCACCACGTCTTTACCAGCCGCCAATGCGGCCTCTGTCGCGGCTTTGGCGGTGCCTTCGTGCCCACCCATCAGTTCGACAAAGACATCGACATCGTCACGGGTCGCTAAAGCGACCGGATCATTTTCCCACGCATAGTCAGATAGAGACACTCCACGGTCTTTGTCGCGAGACCGGGCAGAAACAGCGGTGATCACAACCGGACGTCCTGTGCGGGCCTGAAGAAGATCGGCTTTCTTGCGCACGATTTTGACAACGCCGATGCCAACGGTGCCAAGTCCGGCAATGCCAAGACGCAGAGGGGTCGTCATCACAATCTCCTTCGATTTCGACTGCTGGATTGCCGTGTAGCGTTTTCAACGGCGGGCTGCAATCGCGGGATTGCGCCAAAAATGCAGGTTTCTATCCCCGAAATTCAGGCTTGTGTCGAAAGAGGCAAAATGGAACAGTTGTTCAATAAATACAGGCTTTGCCGAGATTGGAATTTGTAATGGCGCGCACCTCTGGGTCGCATTCTGAAATTACGGGTCCGCGTATCCTCGATGCGGCGCTACGTCTCTTTGCGCAACAGGGCTATGCCGCTGTTTCTATGCGGAAAATCGCGTCAGAGGTCGGGCTGCAGGTGGGTGCGCTCTATAACTATACGCCTGACAAACAAAGCCTGCTCTTTGGATTGATGCGCGAGCATATGGAAAACCTCGTTGCCGCATGGCGCGAGGAGGCGCAGGGTGGCACCCCAAACGCGCGGCTAGAGAAATTCGCGCGCTTTCACATTCGCTACCATAATGTGCGTCGCGATGCGGTCTTCATCGCCTATATGGAATTGCGCAATCTGACGCCTGAAAACTTCGAGATCATCGAGGAGCTGCGCCGCCAATATGAGGGTGAACTGATAGCCATTCTTGCAGAGGGCGTGAGGCAAGGCGATTTTCAGGTTGCTGACCCAAAAATCACAGCGATGGCAATTATCGCGATGCTGACAGGGGTCAACACTTGGTTTCGCGAAACCGGCCGACTGTCGCTGAAAGACGTTGAAGACATCTATTGGGATATGACGCGCCGCGCAGCGGGCGCGTCATAGATTTAGGGTCAGTGCGCTGGGCGAATAAACGTCCCATTGCGCAGTTCCGAGAAGGCTTGTTGCAGTTCTGCCTGCGTGTTCATCACGATCGGGCCATGCCAAGCGACCGGTTCTTGGATCGGCGCGCCTGAGATCAGCAAGAAGCGTATACCTTCGGGGCCAGCCTGCACCGTGACCTCGTCACCTGTGCCAAACCGGACGAGGGTCCGGTTGCCGCTCATGTCGCGGATGTTCACCTCTTGCCCGGCCACTTCTTTTTCCAGCAGAACGCCGGTCGGCGTGCTGGCATCCGCAAAGGCACCCGCGCCATCAAAGACATAGGCAAATGCGCGGCGGTAGGTATCAACCGGGAAGGTCTTTTTGACGCCGGGCGGAACGTAGATATCAAGGTATTGCGGATCAGCGGCAATGCCGTCGACCGGGCCGGTTTTGCCCCAGAAGGTCCCGATCACAACTTTCACCCGCGTTCCATCATCATCAATGATCTCAGGGATTTCAGTGCCTTTCACGTCCTGATAGCGCGGAGCGGTCATCTTCAATGATGACGGCAGGTTTGCCCAAAGCTGGAAGCCATGCATTTGACCTTGGGTGTTCCCCTTCGGCATTTCTTGGTGCAGAATCCCAGACCCAGCCGTCATCCATTGGATATCGCCAGCCCCAAGGCTGCCACTGTTGCCAAGGCTGTCGCTGTGGTCGACAGTGCCGCTGAGCACATAGGTGATGGTTTCAATGCCGCGGTGCGGGTGCCAAGGAAAGCCTTTTGCATAATGCTCTGGCCGATCATTGCGGAAATCGTCAAAAAGCAGGAAGGGGTCCAACTCGCTTGGGTCTTGAAACCCAAAGGCGCGGTGCAGGTGAACGCCGGCCCCTTCCATTGTTGGAAGCGCGCGACGTGTTTCAAGTGTAGGTCGTAGGGACATAACTGTTTCCTTTCGATTTGAATCTAGGGCGCGGTGCGGTGCACGCCAAGTCCGATGACTGTGCAAGGGCGAACCGAGTCTGTGCGGTTTGGCAAAGTAGAAAGGGATGTCCGATGACAGAAAAGATGACACCAATCAATCCAGAGTTGATCGAAGGGCAATCTGCCTTTCAGACCCACCTTGGGTATCAATTGACCCATTGGGGAGAGGGGCACGCGCGCCTCGAACAGCCACTTTCGCCCTTCTTGATGAACCGCATCGGGATTCCGCATGGCGGCAACTACGCGACCTTGCTGGACACAGTCATGGGGTTTTCGGGCGTCTATACGGGGCAGAAAAACAGGCGGCTGTTCGCCATCACGATGTCTTTGACCGTCAATTTTGTCGCGCAACCTGATGGTGACACGCTATTTGCAGAGGGTCGTGTCGTTGGCGGCGGCAATCGTAGTTTTTTCGCCGAAGGGCGCATTTTTGATGAAAATGGCGTGGTGGTCGCCCATGGTTCTGGCGCGTTTCAGCGACGAGAGGGCGCGATGCGGTGAGAAAGCAGCCATGAAATAGTTTCACAAATAGGACTATTTTTGGGATAACTTCGCGAAAAGTTTATAGAAAATGCAATTAAATTGATATTTTAAGGTTTGCCCCAGGTCGGCTACTGAAAAAGAGTATTCGGCTCTCGTTATTCTCGAAACTACAGTCTCTGAATGCGCACCGAATTTTTCATTATTCTTATCAATATGTTCTATCGTTTAATTAATGTATTTTTGTCGGAATATTCGTTGAATGGATTGTCCGGAAGAGTGGAAATTCGTCGATTGTCGATGAATGTCGTGCTTTTCATGCGAAAGAAAATTCAACGCCGGCGTTTTCTCTATTATTCAACTTATCCACATCTCCCTGAGCGTAATAGTCGTTAAAAAATATATACATAATGGCCATACATTACATACTCGCCTGATTGTATTAGAAACTTACGCACAGGCTTATACACAGCTTTTTTACAGGTCTTTCTTCAAAAGTTCGGATATAGCCGCAAAAATCGCTGCGATTTTTGCCTCGTCCATCAAATAGCTCAGGTTAAACCGCACGAACCCCGGCTTGTTGCCTTCATTGCCATCGCGGAATTCTTGGCGCAGCAATTCAGATTGCTGATCGCTAATATCCAGAAGCCGATGCACATAAGGACCGGCACAGCTACAGCCCCCCCGAGCCTGAATGCCATACTGGGACGAGAGCGCGTAGGTGAACTTTTTGTAGTCGATCAGGCTGCGATCTGGTTTGCGCGGGGCAAAGGAAAAGATGGGCAGTCCTCGTGGTGTTTGACGCCCGAGTAGCTCGGCGCCGGGAATACGTCTGAATTCATCTAGGCCACGTTTAATCAATCTTTGGTTGATCTCACCGATGGTGTCGGTGCCAATTGTTTCCTTGGCAAGGATCGCCATCGCGGCACGGATATCCCCGATGATGTTTGGCGTGCCGCCTTCCTCGCGTTGTTCAAGGCTGGCGACATAGTCGTGCGCATTTGCATTCACAAAGCGCACAGTGCCACCGCCAGGGCGATTGGGCAGGGTGTTCCGAACAGCGTCCCGGCGCATGATCAATACGCCTGACGCGCCTGGGCCACCGATAAATTTATGCGGACTGAGAACCAGCGCGTCGATCTGCGCGCCATCCGGTGCCATCGACATCGGCAGATAGGGCGCGCCAGCGGCGTAGTCCCAAATGATGCAACCGCCAAAGGATTTGACGATCTTGGTGACAGGGGCCGGGTCGGTACAGACCCCGGTAACATTTGACGCGGCTGAGAATGCGGCGACCAGCAATCCCGTACCTGAGAGTTCTTCACACACTGTCTCAAGATGTTGCAAATCGATGCCGCCTTCGGGGCCCTCGTCAATCTCAACGATCTCTGCACCGCTTTCCCGCCATGGCAGCAGATTGGAGTGGTGTTCGTAGGGACCTACCAGCACATGAACGCATTCGCCCCGCGCCAGCGCGTCTTTGATGCCAAACAAATGCACGGCTTGGTTCAACCCGGTTGTCGCGCCCGATCCGCCAAAGATGACTGCATGCTCGGCCTTGTCGCCGTTCACATGGCGCAAAACCACAGACCGTGCGTCCTCACGCAGTCGGGTCATGCGCGCACCGCAAAGGCTCTGTTCGGTATGAGAATTGGCGTAGTAAGGCAGCACATCCTGCAGGATTGCGTCCTCGACTTGGTGCAGCGCACGGCCCGAGGCCACATAATCCGCGTAGATCATCTTTTTGGGGCCAGTTGGCGTGTCGAGAATTAGATCGTCCCCGATCAGCCCCGCACGCAGAGCGGCAATCGGGTCAGCCTCTGCTTTCAAACGTGCTTCGAAATCTAAAAGTGCGGATGATGATTGCAGCATGATGTGCCTCCTTCTTTGCCGACAGAATGACAAAAAAAGCATGTGAAGTGTTAATCATATTCTTCGTTGAACTGTTCAAGTATGGGTCATATGATCGCAAAAATGGATAGTATTGATAACATTGATCGAAGAATCCTGCATGCCCTGCAGCAGAACGCAGCGCTGTCGCAACGGGACATCGCCGATAAGGTTGGGCTGTCGCAAAACGCGCTGTGGCGGCGGCTGAAGCGCCTGGAAGAAAGCGGCATCCTGCAAGGCGCGCGCATGCGGTTGGATGCCAGCAAGCTGGGCCTCGACCTGACAGTATTCGTGATGATCCGAACGCGGAAACATTCGGTCGAATGGGCAGAGGCATTTCGCAACCACGTGGCCCGCGTCCCTGAAGTGGTAGAGATGCACCGCATCGGTGGCGAGTGGGATTATATGCTGAAGGTCGTGACCAAAGGTATGTCCGGATATGACGGCGTCTATCGCAGGCTGACCAAAGATTATGAATTGGACGTCGTGACAGGGCTGTTCAGTATGGAAACCATGTTGGACGACAGGCCGCTTGATGTCTTTGGCTAGGTCCTGTCGCAAAGCCGCTGTCATAAAAAATTCATCATTAAGCGACACAATTCGCGTTGACCTGCAGGCTTCATATCAATAATTCCAGATATATGGATAAATCAGCCGCCCTTGTCGCTTTCGCCGCCCTCAGCCAAGCCTCTCGTTTGGACGCATTCCGTCTGCTGGTGCAGGCCGGAGACAACGGGAAGCTGGCCGGAGAAATCTCAGAAGCCTTAGGTGCCCGCCAAAACACCATGTCAACGAACCTGTCGGTTCTGTTGAACGCGGGCCTCTTGCGAAATGAGCGAGAGGGGCGGGCGATCCGTTACTTCGCGAACATGGACGGCCTGCAGGGCTTGCTTGGGTATCTGCTGCAGGACTGTTGCGGTGGCCAGCCTGAGCTTTGCGCGCCTTTGATTGCTGAAATCACCTGCCAGACGAGCACTTGCGGAGAAGCAAAATGACGATGAACGCGCAGGCGGAACTGACGGCGGAGCAAAGCGGCCTTGGCACATTCGAACGGCTGTTGTCGCTTTGGGTCGCTTTGGCGATTGCCGCAGGGCTCCTGCTTGGCAGCTTGCTTCCGGCGCTCTTTAGCGGGCTGGCGGCGCTTGAGGTTGCCTCTGTCAACCTGCCCGTCGCCGTTCTGATTTGGGCGATGGTCTATCCGATGATGGTCGGTGTAGATTTTTCCGCGCTCAAGCAGATCGGCGACCGGCCTAAGGGGCTTGTCATTACACTTGTCGTCAATTGGCTGATCAAACCTTTTACCATGGCCGCGCTTGGTGTTCTGTTTTTCGAAGTGATATTTGCGGGGTTGATCCCGCCAGACGATGCGCAGGCCTATCTTGCGGGTGTCATTCTTTTGGGCGCGGCCCCTTGCACGGCGATGGTGTTTGTCTGGTCAAACCTGACGCGCGGCGACGCGACCTATACGCTGGTTCAAGTGTCGGTGAATGACGTTGTGATGGTCTTTGCCTTTGCCCCGATTGTTGCGCTGCTGTTGGGTGTCAGCGATATTGCTGTGCCTTGGGATACGCTTCTGATTTCAGTTCTGCTTTACGTGGCACTGCCGTTGCTTGCAGGGGTGGCGACACGGTCTGTTTTGATGCGACGGGGTGGCGCGGCCGCAGTTGAGCAATTCCAAAGCAAGGTCAAGCCAGCCTCAATCCTTGGCCTTCTGTTGACGGTTGTGCTGCTCTTTGGGTTTCAAGGGCAGGTGATTTTGGATCGCCCGCTAGTCATTCTGCTGATCGCCATCCCATTGCTGATCCAAAGCTATGGCATCTTCTTCCTTGCCTATGGCGCTGCGCGGCTTTGGAAAGTGCCCTTTAATGTGGCGGCACCCTGCGCGCTGATTGGCACATCGAATTTCTTTGAACTGGCGGTGGCCGTCGCAATCAGCCTCTTTGGCCTAGGCTCTGGTGCAGCGCTTGCCACTGTTGTCGGCGTCTTGGTTGAGGTGCCGGTCATGCTGTCTCTTGTTGCTTTTGCCAACCGCACGCGTGGCTGGTTTCCTTCTTGATACCTGTTCAAAGGACTGAAAAGATGACGAAAATCGCAATCAATGGTCTTGGCCGCATGGGCAAACTGGTGCTGCGCCGCCTGTTTGATTTGGGGCTTGGCGGCCAGATCGCCCTGATCAATGATCCTGTCGGTGATATCGAAACCCACGCGCTCTTGCTTGAGTTTGACACGGTGCATGGCCGCTGGAACGGCGATGTCTCCCACGACCAGAACAGCATTTCCATGAACGGTCAGGCGATCCCGTTCACGCAGGAAACAAAGCCTGCCGATCTGGCGCTCAAGGGCGTTGATCTGGTGATTGAATGCTCCGGTAAATTCAAAACGGCAGAGAGCCTGCAGCCCTATTTTGATGCGGGTGTGAAGAAGGTCGTCGTCTCGGCTCCGGTCAAGATCGAGGGCGCAGCGAATATTGTGTATGGCGTCAATCACGACACCTATGACGGCCAAGATATCGTCACTGCGGCCAGCTGCACAACAAATTGCATCGCGCCGGTCGTTAAGGTGATGCTGGAAACCTTTGGGATCGAACAAGCGTCTTTCACGACAATCCATGACGTGACCAATACGCAGACCATCGTGGACAAAGCGCACAAGGACCCTCGTCGTGCACGGTCTGCGCTAAATTCGCTGATCCCAACCACAACAGGTTCTGCCAAAGCGGTTATACAGATCTTCCCAGAACTAGAGGGCCGCATCAATGGCCACGCCGTGCGCGTGCCGCTGCTGAACGCGTCCTTGACGGACATCGTCTTTGACGTGGCCCAAGATGTTACCGCTGAAGAGGTCAATGCCGCCATGAGCGAGGCCGCCAATGGTGCGCTTGCGGGCATCCTTGGTTACGAAGAGCGCCCCTTGGTCAGTTGCGATTTCACCAACGATGACCGATCCACCATTGTAGATGCGCCTTCCACCATGGTTGTGAACAAACGGCAGGTGAAGATCTACGCTTGGTATGACAACGAATGGGGTTATTGCTGCCGTTTGGCGGATATTACCAAAATGGTGGCAGAAAGCCTGTAACTGCGCGCCCGGCTTAAAGGCCGGGTTCTTTTCAGCTGGATCGATCAGATGGCAGAGACCACTCAGGACAAACCAAATGGCCTAGCGGCCTATATCACCGTCACAGCGGCCTATTGGGCTTTTATGCTGACCGATGGGGCGCTGCGGATGCTGGTGCTGTTGCACTTTCACACGTTGGGGTTCTCTCCCGTCCAGCTTGCCTATCTGTTCCTGCTTTATGAGGTCATGGGCGTCGTCACCAACCTTTCCGCAGGCTGGATTGCCGCGCGGTTTGGCCTGACCTCGACGCTTTATGCAGGGCTTGGCCTGCAGGTTGTCGCATTGGTCGCGCTAGCGCAGCTTGACCCGGCGTGGGGCCTGACCGCGTCAGTTGTTTTCGTGATGTGCGTACAGGGGCTTTCGGGCGTGGCCAAAGACCTGTCAAAAATGTCGGCAAAATCCGCGGTGAAGCTGCTGGCGCCCAAAGGGCAGGGCGGCTTGTTCCGCTGGGTCGCCATCCTGACCGGGTCAAAGAATGCGGTCAAAGGGTTTGGTTTTCTGCTGGGTGCAGCTTTGCTGGCGGTGTTTGGTTTCCTCACCGCGATCTGGTCCATGGCGGGCGTCCTGACGATCATCCTGATTGGCACTGTGATCTTCATGCCAGCGGGGCTGCCACAGGGCAAAAAAACCGCCAAGTTCTCTCAGGTTTGGTCCAAAGACCGCAACATCAACCGCCTCAGCCTCGCCCGGATGTTCCTGTTCGGGGCACGAGACGTTTGGTTCGTCGTTGGCATCCCGATCTATTTCTATGCCGTGCTGAGCGACGGCACCGAAGCCGGAAACCGCGCGGCTTTCTTCACCATCGGTACGTTTATGGCTGTCTGGATCATCCTCTATGGCTTCGTCCAAGGCCTTGCCCCAAAGCTGCTGAAAGCCGCCGAGCGTGACACTGCGCAGATTGTCCACTCCGCCATCTTCTGGGTTGGGCTATTGACCTTGGTGCCCTCCGTGTTGGCATTGGCTGTGTATCTGGAAATACCGTTTCTAACTCCTGTGGTGGTGGTTGGGCTTTTGATCTTTGGTTTCATCTTCGCGGTGAACAGTTCGGTCCACAGCTACCTAATCCTTGCCTTTACCAGCGATGAGCGGGTGACCATGGATGTGGGGTTTTATTATATGTCCAATGCTGCAGGTCGGTTGTTAGGGACATTGCTGTCAGGTGTTAGCTACCAGGTCGGCGGCCTGCCGCTCTGTCTGTTGACTGCAGGAGTTATGGCTGCGGCATCGACGCTCGCGGCGCGTAAGCTGGGCCCCTAAAGTCCACGCATTGTATCGTAAAACGCCCGCAGGAAACCTTCCGCCGCGACATCTGTTTCAAGGCGCTTACCAATGTCGCCGTCAAACAGGTTTCGCAAATTTGTAAATGCCGTGTTCACTGGGCGGTTCCGATCGGCAGACGGCACAAAGGCCATTGCGTAGCGATCAAAGAGACGGGCGCCAGTATGGGCCTCGTACACAAGGATGATATTGCGATGCAGTTTGCTGTCGCGAATACGATCAAAGCAGGCCCGCACATTATCTTCGGGGCCCTCAAGAACTTGGATAAACGTGAAGTCATGGTAGGCCACAAGGCCCGTTATGCCATCACGCTCATTGTTTCGGCGCGCCCGCTGCATCAACGCCTCAAGCTCTGCCTGCTCGGGGTTTCCGTTTGCAGTGCTCATGTAGATGATTCTGTAGAACATGCACGAAATCCTGATACTAAGATGTGGATTTAGGTCCTTTAGCCACTTTTGTCGGAAAGCGGGTTGATTGAGATCAATTCACCTCCCTTAAGGGTTGAAATGAATTGGTAGGCAATCGAGGATGTCGCGGTCGCAAAGCGAAAACTGCGTATTCCTGATCGTACAGGTGCAGCCACGGCGAAATCGCATGACAGCCATTGCGGAACGGCTTGACCAGCAAGCATTTCCGCGACATATCCGCCTGATGACAGAGCTTTCGAAAATCCGCAATTTCTCCATCGTCGCCCACATTGACCACGGGAAATCCACCCTTGCCGACCGCCTCATTCAAGAGACGGGCACAGTGGAAGATCGTGACATGAAGGCACAATTGCTGGACAGCATGGATATCGAACGTGAACGCGGTATCACCATCAAGGCCAACACCGTGCGGATCGACTACGTCGCCAATGACGGGGAGACCTATGTGTTGAACCTGATCGACACGCCGGGCCACGTCGACTTTGCTTACGAAGTCTCGCGCTCTATGCGCGCGGTTGAAGGCTCGCTGTTGGTTGTGGACTCTACCCAAGGGGTCGAGGCGCAGACGCTTGCGAACGTCTATCATGCAATCGACGCTGACCATGAAATTGTGCCGGTTCTGAACAAAATTGACTTGCCCGCATCCGATTGTGACCGCGTGGCGGAGCAGATCGAAGACGTGATCGGCATTGACGCCACCGGCGCTCTGCGGGTTTCGGCCAAGACAGGGGAAGGCATCCGCGAGACCCTGCAGGCCATCGTCGATCACCTTCCAGCCCCGAAAGGGGAGCGTGATGCACCCCTGAAAGCGATGCTGGTAGACAGTTGGTACGATTCCTACCTGGGCGTTATCGTTCTGGTCCGGATCATGGATGGCACGCTGAAAAAGGGCATGCGCGTCAAGTTCATGTCCAACGGCACGCTGCACCATGTGGACCGGATCGGCGTTTTCCGCCCGCAGATGCAGATGATCGATGAACTTGGCCCGGGCGAGATCGGGTTCTTGACCGCGTCGATCAAACAGGTCCGCGATACCCGCGTCGGTGACACGATCACCAATGACCGGAACGGGACTGACAAAGCGCTGCCCGGCTTCAAACCCGCGCAGCCCGTTGTATTCTGTGGCCTGTTCCCGGTCGACAGTTCCGAATTCGAAGACCTACGCGATGCCATTGAAAAACTGGCGCTGAACGATGCGTCTTTCTCTTTCGAAATGGAAACCTCTGCCGCGCTGGGCTTTGGCTTCCGCTGCGGCTTTCTGGGCCTCTTGCACCTCGAAGTGATCCGCGACCGGATCGAACGCGAATACAACATCGAACTGATCACCACCGCGCCTTCGGTGATCTATCGCATCTTTATGAAGGCCAAAGAGGGCGAAGAGCCCGAGATGATCGAGCTGCACAACCCCGCTGACATGCCCGATCTGTCAAAGGTTGACCACCTCGAAGAGCCGCGCATCAAGGCGACTATTCTGGTGCCAGATGAGTATCTCGGCGATGTATTGAAACTCTGCCAAGACCGCCGCGGCATTCAAGAAAACCTGACCTACGCCGGCTCTCGCGCGATGGTGGTCTATGACCTGCCACTCAATGAGGTGGTGTTTGATTTCTATGACCGCCTGAAATCCGTGACCAAGGGCTATGCGTCTTTTGACTATCAGATGACGGGCTACCGCGAGGATAACCTCGTGAAAATGTCGATCCTTGTGAATGACGAACCGGTGGATGCGCTTTCCACGATGGTGCACCGCGACCGCGCCGAGATGCGTGGCCGGGCGATGTGTGAAAAGCTCAAGGATCTGATCCCGCGTCACATGTTCAAAATCCCGATCCAAGCGGCGATTGGCGGCAAGGTGATCGCGCGCGAGACACTGTCAGCGCTGCGCAAAGACGTGACCGCGAAATGCTACGGCGGCGACGCAACCCGGAAGAAGAAACTGCTGGAGAAGCAGAAAGCGGGTAAAAAGAAGATGCGCCAGTTTGGTAAGGTAGATATCCCGCAGGAAGCGTTTATTTCTGCGTTGAAAATGGACGACTAACAAGCAAGACTTGCTCTAAATATTTTGGAGTAAGTAATTGTATCTAATGTATGTCGATGAAAGTGGTGATCCCGGCAACAATACTGCTCAATCGGACTATTTTTGTTTGTCCGGCTTGGTGGTCCACGAAAGCGAATGGAGAGCGTTTATTGACCGGCTAGTTGCATTTCGTCAAACTATGCGTTCGGTTTATGGGCTCCCACTTCGCACAGAAATTCATGCAGTTGAGATCGTTCGAAAGAACCAATTTGACATAGCAAAACATCACCGTCTGGCTATTCTTAGAAATTACTTAGATGAGCTCTCTAAGCTCAATTCGATTTCGATTACAAATGTCGTTGTAAACAAAGCGAATAAGCCAGCTGATTTTGATATTTTCTCGGCGGCTTGGAGCACCTTATTTCAAAGGTTTGAGAATACGATCGCGCACGGAAACTTTCCGGGAGGCTATAAGCGCTCCTATGGTTTAGTGTTTACCGATGCAACATCTGGGAAAAAACTGACTTCGATCATGCGGCGAATGTCTGTTTATAATCCAATTCCAAATCGCTGGGGTGGCGGTTTCAACAATTCGCCAATTGTAAGAATTATCGAGGACCCTTCGGAGCGAAACTCCAAGGCGTCTTTGCCGATCCAAAGTTGTGACGTGGTTGCATACTTTTTACATCAAAGACTTCGACCCAATTCCTACATTAGAAAGAAAGGTGCGTCTAAGTATTTTGACAGACTCGATCCTGTGCTAAATAAACTAGCTTCCGCGAAGGATCCGCAAGGCATTGTGTTTATTTGAAAAATAAGGGCGGACAGTTTCCTGTCCGCCGGGACGATCCTACTTCTAGGTTGTGCCTAGTTTCAGATCGTACACAATATATATCCACTCGAGTGGATAAATTCCACTACTAATGCTGATTTATCCTCAGCTTATCCGCGTCATGATGTTTCAAGCTTGAAGCTTTAGCTAGGTTATCAAATGCATCGGCATGGGCAGCGCCCGAACCGCCCCCATGGGCGGGCGCTTTGCACCCACCCCGGGCCGGGCGCTGGGGTTAGTTGAGACGTTTTGATTTTGGCAAGCTGTGCTTTGCTTTCGCTCGAGATCAGACGCTGGGCCGAATGTCAGCCGTAGGGTGGGGTTTTACCCCACCGATTTTCCATGTCCAAACGTGATTATGGTGGGGTGAAACCCCACCCCACGACCAGCCACAGTGTCGGATTTGCCCGGTTTCGAAAAATTCACAACCACCCAGCGAAACCCACCTTGCCCGCGCCGAATAAACCATGTTTAGCTGCCACTGCAGCCCCTCAAAAGGCCGCGCTATAATAAGCGAGCACATGGACGATCAAGAACCATCTGGCCTCGATCACCTTCGGGCAAACCGTCTGCGGATCGGCTTTTCCTTTTTCCTGAGCTTTCTCGAAACCGGCATCAGCCTATGCTACCCATGGGCCACGGGCTATGCCGTTAACGGGTTGAAACAAGACAATTATCTGTCGCTGGGCCTGTTGATCGTCACATGGCTGGCGCATATCGCGATTTCGTCGGGTAAGCAGGCGTTTGATACGCGGATGTATTCCAAATTGAACGCCACGATTTCTTATGAGGTGGTCGATTACGAAAAGGATTCTGGCACCGGCGTCAGTATGATTTCAGCTCGGGTCGAGATGATCGAGGAACTGGTGGATTTCTTCGAACAATACTTCCCAATGCACATCGCCACTATTGTCGGTATTCTCGGCAGCCTAGTTTTTCTGTTCTTCTATGATGTCGTTTCGGGGATGCTTGTGCTGCTGCTATTGCTGCCGATCGCGGGGTGGAACGTCTATATGGGGCTTCGCGCCTTTCGCACCAACAAACGCCTGAACACCGAATGGGAGAAGCAGGTGCGCGTTGTGGCAGGGCGGCGCAAGAATAAGTGGAAGGTGCATTTTCTGCGTATGGCAAAGTGGCGCATTCGCTTGTCTGACATGAACCTTGCGGGGTGGCTGCCAGCGCAGTTTCTGTTGTTGGGGGCCGCAGTGTTTGTGCTGATCCGGTTCAGCACCAATGATGCGTTTTTGGCGGGCGATATCCTTGCGGTCGTTGCTTACATCTATGTGATCGAACGCGCGGTGGATGAATTGCCGGATATTGCACAGCAGATCGGGCGGTTAATCGACATCGCGCGGCGGTTGGGGCAGGTCTAGGCGCGACCGATTCCCCCTGAAATTCGGATGATTCTGGGCAGCACCCCAGATTTTCGGGAGCGCCGCAATGCAGCATCCTTTCAATTCTCAAACTTTCTTTTTCAACAAGCCAACCCAGCCAAAAATCGACCAAAATTCCACTTATCCACAGGAAATCCACAAGTCTTTCCAAGGGGTTGCCCTCAGAAAAGTGACATAACGAACAATATTTTTCTTGTCAGGTCGGCGGATCAAATGCCAACCTGATTTCAACGCAAGAGAGCAAACGAAGCGATCAGCAGATCACCTCAGACACTCTCAAGCGGGACGCAAAGGCCTCTTGGGGCTGGCGCGGGAACGGGGAGGCGACAATCCATTCTCGCACGGGGCGCGGCGGTGCAAATCGCGGTGGTCCATCCGAACCAGGACGCTGGCCGAAACAACGGGCCCTCTTTCAGAGATCACCCTGCGGGAAGGCAGTGTAGAAAACCTTTGTGTGGGTCGGTTCTGATGCCGGTCTCTTGGATGATGTCTTCGGACTAAACTCCAGGCGCTTGTATCAGACGGCTGTCGGCGGGTTCGCCCGTTGGTGGTTGAACGCCGGCTAGGGTGGAACGTCCCTTTGGTTTGCCCTTCGGGGTCTGCCCCATTGGAACGTATCCCGCGTGCGAAGGCTCGTCGGAGCGTTTGCATTTGAATGAAGTGGTTTGGCTGGTTGTCCCGTGTGGAATACCGCTGGCCCTACATTCTAGGAAGGCGTCAGGGATTGGGGTTTCGGCCCCGCTGCGAGGACCGCGTCTAAGCACCTGACGTCTTCTCTTATTTTGGGAATTCGGTACATGAAACATGTCGGGCATTGCTCGGTTTCTTTGTGCTGAACAAGCGTTAGAAACTGAGCCTAAAAACAGAGACGGGGCCCGTTGCAAAAGCAATGAGCCCCGTGCGTCAGTTCTGCATACCGCGTCTTATGCACCTGTAGGGCATGGATATCGGTGTCTCACGCCAAAATCAACTACATATTGCGTCTGATGGCCGATTTTGTGGCAGCTGTTACGCCCGCGCCAACCAAGCGCGGACAGTTGCGATGAATTCGGTTGACTTTTCTGCATGGAGCCAATGCCCTGCGCCCGAGATTTTCACGAATTTCGCATGCGGAAAAAAAGCGCGGATGCGCGGTCGGTGTTCCGGCAAGACATAGTCAGAATCAGCACCCGACAGGAACAATGTCGCGCCCTTGTATGTGCCGGTGACATCCTCTGGGAAGCCCATGATTTTGGACATCTCAGCCTCAAGCACATCAAGGTTCAGCCGCCATTTGCGCGCCTTCAGGTCAAGCGACTGCGTAAAGAACGACCGCAGCGTTGGGTCCTCAACACCCGCGTCCGCAAGCTGTTCCAGCGCGTCAGAGCGTTTGTCGACAATGTTCAGGTCGACCTTTTTCATTGCATGGATGAACGGTAATTGCGTGTGCCCATAGGCGACTGGTGCGATATCTGCGACGATCAAGCGGTTCACAAGCTCTGCATGGTGCAGTGCCGTCACCATCGCGGCCTTGCCCCCCATCGAGTGGCCTAGGACATCCGCCGGTCCGATCTCATGCAAAACAGTCGCCAAGTCACCTGCCAGATCAGCGTATGTGTGGCTGTCGTGCCAGTCTGACATGCCGTGGTTGCGCATGTCGACAGCGATGACCTGCCGCTCATCCGACAGCTTCTTGGACACCACACCCCAGTTCCGTGCGGAGCCATAAAGCCCATGCACGATCAATAGTGGCGGGCGGTCGGTTGGTTCACCATGTGTGATCATATTCAGCATGCGACTGATGTATCACAGCCCGCACGAGGGACAAGAGAGCAGCGACAAGCCCTGCGAAGTGGCTATGAAAGTGCGGCAGCGGTCGCGGTCGCGGACCGGGGGCGTCGTGTGTCGCTCCGTAGAGCCTCTCGCATCACTAGCGTCACAGAAACAAAGCTAACATAGAGGAGCAGATACCAGGACCCCAGTTTGGCAAAGCTGACCCACTGGTCAGGCGATTGCCCGTGGTAGAGCCATGTCGCAGACAAGGTCCCGACGTTTTCGGCAAGCCACATAAAGATGCTGGACAGAAAAGCAGCGAATGGCAGGGGGCAATAATAGCGTGTTTGGGCGATGCGAAAGGTGACGCGCGTTTTGAAGAACAACAGGATCGTCGCGGCAAAAAGCGCCCAACGGATATCGTACCAGAAATGATGCGCGAAAAAATTGATGTAGATCGCTGCCGCCAAAAGGAATGTCAGGACAAGCGGCGGGTAATTTGTGAAGCGGATGTCAAACAATCGGATCACGCGGGCCAGATAGCTTCCTACAGAGGCATACATAAACCCGGAGAACAGAGGCACATTCCAAAGTTTTAGCAGACCCTCTTCGGGATAGTGCCAGCTTCCGGCGTTGACCTTGAAAACTTCCATCACCGTGGCGATCAAGTGAAACAGCAGGATCACCTTGGCCTCTTGCAGGGTTTCCAGCCGGAAGACCAACATCACGATCTGCCAGCCAACGGCCCATAGGACCAGCGCGTCATAGCGTGCCAGCGGCCAATCCGCTTGCCAGAACAGCGAACTGAAATAGATGCCGATCAGAAGGAGAATTGCATAGATACTTGCCCAAGCTTGTTTCAGCCAGAACACGCAGAATTCCATCACGGGGCGGGGCAGATGGGCACGAAACCAATGCCCGATTTCGTTCTCTAGATCGGTGGTTGTCTTCATGGAATTACATGGACCGGAAATCGCCTCGCTGTCCAGCAGCGGCGCGGAAATGCGCAGAAATATGCCAAAATAAATGAAAACCGCGCGTCTTTAAGGGACGCGCGGCGAATTATTTTAGGGTTTGACTTAGAGGTTGTCGTACATCGGGAAACGGGCGCAAAGCTCTGCGACTTCGGCTTTCACTTTTGCTTCGACCTCGGCATTGCCTTCTTCGCCATTGGCTGCAAGGCCGTCGACCACTTCGACAATCCAATCGGCGATCTGGCGGAACTCGGCCTCGCCGAAACCGCGGGTTGTACCCGCTGGAGTGCCGAGGCGCAGACCAGATGTGACCATTGGTTTTTCTGGGTCAAACGGGATGCCGTTTTTGTTGGCCGTGATATGCGCACGTCCCAAGGCTTTCTCGGTCGCGTTGCCTTTCACGCCTTTGGGGCGCAGGTCGACCAGCATAACGTGCGTGTCGGTGCCGCCGGTGACGATGTCCAGACCGCCCTTCATCAATTGATCTGCCAGTGCAACCGCGTTTGCGCGGACTTGCTTTTGGTAGGTCTTGAATTCTGGACGCAGCGCTTCTCCAAAAGCCACGGCTTTGGCTGCAATGACGTGCATCAGCGGGCCGCCTTGGATGCCGGGGAAGATCGCAGAGTTCACTTTCTTCGCGATATCGGCGTTGTTGGTCAGGATCATGCCGCCACGAGGGCCGCGCAGGGTTTTGTGCGTGGTTGTGGTCGCCACGTCTGCATACGGGAATGGGGAAGGGTGCTCGCCCGCCGCAACCAGACCCGCGAAGTGCGCCATGTCAACCATCAGGTACGCGCCAACGGAATCAGCAATTTCGCGGAATTTCGCAAAGTCGATCTGGCGTGGGATCGCGGAACCACCTGCGATGATCAGCTTTGGCTGATGCTCGGTCGCCAGTGCTTGCACTTCGTCATAGTCAATCAACTGGTCTTGCTTACGCACACCGTATTGGACGGCGTTGAACCACTTGCCGGATTGGTTTGGTGCTGCGCCGTGGGTCAGGTGACCACCGGAGGCAAGGTTCATGCCCAGAATGGTGTCGCCCGGTTTTATCAGCGCATTAAACGCACCTTGGTTAGCCTGAGAGCCAGAGTTTGGCTGCACGTTCACGAATTCACAGCCAAACAGCTGTTTCGCGCGATCGATGGCCAGGTTTTCCGCCACATCCACATATTGGCAACCGCCATAGTAACGACGACCTGGATAGCCTTCTGCATATTTGTTGGTCAGTACAGATCCCTGTGCCTCCATCACGGCTGCAGACACAATGTTTTCCGAGGCAATCAGCTCGATCTCGTCGCGCTGGCGGCCCAGTTCATCGGTGATAGAGCCAAACAGCTCTGGATCACGGCTGGCAAGGGATTCAGTGAAAAATCCAGCGTCACGGGTGGTGGCGGTCATGTTAGGCGACTCCAATTAAGGTCAATTGCGCGATTTCCTATAGGAAACTTCATGGGTGGGGAAGGACAGAATGCGGCATGATTGCCATTCAGAGCGGCAAGACTGGCTTAATGGGTAAACTTGTGTTTCTTTCGGAACCACATGACGGTCTTTGGAAACAGGAATCGCAGCAGAACAATGGCTCAGAGAATCGCCTTTCTCGCGTCCGACGCGCCCCTCGCGCAGTCCGGTCGCGACGCCTTGATTGCCCGCTATGGCACCTGTGATCCCGAAGAGGCCGAGGTCATCGTCGCGCTTGGCGGGGATGGATTTATGCTGCAGACCCTGCACAGCACGCAGGACCTAGATGCGCCGGTCTATGGCATGAACCGCGGAACAGTTGGCTTCTTGATGAACGAATATCACGAGGACGACCTGCTGGATCGTCTGGCGCTGGCGGAAGAAGAAGAGATCAACCCGCTGTCGATGCGCGCAACAACTGCCAGCGGCGACATTCACGAGGCGCTTGCGATCAATGAAGTCTCGATGCTGCGGCAGGGGCCACAGGCTGCAAAGCTGCGCATCTGGATTGATGAGCGGTTGCGCTTGGATGAACTGGTGTGTGACGGGGCCTTGCTGTCCACACCGGCAGGATCAACGGCGTATAACTACTCTGCCCATGGGCCAATCCTGCCAATAGGCTCGGATGTGCTTGCGTTGACGGCGATTGCGCCCTTCCGGCCGCGACGTTGGCGCGGTGCCTTGGTGCGCAAAAGCTCTGTTGTGCGGTTTGAAGTGATGAATCCGCAAAAACGACCTGTGATGGCCGATGCCGATAGCCGTTCCGTGCGCGATGTTGTCTCTGTCGAGGTCCGGTCAGAACCCGCCGTCGCCCATCGTATCCTATTTGATCCGGGGCATGGGTTGGAAGAACGGCTGATCCGCGAACAATTCGTCTGAGCAAAGAAAAACGGGCGCAAAAGCGCCCGTCCTAATCAAATGTCAGATCTCAATCTGGCTTATGCCAGTTCGAGGCTGCCTGCGCTTTCGCGGCCGTCACGGCCGGATTGCAGTTCGTAGGTGACTTTTTGATTGTCAGCCAGACCTTGAAGGCCAGAGTCTTGGACCGCGCGGATGTGTACGAATACATCTTTGCCGCCATCTTCTGGTGCAATAAAGCCGTAGCCTTTGTCAGTGTTAAACCATTTCACGGTACCTGTAGGCATTACCGTTCTCCTTAAATATTGCCCGCTCGCGACGTGCGACGGGTCCTTGGCGTCTGTGCAGAAATCGAATGCGTGGGTCGCCATAGGCTAAGACAGGTAAACGATAGAAGGCACTTCGTGCGCGGCTGTGATGGCATGCTTGGGCGGCGATGTCAAAGGCTAAGCGTTGGCGTATCCAATCGTTTTAAGCGCTGTTGCAATCTCATCTAAAACCGCGGGATCGTCGATCGTGGCTGGCATTTTCCAGTTTTTCCCATCTGCAATCGACACCATGGTGCCACGCAATATCTTTCCCGACCGTGTTTTGGGTAACCGGTTGACCACCACGGCTTTCTTGAAAGCCGCGACCGGACCGATTTGGGTGCGGACCTGCGTGACCACTTCTTTCACGATGTCCTCTGCTGGGCGGTCGCAGCCTGCGTTTAGACAAAGGAAACCGACCGGTGTTTGCCCCTTCAAAGCGTCAGAGGCGCCGATGACAGCGCATTCGGCAACATCCGGGTGGCTGGCCAAGACCTCTTCCATCGCGCCCGTAGACAGGCGGTGACCGGCGACGTTTATCACGTCATCGGTGCGCGCCATGATGTAAAGGTAACCGTCTTTGTCTTTCATCCCCGCATCGCCAGTCTCGTAGTAGCCGGGAAAGGCGGTGAGATAGGCTGATTTGAACCGCTCTTCAGCGTTCCACAGCGTGGGTAACGTGCCCGGAGGCAGGGGCAGCTTTATGGCGATGGCACCGAGGTCCCCGTCTGGCACGGGATGGCCGTCTTCGCCAAGAATGACAACGTCGTAGCCGGGCATCGGTTTGGCAGGGGAGCCAAGTTTGACGGGCAATTCCTCGAGGCCCAGCGGGTTGGCCGCAATCGCCCAGCCGGTTTCGGTTTGCCACCAATGGTCAATCACGGGGACGTTCAGATGGGTTTGCGCCCAGGTGATCGTGTCAGGGTCAGCCCGTTCGCCCGCAAGGTAGATCTGTTTCAGGCTGCTGAGGTCATAATTCTTGATCAATTCCCCTGCCGGGTCTTCACGTTTGACCGCACGAAGGGCAGTAGGGGCCGTAAAGAACGACGTCACCTTGTGCTCGGAGATCACGCGCCAGAAGGTGCCTGCGTCGGGCGTGCCGACCGGCTTGCCTTCGAACACAATCGTCGTGTTGCCGTGAATCAGCGGGCCATAGCAAATGTAGGAATGCCCCACGACCCAACCCACGTCAGACGCCGCCCAGAACACATCACCCGGTTTGACGTTATAGATTGCCTCCATTGTCCAGTTCAGGGCCACAAGCTGACCTGCTGTGTGGCGGACAACACCTTTGGGCTGGCCTGTCGTGCCCGAAGTGTAGAGAATGTAGGAGGGGTGATTGCCCTCGACAGGGAGGCAGTCGGCGGGCGTCACGCCCTCCTGAAACCCGTGATAATCAAAGTCGTGTCCTTCGATCATCGGGGCTGTTTGTTGGTCGCGTTGTAGGATCACGCAGAATTCGGGGTTGTGGGTTGCGGTCTCTATCGCGGCATCCAGAAGCGGCTTGTATTCTACAATGCGCCCCGGTTCGAGGCCGCAAGAGGCTGCGATCACTGCCTTGGGGGTCGCGTCATCGATGCGCACTGCAAGTTCATTGGCGGCAAATCCACCAAAGACCACCGAATGGATCGCACCAATCCGACCGCAAGCGAGCATTGCTTCCAAAGCTTCAGGGATCATTGGCATATAAATCAGAACGCGGTCGCCTTTTTCCACGCCCTGCGCCCGCAGCGCGCCGGCAAGGTTTGCGACGCGTGTTTTAAGATCAGAGAAAGTGATCTCGCACTTTGCGCCAGAGATTGGGCTGTCATAGATGATTGCAACAGCGTCGCCGCGTCCGGCCTCAACATGTCGGTCAACCGCGTTCCAACACGTGTTGACGGTGCCGTCGGCGAACCATTCAAACAGCCCGTCGCCTTTGTCAGTCAGCGCTTTGGTCGGCGGCGTGTCCCAGTCAATGGCAGCGGCGGCCTGCATCCAAAATGCTTCTGGATCCGCTTTCCAGGCATCGTAAACGTCTTGATATGGCATGTTGTCTTCTCCCTAGCGCAAGCCTAGTGGGCACGGCTCTATGCTGTAAAGAATTTGGCATAGGAAGGGCGTCAGCTTTGTCAGGAAATTTTCTGTTAGCGCTGAAATGGATTGTAAATTTTAGAGTAATTATGTGAATATTTGGATATAGGATTATGAAATATATGGAAAAAATGTTTACACACCCCTTGAGCGGGATGTGTAAATTTACCTCGGTTTTGTCACAAAATCAGCCGTAGTGATCCACGGGTGTACCTGCGATTGCGGCCATGTTCAAAAGCCCGCGCGCGGTGATGGATGGCGTCACAATATGCGCTCGGTTGCCCATGCCCATTAGGATCGGTCCAACCGCAATGGCGCCCGCTTTTGATTTTAGGATATTGCGGGTCGCAGACGCAGCATCTGCATGACCGAAGATCAAGACATTCGCTGGCCCGCTGAGCCGGCTGTCAGGCAAAAGGCGCGCACAAATTTCTGGGTCGAGCGCTGCATCAACGTTCATCTCGCCTTCGTATTCAAAGTTCGTTTCCAGGCGATCAAGCAGTGCAATTGCCTCGCGTAGTCGTTTGCCAGACCCTTCGCGCTGGTTGCCGAACTGAGATTGCGAACAGAAAGCGATCCGAGGCTCAACGCCGAAACGGCGTGCGTGACGTGCGGCCCCCTGGGCCACCATGGCCAGATTCTCGGGCGTCGGCAGGGACCAGACGTGGGTGTCCGCGATGAACAATGGCCCGTCTTCCATGATCATCAGCGACAGAGCACCATGGGGGGAATGGGTTTCATCGCCTAGCACCTGATTGACGTAATCCAGATGCCAGCGGAATTCGCCGAACGCGCCGCAGATCAGGCTATCGGCCTCACCGCGATGCACCATGACTGCACCAATCGCCGTTGTGTTGGTGCGCATGATGGCGCGGGCAATATCCGGGGTTACCCCTTTGCGCGCTGTGATGCTGTGGTAGGTCTCCCAATAATCCCGATAACGCGGGTCGTTTTCTGGGTTCACAATGTCAAAGTCGCTGCCCGGGCGGATGGTAAGCCCCAAACGTTCACATCTGCGCTCAACCACCTCGGGACGGCCAATCAGGATGGGCTTCTCTGTCGTTTCTTCCAAAATGGCCTGCGCCGCGCGCAGGACGCGTTCATCTTCACCTTCCGAGAAGACGATTTTCCGGGAGGCCGTGCGCGCCGCTTCAAACACTGGGCGCATGAGCAGGGCGGACTTAAAGACCGACTGGTTCAGCCGTTCAACATAATCTTCAAGATCATCAATAGGCCGGGTCGCGACACCGCTTTCCATCGCGGCTTTTGCGACAGCGGCAGAAACGACACCCACAAGGCGCGGATCAAAAGGTTTCGGGATCAGGTAGTCCGCGCCAAAGGTCAGCTCTTCGCCTTGATAGGCGGCTGCAGCCTCGGCAGAGGTCGTCGCGCGCGCAAGTTCGGCAATGCCTTCAACGCAGGCGATTTTCATCGAGTCGTTGATTTCGGTCGCGCCGACATCCAATGCCCCGCGGAAAATGAAGGGGAAGCACAGTACGTTGTTGACCTGATTGGGAAAATCGCTGCGGCCCGTCGCGATGATCGCGTCAGGAGCGACCTCGCGCGCAAGGTCCGGCATGATTTCCGGTGTTGGGTTCGCAAGGGCAAAGATGATGGGGCGTGCCGCCATTTTAGCCACCATCTCTGGCTTCAGAACGCGCGGCCCGGACAGGCCAAGGAAGAGGTCCGCACCGTCGATCACGTCGTCCAAAGCGCGCAGATCGGATTTCTGCGCAAAAGCCGCCTTTTGCGGGTTCATGTCTTCGGTCCGGCCTTCGTAGACCAACCCATGAATGTCGCAAAGCCAAACGTTTTCGCGTTTCACACCCAGTTTCAGCAGCATATTCAAGCAGGCGATGCCAGCAGCGCCGCCGCCGGTTGAGACGATCTTGATATCCTCAAAAGATTTGCCCGCAACCCGCAAGGCATTGGTCGCTGCCGCGCCAACAACAATCGCGGTGCCGTGCTGGTCATCGTGGAAAACCGGGATATTCATGCGTTTGCGGCAGATGTCTTCGACAATAAAACAATCCGGCGCCTTGATGTCTTCAAGGTTGATCGCCCCAAAGGTCGGTCCTAACGCGCAGACGATATCTGCCAGTTTCTCAGGGTCGCTTTCGTCGACTTCGATGTCAAAGCAATCGATATTGGCAAAGTTCTTGAATAGAACGGCCTTGCCCTCCATCACTGGCTTGGAGGCCAGCGCGCCAATATTGCCCAGACCAAGGACGGCGCTGCCGTTAGACACAACGGCAACCAAATTTCCCCGCGCGGTATAGCGGCTGGCATTGGCTTCATCAGCTTTGATTTCTAGGCAGGCCTCAGCGACACCGGGGGAATAGGCGCGTGAAAGATCCCGCCCGTTCGCGAGGGGTTTGGTCGCGCGAATTTCCAGTTTTCCGGGCTTCGGAAACTCATGGTAGGCAAGCGCTGCCTGACGTTGCGGGTCATTTGATGTGTCGCTCACGCGGCCCTCCCTAAATTTTGTTTAGCCTTAAACTAATTTCTCAAACCTGTGAAAGCGGCGTCTTGCCTCAGGCTTTCGCTTGCATCTCGAACCGTTCGACACCAGTGTTTTGCCATATGCGACGAACTGTCAACGGTTGCTGTTTTTGACCGACAGGTTAAAGTTCTGGGTTCGCGACCAATTATAGGCAAGGCAGGAAGAGGGAAGGTGTGATGAGTTTGAAGGACAAGGCGTTTGCCGTGCGTGACAAAGCCTATGCCCCGTATTCCAACTTCAAAGTGGGGGCCGCGATCAAGTCCCAAAGCGGAGATGTCTTTGTCGGCTGTAATGTCGAAAACGTGGCCTATCCAGAAGGGACCTGCGCTGAGGCAGGTGCCATTGCAGCAATGGTCGCTGGTGGAGAGACCAAGCTGACAGAGGTCTACGTTGTCGCCGATGCGCCTTTGCCCGTGTCGCCCTGTGGCGGGTGCCGTCAAAAGCTGATCGAATTCGGCGCAGGAGATGTGGTTGTCACGATGGCGACCACGTCGGGCATCGAACAATCAATGACGCTTGCGGACCTGATGCCCGGTGCCTTTACAGAAGAGCATTTGGGGAACAGCTAATGGATGCACGCTCGGTCATTGCTGACCTCAGGGCAGGGCATTCCCCGTCTCAAGAGGCGCTGACGTGGTTCGCAAAAGGGCTGGCTGACCATTCCGTCAGTGATGCACAGGCTGGCGCTTTTGCCATGGCGATTTGTTTGAACGGTCTGAGCGAAACCGCTCGGGCTGATCTGACGCTGGCGATGCGCGACAGCGGTGATTGCCTTACATGGGAGTGTGACGGCCCGGTCGTTGACAAGCATTCGACTGGTGGTGTCGGCGATTGTGTGTCCTTGGTCTTGGCACCTGCGCTGGCGGCCTGCGGGGCCTATGTGCCCATGATTTCGGGCCGCGGTCTGGGGCATACGGGCGGGACGTTGGATAAACTGGAAAGCATCCCAGGCTTGCGTGTTGATCTGGAAGAAGCGCGGTTCCGGGCTGTGTTACACGACGCAGGCGCAGCGATTGTCAGCGCCTCGGCCAACATTGCCCCCGCAGACAAACGCCTTTACGCGATACGCGATGTGACATCGACCGTCGAAAGCCTCGACCTGATTACCGCATCGATTCTGTCCAAAAAACTGGCGGCAGGGCTGGAGCAATTGGTGTTAGACGTAAAGGTCGGCAGCGGAGCCTTTATGAAATCGCTGGATGACGCCCGCGCCTTGGCGCAATCCCTTGTGGGCACCGCCAATTTGGCCGGGTGTCCGACCTCCGCGGTGATCTCTGATATGAGCGCGCCTTTGGCCCCGGCCTTGGGAAATGCCCTGGAGATCAGTGAGGTTATGGGCGTTCTATGCGAGGGGCGCGAAGGACCCTTGCGCGACCTAACCTACGCGCTGGGTGGTGCACTGTTGGCGGACGCGCGGATTGCCAAAGACCCAGACGAAGGGTGCGCGATGATTGCTGATGCCATATCCTCTGGCCGCGCGGCAGAGGCCTTTGGCAAAATGGTTTACGCGCAGGGCGGACCAGTCGCTTTTGCTGAAAACTGGCAACGCTTCCTACCAGAGGCGCCGGTCATTCAAGAAGTCGCCGCGCCAGAAGCGGGCTATGTTGCAGAAATCGACGGTCAGGCGCTTGGTCTTGTGGTTGTCGATCTGGGCGGCGGTCGCAAAATCGAAAGTGATGTGATTGACCCCGCCGTTGGTCTGTCTGATGTCGTGACACTGGGACAATCCATCACAAAAGGGCAGCCTTTGTTGCGCATCCATGCGGCACGCGAAGATCAGGCAGAGCAAGCAAAACGCACCATTCTGAAGGCCATCAAGATTGGCAGCAAAGCGCCCAAGTCATTGCCGTTGATCCACGAATGGGTGCGCGCATGAGCCGGGCGTTTCTGGTTGTCATGGATTCCGTCGGCATCGGCGGCGCACCCGACGCGGATCAGTATTTCAATGGTGAAACACCTGACACAGGTGCCAATACGCTTGCCCATATTGCGCAGGCTTGTGCTGCGGGCAAAGCTGAAGATGGGCGCAGCGGGCCCTTGGGAGTGCCACATCTTGATGCCCTCGGCCTTGGGGCAGCGACACGATTGGCCTCCGGCGCCGACGTGCCGGGCCTTAACGCCACGCCAACGGGCTTCTGGGCAGCGGCACAAGAATCCTCTCGTGGGAAAGACACCCCCTCTGGCCATTGGGAACTGGCGGGCGTGCCTGTGCCATGGGATTGGGGCTATTTCCCAGACACGCGCCCGGCTTTCCCAGCGCATCTGACTGGAGCGATTATTGCGTCCTTTGGCGTTGACGGAATATTGGGCAACTGCCACGCATCGGGCACGCAGATCATCAATGAGTTAGGCGCGCTGCATATGCAAACCGGCTTCCCGATTTGCTACACCTCTGCCGACAGCGTGTTTCAGGTGGCGGCGCACGAACATAGCTTTGGCCTTGCGCGGTTGCTTTCATTTTGCGAGGCGATTGCGCCAATATTGCATGCTAGGAAAATTGGCCGAGTGATTGCCCGCCCATTTGTGGGCGACGAAGCCAGCGGTTTTCAAAGAACCGGCAACCGCAAAGATTTTGCGATCTCTCCGCCGGCGCAAGTGCTGACAAATTGGGTGCAGGACGCCGGACGGCGCGTCTATGCAGTTGGTAAAATTGGCGACATCTTTTCTATGCAGGGCATTGATGAGGTCCGTAAAGGGGCCGATGACGTATTGATGACCCATCTAAATGATCTCGTGGACAGCGCCGATGAGGGCAGTCTGACCTTTGCCAATTTCGTTGAGTTTGACAGCCTCTATGGCCACCGTCGCGATGTCAGCGGTTACGCGCGCGCTTTGGAGTGGTTTGATGCTGAAATCGGGACATTGATCCCGAAATTGCGCGCCGATGATCTTCTGCTGATCACCGCAGATCACGGCAATGACCCGACTTGGGTCGGTACGGACCACACACGCGAACGGGTGCCGGTGCTGTGCCATGGGCTTGGCACCGGGGAGGCAGGCCATATTGGATTTGTCGATGTGGCAGCGACCGTTGCAATGCATTTGGGCGTGGCGGCGCAGGGGCCGGGAAGGAGTTTCATATGAGTTTTGTTGACCTACCTAAAGTCGAATTGCATCTGCACCACGAAGGGGCCGCGCCGCCCGCTTTCATCCGCCAGTTGGCGTTCGAAAAGAAGGTCGATATCTCAAAGGTCTTTGACACAGACGGTGGCTATGCCTTCCGCGACTTTGCTCATTTTCTGTCAGTCTATGAGGCTGCGACCTCGGTTCTGAAGACGCCTGATGACTATGCGCGACTGACCCGCGCGGTGCTTGAGGAAAGCGCCGCAAACGGCGTGATCTATTGCGAAAGTTTTATTTCACCCGACTTTTGCGGGGGTGGGGATGTTGGCGCGTGGAAAGAATACCTGACCGCCATCCAAGAGGCGGCTGCGAAGGCAGAGAGGGATCTTGGCATCACGCTGCGGGGGATCGTCACCTGCATCCGGCATTTTGGGCCGGATTTGGCCAAACGAGCCGCGCTATGTGCGGCGGAAACGGCGGGTGATTGGATTGTCGGCTTTGGCATGGGCGGGGACGAAACGCGTGGCCATCAAGGCGATTTTGCTTATGCCTTTGACATGGCGCGCGAAGCCCGGTTGCAATTGACCACTCACGCCGGTGAGTTCGGCGGCCCGCAAAGCGTGCGTGAGGCGCTGAACGATTTGAATGTCGCTCGTATTGGGCACGGGGTGCGGGCCATCGAAGACCCGGCTTTGGTGCAGGAATTGGTCGCGCGGCAGGTCACGCTTGAGGTTTGCCCGGTGTCAAACGTGGTGCTTGGCCTTTATCGGGACGTGGCTGCGCACCCGATCAAAAAGCTGCGCGACGCTGGCGTCCGCGTGACTGTGTCCACTGACGATCCACCCTTTTTCAAAACAACCATGACCCGCGAATACGAGGCCCTGAATTGGGCTTACGGCTGGGACGAGGTTGATTTCTTGGCGCTGAATAAGACCGCTGCCGAGGCGGCGTTTTGTGATGAAGCGACCCGTGCGCGGGTCCTTAAGAAACTGGAGTCCACATGAGCGATCATCTGACAGTCGTTGACCATCCGCTTGTGCAGCACAAGCTGACAATTATGCGTAAGAAAGAAACCTCGACGTCGGAGTTTCGCCAGCTATTGCGCGAGATCAGCCAGCTGTTGGCCTATGAGGTCACGCGCGAATTGCCGATGACGACACGTTCCATTGAAACACCGATGCAAGAGATGGATGCCCCCGCATTGGCCGGTCCGAAACTTGCGCTGGTGTCGATCCTCCGGGCGGGGAACGGGTTGCTGGATGGCATGCTGGAACTTATCCCATCGGCGCGGGTTGGGTTTGTTGGGCTTTACCGGGATGAAGAAACGCTGAAACCCGTGCAGTATTACTTTAAGGTGCCAACACAAATTGACAAACGGCTGGTGATCGCAGTCGACCCCATGTTGGCGACAGGGAATTCGTCCGTTGCAGCCATAGACATGCTGAAAGAGGCCGGGGCGAAAGACATTCGCTTTCTTTGCTTGCTTGCTGCGCCCGAAGGGGTTGCGCGCATGAAAGAGGCGCACCCCGACGTGCCAATTGTCACGGCGGCCCTTGATGAGCGCCTGAACGAAAAGGGCTATATCGTACCGGGGCTGGGCGATGCCGGGGATCGCATGTTTGGGACAAAATAAATCATATGGGCGCTTTACTCATTTAGCGGAATAAGGCTAATCTGCCCCCTATATATTGTGGGGATGTTATGCGTTTGACCAAAGCCGTTGTGATCGCGATTGTCGCTTCGATTGCCAGTTACGATGTGGCAATGGCCAAGACATTGCGCAATGATGGCGCACCAGCAGAACTTCCTCCGGCCTCGTTTCAAGGCAACCAGTATGTTGACAGCCGTGGGTGCGTTTTTGTGCGCGCGGGGGTGAACGGCGGGACCAACTGGGTGCCTCGTGTGACCCGAGACCGGAAACTGGTCTGCGGTTTTCAACCCACGCTGAACGCCTCTGAACGCGCCGCAGCGGAACAACCCTATGAGGTGGTGCAGATCACGCCAGATGAGGCCCCGCTGCCAACGGCCAGCGCGCCGACACCTGCCAAGCGCGCGGTTGTTATGCCGAAGCCTGTGTCTCAGCCCAAAGCCATGGCGCAGCCTCGGACGGTCGCTGTGAAGCCCTCAGAGCCAAAGATGGACGCCGCCCCAGCTGTTGTGACAGTGGCAGAGGGCAAAGCCCTGCCGGAACGGGTTTTGAACCGGAAACCGCGCCGTGGTGATGTCGTTATTGAGGGCGAAGTTGCAGGCGACGTGCGTGTTGTGCCGCGTCACGTCTATGAGCAGCGGGCGAACGCTTTGGTCAAGCCACCCAAGGGCTACACACCGGTTTGGACAGATGATCGGCTGAACCCAAAGCGGGCAGAGCAAACCTTTGCTGGCAAAGCCAAGATGGATGCGATTTGGACACAAACCGTCCCGCGTCGGTTGATACTTGTGCCTGCGAAAGATCGCTCAAAATAAGCTGCATTTTTGCAACGGCCTAACGGTTGCAGATCTCTTGCAATGAGACCCATTCTCCATCTGACATGATCGGTTTGGATTGCGTCATCAAGGCATCGGCCTCGATCAATTCGATGGTGGTTTCGCCGGATATATCAACTGCATAGCCATATGGACTTGCTGGAATGCCATGCGATGTCAGGCGGTCTGCCAACGCGTTGTAATCAACTTCGGCCGGTGATTGTGTCACCAGATGTTCCGCGTAGGATTTCAAAGTTTCCGATTGCAGTTGTCCTGTGGTCAAAAGCCTGAAGCTTGCGGCGATCCCTCCGGTTTCCAACAGCGTTACCAGCGGATCAATGCGTTCGGCGCGTAGGATTTCAGCGGCCACATACCCTGCGGCAACGGCTGGGTCTTCGTGGTCTTCCAATACCTCGCGTGAGAGTAATACGACACCACCCGGCAGGCTGGCAGTGGTGCGTATGCCGCCGGGCACAACAACAATTTCATTGATGCCAAGCTCCAAGGCCAACTTACCCAAGGCACCATCAGCGATGTCCTCGTGACAGGCATTGCCTGTCGCCCGCGCCATGGTGCGCAACACGTCTTGGCCGATCACAACGCGGTTGATCTCTGGCATGACGTTGGCCACGTGATGGCGCAGTGCACCCGGAAGCCAGAAAAACCCGCCAAGTGCAATAACAGCGATGGTTGCGGCCACGACGGCGCCACGCAGGCGGCCGGGATGGGCCTCTTTGCGGTGGATGGCGCGCTGCAGTTTGCTGATCGCCGCGACCATCTCTGCTTCGTTTTCGGCGAGTTCCAAGGTTTCCGAAGGATCGCCCGCAGGGTGGTAGGTTGCTGGCAATTTCCCCGGATTGCTGCGCTTGATTGCGGGGATTGACCAATGGGTCAGGGGGCGGTCCTGCAAGTCAGAGATCACAAGCGTTGCATCCCCAATTGAGGCAATCACCTCTCGGCGCTGATCATCCGCGCTCGCACGCCAAAGGCCCGATGCTTCGAGCCGCTGATATTTGTTCAGCGCGGTCATTGCTTAAGACTGCCCTTGTGCCATTGTTGCCGCTTCTTTTGCGGCGCAGTCTACGCGCAATGACAGCCCGCTGCAATTGACCTAGAGGTCTGCCGCCCGCTTGCGCAGTTCAAATTTCTGCACTTTGCCGGTTGCCGTTTTGGGCAGCGTGTCAAAGACAACCTGTTTTGGCGTTTTGAAGCCAGCCAGCCGTTCGCGCGAGAAGGCGATTAGGGCGGCTACATCCTCGGTTGCGCCCTCTTTGAGTTCAACAAAGGCGCAGGGCACTTCGCCCCATTTTTCATGTGGCATCGCCACAACCGACGCCAGCAGGACATCGGGATGCGCCATCAGCGTGTTTTCAACCTCGACTGAACTGATGTTTTCGCCGCCGGAAATGATGATGTCCTTGGCCCGATCCGCGATCTGGATATAGCTGTCGGGATGCTGCACTGCGATATCGCCAGAATTGAAATACCCACCCTTGAAGGCCTCTGCAGTGGCTTCCGGGTTCTTCAGATACCCCTTCATCACCGTATTGCCGCGCAGGGCGATCTCGCCCGGTGTCGCACCGTCGTGCGGCACGGTTGACTGATCGCTTGAGCGCACGAGAACGGGTTCCACCATCGGCATTGCCACGCCCTGTCGTGCTTTCAGCCCAGCGGTTTGATCTTCGTCGACACCGTCCCATCGATCTGCCTGCCACAGGCATTCGGTAACGTGACCATAGGTCTCGGTCAGGCCATAGACATGGGTGACGTTAAAGCCCAGTTTTGCGACCTTGGAGAGGGTCGCTGGTGCCGGGGGCGCGCCTGCGGTGAATACCTGAATCTCGTGATCAAAATCGCGACGCTCTTCTGCGGGGGCGTTCACTAAAGTGTTGAGAACGATGGGTGCCCCGCCAAAATGTGTGACGCCCTCGTCGGCGATGGCATTAAAAACATTCGCTGCAGTGACTTCGCGGCAGCACACAACAGTGCCACCCACAATTGGGATCATCCAACAGTGGTTCCAGCCGTTGCAATGAAAAAGTGGCACAATCGTCAGGTAAACAGGCGTCTGGCCCATGTGCCAACTGACCAGCGTGCCCATCGTCATCAGGTAGGCCCCGCGATGGTGGTAAACCACCCCTTTGGGCCGCCCCGTGGTGCCAGATGTGTAGTTCAGCGCAAGACTTTCCCATTCGTCCTCTGGCCAAACCCAGCCAAAGTCCGGCTCGGCTGCACGAAGGACCGTTTCGTATTCTGGGTAGTTTCCGGTGGCAGCGATGCCTGCATTTGGGTCGGCGACCTCGATGATCGTGGGGGCGGGACCGTCCATGGCGGCAATGGATTGTTCAGCCAGAGGGATGAACGCGCTGTCCACCAAAAGCACCTTGGCCTCGCCGTGATCCAGAATGTAGGCGACAGTCGATACATCAAGCCGCGTGTTGATGGTGTTCAAGACTGCACCGCAAGCCGGGACGCCGAAATGCGCCTCGACCTGAGCGGGGATGTTTGGCAGCAGGGTGGCCACCACATCGCCGGGTTCAATGCCCATGCCTGCAAGCGCACTGGCAAGGCGGGTCACGTGTTGATGATACTCTTGGTAGGTGGCCCGATGCTTGCCGTAGATCACAGCAAGACGCTCGGGATAGATTTGCGCCGCCCGATGCAAGTGCGACAGCGGCGTTAGTGGCACATAATTGGCCGGGGTTTTCCCCAAACCGGTTTCGTCTTTCATCCATCCCATCGGAAAACCCTCCCCAGTCAATCCGAACTATAGAGAAAAGCCTACTGCGGAAGGTGCATTCGCGAAACCCGTATGAACACGTCCGTAGTTTTACGTGACGTTCAATGGGTTGGCTTTCCGCAGCCGGGCGAAACCAGCTGCGGAAGGTGAGGGTATCTGAAGTGCTTTATGCAGCCTGCGCGCCGTTGAAACGGCCATAGAAACTGTCGAGATTTGACGCCATGTCACGCAGAAGGGTCGGGCAAGCAAAGCGCGCCCCGTATTTTTCTTCGAGCGTGTCGCATTGTGCTGCGGCCCAGGGTGAACCGACAATATCAAGCCAAGAGAATGGTCCGCCCGACCAAGGTGCAAATCCCCAGCCGAGGATCGCGCCAACGTCACCCTCACGGATATCTTCCAAAACACCCTCTTCAAGCGCGCGCACCGCCTCAAGCACCTGTGCGAACATCAGACGGTTTTGAACTTCGGTGACATCGGGCTGTTCTTCCAACCGCGCGTATTGATCCTTTAGTCCGGTCCAATAGCCTTGGCGTTTGCCTTTGTCGTCGTAGTCATAAAAGCCCGCTTTGGCTTTGCGCCCCAGGCGACCTTGGCTTTCCATAAAGAAAATCACCTCATCCACCGCCTCATCTGGGTAGGCGTCGCCCATCGCGGCCTTGGTCGCACGGGCGATTTTTGCACCCAGATCGATTGAGGTCTCATCGACCAATTGCAGCGGCCCGACCGGGAAGCCGAGCAGCTGCGCGGCATTGTCGATGAGGGCAGGGGCCACGCCTTCGCCAACCATCCGCAGCCCTTCGTTGATGTAGGGGATGATGCAACGATTGGCATAAAAGAACCTAGCGTCGTTCACCACGATGGGGGTCTTCTTGATCTGGCGGACATAATCCAGCGCCTTGGCCACCGCGCGGTCGCCTGTCTCTTTGCCTTTGATGATCTCAACCAACAGCATCTTTTCGACCGGAGAGAAGAAATGGATACCAATAAACTGATCCGCTCGACGTGATGCCTTGGCCAGTTCGCTGATTGGCAGGGTCGAGGTGTTCGAGGCAAAGATCGCGTCTTTGGGAATGATTGCTTCGACCCTTTGGGTCATCTCCGCCTTGACCTTTGGGTCTTCGAACACGGCTTCAATGATCAGGTCGACGTCTTTCAGCGTATCCAGATCGGTGGTTGCGGTGATCCGTGAAAGCATCGCCTCTTTCTGTTCTGGCGTGGCCTTTTTACGCGCAATCCCTTTATCCGCATAGCTTTCCGTATAGGCCTTACCGCGATCCGCGGCCTCTTGGGTCTGGTCAATCAGCACAACGTCGATCCCCGCTTTGGCAGAGATCAAGGCGATACCAGCGCCCATCATACCCGCGCCAAGCACGCCAACCTTTTTGACCTTCTGATCGTCAACCGCAGGGCGGTTCGCACCCTTTTCCAGCGCCTCTTTGTTGATGAATAGACTCCGGATCATCGCCCCAGAGCTCGGGTTCATCAGCACATTTGTAAACCAGCGCGCTTCGATCTTTAGCGCCGTGTCAAAGGGCACCAATGCGCCCTCATAAACTGCGCTGAGCAGCGCCTTGGCCGCCGGGAAAGCGCCCCAAGTTTTGCCGTGCACCATGGCAGATGCACCAACGTATGTCATGAAACCTGCGGGGTGATAGGGTGCACCCCCGGGCATCTTGTAGCCTTTTTCATCCCAGGGTTTGACGATCTTAGGTTCGGACAAAATCCATGCGCGTGCTGCCGCCATGGGGTCATCGCTGACCTCATCTATCAGACCTGCTGCTTTGGCTTTTTGCGGATCGCTCAACTTGCCCTCCAACAAGAAAGGCGCTGCCGCCATGGCTCCCATCTTTCGGACAAGTCGTGTTGTTCCGCCCGCACCGGGGAAGATGCCGACCATGATTTCTGGCAGGCCGATTTTGGCCTTGGGATTGTCAGCAGCAAAAATCCGATGTGTCGCTAAGGGGATTTCTAACCCAATGCCCAGACCTGTGCCGGGCATCACGCAGGCTATCGGTTTTCCGCCCTTGTTGGTCTTCGGGTCCATTCCTGCACGTTCGATTTTGCGCAGGATGCGGTGCATATTCATAATGCCATCAAACAGACCTTTGGCGGGATTATCGCCGGCCATCTCTTTCATTTTGGCGATGATATTGAGGTCCATTCCCCCCGCAAAAGAGCCCTTCTTACCAGAGGTGATGATGATGCCTTTGACGTTGTCATCCGCCAGCGCCTCATCGGTGTATTTGTCCAGCAATTCCAGTGCCTCAAGGTTCAGCACATTCATGCTTTTGCCTTGGGTGTCCCAAACCAGAGTCGCGATGCCCTCGGCATCGATATTCATTGTAAAATCAGTCATGTATCATCTCCCGGATAGGGGCTGCCGTCTTTGCGGGTGAAGGCGTAACCACCTTCATCGATGGTCACTTTCATATCAAGGTCGCTGTACCACGCGATTTCGGTAGGGGTGCGCGCACCGACGGCCAGAAAGCGGACTTCTGCGTCCGACTTGTTCACAATTGTATGGCCGTTGGGATCACCTGCCGGAAAGGCCGCGCATTCTCCCGCAGTCAATTCAGTCTCGCCAGTGTTATCGACAAGAGTTGCCGTGCCATACATCACCATAACGAACTCGTCTTGGGTTTCATGCCAGTGCCGCAAGCTCGATTTCGCGCCCGGCTCCAATATGGTGATATTGGCCCCAAACTGGGTCAGCCCCGCTGCATCGCTGAAGCGCAAGCTTGACCGCCCCGCCATCTCTGCGTGGTGGATTTCGGGGTAGATGGTGCCCGTCCGAGGCGCGATTTTATCAAGATCAATCTTTGGCATCAGACACGCTCGATGATCGTTGCAGCACCCATGCCAGAGCCGATGCACAGTGTCGCCAGACCGGTTTCTTTGCCCGAACGCTCGAGTTCATCCAAGAGCGTACCGAGGATCATAGCCCCGGTTGCGCCCAGCGGGTGACCCATCGCGATAGAGCCGCCATTGACGTTGACCTTGGTCGGATCGGCGTCAAAAGCTTGCATGAACCTCAGAACAACCGATGCAAAGGCTTCGTTGACTTCAAATAGGTCAATGTCCCCAATCTCCATCCCGCTTTCTCGCAGGATTTTCTGAGTCACGGGGACGGGGCCAGTCAGCATGATTGTCGGATCGGTGCCGATCTTGGCCGTCGATCTGATGCGCGCGCGGGGTTTCAACCCCATGCGCTCGCCAAATTCTTTGTTGCCAATCAGAACAGCGGCAGAGCCGTCCACAATACCCGAAGAGTTCCCGGCGTGGTGGATATGCTCGATCTTCTCTAGATGCGGGTATTTCATCAGCGCGATCTTGTCGAAACCGGGCATGAATTCACCCATGTCTTTAAACGAAGGCTTCAATACGCCAAGTGACTGCATATCGGTTTCGGGGCGCATGTATTCATCGTGCGAAAGGATCGGCAGGCCATTGATGTCTTCAACCGGAATGATGGACTTTTCAAAATGACCGGCATCCCAAGCCGCTTTGGCACGACGTTGGCTTTCGACCGCAAGCGCATCCGCCTGATCGCGCGTAAACCCATATTCGGTCGCGATGATGTCTGCGGAGATACCCTGCGGCACAAAGTAGTTGTCAATTGCGATGGAGGGATCAACGGCAATAGCGCCGCCGTCCATGCCCATCGGCACGCGGCTCATACATTCGACGCCACCTGCAATGTAAGCGTCACCGCCGCCGCCGCGCACTTGGTTTGCGGCCATATTGACAGCTTCAAGACCCGAAGCACAAAAGCGGTTGATCGACACGCCGGGGATGCTCTCATCAAGGTCCGAGGCAAGAACCGCCGTGCGCGCCAAACACGCCCCTTGTTCGCCGACCTGAGTGACATTGCCCCAGATCACGTCCTCAACTGCATGGCCTTCCAGATTGTTGCGCACCTTTAGCGCATTCAAAACCGCGGCACTCAGATAGGGCGCACTCACTTCATGCAGCGCACCATCCTTGCGGCCCTTGCCGCGCACAGAGCGCACGGCGTCATAGATAAAGGCGTCAGACATGCTCTTCTCCTTACAAGCCACGATCACTTGGGTGACCGGGCATCAAATCATAGGGGTGTTTCCAACCTGGCGTGGCCTCGATATTGGCGAGCCAGCGGTCGATATTTGGCCAGGCCTTGCGGTCAAATCCGTAAGGCTCCGGGTAAAAGAGGTAGCCGCAGCAAGAAATGTCGGCATTGGTGATCGCATCGCCAACGATCCAGTCTCGCCCCTCCAAATGACCCTCTAGAACTTTGTAGGCGGCTTGCAGACGGCCTTGCAAGAAAGCGATGGCCTCGGTCGGGCGCTTGTCTTCGGGAATGAAATTCAAAAGAAATCGTGTGATCCCGTTTTGTGACGAAAGCTTGTGGTTGTCCCACAGCACCCAACGCAGAATTTCGTAACGCTCTTGGTCGTTTCGCCCTCCGAACTTACCAGATTTGTCGGCGACATATTGTTGGATCACGCCCGATTGCGTTAGCTTCAAGTCGCCGTCGACCATAACGGGCACTTCGCCCATCTCGTTCACGGTGTTGAGGTAAGCCTCGCTCCGAGCCTCCCCATTAAAGAAATCCACATAGACCGGCTCCCACGCGAGCCCCGAAAGTTCCAGCGCCAGCGCGGCCTTGTAAGCGTTTCCGCTTTCGCCAAAGCAATAAAGTTTGATGGTCATATGCGCCTCATGGGTTGACGGGTCACGCTGGGGGTTTCACACCCCCAGATCCCCGTGGAGTATTTGTAGAAAGATGAATGTCGTTCGGATTTTCTTAAACTTGCAGTGGTTCTGTCGTATCGCGGTACAGGCTGGAGAGCCGATGGCCGTGAAAGGTGAAACCCTACCCATAGGCCGCGCGCGCGATGGCCTGCGGGTAGGGTGGACCATGGTTTCATCTTTCCAAAAATACTCAATTCTCCAACCTTTACCGCGTTGCATTTCTCAGCGTTTGCGCGCATCGAGTTCCAAATTGAATTGGCGCAGGCGGTGCGCCAGATTTTCGTCATCCGTAACCGCGTCGAAGTTTTCAAACAGGAACGACAGTGCCTCACCTTCGTCCAGTCCGGCGTCCTGTGAGAACCGTTTCAGCCTCCGATACGCATCCTCGGTCACGGCAATTGGCAGGCGGCGGGTGAGGCGAAAGCGCTTGGGCATGATCTTTCCTCAGAAGGCCTCTGCTGGCAGCGCCATCACCGGATCCGCACCGCTTTCGATGCGCGCCAGATGCATGGATGTCGCCGGTAGGCGGCGGGCCATATAGTAGCGCGCAGTGGCAAGTTTGGTCTCATGGAACGCGGGATCGGTCGTGCCATTCGCACGTGCATCAAGGGACGCCCGCGCCATCCGCGCCCACATCAGGCCCAGGCAGACATGGCCGAAAAGATGCATGAAGTCATAGGACCCCGCCAGCGCATGGTTTGGGTTTTTCATGCCGTTCTGCATGAAGTACATGCCAGCGGCTTGCAGGTGTTTGCTTGCTGTTTTCAGGGGCGCGGTGAACTCTGCCATGGCGTCGTCGTCTGCGTGTTCTTTGCAGAATTCTTTGACCAGATCAAAGAAGGCCATCACGTGTTTGCCGCCATCTTGCGCCAGCTTGCGGCCCACAAGATCCAGCGCCTGCACCCCATTTGCGCCTTCGTAGATCATGGTGATCCGGGCGTCGCGGGTGAACTGGCTCATGCCGTGTTCTTCGATATAGCCGTGCCCCCCATAAACCTGCTGGGCCTGTACGGTCATGTCATAGCCCTGATCGGTCAGGAACCCCTTGATGACAGGGGTCAAGAGGGACACCAGCCCATCTGCGTCTTCGTCACCCGCCCGATGGGCCTGATCAATCAGCTGTGCGCCCCACAATAGAAAAGCGCGGCCGCCTTCGACGAAACTTTTCTGATCCATTAGCGCACGGCGAATATCAGGATGTACGATCAGCGGGTCGGCTGGCCCTTCCGGGTTTTTCACGCCGGTCACATCACGGCCCTGCAGGCGGTCTTTGGCATAGGAGACAGCGTTCTGATAGGCGGCTTCTGCCTGGGCCAGGCCTTGCATGCCCACTCCCAGCCGTGCCTCATTCATCATGGTGAACATGGCGCGCATGCCCTTGTGTTCTTCGCCTAGAAGGAAACCGGTTGCCTCGTCATAATTCATGACACAGGTCGCATTGCCGTGAATGCCCATTTTCTTTTCGATGTTGCCGACCGTCACGCCATTGCGGCTGCCAAGCGCGCTATCTTCATTGACAAGGAACTTCGGCACGATAAACAGCGAGACCCCTTTGATACCCTCTGGCCCACCCGGGATTTTTGCAAGAACAAGGTGGATTATGTTCTCGGCCATGTCATGTTCGCCGGCAGAGATGAAAATTTTCTGGCCAGTGATCTTGTAGCTGCCATCCTCTTGCGGGACGGCCTTGGTGCGCATCAACCCCAAATCGGTGCCGCAATGGGGCTCCGTCAGGTTCATTGTGCCGGTCCATTGGCAGCTGACCATATTCGGCAGGTAAGTCGATTTTTGCCCCTCTGTCCCGTGGGCCAGAATGGCCGATGCCGCGCCATGCGTCAGGCCTTGGTACATTGTGAAGGATTGGTTGGCGGCAGAGAACATCTCGCCCACTGCTGTGCCAAGCACGACAGGCATGCCCTGGCCGCTATATTCTTCGGGCATGTCCAGCCCAGTCCAGCCGCCAGCTTTGACCTGCTCGAAGGCCTGTTTGAACCCAGTCGGCGTATAGACTACACCGTTCTCAAGCCGGCAGCCTTCGGTATCGCCAACCAAATTTAGCGGTGCGACCACTTCGCTGTTAATGCGGCCTGCTTCTTCAAGGATTGCAGCGGTGAAATCGCGATCCAGATCAGAGTAGCCGGGCGTGTCGCTATCGCTGACTTTCAGCACATCGTGCAGTACGAACTGCATGTCTTTGACGGGGGCTGTGTAACTTGGCATGGCAGACCTCCTGAGAATCTATTCCGCTGCTTTTGGCGCGTGTTTGAGGGAGGAGATCATCTTTTCCCCCCATTTCATCTGCTCTTTGAGGTCTTCGATGGCTTCGTCCAACTCTTCGCGCTGGCGCTCCATATCTGCGAGGCGGTCCTGCGCGATTTCATAGGTGCGGCTGAGCTGCGTAAGCTGCTGGTCACCCATGTCATAAAGGTTCAGAAGCTGGCGAATTTCTTCGAGCGAGAAGCCAAAGCGTTTGCCGCGCAAGATCAGTTTCAACCGCGCACGGTCCCGGCGCGTGAACAAACGTTTCTGTCCGTCGCGAACTGGAAAAAGCAGTTCCTTAGCTTCGTAAAACCGCAATGTGCGTGGGGTGACGCCAAAGGCATCACACATTTCACGGATCGTCATAAAGTCGTCTGTCATCAGTCTCCCCTTACGTCGTCAATCGTATCCGGCGCGCTGCTCCTGCATGACTGGAATTTGCAAGTGCACACCGATCCTCCGCCTTTACGTTTACGTAAGTGGGGTTCAACGTCAATTCTAGGGTTACGTAACCTGACTTCACGTAAACTTAATGTGAGTGTTGGGGGAAAGGAGGCGTAGGATGCTGGTGGGGAGTTAAGTAATTGATTTTAATTATTAAATAATTTCTCGCCGAATTCGCCATGCCGATTTTGTGACGTTACGGCGTTTTCCGCTCATTGCGCTATTTCAGCGAGTTCGCAGTCTCATCCCGCAGTTCTTCAAGTTCCTGAATCGCTTCGTTTAGCTGTTCGCGCTGTTCGTACAGGTTCTTTAATTGCTCATCTGCCATCTCGACAAAGGCGGCCATTTGCACGTCGCTGCCTTCTTTTTCGTAGATCAGCAACCATTGACGCAACTGTTCCAGTTTCAGGCCAAACCGACGTCCCCGCATGATCAATGTCATGCGTGCCACTTCGCGTGGTCCATAATACCGAGAGCGCCCCTCGCGCTCGGGTGCCAGCAGTTCGATATATTCGTAGTACCGCAAAGTTCTTGGCGTTACGTCGAATTTCGCGCACATTTCCTTGAAGGTCAGACGCTGCGTAGTCATAACAAGTTCTCCCTTGAGAGAAACTTAGGCGGAGTGTTCAAAGAGAGCAACAGGGCAGGTGAGATGCGTCGCGACGTTTTCTGCGGGTCTAATGTCAGAGAGTTGAAAGAGGGATAGGCGTGAGCAAAGAGCAATTGAAACAGGCGCAGCAATTTATCGAAGCGATCCCGCATGCCAAGGCGCTGGGCATGGAAATCACCGAAATCTCAGATGGCATCGCCCAACTTGAAATGGATTATGACGCGCGGTTTGTTGGCGACTCAGAGACCGGTGTTATCTCTGGAGGAGCGGTTTCTGCCTTGATGGACACCTGCTGTGGTGCCGCAGTGATGAGCCACCCGGACGTGGCAGGTGCGACGGCGACAATTGACTTGCGGATCGACTACATGCGCGGCGCCACACCTGGAGAACGGGTGATCGCGCGGGCCGAAGTTTACCACCTGACCCGGACTGTCGCATTTGTACGTGCGAAATCCTATGACAACGACCGCGCCAATCCTGTTGCCACGGCAACCGGTGCCTTTACAGCGGAGAAAAAAGCATGAGCCGCCCTCGTCCAGAACCGGTGCAGGTCGTCAAACAACGTCGCGATGCGGCTTTGACAGCGTTGGCGCACAGCATCCCGTATTGTGAATTCCTTGGCATTCAGTTCGAACGTCGCGGCGATGAACTGACGGGGATCATGACCTTTCAAGAAAGCAATATAGGCAACCCAATGCTGCCCGCCCTGCATGGCGGGGCGACGGCTGCGTTTCTTGAAATCGCGTCATTGATCGGGCTGAGTTGGTCCACGCTTTGGGAAGATATGGAGAGCGGCGTGTTGTCTTTGGATGAACTTGAGCAAGGCCATCTGCCGCGCCTACCCAAAACCATCGATTTCACGGTCGACTATTTGCGTTCTGGTCTGCCAAGGGATGCCTATGCACGCGCGCGCGTCAACCGCTCTGGGCGGCGCTATGCATCGGTGCATGTGGAAGCCTGGCAAGATCGGCGCGACAAGCTTTTTGCACAGGCGACCGGGCATTTCCTGATGCCTGCCCCGATGGGAAGCTGAAGCCATGAGCGCGCGGGCTGCTGCGCCTGAGATCACACATCGACGAATCCTTAAGATCGCGGTCCCGGTGGTCCTTTCCAATGCCACGGTACCTATCCTTGGGGCGGTAGACGTTGGCGTCGTTGGCCAGCTTGGCGAGGCCGCGCCGATTGGGGCGGTCGCGATGGGCGCGATTATTCTATCGACCGTATACTGGATATTCGGCTTCCTGCGCATGGGCACTGCGGGGCTCGTTGGGCAGGCGGCTGGGGCGGATGATGATGCCGAAGTGTCGGCCATCCTGACCCGCGCCTTGATGATCGCCGGGGCCGGGGGGCTGCTCTTGATCTTGCTGCAACTGCCCATCTTTGCGGCGGCTTTTTGGCTGTCACCCGCGTCGGACGAGGTCGAAGGTCTGGCGCGCAGTTATCTGACCATCAGGATATGGACCGCACCGGCGGCGATTGCTGTCTATGCTGTCACCGGCTGGCTTGTGGCGATGGAACGCACCAGCGGTGTTTTTTGGGTTCAGCTTGTGATGAACGGGCTGAACATCCTGTTGGACCTTTGGTTTGTGCTTGGACTGGGTTGGGGCGTTGAAGGTGTTGCGATTGCGACGGTGCTGGCGGAACTCACAGGTGCAGGGCTAGGGCTTTGGTTCTGCCGCGATGCCTTCCAGCATGTAGAATGGCGCAATTGGGCGCGTGTGTTTGACCGCGTCAAGCTGATCCGCATGGGGCTTTTGAACGCGGATATCCTGATCCGGTCGGCGCTGCTGATGGCGATATTCTCAAGCTTTGTATTCCTTGGCGCGGGCTTTGGCGACGTGACGCTGGCGGCCAACGAAGTGTTGATCCAATTCACCTATATTGTGGCCTATGCGATGGACGGCTTTGCCTTCGCCGCCGAGGCGCTGATTGCGCGGGCAGTGGGGCAGCACAATGTGGCGCGGCTGCGCAAGGCCGCGTTGATGTGTTCCTTCTGGGGCGCGGTCACCTGTGTGAGCATGGCACTCTTCTTTGTCATCGGAGGGCCATGGTTGATTGATGTCATGGCCAAAGCGCCCGGCGTTCAGACAGAGGCGCGGGTCTATTTGCCGTGGATGATTGCCGCGCCTTTGGTCGGGTGCGCGTCATGGATGTTGGATGGCATCTTTATCGGCGCGACGCGAGGCGCCGATATGCGCAATATGATGGTGGTCAGCACGGCAATTTATGTTGTTGCGGTTTTGGCTTTGACCCCAATCTTTGCCAATCACGGACTTTGGGCTGCGCTGCTGATCTCTTTTGCTGCGCGGGGCATTACGCTTGGCCTGCGCTATCCGGCGCTTGAACGCGCTGTGGCTTAAAGGATATCCAATACGATTTCAGGTGGCCGCCCTATGCGCGCTTTGCCATTGGCGATGACCACCGGGCGTTCGATCAATTTCGGCACAGCCACCATGGCAGCGATCAATGTGTCCTCGTTGCTGTCTTTGCTCAGGCCGCGGTCTTTGAACTCGGCTTCGCTGGTGCGCATCAAGGCGATGGCGGGAATAGTCAATAGGCTCAAAACCTCGCGAATTTCAGCTTCGCTTGGCGCGTCTTCGAGGTATTTGCGGATCGTCACAGCGCCCTTGCCCTCAATCAAAGCCAACGTCTGACGCGATTTCGAACAGCGCGGGTTGTGCCAGATGGTGATCATAGCCAGTCCTCTCGTTTGCAACCGATCGCCTCATGGACGTTGGCAAAGCCATCGCGTGCCAGCAATTCGTCAAGGCCACGCACGATGTCCTTGACCAGTGACAGACCGCCGTAAACAAGCGCGGTGTAAAGCTGCACCACCGAAGCCCCGGCGCAGATTTTGGCATAGGCTTGGTCAGCGTTGCTGATGCCGCCGACACCGATCAACGGCAGTTTGCCCTCCGTCAGCTTGGAAAGCTGCGCCAGAACACGCGTCGATTTTTCAAACAGCGGCGCGCCGGATAGACCGCCTTTTTCATCACGATGTGCTGAGAGTAACCCGTCGCGGTCCAGAGTCGTGTTGGTCGCGATCACCGCATCCAACCCGCTTTCAGTGGCGACCTCGGCGATTTCGGCCAATTCTGCCTCACTTAGGTCAGGGGCAATTTTCAAAAACACTGGGATTTTGCGTTCCAACCCGGCCCGCGCCTCCATGACGCCCGCCAACAGCGCGGAGAGTGCCGCCTTGCCCTGCAGGTCGCGCAGTTTTTCGGTATTCGGGGAACTGACGTTCACGGTTGCGAAATCCAGATGTGCACCGCAATGGGCCAGCACTTTGGCGAAATCTGTGGCACGGTCCTCAGAATCCTTGTTGGCGCCAAGGTTCAGCCCGATCACCGCGTCGCGCGGACGTTGCGCCAGACGAGTGGCAATCGCTTCCATCCCGTCGTTGTTAAACCCAAAGCGATTGATGGCGGCGCGATCTTCGGTCAAACGGAAGAGACGCGGCTTGGGATTGCCGGGTTGGGGTCGCGGGGTGGCGGCGCCAACTTCAAAAAAACCAAATCCAGCGCGCGACAGGCCCAATAGAGCGGTGGCGTTTTTGTCAAAACCAGCGGCCAGACCAACCGGATTTGGCAGGTCCAACCCTGCAAAATGCGTGCGCAAACGCGACGACGTAATCAACCCCGGCGCAGCGGCCGCACCGACGCGCAGCGCTTTGATCGCCAGCCCGTGAGAGGTTTCCGGGTCAATCTTATGCAGCAACGGCATACCGATTTTTTCTAGCAAGTTCATACGACTACCTCCGGTGGGAATTGATGCATGCCATCGACGAGCGGCAGGGGCTTTGCCCAAAGCACTTCACTCAGTTGCATTTCTCGGTAGAGATGCGGGAACTTCGCGCCGCCCCGCGACACCTCCCATAGCAGTTTGTCGCCAAGTGCTTCGGCCTCTAGCGCAAGCAGCCAAAGGTCATCCAATGCTGCAAAATGCTTGGCCGCAGTCTCTGCAACCTGTTCGGCGGTAGAGAAATGCACAAAGCCATCCCGCAGATCCACAGGCGCGCCGGCGGTTTTGCCCTCGGCTTGAAATGCAGCCCATTCGTCTGCGCGAAATATCTTGAAAATCAGCATGCCGACCAAATGCCTTCCGCGTGCTCAATGGTCAAGCCATTGCACATGTCATGCCCTTGTTACCGCCTGAACCGTAGTTTCCGTAACAAGAGTTTTGACTCATGGGTCAAATCTGTGGCCAAATCTGACCTATAACAAGCGAAGGGGAGAATTATGCTTAAACGATGCCTGACAAGTGCGGCCGCACTTGCGATGACCACGGGGATGGCGGCTGCTGACTATGCGCTGACAATCCTGCACACCAACGATTTTCACGCCCGTTTTGAACCAATCAGCCGCTTTGATTCCGGCTGCTCGGAGGAAAGCAATGCCGAGGGCAAATGCTATGGCGGTTCGGCGCGCCTGAAATCCGCGGTGGACGCGGCGCGTGCGCAATATGAAAACACGATCCTTGTTGATGGTGGCGATCAATTCCAAGGCACGCTGTTTTACACTTACTACAAAGGCAAGCTTGCCGCCGAGATGATGAACACACTTGGTTATGATGGCATGACCGTTGGCAACCACGAATTCGACGACGGGCCAGAAGTTCTGCGCGGGTTCATGGACGCCGTGAGCTTCCCGGTTCTGATGTCCAACGCGGATGTATCGGCAGAGCCAGCGCTGGCGGGTGTTCTGAAAAAATCCACTGTGATTGAAAAAGGTGGCGAAAAGATCGGGATGATCGGTTTGACGCCTGAAAACACCGATGAGCTGTCCTCCCCCGGTGACAATATTACATTCACCCGCGCAGTGGATGCCGTGCAAGCCGAAGTTGATCGTCTGACCGCAGAAGGGATCAACAAGATCATCGTGCTGTCGCATTCAGGTTATGCGACGGACAAGATGGTTGCGGAAAACACAACCGGCGTTGACGTGATTGTTGGCGGGCACACCAACACCTATCTGTCCAATGTCTCTGACCGTGCAGAAGGGCCTTATCCGACTGTTGTTGGAGATACCCAGATTGTGCATGCCTATGCCTATGGCAAGTTCCTTGGCCAGTTGAACGTTGTCTTTGACGATGACGGCAAAGTGGTTTCGGCGATGGGCGAACCACTAATCATGGACCGCTTTATTGCAGAGAACGCAGGGGTGAAGGCGCGTATCGCTGAGGCTGCCGTACCGCTGGATGAAATCCGCAACAAAGTTGTCGCCAGCGCGGCAGAGATGATCGATGGTGAGCGCGCGAATTGCCGGACAAAGGAATGCGCAATGGGCAACTTGGTGGCAGATGCGATGCTGGATCGCGTCAAAGACCAGGGTATCCAGATCGCATTGGCCAATGGCGGTGGTATCCGGGCGTCTATTGATGCTGGCGATGTCACCATGGGAGAGGTCTATACCGTGCTGCCATTCCAGAACACCTTGTCGACGTTCTTCATCACCGGCGAAACCCTGAAAGCGGCCTTGGAAAACGCCGTTGCGCAGTATGACGATCCCGACAAGGATGGTCGCTTCGCGCAGGTGTCTGGGATGAAATTCACCATTGATCCTGCACAGGAATACGGTGCACGGATCGGCGACATGATGGTGATGATGGATGGCGCTTGGACCGAAATCGACATGACCAAAACTTATGGCATTGTGTCGAACAACTTTGTGCGCAATGGCGGGGACGGATATGCAATGTTCCGCGACGCCATGGATGCCTATGATTTTGGCCCTGACTTGGCAGAAGTCGCCGCCGACTACATCGCGGCCAATGCGCCGTATCAGCCTTACACGGATGGCCGTATCACCATCAAATAGGTCTTTGGCGTTGACTGAGGTAAAGAGAGAGCGCGGTTTTCTCCGCGCTCTTTTCTTTTTACCTATCCCATTTCTTAGGACGCATCCTCTCCATCTCGGGCGGGATGGGGATGAACTCTTCGCTATCTCCCGCCGGCAATGAAAACAGCCCCTGCGACCAATCCTGTGCCTTCCAGCCTTGCTTGGCGAGGTCAATTTTCTCCAACGATGAAGACACAAAGTTCCACCAAATGTATCGCGGTCCGTTTAGGGTTGCGCCGCCAAGCGCCAGCAGCCGCGCCCCGGTTGGGCCTGCTTTGACCGCCATTTTGTCGCCGGGCCGGAAAACCATCATCTGGCCTGCCTCAAATGACTGCCCCGCGACGTCGATGCTGCCGGTGGTGACATAGATACCGCGATCTTCGTGCTCGTCTGGCAATGGAAACCAAGCGCCCGGTTTTAAGACGGCATCGATATAGAAAATCTCGGATTGCATGGTGACCGGCGCAGTCGCACCATAGCCCGTGCCAAGGATCAGGCGGACAGAGGTGCCGCCGTCCTGGAAATACGGCAAGGCATCCTTTTTGTGGTGCTCAAAATCTGGCGCCATGTCTTCTTTGTCTTCGGGCAGCGCGACCCATGTCTGAATCCCAAACATATTGTGCGGCTTGCTGCGGGTCGTTTCAGAAGTGCGTTCAGAATGGGTCACGCCTTTGCCCGCAAGCATCCAGTTCACTTCGCCCGGATGGATCATTTGATGGGTGCCTAGGCTGTCGCGGTGTTCAAACTCGCCTTCGTAAAGGTATGTCACCGTCCCGAGGCCGATGTGTGGGTGCGGGCGCACGTCGATTCCGTTGTGATCTATGAACTCTGCAGGCCCCATTTGGTCAAAGAAGATAAAGGGGCCGACCATCTGTCGCTGCGGCGCGGGCAGGGCGCGTCTGACTTCAAAGCCACCGATATCGCGGGCGCGCGGGATGATCTGCGTTTCGATATCATCCATCGTCGCAGCTGTGAACAATTCGGGATGCTGATTGGGGTTCCAACTCATGGCGATCTCCTAATCAATGACGCCGACAACTTCGGCAGGGTGACGTTGGGCAAAGGATTTCACAAATGGACAGAGAGGGATGACTTTCTGATCCGCCGCGCGGGCATCTTGGACCAAGCGCCTTGCCAATGCTGTGCCCACGCCCATGCCACGCATCGCCTGCGGAGTCTCAGTGTGGTCTGCAATGATCAGGTGATCATTCGCCTTGGAGATCGTTAGTTCACCAATCCCCACGACGCCGTCGACTGTAGCAATATAGCGGGCCTTATTGCCGTCTTCCTGCCGTTCAATAGAAATGTCGGGCATAGCAGTTCCCTCCGTAGCGTACCTGGATAAGGGTAGGGTGGTTTGCTCTTCATTCCAACTTGCGCCGATGCACGATAGCTGTGCGGCCCTCGATCGAGGTGACGATATTGGCAGTCGCTGCACCGATTTTCAGCCGTGAAATCCGTTCTGACAATTGCTAAAGTCATCCCATGGACCACCCGCTGATCGACCTTATCAACCAGAGAATCGCCGAGGCAGAGGCCGACGGCGCCTTTGATAATCTTGAGGGGCAGGGGAAGCCATTGCCAAAGGTGGACGACCCGGAAAATGCGCTTTTGAACCGGCTGGTGAAAGAAAACGGCGGGGTGCCGGAGTTTGTCGCTTTGGGCAAAGAATTGCAGCGGTTGCGCGCTGAACTGCGTGAAACCGGGGATCGGACCCGCCGTCAAGATATTATGAAAGAGATGTCGATGATGGAAGCGCGGATCGATCTGGCGCGCAAAGCCTATCGTTGAACGCTTTGACGCCAGAGCAGGCACGCATCAAGCTGCGTGGAAAACGTTGTCCGGATCGAACAGGTCTCTCGTCTCTTGAACGCTCAGGACTGGCCGCGCAAATGCACCATAGTCCCGCAGGTCAAAGCAGCCGGATTTTGACAGTGCACGCAGCAGGTCAATGCGCTGGGTTTTGGTCAGTGCTTTCAACGCTTCTTCGCCGGGATAGAAGCTTTCGCAAGGCAAGCCGTTGGCAAAAACGACAGAATGTGCAGGCAACAGCAAGTGGTAGTAGGTGATCCGTTTCTTGCCCTGCATCAGCCGCACGCCAGATTTCTCTAACATGCCTTTTGCTGGCGCGAGCGCACCGTTTGGACCTGCTTTGCTATTTTGGATCAGCACACGATGCTGCGGCGAGACGACGAGGTCTTTCATCGGCAGATCGCCATCCATCGCACCAGACCGGATTTCAATCGGGAGATAACTCTCTTCGCTGCCGGGCCATTCATGGGTTGTTTGCGAAATCCAAACGATAGGCTGAAACCCCTGATCCAGCGTGCGCACCATTGCGCCCGTCGCAAGGGTTTCAATACGAACATAACCTTTGTCCGTGTCGATCAACGTACCTTCGGCAAAACATACTGCAGCGCTTTCTGTGGTGTTTGCGTTCTGCAGCTTGATCGCACCGTTTTGGAATGAATCCATATCGTCCAACGACGCTTCTTCGTCAGGCATAAAGACGAGACGCGTGGTTTCTCCGGCGCTCGGATAATCGTGAACGGTCACAACGTAGACTTCTGAATCCTCATATTCATCCGGGACCTTACCTGCGCCATCATTGGTGCTGGCTGGCAGTGTCGCGCTCATCTCATAGGTGAAATTGTAGCTTTGGCCACCAATCTCAATCAGCGTGTCCGGGTCAGCCTCTCCGCCATTGGGTTCAAGAACCACGTCGCCGCCTGAATCCGATACGAAATTGATCGTCTGAGCGGCGTCATTCGTCAGATTCAGTTTTGTATCGCCGCCTGTGTTGCTGTCAAAGCGCGCTGCGTAGGAGTTTGCCATCTGCCCAACCGTTTATGTTTTTCCAACCAATAACAGATAACGACAGCAGAATTAAGACCGCGCTAACGTCGTGCGGTTGCGCCGATTGTGTTTGTTGCAGCTATGCCATTCGCAAGCAGAGCAAAAACGTCAGCTTGGATAAATCAAGGCTGTGCGTCTGCGATTGGTGCGCTAGGGTGTTTTGCATGTGCGGCCGAATAGCAATTACCCTCCCGAATGACGCCATGGTACGGCTGTTTGCGGCCGTTCCAGCCAATGATTTGCCACCTGTGCCCAACTACAACGTCTGTCCGACAACGAGCATTCATGTAGTGATGAACGATGGCCATGATCGCCGATTGGTCAGCATGCGCTGGGGCTTTATTCCGCATTGGTACAAAGAGGCAAACGGAGGGCCGCTGCTGATGAATGCGCGCGCGGAAACCATTGCCGAGAAACCTGCCTTCCGCGCGGCCTGCCGAGAGCGTCGGTGTTTGATCCCAATCTCTGGCTTCTACGAATGGACGCGGCTTGAGGATGGCACGAAACTGCCATGGTACATTCATGCAGACGCGCCGCTTGCGTTGGCCGGCATCTGGCAGGAATGGTCCGCTAAAGATGGAGCTGAGGACGTAACGCAGCGCACCTGCGCGGTGGTCACAACTGCTGCCAACACGCCGATGGCTGAAATCCACCATCGTATGCCGGTCATCGTGCCCGAAGACAAATGGGCGCTTTGGTTGGGCGAAGAGGGGCACGGAGCCGCGCGTTTGATGCAGCCAGCGCCTGATGATTTGTTGTCATTTCACCGGGTTGATCCAAAGGTTAATTCTAACCGCGCCAGCGGGCCTGAACTGATTGAACCCATTTGATTTTCGGCTGACTTTCAGCAAATGCCAGCAAGTGCTTTCTGTCGATCTGGCACTTGGCAAGCCGACCAAAGCAGCGTTCTATAGCGGCAACAAAAAAGGCTGGTCTATGACATATTCCTATGCAAATCCCCCCGGTGGCTTGCCGCCTCAGACGCAGATCACCCGCAGCCGCGCTGTCTTTAACGAGGCTTATGTGGTGATCCCACGCGGGGTGATGACCGATATCGTTACGTCGAATCTGCCACATTGGGACAAGACCCGCGTCTGGGTACTCGCGCGTCCTCTGAGTGGCTTGGCCGAAACCTTTGCGCAATACATTGTCGAAGTCGCGCCGGGTGGCGGGAGCACGCAACCTGAACCTGATCCAGAGGGCGAGGGCGTGTTGTTCGTGACCGCTGGTCGGCTGGAAATCACTGTGGCGGGTATCGTTCACGACATGGACGAAGGTGGCTATGCCTATCTGCCGCCCTCCTGTGACTGGAGCGTCAGCAACCCCTCAGAGAGCAATGTCACCTTTCATTGGATACGCAAACGTTATGAAAGCGTGCCGGGCATCTCTGCGCCAGAGGCGTTTGTCACCAATGAAAACGAAATCGCATCAACGCCGATGCCGGATTGTGACGGGCGCTGGGCGACGAAACGCTTTGTGGACACCGCCGACATCCGCCACGACATGCACGTGAATATCGTTAGTTTTGAACCGGGTGGTGTTATTCCTTTCCCCGAAACCCACGTGATGGAACACGGTCTATATGTGTTGGAAGGCAAAGCGATCTACTTGCTCAACCAAGACTGGGTCGAAGTCGAGGCAGGCGATTTCATGTGGCTGCGTGCCTTCTGTCCGCAGGCCTGTCATGCCTCGGGGCCGGGGCGCTTTCGCTATCTGCTATACAAAGATGTCAATCGCCACCCGCGCTTGGGCTAACTGGCTTTGTAACGGGTACAATCTGGGACTGGTCATTTTGGCAGATTGCCGATGAACTGCGGATACGCATATCCAAAGCAGGGGCGATGACATGTCCGATGGTAAAATTATTCGTATATTCATCAATGGGTTCGGTCGTATTGGCCGCACTGTGTTGCGAATCTTAACACAGACTGAAACCCACCCGGGTTTTGAAATCGTCGGCATCAATGACATCGAAACGCTTGAGGCCTGCGCCTATCTTTTTGAGTATGATTCCGTGTTCGGAACCTATCGCGGCACCGTAGAAACGGACGAAAACGCACTGATTGTCGACGGGCAGCGCCTGCCATTCTACAGCGTCCAAGACATCGCGACATTGGATTTGTCAGACGTTGACATCGTGCTGGAATGCACTGGGATGACCGGCAACAGGGCAACGGTTGAGCGTGGATTAAATGCCGGCGCGTCTAAGGTGCTGATCTCTGGTCCCAGCGACGAGGCCGACCTGACAATTGTCATGGGCGCAAATGAAGGCACGCTTGGCGATCAGAGGATTGTGTCAAATGCATCCTGTACAACAAACGCTTTGGCTCCGTTGATGAAAACGCTGGACGAAGCTTATGGGTTGATCAGCGGCCATATGACAACGGTGCATTGCTACACTGGGTCCCAGCCGACCGTGGACAAACCGCGCGCAAACATGGAACGCAGCCGCGCGGCCGCGCTATCGATGGTGCCCACCACCACCAGCGCCCAAAAGATGATCGACCGCGTGCTGCCTCATCTGAAAGGCCGTGTCGAAGCACGTGCGATCCGCGTGCCAACCGCGTCAGTCAGCGCGATTGATTTGACCATTCAAACTGAAAGGCCTGTGACCAAGGACGCCGTAAACGCGCTGTTGTTCAAAGCAACGGAAGCGGGCGTTCTTGGATGGACGAAAAAGCCGCTTGTGTCCACGGACCTACGCATGCGGCCTGAATCCCTCGTGATCTGTGAGCGTGAAACTTCGGTTTCCGTCGGCGGGTTGCTGCGGGTGTTTGGCTGGTATGACAACGAATGGGGCTTTTCCTGCCGCCTGCTGGATGTCGCAAGACGAATGGCTGGAAAGGGCTAGGAATGTCAGAGCACGCGTTGATACTGATCGATATTCAGGCCGGTTTTAACGACCCAATCTGGGGAGTGCGGAACAATCCCAATGCCGAAGAACGCGCTGGCGATTTGCTGTCGCATTGGCGTGCGAAGGCGAGGCCGGTTGTTCATGTTCGGCACGTTAGCGTGGAAGCGGGGTCTCCGCTTTCAGCGGCTGGAACCGCATTCAAACCAGAAGTCATGCCGCTACCGGCAGAAGTGATTTTCGAGAAATCCGTGAACTCGGCTTTCATAGGCACAGGGTTGCAAGCACATCTGGAAAGCATCGGAGCGAGCGAACTGATAATCTGCGGACTGACCACGCCGCATTGTGTTTCGACCACCACGCGCATGGCCGCCAATCTTGGGTTCAAAGTCAACTTGGTTGAAGATGCCTGCGCAGCTTTCACATCAAATGCGGACACAAGTTTTGATAACGGTCCTGCGTTGACGGCAGAAGAAATCCATCGGACAGCATTGGCTCATCTAAACGGTGAATTCGCCCAAGTCGTGCAAAGCCAATCGCTGCTTCAAACATAAAAAGCCCCGCACTTGGCGGGGCTTTCCTGTTATTTCATACCGCTTACTTGCGTTTCTTCGGCGGCATCAGATCGGTGATTGTGCCTTCGAACATCTCTGCTGCGAAATTCACGGTTTCCGACAGGGTCGGGTGCGGGTGGATGGTGTGACCCAGATCCACGGCGTCTGCACCCATCTCAATCGCCAATGCAACTTCGGCGATCAAGTCGCCGGCGTTGGGTCCGACAATGCCCGCGCCAATGACGCGCTCATGCTCGTCGAAGATCAGTTTCGTGATGCCCTCGGAGCGGCCCAAAGACAGAGACCGACCAGAAGCGGCCCAAGGGAATACCCCTTTGCCAACTTTCATACCTTCAGCCTTGGCCTGCGTTTCGGTCATGCCAACCCAAGCCACCTCTGGATCGGTGTAGGCCACAGATGGAATCACGCGTGCATCAAAGAAACGCTTGTGACCGGCAGCCACTTCCGCTGCGACCTTGCCTTCGTGCACGGCCTTGTGCGCAAGCATGGGCTGGCCGACAACGTCGCCAATGGCAAAGATATGCGCCTGACCAGTGCGTTGCTGGTTGTCCACAGCAATAAAGCCGCGCTCATCCACCGCAACACCTGCCGCTTCGGCGTTGATCTTGGCGCCGTTTGGCCGACGACCGACGGCAACCAACACTTTGTCAAACGTGTCGACGACCTCGCCATCTGGGCCTTCCATGGTGACTTTCAAACCAGCGTCGGTCGCTTCAACAGCGGTGACTTTGGTCTTGGTCAGGATGGCCTCGTAGCGGCCTTCGATACGTTTTTGCAAAGGCTTCACGATGTCTTTGTCCGCGCCCGGAATGATCTGGTCCATGAATTCAACGACGGTCACTTTCGATCCCAACGCGTCGTAGACAGTGCCCATTTCCAAGCCGATGATACCACCGCCCAAAACCAGCAGACGCTCTGGAATGTTTTCCAGTTCCAGCGCACCGGTTGAGTCGATCACGCGTGGATCATCGTGCGGGATGAACGGTAGGGTGACAGGCTCTGACCCAGCCGCGATGATACATTGATCAAAGCTGATGGTGGACTTTGCGCCATCATTGTCGACCTCGATCATGTTCGGGCCGGTGAAAGTGCCATAGCCGTTCACAACCTGCACTTTACGTGCCTTTGCAAGGCCTTGCAGGCCGCCGGTTAACTGGTTGACCACGCTTTCTTTCCAGCCACGCAACTCGTCGATGTTGACCTCTGGCTTGGCGAATTTCACGCCGAAATGGCCCATTTCCTCGGCCTCGGTGATGACTTTCGCACCATGCAGAAGCGCCTTGGATGGGATACAACCCACGTTCAGGCAGACACCGCCAAGAGAGCTGTCTTTCTCGATCAGCACAACCTTTTTACCAAGGTCCGCCGCGCGGAAGGCTGCGGTGTAGCCGCCAGGGCCGGACCCCAGAACCACAACTTCGGCATGCACATCGCCTGCACCCGTCGCGGTGCCAGTGGCCGCAACAGATTTGGGCGCTTCGGCGGCAGCCGGGGCCTCTGGCGCTTGTTCAGCATCTGCGGCACCGTCTTCGGCTTCGAGGATCAGGATCAGAGAGCCTTCGCCAACGTTGTCACCTTCAGAGACCTTGATCTCTTTGACAACACCCGCTGCCGGAGAGGGCACTTCCATCGTGGCTTTGTCGGATTCCAGTTCGATCAGCGGGTCTTCGACAGCGACGGTATCGCCGACGGAAACCAGAACCGAAACAACGGGAACTTCGGAGAAATCACCAATATCAGGGACTTTAACTTCCATGGGTCTCTCTCCTTACCACATCAACTTGCGCATATCGCCGAGCAGGGTCTTCAGCGTCACGGTGAACCGTGCGGCCAAGGCCCCGTCGATGGCGCGGTGGTCGTAAGACAGCGACAGCGGCTGCATTAGGCGAGGCACAAACTCTTCGCCATTCCAGACAGGTGCCATTTTTGACCGTGTCAGACCAAGGATCGCAACTTCCGGTGCGTTCACGATTGGCGTGAAGGATGTGCCGCCGATGCCGCCAAGAGACGAGATGGTGAAGGTCGCACCAGACATGTCGTCGCCCTTCAACTTGCCTTCGCGTGCTTTGCCGGACAGCTCCATCAGGTCTTTGGAAATCTCAACGATGCCCTTGCGGTCTGCGTCTTTGATCACCGGCACCATCAGGCCGTTTGGCGTATCCGCCGCAAAACCGATATTGTAGTAATCTTTTTTGATCAGCTTATCACCATCCGGGTGGATGGAGCTGTTCACTTCCCAGTGCTCTTTCAGGGCAGACACAGACGCTTTGATGACAAAGCTCAGCAGGGTGACGCGGTAGCCGTTTTCCTTGGCCATCGTGTCCATTTCCTTGCGGTATTTATCAAGGTCGGTGATGTCCGCTTCGTCGTTGTGCGTCACATGCGGAATGTTCAGCCAGGAGCGGTGCAGGGCAGGACCAGAAATCTTTTTGATGCGCGGCATCTCGACATCTTCGACTTTGCCGAACTTGCTGAAATCAACGGCTGGGATCGGTGGGATACCCATGCCGCCGCTGGCCGCAGGGGCCGCTGCTGCCGGCGCAGATGTTGATTTCAGGAAGGCGGTGACGTCTTCGCGCAGGATGCGGCCTTTGCGGCCTGTACCGTTGATCTTACCGATATCGATGTCCAACTGACGGGCAAATGCACGTACCGATGGCGAAGCATGCGCTTTGCCAAATCCGCTATCAGTGACGGCTGCAGGCGCTGCCGGAGCCGGGGCTGCCGCAGCTGGGGCGGCAGGCGCCGCAGGCGCTGGGGCCTCAGCCGCAGGTGCTTCGGGTGCCGCACTTGCGCCGTCTGCTTCAAGCACAAGGATCAACGAGCCTTCGCTGACGTTGTCGCCTTCGGCCACTTTGATCTCCAGAACCTTGCCCGCTGCTGGGGAAGGGACCTCCATTGTCGCCTTGTCGGACTCCAATTCAACGATCGGGTCTTCTTCGGCAATCACATCGCCGACGGCAACCAGAACGGTCACCACAGGAACTTCAGAAAAATCCCCAATATCAGGTACTTTGACTTCAATTGTCATGATCTTGTCTCCTCTGTCCCGATCACACCAGACGGGGGTTCGGCTTTTCGCCGTCAATGTCGTATTTCTTCAATGCCTTCTCGAGCACGGCTTTGGTGATCGCCCCTTCCCGGAACAAGTCCACCATGGCCGCCGCCGCGATGTGGTTGGCATCCACTTCGAAGAACCGGCGCAGGTTCACGCGGCTGTCAGAGCGACCAAAGCCGTCTGTGCCCAGCACAGTGTAGCGACCCGGCACACAGGCGCGGATCTGTTCTGCGTAGTTTTTCATATAGTCAGTGGCCGCAATGATCGGGCCTTTGGCCTTTGCCAATTGCTCTGCCACGAACGGAACTTTCGGTTCAGCCAGTGGGTTCAGGCGGTTGTGACGTTCAGCATCCTGGCAGCCGCGCGCCAGTTCGTTGAAACTTGGCGCAGACCAGATTTCGGATGTAACGCCAAAATCTTCTTCCAGCATTTCTGCCGCTTTCATGGCCTGGATCAGGATGGTGCCAGACCCCATCAACGTCACATGCTTCTTGCCGGGCTTTTTGACCTCTTTCAGGCGATAGAGGCCCTTGATGATGTCATCTTCGACACCCATCGGCATATCAGGATGCGCGTAGTTTTCATTCATCAAGGTCAGGTAGTAGAAGACATCTTTCTGTTCTTCATACATTTCCTTCATGCCGTGCTGAATGATCACCGCCACCTCATATTGGAAGGTCGGGTCATAGCTGATGCAGTTCGGGATGGTGCTTGCAAGAATGTGGCTGTGGCCATCTTCGTGCTGCAGACCTTCGCCGTTCAACGTGGTGCGGCCTGCGGTGCCGCCCAGCATAAAGCCGCGTGCACGGCTGTCGCCAGCAGCCCAAGCCAGGTCGCCGATCCGTTGGAAGCCAAACATCGAGTAGTAGATGAAGAATGGGATCATCGGCACGCCGTGGTTCGAATAGGACGTCGCCGCCGCGATCCAATCGGCCATGGCACCCGCTTCGTTGATACCTTCCTGCAGAACCTGACCGTCTATGCTTTCTTTGTAGAACTGCATCTGGTCGGCGTCTTGCGGCGTATAGTTCTGGCCCAGCGGGTTGTAGATACCAACTGAACGGAACAGACCTTCCATCCCAAAGGTGCGGCTTTCATCCGGCACAATCGGTACGACGTTTTTGCCCATTTTCTTGTCACGCAAAAGCGTGGTCAGAATGCGTACAAAGGCCATCGTGGTTGAAATTTCTCGGTCGCCCGTGGATTTCAACTGCGCCGCAAACTTATCCAGCGCCGGAATTTCCAGTTTCGGAGAGGTGGCTTCGCGTTTGGGGAACGCGCCACCAAGTGCTTTGCGGCGATCTGCCAGATAGGCTTTCTGCGCATTGTTCAGCTTGACGAATGGTGCTTTGCCCACGTCCTCGTCGCTGACCGGAATTTCAAACCGGTCGCGGAAGGCACGCAGTTGATCTTCGGTCATTTTCTTTTGCTGGTGGGTCGTGTTCTGACCTTCACCTGCCGTGCCCATACCGTGGCCTTTGACGGTCTTTACAAGCAAACAGGTTGGCTGGCCCTTGGTGTCTGTCGCGCGTTTGAAAGCGGTATAGACTTTCTGTGGGTCGTGGCCGCCACGACGCAGGGACCAGATTTGTTCGTCGGTCCAGTCTTCGACCAGCTTTGCTGTCTCTGGATATTTGCCAAAGAAATGCTTGCGGATGTAGGCACCATCTTTGGACTTGAAGGTCTGGTAGTCGCCATCAACGGTTTCATCCATCAACTGACGCAGCTTGCCAGAGGTGTCTTTCTCGAGCAGTTCGTCCCAGCCTTTGCCCCAAAGCAACTTGATGACGTTCCAGCCGGCCCCACGGAAGTCGCCTTCGAGTTCCTGAACAATCTTATGGTTGCCGCGCACTGGGCCATCCAGACGCTGCAGGTTGCAGTTCACAACGAAGATCAGGTTGTCCAGACCCTCGCGGGCGGCAAGGTCAATCGCGCCACGCGATTCTGGTTCGTCCATCTCGCCGTCGCCGAGGAAAACCCAGACCTTACGGTCAGCCATGTCGATCAGGCCGCGGTTGTGCATGTATTTCATGAACCGCGCTTGATAGATCGCCATCAAGGGGCCAAGACCCATGGAAACGGTTGGGAACTGCCAGTAATCGGGCATCAACCATGGGTGCGGGTAGGAGGACAACCCGTTGCCATTCACCTCAGAGCGGAAGTTTTCCAGCTGTTCTTCGGTCAGGCGGCCTTCCATGAAAGAGCGTGCGTAAATGCCCGGAATGACGTGACCTTGGAAGAACACAAGATCGCCACCGTGGATCGCAGATTTGGAGCGCCAGAAGTGGTTGAGACCAATGTCATACATCACAGCGGATGAGGCGAAGGAGGCAATGTGCCCGCCATACTCGCTGGAAACCTTGTTGCGGCGCACAACGGTGGCCATCGCGTTCCAACGGTTGATGGTGCGAATGCGCCATTCCATATCCATGTCGCCGGGGAAGGGTTCCTGATCATCCGTCGGGATTGTGTTCTGATAAGGCGTTGTCGCGGAAAACGGCAGATTTGCGCCTGATGCGCGTGCCTGCTGTACGGCGCGATCCAACAGGAAATGGGCGCGGTCGGCCCCGTCCTTTGCGATCACGTCCTCAATCGCTTCCTGCCACTCGCGGGATTCAACTGGGTCGATGTCTTCGAAATTTGCCATTTAGGGCGTCCTCCTCCGAATTTGGGCTTCCCTCTTATAGTTTAATGTTAAACCATTTAGGTAGCCTCCCAGAAACATAGCAGGCATGCGCTCAGCGGGAAACTCGGGTTTCTGGGTATTTTCGTCGCATTATAAGTGAGAAGTGATGTATCTGGATGTTGTTTAGAGTTAAATTAAGCCGATGTTCCGGTGTTTCCAGCCCAAGCGACGGCGGCAGGCAGAAGCGACCCAAGAAAAAGGCCGGCCCATCGAAAAGGCCAGCCTTAAAACTTAATCGCGCCCAAAGTCGGGCGTGGTGACGATCTTAGGCTGCTTCCTCTTCCGGTAATACCAGATTGAGAACAATCGCACAAAGCGCGGTTGGGGCAACAGCAGAGGTCATCAGGGTTTTCACAACGCCGGGTAGATATTGCACGGCCGTTGGGACAAGGTTCAGACCAAGACCGACCGCCAGAGAAATGGCGATGATCACCATATTGCGCCGGTTCAGATTGACTTCGGACAAAACATTCAGGCCAGCTGCGGCGACCATGCCGAACATTACAATGACGCCACCACCCAGCACTGGCAGAGGCATGGATGCGATAACCGCCCCGATCTTGGGGACCAGTCCACAAGCAATCAGCACAAGCCCACCAATGGTGACGACATGGCGGCTCATCACACCGGTCATCCCGACAATGCCGACGTTCTGGCTGAACGATGTGTTGGGCAAGCCGCCAAAGAACGCGGCGATCGCGGTGCCAAGCCCATCAGCATAAGTCGCGCCTGCGATCTCTTCGTCGGTGGCATCGCGCCCCGCGCCTGCCTTCGCTGTCGCAGAGGCGTCGCCAACGGTTTCGATGGCTGAAACAACCGAGACCAAAGTTACCGCAATGACCGCGCCGAGGCTGAACTCAAACCCATAAGGCAGCAACTGGATGCCGGTCACCCAAGAGGCATTGCCAACCGCATTGAAGTTCACCATGCCGACAATGAAAGCCAGTAGATAGCCTGTCAGAAGCCCGATCAGGATCGCCGCATTTGACGTGATGCCTTTGGTGAAGAACTTCAAAACCAACGAAACAATGACAACCGTCAGCGCCACACTCCAATGTTTCAGAGAGCCAAAGCTTTCCGCCGCCATTTGGAAATCCGCAGCCCCACCGGCGGCGTATTTGATTGCGACCGGGATCAGGTAGAGACCAATGGCGAGGATCACAAGGCCGGTCACCAGCGGTGGAAATAGCCAGCGGATTTTGCCAATCACAGACCCGAGCGAAAAGTGGATCGCTCCGCCAATGATACAGGCCGTTAGCGCCACGCCCAGCCCTTGGGTCGCGGCCACGCCCGCCAGAACGCCGACAAAGGCAAAACTTGTGCCCTGCATGATGGGCAGGCGCGCGCCAATCGGTCCGATGCCAACCGTCTGAAACAAGGTGGCGATGCCAGCAAACAGCATCGCCATTTGAATCAAATAGACCTGCTCTGGTCCGCCAAAGGCCAGTCCGGCGGCGCCGGCGACAATAATGGATGGGGTGACATTGGAGGCAAACATCGCCAGCACATGCTGAAATCCAAGCGGTATGGCCTGGGCAAGCGGCGGCGTCACATTCGGATCGCTATAGGCGTTTGTTGGTGCTTGATAGTCTGTAGCAGTCATCTTCTGTCCCTCTTCAGTTGAAATGGTGCTCAGTGCATTGATGTTGAATTCAGTCTTGGTTTGGGTCCTCTACTGTGAATGGGGTTGTGTAGGTGTATTCTTGCAAGTTGGTTGCATCGCCGATCCGGTCGACAACGGCGAATAGGCCGGGCGCTGCAAGCGGCGTCAGGACGCCATGCCAGGTGTTTCGATGCAGATTGATGCCTTGGCCAGGGCGGGTCAGAAAGGCAAGCGGCGTGCCCGGCTTGCCGTCTTCATCGGGCGCGACAATGACAAGAAAAGAGGTCATCGACATCGGGATGAACGCTTGGCTGCCCTTGGGGTGCCGCTCTACCAGATCGAATTGATAGGGCAGGGCGCGTGGCTGCGCTTTGAAAAAGCTGATCCCTGCGCGACCGTCTAAGATGTCGATATCTGCAAGGTCATGGTGCCTGTCGCACATGCCCGCATTGATTTTCAGTGGATTGTCAGCAACCTCCAGCACATCCCCAAACGGCGCGAAAGCCTCAGCAGTGAGCGGCGCAGGACGGAGTGTATTCATGGCAAAAGCGCCTGTAGCCTGAGTTCCGCGATGCGTTCGACTTGTCGGCAGGCCTCGGTGAATTCTTTCGCTGTGTCGTTTGCAATCCGCCGCTCAAACGCGCGCAGGATGCCCGCCTTGTCGTGATCTTTGACCGCAATGATGAAGGGAAAGCCGTGTTTCGCCACATAGTCGGCATTTAGTCTTTGAAAGCTCTCTCGCTCTACGTCGGTCAGCATATCCAACCCGGCGCTGGCCTGTTCTGACGTTGAGTCAGCCGTCAGCCGACCCGCGGCTGCGAGTTTCCCAGCCAGATCAGGGTGCGCTTGCAAGACACCAAGCCGTTCCTCATGCGACGCAGACCGGAACACCCGTGCCAAAGCATTGTGCAGGCCGGAGGCTGTGTCGTGGGCAGGCCCAAGCTCCAACAGATGTGCGCGTTTCGCGACCCAGTCGGAATGCTCGAAGATGCCGCCATAGGCTGCCACAAAAGTGTCTTCGTCCATCTGGCTCGGCCGTGCTCGACGTTTGTGGGCGTGTTCCTGCTGCCAGTGTTGTGCTATCTCGATCCGCCGCGGGGTCCAAACCCCTTCGAAGCCAGCAATATAGTCTAAGAACTGCATCAGTCCTTTGATCTTGCCAGGGCGTCCGATCAGGCGGCAGTGCAAACCGATGCTCATCATCTTCGGCGCGCCGTCGCGGCCTTCTTGATAAAGCACGTCAAAGGCATCTTTAAGGTAGGTGAAAAAATCCTGCCCCGTGACCCAGCCCGGCGCGGTGGCAAACCGCATGTCATTGGCTTCAAGCGTGTAAGGGATGATCAGTTGATCCCGCTCCCCAACCTCGATCCAATGGGGCAGGTCGTCATCATAGGTGTCAGAGATATAGTCAAACCCGCCTTCTTCTGCGACAAGCCGCACGGTGTTGACCGAACAGCGCCCGGTATACCAGCCGCGCGGACGCTCCCCGACAACTTCGGTGTGCAGCCGGATCGCCTCTACGATGGCAGCGCGTTCCTCGTCCTCGGGCATATCCTTATGTTCGACCCACTTCAGGCCGTGGCTTGCGATTTCCCAGCCTGCGTCTTTCATCGCCGCAACCTGTTCAGGCGCGCGGGCAAGCGCCGTGGCGACGCCATAGATTGTCAGAGGAATACGTCGTTTTGTGAACAGCCGATGCAACCGCCAAAAGCCTGCGCGCGCGCCATAGTCATAGATCGACTCCATGTTCCAATGGCGCTGTCCGACCCAAGGCTGCGCGCCGGGGATGTCGGACAGGAATGCCTCAGACGCGGCATCGCCGTGCAACAGGCTGTTTTCACCACCTTCCTCAAAATTCAGAACGAACTGAACAGCCACGCGCGCACCGCCAGGCCAATTGGCATCTGGCGGGTTTGCCCCATATCCGCGCAGGTCCCGAGGGTATCTGTTCATTTAGCGTTCCTTTGTTGGATTTAGATTGCTGACACAATCATTTGCCGACGTTCTCTCGAAAGAACTTAGTGACCGTATATACAAGCCAAACAGGCGCCCCAACAAAAAGGACTAGAGTCAGGGTGGCTCCCCACCTTCCCCATACAGCCTCATCGTAGAATGGGTAACGCAAAAGAAACCAGAATGGGATCATTAGCACCACAAATAGCGTTTCGCGTCCCTTATGTTTCCAAAACTTTCTAAACAAACTGGGTGCGCCTCCTTTTCCGCAGCATAGAGCGGAAAACCCACCCTGACATTATCAAGTATTTTGAAAGACCTCACGGCATCTGTACAGTGGGCAGCATAATCGGAGCGGCCTATGAAGGGTGTGCCTAAAGGGAGTGCACAATGAGCGGATATTTAACCACCCACGTATTGGATACGGCGCGCGGGTGCCCGGCAGAGGGGATCGAGATTGTGCTGTTCCGGGTGTCGGGGGGTGAAAAAGAAGAAATCGCGCGGGCTGTCACCAATGATGATGGGCGCACGGACACACCTATCTTGCCCACAGGTCAATTTGAAACTGGGACATATGAACTGGTCTTTACCTGCGGCGATTACCTGCGCCAGACCGGGCAAACCACCGATGTGCCGATGTTCCTGGATGCTGTCCCAATTCGCTTTGGAATGAGCGAGGCAGCCCACTACCACGTGCCGCTTTTGCTATCCCCATACGGCTATTCAACCTATCGCGGCAGCTAGGGCGCTACGGCTTGTGCCATTGGGCGCGCCAAAAAATCAATGAACAGCCGCGTTTTCGGGTCCTGATGGCGGCGGTGGCTGTAGAGGCACCCCAGTTGCACGGAAACGGGCGGGGTGCCTTCCAAAACTGGCACAAGCGCGCCGGACTTCAGATGATCTTGCACCTCAAAAACGGGTTTCAGGATGATGCCATGGCCTTCTAAAGCCCAGCTTGTCAGAACGTCGCCATCGTCACTCTCAAAAGGGCCTGAAACGGCGAATTTCTCTGTACCGTTGGCCGTTTTGAGCGGCCATTGAAACTCTGGCGCGCCGGGGTAGCGCAGGTTTAGGCAATCATGTGTACCGGTCGTCAATTCGCTCGGCGATTTGGGCCATCCCTTGCGGGCCACATATTCTGGCGCAGCAAAAAGGACGCGCGGGCAATCCGCGATCTTGCGAATTTTAAGGGTGCTGTCCTTGGGCAGCCCCAGAAAGAATGCAATATCCAACCCTTCGCCGGCGATGTCCAAAGCGCGGTCTGACAGGCGTAGACGGATGTCGATCAACGGATAGGCGTCTTTGAACTTGGGGATCAAAGGGGCAATCAACCGCCGCCCAATCCCAAGCGGTGCCGCGACCAGCAAAGAGCCGCGTGGGGTGCGTGTAACGCTTTCCACATCTGCTTCGGCCTGTTCAACGGCATCGATGATCTTACAGGCCCCGGCATAGAAAATCTCGCCCTGTTCGGTGGCATGCAACTGGCGGGTTGTCCTCTGAAAAAGTCGGACGTTCAAATGCTCTTCTAACTGAGCGATCCGCGAACTGGCCACCGCTGCCGATATGCGCTGATCCCGTGCAGCCGCGGACATATTGCCCAATTCGTAGACACGGACAAAGGTTCGGATATTGTCGAGATAGGACATTGTCAGGATTTTCTTGAAACTGTTCGGTTTTGTTAGAGGATAGAAGAAAATCCAACGGCCCGCTAGTCAGGGCATAGGAGGGACCATGATGCACGATTGGCCAATCATTTGGGAGTGGCTGGGCTTTGCCGCCCGCTGGCTGCATGTGATCACTGCCATCGCGTGGATCGGGTCTTCGTTCTATTTCATCGCCCTGGATCTCGGCCTGCGCCGTGGCGGGGACCTTGGCGGGGCTGACGGTGAAGAATGGCAAGTGCATGGCGGTGGGTTTTATCACGTGCGCAAATACCTCGTGGCCCCGGCCGAAATGCCTGACCATTTGACGTGGTTCAAATGGGAAAGCTATTCGACGTGGCTTTCAGGCTTTGTCTTGCTGATGATTATCTATTGGACCGGAGCGGAACTGTATTTGGTCGATACCAACAAAAGCGACATGGCCATCTGGCAGGGCATCTTGCTGTCGGCTGCCACATTGGGCGTCGGCTGGGTGATCTATGACCGGCTGTGCAAATCGCCTTTGGCGGACTACCCGACCGTCCTGATGGTGCTTCTGTTCCTGTTGCTGGTTGCGATGGGCTATGGCCTCAATCAGGTCTTCACGGGCCGTGCCATGATGCTGCATCTGGGGGCTTTCACGGCCACAATTATGACGGCAAATGTATTTTTCATCATCATGCCCAATCAGCGGATTGTGGTGGCCGATTTGCAAGTGGGCCGGGTGCCTGACAGCAAGTATGGCAAAATTGCCAAGCTGCGCAGCACGCATAACAACTACCTCACGCTGCCCGTGATTTTCCTGATGTTGTCAAATCACTACCCGCTGGCCTTTGCGACGCAGTACAACTGGTTGATCGCCGCGCTTGTCTTTCTGATGGGCGTCACGATCCGGCATTTCTTCAACTCCATGCACGCCCGCAAAGGCATGCTTTGGTGGACCTGGCTGGTGACTGTGCTTTTGTTCATCGCGATCATGTGGTTGTCGCAAGCGGGGCCGGTGATGAAACCAATAGAGGAAGCCGAGGCCGAGATGCCCGCCCATGCGGTGCAATTCGCCGAAGCAGAGGGCTTTGAAGACGCCCGCGATATCGTGTTGGGCCGCTGCTCTATGTGTCACGCGCGAGAGCCGGTTTACGAAGGCATTCACCGTGCGCCCAAAGGGGTGCTTTTGGAAACCGACGGAGAAATCGCGGCTTTGGCGCAGGCGATCTATGTGCAGGCGGGCAAAAGCGATGCCATGCCGCCTGCCAATGTGTCTTGGATGGAAGACGCCGAGCGCGCCAAAATCATCGCATGGTTTGAAGGGGCATCGTAGGGTGGGGTTTACCCCACCATTTACTGCGCCGCGTTAGAAATCGCGTTGCCCGCCGCCGAAATATCACGCCCCGCACCTTCGATGGTTTCGCAAGCGGTCAGAGCAAAAAGCGCGGTGATCAGAAAAATGCGAGTCATGGTGGCTCCGTAATTTGGTTTTGGATTGAATTTAACCGTGTGGCCACGCAAGGCAAGTGTAGGGTGGGGTTCCACCCCACCATTTCAACGTTTGCACAATGGATCATCCGCAAATTGGTGGGTTAAAAACCCACCCTACATTTCGGATTTATCGAAACCGGTTCTGCCATGCCCCGCCCGTGACGCTTGCGGCACGGGCAGCGCCCGACCGCCCCCATGGGCGGGCGCTTCGCTTCCGCCCGCGGTCAAGCGATGCCTTTTGATATTTATTTTCTCGCCTAAGTGCTATTCGCCGCAAGCTTTCGTACCTGACGCACCTCGAAAATTGTTTTGAGTGCGTTTTAGCCGTGCAAGAAAATTCCAACGTATGAAGCCAATATCCTTCACGATGGGGAATTTGGTGAAGTATAAAACGGTATATGGCAATGGCACAAGCAGTAGTCCCAAAGCGGCCACTGCCAAAACTTTTGCCATAAAGACGTCACTCGGTTCGACCAATGCAGTCCAACTCTCGCTCAACAGATAAAAGTAGGCTCCTATCCCAGGCAACATCACAGCAACAAAAATCAGCAGCAGCGGAGATCCAATAATAAGCTTTGTTACAGGCGAATGTTTGACAAAATGCCCATTTCTTTGAGGACTATGAAAGTCGTCCATCGAATGTCCAAGATGTTGCAATCGCACAGATAAAAACCGCGCATCAAATATTTGTTCAGCTAGGGCAATATGTACAATCAACTGAAGAGTTGAAAACGATTTGAATAAGATGGCTGCCCAAATAGTTACGCAGGCAAAAACCGCGTAAATTTTAGGAACATTGATGTCCAGTATCGAAGTCTGAATTTCGAGCACTCCACCTTCATCGAGCGCATTGATAGCTATTGCTCCCGCTATCAACAGAGTGGAGTATTTGGACAGTGAACGAGCGTCTTTGTCTTTAAGTTCGGCAAGCTTCAGAGCGATTTCAGTCAAAGGAGTACCGCTTGCGCGTTCTTTTCTAAGAACAGCACGCGTCTCATGGACTAAAAAATCATAAACAGAGACTTTGATTTTAGAGCTCAAACATCCAACTCCTCCACAAACCGTGCGTTTTCCTGGATGTATTCAAACCGTTTCTCCGGTTTCTTACCCATCAGGCGTTCAACAAGGTCGGAGGTTTCTCCGGGTTCATCCTCGTCAATCGTGACGCGGATCAATTTCCGCGACGCGGGGTCCATGGTTGTTTCTTTCAAATCTTTGGCGTCCATCTCCCCCAGACCTTTAAAGCGGCTGACGTCGATTTTGCCTTTGCCGCCAAGGCCCTTCTCCAACCATAGGTCGCGCTCTGCCTCGTCTAGGCAATAGATGCGCTTGGCGCCTTGGGTCAGGCGGAAGAGGGGCGGGCAGGCCAGATAGAGGTGGCCCTGATCGATCATCGGGCGCATTTGGGTGAAGAAAAAGGTCATCAGCAAGCTGGCGATATGGGCGCCGTCCACATCCGCGTCGGTCATAATGATGATCTTGTCATAGCGCAGATCATCGACGTTGAATTTCGTGCCAAGCCCCACGCCAAGCGCCTGCGTCAGGTCGCTGATTTCGGCATTGGTGCCCAGTTTGGACGACGCCGCGCCCAATACGTTCAGGATTTTGCCGCGCAGGGGCAGCAATGCTTGGTTTTTACGGTTCCGCGCCATTTTGGCCGATCCACCGGCCGAGTCGCCCTCGACAATAAACAGCTCCGTGCCCTCGCGGTTGGTGGCGGAACAATCGACCAGCTTGCCGGGGAGGCGCAGCTTTTTCGTCGCCGACTTGCGCTGGGTTTCTTTTTCCTGACGGCGGCGCAGGCGTTCTTCGGCGCGCAGGACAAGAAAATCAAGGATCGCGCCTGCGGATTTGTTATTGGAGGCCAGCCAGTTGTCAAAGTGGTCGCGGACAGAGTTTTCGACCAGCCGCTGGGCGTCTACCGTGGCGAGGCGGTCCTTGGTTTGGCCGACGAATTCTGGCTCACTGATGAAACAGCTGACCAAAGCGCAGCCACCTGCCATCAGGTCATCGCGCGTGATCTGCGCGGCCTTCTTGTTGTTGACCAACTCGCCATAGGCCTTGATGCCTTTCAACACTGCGGCCCAAAAGCCGCCCACATGGGTGCCGCCTTCGGGGGTTGGGACGGTGTTACAGTAAGATTGGATGAACCCATCACGCGAGGGCGTCCAGTTGATGGCCCATTCGACCTTGCCGGGTGTGTTGAACTTTTCCTGAAAATCCACAGTGCCGGCAAAGGGCTGTTCGGAATAGGTCGTTGACCCGTTCATCGATTCTTTCAGGTAATCCGCCAGACCGCCGGGGAAGTGGAACGTTGCTTCTGTCGGGGTCTCGCCATCGTCAATCGCAGATTTCCAGCGGATTTCCACGCCAGAGAACAGATAGGCTTTGGAGCGGATCGACTTGAACAGTCGCGCCGGTTTGAAGCGATGCTTGCCGAAAATTTCCGGGTCAGCATGGAAAGTCACCTGCGTGCCGCGCCGGTTGGGTGCCGCGCCGACTTTCTCAACCGGGCCAAGCGGCGTGCCGCGTGAAAACCGCTGTTCATAAACTTCTTTGTTGCGCGCGACCTGAACGACCATGCTGTCTGACAGTGCGTTCACAACGGAGGCGCCCACCCCGTGCAGACCGCCAGAGGTCTGATAGGCCTTGCCAGAAAACTTCCCGCCCGCGTGCAGTGTGCACAGGATGACCTCAAGCGCGGACTTATCCGGAAACTTCGGATGCGGATCAATCGGAATGCCGCGCCCATTGTCACGGACGGTCAGCGCGTAGTCCTCGTGCAGTTCAACTTCGATGCGATTGGCGAACCCTGCCACGGCTTCGTCCATCGAGTTGTCCAGGATTTCCGCCACCATATGGTGCAGCGCACGTTCATCTGTGCCGCCGATGTACATACCGGGACGTTTGCGAACCGGCTCCAACCCCTCCAACACCTCAATCGAGGATGCGTCATAGCTATTGTCAGATTCCGTTGCCGCGAGAAGATCGGTCATGCGCTGCTCTTTTCATTATGGTTGCAGGCATTATTTCACCGGCTGTGCCCTTCGGCAAGAGCGCTGCGCGATTTGCAAAACTGTCACAGGGCAACAGTAAGATTGGTTACAGCAAGGTTAATAAATACCATAATTTTTCAGCAAAAATTGTAGTTCCTTGATTCCAGTGCACTTTTTTATTGCAAACTGAGACTTTTGCCCCGAGGGTTGAGTGGTGAGGCAATCAACACCCCAAAGGAGAACAAGCCATGGCATATGGTGACACAATGGGGTCCTTGGGTCGTGTCATTCGACCCGCTGTTCGGGAATACGAGCAGAAAGAAAAGGACAGGCAGAGGCGCGCAATCGAAAAGGCGAATGCGCAGGACTTGAGTGAGCTGGAGGGATATATCAACCAGATCACCGGGTTACATCATCAGACCATTGATCAAATCGACTGGAAAGCACAGACCAAGCCGGACATCGTTGAACTCTATAATCAGATGCGATCTGGCGATGACAACGCTTTGATGAAGGTGATCAAATCGCAGCACAGTCTTTCTCGCATTCACAAACTTGGACGCGGGCTTGGATTTACGGTTGAAAACGGCTTGGTTCACGCCATCCTGGCGCTGCACAATCAGTCGATCGTGCCAGACTTTCATTTCAAATACATGCCAAGCGGCAAATTGGCCGAGGTAAAGATGCCGCGTGAAAAGCGACTCAACCTCTATCGGGCCTATGCGTCGAGTGCTGTCTTGAAGGTCGCGTCAGATCTCGTGCGCCTGGTGCCCATTGGGAATGTCGTCGTGACGGCAATTGCAGCCTGTGATGTTGCCGACAGCGAATATGAAGAAGACTGGCCCGTGCTGTCGTCGAACCTCATGCGCAAAACCGTGCTACAAATGGATATGCCCAATATCGATCCCGTCGCTGCAGTTGGTGGCTTCCAGACGGCAGAGCGTTTCCACCCCATTCGCGGTCTGCGCCGGATTGTACCGTTGCTAAGCATTCCTGCACGGATGTCGATCTAGTCGCGACATTCAAACAAAGCACGTGACGTGCCTTCCGCAGAATTTCGCGGATTTGGGGTGCGCGTGCCTTGGCAGTCCTGTATGGACAGGCGAAGACATCTTTGCCGAGGGCCACTTATGTCCGATCACTCTCTGGACCCGAAGGATTGGGACCGATACCGCGCCGAGGCGCATGATCTGCTGGATCACTGCATTGATTTGATGCGCCGCGCGGATGAGCGCCCGTGGCAGCACGTGCCGGATGACATTCAAGACCGTTATGCAATTGGCCCCGATGGCAGTCGGCAGGCCGATCTGATGGCGCGCATCAAGAACGATGTGCTGCCCTATCATGCTGGGAACACACACCCGAAATATTGGGGCTGGGTGCAGGGAACAGGTCTGGCGACGGACGTCACAGCGGGCATGGTCGCGGCGGTGATGAATTCGAACTGCGGCGGCAGGAACCATGGCGCAAACTATATGGAGCGTGCGGTCATCGACTGGACGTGCCGCAAGATGGGCCTGCCAGAAACCGCCTTTGGCGTTTTTGTGACCGGCACCTCTCAGGCGACCCTACAGGCCTTTGCCGCGGCACGGGTTAAAGTGATGGGGCCGGGAGTGCGCGCCGTTGGTCAGGGCGAGGCGCGTCTGACCGCCTATGCCGCCGCCGGGGTGCACAATGCGACGAAGAAAGCGCTCGAAGTGTTGGGCGTTGGGTCGGCGAACCTGCGTTTGGTGCCGTTGATTGATGGTCAGATGGACCTTCAGAAGCTGCGAAATATGATTGAAGTTGATCGCGCGGATGGGGCAACGCCGTTTCTGATCGTCGGCACAGCAGGCTCTGTTGATCTGGGGCTATTTGACGATTTCCACGGGCTTGCGGATATCGCGAGGGAAACGGGTCTCTGGCTGCACATTGATGGTGCGTTCGGTGCGTGGACCCGGATTGCCGAAGGGGCCTATCGCGACCTAAGCGATGGGATTGAGCGTGCGGATTCAATCGCGCTGGATTTCCACAAGTGGATGTATGTCGGCTACGACTGCGGACTTTGCCTTGTCCGCGACGGGGCCGAACTGCGCGCGGCCTTCACCGCACGACCTGTCTATCTGGATGGCAAAGAACGGGGCGTCGCCAGCGGCGAGCCATGGTTCTGTGACTACGGCGTTGATCTGTCACGCGGCAACCGCGCGATCAAGGTTTGGATGGCGCTTGAAACGCTGGGGGAAGTGGCGTTTTCCAAAGCGATCACGCGGAACTGTGATCTGGCAAAAATGATGGCGGCTGAAGTCGAAGCGCGTCCAGAAATGGGTTTGGCACGGGTCCCTGTGTCCAATGTTTGTGTCTTTACCGCAAACGCGTCTTTGCCAGCCGAGGAACAATCTGCGCTGAACGTGCGTATCGCCGTAGACCTGCAAGAAAGCGGCGAGGCGGTGTTTTCGACAACCGTTGTGGATGGCACAGAGATGCTGCGCGCGGCGATTGTAAACCATCGCACGACCGAGGCCCATATTCGCGAAGCAATTGCCGCTGTGGCGCGGCTCGCCTCTGATTAGTTGACGTGTATCAAAGCGGGCGCACCGCAGATTTGCTAGCCGAAGGAGGTTCAAATCAAGGAGGTGCGCATGCCAGTTGCGGCGAAGATTGTCACGGAAACACCTGATGTGGGTGCAGCAGAACCTAAGAAGAAATCCCAACTTATAGCGTTTGAGCAGGGGGCCTATCCCTATGCCAACCGTTTGACGCGGAAGGCGTACGAAGCCAAGAAGGCGGAGCTGCAGGCAGAACTGTTGAAAGTTCAGCACTGGGCGCAGGAAACCGGGCAGAAGTTTGTGATGCTTTTTGAAGGACGTGACGCTGCGGGCAAGGGCGGCACGATCAAACGTTTTACTGAGCATTTGAACCCTCGGACCGCGCGGGTGGTTGCCTTGAACAAGCCGACGGAAACCGAGTCAGGCCAGTGGTACTTTCAGCGCTACATCGATCACCTGCCGACCTCTGGTGAAATCGTTCTGTATGACCGCAGCTGGTACAACCGCGCCGGCGTGGAACGTGTGATGGGCTTTTGCCAACCCAATGAATACCTCGAATTCATGCGCCAAACGCCAGAGTTGGAACGGATGCTGGTGCGTTCTGGTATCCAACTCTACAAATACTGGTTTTCGGTCACGCAGGATGAACAGAAGGCACGGTTTGCCAGCCGGGAAACAGACCCTTTGAAACAATGGAAGCTTAGCCCGATTGACAAGGCGAGCCTTGGGAAATGGGACGAGTACACCGAAGCCAAAGAGGCCATGTTCTTTTACACCGACACCGCGGATGCGCCTTGGACGGTGATCAAGTCAGATGACAAGAAACGCGCGCGGTTGAACTGTATGCTGCATTTCCTGAATTCCTTGGACTACCCGGGTAAGAACCACGATGTGGTTGTCGCACCAGACCCCTTGATCGTGGCGTCGGCCAGCCATGTCATCCATTCCTCGGATCATATTTTGGGGAAGGCGTTGCATCCAGACACGCGGCGTCGCGCAGAGGTTTAGCGCATCCCGGCGAGGGCCTGAACCAAAGGCGACAGATCGTCGAAAGTCTTTGTCAAAGCATTGGTGGGGGCGGTGATGTCGCCCTCATCATAGTCGCGCCAAGCTGACAGGCTTTTGCGCCGCAGCAGGTCGGCGCGCGGGTGCTCGCGGTCATAGGGCGCGGGCACGCGTTTGAGTTCAGGCTCGGCCACGCGAAAACTCTTGGTTTGCAACGCCTGGATCAAGTGAGCCAGATCCCCGCCGAGTGGACCATCCACCATTGCGCGCCAGCTGATCAATGTGTCCTTGTCAAAGGCCATCAGGCCCGCGCCGATAGAAATATAGGTTTGGCTGATCCCAAAAAAGAAACCCAAAGGTTGGACGCCGCCAAGGTCAGCAGTCCAGAGCATATGGAGATGCTCGTGATAGGGCGTTTTGTCCTTGGAAAACCGCACATCCCGGTGCGGGCGAAAGAGCTTTGATTGCACCTCGCACTCATACATCTTTGCCAAATCGGCCGAGACCTGCGTCATTAACAACTCTGCCGGACGTTTCAGCGTGCTGTCATAGCGGCCCTTATTTTCAAGAAACCACTCTCTGTTGTTGTTCACCGCGAGTTCGTTCAGAAACTGCCGCGTGTCCGGGATAAGAGATTGAAATGCGTCCGGCATGATTTTCTCCTGAAACTTCAGATAGTTTTGCCGCGCTTTGCGGTTCCGTCCAGTGTTTTCTGATTGGAAAGCAGACTTTAGATTTCCGCACCTCTGTGACGCAGGAATAGTCTTGCCTAATTATTGGGCGAGCCATATGCCGAACTCATGGGTTTAGATGACTTGACATATCGCGATCATACACGCGCACTTTTTCGGCTTGGATTGCCATTGATCGGCGGGCATGTGGCGCAGTTTTCCGTGGCTTTGACGGATACGGTCATGCTTGGGTGGTATTCGGTGGATGCATTGGCCGCCGTTGTCTTGGGCACTCAAATCTTTTTTCTGGCTTTCATCCTTGGTTCAGGATTTGCGTTTGCCGTGATGCCGATGGTGGCAGAGGCCTTTGCTCAGAACGACGAAACCTCGATCCGGCGCACAACCCGGATGGGCATGTGGTTATCCGTGATTTACGCGGTTGTGATGTTGCCTCTTTTTTGGTGGTCGCAGCCGGTTCTGGTGGCTCTGGGCCAAGACCCCGACCTAAGCGCGTCGGCCCAAGATTACCTGCGCGTGATGGGCATCGGCTTGATCCCGGCACTTTTGGTCATGGTTTTGAAAAGCTACATGGCGGCGCTGGAACATACGCGGGTGGTGTTCTGGATCACCGTGGCGGCTGCTGTGATCAATGCGTTTGTGAATTATGCGTTGATCTTTGGAAATTGGGGCGCGCCGGAATTGGGGATCATTGGGGCTGCGATTGCCTCCTTGTCAGTGCAGGGCGTGATGATCGCTGGGGCGATTGCCTATACACTGATCAAACTCCCGGAACATGACCTGTTTTCCCGCCTCTGGCGGCCTGATTTTGACGCTATGACGCGAGTGTTTCGCATTGGTGTCCCGATTGGTTTGACGACCTTGGCCGAGGTTGGTCTTTTCGCCGCTGGTGCGCTGATGATGGGCTGGCTTGGCACCATCGAACTGGCCGCACATGGCATCGCCATCAACCTTGCTGGGTTGATGTTCATGGTCCATTTGGGGCTGGGCAATGCAGCCACAGTCCGAGCAGGGAATGCGCTCGGGCGGCGTGACATTGATCAACTGGCTGCCGGGGCCAGAACCGGTATCTGGATGAGCCTCATCTTTGCGGTTTTTTCGATCATAGTTTTTGTCACGCAGAAGGAATGGCTGATCTCGCTGTTTCTCGATCCCAATGACCCGAATTTTGACGCGATTGTCACAACAGGTGCGGCTTTCCTGATTGCAGCGGCTATTTTCCAGTTCGTCGATGGTGCTCAAGCGCTGGCGTTAAGTGTGCTGCGCGGGATCATGGATACACGCGTCCCGATGATTATGGCGACCATCAGCTATTGGGTGGTCGGCGTGCCCGTCAGCTATATTGCCGGGTTCTGGCTAGGCTGGGGCGGCGTCGGCATTTGGGTCGGACTTGCGCTTGGCCTTGCGGTCGCTGCACTGCTGTTGATGTGGCGGTTCTGGAAGGTCATGGTGCCGCGGTTGCGCGACAGCGCCGTGCCGGTCTGATTACTGCGCCGTCTTCTTAGCGGCCAGCACGCGCCGTAGATCATGCATGGCCATCAAAAGCGTGTCGCTGACCATATCAATTTGGGCCTCACTCGCCTTGGTTTGTGCCCAATCAGCCGTTGCATTTAGCTGATCAACAAGGCGCAGGATGTCGTCGATTTCGCGCCAGTCGAGCGTTTCCTTCCGGTCTTTGATCCAAGCCTCAATCGCAACACTGTCAGCCTCTGACAACTCCGCCTTGGCATGGGGTTTGAAAGTGCCGGAAGGCAGTGAAACTGTCGCGATCTGGACCAAATTCAGCCGCCCATGGCGATTGTTGCCATCGACCCGAAACACCTTGGCCCCGCCTTCAAAGGTGCGAAAAAAGTATTCTGGCAAATCAAAACTCATGGCATGCCTCCCTACTTTAGCGAAGGCTCTCGCAAAATGCGGTGATCCGGGTCAGCGCAGTTTTGAGTGCCTCGTCAGAGGTCGCATAGCTGACACGGAAATTTGGAGAGAGGCCAAAGGCCGCGCCAAACACCACCGCAACGTCCTGTTCTTCCAAAAGCGCCGTTGCAAAGGCTTCATCATCAGTGATGTGCGTGCCAGCGGGCGTGGTTTTCCCAATCAAACCAGCAATCGAAGGATAGACGTAAAACGCGCCTTCGGGTTTGGGGCAGGTGATGCCGTCGATGGCGTTCAGCATCTCGACCGCCATATCGCGGCGTCGCACGAATTTTTCGTTGTTGGGCGCGATAAAGTCCTGCGTCCCATTCAGGGCCTCGACCGCGGCCCATTGGCTGACGGAACAAGGGTTAGAGGTTGACTGGCTTTGAACCTTTCGCATGGCGGCGATCAGCGGTTCTGGCCCGGCAGCGTATCCAATGCGCCAGCCGGTCATGGCATAGGCTTTGGAGACGCCGTTGCAGGTGAGCGTCCGGTCATAAAGCTGCGGCTCGACCTGTGCGGGCGTGCAAAACTTGAAATCGTCGTAAGCCAGCAGTTCATACATGTCGTCAGTCATCACCCAGACATGGGGATGACGCAGCAAGACATCTGTCAGCGCCTTCAATTCGTCCCAGCTATAACCCGCGCCGGTTGGGTTGGAGGGGCTGTTAAAGATGAACCACTTTGTGCTGGGCGTGATCGCGGCCTCTAGCTGTTCTGCGGTCAGCTTGAAATTTTTTTCCAGCGTGGTTTCAGCAACCACCGGGGTGCCGCCTGCCAACAGAACCATATCGGGGTAGGAGACCCAATAGGGCGCGGGAATGACAACTTCGTCGCCAGCATTCAGCGTCGCCATCAGGGCGTTATAAAGTGTCTGCTTGCCGCCGGTACCGACAGAAACCTGTTTGGTGGTATAGGCCAGCCCGTTGTCGCGCAGAAGCTTGTCACAGATGGCCTGCTTTAGTTCAACGATGCCATCCGGAGCCGTGTAACGCGTTTTGCCTGCGTCAATGGCCGCTTTGGCTGCGTCGCGAACGTTTTCTGGCGTGTCAAAATCCGGCTCGCCTGCGGAAAGTCCGATAATATCACGCCCCTGCGCTTTCAGTTCTGCCGCCTTCGCGGTCATCGCGATGGTCGGAGAGGGTTTGACGCGCGACAGGGTTTTGGACAGGAAAGACATGGCGACCTCGGTGGTGATGGGTTTGCCCAAGTCTTAGGCCCCGCGTTTTCAGGGTTCAAGCGCCGATTGCCTGTCGCCTGTTGCCCTTCGCATTTGGGGACGGTATTGCCATGGCACACTTTGCCGGAGGCTGACATGTCCGAAACCCGCGCCCATCGTTTGAAACGTATGAAAATGCGCTCTATGCGACGTGGCATCAAGGAAATGGATATCATTCTCAGTCACTATGCCGACACACGGCTTGACGGGATGAGTGACGCCGAACTTGACCACTATGATGCACTGCTGAATGAGGCCGATCAGGACCTCTATCAATGGGTGAGCGGGCAGGCGGCTGCACCCGCGCAGTTTCAAGATCTGATTGCGGACGTCGCAAAGGAAATGCAGCGGAAATAATTCGCTTTTTATCTATCGGCCCAGATTTAACTGATTTTTCGCGAATTTGCCTCAGTTTCTGTTCTAACTTGAAACGGAGACCGGCATGAGCATGCATTCGAGGCTGGGGGAAACCCAGGATTTTAGTTTCTTTACAGGCTATCTGGACACTTTGGCGCTGGTCGAGCGGCTGCATCGCCTACTGCTTGACGTCATCAAAGATGAGTTTGAGCGGGTGGGTGTTTTGGAAATCAACGCGGTGCAGGGGCTCTTGTTGTTTAACATCGGTGATAACGAAGTCACTGCGGGCGAACTCAAATCGAGGGGTTATTATCAGGGCAGCAACGTCAGCTACAATCTTAAAAAACTGGTGGATGCGGGGTATATGCATCATCAGAAATGTGAGATGGACCGCCGCTCAGTCCGCGTGCGATTGACGGAAAAGGGAAGGCATATCAGTGGCATCGTGGCAAAATTATTTGAGCGCCATGCCGAAGGACTCAAAGCGCGCGGCGTTCTTGAACCCGGCGGACTCGAAGAGATCACAAGTTCACTGCGCCGCATGGAGCGGTATTGGGGGGACCAGATCAGGTATATTTACTGATCCCCTGCCACTGATCCCCCAGAATAGGGTGGCTTACCAATGGCCCGTGTTTTCCATGCTGAGCCACGGTTCCGCCGGAGCAAGCGCCGCGCCCTTTTGCAGTAATTCGATCGAGATATTGTCCGGTGAACGCACGAAGGCCATGTGCCCGTCACGTGGCGGTCGATTGATCACGACGCCGTTGTCTTGCAGGTGCTGGCACATCTCATAGATATTATCGACCTCATAGGCGAGGTGCCCAAAATGGCGGCTGTCGCTTGGCAATCCATCATCGCCATCCCAATTGTAGGTCAACTCAATCGGGCATTCTTCTTGACCCTCTGGCGCTAGGAACACCAAGGAAAACCGCCCACCTTCATGGTCGGTGCGCCGCGTCTCTTTCAAACCCAGCAGCTGGTAGAATTTCATCGAAGCTTCAAGGTCTTTCACCCGGACCATTGTGTGCAGATAGCGTAGTGTCATTTCATTCCTCCATGTCTCCACTTAGTTAAGCAGGATCAGGCGTGGTGTCGAGCCGTCGGAGAGGGCGCGCTGCGAAAAGATTTACGCTCATTTGGTAGGGTGTATTTTCCTGAACACGAGATATAGCGTTCGCGCCGCAAAACGGGTATCACATGAGTCTCTGATGTGCGATGACCCCAAAGGAGGCTCGGGTGCAGCAATATCACGACGCATTGCAGACCATTCTGGACCATGGTGAGACAACAACCGACCGCACCGGCACGGGCACGACGTCCTATTTCGGAATGCAATGCCGCTATCCTTTGGCCGATGGATTTCCGCTGGTGACAACCAAGAAACTGCATCTGCGGTCGATCATCCATGAGCTCCTTTGGTTCCTTAGTGGTGATACCAACATTCGCTATCTGCAGGAAAACGGTGTCACCATCTGGGATGAATGGGCGGATGAAAACGGCGACCTTGGGCCGGTATACGGTCACCAATGGCGGCGTTTCCCGGCACTTGAGCCTGTGGATGCGAAACCGGGCGAAGAGCAGCTTTATCGCAAGCGCACCGTTGATCAGATTGCTGATCTTGTTGAGATGATCAAGACTTCGCCCAACAGTCGGCGTTTGATCGTCTCGGCATGGAACCCGGGCGATGTGCCGGATATGGCTTTGCCGCCATGCCACACGCTGTGGCAGGTCAAGATCCTTGGCGGAAAATTGCATCTGCAGCTTTATCAGCGGTCAGCAGACATGTTCCTTGGCGTGCCTTTTAATATCGCCAGCTACGCGCTGTTGCAGGTGATGCTGGCGCATGTCACCGGCTATGCGCCGGGAGATTTTGTGCACACGATTGGCGACGCGCATATCTATTCCAACCATATGGAGCAGGTGAAAACGCAACTTGCGCGCACCCCAAAAGCACTGCCGGAACTGCGGTTGAAGCGCGATGTGTCATCAATATTCGACTTCAAATACGAAGATTTTGAAATTCTGAACTACGATCCTGATCCCGCGATCAAGGCACCGGTGGCGGTTTGATATGATCACTTTGATTGTTGGGCGCGACCGAAACGGCGCCATTGGCAAAGACAACGACATCCCATGGTACGCGCCCGAAGACCTCGCGTTCTTCAAAACCGAAACCCTCGGTGGGGCGGTCGTCATGGGACGGAACACTTGGGAAAGCCTGCCGTTTAAGCCTTTGAAAAACAGGTTCAATGTTGTTGTTTCCTCCCAGGACGGCATGGGAGATGTCACTGTCCGCTCGGTCGAAGAGGCCATCGCAGCATCATATGCCGCCGGCTATCAACGGATCTACAGCATGGGCGGTGCAGGGATTTATGCGGCGATGTTGCCATTGGCGGACCGGCTGTTGATCACAGAAGTCGATCTGGAGGTTGAGGACGCAGATACCTATTTCCCAACGTTCTCTGATCAAGATTGGATCCTAACACAAGAAAGGCCTTTGCGCGCGGCTGATCCGAAATGCACTGTCACGGAATATTTCCGCAAACGCTGAGGCCTGCAAAGGGATTCAAAAATATCACGCTTTTGACAAAAGCCCGGGCCGGGCCAGCAAATGCGAATTGGAAAAATTGACTGAATCTCAAAATCTTGTAGTCTACAGCTTAGAAAACACACCTTAAAAATCAGAGCAGACCAAACAGGAATAGGTGACCCGATGTTTAAGAAATCGCTGATGCTGGCGGCGCTTGTCGCCGTGGCTTCACCCGCCCATGCGACCTGCGTGATCTTCCCCTGCAAGATCAAAGAAGACCCGATTGTGGAATTCGTCCCGAAAGTGCCACCACTGACGCCTTCTGGCTGCATTTATCGTGCGGCATCTTCCAGTGACAATGTCTGTCCGGCGGGTCTGCAGCCTGTGCAGGCAGGCGGCATGATCAGCTGTGGTGTGCCCGTGGCCGGAGAAATGTGCCACACGCCGAAAGCCGTGAAAAAGGTACAAAAATCCCGGATCGTTTGTCCAGTTGGCGAAAAGGGCTGTTATACCACCAACTAAGGCCGGTGGTTCTCGCGCAGAACAAGACGCTTATGATCGGGAAGGTGAGGGGCGTTCACACGCCCCGCGCGTTCTTATGAAACTTTTAGGTCGGTTGCCATCTGACGCCCATCGCGCCCTTCTGACAGTTCAAACTCAACTTTTTGGTTGTCGGCAAGACCAGTCAATCCAGACCGTTCCACCGCGGAAATATGAACAAAAACGTCCTTGCCGCCTTCGTCCGGTGCAATAAAGCCGTAGCCTTTGGTTGTGTTAAACCATTTTACGGTGCCACTTGGCATACCGTTCTCCTTCTTCTTCCATCAGTCGCCCCGGTAACGCCGGGGTACAGCAAGTGATCCGATGGCTCGTCGCCTGAACTCCGCCAGTATGAGCGCGCGAAACAAAATGCCACGCTGGAATGATTGCACGCGCAATGTAAAAATCAAGCAAAACCCATATGAAAATGATTGCTTTACCCTAGGTAAACCTCGCGAGGAGCAAAAAAGATGCAACTTTTTGGTCTAAGAACCTGTGATACCTGCCGCAAGGCGCTGAAATCGCTACCAGAGGCCGCATTTGTGGACGTGCGCGCGGACGGTGTGCCCGCAGAGGTTTTGGCGCAGGCCCATGCCCAATTTGGCGATGCATTGGTCAACACACGCTCCACCACATGGCGCAATCTTGGCGATGCCGAGCGCGCCAAACCGGCGCTGTCCTTGCTTGCAGAGCACCCCACTTTGATGAAACGGCCCCTGATCAACAAAGACGGTACGCTTTATCTGGGGTGGGGCAAAGATGTGCAGGTGGCCTTGGCGTCCTAGGGCGCATTGCCTATCTTAAAGCAGAGCAGCGGGAGAGATTTATGAGAAACGCAGCACTGGTTCTAGGCATCATTGCCGGTATTGTCGGCATGATCGTCGGGTTTTTTGGGTGGGGTTACACGGCTGCCATCGAGTCATGGGGCGAATTAGAGGGCGTTGCAGAGCAGGTAGAAAATATCGAACTTGTCCGCTCGACATCCCTTATGGCCCCGCTTTTGGCGATTGCCGGTGGCGCAATGGCGCGCTCTCGCGCGCTCTGGGCCGGGATCCTTTTGCTGATTTCAGCAGGGTGGATGTATGTCGGGTTCGGCTTTAACGTCTTCACGATGTTCCCAATTGCCTTTGCCGGGCTTGCAGGGATCATGGCCGTCTCAGCTGGAAAACCCGACGAAGAAAAGGCGCATTTCTAAGCGCCTTTCGATCAATTATGCGGGCACAGGGGCCGTTTGGCGGCGGGCCAGAAGGCGGTCGATGGACAGTGGCCCCGCGCCTTTGATCACCAGCACCAGCAATAAGAAGACCCAAAAGGCGCGTTGATCCATGATGTGCGCGTCAGAAACACGGTCAAACCAAGCGCCAATCGTGTCGGCATCGGCGCCATGGCCGTAAATGTCGGTCAGCGACTGCATAACGACAAAACCGATCATGCCAAGTGATGCGAGACGGGTCAGCAATCCGACGACGATCAACACTGGCAGCACAAATTCGGCGACGGTGCCAGCAAAGACCACGAGCCAGTGAAATAGGCTTAGTTCGCTGGTGTTATAGCTGACCGCTTCAAGCACACGGGGCCAGATTTGCGCATAGGCCCCGGTTGAGGGTGAGAAAATACCAAAAAGCCCGTCGCCCAGTTTTGTCAGCCCAGAGTTCCAGTAATAAACGAACAGGATCGCAGCAAAGAGCAGCCGCGCCAAAGACGTCAGAATCCAGTCTTGGCTTTGCAGGCGTGAGAACACAGTATTATGCATGTTTATCAGCGTGTTCATTGATCTTCCTCATTTTGTTCGGCGGCGGTGATATTGGTGATTGCACCCTTGCTGAGCAATAAGCCAAGCACAGCGCCAAGGTCTAAGTCCTCGGCCAAATTGGATGTGATGTCAGCGGCTTCGCCCAGCGTGCGTCCGCGATGAATCTCTTTGATGAACGACGCGCCACCGGTGGGAAGAGGATGCGGTTCCGGGTCAAACTCTGGGCGCAGAACCACGACATTCTGTGCTCGGGCTTCAGGTTTGGGGCGGCCTTGGTAGGTGTTGAAGGCCCAGATGTCATAGATCGGCCAATGGGACCGAACGACTTCTAAAGACGGTGCCAATGAAAGCCGCGCGCCAGCCAAGGCCTCTGGCGCAATTTGCGCCAAAGCGTCGCCGGGCACGCCCTGACTGTCCGCCGCGTGATAGCTGCGCCGCAGGGCAAGCTCGATTTCGGCGACATCGCCCAAATAGCCAAGGTGCTGCAACGGCTGAAATTCTCGCAGGAATTGCGGGAACGCTGCACCATAATGCATCATAACAGGGGCTTCTGGCGGGGACTGTCGCAGGAACACCCCTGCAATGGCTTTGAAATTTGCCTCACCAAGTAATTTGGCGATCACCGGAAACCCGGTTTCAAGCGCCTCGGTCAGAGAGACAGCGACATTGTTGCGATAGACATCAAAGCGACTGCCAGCTGGGCGGTCGTGCGTATCGACCAGCCCGGCGGGGACGGCAATATCCACGTTTAACATGGCTGCACGAAACTCTGTCTGGGTGACAGTCATGCGCCCACCTTTAGGTTTGCAAGCGCAGCCGCCGCGCGGTCGGCCTCGGCGGACAGCACCGGCCATTCCGGCACATCTGTATCCCATTCAATCAGGATCGGGCGCGGGCCAGATTGTTCCAAGGTATGATCCAAGAGCGCCCAGACCGGATCGACGATCTCTGCGCCGTGGCTGTCAATCAACAGAGGTTTACCGTGGTCATCTTCGTCTTCATCATGCCCGCCAAGGTGAATCTCGCCCACCTGTTCCAGCGGATAATCATCGATATAGGCGCGCGGATCGTATTCAAGGTTGGTCGCTGAAACAAAAACGTTGTTCACATCCAGCAGCAACCCGCAGCCTGTGCGCTGCGCCAGTTCACGCAGGAAATCAGGTTCGGACCATGTGCTTTCAGCGAACTTCAGGTAGCTGGACGGATTCTCCAGCAGCATCTGGCGACCGATGGTGTTTTGCAATTGATCAATATGGTTAGCGACCCGCGTCAACGTTTCGGATGTATAGGGGAGCGGCAGCAAATCGTTAAAATAGCTGCCTTCATGCGTGGACCATGCAAGATGTTCAGAGAAAACCGTGGGATTAAGCCAGTCCACAAGATGTTTCAGTCGCGCAAGGTGCTCTGGATCAAGCGGGGATTCTCCGCCAATCGACAGGCCAACGCCATGCACGGAAATCGGGAATTGTTCTGCGAGGTGACGCAATTGCGCCAGCGGGCGACCACCCATGCCCATGTAGTTCTCTGCGTGGATCTCAAGCCAGCCGACATGCCCCGGATTTTCCAGCAAGTCCGAAAAATGCTGCGGCTTGTAGCCAACCCCGGGTTTCAGGGGCAGGGCGCGGGGCTGATCATGGGTGTCAAACATCGGGCGGGCCTTGGTCTATGAACGATGAATGGCCCTGCGAGGGAAGCAGGGCCAAACAGGTGTCGCAGGTGCCTTATGCTGGCAGGTCGCGATCCAGTGCTTCCAGGGACCCCATACGCGCGGTGCCGTCTGCCATTGCAGGCAGTTCGATTTCGGCGCAGGTACCTGCGTCGACCAGAGTCCAAGCGTTGCCTTGGTAGTCAACTTTGGATGTACCGGCGCATGTGGTGCCTGGGCCAGCGGCGCAGTCGTTCTTACCTGCCAGAGAAACGCCAAAGCATTTTTCTTTGTCCATTGCGTGCGCAGTGGTGGAGGTCATTGCTGTCATTGCGGCTGCAACAGAAGCGGCGGCTGCCAGAGTTTTTACAGTTTTGGACATGTGTAAGGTTCCTAAATACGGTTACGAATTCCAGCCACGTTTCGCGGCATGAGGTCACCCTAACCGGGGTCAGCACTCATTCTCCAATAACGCATTCGTGGGTCACAGCGCTGTTATCTGGCGTGAACGGATCGCGGGCGATATGGCCCAAAATAACGGAAATGCCGGGGCGTGGGCCCCGGCATTTCAAGTTTTGGACGTGAGAATTGTTACAATGGCTCAGCGGCGATCTGGTGGTGTTGCTTCGACACCAAGGCTTGTAACAATTTCGTCGAGCGTCTGGACTTGGGTTTGCTTTTCCCCAAGGCGGCGCACGGTGACCGAACGGTCCTCGACTTCCTTCTTTCCGCAGGCGAGGATGACCGGCACCTTGCCCACAGAATGCTCGCGGACCTTGTAGTTGATCTTTTCGTTGCGCAAGTCGGCCTCGGCGCGCACGCCAGCCGCTTTCAGCGCTTGGACCACTTCAAGGCAGTAATCGTTGGCATCAGACACAATCGCCGCCACAACCACCTGACGCGGGGCGAGCCAGTAGGGCAGTTTGCCTGCGTGCTCTTCGATCAGAATGCCAATAAACCGTTCAAACGACCCCAAGGTCGCGCGATGCAGCATGACCGGACGGTGCTTTTCGCCATCGGCACCGATGTAATTGGCCTCAAGACGTTCCGGTAGGTTTGCGTCCACCTGCAGCGTGCCGCATTGCCAATTCCGGCCAATGGCGTCGGTCAGGGTGAACTCCAGCTTCGGACCATAAAACGCGCCTTCGCCTTCGAGGATTTCGAAGTCGTGCCCCGCTGCCTTACAGGCATCGCCAAGTGCCTTTTCCATTTCATCCCAAGTTTCATCGGACCCGATCCGCTGTTCCGGGCGGGTCGACAGTTTGATGGTCCAATCGTTAAAACCAAGGTCGGCATAGATTTTAGACAGGAAGTCGATGAAGACTTTGGTTTCTGACGTGATCTGGTCATCGGTACAGAAGATGTGGCCATCGTCCTGCGTAAACCCGCGCACGCGCATGATACCGTGCAGCGCGCCTGATGGTTCATAACGCGCACATGACCCGAATTCGGCCATGCGCAATGGCAGGTCGCGGTAGGATTTCAGACCTTGGTTGAAGATCTGCACGTGGCACGGGCAGTTCATCGGCTTCAGGGCATTCACGGCTTTTTCGCGCGCGTGCTCCTCGTCCACTTCAACGATGAACATGTTTTCCTGGTACTTATCCCAGTGGCCGGATTTCTCCCACAGCTTGCGATCTACCACCTGAGGTGTGTTGACCTCGACATAACCGCCGCGACGTTGCTGACGGCGCATGTAATCTTGCAATTCGGTATAAACCGTCCAGCCGTTGGGGTGCCAAAAGACCTGTCCGGGTGCCTCTTCCTGCATATGATAGAGGTCCATCTCGCGGCCCAAACGACGGTGATCGCGCTTTTCGGCTTCCTCTAGGAAGGTGAGGTGCTTTTTCAGGTCTTCTTTGTTTTTGAAGGCCACACCGTAGATACGCTGTAGCATCGCGCGGTTGCTGTCGCCGCGCCAATAGGCCCCAGCAACAGACATCAACTTGAAGGCATCTGCTGGCACTTGACCTGTGTGCTGCAAGTGCGGGCCACGGCAAAGGTCTTGCCAGTCGCCATGCCAATACATGCGCAGCGGTTCATCGCCGGGAATGCTTTCGATCAGTTCGACTTTATAGGGCTCGCCACGATCTTCGTAGTATTTGACCGCAACATCGCGCTCCCAGACCTCTGTGCGGACGGGATCGCGCTTGTTGATGATCTCTTTCATCTTCTTTTCGATGAGACCGAGATCTTCGGGCGTGAAAGGCTCTTCACGGTCGAAATCATAATACCAGCCGTGTTCGATGACGGGGCCGATAGTGACTTTGACGTCGGGCCAAATCTCTTGCACGGCGCGGGCCATGATATGGGCGCAGTCGTGGCGGATCAGTTCGAGCGCCTCGGCGTCGTTGTCTTTCAACGTGTTGATTGCAATCTGCGCGTCGGCCTCAATCGGCCATGCGAGGTCCCAATGCTGGCCATCAACCGTTGCTGAAATGGCCTTTTTTGCAAGGGAAGATGCGATGGAGGCTGCGACCTCGGCAGGGGTGACGCCTGCGTCGTAGGAACGCGCGTTGCCATCGGGGAAAGTCAGGGAAATCTGGGACATGGTGTTCATCTGGGCAAGGCCAGAAGCTCCTCGTCAGTTTGGCGCCAACAGAACGCCCGGTTGCGGGTATATGGTTCGCGGGTCTTGTCGCTTGTGACGCCAAGCAAGTCAACAACAAGTCGTGACGAAGTCGTCACATGCTGCTTTTACGGAAAGCCTTGGCGATGATCTGCAGCTTGCCCATACGGTCATAAAGCGTGTTGCGCGGGATGCCCAAAGCCTCGGCAGCCTGCGCCACCTTCCCGTCGGCCTCATACAAAGCGCTTTCGATAATGCGGCGTTCATGGGTTTCCAGTCGTTCTGACAAGGTGCCCACCGTCTGGTCCATGCTGATCTGTTCCAGCTCATCCCGTACTTCACGGTTTTCAAGGATCAAGGCACGATGTGATAGGGCACGGTGCAGCGTTTCCAGCATCGTGTCGGGCGGGCAAGGTTTTTCCAGATAATCATAGGCCCCTTCTTTCAGGGCGCGTTTTGCGGTTGGCACGTCGGAATGCCCGGTCAAAAGAATGACGGGCAGATCAGGGTCCTTGGTCTGGGCAAACCGCAGTACGTCAAACCCATCGTGATCAGGCATGCGGATGTCAGACAGGATCACCCCGCGAAAATTGGACCGGATCGATCGTCGCGCCTGTGTGAACCCATTTGTTGGTATCGGATCAAGGTCTTCCAGTTCCAACGTTTGAGCGATGGAATTGCGCAGAACGGTGTCGTCTTCGATGATCAGAACTTTGGTCAGCATGTGTCACTCCGCGATTGGCAGGCTGATGGTGAACGCAGCGCCTTTGTCGAGGTTTTTACAAGACAGCGTGCCGCCAAACCGCGTGACCAAACCGTGTGACAGGGCCAGCCCCATGCCAAGCCCTTTGGAAGAGCCGAGTTCTTTGGTGGTGTAAAACGGTTCAAACACACGGGATGGATCGGCAATGCCGCTGCCGCTGTCGGAAACCGTCAAAACGGCGTTTGCGCCTTCAGTGCGAAGGTGTACCGATAGCGTTTTGACATCACTCTGGGCCATCGCATCTGCGGCGTTGGAGATGAGGTTTAGCACCACCTGTTCAAGCCGCACGCGGCCAGCGATGACCTCTATTGGGGCGGATGGCAGCGCGACCGAAACATCAATGCCGGCTTCACGCAAACTATCGTCCATGGCGCTGAGAGAGGCGCGCACGACATCGCAAAAATCAATCCGGTCGGTCGGGGCCACCTCTTGCCGTGCAAAGGCGCGCAGGTTGCCGATGATCCGTTTGATGCGTTCAACCTGGCTGGAGATCATCGTAAGGTTTTCGCTGGCCCGGTCCGGTCTGTCGCGTTCCAGAAACTTTTTAGAGTTCTCGGCGAAATTCATTATTGCCGCGAGCGGCTGGTTGATTTCGTGGCTCACCCCGGCAGACAGCCGCCCCAGCGCCGCCAGCTTTGACGCCTCGACCAACTCATCCTGCGCATTGCGCAACTCCTCGGTGCGTTCCTCAACGCGGGCTTCCAGCGTCGCGGAATACTGTGCCTCAAGTTCTAGGCGCCGTCTTTGCTGCGCTGCCACCGCCGCGACAAGACCTATGATCAAAACCAGCGTCGCCGCCAAGAGCGCGCGAACAATGGCCGTATTCCTTGCCTGCTGCGTTTCAAGAAATATTTGCGCCGTCAGATCAAAGTGCGGCACATAGGCCGACAAGATCAGCGCTTCTTTCTCGGGTGTGCCTGGCAGCGCGTATTGATAGACCTGATCCCCCGCAGTCCGGCTGGTGGGACGCAGGTGGAAATCAAATGTGTCCGAGGAGTCCAAAAGCGGGAACAGTGCAATGCTGGCGCGGTTGGTCGAAAAGGCGGTTTGCCTGTCATCCAGAAACACAATCACTTCGGGCGTCACAGGCCATTCAAATTCCAGCGCTGCAACATCAGCCGTGACCACCAGCGCAGCGATCGGATCAGCAGCAGAAGTCGTCACGCCGCGGCTGAATTGGAAAAACCGATTTTCGCCTTCGATTGTCTGCGAATAGCCCAATCGCCCATTCAAAGCCGCTTGGATCAATTTGTCAGAGGCAGGTGCCGGCGCAAATGCAGAAGTCGCCAAGGGCGTGCCATCCGGTGCATAAAGGTCGATGCGCGTCGCGCCATAGGTCAGCGCGTAGTCGGTCAGATCATCGGATACACTTTCTAAGTCACCTTCCATAACTGTGGTGACCAAATGCGGTGCACCAGCAATGAAATTTGTCTGCGCGCGCAAGGCATCGATTTGCAGTCGCAATCGCGAAGACGCCTCATTCAAACGTGCCTCGCCACTGATCTTCAGGGCTTTGAATTCGTCGCGAAGCGTCGCATGATAAACCCAATAGGCCGCCACGAATCCGAGGGCTGCACAGATCAGGGCAGGTCGGATAAAGGTTCGAATCACGGTGGCGACTCCGGTGATGGGGCTAGGTATTGGTCGCTGATTGCTCCTTGTGGCACAAGATTTTTTGTCCGAAAATTCGGGCAAACGCGTTTCTGAAATCGAGGTGATGGCGTAAGGTTTTGAAATTGTGACTATTTTTTGGGCGTTAGGTTTCCCCCTTGTCACAAATTCTGGCGAATACGCCAATAGCACCATCAGCGCAGAGGAGCGCTTAGATTAGGGAGACCACTATGAAAACGATTTTGAAAGCGGCTTGTGTCGCCGCAGTTGCAAGTCTACCGTCCGTTGCATTCGCAGCCTGTGACGAAGGCGAGATCGTGGTGAAGTTCAGCCACGTAACCAACACAGACAAACACCCAAAGGGCATCGCTGCGGCGCTTCTAGAAAAGCGCATCAACGAAGAGATGGACGGCAAGATGTGCCTTGAGGTGTTCCCGAACTCGACACTTTACAACGACAACAAAGTGCTCGAAGCGATGCTGCAAGGCGACGTTCAACTGGCGGCCCCTTCGCTGTCAAAGTTCGAAAAATTCACCAAGCAGTTCCGCATTTTTGACCTGCCATTCATGTTCAAAAACATCGAAGCCGTCGAGGCGTTCCAAGCGTCTGACAGCGGTCAGGCGATGCTGGATAGCATGCAACGCCGCGGCCTGCAGGGGCTGGCCTATTGGCACAATGGCATGAAGCAGATGTCAGCCAACAAGCCGCTGCTTTTGCCCACCGATGCAAACGGGCTGAAATTCCGCGTGCAATCTTCTGACGTGCTGGTCGCACAGATGGAAGCCATGGGTGGTAGCCCGCAGAAAATGGCGTTCTCTGAGGTATACGGCGCATTGCAGCAAGGCGTTGTGGATGGACAGGAAAACACATGGTCCAACATCTACGGCAAGAAGTTCTTCGAGGTTCAGGACGGCATCACCGAAACAGACCACGGTATTCTGGACTACCTGCTTGTGACATCGGTGGATTGGCTTGATGGCCTGCCTGAAGATGTGCGTGAAGAATTTCTGACAATCGTGGCCGAGGTCACTGCGACCCGCAATGCTGAATCCACTTCGGTGAACCTCGCAGCGCGCCAGTCTATCATTGATGCAGGCGGCGTTGTCCGCACGCTGAGCGAGGATCAGCGCGAAGCATGGGTGACGGCGATGAAGCCAGTTTGGGCTCAATTCGCTGAGGATGTAGGCCAAGAGAACATCGACGCCGCGCAATCCATCAACGCAGCGATCAACTAATCATTCCCAACAATCCATGGCGTCGTGTCCTTCACGACGCCATTTTATCAAGGAGGAGGAGCGACATGACTGCCGCGTCCCATGCCTCGTCGCGCATGGACCGTCTGGAAGAGACGATCATCGCGATTATCCTAGGGGTCATGACATTGCTGACGTTTGCAAATGTCGTTGCCCGCTACGGTTTCAATTCCAATATCTTCTATGCGCTTGAACTGACGGTGTTTCTGTTTGCCTGGTTGGTGCTTTTGGGGGCAAGTTACGCCGTCAAGAAAACGTTGCACCTAGGTGTGGACGCATTGGTCAACACGGCCCCTGCATCCCTGCGCCGCCCTCTCGCGCTGTTTGTCGTGGCTGTTTGCCTGGCCTATGCGCTCTTGTTGCTGAAAGGCGCGTGGGACTATTGGGCTCCCTTTGCCAACTTGCCACCCACCGAGGGGCGTTGGTTCCCGACCGGGTTTGACACCGGTGTGCGCGGGCAGGGGTGGTATGAGACCCAAGACATTCCAGTCCCGTTCTTCTTGCGCTGGCTCGAGCCGGTGTTCAACGAAGGCTATGAATACGAAAAGCTTCCCAAGCTAGTGCCCTATCTGGTGATGCCATTGTCGATGGCTTTGCTTGTCCTGCGGTTTGTGCAAGCGGGTCTGAAAGTGTGGCGTGGCCAGCTTGATATGCTGATCGTGAGCCACGAAGCCGAAGACGACGTCGCCAAAGCGGCGGCCAAGCTTCAGGAGTAAATCAGATGGAAATCTTAATTCTTTTTGGTCTGATCGTAGGCCTGATGCTGATTGGCGTGCCGATTGCAGTAAGCCTTGGCTTTTCATCCATCCTGTTCCTGCTGATCTTTTCGGACAGTTCGCTGGCATCGGTGGCGCAGACTTTGTTTGAGGCATTCGAAGGTCACTCGACCCTATTGGCGATCCCATTCTTCATCTTGGCCTCCAGCTTTATGTCGACAGGTGGCGTGGCGCAGCGGATCATTCGCTTTTCCATCGCGTTGGTCGGGCATTTTCGCGGTGGGCTGGCGATTTCGGGTGTGCTTGCCTGCATGATGTTCGCCGCATTGTCGGGCAGTTCCCCGGCAACGGTTGTCGCCATTGGCTCCATTGTGATCGCCGCGATGCGGCAGGTTGGGTACACCAAGGAATTCGCAGCGGGTGTCATCGCCAACGCGGGCACTTTGGGCATTCTGATCCCGCCTTCCATCGTGATGGTTGTCTATGCGGCGGCTGTTGAGGTGTCGGTGGGCCGGATGTTCCTTGCAGGCGTCATTCCCGGCATTATGGCGGGCACCATGCTGATGATCGGCATCTATGTGATGGCGCGGATCAAAAACATGCCTGCAGGTGAGTTCGCAGGCTTTGGCGAAATCTGGGCCAGCTTGAAAGACGCGATCTGGGGTCTGTTGCTGATCGTCATCATCATGGTCGGCATCTATGGCATCCCCGGTGTGACGGGCGCGATCTTTACACCAACCGAAGCGGCGGCTGTGGCCTCTGTCTATGCTTTCTTGGTAGCAACCTACATTTACCGCGATATGGGGCCGCTTGCCGGCGAGGACGGGGATCGCACGTCGCTGCTCCGGCGCCCGCAAGCCCTTGTGACCGCCCTTTGGCACAAGGACACGGTTGCCACGCTGCGGGATGCAGGCAAGCTGATCATCACGCTGATGTTTGTCATCGCCAACGCGCTGCTGCTGAAACACGTCATCACGGATGAGCAACTGCCGCAAAAGATCACAGAATGGATGCTCGGCTACGGCTTTGGTCCGGTCATGTTCCTTGTGATCGTGAACGTAATCTTGCTGATCGGCGGCCAGTTCATGGAACCTTCGGGGCTCTTGGTCATCGTTGCACCTTTGGTGTTCCCAATTGCGATGGAACTGGGCATCGACCCCATCCATTTGGGCATCATCATGGTGGTCAATATGGAGATCGGCATGATCACACCGCCGGTTGGTCTGAACCTCTTTGTGACTGCAGGGGTGGCCAATATGTCGATGATGGGTGTGGTGCGGGCAGCGCTGCCCTTCCTGGCCATCATGTTCGTGTTCCTGATCCTTGTGACCTACGTCCCGTGGATATCGACGGTCTTGCCGAACGCGGTCATGGGACCAGAGATCATCACAAACTAGGTCGCATTATCGATCTGACGCGCAGGGCTGCCATTGGTCGCCCTGCGTTTGTGTGTCCACTTTGCAAATCGCTTTGACCGACCTTTCCAACTCAGGTTTAAGAACGGGGAGCAAAGAATGAGGTCCCCATGGTTCAGTTTCTGACAACTCCGCACGGTCGCAAGATCGCCTATCACAAAACAGAGGTGCAGGGGCCATGCGTCGTGTTCCTGGGCGGGCTAAAGTCGGACATGGAGGGCACCAAAGCCATCCATCTTGAGGCATGGTGCAAGGCGCAGGGGCGCGCGTTTTTGCGGTTTGACTATTCTGGTCACGGAGAAAGCTCTGGCCGGTTCGAAGAGGGTTGCATTGGCGATTGGCATGAGGATTCCCTTGAGGCCGTGAATACGCTGATCGACGGACCTTACGTTTTGGTTGGCTCGTCTATGGGTGGTTGGCAGGCTTTGCTGCTGGCCAAAGCACAGCCGGACCGTTTGGCGGGCTTGGTCACCATTGCCGCTGCGCCTGATTTCACTGAAGACAGCTATTGGGCCGGTTTCAGCGATGATCAAAAGGCCGCTTTGGAATCCGTGGGACATGTCGAATTGCCGAGCGACTATATGGAGCCCTACATAATCACCAAACGCATGATCGAAGACGGTCGCAAGAACCTTGTCCTGCGCAGCCCAATGACGTTTGACTGCCCGGTACGGTTTCTGCAGGGCACAGCAGACACGGCTGTTTCAACGGACACAGCAATACGGCTGCTAGAGCATGCACAGGGCGATGACATCCGATTGACGCTTGTCAAAGACGCAGATCACCGGTTCTCGGATGAGACCTGTTTAAAACTGATTGAAGAGGCTGTTCTGGATGTGATCAACCTGTCGCGCTGACGATCAATCACATCCGATACAACAGAGTTCCACGCGGCCTTACGCGGCCGCGTTTTTGTTTGCTGGTTTCTTCTGCGGCTCTGGGCTGTTGCTCTGGATGAAATCCAAAACCAGCGGGCGGATATTATTGCGCCAGCTGCGACCTGCGAAGATGCCATAGTGACCGGCTTCGGGTTCGACGTAACTTGCTTTCTTTTCGTCCGGCAGACCGGTCAGCAGATCCAGCGCGGCAACACATTGGCCGGGGGCCGATATATCATCTTTCGCGCCTTCAACGGTTTTCACCGCGACCGTGGTGATCTTGCCAATGTCGACCTTATGACCCGCAACAACGAATTCGTTGTTCGCGATTTCCCCGTTCTTAAAGATGCGTTCAACCGTCGACAGATAAAACTCTGCAGGCATATCCATGACAGCAAGGTATTCGTCATAGAAACGGTTGTGTGCGTCGTGATCAGAGGCTTCGCCCTTCATCACGCGCGTAATTTGATTCATAAAGGCCTGCGAATGGCGCTCTGCGTTCATCGACATGAAGGAACTCAGCTGCAGCAGTCCGGGATAGACCTTGCGCCCAACGCCAGCATATTTAAAGCCAACGCGTTGGATCATGGTTTCCTGCAATTGCCCCATGGACACACGGTGACCAAAGTCGGTCACGTCGGTCGCATTTGCATTCGGGTCAATCGGGCCACCAATCAACGTCAAAGTGCGCGGCTGCGCCTTTGGGTCTTGTTCTGCCAGATAAGCGGTCGCGGCCAGCGTCAGCGGTGCTGGCTGACAAATCGCAATGACATGGGTTTCGGGCCCCAACTCTCGCATGAAGTCGACAAGGTAGAGCGTGTAGTCTTCGACGTCGAACTTGCCAGCAGAGACCGGAATGTCGCGGGCGTTGTGCCAATCGGTTACGTAAACTTCACAATCCGGCAATAGGGAGATCACGGTTGAACGCAGGAGCGTCGCGTAGTGACCAGACATTGGCGCAACCAGCATCACCTGTTTGCGCTTGCGCTTGCGGCCTTGGACGGAAAAATGAATCAGATCGCCGAAATCACGTTCCACGACTGTTTCAATTTGGACCACGTGGTCTTTGCCGTCTTCGCAGGTGAAAGAATGGATGCCCCAATCAGGTTTAGTGACCATGCGCGCGTATGTACGCTCGGTCACTTCGCCCCAGGCCCCCATCCAATGCAGGGCGGGGTTCGGCACCATGGAAAACATGGGGTAGGCAGTCATGGCTTTAGCGGTCGCGCCCAGCCATTGGTTGGTGTTGCGGACAGTTTCCATCAGGTCGTAGGTGGCCATGTATCGCATTGGCGTCTCCTAAGTTTCCTCGCTATTGTACGAGGTATTAAGGCCGACTCCCCTTCGGCCGCACACAATTGCTGCGTAGCAGCGACGATAAGGTCTGGTGATTGATATGACAACTGACGACGGTGCCGCAGTCGCGAAATACGAGGAACTTAACAAGAATTTAGAGAAAGTAGAGCAACTTTCTCAACGTCTGGTTGAAATAATGGCCAAACATAGTCCGGTCCGACCAGAACTGGCCGCACCGAATCAAGATGTCTTTACCAATGCAGCGACCGCCTATTGGGCAGAGATGGTCGATAACCCATCTAAAGTGCTTGAACAGCAGATGGAGTTCTGGGGGAAGTCGGTCAAACACTTTGTCGAGGCGCAGCACATGCTGGCACAAGGCAAACTGGAAGCGCCCGAAGACCCAACCCCAACAGACCGACGTTTTGCCAACCCGCTCTGGCAAAGCAATCCCTATTTCAACTTTATCAAACAGCAATACATGCTGAACGCCGAAGCGATCCGTAACGCTGTGGATTCAATAGAAGATTTACCCTCAAAGGAACGCGCGAGACTGAAGTATTTCTCGGACCAAATCGTCGACATGATGGCGCCGACGAACTTTCTTGGCACCAATCCAGATGCGTTGGAAAAGGCAGTTGAGACCGAAGGGAAGTCCCTGATTGCAGGCTTAGAAAACCTGATCCGTGACTTAGAGGCCAACAATGGCGAGTTGATAGTAAAGCTCGCGGACGAAAATGCGTTTGAACTTGGCAAGAACGTTGCGACCACGCCAGGCAAGGTGGTTTTCCGCAATCGCATGATGGAGCTTTTGCAATATGCTCCGACCACAGATCAGGTCCATGAGATCCCGCTGGTGATTTTTCCGCCTTGGATCAACAAATATTACATTTTGGACCTCAAGGAAAAGAATAGCCTAATCAAATGGCTGGTGGATCAAGGATACACCGTATTTGTGGTCAGCTGGGTTAACCCGGATCGGTCCTTCGCAAATGTCAGCCTCGAAGACTACATCGAAGAGGGCTATCTGGTTGCGATGGATGAGGTCAAGAAATTGACCAAGCAAAAGCAACTCAATGTTGTGGGCTATTGCATCGCCGGCACCACGCTGAACCTGACTTTGTCGCTGTTGAAAAAGCGGGGCGACAAATCCATCAAATCCGCGACCTTCTTTACGACATTGACGGATTTCGCAGACCAAGGCGAATTCACGCCCTTCCTGCAGGACGATTTTGTCGATGGCATCGAGGAAGAGGCGGATGAAGAAGGCATCTTGCGCTCCTTTATTATGCAGCGCACCTTCAGCTTCCTGCGCTCCAATGACCTAATCTACGGTCCCGCCATTCGCAGTTACATGATGGGGGAAGCGCCGCCGGCCTTTGATCTGTTGTACTGGAACGGCGATGGGTCGGGCTTGCCGGGCGTTATGGTGGTGCAGTATCTGCGCAAACTTTGCCAGCAAAACCAATTTGTGGACGAGGGCATTGAGATGTTTGGCGAGAAGCTGCACATCAGCGACGTGACGTTGCCCATCTGCGCAGTCACCTGTGAGACCGACCATATTGCGCGTTGGAAAGATTGCTATCGGGGCTTCCAGCAGACCAAAAGCAAAAACCGCACCTTTATCGTTTCTGAGTCTGGCCACATCGCAGGTATCGTCAATCCACCCAGCAAGAAGAAATACGGGCACTACACCAACAAGGATCTGAATCTTTCTGCGGATGAGTGGATCGAGAAAGCAGAATACACCGAAGGGTCTTGGTGGCCGCGTTGGGACACATGGTTGTCATCTCAGTCTGGGAAGATGATCCCAGCGCGCGAACCGGGCGATTCGGATCATCCTCCGCTAGAGGATGCACCGGGGTCTTACGTAAAGATCCAAGCAACGCGTTGATCTCAAATTGAAATTAATTTTGCTGCGATGCAGAAAAAATACTTGAAATGCTGCAGTGCGGCATGTATATAGTTTGCAGATGCAGAAACTGCGGGATAGGCCCGCACATCTATGTAGGATTAAGACAATGGCAAAAACTCAAGATATGACCGCCGTTCTGAAAGACATGATGGGCGCATTTCCAGTGGACACTTCCGCTCTGGACGACGCGTTCAAAAGCACTGCAGAACTGAACGAAAAACTGGCTGGCGTTGCGCTGGAAGCTGCAGAGAAATCCTCTGAAATCTCTTCCAAGTGGACCAAAGACACTCTGACCAAACTGGCAGATATGTCCAAAGCGAAACCAGAGCCTGCAGACTACGCGAAAGCAATGACTGACTTCGCATCTGCGCAGGCTGAAGTTGCTGCGGAAAATATGGCGGCCTTCGCTGAAGTTGCGAAAAAAGTTCAATCCGAAACTGTTGAACTGATGATGTCTGCTTCCAAAGAAGCAACTGAAGGCGCAACTGCAGCTGTTAAGAAAGCAACTGCGGACGCAACTGCAGCAGCGAAAAAAGCTGCTAAGTAAGCACAGCTACTTATTGGACAATGTCCAAAAGGATCGGGCGAGCCTCAGGCTCGCCCTTTCTTTTTGTTCTGCACTCGCATAAGCTTTTCTGCAATGCTGCATAATAGGGAGGCTGCCCGTGGCTGAGACCAAATCGCCGCTGTTGATTAAGCGCTATGCGAGCCGTCGACTGTATAACACTGAAACCAGCGATTACGTGACATTGGAGGATATTGCATCTTTCATCCGCGACGGGCGCGAAGTTCAGATTGTCGACCTAAAAACCGGCGATGACCTGACACGGCAATATCTTTTGCAGATCATAGCTGAACACGAAAGCCGCGGCGAAAACATGTTGCCGATCAATGTGCTGACGGACCTCGTGCGTTCTTATACAAATCAAGCGCAAAGTGTAGTGCCGCAGTTCTTGGCGACCAGTTTTGAAATGCTGCGTGAAAGCCAATCCAAGATGGTTGAGAACATGTCGTCGATAAATCCGATGGCGGCCATGCAGGCGCAGCAAGAAGCCTTTTTGAAGGCCATGACTGGCAAAATGGGGAGCTGGCCGGGCTCGACCGTGCCTGCTGAAGAGCCAGAAGTGGCGGCCAAGGAAGATGGCGAAGCGCTTGACGATATAAAGAAACAGCTCGCCGACCTTCAAGCCAAGCTGTCAAAGCTGTCCTAAAACAAAAAAGGCCCCGTTTGGGGCCTTTGCTTTGCCAGCATCCCGTTCGGGATTATTCAGCAGGTGTCGGGGCCATCACATCGTTGATGGCCGCCAGGAGCACATTGGCAACGGCATCTAGGTCTGGCTTCTTTAAGCGCGCAGGCAGGCGCACATCGCAGGCTTTCATCAGCATCGCGCGGGTTTTCGGCAATTCAGGCAAGTCCCTGATGAACTGCCAATTCCAAAACGCACGTGCGTTGTCCTTAGAAGCCCCAAAGACTTGCACTTTCAGCCCACGCGCCTGCGCAGCGGATTGAAACGCCATGACCTGCTGGTCATCCATATCAACAAGGTTGAACTGAATGCTGTCCGGCGCGCGTTCTTCGGGCGCGAGTTTGTCGGGCACCTGCATCCAAACGCTGCTGTTTAGGCGGTCTGCAACATAGTCATGGTTGGAACGGCCATCGCGCACACGCCGTGCGAGTTCGGGTAGTTGCGGTCGAATAATCGCGGCCGATAGATTTGAAAGGCGCAGATTGTAAAGCGGCAACTGGTTCTGCCACTTCGCAAAGGCTTGGCGCAATTCATCCGTATTGTCACCCGCGCGGGATTTGTGCTTTTGCCAATTGTGTTCGTAGGCGCCGGACATAATGACCATACGCGCCACTAGGTCCGCGTCGTCAGACACTAAGATACCGCCTTCGCCCGCGTTGATCAGCTTGTAAGACTGAAACGAAAAACAGCCAATTTTGCCAATGGTGCCAATATTGCGCCCGTGCCATGTGGTGCCAAGGCTATGGGCCGCATCCTCGATCACTGGGATGCCTTTCGCGTCACACAGCGCCATGATCGCGTCCATGTCCGACGTATGCCCGCGCATGTGGCTGATGATCACTGCCTGAACATCATCAATTTTTGCCGCGAAATCTGCCATGTCGATGCGGTAGTTTTCGCCCACTTCGCAGAGGACTGGCACCAGATCGGCATGGGCAACTGACGACGGCACAGCTGCAAAAGTGAAGCCGGGGATCAATACGCGTGCATCGCGGGGTAGGCCAAGCGATTTGAGCGACAGGAACAAAGCTGCAGAGCAAGAGCTAACTGCCAGTGCGTATTTGCTGCCCAAGAGTTCCGCAAACTCCGCTTCTAGCAACGAAACCGGCGCATCTTCGGCGGCGGTGTAGCGAAACAGGTCACCCGTCTGAAGAAGGCGTTCAACCTCGGCTTGGGCGGCGGCTGGAATCGGTTCGGCGGAATAGACGTCAGGCAGGGACATATCTTTGGCTTTTCTTAATACTAACTTTCAGAATTCTAAATCCGTGCGGCGGCAAAGACGAGTCCTAACCTGACGTCGATTTGCGAAAATTCTGTAAAGTGTTGTCAGATCACGACGGGCGATTGCTGCGGAAAAAGTCAGCAATCTGATCCCCGATGATTTCATTCGCCAAGGGTTCATCCAATGCGAGCAAGGCTTCTGAGATTTGCGCCGGGTCATTGACGATTTCAGCACGTGTCAGCGCAAGCCCTTCGACCATTTCCGGGCCAAATTCGGGGTGCGCCTGGATGGTCAAAGCCCGGTTGCCATAAAGAAGTGCTGCATGTTTGCAGAAGTCATGGGATGCCAAGGTGCGCGCGCCTTCTGGCGCTTCAACCACCTGATCTTGGTGCCAAGCATTCAACGGCAGGTCGATGCCGCCAAAGTCATAGAGCTTACGGCCCACAGACCAGCCGCCTTCGAATTTCTCAACCTTTCCGCCAAGCGCCTGAGCGATCAACTGGTGACCGAAACAGATGCCAACGATTGGCCGAGCCGCTTCGATGCAGTCTCGGATGAAGTCTTCCATCACGGCGATCCACGGATGATCCTCATAGACACCAAACTTAGACCCTGTGATCAGCCAGCCTTCGCAGTCTTCGATACTGGTGGGCATTTCATCTTCAAAGACGCGCCAGACCTCGAAGGTAAAACCCTGACCCGACAGCAGAGATTTGAACATGACGTCATAGTCTCCTGTGACGGCTTGCACTTCCTCAGCGAAGGGACCGGTTTGAAGGATACCAATTTTCATCGGGGCATATCTCTTGTCTGGCAGGTTGGATCACGCCAAGCGCGGCGCATGCCAATTCAACGTTTCATCACCGGATCAGGTTCGGGCGAATGCGCAATCTCTTGCGTCGGTCCTGCGGCAAATGGCGATTGAGCCGCCGGTTTGCAAGGCCAAAAATGCCGATAATCACCAATGTCAGCAGGATGAAATAGCCTGCGAGTATGGGATAGGGGATGAAGGGGTTGAATGTTTTGTCGGCAAAGTAGTTTGCATAATAAAGCGCATCTCCCTTTTGACGAAACGCCGGAAAGCCAGAGAAGAACACCAACGTGGTGGCGTGAAATAGAAAGATCGCTTCGTTGGTGTATGAGGGCCACGCCAGCCGCATCATCGTTGGGAATGTGATCCGGCGAAACCGCGCCCAGCCGGCCATGCCATAGGCGTCGGCGGCCTCCATATCTCCCTTCGGAATGGACAAAAGCGCGCCATAAAAAATCTGCGCGGAATAGGCGGCTGTATTCAGGAACAGCACCACCAGAGCCCCGGCCCAAGCAGCGCTGAAGGCGTCAAAGATGCTCGAGACGCTTTTCAGGCTGACAAAGGCGAAATAGGCGAAAAAGATCTGGATAAACAGCGGGCTGCCGCGAAAGATAAAAATGAACCAATTGGCAGGTTTGCGCAGCCACGGATTGGCGCTGGCTTTGCCAAGTGCCAATGCGACCGCAAAGAAGAAGCCAGCGATCAGAGCAAATACACCGAAATAGATGTTCCAGATCATGCCGGAACCGATCAGGGTGAATTGTTCGCACAGCGTAAAGTCGCTGCGCGGCAAAAGGCGTTCGCCAATGCCGACCGCGCGCAACCCATAGGCTTGGATAGTGTCCCAGCAGCTCATGCGGCGGCCTTTCTTTGCGCTTCGCCGCCCATGGTGGCTTGGCCTCGGGTCAGGCGCGTCATCAGGCGATCCAGCACCACTTCAGACACTTTGGTGAAGCCAAGGTAGAAAACCAGCAGCGCAAGGAAATACCACATGCGCCAATCCGGGTGTGGGTAGTCAGAAAAGCGCGCGGTCTTGCTACCGCCGAGTTCCCGCGCCCAATACACGATGTCTTCGACGCCCAGCAAAAACAGAAGCGGCGTGGCTTTGATCAGCACCATCCAGAGGTTTGACAGGCCGGGCAGGGCGTAAACCCACATCTGCGGCACCATCACCCGCCAAAACGCTTGCTTGCGGTTCATGCCATAGGCCTCTGCGGTTTCCATCTGGGCATGGGGGACGGTGTTCATGGCACCGTAAAGAATGTTGGCGGCAAAGGCGCCGAACACGATGGCAAAGGTCAGGATGGCAAGGAAAAAACCATAGGTTTCATGCACCCATTGTGGCGCGTTCCCAAGCGGCATCTTGGCAATCTGGCAGACGACAAAATCATTGCCCTGACGGATGGGTTCATCCCAATCGGGGCATTTGACTTGATGGCGCAGCCATTCAAACGCTTGATCCAAGGCGATGACAAAAAAGAGAAAAAACGCAATGTCAGGTACACCGCGCACGATTGCGATGTAGATCTTTCCAAACCACCGCAGCGGCGCAACTTGGCTACGGGCGGCGCGGGCACCACAGAAACCAAACGCCAAGGCGGTTGGGGCCGTAATCGCCAAAAGCAGCAGAACCGTCCCAAATGCACGGTAAAATGCCATGTGCTTGCCTGTCGTCAGATAGCAGGACAGCCATGAAAATCCGCTGAGTGTGTCTGGATCAGTGCAATAAGAAAACATGAAAACTCAATGTCGAAGGGCGGCAGATGGCCTGCCGCCCCAATGGTTTTAGTAGGTCACTTGGTCTTCACCGAACCACTTGATCAGCATCTCGTTCAGCGTGCCATCCGCTTTCATCGAGTCAATGGCCGCGTCGAATTTGGCTTTCAACTCTCCATCAGATTCACGCATCCCGATGCCAACGCCGCCGCCAAGCGCAACAGGTTCGCCAACAAACATCAGGTCATCGGATTCTGCGACGATCGGCTCAAGGAACGAGCCTTGGAAAAAGGCCGCATCCGCTTCACCGCTGCGCACAGCTGCAATGATTTCGTCGCCGGTTGCGAATTCCAGCAGGGTCGCGCCGCTTTCCGCAATGTAGCCGGATTGGATGGTGCTGGTTTGCGATGCAATCACGCCCATCAGGTCCGCATCCTCAGACAGCGCCACATAGGCAGAAGCTTCTGGTGGGATGTAGTTCTGCGTAAAGTCGATCACCTCGTCCCGTTCGTCGGTGATGGACATGCCCGCGATGATAGTGTCGTAGTTGCCAGACACGAGGTTCGGGATGATGCTGTCCCATTCGTTGGTCACCCACTCACAGGTCAGTTCTGCGCGTTTGCAAAGCTCATCGCCAAGCTCACGCTCAAAGCCGTCCACTTCGCCGTCATCGTTGATGAAGTTGTAAGGAGGGTACGCACCTTCTGTACCCATACGCACAACAGAGTGGCTTCCAGCCAGCGCGACGCTTGCTGTGAGCGCCAGAATTGCGGTGCTAAGTGTCAGTTTTTTCATCTAAATAACTCCCGTTGTTATTTTCAGACGTGCACAGTCGAAGATAAGAACTGTTTCAGTCTTTCCGATTTCGGTGCGCCGAACAGCCGATCGGGCGCGCCTTCTTCCTCAATCAGCCCTTGGTGCAAGAAAACCACGTGGCTTGAGATATCTGCCGCCATTTTCATGTCGTGGGTGACAATCAACATGGTGCGGCCTTCTTCGGCGAGGGACTTGATCACTTTGATCACTTCCTGCTCAAGTTCTGGGTCCAAAGCCGACGTTGGTTCATCAAACAAAAGCGCCTGCGGTTCCATGCAAAGGCCACGGGCAATTGCGGCGCGTTGTTGCTGCCCGCCGGACAGTTGCGCAGGGTAAACATCGCATTTGTCGCCAATGCCGACCTTTTCAAGATAAAGCCGCGCCTTGGCTTCGACTTCTTCCTTGTCGCGGCCCAAAACCGTTACCGGGGCCTCCATGACATTCTGCAAGATCGTCATGTGTGCCCAAAGGTTAAACTGTTGGAATACCATCGAAAGGTTGGTTCTGATGCGCAGGACTTGCTTGGCGTCAGCAGGCACACGGGCCATGCCGTCGCCTTTCCATTTCACCGCTTCGCCCTGAAAAAGGATTTCGCCTTGCTGGCTGTCTTCCAGCAGGTTTGCACAGCGTAAAATGGTAGACTTGCCTGACCCAGAACTTCCGATCAGGCTGACGACGTCGCCTTTGTGGGCTGTGATGTCGACCCCTTTGATGACTTCGAGCTGGCCATAGGCTTTGTGAAGGTCACGGATTTCGAGAACCGGCGTTGTGTCGGTCACGTGATATTCCCCGTAGATTTTTTTATCGTTAAGTCCAATTGCAATGAAAAATTCGGCAATTGCAACTCGCAAAACGGATAAATCCGTAGATAGACGACAATTCCGCTGAGGAACTCTTATGAAATGAGCAACATACGGCCAGCGAAGTCTTGGTCCGAGACTTGGTTAGCTCGGGCTGACCCTTTGCCGCGCCAGCGCGCTATCGCGGTCGTTGATGCCCAGCAGATTGGCTGCCAGACGCAAAAGTGCGTCTTCTTCTGCGTCTCGTTCTCCGTCCGCCAAAACGACCTGCCACATGGCCTCAATGACGCCGATTCGATCTTCGTGCGAAACAGCGTCTTTGATCGCGCGGGTAAAGCGAACGGTGTCTGGGGCCTCGGACTCCAGCGTTTCGGCCTCATTGCGCAGGGCAGTTGCTTCAAATGGTGATAGGCCAAAACGCGTGCGAATGATCTGATCGATGTGTTCGATTTCAGCGGTGGCGTAATGACCATCGGCGCGGGCAATGCGCACCAGTATTGCCGTCAGGGCCAACCTTGCATCTGTGTCGGTCAGTGGGGCGGGCGAGGGCGCGGTCAGGCGCTTTAGAAGATCTGCAAACATGAGACATACATCGGGTTTGCCATCGCAAAGGTCAACGCCCAATGCTTAGGGCGCGGGACTGTCTTCCGGCAGAATACCAAGGTGCTTTTCGATTTCATGCAAGGCCGCGTCTTCTTCGGGCGTGTCCGCGCCGTCTGCCAGAATCACATCCCATAGGGCTTGAACCATCTCGAGACGGTGCTGGTAATCCACATGCTCGCGGATCAGAATGGCGAAGTCAGGCGTACCAGGCGCTTGCTTTTCCAGCTTCTCGCATGTGGCCCGCATTTTGGCGGCCTGAACGGCATTGATCTGAAACGATTTTGCGAGGATCTGATCGATCTTAGCAATTTCACTCACATGATAGTGGTGGTCGGATTTCGCGACGCGCACCAAAAGCGCCCCAAGCGCCAGGGATTCATCTGGCTCCGGTAGTGCCGGTGCCTTTTTGGACGTGCCTCTCAGGCGGGAAATCAACCCTTCCCACATCTGTCTTCTCCAACGTGGTCTTGCTTTGCTCTCCTTGCGTCAAACGCAAGCGCTGCGCAATGGGACCTGATGGGGCAGAATAGAAATGATTTTGAGGGTGACAAATCTGCTGCGGCTTAGGCGCCGATCAGAGGTTTGCGCAACTCGGTCACGTGAAAGGGGACAGCTTGTATCGTATCCATTTTCATCCCCTGTTTCATCACCTTATAGCCGCGATACTTAAACAAACCGATGGCGCGGGTGTTGGAGGTCAGAACCTCAAGATGCAAATCCGCGAAGCCGCGTGCGCGGATATCTTGCTCCATTCGGACCAAAAGCTCTCCTCCGATGCCAAGCCCCTGACGATCTGGCGCAACCCAAAGGTCGGAGATGTGATTGTCGCCCGCTTTGCTTGAGACATACCCAATGATGCGGCTACCTTCGGTCGCAACCAGCATATGCGCCGCATCGTCTAATTGCGGATCGTCTTGATCGATTGCGGAATAGGCCTGTTGCAGTGCTGCGATGCCAATGGTTGCAAGTCTTCTTGCGTCGGACACATTGGCCCGGCGATACTCGATGTCTGTCATAGATCCTCCCCTGCGGGTGTAAGCCGCAAAGGGTCTATAACATGATTTTGCGATTCAGGCGATTCCGATGTGCGCAGGTTCGCTGAGTGGCTTGGTGTGGGCTTATCAGGCCCGCACTTAGACCAAACGCGAGTTATCCTTGGCCGCGCGCACAAATTCTTTGAACAATGGATGCGGATCAAAAGGTTTGGATTTCAGTTCGGGGTGGAATTGCACCCCGATGAACCAAGGGTGATCTTTCCATTCTACGATCTCTGGCAGGCGACCATCCGGGCTCATCCCGGTGAATTTCAGCCCGGCGTCTTCAAGCTGTTCACGGTATTTGATGTCGACCTCATACCGATGGCGGTGGCGTTCGTCGATGGCGCTGGTGCCATAGACCTCTGCCACTTTGGAGCCTTCGGCCAAAGTCGCATTGTAAGCGCCCAAACGCATGGTGCCACCTTTGTCGTCATCGGCTTTGCGTTTTACTTTTGCGTTGCCCTGCACCCATTCCTTCAGATGGTAAACGACGGGTTCAAAACGTTTTTTGCCAGCTTCATGGTCAAATTCTTCTGACCCGGCGTCAGCGACACCGGCCACATTCCGCGCGGCTTCAATAACAGCCATCTGCATGCCCAAACAGATGCCCAGATAGGGCACCTTATGCTCACGCGCGAATTGCGCTGCTTTGATTTTGCCTTCGGTTCCACGTTCGCCAAACCCACCGGGAACGAGAATTGCGTCATAGCCTTCCAGATAGGGGGCCGCGTCGCCCTTGTCGAAAACCTCTGCGTCAACCCAGTTCACGTTCACCTTAACGCGGTTGTGCATGCCGCCATGGATCAGCGCTTCTTTGATGGATTTGTAGGCGTCTTCCAATTGTGTGTACTTGCCCACAATCGCGACCGAAATCTCGCCATCCGTGTTGTGGATACGATCATAGACGTCATGCCAGCGATCCAGTTTAGGTTTCGGGGCGGGGGCAATGTTGAAGGCGTCCAGAACCGCCTGATCCAGCCCTTCTTTGTGGTAGGCCAGCGGTGCCTCGTAAATAGAATTCAGATCGTAAGCGGCGACAACGGCTTCTTTGCGCACATTACAGAACAACGCGATCTTCTCGCGTTCCTTTTCAGGAATTGGCTGCTCAGAACGGCAGACAAGAATGTCAGGTGCGATCCCGATTGACTGCAGCTCTTTCACGGAGTGCTGCGTTGGTTTGGTTTTAAGTTCGCCAGAGGCGGCCAAATACGGCAGCAAGGTCAGGTGCATAAAGATGCATTCGCCACGCGGTTTGTCGTGGCTGAACTGGCGGATGGCTTCAAAGAAGGGCAGGCCTTCGATGTCACCAACGGTGCCACCGATTTCGCACAACATGAAGTCAACTTCGTCTTCGCCGATAGAAATGAAGTCTTTGATCTCATTTGTGACGTGAGGCACCACCTGAATGGTTTTACCCAGATAATCGCCGCGGCGTTCTTTTTCTAAAACGTTGGAATAGATGCGGCCCGAGGACACCGAATCCGTCATGCGCGCAGGGACGCCGGTGAAACGTTCGTAGTGGCCCAGATCAAGGTCGGTTTCGGCACCGTCATCGGTCACGAAAACCTCACCGTGTTCAAACGGGCTCATCGTGCCGGGATCAACGTTGAGGTAAGGGTCCAGTTTCCGCAGCCGCACCGAATATCCGCGTGCTTGCAGCAGTGAGCCCAAAGCCGCTGAGGCCAATCCTTTGCCCAGCGAAGAGACAACACCGCCTGTGATGAAAATGAACCGTGCCATAGGTTTGGCGACCCCCGTGATTGCCATCACACCAGCGATTAACTTGCGGCGTGAAATTTCAAAAATGCGAGCACCCACGGCACGTAAATTGCCGTAGCATCACGGGACTCAAGACATAAAGGATTCGCTCGAACTTGGCAATGGACCGCAAGATGCTGTTGCGGACCTGCCGATAAACTCAAGCTATGGTGGTAGGCCCGCAGCCAAAAACCCGGGCAACCAAATGTGCTGATCAGTTCGCTTTTGGCACCAGAGGCGCGTCGTCACCTTCCGCCGGTGGCAGCAAGCTGTCTGCTGCAGGCGCAACCGGTGTGGCTGACGCAGGAGCGGTCAGATCAGAGCCGAGGCTATCAATCACAGAGCTGTTGCCTGCGTTTTTTGCAGCAATGATGGTCAGCGTGATCGAGGTACAGATGAACGCTGCTGCCAAAAACCATGTGACCTTACCCAACGCCGTTGCCGCCGCGCGGCCCGAAACGGCACCGCCGCCGCCGCCACCCATACCAAGGCCACCGCCTTCGGAACGTTGCATCAAGACGATGCCGATCAGGGCCAGCGCCAATAGAAGGTGAATGGTAAGGACAACGTTTTCCATAAGAACCTGTCTTTGTGAGCGTTCGGATACTTCAGCGCGCTATCTATGCAGTTTTAGCTGGCAGGGCAAGGCGGTTTGTCAGATCAATTTTCATCTGCTCTATGGACATTTTTATAGACATTGCACGCCGACGGTGATGGCATATCAGACATGACTGATAGCCATACACATTCACATCCTCACTCCCATTTGCCCGATGACCCGGTGTTGCGGGTCAAGGCGTTGGAAACGCTTTTGGTGCAAAAGGGGCTTGTTGATCCCACCGCCGTGCAGGCCATCATTGACACCTACGAAAACAAGGTCGGTCCGCAAAATGGCGCGCGCGTCGTTGCCAAGATGTGGTTGGATGAGGGCTTCCAGGCAGCGATGCTGGACGATCCGATGCCAAAGCTGCAAGAGCTTGGGTATTACGGTCGCCAAGGCGAACATATGGTCTTTGTCGAGAATACGCCCGAGTTTCATAACGTTGTCGTCTGCACCTTGTGCTCTTGTTATCCATGGCCGCTTTTGGGGATTCCGCCGGGCTGGTACAAATCGGATGCCTACCGCGCGCGGGTCGTGCGTGAGCCGCGCAAGGTGCTCTCGGAATTTGGGCTGATGCTGCCTGAGGACACAAAGATCAGGGTCTGGGATTCCACCGCTGAAATTCGATATCTCGTGGTGCCCGAACGTCCTGCAGGGACCGACGGCTGGGATGAAGACGCATTGGCAGGGCTTGTCACGCGCGATGCGATGATCGGGACCGGGCTGGTGCAGAGGCCAACCACATGAGCAGGGTTCACGATATGGGCGGGCGTTTTGGCGATGGTCCGATCACGCCTGAAGATGAAGCCGTCTTTGAAAAAGACTGGCATGGGCATGCCTTGGCGCTGAACCTTGCCTCAGGTGCTTTGGGGCAATGGAATATCGATATGTCGCGCCATGCACGCGAGTGCCTTTCGCCCAAGGACTACAGCCGGTTCAGCTATTACGAAAAATGGATGGCGGGGCTCGCGGACCTTCTGGTGGAAAAAGGGCTGGTGTCTGAAGTGGAACTTGAGACAGCGACAGCCTCTGGCCCCTATGCTTTGGCAGAGCGGCAGTTGAAAGGCGAGCGCGTCGCCGCAGTGCTCAGCAGTGGTGGGCCGTCTTTACGTGAAAACACCGAACTGCCAAGATTTAACCCCGGACAAGCCGTGCAAACACGCACCTTGGCGCGCAATGAGTATGTAGAGGGCGGCCACACGCGCCTGCCTGCATATGCTGCGGGAAAGACAGGTCATGTTGTTTTGTGCCATGGCGCGCATGTCCTGCCAGACACCAATGCCCATGGTTTGGGCGAAAACCCAGAGCCGCTTTATGCCGTGGCGTTCCCAGCACAAAGCTTATGGGGCGACGCGGCCGCCGAAGGTGATGAAGTGATCCTTGATATCTGGCAATCTTATCTGAGCCCGGCATGACGCAATCAAACACCAAGCGCCCCGAACCCCGCTTTGAACAGCCTTGGCATGCGGACGTCTTTGCCTTGACGGTCCACCTGAATGAGGCCGGGCAATTCACTTGGTCTGAATGGACGGAAACTTTTGGGGCCACGCTTGCGGCACATCGGTTGGATGGTGCGTTAGACGGTGGGAATGACTATTTCTTAGCGTGGATTGACGCGCTAGAAACGCTGCTGGTGTCCAAGGGGCTTGCGACTGGGCTGGATTTACAAGCGCTCAAAGACGCATGGACGACGGCTTATCAAAATACGCCGCATGGGCAGCCGGTTAAACTCGGCACCTAAGCGCTTTATTCGTCGACATCGTCGATATCGGCCTGACCAGTGAGCTGGCGGCGCACAAGGCTCCAACTCAGGCCAATGCCCAGAACCAGTGACAACGACAACAGCCCCAGCCATGTGTTCAGCGCACGGTTTTCAAGCGTCAGGATGCCCCAGTCATAAAGCACCCAGATTAGGGCACCAAAGACCGCAAGGATCAGAAACATCCCAAAGCCGCCGATGCTGCGCAAAGTCGCGCGCAGATAGATGATGTAGCCGATGGCCAGAAGAAGACCCATTAAGACGGTGATTGGCAATTCTTCAGAATAGTTGTTGAGGCTCCAGCGAATGTAGTTGAAGTCCGTCGGGTTGAACGTAAGCGCCAGCAACAGAAAAGCAAATATCCAACGCAAGAAATAGCCCATCTGACCCTCCGAAGTAACAATCGTCCTAGGTTTAGGATGTGCTTAAAATTAGCTGCCTTGTCCAGTGGTGGAGGCATATCCGCAAGAAAACGTCACAGCGTCACAGGCTTATCAAGCGACTTGCCCCACGAGAATATTCGGAACTGCCGGATTTGGGGATCATAGTAGGGGTCCTTCTGGACGATATCGACAACGTCTTCAAAATCGCAGCCCTTTACGATCCACATGTCGCCGCAAAACGGTGCTCCGGGCATAGGCCGCATCGCGCCTGCGATTTTGATCCGGTTTTCATGGGTGCGCAGAAAGTCCATATGCGCCTCGCGGTGCTTGCGCCGGTGGTCGTTCATTTCGGGTTGGTCTTCAAATAGTACCACCCAATAGGCGTTCGGCATGAAACTCTCCTCGTTATCAGTCCAGATTAAGCGACGAGAGACCGCAGCATAGCGCCAGATCAGCGAGGCCTGTCAGCCCAGCCGACCGATAATTTATGGGGTGAGTTGCCGCAGATGCGATTTGAGGTTTCACAACGCAGGGACTGTCGTTACAAGGGCGCGGGTTTGACTCTTGAAAGCAAGGACCAGATATGGCCAACGTAGTCGTCGTCGGCGCCCAATGGGGCGATGAAGGTAAAGGCAAAATCGTAGATTGGCTCAGCGAACGTGCTGATGTCATTGCGCGATTCCAAGGCGGACATAACGCCGGCCATACCCTCGTGATTGGCGGACAGGTCTATAAACTGCATGCGCTGCCATCCGGTGTTGTGCGCGGTGGGAAGCTGTCAGTGATCGGCAATGGCGTGGTTCTTGACCCTTGGCACTTGATTAAAGAGATCGAAACGGTCACGGCGCAGGGTGTCGACATCTCTCCTGAAACGCTGATGATCGCGGAAAATACACCGCTGATCCTGCCAATCCACGGCGAATTGGACCGTGCGCGCGAAGAAGCGGCCTCCAAAGGCACCAAGATCGGCACCACCGGTCGCGGCATTGGTCCAGCTTACGAAGACAAAGTCGGACGCCGCGCCATTCGCGTTGCCGACCTTGCGGACGAAGCCACGCTTGAAGCCCGCGTCGATCGCGCGCTGCAACACCACGATCCGCTGCGCAAAGGCCTGGGCATCGAAGCGGTCGACCGCGATGCGTTGGTTAAGCAACTGAAAGAGATATCAGAGAAAATTCTGCCGTTTGCCGCGCCCGTATGGAAAGTGCTGAACGAAAAGCGCAAAGCGGGCAAGCGTATCTTGTTTGAAGGCGCGCAGGGCGCATTGCTGGACATCGATTTTGGCACCTATCCCTTTGTGACCTCGTCCAACGTCATCGCCGGTCAAGCGGCGACAGGCGTGGGAATTGGGCCGGGGTCCATCGACTACGTTTTGGGCATCGTTAAAGCCTATACCACCCGAGTGGGTGAGGGGCCTTTCCCAACTGAGCTGTTGGATGACGATGGCAACCGCCTTGGCACGCGCGGGCATGAATTTGGCACCACCACAGGCCGCAAGCGCCGGTGTGGTTGGTTTGATGCCTGCCTTGTGCGCCAGACCTGCGCAACCTCTGGCATCAACGGGATTTCTCTGACCAAACTGGATGTTCTGGACGGGTTTGAGACGCTGAAAATTTGCATCGGTTATGAGTTGGACGGCGAAAAGCTGGACTATCTTCCAACCGCTGCCGATCAACAGGCGCGTTGCACACCGATTTATGAAGAAATGCCCGGTTGGTCCGAATCCACCGAAGGCGCGCGCAGCTGGAATGATCTGCCTGCAAATGCGATCAAATATGTGAAACGCGTTGAGGAACTGATCGAATGCCCGGTCGCGTTGCTGTCGACCTCGCCAGAGCGTGACGACACGATCCTTGTGACAGACCCTTTCGCGGATTGATCCTGTGGCCCTCTCTCACAAAGCAAAACGACGTTGGGCGATCCTGATCCTTGTGATCGGATTGCCCATTTACATGATCCTTGCCTCGGTTCTGGCGACAACGGTTCTGGGCTGGCTGGGCCGCCCGTCGATCTTGCTGGAACTGGCGATCTACGTTGGTCTTGGCGTCTTGTGGGTTTTCCCGCTGAAGCGCGTGTTCATGGGGGTCGGTCAGGCCGCGCCAGATGAAGATGGCGACCGCTAAGCCAATTCAGAAATAAAAAAAGCCGCTCAATTTGAGCGGCTTTCTTTTTAGTTCAATGCGTTGGCGGCTAAAGTTAGCCCGCAGCACGGTCGTCTGGTTTAAAGTTGATCGCCTCGGACACTGTGAACCGTCCGCCTGCGATCTTCTCGATCTTTTTCTCCCGCAGAAGCTGGCCAAAGCTGCGCAGACCAGCCTCGCGTTCAAAACGATCATCGCCAACCTGATAGGCGAGACGCATCAGCATCGGACGTGAGAACTTATTGCGCCCTTCAACAAACGTCAGGTAGGATGCGGCTGCCTCCAGAACTTCTGGCAATTGTGTCGCGCCCATCTTTTCGGCGAATTCGACGAAATTGCTTGAGGATTCATTTGCCTCTGCCGCAGCGACGTCCTCAATCGATACCCGGCGTGGGCGAATGCCACCGGCACGTTCCCCAGAAGGTTCATCAATGCGCTGTTCCGCCACTAGTTTCAGCGGGGGCGCTTGACGCTCTGTCCGCTTCGGGCGCACGGCATCGGCAAGATCGTCGCGATAGGCGTCAGATTGATCGACCTTTTCAAAGGATTTGCCCGCTTCTTTTTCGGCTTTGGTGGCAGCAACAGCGGCGCGCAGATGCGCGATGGCGCTGCGGCGACGGCTGCCGTCTGGCTCATCCAGTTTGGTGTTGGCTTCTTCGATCAGTCGTTCAACCGCTTCGTCGCCCGGCTCTTGCTCTTCGAGCTTGGCGCGGCGCGCTCGGCGGCGTAGGCGACGGGCCTGACGTTCGGCTTTGGCTGCTTCTTCGTCGTCTGCCTCATCCTCCTCAAGATCATCTGCCTCAGCAGTCGCTTCAACAGCGTCGTCTTCATCCGCGTCCTCTACGTCGTCCTCGGCAGAGTCAGCCATCTCTGGCTCATCCTCGTCCACGACTTCGTCTTGATCGTCAGAAATGTCCACTTCAAGTTCCGCGTCAACTTCTGCGAGTTCCGCCATCAGATCGGCTTCGTCTTCGTCAGACAGGGCAGAGGCGGGGGCATCTTGCGCAACGTCTTCGACTGAAACCACTTCATCTGCGACTGCTTCCTGCAGATCGTCCGCTTCGTCGGCCTCACGCTCTGCACGTTTCATGCGGATCACACGAGCGCGTGGACGTGGGGTGACTTCAACACGTTTGACCTGAACCGGCGCGATATCTTCGTCCGCTTCCAGCGCGTCTTCGAGATCAGAAATGTCGTCTGCGTTCAGTTCCGCAGCGTCGTCAGCATGGCCTTCTTCGGATGTCTCCAGAGTTTCGTCTGGCAGAATATCCTCAGCCAGATCGATTGGGGCAACCTCTTCAGCGTGCTGATCTTCGATATAATCGTCGTCCTCGTCGTCAGAAACATCTGCGCGCGAAACGACGGCACGGATACGACGCAGCTTGGCAGCGATGCTGTCTTCTTCGGCAGGGGCTTCTTCGACGGGTGTCACATCCTCAGCGATTGCATCGGCTGCAACGTCATCTTCTTCGACTTCATCTTCGACATAGGTCTCATCTACCTCTGTTTCAGATGTGGCAAAGAATTCCTCTGCCGCGTCAGCGACGTCCTCGTCTTCAACGATGGGTGCCTCGTCAACCTCTGCGACCGGCTCATCTTGCACGCGTTGCATCACGTTGCGGATATCAGACATTTCGTCTTGGTCCGCATGATCGACGTCGTCAGCTTCTGCGACAGCTGCTTGCTCTTCGCCTGCTGCGTCATCTTCGATTTCGGTCGGTGCCTCTGCATCAACAGGTGCAACAACAGGGGCTTCCTGTTCCTGCGCTTCTGCTTGCTGGGGCGTTGCCTCTGCGACGTCCTCTGCAACTTTTGGGGAGGCACTTAATACGATCGCGCCAGATTCCTGGCGTGCCTGTACGCGACGCTCGATCTCGCGTTCTGCGATCCGGGTCAGCATTTCTGCATCTGGGGTGGGCGGTTCTGCACCAAAATAACGGTCGTCTGCGGCCAGGTCCCGGAAGTATTCTGCGATCGCCTTCATGGCACCAAATGAATCCTCGAACCCCTCAAGGGTGCACGAGAATGTACCATACGAGACCGTCAAAACTTTGTTATTGGTAACCATTGGATTCGGGTCCTTTGCACTACTCAAGAGCCTGTTTACCACGGTGAGGGTGACCAAACGTGACCGATTCTGTGCCCATGAGCGTATCATTTTGGGGCCAGAATGGGGCAAGCTAATCTAGACCGGCAACAGAGCCGATACAAATAGGGGGATGAACCCGTGATTGTTCAGACATCGGAAACAGTTACGCTGGTCGGGGCCGGTTTGGTGACACAAACAGAGATCGCGCGGAGTCGGGCGCTGTCGGGGTTGGTGGTGGCAGCAGATGGCGGAGCGCAGCATTGTCTGGATGCGGACATCATGCCGGATGCCGTGATCGGCGATATGGACAGTCTTGCACTTGGGCAACGCTCTGGCTTGCCTGCAGAGCGTATTCATACGATTGATGAGCAGGACACGACAGATTTTGACAAGGCCCTGCGCAATATCGCGGCACCTTTGATTGTCGGCGTTGGCTTTGCCGGAGCACGGCTTGATCACCAACTGGCGGTCTTTAACGTCTTGGTGCGCCATCCCGACAGGCGCTGCATCATATTAAGCGACACGGATATTGCCTTCCTTTGCCCGCCGGTCCTGCAGTTGTCGCTATCGGCAGGCACCCGAGTGTCACTTTTTCCGATGGGGTTGGTGGAAGGCACGTCAAGCGGTCTGAAATGGCCGATCAATGGCCTGACATTTACGCCCGACGGGCGGATTGGAACTTCGAACGAGGCGACGGGCGAGGTCGAAATCGTGATGACCGGCCCCAAAATGCTGGTCATCCTGCCTAAGGCTGAGTTGGAGAATGTGGCAGGGGCACTTTTGCAGACGCCCGCGCAGTGGCCTGCTCTCTAAAGATGATATACAGGCCGGCTGCAACAGATAGGCCAATGCCCGTCGCTGCCAAAGCATTTGGCAAATCCCCAAAAACAATGAAGCCCACCAGCGTCGTGATCGGGATTTCAACATAGGTCAGCGGGGCCAATGTGGCCGACGGTGCAAAGCGCAGGGACCATGTCATCAACAAATGTGCGACAGTGCCAATGGCGCCAGCAAGGATCAGCATCCAAAGCGTCGCCCCAGACGGGATGATAAAACCCAGTTCAGGGATGCCCAAATGGGAGCCGATCACAATCAAGGGCAACACCAAAACCGTTGCCATATAACCGCTGATCATCTGTATCGCGATGGGGTCCGCTTGCTGGGCTATCTGACGCCCAACCAACATGAAGACGGCGAATGCAACTGCCGTCAAAACAGGCCACAGGGCTGGTGCGCCGACCTCAACGAAACTGGGTTGAATGACCAAAAGTGTGCCGACAAAGCCAACGCAGCAGGCGAGGAGGCGGCGCAGGCCAACTTCTTCTCCCAGAACGTATTTTCCAAGAAGCAGCGAAAAAAAGGGCATTACAAATGCAATGGCAATCGCGTCAGCCAGCGGCAAATAGCGGAAGGCAATAAAGATCGAGCCGACGCCGACGATATGGCACAGGGTTCTCAGTAAAATCAGACCATGCTGCCGCAAAGTGATGTTCTTCGACGCTCCGGTGGCAAGGACAATCGGTGTCAGAAACAACGCCTGCAGCGCAAAGCGCCATAAAACAAAAAAGGCGACGGGCACCAAATCCCCCAACAGCTTGACCACCGCATCGCCAATGGGGGCAAGCGCGCTAAAGCCAAGCATCAAGGCGATGCCAAGAAGGGTGCGATCCTGTTGCATTGGGTGACGCTAGGCGGGCTTGCCCTGATTAGCAATCGACAAAAAAAGGGCCGGTCAATGCCGGCCCTCAGGTTGTGACACGTGCGACTGGAAACGAAACACGCGCCGGGGATAGATCGCGCTAGCGGTTCATGCGGTTTTCGATCAGGTCATCCACCACCGCAGGCTCGGCAAGCGTCGAGGTGTCGCCGAGTGATCCATAGTCATTCTCGGCAATCTTGCGCAGGATGCGGCGCATGATCTTGCCCGACCGGGTTTTTGGCAGGCCGGGGGCCCATTGGATCAGGTCAGGGGACGCAATCGGGCCGATTTCGGACCGCACCCAGGTGCGCAGCTCTTTACGGAGTTCTTCGGAAGGCGTTTCACCTGACATCAATGTAACGTAGCAATAGATGCCTTGACCTTTGATATCATGCGGGTAGCCAACCACGGCGGCTTCGGCGACCTTCGGATGGGCCACCAATGCACTTTCGACTTCGGCGGTGCCCATGCGGTGGCCTGACACGTTTATCACGTCATCAACGCGGCCTGTGATCCAGTAATCGCCATCTTCATCGCGGCGACAGCCGTCGCCGGTGAAATAGTAGCCTTTGTAGTCGGCAAAATAGGTTTGCATAAAGCGGTCATGGTCGCCCCAAACGGTGCGCATTTGTCCGGGCCAACTGTCTTTGATGCAAAGCACGCCCTCGACGCCATTACCTTTGATTTCTTCACCGGTTGTCGGTTCCAAAACCACGGGTTCGATCCCGAAAAACGGTTTCATCGCGGAACCCGGTTTGGTGGCATGTGCGCCGGGCAGGGGGGTCATTAGATGGCCGCCGGTTTCGGTCTGCCACCAAGTGTCCACGATTGGGCAACGCCCGCCACCCACGACCTCATTGTACCAATTCCACGCCTCGGGGTTGATGGGTTCACCCACGGTGCCAAGGACGCGCAGAGATGACAGATCGCATTTCTCGACAAACTCGTTGCCTTGCCCCATCAACGCACGGATGGCGGTCGGGGCTGTGTAGAACTGGTTGACCTTATGCTTCTCGCAAACCTGCCAGAACCGGGAAGCGTCGGGGTAAGTCGGCGTACCTTCAAACATCAGCGTGGTCGCGCCATTGGCTAGCGGGCCGTAAACGATATAGCTGTGGCCGGTGACCCACCCCACGTCCGCCGTACACCAATAAATGTCGCCTTCACGGTAATCAAAAGTCGTTTCGTGCGTCAGGCTGGCATAGACCAGATATCCGCCGGTGGTGTGCACAACCCCTTTGGGCATGCCGGTGGAGCCTGAGGTATAGAGAATAAACAGCGGATCTTCGGCCCCCATTTCCTCGGGCGCGCACTCTGGCGACGCCTTTGCCGCCATGGCGTTGTAGTCCACATCCCGCGCGTCGTTCCAAGCCACATCACCGCCTGTCCGGCGCACAACAAGGCATTTCACACTCGCGTCACAGCTTTGCAGCGCAATATCTGCATTGGCTTTCAGCGGCGTGTTGCGCCCACCACGCGGCGCTTCGTCTGCGGTAATAACAACCTTGGCTTCCGAGCCGTTTACCCGCGCCGAAAGCGCATCGGGTGAGAACCCAGCGAAAACAATCGAATGAATCGCCCCGATCCGGGTGCAGGCCAACATGGCATAGGCGGCTTCCGGGATCATCGGCATGTAAAGCACCACGCGGTCGCCTTTGCCGACGCCAAGGTCCTTTAGAACATTCGCCATACGGTTTGTGCGGCGGTAAAGCTCATCATAGGTGATGTGCAACGTCTCTTCGCCGGGGTTATCCGGTTCCCAGATAATGGCGGTCTGGTGGCGGCGTTTGTCGAGGTGGCGATCAATGCAGTTCGCCGACACGTTCAGCGTGCCGTCGGCATACCAATTGATATCGACCTTGCCGTAGTCGTAGCTGACATCTTTGACCTGCGTGAACGGTTTGATCCAATCGACCCGCTTGCCCTGTTCGCGCCAGAACCCTTCCGGGTCGGCAATCGAGGCGGCATACATTTCATTGTATTTTGCTTCGTTGACATGGGCTTGGGCCGCCAATTCGGCGCTTGGTGGAAATGTTTTCGGGGTCATGGTTCGTCCTAAATTCTAATCTGCTGATCCGGCAGCGCCTGATGGGCAACCGGATCGCTCCTCCGCGTCAGATGGCCAGATACTCGGCGCGCAGTGCATCGTTTTCAAGCACTTCCTGCGCCGTACCATCAAAAACGATGCCGCCGGTGTCCAAGATCACAGCGCGGTCAGCCAGTTCCAAGGCACGTACGGCGTTCTGTTCAACGATGATTGTGGTGATGCCTTGCTCTTTGATGATGCGCAAAGTTTTCTCAATTTCATCAACGATCACCGGTGCTAGACCTTCATAAGGTTCATCCAGCAGCAAGACCTTGATGTCGCGCGCCAAAGCTCGGGCAATGGCCAGCATCTGCTGCTCACCGCCCGAGAGGGTGACCCCTTCCTGTTTCCGGCGCTCCCCGAGCCGTGGGAAGAGGTCATATAGGCGTTCTATCGACCAACCAATGGGTGGTGCGATCTGGGCCAGTTGCAGGTTTTCCTCGACGGTCAATCCCGGAATGATCGAGCGATCTTCGGGTACAAGGCCGATGCCAGCCGCAGAAGCCTGATAGCTTTGCATGTCATGCAGCGGCTGGTGGTCGAGCCAGATTTCACCATGGGTGGCCTGCGGGCTGTCCATGCGTGCGATGGACCGTAGAGTCGACGTCTTGCCTGCGCCATTGCGACCGAGCAGAGCGAGGATTTCACCTTCGTGCACATTGAAGCTGATATTCTGAACGATGTAGCTTTCGCCGTAGTAGCTCTCCATATTCCAGACAGAGAGATAGGCCGGAGCAGTCTGGGCATGGCTTTTGCCTTTGGAAAAATCTGCGGGTGCATTCATTTTGATGTCCTCCCTTAAGCCGCTTCGCCCAGGTACGCTTCGCGCACTTTGGGGTGGCCTTTGATGTTATCAGGCGTGTCTTCAACAAGCGGGGTGCCCTGCGCGAGAACGGTGATGCGTTCAGCCAGTGAGAAAACCACGTGCATATCGTGTTCGATGATCGCGATGGTGATGTCGCGTTCATCTTTGATCTGTTTCAAAAGATCGATGGTGTTGTTGGTATCGGCCCGCGCCATGCCTGCCGTGGGTTCATCCAGCAGCAATAGCCGCGGTTCCTGCGCCAGACACATACCGATCTCAAGCCGGCGTTTGTCGCCGCGCGACATGGCAGCCGCGTGCATATAGCGTTTGTCGGCCATATTCATGTCGACCAACATCTTTTCGGCGGCCTCCACGATGTCCTTTTCATCCATCATATTTTCGATGGCATGCAGGCGAAACGCCCCGTCACGTTTGGCAAAGATCGGGATCATCATGTTCTCAAGCACATTCAGATCGCCGAAGATCTCTGGCGTTTGAAAGACCCGCGATATGCCCATCTGATTGATTTGATAGGGTGTTCGGCCAAGGACCGATTGCCCATCAAACATTACAGACCCTGTGTCGGGGATCAGTTTGCCGACCAGGCAGTTCAGTAGCGTCGACTTGCCTGCGCCGTTTGGGCCGATGATGGCGTGTACGGTGTTTTCGGCAACATCCAAGTTCACATTGCCCAGTGCTTGCAAACCACCAAACCGTTTCCCAACGTCTTTGACTTCTAGAATACCCATCCGTCTGTCTCCTTATTCCGCAGGGGTGGTTTTGGGGGCGCGCTCTTCGGATTTACGTCCGAACATCTTGCGCAATCGCTGACCACCTTCGACGAGCCCACCGGGCAAGAAGATCACGATGGCCATGAACATCAGACCCAGCGTCAGGTGCCAGCCTTTACCGATGAATGGGTGGATGATGGTGACCATCAGATCCTCCAGCCCATCCGGCAGGAACGCGAACCACTGGTGCAGCAGGTTGTCGTTGATCTTAGAGAATATGTTCTCGAAGTATTTGATCAGACCCGCGCCCAGAACCGGGCCGATCAATGTGCCGACACCACCAAGGATGGTCATCAAAACCACCTCGCCAGAGGCGGTCCATTGCATGCGCTCTGCACCGACCTGAGGGTCCATCGCCGCCATCAAGCCACCGGCCAGACCGGCGTACATGCCAGAGATCACAAAGCAAGCCAGCATATAGGGGCGGGTGTTCAGACCCGTGTAGTTCAGGCGCTGCTGGTTCGATTTCACCGCTTTCAGCATCAAGCCAAAGGGGCTGCGGAAGATGCGGATGGCGATGTAGAAGGCAATCAGCATAACGATGCCGCAGATGTAATAACCCCAGTTAAAGGTCCAAAGCCAACCTGCGACAGGCACCTCAAAGCTGGATGTCATTTCGATGCCAAAGAGCGATGGTTTGGGGATATTCCCATCCACCGATGACCCGCCGCCCAAGAACCCCGGCAGGATGCGTGGGTCGTTGAGGTTGGTTTGCAGACCTGTCTCACCACCTGTGATCGGTGTCAGAACAGAGGCCGCCAGCGCAAAGGCCATCTGTGCAAAGGCCAGCGTCAGGATTGAGAAGTAGATGCCGGAACGGCGTAGCGAAATCCATCCGATGGCGAGGGAAATCAGCCCCGCGATGATCACCGAAAACACAATCGCCGGGATCACATTGATCGACAGCAGCTTCATCATCCACATGCCAGCATAAGACCCAGCCCCAAGGAACGCCGCGTGTCCGAAGGACAAGTAGCCGGTGAGGCCAAACAAGATGTTAAAGCCGATGGCAAAGATGCCAAAGATCACGAAACGCTGCATCAGATCCGGGTAGCCCGCATTGAACTGCGCCATGCCAGAGCCTTCGGGGAAGGGGTTCAGGATAATCGGAGCCAGCGCCACCAGAGCCGCGACAATCAGCAGAAGGGAGGTGTCTTTTTTGTTGAGACCAAACATGGATTAATCCTCCATCACACCGCGGCGACCCAACAGGCCCCGTGGTCGCGTTAGCAGAATGACGATTGCCGCCAGATAGATAACAACCTGGTTTACACCGGGCAGCAGCTCGATGACTTGCCGCATGGAGGCAAAGCTCTCGAGCACGCCCAGAACAAAGCCCGCAAGGACAGCGCCGGGCAACGAGCCCATGCCGCCCACAACCACCACGACGAAGGAGATCACGAGGAAGTCCATGCCCATGTGGTAGTTGGGTGAGTTGATCGGCGTGTACATCACCCCTGCAAGGCCTGCGACGGCGGCAGCGATGCCAAACATGATGGTAAAACGCCGGTCGATATTGATGCCCAGCAGGCCAACGGTTTCCCGGTCCGCCATGCCTGCGCGCACGACCATGCCGAAGGTTGTGAATTGTAGAAAGGCAAAGACGGCACCGATCAGGACCATGGCAAAGCAGAAGTAAACGATCCGCCAGTAAGGGTAGATGATCGCTCCGGGTTCCATGCCGAAGATGGCACCAAAGTCCAAAGAGCCAACGAATGCCTGCGGCGCAGGGGCTGGAATTTGGTTCGCGCCGAAATAATACTTGATGATTTCCTGCAGAACGATGGCGAGGCCAAAGGTCACAAGGATCTGATCCGCGTGGGGACGTTTGTAAAAGTGTTTGATCAACCCGCGTTCCATCAGAACGCCGATGCCAATCATCACTGGGATCGCAAAGAGGATCGACAAAGGCACCGCCCAGTCAATAATTGCAGCCCCGGTTGTCTCGCCGAAGATGTCATAGATATAGGGCACATCCACCTTCAGCGGATTGCCTAGAAAATCCTTGCGCGTCGGGTCAACGACCTCGTGGCTGAGGGTTAAAATCCGGCTGAGGGTCACGGTGCAAAAGGCACCCAGCATGAACAGCGCACCATGCGCAAAGTTCACGACACCCAATGTGCCGAAGATCAAAGTGAGCCCAAGCGCGATCAGCGCATAGGCAGAGCCCTTATCAAGCCCGTTGAGAATCTGAAGAATAATTGCGTCCATGGTCCCCACCGTGGTTTGGGTTGGCGGGCATCCCCATCCCCATGAAAATCAGGGATGTAGGATGGGAATGCCCTCTCGGTCGCTTAACCGTGTGTGTGACAGCGCCGGGCTTGTCGGAGAACCGGCACCGAGGGTGGTTATGCGCCCGGGTTGCAGGACCCGAGTTCGCCGCCAAAGATCGACGCGTCATAGGTGACCTGCGCCGCTGGGGTGACGTCAACGATTTCGAGAAGGTCAAAGTCGTTGTCGGGGTTTTCTTTGCCGCGCACGACCAGAACGTCTTTGAAGCACTGGTGGTCTTCGGCACGGTAGAGGGTTGGGCCATTGCCCAGACCGTCGAACTCGAAGCCTTCGAGTGCTTCGGCAACCGCACATGGGTTGAACGATCCTGCGCGCTGCACGGCATCTGCATACAGCAGGGTCTGGCAGTAAACGGTGTGCGCAGCCTGCGATGGCGGGAAGCCGTATTTCTGACCGAAGGACTGCACGAATGCATTGGTGCCCGCGTATTTCGCGCCTGCGACGTTTTCCAGCGACCAGTGCCAGTTCGTGGAGCCAAAGATACCGGCCACGTTTTTACCTGCACCACGTGCCATCAGGCGGGAATAGAGCGGAACAACAATTTCAAAGTTTTTGCCGTTTGCCTCTGCTGCACGCAGACCGAATTGTACGGCTGACGTCAGTGAGTTCACCATATTTGCGCCGTAGTGGTTCAGGACCAGAACGTCCGCGCCGGAGTTCAGAACCGGAGCCACATAAGACGAGAAGTCAGTTTGGGCCAGCGGTGTCTTGACCGCCGCAACCGTTTCCCAACCCATAGCTTCGGTGGAGGTGCGTACCGCCTCTTCAGTGGTGTAGCCCCAGTTATAGTCAGCAGTCAGGTGATAGGCTTTGCGATCGTTGCCATAGTTCTTGGCCAAGATCGGTGCCAGCGCCGCGCCGGACATATAGGAGTTAAAGAAGTGACGGAAGCCGTTGGCCTTCTTGTCTTTACCCGTGGTGTCGTTGGAGTGGGTCAGCCCCGCCATAAAGATGATGCCCGCCTCTTGGCAAAGCGCCTGAACGGCCACTGCCACACCAGAGGATGAACCGCCGGTGATCATCACCGCGCCATCTTTTTCGATCATGGACCGAGCCGCCGCGCGTGCCGCGTCTGGCTTGGTTTGTGTATCGCCGGTTACATATTCGACTTTCTTGCCCAGAATGCCCGAGCCATTCAGCACTTTGGAGCTGAATGTATTCAGCATGCCGCCATCGCCACCACCATTGAGGTGCTCAACCGCCAATTCATAGGCGCGCAGCTCGTCAGCACCCTCATCAGCGTAGGCACCGGTTTGGGGTACGTTAAAGCCAAGCGTCACGCTGGAGCCGGTTGGCTCATTCGTGAATGCAGCAGCAGAACTGGCGGTGAAAATCGTTGGAACGGCGAGACCCGCGCCGGCGACAGCACCGGATTTTAGGACGCCGCGACGTGAAACAGTCTTGATAGACATGGTTTTCCTCCCTTTGGAATGGTGCACTGGTCTACTCCCCGTTGGACCAGTGCGTGCATTTTCATGCTGTGTTATTCTCAGGCGAAAGCAGAAAACTTATCAATAAGGCGCTGAACTAGAAAGAAAATTTTGTAAAAAATCTTTCGGATGACAGTTTTGGTTTGTAAAGTTATTATTTTGCTGTGCAGAAAGCTTTTGAAACAATAGGGAAATATCATGGCGCAGGATGGGATGGTTGGCAGCAGAATCCGAGAGCGCCGGGTTGCCGCCGGACAAAGACAGGCGCAACTGGCCAAGGCGGTCGGCATTTCGGCGAGCTACCTCAACCTGATTGAACACAATAAGCGTCGGATTGGCGGCAAATTGCTGCTCGACATCGCAACAGAATTGGGCGTGGACTATGCGCAGCTGAACGAAGGCGCAGAGGCAAATCTGGTCGCCAGCCTACGCTATGCGGCGGCAGAGTACCCAGATGTCGCAGCCGAAATGGACCGGATTGAGGAATTTGCAGGCCGCTTTCCCGGATGGGCACGTCTGATTGCCGAGGGGCAGGAAGCCGTGCAGCGTCTGCAGCGCACGGCGGAAACGCTGTCAGACCGTATGTCGCATGACCCATACCTCGCGGCATCAATGCATGAAGTCCTTTCCATGGTCACGGCCATCCATTCCACGGCGACGATTTTGCATGAGGATCAGGACATCGCACCGGATTGGCGACGCCGCTTTGTGCGCAATATCAATGAAGACAGCCAGCGCTTGTCAGACAGCGCGCAGGCGCTCGTACGGTTCCTAGATGGTGGTGCAGATGCCGCAGACCAATCTGGTTCTCCGCAACATGAGGTGGATCAGTTCCTACAGCATCACAACTACCATTTCCCACAGCTTGAGAGCCTAGAGCAAACACCAGACACGCTGGTGGCCGCAGCGCCCGAGCTGAAAAGCGCCTCGGCACGGGCACAGACGCGCGGCTTGCTGCGCCAATACGAACGCGACGCGCAGGCGCTGGACCTGAATGTGCTGCAAGACGCCTTGGGGCAGGAGGGGCTTGATCCGGCGACCATCGCGAACCGGCTGAATGTGCCCATTGGGTTGGTGCTGCGCCGCCTTGCGGTTTTGCCTGAAGACCAGCAACCAAAACCGCTTGGCTTTGTGGTCTGCGATGCCGCAGGGACGCTGCTTTTCCGACGTGAGGTCAAAGGGTTTGTTGCGCCGAAATTCAGCGCCGCCTGCGCCAAATGGCCGGTGTTTGAGGCGCTCACCCGGCCAGCACAGCCCATCCGCAGAACAATCGAGGTGCCGGGCAGGGATCAGGAGCAATTCGATTGCTTCGCAGTGTCCGAGGCGATTTCGACCCCAAGTTTTGATCAACCAACGCTTTACCACTCTTATATGCTGGTCGTACCGCGCGACGCTCGGGTGACCTCTCCGCTTCTGGTCGGGGCGTCCTGTCGCGTTTGCCCACGCCAGAAATGCGAAGGGCGGCACACGCCTTCGGTCTTGATCGAGGGGATTTAGCTTGGCATTTTCATATGCCTAGTTAAGAATATAAATGCGCGAGCTTTTGCAATGGGGAGAGAGGCATGGGCAAGCGAGTTCTTCTGATTGAAGATGAACCGAATATTATTGAGGCGATCAGTTTTATATTGTCCCGTGACGGGTGGGACGTGGCCACGCATTCCAATGGCCACGATGCGATGGAGGCTGTCCGGGTGCGCCATCCTGATGTCGTCATTTTGGATGTGATGCTTCCGGGGCGCAGTGGATACGATATCCTGAACGAAATCCGTGCTGACGCTGAAACACAAACGCTACCAGTCTTGATGCTGACGGCGCGCGGGCAAGTGAAAGACCGCGAAATGGCCGAGGAAGCCGGGGCAAGCATGTTTATGACCAAGCCCTTTTCCAACGCGGATGTGCTGAACGCGGTCAAAGAATTGGTGGCCTGATGCAGGGACCTCGGGCATCCATATTCTTGGAACGCCAGACTTACAGGCGTCGGCGACTGATCGATTGGATCAAATTTCTTCCCGTGCTCGGTTTTGTGCTTTGGATGATCCCGCTCCTTTGGGACACTGGCGGAGATGACACTGTCTCTACCGGGGCCGCGCTGATTTATATCTTTTTGATTTGGTTCCTGTTGGTCTTGGCGAGCTACGTCTCTGCGCGGTCGCTGAAGACGGCGTTAGACCGACGCGACCAAGCCATGTCTCAGGTGACAGATGAGCAGCCTTAACCTGCTGATTGCGGTCTGCCTGATTTATGTGGCGTTCCTTTTTGGAATTGCTTTCGCCGCCGAACGCGCGACGCTGCGCGGCAAGGCCACTTGGCTTAACCTGCCATTGGTCTACACGCTGTCGCTTTCGGTCTATTGCACAGCCTGGACGTTTTATGGCGCGGTCGGCTACGCGGCGCGCTCGGGCTTAGAATACTTAACGATCTATATCGGGCCATCGCTCGCGCTTTTTGGCTGGTGGTGGCTGTTGCGCAAAATGGTGCGCATCGGGCGCAGCCAAAGGATTACATCAATCGCTGACATGATTTCCTCTCGCTATGGCAAGTCAAATACGGTTGCCATTGGTGTCACCATCTTGGCCGTGATCGGGACGACGCCTTATATCGCGCTGCAACTGCAATCTGTCACCACAAGCTTCGCCGTCTTTTCCGGCGCGACCTCAGAACAAGGGCAGCTTTCGGCAACGGCACTTTGGGTCGCTGCGGGGCTTGCGTGCTTCACAATCCTGTTCGGTACCCGCAACCTTGACGCCAATGAGCGGCACTATGGTGTGGTCACCGCCATTGCAGTTGAGGCGATTGTAAAACTCTTTGCCTTGCTGGCTGTGGGTGTGTTTGTGGTTTGGGGGATCGCCGACGGCCCATCGGATATCCTTGCGCGGATTGAACAGTCAGAATTTGCCAATTGGGAAATCCAAGGCGGGCGCTGGGCAGGGCTGATCTTTCTGTCGGCGGCCGCAGTCTTGTGCCTGCCGCGCATGTTTCAAGTGATGGTGGTTGAGAACGAGAACGAAGACCATCTGCGCACCGCAAGCTGGGCCTTTCCGGCCTATCTGATGATTATGAGCCTTTTTGTCGTGCCCATTGCGGTTGTCGGGCTTGATCTCTTGCCGCAGGGGTCCAACCCTGACCTCTTCGTCCTGACCTTGCCATTGGCCACAGGCAATGAAGGCCTTGCCATGCTGAGTTTTCTGGGCGGCTTTAGTTCCGCGACGTCGATGGTGATTGTGGCGGCCATTGCGCTTTCGACCATGGTGTCAAACCACATCGTCATGCCGATCTGGCTTTCAGCGACGGGTGGTGCGCGTGCCAGCATATCGGGGGACGTGCGGGGTGTGGTTTTGCTGTCGCGGCGCGTGTCCATCGCAGTGGTATTGCTGTTGGGCTACGTCTATTACCGGCTCTCCGGCGGCGGCACGGCGCTGGCCTCGATTGGCCTGATTTCTTTCGCAGGGGTCGCGCAGTTCCTACCTGTACTTTTGGGCGGTATCTATTGGCGCGGGGCGACGCGGAATGGCGCGCTGGCGGGCCTAACTGTTGGCTTTGTGCTTTGGGCCTATTGCCTGCTGTTGCCCAGCTTTGGCGCGGATGTGCTGCTATCCAGCAACCTACTGGAAAACGGACCGTTGGGGATTGGATGGCTTAGGCCGCAATCTCTGTTTGGGATCAGTGGCATGGACCCATTAATTCATGCAATCTTTTGGTCAATTCTGCTGAACGCGCTGGCATTTTTCTTTGTGTCTCTCGTGACATTCCCGTCGCCGCTTGAGCGGCTGCAGGGTGCGCAATTTGTCAACATTTTCGAACATTCCTCACAGGCGCCAAGTTGGACAGGCGGCGTCGCCAAATCCGAAGACCTGATGATCATGGCGCAGCGCATTTTGGGCGCCCGCGAGGCGCAGGTGCTGTTTGCGGAACAGGCCAAAAAGCAGGGCGTGCAAGGCCTGCTGCCAGAACCCGATCCGGCTTTTCTGTTTGTTTTAGAGCGGGAACTCTCTGGCTCTGTTGGCGCCGCAACCGCCCATGCAATGATCGGTCAGATTGCAGGAGGCGCGTCGGTTTCGGTGCAGGACCTGATGGCGGTGGCAAACGAAACTGCGCAGATCATGGAGCATTCTAGCCAGCTTGAAGCCAAATCCGAAGAACTTGAACGCACCGCGCGCCAACTACGGCGTGCCAATGACAAGCTGCTGCGAGTCTCGGAACAGAAAGACGCCTTCCTAAGCCAAGTCAGTCACGAATTGCGCACGCCGATGACCTCGGTTCGGGCGTTCTCTGAAATCCTGCGGGACAGTGAAAAACTGACCGAAGCCGAGAAAAGCCGGTATGGCGGGATCATCCATGATGAGGCCGTGCGGCTGACGCGGCTTCTTGATGATCTGTTGGACCTTAACGTTCTGGAAAACGGGCAGGTCTCTCTAAATACGCAAACTGCCGAACTCTCGGCGGTGCTTTCATCCTCGGTCAAAACTGCGCTTAGTGGGGCGGAACAGCCGCTTGATGTCGCGTTGCCGGATACCGGACCGATCATGCTTGAAACAGATGTCGATCGGCTCAGCCAGGTGTTTATCAATGTGGTGCGCAACGCGCAGAAATACTGCGATGCCGCGGCCCCCAGCCTGGAGATTCTGGTGCACGATGATGACACGGAGCTGCTGATCGACTTCATTGATAATGGCAGCGGTATTCCCGAGGCGTCGCAAGACGTAATTTTTGACAAATTCGCGCGGGTCAATCCTCAACGCGCTGGCGGCGCGGGGCTGGGTTTGGCGATCTGTCGCGAAATCATGCACCGGCTTGGTGGCGACATATCTTATCTGCCGGGGCAGGGCGGCACGGCGTTTCGCGTCTCCGTCCCGCAACGTCGCAGGATGGCGGCTCAGTGATCTGAAAAAAACGATTTAGCGCTTTGCGAGCATTTCCAGCTGCGGGCGCAAGGCGTCGAGTTGATAGCCACCGCGCGCCGCCGCATCCAGTAGGTCATCAGCAGAGATATCCGCCGCATGGCCCAGCATCCACGCAACAGTCGACCGTGTGCCAGAGGCGCAATAGGCCAGCACCTTGCCGGCGCTGCTTTCTAGCGTTTCGCGTTGAAGCGACATGCGATCTTGCGTCATTGCATCATGGGTCAGCGGGTTGATCACGAAGTCCAGCCCTGCGTCTTTGACGGCGATGCCAATGACTTCGGCATGGTGCGACGGTGGGATTTCAACATCCGGCCGATTGCAGATCACGCAGGTGAAACCTGCTGCAACAATGGCTGGGATGTCCTCGACAGAGATCTGCGGGGACACCGAATAGCGGGGCGTGATTTCGCGAATATCCATTTGGCTTGCTTACTCTGCCGGAACCATCCTGTCTAGCGACTCTCGCACGCGCGGGGTCGCGATCATGCCGGTCAGCATGGCGGCCATAAAGATCCAAACCGGCCAGCCCCCATAGCTGAGAGAGGCAACCGCCGGTCCGGGACACAGCCCGGCCAAACCCCAGCCCATACCAAAAAGGGTCGAGCCAAGGATCAGGTTACGGCCAAGTTTCGGATCAGGCCGCGCCGGAAAGCTTCCGCCCAGCACGGGACGATGCCTTTCCGTATACCGCCATGCAAAGAACATCGGAATAATCGCGCCGCCCATTACGAAGGCCAGCGTCGGGTCCCATTGACCAAAGACGTCAAGCCAGCCTTGCACCTTGTCGGTTTCGGTCATCCCTGAAATGAACAGCCCCGCGCCGAAAAGCGCGCCCGCCAGTAGGGCAAACAGATCACGTTTCATCTTAGATCACTCCGAGAAGATGGCGGAAGAAGACAACAGTCAAACCGCCTGCAAGGATATAGAAAACTGTCGCCACAATACCGCGCAGATTAAAACGAGAAATGCCGCAGACGCCGTGACCTGACGTGCAGCCATTCGCAAGTCGCGTGCCGACTCCAACCAGCAGCCCCGCCGCGACCAAAACCAATATGTTGGTCGTTACGTGGGTGTCGATTTTTCCAGTGAAAACAGTGAGAAGTGCCGGCATCAGGAAGACGCCCGCCAAAAAGAACCCACGTTCCCGCGCGGTGCTTTTGCCAGAGCCATCCACCAGCCCGCCCAAAATGCCAGAGGCACCCATGATCCGGCCATTCACCAGCAGGTAGGTCGCAGCCGCGAGGCCGATGATACCCCCACCAATCAGCCCCATGATCCAGTCGATTTGCATGATCGTATCTTTCGTCAGAGTTTGTTGATCGGAACTTTCAAGAAGACGTCACCGTCTTTGTCTGGTTCCGGCATATTCCCAGCGCGCATATTCACCTGCAGAGAGGGGATAATCAGCTTGGGTTTGGACAGTGTCGCATCTCGGCTATCGCGCATGGCCACGAAATCTTCTTTCGACGCCCCCGCCCCGATATGCACATTGGCGGCTTTTTCTTCGGCCACGGTTGTTTCCCAAGCAAATTCGTCACGGCCCGGCGCTTTGTAGTCATGGCCGACGAAAATCCGGGTCTCATCGGGTAGGGAAAGGATCTTTTGGATGGAGCTATAAAGCATCTCCGACGAGCCACCCGGAAAATCACAGCGCGCCGTGCCAAAGTCGGGCATGAACAGCGTGTCACCGACAAATGCAGCATCGCCGATCACATAGGTCAGGCAGGCAGGCGTATGGCCCGGCGTGTGCAAAACGTCGGCGCGCATCTGCCCGATCATCAGGACATCGCCTTCGACAAACAGCTTGTCAAACTGGCTGCCGTCACGTTGAAATTCTGTGCCTTCGTTGAAAATCTTTCCAAAGGTGTCCTGAACAACCGTGATCCGGTCGCCAATCCCGATCAAGCCGCCGACCTGCTCTTGAATATAGGGTGCGGCAGAAAGGTGGTCGGCATGCACATGGGTTTCCAGAAGCCATTCAACAGTCAGACCTTTGTCTTTGACATAGGCAATGACCTCATCCGCGGATTTGGTGTCAGTGTGGCCAGAGGCGAAATCAAAGTCCAAAACGCTGTCTACGATCGCACAGGCGGACCCATTTGGGTCTTTGACAACATAGGACACGGTATTGGTTTGGTCGTCGAAAAATGCTGTGACTTCGGGTTTCATTTTGAACTCCTTCTTGAGTGACTACATATATAGATAATTGAATGTGTTCAAGGTCAGGATTTTGATTAAGGTCAAAGATTGATCATTACCTTCTCGATATTATGCAGAAAGTAAGATTCTTGCGCTTAAATTCTGCGCAAGTCTTGCGGTGAGACCAAGAATCGCGCTGTTATTCTGGGTATCAACATCAATTGAGTGAAATGCGTCGCTTGCGAAGGGCCATTCGCAAAACTGACGCAATTACAGAAGTAGACTGCGATAGGGAGGAATCGCTCTCTGGTTGAGATTGTGTTGAAAGAAGTCGAAGACACAGATGGGAGGAAACATGGACGTGAAAGAGCTGATCGAACGTGCGCAGGGTATTGCGACACATATCTCCGAAGCTTCGGGATCGGATCGCTTCCGGCTGCATGACCAATTGCACCGGACACTTGAGTTGATCAAACTCAAAGGGGGCAAAGTGCCCGGTAAGCTGCGTCGGCTTGACCTTGATTTGGTGGATGAGGCGCTGGAAGCGTCCTTTGACAACGTTCCGGTCTAACCGGACGGAACATCACTTCGAAGATTATGGTCTTCAATCGCGCGCCTTGGAAACGAGGCGCGTTTTTTAATGGCTCTATATTCTAGGTAGGGCGCAGGTCAGATCAGCTGAACGAAATGCCGACCATAACCACCATCAGCCCGATTACCGACAGAAATAGCGACCCAAGGTTCAAGGGCATCACTTTCTGAACCGCAGCCCGCAGATCATCGTCACCGAGACCCTGCTTTTTCAGCCGCGCTACCCGGATGATCGACAGGATCAACCCCGCCAGACCCACAAGCGAAATTGCGGTACCAATCCAAACCAGCCATTCCATGGTCATCATCCCTTTGCCAAATTGCCGCCTCGGGTACCGGAAACGCGCGTCAATCACAAGCCAGAATGGATTGCTGACTTGCGGCCTTTGCGGGTGCGCATTAGGGTGCGCGACTGAAGAAGACAGGAGTGAACATGTCCGATAACGTTGTTGAGGCAAGCTACCGCGTGACTGCAGATGAACTGCGCCAGTTCATCGAACGATTTGAGCGTCTGGAGCAGGAAAAGAAAGACATCATGGATCACCAGAAAGAGGTGATGGCCGAAGCCAAAGGCCGCGGCTATGACGTCAAGGTGATGCGCAAAATCATCGCATTGCGCAAACGCGACCAGAACGACATCGCCGAAGAAGAGGCGGTTCTGGAAATGTACAAAGAAGCGCTAGGCATGAGCTAAGCCCCGCAAGAACGCCCCGGCCTCGGCCGGGGTTTTTTGTTTTTGGGGGGTAAGGGGGCGCTTGCAGCGAATGACGGTATCCAGCCCAAAGTGTCGGGTGCAGCTTCGAAAACAAACGACCGCTTTCGTGGAACCAGCTTACCTGGCATCAGGTCGACTTGCGAACAAGCAAGACTGTCCCCGCCGGGTCACATGTCCAATGCGCATCAATGCCCTCCAGCGGCTCTAGACCATCCCGAATTGGGCTTCCTAAACTGGCAAGAGCGTCATCGAGATCGTCGGTGGTCAACTCGAGCCAAACATCAACCTGGCTTTGTGTCTCGACGCGATCCAATGCCAGATTGACCTCTCCAAAATCGAAAAAGATGGTCTCTCCCAGATCACGCTGAATCCTCAGGCCAACTCGGTCGCGATAGAACGCGACGGTTTCGTCCCATTTGTAGGCTGGGACCTTGATGGCAATGTTCAGGCCGGGATTGAGGACTGCCATTATATATCTCCTTCCAGTCCAAGATTCGATTGCGTCGCTCGTTGGCTTCATGCTGACTTTGTGCAAGCCCTTGCAGTAGTCGCATCCCCCCATACACGATCCAAAGCGGAAGTTGGAGGCCGCGCGTCAAACCTCCGCTCCGTCCGCATAGCGCTCAATACAACAGCATCAAGATATCCCGAAACTCGCATCTACAACCCGCGCAGCCATGTTGGCGTCGCCGGTCGAGGATTCATCAGTTTCCAAAACGCTTGCAGGGACGCGCAGGCGATAGTGCAAGCGGTTACTTTCAAGGACGCGTTCCGCGCTGCCCTGCAGCATCGTGGGAATAACTTTCGTCAGCAATGTAAAGCCGAAACTGGAGGCGGCTTGGGGGCTTTCAACGGAGCGGTTCGCAAATTCTTCCATCCACTCAATCACCAAGCTGCGCTCAGCGTCCGCTTGATCCCAGTGCCACTTAACGGCGACCTTGCCGTCGGCCCCGGACAGTGAGCCGTATTTCTGAGTATTCGTTGCCAACTCGTGGACGGCCAGACCCACTTGTTGTGCCGCTTCCGAATTTACGCGCAAGGGAGGTCCGTCGACAGTGATGCGATCTGCAAATGTCAAACGAAGTGGCTTGAGCTGGTTGTCGACGACGGTTCTAAGTTCAGCAGAGGCAGATGTTTCGCCCCCAATCACCGTTGCGGTTGCGCTGGCTAATGCGTCAATCCGCCCCAACAAGACTGATACATAATCTTGGATGTCACTTTGCCCACGGGCACTTTGTCTTGCAATGGAGCCGACCACCGCGAGAAGGTTTTTGCTGCGGTGCACGGCTTCGCGCGCCACGACAGCCATCTTGGCATGGGCTTCCTCTAGCTCTGCGGTGCGCTCTGCCACCTTGGCTTCAAGGGCATGTTTGATGTCACGGAGTTCGGCCTCGGACGCTTCATATTTCGCAATCTGGTCGCGCAGCTTTTCGTTCAGGTCCTCAAGCTCTCGATGGCTTGGGATGGCGACGAGTGTTGGAATAAGGCGAAACAAGACCAAGGCGGTCAGACCCGACACCAAACCAGTGGCGAGTTTCGTAAGTCCCACATAGGGGTAGATCGGCCACCAAAGGGTCACGATGCCTAGAAGATGGGTTAGACCGCAGAGCAGAATGAACCCTGCAAACAACAGGATAAGCTTGCGGTTCTGCAAATCTGGGCGTTGTTTGATCACGCTCAGGAGCGAAAATGGGATTGCGGTGTATGCCAAGAAAATCAGTGCATCAGAACCGGCCCAGAGAACAACGAGCCACGGCTGCCAGAGCAGGCACATTCCATGCGGCATGTACTGCCAAATATCGACGAAATTTTCCATATACCCACTTCATCAAGAGTGCTTTTCGCTCTCCACCTTAGGAGCGCGTGCACGAGTGAGCAACGATTGCGTTAGGGCAAAAAACTGAAAGTTTCGGGTTTTGACGTCTGTTTGAAGTTGGCGCGCTGCAAACAATCACCGCGCGTTCCATTTTCAGCGACTTAATGACTTTGGTAGATGGGTGAGCGTCGCTTGGACGCGTCTGATTTTGTTTGCCTTTTTTGCCGGTGCACCGGGCTGAGAGGCGCGAATGATCTTGCCAAGATCAGATTGCCAATACTGGACAGAGCTTTGTTCACGGCCCTACAAACGTCACTCCCGGAATGCGACGGATATCCTCTGCATCGTGATCGTAAAGCTCTGTCAACGCATCCACGTGCATCTCAGTCCAGCCTGGGATGTCGATGGCTTCTTCCAGCAGGTCTTCGCGGGCGAACTTTTCAAGGAAAGCGGTGACCACGCGCAGCTCTTGCTCCGGCGTGATATTGGGCCGGCCTTTCAGGTAATCGCGGAACCTTTTGTAGCCTTCAGGCATCATCAGTTCTTCGATGAGATCAAAGGCCCCATCAAAGTCAAAGCCGGCTTCAACCCCCGCCACGTCGCGCAGGATTTGGGGCCAGATCAGCGGCGTGTCCTCGTTGCACCAGACTGTTATGGGGAGGTTGGGGTAGATGTCGCGCAGGCGGGCAATGAAATCTGACCAGCGCAGCCGCATTGGGTCGCTGTGTTCAGTCAGGCTCTCCAGCGTTTCGCCCGGATGATCCTTGCAGAGGCTCTGCAGGTAGGTCGCCGGGTTGCAAATGGCGAAGTAAAGCTCCACGTCTGCCCCGTCAAAAAGCTGCAGGAAACTGTCCATCCGGTCGGGATAGCCCGGAAAGAACTGATCCTCGCGCACGCTCAGGCGCGGGACGCCAAAGAATGTATCCAGAGAAAAGACCAAGCGATCCGGCAGGGTGTCGCCTACGACGTCGGTGATGAACTCCTCGCGCAGCGCGTCATCGCCCGTGCCTTTGCGGAACTGATGCAGCACCGGGCGGAGGCTTTTGCGAAAGCTGGCCGGGCGGGGAATGCATGTGCCAACCTCTTGCAGGCGCTCGCGATTCTTGCCGAGGCACAGCTGTAGCCGGTTCTCATCCGTATAGGGGGCTCCGAAATGTAGGGCGACCTGCATATTTCTACGTTCTTTCTGCGTCTTTTGCCCACAATATAGCTTCGTTTCTGGACAGCGAAACCAGTTTCGGGCAACACGCCTTTATGGAAGAGATGACCGTCACCAGAAAACACGCTGCCAAGCGCCGGTTTGGGCTGGATCCGTGGTCCTTTGGTGCCGTGGTGATTGCGGGTGTGGTTTTGGTGCCCATCCTAGCAGTGGGTGTGCTTGCGCTGTTCCCGACGGAAAACATCTGGCCACATCTGATGGCCACCACCTTGCCGCGGTATCTGAAGACGACGCTGATCCTGATGCTCTCCGTTGGGCTATTGGCTGCAAGTGTCGGCACCGGGGCCGCGTGGCTGATTTCGCGCTATCGTTTTCCGCTCTCTCGCTGGTTGGAGTGGCTTTTGCTGCTGCCTTTGGCAATCCCCGCCTATGTCGGAGCCTATGCGCTTGTGGATTTCCTTGAATATGCAGGCCCCGTGCAAACCGGGTTGAGGTCGCTCTTTGGCTGGCAGACATCACGCGATTATTGGTTCCCGGAAATCCGATCCTTGGGCGCTGCAATCATTGTGCTGGCGGCCTCGATGTTTCCCTATGTCTACATCCTTGCGCGGGCTGCGTTCCGAGAGCAATCAGGCTCCGCCGAAGAGGTCGCGCGCTCCTTGGGGGCAGGGGCGATTGGCCGGTTCCTCCGGGTTGGTCTGCCGCTGGCGCGCCCGGCAATTGCAGCAGGCGCGGCCATTGTGATGATGGAAACGGTGAATGATTTTGGAACGGTAGACTATTTCGCGGTGCAAACGCTGACGACGGGCATCTTTAGTGTCTGGTTGGAAAGCCACAATGTTGGCGGCGCAGCGCAGATCGCATCGGTCATTTTGATCCTCGTGATCTTCCTTGTGACGCTGGAGAAGATCAGCCGCCGCAAGATCAAGTTTTTCAACCTGTCCTCGCGCCACCGCCCAGTGCAGCGCGTTCAGCTAAGAGGCACCGCAGGGGTCGCTGCCACGGTGGCCTGTTTGCTGCCCTTTGCAGTGGGGTTTGTATTGCCTGTTTCGGTGATCTTGAGCCATGCAATAGAGAACCCCGAAAGCTGGACCGACGACCGCCTGCTGCGCGCGTTGGGCAATACGGTTACGGTTGGCGGTATCGCGGCCAGCATTACGGTTTTGGCCGGGGTCTTCCTTGTCTATGGCGTACGCCTGTCTGGGCGGTCTCTGCCCAGGCTTCTCTTGCCATTGACAACCATTGGCTACGCGGCACCGGGGGCAGTTCTGGGTGTTGGCATCCTGATCCCGCTGGCGTTTTTGGATCACCGTCTGGCTGATATGATCGAGACCCTGACGGGCAACCCAACCGGCCTGCTTTTGACCGGGTCCGCCTTTGCGCTGATCTTGGCCTATTGCGTGCGCTTCTTTGCGATTGCGCAAGGGGCGGCGGACGCGGCGATGGGGCGTGTGTCGCCAAGTTTGGAAATGGCGGCTCGTTCGCTAGGGCGCACACGTGCGCAGACGCTGCGAGAGATTTACTTTCCGCTGATCCGAGGCTCCATCGGGTCCGCGCTTTTGCTGGTCTTTGTGGACTGCGTCAAAGAGCTGCCCGCCACCATGCTTCTGCGGCCCTTCAACTATGAAACCCTCGCAACACGAGTGCATGATCAGGCGAGCCTTGAAAACCTCGGCGATGCCAGCCCGGGCGCGGTGTTGATTGTGCTGGTCGGGCTGGTTGCGGTGGCGTTTTTGGCGCGGGCCAATCGGTAGCTTTAAGCGCTCAGCGCAAAATCCCAATAAAGATCACGCGCGCGCTTGGTGACAGGGCCGGTGCCCAGTTGCCGTTCTTGGAACGTTTCGACCGGCATCACTTTGGCGATATTGCCGGTGCAGAACATCTCATCCGCGGTCTCGAAATCGGCCACGGTCATCTTGACCTCCTGCACCTCAATCCCGTCTGCACGCAAAAGGCCGATCACCCGCTGACGGGTCAGACCATTCAGGAAGCAGCCGTTTGGCACCGGGGTAAACACGACGCCGTCTTTCACAGTAAAGACATTGGTCGAGGCGGTTTCGGCAACATTGCCGTCAATGTCGAGGGACAGCGCGTTGGAGAATCCACGCGCGCGCGCCCAAGCCATGATGCGGCCATTGTTAGCATAAAGCGAACCTGCCTTGGCTTCGGTCAGCGCCATGTCCTGCCTTGGCCGGCAATAAGGGGCCACGGTCAGAGAGAACCCTTCCGGTTTTGGCATCGGCAGAGTTTCGATACAGACGGAAAAGGCGGTGGAGTCCGGGTCGATATCAATGATGCCCGGCGTACTTTCGGTCGCCCACATCATGGGGCGGATATAAAGCTCTGCATCATCGGCGTATGTCGCCACGCCTTCGCGCACGATCTCGACAATGTCGTCCCCGGCGATTTTTGGCACCATGCCCATTGCTTCGGCAGAGCGCAGCAAGCGATGACAGTGACCCTCAAGATCAGGCATCACGCCCTGAAACTTGCGCGCGCCGTCAAAAACCTGAGAGCCAAGCCAAGCAACATGGTCCGCCGCGCGGATGACCGGCAGGTTGCCGTCGTGCCATGTGCCGTCAAAATAGGTCCGAATATTGTCACTCAGCGCCATGTTTCCCTCCGAATATGCCCAGTGTCGTTGCAAGCGTTTCCTCATGCTTATCGGCAGGATCAAAGGGGCCGCAAGGCAAGAATTTCTGATGTAACTTTCTTACGGAAAGGTCTGGCAATCTTTGTGAAACTTGCGGTTTTAAGGGCTTGCTCGCAATGAAGTCGGAGATTTGTGGGTGGCCAAAAAATTCTCTGCAGAAGCCCATGGAATTCCGGCGTGACCCGTTTAGGTTGGGACTCAGCAAACACCACCTTTTTGCGAATAGGATTTGGTATGGGGATTCTTGTGGTGATCAAACATGCCGAGATCGGCAGGCTGCACCGGCGCATGTCGGGGCTTTCTACGGTGCTTTCCGTGGCTCTTATATTGTGCGCCATGAGCGCGCGGGCGGAGGCCACGAAGGTTTATGTCTTTGGCAACAGTCTGATCCACCATGAGAGCGCAAGCGAGGGCACTTCGGTGCCGCACTGGCTTGGCTATCTTAGTCAAAGACAAAATACCCCGCTGGAATTGGATGGAGAGTGGGGGTTTCTCAGGAATTTTGCCGAAGATCGTCCACCCGCGCCAAATTGGGCTTTTGAAACGCTGTCCTCTGCGTGGAGCCGCCAATACCGGACGTTTCAGGATGTCGGCTATGACGCGGTGATCATCAATCCTGCGAATTTCATCCAATATCAGGGCCCAGACCGGCCCTATGACGGCGAAAACCCAGACCGTGCGACGCCGCTGTTAGCGGCTGTCAAAACACTCAGCAAGCCGGGCATGCCGCAGCGCGTGATCGTTTATGAAGGTTGGGCAGAGATGGCCCCCTTTGGCCGGTCGTTCCCGCCCAAAGCACGAGAGCTGCGCAAATATCACGCCTTCAACACCGAAGACTACCACGATTGGTACGTTGACTTTGCCGACGCCCTGCAGGCCGAACTGCCAGATCAAGAAATCCACTTGTTACCCGTGGCGCGCATCTTGTCGCGCGGCTTTTTAGAAACCGGACTGAGCGACATCCCGGTCGAGGCACTTTATTCCGATGATGCGCCCCATGGCACCGATACGCTTTACTTCCTAGCGGCAATCCCGGTCTATGCTGCGCTTTTTGACAGGTTACCGACTGCGGCTGACGTGCCTGAGGGACTGCATCCTTCGGTCAGAACGCATTTCGGCGATTTCCTTGATATCGTCCGCAGCGAAATGCCAATCAAAGAAACAGCGGTCCGACCCTCTCCCGATGCCCCCTTTCAGCAGGGGCGGCCCCCAGCCTTGGGCTATGGGCTGAACGGGATTGCAGATTGGTCGACGCAGGTGCCCTTTGTTGACCACATGAAGTCTGCACGCACTTGGATCGGGCACTTACCCGGTCAGTTTGGTGGCTGGGATGAGGCCGACCTGAACGCCGCTGGCGCGCTTGATCCATACGGATGGCCAACCCGCATCCCGGATGCGTTGGATAGGATCGAGACCTTCATGCTCACCGATTTTCCCCCCGAAGCCTCGCAACACGCGGGGCTTTATCGTTTGCGCTATGATGGCACTGGGCAAGTTGATCTGTCAGGGCCGCTGCGGGTGCGTCGCTACGGCGATGGTGAGGTCTGGTTTCATTTCACCCCCGGAGATGGCGGTATTGGGGTCAGTATCTCGGAAACTGATCCCGACCAATCTGGTGACTACATCCGCAACATCTCTGTCGTGCACGAGGATCAGATCCCGCTTTACGAGGCAGGGCTGCAGTTCAACCCGGAATGGACCCGCCTGATTGAACCTGTCCGGCTGGTGCGATTCATGGATTGGATGCAGACCAACGGCTCAGCGATCTCGGACTGGCAGGCTCGACCCGTTGTGACGGACTATAGCTACACCCGCCGTGGCGTGCCGCTTGAGGTCATGGTGGACCTTGCTAATCAGATCGGGGCGGACCCGTGGTTCACCCTCCCGCATCTGGCAAATGACGCCTATGTCGACGCATTCGCGCGCTATGTCCACGCGCAGCTTCGGCCAGACCTGACCGCGCATGTGGAATATTCAAACGAAGTCTGGAACTACCTTTTCCCGCAAGCCCCATGGGCAGGCGAACAGGCCCGTGCCCGGTGGGGCGAAACCGTTGGTGACGACGGTTGGATGCAGTTCTATGGCTATCGCGCCGCACAGGTCGCCGCGCATTGGAAGGCGATTTTTGCGGATCAACCGGACCGCCTGAAAACAATCATCACAACCCATACCGATTGGCCGGGGTTGGAGGGCGCGATTTTCGAAGGTGCAGCAAGGGCAGGGCAGACAGACCTGCACGCGCCTTCCGACCTCTTTGATGCCTACGCCGTGACGGGATATTTCGGTTATGAGTTGATGAATGAGGACACGGCACCAGCCCTTGTTCAGCGGCTTGGGGACATCGGCTGGCCGAATGCCACGGAGGCCGACAAAACTGCACTCATGGACCAATTGGCCGACGATCTTCGACGTGACAGCCTAAAGCCTCTGGTGACAGAGACCTGGCCTTACCACGCCGAGGTCGCCGCGCGGCACAATCTTGATCTGATCATGTACGAAGGTGGCACCCATGTCGTGGCACATGGCGACTGGAACACTACGGCAGAGCTGACCGACTTTCTGATTGCGTTGAATTACTCTGCGCAGATGGCCGAGCTTTACCAAGAGCTTCTAATTGGCTGGCAAAAGGCCGGCGGTACGGTCTTCAACGCTTTCGTCGACGTCGCCAAACCCTCGCAATGGGGGAGTTGGGGCACGCGGCGGCACATTGGAGATGAGACGCATCGGTTTGACATTCTGTCTGCTTACAATCTGGCTGGCTCTCACTGGGACGACCTGCGCGCGGCGGAGGATTTCGCGGCAGGCGTTTGGCACGCTGGAACGGAACAGGCAGAAGTCATCCTTGGGACCCAGTATCCTGATTTACTCCTCGGCGAAGAGGGTGATGATGAATTCCACCCCATGCATGGCAAAGACCACATTCATGGCGGGGAAGGAAACGATCATGTCGTGCTGGAGGGGATGCTCGAACACTACCGGTTTCATGGCAAAGACGGACGATTGATCGCAAAGTCTGCAACCTCTGAGGTGCATCTTTTTGCTGTCGAAACCCTGTCGTTTTCGGCGACACCGGGCTTGATTATTTCGACCTCAGATCTCTTTTGAGATGGTCAGATCAAGCCCTTCACGGGCTATCAATTCTGCACCGCGACGGCAGTCAAACTTCGCCAATACGCGTTGACGCCCTGCTTGACCCAGTCGCACGGCGTCCTCTGGCGACGTGGCCAGCAATTGGATCGCCGCGGCCAGAGCTTTTGGGGTTTGTGGGTCGGTCAATAGCCCGTCCAACCCATGCCGGATCAATTCCGGCACGCCGCCCGCATTGGTGCCAATGGTCGGCACCTCACACGCCATCGCTTCCATATAGGCAACGCCAAGCGGTTCATGCCACGAGGCCAGCACAAACAGATGGGCCTCTAGCAAATGCCGGCGGACCTCTTCAGCGCTGATCGCGCCCAATAGGGTGACCGCGTTTTCCAGTTTCAGTTCCGAAATTTTGTCATTCAGAACATGGTGATATCCGCTGCCACCGTCATCATCTTCGCCCGCAATTGTCAGATGCACATCAAGGCCACGGTCCCGCAGGAGTTTGACCGCATCAATCAGATCTTGATGGCCTTTGACGATATTCAATCGACCGCAGGAAAACAACTTGAGTTGTTGGGCTCCGGTGTAAGGCTGATAGGGTGCGTTTCGCTGCAGATCCTGCAAATCGACGCCCATGGGCTGTACAAACACGCGCTTTGGCATATCTGGCCCAAGCTGGCTGGGCAGTTCCGCCTTTAGCTTCTCGGTAATGACAGTGGCAAACTTTGCGTGCCGCCATTTCAAACGCTGTCCGCTGCCATAATCCGACATTGGCCCGTGCAGCGTCAGGCTGTAGCTTGGCCCGCCCATTTGTTGCGCCAAAACAGCCACCAGCGCGGCACGTCCGCAGGAATGCACATGCACATGCGAAATGCCCTGAACAGCGCAGCTTTCTTTTAGATATTTCGCTGCCGCTGTGATCATCGCGAGGTCGCGCCCCAGCGTCTTGCCCTCGCGCAGAACATCTTTTGCGTAAACCGTCGGGGACACGCTGAAAGCGGTCTGCGCGGCTGCCAAGGGATCGATATTGGCCAGATAGGTTGTCCGCGCCATCGCTTCGTCAGACCACTGATGGGAAATCAACCCCACCGCAGGGCGGCGCGTGCTGAACAGGGCGACCGAGATCCCCATACGTTCCAAGGCGCGGATTTCACGCCAAAAGAAGATATGTGTTTGGCCGGGAAACTCCGGGATCAAATACCCAATTTTAGGCAAAGCTGTCACGGTCGCCGCTCGATTGTCGTTTTTTACTGGTTACGCGATGGACGCATGGTATCGAGTTAGCATATCTGGCAAAATAAGCCGAGCATAAAGACGCCGACAAACGGCAGGGCACCGAATGAAAACGAGCATCATCATTCCGGCAAGCAATGAGGAATCCTGGATCAGCGCATGCCTAGAAGCCGTGCTGGCATCAGAGCGCGTGGACGAAGCGCAGGTCATAGTGGTCGCCAACGGCTGCCAAGATCGAACCGTGGCCATTGCAGAACGCTATGTGCGGCTTGCAGAGGCCAAACAGTGGGAGATGGTGGTTATTGACCTGACTATTGGCAACAAGCTGCATGCGTTGAACGTGGGGGATCATCAGGCGACGGGTGATGTTCGCGTCTATCTGGATGCAGATGTTCAGGTCTCTAAACGCCTCATCCATCAGCTGGAACGCGCATTAGATCGCGAAACGCCTGCTTGGGCCAGCGGCACATTGCAAATGGCCGCCGCTAGTCGGATCAGCCGCGCCTATGGGCGATTTTGGTCGCGTGTGCCTTTCATGGCGAAATCCGTGCCGGGAGCAGGTCTGTTTGCGGTCAATACCGCTGGCCGTGCGCGTTGGGGGGAGTTTCCGGACATCATCTCTGATGACACCTACGTGCGGCTGCACTTCAAGCCGCGTGAACGGTTTGGTGTGCCCGGCACCTATGTCTGGCCCATTGCCGAAGGTTGGCGCAACTTGATCAAAGTGCGCCGACGTCAAAACCGGGGCGTGACCGAAATCGCAGATCGGTTCCCACACTTGATCAAGAATGACGATAAACGGCCCTACGCGCGGTCGCAATTGATGATGACCGCGCTCAGCTATCCGTTCAGCTTTTTGGTCTATGCCTCAGTGGCTTTGATGGTGCGGCTAACGCAAGACAATGACCAAGCCGACTGGAGCCGCGGCCGATGATGATCTTCGGCGGCGTCGGTGCACGTTGGAACAACCTGCTGCGCGGAGAGGGGCTGGCCAGCAAAGCGATGCGCGGTGGCGCGCTGACGCTGATCAGCTTTGGCGGCAGTCAGGTCCTTAGGCTTGCGTCCAACCTGATCCTGACGCGATTGTTGTTCCCGGAAGCCTTTGGTCTGATGGCTTTGGTTTACGTGTTCATGCAGGGTCTGAACAACTTTTCAGATGTTGGGATCACACCCGCGATCATGCAAAGCAAACGCGGCGATGATCCAAAGTTTCTCGACACGGCTTGGACCATCCAGATTGCGCGCGGGTTTATCCTTTGGATGGTGACTTTCGTTCTCGCTGCGCCTGCTGCGCATTTTTTTGATGCGCCGCTGTTGACGCAGCTGCTTCCGGCGATTGGCATCACGCTGTTTATTGCAGCCTTCAATCCAACGCGTCTGGACACAGCGAACCGCCATCTCAATTTCGGGCGGCTAACGATCATCGAACTTGTTACACAGATCGGCGCGCTGATCGTCGCGATCATCGCGGCCTATATCCTACAGAGCGTCTGGGCCCTTGTGATCAGCGGAATTCTCGGCGCGGTTGTGCAACTTATTCTTTTGACACGGTTTTTGCCAGGTCATCGCAATCGCTTGGCATGGGACAAGACGGCCTCTGTTGAATTGATCAACTTTGGGAAATGGGTGTTCCTCAGTACGGCTGTAGGGTTTTTCCTAAGCCAGGGCGACAAGATCATCTTGGGCAAATATCTGCAGCTCGAGACGCTGGGTATTTACAATATCGGCTTCTTTTTGGCGAGTTTCCCTTTGCTGTTGGGCGGGACAGTCACACGCCGAATATTGATCCCGATTTATCGCGAACGCCCGCCAAAGGGATCCCGCAGCAATTTTCTAAAGCTTCGCAAGATGCGCATACTCCTGTCCTTTGTGCTTCTTTCAGCACTTTCCGTGGTGGCGCTGTGGTCAGGCCCGATCATCGAACTGCTCTATGACCCGCGCTATAGGCTCGCAGGCGGAATTCTGGTAATGATTGCCTGTGCCCAACTGCCTCAGGTGATTGTTCTGACCTACGATCAGGCGGCCTTGGCGACAGGCGACACAAGGCGCTTCTTTGTGCTGACGCTGGCGCGGACCGTGCTGTTGATTGCAGGACTTTGGTTGGGGGTAGAGATCGGCGGCCTTGCTGGGGCGCTGGTGGGGCATGGGCTGGCCATGGTGGCAGTCTATCCAGTGGTGGTTTGGCTTGCGCGCCACCAAGGAACCTGGGACCCGTTGCACGATTTTTTATTTGCAGCTTTGGGCTTTGCGTTGATGGGTTTGGCGCTGTGGCTCAACCAAGACCATGTGGCAGCGGTATTCGCCCTTAATTCGCCTTGATCTGACCAATTTGGCGCTCCGATTGCGCGATACTCACAGTCGCAATCACTGGCCCAAATCGAAGGTCAGACGGCACATCGATGATCGAGTGGACTATGATAAACAATCAAGGCTCAGGCGACTGGACAGATAACGACATTGCAATCGTAGGGATGGCAGCGCATTTGCCCGGCTCGGCGACGCTGGACGCCTATTGGCAGAACTTGCGCGACGGGGTGGAGTGCATCACCCCTTTGACCGACGCTGAACTGCTAGAAGCCGGTGAAAGCAAGGCCCGTCTGCAACGCAAAAACTACGTGAAATCAGCCTCGGTTCTGGAGGCTTTTGATCACTTTGATGCAGAATTCTTTGGCCTCAGCCCCAAAGAAGCGGCGATTATGGACCCGCAGCACCGGCAGTTCCTTGAAGTCAGCTGGGAAGCCTTGGAAAACGCGGGCCATATGCCAGAGCATTTTGATGGCCCCATTGGCGTCTTTGGCGGCTGCGGCATGGGCAGCTATTTCTATTTCAACCTTTGCTCCAACCGCGATCTGGTCGACAGCACAGGCATGTTCCTGCTGCGCCACACCGGCAATGACAAAGATTTCCTGTCCACGCGTCTCAGTCATATCCTTGACCTGAAAGGGCCAAGCCTTTCGGTGCAGACCGCCTGTTCCACGTCTTTGGTGGCGGCGCATTATGCCTGCCAGTCGCTGTTGAACGGTGAATGCGACATGGCATTGGCAGGTGGCGTGACCATCGAGATGCCGCACAAACGCGGATACCTTTATGAAGAAGGCGAAATCCTATCACCCGACGGGCATTGCCGCGCCTTTGATCATCGCTCTGAAGGCACAGTTTTTGGCAGCGGGGCCGGTGTGGTTGTCTTGCGCCGCATGGCGGATGCGCTGGCAGATGGGGATCATATCTGGGCCGTTATTCGTGGCTCTGCGGTCAACAACGATGGGTCTGACAAAGCGGGCTATCTCGCCCCCTCGGTTGGGGGGCAGGCAAATGCCGTGGCTGATGCATTGGCCATGGCGGATGTCACAGCGGATACAATCGACTACGTAGAATGCCACGGGACCGGCACCTATATCGGCGACCCGATCGAAATCGCAGCGCTGACCGAAGCCTTTCGAGAGACGACGGATGAAAGCGGTTATTGCCGGGTTGGGTCGGTCAAAACCAATATCGGCCACCTTGATACTGCGGCAGGCGCGGCCAGCCTGATCAAAACCGCACTGTCGCTGCATCATCATCAGATCCCGCCCAGCCTTGGGTTTGAAAAGCCAAACCCGGTTATTGATTTTGAAACCAGCCCCTTTCAGGTCAACGATACGCTCCGCGTCTGGCCCGCCCATCGCGGTCCGCGCCGGGCTGGCGTGAATTCATTAGGCGTTGGCGGGACCAACGCACATGTCGTGCTAGAGGAAGCGCCCGCGCGCGCGGCCTCTGAACCGTCGGACTGGCCATTTCAATTGCTGACGATTTCAGGCCGCACGACCAAAGCCCTGGATGCAAACACCGCAGCCCTTGCGGCCTACCTGCGTGCCAACCCAGAGGTGGATCTGGCGGATGTGGCATACACCTTGCAAAAGGGGCGGCGTGCTTTTGAAAAACGCCGCGTGGTGGTTGCGGAAACGCCACTTGAAGCGGCAGAATTGCTCGAAGCGAACGACCAACGCCGCGTCTTTACGCACAGCGCCGAAGCTGACACGCCTGATGTCGTTTTCATGTTCCCCGGCGGCGGCGCGCAATACGTGCAGATGGCGCAGGACCTTTATGAAACAGAGCCGGTGTTTCAGGATTGGATGGATGCCGGGCTGGCAATTTTGGATGGCCTTGCAGACTATGATGCCAAGGCGCTTTGGCTGGCAAATGACATGAGCCGTGAGGCCGCAGAGGCGGAACTGAAACGCCCCTCTGTTCAGCTGCCGCTGATTATGATTGTGGAATACGCGCTGGCGCAGCTTTGGCAAAGCTGGGGCGTAACGCCAAAGGCGCTGGTCGGGCATTCCATGGGCGAAAACACTGCGGCCTGTCTGGCTGGTGTGCTGTCGTTTGAGGATTGCATTGGTCTTGTGTATCTGCGCGGCCAACTGTTTGAGCGCGTGCCTGCAGGTGGCATGTTGTCTGTGCCATTGTCCCGCGCCGCCCTAGAGCCAATGCTGGGCGATGATTTGGACATTGCAGGGGAAAATGCGCCGGAACTGACTGTCGTGACCGGGCCAGATGCAGCGCTTGAGGTTCTTCAACAATCGCTTGCTGCGCAAGATATCGAAGCGCAGCGCATTCCCATCAACATCGCGGCGCATTCGCGGATGTTGGAGCCGATCCTGAAGGACTTCGGCGACTACCTCAGCAGCATCAAGTTGAGCCCGCCGCAAATCCCGATCATCTCAAACCGCAGCGGTCAGGCACTAAGCACCGAGGAGGCCACAAGCCCAGACTACTGGGTCCGCCATTTGCGGGGTACGGTGCGCTTTTCAGATTGTATCAGCGAACTCGCCCGCGTTCCTGGGCGCATCTTCCTTGAAGTCGGACCGGGCAAGGCGCTTAGTTCGCTGGCTGGAATGCACGCCGATGTCGGGCAGGGGCGTTCAATTTCAACGCTGCGCCACCCCGAGCAAGAGATCGCGGATGATCTATATTTCATGTCGGTCCTCGGGCGGCTTTGGGCCTGTGGTGGGCAGTTTGATTGGTCGCAAATCTGGGGCGACGCGCGCCGCAACAAGGCGTTGCTGCCCAGCTATCAATTCCAGCGCTCTCGCTACTTCATTGAACGGAAGGAGACAGGTGCGGCCGGAACACGCGATATCGCGCGGCAGGATGACATCGCTAACTGGGGCTACCGCCCGGTCTGGACGCCAAGACTGGCGGAATATGATGTTGACGCCCTTGAGAACCTCGCGCTGACGGAGCCGTGTTCTTGGCTGATTTTCGTGGATGAAGCCGGGCAGGGCGCAAAGATTGCCGCGACCCTGCGCGAAGCAGGTCATTCCGTGATCGAAGTCGTGACCGGCGATGCCTTTGGCCGCCTGTCTGATACGCGCTATGTGCTTTCCCCCGAACGGGGGCGCGAAGGCTACGACCAGTTGTTGCAAGAACTGATTGCACGCGGGCAGGCCCCGAACCGGATTCTACACATGTGGCTTTTGACCTCATCTGAAACCTTCCGCCCCGGCAGCAGTTTCTTCCATCGCAATCTGGAACAGGGCTTTCATTCGCTCTTTTTCCTTGGGCAAGCGATCATTGATGAAAACCTGCCGCAGCCCGTGCATGTGACCTGTGTGACCAATGGCGCGGCCTCTTTGGGTCGCGCGCCGCTCTCCTATCCTGAGAAGGCAACCATCCGCGGCCCGCTTGGGGTTTTGCCGCGCGAGGTTCAGGGCATGACCTGCGCCAGCATAGATGTTGCTGAAACCGACGGTTTGGATGACTGCTTGCTCGAAGACCTGATCGCACCGCCTCGGTCCTTCCAAGCGGCCTATCGTGACGGCAAACGGTTTGAATTGTCTCATAAAGCAGTTGCCTTGCCCGAAGGCCGGGAAACACACTGGGAGAAAGGCAAAACCTACCTGATCTCCGGCGGGTTCGGTGGCATCGGCGTCAGCGTGGCGCGTGAAATGCTTAGCGCCGGGGCCAATGTCGCACTTCTTGGGCGGCGTGCATTGCCAGACCGGTCAGACTGGTTGCGGATCACTTCCTTCAGCAATGAAACCGACAAAGACGCGCGTCTGATCCGTACCGTGCAAAGCTTGGAGCAATTGGGCGGCAAGCTGCGCGTGTTGACAGCGGATGTTTGCAACATCTCGGACATGCGCGCGGCGGCTGACACCCTGCGCGACGAATTCGGCGCGATCCATGGTGTGATCCATGCGGCGGGGGCAATTGACGATGCGCCTTTGCTCAGCAAAACGGCTGCACAGGTCGAAGACGTGCTGGCCCCAAAAATCCACGGCACAATGGTGCTTGATCAGGTTTTCGCGGATGGCGATCTGGAGTTTCTGACGCTGTTTTCTTCCACATCAACCGTCCTGACGCCCGCAGGGCAGGTCGATTATGTGGCGGCCAACACCTTCCTCAATGCCTATGCTGACAGCCGCAAGGGCGACAAAACCAAGGTCACGGCGGTGAACTGGGGCATTTGGTCCGATGTCGGCATGGCTGCTGATGCCATCGCGGGCGACGCGACCCAGAACAACAAAGGCACTGCGCGGGATATCACATCGCCGACATTGCAAAGCGTGCGCGTGGATGGCGACGGCACAATCGTCTTCCAAACCGAGGTTTCCACGGCAAATTGCTGGATGCTAGACCAGCACCGCACCCGCGAGGGTGCTGCTATTATGCCCGGCACAGGATATTTGGAACTGATCGCTGAGGCGATGCAGGCGCTGAATGAAAACGCCGCCTATGAGGTGCGCGACCTGACCTTCCTGCGTGCGCTGCACGTCGCTGATAGCGCCTCACGTCAAGTGCAAATCCACCTGCGTCCGGATGACCGTGGCTATGCGGTCGAGGTTTTGTCTGACCACGGCGACGCATTCCTGCGTCACGCCGAGGGCAGGGTTGCTATGGCCGCTTTGAAACCTGCGCAAGCGTTTGACTTTGATCAGATTTCAGCGCGCTGCAATACACAACGAGACCAAGCCGAAACCGGCCACCTCAAGACCCCGCAAGAGGCCCATTTGGCCTTTGGTAAACATTGGCATGTCCTGCGCCAATACGCGCTGGGCGCGGGTGAGGGCATTGCGGTGCTGTCGCTGAATGATGATTTGGCAAAGGCGTCACAGACGCTTCCGCTTCATCCGGGTCTCTTGGACATCGGGACCGGCTGGGCGATGTCGCTGATCGAAGGCTACACAGCCCGCCACCTTTGGGTGCCCGTTTCCTACGGGGCGTTGCGTCATTATGGCACTTTGCCCACAACCGTGCACAGCTGGGTTAAAGCCGTGCGCGGTGCGTCGTCTGATGGCAGCGTCAGCTTTGACATTGTGCTTGCCGACACCCAAGGTCGCGTCTGTGTCGAGGTCGATGGCCTGACCCTCCGACGTTTGGAAAGCGCGTTTTCACCCCAATCGCTGCCTGCACCGCGCGAAGCTGAATTGGTGCGGGATACGCCAGCACAACGTCACGCGCTGTCAGCGAATGAACAAAGGCTGCAAGACACGCTCGCTATGGGCATCACCGCTGATGAGGGGCCAGAGGCCCTGCGCCGTGCCATGGCCCTTGGCCAAAGCAGCGTTGTTGTCAGTTCCGTCGATGTTGATGACCTGCTCTGGCAGGTTAACGATGTGAGTGCCGCAGCCGATCAAGACAGTCAGGGATTTGAACGCCCTGATCTCGACGTTGATTTCGTTGCACCCCGCAATGATGTCGAGCGCACGCTGACCGGTTTTTGGCAGGACCTTCTGGGCATCGAACAGGTCGGAATTCAGGACAACTTCTTTGATCTTGGCGGCCATTCTCTGATTGCGGTGCGGCTGTTTGCGATGGTGAAAAAGGCCTATCGCACAGAGTTCCCGATCTCGGTCCTGTTTGAGGCCCCTACGGTTGAAGCCTGCGCAGCCCTGATCATTGATCGCATCGGCGAAGAGGCCGCAACGGCGACAGATGCCCCGGCCCAAGCCGCCACTGCCATCGCACCAGAACGGCGCTATACGCATATCGTGCCGATGCATCAGGCTGGCGACTCGGACAAAACACCGTTTTTCCTCGTGGCGGGGATGTATGGCAATGTGTTGAACCTGCGCCACCTTGCCCATCTTGTTGGGGCGGACCGGCCGTTTTACGGGCTGCAAGCGCGCGGGTTGTTTGGCGACGCTGCTCCGCATGACGATCTGGTGGAGGCGGCGCGCGATTACCTTGTGGAACTGCGGCAAGTCCAGCCCCATGGCCCCTACATGCTTGGTGGCTTCTCAGGCGGCGGCTTGACCGCCTATGAGTTGGCGCGGCAGCTTAAAGCCGAGGGCGAGGAGGTCTCGCTTTTGGTGATGCTTGATACGCCTTTGCCCGTGCGTCGCGCACTGACCCGAGAGGACCGCCTGCGCATCAAGTGGTTGGAACTTAAGAAAGAAGGCCCGGCGTTTCTGTGGAAATGGGTCAAGAACCGCGTTCTGTGGGAACTGTCCAAACGCCGCGCGCCAGAGGTGACCGCAGAGGACAGCACAGATTTCCACAATGCAGAGATCGAAGCTGCCTTCTACCGCGCCCTGCCGAAGTATGACGTGCAGCCTTGGACAGGCCGCGTTGCGCTTTATCGCCCGCCATTGGTCGGCACCTGGAAGGTCGGTGCAGACCGTTGGGTGAATTCAGAACGGACGTATGTCTTGCATGACAATGATTGGGGGCAGTTCTTGGATGACCTCCACGTGACCGAGGTGCCGGGCGACCACGACAGTATGGTGCTGGAACCCAACGTGCGTGTGCTGGCGGCCCATATTCGCAAAGAGATCGAAAAAGCCGAACGTGGCTCTGCCGTGATCCTGCCTTTCCGCAAGGGGGCGGCGTAGCCATGCCGCAGAAAACCGTTCTGGCCATCATTCTGAACTACCGCACCGCCGACATGACTTTGCAGGCCGCAGTGGCGACGGTGGCTGAAATGGATGGGATCGCGGGCAAGATCCTGATCGTGGACAACGACAGCCGCGATGGCTCTTTTGAAAATCTGTCGGCGGCGGTTGTTGCAAAAGGCTGGGCGTCCGACCGGGTTGAGGTCCTTCAATCCGGGCGCAATGGCGGGTTTGGTGCAGGCAATAATGTCGGGATCACGCATGGACTTGCCACTGGTATCGATGGGCACTTGCCAGACTATATCTATATCCAAAATTCTGACGCTTTCCCGCATGACGGGGCCATTCAGGCGCTAATGCATTATCTAGATCACAATTCAGATGTGGGCTTGGCTGGCAGTTACATCCACGGCCCCGACGGCGACCCGCATCTAACGGCCTTTCGCTTTCCAACCATGGCAGGCGAATTTGAAGGCGCCGCGCGCTTGGGGCCGGTTAGCAAGCTGTTGAAACACGCAATTGTCCCCATGCCGATTCCCGAAACCACCTGCACCGTTGACTGGTGCGCTGGGGCGTCGGTTCTGATCCGGCGCGAGGTGTTGGAACAGATCGGCCTCTTTGACGAAGCGTTCTTTCTGTATTTCGAAGAGACCGACCTTTGCCTACGGGCTGCGCGGGCGGGTTGGAAAACCGCCTATGTGCGTGAAAGCTGCGTTACCCACATCGGGTCTGTGTCGACAGGTATGAAAACATGGGATCGCATCCCCGGTTTCTGGCTGGAGTCCCGTTTGCATTACTTCACCGTCAACCACGGCAGGCTTTATGCGCTGGGCGCGACGCTTGCCCATTTGACCGGCGGCGCCATTGCGTCGGTGCGCGCCAAGCTGCGGGGGAAATCCACAGGTCAGCCCAAATATTTCCTCATTGATATGGCAAAACATGCCTTGAAAACGGGGACTCGTGGACAACTGCGAAAATCCCGCAAGATCGCATTTCCCAAGGCAAAAAAGGCCCTGGCAGGAGCAGAGTAATGAATTTGGACCGCGCAGACGCCTCAAGCAAACGCTCAGCCGTGCTGATCGGGAATGAGTCGTTGCTGGTGCAATGCGCAGAGCTTTGGCTGCAGGCGGGCCATGAAATTGCCATGATTGCCACGCGCAACCCGGACATATTGCGTTGGGCGAAGAATGCAGGGCACTCGGTTCAGGAAACAGCAGACCGTCTGGCTGATTTGGTTTTGCCCAAGGGCTTTGACTGGCTGCTCAGCATCGCAAATCTTGATCTTATCCCGGATGATCTCTTGGCGCGGGCCAATTTGGGCGCTGTGAATTTCCACGACGGACCATTGCCGCGTTATGCTGGTCTGAATGCGCCGGTCTGGGCACGACTGAATGGTGAAACCACGCATGGCGTCACGTGGCATCTGATCGAAAGTAAGGTCGATGCGGGCGATATTCTGGTGCAAAGGTCCTTTCCCGTCACAGAAAAGGACACGGCGCTCAGCCTGAATGCCAAATGCTTTGAAGCCGCGATTGACAGTTTCCCAGAGGTGATCACGGCGCTTTCTGGTGACGTGCTACCGCGTCAGGCGCAAGTATTTGAAGACCGCTCATACTTCGGGCGCACCGCACGTCCTGAAGCCGCAGGATTTCTGGATTTTACCAAGCCAAGCGACGCCTTGGTCGCACTTGTCCGCGCGCTGGATCACGGGGCGTATTTTAACCCGCTTTGTGTGCCGAAAATCAGGTTAAACGGCAAAGTTCTGCAAGTCCGTAAGATTGAGCCGCGCCCAGAAGGTGGCGACGCAGGTACAATCGTCAGCGCAGATGAAAACGCGCTTCAGGTCGCATGTGCAAATGGCTCTGTGACATTGAGTGGACTTTGTGACCTGTCTGGCGACCCGTTTGAAATTGCAGCTAGCGATGCCCTTATTGGTCAAAAACTGTCTTATCCTGTCGATGCCGCTGGCCTCACGAAACGAATGAAATCGGTCGCATCAGACGACGCCGCGTGGCGGAAAGACCTGTCTGGATTTGCGCCTTTGCGTTTGCCGTTGGTTGCCGCGGTTAAGAATCTAGATGGGGACACAACTGACTGGCAAAGCTTGGAAATTCACGGTCTCAAAGATCTGTCCATGGCGGATCGTGTGGCGGCTGTTCACCTCTTTGCGAAACTCAGCGGAGCCGAAGATGGTACGCAAATCGCGTATCGTCATGCTGGTCTCTCGATCGCCGATTGCGTCCTTTCGCCATGGGTGCCAATGCCTTTGCTTGCGACCACAGAAGATGATGTTGCGACGCTCCGACAAAATACTGAGGACGCCCTTTCGACTCTACATGGCAGAGACACCTTCGCGCTTGATCTGATTTCACGCGCACCAGAGTTGTCGGCCCTGCAAACGCCTGATCTGGAAGTTTTACCGTCCGCTGAGAAGGAACCTTCCAAAGGCGTCGCGGTGTCGGTGGTTTTTGATACAGACCGATCCTGTTTGCGCTATGACGCGGCGCGCGTCACCGCCGACCACGCAATTCTGTTGAAAACCCGGCTGGAACACATCCTTGCAGAACTTGCCAAGGGTCAAACATCGGTCCGGAAATTGCTGTCCGTTCCAGAAAGTGAGCGACTGGCCCTGCTGAAGGCCGCACAGGGACCAACAGCAGACATCGACCCACAGGCGACCGTTCACGCGGCCATTGCCATTCAAGCGCAAGCGTCGCCAGACGTCACCGCCTTGGTCTTTGAAGATCAGGCGCTGACCTATGCAGAGCTTGACGCGCGCGCAGGGGCTTGGGCCACGAAGTTGATCCGCGAAGGCGTCGAAAAAGGCGATATCATCGGTGTGCATTGCCGTCGCTCACTCGATCTCGTTGTGGCCTGCCTTGCGATTTGGAAAGCAGGGGCCGCCTATTTACCGTTGGACCCGAGTTTTCCGCAGGACCGCCTGTCGATCTATCTGGAAGACAGCGCCGCGAAACTGGTGGTTTCACAAAGTGAGATTGCGAAAGACCTACCGACGTCCGCAGCGCGCGTGTTGTTGATCGACGCAGAAGCGCCGCCAGATGAGGTCGCGACCCCTGCCGAACAGGTCACCGGCGCAGACTTAGCTTACCTTATGTTCACCTCCGGCTCGACCGGTCGGCCCAAGGGCGTGATGGTGGAGCACAGCAATGTCATCAATTTCTTTGCGGGTATGGATGACCGCGTACAGGCAGACGCCAGCGCGACTTGGATGGCGGTCACCAGCCTTTCGTTTGATATCTCGGTCTTGGAACTGTTCTACACGCTGTCGCGCGGTCATAAGGTCGTGCTGTCTGGCGATGAAAAGGCCACACAACTGTCTGATGGGCCGCTGCGTGGGCGCGCTTCGGGCATGGAGTTCAGCCTTTATTATTGGGGCAACGACGACGGTGCCGGTCGCGACAAATACCGCCTGCTGCTGGAAGGCGCGCAGTTTGCCGACGAAAACGGTTTCTGCGCGGTCTGGACGCCAGAGCGGCATTTCCACGCTTTTGGCGGACCATACCCGAACCCATCGGTGACGGGGGCAGCCGTGGCCGGGACCACGCGCAATATCGGTGTGCGCGCGGGCAGCTGCGTTGCGCCGTTGCACCATACGGCACGTATCGCCGAAGAATGGTCTGTCATTGACAACCTCACAAATGGCCGGGCCGGGCTGGCCATCGCCAGCGGCTGGCAGCCGGATGATTTTGTCCTGCGCCCAGAGAACACTCCGCCTGCCAACAAAGAGGTAATGTTCCAGCAAATCGCAGACCTGCGCAAACTCTGGCGCGGAGAAGCCGTGGAATTCCCGCGTGCCGATGGTCAAATGCACGCCGTTGTGACGCAGCCACGGCCCGTGTCCAAAGAACCCGATATCTGGGTGACCACCGCCGGAAACCCCGAAACATGGAAAGAGGCCGGGCGCAATGGGGCTCATATCCTAACCCACCTCTTGGGGCAGAGCATCTCTGAGGTTGCGGATAAGATTAAACTTTACCACGCAGCGCTGCGCGAGGCGGGGCATCGCCCCGAAGACTTCAAAGTCACGCTGATGCTGCACAGCTTTATTGCAGAAGATCGCGAAACCGCCCGCGACATCGCGCGCGAGCCGATGAAAGATTACCTGCGTTCCGCCGCCGGTTTGATCAAACAATACGCCTGGGCCTTCCCGGCGTTTAAGAAACCCGAAGGCGTCAACAACCCGTTTGAGCTCGACCTAGGGAGCCTGAGCGATGATGAGATGGACGGCATCCTTGATTTCGCCTTCCAGCGGTATTTCGAGGACTCGGGGCTATTTGGCACAGTCGATGATTGTATCGCCCGGGCGGATGAGTTGAAGCGCATTGGCGTGACTGAAATCGCTTGCTTGATCGATTATGGCATCGACACCGATGTGGTGCTTGAGGGGCTGCGCCCCTTGACCGAGGTCGTGGCTGCCTGTCAGGGCGAGGTCACGGTTGATCCGTCTGATATGTCCATCGCCGGTCAAATCATGCGCCATGGCGTAACCCATATGCAATGCACCCCGTCGATGGCGCGCATGTTCTGTATGAATGATGAGGCGTCAATGGCGCTGCGCCAACTCGATCACCTTTTCCTTGGCGGTGAGGCACTGCCCGCGGGACTGGTTGCGCAATTGGCAGAGCGCACGGATGCCAAGATTACAAATATGTACGGGCCAACTGAAACAACCATTTGGTCCACCACCGCGCCTGTCACGGGCGCAGATGCGATTGCCAATATCGGCACGCCTATCACCAATACAACGACCCATGTTGTGGACGATAACCTGCAGCCGGTGCCGTTTGGCGTGGCGGGTGAGTTGCTGATTGGTGGTGATGGCGTCACGCGCGGCTATCTCGGGCGCGAAGACCTGACGCAGGATCGGTTTGTCCCAGATGATTTGTCGGGTCAGCCAGCGGGGCAGGGGCGTCTTTATCGCACCGGCGACCTTGTGCGGCGGCGTTTGGACGGTGTTCTGGACTTTATTGGGCGTGTGGATCACCAGGTGAAGATCCGTGGCTACCGTATCGAACTCGGTGAAATCGAGCGCCGCATCGAAGACCTTGAGGGGATATCGCAAGCGGTTGTTATCGTCCGCGAAGACACCCCCGGCGATGTGCGACTGGTGGCCTATCACAAAGGCCCTGTTGCCGAAGACCTTATGCGGTCGCATCTTGCGGCGCATTTGCCAAGTTACATGGTGCCCAGCCGATTTGTCCGCGTGGCGGAATTCCCGCTGACGCCAAATAAAAAGATCGACCGCAAAGCATTGCCGGCACCAAAAGAGCGCCGCGCAGAATCTGCGCCGCAGCCAAGCGCCGCCCCAGTTGGTGCAGAAGGGGCCGCCGTGATGCCACAGATCGCAGCCCTTTGGTCACGTATCTTGGGGGTCAATAATATCTCTGCGGGCGACAATTTCTTTGACCTTGGCGGGCACAGCCTGCTGGCCGTTCAGGCGCACCGCGATATGCGCGATACGCTTGGTTTCAAACAGGTTTCGATCACCGATATCTTCCGGTTCCCGACACTCGGCGCATTGTCTGCGCGGATCGAGGCGATTTGCGGCCTTGAAGTGGGAACCGCAAAACAAACCAATACTCTGCAGGCAGAAGCTGCAGCCGGGCAAACGCCGACACAAGCGTCCCCCGATCAGGCAAAGTCCCGCCAATCCACCATGGCCAAACGACGGATGATGCGCGCACGCCGTCGGGAGAAAATCTCATGACCACACAACTTCGTCGCCTATCGATGCTTGAAATGAACGTTCGATCTCTAGTGCCAGCCGGTGTGGCCGTTGCTGTGACGTCTCCCCACGCAGCCCCAGAACCCCTTTGGCCGGCAGAGGCGTCTGCAATTTCAAACGCAGTGCCTGCACGCCAAATGGAATTCGCAGCCGGGCGTATGGCAGCGCGACGGGCCTTGCTGGCCTTGGGGCGCGCACCGTCCGCCATTCCGATGGATCGGGATCGTTCTCCGGTTTGGCCAAGTGCCGTGGTTGGCAGCATCACGCATGACGACAAATCCTGCATTGCGATTGTCGCCGAACGGGATCGCTTCCGCGCGCTTGGCGTGGATGTAGAACCGGCTTTGCCGCTTGAGGCAGACGTGTTTTCCGAAATCTGCCGCCCAGAAGAATTGGCCTGGCTGCGCCAACTGCCGTTTCAATCCCGGGGAATCGTGGCGCGGCGTTTCTTTAGCGCCAAAGAAGCCATCTACAAATGCCAATACACGGTCAGCCGGACTTTGATTGATTTCAAAGCCTTGTCCGTGGTTTTTGATAAACAGGGCCGTTTTGACGCGCGCCTGATGCGCGATGTCGAAGGGTTTGCACAGGGCAGTATCTTCCGTGGCCTCACCAGCAATTCAGGTGAACAGATCATCAGCCTGTGTCATATTGCCGAAGGTGTCGAATTTGGCAGCGAGTTTCCAAATTCGGTCATCGGATAAACACATTGCTTGGGCATAGCTGAACCAACGATAAGGGTTGCCCGGCAAGGGACGGCCAAAATGTGAGGCAATTGCGATGAACAGGCTGTCGACGCTTGATGAAATCTTTGGCGCATTTCTGCGCCACATCGTGCTTTTGGCGCTGATCGTTGCGGCGGGTGTTGCTGCGTCATTGTTCTACGCCGTCAGCCTGCCAAGAGAATACGAAGCCGTTGCCGTAATCCAGATTGAGCAAGCGCAGGTGCAGGCGCCCGAGTTTGGTGGGTCCTCTTCGGTCAACGCGCGGACCCTGCAGCAACTGCAAATCATTGAACAACGCGTAATGTCTCGTGACAATCTTTTGGCCATTATCGAAGCCGAAAACCTGTTCGCAGACGTTCCGGACATATCGGATTCCGACAAAGTGTTTGCGTTGCGTCTTGGGGCACGCGTGGTGCGGGTGACAGATCCTGCTTTGGCATGGCGTCCTGACATTATTCCGACAGCACTGAATATCACCGTACGCATGGGCGACCCTGAAGTTGCAGCGCGTGTTGCCAACACTTTGGTCAACAACGTGCTCGCCCAGAACAAAAACCGCCGCGAGGAACGCGCTGCCGAGGCGCTTGCGTTTTTTGAAAGCGAAGAGGCGCGGCTGGGCGCAGATATCGAAAAGCTTGAAACTGAAATTGCCGAATTCAAACAAAAGAACGGCGATAGCCTAAATGCAGGGTTGACGCTGAAACGTGAAGAACTTGCACGCACGCGACAAGAGCGGTTGGAGTTAGAACGGCAGATTATTGAACTGACCGCAGGCAATCGCGGTTCTCGTAATACATTGGTGGCAAACCGGTTGGCGCAGCTGCAGGAGCAAGCCGCACTTTTGGATGTTCAGATCCGTCAGACCACAGCCCTGATACAAGTAGCGCCGAATATTGAACGAGAACTCAGCGCTTTGGAGCGTGAGTTGCAACGGCTGACGGACCAGTATTTGGTCATTACCCGCAATCAGGCAGAGGCCGAAATGTCTTTGATGCTGCAAGCGAGCCAGCAGGGCGAAAGCTTTCAAATACTCGAAACCGCAGTTGCCCCGGAAACACCAATTGCCCCCAATCGAAAACGCATCGCGTTTCTGGGCTGCATCCTTTCAGGTCTCGCAGGCATCGTTGCGGTTGTGATCCTTGAAATGCGAAACCCAATCATTCGCACCGAAGCCCAACTCGAGCGTCAGCTGGGTCTGCGTGCAGTTGCTGTGATCCCGCTTGTTCATGTCGCACGCGAGCGCACGTGGCGTCGGATTTTCTGGACCATAGGATTGCTTGTATTCGCGCTCGCGACTTTGGCGGTTTTGGCCTTCGTTTCAGTCAGATAATCACCGTAGGTTGCGACACAATTTGGCGCCCTCTGGGCGCCATTTTTGTCTCTCAGTTCCAGGGCAATAGAATCAAATTGCAACTTTGAATTGAAAGCCTCGAATGTATTTTCTGTATCTGCGAACAAGTCGGGCAGAGCGCTGAATTTGGTTCCGTTTTGGAAACCGTATTTATTGAAGAAATCGAAACAGACAATCATAAATTGTAGAATTATTGCGATTTCGTTAACAGATAACCCGTCCACTTCCTGAAATGTGTCGCTTTTTTGGCCTCAAAATCAGAGATTTTCCATAAATCACATATAAAACAACATATTATACCTAAAGGAGAGTGGCGGAAATGTGGACGAATTCTGCCAAATTTGATATAAATATATGGCGAGTTGGGTCTAAAGATTATCCAAGCAACAAACTGACACGGATTTGCGTCGGCTGACAGGGTCAGCCATTCGGGGGCAACGAAGCGTAAATTCTCACTGGTCTGAGGCAGATCAGAACGCTGTGGTTTCAGCGCGTGTCTTCTTGTGTTTGGCCGATCTGTATGAGGAAGTGGTATGGCCTATTTAGATAAGCGCGATGTCGCGCTGAAGACACAGTTTGGGAACCTGGCCCCTGGGTTCTACCGCAACGTAGCCAAGCGCTGTTTTGACGTTGGCGTTGTTATGATTTTGGTTTTGCCCGTCGGTTTTGTGGTGATGGTTCTGGCCGTTGCACTGATGCTTGAGGGCGCATCGCCTTTCTACGTCCAAAAACGCATTGGGCAGAATGGTCGCCAGTTCAATATGCTGAAACTGCGCAGCATGGTGCGTGATGCAGACCGTATTCTGGCTAACTTTCTTGCCGATAATCCTGCGGCGAAAGCTGAGTGGGACGAAAAGCAAAAGCTGCGCGATGATCCGCGGATCACACCTTTGGGACGTTTGATCCGCAAAACTTCATTGGATGAACTTCCGCAGCTTTGGAACGTGCTGAAGGGCGATATGTCTCTCGTTGGCCCACGCCCAATGATGCCCTGCCAGAAAGATATCTATCCTGGCAAAGCCTACTACGACATGCGCCCCGGCATCACTGGCCTTTGGCAGGTCTCAGAACGGAATGAAAGCAGCTTTGCAGAGCGCGCATTTTACGACAACCGTTACCACGATGACCTGAGCCTTGCCTCTGATCTTTCCATTCTGGTCAAAACTGTTTCGGTCGTGGCGCGCGCGACGGGTCAATAAACAAGACGCTTAGAAAACACGCCACGAAATGGGCGTGTTTTTTTTGTTTATTTGACGTGATTTCTCGTCAGACTGAGCCACAGCCGCCCAATACGTTGCGTGGGGTGGACAGCAAGGTGCGCAAAAGCAAAATCAGGACAGATGCCCAATAGCATTGCCTATATCGTTTTGGCCGCATGGCCGCTTGTGATGTTTGTTTCCTTCAAACGGATGCCGGTTGGGCGTGCGCTGATCTGGTCGTTTTTGGGCGCCTATTTGCTGCTACCTCCGCTGCCGACGGCTTTTGATTTTCCCTTGATGCCGCCCTTGAACAAGCTGACGCTTCCGAACTTGGCGGCGCTGTTCATGGTCATCTTTGTTGCCCGTGAAAAAGTGGAATTCTTCCCGCAATCCAACTGGGTGAAGGCGGTGATGCTATGCTTTATTTTCAGTCCCGCACTCACGGTTCTGACCAACCCTGAACCTGTGCTCTTTGCCCAAGGTGGCCTGCGTGGACTCTATGCGATGGATATCGTGGCGCTTGTAATTAACCAGGCGATTATTCTGATTGGGTTTGTCTTGGCGCGCCAGTTCCTTTTCAAGCCAGAACATCTACGAGATCTCTTGATGGCCTTGATGATCGCAGGCGTGGTCTACAGCTTCCCGATGCTGCTCGAGGTGCGCCTGAGTCCGCAATTGAACATTTGGATCTATGGCTATTTTCAGCACGTCTTTGAACAGATGATCCGGGCGGGGGGCTATCGGGCAATCGTCTTTTTGTCGCACGGCATCTGGGCTGCGTTTTTTATTATGACGGCCCTCTCGGCAGCCGTGATACTCTGGCGCAACGCCGCAGGGAAACGTCGGTCAGCAAAGTTTATCGCTGGCGTTTTTCTGGCGGGGGTCCTTGTGTTGAACAAAACCCTAAGTCCTGTGCTTTATGCGATGGTGCTGATTGCATTGGTTGTGTTTGCGAACTGGAAAATTCAAGCACGTGTCGCGCTTCTATTGGCTGTTCTGACGCTCGCCTATCCGTTGGCCAAACTGGTCGACATCGTGCCTGAAGAGCAAATTCTTGCCGCAGCCACAAGCGTTAGCGCAGAACGCGCGAATTCATTGCAGTTCCGGTTCGATAATGAAAACCTGCTGTTTGAACGCGCTATGGAAAAGCCGCTCTTTGGCTGGGGGTCCTGGGGGCGCAATCACCTACACGACCCAATTGACGGTACCATTCGCACGGTCACCGACGGTCGGTGGATTATTGCCGTTGGTGTCTTTGGCTGGATCGGTTTCCTTGCAGAGTTTGGTCTTTTGGCAGCTCCCATTTTTGCCTTCTACCGGCTTGCCGGATCGGAACAGGCAACGCGCCGAAGGCTAAATCGTGCGCAGGTGGAAACGTCGATTCCCCTTCGGAAAACCTCGGCAGAACGTCAAGTGGACCAGGTGATCTCTCAGCTTGGTGGTGGATTGTCGTTGCTCTTGGCCCTAAATCTCGTCGACCTATTGCCCAATGCCACTTTGACGCCGATCACCTGGCTTATTGCCGGGGCGCTGCTGGGATATTGTGAGCAGCTCCGCACGCAGTTGAAAGAAATGGCGTCAGGGCGAAGGAAGTCCGCCCTTGAAGCGTCCAATCGCATCACAGTGGAAACAGGGCCAAGGACCATTCTTTAGCAGTTAGGCCTGTTGTTTGACCACTTTTGCAGGGACGCCGACGACGGTAGCGCCTGCAGGAACATCCGAAAGCACAACAGCATTTGCGCCGATTTTGGCGTGGTCTCCGATTGTGAGCGGACCGAGGATCTTTGCCCCGGCGCCAATGTCCACATGCCCACCGACCTGAACCGCGCCAGATACAGTAACCTGATGAAATATCATGCAATTTGGCCCGATTGACGCTTCAGGATGTATGATAATTCCAGTCGGATGCGGTAGCCGCAATCCGCCACCGATTTTTTGGTGGGCGTGGATTTCACTCTGAGTAACCAAAGACCAGAACCAATGCACGACCGCCCAGTATTTGGCAGCGATGCGCGCGAAGACTCCCTTGCGAGCCCGCCAGCTTTGATAGCGCCGAATACTGCGCAAAAGTTTAAGACCGGGCGCCCAGAAATGACCGATTTCTTCGCGCGTCCAATCGGGCTCTGTTGCTGAAATATGGTTGTTCTGTTGTGTCATGCCTGCCTGCACTTTACTGCCGTTGCCCCATCAAAGCGCGTTTGACGTGGCCGGGCAAGATCGCAAAGCACCGTGCATAGCGTCCGGCCATGCGCGAGGGCGATTGCATCAGCCGCCAAAGCCATTCGAGCGCAAGCCGCCGCACCCATTTCGGCGCGCGGTCTTGTGTTCCGGCGAGAAAGTCCAGCCCGGCACCAATGCTGACAAACCCTGTCTGCGGCGCGATTTCGCGACCATAGGCGGCAAGCATTTCCTGTTTTGGCGCACCTAGGGCGATAAAACAAATCCGCGCGCCTGACTCGTGGATCGCTTGCAAAAGCGCCCGTGCGTCATCGCCGTGTGGATCAAAGCCAAAGGGCGGAGAAATCTTCGCTGTCACTACCAGCCCCGGGCAAGCCGCTTTCATTGTGACTTCTGCCTGCGCCAAAGCCTCTGACGTGGACCCCGCCAAAGCGACAGTAGCGCCAAGGTCGGTCACCCACTGACACATCGGCAAGATCAAATCCGACCCCGGCAGCAACTCTATTTCCTGCCCGGCCATGCGCCCCATCCAAACAATCGGGTTGCCATCGGCAACGACGTAGTCCTGCGCCTGATAGGCCGCATAAAACGGCACATCGGTATTCATCTTTACAAGGTGGTCAAGGTTTATGGTTGCAAGGGCAAAGCCTTGATTGCGTTCGATTTTCTCGCAGACTTTGGCTTTAAGGTCTGCAATGGATTTGACGGATACAGCCACAGGACCCTGTCGTGTTTCAAACTGCATCTTGTGCTCCCTGCCTCGGTTGTTTCTGTTTACCATCTGCAAATAGATTTGCCATCGTGTTGTTGAAATCAGCAAAGCCCGTGCAATTGCCAGATGCCCGACGCAATCTTGTCGATTTTTCCAATTAGACAGCAGGTCAAATTCGGCGCAAAACGTGCCATAAGAGGGAATGAGCAGGCTATATCTATGACGTCCTTGGCAATCATTGGCTGCGGATTTGTCGCCGACCTTTATATGAGGTCTTTGGCGACCTTTCCCCATGTGCAGGTCAGCGTGGTCTATGATCGTGATCCGGCGCGGCTAAAGGCATTTTGTGACTTCTGGGCAGTGAAAGCGGCGGGTTCGATGGATGATTTGCTTGCGCAGCTTCCAAACGAAAGCCTCATCCTGAACCTGACGAACCCCAGCAGCCATCTAGAAGTAAACCTGCGCTGCCTTGAGGCCGGGCATCATGTCTATTCCGAAAAGCCATTGGCAGTGACCATGGAAGATGCGCAAAAGGTGCATGACATCGCGGCTGAACGTGGACTGCAAGTTGCCTCGGCCCCGTGCAGCGTCCTGGGTGAAACGGCGCAGACACTGGGCAAGGCCATTCGCGATCAAGTCGCCGGGCAGGCGCGACTGATCTATGCGGAACTTGACGACGGTTTTGTCCCCCAGGCCCCCTTTGCCGATTGGGTCAGCGACAGCGGCGCGTCTTGGCCTGCCGAGGATGAATTTCGCGTCGGCTGCACGCTGGAACATGCTGGCTATTACCTTTCGTGGCTGATCAGCTGGTTTGGGCCCGTGCAGACGGTTGTTGCAGCCTCGGCAGAGGTTCTGCCTGACAAGGCCCCATCAGGGCAGGGCACGCCTGATCTGTCCGTCGCGACCTTGTTTTTCGCAGACGGCCCACCCGTGCGGCTGACCTGCTCCATCGTTGCGCCGCATAACCATGAAATTATGGTGGTCGGGGATGCGGGCGTTCTGAAGGTCAAAAAGGCTTGGGACAACAGCGCGCCGGTCAAGTTTTACAAACGCATGGTCCTGCGGCGCAAGTTGCTGGAAAACCCGCTGGGGCGGCGCATTCACATCAAAAAGGAGACGCACCCCAAGGTCAAACGCTGGGGTGCGGCCGCGATGAATTTCGCGCTGGGTCCGATGGAAATGTTAGCGGCGATTAAGGCGGGGCGTCAAAGTCGGCTGGCTGGAGATTTTGCCCTGCACCTGAACGAAGTCACGCTTGCGATCCAAAACGCGGGGCAGACAACCGGCGCGCAAACCATGACCACCACTTGCCAGCCAATGGAGCCGATGCCATGGGCGCGCTAAGCCGGATTGCCTATCTGACCGGGGAATACCCGCGCGCGACGGATACATTTATCCAGCGCGAAGTCGCCGCCTTGCGGACCCTGGGGCATGAGGTGCTCACCTGTTCCATCCGGCAGACCGGTCCTGAACATCACGTCGGCCCCGAACAGCGCGCCGAAGCCGCCCGTACGTTTCATGTATTGAAAGCTGCGAAAGCGCCGGCGCATCTGTTTCGGTGCCACTGGCGGTTCCTGCGCAACAATCCAGGACGATATGCTGCGGCGTTGAAACTGGCGCTGGCAACCTCGCCTGGTGGCATCAAAAATACGCTCTACCAATTGTTCTACTTTGCTGAAGCCGCTGTTTTGGGCGCGCATTTGCAGGACAATGAAGTCACGCATCTGCACAATCATATCGCGAAATCAAGCTGTTCTGTGGCGATGCTCATGTCAGAAATGACAGGCATTCCCTTCAGTTTCACCCTGCATGGCCCGGATATTTTCTTTGCACCAGAGCATTGGCGGCTCGACAAAAAGATCGAAAAAGCCACCTTTGTCGCCTGCATCAGCCACTTTTGTCGCGCTCAGGCGATGAGTTTTTCAGACCGCGAACATTGGTCCAAACTGCATATTGTGCACTGCGGGATCGACCCGGATCGCTACGCTGATGACGTCACGCCGACGCCGAACACGCTCTTGTTTGTTGGACGCCTTGCGTCGGTCAAAGGTCTGCCCATTCTCTTGCAAGCGATGGTCGATCTGCCAGATTTGCGCCTGACCGTGGTCGGGGATGGACCGGACCGTGAAGCCCTCCAGACAGAAGCGCGTGACCTAGGGCTTGCCACGCGCGTCGACTTTGTGGGCTACAAGTCGCAGGATGACGTTGCCCGTTTCCTGAAGTCACACGCCATCTTTGTGCTGCCAAGTTTTGCCGAAGGCGTGCCGGTCGTGTTGATGGAAGCCATGGCAACCGCGCGGCCTGTCATCACAACGCGCATCGCCGGGATCCCTGAATTGGTCGAAGATGGCGTATCAGGTCTGCTCGTCGCGCCCGGCGATGTCGGGGCGCTGAAAGCAGCGATTGCGGAACTCACATCAGACCCAAATCGCGCGGAAACTATGGGTCAGGCGGGGCGTGCTAAGGTACGCCAGGACTATGTCGCCGAAAAAGAGGCCGCTTGGCTGTCGGACATTCTGACAGGCTATGCCAATGAAGCACCGCCTTTGGACCTCCGCCCGGAGGCAGAGGCATGAACCCACGTGTCGCGATTGTGGCGATTGGCCGAAACGAAGGGGACCGGTTGAAAGCTTGCCTTGCCTCTTTGCCCGACGTGCCGATTGTTTATGTGGATTCAGGCTCGACAGACGGGTCGGTGGAATTGGCCCGCAAATCAGGTGCGATGGTGGTGGAACTCTCACCAGACCGCCCCTTTACCGCTGCGCGCGCCCGACGCGAAGGCTATGAAGCGCTGTGTGAACAAGGTTGCCCTGACTTTATTCAGTTTATCGATGGCGATTGCGCGTTGCAGCCGGGTTGGTTGGATCAAGCGCTGTCCGCAATGGAAGATCACCTTGATTGGGGCATCGTAACCGGCTGGCGGCGCGAAGTTTATCCGGATGCCAGTGTTTACAACGCGCTCTGTCATCACGAGTGGGATCGTCCTGCGGGTGACATCTCAACCTGTGGCGGCGATATGTTGGTTCGAGCGGCCGCCATCAAAGAGGCTGGTCCGTTTGATGATCATGTGATCGCGGCGGAGGACGATGAGTTCTGTGTCCGTATCCGCATAGCAGGTTGGACTATCCACCGCCTTCCATTGGAAATGACGCGGCACGATGCTGCGATGTATCACTTTGAACAATGGTGGAAACGTGCGGTCCGCTCTGGCCACGGCTTCGCGCAGGTAGGCCAGATGCACCCGCCATATTTCGCGCGAGAGCGCCAGCGCGTGGTGGTCTATGGCATGGTGCTACCCGCGCTTGCTGGATTGGGGCTGCTATTTTTTTGGCCCCTGACCATCCTTAGCCTTCTTGTCTATGGCGTAAACTTTCTGCGGATCGCCCAAGGTTTGCGCGGAGAGGGGCTTGAGACAGCCCGCGCGCGGCGACTTGCGGCGCTGATCACGCTTTCAAAGATCCCGAATGCCATTGGCATGCTTGAATTTTATCGTCGTCGCCTATTGGGGCGGCGCATGCACATCATCGAGTATAAGTAATGACACAGACGCCCATCAGAACCGCCATTATCGGCGCAGGTTACATTGCCGATTGGCATGCCGAGGCTCTCAAATTGACGGCTGGGGCGGAGCTGGTCGCTGTCTGCGACCGATCAAAGGGCGCAGCGGATGGGTTTGCAGAACGCTATGGGCTTGTCGCGTTTCACGATCTGGATGAGTTGATCGCGGCGAAAGTCTGTGATGCTGTTCACATTCTGACGCCGCCGGACAGCCACGCGGCACTTGCGACCAAATGCCTGTCTGCCGGGATGCATTGCTTTGTGGAAAAACCGGTTGCGCTGTCCTTGGCGGATACAAAGAAAATCGTAGAAGCCTCTGAAAAGCATGAAAAAACCTTCGCCGCCGGGCATAACTTCTTGGGTTTGCCTTCTTACGAGCGGCTCCAAACATTGGTCACGACAGGTGACCTTGGTCGCATCACCTCTGCTGAGGTCAATTGGCATTTCCCACTCGCGCCTTTGCGTTCTGGCCCCTTTGGCCTGTGGTTGCTGAAAGAACCGAAAAACCTGCTTTTGGAACTCGGCCCGCACCTCTTTGCCTTTGCGCAGGACTTGTTTGGACCGGTAGAGGTTGAGGCGCTGAGCCTTGGCAAACCCATTGCCTTGCCCGCCGACACAGACCGCCCGCAAAGCTGGCGCATTCTGGCGCGGGCTGGAGATGTGGATGTGACCTTCAACCTATCCCTTGTCGAAACCGTCGATGACCGGTCTGTTGTCGTGCGTGGCAGTTCGGCACTGGCGCGGCTGAATTACGCAAACGACACTTTGGTTCTGCAGCGCGAAAACGCATCGGACCTTGTGCTAAACCCGTTGCGGCGAGAGCTTGATCTGGCCGCGCAACACCTGCGCGAAGGCGTTGTGAATGCCGCGCGGCAGCTGAGTTCTTTGAACCGTAAATCGGCCTATGGTCTGGGCTTTCAGGGTGCGTTCAAAGCGTTCTATTCAGCGCTGCAATCAGGGAACGCCTTGGATACCCGGTTCGACGGCGCTGCCGCGATCGAGGTCATGCGCGCGATTGATGATGTGATCGCCATGATGCCCAAGGCGGCGGCCAAGCCAAAGCCTGCCACCAAAAAGAAACCCAAGCCAAGCGTCTTGGTTGTTGGCGGTACCGGCTTTATCGGGCGCGCATTGACCCGAAAATTGGTGGCGCAGGGGCACGACGTGCGCGTCTTAAGTCGCGGTAAAACCGGTCCATTTGACGATATCGCCGATCAGGTGGAACTGTATTCCGCGTCGCTTTCAGACCCAGAGGCGCTCGCCGGTGCGATGGAAGGCATTGAGGCGGTCTACCACCTTGGCAAATCGCTTGATATCACTTGGGAAGGGTGCCTTAAGAACGATGTCGGCGTTACGCTGGCCTTGGCCGAAGCAGCCCAAAAAGCAGACGTCATGCGGTTCATCTATACAGGCACAATCGCCTCATATGACATGAGCCGCCCGGATGACACAATCACGGAACACACCGGTTTTGCCGAGGATATGACGGATCGCAATCTATACGCGCGGTCCAAGGCAAAATGCGAGGAAGAACTCCTAAAGCTACATGATACCAAAGGCTTGCCTCTGGTGATTGCCCGCCCAGGTATCGTCGTTGGGGAAGGGGGGCCGCTGCAGCACTGGGGCATCGGGCGCTGGCATGGCGCAGGCGCAGTGCGTATTTGGGGCGATGGCAGCAATATTCTGCCCTTTGTCCTGATCGACGATGTCGCTGACGCGCTCGTGTTGATGAAAGACACACCAGAGGCGGTCGGGAAGTCCTTCAACCTGGTCGCGGACCCGATGATGTCTGCCCGCGACTATTTTGCCGCCATTCATCAATCCCTTGGCGCCAATATTCGCGTGTCCTCTGGCAATTTGACTGCCTTTTGGGCGGCAGATGCAGTGAAATATGCGCTGAAGAAACACGTCCTGCGCCGCCATGGGGCCATTCGACCCAGCCTTGCCGATTGGAAATCACGCGCCCATTTGTCGCCGTTTGACAATCGTCTGCCCAAAGAGATCCTAGGGTGGGCCCCCGAAAGCCGCCGTGAGGTATTTGTTCAAAAGGCCATAGTGGAGGCAAATCTGCTAGGCTTCTGAAAATCGCCATATTTTGCCCCAGTTTATTGCCTAAAACGGCTCGACCAGAAACAGGACCAGTCAGATGACCAAAGACCATCTTCCCAGTGCCTCAAACGCCAAGCTTCTCATCGATCTTGGCGACGAAGCACAATTGCTTTGGAATGAGATGCATGAGATCGACCTGGATGAGGCGCATCTGCGGGCGAACCGGATCGTGACCGCGCAAAAAAACGATCCTGTGCACAAGCGGTTTGACATGCTGCGCACGCGGCTCTTGATCGCGATGCGAGAGCACGGCTGGACGCGGATTGCAGTTACCGGCGTGACCGAAGGCTGCGGGGCGAGCTTTGTTTCAGCCAACCTCGCACTGTCCGTTGCGCGTATGGAAAGTGTGCGGACCGTTCTGTTTGATATGCATTTCACCAAGCCAAGTTTGGCAGCGCTTTTGGGCGTTAAGAACCCCGGACGGCTGAGTGACTATCTGGCCGGTCATATCGCGCCCGAGGAATATTTGATTCGCGTCGGGCAGTCGCTTGCCTTGGGCCTGAATGACACCAAGGTCTATCATTCGTCAGAGCTTATTCAGCAAATGATGACCACAGATGTGCTGTCCGAAATGCAAGATTTGCTCTGCCCGGACATGGTGATATTTGATCTGCCGTCCGTTCTGGACAGCGACGATGTGCTTGGATTTCTGCCGAATGTGGACGGTGTTCTGCTTGTCGTCGGCGGTGGTCAAAGCCTGCCCGAAGAAGTGCAGCGTGCCGAGCAAGCGCTGGGGGATAAGACCCAGCTGCTTGGTGTTGTGTTGAATAAGGCAGAAAGCCTGTTCTCCTAAAAATCGCTTAATATCAGCATTTTGCGGCTGATACTTCATCCATATTTCAGGTGTTCGGGCGAATGCGCGCTGCGGATTTGTCGGCAAAGGCCGCAAGACGTTCGCGGGCGGCGGGCTGCGTGTTCACAACACCTGCAACGACGGCCTCGGCATAGGCGGCATCCATCGCGGACATGTTCTGCATGTGGCTGACAGCAGAACAAATCGCAAAGTTTGTCAGGGGCAAATTGGCAGCGGTGCGTTGCGCCAGCGCGATGGCTTTATCAAATGTTGACCCTTCTTCAAGATATTGAGCCAAGCCCAGATCAACTGCCTCTTGTCCCTGATAGACCCGCCCGGTCAGCATCATATCGATCATGCGGGACTTGCCGACCAAATCCGCGACCCGAATGGTCGCGCCACCGCCTGTAAACAATCCGCGTTGCCCTTCGGGCAGGGCGAAATAGGTGCCAGCATCAGCCACCCGGATATGGGCCGCGCTGGCGAGTTCCAAACCACCGCCAACAACCGCGCCCTTAAGGGCTGCGATCACCGGCACGCCGCCATATTCCATCTTGTTGAAGGCCTCATGCCAGCGCAGGCAAACATGCATGAAATCCGCTGGGCTGCGATCTGCGTCATGGTGTTCAATCAGGTCCAGGCCCGCGCAGAAATGATCCCCTTTGGCCGCCAAGACGATGGCCTGCGCCCCGGCACGTGGTGCGTTTGAAAAGAGCGTGATCAACTCTTCGATGGTCGCCAAGTTCAGCGCATTGCGCTTTTCGGGGCGGTTCAGGGTCACAACCCAGACGCCATCGTCGTGTTTCTCAAGCGTGAGGTTTTCAAATTGGTCGTCGTTGAGTGTGACAGTCATGGGTGCACCGAAGTTTTCTATGTAGTGAATTGCGTTAAGTGACATCTAATGACTGTTGGTATTTGAGATAATGACGCTAGATGACAAATTATTTGCATAAAGTGACAAAGAATGTTCGACTTAATTCATGGAGATGCATAATCCAATCCACGCACCGGCTACGGTCTCATTTGCGCTAGTTGAGGACCTTTTATTGGCCCTTGAAGTGCGTTGCGGCGCAGAGGGACTGCAGAAAATCCTGAAACGCGCGGAGTTTTCAGCGCGAGATAACCACACAAAGACGCGCCTATCGCGGGATCAGATCGTGCGGCTTTATCAGGTTGCCGCGCAGCAAAGCGGCGATGAAATGATGGGGCTTTGGTCCCGCCCGATCCGTCCGGGAGCACTCAAGCAGATCTGCACGACGATATTAGGGGCGTCGTCCATTGGGGCGGGTATCTACCGGATGGCCACGTTTTGGAACCTCGTTCTGGATGATTATTTTCTGGAGATTTCAAATGCAAATCAATGTGTTGTGGTGCAGTTGAAACCTCGCGGCAGGGGCGACGTAAACCGGTTCGGTCATATGTTGATGCTCAAGTTGGCGCATGGGCTGGCCTCTTGGCTTGCGGGGCGCGAACTGCCTGTGGCGCAGGTGGATTTTGCGTTTGCAAAGCCCCCCTTTGCCGCAGATTACCCGGTGCTTTTCCCGTGCGAGGCGCGCTTTGATCAACCGTTCACTGCAATTTCTTTTGACCGCGCACTTTGGTCCCTTCCGATTCAACGCACAGCATCTGATCTGCAGCGGTTTCTAACCCACGCGCCTCGGGACTGGATATTCACCGAGTCTAATGAACATGCGTTGACGTTGAAGCTACGCGAGATGGTCTATACGGCGCGGTTTGATCTTACGCTCAATGATGCGGCCGCCGCCCTGCATGTGACACCGCGCACCTTGATCCGGCGCCTGAATGCGCAGGGGAGTTCCTTTCAAGCCATCAAAGACAGTCTGCGCCGCGACATGGCGATTGCGGGTCTAACAGAAGGCCAACCTATTGAGGCGCTGGCGCAAACGCTTGGCTTTGCCTCCGCAGCGACATTCCATCGGGCGTTCAAACACTGGACAGGGGATACACCCGCCGCCTATCGCGACAGGATTTAGCGCGCAAAAGGGCTAAGCGTCATCGACTCGAAAAGATCTATATTGGGGGAGATAATGGTGCGGTCGAGAACCGGCATCTAGGTGTCGCATGCTGTTTCATTCTGTCCATAAAACAAAATAATATCAATATGTTGGTATGATTTTTCGTTTCATGTTGTCGCGCGCTTTTGCTACGCAGCGCGCGTTCAATTGTGGGGCTGTAGATGGGGCTGGAACTGAATAAAATGCTACTGCTGTAGACAATTGAGTGCTTGGATTTGCTAGCTTCGAAGTGTGAATGCTGCGAAGCGGTAGCGAGTTTGCAGCTTGAATTTCTTCGAAGCAGTTTCATCAAAGTCGAACACTAAGCTATCAAGCGTGTAGCTCGCACGTCTTAACCATTCATCTTCGATATTTATTCGACCCGTCTCTGTTATTTGCAATGGAAACTCTATTCCAGAGATCCGTGTATTAAACAAATCGTTCACCACACAATCGTTGTGAGCGATTAGATTGCGAACTTCAGATGCGATCAAGGTCATCTCAAACGCCTCATCGGTGGGAAAAAGTTCGATCCCTGTTCTAGACTTTATGAACTTACTCAGCTCGCGTAGTGGCTTGTATGATAGTTCATGAACTTTTCGTTCAACAATTTGCCAAATAAGATCTTCGTAGTTGCCGGTTTCGATGATCGTCGAAACTTCAACCGTACCTTCAGATTTGAGCATTTCAGGGCGAGAAAGAATTATATCTCGCAGGATAGTTGTTAGATAGAGATCGAAGGATTCAATGGCCCTCGAAAGCAAAATTTGGTTTACCAAGGAACGTTGTTTTGAAAAGTTGTATTCAAGGGCATTCAACCCTTCCATTCCAATGCTTTCTTTGAGTTGATCACTCAGAACCTCACGTAGCTCATGAGACGTTTTTACAAAGTTAAAATCGAATCCCACAAATTCTCGCAACTCCATAATCCGCGCCATGTAAGTAAGGCACGGGTCAGTAGTATGGTCAGGTGGTTGCCGAAAACCTTCTGCGAGCGGGTCGACTTTGGTTTCCTCATTGGATTTTGTCTTTTTTCCCAAAATTTGCCCCTCTCTCAATACCTTCAAAATTTAATGCCAAAATCATGTATCGCTAAGTCGGTTTGGCGGAATGCCGTAGCCGGAAAATATATTCTGTCGTTTGGAATAAGACATTTGGCAGAGCATCGAAAGCTAACGCGGTCCAATCGTGACCGAAATCCGGATTCCGAATTCTATAATGGTCATCTATCGTTTCGAGGAAGTTTTTGCTAATTGCGCACCATTTTCGCGCACTTGTTGCGTACAATTGTGGGGCTGGCCGTGGGGTAAGGTAACATAAAAATCGAAAAAGCCAATAATTACTGTGGCTTAAGTGTTTTAGGTGGTGCGGTCGAGAAGACTCGAACTTCCACTCCGGTTAAGGAACAGCGACCTCAACGCTGCGCGTCTACCAATTCCGCCACGACCGCACATGACTTGGTGACGGGGTCTATATCGAGTCGCCATTTGGATGTGAAGCGCAAAAAACACCTTGCGGTGAAAAAGATAACCCACCCAACAGGCAGTGACTGGCGGTGGTCAGTGGCGCGCGTCCAACGGATTGAACCGCCGCCTGTTGACCTGTGATCAGAGACGTGAAATGCCTGCGCTCCACACCTATATGCCAGTTGAAACAAGGGCCGCAGGGCTTAGGAGTTGCCATGGTGGAATGGAAAATCTCATCCGGTCTGACCGACTATCAAGAGGCGGTGGATTTCATGGAGGCCCGTGCCGAGGCGATCCGCGCGGGTGACGCAGATGAGTGCATCTGGTTGGTCGAACATCCGCCGCTTTACACAGCAGGCACGTCGGCTAAGGTCGAGGACCTGACGGACCCGGATCGCTTTACGGTCTACACCAGCAAACGCGGTGGGCAGTATACCTATCATGGTCCCGGCCAGCGGGTCATCTATGTGATGCTTGATGTCGCGAAGCGCGGCAAGGACGTGCGGGGATTTGTTGAGCAACTTGAGAAATGGGTTATTGCGACGCTGGATCAGTTCAATGTCAAAGGCGAAATCCGCTGTGGCCGGGTGGGCGTCTGGGTCGAGCGGGACGACAAGCCGTTGACCGTGACCGGTCAAAAGGCCGAGGACAAAATCGCGGCCATCGGTATTCGGCTGCGCAAATGGGTCAGTTTTCATGGTATTTCGATCAATGTGGAGCCGGATTTGGATCACTTCACCGGGATTGTGCCCTGCGGGATCACTGAATTTGGCGTGACGTCTTTGGTTGATCTGGGGCTGCCGGTGACGATGGATGATCTGGACGTCGCCCTACGCAGCACTTTTGAAGAGATGTTTCAGGCCGGCTAACAAGTTTCTGCCTACCCGCCGGGCCGCGCTGATTTGTCCATTGCAGATCAGACTGCAAACATTAGGTTGTGCAACGAACGCGCTAGCTAAAGTGAGGGATACGATGAAACGTATCATGTTGACGACCGCCGCCTTGATGCTGGCAACTGCCGCGCAGGCGGAAGGCGATGTTGCCGCAGGCGAAAAGGCCTTTGGTAAATGCAAATCCTGCCACACGATCACCACGCCTGAAGGCGAAGTTCTGGCGAAAGGTGGCCGCACAGGGCCAAACCTATATGGCGTGGTTGGCCGCGCTGCCGGGGCTGGCGATTTCAAGTATTCCAAGGCGATGACTGAAGCAGGCGAAGCAGGTCTTGTCTGGGACGAGGCGCTATTGGCGGCCTTTGTTGCTGATCCCAAGGGGTTCCTGAAAGAGCAGGGGACCGATGGGAAAACCAAGATGACATTTAAGCTCAAAAAGGGCGGCGAAGATGTCGCGGCTTATTTGGCAAGCGTGTCACCGATGGTTGAGGTTGAAGAAACCGAAGAAGAAGCTGTCACGCAATAATCGGCGCTGATTTACGGATTTGAATAAAATTACCCCGCTGCGGACTACCAAGCGGGGTTTTCTTTTGCCGCGTTCGCTTAACGCGGCGTTGAAAACTAACAATTGGTTAAAGAAGTTTGCCCCGTGCCCGCATTCGCTGCGGAATGGGGCGCTCATTGGTTGCCGGGCAGGGTGCGTGGCGTAAGGTGAGGCAACCGATGATTTCCGCCTTGAGGACCAGATGGCTGCATCTCTTTCCGTTGAAAAGTCGCTGACGCAGGCGCGGCAGGCCGCCAAGAAGCAGGATTGGCTGACGGCGGTCACATTGAATCAGGCCGTGCTGGAACGCTTCCCGAAGAATAAGAAGGCGGCAAAGGCCCTTGCTGAAATGCGTGTCGTCGCGACCGAAGGGTTGTTTCAACGGGCACAGGTCGCAGAACAGCAAGACGATTGGCCAGCCGCGATCACCCACTTGCGGGCAGCCTTTTATTTGGCCCCGACGCATCCGCAGGTCGCTTGTGCTTTGGCCAAGTGTTTGCTGGAAGATGACCAAGCAGTTGAGGCGCTTAAGGTGTGTGATGACATCCTTGCGATTTCCGCTGATTTGCCACGCGCGCTGATCTTGCGTGGGCAGGCGCTGCACGAATTGAACCGCCCTGATGAAGCCGTGCAGGTCTTGGAGAAGGCGCGCGTGTTGACGCCGGATGATACAATTATCTACCGGCTGCTTGGCGCGGTTGCGCAATCGCAAGGCGAGCTTGAGACGGCAGAACAACATTTTGAGGCAGGGTTGCAGGTCGACCCCATGGATGTCGGTCTGTTGCGGCATATCTCGGTTGTTAAGCGCAAGGTCGACGCGTCGGACCCGCTGATTGCCCAAATGCGCCAAGCCATTGCCAAGCTAGGTAAGGACAATCCCCGCAGTGCCTATGTGCAGTTTGCGCTGTTTGACTTGCTGCACAAATGCAAGGACCACGCTGCGGCGTTTTCCCATTTGCAGCAGGGGAACGCTTTGCTGGCCAAGACCACGCCTTATGATTTCAGATCCGAAGCGATTGCAGGCGCTTATGCCAAAAGCCTGTTCCCAGAGCCAATACCTGAATCCGGCACCGAGCCTGATACGCGTTTCATTTTCGTGACGGGGCTGCCACGGACAGGCACCACCCTGACCGAACGCATTTTGGCGCGGGATGCAAATGTTCAGGCTTGCGGAGAACTGAATATCCTGCGGGCGGCTGTCATTCAGCAGATGCAGACCCTGCAAGCAAAGGGTCAGGCGCAGTTGAGTGCTCAGGACATCCAAGCGCTACGGGACCTTCTTCTAAGTGAGTTTGACAGTCTTTCGGATGGTCGACCGGTGATGGTGGACAAGATGCCGCTGAATTTCCGTTGGATTGGCTTTATTGCCGCCGCGCTGCCTGAGGCGCGCATTGTGCATATGAGTCGTGACCCGCGTGCGGTTGCATGGTCGCTCTATCGGCAGGTGTTCAAGGGCAGGGCGCAGGGGTTTGTGAACAGCTTTGACGATATCGCGCGCTTTATGATCTACCACCGCGACCTGATGCAGCATTGGAACAAAGTCTGCGGGGATCGGGTGTTTGATCTGGGCTATGGCGCTTTGGTGAATGAACCCATAGCGTCCACCAAAGCCTTAGCAGAGGCAACCAGGCTGACATGGTCCGAGGATTGGCTGACCCCAGAGAAAGCCACAAACCATGTGCGCACGGCCAGTGCCGTGCAGGTGACGCAGCCGGTCTACAAGGACAGCGACCAAGGCTGGAGGGTCTATGAGGCGGAACTGGCACCGATGCTCAAGGCGCTGACGACCGCAGGGTTGATTTAGGCCAAAAAAATGGGTACCCGAAGGTGCCCAGTGATGTCTTGTTTGATCAGCTGCTGAAGCTATTCAACAACAGGAACAGAAGTCCCGAAATTGTTGCCGTCGCTGGCACGGTGATGACCCATGCCGCAGCAATGGTCAGGAAGTGGGACCGGCGCACCAATTTGCGGCGGCGGCGCTCCTCGCGCGAGTATTGCTTGCGGGTCGGCATGGCCATGCGCGCCTGTTTGATGCGGCGCTCTGTATACCATTCGCGGAAGAAGCCGACACCAAAGACCCCGCCGACTGCAATGTGCGTTGAACTGACCGGCAGCCCCAGCCAGCTTGCAATGATCACGGTGATGGCGGCTGACAGCGCCACACAATAGGCGCGCATTGGGTTCAGCTTGGTGATCTGGTCGCCGACCATCTTGATCAGTTTTGGTCCGAACAGGAATAGACCAAAGGAAATCCCAAAGGCCCCGATAATCATCACCCAAAAAGGAATGCTGACGGCCGCCAAGAAATCGCCGCTGCCCGATGCCTGCACAATGGCCGCTAGAGGACCCACCGCATTGGCGACATCATTCGCCCCATGGGCAAAGCTGAGTAGCGCGGCAGAGACAACCAGCGGAATGCCAAACAGCACTTTCAGCGATTTGTTGCGGTTCTCCAGCCCTTCGGACTGTTTCTTGATTAGCGGGATGGTCGCAGCCCAGATGATCAGCCCTGCCGCGACTCCAATCATCAGCGCGGTTTGCAGGTCGATCTTGATGATCTTCTTCAGGCCTTTGATGGCCAGATAGGATGCAAAAGCGCCGGCCATAATGCCGACAAGCACCGGAACCCATTTGCGTGCGGCGGCGATTTTGTCGTCCTGATAAACAATCTTAACCTTGATGAACCAAAGAAACCCTGCAGCGATCAGACCGCCCAGAACTGGTGAAATCACCCAGCTTGCTGCGATTGTGCTCATCGTGCCCCAGCTGACAGCGCCAAATCCTGCGGCGGCGATGCCCGCGCCCATGACGCCCCCCACAACAGAGTGTGTGGTGGACACAGGTGCGCCAACCCAAGTGGCGAGGTTGACCCACAGGGCCGAGGCGAGAAGCGCCGCCATCATGGCCCAGATGAAAACCTCGGTTGTGCCAAGGCTTTGTGGATCAATGATGCCTTTGGCGATAGTTTTCACAACGTCGCCACCTGCCAAAAGCGCCCCCGCGCTTTCAAAGATCGCCGCGATGAGGATTGCGCCGCCCATAGAAAGCGCCTTGGCGCCCACGGCAGGACCCATGTTGTTGGCAACATCGTTTGCCCCGATGTTTAGCGCCATATAGGCCCCAAAAGCTGCCGCCACAGTCACAAGCAAGGTGTTGCTGGATTGGCCAAAGAACAGAGCAGCGGCCAGACCAGCCAGCGCGATGAATACCAACGCGATGCCGCCGCCAACGATAGGGCGCGCCGCGAAGGATGTTGCTTGTTCAAGATTGGAAAGCCGTCCCAGATCACGGTCCAGTGTCTCTAGGTGCCGAGGATCTGCGTTGTTGTTGCCAGCCATTGGTTGCTCCGTCCCTGTCCCAATTGGATTTCAGACGGATTAGGCGGGCCTCAGGTCAAACGCAACAGTTTTGTAACAGTTTTATGACGGTTCCGAGGTGGCCGCGTCTTAGAATTCTTGCAGCAATTTCTTAAGTTCGGGCTCGGCCACCAGATTTGCGGCCTCATCCGGGCTGACCCATTTGCGTTTGCGCTCTGTCACCTCAGGAAATTTATCGGCGAGCTCTTTGACCTCGACCGGATAGACCAAAGCCTTAACGGGCTGCGACCATCCACCGGACTCACGTTTATCATAATGGAAGTGACCAAGGGCTTTCGTTGGCGCACGACCAGTGCGAACGCCTGCTTCTTCCCAGGCCTCTTGCAGGGCCGCCTCATTGCTTTCTTTGCCGCGCATGGGCCAGCCTTTGGGGATGATCCAGCGACCGGTGTCGCGGCTGGTTATGACAAGCACCTCGCGTCCACGCTTGCCATTGCGATAGCATAGCGCAGCGACCTGTAGCCGACCGGGACGCCTTAGGAGGGGGGACAGAAATTCTCCCCAAACGAGTTTCAATGGATTTTGCATTTGGTGCCTGCGCTTCGTTCTTTTTGCGACCTGTGTCGTCTCGCTTTTTGCGACCTGTGTCGTCTCGCTTTGAACCGAAACTACTACATACACGTCAGGATTGCAAATTAGTCTCATTATTGGAGCAATTTGTGCATTCTGAGACCCGAGACGCCGCCGCTGCGTTGAAATGATTGGTCTACATCAAGCACCCGCGACGTTTTTTCTTGATCTGCGTCAAAGACGGTCATTGCCGCGCGGGGCGTTGCACACTAAAACGTGCGAGGAATCCGGGCGTGAGAGGTGACTCTTGCGCCAAACATGCACTTCAATAGGAGGCGAGGCATGGCAGACGCAGCCATTCAGGGCCACGAACACGAGGACGACCGTAGCTTCTTTACGCGCTGGTTCATGTCCACGAACCACAAAGACATCGGTATCCTTTACCTCATCGTATCCGCAGTTGTCGGCTTTATTGCCGTGGCACTGACTGTCGGCATGCGTCTGGAGCTTATGGAGCCGGGCGTTCAATACATGTGTCAGGAAGGCAGCCGCTTCCTGAGCTTCGGTGCAACCACCGAAGGCTGTACGCCAAACGGCCACCTTTGGAACGTTTTCATCACCTACCACGGTGTATTGATGATGTTCTTCGTTGTTATCCCAGCGCTTTTCGGTGGCTTTGGTAACTACTTCATGCCGCTGCAGATCGGCGCGCCGGACATGGCCTTCCCACGTATGAACAACCTAAGCTTCTGGCTTTATGTTGCGGGTACGTCTTTGGGTGTGGCTTCTATGTTCTCTCCGGGTGGCAACGGCCAGCTTGGTTCTGGTGTGGGCTGGGTTCTGTACCCACCGCTTTCAACCACAGAAGCGGGTCTGTCCATGGACCTTGCGATCTTTGCGGTACACGTTTCTGGTGCCTCTTCGATCCTTGGCGCGATCAACATGATCACCACCTTCCTGAACATGCGTGCCCCCGGCATGACCCTGTTCAAGGTGCCGCTGTTCTCTTGGTCGATCTTTGTGACCGCATGGCTCATCCTTCTGGCGCTGCCAGTTCTGGCCGGTGCAATCACCATGCTGTTGACCGACCGTAACTTTGGCACGACCTTCTTTGATCCTGCTGGCGGCGGTGACCCGATCCTGTATCAGCACATCCTGTGGTTCTTCGGACACCCGGAAGTGTACATCGTGATCCTGCCGGGCTTTGGTATCATCAGCCACGTCATCGCGACCTTTGCGCGTAAGCCAGTCTTTGGCTACCTGCCAATGGTCTGGGCGATCATCGCGATTGGTGCACTGGGCTTTGTTGTGTGGGCACACCACATGTACACGGTTGGGATGTCGCTGACACAGCAGTCCTACTTTATGATGGCCACGATGGTTATTGCGGTTCCGACCGGGGTTAAGATCTTCTCTTGGATCGCGACCATGTGGGGCGGCTCGATCGAATTCAAAGCGCCTATGCTCTTTGCCTTCGGTTTCCTGTTCCTCTTCACTGCAGGTGGCGTGACCGGCATCGTTCTGTCCCAAGCGGGCGTGGACCGCGCGTATCACGACACCTACTATGTTGTGGCACACTTCCACTACGTGATGAGCTTGGGTGCGGTCTTTGCGATCTTTGCGGGCATCTATTTCTACTTCGGTAAGATGTCTGGCCGTCACTACCCAGAGACAGCAGCAAAAGTGCACTTCTGGCTGTTCTTTATCGGCGCAAATCTGACCTTCTTCCCACAGCACTTCTTGGGTCGTCAGGGCATGCCACGTCGTTACATCGACTACCCAGAAGCCTTCGCATATTGGAACAAGATCAGCTCCTACGGTGCGTTCATTTCCTTTGCGTCTTTCATCTTGTTCTTCGGCATCATGATCTACGCGGTACGCAAGGGCCCGCGCGTGACAGAGAACAACTACTGGAACGAATACGCGGATACTCTGGAATGGACACTGCCGTGCCCACCACCAGAGCACACCTTCGAAATCCTGCCAAAGCAGGAAGACTGGGACAAAGGCCACGCGCACTAATCCCTCTCTAGGAAGTCAAAGCGAGGCCCCGGTTGATCCGGGGCCTTTTTTGTTGAAGCGGATAGAAGATCGCCTGATGCCCTATCACTGGACAGACACGCCACAGGGACCAGAGGTGCTGCGTCTAAGAGCGTACAACTCTCTGTCACCCAAGGGGTTTGCCTTGATGATTGGGATCACGTCGCTGATGTTGGCGCTGCCTTTGATGTCTGTGCTTGGCACGGCGCTTTTGTGGTGGATGTTGCCCTTTTTGATAGCTGCGGTTGCCGCGCTATGGATTGCGCTGCGCCGCTCGTATCGGGACCGGCAAGTGTTTGAGTTGCTCACGCGAAAGGGAGACACCCTGACCCTGATTCACCAGCCAGCGCGCGCGGCTGCGATCGAATGGTCGTGCAATATCTATTGGGTGCGGGTGGAACTGCATAAATCCGGTGGGCCGGTCGACTATTATGTGACGCTCACAGGCAATGGGCGTACCGTGGAGATCGGACGTTTCCTGGCTGAGGAAGAGCGACAAATGCTCTTTGAAGAACTGACAGAATACCTACAATCAGAGATCGCTGCCCCCCCGCGGGGGTAGGGCGTGTATGACGCGCCGCAGGACAAAGGCGAAAAAGGTTGACGGATTACATGTTCAGGTAGAACTTGAAGGTGTGACGGATATCAACACCACAAACCACATGTCGTGCACAGTGATGAAGCAGTGCCGCAAAGGGATAGCAGGCGCAGGATTGTTAGGTGCGCCTTTGGTCGGCATGGCAATTTGCAGCCCGACGTTTGCGCAAGCAGACCCGCTGGCGCATTCGATACCATTTCGCTTTATGGACATTTTTGGCACTGACTTGCCTCTGTTGGTGCGCATCCTCAGTTTGTTGACACTGGCCGTTCTCGTCTTCAGCACCTTGGTTGGGTTGTATTACCTATCCAAAATCCTGCTTGGTCTGATCCGGCGTCGGCGCGTGTGTATGATCCCGGTGCAGGTGACAACGCAGGGTGCGTCGATTTCGGGTTTCATCACGGTGCTGGGGCGCAATTGCAGTCGCTTTGTGCCGGACGGCATGGCGCGGTGTGAAGCGCTGCAGGCGCTGGTCGATGCGCCCGAGATGCATTTCTTTACGTTGGAAGCGGGTGATCTAAAGCTGCCGGTCTTTATTGACGGGATGAACGGGCATTTCACACCATGTGCCTTTGATCAATGGCTGACCCTGAAGGAACATGAGGCGTTGTTGAAACAGTCCACGATCCCGCCACGGATCGGACAGTTGATTGCGGTGCCGCATGATATCATGCGCCACCGAGTTTATATTCAAGCCCGTGCCGAAGCTGGGCAAGTGGAACCGCCAGCACCTGCGTGAAGGCCTGCTTTAAGCCAAGCCGCCTTTGATCAGACCCTCGGCAATTCGGCCATAGGCCTCTGCCATTGGGCCGGTGCCAGCCGCGATCGGTGTCCCTGCGTCGCCTGCAAGGCGGGTCTCAAGGTCAATGGGCAGCGCTCCGAGCAAGGGGACGCCGAGTTTCTCGGCCTCTGCCGCAACGCCGCCGTGGCCAAAGATGTGTTCCTCGTGCCCGCAGTTGGAACAGATGTGCGTGGACATGTTTTCAATCATGCCAAGCACCGGGGTTTTCAGGGAACCAAACATATCCAGCGCCTTGCGCGCATCCAAAAGGGCTACGTCTTGTGGCGTGGACACCAGAATCGCGCCGCTGAGTTCGGTTTTTTGACAAAGGGTCAGCTGCACATCGCCTGTGCCGGGTGGCAAATCGACGAGCAGAATATCAAGTTCGCCCCATTGCACCTGTCCAAGCATCTGCTGCAGAGCACCCATCAGCATTGGCCCGCGCCAGACCACCGCTTTGTCAGGGTCGAGCATAAAGCCAATCGACATCAGCGTAACGCCATGAGATTGCAGTGGAATGATCGTTTTCCCGTCGGGCGACGAGGGGCGTTTTTGGATGCCCATCATGCGCGGCTGCGACGGGCCATAGATGTCGGCATCTAATAGCCCAACCTTGCGGCCTTGTTTTGCCAGAGCCACCGCCAAATTGCTGGAAACTGTGGATTTCCCGACGCCTCCTTTGCCCGAGCCAATCGCGATAATGCGTTTTACACCTGCAATTTTCATCGGCCCATTTTGCGGCTTTGGATGGCCGCCCACCTTAAGGCTCGGTGGTGCTTTTTGTTCTGCAGGGCCATGGGCCGTCAACGCGGCTTGAACTGTCGTGACGCCCGGTACTTGCCCAACCACTTGTTCGGCCGCTTGACGCAATCCTTCCATGCGGCGCGCCAGTTCGGGGGAGGGGGCCTCGATCACGAAACGCACCGTGCCGGCGTCAACCGAAAGTGCACGAATCATGTCCCGGCTGATCAGGTTTCCACCATCGGGCAAACCAAGGGATTCCAATGCTGATTTGATTTCTTGTTCGGTCACGGCCATTTCGGGTCTCCTTTGCGCGCCACTCTGCCGGTCAGTCGGGCGGGTGCAACCCATAATTTGTTATATTGTGACTGTGGATTACACATTTTGCCACCCGCGCTGCCGAAATAATCATCATCTGTTAGCGCTATTCGGTTTCTGCATAGCAGCATTGCGCGGCTAGGCGTTGTGCACCTGCAGCAAATTTTTATATGAATGACACAACACAAGACGACGTACGGAAAAAGACGATGGCAAACGCGGCACAACTCACTGGCTTTCATGTTTCGGCACAACGCTCGGAAGCATCCTTTCTTGCAAAGGCTTGGGCACAGTTCAAACAGTACCGCCTGTACCGCCAAACCGTTGATGAACTGAGTCAACTGTCTCGCCACGACCTGGCGGATTTGGGAATTCACCCATCGTCCAGCCGGTCCATCGCACATGAAGCGGTGTACGGCGCATAGAAATTTGAATTCGACGGGCCTCTCCTCCTCCCTGGCCCTTCGAAGATAGCGGCGACTTCCTCCTCCTCCCTGAAGTCGCCGCAGTTATACCGGGCCACATGGCCCAGACATACAAGAGCCGTCCTCCTCCCTAGGCTCTTGTTGCAAGACCGGTGGCGCTCCTCCTCCTCCCTGAGCCCACCGGACCTAATATCGGGTCAAGCGACCCAACGGATGCGAAAGGCCTCTCCTCCTCCCTGGCCGGACGCTTACTAGAACGGCGGTGCCCCTCCTCCTCCCTGGCGCCGCCGTTTCTGTTTTCTGGGGCAGGGCAATCTGAAAAACGCACGTATTTCGGCACACCGCAGTCCTGAAAAGGTCGCGATCCTTTGGCATGCTGGGCGGCAGAGGCTGTAATATTCGTCACACGAAGTTGCGTCTTGTTGTCGTGAACCGGGCGTAAACGATGCTTATGTTATAGTGAGAGAAACACGCGCATTGAGAGGAAAGGATGAGACTGCCACGTTGGACATTGAAGCTGCGAACGCTGTTCCGCCGCAAGGTGTCAGAACCGCAGCAAGGGCTTGCCATCAGGCGAGAGCCGCAGATCCACGTGGTGATCCTCGACGGGACGATGTCTTCTTTGGCTGCTGGCATGCAGACCAATGCCGGGCAGACGTTTCAATTGCTCAAAGAGGCGGTACCACCGATTTCGCTTTATTACGAGGCAGGTGTGCAATTCAAAAAGTGGAAACATGCGCCCGACGTGATGATGGGGCGGGGGATCAACCGTCAAATCAGGCGCGCCTATGGGTTCTTGGCCTCGCGCTATCGGCCCGGCGATAAGATTTTCCTCTTTGGCTATTCTCGCGGGGCCTTTGCAGTCCGGTCGCTGGCGGGGGTGATTGACCGGGTCGGGCTGTTGCAGGCCAAACATGCGACGGAACGCAATGTGCAAATGGCATATCGTCATTATGAATGCGCACCTGACAGCGACGCAGCGCGCGAATTTTCCAAACTCTTTTGCCATGACGCCGCAGAGATCGAGATGATCGGCGTTTGGGACACGGTCAAGGCACTTGGCCTGCGCTTGCCGTTGTTGTGGCGTTTGACGGAAGAGAAACACGCCTTTCACAACCACCAACTGGGAAACTCGGTGCGGCACGGCTATCATGCCCTGGCGATTGATGAAAATCGGTTGGTTTATGAGCCTGTGCTTTGGGATGAGCCAGAGGGTTTCACGGGCCGGGTCGAGCAAATGTGGTTCCACGGGTCACATGCCGATGTCGGCGGGCAGCTGCTTGGCGAGGAAGAAAGCCGACCATTGGCAAATATCCCGCTGGTCTGGATGTTGGAAAAATCCGAAGCACTTGGATTGCCTTTGCCGCAGGGGTGGCAGGCGCGGTTCCCGCAGGATGCAACTGCGCCCTCGGTGGGGACCTGGACCGGGTGGGGTAAGATGTTTCTGCTGCGCAAGAAGCGTGAGATTGGACGAGACCCTTCAGAGGCCATTCACGAAACCGCGCAGCGTTTCATGGAAAAAAAGGAGCCACGGGTGGCTCCTTTGTTGAGGCGATTGAAAGGGCACTAGCCCGACTTTTATAGTCCGCAGCGCTGATCACGCGACCTTTTCAAGTTTTGCATTTTGCACCACACCCAGCGCATGGCAGACATCGCGTGTCAGCTCTGGGCGGTTCAGCGTGTAGAAGTGGAATCTGTCAACGCCTTCAGAGCGCAGCTTGTCACAAAGTTCGGTGCACAGCGCGGTTGCCAGCAGTTCTTCGCGACCGTCACGTTCGGCCTTTTCAAAAGCATCCTGCAGCCAAGTTGGGAACGTCGCACCACAGCGGGTTGCGAAGTTGCGAATTCCCTTCCAGTTTTCAATTGGCTGGATGCCCGGAATGATCGGTTTGTCGATGCCAGCTTTGACGCAAGCATCGCGGAATCGCAGGAAGGTCTCTGGTTCAAAGAAGAACTGGGTTAGCGCCTCGGATGCGCCGGCCTCGAACTTGGCTTTGAGCCAATTGATATTGGCGGCCTGATCGGCGGCATCGGGGTGCGCTTCGGGATAGGCGCCCACACGGATGTTGAATTTTCCAGTGTCTGCCAGCGCTTCGATCAATTCGATGGAATTCGCAAACCCCTCTGGGTGGGCTTCAAAGCGGCCACTGCCTTTCGGTGGATCGCCGCGCAGGGCGACAATGTCGCTGACGCCTGCCGCAGCGAAGTCATCCGCGATTTTCAGCGTTTCGGCCTTGGTGGCGTTCACGCAGGTCAGGTGCGCCGCAACATTCAGGCCGCTGGATTTGTGCAGTGTGGCCACCGCGTCGCGTGTCAATTCGCGGGTGGTGCCACCGGCACCATAGGTCACAGAGACAAACCGCGGTTGCATCGGAGCGAGGACCTGCACAGTGTCCCAGAGGCGGAAAGAGGCCTCTAGGTTCTTTGGTGGGAAGAACTCAAAAGAGATATTCGGTGCGGTCATTTTTCTCGTCCGTATTTTGTGATGTCCCCTTGTGGCACGGGTTTAGGTGTGAGAAAACTTCATAATACTCAATAACAATATGAGTTTGATATGAAGATGCACATCGAGTTCCGCCACCTGCGGACAGTCAAGGCCATCTATGAATGCGGCGGCCTGGCGCGTGCGGCAGATCAGTTGAATATTACGCAGTCTGCTTTGTCTCATCAAATCAAAGGGTTGGAGGATCAGGCAGGCGTAGAACTGTTTGTGCGCCGCTCTAAGCCAATGAAATTGTCTGCCGCAGGGATGCGCCTGCTGCGCCTTGCGGAACGCATCCTGCCCGAGGTTGAAGCGCTGGAAGATGAATTTTCCGGGCTTCGGTCAGGAAATTCGGGCCGCTTGCATATCGCGATCGAATGCCATGCGTGTTTTGAATGGCTGTTCCCAGTTCTGGAACAATTCCGCAAGAAATGGCCCGACGTGGATGTTGATATTCGCCCAGGTCTGGCCTTTGACGCGATGCCCGCCTTGCAAAAGGAAGAGGTCGATCTGGTTGTGTCCTCTGACCCAGAGGATATGCCGGGCGTGGAATTTACGCACCTCTTTGATTATAAACCGGTCTTTGTTGCCTCAAGCAGCCACCCTTTGGCACAGAAAGACTGGGTCGATGCCGAGGATTTTCGGGGTGAGACTCTGATCACCTATCCGGTTGAACGGTCACGTCTTGATATTTTCAGCCAGCTATTGACGCCTGCCAAGGTGGAACCGGAACGGGTGCGGCAAGCGGAATTGACGGCGGTTATCTTGTTGCTTGTTGCCTCAAACCGGGGCGTTGCGGTGCTGCCCGATTGGGTGGTGCGCGAGGTGAAATATAGTTCTGATTACGTGACGCGCCCCTTGACCAAGGACGGTCTCTCTCGCGGGCTGTTTGCCGCGACGCGCAGCGACGATCTGGCCAAACCCTTTATGCAGGATTTGATCCGCCTCGCAGGAACCGAGGCGCGGCGCTTACAAAGCGTTTGACGCAGTCGCATCGCCCCAAAAAACACCGACGCGATGCCCATATGCCCTTGGCAAATGGGGCGTCTGGGTGTATCCGCCCACTCTGACGTCAAAGGAGCCGGATGATGCAGGGCAGCGCCAATCTGAACATTATGATGAAAGCCGCGCGCAAAGCGGGGCGGTCTCTGGTGAAAGACTTCCGCGAGGTGGAAAACCTGCAGGTGTCTACTAAGGGCGCGGGCGACTTTGTGAGCAAGGCGGATATTGCCGCAGAAGCGATCCTGAAAGAAGAATTGATGGGTGCGCGCCCGACCTATGGCTGGCTGGCCGAAGAAGGTGGCGAAGAAGAGGGCAAAGACCCAACCCGCCGCTGGATTGTTGACCCGCTGGATGGCACCACCAACTTCCTACACGGCCTGCCACACTGGGCCGTTTCCATCGCGCTTGAGCACAAGGGCGAGATCGTTTCTGGTGTGGTCTATGACCCTGCAAAGGACGAAATGTTCTATGCTGAAAAAGGCGCGGGCGCATGGTTGAACGATAGTCAACGTTTGCGTGTTTCTGCCCGCAACCGGATGATTGAATCGATCTTTGCAACGGGTGTGCCTTTTGGCGGTCGTCGTGATCTTCCAGAGACTTTGCAGGACCTTGCACGCATCATGCCAACTTGTGCAGGCGTGCGTCGCTGGGGCTCTGCTGCGCTTGATTTGGCCTATGTGGCGGCGGGCCGCTACGAAGGCTATTGGGAGCGCAACTTGAAAGCTTGGGATGTGGCTGCGGGCATCATTATCGTGAAAGAAGCCGGCGGTTTTGTAAGCGGGATGGCCGATGGTGACAATGTGATTGAAACGGGCAATGTGATCGCTGCGAACGAACCGATCTGGGATCAGTTTGCCAAGGTGATCCGCGGCGCATAAGGCGCTGTGAAAGGCTTCGAAACGAGGGCGCTTTCCAGCGCCCTTTTTTATTCTCGATCGCTGGGGTGATTGACGCCGTCCACCCAAGGGATGTCGCCTAAATCGCGCGGATTGATGCCCTCTAGGCAGGCGACATTGACGCCATATTGGTTCGGATTGCTGCGCCTTTGGTGGTGCGTGTAAATTCCACAGGTCTTACAGAAGTAATGCTTCGCGGTTTTTGTGCCCCATTGATAAAGGCTCAGGTTCTCTGCGCCTTTTAGAATCTTGATGCCATCCAATGGCGCGCTGACGGCCACTGCTCCCCTTCGGCGACAATATGAACAATCGCATCGACGGGCGGTCTCCAATCCTTCTGAAAGCGTCACTTCGATTTCCACAGCGCCACAATGACAGGTCAAAAGATGGGTCATTTTCTGCGCCTCACTTTGGGGACATTGGAACGGGCAAACCCATACTTCGCATCTGGATGGGGCGGGTGGCCATCTGTCACACGCCAGAACCGTGCCCCACCGCGTTTGGCCCACAGGGGCAGCGTCAGCACGACGCCGGCGATGAAGCCGCCTGCATGCGCCCAATAGGCGACGCCACCTGCGGATGTATCGACGGTGATGCCGTTAAAGAACTGAAGGCCGAACCAAATCCCCAGAACCAGCCAGGCTGGCACGGTGATGGCTTTGAAAATAATGATAAAAATCAGCAAGATGTCGACGCGCGCCTTTGGGTAAAGCAAAAGGTAGCCGCCCATCACAGCCGCCACCGCACCAGAGGCTCCGATGGTTGGAACCATGCTGGCAGGTTCCGAGAAAACCTGCGTCAGACCTGCTGCAATCCCGCCGACCAGATAGAACAGCAGGAAACGGATGTGGCCCATTTCGTCTTCGAGGTTGTCGCCAAAAATCCAGAGAAACAGCATATTGCCGATCAGGTGCATGAAGCCGCCATGCAGGAACATCGAGGTGAACAGCCCCTCGTAATGGAACCCGTTGGCAATGCGGGCCGGGAATAGCGCGTAGTCGGAATAAAAGGCCGCGAGTTGGCGCGGGGTGTCTTCGAGCGGCCAGCTGTAGAGGTAGATCACCACGTTCAACGCGATCAGCGCATATGTGACAAAAGGCGTGCGGCCCGAGGGGTTGTGATCGCGGATTGGAAACATGCGCGCACGCTGCCGGGGAATGTTCGGGGCGTCAAGACGCCCCGAGGTTTTTCAAGGATTTAGGCGGCTCCGCCCAGCAGGGCCGCGTTGCCGCCAGAGGCGGTTGTGTCCACGCAGACGTGGTGTTCGGCGCGCGCACGGGTGACATCGGGCTGGCCAGTGATGAGCGGAATGATTGGCCCGTTGCGTTCTGACAGCGCCTGTTCATAGGCGCGCCCGGTTTCTACGTCGCCCCACCAGAGGACACCTGAAAAACCTTGCAGTTTTTGCACGTCATCTGGGGTGACAAACCCACCAACTGCGACTGCCCGCCCACCAAGCTTCTTGATAGCTGCGGCCTGTTCCTCTGCCGCTGCGTTACCAGGGCCAAGGCAAAGAACTGGCGCGCGCGAAGATGTCGACAGGCGGTTGGATTCCCCGGTTGGGCCGGGCAGGGTAACGGTCTGGGTAGGCGCACCTGCCGGGGCGTTGTCAATGGCGCGCTGCACGGTTTTGGCATCCTCGTTTTGGGTAAACACCTGATCGCTCAGGATGTTTTCGACTTTGCGGAAGCGTGACAGATAGTGCGGGCCGCCCGCTTTTGGGCCTGTGCCAGAAAGACCTTCGCCGCCAAAGGGTTGGCTGCCAACGATGGCCCCAATCTGGTTGCGGTTCACATAGATATTGCCCGCCTGAATGCGGTCTGACACATGCTGCACCCGGTCATCAATCCGGGTCTGCAGGCCGAATGTCAGCCCATAGCCCGTCGCGTTGATGGCATCGATTACCTGATCAAGTTCGCTGGATTTAAAGGTCGCCACGTGTAGAACCGGGCCGAAGATTTCTTTGGTCAGGTCTTTGATGCTGTCGACTTTGATGATCGTTGGTGCAATGAACGTACCGGTTTGCGGCGTATTCATTTGGAACAGGACACGCCCGTCTTTCTGGGCCGCCGCGATATGGTCCGCGATGTCGGCTTGCGCTTTTGCATCAATGACGGGGCCAGAATCCGTGCTGTAGTTCCATGGATCACCCAACCGCAATTCTTTCACTGCGCCTTTCAGCATCGCCAACAGGCTGTCGGCAATGTCTTCTTGCACATAAAGGCAACGCAGCGCAGAACATCGTTGGCCCGCTGATTGGAAGGCGCTTTCAACGATGGCAGTCACGGCCTGTTCGGGCAGGGCGGTGGAATCCACGATCATGGCGTTCAACCCGCCGGTTTCCGCAATCAGCGGCGCGCCTGGCTGAAGGTTTTCGGCCATGGCTTTGCGGATGCGCATGGCGGTCGCGGTCGACCCAGTGAAACATACGCCATTCACGCGCGGATCAGAGGTAATGGCCGCACCAACAGTGGCCCCGGACCCGGGCAGCAATTGCAGCGCGGTGCGAGGAACACCCGCTTGGTGCAGCAATTTCACCGCCTCAAAAGCGATCAAGGGCGTTTGGTCCGCAGGTTTCGCAAGGACGGCATTGCCAGCCGCCAAGGCAGCTGCGATTTGGCCCGTGAAAATCGCCAGCGGGAAGTTCCAAGGGCTGATACAAGAAAAGACCCCTGCAGGCGGATCGGTAGGGGCATTGGCCCCGTAGTACCGCAGAAAGTCTACCGCTTCGCGCAGTTCTGCAACCTGATCCATTGGCGTTTTGCCAGCTTCGCGGGCGAGGATGGCAAAGAACAGGCCAAAGTTTTCCTCATATAGCTCTGCCGCATTCGACAGCACAGCGCCGCGTTCTTGGGGCGTCGCGTCCCATGGGCGTGCTTGGGCCAGGGCAGTTTCAACCGACTCTGGGCTGGCGTGGGCAACGGTGCCCAGGTCATCTGACTGCAGGAACGGGTTGGTGACCGGATGCGGTTTCAGGCTCGGGGCCTCTGCAGCGATCAGCGGGGTCGCATGCCATTGCACAGACCGATAAGGCGCTCGGGCGGCGTCAATTTTTTCGAGTGTTGGCACATCGTGCAGGTCAAACCCGGCAGAGTTCACACGCTCTGGCGCGAAAAGCATGGAAGCCTTTGGGATAGAGGGTGTAAATTCTGCATGGGTTTCAAACGGATCACGTGCGACTACTTCAGGGGCGACATCTTCGTCGACAATCTGGTTCACAAAGGAGCTGTTCGCACCGTTTTCCAGCAGACGGCGGACAAGATAGGCCAGCAGGTCGCGATGCGCACCCACAGGTGCATAGATCCGACAGCGCGTGTTGTTTTGCGTTTTGACGATATTGTGCAGGCTTTCCCCCATGCCGTGCAGGCGCTGGAACTCGTAGCTTTCGTGGTCGTCAGCCATATCCAAGATCGCAGCAACGGTATGAGCGTTATGCGTGGCGAACTGCGGATAGATACGGTCGGTCATGCCCAGCAGTTTGCGGGCATTGGCCATATAGCTGATGTCTGTGGCCGCTTTGCTGGTGAAGACCGGGAAGTCATCCACCCCTTGGACCTGTGCCAGTTTGATTTCCGTGTCCCAATAAGCCCCCTTCACAAGGCGCACCATGATCTTGCGGTCAAGGCGTGTCGCGAGGTCGTAGAGGTAGTCCAATGTCGCCCCGGCGCGTTTGCCGTAGGCCTGCACCACGACGCCAAAACCATCCCAGCCTTCCAGCGCCGGTTCAGACAGCACCGTCTCGATCACATCCATAGAGATGCTCAGGCGGTCTGCCTCCTCGGCATCGATGTTCAGCCCCATGCGTGCGGATTTTGCAAGCAGTGCAAGTGAGCGCAGGCGGGGCACCAGTTCGTCCATGACGCGGGCGCGTTGGGTGACCTCATACCGCGGATGCAGGGCAGAGAGTTTGACCGAGATACCGGGATTTTTGCGAATGTCGTCATGCGTACAGGCGGCAGCGATAGCGGTGATCGCACGCGAATAGCTGAGGTGATAGCGCATCGCGTCCGCATCGGTTTTCGCGGCTTCGCCCAGCATGTCGTAGGAATAGGTGTAGCCCTTTTTTTCCATCCCCGCTGCGCGATCCATCGCGGATGTGATGGATTCTCCCAGAACGAATTGACGCCCCATTTCTTTCATGGCGCGGCCTACCGCCGTGCGGATAACCGGTTCACCAAGCCGCTTCACCGCCCCGCGCAGGGCGCCGATCACGCCTTTCTGATCCTCGTCCAGAACCTTACCTGTCAGCATCAGCGCCCAAGTCGAAGCGTTGACCAAGGACGACGTAGAATGCCCGAGGTGTTTACCCCAATCAGATGGCGCGATCTTGTCTTCGATCAGCGCGTCGATTGTGTCGGCATCCGGCACGCGCAGCAGCGCTTCGGCCAAACACATCAAGGCAATGCCTTCGTCGGTAGATAGGCCATACTCCGCGAGGAAAACCTCCATCAGGCCCGGTTGGGTCTGTGATCGGATCTGACGCACTAGGTCTGCCGCCGCTGCTGAAATGCGCGCGCGATCTTCCATCGATAGCTGCGAGTCTGATTTTAGGCGTGCAACAAGGGTGGCTTCGTCAGTGTAGGTGGTTGTGTCGATCAAACGGCGCGGCGCGGTCATTTGTGGCTCCGAACAAAAGGGTGGCGGGGTATCTGGTTAGTATAGCGCGAACATTCAGGTCGATTTTCCCGATGATCAGGATTATGCTTGCCTAATCGACTTATTATTTGGGTGTTTCCGATGCAAAGTGACCAAATTGAACTTGATCGACATGATCGACGGATTCTCGACGCTTTGGCCAAGGACGGGCGCATGTCGATTACCGATTTGGCCAAAGAGATTGGCCTTTCCAAAAGCCCGACCCAAGCGCGGTTGAGGCGACTAGAGGCCGAGGGCGTGATTGCGGGGTATCGCGCGATGCTGGACCCTGTGCGGCTTGGGCTGGACCATGTGGCCTTTGTCGAGGTGAAACTTGACGACACGCGCGAGGCGGCTTTGAAAGCTTTCAATAAAGCGGTTGTGCAGATGCCCGAGGTCGAGCAGGCGCATATGATGGCGTCTAATTTTGACTACCTGCTGAAGGTGCGCACGACAAATATGTCCGCCTATCGCACGGTTTTGGGAGAGAAAATTTCGGCTTTGCCTCATGTGTCTAGCACCTCGACCTTTGTGGTGATGGAAGCTGTCAAGGAATTCGGTCTCGGGGATGTGACTTGAAATAATCACGATCTATGGCAGGCTAGGGCATGCGCGCCCTTGTTTTCATAGCTTGTTTCGCGTCGCCGGTTTGGGCGGACTGCCCCGCGGTGGCAGACCGTAGCGCGGCTTTGGATGCGCTTTATCTTGATATTCAGAATGCTGATGATCAGACCACGGGGCTGACGCTTGGCCAAAAGCTTTGGGAGTTTTGGACAGACGCCCCAGATGTTACCGCGCAAGAAATTCTCGACCGGGGGATGCAGCGCCGAAGCCAATACAATTTCCTTGGCGCGATGAAGGATTTTGACAGGCTGGTGGCGTATTGCCCGCATTATGCCGAGGGCTACAACCAGCGCGCTTTCGTGAATTTTCTAAGGTATGAGTTTGAAGCCGCTTTGCCAGACCTTGATCGCGCATTGGAATTGTCGCCGCGTCATCTGGGCGCGCTTTCGGGGCGGGCCATGACCTTTATGGCTTTGGGCCGCGATTTTGAGGCGCAGCGCGACCTGCGTGCCGCATTGGCATTGAATCCCTGGCTGCCCGAACGGGCCTATTTGCTCAATCTCGAAGAAGAGCTTTGAACCGCTCCGACTGGGTCTTTACACCCCGCCATTCCACGCTATTGTCGCGCGCACTCGTTGTGGCCGATTGGCCCGTGCGATGGGCCCTCGTGGTGGAATGGTAGACACAGGAGACTTAAAATCTCTAGGCCGTATAGGCCGTACCGGTTCGAGTCCGGTCGAGGGTACCAACGCTGAGATAGTTTTTGCGTTTTAAAGCATGCGCTTACGACGTTTAACTAGTGAACAGTGCGCATCCATCCAAAAACACTGAGACAAGAACCGACTTTCAGGCCCGAATTAGGCCCGAAACGGACAAACCTGCGCGTTCGAATACCGCGCGTCAGAATAACCGAGATATCCTATAGTTAACTCAAGCACCAATAGCCGTAGGGATTCCCATTAGGATCCTGCACTTTTTTGTTGCCAGTCAATCGGGTTGAGTATCTGCAATATCAAGCCCATTGGGGGTTGTGTTTTCTTCATATCGGTCCGAAGGTCATTACGTTTCGGATGATTATTAAATTACTTTCTGACCGTAATAGGTCCAATTGGTGGATTGATGAATAAAGCAGGCCAAAAACTTGAGTTGCCACATGTACTCGTTGAAGCTGTAAAAGATCAAAGGGCGGTAGTCGTTTTCGGTGCTGGTGCATCTATGGAATGCACCGACAAAAAAGGAAATAGGCCTCCCAACGGACACCATATGCGAGATCATCTTGCATTGAAGTTTTTGGGAACAAGAGATGAAGAACGCGACTTAGCCACAGTTGCTGAAATGGCGATTGCCAATGGAGCTGGCCAACCGGCAGTCTTTGAAGAGATTTCCAATCTTCTATCAGGCTTCCCGCCTTCTAACGCTCACAAAAAACTTGCAGACTTTAGATGGCGAGGGTTTGCGACAACGAACTACGACACGATAGTCGAGCACGGCTATGCGGAAAACCAAGAGAGAAAGCAGACCTGCTTGCCTTTTGTAAAAGACACTGAACCTTTTGAGGACCGGTTAAGGGCTCAGACTAATCCACTGGCATTACTAAAGCTCCACGGGTGCTTGAATCATAGACTTGATCCAGACATTCCGCTGGTGTTGTCCAATGAGCATTATCATCGGTTCATCGCAAACAGGAAACTTCTTTTCGGGCGTTTGCGTGATTGGGCGCAATCATCGCCCTTAATTTTTGTCGGATATGGACTAGCCGATCCACACTTGCGTTCTTTGGTCTATGAGATCAACGCTGGGCACCGCCCAAGGTGGTATATTGTGTCGCCTGACAGTGATGAGCATGACGTGAAACTTTGGTCCTCTATGAGCGTCGATGTAATCGATGCAACCTTCGGGGAATTTCTAGATGCTTTGGATCATCAAATACCTTCTTTGTTTCGAAGTTTGAGCCCACCTGAAGGCGTGGCGGATGAGCCTTATCGAAAGCATTTCCGAACTCATGACGCTGGCTCTGACATCTTGCGACAAAGTTTTAAAATGGACCTGTCGCGTTTTTGTGCCGCCCCATGTGCTCGTTTAGGCTACTTTCCGTTCGAAAGCGACCGGGCTTTTCCAGCCCAATGCTGAGTGCCGCCGGCGCGAGTTATAGAACCCGTTAATGTATTCGAAAATTGCCATTTCGGCCTGCCGCCTCGTTTCCCATGAACGCCGCCAGATCAGTTCAGCTTTGATGGTCTTGAAGAAAGTCTCGACTGCCGCATTGTCGTAACAATTTCCCTTGCCTGACATCGACACTTTGAACCCATTTTGGCGCAAGATCTTCTGATAATCGTGAGAACAATATTGCGATCCGCGATCCGTATGATGGATGCAGCCCTTCGGC
>NZ_FQWM01000002.1:86653-618078 GCF_900129685.1 Cognatishimia maritima | reverse complement strand
ATCCGTGGTCGTTGTCTTGTCAGCGACGCCGTCATTGTTGGAATCCAGATAGATCGTCCAGTTCTCAATGCCGGTCTCACCCGCATCCCAGACGCCATCACCGTCGGTGTCATCCCATTTGTAACCGGTGATGTTGAAGTTCTTGAAGTTCCCGAAGTTCATCTTTTCGGTCACTTCAAAATCGCCATTCGGAACGTTGTCGGGAATGTCGTTCTTATTGATTGAGACAACCGTGCTGCCGTCCAGCGTACCATCACCATCGTAGGTGACTTGCCAACCGTCCTGCTGGAATTCCGTGATCGTGATTGAATAGTTCTGATTGCTGCCGCCTTCGAGTGGGATGTAGTAACTCCCGACATCATCAAGTATGCCGTCGCCGTTTACATCTGTCGTGCCGTCAGAGGTTGTCGTCGTGCCAACGACCAGGACTGCGTTGGCACCGTTGCCAACCGTGTATTCGTAGTCGATCTTCCAACCGGACAGGGCCTCTTCGCCCTCGTCCCATATGCCGTCACCGTCGACGTCATTCCATTTGTAGCCCGAGATCATCGGGCCTTCGAAATCCTTGGAGACGGACCATTCTTCGAAGCCGTCGTTGGTCGCATAATTGCCGCTCAGGTCTTCATCCGGACCGACGCCATCTGAGTCGGTATCGACCAGTTCGCCAGTGGTGCCGAATTCAGAATAAAGCACAACATAGGTTGAAGAGGCGTCGTAGTTCTCGCCCAACTCGGCCTCGAAATTCGACACCGGCACATAAAAGAACATGTCGGATTTACCGCTGCCGGCTTGAAGGGAATAATCCAACAATACAGAGGTGTCGCCAAGCCCATCCATGTCATAGACAAGATCCGCTTCGCTTTGCAGTTCGGTCAGAGTTGTGCCGTAGTCATCATCCGGGCTGACGTAGACCTGAAGTTCATCCAATGACAAAAGTGGATCGGAATTCTTCTGGTTAATGTCGAGGCGGAATTCGTAATATTCTACGCCGTCGATTTCGATGATCGGAACCTGGTCTAAGGTCAGTGATTTCGTAAAACTGGGTGAAGAATTCTCGTCATTCTGCAATGGGCGATCATCGGTGTTAAAGCCATCTTCGTCACCATCTGCCTGCACACGGACAAAGGCTTGTATCAAACCTGTACCCGCTGAAGTCTCTGGCGATTGCGTTAGGAACAGCGCACCGTTGATTTCCGCTTCGTCGCCGTAACGTGTGCTAAGGTCGTGATAAGTGGTGCCATTAATGAGTTCACTATATGTAGGCATCGTGTTCCTCCCCCAAAGGTATCAAAGAGCCGAGCCGGATTTACGCAATTGTTACGACGCAGGAGAATCTCGCCTCGAACTGTCGCAAATAGTGTTTGGGGGAGGTCAGAAATCCGTGCGCAAAGCGACCGCCCCACTGCTGGGTTGATCTCTTGCGAATTGCACTCAAACCGCGATCACAGATTACAGGGGGTGCCTGTCAATTTGCACTTAATGACAGGTCAATTCTCTGGCCCTAGTTCTGCGATCATTATTGTTACTTCCAATTGAAGTATCGGTTCGATACTCAAATTTGTCAACATTATGGTAACTTTGTGGCAAAATTGTGCCAAGCGATTGCATAATCAGAGTTCTTTGGCGGTTGGCGACCGAGTTAGAGTCCCAAACTTGTGACCGGAATTTGTGCTAGGGCGGAAAAAGGAAGACAAGCAGTCGCACCGCTCAGGCGATTCCTTGCGTCAGAGTTGCTCCCGGCGCGGTGGCTGGGCGCCTTGTTGCGAAACCGAATAGGCTGCCGCACGGACCGCGAGATCAAGCGCCGTTTCAAGCTGTGTGTCGCTGATGTTGGCACTGGCCTTTGGGGAGAGCAGGTTTTGGTCTGACAGCCCGGCAAGGAAGCCTGCATTGAATGTATCTCCGGCACCGACCGTGTCCACAACCGTGGTTTTTGGTGCGGAGACAAAGACAGTGCCACCTGTTTTCCGCCAGGCAGTGGCACCTTTTGCGCCCTCGGTAAACAGCACGATGGACGGGCCGAGCGACAGCAGGGCTGCGATGCCTTCCTTCGTGTCGTGGGCGTCTGGGAAAAGCCATTCGAGGTCTTCGTCAGACGTTTTTACAATATCGCTATGGGCAAGCAACCGATTGAGCCGGTCTCGGTAGGCAGCCTGATCTTTTATAAAGCTGGGACGGATATTTGGATCAAGCATTAAGAGCTTTTGGGGGTAGGCGGACGCAAGCTGCGCATAGGCCTCTGCGGCGGGTTCATTGATCAGGCTGATACCGCCCAAAAACAGCGCATCAACGGCATCTGGCAATTCGGGTAAATCTGTCGTCGAAAGGCACCGGCCTGCCGTGTTTTCGTCGTAAAAATCATAGGTCACAGTGCCGGTTGAAAAGTCGACAAACGCCAGTGTTGTCGGCCGGTCGCTTTTGTGCGCGAACTGTAGGTCGACGTTGCTTGCTTCAAGATGGGCTTCGATCAAGCGGCCGAATTGATCGGTCGAAATGCCCGACAGAAAAGAGACATCAACACCCAGCCGCCCGAGACCGATGGCCGTATTCATCACCGCGCCACCCGGCGTTGGCAGGAGCGCTGGGGCACAGTCGATCTGACGTGGCAGCATATCAATCAAGCATTCTCCGGCGCAGAGTATCATGGCGTTCCCCCTAAAACGTAAACGCGCGGGCCAACATCTCCCAAATGTTACCGCTAACAGCGTGCATAGCTATCCTCAGATCGTTTGCCAATCCCTTTCTGATCTGGCGTCGGAAATTCATCCGCTGTAGGCAGGGTCATGGCATATCTCTTGATCCATACTGGCGGCACGATCGGCATGGTGCAAACCGAGAACGGGTTTGCGCCGCAGGTTGGCGTTGTCGAAGCAGAGGTCGCGGCCTTGCAGAAGTCCGGTGATGTGACCGGGTCATTTGACATTCATCTGCTCGAGCCACTGCTTGATAGCGCAAATGCCAGCCCGCGAGATTGGTCGCGCGTCGCCTCGGTCATCGCTGAACGGTACGAAAGCTACGACGGTTTCGTCGTGACACACGGCACCGACACGCTGGCCTATACGGCAGCCGCTTTGTGCTTCGCGCTGGAGGGTCTTGCGAAGCCTGTGATTGTAACGGGGGCGATGTTGCCGCTATCCGTTCCGGGATCAGATGGCAAACGCAACCTCTTGGACAGCCTGAGGGCAACGCATACGGCACCGCATGGTGTATGGGTTCAATTTGCGGGCCAGTTGATGCATGGCGCGCGCGTGCGCAAATCACATTCGACACAGTTTGATGCCTTCCGCGTGAATGAAGGCGGCGCGCCTCCGGTGCAGGTGGGGCCTCGTTTGAAAGCACACAGCTATGGCGATGCCGATGTTGCTATTCTTGCAATGGCACCGGGATTGTCGACGGGCATGTTCCAATATGCAGCGGAACAGAGCGATGCTTTGCTGCTTCGGGTTTATGGGTCAGGCACCGCACCGGAAAGCGCAGGCCTTGTTCGTGCATTGCGCAGGGCGCAGGATCGCGGCATTCCGGTCTTGGCGGTCAGCCAATGCCCCGAAGGCGGCATGGCGCTTGGCACCTATGCTGCTGGCGCGGTACTACGCGATAATGGTGTGATCGATGGGCGCGACATGACGGTGGAAGCTGCCTATGCAAAGCTGCATCACGCGCTTTCATGGCCGGGCGATCCGATTGCGCGTTTGAACTCCCGCTTGTGCGGAGAATTCATTTAGGTCGCTCTGTCTGTCCACTATTCAGCGATGGCTTGGATAGCGGGGACGGTCTCTGATGCGCGTCCTTGACGGTGAACTATGATCTGAACTTGCGCACTTGTAGGCGCAGCATTGGCGAGTGCATTTGCAAAATCGTTTGCCTCTGTCACAAGAACCGCAACCCGAGCGCCAGAGGATTGTTGTTGCAAAATAGATTGCGCCGCGTCTTTTTGCTGAGCCGCACCATCCCCAATCGCAATTCGGTCAGCATCGCGACGGGGAAGTTCCAATACATCTTTGCCGACCGCCGCCTCGTGAAAAAGTACATCCGCTTCCTGCAACTTCGCGACCGCGCGCATCGTTAGAAGGTCAGCACTTTCTGCGCCTGTCTCAATCACGTCAATTGGGTGCAATCCGTTTGTCTCCGGCAACACACGATTGCGTATGGAAGCTTCGATCTCCTGCGCCGCGCCACCTTCATCACGCGCTCGGAACTTCGCCATTGGTGCCCCGGTGAACACCCAAGACCAAAAGGCCCGCTGCTGGCCAGCAAAGCTGCGATCAACGGCGGGACGCAAGCGCCCGGCGAGCGCCGCAAGCCGTCCAAGGTTGGGTTCCAGCAATCCTTCAATCCGCGTTTTGATCAATCGCGCCAACACGGGAGCCGTGCCCTCGGTGCCAATGGCGACAACCACGGGCGTGCGATCCACGATGGACGGCGTGGTCATGTCGCACAATTCAGGTCGGTCGACCACGTTCACCAAAGGCCCCGCCTGCTTGGCAAGATCACGATAGGCGACATCCGCGCCAGCGCAGCCGGTGGCGACAAACACCATCGCAGCACCTGCGAATTCGACTGGGCCGACCCGGCCAGTATGCTGGGTCAGACGCCCAGCATCCATTTTCTGGCGTAACTCGGCATTCAACTCAGATGCGCAGACAACGATCTGCGCGTCGGTCTTGGCCAACAGCCGCACTTTCTGCGCAGAATTTTCGGCTCCGCCGACAACGACAACCTTGCGGCCGGTCGTTTTGATGAACATGGGAAAGGCGCGCATCACGGCGCTATTCCGCCGCGATTGGCTGCCGTGGTCGCGCAATCAACTGGGCAATTTCCGACCGGCAAGAGCCGCAATTGGTGCCCGCGCCTGTTGATTGACAGATGAATTCGACACTTGCCGTGCCATTGGCCGGGATCGCGTCGAGGATTTGGTTGCGCCCGACACTCATGCAGGAGCAAACGGTTGGTCCTGGGTCGCGCACATCTTTGCCCGGTCGTGCGGCCAGCACGGTCTGCGCCTGTTGCCCGATCTGCGCCGCGATGAAATCGCGCGCCACGGCGACGGGCTCGCGCCCCACATAAAGCGCCGCCATCAGCGCGTCACCTTCATAGAATGCAAGCCGGGTTTGGCCCGCCACTGTATCTGTCACCATCATCGGGTCACTCTCAATGCCAAAAAGCTCTTTGGCATAGCTAGCCCAATCTTGCACGCTGTCCAGCCCGGCCAATTCGGCGCGCAAGCCATTTTCCACGGGCACGCGCGACCAATAGGGCGTAGTTGGCTGAAGGGGGATGGCGGAGACCGCAAAGGCATACCACGCCGCTTCGAATTTCGTGACGCTCACCGCCGCAGATTTGCTTTCGGGTTGTCCAGACACGGGGTCCGTAATGGCCGGGATAACCCGTGCCACGACCGAAGCCGCGGCAGTCTCGCCAGTCCAGTGAATGGGAGCGAAAGGCGCACCCTTGGCCACGTCATCCGTGACCCAAACCCGGAAAATCGCTTCGCCGGAGCGCCCTGTCACAAGGGCAAGATCCGCAGAGGCCACACCACAAGCCAAGGCATCCTCTGGGTGGATTTGCAGGAATGGCTCTGCAAGGTGTTTGCACAGTTTTGCAGACAGACCCGTGCGTGACATCGTGTGCCACTGGTCCCTTGCGCGGCCAGAGTTCAAGCGCAGCGGAAACTGCTGATCGAGTTTTGCTTCGGGCGCGCGCGACGCAATCGGCAGCATGTTCGCGCGGCCCGTGGGCGTGAAAAAAGCTCCGTCCGCAAAGAAGCGGCCACCGTTGGCCGTGTCACTGATTGGCCAGCGTTGCGGGGCAAACGCATCATAGTCCGCATCCGACAAATCCGAGAGCGCAGAGATATCAAAGTCTTTGCCAAAATCGCCAGCGATCCGCGAAAGCTGCGCATGCTCGCGGAAAATGTCAGCCTCGGATTGATAATCAAACGCAGCCTCCCATCCCATGCGGCGCCCAACATCGGCAAAGATGTCCCAATCGGCGCGCGCCTGTCCGGGGTGCTTTAGGGCTGAACGCTGGCGGCTGATGGTGCGATCCGAATTGGTCACCGTGCCGCTTTTTTCGCCCCATCCCAGCGCAGGCAACACAACATCGGCCAATCGCGCGGTGTCGGTCTGCGCATTCAGGTCGCTGACCACAGTAAAATCACACGCAGCGATTGCCTGGGCGACGCGGTCGCTGTCGGGCATGGACACCACTGGGTTGGTGCAGGCAATCCAGAGAGCTTTGATCTGACCGCTTTCAACGGCATCAAACAGATCAACCGCTTTCAACCCGGCTTCGGTCGGAATGGTTGGCGCATCCCAAAACGTCTGGACAGCCTCGCGATGTTCTGCGTTCTCCAGATCAAGGTGCGCGGCCAGCATATTGGCGAGGCCGCCGGTTTCGCGGCCTCCCATGGCATTTGGCTGACCGGTCACTGAAAAAGGTCCGCTGCCCGGCAGTCCAATCCGGCCAGACGCCAAATGGCAGTTGATGATTGCATTGACTTTGTCCGTCCCAGAGGAGGACTGATTGATGCCTTGGCTAAAGACGGTGACCACTTTGTCCGTGGCCGCAAACATTTCGTAGAAGCGTGTGAGATCAGCATCTGACACACCCGTCACGCTTGGATCGTCCGCCCGAGCAGAGGCCAATGCCGCGTCAAACCCGGTCACGTTCTTTGAAACGAAATCAGTGTCTATCTCGCCTGAACTCGCCAAATGTGTGAGCAATCCATTGAACAACGCAGCGTCACTGCCAGGCGCGATTTTCAGATGCAGATCAGCAATGTCGCAGCTCGATGTCCGGCGCGGGTCAACCACGACAACCTTGGTGCCATGTGCCGCGCGTGCCGCCGCGAGGCGTTGATATAGAACCGGATGGCACCACGCGAGGTTTGAGCCAACCAGCACCACCAAGTCCGCGATTTCTAGGTCTTCGTAGACACCGGGCACGGTATCAGTGCCAAAGGCGCGCTTGTGACCGGCGACGGTCGAGGCCATGCAAAGGCGTGAATTGGTGTCGATATTGGCCGAGCCCATAAAGCCTTTCATCAGCTTATTGGCGACGTAGTAGTCCTCTGTCAGAAGTTGGCCGGACACATAGAACGCCACGCTATCCGGGCCATGTTCTGCGATGGTTGACGTGAAGCGATCAGCGACCAGATCAAGCGCCTTATCCCAAGAGGCGGGTGTGCCATCCACCTGTGGGGTCAACAGACGCCCTTCCAGACCAACAGTATCGCCCAGCGCCAATCCTTTGGAGCACAGCCGACCTAAGTTTGCCGGATGCTCTGGGTCACCTTCGACCTTCAGTCCACCATCAGCCTGCGGCGTCAACAAAACGCCGCAGCCCACACCACAATAAGGACAGGTGGACCGAATGGGTGTTGTCATCAGGCTGCTCGATTCATCAACAATGTGCCGTCCAGAAGAATGCGTCCGGCTTCGACTTTCGCCGGAAACGTGTCGATCTTGCCTTCATCTGCACCCTGCGCTTCTCCGGTGTTCAAGTCGAACACCCAATTGTGCAAAGGGCAGGTGACCTTCTGACCATGCACGATCCCTTCAGACAGCGGCCCATTTTTGTGCGGGCAGCGATCAGAGGTCGCAAAAACCTCGGTCTCGCTGGTGCGAAACACCGCGACACAGCCGAGTTTGGTTTTCACGACCCGCGCACCGCGCAGGGGAATGTCATCGATGGCCCCAATATCAATCCAGCTCATTCTGCGGCCTCCAGGGTTAGGTTCGCCATTGGCGCAAATTTTGGTGCTTCGTCTGGCGCTGCCAGTTCGGCCCAAGGGTCTTTTTGATAGATCGACTGCGACAGCTCGAACCGGGCGACGAGCGCTTTGCGATTTTCAATGTCTTCGACGATCTGCTCTTTGACCCAATCAAGACCAACCTTGGCGACCCATTTGTATGGGCGATCAAGGTATTTTGCGTTCTCGCGGTAAAGCTGCATGAAGGCGGTTGCGACCTCGATGGTTTCTTCTTCGGTCTCGCAATCCATCAGACGTTCGGTTTCTTTCACGTCCATGCCCGCAGCGCCAGCAACGCCGACTTGAAAGCCACTGTCCACACAGACAACGCCGATATCCTTGCACGTCGCTTCCGCACAGTTGCGCGGGCAGCCAGAGACGGCCAGCTTCACTTTGTGTGGCGACCAAGAGCCCCAGAGTTTCTTCTCAAGCTTGATGCCAAGACCGGTGGAGTCCTGTGTACCAAAGCGACAATGCTCTTTGCCGACGCAGGTTTTCACCGTGCGCAGACCTTTGGCATAGGCGTGGCCAGAGACCATACCTGCGTCGTTGAGATCTTTCCAAATGGCCGGAAGGTCTTCGCCCTTCACGCCCAGCAGGTCGATCCGCTGGCCACCGGTGACGTGAACGGTTGGCACATTGTATTTCTCTGCGGCATCCGCGATGGCGCGCAATTCGTCCGGCGTGGTCATCCCGCCCCACATCCGAGGCACTACAGAATAGGTGCCGTCCTTCTGGATGTTTGCGTGACGTCGCTCGTTCACAAAGCGCGACTGTGGATCGTCTTTGTATTCCACCGGCCAGTCGGCCAGTAGATAGTAGTTGATCGCCGGACGGCAGACATGACAGCCATTGGGTGTGGTCCACCCAAGCTCCTGCCAGACCGCTGCCTGCGATTTCAGCTCCTGCGATTTGATCAGCCGACGCACGTCCTCATGCGTAAGATCGGTACAGCCGCAGACCGGCTGCGCTGTTGGCATCTGGAAGTCATCCCCAAGGGTGACAGCCATCAGCTGCTCGACAAGTCCCGTACAGGTACCGCAAGAAGCCGAAGCTTTCGTCTGGGCGCGGACCGCACCCAGATCAGTAGCACCGCCTTGGACGGCCTCGACAATTTGACTTTTACATACGCCGTTGCACCCACAGATTTCTGCATCATCCGGTAAGGCTGCAACGGCCTGCAAGGGGTCCAGCGGTTCGCCTCCTTGAAAAGCTGGACCAAAGATTAGCGTATCGCGCATGTCGGAAATGTCGGTCTTGTCCTTGATCAGGCCAAAGAACCAATTCCCGTCGGCTGTATCGCCATACATGACCGCGCCAACGATCACGTTGTTTTCGATAACAAGTCGCTTGTATACGCCTCGACTCGGGTCGCGGAAGACGATGTCTTCACGCCCTTCACCTTCGGCAAAGTCCCCTGCGCTAAAGAGGTCACAGCCGGTGACTTTCAGCTTGGTAGAGACTTCTTTTGGGGCAAAAGTAGCCGCATCACCCAGCAGGGTTGCAGCAACGACCTTTGCTTGATCATACAGCGGCGCGACAAGGCCAAAGAGCTGCCCCTTATGTTCAACACATTCGCCGACCGCCAAAACGTCCGGATCAGAAGTGCGCATCGCGTCGTCAACAGTGATGCCACGTTCAACTTCTATGGAGGCATCGTTGGCCAGCCGTGTTTCCGGACGAATACCCACGGCCATAACAACCAAGTCAGCCGGGATTGTGGTTTTGTCCTGCAACAGAACGGCTTCGACTTTGTCTTCGCCGAGGATCGCGGCTGTCGACGCTTGGCATTTCACTTCGATGCCTTTGTCCTCTAACGCGCGGCGCAGTAGATACCCTGCCGCTTCATCAAGCTGCCGTTCCATCAAGTGACCCATCAGGTGCAGAACGGTCACATCCATCCCGCGCGCCTTCAGGCCCGCTGCGGCCTCCAGACCCAGAAGACCACCACCGATGACCACTGCTTTGGCCCCTGGCTTTTGCGTTGCCTCGATCATGGTGTTGGTGTCATCCAGATCACGATACGCAATCACGCCGGGCAGGTCTTTTCCGGGCACTGGAATGATGAATGGCGCGGAACCAGTGGCCATAAGCAACTTGTCGTAGGCAACTTCACCGTTCTGGCCAACCACAACTTTGCGCTCACGGTCGATCTCGACCACGTGCTCACCAAAGCGGCAGGTCACGCCGTTTTCTTCGTACCAATCGGCATCATGCGTCACGATATCTTCGTAGGTCTTTTCACCGGACAACACTGGCGACAGCATAATCCGGTTATAGTTTCCACGCGGTTCTGCGTTGAACAACGTGATGTCGTAGGCCCCTTTGTTGACCTCCAACAGGTGCTCAAGAACACGGCCCGAGGCCATCCCTGCACCAATCACAACAAGTTTCTGTTTCATGGTCAGCCTTAACTTTCTGAATATGCCGCGGTCTTCATCACGCCAGCCAATGTCGCGTAAGCCCCGGTCCACGCGTCCTTGACGTCTGGTGTGAAAGCGTCGCCGAGACCCTTTTCAAGCGTCCGCAACAGGGACGCGCCAACTGCGTCGTAGTCTTCGGCTTTGACACCGTAGTCGACATGTTTAACCGCCAATTGTTCTGCGACTGGAACGATCTTTCCAAGATCACGCAGCCCGTTCACAACGACGGCCAAAGTCGCCATCAGTTTTGAACCTTGTTCAGTCATATCCGCATTGGCAAAATAGGGCTTCACCTGCGGCGCAGTTTCAAACAGATCGGCGTAAAAGATCTCCGCTGCTTGATCTTTTATCGGCACAACTTTGGCAAAGCTGTCTTGAACCAGTGAGATTGCTTTTTCGTCCATCGTTCACTCCGCTGCGATCTTTGGCTTCACTTTGGGTTTGGCAGATGCCTCAACCTTGGGTTTCGGTTTCGCGCCGTGTTCGTATTCCTCAAGGAAGTCGAGCACTTCTTGGCGGTAGGTGTAGTAATCTGGATGTTCCAAAAGCGCCTTGCGGGTGCGCGGACGCGGCAGGTCAACCTCGGTGATCTTGCCGATTGTGGCCTGTGGGCCGTTCGTCATCATCACAACACGGTCCGCCAACAAGATCGCTTCGTCCACATCGTGGGTCACACAGATGGCGGTCACTTTTGTGCGTGACCAAACTTCCATCAGCACTTCTTGCAGCTCCCAACGTGTCAGGGAGTCGAGCATGCCGAAGGGTTCATCGAGCAGAAGCAGTTTCGGAGACAGGGCAAAGGCGCGGGCAATGCCCACACGTTGGCGCATGCCGTTGGACATGTCAGATGCAGATTTATCCATCGCATCGGCCAGGCCGACCCGTTCCAGATAGTATTCCACAACGTCCTGACGCTCTGCCTGGCTGGCTTTTGGATAGACTTTGTCCACACCAATCGCACAGTTTTCGCGCGCGGTGAGCCAAGGGAAGAGGTTCGGTGACTGGAACACCACCGCGCGCTCTGGGTCAGCGCCTTCGACGTGGCGACCGTCCAGTTTAATAGCCCCTTTAGAGATTTCGTTCAGACCCGCGGCCATGGTGAGAACCGTGGATTTACCACAGCCAGAGTGGCCAATCAGCGAGATGAACTCGCCCTTGTTGATCTTCAGATCAAAGTCCTCAACCACGGTCAGCGGACCTTTTGGTGTCGGATAGACTTTATGAAGCTGAGAGAAGTCCAAGAAGCGGTTCTCGATCAAGCCTTCCTGTGCCTGCGCAACCGCAGCTGGAACACCGTGGATCGGGGTCACATTCGGCAGCTCTTTGCTGCCTTCAACCTTCGCTTCGATGCCTACATCCATCAGGTAGCTGGTCACTTCCTTGCGCAGCTTCTTGAAGGTCTCGTCATTATTCATCGCAGTGCGATCGCGAGGACGTGCCAGCGGAACATTAAACTCTTCACCCAAGGTGCCATCCGGGTTCAGCGCGACGATGCGGTCGGCCATGACAATGGCTTCGTCCACGTCATTGGTGATCAGAACGCAGGTTTGTTTCTCAGCAGCCCAGATAGACACGATCTCATCCGCAAGGTTGCCACGTGTCAGCGCATCAAGTGCGGACAGCGGCTCGTCCAGCAACAGAACCTCTGGGTTCATCGCTAGGGCACGCGCCACGTTCACACGTTGGCGCATACCACCAGACAGTTCCGCAGGACGACGTGTCGCCGCGTGGCTCAGGCCCACCATCTTGACGTAATGCGCGACTTTCTCGTCTTTCTCAGCCGCAGGCATCTTTGGGAAGACGCTGTCGACCGCCAGTCGCACGTTGCCAGAAACAGACAGCCAAGGCATCAGAGAGTAGCTTTGAAAGATCACGCCGCGTTCTGGTCCCGGGCCGGTGATCTCTTTGCCTTTGTAGGTCAGCGCACCTTTGGAAGGTTTCTCCAGACCCGCAAGCAGGTTGATCAGAGTGGTTTTCCCGGTGCCGGAGAAGCCGAGAAGAACGAGGAACTCGCCCTCTTCGACTTCCAGATTGATGTTCTTCAAAACGTCGGTCTTGGCTGTGCCTTCGCCGAAGCTTTTAGAAACGTTATCGAGTTTCAGTATCGCCATGGGTCAGATTACCGATTGTTTGTGAAGGTGAAGGCGGCTTGGATCGCATACATCAGGCGGTCGAGCAGGAAGCCGATGATGCCGATGGTGAAGACAGCCACCATGATTTTCGCCAAGGACTGTGAAGAGCCGTTCTGGAATTCGTCCCAGACGAATTTGCCGAGACCCGGGTTCTGCGCCAGCATTTCGGCGGCAATCAGAACCATCCAGCCCACACCAAGGGACAGACGCAGACCGGTGAAAATCAACGGCAGCGCGGAAGGCAGTACCAGTTTGGTGATCTTGGTCCATGTGTTCATTTTCAGAACCTTGGACACGGACACGAGGTCTTTGTCGATCGAAGCCACACCCAGAGAGGTGTTGATCAGCGTTGGCCACAGGGAGCAGAGCGTCACGGTGATCGCCGAGTTCAGGAAGGACTTCGCGAACCAGCCGTCGCCGTCCACCGCGTAGGTCGCAGACACGATCATGGTCACGATAGGCAGCCATGCGAGTGGAGAAACCGGCTTAAAGATTTGCACCAGCGGGTTGATCGCTGCGTTTGCATATGGCGACAGGCCAGCCAGAATGCCCAGCGGGATCGCAACAACAGAGGCGATCAAAAAGCCGAAGAACACCGTTTTGATCGAGGTCCAGATCTGCTGGTAATAGCTTGGCGCACCAGTAAAGGCGCGTTCTTTTGGCTCTTTACCCTGTGCAATCAGACGCTCGTTCAGCTGCGCAACCTTTTCTTCGAACTGCGCTTTTTTGGCGGCTTTTGCCTGCGCATCTTCGTGAAGGTTAACAGCCTGTTCCCAAACCTGAGATGGTCCCGGAACCGCACCCAATGAGGTTTGAACCTGTGGCGCCAAGGTTGCCCAGAGGAACATAAAGCCCACAATCGCCAGAACCGGCACACCAGCCAGTTTCCAGATTTCTTTGTATTGTGCTTTTGGGTTGTCACCCGCAATGGCACGGAAGATTGGAGTCAGCCAGCCGAGGCCCAGGACGGTGAACCATGTGTCGGCTTTGTTGATCCATGTGAAGATCTTGGCCTTCCGCGCCTCGCGGGCGGCCTGGTCGTCCAACTGTTGTGGATCGATGGCGGTCATTGTTTTGCTCCTTGGTGGGCCGGTGCGTATCGAGTGTCCCGGACCTGGGTTCGTTCGTTCAGTGTTTTGCGATCAGAGCTGCGACCGTCGTTGGACGCAGGTCAAATCGCGAAAGGGGGTGGCAGGGCACCAGATCAGGTGCCCTACCGAGGGAGATTTGAATTAGCCTTGAACTTCGGTGCCCACGACTGTCTGCGCGCCTTTTAGGCCGATTGGCAGGCTGTCGATGTAGGCGTTTGGTGCCTTACCGTCGTATGCGATACCATCGATGATATCCTCAGCAGGTGTTGGCGCTTTGAAGCCGTCGCTATCCCAAGGGAAGTCGGCTTCGTTCGCCATGCCTTCGTCCACCAGTAGGCGGGCTGCTTCCAGATAGATGTCTGGGCGGTAAACGGATTTCGCTGCGTCGAAGTACCATTCGTCAGACTTCGCTTCGGCAATCTGACCCCAACGACGCATCTGTGTCAGGTACCAGATCGCATCAGAGTAGTATGGGTAGGTCGCGTTGTAGCGGAAGAACACGTTGAAGTCTGGAATGTCGCGCTTGTCGCCTTTTTCGAACTCGAAGAAGCCCGTCATAGAGTTCGCGATCACTTCAGCGTCCGCACCCACGTATTCTGGGCGAGACAGGATTTCAACGGCCTCGTCACGGTTGGCGTTGTCGTTTTCATCCAGCCACATCGCGGCACGGATCAGAGCCTTCACAACCGCTTTGGTGGTGTTTGGATATTCTTCAGCGAATTCGTTGGTGATGCCGAATACCTTCTCTGGGTTGTTTTTCCACATCTGGTAATCAGTGATCACTGGAACACCGATGCCTTTGAAAACTGCTTGCTGGTTCCAAGGCTCACCCACGGCGTAACCATAGATGGTGCCCGCTTCCATTGTCGCTGGCATCTGCGGAGGCGGTGTCACGGACAGAAGCGCTTGCGCACCGATCTGACCGGTGATGTTTTCAGGGGAGTAGTAGCCTGGCTCAATACCGCCCGCTGCCAGCCAGTAACGCAGTTCGTAGTTGTGCGTGGACACTGGGAAAACCATACCCATGTTAAATGGCTTGCCTGCCGCCGTGTATTCTTCGACCACAGGCTTTAGGGCGGATGCGCTGATTGGGTGTTGAGGACGGCCATCTGCCATCTTAGGCACATTTGGCTTCATCGCTTCCCAGATCTCGTTGGAAACCGTGATACCGTTGCCGTTCAGGTCCATGGAGAATGGTGTAATGATATGCGCTTCGGTGCCGTAACCGATGGTCGCCGCCAGTGGCTGACCTGCCAGCATATGCGCGCCGTCGAGCTGGCCGTCAATCACGCCGTCCAGAAGAACTTTCCAGTTCGCTTGCGCTTCAAGCGTCACGAACAGGCCTTCGTCCAGAAAGTAGCCCTGCTCATAGGCCACGGCGAGCGGCGCCATGTCTGTCAGTTTAATAAAGCCGAAAGTCAGTTCGTCTTTTTCCAGCTCCAACTCGGCAACGGCCGGGCTGGCCATCGCTGCAGTTGCCGCGAGAATGGAAGCAATTCGTTTCATTCGTTCCGTCCTTGTTGTGGCCCACCGCAAACTCAGATGGGCAATAAAAAAAAGCCGCCGACAATCTGGGCCCAGGGAGGAGAGGAGGGACCCAAGTGTCGAGCGGCTTTGCTCAGTTCACCCGCATCAATGCGGGATGCAATCTCGTCACAGAGCGCCATTGCTCTGCTTCAATCTGAATATGACAGCACTTGATGGTATGAACGAGTCATCAATCGTCGTTTTTGCTGCATTGCAGCGCGATTTTTTGCAATTGCACAATAATTGGGCGCTATTCTGCGCTAGGATCGAAAATTTCGTCATTAAAGAAGCGATCCCGCCCTAGAATCATGCTCCCAGAGACCGTCGAAACCTCGGTTGGCTGAGTGAGCGCGCCTTCGATCTTGGAGGATCGCAGCGGCATTTCAGCCCCAATCGGGAAAAGGTGTTTGCGATAGAGATCCGTGCGGAACACCTGCGACGCAGCGGCAAGATCGGCTGTTTCCGGCAAGCCGTAGCGTTGGCTAAGACGCTCTGCGATCCAGCGACCCTGCGAGAGCCAGGGAAAGCAGACACCGTTGCCTTCAAACCGCAGAAAGTTTTCAACCCGCCGCATGTCGCCTGTACTATTGATGATAAACCGCCCGGATAGCGCGCGATCAATCACTTCGGAATTGATACCAAGGTAGGCGCCGGTCGAAAGCACCTCTGCCGCCATCGTCAGGTTCTTCTCGTCAGACAGCCAGCAACACGCCCGCCAAACGGCCCTCATTAGCCCGCTGACGGTCTCATCATTTTCCTCAGCCCAGCTTTCGCGTACCGCTAGAACTTTTTCGGGCGCCGAAGACCAGATCGCCGCCGTTGGCAATACAAGCGACCCCGCCGCGCGCTCCACCGTGATCGAGCCCCAAGGCTCTCCAACGCAGAACCCATCGAGTTCGCGCCGCTCAATCGCAGCCGTCATCAGGGGCGGTGGCACCGCTTGGATATGAAAATCTTGCCCAGTCGTCAGTCCCAAGTGGGTCAGCCACATCGTCACCAACTCTGCATGCATCGAAAGCGCGAACGGCACCCCAATGCGCAAAGGCCGCGGTAAGGTGGCAATGGCTTGACCCGCAACTTTGGCGTCGTGCAGGTCAAAGCCGAAACCTGCATCCAACAGCCGTTTGGTCATGTCGCTTGATAGGCCAAAAACATTGCCGTTCGCCGAAGTCACCATCAGCGCGTTCAATCGCGGCAAACCGGCGAGCAACCCCAGCGCCGACGCCACCGGCACAGGCGACAGCATATGTGCCGCTTGGATTTGCCCAAACGCGAGCAAATCGCGCAGCGTCGACCAGCTTGGCGCAGCCTCCAAGGCCAGCGAGAGCCCTTCTTCCTCGGCAAACCCAAGTTCCTTGGCAACGATCAGCGGCGCGGCGTCAACAAGAGGGATATAGCCGGCTTTCACAAGTTGCAGGCTCATGACAACAGGTCCGCCGTGGTCACCAAGGCCGAGGCGACATCTGCAACGCGCTTGCCCTGACCCATTGCCGTTTTGCGCAGTAGCGCATAGGCCTCTTCTTCCGAGATCCCGCGCGCTTTCATAAGCAGCCCCTTGGCGCGGTCGATCACCTTGCGCTCTTCCAATGCGCGCTTTGTAGTCTCGAGTTCCGCCCGCATGCGTTGAAACATTTGAAACCGCGCAATGGCAGCATCCATAACCGGTTTGATCCGATCCGTGTGGAGCCCGTCGACAACATAGGCCGACACACCCGCCTCAATCGCAGATTTGGTCATCTGCGCATCGCTATGGTCGACAAAGAAAGCCACAGGGCGCTCCAATGGCGAGGCCGCAGTTGCGAGCTGCTCTATCGTGTCACGCGACGGGTTGGCGACATCGATGAGCACAACATCCGGCTGCAGCCGGGCAATGGACCGAGACAATCCACTTTCCTCGGCAAGGACATGAATCTTGTGGTCGCCTGTCTCAAGCAAGCTATCAACAATCGAAAGCGCGCGCTCTTTGTCGCGTTCCACGATGACAATGGTTAAGTCGTTGCTCAATGTGTTTCTCTGACGCACATACCAGCCTCTGATCTATGCGCCGCTGCAGCGCCGAGCGACGATTCTGCGCCATTCGGCACTGCCCAAGCGCCAACTTGCACAAACAATAGGCGCGTTAGCTTAAATTTTGATCGAATTAGGTGCGCTTGCACGGTTGGAGAAACAGGCCTGCCCTTTCAATCCGCTCACAAAGAAAAGCCACGTGGTCAAGCTTTGCCTTTTGGAACATTTGGTGCGTAAGAGGGTTTGAGATAGTTAACTAACCAATTGAAATTATTTATTTTAATGAGTTTTGCTCTCCAGGAAACCCTCGATGAAACGTCGGCGGCACTGACTGCTGTAAAATCTTCGATACCGTATTGCGACTAATCCCAAAAAGCCGCACCGCCTAACGCTTGCACATACCCCAACATGGCACCCAAGTCCCCACAGGCGCAAAGTATTGGAATTTTTGTTCCGCAATGTCCGATAACACGCCATTTTTGCAGGCCAATTTGATTCCTAGATTCACAGGTTCTGAACTCAAAGCTATAGTCGGTTCGTTAATGACGAATCGCTCGGCGGTCGGGGGGTGGGGTTGCAAGGTTCCTTGCGTTTAAGACTACGAGCAGAGACTCGTCGCAATCACGACTTAGTGGATGCCAATTTGGCACCCTTGGTTCATGCAGGCGCTACGGGGTTTCGCCAGTTTCTCTTGTTTCAATGGCGGTTTTTCTCTGCCATCGAGCAGCGCTGTGACGATGCATCCTGCGCTCTGATTGTACATGATATGCTAAACCGTTTGAACGCCGATTTGAGGTCTCTAGGCCTCTGTTCCCCTCGAAAAAAATTGTCTTTTCAACCAAATGCTTTGGCCATTGACTACCTCGTCATTGGGTCAAGGTTAGGGGCGAAAGTGTTGAAACGGCAGTGGCTGGATACGGCATTGCCTGAAGTTTCAAGCGCGAAGGCATTTCTGAATGCCCCTGACTATGTCTCCTTCTGGCGAGAATTTGTCGCTCGAACAGAGAAAATGCCGGCGACCGGGAAATTTGCGGACGAAGTTGTCATAGATTGTATCGCCCTGTTTGAATTCTGCCTATCCTGTGTGGATTCGGAGCCTGCCAGAGGGAGGGCTGCCCATGTCTGAACAACCCATGCAGTCAGACTATCCGAGCGTCGATCTAACCACGTGTGATCAAGAACCAATCCATATCATTGGTGAAGTTCAGGATTTCGGATGTCTACTTGCTGTTTCTGCAGATTGGATCATCGCGCATGCGTCGACCAATTGCGCAGCTATGCTTCGGCTTGAAGATGAGTCGCTAGCCGGGCGCCCGGTGACGGAGGTTTTGTCTGCCCAAGCCCTGCATGATCTGCGCACGCGCATGCAAATCATGCCGCTTGAGGACGGACCGGTGCGGGTATTTTCCTATGATCTGCTTGGCGACGGGGCGCTGTTTGACATTTCTATCCATAAGTCAGGGCGGCTTTTCATTTTTGAGTTCGAGCCACGCGAGCCGAACCCGGCATCGCATGACCCGGCCTTAGTGCAATCCCTTTTCGCGCGTATTCAGCGGCATTCGGATCTGGGTAAGATGGCGAATGAGGCCGCGCGCGGTCTGAAAGCCCTAAGTGGGTTTGACCGGGTTATGGTCTACCAGTTTGAAAAAGATGATAGCGGGACGGTCATCGCAGAAGCGCGCGAGCCAGAGATCGAACCCTTCTTGGGTCTGCGCTATCCAGCGAGCGATATCCCGAAACAGGCGCGCGAGCTTTACAAGCGCAGCCTTTTGCGGATCATCCCTGATATCAATGCGCCCGTGCACCAGATCGATCCCATAGTCGACCCCAATGGCACGCCATTGGATTTGTCTTTAGCGGTCACGCGGTCCGTATCGAAAATCCATCTGGAATACCTTGGCAATATGGGTGTTGCGGCTTCGATGTCGGTCTCCATTATTGTGAATGGTCGGTTGTGGGGGCTATTTGCCTGCCATCACTACAGCCCGCGCTACATCACCTACGAAAACCGCACTTCAGTCGAACTCTTTGCGCAGCTGTTCAATTTCGAACTCACTCGCCTTGAGATGACCGATGAATTGACCGCGATTGACCGGTCCAGAGCGTTGCATGACCGGCTGATGCCGCGCCTATCCAGCGGCCACAGCCTGTTTGCGGCTTTTGAGGAGCTGTGCAGCGGGATTGGCGAGGTGATTGATTTTGATGGTGCTGCGATCTTTTCGGATGGGCACTACAAGTCCGTCGGGATCGCGCCAGCAAAGGAGCCATTTTTGGATCTGGCGCGGTTCCTGAATTCCACACCGCCCGGGCAGGTTTACCATACGGATCAATTGGCGCTACGCTATCCAGCGGCAGCAGAGCTTGGGGAAGACATTGCAGGATTGCTGGCCATTCCTGTCTCTCGCAAACCGCGTGATTACTTTGTGCTGTTTCGGCAGGAAATCGTGACCTCGGTCACATGGGCCGGAAAGCCAGAGAAGAACATTAAAGTGGGGCCAAATGGCATCCGGCTGACGCCTCGGAAAAGTTTCGAGGCGTGGCAGGAGATCATGAAGGGTCGGAGTCAGCCTTGGCGGACTCGCGAACAGCGGACTGCCGAAGCGCTGCGCACCACTCTGATTGAGGTCGTTTTGAAAATGACCGATGAAAACAACGCGGAACGCAAGCGCGCGCAGGATCAACAGGAGTTGTTGATTGCCGAGTTGAACCACCGTGTGCGCAATGTTTTGAACCTGATCCGGGGGTTGGTCTCTCAGGGGAAAGAAAACGTCGATACGGTTGACACCTTTGGAGAGATCCTCGATGCGCGCATTCATGCCCTGTCGCGGGCCCACGACCAGTTGACCGACTATGCGTGGGATTGGAGCCCCTTGGGCCTTTTGATTAGAAATGAGACGGACGCATTCCTTGCAGGGAAAGCCAACCGCGTGGAAATGTCGGGGGATTATCTTGATCTTGCGTCCGAAGCGTTTACCTGCGTGGCCCTTGTCGTGCATGAACTGGTGACCAATTCTGTCAAATACGGCTCATTGAGCGACTCCAGCGGGCGCATTGAAATCCATACGGACCTCTTGCCCAACGGCGACGCGGTGCTGCTTTGGAAAGAGCACGACGGACCGGTTGTTTCCGCCCCGACACGCAAAGGGTTTGGGACGACGATCATTGAAAAGTCGATCCCTTTTGAACTCAAGGGGAGCGCTGAAGTGCAGTTTGACCCGGACGGGTTGGAAGCAAAGTTCGTGTTGCCGCGCGAATATGTGCGGCCATCGACAAAGCAAAAGCTTAAGGATGCGGTGGAGCACAACACCGAGGTGAAGTCCGACGTTAATTTGTCCGGGCGCGCATTGGTGGTCGAAGACAATATGATCATCGCCATGGACGCGGCCGATATGCTTGAGCAACTGGGCGCAGAAAAGGCAGAGACCACCAGTACGGTCATAGAAGCTTTGGCACAGCTGGAAAGCAATCCGCCCAACCTTTTGCTTGCGGATATGAACCTGGGAAAAGAGACCTCTGACGAAGTGGTCAAGCGCGCCATTGAAATGGGAATACCGGTTGTTTTGGCCACTGGCTTCAGCGACACGGAAAAGCTGCTCGGCCAATACCCACAAGTTAAGCTGATCAAGAAACCCTATGCGATCGAACAACTGAGCGCTGTACTTGCGACGTTGTTTCCTGCGGGAGGTGACGAATAACCGGGTCTTGATGAGCAAAGAGAAAGCCCGCCAGTCGAAACCGGCGGGCTTTCTTGAATGTGAAAAGTCGCTTAGGCCACGTCACGGAAGTTGATCACGTGATGCACGCCGACATCTGGTTCGCTGATGTCATCACTCAGAGCTGCGTTGATCATCTTCAAACCGACAAGGATCGGGTTTGAATCCGATGCCCAAATCGCGGCTTCGCGAGGGGTCAGCTGCAGCAGCGTGACCTTCGGGTCTTCGCGGCCTTTCTCGAACCAAGCAGCAATGGGTGTGCTCCAAAGGCTATCCAGCGTTTCTTCGCTTTCGTAGACGACCAGAGGCCCTTTGATCGAGGCGTGGTAGTCACCCTTTTGCGACTGATAAACATAGATCGCCTCGCCGCCATGACCGACAGCACCGACCAGATCGGTATCAGATGACGTAATAAACCAAATCACGCCACTGTCAGAGTCTGCAAAATGGCTCATCGGCTGCGGATGCTGCGTGCTGTCGTCGATGGATAGCATGCCAGCCCTTGTGTCCTGTAGGCGTTTCCATAGCTGATCGGCTGCGTCTTGGTCGGTTTCAGGTCTGCGTGCCATGTTAGATACGCTCCAAGAAACGGTCCACGGTCTGGCGCACCTCGTCTTTGGTTTGGCCAAGTTTCTGTTCCAACAAGCCCTCAAGCTGTTGGCGTTCGCCACGGGTCTGTTCCAATTCGTCGTCGGTCAATTCACCATAGGCCTCACGCAGTTGGCCTTTGAGTTCAGTCCATTTGCCTGTGATGCGATCGTCGTCCATGTTCTTTCTCCTTGTGAATTTGTGTTGCACCACCTCTTAGGCGGCTCCGCTTTCTCAACGTGTCGGGATCAGCAAAGTTCCGGCGCACGGTGGTGGGACGGCTCCTATGAGCCGCTTTCTGCCTCTTTGCTGCGGGTCACGCGGGTTTTCCCGGCAGGGCGTTCGTGCGCGCGTTTGAGTTCGTCTTCGGTGCCGATGTCGCGTGGGAGTCGACCGCCGGTCCGACCCTGCTGAGACACCGTGCCCTTCGCGCCAAGCACGTCTTCGGTTTCCTTGTGGCCGTCATGAGAGCGATGTCGTTCTGCCATGGTCATTCCTTTCTTTAAGTTTGCGGTGGGTTCGCTGCTGCCCAGAGGGACGCGCAGCGGTGACATTGAGGCGGGAAGGTGTGCTGCTAGTGGGGGCGCAGTTGCAGCTCTGCATCGGCGGCCGCACCAAGCAGCACCGAAAAGGCTGTCAGCCAGAGCCAAGTCAAGAGCATGATGACGCCGCCCAATGTGCCGAAAACTTGGTTGTAAGAGCCAAACGACCCCGCATAGATCGTGAAACCAGCACTGGCGATCAGCCACAGCACGCAAGCGATCCCCGCCCCGGTTGTCATCCAACGGCGTTTGGCGGTGCGGCGGCACGGGCCATAGCGATAAAGAAGTGTGATCCCCAGAACCCCAATGATCATAAGAATGGGCCAGCGCAGAAACAGAATGATCTGCTGCAGAATTTCGTAACCTGTGTAGCCCGCCACGACCGGAAAAACCCCGGCGATGGCAATCGCAATGGTCAATAGAACGATTGACGTCACGGTGAGCGCGATCTGCACCGCGATAAACTTGAAAAACCCGCGGGTTTCAGTCTTACCAAAGATTGTATTCAACCCGGTCATGGTTTGCGCTGTAGCGCGCGAAGCAGAATAAAGTGCCAAACCAAGCGTCGCTATTGCGGCGAAGCCCAGAGTGGATTCATCCGCTGCCAGGACGCTACGCAGTTCTTTTAGGATAATGCTGCCCGCCTCTTCTGGCAGGATATTTGTCAGTGTCTGAGAATTTTCGGCCAAAGCACTTGGCGTCATCGCGATCCCTGCCAAAGCGGTGGCGGCTGTGATTGCGGGGAACAGGGATAGTAGCCCATAAAAGGCAATGCCAGCCGCAAGCAGTCCTGCGTTGGCGTCTTTCTGACGTTTCCAGATACCGAGGAGCAAGTGCCAAGACCCTGAAAATCGAGTCGGCAGGGCCGCACTTAGATTTTCTTGCAATGACATTGGTCCTCCTTGCGTTGGCGCGTTCAATGACTCAACGTGCCAGTGCAAGAATCGTTCCGAGACGTCTTAGACAATGTCCTCGGTCACGCCGGGAAGGCGTTGTGCCAATTCCATGTTTTTATCGACGTCAAAGGGTACCAGAAAGCCAGTTCGGTTTTGCGGTAGTTTGGCCCCGTTGGCTTTGATCTCTGAGCGCCACCAGTCAAAGGCAGATATGTGATCACGTGCTTCTTGGGTAAGGGGATCAAACCACCAGTGTTGCAATAGCTTCTGCACACCGGATTGGATTTGGTGTGGATCGCGCGTTGCCACTGCGACCTCTGTATCCCACCGCATTGAGCGTCCGTTTAGGTTGGCCGATCCGATCAGCAGCAGGTCGTCGTCTTTCACCAAAACCTTGTTATGCACATGGATCTGCGGGGAGCCTGCCAATGTTCCGCGGCTATCGCGCGCGGCCATCACAGGCCGAACGGGTGTCGCAAGCAGTAGCCGTTGTCCGAAGGCCTGTTTGACGGTCTCAACAGCGTCCTTTGTACGGGCAAGACCGTAACGCAGGTCGAGGCCTTCATTGTCCTCATAGGCAAGGTCCTGCGGCGTGCCGGGTAGAATGATGGTGGCTGTCAGGTCTGGATTGGTTGCAGCGGCTTTGGCCAAGCCTGCGGCAATGCGACCGGAACGCAGAAATTGCGTTTCGATATGAAGGTGCTTTCGTGCGTCGCGAAAGGCATCCAGATGCGCGGTTTCGATCTCGTTCACCAGTGATCGGGGAGAGACATAGGGCAGCTGCACCGCACGAGGCGTAGAAAGGGTGCGCAGAATATGTTTGGACCCGCGCGCTTTTTGGCGGCCGGAAACAACGTCTGTGAATCGTTCCAGATGTTCGCGGGCTTCTTTTGCGGCAGGGCCTCGGACCATGACCTGAACATCGGACCATGAAAGGTGCGCAGGCAGGGTGTGGTCCTTGGTGTCATACCGCCTTTCGTTCAGGTCAAGCCCGCCCACATAGAGCAGTTCGTCATCAATGACCGCCAGCTTCTGGTGGAGCGAGACCGTGTGCAGCGGTGGCAGGGCGGGACGCCGTGCAGCGACGCCTGAGGTGTTCAGGCGCTTGCGGCGAACGGCAGGGGCGAAAAACAATCTTGGAAGGAACCCAGCGCGGGCCGGATGCAAGTGCATGCGCACCCTGAGTTGAGATGTATCAACACCCGTGCGTGCTGCCAGTTCTTGCCCTTGACGCACGGTCTGTGCCGCCTGGGCGTGCAGATCAGCGGCCATGTCCTCGTCAAAATCACTGACGGTCAGATCAAACCGAACGCCTTTCTGCAGAACGTGCGCCAGCAGGTCGAACCATATTGCGCCGACCTGTTGCGCCTCTGAGCTACGTAAGCGGGTTGTCATGTCAAAGATGCGAAAACCTGCGACGATATGCGATTTTGCCCCCAAAACCGCACGCTCAAACGCGGGGAAGGCTTCTTCTGCGGTCACAAGAACCTCAAAGTCAGAAGACATCATTACCTTTCCGTCAGATCAGCTCTGACGTTTGAATTCTATCCTGACTCTATAACCCGTATCTCCGCGAAGGGTTTCATCGGTTCCGCCCAGTTGACGGGTGAACGCCCGGATCAGCTGGCCACCGATCGCAGTATCTTCCACTTCGACCCGAGCATCTGGGGCGTCAACCAAAAGGCTCACCCTATCCTCGTCAACAGCACGTAGTGCCACGTGAATACCTGCGTCGCCAACACCACTTCCGTCCGCGCCCAAGACCTCGGTTACCAGTTCAGACATCAACAATGACAGGGGCACGGCCTGATCAGGAAACAATTCGACAGGCTCTAGGTCGGTCGTGATCTTCGGCAACTTGGCAGTTCCATAGGCATCACGCAGGTCGGTCAAAACCGCTTCGATCAGCTCTGCCGCGCTGACCGTTGCCGCGTTTGGCGTATTATACATATAGCGGTGCAGCACACCCAGCCCACGCACACGCCGGTTTAGGGTGGCAAGAAAATTCTGGATATCTTGAGACCTGACCTTGCGAGCTTGCAAATTGATCAGTGAGGCAATGTGCTGAAGATTGTTCTTCACCCTGTGGTGCACTTCGCGCAGCAAGACCTCTTTTTCCTGGAGGTCCTGTTCACGCCGTTTCTCAGCATCGTTGATCAAAAGCGCCATGCGATTGAATGCGCGTTGGGCTTCTTCGATTTCCGATGGCGGCGACGATAACGTCAGTGGTACGACGTCACGTTCGCCAAGGGCAAAGCGACGCATTGCCGACCGCAGTTCGGCGATATGGTTCACCACAAGCTGCCGCATGCCAAACATCGCGACCCCAATGCCGACAATCCACATCAGGATTGGAAAGAGCACAGCGACAGTCGCCTGAAATCGAGATTGTTCCTCTGGAAGCATGCCCAACGGCCAACTGCCGACAAGATAGAGCGCATCGTCGATCATCGGAACGATGGCATAAAAGCGATCCTCCCCCGAACGGCTGACATCCCGAAAGGTCCTGCCAATGAATTGCGGCAAGCTGTCCACCGTTCTGCCGAGCGGCAAGAACTGCCGCGCCACATCAAGTGGTGTGCTGGCTGTTACCAAGTCCCCATCGAGGTTGATCGAAATGAGTTGCAGCCCCTCTTCTTCCTCGGGAACCTGCATCGCAAAATTTGCCTGCGCGTGTGAGATCGACAAAAGGATATACCCAGTGACAGCCCCGCTTTGAAAAATAGGCTGGGTCGCGACAGTGACATAGCGACCCGGTAGGTTCTTTGCTGGAACCAGGCTGACAAAAGGGTCTTCTCGGTCAAGGACCTCGGAAAAACTTCGTGAGATCGAAAAGTCCGCGACTTCAAAAGACGAACGGCAGATCGGTTCTCCGTTTTCGTCCACATAGGCTGCAGACAGGATAAGCCTGTGGTCAGACACTAGGGCGTCCAAAATATCAACGCAGCGCAGTCGAGGAATTTCGGGCATCACAGAGGCAAGACCCTCGGCGATCCCCAAAGTATTTTTGATCAATTCGCGCTCTTCTGAAGCAGCCGCAACGGTGCGCGCCATCAGCGCAGCGCTGGACATCGTACGCGCGTCTTCGACTACGACCCTTGTCTGATAAACTGCAATCAAGCCAAGCGGCAGCATCGCAAGCGTCAGCAAGCCTGCGATCCTGACGATGATTGATTTGAAATATTTTTTCATCGACATTAACGGGTCTTTTGCCTTTCTTCGCCTCGTGTTTGCAACCTGTCAGTTCCTGATCTTTTGTACAACTCCGCGCTGCTTAACCCGCGAAAATGCAATAGGTCACGCCCCCCAAACGCGCGAAGCATTGCGTTGGTTCCATGTCGTTTGAATTTTTTGTGGCTGAACTGGCTTGCCCGGCGGCAAATCAAAATTGCCGCCGAGATCGACCTAGATATCCATATCCGTCAATGCGGCCTCAAGCTGGCTTGAGCTAAACGGCCGGCTGATCATCCGAAGCGACTGAAAATCAGGGTCTGTGTTGTCGCCGTTGATCAGGATGATTTGCCAGTCTTTCGCCAAAGCCGATTTCACCCAATCTTTGTTTTCGTTTGTGTTCAACGGAAAGGCAAAGAAGACCAGTTTGGGTGCATGGGCAAGATAGTTGAGTGGTGATGAGGCGGAGTTTAGCCTCGTTTCGGTGATGACCCCCGGACAGCCACGTCGCAACAAAAAGTCGCCGATGTCTGCCGCTTCCAGCGCATTGGGGGACAAAATCAATACAGGTGCGTCGTCTGCACCCATCGTCTTAAGCATAACGTCTTTCTCGTCTCTTGTTGTAGAGACGTACCTCATGTCCGGCGTACTTAGGGGATGCATTAATCTATGACATATGGTTCGCAAATTTATCGCAGTTTTCCGAAGCCTTCCAACTTGATTTCCAGCAAGCGACAGTCAACTGTTTGTCGGGAGAGAAACGCGCGCAACGCCTATAGGCAAAGGTTTTTTGAGCATGAGTCAGCAGACGTTCTTTGGTGCCCTGCGGGTTTACACAAGGTTAAAATCCATTTGCCTGTATGCTGCTTTTTGTGTGCTGTTTGGGCTTGTGTTCTCCGGGGCCGCGACCAGCGTGGTTGCGCAATCTGCAACGGAGGCCGTGCAAACAGAGGGCACAATTGCAGTTGGCGATGAGGCGATCGGCGATGATGAGATCCTGCGGCGCATCCAGAAACTGCTTGCAGAGATCGACGGATATGAAGACGTCAGTGTCGCCGTCTCTAGCGGCGTGGTGCGGCTGACCGGAGAAGTGATCGACAATGTTACCCAAGATCGCCTGACTCAGATCATCAATCGTGTCATCGGTGTGGTTGCGATTGAAAATGAAACCAGTGTCAGTGGCACTTTGGAAGAACGACTGACCCCGGCGATGGAGCGGGTGAGCGCGCGGTTGCGGAATCTTGTTGCGAACGGGCCGATCTTCCTTGTGGCGCTGGCGGCCTTTGCTTTGATCGCCTCCGGGGGATGGTTTCTTACTGGTCGGATCGGGATATGGGGCAGGCTCGCACCGAATGCTTTTATCGCAGATGTCTACCGCACCGTCGCCCGTATCTTTTTCATCCTTGTCGGTCTGGTGCTTGCACTAGATATTCTAAACGCGACGGCATTGATCGGCGCCGTTTTGGGCGCCGCAGGTGTGGCAGGTCTGGCGCTCGGCTTTGCGGTGCGGGATACGGTGGAAAACTTCATCGCCTCTATCCTGCTGAGCCTACGCCAGCCGTTCCGCCCTAACGATTTTGTAGACATCCAAGGCGATCAAGGAACGGTAGCACGGCTAACGTCTCGGGCGACGATACTGATATCGCCGGAGGGCAATCATATTCGCATTCCGAATGCCACTGTATTCAAAGGGCGCATTGTGAATTTCACGCGTGACCCCAATCGGCGATTTGACTTTGATCTTGGTGTGGATGCAGAGGCTGACCTAGCTGCGGCGCTCACCACCGGCGTGGCCGCACTCGAAACGCTTGCATTTGTTTTGGACGATCCAGAGGTTGGCGCATGGATCAGCAATGTCGGGGACTCCAACGTGGTTCTGACGTTCACCGGGTGGGTCAATCAGAACGAGGTCAATTTTGCAAAAGCCCGGGGTGAGGCGATCCGCGCGACCAAGGTGGCGCTGGAAAGCGCAGGCTTTGGTTTGCCGGAACCGATCTATCGCGTGCGTTTGGACAATGCCACATGGCCCGCTCAACCTCAGTCTTCTGCAGCCGAGGCTCCCAAGAAGCGCCAGAAAACCATCAGTACGCTGCCTGACGCCGCTGATCCAGCACGGGCAGAGTTGGCCTCAGCTGATGTGGCAAAGCGCGAAAGGGAAAGCGACGATAGCCCCGAAAACCTGTTGGATGCGCGACAGCAAACAGAATAGCGCGCTTGATTTGCGGCTTATGCCGTGCGGGAATCTTCAAGCTGGATAATGGTTTTCGGATCTGGCTCTAACATGACGCCCATCCATAGCAGCAAGGGCAACGCCACGAAGGCTCCGACCGGTCCCCAAAGCCAAAGGCCAAAAACGATCGACAGGAAAATCATCAGCGGATTCATCGCCATGCGTTTGCCGACCACAAGCGGGGTCACGAAATTCGCTTCCGTCAAATTGAACAGCAGGAAAATGACTGGCGGAAGGAAAGCGTAAGCCCCGCTGAATTGCACCATACCGGCAACCGCCAATCCCACCGCGATCATCAATGGCCCAAGGTAAAGCACATAATTCAATAGCCCAGCAGCAAGACCCCACAGCATGGCATATTCCACACCCAACGCCATGAGCGCCGCCGCTGTTGCTGCCCCGAGCCCAGCGTTCACCAGCGTTATGGCCGCAAAATAACGCGACACGCTTTTGTCTGCATGCCGCAGCTTTGCCTCAAGCCGGCCGGTTAGGCGATAGAGATCGTTGCGTGTGAGGGTGAAGAAAAAGAGTGTCCCGACAAAAATGAAAACCTGCGACACGAAGCTGGGGGCGAGCCAAATGGCGTCGCCTACCGATGGCAGCCCTTTATTCGCTGGCTCGGCATCGCCACCTTTGTCTGCGCCAACGCTTTCTTCGATTTCTTGGCTGATTTCTTCGATCCCGCGCAGCAAATTAGACGCGCGATCGATCAAAGTGGCCATCGTTGCTTTGATACGGGGAAGCTCATCCAGCAGGATGTTCACCATCGGCTCAATCAGCAAAAAAATCGTCGCAATGAGAAGGGTCGTTAGTAAAAGCAACGCAAGTGCAGTTGCCGGGCGCGGCACGCCTTGGCGCGACAGTCGATCTGCCACGGGTGAAACCACGACGCCCAGCACCAGACCGAAGGCCAGTGGCGCAAGGATTTGCTTGGCATAGGCCAGCGCCGCAACGATGCTGATGACCGTTAAGATCATCAGCATCACGCGGATACCACGACTGCAAAGCATAGTGTCGAAAATTTTGGGCATTCACAGTTAGCCGATGCTGTTTGGGGTCGACGCTTCGCCCGTGCTTTGATCCAACTTTGACTGCGCTTTCACATAGACCCTGTCCATTTCTTCGCGCAGGGTTTCCTCTGCCTTCTGAACAAGCGCATCACGATGCGCGCCAAGGATTTCATCTTCGCGGCGTGTCGAGGGGAGCAGCGCACCGATCAGCGCGCCCATGCCCACGGCGATCGCCCCAACGGCCAGCGGGTTCTGATGAAAATAGGTGCGCGAACGGTCAGCAATTTCCGTGGCATGCGCCTCGACAGATTGCTGAGCATCAAGCGCGGCCTTGCGCGCTTTCATGACACGCTTTCGGGCGGACTCGGGCAAAGCGTCCAACCCTGTCTCCAAAGCGTCGCGCATGCGGCTGGTTCTTAGCTTTTCGTCGGTCATTCCTGTCATCTCCTTTTTGATCGCTGCGTCGGCTTTGGCCACGCGCTCGTCAAAGCCATGGAAGGCTTTCAGCGCGGGAACCGCCGACGTCGAGGTGGCAGGCGCGGCAGGGGACGGGCGTCGCCCCCCTGTGCCCGTCAGCATCAAGGCGAGCCCAGTACCTGCAATCAGCAGCGCGGCAGGATTGCGTTTTGCCGCCTGTACCGCTTGGCGACGCACTTCGTCGCCATAGCCAGTCGCAGAGGCAAAAATCTGTTCGGATACGGCCTGCGGGGCCAATGTATCTGTCAAATCGGTAAGCGATTGAGCGAGCCTGCGACGGTTGCTGGCCACTTGTTTTTCGAGTGCATCAGTATGTGTCATCGGCAGCCTCTTTGATGCTTGAAACGTCTTTCTTGACGTTGCGGATGGTCATGGATGGCAACAGAGCGTCTGCTTGGAGGCGCGATTTGCCCGCCATCGCCAGAAACAGCGCAACGGTAAGCAAAGTGCAGCCCACGATGAGTGACGCAAAGCCAAAAGAAAGACCTGTAGCGGCGATCCAAGCCACCACCGCGGCGGCAAGCACGTTCAGTGCCACCAAAGCCAGAAGCATGGCAACAGCAAGGAAGCCTACCCCAACACCCGCACGCGCGGCGTTTTGCTTGAGTTCTTCTTTGACTAAGGCGGTTTCACTGCGCAACAGCGCTAGAAAATGGTGTACCGCACGCATCAGAAGGTCAGGAGCCTGTCTTAGATCACGATGTGCCATAGGAGGTCTCCTCTTCTGTTGGATAAGCCCTTGTGTAAGGGTCCTGCGGCATCGGGGCCGGCAAACGCGCGGGTTCTTCCGCCGTCGCTTTCATGAAGCGGGTTGCTGCAAAGCCAGCGAGGGCGGCAGCGCCGATAAAAATCAACGGGTTCCGGCGGGCAAAACCTACCACTTCTGCAGCGGTTTCTTCTAAGTCAACCGTACGCACGCGGTGTGCGGCGTCGGCCAATTGCGCGGCAACAAAATCGGTGGCTTGCGCCTGCATTGAGCCGGGTTCAAAAGATCGCGACGCAGCCTGTGCGGCATCAGCCGTAGCTTGAACCTCCGCTGCGGTTTGCGATTGCGCAGAATCTACCGTGCGCCGGACCTTTTCAGATGCAACCTCTTTCGCCTTTTGGCTGAGGTCGGAAACCTGTTGTCGAGCTTTCGTCTCTAGACCAGATGTATCCGTCATGTCTCTGCCTTCCTGTAATTCGGTTTGTGGTGAGTCAACGCAGGTGACCCTCAGAAGTTCCGCCTTCCCTTCCATGCTCGCATAGAAAAAGGGCCTAACGTCTTGCGTCAGGCCCTTTCAATCAGAGCAAAGTCTTAGATGCGTGCCGTGGAGGAACGCGGTCCAGCCACCAGCCATGCGATGAAGCCGATCACAGGCAGGATCAGGATCGCAAGTACCCAGATTATTTTCGACAGGGTCGATGAGCCAGAGCCAACGACCTGAATGATCGCGTAGATGTCTGCAATCAAGATAAGTAGTCCAATGAGGCCAAATTCCATGGCGATCTCCTTTGTCATATCTCAGTCTGTTTAATCAACGCGACAACTGAAATTGAGTTCCGAAAATCGCATTAAATTATTGGAATAAATAAAATAATGGCCGCGAAGATCGCAGCCATTAGCATTGGTTTTTCATGTGGTTAGCCGCGTTTGCGCATGGCCAGGCCAACAATCAAACCCAAACCCACTGCACCAGCAAGCGCAACGCCAGGGTTCTTGGCAACAAACTCGCGCCCTTCTTTGGCCAGACGCTGTATCTCTTCATTGCTGCGGGCGATGCCCTGGTCCAGCTGTTCTTGCGCAGACTTAAAGGTCTCAGCGGCCTGATCCTTTACCTGCGCAGCCATGGCCGAAGCGGACGTTTCCTGCCCTTTCGCATCGCCATTTGGGTAAGCTTTGGTTTCGGTCGTGGACGACATATTAATATTCCTCTATGTTGCGTGGCTCTGGATTTGCAGTCAGCTGTCAGTTGATCTGTCGATCACCGCTTCACGAAGCGCATGATCAGCGACCCTACGAACAGCAGAATGAAGATTACGAAAAGGATCTGTGCGATACCTGCGGATGCACCCGCAATGCCGCCAAATCCAAGGACCGCCGCGATCAAAGCGACGACTAGAAATGTAATGGCCCAACCAAGCATGGTTATACTCCTTTGACTATGATGCGCTGTGATAGCGCCTTGTAGGGAGTCAACGAGTAAGGCTCATTTTGGTTCCTGTTCTTGCCAGAAATCTCTTGGTGCGGGCGGCGTGTTTCTGCCACACAAAGAGAAAGGCGCAGTCAGATCGACTGCGCCTTTCGCTCGTAAAAGTTCTTGTGTTTGTGGAGCTTATTGTGCGTCCGCAACGTCTTCTTCCGGGCTTTGAACATCAACGGTTGGGACCTCTACGGTCACTTCCTTTGTGCCCACTTCGATGTCGCCAACATCAGCGTCGAATTCTGGGAGTTGCCCACCTTCTACAGAGACATCAACGTCTGGAAGCCGCGTTTCTTGCGTCTGATCGATGTCGATCATGTAGATGCCAAATGCCAATACCAGAACACCGGCGATCACGGCAAAGATCATGGATGGTTTCATTGTATCGTCCTTTCGGGTTGCTATGAATTAGAAACGTCAGCAAACCAATTTCGTTCCCCTAATTAATTGAAAACGAATAAAATAATGTGTTTTCGGGCAGAAAATCGCTCAAATGAAAATGGCCCCCGCGGGACAAAGGCGGGGGCCGAGTGTTGGACCAATTTCCGGGGACGGGGTCCAGAGGCAGGATCAATAATCTGCCTATATGAGGTAGACGCAAAACTCAGAAGAAGGTTCCCAAAAAAAATCTGCAGTCGATAAATTTTTTCGACGCGCACATTACATCAGCGGGCGACACTCAACTTCGCTTTCTTCGCCTGCGATATCCAGCAATGCTTTGCGGTTGTGGACTGTCAATGTGCCCTTCTGCCAACTGGCCACACCATCGCGCCGCAGTTTCGCAAGCTGTTTGTTGGTGTGGACCAAAGACAGACCCAATCCGTCTGCCAAATCCTGTTGCGTGAAGGGTAGCGGTGCCGTGTTTTTGACAGCGAGTCCAGTGCCCTGCGCACGGTTGAAAAACCGTGCCATGGCCCAAGCGATTTTTTCATAGGCTGGTCGTTGACCCACCGCCGCCAGCGCATCTCCAAGGAAGTGTTCTTCGACAGCCGCCAGATGTGCGATTGCAAAGGAGCGCTCGGGGTGCGCACTGAACAACTCCCATATCGCGGCCCGGTTAAAGACGCAGAGTGTCATATCCGTGACGGCCTCAACCGAGTGGCCCATTTTCCCCATGACGCCAGCCTGCAGCCCCAGAAAGTCGCCGGGCATCACAAAACCCACGACCTGACGGCTACCATCTTTCAGCATCTTGTATTTCAGTCCCATCCCCGACAAAACAGTGAACAGTTGCGGGGATTTTTCGCCCTGAGACAAAAGGTGGGTGCCGGGTTCTGCAATCATTTCACCAGTTTTGAAACGTTGCATATAGTCGAGCTCATCCCGGCTGAACTCCAAGAAAAGCGGTAGGCCCCGCAGAGGACACTTTTCACATTTGGTCGGCATATAAAGGCCTTTCGATTATCGTGCGTTTCGGGAAAGTGACGGGTGGCGGAATTCTTGCGCGACGCTGGATCAAAAAACGCTGTTGACGACGGCCATGTCATTCAAGTCCGCTTCGGACATCCATGTCAGATAGGCAAAGGAGTCGTCCTCAAGAGCGATCATCTTGAGGTCAGAGAGCGGCATTATCACCTGTTTCTTCCCGAATGAAAGAAAGCCGCCCACACCGACAACCACACCTTTCATATCGCCGTCGTTGTTAAAGACCACGTCTTCGATCTCACCAATCTCGACTGCATTTGAATGAAGGTCCGCCGCGCGCCATGCTTCGTCCCAGTTCTCGGCGGTGGTGTTGGGCAGAGTGTAAATTGCAGAGCCTGCGACGTCTCCGGCACGGATCAACCAAGGTTGCGCTTCAACCTGTTCGTCGACCAGCATGTCAGATGGCGTGCTGGCAGACAGCGCCGTTGGCATTGCTGAAGTCGTCTCAACTGCGCGTCCCTTTGCGCCGGCAATAGCTGTCGAGGCGATCATGGCAGCAGATAGTGTTAATATCTTAATCGTTTCCTTCATCTCACATCTCCCAGGTAGCAGCACTTGCACTACTAACCTTCAAAAGTGGCACGAAGTTCCCAAATTACTTCTAATTCCTTTTAAAAATTGAAAAAACGCCGCCCAGAAGGCGGCGCTTTTAGTCGTAATAGGTAGATAATTCAGGCGATGGATTGGTGTGAGACAATGCCTGCCGTGACACGATCTGTGAGTTCCAGCGCTTCATCGTCCTTCAGCTTCAGCAAGTCGGCCAATTGCGCACGTGCGCGCCCAACACGGCTTTTGATCGTGCCGACAGCGACACCACAGGTTTCCGCCGCTTCCTCGTATGAAAAGCCCTGCGCACCGACCAGTACCAAAGCTTCACGTTGGGTATCTGGTAACTGATCAAAGGCCTTCATAAAGTCACGCATGTTCAAGCGACCATCGTGGTCTGGCTTGGAGGCCAAGGACAATGACAAGGACCCGTCAGTATCTTCTACCTCGCGTTTGCGCTTGCGGCGCAGAGAATAGAAAGTATTGCGCAAAATGGTGAACAACCAAGCACGCATGTTTGACCCCGGCTGAAAGGAGTCGATGTTCTTCCAGGCTTTAATAAGGGTTTCCTGAACCAGATCGTCAGCCGTTGCCGAATTTCGAGTCAAACTCATGGCGAAAGCGCGCAGCGCACCAATATGCTCTGTCAGCTCCTCACTTGGATCAACTGTCATTTGAGGCCTCGTCAGACCGCCCGCCCGAAGCGCGAAGCTGTTCAAGCAAATTGGTGAACCGATCCGGCAAGGGCTCCTGCGCCATCTCATCGAATGCGCGCTTGAGATTGCGATCTATCTCCTCGGCGACCTCCGGGTCGGGGGTCTTGCGATTTTTGTTCGACATTTTTGTCTCTGTGCTCAACTATTCTCGGAACCATAACGTGCGAATGCGAGTTTAGTTCCTGCCGTTATAAGAAAAAACCGGAGAAAAATTGAATGAGCAACCCATCCACCCAAGATATCAGTTCTCTGATTGGGGTCAGTTTGCCATATTTACGCCGCTACGCACGTGCTTTAACCGGCCATCAGGACACGGGTGACAGATACGCAGCAGCAACGCTTGAGGCGATCATTGCTGATCCCGGTTCGTTTAACGTGAGCGGGGACGATCCGCAGTCCGCGGCCAAAGTGGCCTTGTTTCGCGCCTTTCATGCAATTTGGTCGACATCCGGGATGCCCGTCGATGCAAGCGGTGAAACCGGCCTTGCGGCCCGTGCGCAGGCACATATGTCGCGCTTGACCACCAACAGCCGAGAAGCGCTGCTTCTCAATTCGATCGAAGGGTTTTCGATTCCTCAGGTCGCCGAGATCATGCAAGTGGACACCGGTGAAGCGGAAGAGCTTGTTGAAACTGCGGTGTCTGAAATGAATGACGCGATTGCCGGCAAGGTGATGATCATCGAAGATGAGGCAATCATCGCCATGGACCTAGAAGGCATCGTCGCTGAAATGGGTCACCAAATCACAGGCGTCGCGCGGACCGAAGATGGCGCAATCGCCCTAGCTGAGCGCGAAGATTTTGACTTGCTTTTGTCCGATATTCAACTCGCAGACCACTCAAGCGGGATTGATGCTGTCAACAAGATCCTTGGCAAGAAGGGCGACCGCCCTGTTATTTTCATCACTGCTTTCCCAGAGCGGCTGCTGACCGGTCAGGGACCAGAACCGGCTTTCCTCATTTCTAAGCCATACACTGAAAAGCAAGTGCGCTCTGCTGTTAGCCAAGCGATGTTCTTTGCATCGACCGAGACTCTGCGTGGCTAAATCTCCGCTATTTCACTGATTATAAAAGCCCCGCCTGAATGATATCAGGCGGGGTTTCGTAATCGTTACACATCACACTCGTATTAACTTCTTGGACCGCGCCCTAGGTCTTGCTTAGAGAGCGTAGCATCCAAGTTGCTTGCTCATGGAACGCGCTGCGTGCGGTAGCCATGTCTTCGGTCACGGGGTCATTGTGCCGACCCGCCAGTTCGATCAGCGCATGAAGTCGATGGGCAAGTTTTTCGTGATCGTTTGCCAGATCCGCCACCAATGAGGCCGCATCATAATTCGCGTCGCTGTCCACAACGCGGGAGGCATCAATCACATCCTGCAATTGTGACGGTGCCAGATGACCCAGCGCCCGGATACGTTCCGCCAGTTCGTCGGCGGCAGCGAACATATCGCCATATTGTTCTTCGGTCAGTTTGTGCACTGAATAAAACAGCGGCCCTTCCACGTTCCAGTGAAGCGCGTGGGTCTTGAAAACGAGCCGATAGGTTTCGGCCAGCACGTTTGAAAGTGCTTCGGCCAAAACCGAGGTTTCACGAACACCTGTCGATACGAAGTTTTCAGTCGGGACAACATTAAGTGCGTCAGCCAATTTTCATCTCCATTATTAGGTTCATGTCTACAACCAGCGGCTGCCGGATTTGTTCCAAGGTGGATCGAAGAATCCGACTTTCAAATCATCGGAGGTGGTTTCGAGCCGCATATGGCAGCTTGCGCTCCTTCGCGAGTCTGACTTCGTGCCGGATTTGTGCCCAGGTAAGCAAGGTGAACACGACGGTTCCGCCAATCACGTTGCCCAGGAGAACGGGCAGAAAAAACTGAAAAATCGCCGTGGTGACAGGCAGCTCACCAAGCAACAGCAGGAATGCCATTTCAACAGAACCAGCAACAATATGCGTGAAGTCCCCAAGCGCGATAAACCACGTGATCAGAATAATAAGTGGCAGCTGCGCGCCGACCACGCTCGGCGACATCCAAACCAAAGCGGCGATCAGAACCCCCGCAGGAATGCCGCGCGCCAAGCCTTCTTGCCAGTTCATACCTGTGGCATGCTCACTTAAAGCGATCACCGCCTTAAACACCGGTTCTGACAAGACAGGGGCAAAAACCATAAATGCCGCCGCCCCGAACGCACCAACGAGATTGGCGATCAAGACCACTGCCCACAAGCGCCCAGTGCGTAGAAAGGATTGTCGCGTTGGGTTCTGAACGACGGGGACTACGGTTGTGATCGTGTTTTCGGTAAATAGTTGCATCCGGCCGAGGATGACCAAGACAAAGCCGAGGCTATATCCAGCGTTTTCAATAATATAACGCGATCCGTTGTCCGGCAGGACCGCGCGCAGGATCGCCTCGCCCCAAACGGAAAATGAAATCAGCAGGCCCGCAGCGACGCCCGCCCACCACAGCGCGCGCATTGGGCGCTGCAGCTCTTCTTCGCCCTGAAGGCGAATGGTTTCAAAAACAAGCTTTGCTGGTAAGGCAGCGGCGTTGTCCACTGCGTTCCTTTCGTCATCGTCTTCGGCAAGCAAGTGGTCGTGATGATCGGTCAAACCGGGCTCCTGTCGTGTCATTTTCGCCTAGGTGCGCTTGGCCGCACGCGTAGCGTCACCCTTTAAGAAACGTTTGATTTCAAACAAGGTTCCGAAAACTGCGCTTTTTCAAAAAACTTTGGAACCAATACGAAACACGCGCGTTAATTGCCCGCGATACGTGAAATACCAGCGCTGGCCGACGTGATGTAGCGTGCCGTGCTGAGCTATGCAGCAGACCTTGAGAGGGGATCGTCTGGGTTATTTACCTCGTGCCAGGCGCGACCTTCTCGAAGCCTGAAGCTTTCAGGCCAAACCTGTTTCTGCAGGTTTGGCCTGACATTTTTCCGGTACGAAGGTGGAAAACGGGTCGGTCGCTCACGCAGGTTGCACAATTTTCAGGAACATCCTTGCCCTTTGCGCGTTCCAGAACGTGTGTTTGCCGCACGAACTGTTCAGAAAGGACCCGACCATGCGCTTTATCTTTGTCATCCTGTCCCTTGTCACTGTCGTGGCCTGTGAAACCGTCGAAGGCTTCGGCCAAGATCTGTCCAACGCAGGCGATGAAATCAGCCAAGAGGCCCGCGAGGCGCAGTAACCACGCCGGATGGAGCCTGTGTATCGGCGGCGTGCGACTGCGGGCAATGAGACAGATCACCGGTTCTTTCGCGTGTCAAATTGGAACAAGGTTCACCCCCTATCTTACCCCCATTGGGATTAGATTCAGAGGGAACACTTCGGACAACCTCGTACATTGCTCTCGAGATTTTCGATGTAAAATAAGGTATTAGAAGAAATTAAGAACCACAACTGGAAGAGAATGTGGTGCCTCAAGAGGGACTCGAACCCCCGACCTTGTCCTTACGAATTTTGGCGTCGAGTTATTGGAAAGAACCGGATCGAGACATATGCCGTCGCATAACACCTTACGATTGCTTGACTAATTAAGGCCTCGATTTTTGATGCTCTTGCACAGCCTTTCAGAACGTTTGACGAACACGCCCTACTAATGCCCTACTAGTCGCAAAAGTAGTGCCCTACTAGTAGACCCCTCCCCGCCATGGGTTTCTAAGCAGCTTACTCTTGGGCGAGGCCATACCCAGTGTTCCTTCGAGGCAGGATTTTGGTGCTAGCTTCTTCCTCTATTGGTCCGGATGGTTTGAACTACAGCTCGACACCGCAGGGTGGCGTGCCTATGCTTCACGGATCACCCAAAGGATCCCAAAAATGAATTCGAACGCCTGCCCAGGAACGTACATTTCAGACATTTTTAAGTACATTTCTCACTACCGCCGAAAAGGTCATCAAATTGGCCGCAAGATAGGTGACATGCTTGAAGTATTGACTATGGCAGCAATGAAAGAAGACCCCGAGATCTGGTCAAAACTGGTTATCGAACCAAAATTGGAGGGATTTTCGGGTGCAGGTCATAAGGTTGAATTTGCAGTGTATAACGAGCATCCTGGGAACGGTGAACTACCACCCATCGATCAATTGCTGGCATTTATTGAATGCAAAAAGGTTGGCGTAGAGCAAACAGTAAACGGAACGTTTAAACGGAATTTTGGTCAAGGAAAAAACCACGTTGCCTATGGGAAAAACATCAATTTTTCAATGAACCCTCGTTGGGCCGCAGAAAGGGTTGATTTCAGCGTGGTATTTTCCAGCGAGCCCGAACCAGGAATTTCTGTCAGTCAAAACGGCAAAACAATTTTGAACGCAGCCCTAGAAAACGAGCATCGTTTCATTTTCGGGCTCACGGTAGATGCAGAACCGTTTTTTCTGAATAACAACCAGAGCTTACGAGAGATTAAGCCAAGTGTTGGCGCAAGCAAGATTCTTGAGATAATGTCGATCAATGAAGATGGCGTTGTTGCACTATTGAACGATTGCCTAACCGGACCACAAACCCCCGAAAAAGCGAAGCAGGCGTCATTTGTTGCGCTTGATCTAAGAAAGGGCAGGTTCGGTCAATTCGACAAGCGTGACAATGAAAGTGACCTGGTGAGTGTTCTGGTTATGACGGAAATCTCCCACTGGGAGGAAAAGAGCAGAAACATGGTGCGAGCTTGTATAGACCACAACCTTGTCGTTCGTGATGAGATCATTGTTTTTGCGTTTGAGAAATTCGAACAGGCATTTGGTGACAGTTTTCTTGAGCAGATTACAAAAGAAAAGCTAGGTACGGACCTCGCAGTGACTCAATTGTGTAAGGAAATAGTCAACCATTTTGATTTGAAAATCTTTACCGATCTCGACACCGGAAAAGAACAAACTATTCGATATGGAAATGGCTCTGTCATCGTAGACTAACTACTTTTTGAAAAGTAAATAATGGCATCCCGCTTGACTGCTTCGCCATGGTAATCCGCTCGGTGGCTATAGGCATATTTCCCAAGGCCATAGTGCGTAGTTCGGTAATTGACTTTCTCGGTACGGAAGCCAATCGCTTCGATCAAATCTACACATTTGTCGAGCACTGGTTCGAGTTTCTTCTGTATCGTGCAATCGCCGATGACCACGGCTAGATGCCCCCCCGGTCTAAGAATGCGATAAGCTTCGCGGTAACAATCGGATAGGCCAGCGTAATAGTCTTCCACCAGCTTGTCTTTCGCAGGCCATGCCTTCAGTTCCGCAGCTCGCCGGGTTTTATCATCATCTAATGCTCGAAATGGCTTGGACCAATAGTATTCCTGTCCGTAGACTGGGCTATAGTCGAAGCTGTTTAGGTAAGGTGGATGGGAAATAACCAAATAACAGTCCCCGGAGGGCAGCTCATCTCGCGGTATTTCTTTGTTGTCGGAAACAATGCACGAAACGATGGATGGTTTTTCGCAAGCATCGAGAAACTCACGGTGTCGCCCGATCATGTCATTGATCTTCTTGGATAGCGCGGCCAAGGGTTCTCGCGGAGTCTTGTCTTTGTTGAAATGTGGCCGAACTTCGCCATCGTAGGCGTAGGACACACGCCGAATAATAGCTAAGTACGCGGTAAGACAGAAATCTTTTTCCGGAGAATCAGTTTCTCGCAACAGGGCATCTTGGAACGCAGTAAGCACTCTGGCTGTTTGCTGTGGCCACCATTTTTCGCGATACTTGTCCTGTAATAGCTCGATAGCATCTACGCTTTGTCCTGCCGCGAGAACACGCTCTGAGATTTCCCGTGCAAGTTTAAGATCGATCTCTGCGACTTTAGTATTTGAAGCGAGGGCACTCAGCCAGCTGACATCGACTCCGAATGCGTTGATCCCGCGTAAACGCGCCTCCACTAGGGTAGTGCCCGAGCCGCAAAAGTTATCTAATGCATAATCGTTTGGGGAGGCCGGTGGTAAATCATCAAGTATTTGGCCAGCAACGACAGACGGGAACTTTCCATAGTAACGGAAGTGGTTATGAGTCAGGTATCCAAGCTGCGGGATTGTATAGGGGATATCCCAAATACATGAGTTAGGCTCGTCATCGACCCGAGTAACAATCGGCTTATAGTTCCGCCATGGCTCAGTTTGTGCACCAAATAGATCTCGCATGGCTTCCTTGTTCATTCTGTCTACCTTGTCTGGTTGTAAAGTAGCATTCACCTACTAAGTGGGTGCCCCCATATGTAGAGCCCTTGGTACCTCAGGTCGCTAGATACTGCAATCGACCGCTTTCACAGCAGTGCGGATATTTTTCCTTTGATCAGGTGATAACTTCTTGACCACTCAAATCTCCCTAGCCTGAGCATTGTCGAGTGAAGCCATCGAGGCCGATTAGGCTGCTCTCGTGCTAACATCGATTTGTTTTCCTATCCGCGAGCCAAGTTCACGGAAGTTATCCACGCCATGAGACTATTTTTGTCTACTCGAAAGCGATTTCTGTGATCAGTAAAAAATGTGCACGCCAGTCTTTGATTTAATGCCAACATGTTTCCATGTGCAGGAAAGTGCATCATAATCATCTGAAAAGTCGAGCTTTTTCTCTGGATGTGCTTATAATGATTTGTGGCCAGAAGGAGGGTCACAATGCCAAGTCTACGTCTTACGCGCCGCGCGGTCGATGAAGTTCCATATCCCGCCAGTGGTCAGGTTTTCTATCGCGACACCATGCTGTCTGGTTTCGGGCTGCGGGTTGGAGCCAACTCCAAGGTGTTCTTCGCCGAAGGGCAGGTGAACCGGCGCACACGGCGGGTCACGATTGGCCGGGCCGACGTGTTCGCTCCCGAGATCGCCCGCAAGAAGGCGTTGGTCATTCTGGGCGAGATGGCCGAAGGGCGCGACCCTAATGCAGAGAAACGCAAAGAGAAGCGGGAACGGGTCACCGTGGAAATGGCCTTTGACCGTTTCTTCGAGGCCCGCAAGACTCTGTCGCCCCACACGATCAGCAACTACCGCCGGTCGGCACAGCTTTATCTAAAAGCTTGGCGCAAGAAGGAGATGAAGGAAATCGACCGCCAGATGGTGCTTAAGAAGCATCAGGAGATTGGTAAGATACACGGCGAAACCACCGGCAACAACGTGATGCGCCACTTTCGTTCAGTCTATAATTTCACCTCTGCGACGCAGAACGATTTCCCGCCCAATCCGGTGCAAATCCTGACCCAAGCGCGGGCGTGGTTCAAAGAGCGCCGCCGTCAAACCGTTGTGACCGCTGTTGATCTGCCCGCATGGTGGACGGCAGTCATGGCGGAACCCGATTATTCTCGGGACTTCCTGCTGACTGCTCTGTTCACAGGCATGCGCCGCAGCGAAGTGATGCAACTGCGCTGGGAGAACGTGGACCTCTCGGCCAAGACACTTCACCTGCCGACCACCAAGAACGGCGACCCGCTGACCCTCCCTCTGTCCGAGTTTCTTGCCGACCTGTTGGCCCAACGTCGCGAGGCGAACCAAGGCTCCCCTTGGGTGTTCCCGGGGCCGGGGCGCACCGGTCATCTGGTCGAAACCAAGAAATTTCTCCTGCGCGTGTCAGCTGGTTCTGGTGTCAGCTTCACCCTGCACGACCTGCGGCGCACCTTCATTACAATCGCCGAGAGCCTCGACGTGCCCTACTACGCGCTTAAGCGTCTACTGAACCACCGCACCAATGGAGATGTAACGGGTGGCTACATTGTGGTGAATGCCGAGCGTCTGCGGGAGCCAGTCGAACTGGTGGCTAAACGCATCTTAGAACTGAAAGAGCCACGCGACTGACTCTCGAGTGACCCCACCCTATCGACGGCACTCAGGTTGAGAGCGTGCTTCACGCCGCCGGTTCAGATCGAATCCACGAGTGCTGTTCAACTCTCTACAAAAAACGCTGCCAATGTAGTGAAGTATTAATTGGGTTATCTTGCATTTGCGCTTTCGCGCGTGCGCGTGCGCTAATCGCACGTCGACCGAGTTGTTTACTAGATGGGTTGCCAAATGACAGACCAAGAAGTGAGTACTAATGCCGAAGCCGAAGAAGAAACGTTCTATGGCTTATCATGTGACCCAGACATTTTAGAAAAGCTGTTACTTGCGATTATTAGAGCAAACACAGATGACAAATCGGAAGAAAGTGATGCTATCCGCTTAAACAAAGCAATGCACTCTTTGGTGGGGAAGAGCGCGTCAAAATATGCAGTGACCAATGATGCCGATTATAAAGCTCTTCGCTATATGGGGGAACTACTTCATCGGGATGAGTGCAATCGCGACATGCACAAAATCAAGCACTACAACTCTCCAAACCCACCTGATGTTCCGAAGGTTCGCACTCCCCACGCCTTGGCCTTTGTAGCGGCAAAGCAATTTGCCCCTCACGCCTATGATGAAGAAGACATCATTAGAATGGCCAACAGGTTGAGAGAGAAATTCAATGGCACTTACTATAAGAAGTCAAAGAGTAGGCCGAAGATCAATAGCGCAATGACCTTCAAATATATGGCCGTAGAGCATGACGGTGCTGTCGAATCTGTGGAATTTCAAGCTTTGGAAAAGATCTGTGCGGTGCTTGCAAAACATGGGGTCAAAACCAAACTAAAATAATTCCCAACCGCCTTTGTCTTGCGGACAAAAGATGTTTTCGCTCGCAAGAATTTAAGTCAAAATACTCGCAATGTCTTCCTCATCTAATGATGGCAAAGGAGGGCATTATGTCCAAACAAATAGAACTTCTAACCACCAAGCAGCTTCCCGAGATCACAGGGTTCAGCACCAGCTACTTTGAAAAAGGCCGCATCCTCGGGTATGGGCCGCGCTTCATTCGTTCAAAAACCGGCGGTCGCGTTGGTAAAATCCTTTACCGCCGCACCGATGTCGAAAGCTGGTTGTCCGATATGATGTGTGAGCCGAAAGGGGGCGCAGATGGCCGGTAACCTGAAACCCAATCCCTCCCGCGCCATTGAGTTCATACGCTGGCTGAACCCTGAGGCGTCGCTGTATCTTGAGTCGATGGCGAACAAAGGCAAGGCGGCTCCTAAGGCAAAAGTGTTCGGCCCTTCGGAGCACGAGCAGGCCGTGGTCTTCGTTGCGTCTGGCAACTCGGGCGAAACCCAGCGCAACATGTATTTCTTGCCGAATGCCGAGTACTTGGAGGGTACACGCAAGAAAACAAACCTTTCCTGTGTGCGCTTTTTGCACGTCGATCTGGACTATAAAGACTACCCTGGCACAGAAACCGAACAGAGAGATTTTGTTTGGGGTGTTCTGCATGATGATAGCAAACGCCCAGTCGGTGTACCCTTGCCATCGGCGATCTGGGAAACAGGCGCTGGGTGTCAGGCCGTGTGGAAGTTAGAAGAGCCCGTAAGCATAGCTAAGGCAGAGGAACTCAACAAAACACTGTTGCATATTTTACAAGGCGGACCCGGCACGCACAATGCCGACCGATTGCTTCGTTTGCCTTGGACAATGAACTGGCTCAACGACAAAAAAAGAGCCGCTGGCCGTGAACCCGCATTGGCTTGGCACTTCGAGCCGATGAATCTAACCAAGCCACCCACAACCTACTTATTAAGCGACTTCCGGGTGAAGCTACCTAAGGGGGTGAACAATTCCAACGCGAATGGCACAGAAGTAGGTTCGACTGCGATTGCAGTTGAGCCACTAGAGCTTCCTGATCAACTAACGGATATTCTACCACCGGAACCCGTTTGGATCGAAGCAATCCTGAATGGAAACAACCCCGAAGGAAAAACCTACGCTTCTCGCTCAGAACTGGTTTATGCGGCCACGATATGGATGCTTGGCAATGGGATGCAGCCGGGGCACGTATTATCAATAATCTTGTCACCTGATGTCGGGATTAGCGCTCATGTTCTGGAAAGCCCTAATCCAATCATATACGCTCATCGCCAAGTGGTTCGTGCGATGTCCACCATTGAGTTGCGCAACGACGGTTGGCCGCTATGCGATGATGATGGTCGACCCATTCGCAATTCACCACAGAACATCCGATATGCACTGACAGTCTTGGGCGTGGATGCCCAACGCAACACTTTCACGCAAACCGACGAGTTTCGCGGCTACGGCCTCGATGGACGTGACCTAACGGATATCGTGGAAATTCTGTCCAGCACATTCCAGCGCGATTTGGATTTCATAGCAGCCCCCGCGTACATCAAGCGCGAGTTACTCGCTATCGCGCATGAGCAGAAGTACCATCCTGTCGAGGACTATCTTGACGGCCTTGTGTGGGATGGCAAGCCACGCATAGACAAATGGTTGGCCGATTATTGCGGCGCTGAAGACAATGAGCTGAACGCGGAATTCGGCAGCAAGCTTCTAATCGCGGGCGTGCGCCGTATCAAGCAACCGGGTGTTAAATTCGATACGATGTTGGTACTCGAAGGTGCGCAGGGGGCAGGCAAATCCCAAATCGCCCAGCGCCTTGCAATCCGTGAAGAGTGGTTCTGTGGCAGCCTGGATCTCAAGAGCGATGACAAAACTAAAGCGGAGATGATGACCCGCTCGTGGATTGTGGAGTGCCAAGAACTGGACGGCATGAACAAGACGACAAGCCAGAGCTTGAAGAAGTTTTTGAGCACAGCCGTCGACATGTTTCGCCCTGCCTATGCTCGTACTGCCTCGGAGTTTCGCCGTCATTGCATCATCTTGGGAACAACGAACGAAATCGCTTACTTGCGCGATCTAACGGGCAATCGTCGAATATGGCCAGTAAACGTCTGCAAGATTGATCTGGTGGGTTTCAGTTCTGATGTCGATCAGCTCTGGGCAGAGGCGGTCGTGCGTGAGGAAAAGGGCGAATCGATAACCTTATCCCCGCATTTGTGGGCTGCGGCTTCTAATGTGCAGGGGCAAAGAATGGTCGAGGATGCTATCGCAGATGTTTTGGAGGATGCATTTGGTAACACCAAAGGTCGGGTATCGATGGACAGTATCAAACTTTTACTCGGAGTCGACACCGCCCGCATGTCACCAATGGATGCCCGGAGGATTAAGTCAGTCATGGCAGGGTTGGGATGGGATTACGGCACCCATCGTCTCCATGATCTCGGTAGGCTAGAAAAGGCTCAACGAAAGGGGTTTGCGCGCGGCGACGCGCATGAACGAAAGTCCGAGTTCATCGCGCAACGCTTGGACAGTGGCTTGGTCGTGATAGTGCCTTTTGATACGGAGAGAAGAGATGAACCACCGTTTTAAGCACCTTGCGCAACCTGAAACGTAACATAAAGCCCAAACAGGCATGTACTATAGGGCGGGGTGCTTCGGTGCCCAGCCTGTACTTTTCTGCACCTTTCAAACTAAGTTACGGCTACAAGTTACAAAATGGGTGGGATAGACAAGAGCCCACAAAATTTTATGCGCTACGTAGGGCCACTGGGTGCTTTGAGCTGGTTGTAGTAAGGGCGGGCCTAACACGGCCTATACGCCGCCCTTCGGACCTCTCCGGCCCGTTACAGGGTGCTAGCACTGGGTTGCGCCAACGCAGCCTAGTTTATGCTAAGGGATTGGGTCTGCCAGCTTCCGCTTTGTGGGAAATATCGAATCGTGCCGGTAAATGTACTTCGCAGCATTGCACCGAAGCCGTTCTGGGCATCAAAATGCCCGTTCACACGATACAAGCAATCGCCCAGATGGCCGGTCCCAGCGTCGAAACGCCAAGGAAACCTTGCAGTGGAAGGCGCAATCAAAACCCGACGCACATCTGCCTTGATCATAACGTAGGCCTCTGCTTCATGATTTTCGCATTGGGCTAAACGCTCGACTGCCTGCTCTGACCCATTCCCGTCAGGTCGAGAGATTTCCAGCCCATCGGTTCCTCGGAACACCTTCCCTGTAGCCGCATCCAAATACAGACGGTCCGCCACGGTAGAGCCGCCACAATACATGAAATAGACCGGCCTTGGCTCAAATGTTGTCGAACGCAGCCAACCGCCGTTTGCGATAAATTCAGCTTCTGTGCATGTTCCGTTTGTAACTAGTTCGTTCGCAACACGGCCAAAGACCGCGCGATTTTCATCGAGGTCATCTGAACTTGCAATCAATCGTTGTGCTGTCGCCGAAGCTGGGGCCTCAGTTACCACTTGCACGGCCACCTCCGCATCGGCGCTGAGAGCAGTTTCTGCGGCTTCGGCCTCACGCTGGGCTTGCAGTTCAGCTTCGCGCCGTTCGGTCTCCTCGGCATAGCGTTCAGGCCGAAGTTCACTCAATTCTTCAAGCCAACGATCTTGGTCGATGGCTTGTAGTTCCTCCAAATAGGTATCGGGAGCAGTTTTCCTGAGTTCCGCCCATCGAGTTTCGCGTTGTTCGATATGATGAGCTTGCCAAGCTATGAAAGCAAAAACTCCCGCAACAATAAAAACAGAAATGCCTTTGATGCGCCCGCGTAATCTCGGAACCCTCCGCCCAGTAACCGCTGCAACAAGGCCAAGGAAGCAGATTGCTAGCGCTGCGACATACGCCGCAAATTTCGACGCTATAAGAACAAGCGTCAAGACAACAAACATTACGCCGATTTCAACTGACGCAATTATGAATCTTAAAATCTGTGAAATCACATTTTCACCTGCTTTCAATCCGTTTGGTGTCAAGTTCAGCACATCCCGAATCTGGTGACAACGAAAATGAGACTCATAGTCTGTAGATCAATAGGCTGCAAATCCGCGCTATGCACGCATGGACATCAATGCGGTCGTAGGAAAAAACGTTAAGCACCATCGGGAGGCCAAAGGCTTCTCTCAGGAGCAGCTTGCGTTCGAGGCTGACCTTCACCGCACCTATATCAGCGGTGTCGAGCGCGGAGTAAGAAACCCCACGGTCCTCATCATCGCAAAGCTGGCCGATGCGCTGGGCGTTAAACCATCTAAGCTATTGGAGTTAGAAGAATAGTTTGGAAAGAGTGGTGCCGCATGAGGGACTTGAACCCCCGACCCATCGCTTACGAAGCGATTGCTCTACCAGCTGAGCTAATGCGGCAAACTATTTCTTTCTGCGGCCCTACTATGGCCCTACTAATTACTGTGCGGCTTCTCTAACCCTCTGGTCTCAAACGTCAATTGCGGACGGACCCGCTACTTACGAAGGACCTGCTCTACCAGCTGAGCTATTGAGGCGATCTGGTGATGGCGGGGTGAATATCACTCTGCTGAGAAATGGGGAAGCCCCAATTCATTGAATTGGGGCCGCAAATTTAGGTGGTTGGTGCGGCCTCAGCGGTCGCCGCGACCGTCGGGTCAGGCGCGGGTTCTGCGTCGGGTTCGTCATCACTTGCAGCGTCTGCCACGTTTTCAGTTGTCAGCTGGCCGACGATCAGCGGCAGCATCTCAACCCCGGTCGAACTGACGGATTCAGAGGCGGGCGGCGTTTTCCAGCTGAGCGTGTCAAAGCTCTGGCAGTTTTCACAGACCGGCACCCATTCAGAGTGGATATTGTGGCAACTGTCACAGACCCACTGCGGGCCACGCGGCGCGGTTAGCGCCTTGGCCAGCCAGCCCTTAATCACAGCATCCTCAGCGCCTTCTCCACGGGCAATCGCCGCCATAATGGTTAGGCTGCGCGCCGTTGGAGCGGTCTCTGCCAGATCATCCAAGGCGCGGCGCGCGCCAGGGAAGTCCTCTGCCGCGATGTGCAGTTCTGCCAGCAACATCTTTGTCTCTGTATGGTCGGGTGTGGTTTTCACCAGGGCTGTGAAACGCTTGATCCGCTCTGTTGGAGATTCCGCAGGTTCAATTGCGGCAAAGGCTGCGGCCAGATCGGGATGGGGTTGCGCCTCCCACGATTTTTTTAGAATACGCGCGGCGTGTTTCTTCTTGCCCTCACTCAGGTAGCCTTTGGCGGCCATCACGGCTGCCGGGATCAGATCAGGGGACAGTCGATTGGCCTCAATCGCGGCCTCGCGCATTTCAATTGTGGAATCCTGACCAATCAGATCTTTCGCCTCTGACAGCGCCAGCACAGCATCGCGGCGGCGATGCACATCGCGCGGAAGTCCGCCGTGTTTCAACTTGGTTTTCAGCGTCTCACGCGCGCCGGACCAATCCTTTTCACCGGCTTGAAGTTTCAGCAATGTGTCCTGCGTTTCCACATGTTTGGGCTTCAAGGCAAAGGCCGTTTCCGCCAGCTTAAGGGCGACATCGGTTTTGCCCTCTTCCAGCTTTTGCTTCATCAACCCACGCACGCCGACAAACCGGGTCGTGTCATCGGCCAACAGGCGCTTGTAGACCTCTTCGGCTTTGCGGCGGTCCCCGGAAATCTCTGCCGCCTGTGCGGTGATCAGGTTGGTCAGTTCGGGCTTGCGCAACAGACGCTCTGCTTTACGCGCCCTCTCCATGGCGACGCGCGCCTCTCCAGACGCTAGCGCCATCATGCCTTCGGTCAGGGCCTTGTAGCCTTTGCGTTCGCGGTTGCGATTGAAATACCGCGACAGCGCGGTTTCATCGCCGTTCAGGAACTTAAGAAACGCTACTGTCAGCGAGGCCAATTTCAGCAGCAGCCACAGCACAATCACCAGAACGACAAGCGCAACAGCGGACATGAACGGGGTCAGCGTGTACTCGACACCGGCGACGGTGATCATCACCCCGCCTTCGCTTTCCAGAAGATATTCCGCACCGAGGGTCAGCCCTGCGATGGCGGCGACAAAAATGACGATTTTTGTGAGGGACCAGAGCATCAGCAGACCTTTAGTTTGTGTTCAGTTCTTGGGACAGAGATTCGCCCGCGACTAGGGCCGCTTGCCGGGCTTCCGCTTCGGCGATCCAGTCGCTCATCGCGTCTTTGGCGGCTTCAGACAGTGCGTCAAGTTCCGCAAGACTGTCGCCAATCCGACCGGCACGCAACGCAGCCTCGGCACGGCTGAGCACCGCGTCAGCGTCATCGCCTTCTTGCGGCGTTACAGAGCGCGCGCCCAATTGGGTTTTCAGGAACGACATAACCTTGTTGCTGTCAGGCTCTGACCCGCCGCGTGCTGCTGCCAGCGCCTTGCGCGCAGCGTCTGGGAACGTGCTTTGCAACGCAGCCAAGGACGGGACGCCCGTATCCGCATAGCCTTCTAGTGCCGCCGGGCCGGTGGTTCCAGTTGCCGCAGAAAAATCTGTGAGCGCCGCGCGATAAGGCGCGCCTGATTCAAGCGCCGAGAAGACACGCGAAAGTGCGGCCCGCGCCAAGGCTTGCTGCGCCGTCAGCTTAGCGTTTTCTTCCATCGAGGCCGCTTCGGCGCGTTGTTCAGCAACCGCCGCCTTCAACTCTTCGACTTCACGTTCATAGGCTTCGATGGCCGCCGACGGCAGGCTTTGCGTGATTGGGTTCTTTTCAAGAACGGCAATCCGGCCATCCAACTTTGCCAGTGCCCCGCTTGCGTCATCGATGCGGCCATTTACAGCCGCGACAGAGCCGGTCAGCCCTTCGAGTTGCACGGACAGCGTGTCATTGGCGGCAAAGACATCTTCGAGCGTCGACTGGCTTTCCTGCAGCTGGCTTTGCAACGTTGCGATCTGTTCTGATTGCGCGGTCAGTGACGACTGAAGGTTTATCAGCGCTTCGTTGTCGCCAGCCCCCATCGGGCCGACATACTGCGCCACGCCGAACCCCAGCGCAGCGGCGACGACACCGCCAAGAGCAACAGGGACAAATCCAGTCTTTTTCTCTGGCGCGTTCTTTGGCGCTGGCGGAGGTGCAGCTGGCGTAGCGTCAGGCTCCGCACTCTCATCGGCGCTATCCACTTCCTCCGGCGCAGACACGCTGTCTTCGGTGACAGGGGCATCATCTGCGTCGCTGACATCGGAGGTTTCTGCGTCCGCAGCGGTGTCTTCGGCCTGCTCAGCTTCCACGGAATCCTCGGCTGTTTCAGGCGACGTTTCTTCAGCAGTCACGTCCTCGGCAGTTTCAGCCTCAGCCGCAACGGGGGTGTCTTCGACAATTTCTGCATCCACGACATCGTCAGAAATCTTTGGCTCTACGGCCTTGTCCTTGTCATTTGACGTGTCGGATTTGTCAGCCTTGGCCACGATTACCACCCTTTCGAATCCGTTTTTTTCATATTCATCTCAAATCTATGCGCCGAAACACCGGACGACAATGCGTCATGCTGCATCGACAAGCGAAAGAACGCCTTTTCGTATGGACTTGGCCGTCGGGTCCGCCGCTATGCGCAGTGTTTGCACAGGTAGGTCCCGCACCTCTTGCGCGACGGCGTCACTCATTGCGACACAGTGTATCGGAGCCCTGAAGGGGCCTTGATCCGCAAAAAGCCGCGCCGTTCTTGGGGAAAACAGCGGTACAATCACTGGGTCCGTCTGGTTCAACACAGCCAGCGCCGCATCGCTCAGCGACTGTGCGACCTGTTCATAGACAACAACGTCAATTGCGGTAAGACCCGCCGTATTGAGCCGCGCCACCAAGTCTCCTCGACTGTGGCGCCCCCGCACATGCACCAAACGGCAAGTGGGGTTTGCCGCGACAATCTTCGCTGCCAACGCATCCACATCCCCATTCGCAGAAATCGCTGACCACCCTGCCCGCTTCGCTTGCTCTGCGGTTTTTTCACCCACACACCACGCGGCTGCGTGTGTCGCTGGGACAAACTCGATTGCGTTTCGGCTGGTGAATATCACCTGATCCGTGGCGTTCAAAGAAACTGCCGCCCCGGTCGGTTTGATCGCGAACAGTGGCGAAATCTGGATGTCTCCGGTGAAGCCATGTGCCTGCAACTGCTGGGCAAACGATCTTGATTGCGCCTCAGGGCGCGTCAGCAGGATCGATGCGGTTGGCTTTGGCACGGGCAGACCCATTGTTTACAGCGCCTTCCGGTGTTACCTGCCGAAGGCAAAAGGTGCAATGGTGGGCTGTGATCTGCGCATGGGCAAGGAACTGATCATTCTTGGGTTGGAAAGCAGCTGTGACGACACAGCCGCCGCGATTCTGCGTCAGCCTGACGGCGGGCCCGCCGAAATTCTTGCCTCGGTCGTGCATGGCCAGAACGATCTGCATGCGGCCTTTGGCGGCGTCGTTCCAGAAATCGCCGCCCGCGCGCACGCCGAGAAGCTGGACATCTGCGTCGAAGAGGCGCTGGCTGCCAGTGGTGTTGCCCTACGGGATCTCGACGCGATTGCAGTCACTGCTGGACCGGGCCTGATCGGCGGCGTCATGTCCGGCGTTATGTGCGCCAAAGGCCTTGCTGCGGGTCTGAACATCCCCCTTGTCGGTGTAAACCATTTGGCGGGCCACGCCCTCACGCCGCGCCTGACCGATCAAGTCGCATTTCCCTATTTGATGCTTTTGGTCAGCGGCGGCCACTGCCAATTCCTGATTGCCCGCGGACCCGACGATTTCACGCGCCTTGGCGGCACAATTGATGACGCGCCCGGCGAGGCCTTTGACAAAACTGCGCGGCTTTTGGGGCTGCCCCAACCCGGCGGCCCCTCGGTCGAGCAAGCCGCAAAGGATGGCGACTCTGCCCGCTTTGCCTTCCCGCGCCCCTTGCTGGATCGCCCCGGCTGTGACCTTAGTTTTTCGGGTCTGAAAACCGCCCTGCTGCGCGCGCGTGATGCCTTGGTCACCGATCAAGGCGGGCTGACCGAACAAGACCGCAACGACCTTTGTGCCTCATTCCAAGCCGCCGTCGCCGATGTGCTCGCCAAAAAAACAGCCCGCACGATTGCTGCTTATCTTGAAGATGCCCCGGCAGAACCGCTTCTGGCGGTCGCTGGCGGCGTGGCGGCAAATCAGACCATTCGGGCTGCATTAGAGACTGTTTGTGCCCAAATGGGCGTGGGTTTCACCGCCCCGCCGCTTGCCCTTTGCACCGACAATGCCGCCATGATCGCCTTTGCCGGGCTGGAACGATTCCGCGGTGGGCATCGCGATGACATGCGCCTTGCCGCCAGACCGCGCTGGCCACTGGACAAAACAGCCCCGGCGCTGTTGGGTGGTGGCAAAAAAGGGGCAAAGGCATGAGCATCAGCATCCTCGGGTCCGGCGCATTTGGCACCTCGCTGGCGATTTCAATAGCAAATGCCGGCCGCGACGTGACGCTTTGGTCGCGCGACAATGACGCCGCAGAAGAAATGCAGCGCACCCGTGAAAATGCACAACGCTTGCCCGGTGCCACGCTGCCCTACAATGTCACCGTCACCTCTGAGCTTTCTGCTATCACGGATGACACCGTCCTCCTTGCTGTGCCAATGCAGCAACTGCGCAGTGTGCTGGTGGCCAATCCTAGCCTGCACAACCGCACGCTGGTGGCTTGCTGCAAAGGAATCGAATTGACCAGCGGCAAAGGCCCGATTGAGTTGATCCAAGAGGTCGCCCCTGCCGCAACCGCCGCGATCCTGACAGGGCCAAGTTTTGCTGCCGACATCGCCAAAGGCTTGCCGACCGCCCTAACACTGGCTTGCGCCGACGCAGACAGGCTGCGCGACCTGCAAAACCAATTGATGGCCCCGAATTTGCGCATTTACCGAAGCTCCGATCCAGTCGGAGCCGAACTGGGCGGCGCGTTAAAAAACGTGATGGCCATTGCCTGTGGCGCCGCCATGGGGGCGGGTCTTGGCGAAAGCGCGCGTGCGTCCTTGATCACCCGCGGCTTTGCCGAAATGAACCGCATGGCGCTCGCGCTAGGTGCGCGGTCTGACACATTGGCGGGGCTGTCGGGCTTTGGCGACCTGATCCTGACCTGCACCTCTACGCAGTCGCGCAACTACAGCTTTGGCTTCGCGCTTGGCGGCGGGCAGGACTTTGATCCTTCCGTCACCGTCGAAGGTGCCGCCACCGCGCGCGCTACCCTAAACCGCGCTGACGCTATGAAAATCGACATGCCGATCACCCGTATGGTGGTTGCCCTGCTTGACCGTAAACTTGATGTACGAGAGGCTATGGCCCAATTGCTCGCACGCCCCCCAAAAGAGGAATAGAAATGCGTTTTGCCCTGATTGCCAAAGACAAACCCGGCGCGCTTGAGGTTCGCAAAGCCAACCGCGACGCCCATGTCGCCTATTTGAAATCTACCGATGCCGTCGAAATGGCAGGGCCTTTTCTGGATGCCGATGGCAATATGTGTGGCTCACTGATCATTCTGGAATTTGACGACATCGCCGATGCGCAGGCTTGGGCCGCCAATGATCCCTACAAAAAGGCCGATCTGTTTGAAAGCGTGGAGATCATCGCCTGGAACAAGGTAATCGGCTGATGCGCTACTGGCTGTTCAAATCCGAACCTTCCACCTGGAGCTGGCAAAACCAGATCGACAAAGGCGATGACGGAGAGGAATGGGACGGCGTGCGCAACTACCAAGCGCGCAATTTCATGCGCGAGATGAAACTGGGCGACCGCGGGTTATTCTACCATTCTCAGAAAGAAAAATCCGTGGTTGGCATCGTTGAGGTCATCGCCGAGGCGCACCCCGACTCCTCGACCGACGACGAGCGCTGGGAATGCGTTGACATCAAGGCGGTTGCTGATGTGCCCAATCCGGTCACGCTGGATCAGATCAAGGCGGACGAACGGCTGTCCGACATGGTGCTGGTGAAAAACTCGCGCCTGTCGGTTCAACCGGTCGCTGAATCCGAATGGCAGGTGATCCTCGGCCTTGGGGGTGTAACCCTCTAGCCAGACGCAAATTTTTTGCGCATTCTGCCCTCATCCAGCTAGGGACATGGAGAGGGACATGGAATTCATCAACGTAATAGTGGCTGCCATCGCAGCCTTTGCATTCGGTGCCGTATGGTACATGACATTGTCGGGGCCCTGGATGGCTGCTGCCGATATCGAAGTCGGCGAAGACGGACGCCCGGCAAACTCCGCTGACAAAACGCCCTATATCATTTCGTTTGTTAGCCTTGTGATCGTGGCGGGTATGATGCGCCACGTCTTTAGCCTTGCGGGAATTGATGGCGTTGGCAAAGGTCTTGTTGCGGGTCTTGGCGTTGGCCTTTTTCTAGCCACGCCTTGGATCACCACCAACTACACATTCGCAGGCAAGCCGCGGAACCTGATCCTGATTGATGGCGGCTACGCGACTATCGGATGCGCGGTCATCGGGATTGTTCTAACACTGTTCTAAGCTAGAAATGACACGTATTTGTCGGACTGGATTTGATACCTACTGTTCGACGGGATAACCCGCTTCGATCCAGCCCGGCAAACCCACTTTCAGATAGTACAGTCTGTGATAGCCGAGGGGATGCAACAGGAGGATCGCCTCTGCCGAGCGATCACATGTTACGCCCCTACAATAGATCACAACCTCGTCCTCAAGGCCGACTTCGGATGAGAACCGTTCAATAAAATCTGCTTTACGCACATCAAAACTCTTTGCGCCGGGGATGTGGCTCTGATCGAAAGCAAGCTTAGAGCGAACATCTGCAAATAACACACCCCGGTCATGTAGGTCTTTCGCCTGTTGTGCATCGATGATGGTTCTGTGGCTCTCAGCGAACGCGGTGGGCGCCGCCACAATGGCGATCACAAATATCATGAGATGCAATAACTTCATGTCCCGCCTCCATGTGCAAAGGACGCTGGTGCGCGCTCTATGAGCTAGTCTAACAAATTTTGGGGAAAAAGTATTGCAGCGCGACGCCGAAGCGCTCGCGCCCACTCCGTGTACGAAGGCGGAGTGGGCGATATATCTTAACCGTAGATCGACTCTTTGCCGAAATGTTTGGTCAGCATGTAATAGACCACCGCGCGGTATTTATTGCGCTCGGACTTGCCGTAGGTCTCGATCACGGAATGGATCGCTTCCATCAGCGCAGGACTGTCTGAAAGGGCCAGCTTTTTGATGAGAAAATTGTTTTTGACGGTTTCCAACTCACTTTCCTGAGTGGCGGCCACCGTCGAGGCATCCGCATCATAAATCGCCGGACCACAGCCGATGGTCACTTTGGTCAGCAGGTCCATGTCAGGCTCAATGCCACATTTGTTGCGCAGGTCATCCGCATATTGTGCGATCAGATCGTCGCGTTTTCCCATAATCACTCTCCCAGTCACAAAAAATTTGGGGATTTCCCCCGCAAAACTCTATGATCTGGCAACGAATTCTCAAAGGAAAACTTTCTGGCACTTGGCTGCATGCCAAAATTCGGTTTCAAAACGGTAGCCCCGCTCTGGCCGAAACCAGAGCGGGGCAGTCTTCGGTGATATTCCAAAGTGGAGGCCGTTAGCTGATCACGTAATCGCCATCCAGCCCTTCCAGCTCGCTTTCGTCTACTTCTGGCATTGCCTTAAGCTCTGCCTCGGTTTCCGAATTCAGCAACAGGTGGGTGTCTTCGACCTCAAATTTTTCAAGCGGCAGGGAAACGGTATATTCACCCAAGCCCAGGAAACCGCCGATACCGATCACGGCAGAGTAGCCGTCGCCATCTTTCACAACGTAGTCGATTTCGCCGACGATCTCACCGTCTTGGGTTTCCACGTTCATACCCAGAATATCTGCGACCTTCATGCCAGCAAACGCATCAATGGCTGCGTCCGCTTCGGCATCGGCCTTCGCGTCGGCTTCTGCCATTTTTGTGTCGCCAATCTTGAGTTTGGCACCGCCAGTCGTCATGTCAGTTTCACCGTCTGTGGTGATTTCTGCATCGCTGGCAGCCATCGTGTCTGTTGACATACCGGTGTCATTCATCTCGATGGAAACATCGCTTTTTACGTCTGCATCGGTGCTCAGTTCTGTGCCGGCAGTCGCAGCGCCAGTCAGAGTCACAAAGGCAGCGGTGGTGAGCAGTGTTTTCTTAAATGTCATAGCATCCTCCAATTCGATGTTGCATGGGGGACAAACACGAAAACTCCCTCTTTGGTTCCAAAAATATGAAAAATTATTTATCTATAATAATGGGTTAGCTTGGCAATCTAGTTAAACGCTTCGTCCGCGCAAAATGTTCCGAAGGGCTAGGCCTCCGCATCGGGCTCCGGCAAAAATCCGCTATCTACAAATCGGCCAGCCGGTGTTTTGTAGGTGAAAATGGTCAGCGTGGAGGCGATTATAGTCTGGGCCGAGCACCAAACCAAACCAACGGCATGCCTCGCGATGCACCTTGCGTAGATAGGTACCTTTCGGGCCGCTCTCATTCCAATCACGCTTAAGGTCAAGGATTTGCCCGTCCGCCAGAGTAAAACCCGAAATATCTATTGCTGCGGCGCGTGAATGACTGCTGGGACGGGTCCCAGAGCCGCGGTCAGAGCGGATGGCGCGACAGGCATAAGAACCGATATGTGCGATGCGCACGACATCTTGCCCGAAAAGGCTTTGGGCATTGGGCTGCAGGCTGTGCGCTTCCCACATCGCAAGCCGAAGCGCGGTCGCGCAGCTTGTATCAACAGGCGCGAGGCTGGCCAATCCAAGGCGCGACAACGACACGCGATTGGCGATGCCGCAAGTGTCAGTGGCCAATAGCGGCGGCAGTGCGCGCGCCTCTACCTTATGCGCAAGAAGAGCGGAGCGACATAGCTCCGCGTCGCGAACGGTCTTCCGAAGTCGAAAGTCGGTTAAAGGCGTCACCGGTTGAGACACGCGCAATGGTGCATTCGGGCGCCATTCTGGCGGCAAGCCCGAAGCCGGATGCGCGATCATCCCGACCATAATAAGCCCGTAGATGCAGACATTGAAAACAAACTGGACCACCCCAAGCAAAATGGAGCGGTGACCAGCTTTCATGCGCATCCGACGTTAGTACCGGTAGTGCTCTGGTTTAAACGGGCCTTCCGGCGTCACACCGATATAATCCGCTTGATCTTTATCGAGCTTCGTCAGCTTCACGCCAATACGGTCTAGGTGCAGGCGCGCAACCTTTTCATCCAGATGTTTGGGCAGGATGTAGACGTCGTTCTTGTAGGTCTCGCCCTTCGTCCACAATTCGATTTGCGCCAGAACTTGGTTGGTGAAAGAGGCCGACATCACGAAAGACGGGTGCCCCGTCGCATTGCCAAGGTTCAGCAAGCGGCCTTCGGACAGCAGAATGATACGATTGCCCGACGGCATCTCGATCATGTCCACCTGCTCCTTGATGTTGGTCCACTTGTGGTTCTTTAGGTTCGCCACTTGGATTTCATTGTCGAAGTGACCGATGTTGCCGACAATCGCCATGTCTTTCATCGCCCGCATATGTTCGATGCGGATGACGTCTTTGTTGCCGGTTGTGGTGATAAAGATGTCCGCTGTTGACGCTTCGTCTTCCAAAAGCGTGACCTCAAAGCCGTCCATCGCCGCCTGAAGCGCACAAATTGGGTCAACTTCGGTGACTTTCACACGGGCACCCGCGCCGCGCAGAGAGGCCGCAGAACCTTTACCCACGTCGCCGTAGCCACAGACAACAGCCACTTTGCCCGCCATCATGGTGTCGGTCGCACGGCGAATGCCATCGACCAGCGATTCCTTACAGCCGTATTTATTGTCGAACTTCGACTTCGTGACAGAGTCGTTCACGTTGATCGCCGGGAAAGGCAGATGGCCTTCTTTCACCAGCTGATACAGACGGTTCACGCCGGTGGTGGTTTCCTCGGACACCCCTTTGATCTGGTCGCGCATCTTGGTGAACCAGCCGGGGCTGGCTTCCATGCGTTTCTTGATCTGGGCTTTGATGACCTCTTCTTCTTCAGAAGATGGCACCGGAATGATGTCTTCGCCTGCTTCGGCGCGCGCACCCAAAAGGATGTAAAGCGTGGCGTCACCCCCATCATCCAGGATCATGTTCGGGCCTTCCGGGAAGAGGAAGGATTTATCCAGATAATCCCAATGCTCTTCAAGCGTTTGGCCTTTGATCGCAAAAACCGGCACGCCCGCCTTGGCAATCGCCGCCGCCGCGTGGTCTTGGGTTGAGAAGATATTGCACGACGCCCAGCGCACATCTGCGCCCAGCGCGACGAGGGTTTCAATCAATACCGCTGTCTGGATGGTCATGTGCAGAGATCCAACGATCCGCGCACCTGCTAGGGGCTTGCTCTCACCATATTCAGCGCGCAGCGCCATCAGGCCCGGCATTTCGGTTTCCGCAATGTCGAGTTCTTTCCGGCCAAATTCAGCCAGAGAAATATCTTTTACGATGTAGTCTGTCGGCATCTCGCCGTGCTCCTTGCCACATGAATTTGGGGGTCAGATAGCACTGAGAGGCCTATCCGACAATGGCAGGTCCACAACAAGACCGTGTCTCGTTTAGCTTTCGACACCGTCAACGGCGGCGACGGCTTCACGTTTAAAGAAATCCGTGCCTGTCGCGACCACGCATGAGATGCCTTGCGGCGTTGTGAGGATCACGGTGAATGTACCGGTTTTCTCAGAGGCCCAGACCTCAACCATGGTCTGTGCATTGTCTTCGCCCTGCAGTCCGCCTGCAGTCAGCGTTTCGGAATATTTGCTTTCTAGCTTGTCCACCACAATGGATCGCAAAGCACAGTTGCTGGCGTGGGCGGGCGGGGCTGTTGCCGCCATGCCGAACAATAGTCCGGCAGCTAAGAGTCGTTTGAACATCATAGGCTCCTTCACATCGTTCAAGTTACGATTTGAGAGGAGGGCACGCGGGAGGAGGTTACGCACCCCCCTTTCGCTTCCAATATCGGGATCCAAACTTGGCGTTTCAAAACACGTGGCTTCACAGATATGAGTGCCGGGTGTGATCTCGATATGAGACAAGGATGGTTTTCATATCGGTCAAAATCAAGGCATATCGTTGATTTTTTGGGTCAAAACTGCCAATATGAGGTGTAAACATCACAGAACCCCCTCTGTGAATAACAAAGTCGAGCAAGGCATCCCCCTCGTTTTTTCGGGCCAAGAATTTTGCGTGTTTCGTGCTGGAAGACGTTGAATCCTGCCTGCTTGTGATCGACACTCGCCAAAACAGTTGTAAGGCAGACCCTCAGATATGGCGCGTGCGTGGCAAAGAATGCTGTCTGGTCGACGGCTCGATCTTCTTGATCCGACCCCGATGGATATTGAAATTGAGGACATCGCGCATGGCCTTGCCTTCGTGGCGCGCTGGAACGGCCAGACCTATGGCGACTATCCCTATTCGGTGGCCGAACATTCGCTGCTGGTCGAGGCACTCTTTTCACGCATGTACCCGAAAGCCCCCATCAAATGGCGGCTCGCTGCATTACTGCACGATGCGCCGGAATATGTGATTGGCGATATGATCTCGCCGGTGAAGGCCGCGGTCGGGCCGGACTATGGCGAATTGGATGACCGGTTGATGGCGGCCATACACATCCGTTTTGGCCTGCCTGCCGCCCTGCCCAAAACCATCAAATCGCAAATCAAACGCGCCGATAAGGTCAGCGCCTATATGGAGGCGACGCAGATTGCGGGATTCTCTGAAACAGAAGCGGCAAAGTTTTTCGGCAAACCGAAGCCAGAGTTGATTGACGGGCTGGAAATCACGCTGCGTCCTCCGGTTGAGGTGCGCAATGATTTCACCGCCCGGCACAATGCGCTTTTGAAAGAATTGAAATGAAAAACATCACGGTGCGCCCAGCGGGGGCATTAGATTGCCGTGGGATGGCCGACCTGCTGAATGACGTCATCAAGATCGGCGGAACCACAGCCTACGTGACGCCGTTTTCAACCGAGATGATGAAGGCGAAAGTCAAAGAGCCGGGCACAGTCTGGCACGTTGCCGAAACAGACGCCGGAGAGATTGTCGGATTTCAATGGCTCGAACGAAACCCTGACCTAGACAAAAACAGCATGAGCATCGCAACATTCACCAAAGTTGGCGCCACCGGGCTCGGCATTGGCTCCAAGCTGTTTGATGTAACGCGCAAGGCCGCCATCGATCTTGGCTACACATATATTCATGCGATCATTCGCGCCGACAATGACAGCGGCCTCACCTACTATCAGAGCCGTGGCTTTGAAGATGTTCAGCGTCTGCGCAGTCAGAAATTGGACGATGGCACCATCGTCGACAAAATCGTCAAGCGCTACAGACTTTAGCGCCGACGCTCCGCTTGCTTCTTCTTTGCGAAAATACTAACGCCGTAGGCAGCGCTCGCCAGAGCGCTCCAAACCTGATTTAGCGCGGGCTGCGCTTTGCCAGAATCCTCTGCAACGTCCGCCGATGCATGTTCAACCGCCGCGCGGTTTCTGACACGTTGCGATCACAGAGTTCATAGACGCGCTGAATATGTTCCCACCGCACCCGGTCTGCCGACATTGGGTTTTCAGGTGGCGGTGGCAGTTCACCCTCTGCAGACAGCAAAGCGTTCACAATATCCTGTGCGTCCGCGGGTTTAGACAGGTAGTCGGTCGCCCCGATCTTGACCGCTGCCACCGCTGTGGCAATCGCGCCGTAGCCTGTCAGAACAACAACCCGGCAGTCCTCGCGCTTGTTTTGCAGGATCTCAACGACATCCAAGCCGTTGCCATCCTCTAGCCGCAAATCGACAACCGCATAGGCCGGTGGGCGGGCGGTTGCGATGGCAGAACCAGCAACCACAGAGCCGGCGGTTTCAACGTCGAAACCGCGTTTTTCCATGGCTTTCGCCAAGCGTTTCAGGAAGGGTTCGTCGTCATCGACCAACAAAAGCGACTTGTCGGGTCCGATGTCTTTCAGCTTGATTTCAGACATGCGCGTCCTTTGCAGACTGTCCTGATTTCAATAGGTTTTAGCCCGCGCACTGACCTTCGTCAAACGACACGGTGCGTCAGTTACGAATGCTCGACATAACAAGCGACCGTTTCGGCCATTTTCTCTGGCGTGACTTCACGCCGGAAATATTCCACAAAACCTGTTTCGGGCAGCACGAGGTAAGTGAAGGTCGAATGATCTACCAGATAGAATTCATCCTCAGCGGGTTGTTTCTTGTAGTAGGTTTTGTAGGCACGCGACGCTGCCTGGACTTGCTGTGCCGACCCCGTCAGCCCAATCATGCGCGGATGCAGGTAGTCGGTGTATTCTGCCAGAACCTCCGGCGTGTCGCGCTCTGGGTCGATCGAAATCATGGCAGGCGTTGTGATGATCCCCTGCTCTTCCAATATTTCCACCGCTTCGGCATTGCGCGCAGCATCCATCGGGCAAACATCTGGGCAGAAAGTATAGCCGAAATAAAGCAATGTCGGTTCGGTGATGACCTCTGCATCGGTCACTGTCACCCCATCTTCGCGCACCAATTCAAACGGTCCGCCAATCGCCCCTGCCCCGCCAGCAACGGTGCTTTCGCGGCACTGCGCAAATGGGTCATCGCTTTGCTTTTCGCTGGCGTACCAGATGCCCCCCATCAAGGCGATCATGCCTACGGTGGACGCAGCTGCTATCGTGCGGATCATCCGATTTCCCCTTCGCTTTCCATGCACCGCTACCTAATGGCTGTGCCTGTGCCCGGCAATATCGCCCAAGCTCACGAATGCTTTTCCGCGCCAAACTACCGCAGGCGTTTGTCATCGCCTCTGCAAGCCCCTAACAATAAGCAAACGACGATGGGACCGCGCGATGACAGAACCCGCCTATGATCTGATTTCCGGCAAGGGCCGCAGCAATTGGATTCGTCTGCGCACGATCACCATGGTGCGCTGGATTGCCATCGTCGGGCAGGTCGTCGCGCTGATTGTGGCGGATCAGTATTTCCGGCTCGAATTGAACTACGCGCTTTGCTATGCGGCCGTCGGCATTTCGGTCCTCGCCAACCTCACAGCCGCCTTTATCTTTCCAGAAAACCGCCTGCTGTCGGAATCCGAAAATGCGGGCATGTTGCTGTTTGATATCCTGCAACTGTGTTTTCTGCTGTTTCTGACCGGTGGGCTAAACAACCCTTTCTCGATCCTCATCGTCGGCCCGGTCACCATCTCTGCCGCCACGCTGACAGTGCGCTCGACCTTCACGCTTGCGACCGTCGCGATCTTGCTGGTGGTCCTGATGGTCGAGTTCCACTTGCCCCTGCGCACACAAGAAGGCTTCATCCTCAAGATCCCCAGCATCTTCCTCTATGGCAATCTTGCGGGCATCACGATTGCCATTGTCTTTTCCTCCATCTACTCGCGCCGCGTTGTGTCCGAAATGGCGTCCATGGCCGAAGCCCTCGCCGCCACGCAAATGGCGCTGGCCCGGGAACAAAAGCTGACCGATCTTGGCGGTGTTGTCGCAGCGGCGGCGCATGAGTTGGGTACGCCGCTTGCGACCATCAAACTGACCAGCGCGGAACTGATGGAGGAGTTGCAGGATCAGCCAGAGCTGCACGAAGACGCCGCGCTGATCCGCGCGCAGGCTGATCGGTGCCGGGATATTCTGCGATCGATGGGGCGGGCAGGGAAAAATGACCTGCAACTGCGCCGCGCGCCGCTTTTAACGCTGATCGAAGAAGCGGCAGAGCCGCATGTGAACCGGGGCAAGACGCTGCAATTCTTTGACCGGATCACCCAGACCTCCGAAGGCGACGTACCCATCGTGATCCGCCACCCAGAAATCATCCACGGCCTGCGCAACCTGATCCAGAACGCAGTGGATTTCGCGCAAGAAAACGTCTGGATCGAAAGCGATTGGACCGAAGACAAAGTCACCGTGCGGATCATGGACGATGGGCGCGGCTATCCCGCCCACTTGATTGGCCGAATCGGGCACCCATTTGTCAGCAGGCGTCGCAACGACCGCGAGGGCAAGCAGCGCCCCGGATATGAAGGCATGGGTTTGGGCCTGTTCATCGCCAAAACATTGCTGGAACGGACCGGTGCAAACCTGCGGTTTGCCAATGGCTATGACGTTTTTTCGGTGGAAGAACAAAAGGAAAGCCGTAAAGGCGCTGTCGTCACGGTGTCTTGGCCGCGCGAGAGGATGGAGCACGCAGAGCAAGCTGAACCGACCGCCCAAAACCCGAGGTTCCTGCCATAGGCGTTACGCGCCACAAGGAAGGAAATTCCACAGCCCATGTGCTTCGGCCTTGCAGGCAGACGGGGGGAGAGTATCCTCGGCCCATGGCAAGAAAGCAGTTGGCAAAAACCTTAATTTCCCCAGATGAAACCGCCGATCTGGCGGCGGCTTTTGCCTCTGTTCTGAAGGCAGGCGACACGATCTTGCTGACCGGGGACATCGGCGCAGGCAAAACCCATTTTTCGCGCAGCCTGATCCAGCATAGTCTTGGCTACCAAGAAGACGTCCCCTCCCCGACTTTCACGCTGGTTCAAACCTATGACGCTCCAGAACATGACATCTGGCACGCCGACCTTTATCGGCTGTCTTCACCAGACGAGGTGGTCGAACTAGGTCTGACAGAGGCGTTTGAAACGGCAGTTTGCCTGATCGAATGGCCAGATCGCCTAGAGGAGCTCGCTCCTGAAAACGCCTTGTCGCTTTCGCTGAAAATGACCGAAACACCCGGTCAAAGACAGCTTGTCATCAGTTGGAGCGCTGCCAAATGGGACCAAAAGATCAAGGATCTTCATCTTGACTGACCGCGCAGACAAAATGAGCGCTTTCTTGGCAAAGGCCGGCTGGTCGACTGCCCAGCGCAGCAATCTGGCCGGGGACGCGTCAAACCGCAGATATGAGCGATTGGTGGCAAAAGATGGCGCCCGCGCCGTCTTGATGGATGCCCCACCTGAAAAGGGCGAAGACGTGCGGCCCTTTGTTGGGATCGACAACCACCTACGCGCCCAAGGTCTGTCAGCGCCAGAGATTTTCGCATGCGATACCGACAACGGCTTTTTGCTGCTCGAAGACCTTGGTGATGACCTTTTTGCGCGGGTTCTTAAAACCGCTCCCGCGCGTGAGGCAGAACTTTATGAGGCCGCAGTGGACGTCTTGCTTGATCTTCACCAAGCCGCGCCGCCGCAAGATTTGGCAGAATACGACAGCGCCGTGATGGCTGATATGGCTGCGCAGGCGTGGCGCTGGTATCGCCGGGGATGTGGGCTGGATTGGTCAGACAAGGCCGCAGAGTTTGCCACGAAATTCGAGACTATTCTTGCCCAAAACCTCTCTGCGCCAGAGGTCTTAATACAGCGCGACTATCATGCCGAAAACCTGATCTGGTTGCCGGACCGTGTCGGCGCGGCCCGTGTTGGACTGCTTGATTTCCAAGACGCCATGGTCGGGCATCGCGCATATGATCTGGTATCCCTGCTACAAGACGCCCGCCGCGATGTCAGCGCTGCGGTGCAGGACAACATGCTTGCCCATTACATCGCCAAATCCGGTCAAAATGACATGGACTTTCGCGCGGCGTTTCACCTGTTGGGCCTGCAACGCAACCTGCGCATTCTCGGTATCTTTGCGCGCCTGTCGTTGCATTTCGGCAAACCACACTACGTCGATCTGATACCGCGTGTCTGGGATCATATCATCCAAGACCTGAAACACCCCGTCACTGCGCCATTGGCCAAAGTCATTCTTGGGGACCTCCCTGCCCCAACCCCAACCATTTTGAAGGATCTCAAAGACCAATGCGGCACCGTCCCGACGCTTTGATGCTCTTTGCCGCGGGCTTTGGCACGCGGATGGGCGCGCTTACGGCGCAGACACCCAAGCCTTTGCTTGAGGTGGCCGGTAAACCTTTGATCGACCACAGTCTTGACCTCGCGCTGAGCCAGAACTTTGGCACCATCGCCGCAAACCTGCACTACCTGCCAAAGCAGCTGGAAACGCATCTGTCCAAGCGCAACGTGACATGCATTTTCGAGGAACCTGACATCCTTGAAACGGGTGGCGGGCTTAAGAATGCCCTGCCCCATCTGGGCAACGGTCCCATTGTGACGTCAAACACCGATGCCATCTGGCTTGGCCCCAACCCGTTCGACATGATCCTAAAGGCATGGGATGCCGACCGGATGGATGCTTTGTTGCTTTGTGTACCGCTGCAAAACTGCCATGGGCACAGCGGCGCTGGGGATTTTGTGATGGGTTCGGACGGACGCCTAACACGACAACCCGGCGGTCATGTTTACGGCGGCATTCAAATCCTCAAAACGCAGTTGTTGCATGGTATTGAAGAAAAAGCGTTTTCTCTAAACTTGCTTTGGAACCAAATGCTGTCAAACCAACGCCTCTTTGGCCTGTCCTACCCCGGTCAATGGTGTGACGTGGGCCGCCCTGACGGGATCGACCTGGCTGAAACACTGTTGAGAGGCCGCGATGTTTGACCCAACCGACAAACCCCGCATCTTTGGCGTCGCACCGGGCATTGATTTCCCGAAGGCGCTTTGGGATGGCGTGCTTTCGCGTATGCAGGGCCACCCGCCAGAGGCGCTTGCGCGGGTCCAGATCATCGTCAACACCCAACGTATGGCGCGTCGACTGCGCCAGATTGCCGACAGCGGCCCGGCCACGTTGATGCCACGTATCGACCTGTTGACCAGCCTCGGTCGTGACATTGCCCACCGCGATATTCCGCGCGCAGTGCATCCGCTGCGCCGCCGGTTTGAACTGATCCAACTGATCAGCCGCCTTCTGGACCAACAACCCGATCTGGCCGCGCGTAGTTCGCTGTTTGACCTCGCCGACAGCCTTGCCGGGCTGATGGATGAAATGAGCGGCGAGGGCGTGTCGCCCGACGTGATTGAAGCGTTGGATATCTCAGACCAGTCGGGCCACTGGGAGCGCGCGCAAGCGTTTTTCGGGATCGCCCGCACATTTCTGGACACCGCCGATCAAGCCCCTGACAGCGAAACCCGCCAACGCTTAATTGTGGAAAGGCTGGCCGAAGACTGGGCCGCAAACCCGCCACAACACCCGGTGATCCTCGCTGGCTCTACCGGGTCGCGCGGGACAACCATGTTGCTGATGGAAGCGGTCGCGAAACTGCCGCAGGGCGCATTGGTTCTACCCGGCTATGATTTTGACATGCCTCAACGCGTCTGGTCTGCGTTGGGTGATGCCTTAACGGCAGAGGATCATCCGCAATACCGCTTTCGCAAGATCGTAGATACACTCGACTTACAGCCAGCCGACATCACCCCCTGGACAGAAGAATTAGCGCCCTGCCCTGCCCGTAACGAACTGATTTCATTGGCTCTGCGCCCAGCGCCTGTAACCGACCAATGGCGGCGCGAAGGTCCGAATTTGCGCGGGCTGGACCAAGCAACAGAGCAGATGACTTTGATTGAAGCGCCCTCAATGCGGGACGAAGCACTCGCCATTGCAATGCGCCTGCGCCAAGCGGCAGAAGATGGACAAACCGCAGCCCTGATCACGCCCGACCGGATGCTGACACGGCAAGTCACCGCCGCACTGGACCGCTGGGATATCCTACCTGATGACTCCGCCGGTACGCCCCTGCAGCTTTCGCCGCCCGGTAGGTTCCTCCGCCATGTCGCGGCGCTGTTTCATCGGCCCCTGACGTCAGAAGCGCTGCTGACCCTGCTGAAACATCCGCTGACTCATTCGGGTGCTGACCGGAACCACCACCTGCGCTACACGCGCGAACTGGAATTGCACTTGCGCCGCAAGGGCATCACCTTCCCCGAAGCGTCCTATCTGCGCCAATGGGCCTCAACCATCGACGGCGCAGTGGCTTGGGGTGAATGGCTTGCAGCGGCGTTTTGCGATCAAGAGAGCATCGGGACGGCACCCGTTGGTGACCGGCTAGCACACCACCTGACACTTGCCGAGACCCTTTCCCGTGGCAGCAGGATCGACGCTGGCAGCGGCGGCTTATGGGAAGAAAAGGCCGGTCGCGAAGCGATCAAGATTGTGGCTGAGCTGCAAGAAAACGCAGGCCACGCAGGCGACGTGGACGCCAGCGACTATGCCGATCTTTTTGGCGCCGTTCTGGCGCGCGGCGAGGTGCGCGATCGCGACGCGCCCCATCCCCACATCCTGATCTGGGGCACGCTAGAGGCGCGCGTTCAGGGCGCGGACCTGACCATTCTCGGCGGGCTGAACGAAGGCAGCTGGCCCGAAAGCCCGTCGCCCGATCCATGGCTGAACCGCAAAATGCGCCACGACGCCGGGTTGCTGTTGCCGGAACGCCGGATCGGCCTGTCGGCGCATGACTTTCAGCAGGCTGTCGGCGCCAAAGAGGTGTGGCTGACGCGGTCCATCCGGTCTGACGATGCGGAAACCGTGCCATCACGCTGGATCAACCGGTTGGTGAACCTTCTTGACGGATTGCAGGATCAGGGCGGGCAGGCGGCTTTGGCCGACATGCGCGCGCGCGGCGCGCATTGGCTTGACCGGGCGAAAGCTTTGGAAACCGTCCAACCGGTGCCCGCCGCAAAACGTCCTTCGCCCAGGCCGCCGCTGTCAGCGCGACCCAATCGGCTTTCGGTCACGGAAATCAAAAAGCTGATCCGCGACCCATACGCAATTTACGCCCGCCATTGCCTGCGATTGCGCCCGATGGACCCTTTGATGCGCACCCCAGATGCGCTGCTGCGCGGGATCGTGATCCACGAGGTGCTGGAGGTTTTCATCAAAGATGTCAGCGCAGACAGGTCCAAGCTGACACCAGAGCATCTTTTGGAGATATCAGAGACTGTTCTGGCCCAAAACGTCCCTTGGCCAACCGCCCGAGCCCTGTGGAAAGCCCGAATTGAACGCATTGCAGACCGTTTTGTAAGCGATGAAATCTTCCGGCAGGATCGTGGCAAACCCATCGGTTTTGAAACCCGTGCTGAAACGGCGATTTCTGCGCTTGGATTCACGCTTGTCGGTGCTGCGGACCGGATTGACCGCAAAGAAAACGGCGATCTGGTGCTGTATGATTACAAAACCGGCACGCCCCCGTCGCCGGCTGAGCAGCGGTATTTTGACAAGCAGCTTTTGTTAGAGGCCGCGATGGCCGAGAAGGGCGGGTTTGATCAGATCGACCCGGCAGAGGTTGCCGAAGCGATCTATATCGGTCTTTCGAACAATCCGAAAAACGTCCTGGCGCCGCTGGCAGAGATGCCAACCGCCCAGGTTTGGGCCGAGTTTGAACAGTTGATCAGCCGCTATTTGGACGCAGAGCAGGGGTTCACCTCACGTCGGGCGCTGCGCAAGGACACAGATCGTAGTGACTATGATCAACTCGCGCGCTTTGGCGAATGGGACGTGACCGAAGAAGCAACCCCGGAGGAGCTGACATGAAGCGCAACGACGCCACCGAACGTCAGGTCCAGGCCGCGCGGCCAGATGCCTCAACTTGGCTTTCGGCAAATGCGGGGTCCGGCAAAACCCGCGTGTTGACTGACCGTGTAGCACGCCTGTTGCTCGAAGGCGTGCAGCCACAACACATCCTGTGTCTGACCTATACCAAAGCCGCCGCGTCAGAGATGCAGAACCGATTGTTCAAACGGCTTGGCGCTTGGGCAATGAGAGACGATTCCGCCTTAAAAGCGGAACTTTTGGACCTTGGCGTCGAAGGTCAGATCGACAGCACACAGCTGAATAACGCCCGGACCTTGTTCGCTCGTGCCATTGAAACGCCGGGCGGATTGAAAATCCAAACCATCCACTCTTTCTGCGCGTCTCTGCTGCGCCGCTTTCCGCTAGAAGCCGGAGTCAGCCCGCTTTTTACCGAAATGGAAGACCGCGCAGCTGACCTTTTGCGCGACGAAATTGTGGGACAGATGGCCGACAGCGCAGACTCAACGCTCGTCGCGAACCTCGCCGCGCATTTCACCGGCGAAGACCTGCAGCATCTGACCTCGGACGTCACGCGCAACCGTGCAAGTTTCGCGCGGGAGGTGGATGAAGGGCTGCTGGCTGCAGAATTGGGTCTTAAGCCGGGCACAACCGAAAAAACTATCGCCGAAAGCGTGTTTCTTGGGGATGAATGCAGTCTTGTCACAGCGTTGATCGATATCCTGAGAACAGGCGGTGTGAATGATGGCAAAGCGGCGGAAAAGCTCGCTGCGCTGCCCAGTATCGGATTTGACACGTTGGCTGAATTGGAAGGCATATTCCTGACGGGTGAAAAGGCAAAAGAGCCGTTTTCAGCCAAGATAGGCTCTTTCCCAACAAAAAAGCTGCAGAACGATCACCCCGATCTGATTGCGCGGCTGGACAAATTCATGCTGCGCGTCGAAGAGGCGCGCGCGCAACGTTTGGCGCTGTCGAACCTGCGCAAAACAATGGCCCTGTGGCGCTTCGCGCACCGCTTCTTGCACCTGTACGACGATCGTAAACAGCGCCTTGGCTGGCTTGATTTCGACGACCTGATCCTGCGCGCGCGCAACCTCTTGTCCGATCCCAGCGTTGCGCAATGGGTGCTGTATCGATTGGACGGCGGTATCGACCACATCCTTGTGGACGAGGCGCAGGACACAAGCCCTGTGCAATGGCAGGTGATTGAACGTCTGGCGCAGGAATTCACTGCAGGCACCGGTGCCCGCACCGAAACGCGGCGCACGATCTTTGTCGTTGGGGACAAAAAGCAATCAATCTACAGCTTTCAGGGCGCTGACCCTGCCGAATTCGACCGCATGCGCGCCGAATTTAAGGAGCGATTGCAAGCCTCGGAAACGCCACTGCAGACTTTGGAGCTGGAGTATTCCTTCCGCTCCTCTGATGCCATTTTGCGCGTTGTGGACGCCTGCTTTCAGGTCCAGCCCGACACAAATTTCGACCGCCATATTGCGTTCAACAATGACTTGCCGGGGCGCGTCGACCTGTGGCCCGTGGTGGAAAAGACCGAAACCCCAGAAGAGGGCGATTGGTTTGATCCGGTGGACCGCCTGAGTGACACGCATCACACGGTGCAACTGGCACAAAACATCGCTTGGGAAATCAAGCGGATGATCCGCGAAACAGTCACTATCCCGGCCGAAAAGGGCGAGGATGGCATCTACACCCAACGCCCGGTGCGCGCGGGCGATTTCCTTATACTTGTGCAACGCCGCTCTGACCTGTTTCAGGAAATCATTCGCGCCTGTAAGGCAGCAAACCTGCCAATTGCCGGTGCTGATCGCCTGAAAGTTGGCGCTGAAATGGCCGTCAAAGACCTTGAGGCGTTGCTGAAGTTCCTTGGCACACCCGAGGACAGCCTGTCCCTTGCCACAGTTCTGCGTTCGCCGCTTTTAGGGTGGAGCGAACAGCAACTATTCGACCTTGCCCATCGCCGCACCACGCCGTTCTTATGGCAGGCCTTGCGTGAAAGGGGAGAAGAATTCCCCGAAACCATGGCCTTCCTGTCTGACCTTATGGGCAAAACGGACTTTCTGCGGCCTTACGACCTGATTGAGCGGGTTTTGACCCGCCATGGCGGGCGCAAAAAGCTGCTGGGGCGGCTGGGCAATGAAGCTGAGGACGGGATCAACGCGCTTTTGTCGCAAGCCTTGGCCTATGAACGCAGCGCAATTCCCAGCCTGACGGGATTTCTGGTCTGGATGGAAACCGACGATCTGGAAATCAAACGCCAGATGGACAGCGCCAGCGACCAGATCAGGGTGATGACGGTGCATGGCTCCAAAGGCCTTGAAGCGCCCATCGTTATCATGCCGGATACAGGCAAACGTCTGCTGCAGATGCGGGATCAGATTGTCGAAAGCGGCGACGTGGCGCTTTGGAATTCTGGCGGGGCAACCGCACCTGAAGCGGTGCGCGCGGCGCGTGAGACAAAGATCGATGCCCAGCGCGCTGAACGGTTGCGTTTGCTTTACGTGGCCATGACCCGCGCCGAGAAATGGTTGATCGTGGCGGCCGCCGCGGATTTGGATAAATCCGGCGACACTTGGTACCAGACCATCGAAGCCGGAATGAAACATGCCGGCGCAACTGCCTTTCCTTTCGCCGAAGGGCAGGGGCTGCGCTACGAACATGGCGATTGGTCTGGGGTCGTTGTCACGGAAACAGCGCCCGCCGATGCCACATTGGCCCCGTTGCCCGGTTTCTTTGGCCAATCTGCGCCAGCGACCGTCGCCAAAGAACCTGCGCTCAGTCCTTCGGACCTCGGCGGCGCAAAGGCGCTGCCTGGCGAGGCCGGTTTGGACGAGGAAGCGGCCAAGCAACGCGGCCGCCAGATTCACTTGCTGTTGGAACATTTGGCCCATGAACCGGAAGAAAATTGGCAGGGTCTGACACCACGCATCCTTGAAAACGCGGGAGAGGGAACAGAAGCTTGGCCCGATCTGCTGGCCGAAGCTGCACAAGTGTTGCGTTCTGCCAATCTGCGCTCCTTCTTTGCGCCAGAAACGCTCGCCGAAGTTTCGCTGACAGCGGAGCTTGGCCCCAATCGCCTTCACGGCACCATTGACCGGCTGGTGATCAGCGAAACCGAGGTGCTGGCCGTCGATTTCAAAACCAATGCCGTGGTGCCTGCAGATGCGACCGCCGTTCCAGTAGGGTTGCTGCGCCAAATGGGGGCCTATGCCCATGCGTTGAAACAAATCTACCCGGACAAAACTATTAAAACTGCGCTGCTCTGGACAAAAACGGCTGAAATCATGCCCTTGCCAGATGCGCTGATCACGGACGCTCTCGCAAACGTGTATGCGCCTTGACGGCACAAGATCGGGTACCTAGTTTCATGTCCAACTCAATTTCTTCCTAGGAGACTCAAATGGCAACTGTTGCTGTCACCGATGCCACCTTTGACGCTGAAGTCAAAAATTCCGATATCCCCGTTGTCGTCGACTTCTGGGCAGAATGGTGTGGCCCATGTAAACAAATCGGCCCGGCGCTCGAGGAGCTGTCCGCCGATTACGAAGGCAAAGTGAAGGTTGTGAAAGTCGATGTCGACTCCAACCCGAATTCCGCAGCCGCCATGGGCGTGCGTGGCATTCCTGCGCTGTTTATCTTCAAAGACGGTCAGGTTGTTTCTAACCGCGCGGGCGCGGCCCCTAAGGCGGCGCTGCAAAGCTGGATCGAAGATTCCATCTGATCAAAGCGGTCAATTGAATTGAAGATGGCGTCCCCGATTTGGGCGCCATTTTTCGTTGGCCATATCAAAGCGGCAAAGTGCCTCTTTCCTTTCCAAGCCAGATTGCCCAGTCTGCCAGCGACTTTAGAAAGGAAAGCCCCATGGCCAAAACCCGTGTGTTGGTGGAATTCGGGATGGGCACATCCCTGCGCCGCCAAGACTACACCGAAGCCGCCAGTCGCGCCCTGAAAGATGCGCTTTGGCACAATTCCATCAATATGGCCGAGCTTTTTGGCTTTGAAAAAAGCGCGATGATCATCGACGCCAAGATCGGCTGCGCCAATCCGGAGCAGGTCGATATCGCCACATTGGAAAAGATTTTCCCCTACGGCCAGCCTAACATCACTGTCGAAGAGGGTGGGTTGGATATCGACGCGCCTCATCGCGACGGCCATACCGTGATCGCCAATGCGGCAATCATCGTGTCCTTTGATATGGAGCCCGCCTGATGGAAAAGAAACGGATTATCTTGGAAATGGGGATGGGCAACGACCTTTATGGTCAGGATTATTCCAAGGCCGCCAAACGCGCCGTGCAAGACGCGCTGCATCACTCCTCGATCACGCTGTTTTCCAAGATCGGCATGGATCATTCTGAGATGGCAGTTAACGTCACCATTGGCGTGGCGCAGCCTGATTTGGTGGATTGTGAGGCTGTCGCCTCAGAATTGCCGCGTGGGGTCGCGCATGTCACGGCGGTCAAAGGCGGGCTTGATGTGCATGATGCCGAAGCTGGAACGCATCATGTTGTGGCCACTGCCGCGATTGAAGCCTTTGTGCCGGATCAAACTGGGAAATGGGTCCTGTCCGAAGCGTAACCCAAACATGCGAAAGCCGCTCTGGGGGGAACAGAGCGGCTTTCAGTCAAATCCGCGCACTTGCGCAGGATCGAAATTACAGCAGGTCTTTGCGCGAAAGACCGATGTCATCCAGTTGGGCATCGCTCAGCTCTAGCAGCATGGCCCGAGTCTTGTGCTTTTCTTTCCAGGTTGCGAAAGCGGTGAAGATCTCAGAGATCAGGTTGTACTCACGCAGAGCGCCAGCGGCTCTGAATGGTGCTTTCACGGCGATAGCTTGGGTAGCCATTTGATTTGTCCTATGTGCATGTGCCGACGTCCTGTCAGCTTGACGCCTACCTAGGCGCGGAAAGCGAGTCTCACAATTGACGAAATAAGAAGCCCGATCTGCAGTTTTTGCATAGCTTTTGAGCGGTTTGAAAACTTAGATTGATGCGCAGTTTCCGCCTGACGCTTGCGTCCGGCAACGGTGCGGCCCATATACGAACGACGCATTTACGGAGGCTTTGATGGCAGAAGACAAATTTCCAGGCTGGCACGGCACAACGATTATCGGCGTCAAGAAAGGCGGCGAGGTTGTCATCGCGGGTGACGGGCAGGTTAGCCTTGGTCAGACGGTCATCAAAGGCACCGCGCGCAAGGTGCGACGCCTGAAACCCGGCGGGCATGAGGTTGTTTGCGGTTTTGCCGGATCAACGGCAGATGCTTTTACGCTGCTTGAACGCCTTGAAGCCAAACTAGAGGCCACGCCGGGCCAACTGGCGCGTGCGTCTGTTGAATTGGCCAAAGACTGGCGCACCGACAAATACCTGCAAAAACTCGAAGCCATGCTGATCGTGTCTGATGGCAAAGATATCTTCGTGATCACCGGGGCAGGGGATGTGCTGGAACCCGAACATGATGTGACCGCGATTGGCTCTGGCGGCAACTTCGCCCTGGCCGCTGCGCGCGGCATGATGGACAGCAACAGAGACGCCGAGACCATTGCCCGCGATGCCATGGCGATTGCGGCGGACATCTGCGTCTACACCAACGGTCGCCTGACTGTGGAAAAAATCTCGGCCTGACTCGAAGACTTAGGAAATAATATGACTGACCTGACACCTCGTGAAATCGTTTCCGAGCTTGACCGCTTTATCATCGGGCAAAAAGACGCCAAGCGTGCCGTGGCCGTAGCCCTGCGCAATCGCTGGCGGCGCAAGCAATTGGCGGATGATCTGCGTGATGAAGTTTATCCCAAAAACATCCTGATGATTGGGCCGACTGGCGTCGGGAAAACAGAAATCTCGCGCCGCCTTGCCAAGCTGGCGAAGGCCCCCTTCATCAAGGTCGAGGCCACGAAATTCACCGAAGTTGGCTATGTGGGTCGCGACGTGGAACAGATTGTGCGTGATCTGGTGGATGCCGCCATCATGCAAACCCGCGAATTCATGCGCGAAGATGTCAAAGCCAACGCCCAGCGCGCGGCAGAGGAACGCGTGATCACGGCCATTGCAGGCGAAGACGCCCGCGAGGGCACACGCGAGATGTTCCGCAAAAAGCTGCACGCCGGGGAACTTGATGACACGGTGATTGACCTAGAACTGACCGATTCAAGCAACCCAATGTCGATGTTTGACATTCCCGGTCAGCCCGGCAGCCAGATGGGCATGATGAACCTTGGCGATATCTTCGGAAAAGCCATGGGTGGACGCACGACAAAGAAACGCCTGACCGTGGCCGAAAGCTATGATGTGCTGATCGGCGAAGAGGCCGACAAATTGCTGGATGATGAAACCGTCACCAAGGCGGCGCTTGAAGCGGTTGAACAAAACGGCATCGTCTTTTTGGATGAGATCGACAAGGTCTGTGCCCGCTCTGACGCGCGCGGCGGCGATGTCTCTCGGGAAGGGGTGCAGCGCGATCTGTTACCCTTGATTGAAGGCACAACCGTCAGCACCAAACATGGCCCGGTGAAAACCGACCATATCTTGTTCATCGCTTCAGGGGCCTTCCACATTGCGAAACCCTCGGACCTGCTGCCCGAATTGCAGGGCCGTCTACCCATCCGGGTGGAGCTGCGTGCGCTGACCGAAGAGGATTTTGTGCGTATTCTGACGGAAACCGACAATGCGCTGACGCTGCAGTATTCGGCGCTGATGGCGACCGAAGAGGTGACCGTGACTTTCACCGACGATGGCATCGCGGCCTTGGCCAAGATCGCGGCCGAAGTGAACCAATCGGTTGAAAACATTGGTGCGCGGCGTCTTTACACGGTGATTGAACGCGTATTCGAAGACCTCAGCTTTACCGCGCCTGATCAGGCAGGGGCCGAGATCGCCATTGACGCGGCATTTGTTGAGAAACACTTGGGCGAACTGTCAAAATCGACGGATGTGTCGCGCTACGTGCTTTGATTTGAACGAAACATAGGCCCGGTCGACAGGCCGGGCAGCCCCCGACCCTCCCCACGGGAGGGGGCTTCACCCCCACCCAAGGTCAGGGGCCACCCTCATTATTAGAAATCTACCGTGTTCGGCGCAGATAAACATAATACGCTCCGGACCCACCGTGTTTCAAATGCGCCTCGCGCACCTGCAACACCACAGACCGCAGCGGCGCCATTTGCAGCCATTGCGGCACTTGATGTTTCAACACGCCGCGCCGCACCGGGATGGGGCCATCATCGCGTTTGGATTTGCCTTTGCCCGTGATGACCAGAACCAGCCGTTTGCCTTCTGCATAGGATCGCGTCACAAAGCCGATCAGCGCAGGGTGGGCTTGCTCTAATGTCATGCCATGCAGGTCAATCCGCCCTTCAGGTTTCAGCTTGCCGCGTGTCATCCGGCCATAGGCCTTTTTATCCATCTGCACAGGCTGACCACCCACGCGCTCTGATATGGAGGGCATCAAGTCGTGCCCAATGTCAGAGACCTTGGATTTCGCGCCCAACTGGAACGGCGCGATCTTTGAATGCTCTACCGTGACAGGTTTTGGCATCGGCAAGGGGCGCTCTGACGGAGGTTTTGGGCGGGCACCCGGTGGGTGCAACGGCTCAGCCGTTTCAGACACTTTTTTCCAAAGCGCCTTGTCTTCTTCGCTCAGTCTCTTGCGTTTCACAACACGGCCTCTGGCAAAAGCGAATAGGCGCGCTGAATGGGCAAAAGCACCAGCATCCGCCCGGGGTCGCGCAATTGACCGGCCAGCCGACCAGCGGCATCACCGGTGCCAAAAAAGATGTCTGCGCGCTGCGCGCCTTTGATTGCCGACCCGGTGTCCTGCGCAATCATAAGCCGCCGGATGGGGCCAGCGCCGTCTTTTTCAACCCAAACCGGCGCGCCGAGGGGCGTATAGGCCGGGTCAACAGCCACCGATCGTAGGGTCGTGATGGACCTATTCATTGCGCCCAAGGGACCAAGCTCAGCAGGGACCTGGTCGACCCGACGAAAAAAGACATACGACGGGTTATGACGCAGCAGCTCCGCGCCTTCTGCCGGGTTGCGTTTCACCCAATTCTGGATGACCTGCGCGCTGACCTGATGCGCCTGATAGGTACCGCGCCGCACAAGTTCGGCCCCGATAGAGCGATAAGGGTGCCCATTTGCGCCGCCATAACCAACGCGAATGGCGCTGCCGTCAGGCAAGCGAATGCGGCCAGAGCCTTGGATTTGCAGGAAAAACAGCTCAACAGAATCGTCAACCCAAGCGATCTCCAGCCCACGCCCCACCAGCGCGCCGGTGGTTTCGATTTCTGCGCGGCTCAGCCAACGTTGGCCAAGCCCAACCTCAGGCGGCTTGGCATAGACCGGAAACCGGTAGCGCGCCGTGGGTATCCGAGAGCCATTGAGTTCCGGTTCAAAATAACCAGTGAATTTCGCCTCTGCGCCGTCTTCAATCAGGACGGGTCGAAACAGAAGTTCAAAGAACTTTTTGGCGCTTCCAAAGGTGGGTGCCGCCGCACAGACAGCGCGCCAATCCGGCGCATCAAGATCAGGGCAGGTGTTCTGAAAAACACGAAGCGCGGCGGTGTGATCGTCGCGCTCCCAACCATCGAGGTCTTTGAAGTCAAGTATCGTGACCGAAGGATCCGCTGCCGCAATGCTGGAAATCATTGCCGCCCCCGCAACCAATGCCGCCCGCAGCGCCGCAATCATTCGCCCGTGGCGACAAGCTGCCAGTTTGGATCGTCAGAACCCATATTCCGCGCAAAGGTCCAGACGTCTTTCTGACGTTTGATCTGAGTGTCACTGCCTTCGACAACTTCACCCTCGGCGTTGCGCACAACGTAAGTCAGTTCACCGACGAAACGCACGGTCAGTTCAGCTTCGCGGGTCGCATCGTCAAAAGTGGCCTCTTGCAAAGCGGTTTCGCGCACACCGATGAATTCCGCGTCGATTTTCAGCCCCTGCTCTTCGCGCGCTTTAACGACCTGTTCAAAAGTCTCATAGACATCCTCGGCAAGGAAATCTTTGATCGGGGCCAGATCGCCCTTTTCAAAACCCATCAGGATCATCTCATACGCACCTTTGGCACCGCCAAGGAAATCGCTGACGCCAAAACCCGGTTCCGCCGCTTTCATTTTGCCGAGGGCAATGGCCGAAGGGCTGCCGTCTTCGACATGATCGGTAATGTCGCGATCCGGGCCACCATCAATCACTTCAAGCGCGGGGCCGCGTCGCTGCGCCGGAGCGGCTTCGCGTGGGGGTTCATACCCATCTCTTGTGCCAAGCACGTTTCTCAGCCGAAGGATCAGGAAAACGGCAATGCCGGCCAGCACCAAAAGCTGAATAAGTGGGGAATTCATATGAACCTCGTGTCAGGCGTGGAAATCATCATGTACCGGACTTATGTAGGACAGGCGCGACGTCAAGTCCACACGCGCGGGATCAGAAGGAACATTGAGCATGTGGTTGTTTTTGGCTTTTCTGGCAGTGCCCCTGATTGAGATTGCACTGTTTATTCAAATCGGTGGCGCGATTGGCCTTTTCCCAACGCTTGCGATTGTGGTTTTGACTGCCGTTTTGGGCACTTGGCTGGTCCGTACGCAGGGTGCGATGGCGCTTGGGGATTTGCGGAAGTCATTTAACGAGCTGAACGATCCGACAGAGCCATTGGCCCACGGGGCGATGATCCTTTTTTCTGGCGCATTATTGCTGACACCCGGTTTTTTCACAGATGCCGTGGGCTTTGCCTTGCTGATGCCGCCGGTGCGCATTGCAATTATGAATTACGCCCGCAAACGCATCAAAGTGCATCGCTTTTCAATGGGCGGCAGTGACCGCCGTGCGCATTTTCACGGCGAACCGCAACCCGATGAAGACGTGATTGACGTGGATTATGCCGAAGTCGACCCGTCAAAAAAGCCGACACACCGCCCCTCGGGTTGGACTAAGCATTGAGGCCACCCGGCGCCTCTGTTAAGCCTGCCTGCAATTATTGATATTCTCGGAGAACCCCAATGGCTGAAAACGACGCCCCCGCACAGGCGCCACAAGCGCCGCAAGTCAAAATGAACGTGATGACGCAATATGTGCGCGACATGTCCTTTGAAAACATTCTCGCACAAAAGGGCGTTCAGGGTGACGTGCAGCCTGACGTGCAGGTTCAGGTGAACCTTGATGCCAAGAAGCGGTCTCAGGAAAACCAATACGAAGCCGCGATCAAGCTGAACATCACAAACAAAGCCAAAGACGGCGACGCGACTCTGTTCGTGCTGGAATTGGATTATGTGGGCATCTTCCACATCGAAGGCATCCCAGAGGAACAAATGCATCCGTTCCTGCTGATCGAATGCCCTCGGATGATTTTCCCATTTGTGCGTCGCATCGTTTCTGACGTGACACGCGACGGTGGTTTCCCGCCTCTGAACTTGGAAACCATTGATTTTGTTGCGCTTTACCGCAACGAGATCGCGCGCCGTCAAGCGACTGCTGGCGCTCAGAAACTGGATTCTTAAATCTATCTGCACCCCTGGTTCAGTCTGGGGGTGCTGCGCGCTTTGGCCGGTCTATAGACCAAGCTTTTTCCAAAGCGCCTCATCTCCCATCTTATCGACAAACGCCGTATGCGCCGCCTTTTCAGCCTCAGTAAGTCGAGAAGGTAAGGGATTGGGACGCGCCGTGGGCCGCCAAGTTTCTGCACCACCGCCGCTTGACTGACCTGCGCTTGTTGACAGGCCAAAGTCCGGCTGTCGCCCGCCAATCAGTTCCAGATAAACCTCAGCCAGAATTTCAGAATCAAGCAACGCGCCGTGGAGCGTCCGGTTGCTGTTATCAATTCCAAAGCGCGTACAAAGCGCATCCAAAGACGCGCGTGCGCCTGGGAATTTCTTGCGCGCGATGGCCAATGTGTCGATGGCCTGTTCCCATGGAATCGGCGGCAGACCCATCCATTTCAGTTCTGCATTCAGGAACTTGATGTCAAAGGCCGCGTTGTGGATCACCAGCTTGGCGTCGCCGATGAAATCCACAAAGGATTGGCCAACCTTCGCAAAGACCGGTTTGTCTCGCAGAATGACCTCACCCGGTTCAGGTGGGCGCGGCGGCTCCAACAGGTCCGGTCCGATGCCATGCACACCAAAGGCCTCCTCCGGCATGGACCGTTCGGGGTTGATATAGACGTGAAACGTCTCTCCCGTTGGCATGTGGTTATAAAGTTCGACACAGCCAATTTCGACGATCCGATCGCCAGACTCCGGGTCAAAGCCCGTCGTTTCGGTATCCATCACGATTTCACGCATGTGCCAACCTTTGCTTGATGTCCTCAACCACCGCCTTCACCTGCGCAAGCGCGTGATTCAGCGTGTCGGACTCTATGACATAATCTGATTTCGCTAGCTTGTCAGCGATGGGCATTTGTTTTGCGAGGATGCTTTCGAACTGCGCCTCACTCATCGTGCCGCGCTCCAGAACACGCGCGCGCTGAATATCTGGCGCAACATGCACGCAGGCAACGGCGTCCAAAGTTTTCTCTGTGCCGTTTTCAAACAGCAGCGGGATGTCCAGAACAGTGATGGCTGCGGTGCTGGCCGAGATAAACGCATCTCGATCTGCAGCGACCAAAGGATGCACAATCTGCTCGATCTGTTTCAAAACACTCGGATCAGACTGAATGAGCGTCTTGAGGACCTCGCGAGAGACAGCCCCGTCTTGAACCGCAGAGGGGAAGGCGTTTTTCATCGGGCCAACGGCCGCGCCGCCTTTTCCGTACATGCGATGCACAGCCGCATCCGCATCCCAAACGGCACAGCCTTCCGTGGCAAACATTTTGGCCGTGGTCGATTTTCCCATGCCGATGGAACCGGTCAAGCCAAGCGTGAATGTCATCCCAAAATCACCTGCCGCAATTCATCCGTGACTTCTGGGCGCGGGCCAAACCAACGCTCAAATCCGGGCGTTGCCTGATGCAGCAACATGCCAAGACCATCGACCGTCACACATCCGCGCTCTTTGGCCTCTGTCAGGAAGGGGGTCATCAAAGGTGTATAAACCAGATCGGTCACAAGGCTCCCGGGTTGCAGACCATCCAGCGATACCTTGAGGTCAGGCTTGCCGGTCATACCGAGCGACGTTGTGTTTACAATGGTTGCCCCGTCTTCCAGAACCTCACCCGCTTTCACCCATTCAACGACTTTCAACCGCGCGCCAAAATCGTCGCGCAATTGTTCCGCGCGCACCCGTGTGCGGTTGCTGATGAAAATTTCCGGCACGCCGACATCCAGCAACGAGGCGACAACAGCGCGCGCCGCGCCGCCCGCGCCAAGCACAACAGCGGCCCCTGCGGTCGGGTCCCAGTCCGGTGCCGACTGACGCAGGTTTTGAATAAAACCATACCCATCCGTATTGTCGGCGAGGATCTTCCCATCCTCGTGAAATATCAATGTATTAGCCGCCCCAATCAGCGTTGCGCGGTCCGTCACCTGATCTGCAATATCCAGCGCGCGTGTTTTGTGGGGAATGGTGACATTCGCCCCGACGAAGCCCATTTTGTGCATATTGCGCAGCACGGTTTCCAGATCTTCTGGCTTTACATCCATGGGAATGTAATGCCCGGCAATCCCGTATTTTTTCAGCCAGTACCCATGCAACATCGGCGATTTAGAATGCGCAATCGGATGTCCGATCACAGCCGCCAAGGGGATGTTTGCCAATGTCATTGTTTCAAATCTCCGCGCAGGGTCAGATAGGATAGGATTTCCAGCAGGGGCATGCCAAGCACGGTGAAGTAATCACCGTCAATACGAGAGAACAAGCGCACACCTTCAGCCTCAAGTTGGTAGCAACCAACTGTGTCGCGAATATGGTCCCAATTGCGTTCGATATACTCGTCCAGATAGGCGTCCGAGAAGTTCCGCATGCGCAACCGCACCATCCCAACATGCCGCCAAACCGGCTTGTGATCTTCATAAATCACGGCAGCCGACAGCAGAGCGTGCTGTTTGTTGCGCAGGGTCTGCAACTGCACGCGCGCCTCATCTTTGTCGCGTGGTTTTGCGAAAACAACACCGTCGCAATCCAACACCTGATCACATCCCAAGACCAACGCACCCGGTACCTTGGCGCTGACCCGCTGGGCTTTCGCTTCGGCCAGAGAGTCCGCAATATCGCGTGGTCGTGTCCCCTCTGCCTCAAGACTTTGGCGAATAAGCTCTTCGTCAACGGGGGCGGTCAGCACCTCAAACGGCACCGCTGCGTTGCGCAACAATTCAGCGCGGATTTTTGACCCGCTTGCTAGGATCAGTGGTTGGCTCATGTGGATAACCTAAGGGATAGTCGGAGGTAAAAGCTGCGTATGATTTGTCGGAGAAATCGCGCCTGGCTGCAACCCGTAGATAACTCATGTGTTTCACGGTCCATTTCCCAAAATCGTCCTTTGAGGATTGGGAAAACTTCCTCCCGTGATGGAATCTCTACCTCGAAATTTCGTCCCACAGGTTATCCACAATCATGTGATTTTGTCTTACCTTTTAACCTTTTGATTTTAAACATTAAAAATTAGACATATCGCTTGACATCGTGTCCGGTCTCAATTTTGCCCACCGGTTTAAAACTGTGGAAAAAACGCGAAAAACTCAGTAATCCACAGAAAACTTGCTTCCTACCAAATCATCTTCCTTTCTTATAAATAATTATTTATTTGGGTAGGGCTTCGCAAAGAAGGGTCCAAGCCATGTCTGATATCCTCGCTTCGCTTTATCCATGGACCCTAGCCTTTCATATCATGGCTGTGATCAGCTGGATGGCAGGGCTTTTCTATCTGCCGAGGCTCTTTGTCTATCACGCAGAAAAGGCAAAGAAGGGGGATCAGCTCGATCAAACGCTGCAGATCATGGAATATAAACTCCTGCGCTTCATCATGGGGCCAGCCAGCGTCGCGACATGGGTCTTTGGCCTCATGTTGGTGTTCACCCCCGGGATCGTCGATTGGGGCGCTCTGTGGCCCTACACAAAGGCGCTGGGGGTCATTGCGATGACGGGGTTCCATCACTGGCTCATGGCGCGGCGTAAAGACTTTGAGCGCGGCGAAAATGCATTGACTGGCCGGCGCTACCGGATGATGAACGAAGTGCCGACGTTATTGATGATTGTGATTGTGCTGTCCGTGGTGATCAAATTCTGATCGCTGTTTGACTTGGCTGGGGAATCCACCTATTTCTGCTGGCAACAGGCCCGTCCGGGCCATGTGTCTTCCGACTGAAAAATTTGAATTCGTGGCCCCATTGGCCCGTTAGGTGCGTCTATGTCCGACAATAAACTCGCGCTTTCTGACCTGAAAGCTCAAAGCCCCAAAGACCTGCTCGCCATGGCAGAGGAACTGGAAATCGAAAACGCCTCGACCATGCGCAAAGGCGATATGATGTTCCAGATCCTGCGCGAACGCGCAGACGAGGGCTGGGAAGTCTCCGGTGACGGGGTTCTGGAAGTGTTGCAAGACGGTTTCGGCTTCCTGCGGTCCCCAGAAGCGAACTATTTGCCGGGTCCAGATGACATCTATGTCAGCCCTGACATGATCCGCAAACACAGCCTGCGCACCGGGGACACGATCAATGGCGTGATCAAAGCCCCCGACGATGCAGAACGTTACTTTGCCTTGACCAATGTCGCCTCGATCAACTTCGAAGATCCTGAAAAAGCACGTCATAAGATCGCCTTTGACAACTTGACGCCACTCTACCCGGATGAGCGACTGAAAATGGAAGTCGAAGATCCGACCATCAAAGACAAATCGGCCCGCGTGATCGATCTGGTTGCGCCAATCGGTAAAGGACAGCGCTCGCTGATCGTTGCGCCGCCGCGCACCGGTAAAACCGTGATCCTGCAGAACATCGCGAACAGCATCGAAAAGAACCACCCAGAGTGCTACCTGATTGTGTTGCTGATCGACGAACGCCCCGAAGAGGTGACCGACATGCAGCGTTCCGTGAAGGGAGAGGTCATCTCCTCCACCTTTGACGAACCTGCAACGCGCCACGTGGCCGTGTCGGAAATGGTCATCGAAAAAGCCAAACGTCTGGTTGAACACAAACGAGATGTTGTGATCCTTTTGGATTCGATCACAAGACTTGGCCGCGCCTTCAACACTGTGGTGCCAAGCTCGGGTAAAGTTCTAACCGGGGGTGTGGACGCCAATGCCTTGCAACGCCCAAAACGCTTCTTCGGTGCCGCGCGGAACATTGAAGAGGGTGGATCACTGACCATTATCTCAACCGCGCTGATCGATACCGGTTCGCGCATGGATGAGGTGATCTTTGAAGAATTCAAAGGTACCGGTAACTCTGAAATTGTGCTGGATCGCAAAGTAGCTGACAAACGCGTCTTCCCTGCGATTGATATCCTCAAGTCCGGCACGCGGAAAGAAGACCTGCTGGTGGATGCGAAAGACCTGCAGAAAACATTTGTGCTGCGTCGTATCCTCAACCCCATGGGCACAACCGATGCCATCGAGTTCCTGCTCGGCAAGTTGAAGCAGACCAAGACCAACGGCGAATTCTTCGATTCCATGAATGCGTGATGTGTCATGACGTTTGTCACTGACACAATATTTGCTTTGGCCTCGGCCCCCGGTAAAGCGGGGGTCGCTGTCGTTCGGGTGTCTGGTCCCGACGTGCCACAAGTTGCGCAGGCGCTTTGTGGGCAGCTGCCAGAACCGCGTTTGGCAACATTGGCTTTGATCCGGGATTCTGATGGAATCCGGGTGGATCAGTCTCTGATACTGTATTTCCCAGAGGGCAATTCCTTTACCGGAGAAGCCGTTCTGGAGCTGCACACACATGGCTCGGTCGCTGTGGTGAACCGCCTATTGCGCGTGCTTGGCGACATGCCGGGCCTTCGCCTTGCTGAGGCAGGCGAGTTCACACGCCGCGCACTTGAAAACGGCTGTATGGACCTCGCGCAAGTCGAAGGTCTTGCGGATCTCATAGACGCCGAAACCGAAGCGCAACGCCGCCAAGCACTGCGGGTACTGTCTGGTGATCTTGGCAAGCTTGCGGAGCAATGGCGTGCAGACCTGATCCGCGCCGCCGCCTTGATCGAAGCGACCATAGATTTCGCAGACGAAGACGTTCCGGTGGATGTCACGCCAGAGGTGAATGCCTTGCTCGCAGGCGTCGCTGAGCAATTGGGCACTCAGATCGTTGGCGTGGACACAGCCGAACGCATTCGCACGGGATTTGAGGTTGCGATTGTTGGCGCACCCAATGTTGGCAAATCCACACTTCTGAACGCGCTCGCCGGTCGCGATGCGGCGATTACTTCGGAGTTCGCTGGGACGACGCGCGACGTAATCGAAGTGCGCATGGACCTTGGCGGATTGCCCGTCACGCTGCTTGATACCGCAGGCTTGCGCGAAACAGATGATCATGTCGAGGGAATTGGCATCGAACTGGCAAAGAAGCGGGCGAAGCAAGCAGACCTGAGAATTTTTTTGGTAGAAGGCGGTAATGTGCCAGAGATAGCGCCGGAGCCTGAGGATATCGTGGCGACCGCAAAGGCGGATACACTGGAAGGTGCCCCCGACGGCCTCGCGGTGTCAGGGAAATCGGGTCAAGGCGTGCAGGAACTTATTGCAGGTGTCCAGGCCACTTTGGCGGAGAGAACCGGGAACCTCGGCATCGCAACGAGAGAGCGACACCGAGTTTCGATGATCCGCGCGACGGAGTCACTAAACGCAGCGCAGGCTGTGCTAGCGCTTGGCCCCGATCAATATGATATAGCGGCAGAAGAACTACGCACTGCGATTCGCGCGCTGGATTCGATAGTTGGCCGCGTTGATGTTGAAAACTTGCTGGATGAGATTTTCTCCAGCTTCTGCATCGGAAAGTAGGGAGTGTTTCACGTGAAACATTTTGACGTCATCGTTGTTGGGGGAGGGCACGCTGGGTGCGACGCAGCCCACGCCGCTGCGCGGACAGGTGCAAAAACCGCACTGGTGACACTGACCATGAGCGGGATTGGCGTTATGTCCTGCAATCCGGCAATCGGTGGATTGGGCAAAGGACACCTTGTACGTGAGATTGACGCTTTAGATGGCGTCATGGGCCGCGTCGCCGATCTTGCTGGCATTCAGTTCCGTCTTTTGAACCGACGCAAAGGTCCTGCAGTTCAAGGCCCGCGCGCGCAAGCGGATCGTAAGATCTATCGCGCTGAAATGCTGCGAGAAATGCAAAGCTGCCCAAATCTGACGATTATTGAAGGCGAAGCAACCGACTTTATCATGGAGGGCGAACGTGTCAGCGGCATTGTCCTCGCAGATGGCTCGGAAATCAGATCCCACGGGGTTGTGTTGACCACCGGAACATTTTTACGAGGCGTCATCCATATCGGCGATGTTTCAAAGCCGGGCGGGCGGATGGGCGATAAGCCTTCGGTTAAACTTGCAGAACGAATTGATAGTTTTGGTCTTCGCCTTGGGCGATTGAAGACAGGCACACCGCCACGATTGGATGGGCGCACGATCAAATGGGACCTGCTGGATAGTCAGCCAGGCGATGATGACCCAGTGCTGTTTTCGTTCTTGTCCAGGTCGGTGACTGCGCCCCAGATTTCCTGCGGAATCACGCATACGAATGAAGCGACCCATGAGCTGATCCGCAAAAATCTGGATAGATCCGCAATGTACGGCGGTCACATCGATGGAATTGGGCCGCGGTATTGCCCGTCTATTGAAGACAAGGTCGTGCGTTTTGCAGACAAAACCTCGCATCAGGTGTTCTTGGAGCCGGAAGGTGCAGACGATTACACCGTTTATCCAAATGGCATCTCAACATCGCTGCCAGTTGATGTTCAAGACGCGTATGTGCATTCGATTTTTGGCTTGGAGGATGCCAAGATCCTTCAACCGGGCTATGCCATTGAATATGATTATGTAGACCCGCGCTGTTTGGCAGCCGACCTGCAGTTGCGTGACGTGCCAGGACTATACCTGGCGGGTCAAATCAATGGGACCACAGGATATGAGGAAGCCGCGGCACAGGGCCTGGTCGCAGGTCTGAATGCTGCGCGGTCAGCGAAAGGGCAGGACCCTCACCATTTCGGGCGTTCTGATAGCTACATCGGCGTAATGATCGACGATCTGATCACGCGCGGTGTAACGGAACCCTATCGCATGTTTACTTCTCGTGCGGAATTCCGTCTTTCCTTGCGGGCTGACAACGCAGATCAACGCTTAACTCCAACGGGAATTGATCTTGGTCTTGTTGGTGATCAACGCAGACAGGTGTTTAGCGAGAAGCAAGAAAGCCTCTCCCGCGCGCGGAGGCTATTGGAGACCAAGACGTTCACGCCGAAACAGGCGAATACCGCAGGCCTTTCCGTGAACAATGATGGTCAGCGCCGCAGCGCTTTTCAATTGTTGGCGTTTCCTGACATTTCTTTTTCCGATTTGGTGCGATTGGACCCCGAGTTTTTGGACATTGAACCGAGTATTCAAGAGCAGATTTCGCGAGATGCGCTCTACGCGAACTATATCCAACGGCAGCAAAGTGATGTGGAAGCGGTGCGCCGGGACGAAGCGCAGCCGATCCCCAAAGATTTCAAATATGATGATATCGAGGGTCTTTCGAACGAGCTCAAACTGAAGTTGTCCCGCGCAACACCAGCGAATCTTGCCCAGGCAGCGCGTGTGGATGGCATGACCCCTGCGGCGTTGACATTGCTCCTGGCAAAACTGCGCCAACGTAAGCGTCAGGAAAAATCTGCATGACAGTTCCAAGTTCTGCCACAGCACGCCTGGATGTTTCACGTGAAACATTGGAGCGCCTGGCGACTCTGTCCGACCTTCTTCAAAAATGGAACCCAAAGATCAATCTTGTCGCACAGTCAACGCTCGTTGATCTTTGGAAGCGGCATATTCTTGATTCCGCACAATTGTTCGATCTGATGCCAGCACAGGGCGGATCATGGCTGGACATCGGGAGTGGCGGAGGGTTTCCTGGACTTGTCGTAGCAATCTTGAACGCTGAACAAAAGCGACCATGGAAAGTGACGATGATGGAGAGCGATACACGCAAGTGCACCTTTCTGCGCACGGTCCTGCGGGAGACGGGGGTAACGGCATCCGTCATCACAAAGCGCATCGAATTGGCTGATCCCGCCCAAGTAGACGTTATTTCTGCCCGCGCACTTGCGGATCTTAATACGCTATTTTCTTTCTCTGAGCGGCATTTGAAGGCAGATGGCACGGCGCTGTTCTCAAAGGGCGTGAATTGGAAAAAAGAAGTGCAAGTCGCTGAGAAATCGTGGTCATTTCAGGCTGAGGCCATTAAAAGTGAAACCCAAGAGGGTGCAGTTATTCTGAAAGTCGGGGATATTACGCGTGTCTGATCCGATACGAGGCAGCGGGCCAAAAATCATCGCGGTTGCCAATCAAAAAGGCGGCGTGGGGAAAACCACAACAACCATCAACCTTGCAGCAGCTCTGGTCGAAGAAGGCGTTCGTGTATTGCTGGTCGATCTTGATCCGCAGGGGAACGCTTCTACTGGCCTTGGCGTCGACGAACGGCGCTATACCACATACGATCTGATTTTGGGCGATGTTGCGCTGCCTGAGGTCATTCAGATGCTCGACTCAGAGGGGTTTGGTATCGTGCCTGCCACCGTTGACCTAAGTTCGGCCGATATGGAACTGATGGCGAACGAAAAGCGGTCCTTCTTGTTGCACGATGCCCTGCGCCAACCAGCGATGGATGCGTTTGATTGGGATTACATCCTGATCGACTGTCCGCCGTCTTTGAATTTGCTGACTGTGAACGCGATGGTTGCGGCGCATTCTGTGTTGATACCGCTACAAAGTGAGTTCTTTGCCCTAGAGGGTCTGTCACAGTTGATGTTGACAGTGCGTGAGGTGCGCCAGACGGCAAACCCCGATCTGCGGATTGAGGGCGTCGTGCTTACGATGTTCGATGCGCGCAATAATCTGTCACAACAGGTTGAAGAAGACGCGCGCGATAATTTGGGGGAGCTGGTTTATTCAACGCGCATTCCACGAAATGTTAGGGTTTCCGAGGCACCCTCTTTCGCGCAGCCGGTTTTGCAGTATGATCCAAATTCAAAAGGGGCCGAAGCCTATCGCGCCCTCGCGCGGGAGATGCTGGATAAGCATTTCGGCGCCATTGCATAAGAATAGTCATTTGGGGGGCGAGCATGGCCGAGAATAGAATCAAATCCCGGGGATTGGGACGCGGATTGTCTGCGTTGATGGCGGATGTGAATGAGGCCCCGAAAACGGCCCCAAACGCGGATGAACCGCGCAGACCTGATTTGTTGGTTCCAATTGAAAACATTGAACCAAATCCTGATCAGCCGCGCCGTCGGTTTGACCCAGAGCATTTGGAAGACCTGGCGAATTCGATCCGCGAAAAGGGCGTAATTCAGCCCTTGATCGTGCGCGAAAAGTCGGATGGCAAATATGAGATTGTTGCTGGCGAACGCCGCTGGCGCGCGTCTCAAAAGGCGCAGTTGCATGAGCTGCCGGTGATCGTGCGGGACTTTAACGATACCGAAGTTCTGGAAATCGCGATCATTGAAAACATACAACGGTCTGATCTGAACCCTGTTGAAGAGGCCGCCGGATATCGTCAGCTGATGGAGAAGTTTGGCCATACCCAAGAGGCGATGTCCAAGGCACTTGGCAAAAGCCGCAGTCACATTGCGAACTTGTTGCGTTTGCTGAACCTGCCACAGGATATTCAGGACCTTGTGGAAGAAGGTAAGTTGAGCTCTGGCCACGCGCGGGCACTGATCACCTCTGATCATGCGCAGGTTATTGCAAAGCGGATCGTGAACGAAGGCCTGTCAGTGCGTGCAACTGAGGCGTTGGTGAAGAAATATGCCTCTGGTGATTTGGAGAAACCGAAAAAACCAAAGCCTGTGAAGGATGCAGACACCAAGGCGCTTGAGGGCGATTTGTCTGCCAATCTTGGTATGGCCGTGCAAATTGACCACAAGGCAGGCGGTGAATCTGGGCAGATCACCATCAAATACAAAGATATGGAGCAGTTGGACGAGTTGTGCCGCATCCTGACTTCGCAGTGATTTAGGCGCGTTAGAGACGCTTTATGCGTCTGGGCGGCTCCAGATGAAGATCATAACGCAAGTTAGCGTCACCGCTTGAATAACCAAGACTGTTGGCTTTAGTCCGATCACCCAAGACAGCCCGAAAACGGCCACGACAGAGAGCGTGGCCATTTTTTTTGCCATTCGACTGATGGAGCCACTTTGTTGCCAATTGTGGATCGGAGGGCCAAGGCGGGGATGGGACAGCATCCATGCATGCAAACGCTCAGAGCCTCTGGCAAAGCAGAATGCAGCGAGAAGTAAGAAGGGTACGGTGGGCAGAAGCGGCAAGAGGATGCCCAGAACGCCCAAAGATACAGAGATTAGTCCCGCGAGTGCCCAGATATACCTCATATCGTTATTCCATCAATATTTCGGCCAGGAGGGTGTTTAGCACCATACGTCCGTCACGCGTTGCAAAAAGCCGATCGCCTGATTGACGGATCATGCCGATCTCTTGCAGATGGGTCAGTCGGTCAGGATGTAAAGAGCGACCCGACAATTTCTCCCACCGGCGCAGATCAACACCTTCGGACAGGCGCAGGCCCATCATCATCATTTCGTCGGCTTGATCGACCAGCGGGATTGGGCGACGGATGTTTTCGGCGTTTTGGCTTTCGACGGCTTCCATCCATTTTGTCGGGTTGCGCCAGCATTCTGTGGCGAAGCGTTGGCCGTTCAGGGTGAGGCGCCCATGTGCGCCCGGGCCGATGCCGATGTAGTCGCCGTAGCGCCAATAGATCAGGTTGTGCCGACTTTCCGATCCGGGCTTGGCGTAGTTCGAGACTTCGTAGCCTTCAAGCCCAGCCTCGGCGCAGATGTTGCCCGTCACTTGGTACATGTCGGCGGCGAGATCATCTTCGGGCAGGCCGCGCAATTTGCCTTTTGCGTAGCGGTCGCCAAAGGCGGTGCCGGTTTCAATGGTCAGTTGATAAAGCGACAGGTGGTCGATCGCCATGGAAAGCGCCTCGCGCAATTCCGTTTTCCATGCGTCCAAAATTTGGTCTTGCCGGGCGTAGATCAGATCAAAGCTCACACGGTCGAAAGTGGTGCGCGCAATCTCAAATGCCGCCTTGGCTTCGTCGACGGTATGAATGCGACCAAGCCGTTGTAGGTCGCGATCATTCAAAGCTTGAACGCCCATCGAGACCCGGCTGACCCCACCTTGGCGGTAAGCAGCGAAACGTCCGGCTTCGACGGATCCGGGGTTCGCTTCGAGCGTGACTTCAAGATCGTTGGCTGCGGGCCAGAGCGTGCGGACCTTTGCGAGGATTTCTGCAACCACGTCCGGGTCCATTAAAGACGGGGTACCGCCGCCAAAGAAAACCGAGTTCAGTACGCGACCGTAAGTTTCTGATCCGACGCGGTCCAATTCAGCCAGATAAGCGTTAAGCCATTGTTTTTGATCTATTTTTCTCGAAACGTGAGAGTTGAAGTCGCAATAGGGACACTTGGCCTGACAAAAGGGCCAGTGGATATAAAGGCCAAAGCCACCAGATTGCCAGTCTGGGTCTATGTTGGCCTCAGCCAAAGCAGCCTGCCACAAAGGCTTGCAGCGCACGTCCACGGTGACTGATCTTATTTTTCTCGGCTTTGTCCATTTCGGCGCAGGTGATGTCCAAACCTTCAGGGACAAACATCGGGTCATAGCCAAAGCCACCTTCGCCACGGATGGGCCAAGTCAGCGATCCCGGCATCACGCCTTCGAAGACTTCGTCGTGTCCGTCTGGCCAAGCCAACACCAGGGTGCAACGGAATTGCGCGGTGCGTGGGGCGTCTGGACCAATGGCCGTGATTTCATCATTGGCGTGTGTCATCGCCAACATGAAATCGCGGCCATTTTCGGTTTCGGCCCAGTCTGCGGTGTAGACGCCCGGCGCGCCGTTCAACGCGTCGATGGTGATGCCGCTGTCATCTGCAAGCGCTGGCAGTCCGGTGGCTTTGGCAGCCGCATGCGCCTTGATCCGTGCGTTGCCGACAAAAGTATCTTCGGTTTCTTCCGGTTCGGGCAGGTTCATGTCCCCGGCGCCCACAACCGTCACGCCGTGGGGTGCCAAGATTTCTGTAATCTCGGCCAGCTTGCCTTTGTTGTGGGTGGCGACCAAAAGACGGTCGCCATTAAACTTGCGGGTCATGCAGTGGCTTCCAACTGCGCGGCGGCGAGTTCTTCAACGCCTTTCTCTGCAAGGTCCATCAGTTCATTCATCTGATCGCGGGAGAAAACAGAGCCTTCGGCGCTCATCTGCACTTCGATCAGGGTTTTGTTGCCGAGCATGATGAAGTTGCCATCAACGCCGGCTTCGGAATCTTCTGGATAGTCCAGATCAAGAACCGGCTGGCCTGCGTAAATGCCGCAGGAAATCGCCGCGACCGGAGAGATCAGCGGATCAGAGGTGATTGCGCCGGTTTTCAGCAGTTTGTTCAACGCCAGACGCAGGGCGACCCAGCCTCCCGTGATGGATGCGCAACGGGTGCCGCCGTCTGCTTGGATCACGTCGCAGTCAATGGTGATCTGGCGTTCGCCCAAGGCGACACGATCCACACCCGCACGCAATGCACGACCGATCAGCCGTTGAATTTCAACTGTACGACCACCTTGTTTACCGGCCGCCGCTTCGCGCCGCATGCGGGAAGATGTCGAGCGCGGGAGCATGCCGTATTCCGCTGTGACCCAACCCAGACCAGACCCTTTGATGAACGGCGGCACGCGTTCTTCCAAAGTGGCTGTGCACAGCACGTGGGTGTCGCCCATCTTGATCAGGCAAGAGCCTTCGGCGTGTTTGGTGACATTTGTCTCAATCGACACGGCACGCATTTCGTTCAGCTGACGGCCAGAAGGGCGCATGGGAAATTCCTTTGATCGGGATAACAGTTTGGGCATGGGATACAGGGCAGGGCGGGCGAATGGCAAGCCCGATTGACCTTTCTGCTTGTGGCGCGGTCGCGGCGGTCTAAAGTAAGTGTCCAGATGAGCGAGCGTAATGACATCCTAGGTGAAATGAACGACCGCAGCCGGGAGGTGTTTCGGCGGGTGGTCGAAGGCTATTTGGCGACGGGTGATCCTGTGGGGTCCCGGACGCTGACCCGCGACTTTTCAGAAAAGATCAGCGCGGCCACCATTCGCAACGTGATGCAGGACCTTGAGTTTCTTGGCCTGCTTGATTCCCCGCATGTCAGCGCCGGGCGCATCCCGTCGCAATTGGGATTGCGTATGTTTGTCGATGGCTTGCTGGAAGTGCGCGATCTGGACCGCGATGATCAGCAAAAGATCGACGAAACCCTTGGCAAAAACGCGGGTGATGTCGGCTCGATGCTGGATCGGGTTGGTTCCGCTTTGTCAGGCGTCACCCAAGGCGCGTCTTTGGTTCTGGCCCCGAAACACGAAGCGCCGATCAAACATATTGAATTTGTCAGCTTGGCGCAGGACCGCGCTTTGGTTGTTCTGGTCATGGCCGATGGGCATGTCGAAAACCGTCTTTTTACCCCGCCGCCGGGTCAAACCCCCAGCAGCATGCGGGAGGCGGCGAATTTCCTGAATGCCCTGATCGAAGGGCGCACGCTATCTGAATTGCAAACCGTGATTCGCGATGAGATCAGCCGCCGCCGGCAGGAAATTGACCAACTCTCTCGGGCACTGATTGATAGTGGTTTGGCCGTCTGGGCCGAAGATGGCAGCAGCCAAGAGCGACTCATCGTGCGCGGACGGTCCAATTTGCTGGGTGATGCGCAGGGCGAAGAGGAGTTGGAGCGTATTCGAACCCTGTTTGATGACCTTGAACGCAAGCGTGATATTGCCGAATTCCTTGAATTGGCTGATCAAGGCGACGGCGTGCGCATTTTTATTGGCTCTGAGAACAAACTTTTTTCACTTTCGGGTTCCTCTTTGGTGGTCTCTCCATATATGAACGCTGATCGTAAGATTGTGGGTGCTGTTGGGGTTATCGGACCCAAGCGCCTGAACTATGGACGCATCGTGCCGATAGTGGATTATACGGCGCAGCTGGTTGGGAAATTGATTTCCGATCGGACCTAGAGGTGAGATATGGCAGAGCCAAAAGAAGACGATTTTCTGGATGATATCGCTGAAGCCGAAGCAGAGCTTCAGGACCTGGATGAGTTGGAAGATGAAGCCATCGCATTGGATGAGCTGAAGGCAGAACGCGACGAATACAAAGATCGCTGGATGCGCGCCCTGGCGGATGCCGAAAACGCGCGCAAGAGGGGCGACAAGGCCCGCCGCGATGCCGAAATGTACGGCGGTTCGCGTCTGGCGCGCGACATGTTGCCGGTTTACGACAATATGAAACGCGCGATGGAAGCCATCACCGACGAACAAAAGGCCGCTGCGCCTGCTGTGATCGAAGGCATTGAATTGACCATGCGTGAGCTGCTGAACGTGTTCAAAAAGCACGGGCTGGAAATCATCGCGCCGGAAGTCGGTGACAAGTTTGACCCGAACCAGCACGAAGCCATGTTCGAAGCGCCGGTGCCGGGCACCAAAGCGGGTGAGATCATTCAGGTTTCCGCCGAAGGCTTTATGCTGCATGACCGCCTGCTGCGCCCTGCGCAGGTTGGCGTTAGCTCTATGGTCGGCTAAGCCTCTACAAATTCTGAAAATTCTGCTACAAAGCCCCCAAACATTCGGGGGCTTTTTCTTTGCGGTATCTGTTAATTGGTATTCTTTGGCTCACCGCCACAGTGGCATGGGCGCAGACTTATCCTGATTACACCGAACCCTATGTGAATGACTTCGCCTCTCTTCTGAGCGTCGAAGAAGAAGAGGTCATTCGTGAAAAGCTGAAGGAACTTCGAACAGAAACAGATATTGAATTCACCGTCGTGATCATCGACCGAATGAGCGATTACGGCCATGACGGAGCGATTGAACCCTTCGCCACCGGGTTGTTCAACTACTGGGGCGTCGGCGACGCTGCGCGCAATGATGGGGTCATGTTTCTTGTGTCGCGATTGGATCGCGTCATGCGGATTGAGGTCGGCGCGGGCTATGGAGACAGCAAGGATGCTGCCATGGCGGCGATCATTGACGACAAGATCGTGCCGCTGTTTCGTGATGACGAATATGAGAAAGGCATCAACCGTGGGGTCGATGCCATCATCCACGAAGTGGGCGGGTCCTGGCCCGGTGAGTTCAATGCGAGCTTCTTTGAAAAGCTATTGAACCGGCTTTCTTTCGGCTTGGGCGTGATTGGCGATTGGATCGCGGTGTTTTATGCTTTTGTCGCCGGCCTTGGCTATCGTTTGTTTCGCCGCTGGAAGCGTAACAAACCGCGGATCTGCCCGATCGATGGGACAAAGATGCAGCGTGTCGGCGAACTTGAGGACGACACATATCTGAAGGACGGACAGAAACTCGAAGAACGGTTGAAAAGCGTCGATTATGACGTGTGGCTGTGTGATCAATGTGATCACCGGACGATTGAAAGTTACAAATCGTGGTTCTCTGGCTTTGGCGCCTGCCGGACGTGCAATTTCCGCACGCTAGAGGGGGAATCGACCATCCTTGAACATGCAACAACATCCAGCACCGGCCTGAAACGGGTCGATTACCACTGCAAACATTGTGATGACCGCTACCACACCCATGTCACCATACCGAAGAAGTTAAAAAGCTCGTCTTCGTCGTCTTCAGGTAGCTTTGGCGGCGGGTCATCGTCTGGCGGCGGGGCCAGCGGGAGTTGGTGAGATCAGTCGCCTGACATTGACAAGCCTTTGAGTTCATAGAGAAAATCCAAGGCCTCTCGGGGGGTTAGGTCATCTGGGATGATCTCTGCGAGGCGTTGATCAATGGGCGAGGGGCCTGTTTTGGGCGGCGCTGTGGGTTCCGGCGCGACCGCAAAAAGGGGCAAGTCGTCAATCAGTGCCTTTTGTGAGCCGCCTTCGCGTTCGTTCTTTTCCAGCATGTCCAAAACGTCGCGCGCACGGTTGATGACCGCGGCGGGGAGGCCCGCCAATTGCGCGACCTGCACACCATAGCTGCGATCTGCCGCGCCGCGTTTGACTTCGTGCAGAAAGATCACTTCGCCTTCAAATTCCTTGACCGTCACCGTGGCGTTTTCAACGCCAGACAGCTTCCCGGCCAGCGCGGTCATCTCGTGATAATGCGTCGCGAAAAGCGCGCGGCATTGGTTGACGTCGTGCAAATACTCTAGGGTAGCCCATGCAATCGATAGGCCGTCATAGGTCGCGGTGCCGCGCCCGATTTCATCAAGGATCACCAGCGCGCGGTCGTGAGATTGATTGAGGATCGCAGCCGTTTCGACCATTTCAACCATGAAGGTCGAGCGCCCGCGCGCCAGATCATCTGATGCCCCAACGCGGGAAAACAATTGGCTGACGATGCCGATTTTGGCGGTCTCGGCTGGGACGTAGCTGCCCATTTGGGCAAGCAAGGCTATCAAGGCATTTTGGCGCAGAAAGGTCGATTTACCCGCCATGTTCGGACCCGTCAGCAACCAGATACTGGCGGCATCCCCGCCGGAAAGATCGCAATCGTTGGCCACAAAAGGCGCGCCGGATTGCTTGCGCAAGGCAGCTTCGACCACCGGGTGACGGCCGCCCACGATGTCAAAATCGCGGCTGTTGTTCACCTCGGGCAGGGTCCAGTTTTCTGCCGTCGCCAGATCGGCCAGCGCCGCTTGCAAATCTAGTTCCGCCAGCGCCCGCGAGGCCGCGGAAACCTGCGCCGACTTGTCGAGAATTGCCTGTCTTAGGCTGGAATAGAGCCGTTTTTCGATCTCTAGCGCGTTGCTTCCTGCGTTTAGGATCTTGGTTTCAAGCTCGGACAATTCGACCGTGGTGAAACGCACCTGATTGGCGGTGGTTTGGCGGTGAATGAAAGTTTCTGATAGCGGGGCCGACATCATTGTGTCGGCGTGTTTCGCGGTTGTCTCGATGAAATAACCAAGCACGTTGTTGTGTTTGATCTTCAGGGACTGGATACCGGTAAAGTCGCTGTACTGAGATTGTAGTCCCGCAATCACGCTGCGGCCCTCGTCGCGTAATTTGCGCGCATCATCAAGGTCGCCATCATAACCCGGCGCGATGAAACCGCCGTCTCGGGACAGCAAGGGCGGGTCGGCGACCAAGGCCTCATCAAGCAATGTCAGAAGACCATCGTGACCCTGCAGATTGGCCAGCGTGTCTGATAGCACAGGGGGCAGGTCAGAGCTGCCCAGCAACGCGCAAATCTGCGTAGCCTGCGTCAGCCCATTGCGGATAGCAGCCATATCCCGCGGTCCGCCCCGATCCAGCGCCAAACGTGACAGCGCGCGGTCCAGATCGGGCACTTTGCGCAATTGGTCCCGCAATTCGCGCGCCAGATGGGCGTTTTCAATGCAGAAGGTCACGGCCTCTTGGCGGCTTGTGATCGCCTCAAGTGACAAAGAGGGCGAGGAAAGCCGCCGCTCGAGCAGCCGTGCGCCTGCCGAGGTGACCGTTCGGTCAATCGTCGCCAACAGGGTGCCAGATCGGCCACCTGACAAAGAATGCGTCAGTTCAAGATTGCGCCGAGTGGCCGCATCAATTTGCATGCTGCCGCCGGTCAGTTCTTTGACCGGGGGACGCAAAAGCGGCAGTTTGCCTTTTTGGGTGATCTCCAGATAGTCGACGATGGCCCCAAGCGCGCCAACTTCAGGGCGTGCAAAGCTGCCGAAGGCATCCAAATCCTGCGTGCCAAACAGCGCGGCAACCCGTTTTCCGGCCACCGTGCTGTCAAATGATCCACGCGATACCTCTGTCATCGCAACGCCCATATCAGAGACTATTTCAGCCAAATCCGCCTCTGATCCTTCGGCCACCAGCAATTCTGACGGCGCAAGGCGGGCAAGCTCTGCGCCCAAACGGACCACGGGAAGGGTCATCACGTGCAATGCACCGGTCGAAATGTCAGCCCAGGCCAAAGCCGCCTCATCCCGGACCTGCGCGAAGGCGGCCAGAAAGTTGTGGCGGCGGGCGTCCAGTAATGAGTCTTCGGTCAACGTGCCCGGTGTGACGAGGCGCACAACTTCGCGCCGCACTACAGCTTTGTAGCCACGCTTTTTGGCCTCTGCCGGGCTTTCCATCTGCTCGCAAACCGCGACACGAAATCCCTTGCGAATGAGCGTCAGGAAATAACCTTCGGCTGCGTGATGCGGGACACCACACATGGGAATTTCATTGCCGTCGTGCTTGCCGCGTTTGGTCAGCGCGATGTCCAAGGCCTCTGCCGCGGCGACGGCGTCGTCAAAAAACATCTCATAGAAATCGCCCATCCGGTAGAACAGCAAGGCATCCGGGTGCGACGCTTTGATTTCCAGATATTGTGCCATCATTGGAGTGACAGCAGGTTTGGCAGTATTCACGGCCGGTTCCCCCAAATGGTATTCCACGTGGTGTAGCAAACGAGAGACGGGGGGCGAAAGGTGAAATCGCAAAGGGTTTCGGCGCTAACATGTTGAGACCCACCTGTTGCTTGTCTAAGAGCAAGAGACGCCTAAAGGATTGACCCGATGACAAAGACCAAAGTGACCCGCGAAGAAGCACTGGCATTCCACCTGGAGCCCACGCCCGGCAAGTTCGAAATCAAGGCCACCGTGCCGATGACAACACAACGCGACCTTTCCTTGGCCTATTCGCCCGGGGTGGCTGTCCCATGTGAGGAAATCGCGGCGGATCCGTCGACGGCCTATGACTATACCAACAAGGGCAACCTTGTGGCTGTGATTTCAAACGGGACGGCGGTTTTGGGGCTAGGGAACCTCGGAGCGCTTGGGTCAAAGCCGGTCATGGAAGGCAAGGCTGTTCTGTTCAAACGGTTTGCCGACGTGAATTCGATCGACATCGAACTGGACACCGAAGACCCCGATGCCTTTTGTCAGGCCGTGAAACTTATGGGGCCGACCTTTGGTGGGATCAACCTTGAAGACATCAAGGCGCCCGAATGTTTCATCATTGAACAGCGCCTCAAGGAAGAGATGGACATCCCGGTTTTCCACGACGATCAGCACGGCACGGCCGTGATCTGTGCGGCGGGGTTGATCAATGCGCTGAAAATATCTGGCAAAAAGATCGAAGACGTAAAGATTGTTCTGAACGGCGCTGGCGCGGCAGGCATCGCCTGTATCGAGCTTTTGAAATCTATGGGCGCGCAGCATGACAATTGCATCGTTTGCGACACCAAGGGCGTGATCTATCAAGGTCGCACCGAAGGTATGAACCAATGGAAATCGGCGCATGCGATCAAGACCGAATTGCGCACATTGGAAGACGCCATGAAAGGTGCCGACGTGTTCCTAGGCGTGTCCGTCAAGGGCGCGGTGACGGCAGAGATGGTGGAAAGCATGGCCAAAGATCCGGTGATTTTTGCCATGGCGAACCCGGACCCGGAAATTACCCCCGAGGAAGCCCATGCCGTGCGCGAAGACGCGATTGTCGCGACCGGACGCTCGGATTATCCGAACCAGGTGAATAACGTTCTTGGTTTCCCTTACCTGTTCCGGGGGGCCTTGGACATTCACGCGCGCGCCATCAATGACGAGATGAAAATCGCCTGCGCAGAGGCGCTTGCCGATCTTGCACGCGAAGACGTGCCGGATGAGGTCGCGATGGCTTACGGACGTAAGCTGGCCTTTGGCCGGGACTATATTATTCCGACGCCATTTGATCCGCGTTTGATCCACCGTATTCCGCCGGCGGTTGCGCGGGCCGGGATGGACACCGGCGTTTCGCGCCGGCCGATTGTGGATATGGATGGCTATGAAGCCAATCTGAAATCCCGCATGGACCCAACCGCCAATATGCTGCGCAATCTGAACGCGCGGGCGCGGAATGCGCAGGCGCGGATGATCTTTGCCGAAGGTGACGACCCGCGGGTATTGCGCGCGGCGGTGACCTATCAACGCAACGGTTTGGGCAAGGCGCTGGTTGTGGGCCGCGAGGCGGATGTCGCTGAAAAACTGACAGCCGCTGGGTTGGAAGACGCGGTGGGTGAACTGGAAGTTGTCAACGCTGCCAACACCATGCATCTGCGGTCTTACAAAGATTTCTTGTACAAGCGCCTGCAGCGCAAAGGGTACGATCGGCACGATGTGCACCGCCTTGCGGCGCGCGACCGGCACGTCTTTGCGGCGCTGATGTTGGCGCATGGGCATGGCGACGGTTTGGTTACAGGCGCGACCCGGAAGTCGGCACATGTGATGGAACTGATCAACCACGTCTTTGACGCCGATGCCGAAGCGGGGGCTGTCGGCGTGACCGCGATTTTGCACAATGGGCGCGTGGTCTTGATCTCGGACACATTGGTGCATGAATGGCCAAACGAAGTGGACCTCGCCAATATTGCAGAGCGCTGCGCAGGCGTCGCGCGGCACATGGGACTAGAACCGCGCGTGGCATTTGTCAGCTTCTCGACTTTTGGCTACCCGGTGTCTGAACGCGCTGAAAAGATGCATCTTGCACCGCGTGTGCTTGATAAGCGCGGTGTGGATTTCGAATACGAAGGCGAAATGGCCGTAGATGTGGCGCTGAACACCGCCTCGCAGGAGGCTTACCCGTTCCAGCGCTTGACCGGTCCGGCCAACATCCTTGTGGTGCCCGCGCGCCATTCGGCCAGCATCTCTACCAAGTTGATGCAAGAGATGGCGGGGGCGACGGTGATCGGCCCGATCTTGTCAGGCGTCGATCAATCGATCCAGATTTGCTCCACCACTTCGACTGCAAATGACATTGTGAATATGGCGATTCTCGCAGCCTGCAAGGTTGGCTGATATCCCTATTCGCGCTTGATCTCGATCTGAGACCGCCGCACATTGGCGGTCTTGGTGTCCCGTTATGATGAGTGTCTGATGTCGATCTACAACCTTGGCTCGATCAATGCCGATCTCTTTTACCATGTCCCCCATTTGCCCGGACCGGGCGAAACTTTGGCGGCGCGCAGCCTAACCAAAGGCTTGGGTGGCAAAGGGGCGAATATGTCGGTGGCAGCCTCGCGCGCGGCGGCGCTGGTGTCGCATATCGGGGCCGTCGGCCAAGACGGCGCTTGGGCGCGGCAGCGGTTGCTTGAGTACGGTGTTGATACGCGGCACATCGCGGTGCTGGATGATGTCGCGACGGGCCATGCCGTGATCAACGTGGATCAAGACGGCGAAAACGCAATTGTGCTTTTTCCCGGTGCCAATCACGACATCACAGACCGCGCGATTGGCAAAGCGCTGAGTGAAAGCGCGCGTGGCGACACCTTGTTGATCCAGAATGAAACCAACCAACAGGCCTATGCCGCCAAGATGGGGCATGAGCTGGGCATGTATGTCGCCTATGCGGCAGCGCCCTTTGATGCGGAGGCCGTGCAAGCGGTGCTGCCCTATCTTGATTTCCTCATACTGAATGAAATCGAGGCCGCACAGCTTACCGAAGCCACCGGGCTAAATCCAGAATCGCTGCCGGTTGCGGATGTTGTCATCACTCTGGGCGGAAACGGGTGCCGTTGGATCAATACCGTCAAACGCACCGATCAAGATTTTGCCGCGCATAAGGTGGACGTGGTGGATACGACGGGGGCGGGAGATACTTTCACCGGCTATCTATTGGCGGGGCTGGATCGCGGCATGCCCATGGCGCAGGCGATTGGCTTGGCAATGAAGGCGGGCGCGCTGATGGTCACGCGCGAAGGCACGGCGGATGTCATTCCGGACCTCAAAGAGGTCCAGAACGCGGTTTTCTAAGCTTCGATCTAAGAGCCGTATTTCGCAGCAAAGGGCGCAGCTTTGCCCCAAAGTTGCTGCACCCGCTGGTCGCGGCCGCAGGCCACACGGTAGCGTTTGTAGGCTTCGGATTGCTTTTTCGGACCAAATCGCGTCAGCACGATTTTGGTGCCTTTGTAGTAATCCTGATGGTATTTTTCCGCCTTATAGAAAGGACCGGCGGCCAGTACGGGGGTCACGATCTTTTGGCCCAAGGCCTTTTGCGCGGCAGATTTGGCGGCGGTCGCCGCTGCCTTTTGGGCGTCATTCTTGTAAAAGATAGCCGTGCGGTAGCTGTCGCCGCGATCACAGAATTGCCCGCCTGCGTCGGTTGGATCGACAGAGCGGAAGAACATGTGCAGCAGCTGGTCCCGGCTGACCTTCTTGTTGTCAAAGGTGATTTCGACCGCTTCGTAATGGCCCGTGCCGCCTTTGGTGATCGTCTTGTAATCTGCCGTTTCTTTGGAACCGCCAATATAGCCCGAAACCGCGCCTTTGACCCCGGCGACGCTTTCAAAGTCGCTTTCCACACACCAGAAACAGCCGCCCGCAACGATCAGCTTTTCGGTGCCCGCCTGTACCTTGCCGCAGGTCATCAAGGCGGCCATGGCAATCAGCCCGCCGAGCAGATAGGTTTTGAAATTGGCCATACGATCCATGGGGGAACCTCCGTTCAAGTTAAGAGGAGGTTGCACAGGTCGGTGATGGCACTCAAGTCACGGGCGCGTGACGTCACGCGTTGGTGATGCGTTGAAATGCACGTTGGGGGCGTTACCTCCGAGCGAATGCTTCGCTCCCCCCAGAGTATTTGAGGAGTATTTGGGGAAAGATGAAAGGCCCCTCCGGGGTGGAGAGGCCTTCGCTAAAATAGTCTGTGTGGCGCGGCTTACTTGCCAGACACCCGCTTGTTGCGCTGGGCGATCAGTTTGAGGCGCAGGGCGTTCAACTGGATGAAACCTGCCGCATCGGTTTGATCGTAGGCGCCTGCGTCTTCTTCAAAGGTTACATGCGCTTCGGAATAAAGCGAGTTTGGCGACCAGCGGCCAACGGTGCGTGCAGAGCCTTTGTAAAGTTTCAGGCGCACGGTGCCGGTGACATGCTCTTGGCTTTTGTCGATCAGCGCCTGCAGCATTTCACGCTCTGGCGAGAACCAAAAGCCGTTATAGATCAGTTCCGCGTAGCGCGGCATGATCGAATCCTTCAGGTGACCTGCGCCACTATCAAGGGTGATCTGTTCGATGCCACGGTGGGCTTCCAGCAGGATGTCACCGCCGGGGGTTTCATAGATGCCGCGGGATTTCATGCCGACAAAGCGGTTTTCCACAAAGTCCAAGCGCCCGATGCCATGCTTGCGGCCATACTCGTTCAGCTGGGTCAGGATCGTTGCCGGGCTCATCGCTTCGCCATTGATGCTGACGGCGTCGCCTTTTTCAAAACCGATTTCGATGTATTCCGGCGAGTCTGGCGCGTTCTCGGGATGGTCGGTGCGCTGGTAGACGTATTCTGGCGCTTCGACGGCCGGATCTTCGAGAACCTTGCCTTCCGAGGAGGTGTGCAGCAGGTTCGCGTCAACAGAGAACGGCGCTTCGCCACGTTTGTCTTTGGCGATTGGAATCTGATGCGCTTCGGCGAATTCCAACAGTTTGGTGCGGCTGGTCAAATCCCATTCGCGCCAAGGGGCGATCACTTTGATTTCTGGGTTCAGCGCGTAGGCTGACAGTTCGAAACGCACCTGATCGTTGCCTTTGCCGGTCGCGCCGTGGGCCACGGCATCTGCGCCAGTCGCTTCGGCGATTTCGATCAGTCGTTGGGAAATCAGCGGGCGCGCGATGGAGGTGCCCAGCAGGTAAAGCCCTTCGTAAACGGCATTTGCGCGGAACATTGGGAAAACGAAGTCGCGCACAAATTCTTCGCGCAGGTCTTCGATAAAGATGTTCTCTGGCTTGATGCCCAGCAGCTCTGCTTTTTGGCGTGCGGGGTCCAATTCTTCGCCCTGACCGAGGTCAGCGGTAAAGGTGACAACTTCGCAACCGTATTCGGTTTGCAGCCATTTCAGAATGATCGAGGTATCAAGGCCACCGGAATAGGCCAGAACAACTTTCTTGGGCGCGGACATGTGATTTTCCTTCAGACGGGCAACGTGCAGGGCAACGCAGCGCCGATACCGTTTTTTAAGCGAAGGGGCAAGCGGTGTGAGAGAAGTCACTTGCCAAAGCCAAGTAAAAACGCGACGTCTGACGTATTTGATAGATTGGGAGATTAACGTGCTTGGACTGAGAATTCTTGTGCATTCGATAAAATTGGTTGTGAGAAACTGGCGGGTCGCGCTGCGAATTTCATCGCCACTGATTGCCGTACTGTTGGTATTTGGCGTTTTCATGCGCGGATCAATCGCTGGCGTAGCGACGCTAGGGCCTGACGAGGGCGTTTCATGGCTGGCCATCGGCGTCTATCTTATTGCGCAAACTTTCAGTGGGACTTGGGTGGCCGTTGCGTGGCATCGCTATGTGCTCCAGGAAGACGATTCGGGAGCCATCATCCCAAGCTTCATGGGCAGACGTGTTGGCGCCTATTTCATGCAAGGTGTTTTGATTGCCATCATTGTGGGCATTGTAACTGTGGTTGCCGCCGCGGCGCTATTTTTTGCTTTTTCAGGCTTAAACAGCCTTGTTTTGGCTATCGTTTTGCCCCTTGTCATCGCGCTTGTTGGGCTTTGGCTGTTCTACCGCGTTTCGCCGGCGTTGCCTGCGGTCGCAATCGAAGAGGCGCTTTCCATTGGGGATGCATGGCGCGCGACGCGGCCATATTCAGGTTCGATTTTGGTTCTTGTTATCGCGATGGCGGCCGCAAGCGGCGTCTTCGGCGCGCTGGTCGAGTTGACCGTCGAATCTTCGACGTACCTCTATCTTGTACTCGTCATGGTGCAGACATGGATCAGCATGATGGTCGGCATCAGTGTGTTGACCACGATTTATGGCGTTGTGGTCGAAAACCGCGACTTCTAACTGGTAACGAAAAACGCCGCCCGGCATGGGCGGCGTTGCTTTTAATGTTCGGCGGTTTATTCCGTCGCCGCCATTTCTTCCGGCTCACCCAGGTCTTCGACCTCAGGCTCTGGAAGACCCAGCAGACGATGCAGTTCGGACAACGCTTCGGGTGACAATTCGCGCCCGTCTGTTGCGATCGCCAGCGCGTCTTCGGGCGTTGGGCCGAGGTCTTCGATCTGGGTTTCAAGGCCCATGATATCATCAGCCAGAGTGGACGAGGCGGTTTCGAATTCAACCGCGCCGCCGAGTTCAGCGTTCAAATCTTCGATTTCCTCCACAAGCGCATTGTAGGCCGCTTCATCCGCAACCGGATCAAGACCATCCAGTTCGGTTTGCTTTGCGAGGATGTCAGCATTGATGGCCTCACTTGTGCGGCCATCGTAGGCTTCGATCAGGGCGGCCAGTTCTTCTTCTTTCAGAAGCAACTCACCTTCAAGCGCCTCGCGCTCCGCTTCATTGTTCACCGCAGTTTGATAGGCAGCGACTTTGCCGACCATACTGTTGGGGCTGGCGTTGGCCAGTGCGTTGGGGCTGGCGTGGGCGGCATTTAGGCCTTTCAGTTCGCTGGCCAATGCGCCGCGGTTTTCCGCTTTTTCGGGCTTACTTTCGGCCTTGGCTGCTTTTGGCTTTACGCTGGCTGTTTGCTGTTTGGTTGTTTTGTCTTTCTTTTTCAGAAATCCAAAGAAGCCATCGCCGTTGCCTTTTTTGGCCGATGACCCACCGCCTTTAGACGCTGACTTGTCGTTGCCTTTGTTGCCATTGCCACGGTCGCTTTTGTCTTTGCCACCACCATTTCCGCCGCCGTTCCCGCCGCCGTTCCCGTTGTCATTGCCTTTGGCATATACAACGTCGGCGCTGAGCATAATGGCACCGCCCGAAACCGCGCCCAGTGTCACGGCTGAAATGGCGAGAGCTGAGAGTGTCGTCTTCAAAGGTTTCATCGGTTGCAGCCTTTCTAAATCTTCTGACATTAACGTCTGCGAAATTTCGCAGGCAAAAGCATAACGTTTTGAGGGCAAAAATGTGTTCCAAGAAAAATCGTGGCTTGCAGTGGCGGAAGTTCGCAGGCAATGCTCTGCCATGACTGATTTTCGCACCCAAGCCCGTCTTGCTGAAACTGCCATGCGGGAGGTTTTTGAACCGACGCCTCTGCAGCGCAATGCCCACCTGTCGCAGCGATTTGAGGCTGAAATTTACCTGAAGAGAGAAGACCTTACGCCGGTGCGCAGCTATAAATTGCGCGGGGCATTTAATGCGATGCGCAAGGTTTTGAAGGCTGATCCGACGCGGGATTTGTTTGTCTGCGCCTCTGCTGGAAACCATGCGCAGGGTGTCGCCTATATGTGCAAATATTTCGGTGTACGCGGCGTGATTTTTATGCCGGTGACCACGCCGCAGCAGAAAATTTTCAAGACCAAAGTCTTTGGGGAAGGCGCGATCGAGGTGCGACTCGTCGGGGATTATTTTGACGACACGCTAAAGGCCGCACAGACCTATTGCGCGGAAAAAGGCGGCACCTTTCTGTCGCCCTTTGACGACGCCGATGTGATCGAGGGGCAGGCCTCGGTTGCGGTGGAAATCATGCAGCAGTTGGGCGGTGTGCCAGATCATGTGATCCTGCCCGTTGGGGGCGGCGGGCTGGCGTCTGGTGTGACCGAATTCTTTGGCCCAAAACCGCAGTTCACACTGGTGGAGCCTGCGGGTGGCGCCAGCCTGCGCGCAGCCCTGAGCGCGGGCGCCCCGGTGACGTTGCCGCGCGTCGATGGTTTCGTGGATGGCGCGGCGGTGGCGCGGATTGGCGAGAAGACGTTTGAACATCTTGCGGGCACGGACCCCAAGCGCGTGATCTCTGCGCCCGAGGATCGGATCTGCGCCACCATGCTGGAAATGCTGAATGTCGAAGGCATCGTTTTGGAACCCGCCGGGGCCTTGGCAGTGGATGCATTGGCGGATGTGACCGATCAGATCAAAGGTAAAACGGTGGTCTGCGTGACCTCAGGTGGGAACTTTGATTTTGAGCGTCTGCCAGAGGTCAAAGAACGTGCGCAGCGCTATTCGGGCGTGAAGAAATACTTCATCCTGCGCCTGCCGCAGCGCCCCGGTGCGTTGAAGGAATTCCTGAATATCCTTGGGCCAGAGGATGACATTGCGCGGTTTGAGTATTTGAAAAAATCCGCGCGCAACTTCGGTTCCGTCTTGATTGGTATCGAAACCAAAGCGCCGGAAAACTTCGCGGCGCTGTTTGCCGCTTTGGATGCAGCGGGCATGACCTATACCGATATCACCAATGATGAGATGCTGGCGCAGTTCCTGATCTGATCAGGAAAAAGTGCTCTATGTGCTGGCCTCCTGTTCCAAACCGTTCAAGAAGTCTTTGACCGAGTCGTTGTAGGAGTCGGTGACGGCGTCGATGTCACATTCAACCCCGGCGTTTTGCAGCGCATGTTCGGCGATCTGACAGGCTTTGGAAAAGGCTACAAACCCCATATTCGCGGCACTGCCCTTTAGCAGGTGCATATCCGTCGCGGTCAGGCCCTTTTCCCGAATGCGATCAAAGGCATCTTCGACCTCAGAAAAGTATAGCGCGACGATTTCGGAAAAATCGTCTGCACCGACGTCTTGCTGCAGCTTTCTAACGTGGGGCCAGTCGATCATGGGCGCTCCTTTGTCTTAACCTGCGACGCGGACCTTAAAGAACGGTAACTTTCACGATTAAAACCAGAGGAAATTCCTTCATCGGGCTTTAAGACGCGCTGGGCATGATCGGCAGGGACGTCAACTTGCGCATTGAAAGACCTGCACCGTGAAGAATACGGCACTGACCTCTGAAAGCCCCCAGCCGTTTACGGGTGCGATCAAACACGTGCTTTTGGTTGATCAAAGCCGGTTGCAGCGCCGCATTCTGTCTGCGGCCCTGCAACGGGATGGCTATCGCGTATCAGAGGCAGGGTCGGCGGCAGAAGCCTTGGAATATTGCCGCGCTACTATGCCGGACCTGATCCTGTCAGATTGGATGCTGCCTGATCTGGACGGGTTGGCCCTGTGCGACGCCGTGCGCGCGATCAGATCAAGCCACTATTGCTACTTCGTGGTGCTGACTGCGCGTTCTGAACGGGATGCGGTTGTTGGCGCACTTGAACAGGGGGTTGATGATTTCCTGCTGAAACCCGTCGATGCACACGAGCTGCGCGCGCGCATGTCGGCGGCGTCGCGGATCATGCATATGCAGCGGGAACTGACCGACAGCCATCGGGATATCACAGTGGCATTGGCGAGACTACAGGCCGTGCACGACGCGATGGACAAGGACCTGCGCGCGGCAAAGCAATTTCAGGAATCCTTGGTGCGTGATCGGGTCATTCGGTTTCCGCGCGGGCGGGTGTCGTTTCTGTTGCATCCCAGCGGGCATGTTGGCGGGGATCTGGTGGGTCACTACAGGATATCGCAAAACCGCATTGGCCTATATGCCATTGACGTCAGCGGGCATGGCATCAGTTCTGCTTTAATGACGGCCCGATTGGCGGGCTATTTGTCCGCCACTTCGCGCGACCAGAACATCGCGCTCATCCCTTCTTCGGGCGGCGGCTTTGATGCATTGCCGCCGCATCAGGTGATAGAGCAGCTTAATAGTCTCTTTCTGGATGAGATCGAGACGGAGCAATATTTCACCATGATCCTTGCAGAGGTCGATCTGGACAGCGGTGTTGTGCGCTTGTCTCAGGCAGGCCACCCGCATCCGCTGGTGCAGCGCGCCGATGGCCGTATAGAACAACATGGCGAGGGCGGGCTGCCCGTCGGGCTGATTCCGGGCGCTGACTATGGTGAGTTCGAATTGACGCTGAATGCCGGTGACCGATTGCTCATGCTATCAGACGGGCCAATTGAGTGTCCCGACGACAAGGGCGCGTTGCTGGATGATGATGGTCTGAACACGCTGATATCTGAACTGGCGGACGAGACCGGAGAGGATTTTCTGGAAGGGTTTCTTTGGCGGTTGCAGGCCTATGCGGGCAGCGGGACGATCCCCGACGATGTTTCAGGCGTGTTGCTTGAATTTGCGCCTTCTGTCGGGCGGGTCACAAAAGGGCTCGGCTGAGGAAAAAACGGTCTCCTGAGTTGGCTAGGACCTGTAGCGCAGCTTCGCGCGGCATCCAGATGGCCGTGTGCCCCGGTTCGCTGGGTGCGCAAAGCGGCCTGACGGCGCTGGCCACGTAGATTGTGCAAAGCTTTTCGGCATAAAGGTCATAGTCCGGCATATAGGCAAAGCGCCGGAACGCTCCCAAGCGGCGCGGGGTGGCTATGCGCCAGCCGGTTTCTTCCATGACTTCGCGATGCAGCGCGGTTAGGGGCGACTCACCCGGGTCAATCCCGCCACCGGGCAGTTGAATTTCAGGTTCCGCCATGCGCCCGACCGGCTCTTGACGTGTCACAAGCACATCCTCACCGGCCAAGATCACAGCATAGACGCCGGGACGGTGTTTATAGCGCCGCGCGGGTTCAGGTGGGGTTCCAAACCGTCTGATCATGCGCTACCAGCCCTTTTTGTTCAACTTGCCGCACCTATATAGCTGCGGTATGCCAAGATCAGGCCTGTAAGGAAACCCCATGACCCTCGGAAATAGAATCGCCTGGGACGACACGGTCCTGCCGTTTCAGCTGGATAAATCTGACATTCGCGGTCGCGTTGCGCGGCTGGATAATGTGCTGCACGGTATCCTGAAACAGCATGAATATCCCGACGTCGTGGAAGCCTTGGTGGCCGAGATCGCTTTGCTGACCGCTCTGATTGGGCAGACCATCAGCCTGCGTTGGAAGCTGTCTTTGCAGGTGCAGACCAACGGGCCTGTGCGCATGATCGCAACGGATTACTACGCGCCTCAGAAAGAGGGCGAACCGGCCCGCATTCGTGCCTACGCCAGCTTTGATGCGGATCGTTTGACGGATGCCACGCCGTTTGAACAACTGGGCGCGGGCTATTTCGCGGTGCTGATCGACCAGGGCAAGGGCATGCAGCCCTATCAGGGAATTGCACCTTTGACCGGCGGCTCTCTCAGCGCCAGTGCCGAGGGGTATTTTGCCCAGTCTGAACAGCTCCCAACGCGGTTTTCGCTGCGCTTTGGCAAATCCATTGAACCGGGCGTGGGCGAACACTGGCGTGCAGGCGGCGTGATGCTGCAGCATATGCCGAAGGCTGCGATGCATGTCACCGGTGAAGGCGGGTCTGGCGAGAAAGGTCAGTTGACGGCGAGCGATCTTCTTGAGGATGACGAAGAAGAAAACTGGAACCGCGCGAATATCCTGTTGGATACGGTCGAGGAATTGGAATTGATCGGCCCAAGCGTGCCACCGACAACCTTGTTGCTGCGCCTGTTCCACGAGGAAGAGCCGCGGGTCTATGATGCGCAATCGGTGGCTTTTGGCTGTTCCTGTTCTGAGGATCGCGTGCGGCAGTCTTTGTCGATCTACTCGGCCAAGGACATTGAAAAGATGACCACCGAAGAAGGCCGCGTGACGGCGGATTGTCAGTTCTGCGGAGCGCATTACGATCTTGATCCGGCCACGGTGGGCTTTCAGGCAGAGAAACCCGCAGAATGAGTTCTTCGATGACGACACTCTTGGCAGCGCTTCAGCGCGACAGCGGGCCGTCATCGGATTTTGACCTGAACCCCGGTGTGGAACTGCCCGCTGGGCGCAAGCTGCGGCCGGCCGGTGTGTTGGTGCCGGTGCAGATGATTGATGGGGCGGCGCAGGTCATTCTGACCAAACGCGCGTCGCACTTGAAACACCACCCGGGCCAGATCGCCTTTCCCGGCGGCAAACAGGATGAGGGCGACGTGGATGTTGTCGCCGCCGCTCTGCGCGAGGCGCAGGAAGAGATCGGGCTATCGCCTGAAAACGTGCGCGTTTTGGGAACCCTGCCCAGCCATGAAACCGTGACGAGTTTCACCGTCACGCCGGTTTTGGCCGAGGTCAAAGCGCCCTTTGACTTTGTCCCCGAATCCGGTGAGGTCGACGAGGTGTTCCACGTGCCTTTGTCCCATCTAGTGACGCCTTCGAGTTACGTCATCGAAGGCCGCCGCTGGCGCGGGCAGCTTCGGCGCTATTATGCCGTGCCCTACGGCCCCTATTACATCTGGGGGGCGACCGCGCGCATTCTTCGGGGGCTGGCAGAGCGGGTGTCGGCATGACAGAAGCGCCAAGGGTCACAGGCGATTGGCTGACACGGGCATCAACCCAGACCGTTTGCGCCATGCTGACCGACGCAGGCTTTCAGGCCTTGCTTGTCGGCGGTTGCGTGCGCAATGCGCTTTTGGGTGTCCCGGTGTCCGACATCGATATTTCCACCGACGCGCGCCCGGATCGGGTGATGGCATTGGTCAATGCCGCCGGGTTGAAAGCCATTCCAACCGGCGCAGACCATGGCACGATCACCGTGGTCGCCGACGGCATCCCGCATGAAATCACGACATTCCGCAAAGATGTCGAAACCGATGGGCGGCGCGCGGTCGTCGCCTTTTCCGACCACGTCGAAGACGATGCGCACCGGCGCGACTTCACGATGAACGCCATCTATGCGACGCCAAGCGGAGAGATCGTAGATCCCCTAGGCGGCTTAACAGACCTTGCGGCGCGTCGATTCGTGTTTATCGACGACGCCGAACAGCGCATCCGAGAGGACTACCTGCGCATCCTGCGCTACTTCCGTTTTAACGCCTGGTACGGCGATCCCGCGCTGGGCTGGGATGCAGAGACTTTGGCCGCTATTTCGTCCCTATCAAGCGGTTTAGAGACGCTTTCGCGCGAACGTGTTGGCGCCGAGATGCTGAAACTTTTGTCGGCCAACGACCCCGCGCCTGCCGTTGCGGTGATGCGCCAGTGCGGGGTGTTGCAATATATCGTTGACGGTGCTGACGACAAACCGCTCGCGCCCTTGGTGCATTTTGAACAGGACGCCGGCGTAGCGCCGGACCCGATCCGGCGACTGGCGGCGTTGGGTGGCGAGAGAATTGATGAAAGCCTGCGCTTGTCCAAGAAAGACGCCGCGCAGGTTTTGTTGATGCGGACTTTGGTTGGGGTCCCATCAAACGCAGCTGAAATCGCCTATCGCAATGATGCGGCAACCGCGCTGTCGGTGGTCTTGCTGCGATCTGCTGTGTTTGAGCAACCCTTGCCGCCCAACTATCAAGCCGACATCGCGCGGGGGGCCGGGGCAAAGTTTCCTGTGACCGCTGCAGAATTGATGCCAGCCTTTCAAGGCAAAGCGTTGGGCGAGCGGTTGAAGGCGTTGGAAAGCAAATGGGTTGCCTCTGATTTCACGCTGGAAAAGGCCGCGCTGCTGAAAAGCTGACGCGCTAAAAATTCAAATATTGACTCATTCTGAGACCTGCGCCACCTTTGCTGCAGCTCACGAGGAGATGCAAATGGATCGACGGACCTGGTTTACCTAAGTCGTCATTGACCCGGGTCAATGATCGCTTGCGCGGCTTTGGCCGACCCTTTTGCTTATCCGAAATGTTGCCTGACCCTGATCAGGAATACCGAGTGAGTTTTACATGTTTTTTCGTTTCTTTGAAAATCTTGTCGATCCCTATGAGGACTTTGCCGAAACCGATACGCCGCCGCGCAAGCTGTGGCCGTTTTTGCGCGACTATATGGGCCCATTTAAGCGGGTCTTTTGGGTCGCGGCGATCATGTCCGTGGTGGTTGCGGTCGTAGAGATCGGGCTGATCTACTACATGGGGCGCCTGGTGGATTTGCTGGCGGGTGATCCGGCAGAAGTCTGGGCGACCTATGGCACCGAACTGATCTGGGCAGGGGTATTTGTGCTGTTGATCCGGCCTGTGTTGCAGGCCTTGGATGTGCTGGTTCTGAACAATGCGATTTTACCAAACTTTGGCACGCTGATCCGCTGGCGCGCACACAAACATGTGCTGCGGCAGTCCGTCGGCTGGTTTGAAAACGATTTTGCCGGGCGCATAGCCAACCGGATCATGCAAACGCCGCCGGCAGCAGGGGAAGCGATCTTTCAGGTCTTTGACGCGATCGCCTTTTCGCTGGCTTATATTGTTGGCGCGGCGGTCATTCTTAGCCAAGCGGACCCTCGGTTGTTGTTGCCGCTTGTCATTTGGCTGGCGCTTTATGCATGGCTTGTGGCGTGGACGGTTAAGCGGGTTGGTCCGGCGTCCAAGGCCGCGTCTGATGCGCGGTCAACCGTGACAGGGCGAGTGGTGGATGCCTATACCAACATCCTTTCGGTAAAGCTCTTTGCGCAGAATTCAACCGAACTTGATTACGCCAAAGAGGCGATTGAATCCACGCGCAGCACCTTTCAGACCGAGATGCGGATTTACACCGTGATGGATGTGGCGCTGGTGGCGCTAAATGGGCTGCTGATCCTTGGCATCGTCGGCTGGGCGATCTGGCTTTGGATGCAGGGCAGTGCCTCTGTCGGGATCGTTGCGGCAGCAACGGCGCTGACGCTGCGGCTGAATGCCATGACCGGCTGGATCATGTGGGCGCTGACCACGTTCTTCCGCCAGTTGGGTGTGGTCGCCGAAGGAATGGAGACCATCGCGCAGCCGATTGATCTGGTCGATGCACCTGATGCAAAACCGCTCAACTTCAAAGCGGGCGAGATCGAGATTCAGTCTCTATCACACCATTATGGCCGTGGTTTGGGCGGGTTGGACCGTATTTCGCTGACCATTGAGCCGGGTGAAAAAATAGGCCTGGTCGGGCGCAGCGGGGCGGGGAAATCCACCTTGGTCAAGCTGCTGTTGCGCTTTTACGATGCCGAGGGTGGGCGCATCCTGATTGATGGGCAGGACATTGCCCATGTGCAGCAAGACAGCCTGCGCAGCCGCATTGGCATGGTGCAACAGGACAGTTCGCTGCTGCACCGGTCGATCCGCGACAATATCTGCTATGGCAAACCCGATGCCACTGAGGCGCAGATGATCGAAGCCGCGCGCAAGGCCGAAGCGCATGAGTTTATCCTCGATCTAGAAGACCTGCAGGGGCGCAAAGGCTATGACGCGCATGTAGGGGAACGCGGGGTGAAACTGTCGGGGGGCCAAAAGCAGCGGATCACATTGGCGCGGGTCATTTTGAAGGATGCCCCAATCTTGCTCTTGGATGAGGCGACGTCTGCCCTAGACTCAGAGGTGGAAGCCGCCATTCAAGAGACGCTTTATGGCATGATGGCAGGGAAAACCGTCATTGCCATCGCGCACCGTCTCAGCACTATTGCGCAGATGGATAGGATTCTTGTGATGGATGAAGGCCGCATCGTCGAAGAGGGCAGCCACACTGACCTTCTGGCACGAGGTGGGCAATACGCCAGCTTCTGGAAGCGGCAATCGGGCGGCTTCCTTGGCACGGCAGAGGCAGCGGAATGAGTACGGACAAACGCAACGCAATCGTGCGGTATTTCGGCGATCTGATTGATCCGGCGCGCCCGGCCAAATCCGCGCCGCCTGCGACGCTGGGCCGGTTTTTGGTTTGGGTGATGGACGGCTTTGGCGCAGCGCTGGTTGTGGCTTTCGTGGGCTATGCGCTCGCCGGGTTTTCAGAGGCCTATGTGCTGTATCTGCTTGGGCAAATCTTGGACCTCACGCTTGAAGGCCCAGAGAACTTCTTTGCCAACAACGGTGGCTTGCTTCTGTTTGCGGGGGTTTTCCTACTTGTCTTTCGGCCCTTGGTCTTTGCTGCCGCGTCGCTATTTCAAAGCGTGGTCATCGCGCCGAATTTGCACAATCGCGTGGTGATCCGGCTAAACAGGTACACGACGCAACAGCCGATCCAGTTTTTTGATGACGATTTTGCCGGACGCATTGCGCAGAAGCAGTTGCAAACCGGGTCCGCTTTGACCGCAGTTGTCACGGATGTGATCAATGCGGGGACGTTTTCGACCTCGACCTTTATCAGCATGCTGGCGCTAGGCAGCCTGATTGATCCGGTTCTTGGGGCGATTGTTCTGGGATGGATTGCAGCCTATGTTCTGCTGCTGCGGTATTTTCTGCCGCGTGTCCGGGCGCGATCAAAAACCCGCGCCAACGCGCGTGCCGGAGTGACCGGGCAAATTGTGGACACGGCGGTCAATATGCGCGCCGTCAAACTGTTTGCGACCTCAGAGCATGAAGACCAAGCGGTATTGGCAGAGTCGGAAATTTACCGACAACGCGGGTTGGAATGGGCGCAGTTGGCCGTGGGCATGCGCGCATCGATGATCCTCTTGGCGGGGATTTTGCCGGTATTGATGGTCGGGGCTGGGTTGCTCGGCTGGCAGTCGGGGCGTGTGACGACCGGAGAGCTGGCCACGTTGGGGGCCATGGCCATCCGATTGGCGCAGATGACGGGCTGGGTCAGTTGGACGTTGATGTCGATCTTTGGCCAGATCGGCGAAGTCGAAGATGGCATTCGCACCTTGGCACGGCCATTGACGCTGCAGGATCGCCTCGAAGCGCAGCCACTGGCAGTGAACAACGGCGAAGTTCGGTTTGAGGATGTCAGCTTTGCCTATGGCAGTGAGGCGGGCGGCGTGTTTGGCGTGTCGCTTACGATCAAAGCCGGAGAGAAGGTGGGCGTTGTCGGTGCATCCGGGGCCGGGAAGTCGACCTTGGTGTCGCTGCTGCTGCGGCTTTATGATCCTGAATCTGGGCGGATCTTGATCGACGGTCAGGATATCGCCGGTGTCACGCAGGACAGTCTGCGCCGCCAGGTCGGCATGGTGACGCAGGATACGGCCACGTTCAATCGATCCGCCTTTGACAACATCCGATATGGCCGACCAGAAGCGACGCAGGCAGAGGTGCTTGCGGCCACGAAGAAGGCCCGCGCAGATGGGTTCGTGGCAGACTTGCAAGACCCCAATGGACGTAACGGGTTTGACGCGCATTTGGGTGAGCGGGGGGTGAAGCTTTCGGGTGGGCAACGACAAAGGATTGCGCTTGCACGGGCAATTCTGAAAGACGCGCCGATCCTTGTGCTGGATGAGGCGACTTCGGCGCTGGATAGCGAAGTCGAAGCGGAAATTCAGGCGGCACTGCATGAGGTGGTGGAAGGCAAAACCGTCATCGCGATTGCGCATCGCCTGTCCACAATCGCAGAGATGGACCGCATTGTTGTGATGGACCAAGGTCAGATTGTAGAAGACGGATCACATCACGAGCTGCTGGCGCAGGACGGGCTTTATGCAGGCTTCTGGCGGTTGCAGTCGGGCGGATTTCTGGGGTCGGAGGCCGCCGAATAGGGTTTTCATGCAGGAAACCGCAGGCTATTGCCGCCACATGACGGAATTTGTGATCACCCGACTCGGACATCAGGGCGACGGCGTTGCCGACGGACCTTTCTTTGCGCCTTTGACCCTCCCCGGAGAAACCATTGAGGCCACGGCAGACGGGACAACCCTGCGCGACATTCGGGTGCTGACGCCGTCAGAGAATCGCGTGAAAGCCCCCTGCCGGCATTTCAAATCCTGTGGCGGCTGCGGATTGCAACATGCGTCCGACGCCTTTTTGGCTGATTGGAAAGTCGACGTTGTACGGCAGGCGTTGGCTGCGCAGGGGATTGTCATCGACTTTCGGCCGATTGAAACCTCGCCACCCCAATCGCGCCGCCGGGCCACGATTTCTGCACGACGCACCAAAAAGGGGGCCATGGCAGGCTTTCACCAAAGGGCCAGCGACGTCATCGTTGAAATCCCAGACTGCCAGGTGCTGCATCCTGACTTGATGCCCGCCTTAGAGATCGCCAAAGACCTCGCAATGATCGGTGCGTCGCGCAAGGGCGCGTTGTCGGTGACGGCGACGCTTTCGGCCGAAGGGCTTGATCTCGCAGTCGTGGGCGGCAAACCCTTGGATGGTCCGTTTCAGGCGGAACTCGGGTTGCTTGCCCAGCGTTTGGGGATCGCGCGGCTGACGTGGGACGACGAGGTGATCGCAACGCTTGCGCCGCCATGGCAGGCGTTTGGTGCGGCGAAGGTCACGCCACCACCTGGAGCATTTTTGCAGGCCACCGCGCATGGTGAGGCCGCGTTGCTCCGCGCTGTGCGTGAGATCATCGGGGAAGCGCCGCGAGTTGTTGACCTGTTTGCGGGCTGCGGGACATTTTCCCTGCCTCTGGCCGAAAAAGCCGAGGTGCATGCCGTTGAAGGGCTGCGCGCGATGATGAAGGCGCTGGATCAGGGGTGGCGACAGGCCAAGGGGTTGAAACGCGTGACAACCGAAACGCGCGATTTGTTTCGCAACCCGATTATTGCAAGCGATCTTCGCTATGACGCCGTGGTGATTGACCCGCCGCGTGCGGGTGCCGAAGCGCAAACGATAGAACTGGCGCGCTCTGACGTGCCGGATATCGCTTTTGTTTCGTGCAACCCTGTGACCTTTGCGCGTGATGCGGCAACACTGATCCGCGGGGACTATGCGCTTGAGTGGGTGCAGGTTGTCGATCAGTTCCGCTGGTCGAGCCACATTGAAGTCGTGGGCAAGTTCTCTCGGCGGTAAACGCTGCTGCGATGAAATACTGTTCGCGTTGCAAAAAATGTGGTAGATTGCGGGCAGAGCAGCAAAGAGAAAAACATGCGAATAATCGCGTTGATGATCAGTGTGGTACTGGTGCTGGGTGCCTGTACCTCGTCAAAATTCCAATTCTACGGTGGTCCAGAGGTCACGCGAATCCTTGTCTATAAGGAAGAGCGTAAGATGTTCCTGATGCATGAAGATCAGGTTCTGAAACACTATGATATTGGGCTGGGCTTCGCGCCTGAAGGTCACAAGGAACGGCGCGGGGACGGGCGAACGCCGGAAGGTGTCTACTGGATTGATCGACGCAATCCCAACAGTCAGTTCCACCTCTCGCTCGGCATTTCATATCCGAATGCTCAGGATCGCGCCTATGCGGCGCGGAACGGGCTCAATCCGGGTGGCGATATCTTTATCCACGGTCGTCCATGGCAAAACCGCAAGGGTGGTGACGATTGGACGGCAGGATGCATTGCGGTCACCAACAAAGAGATTCAGGAAATCTATTCCATGGTGCGCGAGGACACGCCGATCCTGATCTTCAGGTGACCATCTGGAACAGTGTACGGTCATGGGTGCGGGCCGATCTTGGCCCGACCAACTTATTGTAGACCGAGCGGGGAATCCGACAATTCAGCAAGTCGGTCATTTGGGACCAACGAGGGCGCGCCCATTACAAGGGTCCACCAAATCTTGCCATTGCTTTCTTGATGCCACGCGAACCCCATATCAGTTGCTACAGGATCCAGGATGACTGCACGAGAGCCCGGCTCTTCCATCCACGCGGCAAGCGTGTCGAGTTCGGTCTCATAGGTCTCTGAGATCGCCTCCCCCACAAGGAAGCCGGGGTAGCCAACACGCGCAACCCGGTCGATTGGTGATGAGCCATCAGAGCCAAAATGCCAAGGGCGGTTTTGGATAGACATGTCCCGCGCGTGTGTGGCCGCAGCGGCCAGTAGCTTGGCATCCATTTCCACTGCCTGACGTCCTGCTGCGGTACGCAAGGCGTTTACGGAGTCCAGCATGCGGAACTGTATTTTAGACGTGTCAGAAGAGCGGATCTTATACAAACGCGGCAGCGGTTTCCCGTCGGACCCGAGTGGCGGTTCTGAAACTGTGGTCGCGCAGGCAGCCAATGTAAACAGAGCCAGTATTACCGCAATCAATCGCATCTTTTTGCCTTTCCGCATGGAACCTTTTCCGTCCTAACGCTTTAAACCTTAGAAGGTTGCGTTAAAAGCCCACATTCTTGTGTGATTGGCCAGATGACGCTTGTTTGATTTGCGACTGCGGCATTCCAGTCATAGATTGCGGCGAATCGCATAGATACTGAGGCGAATAACAATGAACGATGACCGCAAGTTTCAGCTGGGACGTCGATCCTTTCTTGCAACGGGGGCCGCTTTCCTAGGGGCGCCTGCGATTGCACAAGACGTGAACTCTGACACCACCACCGAGGTGGAGCGCGAAATCACGGAAACGGTGCGCCGCAATACATCAAGCTTCCGCTCGATGCGGTGGGAGCCTTATTTCGACAATCTTAACAACGGCGCGATCTTGGTGGATATCACCAGCCGCGCGCTGCATTTCTGGGGTGAAGACGGCACTTACAAGCTGTACCCAAGTTCTGTCCCGCTGACAGAAGACCTGACACGCCGCGGCCGCACAAGCGTGATTCGCAAGGTCGAAGGCCCAAGCTGGCGTCCAACGCCTGCGATGCGTGAGCGGAACCCAGAATGGCCAGAATACGTCGGTCCGGGCCCGGATAATCCGCTGGGAACCCATGCGCTTTACCTAAGCTGGACCTATTACCGAATCCACGGCACGCATGATACCCGTAAGATCGGACGCCGATCTTCGAACGGCTGTGTGGGTCTCTACAATGAACACATTGCAGAGCTTTTTGAGCTGGCAAAAGTTGGCACACAAGTGTTGCTAATTTGACGCCAATCACTCGTCACACCTCGTCCAGATCAGAGATTATAATTGCAAATCATACGCTTTGCTGTTTACTCCTGAGCTACGAGGTAAGTCTTGGGGACTTGCGTCGCAAGCACGCGTCGCAGGTGAACTACTTGGAGGTTACTATGAAAAAACTCGTTCTCGCAGCAGCTCTGACTGCAGCAGCATCCACCGCTTTCGCAGGCGGCATGGAAGAGCCAATGGTTGAAGCACCAGTTGTTATGGAAGAAGCAGCGTCTTCTTCTTCTAACTTCGTTGTGCCTCTGCTGATCCTGGCAGTTGTTGCGGCGGCAATGGCAGACTAATTCTGCCATCCGGTGAAACACCGAAAAGAAAAGGGTGCCGCTGGTCGGCACCCTTTTTTTGTTTTTGAACGTTTGAATCTGCGAAACCTTAGTCCAACCAGCCTTGCAGGTTCTTCTGCGCGATTTGGACCAGCGCCTGAATATGGGCGTCTTCATCGTTCAGGCAGGGGATGTAGGTGAAGTCCTTTCCGCCCGCCTCTTCAAAGCTTTCTTTGATCTCTTCATTGATCTCTTCCAGCGTCTCGATGCAGTCAGCTGAGAAGGCGGGGGCAATCACCGCGATGTTTTTCTTTCCTGCCTGCGCCAGCCGCGCGACCTCTTCGACGGTGTAGGGCTGCAACCACTCTTCCGGTCCAAACTTGGACTGGAAGGTTGTGATCAAGTCGGTATCCACCCAGCCAAGCTTCTCTTTCAACAGCCGCGTCGTTTTCTGACATTGGCAGTGATACGGATCGCCCTGCATCAGATAGCGCAGCGGCATGCCGTGATAGCTGACGACCAGAATATCGGGACGAGTGGTCAGGTTGTCGTAGGCGGTTTGCACCGATGCGGCCAAAGCATCAATATAATCGGGGTGATCAAAGTAAGGCTCAATCGTGCGGGCCGCCGGCTGCCAGGCTTCTTTCATCAGAGCGCGGAAAAACTGATCGTTTGCCGTCGCAGAGGTTGCCCCGGCGTAGTGTGGATAAAGCGGGAAAAACAAAATGCGTTCACAGCCGGCTGCCACCATCTGCCGGACTTTGCTTTCGGTCGATGGGTTGCCATAGCGCATGCAGAAATCGACCATGACCTGATCACCATAACGCGCCGCCATGGCTTCTGCGAATTTGGCTGTCTGGTCCTTGGTGATCGTCATCAACGGGCTTTCGCCGCGGTCGTGGTTCCAGATCGATTTGTAAGCCGCGCCAGAGGTAAAGGGCCGTTTGGTCAGGATGATCGTTTGCAATAGCGGTTGCCATTTCCATGCCGGATAGTCGATCACACGTTTGTCAGACAGGAATTCGTTCAAATACCGGCGCATAGGCCAATAGCTGTAGTCATCAGGCGTACCGAGGTTTGCCAGAAGGATACCGGTTTTGGCGCGCGCGATCTTTGGGTGATCAGCGGGGGCGTTGGCTGGGCGGCTGTCGGTCATGATGGCGTCCTAGGCTTCAATTGGGTCTGTGCTGAGATAGCGCCTGCGCGCCATGGGTCAATTGCGATTTCAGTTATTCTGCGGGTTAGTCGCTGGGTAAACGCCCCTCGGAAGTTCCCAGCGCATCCGCCAGACGTTGTGCGGCAGAGCCGGGGCGGAGGGGTTTGGGCTGGCTGTCATCCGGTGCCCAGCCGGTCATAAAGATCAGCTCGAAGGTCGCCGTGATGCGCTCGTCTTGGGCATAGTTGGCGGCATAGATTTCTGCCGCCCGCCTCAGAATCGAGGGCCGCGTAAAGGCCCGGCGGCGATTGACCAGCGCGTTGGTTTCGCCCATCGCGCGCAGGTCTTTCATCAGGTGAAAGGCCGTCTGATAGCTGGCGGTGAGAGGGAGGCCATCGGCCACCGGCAGGGAAAACCCGGCTCGTTGCAGCAAGCCGCCAAGGTCTCGGATTTCTCCCATCGGCAATACGCGGGGCGAAAGCCCCCCGGTCAATTCCGATTCTGCCTGCGCAAGCGATGCGCGCAGCTCTTGCAGGGTTTGGCCTCCGAAACTCGCCGCCAAAAACAGCCCGTCGTTTTTCAATGCGTGGCGACATTGAATCAGCTGCCCAACCGGGTCATTCGCCCAATGCAGGGCCATGGCGTGGATGACAAGATCATGGGCGCGCGGGGTTAGGGCCAAGACGTCCTCATCCGGCACAATCACCGCATTTGGCAGACGGCCTTCCCAAATCGCGGGATAAGGCGTCACAATCGCAGGTGCGGTAAACGTCCTGTTAACCATCGATAAGCGATCCTGCAGATCGTCGGCTGCGTTGGTGTGCAAGAACAGGTCGCCCTCGTGGTCGGCACGAGCGCGATGCGCCAGCAAGGCGGTACGATCTGTCAGAAGCGGAGCGTTTTGCATGATGCGGACCATATGATCACTCAGCAGCAAGTTCAAACAGCCTTACAGGTGATTTTTCCACCGCGTTGCGTGGGTTGTGGCGATTTGGTCGGGACGGATTTTCACCTCTGCGGCACATGCTGGGCGGCGACGCCTTTTATTGGCGGCGTCGCCTGCGACGCCTGTGGGATGCCGCTGCCGGGTCATTTCAGTGACACCCATGTGCAGTGTGATGATTGCCTGAACACGCCGCGCGCTTGGGTGCAGGGGCGTGCGGTGCTGCTTTATGAAGGTCACGCGCGTCAGATGGTGCTGCGCCTGAAACACGGGGATCGACACGAATTTGCGCGACCTGCCGGGCATTGGATGGCGGAGGCCGCCAAACCCTTGATCACGAAGGACACGATCTTGTGTCCGGTTCCCCTGCATTGGTCGCGGCTATTGCGTCGGCGGTATAATCAGACAGTCCTTTTAGCGGATGTGATCGCGCGTCAGCTTGGCATTCAGTTGATCCCCGATCTACTGATCCGCACACGTGCAACTCGCGCGATGGAAGGGATGACCAAACCCCAGCGGATCGCCAACCTCCGCGCCAGCATGGCGCCCAACCCAAAATTCGCGCGGCAAATCAAAGACGCCAATATATTGCTTGTTGATGATGTTATGACCAGCGGCGCGACCTTTGCCGCAGCGTCAGAGGCCTGTTTGGCGGCCTTCGCCAGTCAAGTGAATGTGATCGCCCTAGCGCGCGTTGCAAAGCTTCCCTAGATGACGCATGACTAATTGCGACAGAAGGAAATGGCGATGGCACAGATAGAAATTTATACGCGGCCCATGTGCGGCTATTGCGCGGCGGCGAAGCGGTTGTTGCAACAAAAAGGCGTGGCGTTTGTTGAATATGACGGCTGGAAAGAACCCGCGCGCAAAGAAGAGATGATCCAGCGCAGCAATGGTGGGCGCACCTTCCCGCAGATTTTTGTCGACGGTCAACACATCGGCGGCTGCGATGACATGATGATGTTGGAACGTGCAGGCAAGCTGGACCCGCTGCTGGCCGCGTGATGAAAACCGCGCTGCTGCAGATCACGTCTTCGGATGACCCGAGCGCGAACTTGGCGGAGGTCACCGCTCTGCTTGCGCAGGCGAAAGACCATGGCGCAGGCTATGTTCTGACGCCAGAGGTCACGAATTGTGTGTCTGGCAGCCGCACGCATCAGCAGTCTGTTTTGCGCACCGAAGGCGAAGACGCCTTTCTCAGCGGAGTGCGTGATACCGCTGCGCGGCTGGGGCTGTGGGTGACAATCGGCTCCATGGCACTGAAACAAGACGGCCCAGACGATCGCTTTGTGAACCGCCAGTTCCTGATTGATCCCGCGGGCGACATCAAAGCGCGCTACGACAAGATCCATATGTTTGACGTCACCGTGTCGGAAACGGAAAGCTACCATGAATCCAAAGGCTATCGCCCCGGCGATAGGGCCTTGGTTGCCGTCACACCTTTTGCCAAACTCGGCCTTTCAATTTGCTATGATGTCCGGTTTCCCTACCTGTTCCGCGCTCTAGCGCAGGCGGGCGCCGAAGTGCTGACGGTGCCCTCTGCCTTTTCAGCCACCACGGGGGCGGCTCATTGGCATGCGCTCTTGCAGGCGCGGGCGATTGAAACCGGGTGCTGGGTGCTTGCCCCGGCCCAAACCCGCACGCATTCTGCCAGCCGGGGACCAACGCGCAAAACATTTGGGCATTCGCTTGTGGTTTCGCCCTGGGGCGAGGTGATTGCCGATGCGGGCACGGACCCGGGCGTGATCTACGTTGATCTGGATCGTGAAAAAGTGGCAGAAGCGCGTAGACGCATTCCGTCTCTGACGCATGACAAGGACTTTGATGGCCCAGACCCCCAGTGACTCCAACGCCTTGGCGGTCTCGCTCTTTAGCGAAATCCTGATGGCTGACCAATTGGCCCGCAGCCGGTTGAGCAAAGCCCTGCCCAAAGGCATGGAGTTGTCGCATTTTTCCGTGCTGAACCATCTGGCCCACACCAATAGCGAAAAAAGCCCGGCGCAACTGGCTAAGGCCTTTCACGTAACGCGCGGGGCGATGACCAACACATTGGGCAAGCTTGAAACCGCAGGCTATGTGCATATCCGCCCCGATTGGGACGACGCGCGCCGCAAAATGGTAGCGATCAGCACCGCCGGTCAACAAGCGCGCGATGCCGCATTGGCCCTGATTGCCCCCTTGCTGAGTGAGGTCGTCAGCGACCTCGGCGACCACCGCGTGCGCGGCGTGTTGCCCGTGCTACGAGAGTTGCGCGTGAAGCTAGAGGACGACGGGTGAAAGGCCGTAAAGGCATGAACCTGCTGGCCGTAATCGCGGCGGTTGTGTTCATGCTGGTCTACGCTGTGCCGACATTGCGCGGGGCGCATAAGGCCGAAGATTGCGCGGCAGAGGGTGGGCGCTGGGTGCATTCTGAAGGGTTTTGTGAGCGGTAGATAAAATCTATCCAGAGCACCCCGAAGAATTAGTAGTCTTAAATTAATTTTCTAGGGTGATTGTTTCCAAGCCTATTTGGATGATGTTTCCCATTTTGGGAAATTTCCTTGACGCTTTCCCAAAATGGGAATAACTAGGCCTCATTGGCAAACATAGAGGACGTTGGAATGTTTATTTTGGAGCGGCTGAATGCGTGTCATTGCCAGAAGTTCATTAATCGAATTCTATACAAAGCATCCGGAGTCGAAGGCCTCTCTTGAAACTTGGTTTCACGTCGCCAAATCCGCAAAGTGGGAAAAACCACTAGATGTAGCTGGAACGTTTTCGTCGGCGAAGGTTGTTAGTAACGACCGTATTCGCTTCAAGATCAGGGGAAATGATTATCGACTAATAGTCGCTTTTGATTTTGAACGCGAGATTGCCTTTATCAAGTTTATTGGCACGCATGCTGACTATGACAAGATCGATGCAGCTACAGTGTCGTCATATTAAGGTGCAAAATCATGTCCATTCATCCAATTCGGACGAAGGAAGATCATAGAAATGCCCTCAAAGAGATCGAAATGCTTTGGGGGGCGAAAGTCGGAACCCCAAATGGTGACAGGCTTGATGTCCTGTGTGTTCTTGTCGAGCACTACGAAGAGAAGAACTATCCCATTGAGGCTCCCGACCCGGTAGAAACTATTCGGATTTTTATGGAAGAGCATGGGTTCACTCAATCCGATTTTGGCTCTGTAATTGGCTCGCAATCTAGAGCATCAGAAGTTCTTCGAAAAAGTCGGAGGTTGAATCTTTCAATGATTCAAAAGGTTCGAGTGCAGTGGAAAATCCCAGCCGATGTCCTCGTTGCTCCGTATCATTTGGAAGTCGATAACCGCTAACTAAGTGCATAACACGGCGAGAGTCCAAGTTACCCACCCTTCCTACTCGCCGTCACATAGTTCACGCTCAGATCCCGCTCCGAAATCGACCAGCTCCACCCCAGCGGATTGAAGACAAACCCCTTCCGGTCCACCGGCTGCAGCCCCGCTTTTTCGAGCATGCCATACAACTCTTCTGGCGTGATGAATTTGTGCCATTCATGCGTGCCCTTCGGCAGCCAGCGCATGATCCATTCGGCGCCGATGATGGCGGCGCCAAAGCTTTTGCCGGTGCGGTTCAATGTGGAGCAGATCATCAGCCCGCCCGGCTTCACCAGTTGCTGACAGACCGTGATGAATTCCTGCGGGTCGGCGACGTGTTCGACAACTTCCATGTTTAGCACCACGTCAAACTGCTCACCGGCCTCGGCGATGGCTTCGGCGGTGGTGTGGCGGTAGTCGATCTCTAGCCCCGATTGTTCGGCATGAACCTGCGCGACCGGGATGTTGCGTTCGGCGGCGTCGGCCCCGATGACAGTGGCCCCAAGCCGGGCCATCGGTTCACTGAGCAATCCGCCACCGCAGCCGATATCCAGCAGGGTCAGACCGGCGAAGGGCTTGTCCGACGCAAGGTCACGATCAAATTCTGCGGCGATTTGACGTGTGATATAGTCCAGCCGACAGGGGTTAAGCATATGAAGCGGCTTGAATTTTCCGTTCGGGTCCCACCATTCGGCGGCCATGGCCTGAAACTTGGCGACCTCGGCAGGGTCGACAGTGGTCATCGTGGGTTGCATTCTAGCCTCCATGTGCTCATTTGGGCGCGCAATACTATATAGATCGAATATGGACAAACACTCGGGTCATAAACGCGCACTTCAGAATTTATTTCCGCCGATCGAGCCTTTCGATCAGCGCATGATGGATATGGGCGATGGCCATACGATTTATGTCGAACAATCCGGGCGCGCGGATGGCATTCCGGTTGTGGTTTTTCATGGCGGGCCGGGGGGCGGCGCAAGCCCGGCGATGCGGCGCTATTTTGACCCCGCGATCTATCGCGTCATTCTGTTTGATCAACGGGGCTGTGGGCGGTCCAAGCCGCATGCCTCGATTGAGAACAACACCACCTGGCACCTGGTTGCCGATATCGAACGTATCCGCACGGCGCTGGGCATTGATCAATGGGTGGTCTTTGGAGGCAGTTGGGGGGCAACGCTGGCCTTGCTTTATGCGCAGACGCACCCAGAGCGGCCTGTCGCGCTGATTTTGCGCGGCATTTTCCTGATGACGCAGGATGAACTTGATTGGTTCTATGGCGGCGGGGCCGGGAAATTCTGGCCCGAAACGTGGGATCGTTTTGAAGGTTTGATCCCAGAGGACGAGCGCGGCGACATGATCGCGGCCTACCACAAACGGCTTTTCTCAGGCGACCATGAGACCGAGGTGAAATTTGCCCGCGCGTGGGCGGCGTGGGAAAACGCCTTGGCCTCCATGGCCTCAAATGGTGTCTCTGGCACGCCCAATGCGGAATATGCGCGCGCGTTTTCGCGGTTGGAAAATCACTATTTCACCAACGCGGGTTTTCTGGAGTTTGACGGGCAGATTTTGGCGCATATGGACCGCATCGCACATATTCCCGGAATCATCGTGCAAGGACGCTACGATATGATCTGCCCGCCCCATTCCGCCTATGCGCTGGCGAAGAAATGGCCAAACGCGCGGCTGCGCATGATTTCGAATGCGGGCCACGCGTTAAGCGAGCCGGGCATTACGTCAGAACTTGTGCAGGTGATGAAAGACTTCGCAAACCTGTAGTTTCTGCGATTGCGAGGTTGTAAATTCCCGCAATCCGCGCTTTGCTGAGTCCCGCCAATGACTTAGGACAGCCATCTGATGACCCGCCTTGACAGACGTCACCTATTGAAGACCGGTGCCCTTGCCGGTGTTCTTGCGGCCTCTGGCATGCCCTTGGGGGCTACGGCCAAGCGCGGCGGGGTGTTGCGGTTGGGGGTTGGCGGTGCCTATGCCTCTGATCAGTGGGACAGTCGCACCCATCGCGGGAAATTCATGATCATGGCAGGCCATGGCGCGGTGTTTGATACGCTGACGCAAGTTGCCGCCAATGGGGAGCTGATCGGCGAGTTGGCGGAAAGCTGGGAAGCCAGTGCAGATGCCAAACGCTGGACGTTCACGCTGCGTCGCGGGGTTGAGTTCCACAACGGCAAGCTTTTTGAAGCTGAGGATGTCATTGCGTCATTGCGGCTGCATCTGGATCAGTCGGCGAACTCGCCCGTGCGGTTCATTGTTGCCGCGATTTCTGAAATGACGGCGCTTGGCAGTCATAAGATCGAATTCCAACTGGCCGCGCCGAATGCTGATTTTCCGTTCTTGATGGCGGATTATCACCTGTGCATTTACCCGTCTGACAATCTGGAACTGGCGCTTTTGCAAGGGATAGGCACCGGGCTTTACAAGGTGATCGGATTTGAGCCAGGCAAACGCGCCATGCTGGGTCGGGTGCGCGGGCATTATAAAGACGGCAAAGAAGGCTGGTTTGACGCGGTTGAACTGGTGGCCCTGAATGATGCAGAGGACCGCGCCCGCGCTGTGATGACCGGGCAGGTTGATGCGGTCAGTGACTTTGATCTCGCGCAGAAGGCAACGCTTGCCAAGCGCAAGCTGCTGCGCCTGACCGATGTGGTGGGCAACCAGCACATTGGCTATGCGATGCGTGCAGATCAGGCGCCAGCGCATGATGTGAACCTGCGGCGCGCGCTGAAATATGCGGTGGATCGGCAGGCGATTGTGGATCAGGCCTTGTTTGGGCACGGCCGCATTGCACAGGACCATCCGATTGGTCCGTTGAACCAATATCTGCTGCCAAATGAAAGCGCGGCGCGTTTTGATCCCGAGAAGGCACGGTATTACCTGCGCAAGGCAGGTGTGAAGCAACTGAACCTCACCCTTCCTGAAACCAGCCGCGCCCATTCGGCAATGGGGCGCATGGCCGAGTCCTTTGCGGCCCATACCAAGGCATCGGGCATTAACGTTTCGTCGAGTGCAGCCAGTGATCTGACCTTGCAGCCTGCTGTGTGGTCTGGGCGCGTCACTGAAGATTGGATCTTTTCGACGATGGCGGGCGAAGGGGCCTGGAACCAAAGCCAATGGCACAATCCCCATTTCCAACACCTGATGCTGAGCGCGCGGGCAGAGTTGTCGCCGGTCAAACGGCAATCGATCTACCAAGAGATGCAAGCGTTGATGGCGGATGAGGGCGGCGCTTTGATCCCGGCCTATGCGAATTTTGCAGACGCCCACCACGCGCGGTTGGCGCATGGTCCGGCGATTGGCAATCTCTTTGCGCTTGATAGCGGGCGCATGATTGAACGCTGGTGGTTCGCATAACGCGTTGGGGGCAGCCTCAACGATCTACGCTTGAACTAAGCCACAAGCGTCGTGATGGATTTGAGGAGGTCCAAAATGTCTGAAACCCCAATAATTGAAGAGCGCGAGAACGGCCCGCTTGTGGTCAAAGGCGTGACCCATATACGCATGTCAGACGGCACGATGGTTGAGGCAAAGCCGGTGATGGCCCTGTGTCGCTGTGGCGGCAGCAAAAACAAGCCTTTCTGTGATGGCAGCCACAATAACAACGGCTTCCAAAGTCGCGGCGGTACTCCGGCGGGGCGGGATCGGTTGCTGACCTATGAGGGCAAGGAGGTGTCCGTCACCTTTAACCCGCTGCTTTGTGCACATGCGGCGGAATGCGGTCGGTTGGCGAAACATATCTTTAATGCAAGCGAACGTCCTTGGGTGCAGCCAGACAATGGCACAGTTGATGAAGTTCGCGCCGTCATCGCCGCTTGCCCGTCAGGCGCGCTGGCGCTGGCTGATACCGATCCCGCGCATTTGACGGCGGATCGCCCGCATATCCATATTCAAAAGAACGGCCCCTATTGGGTATTGGATGTCGCCTCGCCCGTGCCGCCGCAGGCTGAAAACATGTCGGATCGCAAATATGTGCTGTGCCGCTGTGGCAAGTCGGGGAACAAGCCTTATTGCGACGGCACCCACCGGGACGCCAAGTGGCGGGACGACGCAGACTGAGGTACGCTCGCCGCGCGTCGCTCGGTTTGGCCCTTGAGTAGCCACGCCGCGCAGAAGGCCCAGATGCCAGCCGCCTCTAGCCAGAAAATCAGGTTCAGGTGTTCGACAATTGCCTGCGCTTGAAACCAATCAAAGGCGCGCACGAAGCTGGCGAAAGTGGCAATGATACCTGATGCAACAATGGTCCAGCCGCAGATTTGGTAGAACCGGCGCTCACCCACCGGTGCGGCGCGGGCAAAGATACGAAGGCAATATAGTGTCAGTGTGGTCAGAAACACGAAGCTTGATAGAAAGTGCAAGGCAACGCTGATCCGGTCGTCCATGATGGCATGGAAAAACGTCTCAACCCCGGTGGCGTGGGGTTTGTTCGGAAAAAGCGCGAGGCCAATCGCCGCTGCCCCGGCACCCAGACCTGTCAGGGTATCCAGCCAGTCGGTGTCAGGCCGACGTTCTGCGCGATAGGCCATCAGAAAAAGACCAATCGCCACCAGGGCCCCGACAACAAAGTCTCGCATAGAGGAAAAATAATAGTCGCTGATCGACGGTAAAACGTGGCCTTCGGTGATATAGCCACCCAGCAAAAGGCCCAGTGGAAAGATCATTGCGATCACACCCAAAGACTGCCGGATGTTGAAATATGTCACGTGAAAGGGATCGTTCGTGTCGTGCCGCATAGGGCGAGAGTGACCCAAATGTGTTACCGAAATCTTAGCCATGTTTTTGATCTGCGACCCACGCCCTTGGCGCAGCGTCAAAGACACCGGCCACACCCCCTTGCAGACTCAGATGTTTGTGCGTATATCCCCCTCAACAGCGGCGCGGCGGGCCTCGGGTCTGACGCTCCACCGAGAAAGATCGACGGGCCGCGGGCCCGTTTTTTTGTGTTTGAACAGGTATTGGACACGCATATGAGCAACCTGATTGCAAAATCCGCGATTGATCGCCGTTTGGCTGAGATCGTCGCGCCTGTGATCGAAGATATGGGGTTTGAATTGGTGCGCCTGCGTCTGCAGGGCGGCAAAACGCATACGCTGCAAATCATGGCAGAGCGCCCAGAGGGTGGCATTGCTGTGGACGAATGTGCAGAGATCAGCAACGCAGTCAGCGCCATTCTGGATGTCGAAGATCCGCTAAGCGATTCTTATGTGCTTGAAGTCGGCAGCCCTGGCATCGACCGCCCGCTAACGCGCCTGAAAGACTTTGACACTTTCGAAGGCTATGACGCCAAGATCGAAACCTCTGAATTGATTGACGGGCAGAAACGCTTTCGCGGCATTCTGGCGGGCGTCGAAGAGGATGAAGTCCTGATCAATATCGAACAGGGCGCTGACGGTGTGCAAACCGTTGGATTGAAATTTGACTGGCTGGCCGATGCCAAGCTGGTTCTGACTGATGAGTTGATTGCCGAAATGCTGAAGCAGCGCAAAGCGGCGGGCAATCTGGATGAAGACACTTTTGACGAGATCGAAACCGACACCGGTTCTGAGGAGGACTGAGTACATGGCAATTACCTCTGCAAACCAGCTGGAGCTTTTGCAAACCGCCGAAGCGGTGGCCCGCGAGAAAATGATCGACCCTGGGTTGGTCGTCGAAGCGATGGAAGAATCGCTGGCACGTGCGGCGAAGTCCCGCTACGGCGCGGAAATGGACATTCGTGTCTCTATTGACCGCAAGACCGGTAAAGCGACCTTTACCCGCGTGCGCACGGTTGTCGAAGACGAAGAACTGGAAAACTACCAGGCGGAGTTCACTGTCGAGCAAGCCAAGCAATATCTGGAAAACCCAGAGGTTGGCGACACTTACGTCGAAGAAATCCCGCCGGTTGAACTGGGCCGGATCGCGGCGCAATCTGCGAAACAGGTGATCCTGCAAAAGGTTCGTGAAGCTGAACGTGATCGTCAGTACGAAGAATTCAAAGACAAGGCTGGCACCATTATCAATGGTCTGGTGAAACGCGAAGAATATGGCAATGTGATTGTCGATATCGGTCGTGGCGAAGCCATCCTGCGCCGCAATGAAAAGATCGGCCGCGAAAGCTATCGCCCGAATGACCGCATCCGCGTTTACATCAAAGATGTGCGCCGTGAAACGCGTGGCCCGCAAATCTTCCTGTCCCGCACAGCGCCAGAATTCATGGCAGAACTGTTCAAAATGGAAGTGCCCGAAATCTATGATGGTATCATCGAAATCAAAGCCGTTGCGCGTGACCCGGGGTCTCGTGCGAAGATTGCTGTGATCTCTTATGATAACTCCATCGACCCTGTCGGTGCCTGTGTTGGTATGCGTGGTTCCCGCGTGCAGGCCGTTGTGAACGAACTGCAGGGCGAAAAGATCGACATCATTCCTTGGAATGAAGACCAGCCAACTTTCCTAGTGAACGCGCTGCAACCTGCAGAAGTCACCAAAGTGGTTCTGGACGAAGAAGCGGGCAAGATCGAAGTTGTCGTGCCCGAAGAACAGCTGTCCTTGGCCATTGGCCGTCGCGGTCAGAACGTGCGTCTGGCATCGCAACTGACGAACCTCGACATCGACATTATGACCGAGGCGGAAGAATCCGCGCGTCGTCAGAAAGAATTCGAAGCGCGTACCAAGCTTTTCCAAGAAGCGCTGGATATCGACGAATTCTTCGCGCAATTGCTGGTGTCCGAAGGCTTTGCGAACCTCGAAGAGGTTGCTTATGTCGAGTTGGACGAACTGCTGGTGATTGACGGTGTCGACGAAGGCACCGCAAACGAACTGCAGGCCCGTGCGCGTGATCACCTTGAAGCGGCGGCAGCGGCAGCCCTGGAAGCGGCGCGCGCTTTGGGCGCCGAGGACAGCCTGATTGCATTCGAAGGTCTGACAGCCCAAATGGTAGAGGCGCTGGCGAAAGACGACGTGAAAACGCTCGAGGATTTCGCAACCTGTGCAGACTGGGAACTGGCCGGTGGCTGGACAACCGTCGACGGGCAGCGCGTCAAAGATGACGGTGTTCTGGAACCTTTCGGTGTGACCCTTGAGGAAGCACAAGATATGGTTATGACCGCTCGTGTGGTTCTTGGCTGGGTTGATCCGGATGATCTGGTTGCATCCGAAGACGATGCCGACGCCGAAGACGGCGACGCAGAAGCGCAAGCCGAAGCGTAAGCCAAGGGTCAGGAAAGCATCAAGATGTCACGCGGTGGTCAGCCGAAAAACCGGGAAGACGGTCCGGAACGCAAATGTATCGCTACTGGCGATACCCAGCCCAAATACGGGCTGGTGCGGTTTGTTGTCGGGCCGGATGACACGGTGTTTCCAGATATTCTGGGCAAATTGCCCGGCCGTGGCATGTGGGTTTCTGCGGATCGCGCCGCGATTGAAAAAGCAGCTTCTAAAGGTGCTTTCGCGCGCGCGGCAAAGCAGCAGGTCAAGGTGCCTGACGGCCTCGTGGATGAGGTTGAAAAACAACTGGCACGCCGGGTGGTCGACTTGATCAGCATGGCGCGCAAATCCGGCGACGCGGTTGTCGGATACGAAAAGGTAAAGGACTGGCTCTCCAAAGAGGTGGCGCAAGTCCTCATTCAAGCAATCGACGGCTCTGGTCGTGGAAAGTCGAAACTCAGCACGCCTCACTACGGCAGCTACATCGGTTGGCTGACGCAGGAGGAGCTAGGATTGGCATTTGGGCGACAAACTGTGATACATGGGGCGCTTGCGTCTGGTGGACTCACAAAAAGAGTTGTAGAGGAAGCCCAACGACTAAAGGGCGTACGCGAAATTACGGCGGCAGGGGCCGTCGGAAAGGGTAAGACAGCTAGATGAGCGATAACGACGGTAAAAAAACTCTGGGTCTACGTGGAGCGGGTGCCCGTCCGGGCAACGTGAAGCAAAGCTTTAGCCATGGGCGGACCAAGAACGTCGTGGTGGAAACCAAACGCAAGCGCGTTGTGGTGCCGAAACCGGGTGCAGCGAAACCGGGGGTTAGCTCTGGTCGTCCGGGTGGTGACCCGTCCAAACGCCCTGCGGGTATTTCCGAAGCAGAGATGGAGCGTCGTCTGAAGGCGCTGCAGGCTGCAAAAGCACGTGAGGCCGAAGACGCCGAACGCCGCGCTGCACAAGAAAAAGAACGCGAAGAAGAGCGCAACCGCCGTCGTGCGGAAGCTGAGGCAAAAGAGCGTGAGCAACGCGAAGCCGAAGAACGCGCCCGCGCGAAAGCCGAAGAAGAAGAACGGAAGCGTCTGGAGGCCCAAGAGGCCGAAAAACGCGCTGCAGCAGAGGCAGCGGCGTCTAAAGCGGCTCCGAAAACTGATGCACCTAAGCGTGAAGTGTCTCATAAACCAGCGCCAAGCGCCGGACCTCGCAAAGCGGAACGGGAGCGCGAAGAGCGCGGTCGGAACCGTGGTCGCGATGATGGGCGTCGTTCCGGCAAGCTGACACTGAGCCAGGCAACAGGTGGAGCTGGCGGTCGCCAGAAATCCATGGCCGCCATGAAGCGCAAGCAAGAGCGTGCGCGTCAAAAGGCAATGGGTGGCGCGGTCGAGCGTGAAAAGGTGATCCGTGACGTTCAGCTGCCAGAGGCGATTATTGTCTCTGAACTGGCAAACCGTATGGCGGAACGCGTTGCCGACGTCGTTAAGTCGCTCATGAATATGGGCATGATGGTCACGCAGAACCAAACGCTTGATGCAGATACTGCGGAACTGATCATCGAAGAGTTCGGCCACAAAGTGGTGCGCGTTTCCGATTCTGACGTTGAAGATGCTATCACCGACGTCGAAGAAAAAGACGAAGATCTGAAGCCACGTCCGCCGGTCATCACCATTATGGGTCACGTTGACCACGGTAAGACATCTTTGCTTGATGCGATCCGTGACGCGAAAGTGGTTGCAGGCGAAGCCGGCGGCATCACTCAGCACATTGGTGCGTATCAGGTGACCACCGACAGTGGCACAACCCTGTCCTTCCTCGATACTCCGGGCCACGCGGCGTTTACGTCGATGCGCTCGCGCGGTGCGCAGGTAACGGACATCGTTGTTCTGGTTGTTGCGGCGGATGACTCTGTGATGCCACAGACCATCGAAGCGATTAACCACGCGAAAGCGGCCGAAGTGCCGATGATCGTGGCGATCAACAAATGTGACAAGCCAGCGGCTGATCCAAACAAAGTGCGCGCAGAACTGCTGCAGCACGAAGTGATCGTTGAAGCGATGTCTGGTGAGGTTCAGGACGTTGAAGTCTCTGCTATCACCGGCCAGGGTCTGGATGAATTGCTGGAAGCGATTGCTCTGCAGTCCGAAATTCTGGAACTGAAAGCCAACCCAGATCGTGCGGCACAGGGTGCTGTGATCGAAGCGCAGCTTGACGTGGGCCGTGGCCCGGTTGCGACCGTTCTGGTTCAGAAAGGTACGCTCCGTCAGGGTGATATCTTCGTTGTGGGTGAGCAGTACGGTAAGGTCCGTGCGCTGATCAACGACAAAGGCGAACGCGTTGAAGAAGCTGGGCCTTCGGTTCCGGTTGAAGTTCTGGGTCTGAATGGCACGCCAGAAGCAGGTGACGTTCTGAACGTGACCGAGACTGATGCGCAGGCACGTGAGATTGCGGAATACCGCCAGAAAGCTGCGAAGGACAAACGCGCAGCGGCCGGTGCAGCGACCACGCTGGAACAGCTGATGCAGAAGGCAAAAGAAGACGAGAATGTCTCTGAACTGCCCATTCTGGTGAAAGCTGACGTTCAGGGTTCTGCCGAAGCGATCGTTCAGGCGATGGAGAAAATCGGCAACGACGAGGTTCGCGTGCGCGTGCTGCACCATGGTGTGGGCGCGATCACCGAAACCGACGTTGGTCTGGCCGAAGCCTCCGGTGCGCCGATCATGGGCTTTAACGTCCGTGCGAATGCCTCTGCGCGCAACACCGCGAACCAAAAAGGCGTCGAGATCCGGTACTACTCGGTTATCTATGACCTCGTTGATGATGTGAAAGCGGCGGCCTCTGGTCTGCTCTCTGCGGAAATCAAAGAGAACTTCATCGGTTATGCGACCATCAAGGACGTCTTCAAAGTGTCCAACGTTGGTAAGGTTGCTGGCTGTCTGGTCACCGAAGGTGTGGCGCGTCGGTCTGCAGGTGTGCGCCTGCTGCGCGACAACGTGGTGATCCACGAAGGCACGCTGAAGACATTGAAGCGCTTCAAAGACGAAGTCGCCGAAGTGATTTCTGGTCAGGAATGCGGTATGGCGTTTGAAAACTACGATGACATTCGCGCAGGCGACGTGATCGAGATCTTTGAGCGCGAAGAGGTCGAGCGCACGCTCGACTAAAACAAAGCCTCAATGACGAAAAACGAAGCCCGCCAAATTGGCGGGCTTTTTCATTTGGAACTCGCAATGAAAAGGGCGCTTTCGCAACAACGAAAGCGCCCTCCAAGAGTGTGTTAGGATGTGAAGGCCTAAACAGGCCGTCCCTGAAATGTCTGGCTGCCGACGCGCACAACAATTCGCCCGTTGGGTAGGGTTTTGACGAATAGGCCCTGCACCGAAATGCAGCTGCCAACCATGATTGTTCTTAACATGTCCAATCCCCCAGATTGATTGACATATAGATAATTTAGGTCGTGTAGCGTTAATGGACAGCCCAGTTTTCTGTCACATTGCTGTTACGTTAAGCAAAAACCGCTGATTTCCAAGAAAAATCAGCGGTTTCTAACCTTAAGTGTCAATTTACAATTTGGGATTGAAAGCGCTTACAGCCAATCGCGCAGAATCGGGATCAGGGGGACATCAGCGGCAGGCATCGGGTAGTCTCGCAAGTTTTTGGGCATCACCCATTTTAGGATCTGTCCCTCTTTAGCGCGCGGTGTGCCCTCCCATTTGCGGCAGGCAAAGAGCGGCATCAGCAGATGAAAATCGTCATAGCTGTGGCTCGCAAAAGTCAGCGGGGCGAGGCAGCTGGCCCAAGTGTTGATGCCCAGCTCCTCATGCAATTCACGGATCAGCGCCGCCTCAGGCGTTTCGCCTGGTTCGATCTTGCCGCCGGGAAACTCCCACAGCCCCGCCATGGATTTGCCTTCGGGGCGTTGCGCAAGCAGCACGCGCCCGTCAGGGTCAATGAGGGCAACAGCAGAGACAAGAACGGTTTTCATGCCAGACACCTAAGACCGATAGTCGGCGTTGATCGAGATGTAGCCATGGGTCAGGTCACAGGTCCACACAGTGGCCTTGCCGTCACCCAGCCCCAGATCGACACCAATGACAAGGTGATCCTGCTTCATATAGGCGGCGCCTGCGTCCTCGGAATAGCTTTCCGCGACCCAGCCCTTTTCGGCAACAATGATATCGCCGAACCGGATCGACAAAAGATCACGGTCCGCCGCCGCGCCGGATTTTCCGATGGCCATGACAACACGGCCCCAGTTGGCGTCCTCACCTGCAACGGCGGTTTTCACCAAGGGCGAATTGGCAATGGCCAGACCATGGGTTTTGGCATCCGCGTCATTCACGGCTCCGGTGATCTGGACTTCGACGAACTTGGTGGCCCCTTCGCCGTCTTTCACGACCAGATGCGCAAGCTCCAGCATGACCGCTTCAAGGGCGTCGCGGAAAGGCCCACGGCTTTCTGTGATCTCCACACCGGATGTGCCGGTCGCGCCCAGCAACAGGGTGTCAGAGGTCGAGGTATCGCTATCAACCGTGATGCAATTGAAGGTCACATCGGTCAGTTCAGACAGGATTTGCTGCAGCAACGGCTGGGAGACTTTTGCGTCCGTAAAGATATAAACCAGCATCGTCGCCATATCCGGCGCAATCATGCCTGACCCCTTGGCGATGCCTGCGATTTTCACAGATTTGCCACCGACCTCTAAGGTCCGGGCAGAGGCTTTGGCAAAGGTATCCGTGGTGCGGATCGCTTGCGCCGCGCCTTCGATCCCATTTGCGTCCAGTCCAGCCACCAGATCGCCGATCTTGGCGGTAATCTTTTCATGCGGCAGCCGCTCCCCGATCACGCCTGTTGAGGACGTGAACACGCGATCCTCGGGCAGGCCGGTTGCGGCCGAAATTGCTGCGCTGATGGCCTGCACAGAGCCTTCGCCCGCCCGCCCAGTGAAGGCGTTTGAGTTGCCGGAGTTGATAAAGAACGCGGCACCTGCGCTGCTGTCACCGCCCAGTTTCCGCTGACAGTCCAAAACATTCGCGGACCTCGTGGCGGATTTGGTGAAAGTCCCTGCGACTGAACTGCCGGGCGCAAGGGTGATCAGGCAAACATCTTTGCGACCAGCGTATTTGACGCCAGCCTCGCCAGAGGCAAAGGCAACGCCATCAATAACGGGAAGGTCAGGAAACCCCGCTGGGGCCAGCGGGGAGACAGAGGTGATCGTAGCCAAATTAGTTCTCCAGAAGGTCGACCTGTTTCAGGACGGCGGGGTCCATGCCCACGCTGCCCGATGTATCTACGCTGCCGGCCTCGCGAATGCGGGTGATTTCGGCGTCAATCGCTGCGCGCTGCAGCTCGGCAGCGATATCCTGACGGACAGCAGCTAGCGCAGGGGCCTCTTGGGTGCGTGTGTCGTTCAGGATGATCACGTGCCAACCGAATTGGGTTTCAACCGGATCAGAGACTTGGCCGACTTCAAGCGTTTCAACGGCGGCTTCAAACGGGGCGACCATCTGACCGGGGCCAAACCAGCCCAGTTCACCCCCGTTTGGACCGGAGGGGCCGGTGGATTTCTCTTTTGCAGTTTCAGCGAAATCCGCGCCATTGCGGATCTCTTCGGCAATGGCCTGCGCCTCTTCTTGCGACGGCACAAGGATATGAGAGGCATTGAATTCTGGCGCGCCTTTAAAGTCTGCGAACCGTTCGGTGTAGGCGGCTTCAATCGCAGCTTCATCGACCTGATCGGTGATCACCTTTTCCAGCACGGTCGCGGCCAGCAGGCCCAGACGCTGATTTTCAAGTTCCAACGCGACGCGCTTTGGCGTGTCTCCGTCAAAGGTGCCAGCCAGCAAGGACTGCTGCACAAGCTGATCTAGAATGCCGTTGAACAAAACGTCATCAGGAAGTGACTGATACTGCGGGTCCAGCCCGGCACGCAGGACGATCATCTGACCCAAAGTGATGTCAGACCCATTCACCGTGGCGACAACGGTGTCTGCACTGGGCGAATCGTCTGCAAAGGCGGGTGTTGCAAGCAGAAGCGCAACAGCAGAGCCACGCAGAAAATTGAGGGTTTTTGACATCGTTTCGTCCTTGGATTTACCCCGTCCGGGGGCCGCACAGGTTGGCGACGTTGACACTGTATAACAAGGCCCTTACATCGCCTTGAGGCCGACGCAAGAGTCCTTTGCCCCGTTTGTATGAGCAGGGGGCGGAACGGGCAAGCATAAGCGACGCAAGAATCTGTCAACAAAGGACATTCAAATATGTTGGGTTTTGGAAAATTGACGAAAATGGTCTTCGGAACGCCGAACGACCGTAAGATCAAAGCAACCCGACCGACCGTTGAAAAGATCAATGCGCTGGAAGCTGAGTTCGAGCCGCTGAGCGATGAACAGCTGATCGAAAAGACCGAAGAGTTCCGCAAACGTGTGGCCGAAGGCGAAGCGCTGGATGCGATCCTGCCCGAAGCCTTTGCCAACTGCCGCGAGGCCGCGAAGCGCGCGCTGGGCCTGCGGGCCTTTGATACGCAGTTGCTGGGCGGGATTTTCCTGCACGAAGGCAATATTTCTGAGATGAAAACCGGTGAGGGTAAAACCCTTGTCGCGACTTTCCCCGCCTACCTGAACGCGCTGACAGGGCGCGGTGTGCATATTGTCACCGTGAACGACTACCTCGCGCGGCGCGATGCAGAGTGGATGGGCAAGGTTTATGGCGCTTTGGGCATGACCACCGGTGTGATCTACCCGCAGCAGCCCGAAGACGAAAAGAAAGCCGCATATAAGTGTGACATCACCTATGCGACCAACAACGAACTGGGCTTTGATTACCTGCGCGACAATATGAAATCTGAACTCTCGGATCTTGCGCAGCGCGACCACTATTTCGCCATCGTGGACGAAGTCGACTCGATCCTGATCGACGAAGCGCGGACCCCGCTGATTATCTCTGGCCCCGCCGAGGATCGCACAGAACTTTACAAAGCCATTGATCAGGTCATTCCCGAAATCAGCGACGAACACTATACGCTCGACGAAAAGACCCGGAACGTGTCTTACACCGATGAAGGCAACGATTGGCTCGAAGAACAGCTTCTGGCGCGCGGCATCCTGCCCGAGGGGCAATCGCTTTATGATCCTGAAAGCACCTCGATTGTGCACCACGTGAACCAAGGTCTGCGGGCGCATAAGCTGTTTACCAAAGACAAAGACTATATTGTGCGCGACGATGATGTTGTGTTGATCGACGAATTTACGGGCCGCATGATGGCGGGCCGCCGTCTGTCCGAAGGTCTGCATCAGGCGATTGAGGCCAAGGAAGGCGTGTCGATCAAACCGGAAAACGTGACCCTCGCGCAGGTGACCTTCCAGAACTACTTCCGACTTTATGACAAGCTCGGCGGCATGACCGGCACGGCGCTGACCGAAGCAGAAGAATTCCAGGAAATCTACAACCTTGGCGTGGTCGAAGTGCCGACCAACCGCCCAATTGCGCGGGTGGACGATGACGATGCGGTCTATCGCACAGCGCAAGAGAAATACACGGCCATCGTGGAAACCATCAAAGAGGCCAGCGCAAAGGGGCAGCCGACCCTTGTTGGGACCACCTCGATTGACAAATCCGAATACCTGTCAGACCTGCTGACCAAAGAAGGCATCAAGCACAACGTTCTGAACGCCCGCCAGCATGAGCAGGAAGCGCAGATCGTGGCCGATGCCGGTAAGCTGGGCGCAGTGACCATCGCGACCAACATGGCTGGCCGTGGGACCGACATCAAACTGGGCGGCAATGTCGAGTTCAAGATTATGGAAGCCATCGCGGCTGACCCAGAGGCGAACCCGGATGAAATCCGTGCTCAGATCGAAGGCGGCCATAAGGCGGATGAAGACGCCGTGAAAGCGGCGGGCGGTCTGTTTGTTCTGGCGACCGAACGCCACGAGAGCCGCCGGATCGACAACCAGCTGCGTGGCCGTTCTGGTCGTCAGGGTGACCCGGGGCGGTCTGCTTTCTTCCTGTCTTTGGAAGACGACCTAATGCGGATTTTCGGCTCTGATCGGTTGGACAAAGTTCTGTCCACGCTGGGCATGAAAGAGGGCGAAGCGATTGTGCACCCTTGGGTCAACAAATCGCTGGAACGTGCCCAGGCCAAGGTTGAAGGGCGCAACTTTGACATTCGGAAGCAGCTGCTGAAGTTTGACGATGTGATGAACGACCAGCGGAAGGTGATCTTCTCGCAGCGTCGCGAAATCATGGAAGCCAAAGACCTGTCTGAAATCGTGAAAGACATGCGTCACGAGGTGATTGGCGATCTGGTGGACCAATACATGCCGCCAAAAACCTATGCGGACCAATGGGACACCGAAGGCCTTTATGCGGCTGTGATCGAAAACCTTGGCATTGATGTGCCGGTGATCGAATGGGCGCAGGAAGAGGGCGTCGATGATGAGGACATCATCGAACGTCTGGAAAAGGCCGCTGACGAACACATGGCCCAAAAGGCGGTTCAGTTCGGGGCCGACCAACTGCGCGGCATTGAAAAGCAACTGCTGCTGCAGATCATCGACCGCAAGTGGCGCGAACACCTGCTGACGCTGGAACACCTGCGCTCGGTTGTGGGCTTCCGGGGCTATGCGCAGCGTGATCCGCTGAACGAATATAAATCCGAAGCCTTCCAACTGTTTGAAAGCATGTTGGATGGGCTGCGCACCGATGTAACCCGCAATCTCAGCCAAATTCGCCCGCTGACCGAAGAAGAACAGCGCACGATGATCGCCCAGATGCAGGCACAGCAAGTGGCAGCCATGCAGGCGCAGGCCGAAGCTGTGGAAAAAGCCAGCCGCGTGCCCTTGGTCGAAGGCTTTAATGAAGACGACCCAAGCACTTGGGGCAACCCCGGCCGCAATGATGAATGCCCTTGCGGGTCGGGCAAAAAGTTCAAACATTGCCACGGCAAACTTGCCTAAGCTGCCAGAAAACGTCTGACAAACTCCTAAAGGGCGCCATATCGGCGCCCTTTTTCATGCCCATACCTCTTGCTGGATACTGCGAGTAGGAGGGGCCTATGTTTCCCATCAAACTGAGAAAAGTTTCTGGACGCGTGATCAGGCTGGCGGTCGCAGGCGGGGTCAGCGCTGTTGCGGCCATCATGGGTCTTGTGATGCAAACCGGCACACCAAGCGAGGCGGCGGCGGTGCCGACGTCCGTGGTTCAGGTTGCTTCCGCGACAGGGCCAAACACCGTGAACGCCAGCGGGCTTCCGACCGCCCCTTCCGCACTCTCGACACCTTTCCCGGTTCAGACGGTGGCATTCACCCTGTCCGAAGACCGCCCGACCGCCCAAATGCCAAGTGAGGAACCGGTGCCGAGCTTGGGATGTGATATTTCGGTAGAGGCCGAAGCGACCATTGCCGCGCTTGTGGACCTTACCATTCGTGCGTCTTGCATGCCTGAGGCGCGGGTCGCCATTGAACACGCTGGTTTGCGGTTTCATGAGGTATTGAATGCTGATGGCGAGTTGATCCTCAGCGTTCCTGCTTTGGACGAATTCGCCCAATTTTCAGTCGAGTTTCCCAACGGGACAACCTCTGTCGCAGAAGCTGCCGTGCCGTCGCTCGTTTTCTATGATCGCGTCGCGGTGCAGTGGCTGGGCGAGACGGGTCTGCAAATTCACGCGCTGGAATTTGACGCGGACTACGGCACAGACGGTCACATTTGGTACGGCGCACCGCGCGACCTGACTGCTGTGATTGGTGGCAAAGGCGGCTTCCTGATGCGCCTTGGGTCGGGCAACAGCGAGATTTCGCGCATGGCAGAGGTTTACACCTTCCCGACTGGCAATCCAAATCGCGACGGACGCGTTGCCCTTTCGGTTGAGGCTGAGGTGAACGGAGCCAACTGCAACAAGCGGATCGAGGCCGACACAATCGAAGTTCACGGTGGTGGTGATAAGATCACCAACCAGTTTGACATCGCGATGCCTGACTGCGGAGCGACCGGTGATTTTCTAGTGTTGAAAAACCTGCTGCAAGACCTGACAATCGCGCAAAACTAAAAGCGCAAATCAGGGTTTCTAACGATGACAATTTTACGTGCGGCGTGCCTAGCCGCACTTTCTTTTTGGACCCTCTGTGCAAATGCGCAGGACGTCACGCTGACCTCGCCGGACGGGGCGGTAGAAATCTCGGGTAACTTGCTGGGTTTTGACGGTGAATTCTATCGCGTTCTGACAGTCTACGGCGAACTGACCGTCGATGGCTCTGGCGTGAACTGCGAAGGCCCGGCCTGTCCGAACCTGACGGATTTTGTGGCCGAAATCACGATTTCTGGCGCCGCGGGCATGGCGGAACTCTTGATGCCTGCGCTGCTCGATGGGTTTGCGCTGCGCAACGGCTATGCTGTGACACGAGACATCACAGACACGTCGAATTTCACCTATGTGCTCAGTGATCCGAACACCAGCGCTCATCTTATGCGCGCGACGTTCAAGGCAACGACAACGGACGAAGGCTTTGCTGACCTGCTGGCGAATGAGGCCGACCTTGCCATGTCGCTGCGTGAAATCCGCAAAGAGGAAACGCGCCGCGCTTATGAGGCTGGGTTGGGCAATATGCGGGGCAAGAACCGCAGCCGCGTGTTGGCGCTGAACGCCCTGGTGCCCATCGTCGCGCCCGGCAACCCTGTACAGAAACTGACGCCCTTGGATCTTGCGCATGTGATGTCCGGTGAGATCGACAATTGGCAAGCGCTGGGCGGGCCGGACGCACCGATTTCGGTGCATGTGCCGGAGCAGGAATCAGGTTTGCTGCAGGCGATTGAAGACCGGTTGATGCAGCCAGCGGGGCAGGCGATTTCCGAGGATGCCCAATACCACGATAAGATGGCGGCCCTGACCAGCGCTGTTGCGCGCGATCCTTTTGCGATTGGGATCACGACTTACGCGAGTTCAGGTCAAGCCGTGCGGGTGCCGTTGGCGGGGGGCTGCGGGTTCGCCGTGGAAGCCAGCCGGCGCGGGATCAAGACCGAAGACTACCCGCTGACCGCGCCCATGTTCCTGTATCTGCCTGCGCGGCGGTTGCCGAAACTGGCGCGCGATTTTCTTGCCTATACGCGCGGGCCAGCGGCGCAGATTGTGATCCGGCGCGCGGGGTTTGTTGACCAGTCCCCCGAAGAGGTGCCCATCGCGCAGCAGGGGGATCGCTTTGCCAATGCCATTGCCTTGGCCGACTCAACAGTGCCACTGGCCGACGTCCAGGCGCTGGTCGCGCGGCTGGGTAATCATAAGCGGCTGACGACAACCTTCCGCTTCCGTCCCGGTGTCTCGGCCCTTGATCCGCAGTCGCTGTCCAATGTGCAGCAACTGGCGCGGTCCTTGGAACTTGGCACCTATGACGGGCGTGAATTGGTGTTTGTTGGCTTTAGTGACGGTGATGGCAGTGCAGAGGCCAACAAGACCATCGCCCTGCGCCGCGCAGAGGCCGTGCGCAATGCGGTGTTGGCTGCCACTGAAAGTGATCCAACCAATCTGACCGTTAGCGTCGAAGGCTATGGCGAGGCGCTTCCGATGGCTTGCGATGAAACGGCGTGGGGTCGGCAGGTCAACCGGCGGGTTGAGGTCTGGGTGCGTTAGATCAACTGCTCTGATCGAAAACTCAGATGCCGGGATTGCCCGACGATCAGGTGGTCATGCAGGGTGATTGACATCACCTGACAGGCATCTTGGATTTGCAATGTCATTTCGATGTCGGCCTGCGAGGGCGTTGGATCACCCGAGGGGTGGTTGTGCACAAGGATCAGCGCGCTGGCATTCAGTTCCAGCGCGCGTTTCACAACCTCACGCGGGTAAACCGGCACGTGATCCACAGTGCCCTTGGCCTGCGCCTCATCTGCAATGAGCGTGTTTTTGGTATCCAGGAACAGGATACGAAACTGTTCCGTGTCCAGATGCGCCATGCTGGTCTGGCAGTAGTCCAACAAAGCGTCCCAAGAACTGATGACCCGTTTGTTCAGCACGCGGGATTGCGCCAGCCGTTGGGCAGCAGCCTCAACGATTTTCAACTCGCAAATCACAGCGTCGCCGACGCCATGGGATTCCTTTAGCCGTGCGATGGGCGCGGTGATCACGCCGTTGAATGTGCCAAACCGATCCAGCAAGCGACGCGCGAGCGGCTTTACATCCTGCCGGGGGATCGCGCGGAACAGGACCAGTTCCAGCAATTCGTAATCGGGCAGGGCGGTGGCCCCGCCTTTCATAAACCGCTCTCGCAGGCGCCGCCGGTGATCTTTGATATAAGAGGGCAACCGCGCGCCCTGCGGCACGGCAGGGACGCCGTTCTGCAACAATGGGAGGCTCTGATCCTGAAGCGAGTAACGCTGAGACATGACCTCACCCTCTGAAAGCAAGGTTAGCAAATCGTAAACGCCCATGAAAAAAGGCGCGTTCAAAACGCGCCTTTCATTTGGTTCGTGCTGGTGATCAGGATTTCATCGAATCCCAGAAGCCTTTGACTGACTTAAAGAAACTGCTGCTTTCGGGGCTGTTATCCTCTGACAGGTCGTCAAACTCTTTCAGCAGTTCTTTCTGGCGGCTGGTCAGGTTCACCGGCGTTTCGACTGCCAGTTCAATGAACATATCGCCCTGACCTGCACCGCGTAGGGCAGGCATGCCTTTGGACCGTAGGCGCATCTGACGACCTGATTGGCTGCCCGCCGGAATTTTCACCCGGCTGCGGCCACCGTCAATCGTTGGCACCTCGATATCACCCCCCAGCGCGGCGGCAGTCATAGAGACCGGGACGCGGCAGAAGAGATTGGTGCCTTCGCGTTCAAAGATCTTGTGCTTGGCCACATCGATAAAGATGTAAAGGTCGCCCGTCGGTCCACCCCGCAGACCAGCTTCGCCTTCACCTGCCAGACGAATGCGCGTGCCGGTTTCAACGCCTGCCGGGATATTGACCGCCAAAGAACGGTCTTTCTCGGTCCGACCAACGCCGCCGCAGGTTTTGCAGGGGTTCTTGATGATCTGACCAAGGCCAGAGCAGCTTGGGCAGGTGCGTTCGACCGTAAAGAAGCCCTGCTGCGCACGGACTTTACCCATGCCGGAACAGGTCGGGCATGTGGTCGGTTCTGCGCCGCCTTCTGCGCCGGAGCCGTCGCAGGACCCACAGGATACAGAAGTCGGAACCTGTATGGTTTTCTGCAGACCGGAGTAGGCTTCTTCCAAGGTCACACGCAGGTTGTAACGCAGGTCAGAGCCGCGCGCCGCGCGTTGGCGACCGCCACCGCGACCGCCGCCCATGAAATCACCAAACAGATCGTCGAACACATCGGAGAAGGCCGATGAGAAATCGCCGCCCGGATGGCCGCGCCCAGCACCGCCACCGCTCATGCCGCCTTCGAAAGCCGCATGACCGTATTGGTCATAAGCAGCCTTTTTGTTGGCGTCTTTCAGGACTTCGTAGGCTTCGTTTGCTTCTTTGAACTTGGATTCGGCGTCTGGATTGTCGGCGTTGCGGTCCGGGTGAAATTCTTTGGCTTTCTTGCGATAGCCCTTTTTGATTTCGTCCGCAGAGGCGCCTTTGCCCACACCCAGCACGTCGTAGTAATCGCGTTTTGCCATGGGTTGGTTACTCCTCTGAGTCGGAAAAATGAAAAGGGCCAGCCCGGCGTCCGGACCGGCCCGAATTCATGCTCCGACCGCGCGCTTAGCGCTTGTCGCCGTCCAGATCTTCGAAGTCAGCGTCGACGATATCGTCGTCTGCTGGACCAGAGGCATCCGCGCCCGCAGGCTCGTCTGCTTCTTCGGCCTGCGCCTTGTAGATCGCTTCGCCCAGCTTCATGGCCGCTTCAGTGACGTTCTGAACGCCAGACTTGATCTTATCGGCAGAGGCTTTTTCGTCTTCCAGATCGTCTTTCAGAGCCGCAATTGCCAGTTCGATGGCTTCGATGGTGGTTGGGTCAACCTTGTCGGAATGCTCTTCCATGGACTTTTCAGTCGAATGGATCAGGCTTTCCGCTTGGTTGCGCGCTTCCACCAGCTCTTTGCGCTCTTTATCCGCTTCAGCATTTGCTTCCGCGTCTTTGACCATGGCTTCGATGTCCTCGTCAGACAGACCACCGGAGGCTTGGATGGTGATCGACTGCTCTTTGCCGGTGCCCTTGTCTTTCGCGCCAACGGACACGATGCCGTTTGCGTCGATGTCAAAGGTCACTTCGATCTGTGGCATACCGCGTGGTGCTGGCGGGATGTCTTCCAGGTTGAACTGGCCGAGGATTTTGTTGTCCGCCGCCATTTCACGCTCACCCTGGAACACGCGCAGGGTCACAGCATTCTGGTTGTCTTCCGCAGTCGAGAAAGTCTGAGACTTCTTCGTTGGGATTGTGGTGTTGCGGTCGATCAAGCGGGTGAACACGCCGCCCAGGGTTTCGATACCCAAGGACAGAGGAGTCACGTCCAGAAGCACAACGTCTTTCACGTCGCCTTGCAGAACACCGGCCTGAATTGCAGCACCCATCGCCACAACTTCGTCAGGGTTCACACCCTTGTGCGGCTCTTTGCCGAAGAATTTGGTCACTTCTTCGATGACCTTCGGCATGCGGGTTTGGCCACCGACCAGAACAACTTCGTCGATGTCAGCGGCTGTCAGACCTGCGTCTTTCAGAGCTGCTGCACATGGCTTCATGGAGTTCTTGATCAGGTCGCCAACCAGAGATTCCAGCTTTGCACGGGTCAGTTTCATGACCATGTGCAAAGGCGCGCCGTCTTTGCCCATTGAGATAAACGGTTGGTTGATCTCTGTTTGGGAGGCAGAAGACAGTTCGATTTTTGCTTTTTCGGCGGCTTCTTTCAGACGCTGCAGGGCCATCTTGTCTTTGGACAGATCAACGCCGTGCTCTTTTTTGAACTGATCCGCGAGGTAGTTCACGATGCGCATGTCAAAGTCTTCACCACCAAGGAAGGTGTCCCCGTTGGTGGATTTTACTTCAAACAGGCCTTCGTCGATTTCCAGGATGGTTACGTCGAAGGTACCACCACCAAGGTCATAAACCGCGATGGTTTGGGTTTCTTCTTTGTCCAGACCATAGGCCAGCGCAGCCGCTGTTGGTTCGTTGATGATACGCAGAACTTCCAGACCGGCGATTTTGCCCGCGTCTTTGGTCGCCTGACGCTGTGCGTCGTTGAAGTACGCAGGAACGGTGATCACCGCCTGTGTGACTTCTTCGCCAAGGTAGGATTCTGCGGTCTCTTTCATCTTGCCCAGTGTGAAGGCAGAGATTTGAGACGGAGAGTATTTCTCGCCGCGTGCTTCAACCCATGCGTCACCGTTGCCGCCGTTCACAATCGCGAATGGCACCATCTTCTTATCTTTTTCGACAGCCGGATCGTCAAAACGACGACCAATCAGACGCTTTACGCCGAAGACAGTGTTTTCAGGGTTGGTGACAGCCTGACGTTTCGCAGGCTGGCCGACAAGACGTTCGTCTTCTGTGAATGCGACGATCGATGGCGTGGTGCGTGCACCTTCCGCGTTTTCGATCACACGTGCTTGGGAGCCATCCATGATGGCAACGCAGGAGTTCGTTGTACCGAGGTCGATACCGATAACTTTGCCCATATTTTGATCCCTTCTAACTTAAGGCGATATTCCGAGACGAGACCCGTTTTGGCACCCCGCCCCGATTCCGTTTGCGACGGCCTTTGGCCATCACGCTTCGGAGGGTATATAGGGAGGCAAAATAGGTGCTGCAAGCGCCAGTTTGGTAGCAGAACGGCAATTTTGCCGGATTCAGCCGGAGAAGGCGAAAATGGCACAAATTGATCCCATAAATCTGCGCGGTTTCCTGATTTATAAGGGCTTTCTTGACCGTTCGGTTCAGGAAGCGCTTGTGTCCGAAGCGCGGGCCATTGCTGGAGCGGCACCATTCTTTGCGCCTGTGACCTCGCGGGGTCAAAAGATGTCGGTGCGCATGACCTCTGCCGGGCAATTGGGCTGGATCAGTGACCGGTCAGGCTATCGCTATGAGGCCAATCATCCGAATGGTGTTGCTTGGCCTGCCATCCCCGAAGTGGTGTTGGATGTCTGGCGCGCGGTCGCAGATACGTCGCGTCTGCCTGACAGCTGCCTCATCAATTTCTACGGCGAGGGCGCGCGCATGGGCCTGCATCAAGACAAGGACGAAGGCGATTTTCGCTGGCCGGTGGTGTCGATCTCACTTGGGGACGATGCGCTTTTTCGCATGGGCAGCCCCACGCGCGGCGGCAAGACCGAGTCGATCTGGTTGTCGTCAGGCGATGTGGTTGTGATGGGCGGGGACGCGCGGCTGAGCTATCACGGAATTGACCGCATCCGGTTCAAAAGCGCGTCGCTGTTGCCAAACGGTGGCCGGATCAATCTGACCCTGCGTGCGGTTGATCAGGGGACGATGTTGCAGCAGCCATCCAAGCCATAGGATGTGCCATCCTGATGAAGGAACAGCCGAATACGCAGCGCGCTTTCGCGATCTGACATGCCGTCGTGGCACATCTGGTTTTCGATCAGGGCCGAAAATCCGTTTTGCGCATCGCCCGCGCCAAGCCCAATGATCCCGCCAACACGCGCTGCGATATCGGTGAGCCAATCCACATAATAGGCCGTACTTTGGGAGTCATAGCCCACATAGACCGCGTCTTTGGCACCAACATCTAACGTGAAATCCCAGAATGGCTCTGCGCCATAGCAGGACAAGGCGCGCTCAAACGAATGCCATTTTGGTTGGTCGGGGATATCAATGAAGTTGAGATGCACCCAGCCACTGCCTTCGCCGCTGTTCACAAGACCCCAGTTGCCGCTGTCATCCTGCGCCACGATTTCGATGTCGCGTTGGTTAGGTGCCAGCGTACCGTAGATTTCAGAGCCAGCATCAGGCGACATGCGGATGTTCAGCACATCATCCGCCGCCACATTGGCGACATGTCCGAAAACAGGAAACTGATCCATTTCATGCCCGCCCGCGAGTGCAGGGCCGCTCAAAGTCACACAACAGAGCGCCCAGCGGATCATCGCTTTGATCCCCAGCTGAGTGATGCCTGTTTGCGCGTATAGAATTCCCCCATCAGCCCGATCATCAATAAGACCAACCCGACATAAAGCGGGTAGTCGGGGCTGGAGTTGCGCGGCGCGTAGTTGATGAACACAAACCCCCGCGCCTGATCAATCGTGTGAAACAGCGGGTTCCAGTCAAACATCGCCAGCATGAACCCCGGCAATGTATTGGCCACAAACATCTTGCCCGAAGCAATCATATTGGCCCGCGCGTATACCGTGTTGAGGATGGACACAAAGGTCGGATACCAGGGTTTGATCGCCAAAAGCACCAAGCCGATAGTCGCACCGGTAAACCAGGAAATCAGCAGCATCCCCAAGGCCCCAATCGGGTCATCCACCTCGATCGGGGTAAAGCCAACGTGATAGATAAAGAGGATCGCAAAAAGAGAAAGCGCTTGGATATAGAGCGTTCCGAAAGCGGCGGCCAAAATGGCAATCGCGGTGTTCATCGGCGCGTGTTTCATCATCGGAGAGGAGGGTCCTTCCGCCCCGACAACGGCCCCCATCGTCTTGGTGTGGGTCATAAACAGGAACACGCCCGACATGATATAAAGCAGAAAATCACCGCGAATGGCGGCCCCGCGCAGGTTCAAAAGTGAGAACATAAAGAAGAAAGCCAGCACAAAAATGGCCGTTTGCATCATATTGAGCAGGATCGACATCATGGCATTGCCATGTGTTTTACGGACGTTGCGCACCATCGAGTGATACACGAGCTCAAAGATCGTGATCGCGGATTGCATTGTGGTCTTGGGGCCGGATTGCTGAAACATGCGGCTTCCTGCGTGATATACCTGCGGTAGTGCACGGAATTCTTGCTGTTCCGTGTCGAGATCACCATAAGGGGGCGCAGTTTAATTTTCAACAAATGCCTAAGTGGGAGCATCCCTTGAACTATGAAGAACTCGTCCCGGTCATGCGCCGTCTGGCCATCGAAGCCGGTCGCAAGATCATGGATATCTACAACTCCGACGATTTTGATGTGAAATTGAAGTCAGATGACAGCCCGGTCACCATCGCCGATGAGGCCGCGGATGCGATTATTTCCAAGGGTCTGAGCGCCGCATTTCCAGACGTGATGCTGGTCACTGAAGAGCAGGCCGAAAGCCATAAGGCCAAGGGCGACACGTTTCTGATCGTTGATCCGTTGGACGGCACCAAAGAATTCATCCATCGCCGTGGCGATTTCACTGTCAACATTGCTTACGTCGAGAGCGGCGTGCCTCAGCGTGGTGTCGTCTATGCGCCTGCCAAAGACCGCATGTTCTTTACCCAAGCGGATGGCCAATCCGTCGAAGAAAGTGGTGCATTCGATTTGGACACTGTCGGTCCGCTTGCACCGATCAATGTCGCAACGCCAAACAATGCGGGGTTGATGATTGTGGCGTCAAAATCCCACCGCGATCAGGCGACCGAGGATTACATCAACAAATATGCGGTCAAAGACAGCAAGAGCGCCGGGTCATCTCTGAAGTTCTGTCTGGTCGCAACAGGCGAAGCCGATATTTATCCGCGCGTAGGTCGCACGATGGAATGGGACACGGCCGCCGGACACGCTGTGTTGCTGGGTGCTGGTGGTGACGTTGTGCGTTTTGACGACCATACGCCGCTCACCTATGGCAAAGCGGATTTTGCAAACCCCTTCTTCATCGCCTATGCGCCGGGCGTTGATTTGAAGACCGCATAACTACACGAGCGGTTGGCGCAGTTTATAGCTGCGCTGACTGTATTCGCTTCCGTCTTAAGTGTTGACTGTATCGCGTTTCGTCTGGTCTGCATCGACGGTCTCAACCCATTTTGCGATGATCTGAGACGCTTGACCCTCATTGCGCGAGTCCACCGCTTTGCGCAATTCTGCGAGCAGATTGGCCACTTCGATCTCTGACGGGTGACCCTCTTGCGCGCGCAGGATTTTGGGATGGGGCGTCGTTAACATGTCAGAGCCGATCAACAGCTCTTCGTGCAGCTTTTCACCCGGTCGCAGGCCGATGAACTTGATTTCGATATCGCCGTCGGGGTTTTCATCATCGCGAACTGTAAACCCGGACCCTTCGATCATTTGGCGGGCGACGTTCTGGATCAGGACGGGTTTGCCCATATCCAGCACAAAGACATCTCCGCCGCGTGTGAAAGTCCCGGCCAAAAGCACCAGACGCACCGCCTCGGAAATGGTCATAAAATAACGGGTCACGTTGTCATGGGTGACCGTGACGGGTCCACCGCGCCGGATTTGGTCTTGAAACAGCGGAATGACAGAGCCAGACGACCCCAAGACATTGCCAAAGCGCACCATGGAAAACTGTGTTTTTGTGCTGCGCGTCGCAAGGTCTTGCACCACCATTTCAGCAAGCCGCTTTGAGGCCCCCATGGTTGACGTTGGGCGGACGGCCTTGTCAGAGGAAACCAACACAAACCGCTCCACACCTGCGTTCCGCGCAGCTTCGGCCACAACGCGCGTACCGATAACGTTGTTGTTCAGGCCCTGAAGCGCGTTTTGCTCAACAAGTGGGACATGTTTGTAGGCAGCGGCATGGAAGACGACGTCAATTTCGTTTGACGTGAGCAGGTCTACCACAAGCGTCGCATCAGTGACAGAACCCAGAACGGGCACCACATGCAGCCCGCGCGCAAGTTCCTCGACCTCGCGCGAAATATTGTAGAGCGCCAACTCGCTGTGATCTAACATGACGAGGCAGTCAGGTTTGCAGGACAAAAGTTGGCGACACAATTCCGACCCGATTGACCCGCCTGCGCCCGTAACCAAAATGCGCCGACCCCGGTAGGCGACTGCACACTCCGGCATGTCGTCATCAAACTTCTGGCGGCCCAGAATCATTGACATGTCCACGGGCTGCAACTTTGGAACAATATTGCTGCCTTTCAGAACCATTTCCGCAAAGGACGGCACGGCCAAAACCTCGCACCCGACTTTCTTAAGCGATTTCAGAATGCGCAGCCGGTTGAATTCGCTGACCGACGGCATGGCAAGCACAACGCGATCAATGCGGTCCTTTTTGACCAGTCGCTCAATGTCGCTTGGCGCATGCACTTTCAATCCGCTGATCGTCATTTTGCGCAGTGCCGTATTGTCATCGATAAAGGCAACGGCCGTAAATTCTTCGTCCATCAGCAGCGCGGTCGCAAGTTGTTGACCCGTCTGGCCCGCACCGTAAATCAGGACTTTCTTCCGGGAGTTGGCCTTTGCATAGGCGTTCAGCACCATTTCGCGCATGATAATGCGGCTGCAAATTGCCATGACAAAATAGACCATCGTGAAGACGATCGCGTTTGAGAGCGAGAGCGTTGCTGCAAAGGGTGGGACAAATTGCGCAGCATATGCAGTAGCACCAAGCATGAGCGAGACCGCCCAGACTTCTGCCACACCCTGGATACTAAATCCCTTAAGGCGTGCTTGATGCAGGCCGAAAGCACGTATCAATAGGGATGCCGTGAGTATGGCAGGTAACAGCAACAGGATGCTGTTGCCCGGTCCATCGATTGCGCCGTTCGCCAACAAAAGATCGGCACCGAAAAAGGCAAGCCCCATAATAATGAGGTCAATCGCAAACATCATGCGACCCTTCTGGGGGCGCGATAAATCCATGCAAAGTTTATAAATCATTCGCTTGACCGCTTGGGAAAGGACCGCTGAAAATTCACATTACTTATAGGTGAAAATTTAGCCGAGTCGACACGTACCGATGTTTTTGCTTGCTAACAGAGCATAACCGCTCTGGTGGCCTCCGATTAACATAATCCGCGACTTTCGTTCAAATTTTGGGTAAAGGCCTAATTTTCCGGCTTAAAGTTGCCAGTATGATGCGCATGTCGAGGCAAACAGAGCGATGCTTCTTATAAAGCAAGTCGATTCGCGCTTTGCGGGGGACGCATCGGTTTAGGTAGATGCGCTCGTTTTCTTCGCTTGATCTGCTGGTCTTCAGAAGGCGCGCTTCTTCTTTGTGATACACCACCGAAGCAAGCCCGGTGATGCCCGGGCGGCAGCTCAGGACTTCGCTATACAGGTCGGGTCGCAACTCTACATACCGGCGGAGCGGCGGGCGGGGGCCCACATAGGTCATGTCTCCTTTGATGACGTTAAGAAGTTGCGGTAGCTCATCGAGGCGGAATTTTCGCATGATCCGTCCAAGAGGGGTAACACGCGCTTCCTTGTGGCCACCGCTCGCGCCTGAATCGCTGGGGTCGCTGGTCATTGTGCGGAACTTATAGAGGGCGAACCCCTGATCGGCGGTCTTCATGCGTTCTGACACATAAAAGATCGGACGGCCTTGCAGGACCAGCGCCGCAATTGCCGTCAACACAATGACAGGCAATAGAAACGGCAGCATCAGGGCTGCGAATATCAAATCGAATGCGCGTTTGGCTGGTGTCATCTTGCGGCCATGAGAAGTTTTCGCTTCTATGACACGGTGCTTACGGTCAAACAATAGCACGCTCAGGTTGCCCGCGCGCAACGTCGCCGTAGGGATCAGGCAGTGCACAATTCTCAGACGCCATCCATCATGGCACGATATAAGCTGCGGCTGAAGAGGCGGCGATTGCTTTGGAGGTGTATTCGCGCGCGGCGACAACTCTCACTCATTAGCCAGAAACCCGTGCCGAATGCCGGTGTTTTGGTGTTTTCCGTCCTGCGCAATGAGATCGCGCGGCTTCCGTTTTTCCTAGAGTTCTACCGCAACCTAGGTTCGGCGCATTTTCTCTTTGTCGACAATGGGAGCGATGACGGCACTGCCGAGTACCTTGCTGGGCAGCCCGATTGTTCGCTGTGGTCCACGCCAGCAAGCTATCGCGACGCGCGCTTTGGATTGGATTGGCTGAATTGGCTGCAAATCCGTTTTGGTCACGGCCGGTGGTGTCTGATGGTGGATGCGGACGAACTGCTGGTGTTTGACGGGGACGATGCTTGCACCTTGCCGCAGTTGACCGAAAGCCTTGAGCAAATCGGGCAGGGTGGTTTTGGCGCTTTGATGTTGGACCTTTATCCGCAAGCTGCGCTGGGCACGGACACTTACAAACAAGGACAGGACCCGCGCGAGGTACTGACGCACTTTGACCCCGGCCCCTTTCGGCAGTCACGTCAGGAACCGCGTGGCAATCTTTGGGTGCAGGGCGGGGCGCGGGAAAGGGTGTTCTTTGCTGACGCGCCAGAACGGTCTCCGACATTGAACAAAATCCCATTGATCAAGTGGCGGCGGTCTTTTGCCTGGACAAATTCCTGCCATGCGCTTTTACCCCGCCGATTGAATTTTCTCTACGATGGCCCCGGCGGGGGAACACCCAGCGGGGCGTTGTTGCACACGAAATTTCTGCCGGAAATCGTGGAAAAAGCGCAGCAGGAACGACAGCGTCGTCAGCATTTTCATACGCCGGAAGATTTCGACGACTACTACCGGCAGATTGAGGAAGCGCCGGTTCTGTTTTCCGGCGCCTCGCGGCGGTACGACGGACCTACACAATTGGCGGAGTTGGGGCTGATCTCAAAACGCGACTGGATGGTTTCAAAGAAATAGCCAAACAGGCAACGGTTTGAGTTTTGAAGCACCCAAGATCATTGATTCAGGTAAGAATTCCGTGACATAATCGTGCTTGAATATAAAGAACGGGCCAAAAGGCCTGCGCAGCAGAAGCAGAGCGGTAATCTGAGTGGGACTTTGGGATTCCTATCGTATGCGGTTGCGCCGTAAACGGCGCATTCTTCGTGCTGTGCGCAAGTCCCAACAGCTGCGCCGTGTTCAGAACCAAACGAATGCGATCCGGCCCGATGATGTGCTTTTGGTCACAACAGTCCGCAACGAAGCGGTGCGGATGCCCTATTTCCTGCAGTACTATCGCGACCTCGGCGTGGATCATTTCCTGATCATTGACAACGATAGCACCGACGGGTTGATGGATCACCTCGCGGGGCAGCCTGACATTTCTGTCTGGCACACAAAGGGCAGCTACAAGTCTGCCAATTTTGGCGTTGATTGGATGAACGCCTTGAAACGGCGCTATGCGCATGGGCATTGGACGCTCGTTGTCGATCCGGACGAATTCTTTGTCTATCCATTCTGCGACAGCCGCCCGTTGAAGGCGCTGACAGGGTGGTTGGACAATGCGTCAATCCGCAGTTTTTCTGCGATGCTTTTGGATATGTATCCCAAAGGGCGTTTGGATGAATTCCCGTACCGGGAAGGGCAAGACCCGCTTGAAATCGCGTCGTGGTTTGATGCGGGCAATTATACGATTTCTAAGAACCTTGAATACGGCAACCTCTGGATTCAAGGCGGGCCGCGCGCACGGAAGTTCTTTCCAGACACGCCGTATCGCGCGCCTGCATTGAACAAGATCCCCTTGGTGAAATGGGATCGCAACTATGCCTTTGTCAGCTCGACCCATGCCTTGCTGCCGCGCGGCTTGAACCTTGTCTACGAAGAATGGGGGGGTGAGAAAGCCAGCGGCGTGCTTCTGCACACCAAGTTCCTTGATACCTTCGTGCACAAGGCGGAGGAGGAAACGCGCCGCAAGCAGCACTATGCCCAAAGCTTTGAATATGCAGCCTATGCCGCGCAGTTAAAGGACCAGCCAGAGTTCTGGTGCAAATGGTCAGAGAAATACATCAACTGGCGACAGCTTGAGATCTTGGGCCTGATGTCAAAAGGAAACTGGGCATGACCCTGGGTGTCGTCATGCTTGTGCACACGGCGTTGGATCGGGCCGCGCAAGTGGCCAAACATTGGGCGGCGGCAGAGTGTCCGGTTGTCATTCATGTTGACGCCAAGTTGGACCGAAAGACGTTTGAGGCGTTCAAAGCGCAATTCAAGGATGCCCCACGGATCCGCTTTAGCAAGCGCCACAAATGCGAATGGGGCATGTGGGGCTTGGTGGCGGCCACGCTATCTGCCTCTGAACGCTTGCTGCGCGACTTCCCCGAAGTTGGGCATGTCTATCTTGCGTCTGGGTCGTGCCTGCCTCTGCGCCCGGTCAAAGAGCTGGTGTCGTATCTTGAGGCGCGTCCGCAGACTGATTTCATTGAATCGGCCACAATTGCCGATGTCCCTTGGACGGTTGGCGGCTTGAATGAAGAACGCTTTGCGCTGCGGTTTCCGTTTTCATGGCAATCGCAACGCTATTGGTTTGACAAATACGTTGATCTGCAACGCCGCCTTGGGTTCAGCCGCAAAATCCCAAAGGGCATCGAACCCCACATGGGATCACAATGGTGGTGCCTCTCTCGCGCGACGCTGACCGCGATTTTGCAAGACCCAGAGCGGCCCGCCTTTGACCGCTACTTCAAGCGGGTCTGGATACCGGACGAAAGCTATTTCCAGACTTTGGTGCGGCGGCATTCAGAGACGGTCGAAAGCCGTTCACTGACGTTGTCCAAGTTTGATCATCAGGGCAAGCCACATATCTTTTATGACGATCACTTGCAGCTTTTGCGGCGGTCTCATTGCTTTGTTGCACGTAAGATCTGGCCCGGAGCCAACCGACTTTATGATGCGTTCCTCTCAAAGGACGCTGCGGCGCCCACGATTGCAGAGCCTGATCCAACAAAGATCGATCGGATTTTCGCCAAAGCGCTGGAGAGGCGCACCATTGGGCGTGCGGGCCTCTATATGCAGTCGCGGTTTCTGGATCAGCATTGGGAAAACGGTGTCACCGCCGGGCCATATTCCGTCTTTCAAGGGTTTTCCGATGTCTTTGATGGGTTCGAAGACTGGTTGGCGCGGGTTTCGGGATGTCGCGTGCATGGGCATCTTTTTGCGCCAGACCGCGCAGAATTTGCTGACCAAGACACCGCCGCCAATGGGGTTCTGACTGACAACGCCAAACTGCGCGACTACAATTCGCAGGCATTTCTGACGAACCTAGTCTGGAATACACGCGGTCAGCGACAGTGTTACCAATATGGGCCGGGGGATTCTCAGGCGAACAATTGGTTGATGGCCAAGGATGCCAATGCGCAGATATCTGTTATTTCGGGGGCTTGGGCGATCCCGCTTTTCAAATCCAAGCGCGATTTCGCGGAGGTTCGCAAAGAGGCAGCGGCGTTGCAAAAAACCGAGTCCGAGTTTTTGGATGTGTTGCGGTCCCCTTGGGCGAAAGCGCGGATCAGGATCTGGACCCTCGCTGAATTTGTCGAAGCACCGATGGAGCCGATGCAGGCCATTGTCGATGAGATCAGCGTGCATGGCCCGCGCCGCCTGTCCGAAGCGCCACGCATGATCGATTTGACAGGGTTCGGCCAGTTCCTTCAAGACCTGCGCAACCAAGGCATGCACCCCAACGTTATGGGGGATTTCCCAGTCGAGACGGATACGCCAAGCGCCCCCGCGCCGCAGCAGCGCCCCTATTTGGTAAAGTGATATGAGCGACAAATTCGATTATTTTGTGCTGTTTGCAGAAATGCGCACCGGGTCGAACTTTCTTGAGGCCAACCTGAATGCCATGACCGGTGTGGCCTGCCATGGCGAGGCGTTTAACGCCCATTTCATCGGCTATCCCAACCGCAACGAGATCTTGGGTGTCACTCAGGCGGCACGCGACGCCGACCCGTATCAATTGATTGAAGCCATCAAAGCGGAAGAGGGCGTTTTTGGTGGCTTTCGGTTCTTCAATGACCACGACCCGCGCGTGCTAGACACCATTCTGAACGATCCTCGTTGCGCCAAGATCGTGCTGACTCGCAACCCAATGGACAGCTACGTCAGCCTGAAAATCGCGCAGGCAACGGGGCAGTGGAAGTTGACCGATGTGCGCCGACGTCGCGACAGCAAAGTCCGGTTCGACGGCCCAGAGTTCGCGCAGCATGTCGCAAAGCTACAGGCCTTTCAGGTCTTCTTGATGAACACGCTGCAAAAGTCCGGTCAGACGGCGTTCTATGTCGCCTATGAGGACCTGCAGGATATCGATGTGATGAACGGTTTGGCGACGTTTCTGGGCGTCGATGCGCGGCTCGAGGACCTCGACAGCCAGTTGAAACGCCAAAACCCAAGTTCGATTGCTGACAAAGTCGAAAACTTTGAAGATATCCCCTTTGCCCTGCGCGACCTCGATCGCTTTAACCTCTCTCGGACGCCGAACTTTGAACCCCGGCGTGGTGCGGCAGTGCCAAGTTATGTTGCCGGTGATGACGTCGGTCTGCTGTATCTGCCAATCCCCGGCGGCCCGGATGCGGCGGTCATTGATTGGCTGGCAAGGACAAACGGGACGACGCCGGACCGCCTGACCTCTGGCATGAACCAAAAGGCGTTGCGCCAGTGGAAGAACCGACATGTGCCAAGCCGCAGCTTCTGCGTGTTACGTCACCCGGTGGCGCGGGCGCACGACAGCTTCTGCCGGACCATTCTTTCCACCGGACCCGGCAGCTATATGAAAATCCGCCGAACCCTGCGCAATCGGTTTGACCTGCCGATCCCTGAGACCATGCCTGACGCGCAATATGATCTCGCGGCGCATCGGACAGCGTTTCTAGCCTATCTCGATTTTGTGAAGGCCAATCTCGCAGGTCAGACGGCGATTCGTCAGGACGCCAATTGGGCCACACAATCAGCAGTGGTTTCGGGGTTCGCGCAATTTGCGAGTCCGGACGCTGTTCTAAGAGAGGACGAACTGCCGACAGGGCTAGAAGAACTGGCCGCGAAAGTCGGCGCGCGCAAGACGCCAGCCTATGCCGCTTTTGAAGACGACGCGCCATTTCCGCTGCAAGACATCTATGACAACGTGATCGAGGCCAAATGCCAAGAGGTCTATCACAAAGACTACGCAACTTTTGGGTTTGGCTCTTGGCGCTCGTAATGAAAACAAGCAGCCCTTAGGCCGCTTGCATCGCGTCTGCTTCGGTCAGGATTGTATAAAGCGTTGCCGTTTCCGGGTTCGCGCGCAGCTTGGCACAAACGCTGCTTTCCCGCAGACGTCGTGACACTTGCGCCAGTGCTTTCAAGTGGTCCACACCCGCGTCATGCGGGGCAAAGAGCGCAAAGGCAACATCAACCGGCTGACGGTCTACGGCATTGAATTCAATTGGCTTTTCCAAAAGAATAAACGCCCCTTTGACAGAGTCGATGCCGTCCAAACGGGCGTGCGGCAGGGCAACACCGTTGCCGACACCTGTTGGGCCAAGGCTTTCGCGTTCTTGCAGCGCGGTAACCACTTTCACCGCGTCCAAACCATAAGCCGAGGCTGCAAGATCGCCAAAATCCTGCAGCAAACGTTTTTTACTGGTGGCGGCCGAAATTACTCTGACCGCCTCCGGGCGTAGGATGGTAGATAAGTCCATTTAGCCTGTATCTCCGCATCAGTTTCCTGACGCTTTTATTGCGGGTCGATCCATCCGATATTGCCGTCATCACGGCGATAGACCACGTTTAACCCGTCTTTCCCCTCGTTGCGGAACACCAGCACTGGCGCTCCAGCAATCTCCATCTGCATCACAGCTTCACCAACTGAAAGCGACGGGATTTTGGCCTCCATCTCCGCAACAATTACAGGCTGCAGGGAGTCCGGCTCCGTCTCTTCCGAGGTGTTTTCAGTGGCGAGGATATAAGACGAAGCGCCGGAAAGTTCAACCGGTACTTCCCGCTCCTTGTGGTGATCCTTTAGCCGACGCTTGTAGCGACGCAGCTGCTTTTCCATCTTTTCGCTGCAGTTTTCGAAGGCGGCATAAATCTCTGTTGCGCGCCCTTTGGCCTGCGCAGTCAGGCCGGTTGACAGATGTACGGTTGTCTCACAGACAAATTCGTGCGCGCTTTTGGAAAATACGATCTGAGCGTCGGTTGGGCGACCGGCATATTTGCCCATGATACTGCCCAACTCCCCCTCAACGTGTTGCTGCAACGCGTTGCCGATATCGATCTGTTTTCCGGTGATTTGATAGCGCATTCTATCTCCTTATTAGTGAACATGTCCGAAGGCCCAATCCGACTGCCCAGCCCGCAAAGGCAGGTCAGCAGTTTAGGTCGGAATGTTGGAATTGGACGTTGATATGGCCAGTTCAGCGTCGTGCCCCGTGAAGGGGGTCATCAGATTCGCCAACTGGGGGAACACCAACGTCATATCTCTATTGGGGCAGGCATTCGTCAAAATGTCAATCTGGCGAATGACGAGCGGCGAAAAATCACCGTGATTTCGACGCCCTTAAGAGATTTTGAAACTGTCACCTAAATAGACGCGCCGCACGTTTTCGTTTTCGACCACTTCGTCCGGGCTGCCTGACATCAGGACCTTGCCGTCATGCAGGATATAGGCGCGGTCCACGATCTCTAGCGTTTCGCGTACGTTGTGGTCCGTGATCAAAACACCAATGCCACGCTTCTTCAGGTCGGCCACCAGATGGCGAATATCGCCCACGCTGATTGGGTCAACGCCTGCGAAGGGTTCGTCAAGCAAAAGATACTTGGGATCTGCCGCCAAGCAGCGCGCGATTTCCACACGCCGTCGTTCACCGCCCGACAGGGCAAGGGCCGGTGCGCGGCGCAGGTGTTCGATGGAAAACTCGGAGAGCAATTCTTCCAGACGCTCGCGCCTTTTGTGGCGGTCGCTTAGCGCGATGTCCAAGATCGCCATGATATTGTCTTCGACGCTGAGGCCCCGAAAGATCGACATTTCTTGTGGCAGATAGCCGATGCCGAGTTTCGCCCGCCGATACATTGGCATGGTTGTCACGTCATGCCCGTCGATCATCACACGCCCGCCTTCGGGCACAACAAGTCCTGCGATGGCGTAAAAGCTGGTGGTTTTGCCGCTGCCGTTCGGACCAAGCAGGGCGACCACTTCGCCGCGCTGCAATTCCAATCCGACGTCTCGGATCACAACCCGCTTGCGATAGCTCTTGCGCAGGTTTTCCACCCGCAGCCCGGAGCTGCCTTCGGTCACTTGGAATTGCGGAGCCGCCATCAGTTCGCCGCCGGTTGCAAGACAGTGCGCACACGCCCGTGCAGTTCAGCGGTGGAGTTTGCTGTGTTCACTGTCATGCGCTGCGCGGTGATGGTGTTGCCACGCTGGGCCAGTGACACATTGCCTGTCATGTGGATCAGCCCGGATTCAACATCATAGACCGCTGTTTCCGCCTGCGCGGTGTCATTTCCGCTTTGCAAGGCAACGCCGCCGGACCCGGTCAGTTTCGCTATGCCTGTGTCTTCGGTCAGATAGGTCACTTCAACCAGCGCCGCGCGAAAGCTCATGTCGCTTTGGGTGATAATCACATTGCCGGTGAATACTGCGTTTCCTGTCGCCTGATCGACGCTCAGAGAGTCGGCTTCAACCTCGATGGGGGCGTTTGGGTCGCCATTGGACAGGCCAAAGTTGACTTTGAACTCTTGGGCATAGGCGGCTGCCGCAAAGACAAGCGCGAGAACGATTGCTGAAAACCTTAACAAGACGCGACCCTCATGGACTTTGCGGTGTGTATACCAGCTTAACGCCGTTTGTGAAAAGGAAACGCCCGTCCGGCGCGTCCTCATCATATGTAAGCTCCATCGCGCCCGCTTCAAACGCACCGGCGGGTCCGAAACCTGTAACTTTGGTGTCAGATTTGGCGGTGCCTTCGTTCAAATTCAAGGTAATGGCATCGGTTTGAATGCTATAGCCATTGGATGCCTCCGCGCGTGCGCCGCCGGAGAGCTCAGCCTCCAGCGACAGGCTGTTGATTTGGCCCGTCTCGGCACTCAGCGACAAGGTCTGCCCGTCCTGGAATTCGACGTTGGCTTGCATCCCCTCGACGTGGGACAGGCTTGCATTTTCCTGATCGGGCCGAGCCGAGCGCGCTGTGACGCGGACGTTATGGTTGCCCACGGTCTGTCCAGCAAAGAACGGCGAGGTGATGCGCTGCTCGCTGGCGCGCTCTTCCAATTCGATTTTGGCGAATGGGATTTGACTGGTCGGGGTCACGGACCGCGCAAAGAGGAACATCGTCGACAGCAATGCCAAGGCTGTCACGGGCAACAGCACCTTCAAGCCATTGATGACCTGCGTGTATGTCAGCCCGCGCCGTGCCATCAGTGCGAAAAGATGTCGATCTCTGGCCAGCCCTCAAGGTCAAGCTGCGCGCGTGTCGGTAGGAAATCAAAACAAGATTGTGCCAGTTCCATACGGCCCTCACGTGTAAGTCGAGCGTTCAGCTTCTCGCGCAGTTGGTGCAAGTAGAGGACATCCGACGCCGCATACTCTAGCTGCGCGTCGGTCAGGTTTGGCGCGCCCCAGTCGCTCATTTGCTGTTGCTTGGAAATGTCTATGCCGAGCAATTCCTGCAACAGGTTCTTCAGGCCGTGACGATCCGTGTAGGTCCGTATCAATTTCGAGGCGATCTTGGTGCAGTAGACCGGCGCGGCGAGGGTACCGAAGGCGTTTTGCATCGCAGCAATGTCAAACCTGCCAAAGTGGAACAGCTTTAGGACATTGGGGTCCTCAAGCATACGGCAAAGGTTGGGGGCTTCGGTCTGCCCCTTAGCGATTTGCAAGATGTGGGCGTCGCCATCCCCGCCTGACATCTGAACAACGCACAGCCGATCCCGATGCGGGTTCAAGCCCATCGTTTCACAATCGATTGCAACAACAGGGCCCAGATCCAGCCCGTCGGGAAGATCGCCGTGATAAAGATGGTTTGCCATTATGACCTCGGATTTGGATATAGGCCCGACTTACGGGTTTGCCCTAGGTTATTCAATTGCAGTCAGCAGGGAAATGCTGGGTTTTGTATGCTGGCGGCACTGGCTATGCTGGCGGCAAGCAAGCGAGGATGGCAGGATGAGCGACGCACTTCAAAACGTATTATCAGAAATCGACGCGGCGAACGCGCAGGACCCGCGTATGGACGAAGGCCAGCCGGAAGCGCTTTTGTACGGACAACGCATGAGTGCGGAATGTGATCGGCTGTTCCCAGACGCGCCGGAAATCCTGCAGATCGCGGCGCGCGGCCAGCATATTGAGCGTTGGGTTTTGAAACGCGCAGACTATCCCGAGGGGCGCGCAGGCTATTTGAAATGGCGTCGCGATCTTGGCGCGCATCATGCCAGCCGAGTGTCGGGGTTCATGGCAGCTGCGGGCTATGGCGCTGAGGACTGTGCGGACGTCGAAAAAATGCTGCGCAAGGAAGGCATCAAGCGCGATGACAATGTGCAGGCGCTTGAGGACATCATTTGTTTCGTGTTTCTGAAATGGTATTTCGCCCCCTTTGCGGCCAAACATCCCGACGACAAAGTTCTGCGCATCGTCGAAAAAACCGCGCGCAAGATGTCGGCAGAGGGTCGCGCCCGCGTGCTTAGGGAATTTGAGCTACCAGCGCCCTTGGCAGCGGCTTTCGCGTAACAAAAACGGCGCCTCAGAGGGCGCCGTTTCTTTTTAACCAAGCGGGTCTGACTTAGCGAATGCGCTTTTCGGTTTGCGCATCAAAGAAAAGAACCTTCTCTGGCTGGTAAGCCACCTTCACAGTCGAGCCTTTGGGAAGAACTTCTTCCTCTTTGCTTTCCACGACAATCCGCTCACCGGTTTTTGCCGAGAGGTATTCGTAGGACACACCGCCCAGCTGTTCGGCCAGATCAACTTTAACTGTGGTATCCGCAGCCGTGACAGTCAGGTGCTGCGGGCGCATACCGACGAGAACTTCGGTGCCCTCCGCTGGCAGACTGACGGACGCGTCAACCAATTCATCATCCAGTGCTGGCACGCGGACTTTGCCGCCTTCGACCACGCCTTTCAGGAAGTTCATGGATGGCGAACCGATAAAGCCAGCAACGAATTTGTTGTCCGGGTCGCGGAACAGATCCATTGGGGCGCCGACCTGTTCAATGTAGCCTGCACGCAGAACGACGATTTTGTCCGCAAGGGTCATCGCCTCGACCTGGTCGTGGGTCACGTAGATCATGGTCGCGCCGATTTCGCTGTGCAGACGCGCGATTTCAACGCGCATGTCGACACGCAGTTCTGCGTCAAGGTTGGATAGAGGCTCGTCAAAAAGGAAAACCTCTGGGCCACGCACAATCGCACGGCCAATCGCCACACGCTGACGCTGACCACCAGAGAGCGCTTTGGGCTTGCGCTTGAGGTATTGGTCAAGCTGCAGAATCTGTGAGGCTTCGCCGACTTTCTTGTCGATCTCGGCCTTGGGCACGCCATTCATTTTCAGGCCAAAGCCCATGTTTTCTTCGACGGTCATATGTGGGTATAGTGCGTAGGTCTGGAACACCATGGCCACGCCGCGCTCGGCAGGGTCCATATGGGTCACATCACGTGTCCCGATTGTCATTTGACCGCCGGTCGTTTCTTCCAAACCCGCAACCATACGCAGGAGTGTGGATTTACCGCAGCCCGATGGGCCAACAAAGACGCAGAATTCGCCTTCTTCGATTTTCAGGTCCACACCGTGGATGACCTGCGTTTCGCCATATTTCTTGATGACATTCGTGAGTTCTACACCCGACATTTACTTCTCTCTCCCGAGGTTATTTTGGTGATGGAAATTGCCACGTTGTCGCGGCATCACCGATTGCTTTGGTTGCTTGTAGCAGTTGAGGTTTGAAGGTTTCCAAATCCTTTAGACTATGGCGTGAAGTTGTGGTCGCAATAGAGACCGAACCCACGACCTTGCCGTTGTTCAATAAGATCGGCGCAGCAATCGAAATGATTCCACGCTCGTGCTCTTCCCTGTCAAATGCGACACCTTCTGCCCTAATCGTGTCAAATTCGGCTATCAGACTTTCGCGATCTTTGTGCGTCGACGCCGTATATGGCACAAACGCCTGTTGTTTCAAAGCGCGCTCCAGCCTTTCGGGTGCCATGAAGGCCAAAATGGCTTTGCCAACCCCCGTGCAATGTGCGGGCGCAATTCGCCCGGCCTGAGCAAGCGTTTCAAACAAAACAGAACTGCGGCGCTTGTCGACGAATAGAACCTGACCGTTCTCCATCTGTGCGAGGTGGATGGTTTCGCCAACTTCCTCTTCCAAGATGTCCAGCATCTCTGAGGCGAGTGGGGCCAAAGACGCACTTTGCCAGGCCGAATGGGCAAGGCGCACGAGACGCAGCCCCATGCTGTAGACCTGACGGTCTTCGTCGTAAGACAACATACCCTGATTCGTTAAAGTCTGAAGAAACCGATACAGAGTCGCTTTCGGCTGCTCGCTGATCGAAAGCAGCTCCGAGAACCGAACTGGGCGGTTGAAAGTCGCGACCAAGTCGAGAATTTCCAACGCTTTACCGACCGTCCCGTCTTTTTTGACAGTTTGCGCCATATTGTTTTTTCCTCCCTGTTCCGCCGCCGTAAAGCTGACGAAACATGTTGACAACCCTAGTGAGTCGGCGCATTATTTTCAATAGTTAAAACTAAGTTCCATTATTTGGAACATCTACGGAGCAAAATGGGGAGGAAAACCATGTTCCATAAAACCAAGTCCGTCTTGGCGACTTTGGCTGCGACCGCTGCACTCACCACCGGTGCATTTGCAGGGAGCCATGCAAAGCTGTCTGGCGATCTCGTCATCTTCTCTGACATGTCCAACCCGGCGCCGCGCGCGGTTATGGAAGGCATGGTTGAGCGTTTCGGTGAGATGCACCCAGATCTGAACATCGAGCTGACGGTGATTGACCGCGAAGCGTACAAGACTCAGATCCGGAACTTCCTGACAGCAAATGCGCCTGACGTTGCAAACTGGTATGCGGCAAACCGCATGCGTCCATACGTAGACGCAGGGTTGTTTGAAGACATCTCTGATGTTTGGGAAGACCCTGAACTTGCTGATCTGGCATCCACAAAGGGCGCGATGACCCTGGATGGCAAGCAGTGGGGCGTACCATACACCTACTACCAATGGGGTGTGTACTACCGCAAAGACATCTACGAAGAGCTGGGCCTAAACGAGCCTGCAACCTTCGAAGAAATGAAGTCCAACTGCCAGACCATTTTGGACTCTGGTCGCAAGTGCTACACCATCGGCACCAAGTTCCTATGGACCGCAGGTGGCTGGTTTGACTACCTAAACATGCGCACCAACGGGTATGATTACCACGCAAAGCTGACCGGTGGCGAAATCCCATGGACAGACGAAGGTGTTGCGAAGACATTCGCCAACTGGCGTGAACTGATCGACATGGGCGCGTTCATCGACAACCACACCGCATACAGCTGGCAAGAATCCCTGCCGTTCATCGTCTCTGGCGAAGCAGCAGCGATCCTGAAAGGCAACTTCGCGGTGCCACCACTGCGTGAAGCAGGTCTGGACGACAGCAAACTGGACTTCTACCAGTTCCCATCGATCAACCCAGATGTTGAACTCGCAGAAGACGCGCCAACCGACACGTTCCACATCCCATCCGGTGCGAAGAACAAAGAAGCTGCAAAAGCCTTCTTGAAGTTCGTCGTATCTGCTGAAAACCAGACACTTATCAACAATGGTGACAACCTGGGTCAGTTGCCGGTGAATGCGAAATCCTCTGTGGATGACGACAAGTTCCTGAAAGAAGGCTTCGAGATGCTTTCCTCCAACAGCCCAGGTGGTGTTGCGCAGTTCTTTGACCGCGACGCACCAGCAGAAATGGCGAAAGTTGCGATGGAAGGTTTCCAGGAGTTCATGGTGAAACCAGACAATCTTGATAAGATCATTGATCGCCTCGACCGAGCTGCTCAGCGTATCTACAAGTAATATCTGATCTCTGAGGGCGTAGTGCATAGACGCATTACGCCCTCATTCTTTCAAAGCGCGGTGTTTTCCACCCCTCTGAACAACTTTCTTGGAAAACCGTGCATAGCTCCTCGGAGATAGAACATGTCTTCATCCACTGAAGCCGCGACCAAAGCGTCGTGGTACAAGCGGAATGAGATAGCTGCCACGCCATGGCTCTTTTTGATCCCCGGCGTCGCGATGTTTCTTCTGTACGTCATCTTTCCCATCTTCCAATCCATCAATGTCTCCTTCTACGACTGGGACGGTTTGGGCGAAGCCCAATGGGTTGGCATGGGCAACTATGAAGAACTGTATTGGGACGATGCGTTTTACGTGTCTTTACGCAACAACTTGATCTGGCTGGTTCTTTACCTATTGGCGATCCCTGCCGGTCTCTTTATTGCGCTCTTCTTGAACCAGACCGTCACAGGCATCCGTCTTTATAAGTCACTCTTCTTTTTCCCCTTCGTGATCTCTCAAGTCGTTGTGGGCCTCGTGTTTACCTGGTTCTACGATCCGACGTTTGGGCTCTTGAACCAATTCTTGGCGGTGTTCGGGATTGATCCAATCAACGTGCTTGGGGACGAGCGCTTTGTGACCTACGGGATTATTGCCGCAGGCATCTGGCCACAAACGGCATACTGTATGATCCTCTACCTCACCGGTTTGAATGCCGTTGACCCAGAGCAGATCGAAGCCGCGCGACTGGACGGTGCCAAAGGTTGGAAAATGCTGTGGCACATCATCGTTCCTCAGTTGAAACCAGCAACCTTTATTGCCTTCGTTGTGACGATCATCGGCGCGTTGCGGTCCTTTGACTTGATTTCGATTATGACGAACGGCGGTCCATTCGGTGAGAGCCGCGTCTTGTCATTCTACATGTTCGAGGTCGCCCTGTCTGAATATGGCTTCCGCATGGGCTATGGTGCCTCGATCGCGGTTGTTCTGTTCCTGATCATGCTGTGCTTCATCACATACTTCTTGTGGTCAATGTACAAAGATGAAAAGGGAGGTCGCTGATATGTTTCCGACTCCAATCGAAAAATCCTCTCGCACATGGCAGCTATCCTATCAGGCGCTGCTGCCTGCGGCCTTGGTCCTCTGGCTTTTGCCACTGATCGCGGTTGCTGTGTTCTCGATCAAACCGGATGCGGATTTCACAACCGGCAACTACTGGGGTCTGCCGACCTCGTTTGAGTTCGTCAACAACTACGGCAAGGTCTTCTTTCAGTCCGACATGCCCCGTTATCTGATGAACTCTGTTCTGATCACGGTACCCACCATGATCGGCTGTGTTGTCCTAAGTTCCATGACCGGCTTTGCGCTGGGCGTTTACAAATTCCGTTCGAACATCTGGATCTTCTTCATGTTCGTCGCGGGCAACTTCGTGCCATTCCAGATTCTCATGGTGCCTGTACGGGACCTGACTCTGGATATGGGTCTTTATAATACCAAAACCGGGCTAGTGTTCTTTCACATCGCATTCCAGACAGGTTTCTGTACGCTGTTCATGCGGAACTTCATCAAAGCGCTGCCTTTCGATCTGATCGAGGTGGCACGTGTTGAAGGCGTGGCAGAGTGGAAAATCTTCTGGCACGTGGTGCTGCCGCTGATGAAACCAGCGTTGGCGGCCATGGCGGTGCTGATCTTTACTTTCATCTGGAACGACTACTTCTGGGCAGTTGTCCTGACACAGGGTGCCGAAAGTCAGCCGGTGACCGCGGGTATCACGAGCTTTAACGCTCAGTACCGTGCCGCGTATCACCTGATGAGTGCAGGCTCCATTGTGGCAGCGCTTCCGCCTGTGGCGATGTTCTTCCTGATGCAGAAACACTTCATTGCCGGTCTCACTCTAGGAGCCGTTAAATGATCCAATGCTGGCGTCTTGATGACTCACGTCAAACGCTTGTTCTGGGTTCCCACAATGACCACCTCGCCGAGGTGGTCTATTGGGGGCCCAGGTTGTCAGACAAAGAAGACCTGACAACGCTCTACAAAGCTCATGTCCTCGATGTTACCGGGGGCATGCTCGACCAAAACCCTGAACTTTCAATTTGTCCTGAGGCAACGCGCAGTTTTCCCGGCCAGCCGGGCATGAGCCTGCGTGACAAAGACGGCACGCCAATGCTGCCGAAATTCTGCTTTGCCGAGGCAAAGGAAGAAGACGATGCCCTGACGCTGACCTTTAAAGATCAGGAAGGCATCCTGACCTATTCCGCCCGTTTTGCAATTGACGGGCAAACCCACATGATCGAGGCGAAGGCCTGGGTCGACGCGGCCCATCCGGTGCACCTGCACTGGCTGTCTGCGCCCGTTTTCCCGGCGCCGCAGAACTCGACCGAGATGATCGATTTCGCAGGTCGTTGGTGTGGCGAGTTTCAGATGAACCGCACGCCGTGGTCTGCGGGCATGCGCTACCGCGAAAATCGCACAGGCCGCACGGGCCACGAACATTTCCCAGGGCTAATTGTTCCCTGTGGCGGAGCGACCAATGCCTCAGGCCATGCCTACGCCTTCCATTACGGTTGGTCCGGTGGGCACCGTATGGCGGCGGAAGAGCTGCCCGATGGGCGTCGCCAAATCCAGTTCGGCCATGCGACTCGCGTCGAACTTTCTGCAAAGACGCGTTTTGGAACCGCGACCCTTTATGCGGTGTTCTCTGATGACGGAATCAACGGCTGTGCCGTGGCCTTTCAGCGCCACCTGCGCGACCGCGTGGTGACATGGCCCCATCCGGACCGTCCACGACCTGTGCACTACAATTGCTGGGAAGCGGTTTATTTCAACCACAACCTGCCTGAACTCAAAGAGATCGCCAGCCGTGCCGCTGCCTTGGGGGCAGAGCGTTTCGTTCTGGATGATGGTTGGTTTGGCAATCGTGATGATGACACGATGGCACTGTCAGATTGGGAAGTTGACGCGCGCAAATACCCAGAAGGGCTGCAGCCGCTGATCGACCATGTGCATTCCGAAGGTATGACCTTTGGGATCTGGTTTGAGCCAGAAATGATCAATGAAAACTCCAACATTCACCGGGCGCACCCCGAATGGGCATTGGGGTCCGAAGACCAGATCCTTGGACGTCAGCAAAAAGCAGTGAACATGGCGCGGTCCGATGTGCAGGAATTCTTGTTTGATCGGATCGGTGCGATCCTGCGTGACTACGAGATCGACTATATCAAATGGGACCACAACCGCGTGCTGCCTTTGCCGGATGCCGCGCAGACCCGTGGGTCCTATGCGTTGATGGATCGTCTGCGTGCGGCCTTCCCGCATGTTGAAATTGAAAGCTGCGCCTCGGGTGGTGGCCGGATTGACTTTGGCATCCTCAGCCGCACGCAGCGCGTTTGGCTGTCGGATTCCAATGACGCATTGGAACGCCTGAAGATGCAGCACAACGCTGCGATCTTCCTTCCTTCCGCCGTGACCGGAAGTCACGTTGGCCCGCGTGAATGCCATACGTCGGGCCGTGTCTACGACATCCGGTTCCGCGCGTGGGTTGCTGCTCAGCGCCACATGGGGTTTGAAATGGACCCGCGCGAGCTGATCGACGACGAAGTCGAGGTGCTCAGCAAGGTGACCGCATGGTGGAAAGAGAACCGAGACTGGATGTACCGGGCGGATATTCTGCGCCTTGATAGCTCTGATCCCGCGGTGATTGCAGAGCAACAACTCGCCGAGGGTGGCGGTCGCTTTGTTGTCTTCGCCGGTTTGGCAGGCACATCCTCACAGATCGCGCCGCGGCCTCTGCGCTTGACCCGGCTTAGCCCGGACGCGATGTACCGAGTCGAATTGATCAACCGAGATGACGCGCCTTATCTGTCTCGCGGCACACCATTGTTAAAATCCGAACCACTGGTCGCCAGCGGGGCCTACCTGATGGCGCAGGGACTGACCCTGCCATGGAGCTTCCCGGACAAGATGTGGGTACTTGAAGGAACACGCCTATGACCAAAAGCAGACGCAATCGCAGCTGGTACGGCATGATGGACAAAGATGGTTTCATCCGGCGTAGCTGGATGAAAAATCAGGGCTTCCCTGATCATGCTTTTGATGGGCGTCCGGTGATCGGTATCTGCAACACTTGGTCAGAACTGACCCCCTGCAATTCGGGGCTAAGAGAACTGGCCGAAGGCGTCAAACGCGGGGTTTGGGAAGCCGGTGGTTTCCCAGTCGAATTCCCGGTGATGTCATTGGGCGAAACCCAGATGAAGCCCACGGCGATGCTGTTTCGCAACCTGCTGGCGATGGATGTCGAGGAATCGATCCGCGCCTATGGCATGGATGGCGTTGTGCTGTTGGGCGGCTGCGACAAGACCACACCGGGCCAATTGATGGGTGCGGCGTCGGTTGATCTGCCGACCATCGTTGTGTCCGCCGGTCCTATGCTGAATGGCAAATGGAAGGGCCGCGACCTAGGGTCCGGCACCGACGTGCGCAAATTTGCCACGGCCGTGAAAGCCGGAGAAATGACCCTTAAGGACTTCATGGCAACCGAGTCTGGCATGAGTCGTTCAAAAGGTGTCTGCATGACGATGGGCACGGCTTCGACCACCTCGTCATTGTCCGAAGCGATGGGGCTTTCCTTGCCGATGAACGGGACATTGCCCGCCGTCGACGCGCGCCGCATGGCCCTGGCGCATATGACAGGCAAACGCATTGTCGAAATGGTCGACGAAGACCTGAAACTGTCCGACGTTCTCAGCAAAGCCAGCTTTGACAACGCCATTGTCGCCAACGCTGCGCTGGGTGGCTCGACCAATGCCGTCGTGCACCTTCTGGCGCTTGCGGGGCGGGTTGGCATCGATTTGACGATGGAAGACTTCGAAAAGGGCGGCGAAATACCTCTACTGGTGAATTGCATGCCCTCGGGCAAATACCTGATGGAAGATTTTTGCTACGCAGGCGGTGTACCGGTTGTGCTGAAAGAAATCAGTCACAAGCTGCAGCCCGCCAACACCGTGATGGGCAAGGATATCTCGCATTATTTCGACGGGGCCGAGTGTTACAATCGTGACGTGATTTTTGCCTATGATGCACCGCGCAAACCCGCAGCGGGTCTGCGGGTTCTACGGGGGAACTTGGCACCCAACGGCGCTATTGTGAAACCCTCCGCCGCGAGCGATCACCTACTGGAGCATGAGGGCGAGGCCTACGTGTTTGAAACCATCGAAGAGCTGAAAGCCAATATTGACCGCGAAGATCTGCCCGTCACCGCAGAGAGCATTCTGGTGCTGAAAAACTGCGGCCCCAAAGGCTATCCCGGCATGCCCGAGGTGGGCGATATGCCGATCCCGGCCAAGCTTGCCAAACAGGGTGTCAAAGACATCGTGCGGGTTTCTGATGCGCGCATGTCGGGCACGGCTTTTGGCACGGTCATCTTGCATGTCGCCCCGGAAGCGACGGCAGGCGGGCCATTGGCGCTTGTGAAAACTGGCGACCGGATCAAAGTCTCTGCGTCGACCGGCGTTCTGGAATTGCTGGTGTCAGAGGACGAACTGGCCGAACGCCGCGCCGCTTGGGTCGCGCCGGAACCTTATTACACCCGTGGCTATGCCAAGATGTACGTTGATCACGTGCTGCAGGCCGACAAGGGTGCCGATCTGGACTTTTTGGTGGGCAAAGACACCCGCCCTGTGACAAGGGAGAGCCACTGATGGCAATCAATGCAACATTCCATGACCTCAAGGGAAAGTCCGTATTCATCACGGGCGGTGGTTCTGGCATCGGTGCGTTCCTGACCGAAGGTTTCTTGGCGCAGGGCGCCAAAGTCGCCTTTGTTCAGCGCTCCGACAGCACGGCGTTCTGCGATGAGATGGAAGCCAAGCACGGCAACCGTCCATTGTTCATCCAATGTGACATCACCGATATTCCCGCGCTGAAGGCGGCTATTCAGCAGGCTTCTGAAGCCCATGGGCCGGTGACCGCGCTGATCAACAATGCCGCGAATGACAAGCGCCACAGCACCGAAGAAGTCACCGAAGAGTTCTGGGACTGGTCTCAAGCCATCAATCTCAAGGCTTATTTCTTTGCTTGCCAAGAGGTTATGCCGGGTATGAAAGCGGCTGGTAGCGGTACCATTGTGAACTTCACATCGATCTCGTATATGATGGGCAATGCGGGCTATCCGGCCTACACAACCGCCAATTCGGGCATCAATGGTATGACCCGCAGCTTGGCGCGCGAATTCGGCCCGGACAAGATCCGCGTGAACGCATTGGCACCGGGCTGGGTCCTTACGGACAAGCAGAAAGAACTTTGGGTCACACCTGAAGCGCTGGAAGACCACCTTGGCCGTCAATGCCTGAAAGATACTTTGGGGCCCGAAGATATCGTCGGCGCGACGCTGTTCCTGGCGTCTGACGCAAGCAAGATGATGACTGGTCAGGCCATGGTTGTGGACGGCGGAGTCGTAGTAACGGGATGACAGATACAATTCGAGACAGCGTTGCGCTGGTGGCTGTGGATTGGGGCACCAGCAATTTGCGGCTGTCTTTACTGGATAACGACGGCACGGTACTTGCCGAACGGTCTTCGGACCGCGGGATGGGGTCTTTGGCCCCGTCTGAATTCGAAGGTGCGCTGCTTGAATTGATCGACGCAGACCTGCCAGATAATAAAGTCACACCTGTGATTTGCTGCGGCATGGTCGGGGCGGCGCAAGGTTGGAAAGAAGCCACCTATCAGGCGGTGCCCTGCGCTCCGCCCGACGGCAAAGGCGCCACACGGGTCGACGCCAAGGACCCGCGCATTTCCGTCTGGATTCTACCCGGTTTGAAACAAACCAACCCGGGCGATGTGATGCGTGGCGAAGAAACCCAAATCGCTGGGTTTCTGGCAGAAAACCCAGATTTTGATGGCGTTCTTTGCCTGCCCGGCACCCACACCAAATGGGCGCGGATTTCGGCCAAAGAGGTCGTCAGCTTTCAGACCTATATGACCGGCGAATTGTTCGCACTGTTGTCCAAACAATCTGTGCTGCGACACACGGTCAACGGTGACGATTGGGATGCGGATGCCTTTGTTGACGCCCTGTCGGATGCCATGAGCCGCCCACAATCGATCGCCAGCAAACTCTTTGGGTTGCGTGCAGAGTTCCTTGTTGGCGACATGACGCCTTCTCAGGGAAAGGCACGCCTGTCCGGTTATCTGATCGGACTCGAGCTGGCCGGGGCGCGGCCCTATTGGCTGGGCATGCCAGTCGCCCTGATTGGCGCGCCTGCGCTTTGTAAACTTTACCAAGACGGACTTACTGCACAGGGCGTCAAAGCCTCTCTGCATTCCGTCAGCGACATGACCCTGAGCGGCCTGAAAGCGGCCTACTCTGATGTGAAGGAAATGAACCCATGAGCCGAGAAGTCATTGCCATCCTACGTGGCGTGAAGCCTGACGAAGTTGTTGGCATCTGCGCTGAAATTCTTGAAGCAGGCATTGACCGGATCGAAGTTCCGCTGAACTCTCCGCAGCCGTTTCAAAGCATCGAAGCGATTGCCAAGGAATTTGGCGACCGTGCGTTGATCGGGGCAGGTACTGTGCTGACACCAGAAGATGTGCAAAGCGTCAAGGATGCGGGCGGTGAGTTGATTGTATCGCCAGATGCCTGCGTGCCGGTCATTGAAAAGACTAAGGCACTGGGCATGCAATCTTTCCCCGGTGTGATTACCCCAACCGAGGCTTTCGCAGCCCTGCGCGCAGGTGCGGATGGGTTGAAAATTTTCCCCGGCGATCTTCTCGGTATCGCGGGTTTGAAAGCCATGCGTGCCGTCCTGCCGCAGCGCACCAAGGTCTACGCGGTCGGTGGCGCCGGTCCTGACAACTTCGGCAAGTGGATAGAAGCTGGTGCAAGTGGTTTCGGCATCGGCAGCGGCATCTACAAGGCCGGTATGAGTGCTGCAGACGTCCGCGCAAAAGCAGACGCAATTGTCGCGGCCTATGATGAGGTCATGGACTGATGGGCGCAGAAGTTTTTGACAACCGCATTTGCGAGTTAGGTGAGGGTCCGCTGTGGCACCCTCTGCGTCAGCAGATGTTCTGGTTCGATATTCTCGGCAAGAAGCTTTTAACGCGCGTTGATGGGGCCGAGCAGGAATGGACCTTTGACGAACACGTTTCTGCCGCCGGATGGGTCGATGCAGACACGTTGATGATCGCGTCTGAAACCGGGCTTTATCGCTTTGATCTCAGTTCAGGTGAACGCGAACTGTTGGTCGCTTTGGAAGCCGACAATGCGGCCACGCGTTCCAACGACGGGCGCGCAGATCCACAAGGCGGTTTCTGGATCGGGACCATGGGCTTTAACGGCGAACCCGGTGCAGGGGCGATTTACCGCTACTATCGCGGCGAGTTGCGCAAGCTGTTCGGCGATATATCGATCTCTAATTCCATCTGCTTCGGTCCCTTGGGCGACGTGGCCTATTACAGCGATACAGCAAAGAAAACCATCATGCAGGTCGCATTGGACGAGGCGGGATGGCCCGTCGGAGAGCCAACTGTGTTCGTAGATGTTAACGAGGATGGCCTAAACCCAGACGGGTCGGTCGTGGACGCTGCTGGCAACCTTTGGAACGCGCAATGGGGCGTGAATCGCGTGGCATGTTATAGTCCAGATGGCCAGCTGCTTACGGCGATTGAATTTGATGCCGTACAAATCTCTTGCCCGGCTTTCGGGGGCGCTGATCTCAATGATCTTTACGCAACATCGGCAGCCGTAGGGTTGAGTGGTGACGCCGAAGGAAAAACCTTTGTGGTCTCCCTGCCAGACGCGACCGGACAAGCGGAACACCAAGTTATCTTGTGAGTTAGACATGAAGCGAACACTAGGGACGTGTTATTACCCGGAGCACTGGCCAACAGAGCTCTGGGCGAAGGACGCTGAGCGAATGGTCGATGCGGGCCTGACGTGGGTTCGCATTGGTGAATTTGCATGGTCTCGACTGGAACCGACCCCCGGTGATCTGCGGTTTGATTGGCTGGATCAAGCGATTGAGGTGCTGGGTAAAGCAGGGCTGAAGGTTGTTCTCGGCACCCCTACCGCGACGCCGCCGCGTTGGATGGCAGACAAACACCCTGACATGTTTGCAGTCGATGTGAATGGCAATCCGCGTGGGTTTGGCTCTCGTCGGCACTACTGTTTTAGCAACGCAGGCTATCGCGCCGAAAGTGCGCGGATCGTTGAGCTGTTTGCGAAACGCTATGGCGATAACTCCTATGTTGCGGCGTGGCAGACAGACAATGAATATGGCTGCCATGGCACGACGCTCTCTTATAGCGATGCCGCCTTGCAGGCCTTCCGCAAATGGCTGCGCGAAAAATACCAAACGATCGACGCGCTGAATCTGGCTTGGGGTAATGTGTTCTGGTCGATGGAGTACAATGATTTTGACCAAATTGGCCTGCCGAACTTGACAGTAACAGAGCCTAATCCAGCCCATTCTTTGAATTTTCGCCGGTTCAGTTCTGACCAGGTTGTCAGCTACAACCGCATGCAGGCAGAGATCATTCGCAAATATTCCAAGGCCCCGACCTCGCATAATTACATGGGGCGGATCACCGATTTTGACCATTTCAAAGTGGGCGACGATCTGGATATCGCCACGTGGGACAGCTATCCGCTTGGCTTTCTTGAAGATCGCGTTGGCGCATCGGTCGAAAAGCAACGCGCCTATGCGCGGCAGGGGCACCCTGATTTTCAGGCCTTACATCACGATCTCTACCGCGCGGTTGGCAAGGGTCGCTGGTGGGTAATGGAGCAGCAGCCCGGCCCGGTGAATTGGGCGCCTTACAACCCAGCGCCGCTACCCGGCATGGTGCGGCTTTGGTCGTGGGAGGCTTTTGCACATGGTGCCGAGGCCGTGTGCTACTTCCGCTGGCGTCAGGCACCAATGGCGCAGGAACAGATGCATGCGGGTCTATTGCGCCCGGATCGCGCGGACGCGCCCGCCATGGCAGAGGCAAAACAGGTTCGTGATGAGATCGCAAAGGCGCCGGACGTTGCGCCCGCGCAAGCGCCTGTTGCGATGATATTCGACTATGACGCCGAAGCTGCATGGGCTGTCCAGCCGCATGGTGCGGGCCTGAGCTATTTCTGCCTGTTCTTCGAAACCTATCAGGCGTTGCGCAAGATGGGGCTGTCGATTGACATCCTGCGCCCTGAAACACGAGATTTCAGCGGCTACAAAGTGGTTTTGGCACCGGGGTTGATGCATATGCCTGAGGGTCTAAAACAGGCTCTAACACAGGCGAATTCTGTAACTGTGATCGGACCGCGCGCTGCGGCGCGGGATGGCGAGATGACCATTCCAACGCCGCTGCCGCCAGCCTTACCGGGGCTGGATGTGACCGTGGACCGCGTGGAATCCATTCGCCCGGATACGCCCATTGCGATGCAGGGCGGCGGCGCAATCACAGGGTATCGCGAGATGCTTGTGGGCGGCGCTGAAGTGGGCTTGGTTGCAGAGGACGGTGTGCCTGTGACGATGTCGTCAGGAAACATCACCTATCTGGGCGCATGGCTTGATCAAGCCGGTATGAGCCGTGTATTAACGCCCGTCATTGAAGCGGCTGGTCTAACCGCTCTGTCTTTGCCCGAAGGGTTGCGCCTGCGCGACACGGCGACAGAACGGTTCTGGTTCAACTATGGCACAGAGGCTGTGGCGTATGACGGGCGCCAGTTTGCGCCCGCCTCCGTCACGCGCGAATTGCTGCCAGAATAGAGCCTCTTAAAGCCGAAAATGCGGGTATTAACGAAAGCACGCTGGTTGCTGATAGAAACGCTGCAACCAGATGCACCTCTGTCCATCCAAGACCAGTTGGCACAGAGATCTGTGTCCGTTCCGAAACGATCTGACCAAGGACCTCGCTTGCCACAAGGCCTAAGGCGACGCCCAGCAGGCTGCCCGTGATTAGCAATGTGGCTGCGTAGCTCCAGACCACGCCCAACACGAAACGACGAGGCGCGCCGATGGCGCGCAGTAGGCCCAACTGACGGGCAAAGAGACGGCTTAGGATAAAGAGGCCCAACAGCACCGAAATCGCCACAAGGATTTGCGATACAAGCGCCATGATCGACATTGCCTGCCGCATGTCGCCCATGATGCGGTAGAGGTTCGACAGGACCGCCCCCGGAAAGAAGGCCATGGTTTCTAGGTCCCGCGTGAACTGGCTTTGCAACAGATAGGTTCCCGCCAGACTGTCCGCTTGAACAATCACCGAAGGCGTGCCGGGGAAATACTCTGGGTCAAAAGGCGCGCCAAGGTGTGTGTCCTCAAGCGCGTGACCATTGGCAAGGCCGTGCGTCTCCCAAACGCCTTCAATGGGTACTATCAGCGCCCGATCCCAAGGCGACCCGGTGACAGGCATGCGCCCGACCACCGAAATCTCAAAACCGTGCCCGCCTTCAACGGCGTCACCAACGCCATGGGAGGGTTCAAACGTATCGCCAATGTTCAGGTCAACCAAAGCCCCGACGACCGCCTCATCTGTGGTCTCGAATTGCTGCCCGTCGATGGCACCATCCGTCAGGTGTTCCACAAAGGCAGCGGTCGTGCCGACAACAGGATTGCCTTCATAACTGTCACCAAACGCCAGCGGTGCCGCCGTTTTCACGCGCGGATGGTTGGCGATTTCGGCGTATGTCTCTCCATCCAATAACGGCGTGTTACTGGGCTGTAGGAAGACCGTGGCCAGCATCATCGTCAGTTCTGAACCCGGCGCAGTGATCACGAGGTCAAACTTGTCTGCGGCCATTGCCGACCCCAATCGCAGCCCACGTTCTTGCGCCAACAGCCCAATTCCCATGCCAACCGATATGGCAATCAGAAGGACAAATATGCCATTCGCCCAGCGAAACCGCCACAGCATCGCCCGCACCAGAGGCAACGGGGCATAGCCATAGGTCAATCCCACACCAAGCGCCAAAATCGGCAGGGTCAGAGCCGCAAATAGACCAACATCCTGCGCCGTTGCGGAAAGGCTGTGCCAAAGATCCATCATGCCACCACCCCGTCTTTTACCGTGATAACACGGTCCATTTGGTCCAGGACACTTTGGTCGTGGCTAACAACAATCAGGGTGCGCCCTTTGCCTTTGGCCTGCGATACGAGGTCCGTCGCAAGGGCATCTGCGGCATCCCGATCCAAATTGGCGGTTGGCTCATCCGCTAGCAATATCGCGGGATCATGCGCCAGGGCGCGCGCCACCGAGATGCGCTGTCGCTCTCCGCCAGAATAGGTCGTGACGTCGCCGGTATCGCGCGATACCCCAAGCTGTTTCAGTGTTGCGCTGGCGGCGGTGCGCAAACCCGCACGTGCCGTTTTGGGCCGAAATAGAGACTGTATCGCCCCATTTTCAAGTGGACCGAGTTCATCAAACAGAAGGAAATCTTGAAACACGATGCCAAGATGATCGCGACGAAACTTTGCTTTTGCTGTTTGGTTTGCGGCAGTCAGATCGACGCTGCCCCACTTTATCGCGCCGGTGCAATTCTGCTGAAGCCCAGCCAGCGCAAAAAGGAGGGTTGATTTCCCGGCCCCGGATGGCCCTTTGATGCCAACAGCCGCGCCTGCCGCAATGTCCAGTTTCGGCGCGGAAAGCAAAATGCGGCCCCGGTTGCTGGAGACCTTTAGGTCGCGTACAAACAATGCGCCGATTGCGTCAGCCATAGGTGGCACCTGCCAGCCGAATGAGGGACAAAAACCCTGTGTTAGGGTCTGTTTTCGCCCCCAGTTCAAGCACACCAGTGGTTTTGATCCCGACAGTATATGGGATCACCTTCACCGTCCGTTTCGTGTAAACCGTCAGAATATTGTCCGGCCACTCCGCTTCGGTTTCACAGAAGGGGCAAACCGACATGGGCATCTTGGTCAGGACAAAAAATTTCGATTGCGCCTTTAAAGGCGGCGCCATGTACCCAGAGACCGTCACACGCTGACCTTCAAGCTGCAAAGCGAGGGCAGAAAAGGAGCCGTCCCGTTTGTAGAGTTCTCTTAGCTTTAAAGGCGTATCAGCCGCACTAACGGTCGCTGACGTTCCAAAACCCAGCGACATCGCCAGCCCGGTGGTAAAGTGTCGGCGCGTAAACATCATTGAACCCTTTCTGCAAAAAGTCGGGGCGCGGCCAGAAACCGCGCCCCGTTTGTAGCTGTCGCAAGCTTAGTTGGAAACGTTAACTTCTGCCGCGTGCTTCATTACGTGGAACACGTAGTTCTGTTCGATGGTGCCATCAAACAGGTGTGCCCAAGGACCTTTTGCGTAAACCGCGACGTCTTCACCAGAGTGAGTTTCAGAAGACATTGGGATCAGCGCCTGCTGGGTGTAGTCCAAGTCGGTCGCTTCTTCCTGTGTCAGGTCCGGGCGAACGCCGGCCCAGTTCATGTCTTCACGCAGGATGGAGCCTGCGCCATTCAGGTAGGTCGCGATGGTGTAAGGCTTGCCGTCTTTCGCCAAGCAAGGCTCGCCAGTGTGCTCTGTTGTGGTATTGGAGATACCCATGCAAAGACCAGTGATATCCGCGCCGCGACCTGCATAGCCGGAGAACGCAATCGCGTGCTCGTGGTCAGCTGTCACGATGATCAAAGTGTCTTCGTCATTGGTCAGCTTGTCAGCCATGGCAACTGCATCGGTAAAGGCGATACCGTCACGGACAACGCGTGCAAGGTTGCCGGCGTGGTTGGCGTGGTCAACGCGACCCGCTTCGACCTGCAAGAAGAAGCCATTTTCGTTGCCTTGCAGGTTTTTGATGGCGACTTCCACCATCTCTGCCAAAGAAGGCTCACCGCTGCGGTCCGCTTCGTACTGCATGTGGGAGGATTCAAACAGACCCAAGATTGGTGCGTCTGTCGTAGCCGCAGCGATGGTCTCGTCGTTCCAAGCATATTGAATGCCCAAAGACTTCGCGCGGTCGATCAGGTTTTCACCTTCGGCGCGCTTACCTGTTTTGCCTTCTTCGTCGGTGATGTCCTTGCCGATGAAGTTGCGGCGACCACCGCCCAAGGCGACATCAATGATGCCCGCTTCCATGGCGTCGACCAACTGTGTCGCGATGTCTTTCTGCGTCTCGCAGCCTTCTGGAAGAGATGCTTCGTAGTTGCGATCAACGGAATGTGCGTAGCCGGAGGCCGGTGTCGCGTGAGTCAGACGTGCGGTGGAGACAACGCCTGTGGATTTGCCAGCCTCGGTCATGATTTCGTTCATGGTGGAAACAAGGTTGCCTTCGATTGAGGCACAATCAGAGCGGTTCACCGCTTCGTTCACACCCAGAACGCCCGCGTCGGTTTTTACACCGGACATCATCGCAGTACCGGTACCAGCAGAGTCAGGTGTCTGTGCGTTGACGTTGTAGGTTTTGACCAGCGCGAGGTTTGGGAACGACTCATGTGGCAGAACATGTTCGTCCCCAAAGTTGCCAGCTTGCTGACCCGCAAACAAACGCGTCGCGTAGTTGGTGCCAACGCCGTTGCCGTCCGCGATCAAAAGGATCACGTTTTTCGCGCGGTTGGTGTTGATTTCTTTTGCCAGTTCGGCAGCCAGACGTGCTTGGCCTGCTTCGTACCATGCGTTGGTGGCTTGTGGCAGATGACCTTCAGCACCGGCTGCGGTTGCAGCCATCAGCGCGATCGCGGAGGCGGTGAATTTCGTTTTCATGGGATACTTCCTCAGGGTGGATTGCCCGGCGGGAGTATGAGGCCAACGTTACGCATTCGCGACAGAGATGTGACGGTTCAGTGACGGGGGCAGCGCGGGAACAATTTAGTCGCAAATCTTGAGTTCGCCCTCGAGATCGCTGTCCAAGTTTTCGATACGGATACCAATTAACTCTCCTGACAGTCCGTGTGTGCTCGTACGCCAGATTGTTGTTCGCGCATTGCCGGGAAACCGATCACGCCGTCGAATGCGCTGTGTATATTTCTTCCCGTTTTCGTCTTGCAATAGCAGTTGCATTGAGCCGATCTCAAAATCCGTGAAGTCCAAGCTTACTGTTTCTTGAAGGGGCAAGGGTTTCTCAAAGCGGATTTCGGCGTCTGAACCTGCTTCAAAACTTAGTGCATGGGATTCTGTTTCCGCCGAACATTCTCCCGCAATCGCGCCTAAAATTTGCCGAAAATCGTACTCAATCCAGTTTGAAACATAGACGGCTGGAAACTCCCAGATCACGATGTCCGCTGACCCCGGAGCCAAATCGCGATAGGCATATGCTTCGAAAGCTGTCACCGTAAGTCCGCCGGTCAGAGAGAGGTTCTCGACCTTATTCTGCAGGGCATGTTCAAGCTGCGCGGCCCAGCGAAAGCGATCACCACCTGAGGAGTTCCCAAAGCTCGTCCCCAAGAGAACGATCTTCTTGCTGTCTCCCAAAGCAGGGTCGCCAAAAAGTTGATCAGCGAGCTCTTCGGTACTGTGAGCGACAGGAACAACATTCGGCACCATCATTTCATGTTCAGGTGGCTCAATCCCGCAGATTTCTTCAATTGAATTGTTAAACGTGCCTTTGAATGTTTCGAGTTCAAAATCACCGAAGATATAGCGAGGCTCATCATCGGAGACGTCGATTTTGCCTGCATTCTGAAGTGCTTTGGCTAAGGACCGCGCCACTACGCCTGCGCCCTCTGGTGTCCAGTGGGTGTCTCGCGGAAAATAAAAGCTGTCGCCTTGTGCTATATCGGATGTCAGAATCTCGTCTGCATCTGGCGTAATAATCCCTGCAGAATTTAGTTGCCCGAGCATTTCACGATAAATCGCACGCGCGTCTTCTTTTTCAACCTCATCTAGGAAAGGTACGAAAATACCGCGCTGCGGCGCATTGGCAATCACGAGGGTCGCGCCAAAATCGTCGGCGAGTCGGCGCCTAATTTCAGCAAGAACATCGATGGCGCTTTGCCGATAAGTGTTTGATCTGATGTCGGTCGTCCGACTGATCCAGCCGCTTTCCTCATCGACAGTCAAAAAGCGCATGTGGCGATTGTCAGGCTCATAGCTTTCTTCCTTCAACAGCGCATCGCAGAAGAGTTGAACCTTTTCCGCAGCAGCCGGTTGGGTCAGCGCGCATAGAGCAAGGGCGGCGAGGAGTGTGTGTTTCATGGCTGCTCCTTCGGGTCGATGGTCAGATAGCGTTCTGGAATTTCCCAGATGACCAGACTCGGTTTGTTTTCGGTCGTTTCAAGTTCAGCGATAAATGCATTCATAGGCGCGAACGGTCCTTGGCCCATCTGTGCCAGATTAAGGATGTCGACGCCACTCGACAGTTTCAAGGCGCTTAGAAATCCCCAATGCTCGATGGCGGAAAAACTGGTACCTACAAGACGTCCCTCTGGCTCAGGCGCATCGCCAAAAAGTCCAAGGTCGCTACCGTCCTGCGTAACTTCAAGGATCAAGATTTCTTCGGGCTTTGGACCGCTCCAATATACGAGGGGAGGCGTCGCGACGAACTTCACCAAATCTCCGTTGATCTCGGTCGTTTCGTCAGCGCTATGGGACTGAAAATCGATGCTTTGCGTGGCTTTTTCACGAATGGCAGGGGCAAGGACCTGAGCGGCGGCGCTGGCTCCAGCCGGAGACCAGTGTGTATCTGTTTTCATGTAAGCTTGACCGCCTTGCCGCGCCTGATGAAGCGCTGGGCGTAGATCGGTAAAGGCGATCCCATCAGCGGAGAGAGCCGCCAAAGTCGCTTCGTACCGTCCGTCCAACACGCCGGGTCTGGCGACAGAAAGTTGGTCGGCCATGATCCTCGCTTTGTCAGGGATGAGCGCGATGATGACAGCGACATCATGCGCCTCAACTTTTCGGGTGTAATCCACGATTTGACCGAATTTAGTGTGAAGCCGCTCTTCATAGTCTGCGGGGATCTGAAATTCTTCCGCAGAGAAAAGCCACCCATTCTTCCCAACGACGACATTTTGAGTGCCTTGTCCAAAGAGCAGATACTCAAATGCGCGGATCAGCGATATCGATGCGTCCTTGAAAGGGAAGGCATTGGTATATTCCGTTTCCAGCTGGTTTTGCGTTTCGCCATCCTTAAATGGGGCTTGTGTTGCGCTGGACCAATCGGAGTTGATCGCGGAAGTGACGCCAAACGCTCCAATCAATCCAATGAGCAAAAGGCCGGATATTTTCTCAAGCATTGGCATCAGAACTGGAAATATAAGAAGGGTGAGTAGGTGCTTGCGCTCATTTTTACCGTGACGAGGGCAAGGAGGGCGGTGTGCGCGGCCGTGCGCGTCGCGGGTGTGTTGAAGATAGCTTTGTCACTAGCTGTGCGCGGTAGGAAACAGAGGGCCGACGCCAGTGCGAGGATCGCAATTTCGCTCGTACGAAGCTGCCATGCGATGGCGTCAGAGACCCCAAATCCATTCAGACCGAACATGCCCTGATACATCTGCAGACTTTGCGCGACTGTGGGTGATCTAAAGATGACCCAACCAAGGACCACCAAAAAGAATGTAAAGGGCAGGGCGATGCGCTCGGGCCACACGGATTTGGATTGCTTTGAACCCATGACACGCTCCAGCGCCATAAGGCCGCCGTGCCAAAATCCCCAGATGATGAACGTCCAGTTGGCACCGTGCCAGAAGCCGCCAAGGACCATTGTTAGCACAATATTCCGAAGTGTTTTTGACTGGCCCAAGCGATTGCCGCCGAGTGGGATATACAGGTAGTCGCGGAGCCAGCTCGACAGCGTGATGTGCCACCGTCGCCAGAATTCTGTGATCGACCGGCTAATATAAGGTCGGTTGAAATTCTCTGGGAAATTGAAACCGATCATCAATCCGAGGCCGATGGCCATCGCCGAATAACCTGCAAAATCGAAAAACAGTTGGAACGTATAGGCGAGCGCGCCAAGCCAGCTTTCGACAAACGTTGGGTTTTGGCTTGCAAAGATCAGGTCAGCCATTGGGGCGAGGCTGTCAGCGATTAGCACTTTCATCGCGAGACCGATGATAAAACGGTACATGCCGCGGGTGAACTTCTCGAGGCTGTGCACCCGCGTTTTGAACTGTTCCGCCAAATCTTTGTAGCGCAGAACAGGTCCCGCGATCAGTTGCGGGAACATCGCACTGAAGGCTAAGAAATCGATGAACCTGTCCGGGGGCGGAGCATCCTTGCGGTACATGTCGATCAGGAAGCTGATCGATTGGAATGTATGAAACGATATTCCGATGGGCAGCAACACGTCATAGAAATCGAGACCATCTTGGCCCGCAAACGTCAGGATACCGTCGATGTTGTTCGCAAAGAATACGGCGTATTTGAAATACCCAAGGACCAGAAGGTCAAAAACAACGCCCATAACAAGCGCGCGCTTGCGAACTTTCTCGGAGGTGCTCCGCAGAGTAATTTGTGCAGCCAGGTAAGTCAGAGCAGAAACGCCAAAGATCAGCAGCACGTATTCTACGCGCCACCACCCATAAAACGCATAAGAAGCGCCACAGATGACATAGGATTTCAGGCGCGAGGGACTCGCGTAGTAGAGCGCCAAGAACGCCGGGAGGAAAAGGAATACAAAGAGATGAGTGGAAAAGACCATCAGTTCTTATTTGATGTAAAACCACTGGTGAATCGGCTGACGGATCCATCGTTGCCAACCAAGTAGGTCACATGCTGATTGCGCTTGAAGATGACCTTGCTTGGTTCGCCTAGCATGGCGTCTCCGTCAAATATCGCAAGCTCAACGGCAATGGGATTCACTTCGCGATGTGCGATTTCGAATGGGGCGATTGGCGCGACGACAGCGATCTTCCCGTCTGCGGTTTTGAGAGAAATGGCTTCGGCGGGTGATAGGTTGATCAGCGTTGCCAACACCTTTTCCCGATTCCGTGCAGGTTCGACATGAATGATCGGAGCGGTGTCGCGTCCCGGAATGATGGTGACATACTGTCCTGCCTCTAACCCTTCATGGTTTGCGGCGCTAACGACGAGATAGTCTTGAGATGCCAATAGGTCGTCCGGGATTGAAAGGCCGAACAGGTCGGGTGCATCAAGCGTCTCGTAGCCGACAAAGCGCACAAAGCCAGCATCTTCGGGCGGGGGCGCATCATAAAGGCCATCATCTACGTCATCAGAGAAAGCGGTGGTGGCCGCTGCAACGCAAGAAAGAACTGCCGCTGGCAGAAAAAAGCGCCGTTTCATGTGCTCGTCCCAAATAGGTTTTTTGTGAAGTTACATCCTCTGCCAGCGGACACAAAGCGTTTCGATGGAGCGAATGCGAATTCTAAAGAGAATGATGCACGTGCGCCAAAGGGAACCATGGCGCACGGGGTAGAACTTTACGAAGACCTCAGTTCACGTTGCGCCGTTCGGCAATGGCACGGCTGATTTCGTAAGACGAGTTATAAAGCAGTGGTCCGTGGATGCAGGTATCATAGACCCCGGCGTCGCGGCATAGTCGCAGCATCGCTCGGATAGTTGATGAGGTTGCTCGCCCTGTGATTGGACCTGAATAGAGCCCAAGATCGCGCAATTCCGCCTGCACCAAATAAACAAAGGCTGTGAATTCATTGGATCTCAATCCCATTGCGCCGGATACAAACTCATCTCCACCCAAGCCGCGCACCGTAGCAACAGAGTCCCGTGTGCTTTTGCTGTGATTGTCTCTGTCGTAGGTCGCAAAGAACAACTCGCGATAAAGCGTGTTTCCGGACAAGATCGGGCGATAGGTCTGAACTGCGGCAGCATGCTTCGCGCGCGCGCCGGGGATTTTCCAGCGAAGGACACGCAGGGCTCGCAGATACGCTTGAGCCGCCCTGCGGTCACCGTTGTCGGCTGCGGATTTGATCGTCGCGAGGACACTATCAAGGTCCAGTGTGTTAATGCGGCGAGAGCGGCGCTCCCACAGTTGAATTGCTTCCATAGCGGCGTGAAGGTCACCTTCTTCGGCCTGCGTTTCCAACCATTTTGCGCCAAAGGCTTTGTCCGAGTTGTCCGCGAATTCGCCAAGGAAGTGGAGCCGCGCGAATTCCGCCTCAGCGCCGGCTATGTCATTATCTATAGCAGACTGATAGGCGGCAAAGGCAGCCTCTGCGTCACCGGTCGCCAGATGGGCTTGCGCTAGGCTGAGCCAAACCCGATTGTCGCCGGCATCTATGGCTTTCTGATAAAGGGCGACAGCGGCTTCAAGGTCCTTGTCCTGAGCAGTTCCACGCAGCGCAAAGTCGGCCAGCCGTTTTAGTGCAGGGGCATAGTTTTCATCAGCAAGACGTTCGTATTCTGCGATGGCGGCTTCCATATCTCGGTCAACGCCTGTGCCAAATTCGTAGGCTCGTGCCAGTCGATACCTTGCCCAGGGTTTGTCGGTTTCCGCAATGAGTTCGCGCAGAGCAAGCACCCCGCTTTCAGGTACGGAAAGTTCACCGAATTTGCCGCTGATATGGTTGCCTGCCCAAACCTGTTTAGAGAATTGATGGCCGCGTACGATGCCGCGCTCTAGCGCTTGGATTGCTTTTTCGTGGTCGCCCATTTCAATGTAGATGCTCGCCATACGAACAAGCGAGGTGTCGCGACCAAGGTCGGCTGACTCTTTGTGAAGTTCTAGTGCGCGCCCAAGATCGACGGGTCCATTTATACCAAGCCGGAGATCCTCGGCCTGCTGGTAGAGCGAGCGCTCTGACTGAGCATAAGCAACGCTACCAAACAAGGCAGCAACAACGAAAACAGCGCCGAGGAGGCTACGCATTTTATGTACCATCAATTCAACTCACTTGCTAAATTTGCGACTAGGCTTTTGTCATTCCGCCTTAGATCATAACTTGAAACTTTGTGATTGTCTTATTTTTCTGGTGGTTAGCACCATAGAACGCGTGCCATCAAGCGATATTGGGTGACAATTCGGGGACTTGGATTGTTTCCTGATCGCTCTGCAATGCCGCAAGTCTTTCTTGCGCACCAATGCATATTATCAAGTCAAAATTATCTGACTTCGCATCCTCGACCGGCTGTCGCGCCAGCTGCTCAGTCTGAAGAAAATCGCCCTCTGAAAGAGGGTCATTTGTCATCAAGCTTATCACTTTGGTAGCGCCGCAGATCAGACAAAGAATTTCCAGGGCTTGGTCTAGCGGTCCCAGGATAGCAATGCTTTTGCCTGCCACCTTTACTGCAAAACCTGACGCGAGCGCCGCGCGCAATACTTCGAACCGGTTTGAAAAGGCTTGGCGGGGATCAATTGCTTCGCTTTCCCAAAGTTCGGGACTGATTGTATCCCAAAGACGACGCAACCGCAGATCTACTGACTCACCGATACGGTCGGTAGTAGGGATCCGCAAAGCGGTGTCGTGATGAATTTGTCGGAATACCGAGAAAACCGCCGCCATTTCAGGAGCGGTTTGGTTCAGCCTTAAGAAACGTTCGTATTCATCAAAAAGCGTGGGGCTTTCGGTGTGAACCGGTAGCATATGCAGTTGGGCAAAGCTGGCGCCCCAGTTCCCCAATTGCGCGAGCCAAAAAAGGCGCATCACAGAGGTCGCTTGACCGAACCACGGGTCGCTGAAACTTTGCGGAAGAGGGGTCGTCGAAATTGCATCAGCTGCTGTTTCGAATGAGTCAATGTCCGCCCAAGCTGAACTGGGTTTCAGAACAGCCATGTTGCACCAATTTGGCTGATCTGTGTGAATCAGCTCGCAAATACTGGCTCCCAAAAGCGCATTCACATAGGCACCAATCGCGGGTGCACGGGTGCCATATACATTTTTGATTAAGATCTGGCCTTCCGCTGACAAAGCTTTGGAAATTTGGCGGAGGATCAGATGCAACGCCTCGGCATCGCGCGGGCCATCGTAAAACAGTAGTGACAGGGATTCACTGTCGTCCCAAGCAAAGTCTGACGCGTCTATTTCAAGTGTGGTTACTGGATGCGGAGTATCGGCCACATGGCTTTCAAAGGCCGCTCGAAATGAGCCGTTTGGCTCAGAAATACCGGGATATGCGTTTGCCTCAGACTCAGACCAGAAAAAGTTATCGACCACTGTTACGGGCGCAATCTGTGCCAATTCGAAAGTTACGGCTCCCAACCACGGACCAATCTCGAGGATCGGGCCATTGCTTAGCTCTGCACGAGATTTCACAAGTTCAAAATCCGCGTCCCCAAGCATCCGGGGGATGTCAGGCGCCGCTGGTGATTCCTTGTCAAGAATAGCTGTATCGCTCATAGTAGCCTCAAAGAAAAATGCGGGCGCTCGAGCAAAAATTACAATGTTATCATCCTACACTCAAGTACGCTCCCAGCTACTGGAGCTTTGTGATCAAAGACGCTTTTCAACGGCTCGGCTTTATCTGGCAGGTGCTGGATATGATCCTGCGAAAAACCCAACGCTCTGGGAGTTTTTGGCCCGCGATTGCAAGCAGAACGGAAGCGAAAAGCTCGCGCATCAGATCCGTCAAGAAATCTGGGCAGCCGGCGTGCGTTTGGGGGAACTGGCGATTGTAGAGGTAGATTACCTGACAGCGCGCGATGAACTGGAGGAAGCCGAGTTCATCCTGACCAGCGCTTTCGGATTTGACAGTACAATCCCAGAAGTCAAACGCCGCTTGGGTCAAATTTACCTCCGTAAGTCGGTTCTCGAGATGAAGGGTGAACGTATCCGCTTTGACAAGCAGGCTGTGATTGACCTTGCAGCTGACTTTGCTCTGGAGACTCCCAGCGACGTTAAAATGATCGTCGATCTGCTGCGCAATTCTGAGGAATTCGCGAAGGCGAAGGAAGTGAATGATCGCGGGCAAGAGATGTTTCCTAACGATCTGTTCTTGCGCACGCGAAACGCGCGCATTCTCGAAATGCTCAACGACCTAAAAGGTGCTGCGCAGGTCTGGGAAGACCTTTGCCTTGAAGGCGAAAGGTTTCTTGGAACAGCGTTGTTGCGATTAGAAATACTCTATACTCGGCTTGAGCGCGCGGAGGACGTTGCGCGTATTCGGTCGCAGTTGGTCTTGGCTAAGATCACACCGTTGGAACGTCTGCGATTTGCGTTGCAAGCAGGGCAAATTGGTATGGCCTATGCGTTGGCTGAACACATTGGGTTGGATGGCACGGCTGCCAAAGACCTCTCGCGGTCTGATCAGCAGCAGTTCTGCGATGCATTGCTGGATCATGGTGAAATCGGGTTGGTGGTCTGGTTGCGGCGTCGGCGTCTTACCCTTAGCACACGCGCGCGAAATCTACTCGACAATCTCGGTTTCGCAGTTGGCGGTGCCCGAGATATGCCCGATGACGTCGCAGAGGCGCGCGAGATTCGAAGCCCGAATTTCCTATTGCCCATCGAGCGCACACTGAAAATGAGCGATAAGCCCGCCGGATGGCCAGGCATCGGCAAAGAGCCAGAACGTATCCTGCTTGTGAACTCGACATTAGGGATCGGGGGCGCTGAGCGGCAATTTGTCGAGATGGTGCGTGCTTTGATCGAACAGGGTATTTCAAAAGAGCGCATTGATGTCGCGATATTCTCACTAGCTGCTGATCGCGGCCATGCACATTTCTTACCTGCGCTAGAGGCGTTGGGCGTTGATATTTTTGATCTGTCAGATGAGTCGCGCCCATCCGCTCCGATCCCCGACGATATCAATGTGTTTCTGCAAGCTCTTCCTGCAAGGTTGCGCGCGGATTGCACTGCGCTTTGGAAGCTCGTCAATCAATTGAACCCGCATGTGCTTCATGGCTGGCAAGACCGGTCCGCGGCGGCAAGCGGTGTGATTGGCACAATCCAATCGGTTGAACGGGTCGTGATGAGTTTCCGCAACATGAGCCCTATCACGCGGCGGATCGGCACGCTCGCCGAGAACCAGGCGCTGTTTCAGGCTTTTGCTGAAAAGGAAAACTTTGTATTCACCGCGAACTCAAACCGGGCTGCGAAAGACTATGACGATTGGCTTGGCTCGGAAGAGAGCAAAGTGCTTACCATATACAATGCGCTGGATACGGGTGGACTGCCGGATCTTGTGGTCCCGACAGGCGGCGCTGCGATGCCGATCCCAGCACCGGGGCAAAGACTCCGTATCGGCGGGGTGTTTCGAATGGCAATCAACAAGCGGCCTTTGCTTTGGTTGCGCACGCTGGCGCATCTGAGGGGCATCTACAATGTTGAGTTCACGCCAGTTCTGTTTGGCTCGGGCCCATTGATGTCCGAGGTCGAAGCCGAAGCAGAGCGCCTTGGCCTGCATGATCTCGACATTCGTCAAGAGGTGATCGATCTGAAAGAAATTTATGAGTCTTTCGATGTCCTTTTGTTGATGTCATCGGTCGAAGGTCTGCCTAACGTCTTGCTTGAAGCACAAGCCATGGGCAAACCCGTTGTGACCTGCGACGTTGGCGGTTCTGCTGAAGCCGTGAAATCGGGCGGAAAGGGTGCCGGGCTTGTCATGCCGATGGATGTGGCACCTGACGTCGCTGCAGCGCAGATTAACGATTGGCTGCAATCCTTGACGGACGCACCGCCGATGCTTTTGCGAAGGTTTGTGGAAGAGAAGTTCTCACGTGAGAAACTTGGGCGTGACACTTATCTGTCCTATCTCGGATTACCCTTGGGGGTCGATCATGTTTCCTGAACAGGTAAAACGATTGGGGATTATCGGGCCGTTCGGTGATCCGGTCTCTCAGCTTCTCGAAGACTATCCGGAAGATGCGGACCGCAGCTATCTCTGGGTGACGGACCCGGCATCGGCGGCTGAATTGGTTGACGCCTTTGTTGTCCTGAGCCAAAGTCATGCGCTGACCCATCTGCCAGAAATTATTGCAATGGGGCTGCCCTGCGCCGTGATATTGCGGCGCGCGGAATCCATGGGGCAGATCTCGCAGGCCGAAGAAAGCATCAGCTTGCTTGCGGACAGTCTTGACCTGTCAGAGAGCGAAACAGTTGACTTGTTTGCAATCACGCCGGAAGCGGCCAGCGCCATTCAGACGCTGACCGAGCGACCGATAAAAACTTTGCCTCCATTGCATCAGATCACAGGCGAAAAGCCGACGGTCGCCATTCGGCGCGATGACCCGGTTATCAGCTTTTCTGTGACCAATAAGAACGGCGAGCGTGAAACACGCCATGCAGAATTGAATGTCTACAATTGGGTGCGCCTGAGACGGCTTGCAACTTTGATCGCGGCCGACCCGCGCGATCTGGATATGGAAGACATAGTCACGTTCTCTCGTGGTGTTGCTGGTGTCGCGGCTCCTGCGGTGCGCGGGGGCCCACCGACTATGGTCGTTGTGGTGCCAAATGGCATTGGGTTGGGGCACGTGACACGGATGATGTCCATCGGCATGGAGCTTAGGAAGGCGCGCGGCTATCGGGTGATTTTCTGGTGCTTCTCGCGCGCGGCCGCCATCGTACAGGCCGCTGGCTTTGAGGTGGTGCTGCGTCAGACATTCGGTCACATCGATGCACACCCGCCGGATTGGCGTTGGTGGGAACGCGTAGAGTTCGCTAAACTCTTGCGCGACGTGCGACCTGATATTGTTTCGTATGATGGCGGGTCCTTTGACCGTTTCCTTATCAATGCCATGCGTACTCCGGGGTGCGGTAAGAATGCTGTCTTGTGGGTGCGCCGCGGGATGATGAGCGCTGGGACACCCGAAAGCGTGCTGAACCCGGAACAGTTCTCTGACTTGGTTCTGGAACCCGGCGACCTTGCTGTCGAGGTCGACAAAGGCCCGACACGCGTCGGGCGTGCCGAATACCAAGGATTTTGTGAATCTTTGGTCGTGCCCTCGGTCACACTCCGCCCCTACCTCAATAGCTATAGCCGTGCCGAAGCGCGAAAGCGGTTAGGTTTGAAACGTTGGGGGCGCTATTGCCTCATGTCCTTGGGCGGGGCCTTTGGCAATTGGGACGAGCTACTTTGGACCGTCACAGAAAATGCTCGCAAGAATGGGGTCACCTTGGTTTGGGCCCAGTCGCCGCTGTCACCACCACCGGACTCTTCAAAGGCAGATACTGTCATCCGCCAGATCTACCCGTTGGGTCCATATCTAAGCGCCTTTGACGGCGTTATATCAGCGACCGGGTATAACAGTTTTCACGAACTTCTTATCAACTACGATAAACCCGTCCTCTTGGCGCCCACCAATCTTGATCGTATCGACGACCAGATTGCCCGTGCCAGTTATGCAGGGGATCAAGGGTGGTGTGATGTGCTCCATCCAACCCGCCCGGAGGATTTCCCGGACATTATCGCCCGGTTCATGCGGATGCTGAAAAAACGGGAAACGGTCGATACGCGCCCTAAGGAGTTCCTGCCGCAGACTGAGATGGTGCAGGAACTAGATGCACTCGTGAAAAGATATCGGAACTAACACGCCATGGTTACCAAATCTGACAGTCTGAACATCAGTCCCGGTTATGTGCGTCGCCTTTTGAGGCAAAGTCGAAATCAAGGGCGTGCACTGGCACGTCACGAGTATCGACGCCTCCTTGAAGAACTGGCAAACCCCGAATTGTTTGATCTGAAAATTGATTTTCAGGACACTGTGCCAGCGCCGCAAGTTCTGACCACTTCAATCACGGATGATCCAGTTGCGAAACTGCTTCCGCCCCTGAATGTCCCACTTGGCACCATTGTTTGGGCAGAGAACCCGGCGCAGCTGCCCGTGGTTGGCATTCTGGTTCCTGACGCTAGTAAGGATGAGGTTCGCACCGGTCTGCGCGCATTGTTAACTGCGCATGCAAGCGATCCGTTTGCGCGTTTCGTTTTCTTGTGCACGCGTTTTGACGCCATACCGTTTTTGGGCCGATACCAGTTCACTTATGAATATGTAGGAACCGAAAGATTGGTGACAGCCTATGAGCGCGCGGCCATCAGATACGGCCTCAGGGAAGTACGCAGTTTGCTTGGTTCTGAGCGAATCTGGCAGAAGTGAGGCGGGATTGTCGCAAACCTAAGTTGATTCGCGCTAGGTCGTGAATTGTGGCGATTGTTCGACTTTAGGGAGAGTGATAATTCATTAAATTATCACTCAGGCACGCTACAATCCTTCAAAAATGAAATTATTGTCTCTGAATCATGGTAAGATAAGCGACTACCTCTTTGAATTGTAAGCAATTTGCGGCAAAGTAGGCAGCATGCGTTCAACATTGGGGCGAAACTGTGTCACAAGGGCGACCGCCTCAGTCGTTAGGAAATTCGAAATGTTTGTATCAAAGATTAAAAAGTTAGCACTGGCTTCCGCGATGTTGCCGGTTGTTTCCAGCGCCGGGATCGCGGCGACGATTGACTCTGAACTTGCCCAGCAGATTGATTTCCGAGCACAGGCCTTCGCAGGCTGCTTGAATCAGGAAAGCTGCACCGTGGGTTCTGTCACTATACAAGCAGAGCGGCGGGAGGATCAGAACTCGCCGTGGTTGGCCGCAAGCCTTTATTGGGACCCGATCGATGGTCTGGGTGTTCAAGATGGCGCGCAGAACGATGAGATTGATATCGATGAACGTATTCTTGTTAGCTTCGGCGAAGCTGTCACTGTTAAGCGCATCTGGTTAAGCGACCTGTTCGTATCCGAGGACGTGCGTTACGGCACCTACGGTGCTGATCGGCTGTTGCCAGATTTGCCGGCAGATACAGAGGTTGCCGGCGTTTCGCTGTTGGATGGTGATGTGGAGCTGATCTCTCTCGCGATCAACGGCGAAGAGCGTTTGCCTTGGGCGTCATTCAATCAAGAGGTTGACGTACGGTTTCGTGAGAACGGTGACTTGCGCCGCCGCGTCATTGTCACGGGCGACACAATTCGCGTGATGATCCCTGGCGATGACCTACTTCTCAGCGCACCGACGCAGCCGTTGGAGCAAGACGAGGATAAGCAAAACGCCCTATTTGCAGGTCTGGAAACCGTTGAGTTGGACATTACAGATATTCTGCAAGAATTCAGCGACGCTCCTGTCTTTGAGGTTGGTTCCAGAAACTTTGAAATCATTAAAGCGGTGTCTGAGGACCCAGAAAACATCGAGCGTCTGCTCCAAGTCGCGCGCCAGAAACGCGACACTATCCGCATGTCAAACGGCGAAGTCGGCCACGACTTGGACGTTGATCTTAAAGCCACCGGGCTGTCATTCTTCGCGCCGTTCAGCGCAAGTAACGACTTCTCCATCGCTGGCATCATCGTAGAGTAAAGAGAGTCAACATGTTTAAGTTCAAAAAATCTCGCTCGCTCTTAATCTTCAAAACCGTTGTACTCGGTGCGTTTGGTTTGTCGCGCGTTGTGTCTGCAGCACCGCTTGCGATGGACGACCACATCTCTCAGGTCCAAACTTGGCGGTCTGTAAAGGATGGAATGGCACCGATCACGCAGGGCAATGTGCCGCTAAGCGCACACATTGAAGATATGATCGCAGCTGCTAATCTGCGTCAGAACCTGACCGAAACCATCGAACTCAGCTACTCAGCTGCGTCGGCGATTGAAATTGCCGCTCTGGATGCGCACTGGATGGATGTTCTGACTGCTATCGGTGAGCCGGCTGCAATCGCGACCTATATGTCCATCCGCGCAAGCATCGTTGATATGCCAACAGGTGAAAGCGTAGAAAGCATGGTCTGGCTGACGGCCGCAGGTGGCAACGGTTGTGATGGCAACTGTAACAACGGTGGCGGTAACGGTTCTGAAGGTTGTGACGCGTCCGACCAGGACAACTCCAACAACGACGGTGACAAAGGCAACAAGCCATAATCTCCTGTCGTTAATCAAAAGCGGAAACAGGCAGGGCATCGCCCTGCCTTTTCTATTTTGTTGAGGTCGAGTATGCTCTGTTAACTACGAACGATACGCAAATGAATGATCCGATCACATCCTCGCCTGAAACAGAGGACTTCCCTTTGCCCGCAGACTGCGGGGATCGAGAGACATTTCGCCGGAAAGTAATGGGCGAAACGCCGTTGGCTGTGCTGGAGATTTGCAGGGTACCTTCTGCAGTAACCTATGCGTTGGCTGAGGCACTCAAAGCTGGCGGTCAGGGCGGTGTGCTCACGGCCTTTGAAATGGGACCATCGCCAGTTCGAAAGAAATTCAACCGACTTTTGGGACAGAATGAACTGCAAGATCACGTGACGATCATGCCGGTTCGAAAGTCATATCACTGGGCTTTGCAAAGGCTGATAAATGACGAAAGACGCCCGCGTTTTGACATCTGCGTCCTGAACGGAAATCGGCGCTGGGATGCAGTTGCACTTACGGCCTATTTGGCAGATATTTTGCTGCGCCCAGGAGGGTTGATGATAGCGCCGGGTCTGAAATGGTCGATTGAATCATCGCCTTACTTTCAGAGACAGACCGCGCAGCTTGCGGAATACGACAAAGATGAGATCGCAGCACATCCACTTGAACTTGTGCGCGACACTGTTCTGCCGCGCCTGAACTACCGCATCATAGAAGAGCCAAATTGCCCTCAGGTGCTGTTCGCACGTAAGCCGAAATAGGACTTACGGTCCCTCTCGATCCAGCAACTCCGGGTTGCCCGTCATAACGAGCAACCGGAAATCACTTCATCAAAGATCGGCTAGGTAAGCCTGTAGACGCTCTTCGCCGCGGCCAGAAGCCACAAAGCATGTCAGCTGGCGCTTTGGCAGCGTCACCAAAATCGTCCATGTCGCGTTGTCAGGCTTGGAATACACTTCCAAGACGTTGTTTGACACGCTCATAGCATTGGCAATCAGGCTTTCACCAAAGTTGTTGTTCAGTCGATCTACAACGGCTGTACGGTTTGCACATGTCGCGGCCTGTGCAGACGTAGCCATAGACATGGCAACTACAGTCGCTGCAATTGCAGTACCAAATAGTTTCTTCATCGGTCCGTCCTCTCTGCTTTCAACAGTTGACCATGCGACGCGGAATGCCTTCGCACGACTCTGTTATGAGAGGAGAATGGGCCTAACTGGTGATCGGCATCGGGAGTTTTGCAGGTAATATTGGGGCGAATTTAAGGCTGCGGACCTGAAAATTATCCGGGCGACAGCGTCAAAAGCATCTCGAGGATAGCGATCATAATCGGGACAAGAACGATCACAAGGTTCACAGGGAACATGAAAGCAGCCATCGGGAACAGCATCTTAACGGGCAGGGCGTTCGCTTTTTCTTCTGCATTCAAAAGGCGTCTCTGTCGCATTTCGGCACCGAAGACGCGCAGAGTTTGCGCCACCGATGCGCCCAATTCTTGAGATTGCTTGAAGAGAATGGCCAGCGACCGTGCTTCGTCTACATTGATGCGCTTAGAGAAATTCATCAAAGCTTGGTCAACAGGGCGGCCAGCGCGAATTTCCAAGTTGATAATTGAGAGCTGGATGCCGAAGTCTTGCGTCGTTAGCAAATATTCTCGCGTGACGCGATCCAGGGCAGCATCAATGCCTAGGCCGGCCTCAACACACACCAGAAGCAGGTCCAGAAAATCTGGGAAGATCTTACGAAATTCAAACTGGCGCTTCTTAGCACGACGTTCCAGCACTGCAGAACACAGGATGAAAATGACGCCGCCGACAAGGAACGACAGCAGAAGAATATAGAGCGGATCAAGGGCAGGTGCGAGAATATTGGCTGCGAACTGTGCACCCGCGATAAACGCGGCAGATACACCAAATCTAATAAAGTTGAAGACTGTGATCGCGCGTTCGGAAAAGAATCCAGCTTGGACAAGACGCATTCGAAGGGAATCCGCAGGCTCGTTCTGCACGACATCAAGATAATATTTGATTTGTTCGTTGCCGGAACCGAGGATGCGATCAATATTCTGATCGACATTCGCCCGATTTTTCCGAATTCGGCTGATGTTCTGGGACAATTCGCGACGCCGGAGGATGATCGACACGAGAACAAAGACGACGACCAGAACTCCGACAAAAACAACGCCGAGAAGTTGATTTTCAGACATGCGTTATCTCCGGCGCGTTAGTAGTCAAAGTTCACGAGGCGTCGAATGACGATCATACCTAGGAAAATCCCGGTCAGGCAGCCAAAGACCACATAGGGTCCATAGCCAGTCTCCCACAGCGGGTCAAAGTAGGTCGGCACCAGGAATTTGATCATGTAATAGAGCCCGAAAGGGAATAAAAGCATGATCCAAGCGGTGATCCTGCCTTCTGCAGAAATTGCGAGAATCTTGCGTTTCAGCATGATCCGGTCGCGGATCATTGTGGAAAGGTTGGTCAGAATTTCAGCAAGGTTGCCGCCGGTGCCACGCTGAACGCTGACGCTGACCGTCACCATATTGATCTCGGGCGCGCCAACACGTTGGTACATGTTGATCATCGCGATCTCCAGTTCTGCGCCGAAAGTCATTTGGTCGTTCAAGATGCCAAACTCAGAACCAAGAGGGTCAGGCATCTCCCGCGCCACCAAAGCGATCGAGGAATTCAATGGGTGACCTGCGTTCAAGCTGCGGACCATGACGTCGAGCGCATCCGGCAGTTGGTTGGTAAAGGCCTTGATGCGTCGGCTGCGGCGCACATAGAGAATAAGAAAGCCGAGCCCAAAACCAAACAGAACGGCAAAAATGATCTGCGTAATTCCAGCGACACCAACTAATAGGCCACCGACAACAAATCCAGCAAAGATGAAGGCGCCAAGGTAAACGATCATCCGCGGCAGAGAAATCACAAGCCCAGTTTGCCCCATAAAGCTACTGACTGTATTGCTTATGTCCAATTCGCCTTTGCGGTTGGCCAAGCCACGTGATCGCAGTAGATCAAGATGTGCTTCGCCGCTCTTAGATGACTGTTTCAAAGCCTCAAGACGATTGGAAACGTCCTTCTTGCGCCGCGTCGATGATGCGAGAAACCGCAGAAAGGTATCCACGCCCAAGAGGGCTGCAACGAAGACCAGACCATAGAGAAGAAGTAGATTGTCAGTCATTTATTGCACTCGCGACGGATCAAAAATTTCAGACGGCAGGAAGATGCCCATGGTTTCCAGGTCATCCAAGTAAGTCGGCCTGATACCTGTGGCGCGGAACTCGCCGACGATACGACCATCATCTTCGACACCTAAGCGTTTGAACTTGGCGATTTCTTGTAGCTGGATGATATCACCCTCCATACCCGTAATCTCAGAGATCGAAACCACCTTCCGAGAGCCGTCGCGCAGCCGCACAAGCTGAATGAGCAGGCGCACCGCTGATGAGATTTGCCCTCGAATCGCGTTTTGGCTCATAGGCATGCCTGCCATACCGACCATTTGTTCGATCCGGCTGATCGCATCGCGTGGGTTGTTGGCGTGCACCGTGGACATCGACCCCTCATGGCCGGTGTTCATGGCTTGCAGCATGTCAAAGGCTTCACCGCCCCGAACCTCCCCGATGATCACGCGGTCAGGACGCATACGCAGCGCGTTTTTCACGAGGTCACGCTGCATAATCTCATTCCGGCCATCGACCGTCGGTGGACGCGTTTCAAGGCGTACAACATGGGGTTGCTGCAGTTGAAGTTCTGCTGCGTCTTCGATGGTCACAAGACGCTCTTCATGTGGAATGAACGACGACAACGCGTTGAGCATGGTGGTTTTACCAGCACCTGTGCCACCGCTTACAATCATCGAAATTTTCGCTTTGGCAGAAGCAGCCAACAGGTCCGCCATGCCCTGCGACAGGGCGTTGGCTTCGACAAGTCGTTCCAGGCTGTAAGGTCGTTTTGAGAACTTACGAATTGAGACCTGTGGGCCGTCAACCGCCACAGGTCGGATTGCGACGTTCACACGAGAGCCATCGGCCAGACGGGCGTCCACAAGCGGGGAGCTTTCATCAACACGGCGGCCAACCGAGGCCACGATTTTGTTGATCACTCGCATCAGGTGGTCTTCGTCTTTGAAGCGCACTTTGGTTGCCGAAAGCAGACCAGCGCGTTCAATGAAAACGCGTCCAGAGCCGACAATCAGAATGTCAGAAATCGAGTCATCTGCCAGCAGCGGCTCAATCGGGCCAAGGCCGAGCATTTCATCACCAATGCTGGTGATCAGGCTATCCAATTCTGTTGCACTGAGCGGAAAGTTATTGGCTTTCGCGTAGTCACGGACCAGAGGGCGCAATTCGTCCTGAATTTCATCCTCTTCCATCGTGTCGAGGATTGACAGGTTGATTTTGTCGATCAGGTAGCGGTGCAGTTCGACGCGTTCAGAAATGAAATCCGGTTCAGCTGGTGCCTCAACAGGCACTTTGACTTCGGCAGGCGTCTTGTCTGCAGCGCCTTTCCCAGCCCGTGGGCTTGGCTTGGTTGCTTCTTTGGAGTCTGAACTACGAAAAAATCGACCGACCATAACCTGCCTTTACCTTACAATCACTTTGGTGCCGGAGCGCACCTTATTATAGAGCGACATCACGTCTGCATTTGTCATACGAAAACAACCCGAGGTCTCAAAACCGCCGATGGTGGTATTGTCATTGGTGCCATGAATTCGGTAGAGTGTATCGCGGCCATTGTCATAGAGATAGAGAGCGCGCGCGCCGAGCGGATTGTAGGGCCCCGGCGGGACATAGGCGGGCAGCGATGTGTCCCGTTTCCGCATGGCTGCAGGCGGGCGCCACGCAGGCCATTTTGCCTTGTGGCCAACTGTGGTTGTACCTTCCCAGATGAATCCGTCTCGTCCCGCCGCAATCTTATAGCGTTCGGCTTTGCCTTGACCAACAATACGATGCAGCGTGAGGTCCTTGTTGGAAATAATGATGGTTCCGACACGCTCCGAACTTTGGAAGGGCACAATTTCCATCGTGGTCGGTCCGTGGCTGCGCGGGATCTTCTTGACTTCGGCGAGGGCAGCTGTGCCGGCAAAAATGGTGCTTGCACCGGCGAGCAGAAGGGAACGTCGTGTGACATTTGTCATCATGCAGCTTCCTCTCGGTGGCTCAGATCAATGTTATTCAGATATTTGCGCAGGCGCTTGGTAAAGCTGTTGCCGCGCTTGATCTCCGAGGGGACCATGCCACGATCAAGAGCCTCGCTGAGGACGTCATTCTCCTGCGGAAGGAAATAGTAAGGTGTATCGGGGAACAACTCTTTCAGTTTCGAATTGCCGATACGCTGCCCGAACAAACTGCTTCTATGTTTGTTAAACAGTATGTTGATCGGAAAGCTTGGCCCACGTAGCTCTTTGATGCGCTCGGCCATTTCCAATGTGTGCTTCAGCGCAGGCAAATTCAGCTCCGACACAATCGTGCAGGTGTTGATCGCTGAAAGCACATCTTCACGCCAGTCCGTCTCGTAATACGGAATATCAAGTATCGTGTGGTCGTGTTCCATAACCACAGTATCCAACATCCTCAGAACCAATTCATAGCCGTTCAATTCTGTGTTCAAGTCGGGCCGCTTGAAGGAATAGAGGAAGAAACCGTTTTCGTGGGTCTGACGCAGCACGCGCATGAATTCGGCGTCTACGCGTCTTGGCGAACCTGCAATGGAACCGAGGTTGAAGTCGCTCGGCATGTCCAATGCATAGGAGCAGTTTCCCGTCGAAAAATCGAGGTCGAAGAGCGCAATCGACGCGTTCTTTTTCTTGCCGTATTGTGTCTGAATGAGGTCGGCTAGGCTGACGGCCACGGTTGTTGCTCCCGCGCCACCGACGGCGGACAGAACGGCATGCACCTGATGTCTGCCAAACCGTTTTGTTTGAACCGCACCTCGGATAGAGGCGATAAGAACGTCTTTCTCGAGCGGCTTGTTCACCCAATCCGCGACTTTATGCTTGAATAACAGTCGCGTCTCAGCGGCGTTGAGCTGCGGCGAGACCGCAATGACGGGCAGGCTTTCCTGACTTCCACTGACCGACGTCAGTACCTGCGTTTCGTTTTCGCCGAAGGTCAGGAAATCCAGGATCACGAGATCAAAGACACCGTCGCTCAGAGCAGTTTCCACCATCTGAGGAGCGATTGCTTCAATTGCGAAATTTGCCTTTTCCAATGCGGAAGACACATCGCTCGGATGTGTACCTTCGCCGTTGATCAGCAAAATTCGAGTTTTTGTCGTTTCGTTCATGTCTCAATTCCCGAGGAGCGTCAGCATGGAGGGTCCCCATCGATGCAGTCACTCAAATCTTCGCTTGTGATGGCAACCGGATGGGCTGCGATCTGGAGGTTGTTGATGCCGGGGACTAGACTGTCCAGTAGCAAAAAATCAAAGTTAATATCGCGTAGTTCGACCGTGATCGTTGAAACATCACCGAAGGGGCGACCAACATACCCGAGGCCAGAGCGCGAATAAGTGACGCGCACGTTATCTGATGTGAGAAAAGGTGCGACGTCGCACATGCCAATCAAAGAATTTGCTGAAACTGTTCCACAAATACCATCGCCGCCAGTAACGAGGCGTGAAATCGCGTCGGAATCACAGGCGGTCGTTCCCGCGCCACAAGCAACGCGCACAACCGCAGAAGGGACAGCATTGCCTTCGATGTCATCGCTGCCATAATCAGATGTCATCGCTGCTTCATAGGCTGACGTTCCCATCATCGGGGTTGAAACAGCGGCTAAACGTGCGCCAATTTGAGTCGCTTTGGCAGCCATGTTCCATTGCCAGAGCAAGCCGCCAAATTCGATCATACCCGTGAAGATCAGCAATACGATGGGCATGGCCAGCATCGCTTCGGTCAAGCTTGTTCCTCTGGTCGACCGCAGAAGCCGGGACATGGAATTTACCATCCGTAGTACCTCATGGTCGCCCAGTAGCGGATCTGAACATCGTCACTGAATACTGCATTGAAGAACGGGGTCCCCTGGTAACGAACGCTGGCTTCAAGTATGACAACGTCGTCAATATCAGGCACCTCTGGGAGGCTCGCGAGGTCCGGTGAAATCGTCAGTTCCGATGCTTCATCCCATCCGGGTACCCGTGTTTGCGATGCACCGCCGGGATAGCCATAGAATGCTATCTCGCGTGCAGTATTGATGTCGCAACTCAGGAATTCCCGGCATTTGGACCAATAACGCGCCGCATCACGAACGCCGACCTGTAACTGCTGCCGCTGCCACATCAGGCTGCCAAATTCCAAAAGCCCCATCGTGAAGAGAACCAATACTGGAAGTGCAATAAGTCCCTCAACCAAAACGGCACCGTCTTGGTCCTTAGCTAGCGACCTATTCCTTCTAAACAACAAAAACAGGCTCCTCTAATCAGAGATCCCGGACAAGGTACCGATACCGTAACCGCCTGCCTTTTAGGCAAGCGGGTCTTGTTAGCCGCCAACGTTGGTGGAGACGTCGCCAGTGTTGGTCGGCTCCACTTCCATAATGGCCGTGTTTGCTTGGTTTGCGTTGCCCGAGCGCGTCGAGATACGATCCCAATTGTTCATATACTCTGCCGAGCAGCCTGCCAATGTCAGGCAGGCAAGCAAGGTGGCGACAACGGACTTACTTTTTCGTGATGACGCCATCGTCAAACTCCAAATCAATCATGTGACCATAAGGACCGACAACGCCAACGCCATTGCGGTAGTTACGAATTTGATCTTTATCGACTTCCAACAAGCCCATCAGGAACAATTCCACATCATCGCTGGACCGAGTTGTGTCAAACGGCGTGACCAGAGGTTCACCTGGGCGTGCTGGGCGAACCAGACGAGGTGTGACCAAGATCACCAGATCGCTTTCTTTTTTCTGAAAACGAGAGCTACGGAACAATGTACCCAGGACTGGGACGTTGCCTAGCCACGGGACCTGATCGAGGCTGCGGGAGTTGTTTGTCTGCAAAAGACCTGCAATTGCAAAGCTTTGCCCTGAACGCAATGACACCGTGGTTTGTGCGCGACGGGTGGTAAAGCCCGGCTCACCGTTTACGTTGATTGATGCGTCGATGTCGGAAACTTCGGGTGTAATGCGCAAGCGGATAAGTTCGTCGTCCAACACTTCTGGGAGGAAGTTGAGTTTCACACCAAACTCACGATAGCTCGTTTCGATAGATGTCACGCCATCTTTGGTGCTTGAACGCGAGATTGGAACTTCACCGCCAGCAACGAAATTCGCTTCGATGCCGCTGGTTGTGACCAGTTTTGGGTTCGCTAGACGACGGGCGAGGCCTTTGCCTTCGAGCGCATTGATCAAAAAGTCGATTTGAGTACCTGAAACCTGAAGAAGTGTGCCTACTGCAGTTCCAAATGGAATGCTCGTTGGCAAAGCACCCGTTTCAAAAGTTGAATCGCCGGTTGCCGTCAGATTAACACCAAGCTCACGCCCAGAACTGCGTTCGACTTCAATGATGCGCACATCAAGTTCAACTTGACGTTCACCCTTGACCTGCATCGCATTGATAACTGGCTCGGATGTGTATTGCTCTGCGATGCGAACAATACGGCTTGCGTCAACGTCATTGCGTGCGGTGCCCGTCAGGCGAATGCGGTTGTTGACGTTGGTGACCGTGACATTTGCGCTTGGCACGGCGGCCTGAATTGATGTTTCCAGATCACTGAAATCAGCGCGGACGCGCACATCGACGACCTCAAGGATACGGCGATCCTCGGTATAAAGCGTGATGTTCGTGATGCCGAACCGCTTGGACTGGATATATAAAGAGTTATCCGTCAGCGGGAAAACATCCAAAATCTCGGTGTTACCGATGATAATTTCAGAAAACGGTTTGTCTGTGGACACCGTCAGTACCCGCCCGGATTCCATAACGATGTTGCTGACTCGCCCGTCATCAATTGTAATGTTTTGCGTTTGCGCCTCGGCGTCTCGCGCCACGGGTGCAAACGCCATCACGGCGGAAAGCAAGCATACCAGCGGCAGCTGCCACCGAGACGCCGACCCGAATTCAGTTCGTTTCATTGCTCTGCCCTCACCTTACTGAGTTTCAGCCTCTGACAAGTCATTGCCTGTTTCGTCATCGGCTGAGAATTCGCCTGCATCGTCTCCGCGTGAGACCTTATAGTCAACGCGCTTCCCGTTCCGAATGACGCTAACGTTGACCCGTGATGGCGCTAAGGACACAGTTGGGGCCGGAGTCGGCGCGATTTGTGGTTCAGGAGCCGCAATGATCACAGGCTCTTGTTCTTCAATTTTCTGTTCCACACCTTCGAGTCGCTGATTCACGCCTTCGGAAAGGTCTTGGATCAGGTTTTCCAAGCTGGAAAAACGTGCTTCTTCGTTTGCTTGTTCTGCTTCTAACGCAAGTTCTTCGGCTTGTGCACGGATCAGATCGTCTGACGCATCCTGTTCATTCAGATCGCGCGATGTCACACGTTCTATATTTTCGATGTCGTTGGAGCCGACATTGCGCAAAGCCAAAGAAAGTGTACCGACGTTCGCACCCAGAACAAGTTTCTGCGCTTCCGTGGTGTTCACCTCAAAGGTGACTGTGCGCACAACGCTTGGCTTGTCGCGGCGCTCGTCTGCAACTTGGTCAATTGCAAGGACTCGTACGCCTTGTAGCAGCACGTCGACATAAGGATTGGACCGGCCGCCGCGTGTCAGCATCACGTCCACGCGGTCACCCGGCAGAACAAAGCCCGCCACACCAAGCACGTCGTTGACGCGGATCGATACAGCCTTCAGGCCAGGTGTCAGCGCAGCGGACAATTTAGCGCGCTGGCCGGGAACGGTGATTTTGGACGCCAAAATTGGCTCGCCCTGTGCGATCTGCGTCAGGGCAAAGCGGCGGGTCTCTTCGGTGTCGCCGACAACGATTTCTTCGATTTTCGAAAATGATCCATCCGGACGCACGCTGCTGGTCCATTCGATCTCTTGCAGGACATTGCCTTCGATTAGATGCCCAAAGGCCAATTGGCGATCTGCCACGACGATGGTGTTTTTAGGCGCTTCAGCTTCAGCTTGCGCTTCGCGGGCCAAACGCCGTTCTAGATCATCTTGGATATTGGTGCGTTCGGCCTCAAGCCATTGTTGAAACCCAAATACGGCGATCACGGCCAAAATGACGGCGACCAGCAAACTCGCGACTGTCGAAAACCTCATCTGAGACGGACCCTTTCAGAAACTGCACGCGGGCTATCTCCCTTTTTTGTCAAGGGTGTAACCCGTAATCTTTCCATCACTATAGCAAGAATTCGCCGGTGATGGCTAGTTGATTGCGACAAAATATTGCGCGCAAGAATTGAAAAAGCGTGACACGATGCAGTCGTGCCACGCTTCTAGTTACCGACTATAAGCCAGCTCTGTGCTGTTTAGGATGGCAGCGATGGCGGGCCGTCCAATTGTGTGATCCAATCAGACCATGCTTGCCATGCATTGCCCAAGTTCACGCCGAATGCTTGAACTGCCAGAACAACTGCCGCTGTCAGCAGACCCAACAGGATCAGGTATTCGGTCAGTGCCAGACCGTCTTCTTCAGATTTAAAGCGTGCAACGACGCCCATGAGGTAAGATGTAATATTCATTTTGTACTCCTAACACGCGTCACAAACGCAGAAATTTATGCCACACAACCTGCGATATGATCGCCCTCTGCCCCTACCCAAAAGGTTAGTTTAGTAGCAATTCGAGAGTAGGCTTAGGCCTTATTGCTGTCAAACTTTCAACACATTTTTCATACTATCGCCTTGATTTACATGAACAATGCTCTCGATTTTAGGAAATTGTCGCCACATTCAATGCATGGCCGCAACCATAGGGTGTTTTTAAGTGCGCGCACTCTCGAATTCACTGTGTGTCTGAGCAGACGCGATTCCCGAATCAACGTACGAGAATCGCCTCTTTGCGAATGAAGGTATCAAGCGTGCCATTGCCTCCATAGCCAGTGATATCGACAATTTCGATATCAATCGTGTCGATCATCGGGCGGACCATAAAGACGCTGGCATACGAGTTGACGATATAATCGTTGACACCACCACCTTCCGCGACGGCTGATGCCGAATTGCAGTCGATAATAGCGACAACGGTGACACGTCGATCAGGGTCCGAAATAGAATTCTTCGGTGTTGGCGTATCCTCAGGACCACACATTGCTTCGCCATTTTCGCTGTCCGGTGCGCTGCTTGGGACGGCGGGGTCATAGGTTCCCGGATGTTGCACCTGATAGAAGTATTCTATCCCTGACGCTAGGTCGGCATCTGTGGCGTCAAGCCTCGTGTTCTGTTCCCAAAGGTAAACGTCATAGCGTGAAGGTGTTGCATTCACCGGATGCGATGACGTCGGCCATTCGCCGCTCACAGAGTCAGGCGGAACATTCAGGTGACCGTAGTTTTCTTGCATATAGACATCAATAGGCCACCCACCAGACCCAGAAACCGCGCCGGCAGCAACTCCACCAGAATCCATGACGAAATCATCTGGGAGGCCAAAAACATCATCATCGAGACCGTCATCGCCGAAATGGGTTACCATTGGATCCCAGCTAGCAACTTCGTCGTTGATGTGATCGTCGCCAAGTTTTTGCGCAATGGTGCCGCCGCTGCCGCCACCTGTGGTGGTCACGCAGTGGTTGACATTACTGCCGTTCACGCGAGGGCGAATGCCTTTGCGTACGTTTACAGCGGGCTTGCCATATGCTTCAGGCCAAGGGTCGCCGCCGGGTTGGGTGCCGATTGGGCTATTAAAGTTGCCTTCGTAGATATCAAAACGCACGTTGTATCCTTGGGCGATGGACTCGGCTGCCCCCGGTTTTGTGGTGACTATACCTTCGGCAAAGCAACGAGGCACCTGTGCGCCAGCGAAATAATCTCGCAAGGCATCCGCGCTGGAGGTGCCATCAATCGAAAGGTAGCCAAAATTGCCGGGTGCAGCCGTATCTGACCCCTTGGGGTGCAGCTTGAAGATGCGTGCGTGCAAGTCTCCTGCTTCGAAACCTTCTTGAAGCGCGTCGCCCGCATAACCATCGTCTTCCAGCGGATTGCACATAAACAATGGCGGGATGTCACAAATCGCAGACTCCGACATCGCAACCGCTATCGCAGCGACCGGAACGGTTTCCCGAAGGTAACTGATCGGGTTAAAGAAGGCTGTAATCAGATCACGCGACTGTGCATGCACATAGACAAATTCCGCCTCGGTGCCGTCTGTCGTCGCGTAATCATTCACCCAAGCTTGATCGATTGGGTCTCTGTCATCATCAGGAATATTGGTCAGGAAAATGACCGTGAACTCGTTCCCATCAACATCCTCGTATTCAAGGCTGATGTGCGTATCATCCCCAGATGTAGCGAGCATACTAACCGTGTTGACCAGGCCTTCGGCGCTCATCGCGGCCTGCGCGCGGGTGATGGCGTCTGATCCGCCGTCCAGCTCACCCGCCCCGGCTAAAGCCACCGCATCTGCAGCCAATGCCAGATCGGAGTGGGCGTTGTTCACTCGGCTCAAATCGATGATCAAAAGCCCGAAGCCAATGAAAATCGGCAAAGACAAGAGGGACAGAACCAAGATGAATCCGTTTTGGTCTTTGGTAAACCGTCTCATGGAGCTACCTTTCCGCACGCACATGTAAGTCTTTAAGAAATTGGCGCAATCATCTCATATTGGGCGCGCTTTCTCAAGCTGCCCCTGCAAATCTTAGCGCCAAAGGTAGGGCGGCGGCTAGCACCATGACCACGGCATAGGGTAAACGTCCCGTGATCTGAATTTCGCGGAGGCGCCATTTGGTCGGAGATGTCGCTTGATCAGCGTCTGGCAGCTTTACCCAACGCAAGATGGCCGCAAAAAGGAATGAAAGCACCAGCAATATGACCACAAACAAGGCCGAGGCTTTGATGCCGATCAGCATGCCGAGTGTGAAGTAAAGCTTTACATCTCCCGCACCCAACGTGCGCAAAAGCCACATGATCAGCGCTACGCCAAACAGCAATCCGCCAATCAACAGGTCGGTCCAGAAATCTTGGAACCCGCGTGTTGCCGCCCAAAGTAGGTAAAGCCCGAGGAGCGCAAGGTTGTCGGCATTGGACACGGTGAGCGTTTTGAAATCGCGCACCGCAATGCGCAGCAATAGCGCTGCACACGCCAATTCGATCAAAATTTCAAGGATGCCTAACGCGGACACGCGTTCTTACCCGTTAGATGCCGCGCAGGTCGCCCGGAGCCCGTTTCGGGAAGTTCACGGAATTGCGGAGCAGTTCCAGATTGTTTGTAGCCCGTTCGTTGCTTGGGTCCATTTCATAGGCAATCAAGAAATGCTGACGAGCGCCAACGAGGTCACCCCGCAAAAGGAGGGAGTAGCCATAGTTGTTGTGGAACTCGATCCGGTTACCAATGATTGGGCGCAGTTTCTGATACGCGCGGTCAGCTTTATCAAAGCGACCCAGCATGTCCGCGGATGCTGCATATCCAAGCAGCGCCGCCGGGTCAGCCGGTGTTACATCCAGCGCTTTGTCAAAGAGACGGTAAGACCGGCCATAGTTGCCTTCTAGGAATTGCACCTTTGCCTGAACAAGAGGCTCATCGTCGCGATAGTAAGCACGATTGGAGTTGTCCAAGACGGACCCTTCGCCATCGTCAAATGAACCGTTGAATCCTTCGCACCCTGCGAGGGCCAAAATCACTGCCGCTGCTGCTACTAGACGCATTTTACTGTCCCACCCGAATTGATATCGGTTTTTCTCGAAGCTTAAACCTACCGTAGCTGTATTATAATAAAGTTGCTCCGGAAACCACTTTAAACTCAAACTGACCCTTAGAAGCCCCAGAGTTGCGGTTTTTTTGATACAATCTCTCTGTGATAACGCTGTTTTGATGGGGTTTGTCCAAATGGTTTTCAGCGCGTCCCTGTGCCAATAAACATATTGGGTTTGCTTGTTATATTGATTAATCTGGTGAAAATTGGCGTGCATTGCGTCTAAGCTTGGCGCAAGCGAAAACAACTTAATGGGGTGATGAGCGATGGTATTTGGGCTGGGCGGAAAGAAAAAGAAATCACCTGACATCAAGGTAGATCAGACCGCACCGGCGCCGAGCGAAGAGGTTGCAGTTCCTGAAACCGCCGAAGAAGAAACGCTTAACGAAGCGGGCGCGAAAGAAGAGGTGACGGCCTCTGAAGAAGGGGCAGTGCCCGTTGTGCCTAACGCAGGTGACAGTGCGTCCGTGGCACCGGCACCCGAGGTAAGGGAAACTCGCAAAGTCAATTTCCTGCCGGGTCCCTCCCCGAAAACGGTCGAGGAAACCGGCCTGTCGATGTCTTTTGTCATCAACCTGACGGCAAAGATTTTGCATGAAGGCGGGACAATGACGCCCGCCCAGATTGCTGCGATTATCAAGCTCCCCAAACTCGTTTGCCGCCAGATCCTTAAGGAAATGACGGGTCTGATGCTGATTGAATCTCAGGGTCTGGAAAGCGCAGATGTAAAAAGTGACATTCGCTATAGCCTGACGGATCTCGGGAAAAAATGGGCGCTGGATGCGCAGATGGTCTCACAATACGTCGGGCCTGCTCCGGTGACGTTGGAGCAATTCGAAGCGCAGATGCAGCGTCAATCGATTAAGCATGAAGAGGTCCATCGCGCCGAACTGGACAAAGCCTTTTCGCACCTTGTTATTCCTTCGATCCTGAAGGCTCAACTTGGCCCTGCGGCGAACTCCGGTCGCTCCATGCTGCTTTACGGAGAACCTGGCAACGGAAAGACGTCATTGGCCGAAGCACTTGGGTCATCTTTCGTCGATACGATCAGTGTCCCTCATGCCATCTTGGTCGGGAACCAGATCATTCGTTTCTTCGACGAAACATTGCACCAGCCGGTAGAGGAGTTTGAGAACTCCCGTGAATATGATGCCCGCTGGGTATTGTGTCAGAGACCCGTGGTCATCGCGGGCGGTGAATTGACATTGGATATGCTTGACCTGCGGTTTGAAGCGTCGGCGCGTTTCTACGAAGCCCCGATGCACTTGAAGGCGCTTGGCGGCATTTTTGTTTTGGACGATTTTGGCCGCCAGAAAGAAGAGCCACAGCGCTTCCTGAACCGGTGGATCGTGCCCTTGGAGAAGGGGTTTGATATTCTTTCTCTGCATACTGGGAAGAAATTCCAAATCAGCTTTGACCAATTGGTTGTGTTCTCGTCCAACACGCGCCCCGAGGACCTTGGTGATGACGCGGCACAGCGGCGGATTTACTTCAAAATCCACGTACCAAGCCCAACCCGCGAAGACTATTTGCAGATTTTCCGTGACGTCTGCGATGAGCGCGGATTGGAGTGGAAGGCGGACATCATGGACGAATTCTATGAAAAGCGCTACGAACGCGACCGGTTTATCACTTCGGGTGCACACCCGGGCTTCCTTGTGAACCACATATTTGCAGCTTGTCGTTATTTGGATCAAGAGCCAGAGTTGAGCCATGATCTGCTCGATTTGGCGTGGAAAAACGTCTCCGCTAACCAGAGGCGGTCGAACTAAGCATGCGGCGCGATTACTAGGGAATATTCCAGATCGCCTTTTGGAGGTCGGTGTTATACCGGATTGCTTCTTCAAGGCGATCTGCGCCAATGCTTTCCGGAAGCGTTGGGCTCTCCCCAATCAACGATCGCCCGAGACCCGCCCGGTTGCCTTCAAGTTCATATCCAAGCAGCTCTAGGAGTGTTGGATAGATATCAAGCGCAGTTCCCTCGCGAAGATTGGTGGCGGCGTCTGCGCCGAGCACAGTGAAATAATTACGTCGAGTGTCTTTGACCTCCATCAGCTGGTCATCGAGTGAGTTTCGGTATGCCAAATGATCGGAAGCCAGCACAACAATAGTGCTTTCGGAAAGGCCTAAACTGTCGATCTTCTCGACCAAGGACCGGACGTGCCCAGCGGAACATTCCATGGCATTCAAGATTTTGTTTGAAGTGAATGTAGAGTCTCGGCAGGTCCCGTCAGGGTAGCCGGTTGGTCCATGCGTTCCAAGTGTCAGGGTGGAGAGGAGGAACGGTTTTCCTTCGCTCGCCAAAGCTGCAAGCTCCGCTTCAACGCGTTCAAACAATAGGTCGTCATCCATTCCCCAAACGTTGCGGCGCGTCTCTGTTTTGTGTCCCTCGTAAGACTCGAAGCCCATCACACGCTGATAGTTGTGGCTTTTGAAGAACGCGCCCTTGGAATATATCGTAAGCGCTGACCCGTTGATATAGCTCGCATTATATCCGTCGCGCGTCAAAATATCGCCGAGGCATGTCGCGCCAAGCAGAAAGTCTGTTTCTTCTGGTATAACGTCTAGGTCGTCTCTAATTCGTTTCTGTGAGTTAAAAACGCCACGTGGCAGCATCGGCACGCCGCATTGTGTCGCCACTAGCCCGCCGGCGGTGAAGAATACGGATTTTGACTGCTGGATATTCTTGAATGCCAAGCCCTGGTCTTCCCACTTTGCGAAAGGTGCAAAAGCAGCTTCTGATATTGGCAAATCCGCATAAGTGCGTTCGAGGCTTTCAAGGTAGACAATTACGAGGTTTTTCTGCGCCTCTGGTTTGGACAGGATATTTGGTGCGAGATTTTTTACGTCTTGCTGGATCGCCAGTTGATCAGGGTGCGGCACAAACAGTCGGAAGGCGAAGTAGGTCAAAGGGTTCAATAGCAAGAGAGCTAGCGAAGCCACGATCACGGTGCCGCGCCCCATCGAGACGTACCGCACCATCGCAAACCCTGCGATGAGAATTACGATCCCCTTCAGCGCTTCGGTCAAAAACTCAGGGACAAACCCTTCGAGACCGACCGCAAACATCTGACCCGCACGGTTTTCAGCAAAAGTGATTAACAAACTTGAGAAGTCGCCAACACCGAAGGCGGTGCTCATGAAGCTAAACGGCAGCACGACCACGAGCGCTGCAACTAACAGCGCAGCTGAGGTCATATCCAGGGAACGCCACCGCGGTTTTTTCAACAACACTGCAACCGCCATCACGAGGAAATGCAGGATAATAAGGGGGCCGACGATCGCTTTGGTTTGCAGAGAGAGCGGGAAAACGCGCATGCTGATCAAACCAAAAATGCCTGCAAACGCCAATGTCATGGCAAACAGGTAGAGCTTCTTCAGAACTTTTCCCAAGGCGCTACTCTTTATCTATGTAAAACGACTGATCGGGCGATTGCCTTCGCAAACATCCTTACTGAACAGGCGCTTCGCGCGTAAAGTATCGCTTTGGATTTTCTTGTTAGCTGAGGTTTTTAGATCATGCCTTCGGAACCGGGATGTCATAAAATTCAATCGCGGTCTCGGCAAACACCTTTGATTGCATCTCTGTGGGGATCAGGGTCTCATATGCTTCGACGATCTTAGCATAGGTGGCAGGCAGGGAATCCACCGGGAAGTTTGAGCCGAACATCGCGCGCTCTGGTCCGAATTGTTCGAGAACCGTTTCGACAATTGGGCGAATGCTTTCGGCCGTCCAACTGTGATCAAACATGCCAAGACCTGACAATTTGCAAACAACGTTTGGCAAGGCGGAAAGGTGTTGCAGGTTCTTGGACCACTCCGCCAGCCCTGCGGCGCTGCGATCATGGGGGGACCCTGCGTGGCAAAGGGCGATTTTGGTGTCTGGGGCCTGTTCCAGAACCTTTGCGGTTTTTTCCATTAACTCGGGCAAAAGTTGCAAATCAAAACCAAGGCCGCGCTGCGCCAGCCCCTTTAACCCGGCTGCAAATCGGGGATCATCGAGCAGAAAGTTCGTACCGCTTTGCGCGTCTTCCCCTGGTGCGCGGCCGACGATTTGGCGCACGCCACGGAGGCTGGTTAGTGACTGCAGCTGATCAAGGTCGTTTTCTGCGCTGTCCGCCGTCAAGTCGCAGAAGGCCACTTGGACAAGCGGCCAATCTGGGTTGGCTTGGGCGACGCTTTGTACCCAACGTGCTTCGTACAACGGGTTTTCTGCCCCGACTTGAATATGGACAGAGCCGGCAAACCCGTGTGCTTTTGCATCCGTGGTAAATTCGTCAATCAGGTAGTCGCGCTGGATTGGGGCTGGGTCGCCAAAAAAACGGGGTTCCCCTTTGGCCATCAGCCAAGGGTAATATACGGCCTTCAGGTCCCAAAGATGGTGATGCGCGTCGATCCTCATGCTTGGCTGATCCCCACCGTGCGTTCAAGGATATCCACGCCCTGACTTTTCCAGAAATGCAGCAAGTCGATGAAGATCCAGTTTTCTTTCAGCTTGTCCCCTTCGCGCCGATAGAGGTCGATTACGCGGAATTCGCCAGGTTTGCCGGTCGCGGGCATCCCCATGAAGCCACCGGTTGGAATGGCGGTAAAGTTCGGCCAGCCAAAGAACGCGCCGAACTGTCCTTCACCAATGCGGCAAAGGTGCTTTGTCTTACTGCGTTCGGCAAAGGACGTGCGGAAGGGACGGGCGTGCTGTTGCGCGTAACGCGGGATCGTGTAGGTCGCGCCAATACCGGTCGGACCCCACCACAGCATGTCCTCATGCCACGTGCGCCGCAGTTCCTCCTCAAGTGGCATGCCAGAGTTCCACTGGCCGAGGTCTTTGGCCATCTTATCAATGACAGCGAGCGTCTTTTGACCTTCGGCCGGGTCGTTGTCTTCAAGAAGCAGGCCGTTGTGCATGAGTGGGCCGGGTTGCACCAATTGCGCTCCGGTCTGAGGCGGGAAGGGTGAAAGCCCAGCTTGAACCATGAAATGCGGGATATCAAAGTACATCGCCGTTTCAGTGATCTTGTCGCCTTCGATCTTGTGAAACGCTGAATAACGCAGGAACGTCAGTTTTCCGGTCGGGCGAATACCAAGCCATGGTTTGTCAAAGAGCCCCATAACGTGCCCCATGGAACAGACCCAGACCTCACCAGGCTCTGCATATATATTGTCGCCTGCGAAGAAGATATCGAGGCGGCGTTGCATGCCCGTCAGGCTGGCTTTTAAAGGTTGCCAAAAGCGGGTCGCGACCGACTCAGCGCCCCGAATCTCATTGAACGGGTGATAGCCACGCCAAAGCAAATCCGGGCTGCAGAACTGACTGACAGCGCTAACAACTGTCTCGGCGTCCGTTTCGTCGAGCGCTGCGTAGAAATTCAGCACCAGATGCTTTTGGGGGAGGAAGGACACGGTTTTTCCTTTGTTTTTCGATGCTTGAGTTATGTGACTTTTTGCGGCGACTCGCAAGTCTTGCTGATATTTGCATACGTATGCAAAAATGTCTTGCCAGAAGTGACCTTGGGGCATTACCGTTTTTGCAAGCGTATGCAAAAAAAATCCTTCAGGGGGACCAAATGGCTGAAATTCAATTGCGCAACGTTGGAAAGCGTTGGGGAAGTTTCGTTGGCGTCGACAATTTTGACCTGACAATTGCAGACAAAGAGTTCCTTGTGCTTCTTGGTCCGTCCGGCTGCGGCAAGACCACAACGATGCGTATGATCGCAGGCCTTGAGGATGTGACCGAGGGCGAAATCCTGATCGGCGGCAAAGTCGTGAACGAATTGGAACCAAAGGACCGCGATGTGTCCATGGTGTTCCAAAGCTATGCGCTTTACCCAAACATGAACGTCTATGAAAACATCCGCTTCCCACTGCGGGTGCGTGGGATCGATCAATCCACACATGATGAGAAAGTACGTCGCGCATCAGCGATGGTGGAACTTGACGACTTCCTGCATCGCAAACCTGCAGAGCTGTCTGGTGGTCAACGCCAGCGTGTGGCTTTGGCGCGCGCCATTGTCCGCGAGCCAAACGTTTTCCTTATGGATGAACCGCTGTCCAACCTCGACGCCAAGCTTCGCGTTTCTACCCGTGCCCAGATCAAAAACCTGAGCCATGAATTGGCCGTCACCACGATCTACGTGACCCATGACCAGATCGAGGCGATGACCCTTGCGGATCGGGTTGTGGTGATGAAGGGCGGAGTTGTGCAGCAGGTCGGTTCCCCAACCGATATCTATGACAAACCTGCCAACGCCTTTGTGGCGAGCTTCATTGGCTCCCCTGCCATGAACTTGATGGATGGCGCGATGTCGGGCGGCACGTTCACGGCACCAAATGTCAAAATCACAGGTCTGAACGCACCTGACGGCCCGCTCACTCTTGGCTACCGCGCCGAAGACGCGTCGCTGGCCAGTGATGGAAACGGTCAGATCAATGCGCCGATCTATACGCTCGAGCTTCTGGGTGACGCGACTATGATCTCTGTTCGGGTCGGAGACGCACTTGTGTCAGTCAAAGCTGACAAGACCTACCGGGCTGAAATCGGCGATATGGTTTCGATCAGCGTACCAAACGAAATTTGCCATTTGTTCAATGCGAACGATGGCGCACGGATCGGGGAGTAACCCGGCCGTAAAGACGTCCTCGCGCATGCAGTGAGGGCCAACCGGGTCATTTGTCCGGACTTATGACCCACTACAGGGAGACAAATATGTCTATTCAAAAACTATCTACAATCGGTGCGGTCGCCGTTTTCATGGGTACTGCAGCCTATGCGGACTGCGGTATCGAAAGCGCAAATATCAACATCGTAGGGAACGAATTCTCTGCGATCCAGGCGGTCGTTGACGGCGCAAAAGCATGTGCAACCGATACCGTCACGGTCGAAAGCAACCTCAATAAAGACTACCGTGAATTGCAGGTTGCAGCGCTGACCGCGAACCCTGCGCAGTATAGCGTTGTGGTTACCAACAACGGCGCTATCGTTCCGCTACTTGGTGAAGACCTGATCCGTCCGCTGGACGATCTGATCGCCAAGCACGGTCAACATCTGTCTAAGAACCAGATGATTTCCGTCGACGGCAAAGTCATGGCGGTGGCGTTTATGGCAAACGCGCAGCACCTGTTTGTGCGCAAGGACATCCTTGAGCAGGCCGGTGTCGAAGTACCGACCACCTATGAAGAAGTGATTGCTGTTGCGCAGGCCATCAAAGATGCCGGTATCATGGCGCATCCGTTTGCGACAACAAGTGCGACTGGTTGGAACCTTGGCGAAGAGTTCGTGAACATGTTCCTTGGCCACGGCGGTGAGTTCTTCAAGCCGGGGTCTGCAGAGCCGAACATCAACAACGAAACCGGTGTCGCAGCGTTGAACACGCTGAAGGCGCTGACAGAGCTGTCCAACCCGGACTTCCTGACCTTTGACTCTAACGCGGTCCAGGCCAACTGGGAATCTGGTGATCTCGCAATCGCGCACCTCTGGGGGTCTCGCGGCACAGGCATCTTGGATGACGAAGGCTCCAGCGACGAAGTTGTCAGCAACACCATGCTGGTCAGCTCTCCGACCGTTGGTGGCGGCGATGTCCCAGCCTCCACACTGTGGTGGGATGGTTTCGCAATTGCAAAAAACGTGAGCGATGCAGACGCGGAAGCGAGCTTTATCGCGATGGTTAAGGGCATCAGCCCAGACGTCGTGAAAGCCAATAACGACGCGGCAGTTTGGCTGGTTGATGGCTATGAGCCAACCCCGGCGGCGGCAGGCGTTTTTGCGACGGCGTCTGGCAACACTCAGCCTTATCCAATGATCCCTTTCATGGGTCTGATGCACACTGCGTTGGGCGCAGAGCTGAACGAATTCCTACAAGGATCGGAATCCGCTGAGCAAGCACTGGCTGACGTCGAAGCGGCTTACACCACAGCTGCAAAAGAAAAAGGCTTCCTGAACTAATCAGGAAGACCTCTGTCAGAGCCAGCGCCCGGTTGGCTCTGACTTAACCCCACGCGAAGCGGACGGATTTCACATGCGCCATAAAACGTTCTTCTGGTTCATTCTGCCCAGTCTGGCAGCGATGTTCCTGTTCATCGCCCTGCCTCTTGTTTCCGTGGTGGTTCAATCGCTGCACATCGAACATGAACAAGTTATTGTCGTCACAGAAAACTGCGGCCCATTCGGGTGTAAGCAGGAAAGCTCTGTTGACACTGAGGCGACAGAACAGTTGCGCGCCGAGAAGCCCCTTGGCCGGTTTGCCGGGCTAAGCACCTATTTTGATCGGGGTCACCTTGCGACGGCAGAAATTGCCGAAGCTTGGCGAACAAACGATAGCTTCGGCGACTTCTTCGGCGAGATTTTCAACCTCCCGTTCTACAAGGCGCTGACATTTACGCTTGCTTACACATTTATCGTGACCCCGCTTGTTATCGTTCTTGGCTTGTTGATCGCGCTGGGCGTGAACCGCGTGACGCCAGTTTTGAAGGGGCCGACCATCTTCGTTTCCCTTCTGCCCATGATGATCACACCGCTTGTTGGGTCCTTGATCCTGTTCTGGATGATCGACGCTCAGGGTGTGATTGGCAAAACCTTGCAATTCATCTTTGATGACCCGGAGCTGTCGCTGAAGGCGTCGCCTGCTCTGACTTGGATCACATTGATGGTTTACGGCGTCTGGAGCTCTGCCCCCTTTGCCTTCGTGGTTTTCTATGCGGGTCTTCAGACCGTCAACACGGACTCTCTGGAAGCCGCACAAATCGACGGTGCGTCTCGTTGGCAGCAAATCCGATTTGTGGTGATTCCGCATCTGATGCCGCTGGTGGTTTTCATCTCGCTGATCCAGCTGATGGACAACTTCAAAGTCTTTGAACCTGTCATTGGCTTCAAGGCTGGGGCAAACGCACCGTCGCTGTCTTACATCATCTTCGCTGACATGCGCAGCGACATCATACGGTACAACTCTGCGGCGGCAACTTCGGTGCTGACCGTGCTTGGTGTGGCGATCCTATTGTCACCCGTCCTGCTGCGCACTTGGCGCGACTTCAAAGGAAAGGCTGTCTAATGTCTTCTGTAGCTAACCGTTCCTCGCGCTCTGTCGTAATCTTTTCCTCAGCCTTTGTTCTGCTGTGGGTCGTGATCGCGTCCTTCCCGTTCCTTTGGACCCTCTGGGGCTCCTTCAAGGTGCAAGGCGACTTCTTTTCCAAAGCCGATTGGCGCAACGCCCTCTGGGGTACACGTACACTGCTTGAAACCGGCGGCACGTTCACCGGGGCAGGTTATGAAGGCGCTTGGATCCAGGAAGAGTTCTGGCGCGCCACGATCAACACCATGATCGTTGTGTTCTTTACCGTGATCATTTCTTTGACCTTCGGAACGCTCGGTGGCTATGCGCTGGCGCGCTCTGGTCATAAATACGCATTCTGGCTTTTGATGATCGCTCTGGTATTCCGCGCGATGCCACACATCACCCTCGTGTCGGGCTATCTGCTGCCGTTCTTTGAGTGGAACCTTTGGGGGAAACTGCCTACCGCGATCATCGTGCTTGTTGCGATCAACCAGCCTTTCACCCTGTGGATGCTACATTCCTTCTTCTTGAATATCCCAAAGGATTTGGATGAAAGCGCGCGGGTCGACGGGTGCACGCAAATTCAAGCGTTCCGCCATGTCATCATGCCCGTCATGTGGCCGGGCGTGATCACCACAGGCCTCTTTAGCTTCCTGTTGGCCTACAACGACTTTGCCGTGACCTCGATGCTGCTCAGCGAAGATAACCGCACCATGGTGCCCGCGATTGCCGGCTTCCTCGGCTCGACTCTGGAAGAAGGCAACGTGATGTTCGCCGTTGCGGCGGTTGTTTCAGCCACGGCACCACTTTTCGTGTTGGTTCTCTTCTTCCAGCGTCAGATCGTGTCTGGCCTGACTGCAGGGGCCGTCAAAGGATGAGTTCGAATTTCCGCCATGGCGCCATGGGGCGCCATCCGGCGCTCAACAGGATGCCAAGGGATTTTTTGAAGTAGATCCTACCCTCTTCCCCCTTACTTCAAAACTTACCTTGGCATTCTGAAAAGGACACAACATGAAAGGCTCTCGCCCAGAACAGGCCGTGCTGTCAAGAGACACCGACCTAAGCAAAACCGAAGAAACCCGCGCCGTGATCGAGGGTATGGTGGATGGTTTGAACGACCATCGCATTGACGACATCGGTGAGTATTTCGCCCAAGGTTTCCGTTGGATGGGAAACCAAGGCTGCGGGACAAAGACCGGGTTGCAAGAATTTCAGGACAACTGGCAGCGCCCCTTCCAAGCGGCGTTTTCCGACAAGACCTGTATCGACGAAGCGCGCCTATACATGGGCGAATGGGCGGCTGCTTTTGGTCGCCAAGAGGCCACGCACAGTGGTGAATTTCTGGGGATCGCCCCAACCGGCAAGCGGGTCGAAATCCGCTACATGGACTTTTGGAAAGTTGTCGACGGCAAGATCGTGGACAACTGGGTGAATGTGGACTTCGCCCATGTCGCAGCCCAATTGGGTGTCGATCTTTTCAACGGCCATGGCTGGGAAGCATTTGATCGCGGAGAGAAAGTCGCTCCGCGCCCTCAAGACTAAGGATTAATGTAATGACCATCGAATATCTGAAACGCGGAAAACCCGAAGCGGATCGCGCTGAGGACGATGCAAAGACACGCGCCGTTGTCGAGGCGACGCTAAAGGACATCGAAGCGCGCGGCGATGCGGCTGTGCGGGAATTGTCTGAGAAGTTTGATAACTATTCTCCGGAAAGCTTCCGTCTTAGCGAAGCGCAGATCGAAGAACTGATGGGGCAACTGACCGAGCGCGAGCTGGCCGACATCAAGTTTGCACAAGCGCAGGTGCGCAACTTCGCGCAGGCGCAGCGCGATTCCATGCTGGATATCGAAGTGGAAACCATGCCCGGCGTGATCCTTGGGCATAAGAACATCCCGGTGCAATCCGTGGGCTGCTATGTTCCAGGGGGCAAGTTCCCTATGGTGGCGTCGGCGCATATGTCCGTGGCGACGGCCTCTGTTGCAGGCGTTCCGCGTATCATCGCATGTACCCCGCCTTTCCAAGGGAAACCAAACCCAGCCGTTATTGCAGCGATGCATCTGGGTGGCGCGCATGAGATTTATGTCATGGGCGGCATTCAGGCCATCGGCGCCATGGCGATCGGTACGGAAACCATCGATCCGGTGCACATGCTGGTTGGTCCGGGCAACGCCTTTGTGGCGGAAGCCAAGCGTCAGCTTTTTGGTCGCGTCGGCATCGACCTTTTTGCCGGCCCGACAGAAACCATGGTGATTGCAGACGAAACCGCTGCAGATGCCGAACTTTGCGCGACGGATTTGCTGGGCCAAGCCGAGCACGGCTACAACAGCCCCTGCGTTTTGCTGACCAACAGCAAGAAACTGGCTGAGGAAACTTTGTCTGAGATTGACCGCATTCTTGGCATTCTCCCGACTGCGGGGACTGCGCGCGTGAGCTGGGAAGAATACGGAGAAGTGATTGTCTGCGACACCTATGACGAAATGCTTGAGGTCGCCGATGATATCGCGTCCGAACACGTGCAGGTGATGACAGATCGCGACGACTGGTTCCTTGAAAACATGACCAGCTACGGAGCTTTGTTCCTAGGTCCACGTACCAATGTCTCCAATGGCGACAAGGTCATTGGCACCAACCACACATTGCCAACCAAGAAAGCCGGCCGGTACACAGGTGGTCTCTGGGTCGGGAAATATCTGAAGACCCACAGCTACCAACGGATCACAACCGATGAGGCGGCAACGTTGATCGGTGAATACGGCTCGCGACTTTGCATGTTGGAAGGCTTTGTCGGCCATGCCGAGCAATGCAACATCCGCGTGCGTCGCTTTGGTGGCATCAATGTGCCCTACGGCGAAGCAGCGGCTTTTCGGGAACCAGCCGAGTAACGCTCTGGCCAACATAAGAGTGATCCATGGATCGACATAATCAGCACAAGGCGCTTTTGGCTCCGCTCCGGGGCGCCCTGTATGATTTTGAACCAAAGCAGGTTCAGGCAGCGATGACAGATGTCATGGCTGCCGACGCGATTGTGCACATGTGCCATCCATTTGGCGATGTGATTGGGCCAGACGCCTTCTATCAATCCGCTTTCGCCGGGTTAAGTGCGGCGTGGCCCGATGTTGAGCGACGCGACTACATCGTGGCCGCGGGCCCTGACATAAACGGGGCAGATTGGGTCGGCTGTGCGGGCTACTACACCGGGACATTTCTCGCGCCCTGGTTGGATATCCCGGCAACGGGCCATCAGGTCGCGATGCGCTTCCACGAGTTCTACCGATTTGAGAACGGTAAGGTCGTCGAAGTTCAGGCCATCTGGGACATTCCTGAGGTCATGCTGCAAGCCAGCGCTTGGCCGATGGCACCCTCCTTGGGCCGTGAATGGCTGGCACCTGCGCCCGCGCTGCAGAACGGGCTGGTAAGCGCCCCTCGCAACGAGGCCGAAAGCGCCGCGTCTTGTCAGTTAATTCTCGACATGCTGACGCACCTTGTGCGCTACCCGTCGCAGGGTGGGCCTGAGGTGATGGAACTGGATCGATTCTGGCATCCAAAAATGAGCTGGTATGGTCCGGCAGGGATCGGCACCGCTCGTGGGGTCGCCGGGTTCAGGAACTGGCATCAAATCCCGTTCTTAAATGCGATGCCGGATCGTGGGTTGTATTCGGACGACGTCACGCATCATTTCTTTGGGGATGGTCCGTTTGCAGCAGTCACAGGCTGGCCTGATATGGCGCAAACCCATAGCGCAGATGGCTGGCTGGGCTTGCCACCCACCGGGAAAAAGATCACGCTGCGGTCTCTCGACTTCTGGCGTGTCGAAAATGGCAAGATTCGAGAGAACTGGGTTCTGGTCGACCTGCTGGATGTCTACCGACAACTTGGCGTCGATGTCTTCGCGCGGATGCGAGAATTCAACAAAGCGCGCTACGTTGGGCCGCTAAATGTGCCCACAGGGATGGAAGAATGACGAACCTACCAAAAACGCCCTCGTTTGACCTTTCGGGAAAGAAGGTTCTCGTGACAGGTGCAAGCTCTGGCATCGGATTGGGTTGTGCTGTTGCGGTGGCGGAAGCTGGGGCACAGACCTATTGCGCCGCGCGCGGGTTGGATCGCCTGACCCAGGCGGTTGAGGCGATGCAGGCCGCAGGCTATAGCGCCGAGACCTTGCCAATGGATCAAAGTGACATCGAAGCCATGTCAAAGGCCCTGGCCGAACACGCCTTTGATGTGGTTGTGAATTCCGCAGGCATCGCACGGCACAGCGCGGCGATTGAGACCACGCCAGAAGACTATGACGCGGTCATGCACATCAACTTGCGCTCTGCTTATTTCCTATCGGCGCAGGCGGCCAAGGCCATGATCGACGCAGGCAAACCCGGGTCGATTATCCATATTTCTAGCCAAATGGGCCACACGGGTGGCATTGATCGCGCGCTATATTGCGCGGGAAAGCACGGGCTCGAAGGTATGATCAAATCCATGGCGATGGAGTGGGGCAAGCAGCGCATTCGCATCAATTCGATTTGCCCCACCTTCATTCGTACGCCCTTCACCGAAGCGACGTTCTCTGATCCAGAGCGGCTGGCTTGGATCATGCAAAAGATCAAACTTGATCGTGTCGGCGAGGTCGAAGACATCATGGGTGCAGTGCAATATCTCGCGTCTGACGCATCCGCCATGGTGACCGGAACGTCGTTGTTGATCGATGGAGGTTGGACAGCGGGTTGATGGCGGAAAAGGTCACATCACTTCAGGTTGCGGAACGCGCAGGGGTCAGCCAGTCGGCGGTCTCTCGTGTGTTCACACCCGGAGCATCTGTGTCCAGTAAAACCGCCGATAAGGTGCGCAAAGCGGCTTCGGAACTGGGCTATCGCCCTAATGTTTTGGCGCGCGCTATGGTCAAAGGCAAAAGCCGCATCATCGGCCTTGTCGTCGCCTATCTGGAGAACTTCTTTTACCCAGAGACCTTAGAGAAACTCTCAAACGCGCTGCAGGAGCAGGGTTATCACGTCTTGGTTTTCATGACCAAACAGACAGCACAGAACATCGATGACGTGATGGAGGAAATTCTTGATTATCAAGTGGATGGCATTGTGATGGCGTCGGTTGCGATGTCGTCAGATATCGCCTCGCGCTGTCAGCAAGCCGGGGTGCCCATCGTTCTTTTCAACCGGAGCCAAGACATCGACGGGATCACCTCGGTCACCTCCGACAACTATGCGGGCGGGCGCAAGATCGCGCAGTTTTTGGTTGAAGGTGAGCACGAACGCATCGCTTATATCGCGGGATGGGACGGGGCCTCGACGCAGCGCGACCGCGAGGCAGGCTTTCGGGCCGCACTACAAGAGATGGGCCGTGAGATATTCGCGCGTGAAGAAGGTAATTTCCAAACCGAAACGGCGCGCGCGGCTGCTCGTAAGATGTTCAGCGCCGCGGCAGAGGCGCGCCCGGATGCAGTTTTTGTCGCCAACGACCACATGGCCTTTGCGGTCATGGATGTGCTGCGCCATGAACTGGGCCTCCGCGTCCCAGAGGACGTTTCGGTTGTCGGCTACGACGATGTGCCGCCGTCTTCGTGGCCGAGCTACAATTTGACAACAATGCGCCAGCGCGCCAACGCGATGGTCGAAGAAACCGTGGACGCATTGATGTCGCATATTCAATCGCCCGAAGAGGCACGCCCACGCCGGGTTGCCATTGACGGGCCGCTTGTGGTGCGCGGTTCCGCCCGTGTGCCCAACGAACAAAAGAAAGCATGAGAGTCAGATGAAGGGCTTCGATCCTAAGTTTAAAGATTTCCCGGATTATATCGTCGGGATCACCAAGGAAATCTGGGAAGATCGCGGCCTCGCGACACTTCACGAATATTATGCACCCGATATTGTCGTGCGCATGCCCGGATCGGTCTCGACCGGCAATCAGGGCGTGATCGGCGCGACGATGCAGACACTGGCCGAATTCCCAGACCGCACCTTGTTTGGCGAAGACGTGATCTGGTCCGGCACGCCAGAAGAGGGCATGCTCAGTTCGCACCGCATCCTGTCGACCGCCACACACCTTGGCGATGGCGCTTTTGGCAAGGCGACCGGAAAGCCACTGACCTATCGCATTCTCGCCGATTGCCATGCGATCAACAACGCGATCAACGACGAATGGTTGATCCGCGACAACAGCGCGGTGGTGCGGCAGATGGGCTGGGACCCTGTTGAGTTTACCCGCGACCAAATTGCGCGCGAAGGCGGGCCAGAGAGCTGCGTGAAACCTTTGACGCCCACCAACGATCTGGAAGGTCCTTACAAGGGGCGTGGAAATGACAACGAATGGGGCCAGCGATATGCTGATATCCTGACGCGGATCATGGGCGCTGACCTTGCCGTTATTCCCCAAGAATACGACCGCGCCGTGCAAGGCGAATATCCCGGCGGTGAAACAGGCCACAGTTGGCCTGCAGTCGACCGGTTCTGGATGGGGCTGCGCGCCTCATTCCCCAACGCCACCTTCCAGATCGATCACCAGATCGGTCGCGACGACCCAATGATGCCGCCGCGCGCCGCGATCCGGTGGAGCCTGCAAGGCAAGCACGAAGGTTGGGGCATTTTTGGCGCTCCGACCGGGGCGGAGGTTTATGTGCTTGGTATTAGCCACGCCGAGTTTGGCGCGTTGATTAGCGGAGAGCCAAAGATCCGCCGCGAATATTCGCTATTTGATGAGCTCGCGATCTGGAAACAGATATTGCTCCAGACGGGTGACCTCTGATGCACCAAGAGCGTCGATATCGATCCCAGATGGCTGGGATCATTGAAACAAAGGCGATGCGGCGGTTTCATCGGCATCGCCAAAGTCTGCGGTCGCGACGGTTGAACTTGCACCCACCCGGATAGGCGCGGCTCCCTCTTGGAAACGCGCACCACTCTGGAAATTTTAGGAATACCGACATGTCAAAATCTTCGATCCCAAGCCGCATCGTTCGCTATGGCGAGCTGCGGCCCTGCAAAACCGCCTTCATCGATGCCCACACACCGGGCAGCGACCAGAAGGAAAACTTCACCATCATCGGCGGCGGGGTGTCAGAAAGCCCTGACCAGCACGTGCACATCACTGACAAGGTCGGCTTCAACATTGGCGCTGCGGGTCAGCCGCCGAAGTGCCGCAATTCGTTGCATTCCCACACCACCGCCGAAGTGTTTTTTGTCGCCAAGGGCCGCTGGCGCTTTTTCTGGGGGCGCTATGGCACCGCGGGTGAATTCATTGCCGAGGAAGGCGATATCTTCAACATCCCAACGGGCATTTTCCGTGGCTTTGAAAACGTTGGTCAAGACTACGGCATGATCATGTCGATGCTTGGCGGCGATGATGCCGGTGGCGGTGTCACCTGGGCGCCGCAAGTCATTCAGGACGCGCAGGCCCATGGTCTGATGCTGGGCGATAATGGCGTGCTTTATGACAGCAAGAAGGGGCAGGAATTGCCGCATAACGTGCGCCCAATGCCTTTGCTGACCGAGGAGCAGTTGAAGGGCTTCCCAGAAGTGCCGGTCGAAGATGTGGTTGGCAAATACGTTGCCCGCTTCTGGGACCTGATGGCATTGTCCGCGAAAAAGCCTGCCGTAGTGATCGGCGAAAACGGCCTTATCAAAGACAAGCCGGGCTTTGAAGTCGACTTCCTCAGCCGTGGCTCCAGCGTTGCCGAGGGTGTGAAAGCCGAGAAACCCGTTGTCTTGATGCCGGCCAGCGGGCACTGGCGTGTCTCGATTGATGGCTATGAGGCGACAATCTCTAACGGCGACACAGCTTTGGTATTGGCAGGAGAAACATACTCTGTTGAGCCATCCATGACCGGCACTGCGGGTCTCTACCGGATCACGGCAACCGACGATCCGGCTGGCCCAACCTGGACCGGCAACTAAAATAAGGGAGAGCCCATATGGCCAAGATTAATACAACCCATGTGGGCTCTTTGCCCCGCACCCAAGAGGTGGTCGATTTCATTTTCGCCCGCGAAAACAAACAGCCCTTCGATCAAGCAGCATTTGACGCCTGCATGACTGCGGCGGTCTCTGAAACCGTGCGCAAACAGGTCGAAGCGGGTGTCGACATCGTCAGCGACGGCGAGACGTCCAAGATCTCTTACGCGACCTACGTCAAAGACCGCTACACCGGGTTTTCAGGGGACAGCCCGCGCAATGCCCCGGCGGACCTTAAGATGTTCCCAAGCTTTTTGCAGCGGCTGGCTGATGACGGTGGCACCCCCCAATATGCGCGTCCGATGTGCACGGGCGATGTGACATCCAAGGGGCAAGACGAGTTGAACAAAGACATCGCCAACCTTAAGGCGGCGATGGAGGCCCACGGCGCGACCCGTGGCTTTATGAATGCCGCCTCGCCGGGGGTGATTTCGCTTTTCTTGCAGAACAGTCACTACAAAACGCGAGAGGCCTATTTGGCCGCACTCGCCGACGCCATGAAAGAGGAATACGAAACCATCGTTGCCGCTGGTCTGGATCTGCAACTCGATTGTCCTGACCTTGCGCTGTCCCGTCACATGCTCTTTGCCGACATGACCGATGACGAATTCCTCAAGATCGCGCAAATGCATGTCGAAGCACTGAACCATGCGCTGCAGAATGTGCCTGCGGATAAAGTTCGCGTGCATATCTGCTGGGGCAACTATGAAGGTCCGCATTGCTGCGATATCGCGATGGACAAGGTGTTTTCAACGCTAATGGCGACGAAATCCCGCTATGTGCTGTTTGAAACCTCAAACCCGCGTCACGCACACGAATGGACCGTGTTCCGGGATCGCAAATCAGAGATTCCAGAGGACAAGGTGCTTGTGCCGGGTGTTGTGGACACAACCACCAACTTTATCGAGCACCCCGAACTTGTCGCGCAACGTATTGAACGGTTCACGGATATTGTCGGCGCGGACCGTGTGATCGCAGGGTCCGACTGCGGCTTTGGCACCTTTGCAGGCTTTGGCGCGGTTGATCCCGACATCGCCTATGCCAAGCTGAAGGCCATGTCTGACGGCGCAGAACTGGCGGCAGGGCGCTTGTGACACCTGTCGTTTTTCTACCGGGAATGATGTGCGACGCGCGGTTGTTTGGCCCGCAGATTGATGCGCTGTCTGCGCGCTACCCTGTGATGTGTCACCCACTTGTTGGAACAGACACCATCGAAGGCCTGGCGCGGCAGGTTTTGGATGCATCGCCGCAACGCTTTGCATTGGCAGGGCTGTCGATGGGCGGCATTGTTGCGATGGAAATTTTGCGACAAGCGCCTGATCGTGTTGATCGGCTTGCGCTTTTGGACACCAATCCGTTGGCCGAAAAAGACGACGTCAAAGCCAAGCGCCTCCCGCAGATCAAGGCCGCCCAAAGCGGTGAATTGCGGCGCGTAATGCGAGACGAAATGAAACCCAATTACCTTGCTGATGGCCCCAACCAAGGGGCCATTCTTGACCTCTGCATGGTCATGGCAACCGATCTTGGGCCAGAGGTCTTTGTCGACCAATCGCGCGCCCTCGCTGCGCGGCGTGACCAATGCGACACGTTGCGTGCTTACGCGGGTCCATCCCTCGTTCTGATGGGTGAGGACGACTCGCTTTGCCCAATGGACCGTCACACCTTGATGCATGACCTCCTGACCAACAGCACACTGTCCGTCATTCAAGGCGCCGGCCATCTGCCAACGCTTGAACAACCCCAAGACACCACTGCCGCCCTGCGCCACTGGTTGGAGACCTAATATGACACCATCGCTTTTGAAACTCCTGCAATCCGTTGACACCCCCACCGTCTGCAACGCCATCGAAGTCGCGCAAGGCAAACGCGGGTTCAATGGGTTCACACGCGGCACGATGCTTAGTTCGCATCCTGAAGCGGGCGCTATTGTGGGCTATGCGCGCACGGCCAAAATCGCTGCAATTGCCCCGCCCAGCGAACCTGCCGATGTTATCAAGGCGCGCCGGATGGACTATTACAAACATATGGCGACCGGGCCACGCCCGGCTGTGACTGTCATCGAGGACCTCGATTACCCCGACTGCATCGGTGCCTTCTGGGGAGAGATCAACACGACAATCCACAAAGGTTTTGGTGTTTCAGGCACGCTCACAAATGGCGTTATGCGTGACCTTGGAGACGTGCCAGAAGGCTACCCTGTCATCGCTGGTTCCATCGGTCCCAGCCATGGCTTTGTACACGTCAAAGAAATCGGTACTGCCGTAAACATCTTAGGCATGCCTGTGCGAGACGGTGACCTCGTCCACGCAGATCGGCACGGCGCGGTGGTGATCCCGCCCGAGGTGATTCCACAGCTTGAAGACGCCATTCAAACTCTTTTGCGAACCGAGCGGATCATTCTGGATGCAGCCGAAGAAGAAGGTTTCGATTTCGATCGTTTTGCCGAAGCCTGGGCGGAGTTTGAAAAAGCCCGCACTTAGGTGCGGCTATTGCTCTGCAATGCTTAAGTTCTGGCCCGGCGAGGGCCAGATAATCGCACCAATCCTGACGACAACTCGAAACGATCTCACTGAAAACGCAAAAGGCTCAGGCATTTCTGCCTAAGCCTTTGAAACAAAGTGGTGAGCCGTGAAGGGTTCGAACCTTCGACCTACTGATTAAAAGTCAGTTGCTCTACCAACTGAGCTAACGGCCCACTTCGCTGTGCGTGAGGGGGCTTCTATGAATTACAATGAAAAGGGTCAACCCAAAAAAGCACAAAAAACGTGGCTGACTGGAATTACCCATTCGACAAGGTTATATGCGCGCACATGACAGCTGTACGACACCATATCCAATTCGAAAAAATGCACGGACTCGGCAACGATTTCGTGGTGATCGACGCGCGCGGGCGGGAATCGGGGCTGTCCGAAGCTTTGATCAAAGCGATTGCGCATCGCCATTTTGGCGTGGGATTTGATCAGCTTGCTGTCATTGAAGCGGCGCAGGATGCGGACGCGCATTTGGTTTTTTATAATGCCGACGGGTCGACCTCGGCCGCCTGCGGAAATGCGACTCGCTGCATCAGCCGCAAACTATTGGATGAGTCGGGTCAATCGGATCTGGTCCTGACAACAGCCCGGGGCACGTTGAAAGCGAAAGAGGCAGGGAATGGGCTGGTCGCTGTCAATATGGGGCATCCGCAGTTGCACTGGCATGAAATTCCTCTGGCCCGCGAAATGGACACTTTGGAGTTGCCCATCGAAGGCACGCCAACCGCGACCGGCATGGGAAACCCGCATTGCACATTCTTTGTTGAAGATGCTGAGAAGGTCGATTTGGAAACCTTGGGCGCAAAGTTGGAACACCACCCACTTTACCCAGAGCGCACGAATGTTCAGTTCGCGTCTTTGTTGGGTGAAAACCACCTGCGCATGCGTGTGTGGGAGCGGGGCGTGGGGCCAACGCTTGCGTCCGGCTCGTCGTCCTGTGCTACGGCTGTGGCAGCAGCGCGGCGCGGGCTGACTGGGCGGCAGGTGCAAATCGATCTGGACGGCGGCACATTGCATATCGACTGGGCCGACGATGGTGTCTGGATGACGGGGGAAACGATGCATGTCTTTTCCGGTGTCCTCACCGTAGATTTCGTGGAAGCGTCGCAGTGATTCAGCCGCCCAAATTCACCACGCTTGGCTGTCGGCTAAACGCCTACGAGACCGAAGCGATGAAAGACCTCAGCCAGCAGGCAGGGCTTTCAAATGCTGTCGTGGTGAATACTTGCGCGGTAACCGCAGAGGCCGTGCGCAAAGCGCGACAAGAGATTCGCAAGTTGCGGCGCGAGAACCCAGACAGCACGATCATCGTCACTGGCTGTGCGGCACAGACCGAGCCTGAGACCTTCGCTAACATGGCCGAAGTCGACCGCGTTATTGGCAACACCGAAAAGATGCAGCCAGACACCTGGAAGCAAATGGCGGGCGACTTTATTGGTCAGACCGAAAAGGTTCAGGTCGATGACATTATGTCTGTCACTGAAACGGCCGGTCATCTGATTGATGGTTTCGGCACGCGCAGCCGCGCCTATGTGCAGGTGCAAAATGGCTGCGATCACCGCTGTACTTTCTGCATCATTCCCTATGGCCGTGGGAATTCACGATCCGTGCCAGCGGGCGTTGTTGTGGATCAGATCAAGCGGCTGGTGGATAAAGGCTTCAACGAAGTTGTGCTGACCGGCGTTGATTTGACCTCGTGGGGCGCTGATTTGCCTGCCACACCAAAGCTTGGCGATTTGGTCATGCGCATTCTGAAGCTGGTGCCTGATCTACCGCGCTTGCGGATCAGCTCGATTGACTCAATTGAAGTCGATGACAACCTGATGCAGGCCATCGCGACAGAGCCTCGTCTGATGCCGCATTTGCATTTGTCGCTGCAACACGGCGATGACCTGATCCTGAAACGTATGGCACGGCGGCACCTGCGCGACGATGCGATCCGCTTTACCGAAGAAGCGAAACGCCTGCGCCCAGAAATGACCTTTGGCGCGGATATCATCGCGGGGTTTCCGACTGAAACCGATGCGCACTTTGAAAACAGCCTGAAATTGGTGACGGACTGCGACCTGACGTGGCTGCATGTCTTCCCCTATTCCAAACGCGAAGGCACGCCGGCGGCGAAAATCCCGAGCCAAGTGCCCGGTCCAGTGATCAAGGCCCGGGCCGCTCAATTACGTGCGGCAGGCGATGCGCAGGTCGCGACGCATTTGGCGTCTCAGATCGGCAGGACTCATCATATTCTGATGGAGAACCCGCACATGGGCCGGACCGAACAGTTTACTGAAGTGCAGTTTGACGCGCCGCAAGTTGAAGGCTCGGTTGTAACCGCCACCATCACAGGTCAGCGCGACGGACAGCTGGTGGTATGACGCCCATCCTCTATAGTTTTCGACGCTGCCCCTATGCCATGCGCGCGCGCCTCGCGATTGCGGCTTCGGGCCAACGCGTGGAATTACGAGAGATCGTATTGCGCGACAAAGCGCCTGAATTCCTTGAATCAAGCCCCAACGCCACAGTGCCTTGCCTAAAAGCAGGCGAGGTCGTGATTGATGAATCCCTCGATGTGATGAAATGGGCCCTGGACTTGTCGGACCCAGAGGGCTGGCTCAGAATGCCAGAAGCAGGACATGACTTGATTGCAGAGGCTGATGGCCCTTTCAAGCAAGCGCTCGATCGCACGAAATACGCGACGCGCTACCCAGATGAAGACCCGGAAGAGCAGCGCGCCAAGGCACATGCGTTTCTGCACCGCTTGGACGCGCAACTCATCGCCGCCTTCCTTTTCGGGGATAGCCCAACGCTTGCGGATATGGCGATTCTGCCCTTCGTGCGCCAATTCGCCTTTATCGACAAAGTGCGCTTTGATGCCGAAGATTGGCCGAACCTATCACGCTGGCTTGAGGGTTTTCTGGCCTCTGATCGCTTTCAATCCATCATGGCCAAATACCCAAAGTGGGAAGCGGGCGACGCCCCAGTTTATTTCCCCGCGTAGTCTCTTCACCTTTGCAAAAATACTCCGGGGTGAGGGTGAAGCCGTGGCTTCACCCGAGGGGCAGAGCCCCTATGCTTAAGCGGCTTTGACAAGCGTCGCTTTGGTTTTCAGAACCCCCAGCGCTGCACGAGCAGCTTCGCGACCTTTTTCCACGAAGTGGGCGCGGTAGATGGCGTTGTGGTGGTCTGTCTCTTGATAGTGATGTGGTGTCAGCGACACCGACAACACAGGCACGCCTGTGTCCATGCCCGCGCGCATCAGCCCATCGACCACGGCTTGGGCCACAAAGTCGTGGCGATAGATGCCACCGTCCACAACAAAAGCCGCACAGGCAACAGCGCCATAGTTTCCGGTCGCTGCCAGTTCCTTGGCCAACAGCGGCATTTCAAATGCGCCGGGCACGTCAAAAACATCAACTTGCTCTGCGGGAATGATTTCGCAGAAACCTTCAAGCGCGCGGTCGACAATATCAGCGTGCCACTGCGCTTTGATGAAAGCAAATCGGGTGTGTGTCATCGTATGAACTCCTTTCAGTAACAGACACGTCACCCAAGGCGATCACAAAGATTCCGCGCGCCAAGCGACGCACAGAGCCTTCATTCTCTTCCATCCGGACTTTAACCGTCGGCTCTGGCCTCTCACCAGATCTGCTGACACCCAAAAATTGGGCCGCTCGCGGGCTCGTGAACTGGTCCACATACCGCCGGTGGGGAATTTCGCCCCGCCCTGAGAACGCCTGCACCTTGCCAATCTCGTCCTTGGCTTGCAACATGAAATACGACACTTCCCAGTATGAGACCGTCTCTTTGAAACTTCTGACCTCCCCTGCATCGCCCTACAGCCGTAAAGTCAAAGTTTTGTTGCATGAAACAGGGCTGATAGACGCGTTGGACTTGGTTGCCGTGAATACAAAACCAACGGCTGTTGACCCACAGCTGCAATCTGCGAATCCCCTTGGCAAAATCCCCTGTCTTATCCGCGACAATGCACCCGCGCTTTATGACAGCCGGGTGATCTGCCGATTTTTGGATCAGCAAGCGGGGGGCAACTTCTACCCGGACGAAAAACTTTGGGACGTTTTAATTGTCGAGGCGACGGCCGAAGGGATTTTGGATTCGGCGCTGTCGATGGTGTACGAGCGGCGTTTTCGGCCAGAACCCTTGCAATCCAACGCATGGATCAGCGCGCAATGGCAGAAGATCAAGGGCGCATTGCAGGCGTTGGATACGGATTGGATGACCGAGTTGAACGCACCCACGCACATGGGGCACATCGCGGTGGGATGTGCCCTCGGGTATCTGGACTTTCGGCTTGATGCCCAAAATTGGCGCGCAGGGCATTCCTCACTTGCTGCGTGGTATGATGCCTTCAAGCTGCGCCCGTCAATGCAGGCCACTGCACCCAAAGACACCTGAAACGCTGACCGACAGGTGTGGCCGTGATCAGAAACTGTAGTTGATCCCGAAATTCAGGGCATTCGTGATCAGCGATGTTTCAAGTGTTCCGCCGCTGTCGAGTTCGACTTTGTTGTCAGAGTAGGTGAACTGATACTCTGTGTAGGCGCTCATCCGTTCGGTGAGGTCCATGGACACCCCGACACCCAAACGTGCGGCCGGGCCTGTCAATTGATAGCCAAAGGTATGTGCTTCGCCGGTTGGCTGAATATCAACATGCGGGACGGCGACGCCAAGACCTGCGGTCACGAAGGGCGTCAAGCGACCATTCCACCACAGGTCTTCCCAGCGGCGATGAATGTTTGCGGTAATGATGTTGTGGCCGTCTGTGAATTCCAAGGTGTCCAATCCAAGCGCCGCCCGATCTGCGTCGGACGCGTAAGCCTTGGCATGGGTCAGCTCCACGCCATAGCCCCAGCCGCTGTCGCGCCAATAGGCGGCTTTGACGCCGTAATAAGGAGGCGGTGAAAAGGATTTGCCTTCCCATGCGATGGTCCGGTTCACCGGGGTTCCGTCCAAATCGCCGGACAGCACGCTATGTGGCACGGATTGGGAGCCGAAATAGAAGCTGACTTCCATCTCTGCCGCCGCTGGCGTCGCAAGAATCACCGTCGCAACGGCGGCTTTCATGCCCAAATTACGCATGGTGAACCTTTCATTTTCTAAAATTTACGTCTCAAGACAGCAAATACACCCGCATAACATAGTCCTCAAGCGCGACACATCAACGCTTTGATCCATATCAAGCGAATGTCATCTGGACGGGTTGAAAAGCCTTCGTTAATAAGCGGGCTGGAGAGGCTGTGCGTGAACGCGGCCCGAACCGGTATAGGCCAGCTGGCCAAGAAATTGGAGTAAACCTCGTGTCCCACGCAGAAGATCACGAAGGCACCCGGAGGGATTTCCTCTATTACGCCACCGCAGGCGCAGGTGCAGTGACCGCAGGTGCCGCTGTTTGGCCTTTGGTCAACCAGATGAATCCATCCGCAGATGTTAAGGCTCTGGCCTCGATCCGTGTTGATGTTTCTGGCGTAGAGCCAGGCACTCAGCTGACGGTCAAATGGCTTGGTAAGCCGGTGTTCATTCGCCGCCGTACTCAGGCCGAGATCGACGATGCACGCGCTGTGCCTTTGGAAGATCTGACCATCGATGCCGCGTCCCAGAACGCAAACAAGCCTGGCACCGACGCCGCGGACGAAAACCGCGCGATGGACGAAGCGGGCGAATGGCTGGTGATGATCGGTGTGTGTACGCACCTCGGTTGTGTGCCGCTTGGCGACGCTGGCGATTTTGGCGGTTGGTTCTGCCCATGCCACGGCTCGCACTACGACACCTCCGGCCGTATCCGCAAAGGTCCGGCTCCTGAAAACCTTCCTGTTCCGGTTGCCCGCTTTGAAGGCACCGAACTGGTGCTTGGATAAGGAACGCGCATATGTCCGGTATTCCACACGATCATTACGAGCCAAAGACTGGCGCAGAAAAGTGGCTTCACCACCGCCTGCCCATCGTTGGCTTGATTTACGGCACTTTGATGATCCCAACCCCGAAAAACCTGAACTGGTGGTGGATTTGGGGCATCGTTCTGGCCTTCTGTCTGGCGCTGCAAATCGTCACCGGTATTGTTCTGGTGATGCACTACACGCCGCACGTAGATATGGCGTTCGCGTCAATCGAACACATCATGCGTGACGTGAACGGCGGCCATATGATCCGCTATCTGCACATGAACGGTGCGTCGCTGTTCTTTGCGGCCGTTTACATCCACATGTTCCGTGGTCTCTTCTATGGGTCGTACAAGGCGCCTCGCGAAGTCACATGGATCATCGGTATGCTGATCTACCTTCTGATGATGGCAACCGGCTTTATGGGCTATGTTCTGCCTTGGGGTCAGATGTCCTTCTGGGGTGCGACTGTTATCACCGGCCTGTTTGGGGCGATTCCATTTGTGGGCGACGCGCTGCAGACCTTCCTGCTGGGTGGACCAGCGGTTGATAACGCAACCCTAAACCGCTTCTTCTCGCTGCACTACCTGCTGCCGTTTGTGATCGCGGGCCTTGTGATCCTTCACATCTGGGCTTTCCACCACACGGGCAACAACAACCCAACCGGTGTTGAGGTGCGTCGTGGTTCCAAAGAAGAAGCCGAAAAAGACACGCTGCCATTCTGGCCCTACTTCGTGATCAAAGACCTGTTCGCGCTGGGCGTGGTTCTGGTCATCTTCTTCGCGATCGTTGGTTTTATGCCAAACTATCTGGGTCACCCAGACAACTACATCGAAGCAAACCCACTGGCGACACCAGCACACATCGTGCCTGAATGGTACTTCCTGCCGTTCTACGCGATCCTGCGGGCCTTCACCGGCGACGTTTGGGTTGTGATGTTCGCAAGCTGGATCACTGGCGGCATCATCGACGCGAAGTTCTTTGGCGTACTGGCGATGTTTGGTGCGATTGCTGTGATGGCGCTGACACCGTGGCTGGACACTTCCACCGTGCGGTCCGGTCGCTTCCGTCCGATGTTCAAATGGTGGTTCCGTCTGCTGATCTTGGACTTCTTTGTCCTGATGTGGGCGGGCGCAATGCCAGCAGAGCCACCATACTCCACCATTTCGTTGATCGGTGCGACCTACTGGTTCGCTTACTTCTTGGTCATCCTGCCGCTGCTCGGTGTGTTTGAAACACCCGAAACCCCACCGGCGACCATCGAAGACGATTTCAACGACCACAACGGCACACCGGCCGAATAAGAGGACAAGGGATAATGCTTAAGAAACTTGCGATTTCCGCAGTAGCGGCCCTGACCTTCGCGGCAGGTGGTGCAATGGCGGCGGGTGGCGAAAGCCACATCGAAGACGTCGACTTCTCTTTCGAAGGTCCTTTCGGGACCTTCGATCAGAACCAGCTGCAACGCGGTCTGAAGGTCTACACAGAGGTATGTGCGGCCTGTCACGGTCTGCGTTACGTGCCTCTGCGGACGCTGTCTGATGACGGTGGCCCACACTTCTCTGAAGCACAGGTGCGCGCCTATGCGGCTGAGAACTTTGAAGTCTACGACGAAGAGCTTGACGATACCCGTCCAGCGAAGCCAGCGGATTTCTTCCCCGGCTCTAACCTGGAAAACGCACCTGACCTGTCTTTGATGGCCAAGGCACGCGCGGGCTTCCACGGCCCAGAGGGCACTGGCCTGAACCAGCTCTTTAAAGGCATGGGTGGTCCAGAATACATCACGTCGATCCTGACCGGCTACACCGGTAAGGAAAAGACACAAGCGGGAACAACCTTCTACGAAAACACCGCCTTCCCAGGTGGCTGGATCGCAATGGGTCCTCCGCTGGAAGATGGTTTGGTGGACTTTGACGATGATCACGCCAATGACCTGCACCACATGGCCGAAGACGTTTCTGCCTTCCTGATGTGGACCGCAGAACCAAAGATGATGGCCCGCAAGCAAGCCGGCTTCATCGGTGTGTTTGCTCTGTTTATCCTGACCGTGCTGCTTTACCTGACCAACAAGCGTCTGTGGGCACCACACAAAGGCAAAAAGACGGCATAAGTCTTTGCTGGATTGAGATACAGAAAGCCCCGCCGAAAGGTGGGGCTTTTTGTTTGTAGGACGGCTGGCTTGGGAACTGTCCGATCAAGGTTTCGAGGCAGAAGCCTAGTTGGTACGCTGTGGCGGCGCGCTGTTTCGGGTTAGCCTCACTGCCCAGGTGTGCCCGTTCGCGTGTGGCGTTCAGGGCCTTTAAGTGATCCGTCGGTGTCTCGTTTTGGTAGTCTGCTGATGCAGATAAAACCCGGCACTGTGTGAAAGCGCACGAAACGGTATGACAGAAGGCCGTCCAGTCATTCAGGAGTAATCTGAAACTGGAGCTTCGAATGACTCATTACTTGTTGATACATGGTAGCTGGCACGGTGCATGGTGCTGGTTCAAGGTCGCCCCCCAGCTGAAAAGCCTTGGGCACTCTGTGGATGTGCCCGACCTTCTGGGCAGGGGGAACTGTAAGAGAGCGACCCAGTTGATCAGTCTGAAGGCAATGGTTCGAGAGATTGGCCGAACGCTCTGCAAGGACCGGAAAACCACAATAGTGGTCCACAGTCGCTACGGGATTTTAGCCTCCGCCCTTTCCGAAATGTTTCCCGACCAGATCGAGCGTGTCGTCTATCTGGCATCTTATATGATCCCGAACCAAGCAAGAGCTGCGCGCTATTTCCGAGCCGACAAAGCATCCCTTTTGACGCCGTATGTGACGATCAGCAAAGCGGGGTTTTGGGACGAACTTCACCCTGACATCTATCGTGAGGGGCTTTACCACGACTGCTCTGAAGAGGATGTGACACTGGCCAGCAGTCTCTTGTGCCGCGAGCCTTTGCGGCCAGCGCTTTCAAAGCTCGTCTTGTCAGAGGATCGTTATGGGAGCGTCCCTCGCGCGTATATTCGTCTGACAGAAGATCGTGCAGTAACGCGACAGGTGCAAGACAGATGTATAGGGGAGGTCGGTGTCGACCGCGTAGAAAGCATCCACGCGAGCCATTCGGCATATTTCTCTAGACCCACTGAACTGGTTGAAAAGATCCTATCCGTTTGCAGACCTTAATCTGCATCGATCATGGAGAGTGGCAAGCCGCGGCAAGGAAGCAAGGTCTCTTGGAACAAGCAGCAATGCGCGATCCAAAGCCTGTGGCTTGGCAATTTAGTCCTGGCTTAGCGCGGCTAGCCCTTTGTCGAGGATGCCATTTAACGTTGCGAGGTCTTCATCGGATAGCCCTTCAACCAGGTTACGCTGGACCATAACGTGATCTGTGACTGCGGCATCAATAATTTTCCGCCCTGTTTCAGTAAGCTGCACAAAGACGCTGCGCCTGTCTTTTGGGTTGCGCACACGCTCGACCAGACCATCCTTTTCCAGTTGGTCGATCCTGTTGGTCATTGTCCCCGAGGTCACCATCATTGTTGCGAGCAGATCATTGGGGGAAAGTGCATAAGGCGGCCCGGACCGAAGCAGCGTCGCCAGAACGTCGAAACTGGCAGAATTCAATCCGTGTTTCTCATGGGTCTTACTCATCTGCTCGCATAACAAGGCTGACAGTCTGACAACGCGACCAATCGTAGCCATGGGAGCCGTGTCGATATCTGGCCGTTGTTTCGCCCATTGCGCTCTGATGTCTTCGATATTGAACATAAGAGAATAGTGAACGGAAATTTATCTTGACGTCAAGTTAAATGCGGTTATCTTGACATCAAGATAAAATGGATTGTTCATGTCACGTACCCTTGATCTTGTCATCACCGCTTCTGCGCCGCTCATTTGGGGCAGTAGCTATATCGTCACCACGCAATTTTTGCCGAACCTTGATCCGCTGATGGTTTCATTTCTTCGAGCATTGCCAGCAGGGTTGGTCCTTTTGGCGGTGGTGCGTCAGCTGCCGCAGGGGCATTGGATCTGGAAGATGTTTGTACTCGGAGCGCTGAACTTCGCTATTTTCTGGTCGCTGCTTTTCTTTGCAGCTTACCGTTTGCCCGGTGGGGTTGCCGCAGTTATGGGGGCATTGCAGCCGTTTGTCGTGATCTTTGCGTCTCGATTTTTGCTTGGATCCCCAATCAAATCGCTTTCGCTTGTCGCAGTCGCCGCTGGAGCCATGGGTGTTGCGCTCTTGGTACTAACGCCGGAAGCAAGCCTAGATAAGTGGGGTGTCATCGCGGGCATTGCAGGTTCGACATCTATGGCGCTTGGCACGGTCCTAAGTCGCAAATGGCAGCCACCCGTCTCTGCTCTTACATTCACAAGTTGGCAGCTAACCGCAGGCGGTTTGATATTACTACCCTTCGCACCCTTTGCCCCGACGGCTTGGTCGGAGATCAACGTTACCAATGTGCTCGGGATCGCATATCTCGGTTTGATTGGCGCAGCTTTGACTTACATTGTCTGGCTGCGCGGCATTCGACTTATTCAGCCTTCGGCCGCCTCAATTCTGGGTCTTCTCAGCCCGCTTAGCGCTACGCTTCTTGGCTGGTTCATCCTGAATGAAACTCTTAGCGTACCGCAACTTGCAGGCATGGCGGTTGTTCTGCTGAGTGTGCTTGTCGGACAATATGCGCTTCGGCTAAGTTCGCGGACAGCATAAGGTTTTGGCGAGGTGGTTCGATTTCTTGGCGGCGATTCAGTGTTGCCAGACAAGTCTCTGACACCCCACAAACCGCCCCAGCCTGTCCAATTCCGCCTCCAGTTTCGCGTGACGCGCCTTGCCCCAGGTCACGCCCGGTTCTGGCCAGAAGTTGATGACGTTGAGCGTGGCCGCTTTGCGGTCTGCTTTGGCCTCGATCCGTCCGACAAAGCGGTCGCCTTCTAAGATCGGAAAGACATAGTACCCCCAAACACGTTTGGCGGCGGGGACGAACATTTCGTTGCGGTAGTTGAAGCCAAAGAGCCGCTCCAGCCGGTTACGGTCGCGCACGGCGGGGTCAAAGGGGTTGAGGATGCGCAGGCGAGAGGTGGGGGCTGTCAACGCCTCAAGGCGCGCCTCAATATCTGGCGCGCCGAAGGCGGCGGTGATCGACCCGTCTGCGTTTTGGACCTCGACTGGGACAAGGTTTGCCGTGTCCAGCCAGGCCTTGGTTTCTTTGGCAGATGTCGTGTCCCAGAACTTCTGGATTTCGCCCTGTGTGCCCACGGCGATCCGGTCAATCGCGTCACGCATCAGGAAATCAAGTTCTTCGGTTTCCGTCAGGCTACGATTGCGCAAATCTTCGGGGAAGACCCGTTCGGGCAGGTTGTAATACTTGGTGAACCCATCGCGAAAGCAGGTCGCCAACTGGCCCGTCATCCACATATAGTCGAGCGCTTTCTTATGAGGTGGGCGCGACCACATTTGCTTTTCGCCTTCGATCTTGGTGTCAAATTCGTGGGTCGACAGAGCGCCTTCTTTGCGGATGCGAGCCTTTACGTCTTCCAGGTACGGATCGTCGGCCAGATCTCCATGCCAGCGCCGCGCCGTCACCTCCATGCGGCGAAACTGGCGTTGCCATGCCGGCAGGAAGGCCATCGGCAACACACTGGCGTCATGGGTGAAATGTTCGAAAATCACCCGCTCTTTGGCCAACAGCGGGTTCAGCATGTTCTCGCGGTAATTCTGATTGCGCGACCAGAGGATGTGATGGTGCGCGCGGGCCACGACTTGAATGGTGTCCAGCTGCACCATGCCTAGCTTTAAGATGGTCCCATAGACATCCAAGGCACCGGTTGGCGTGTCAGATAGGCCCTGCGATGCCAGCCAAAGCCAGCGCGCGGTGCGATTGTCGATTTTAAGAGGTGCCTGCATGCTGCGCTCCGTTTTAGCGCATCAAACAGGAACAAAGGGTGAAAATCAATCCACCCCGATAATGTGCTGCTCACCGCGTTGACGGGCGAGTTCCATCTGCTTCTGACGTTCGCGGAAGCGCGTTTTGTCGGTCTCTGAATATTCGTCCACGCATTGGTGGCAACTGACGCCCGCCTCGTATTCCGCTCGCTTGGTGTCCGCAGGCAACAATGGGCGGCGGCAGGCATGGCACAGCACGTGCGGCCCTTCTTTCAACCCGTGGCCGACCGACACGCGGCCATCAAAGACAAAGCATTCGCCTTCCCAAGTGCTGTTTTCCTGTGGCATCTCTTCGAGGTATTTCAGAATGCCGCCCTTGAGGTGATAGACGTCGTCAATGCCCTGACTCATTAGATAGTTGGTCGACTTTTCGCAGCGGATGCCGCCCGTGCAGAACATGGCGATGCGCTTGTTGTGAAATCGGTCTTTGTTTTCTTCCCACCACGCCGGGAAATCGCGGAAGGTTGCGGTTTCTGGGTCAACCGCGCCTTGGAAGGTGCCAATCGCGACTTCGTAATCGTTGCGAGTGTCGATGGTCACAACGTCCGGGGATTGGATCAGCTCGTTCCAATCTTGCGGATCAACGTAGTTGCCCACATGCGCCGTCGGATCGACATTGGGCTGGCCCAGTGTGACGATCTCTTTCTTCAGCTTCACCTTCATGCGCGGGAAGGGTTTTTCGGCAGAGCTGCTGAGTTTCCATTCAAAATCTGCACAGCCGGGCAATGATTGGATATGCACAATCACCGCGTCGATCCCCTTGCGCGGTCCAGCGATGGTGCCGTTGATGCCTTCGTGCGCCAAAAGCAGCGTGCCGGTGATGCCTTCGTTCTGGCACAGATCCAGCAACGGGGCGCGCAGGGCCACGTGATTATCAAAGCGGGTAAAGTGGTATAGAGCGCAGACTGTAAACATGCGCAGCCCATTACGCCCATTTTAGTCTCGTATCAAGACCGCCCATTGACGCGTTGGCCTGCAGTTTCTACCCATAAAGCAACAGAAGGAACCGCAGATGCCCAAAGCCCTGATCGTGATCGACGTGCAGAATGATTTTTGCCCCGGTGGGGCGCTTGCGGTGCCGGGAGGGGATGCAATTGTGCCGGGCATAAATGCGCTGATGGCAGAGTTCGATGCCGTGATCCTGACACAGGATTGGCATCCGGCAGGGCATTCCTCTTTTGCGAGTTCGCATGCGGGTCGGGCGCCCTATGATCTGATCGACATGCCCTTTGGGCCGCAAGTTCTATGGCCGGATCATTGCGTTCAAGGATCAGAGGGCGCGGCGTTTCACGCGGGGCTGAATGTCGACCGTGCGGATATGATTATTCGCAAAGGCTACAACCCTGCCATCGACAGCTATTCGGCGTTTTTTGAAAACGACCAAACCACGCCCACCGGGCTAGAGGGCTACCTGCGCACGCGGGGTATCACCGACCTGACAATGGTCGGCCTGGCCACAGATTTCTGCGTCAACTTTTCCGCTGTTGACGCCGCGCGATTGGGGTTCTCGGTCACAGTGGACCAGTCGCTTTGCCGCGCGATTGATCTTGAAGGCTCTTTGGCGGCCGCCATCAACGGCATGGGAGAGGCCGGAGTGACGCTGCGCTAAGCGGCTTGCTCTTGGCTTTGGCTTTCGCCAAGATCGTCGGGGCTAGGGACCGGAGGGCAGAATGGTCGATATCGCCACGCGCGTTTGGAATCACAAGTGGAAGATTGACCCGATTGTGCGATCTTTGATCGACACGGATTTCTACAAGCTATTGATGTGCCAAAGTGTCTTTCGCAATCGTCCTGACACGAAGGTTGCGTTTTCCCTGATCAATCGCACGACCACTGTCCCCTTGGCCGACCTGATCGACGAAGGCGAGTTGCGCGAGCAATTGGACCATGTGCGGTCGCTCTCGTTAACGCGTGGCGAAAGCACTTGGCTGCGCGGCAATACGTTTTATGGCAAACGCCAAATGTTTCGATCCGACTTTATGGAATGGTTCGAAAACATGCGCTTGCCGGACTACCACTTGGAACGGGTGGGTGACCAATATGAACTGACGTTCGAAGGCACCTGGCCCGAGGTGATGCTGTGGGAGATCCCTGCGCTGTCAGTGCTGATGGAACTGCGCAGCCGCGCTGTGCTGGATCAGATGGAGAAGTTTGAGCTGCAGGTACTATATGCTCGCGCGATGACCAAGCTTTGGGAAAAGGTCGAAGCGCTGCGTGGCGTTGATACTTTGCGGATTGCAGATTTCGGGACGCGCCGACGGCATTCTTTCCTGTGGCAAGATTGGGCCGTTCAGGCCATGTGCGAAGGGCTTGGGTCGAAGTTTGTCGGCACGTCCAACTGCCTGATTGCAAAGAACCGCGATCTAGAGGCCATTGGGACCAATGCGCACGAGTTGCCGATGGTTTATGCCGCGCTTGCCGAAACGGACGAAGATCTCGCGCAAGCGCCTTATCAGGTTCTGGCCGATTGGCACGAGGAACACGACGGTAATCTGCGGATCATATTGCCGGATACATATGGCACCGAAGGGTTCCTTGAACGCGCGCCAGAGTGGCTGGAAAGCTGGACAGGTATTCGGATTGACTCAGGGGACCCCGCCAAGGGCGCAGAAACCGCCATCGCATGGTGGAAATCACGCGGTGAGGACCCGAGGAAGAAACTTGTGATCTTCTCTGATGGGCTTGATGTCGACAAAATAACAGAGTTACAGGCGCAATTCGAGGGCCGCGTGCTGACCAGTTTTGGTTGGGGTACTTTGCTGACAAACGATTTCCGTGGGTTGGTTCCCGGTGATCGTCTCGCGCCGTTTTCGCTGGTTTGCAAGGCGGTGTCGGCAAATGGACGACCTACCGTCAAACTATCGGACAATCCGAACAAAGCCATGGGGCCCATCGATCAAATCGACCGCTACAAACGTGTGTTTGATGTTGGCGCGCAAACTCGACACGACGTGCTCGTTTAAGCCCCCATCGTGATTAACGTGGCGCTTTCTGCCTGCGCCATCTGAAAGCTGCTTTTATCGCACCACCCTTGCCAGCCGCAGCGGATCAGGCTTTGCGCCACGGACCCCGAAAGCGTTGTGCCGGGGCCGAGGACGATAAAGGCGTCCGGGGCGAACTCATGCGCGGCCATTCGAATGCTGGTTGCAAAGTCATAGGGCCGCACCACCTGATGCCCCAATGTGTAGTCGCGCAGCGCGGCCAGATCGCTTGCGCCGGGATACCAGACGGCACCGCGCCCATCGATCAGAGGTAACTGCGGTTGCCGAAACAGAGTCTGCGGCAGCGCATCGAGCCCCATTTTGGCAACGGGTTCCTGTAGATTGGTATGGAACCCCGCATGATTGCGCAGCCGCATGGGAAAGCGATCCTGAACCGGCTCGACCGCGCCTTCGAAGGCCGCCATTCCGGCCTCATTGCCAGCGAGGACCAGCAGCCCGCCGAGATCAATGGAGAGCGCCAGAAAATGCTCGGGCCGCCGGGAAATTTCAGCAGACAAGTTCAACAAACGCTGCTTTTCACCCGGGACCTCGACCCAATTGGGGTCAGTATAGGGGTATATCACTTGCCCGCCGATCATCTGCTCTTGCATCAGGCGGCCCATGGTGTTGACGACCTCAAAGCCGCCCATGTCAGTCAGGGCACCGGCACAGGCCAATGCAATATACCAGCCCATGGAATTGCCGGTCACTGCGACGATGTCGTATGCGTCCCGGTCAATGGACAGAAAATCCGCATAGGCGCAGCTGTAGATCAAAGGGCTGGCATGATCGCCACGCGTGTGCACCTCAGCCTGAAAACGCGCCATCGCGTCGAGGTCCGAAATTGGGGTCTGGCCAAGGTTCGAGCGAAAATCGTCGAAGGTGCTGAACAGCGCCGCCTTGTCCGCATGGCGCTTGGACAGATACACGAGTTCGCTTTTGTTGTAGGTGCCTCGACCGGGGGCGATGACAACAGCGGTTTTCTTCATGTCATCTCCCAAAGTTGGCGTGCCGCCGCAGTAATACTATCGGCAGAGGGCATGGTCGCCGCATAGGCCGGACCGGTTGCGATAAAACTGTCTTCGGCTGCGATACGACAATGGGGCAGTTTGGTCTCTTCCTGCAGAAGCGCCATCAAGGCTTCGGAGACATTGCCAGATTGGCGGCATTCATCCACGATCAGCACCTTTTCGGCACCCTCCAAGGCGCGCAGCAGGCTTTCCTTAGGAAGGGGTGCAATCCAGCGCAGGTCGATGACGCGCGCGTTGATACCATCGTTCTGCAAGGACGCCTGTGCCTGCGTACTGAGGTAGCGCCCATTGCCATAGGTCACGATGGCCAGCGGGCCGTTGCCTTCGACGCCGACCTCACCAAAGGCAATGCGTTCTGACGGGGCTGGGTAACGCGCCGTCCAGCCATTGTCGCCGGGTGCGTGCAAATCCCGCGCACCATAAAGCGCAATCGGTTCAACAAAGACCACAACGCGTTGCTCTTCGCGCGCCAGCCGCACACATTCGCGCAACATCTTAGCGGCATCATCTCCACGGGACGGGCAGGCGACGATGACGCCGGGAATGTCGCGCAACACGCCCAGAGAGTTGTCATTGTGAAAATGCCCGCCAAAGCCCTTCTGATACCCCAGCCCGGCAATGCGCAGCACCATGGGGTTGGTGAATTGGCCCTTGGAAAAGAAGGGCAGCGTCGCCGCCTCGCCACGCAATTGATCTTCGGCGTTGTGCAGATAGGCGAGGAATTGGATTTCCGGCATGGGCAGAAAGCCATTATGCGCAAGCCCAATGGCGAGGCCAAGGATGGATTGCTCGTCTAGCAGCGTGTCGATCATGCGATCAGACCCAAAGCGATCCATCAGCTTCTGGGTCACGCCATAGACGCCCCCTTTGCGGCCAATGTCTTCGCCCATCATCACGATGTCACGGTGTTCGAGCATCAAGTCGGTCAGAGCCCAGTTGATGAGGCGCGACATGTGCTGCGGCGTGTCGAATTGCTTTGAGTCTGACCCGAACGCTTTGTGGCGCCCTTCGGCAGATGGGCCGTTGGTTGGGGCGCAGTCGCGGCGTGGGGGGATGATGCTCTGCATCACATCTGACGCGGATTTGAGCCTCGGGCGTTTGATGACATCTTTCGCAACCCGAGCGCATTGCGCTTCGGTTTCGGTGTAGATTGCCAGTAGTTGCTTTGTTTCTGCTGCGCCGCTTTCCAGCAGTAGACGGGCTGAATGCAATAGAGGATCATCCGCTTCCCAGCCTTCGAACACAGAAGTCGGCAAATAGCTTTGCTGCACATCAGACCCTGCATGGCCGTAAAGCCGAACGGTGTTGATATGCAGAAACGCGGGCTTTTTCTGTTGCCGGGCATAGGCGGCGGCTTCGCTGGCGACGCGGTAAGTGTCAAACATGTCCAGACCATTGGCTTGGAAATACTTCAGGCCCGGCTTTTGCGAGAAACTCACGCCGATCCAGCCGCGTGGTGTGCGGGTTGAAATGCCGATGCCGTTATCCTCGCAAACAAACAGCAATGGCAGGGGTACAGATTGGTAGGATGTCCAGCAGGCAGTGTTGATCGCCCCCTGCGCGGTTGAGTGGTTGGCTGAGGCATCCCCGAAGGAACACAGAATAATGCCGTCATCCTGCAACGTCTGATATTCGGGCCGATGCCGCTTTGCTAGACCGATAGAATAAGCCGCACCGACCGCCTTCGGCAGGTGGCTGGCGATTGTCGATGTCTGTGGTGGAATGCACAACGCCTTTGAGCCAAGCACTTTGTGTCGCCCACCGGAAATTGGGTCTTCTGATGAACTGGCGAAGGACAAAAGCATATCCCAAACCGCGCTGACGCCCGGCACCTGCATAGAGCGGCGGGTTTGGAACGCCCCGTCGCGATAGTGCAAGAACGCCATATCAGTGGGCCGCAGCGCTGCCGCGATGGCGGCCATGCCTTCGTGCCCAGACGAGCCGATGGTGTAGAACCCTTGCCCCTCGGCCTGCATCTTGCGCGACCGCCGATCAAGGTTGCGGCTGCGGCACTGCGCGCGGAAAATCGCAAGCGCTTCGGTGTTGTTTAACGGTCCACCGGGCGGCGTGCCTTGGGGCAGGTTGCCCTGGGCAAGTCGCTCTCGGAAGGCTTTATCGACGACATCGGCGCGATCCATTGCGATGCCTACGCGAAGGCTTGCAGGCCGGTCTGAGCGCGCCCTAAAATCAAGGCGTGCACGTCGTGGGTGCCCTCGTAGGTATTGACGGTCTCAAGGTTCAGCATGTGGCGGATCACGTGGAACTCTAGCGAAATGCCATTGCCGCCATGCATGTCCCGTGCATGCCGCGCAATCTCTAGCGCCTTGCCGCAGTTGTTGCGTTTGATCAAAGAGATCATTTCAGGCGCGGCTTGCCTATCGTCCATCAAGCGACCGACCCGAAGTGAGGCTTGCAAGCCCAAAGCGATTTCGGTCTGCATGTTTGCGAGTTTCAATTGGAAAAGCTGGGTCTGCGCCAAGGGTTTATTGAACTGTTTGCGGTCCAGTCCATATTGCCGCGCCGCGTGCCAGCAGCTTTCGGCAGCGCCCATCACGCCCCATGCAATGCCATAACGCGCGCGGTTCAGGCAGCCGAACGGTCCTTTCAGACCCTCTGCATTGGGCAGCAAGGCGTCTTCGCCGACGGCGACGTCTTTCATCACAATCTCACCGGTGATCGACGCACGCAGGCTGGCTTTGTTTTGAATTTTCGGGGCTGTCAAACCTGCCATGCCTTTTTCAAGCACAAAGCCTTTGATTTTGCCGCCATGCGCTTCGGACTTTGCCCAAACCACAAAGACATCCGCAATCGGCGCATTGGTGATCCACATCTTGCTGCCGTTCAACACATAACCATCAGCCGTCTTCTTGGCGGTTGTTTTCATCCCGCCGGGGTCTGATCCGGCATCGGGTTCGGTGAGTCCGAAACAGCCAATCCAGTCCCCGCTTGCCAGCTTCGGCAGATATTTCTGCCGCTGTGCTTCAGTGCCGTAGGCATGGATCGGATACATGACCAAGGAACTTTGCACCGACATCATCGACCGATAGCCGGAATCCACGCGTTCTACCTCTCTGGCGATCAGGCCGTAGGAGACGTAATTGGTGCCGAGGCCACCATATTCTTCAGGGATGGTCGCACCGAGCAGGCCCATCTCTCCCATTTCGCGGAAGATGTTTGTGTCTGTCGTTTCCGACTCGAAGGCTTCGGTGACCCGGGGCAGCAAACGGTCCTGCGCATAACTGTGCGCCGCGTCACGCAACATGCGTTCATCTTCGGTGAGTTGGGCGTCCAGCAAGAACGGGTCGTCCCACTGAAAGGACGCCAAGTCTGCGGCTGATTTTTCTGCGGAGGTCATAGGTGCGGATTCCGATAATCATTACAATTAGGCATGTAATCTTAATGATACTGAACAAACATATGCATAAATAGCGAGAAATCAGAATAAATTTATGCCGTAAGGGAATGATTGTGCAGTCCTCCCGACGCTCTTTCTCCGCGCTTTACCGCCGTTCCGCAGTTGGGTGTCTGGACAGATCACAGGGACGTGAGAAAGAATCGCTTTCTTTATTTAACGAATGTGTTAAATATTGGGCATGAATGAATTAAGAGCTGTCTTTGCTGCGCTATCTGATGAAACCCGTTTCGACATTGTCGAGCGGTTGATGAAAGTCGGAGAGTTGCCAGCAGGTGATCTGGTCACAGATGCTGCGATCAGCGGCCCGGCGATTTCGCGTCACCTGAAGGTTTTGCGCGAAGCGGGGCTGGTGGGGCAACGGGCCGAAGGAACCAAGCGGTTCTATTCAGTACGCCCAGAGGCTTTGAAAACCATTTCGGATTGGACAATTGATCACCGCGCATTCTGGGAAGCCGGCCTTGATCGCATTGAAGCTGCCTTGGCGGCAGAGGAGGACACGTGGCAGACATAAAACTTGAGCGCGAATTCAAGGTAACACCAGAGCGGCTGTTTGATTTCGTCACAAAACGCGCGAGCGTGTTGGAATGGTTTGGCTACGAGGGCATGACCTTCCCGGCGGAAGAGATGGATTTCTCGCGCAAGGGGCCTTGGTTTGTTGAAATGCTGACCAAGGACGGCAACAAGTTGAAACTGTCAGGCCATGTCACCCATGTCGATCGCCCCAAGACAGTTGGCTTTACCTGGGGCTGGCATGATCCCGACGACAAACGCGGCCCTGAAAGTCATGTGATGTTCACCGTTTCGGAATCGGCCGCTGGTGCGAAGCTGATCATTGATCACCGAGAGTTCAGTGATGAGGAAGCGGCAAACAACCACAATAACGGCTGGACCTATGCATTGAACACAATGTCCCAGATTTTGAACGGCTAAATCGAGCGCAACAAACAAACAAAGATTTCTGGCAGGCTGGTCACCCCGTTTGCCCGAACCAATAGGGCTGTGTGCCCGTCATTTTAATCAGTAGGAGAGAGAAGATGCCTAAGTTTATTTTTGCATATCACGGTGGCGGCAAGCCAGAGACACCAGAAGAAGGTCAAGCCGTTATGGCCAAGTGGATGGCTTGGTATGAGTCGATGGGCCCGGCGCTTGCCGATGGCGGCGCGCCGGTTGGCATGTCTAAAACCGTTACAGCAAACGGGGTCGAGGACAACGGCGGGTCAAACCCGTTGTCAGGCTTCACCATGGTGACAGCAGACAATATGGATGCCGCCCTTGAACTAGCCAAAGGTTGCCCGATTATTGGTAACAACAATGGCACAGTCGAAGTCGCTGAATGCATTGAAATGTGATTGGCGATGCTGAGAAGAAAAGGGGCGGCATTTCTGCCGCCTTTTTTTATTGCAGCGTTGCGGCTGTACGCATCCACCCGGTCTGCATGCCCCGCCAGTTTTTGATCGGTTCATTGATATAGGCCTGCGCTTCCAGATGATTTGGGTTCAGGACGCCTAGTTTCACTAGGATCGCTGCAATCGCGCAATTTGCGGCGCGTGTGCTGCCATCACTGATCTTCAGCGCCACGCCCAACTGTTGTTCAGGCAAAATGGCGATGAAATACCCTTCGGCACCGAACTTGATCGCGGCTTTGCCTTGGCAAGCGCGCATCAGTCGGGTGCAGGGGCGACCTTCACCAGCGACCAGTTCTGGAAACTGCATCATCGCGTTGCGCAACCGCACCGCTGCCCGGCTGCGCGCATCCCCATTGCTATCTGCGCTTGCGAAAAACGCCATGGCGCGGGCCATCGCATGTACGGTGGTCGCCGGATTGGGTGCGGCACAGCCATCGATGCCAAAGCACGGGCTGGCGAACTGCGTAACCTCATCAATGGCCTGAAACACCGCTTTCTGAACGGCGTGTTCTGGGTCTGCATATTCCAAATCCGTGCCTAGGGATTGCGCCAAGGTCAGAAACCCCGCGTGTTTGCCGGAACAACTGTTGTGGCACTGGCAGGGGGCTTTGCCCTCGCGGATCAGGTGATGGCGTTCTTTTGTGTCCAGCGGCGCATGCGCCCCACAGCGCAAGGCCGCGTCATCCAGACCGAGGTCCGAAAGCCAGCGCTGCACTGGGTCCGTGTGTATTCGCGCACCATTGTGCGACGCGCAGGCCAAAGCCAAATGCGCGTCCGTTAGTCGCTTGCGTTCGGCCAGACCACTTTCGACAAGCGGCAGCGCTTGGATCATCTTGGCAGAGCTTCGCGGATAGACCAGCGCGTCTGCATTACCCCAGTTATGAACGATTTCGCCATCGGGTCCGCAGACCACGACATGACCCGTGTGTATGCTTTCCAGAAGCGACCCACGCCAAATTTCGACCAAGTTTTCCGGGGCAGTCATTGTGACCTACATTTTATGGGCGATTTCGTGCCAACGGGGCTTTCGCCACGCGCCGAATTCAGACTATTGTATGCGCATCGAGAAGGGAATGCCGCAAAATGAAAGCCGGGCAGCGGCGCGGTCAATTTCGGATTTGAGGGCTTGGACAGCTTGGAGGCTGTAAATATGGGATCGAAGACATTTCGCGCGACCGTTCTGGGGACACTGATGGGCGCGCTGAGCTTTGCTGGCTCATCTGCCATGGCGCAGGAAAGCAGCAATCAGGTCGCCGCACAAACAGACTGGAGCGTGTTTGTGGAATCGGACCCTAAAGAATGCTGGGCCGTCTCTACGTTCAAAGAAAGCGTGAATACGCGTAACGGTGCTGTTGTTGCTGTGCGTCGCACGCAAACCTTGCTGATGGTCTTTTTCCGCCCCGAAGCCGGGGTGAAGGGCCAAGTTGGTTTTACCGGAGGCTATCCGTTCAAATCTGGCTCAACCGTCAGCATGAAGGTCGATGACGAAACCTTTGACCTCTTCACCGAAGGTGAATGGGCATGGCCGCAAAGCGTCGAAGATGACGCAAAGATCGTGGCCGCAATGAAGCGCGGCAAACAAGCGGTGCTGGTCGGGGAATCCGGCCGAGGCACGCGGACCGAAGATACGTTTTCGCTTCTGGGTTTCACCGCCGCACACGACGATGCGGGCCAGCGCTGTAGCTAAGCTTCGCGCGTGACGAAATTCGAAACCCCGGAGTGACCTCCGGGGTTTTTTTGATTTCACACCGCCATCGAGAAAAGACAGAGTTTGTTTTTGTCGAGGTCTCTCACATAGCAGGAATAATAAGGGCCACGTTGGGCGGGCGCGCCCTCGCTTGTGCCGCCAATCTCCAAAGCCTTGGCATAAAGCCTGTCGACGTCGCTGTTTGCCCCGACGTCCAGACCGACCATGGTCCCGTTGCCATTGGTGGCGGGTGCACCGTCAAACGGCAGCGCCAGGGCAAAAGCGAGGTCGGGGCATTGCCAATAGGTCATGCGATGATCGGAATGTACTTGGGTCAATGCGGTGTCCGCAAAAAGAGCGTCATAAAAGGCGACGCCTGCTGTCATGTCGTTGGTGCCAAGCACGATATAGGAGGATTTCATTCGGTAATTTCCATTTTTGGTAATGCAATGTGGTTCAAGCGGTCGCTTCGCCCAAAACTTCGTAATGGGTCATAGTCATGCTGCTTTCATCCAGCACTTTCATAAGGCCAAGCAGTTCAGGGAATTTGCTGGGATCGAAATTCGCGGCGGCTGATTTTGCATCTTCGATGCTCGCCCATTCGACGTGATCCAGAAAATCGCCCTCGGCGGTCACGGCGAGTTTGCGACCCAAAAAGCCGTTTTGCGCGCGCGCGAAGCTTTGGCTTTCCTCCCAAGCGGCGAGGGCGTCCTTTTGCGTTGCGCCGTCTTTCAGGCGGTAGCGGACGGTTTCGATGACAGACATTGTTGTCTCCTGTATTGTCTTTGCCTGCTGCTTATGACGCAAGGCGCTGACAAAAAGCGGCAGCGGCCTGTGTGGTTTGCAAAATGCGCTGTATCGTGTATCAGACGCGCCTGAACTCCCGGAGACTCACACCATGACCGCCAGCGCACCGATCACGCAGGACGTACATACCATTCCGCGCAAGCTGCCGACCGATGGCAAGCTGAACCTTGTCGGGCTGACCCGCGACAAGCTGCGCGAGGTATTGATCGACGCGGGCACGCCCGAGAAGCAGGCGAAAATGCGTGTGGGGCAGATCTGGCAGTGGATCTACCAATGGGGCGTGCGTGATTTTCACGAGATGACAAACCTGTCCAAAGCCTATCGCGCGCAATTGGATGAGAAGTTCACGGTCGAAATCCCAGAGGTTGTTTCCAAGCAGGTATCCACGGATGGCACACGTAAATACCTGGTGAAGATCGCAGGCGGCCATGAGGTTGAGGTTGTCTATATCCCCGAAGAAGATCGTGGCACGCTCTGTGTGTCGTCTCAGGTGGGCTGCACTTTGACCTGTTCCTTCTGCCACACCGGCACACAGAAACTGGTGCGCAACCTGACGGCGGGTGAGATCGTTGGGCAAATTATGATGGCGCGCGATGACCTTGAAGAATGGCCAGTGCCCGGTGCGCCGAAAGATGAGACGCGCTTGCTGTCCAATATCGTGCTGATGGGCATGGGCGAGCCGCTTTATAATTTCGACAACGTGCGCGATGCGATGAAAATCGCGATGGATGGCGAGGGCATTTCGCTTAGCCGTCGCCGCATCACCCTGTCGACCTCTGGCGTGGTGCCAGAAATCGCGCGCACCGCAGAAGAAATCGGCTGTTTGCTGGCGATTTCCTTCCACGCGACAACGGATGATGTGCGCGATGTGCTGGTGCCAATCAATAAGCGTTGGAACATCGAAGAATTGCTTAGCGCGCTAGCGGCCTATCCCAACCTGTCGAATTCCGAACGGATCACGTTTGAGTACGTGATGCTGGATGGCGTGAACGACACTGATGAGGACGCGCACCGTCTGATCGACCACATCAAGCGCCATAAGATCCCAGCCAAGATCAATCTGATCCCATTCAATGAGTGGCCGGGCGCGCCCTACAAACGGTCCTCGAACAACCGAATTCGAGCTTTCGCGAATATCATTTACCAAGCGGGCTATGCCAGCCCGATCCGCAAAACGCGTGGCGATGATATTATGGCCGCCTGTGGACAGTTGAAATCTGCAACGGAGCGGGCTCGGAAATCCCGCAAACAGATTGAAGCCGAGGCGGGCCTTGGGGATTAACGCACTTTTAAGTTGAATTCTATAGACTTCAGTATGTGTTTCGGCATTTGCGTTTGACCTACGCTGGCGAATGGTTCTACCATTTCTGGTAATGGCGGGCAGATTGGCCACTATATCTGTGACAGCCGTTCGCGGCCGCGCTGTGATGCGGACCGAAGGTAAAGAGTTGCGCAATTTCAATGAGGCACATGTACAGGCAAATCCTATGGGGGGATCACAGCCATGGAAGGTGTAGATCTAAGGCAAGAACCTCGACAGGTTGCGGACCTGACGAGCACATCGGGTCAGGACCGAGCGCGCGACGTTTCGCGTCTTAGGTCGCAGGCCGTCGCGGAAACCCAACCACATGCCGGGCATCACGATCTTACGGGGGTTATTGCCAGATCAGTCGACTGGATTGATCTCAAGGCCCGGATGCTTCGGGCGGGTTTTATGATCCGTCGCGGCGACAAAGGGGTTGGTGTCGTGTCGCTCAGCACTGGCGAGTTTCGCAATTGGCCGGGCACCGGCCAATTGTCTATTGCGTCGCTGCGCCAAAAGTTTGGCCCAGGTTCCAGCCTTGGCGCGCATTTCCCAAGATGGGCGCGCCACTAGGGATGCGTTTCAGCGCCCCGGAATGCTGTCGCGACAGCTTACGTCGCCCCAATTGTCGATCACGTCAATGGCCTGTTCTGCGGTTTCCACAAATCGGAAGAGGTCGAGATCTTCGGCAGAAATCGTCCCCGCGTCACTCAGCGCTTCCCAATTGATGATCTTTTCCCAGAACGCCTGACCAAAGAGCAGGAACGGCACGCGGTCCATGCGGCCTGTTTGAATAAGAGTCAGCGCTTCAAACATCTCGTCCAAAGTGCCAAATCCCCCCGGGAACACACATATCGCGTGGGCGCGCATCAAAAAGTGCATTTTGCGGATCGCAAAATAGTGGAAATTAAAGCAGAGATCAGGGGTGACGTATTCGTTTGGCGCCTGTTCATGCGGCAGCACGATGTTCAATCCGATTGAGACACCGCCCGCGTCAACCGCACCGCGGTTGCCCGCTTCCATCACACCGGGGCCGCCACCTGTCACAATCACGTTCTCTCGACCGGAGCAGGCTTTGGAGCGTTCAGTCATCAGCCGCGCAAACTCTCGAGCTTCGTCATAAAACGAAGAAAGATCAGCCAGTGTTTTGGTTCGTGCTTTGTCCTTCTGTGCAGGCTCTGGAATACGCGCGCCGCCAAACATCACGATGGTGCTTTGAACGCCATATTCATCTAAATTCATTTGTGGCTTTAGCAGTTCCAACTGCAAGCGCACGGGGCGCAATTCTTCGCGACACAAGAAATCATCATCGGCAAAAGCCAGTCGGTAAGCGGGGGCTCGTGTTTGGGGGGTATCAGGCACATCTTGAGCCGTATCCCGATCTGTGTGGGCATCCCGAAACGGGGTCTTGTGGTCGTCTTTCATATCGCGCGTCCTTACCAATTACTTTCCAACGCAATTGACCGCGCGCATGTTCCACTGCGATCAATGCCTGTTACCCCAGGCGTATCGCGATCTGCAGCTCATTGCCAGCACCGAGCGTTACTTACACCAATCTGTGTTTGAATGCGGCTATGTCGGTTTTTCTGGTCGATTGGGCGAACATTGGGTGACGCAATGGCCCAGTTTCGCTATGTAAGCCCGAATCCTAAGAGACGGAGCCGAAACACATGTCAAACGCGCAACTGGAAACCGCAATCGAAGCCGCGTGGGACGCGCGCGATACGATTACCCCGGCAACGACTGGCGAAACCCGCGAAGCCATCGAGGACACGCTGAACGCGCTGGATTCTGGCAAACTGCGCGTCGCAGAGAAACAAGACAGCGGTGATTGGCACGTGAACCAATGGGCCAAGAAAGCCGTGCTGCTCGGCTTCCGTATCAAGGATATGGAAGCGCAGGAAGGTGGTCCACAAGGCGGCGGCTGGTGGGACAAAGTCGACAGCAAATTCAAAGGCTGGGGCGACAACCAATGGCAAGCGGCTGGTTTCCGTGCAGTGCCGAATGCTGTTGTGCGCAAGTCTGCGTTCATTGCGCCAGGTGTGGTTTTGATGCCGTCTTTTGTGAACCTTGGCGCTTATGTAGATGAAGGCACTATGGTCGACACATGGGCCACCGTTGGCTCTTGCGCACAGATTGGCAAGAACGTGCACCTGTCCGGCGGCGTCGGCATTGGCGGTGTTCTGGAGCCTATGCAGGCTGGTCCGACAATCATTGAAGACAACTGCTTTATCGGCGCGCGCTCTGAGGTGGTTGAAGGCTGCATCGTTCGCGAAGGTTCGGTTCTCGGCATGGGCGTGTTCATCGGCAAGTCCACCAAGATCGTGGATCGCGAAACCGGCGAAGTTATGTATGGCGAAGTGCCACCCTATTCTGTCGTTGTGGCCGGCTCTATGCCATCAAAGAACAACGTAAGCCTTTACTGCGCGGTCATCGTGAAACGGGTCGACGAAAGAACCCGCAGCAAGACCGGCATCAACGAGTTGCTGCGCGATTGATCAAAGCCGCAGAACGGTAAGAAGCCCGCCGCTTGGCGGGCTTTTTTGTTTGGGCTTTATCCCTGAAGGTCTACACGCGCCATGCTGCGATTGCTGTGCAATTCGCCGAGGGTCTTTTTCAGCTGGCGTTTGCCTTTGCCCGAAGCGGCTAGGCAAACCATGTTTGAATCCCGCACATGCAGCAAGATCGACCAAGTTCTTGAGTTGCGGGAAGTATATATATCCAGACGGTGGTTGGTCGCGTTACTAAAACTCGTCGTCGGATTTTCTTTGTAGTCGCTCACCAGCTTTTGGTGGACGGCATCGCGATCCGCGCATTGTGCTGCTTGCGCGGCTTCACCGAATGCGAGGAAAACTCCGGCTGCCAAAGCCAAAGACATGAGGGCCTGTTTCATACTGCTGTCCTTTGCCTGTATCTTTAGGACTGGTTACCCAACCATTAGTATAGGTTGCTGGGAATCATACTAAATGTTGCTTAAACAATTATGTGATTTTCGTCACCAATCACTTTGTAAATCGGCCTTTGCTGAGCAAAAACCGGCCAATCCGAGGGGATCGTCGGTGGTTTTCTGCGCGTCGCACTGTCTTGGAGAGCAGTTGACCCCGTACATCTTTGCAGGCTAAGGCGAGACCATGGAAAAGCCCAAGAAAACATCTCGTCAGCAGGTCTATACGCTCCTTGTTCAAGTCGGTCGCAAGACCGGTGATGGTCTGCCTGAAGGCGCGACCGGTGGGGCGCTGATGATCTATGCCTCGGGCGTGGATGAGGCGGAAGCTGTGCGCGAAACCGTTGCGATCCTAAAGCAGGCTGACCTCGCACCGCTTGATGTGACGGGCTATGGCACATTGCCAGAACGTGAGGCGCAGGGGCATGAGATTGACGCGGATGAACGCGAACTGATGCAGCGTGCATTGGAAGAAAATTCAGTCATCGTGGCGCAAATGACGCCGTTCTTTAATGGCGAAGAATCCACGGATGAGGGTCTGCCTCAGTAGGCACTTTCAATCGCGCTTTCGAAGTTACTGGTGCACCAAAATCCTCTTGAAAAGACGACCAGTCGCACAAGTCAAAATGGGTGCTACCGCATTTGCACAGCCAAACGATTCAAGATAGGCCTTTGCTCAAGACAAATGAGGTGACCATGTCAAAGATTGATGCTGCCGCGCTGACAGCCGACCTGATCAAATGCCCTTCGGTGACGCCGGCGGAAGGCGGTGCGCTTGTCTTGCTTGAAAAGCTGCTTGGCGATGCGGGGTTTGAGTGCCAGCGCGTTGATCGTGGCGGCATTGCAAACCTTTTTGCGCGTTGGGGCAGCAAAGGCCATGCCAAAACTTTTGGCTTTAACGGGCACACCGATGTTGTCCCGGTTGGCGACGAAAGTGCGTGGAGCAAGCCACCTTTCGGCGCTGTCATCGAAGATGGCATCCTGTATGGGCGCGGCGCGACGGATATGAAATCAGGCGTTGCAGCCTTTGCAGCGGCGGCAATTGATTTTGTCCGCGAAACACCCCCGGATGGCGCTATCATTCTGGCAATCACCGGTGATGAAGAAGCGGATGCCATCGACGGAACAACCGCGCTTCTGGATCACATGGCCACCACAGGCGAGCAGATGTCTGTTTGCTTGGTCGGAGAGCCAACCTGCCCAAACACTATGGGTGAGATGATGAAAATCGGCCGCCGCGGGTCAATGAACGCGTGGTTTACTTTCAAGGGCAAACAAGGCCATGCCGCCTATCCACATCGGGCTAAGAACCCGCTACCAGCCATGGCGCAGTTGATGCACCAATTGGCATCGCATGAGTTGGATCAGGGGACCGCGCATTTTGATGCCTCAACGCTTGCGGTTGTGACGATGGACACGGGCAATCCTGCTACCAACGTCATTCCGGCAGAGTGTCGCGCGACCGTGAACATTCGATTTAACGACGCGCATTCTGGCGGCGGCTTGACGGATTGGATCAACGAGCAAGCAGCAGAGGTGCAAAGTCAGACGGGGATCGACATTGATGTGACGATCAAAGTGTCCGGCGAGAACTTCATCACCCCGCCCGGCGCATTGTCTGATTTGGTGTCTAACGCGGTCAAATCCGAAACCGGTGTGACGCCTGAACTGTCGACCAGCGGCGGCACCTCGGACGCGCGCTTTGTGCAGCACCATTGTCCGGTTGTGGAATTCGGTCTGGTGGGCAAGTCCATGCACCAAGTGGATGAAAACGTGCCGGTTGCGCAAATCCATCAGTTGAAAGACATCTATACCCGCATTCTAAGGGACTATTTCGCGTGACGTGGGACATTGCGGAAACAGATGACATCGCTGCATGCATCGCATTGCGGCGCGCGGTTTTCATCGAAGAACAGGGGATTGCCGAGGAAGATGAGATTGATGATCTCGACGATGGCGCAACCCATATTCTCGCGCGCGTTGAAGGCGCACCGGTTGGCACAGCGCGGCTGCTGATTTCGGGCACCACAGGCAAGATCGGGCGCATCTGTGTGTTGAAAAGCCAGCGCGGCACCGGGCTGGGTGCCGCTTTGGTGACCCATTCGATAGACAACCTGCGCGCGCGGGGCGATTTAAAGCGCATCGCGCTGGGCGCACAGGAATATGCGATTGGTTTTTATGAAAAATTAGGGTTGCGTGTCTGCGGCCCCATTTATGACGACGCCGGTATTCCCCACCGAGAGATGGAAATCCTCTTATGAGGAAAACGCTGGTCGTTATGGTCAAAGAACCACGCCCCGGTCGTGTGAAAACCCGTTTGGGGCGCGATATTGGCATGACGGCGTCGGCGTGGTGGTTTCGTCACCAGGTAACGGCGTTGTTGCGCCGTGTAGAGTCACCAAAATGGGAGCTCGTTTTGGCCGTTGCCCCTGATGTAGCAGGCCTGACAAGCCGCATTTGGCCCGAGCATCTTCACCGTATTCCACAAGGTCGCGGTGACCTTGGGGCACGCATGGCGCGTATTCTGCGGTTCATGCCGCCGGGACCGGTCTGCATTATTGGGGCCGATATTCCGGGCATTACATCTGAAAAGATCGAACAGGCGTTTGCGGCGCTTGGCGCGCATGATGCTGTCTTTGGCCCCGCGGATGATGGCGGCTATTGGCTGATCGGTATGAAGCGCAGCGGCGGCGTGCCAAACGATGCTTTGACCGGCGTGCGGTGGTCGACGGATCATGCCTTGCAGGACAGCGCGCACAGTTTGGGCACTATGCGGATTGCCCATGTGGCAACGCTGCGCGATGTGGATACGCTCAGCGACCTCAAAGCGCTTTCCCGGTGACGGGCCGCGTCCGACGTGTTAGGGCGCAGATATGAAAATGCCGACCAAAGATGAGATTCTGGAATGGATCTCTGAAAACCCGACCCTCACCAGCAAACGCGATATTGCCAAGGCTTTTGGCATCAAAGGTGCTGCGCGGATCGATCTGAAACGAATTCTACGAGAGCTAGAAGCCGAAGGGCATTTGGCCAAGCGTCAGCGCAGCTATCGCGACCCGGAGCATTTGCCACCAGTCAGCGTCTTGCAGATCATTGGTCCGGATGCCGACGGAGACGTGCTGGCGCGGCCGATGGAATGGCAGGGCGAAGGCGAAGAACCGTTCATTCTGATGGTCGAACGTGCCTCTGATCCTGCGCTAGGGCAGGGTGACCGGGTGTTGGCGCGTCTGACTGCGGTCGACGGAGAAAGCCACGCCTACGAAGGTCGCATGATCCGCCGGATCGGGACAAATCCCAAACGCGTTCTTGGGGTCTACCGCAAGGGCACCGAAGGCGGTCGGATTGTCCCTATCGACAAGGGCATGGACAAAGAATGGCTGGTGCCTGACGGGCAAGTCAACGGGGCCAAAGATGGGGAACTGGTCGAAGGCGAACAGATCGGCCCAAAATCTCGGATGGGCTTGCCCAAAGCCAAAATTGTGTCACGTCTGGGAGACCCGTCTGCACCCAAGGCGGTTTCGCTCATTGCGATCCACCAGCACGGAATTCCCGATGATTTCCCCGATGCGGTCATCGTCGAAGCAGATGCTGCGAAACCTGCGCCGCTCGGCGACCGCACGGATTTGCGCAAAATGCCCTTGGTGACCATCGATCCGGCCGATGCGCGGGACCACGATGACGCCTGTTGGGCGCATGCAGATGACGACCCCGACAATATCGGGGGCCATATCGTTTGGGTCGCGATTGCCGATGTGGCGCATTATGTGACGCCGGGCTCGGACTTGGACCGCGAAGCGAAAAAGCGCGGCAACTCAAGTTATTTCCCAGACCGAGTCGTGCCAATGCTGCCGGACCGCCTGTCGGGTGATCTTTGTTCTTTGCACGAAGGCGTGCCGCGCGCTTGTATCGCTGTGCGCATGAAGTTGGACGCGCAGGGCAACAAAATCGGCCATCGCTTTGTACGTGGCATGATGAAATCTGTTGCGTCGCTCAACTACGAAGAAGTGCAAGCCGCCCAAGACGGCACTCCGAATGAGCGCTGCGCCGAATTGATGGAAGAGGTCATCGCGCCGCTTTATGCCGCTTATGAGGCCACAAAATTGGCACGGGCAGAGCGACAGCCTCTGGAACTGGACCTGCCAGAGCGCAAGATCATCCTCTCAGATGATGGTAAGGTGGAGTCGGTGAATTTCAGAGAGCGGCTGGATGCACACCGTTTGATCGAGGAATTCATGATCCTCGCGAATGTGGCGGCGGCGGAAACGCTGAATGCCAAACGTTCGCCCCTGTTGTTCCGGGTTCACGAGGAACCCAGCCCAGAAAAACTCGACAGCCTGCGCGATGTTGCGCGCTCCTCGGGCCTGACCTTGGCAAAGGGTCAGGTGCTGCAAACCCGGCACCTGAACAAGCTGCTCAAGGATGCCGCCCTGACCGACGAGGCAGAGTTGATCAACCTGACAACTTTGCGGTCCATGACTCAGGCCTATTATGCACCCAACAACTTTGGCCACTTTGGCCTGTCGTTGAAGGCTTACGCCCACTTTACTTCACCCATTCGGCGGTATGCTGACTTGATTGTACACCGCGCCTTGGTGTCAGCGCATGGCTGGGGCGATGACGGATTGACGCCACAGGATATCGAAAGCCTCGAACAGACGGCGAACCACATTTCAGAAACCGAACGCCGCTCTATGCTGGCAGAGCGGGACACGACGGACCGTTACCTCGCGTCTTATCTGAGCGAGCGGCTGGGGAATGAATTCACTGGTAAGATCAGTGGCATCGCCCGGTTTGGGGTGTTTGTGAAACTGGATGAAACCGGCGCGGATGGGCTTGTCCCGATGCGCGAGCTTGGCACGGAATATTTCAAATACGACCCTGAAACCACAACCTTGATTGGGTCAGACACAGGTCTGACCATTAGCCTGGGCCAACGTGTTGTCGTGCGCTTGGCAGAGGCCGCGCCCGTGACCGGTGGATTGATCCTCGAATTGCTGGAACTGAATGGCAAACGCCCGTCGCAGGGGCGTAAAGCGCGCCGTGGCAGTGGTGGTGGCGGGAAGCGCAAGATGTCGGCAGCGAAGAAGAAAAGCCAGAAAACCAAACGCAAGGTGGCGCGAAATCGGCGCTAAACTAAGTGATAGGTTAGGGCGTCTTTGATCAGTGACCGAAGGCGAAAGGGTTCAATCTCATCCGCGCGCTCAAACAAAACGGCGCGATTGCCATCGATGCGATCCCAACCGGGGTATCGCGCAGCGTAGTCGGCAATGACACGCGACTGGCAGTGCGCAAAGAGCGCGAAACGGGCGGCCTTGTGGGGCCCAAGCCTAAGGGTTGTTGCGGCCTTCTTATCCGGTGTGACGTAGCTCGGCTGCCCCCAACGCAACACTTCTTTCAGGCTACCGATCTCCGGCGTTTCCGCGGCGACTTCAAAGACCAATGCCCGCAATCTTAGCAATCCTTCCTGCACGTCAGGCGGATAGGCGTTAAAAACGGTGGCGATGTCAGGGTCTTCGAAGTGCACAGTCGGTCTACCTTTGATTGGTCTGTTATATGGCATGGGCTCTTGCCAAAAACTGTCAGGAATGCTGGACTATAGGTCGACCATGTCCAGAACAGCGCGCCTTTTTCAATTGATGCAAGCCCTGCGGAGCCTGCCGTCGCCCGTGACAGCGGAGCGGCTGGCGGATGAAACCAATGTTTCTATCCGCACAATGTATCGCGACATTGATAGCCTGCGTGGGCTTGGGGCCGTGATCGACGGCGAAGCGGGCTTTGGCTACACGCTGATCGAAGACGCGACCTTGCCGCCTTTGGGCTTTGAGGACGAAGAACTTGAAGCGCTTGTTCTGGGGCTACGGGAAGTGATGCAGGTCGGCGATCCCTCACTTGCCAAGGGCGCGGAATCTGCATTGGCCAAGCTGGGCGCGCGCTTGCCAGAGGGGCAATCCCGGCGGTTGAAACATGCGGTTCTAACGGCCAAAAGTTATAATCCACCGCCTGCACCAAAGGTCGACGCGGGCGTCCTGCGCCGCGCCGCTTGGGATGAAAGGCGTATCCGCTTTGACTATTCTGATGTCGTCGGTGCGAAAACCAGCCGAGAGGTCTATCCTCTTTCGATTGTCTTTATGCAGTCAAGTCACTGCCTTGTGGCCTGGTGTCATTTACGCAATGATTTCAGAGTGTTCCGTTTGGATCGGATGGACTCCTTAGATGTTCTTGAGGAATGTTTCCGCCCCAGACGTGTCAGCATGCTGCGCGATTATTGGGAGCAAATGCGCAGAGAAGCGCAGAAAATGGCCCACTCAGAACACGCAGCTTCATAAGGTTGCACAATTCTGGGTAGACTCAGTGCAATAGTGAGTGGTGAGTCGAGATGGGTTGGACAGGCAAAGTTGTACTGATTTGTGCTTTGATTTTCGGAGGTGGTCTTAACGCTGCGGGCGACCCGCCTCGGTTGCCGCCTGCTGCTCATCCCTTGGATCAACTGAACCACCCGGTGAAAGCATCGTTTGAGGGGTGGATCAAATCATTCAGGACACGTGCCTTGCGTCAGGGCATTTCACCTGCGGTGTTTGATCGGGCCTTTCGCGGTGTTAGCTATAACTCTGATGTGGTCCGCAGAGATCGCAATCAATCCGAATTCACAAAAACGCTTTGGGATTATCTGGATACCGCCGTTTCGGATGCACGCGTCAAAAACGGCAAGGCTGCTCTGCGAAAAACGTCCCGTACCCTTGATGCGATTGAGCGTCAGTTTGGCGTCGACAAAGAAGTGGTCGTCGCGATCTGGGGGTTGGAAAGCGCCTATGGTGCGGTGCGTGGCGATGTTCCGGTGATCGAAGCCTTGGCGACCCTAGCGTATGAGGGCCGCCGCGCGCGGTTCTTTGAACAGCAGCTAATGGCGGCGTTGACCATCTTGCAACGCGGAGAGACCACCCCGCGCCGGTTTGTCGGCAGTTGGGCTGGGGCCATGGGTCATACGCAATTCATTCCGACCTCTTACATGGCCTTCGCTGTGGATTTCACCGGCGATGGCCGTCGTGACATCTGGTCAGACGACCCGACGGATGCTTTGGCATCAACCGCAGCCTATTTGAAGCGCAATGGCTGGGTCACAGGTTTGCCATGGGGGATCGAGGTCACCCTGCCGCGTGGCTTTGACTATGCGCTGGCCAACCGGCGGATCAAAAAGATGCCAAGCGACTGGGGCGCTTTGGGCGTAAAAGGTTTGGACGGGAAATCCGTCGCAAACCACGGCCAAGCGTCTTTGTTGCTGCCGGCAGGGCACAGTGGCGCGGCGTTTCTGATCTTTAAGAATTTCGACGTGATCGAACGCTACAATACCGCAGATGCTTATGTGATCGCGGTCGGCCACTTGAGTGACCGCATCAAGGGCGGCGGCAAAATCAAGGCGCGCTGGCCGCGTGAGGACCGCGCCTTGACCTTTTCAGAACGCAAAGAGTTACAACGGCGGCTGACAAGCGCCGGGTTTGACACGGTCAAGATTGATGGAAAGATCGGCCCCCTGACGATTGACGCGGTGCGTGATTACCAGCGGTCCAAGGGGCTAGAACCTGACGGCTATGCCTCTTTGGCGATCCTCAAACGGCTGCGGTCATCGCGATAAAGCGCGGCGCATTCGGCCTCAAACGCCTCTTGATAGTCGGCGTGTCCGCGTGACACCTGCCACAAACAATAGGCCGCCATACGGTAGTGATAGATGGGCGCGAGTGCTGCGTAGCGATCCCGTTGTTCCTGCGGGAACGCTGCGAGAAAATGGCTCTCTTCAGTGGCTGACAGCACCTCGCCTCGGTAAAGCAACTGCATTGCAGGGGACATGAAGACAGCTATGTCTTCTGTCGCGTCACCTACGGCGGGGCATTGCCAGTCAATCAAGCGCAGCCCGTTTTCGCAGCGGATCAGATTGCCCGGAACAACATCGCAGTGCAACAAAACTTCGGTTGTCGCAGGCGCGGTCGTCGCCATGGCAACACTGTCTGGTTGCGGCAGCGTCTTGTCTGCCAACGCCAATATTTGTTCGGCGTGCTGCCTGATTTCGCCTGCGCCATTGGGAATACGCCGCACCCCACTGGGTGGTGGTATCTGGTGCAACGTCTTGATAAGATCCGCGACCTCGGTCACCCCACTGCGCCAAGGTTTCCCGCGCAGTGCGTGGTAAAGATTGCAAGCCACACCATCGCATTCGAAATGCGCAATCAGGTGTGGCGCAAGCGCGTGTCCTTCAAGATGCGACAGCATGCGCGCCTCGGCAGCAGGATCGTTCGGAAAGAGCGGGTTTTCTGTGCCCTGACGGTACAGTTTCAGGACCGCTGCCTGACCTGTGTCTTCAACCAGCCAAGCTGCGTTTGTGCGGCCGCCGAACAGCGCCTGCCAACTCGCCTCTGCCGCCCATGGCAAAAACCGCGAAACCTGCGCGCGTATTCTTGTTGGGGGAAGGGGGTGAGAAAGGATCAAGGGGCCGGGTCCAATTGAAAGCTTGCGGAACGCTAGTCGAGCCTGCAGCAATCAGCAAGGTCAGCGCCAGTTCAAAAGGATATTCCGTTGCGCAGGTTTGCACGGCAGAAATAGTGCCGAACTTTGGCAGCATGTGGTGGCACATGGAAATGTGGTCTGGCCCACGGCGGCGTTGCATGGCAAAAGTACGCAACCAACCGGGGAGCGCGAAATGACAGCAACAGGCGAAGCGAAATTCGGCAAAGGATGCCATCTGCATTTGATTGATGGGTCGGCCTTTATCTTTCGCGCCTACCATGCGTTGCCGCCGCTGACCCGCAAGTCCGACGGCCTGCCCATCGGCGCTGTGGCGGGCTTTTGCAACATGCTACACCGCTATGTAGAGGCCAACACTGGCCCTGACGCGCCGACCCATGTCGCGGTGATCTTTGACTATTCCGGCAAGTCGTTCCGCAATGATCTATATGATCAATACAAGGCCAACCGCCCGCCTGCGCCCGAAGACCTGGTGCCGCAATTCCCGCTGACCCGCGACGCGACGCGGGCTTTCAACATTGCTTGCAAAGAGATCGAAGGCTTTGAAGCGGATGACATCATCGCGACGCTGGCCTGCCAGGCGCGCGAGGCGGGTGGGCGCTGCACCATCATCAGTTCCGACAAGGACTTGATGCAGCTTGTCGGCGACGGGGTCGAGATGCTCGACGCCATGAAAAACAAACGCATTGATCGCGACGGCGTGATCGGGAAATTCGGTGTCGGGCCAGAGCGAGTCGTTGATGTGCAGGCCTTGGCGGGCGATAGCGTTGACAACGTGCCCGGCGCACCGGGCATCGGGATCAAAACCGCCGCTTTGCTGATCAACGAATTTGGCGATTTGGAAACCCTTCTGGATCGCGCAGCAGAGATCAAGCAGCCCAAGCGCCGCCAGACGCTGATCGAAAACCGCGAACAGATTGAACTGTCCAAAACGCTCGTGCAGCTTGATTGCGAGATGGAGTTGGACTTTACGCTGGAAAGCCTTGAAGTCCGCGACCCCGTTGGTGAAGAACTGATGCAGTTCCTTGCCGAGATGGAGTTCCGCACGCTCGCAAAACGCATGGCCGATCAGCTAGGCGTTGAGGCTCCGGTGATTGCTGAGGCCCCCAAATCTGAAAGCGCAGCAGACGCGCCAGTGGCTTTGCCCTTTGACGTCGAAAAATACCGGCATGTCCGCACCGCCTTCGAATTGGAAAGCTGGATCGCCAAGGCACACAAACGCGGCTGGATCGCGGTGGATACGGAAACCACGGGTCTGAATGAAATGCAGGTCGACTTGGTGGGTATCTCTCTATGTGTTGAGGCAGGCGAAGCGTGTTATGTCCCGCTTGATCATAAAAAGGGCGACGCGGATGATCTGTTTGGCAGCGATGAACGCGCCGAAGGTCAGATGGATTTGAACGAAGCCGTGGCGATGCTGAAACCGCTGCTTGAAGACCCAGCGGTTTTGAAAATCTTTCAGAACGCGAAATACGACTGCAAGATTTTCAAACGCTATGGCGTGTCGGTCGCGCCGATTGATGACACGATGCTGATGTCCTACGCGATGAACGCAGGCATACACAATCACGGGATGGATACACTCAGCGAGACGTACCTGAGCCACAAACCGATTTCGATCAAATCGCTACTTGGTTCCGGCAAGTCGGCCATCACCTTTGACAAGGTGCCGCTGGATGAGGCGGTGAAATATGCAGCTGAGGATGCCGATATCACCCTGCGCCTGTGGCAACTGTTCAAACCGCAGTTGCACCAAAAAAAGGTCACAACGGTTTACGAGACGTTGGAACGCCCGCTGGTGCCGGTGCTGTCTGAGATGGAGATGCACGGCGTGCTGGTCGACCGCGACACGTTGAGCCGGATGTCCAATGCTTTTGCGCAGAAAATGGCACAGTACGAGGCAGAGCTGCACGAACTTGCGGGGAAACCATTTAACGTGCAGTCCCCAGCGCAGGTCGGTCAGATCCTGTTCGAAGACATGGCGCTGGAAGGCGGCAAAAAGACCAAGTCTGGCCAGTGGTCCACCCCCGCTGACGCGCTTGAAGACCTCGCGGTTGAACACGAATTCCCGCGGCTCGTGCTAGATTACCGCCAGCTGCAAAAACTGAAGTCGACCTATACCGACTCTCTGCAGGGACATATCGACCCGGACAGTGGCCGGGTTCATACGTCATACCTTCAGACCGGGGCCAACACCGGTCGTTTAGCATCGACTGATCCGAACCTGCAAAACATACCGGTCCGTACCGAGGAGGGTCGCCGTATTCGTGAAGCCTTTGTAGCCGCGCCCGGCAACAAGCTTGTCAGCCTCGACTATAGCCAGATCGAGCTGCGCATTTTAGCCCATATTGCCGACATTGATGCCTTGAAACAGGCATTCCGCGACGGGCTGGACATTCACGCCATGACGGCGTCCGAGATGTTTGACGTGCCACTAGAGGAAATGACACCAGATGTGCGCCGGAAGGCCAAAGCGATCAACTTTGGTGTGATCTATGGCATCTCGGCCTTTGGTCTGGCGCGCAATTTGCACATCCCGCGTGGTGATGCGCAGGCCTTTATCACCCGCTATTTCGAGCGCTTCCCGGGCATTCGAAAATATATGGACGACACCAAAGCCTTTGCGAAAGAGAACCTTTTTGTGCAAACGCTCTTTGGTCGTAAAATCCACATGCCGCAAATCAATGCCAAAGGTCCGCATGCGGGCTTCGCGCAGCGCGCAGCGATCAATGCACCGATCCAGGGCACTGCAGCAGATATCATCCGCCGCGCTATGATCCGTATGCCCGACGCGATCTCTCATCTGGATGGCAAAATGTTGTTGCAGGTGCATGACGAATTGATCTTTGAGGTGCCAGAAGGGCAGGTCGATGAAACCATCGCTGTGGCGCGTGAGGTCATGCAGGGGGCGGCAGACCCAGCGGTGAAGCTGGATGTGCCTTTGATTGTTGATGCGGGCGTCGGGGACAACTGGGCCGACGCGCATTAACCGGATTTGGAATAGACGCTGATCGAGTTCCCAAAAGGATCAATCGCGTATTGAAAGCGACCGAAGGGCAGGTCGACCACCGGGCCGATGATCTCGGCCCCTGCCTTTTGGGCGCGGCCCACGGTCGCTTCAAGCGTATCAGGCGCGTGCAGGTGCACGGTGATGCCTTCGCCATTCTGCGCAGGCTTTCCGGGATAGATATGGCCCGCGACGTCGTCATCGCCCTGCTTTGGAAAAAACGACACCGGGTTTGGTCCACCGTCTTCAATGGTCATTTGCACGTCAAACAGCGCGCTGTAGAAGGCGACGCCTTCGGCCATGTCGGTCACGGGAATCTCACACCAAACGAGTGTGTCTTTGACGGGGTAGGTCATGCAGTTGCTCCTGATAAATTAGGAGCCCACCTCTATCGTGTCGCGCTGTCAGGAAACGGCATCAGGCCTCAAGTTGATCTGCTTTGATCAATGGAAAAAACACGCCGCTTGAGGTCACGCCAAACCAGCCGTCAACCTCGTGACCTTGCTCAACTAAGCGATAAAAAGTCTTGCGATCAATCCGCGCCTCAAGGTTTGACCGTACCATGACGTATGGCAACGGGGTCTCTCCATCTTTGTCCAGCGCCACACGAATGGGATGGTCCGCGTCCACCACCACGCTGTCGCCAACATGAGTTTCAAAGGTCAGGGTTTGCTTTGATCCGGTTCCAGAGACGGTCATGTCTGTCGCGACAAATGGCACATCCTCGACCGTGATCCCGACTTTCTCAACCGGTGTCACAAGGAAATAAGAATCGCCCTCTTTGCGCAGGATCGATGAAAACAGCCGAACCATTTCTGACCGATTGATCTTGCCGCCCTCATGTATCCAAGTCCCGTCGCGTTTGATCTGTATATCCAGATCGCCGCAATAGGGCGGGTTCCAAAGGTGCACAGGCGGCAGTTTCCGCCCCTTGGATTGCTCAACAGCGGCATTCAGTCCTTTGGGCGAGGATTTAACAACATTTTGTGTACTCATAGTTTTTGCCATTTCCGCTGCACGCGATACACTTCACCTAAATATAGACAAAGCAGGAGATTTGTCATGAGCGATCCCGACAACTTGCTGGGCGAAATCGAAGCGCTGGGTGAGAAGCTGAGTCAGGCCAAGGCCACAATCAATCAACGCTTTATCGGTCAGGAAAGGGTTGTGAACCTCACCTTGGCGGCCTTGCTTTGTGGTGGGCATGCGCTGCTGATCGGTCTGCCGGGGCTTGGAAAGACACGGTTGGTAGAGACTTTATCGACTGTCATGGGGCTGCATGGGAATCGGGTGCAGTTTACGCCGGACCTGATGCCAGCCGATATTTTGGGTTCCGAAATCCTTGAGAAAGCCAAGGGCGGCGTGAAGGAGTTCCGATTTGTGCCCGGACCCATTTTTTGCCAGCTTTTGATGGCGGATGAAATCAACCGTGCCAGCCCACGGACGCAATCGGCGCTGCTGCAGGCGATGCAGGAAAGAAAGGTCACTGTCGCAGGCGAAGATCGTCCGCTCGATGAGCCTTTCCATGTTCTGGCCACGCAGAACCCGATTGAACAAGAAGGCACCTATCCGCTGCCCGAAGCGCAGTTGGATCGGTTCTTGGTGCAGATCGATGTGCCTTATCCTGATCGCGACACCGAACGCGATATTCTGGTATCGACCACCGGCATCGAAGAAAGCACACTGTCGCAGGTCTTTACTGCCGACGAGTTGATCAAGGCCCAGGCGTTGCTGCGACGTATGCCGGTCGGCGAAAGCGTAATGGAACGGATTCTCGATATCGTGCGCGCTTTCCGCCCCGATGATGAGACCGCTTCTGAACAGGTCAGAGATGTTGTGGCATGGGGGCCCGGCCCCCGCGCGGCGCAGGCGTTTATGATGATGGCGCGGGCTTGGGCGCTGCTAGATGGGCGACTTGCGCCATCGGCTGATGATGTGGTTGACCTTGCTGGACCGGTTCTAAGCCACCGCATGGCATTGAATTTCGCCGCGCGGGCCAGAGGCGACAACCTTGAACAGCTGATTGAGACGATCGTTGCTTCCCCCGATGCGAATGAGGCCGCCGCATGAGCGCACACCCTCAGCTACGCCGCAGAGCAGAGGCCGCCGCGTCGCGGTTTCCGCCGTTGCTTGCGCGTGCTGAGACATTGGCCAATACCGTTTTGCTTGGCGAACACGGGCGGCAGCGCTCTGGCCTCGGGGATGACTTTTGGCAGTACCGGCCCGTGCAGGCGGGTGACAGCTATCGCATGATTGACTGGCGCAAATCGGCGAAAACCGGTGCCCAATATGTGCGTCAGAAAGAATGGCAGATCGCGCAGTCCATCACCCTTTGGGTCGATAATGCGGCGTCGATGTCTTACCACAGCCAGAAAGACATCGTTCCGAAATCGGACCGGGCGCAACTTCTGGCTTTGGCGGTGGCCATCCTGATGATCCGCGCCGGCGAGCGGGTTGGATTGGCAGGAACAACCTTGCCGCCACGGCGTGGCGATGGGCAGATTTGGCGTTTGTCGCAGGCGTTGCTCGAAACCGAGGAAACCCGCGACTACGGCGCACCGGAAGCGCGCGCAATGCTGCCGAATACCCGCGCCCTGTTCATCTCGGACTTTTTTGGGCACTTCGAAGACGTTGAACAAGCGCTTTATAAAGCAGCGGATCGTGGCGTGCGGGGTGTGATACTTCAGGTGCTTGATCCGGCGGAAGAAGCCTTCCCATTCTCGGGCCGCGCGATTTTCGAAAGCATGAAGGCGCAAATCTCACACGAAACGCGCAAGGCCAATGAACTACAAGAGGCCTATCTGCAGCGCCTGCAAGATCGCAAAGCTGCTTTGCAGAAACTCGCCCGGATTACCGGTTGGCAATACACCTGCCACTTGACCGATGCGCCTGTGCAATCCGCTTTGTTGTGGCTCTACAATGCCATGGAACGGGGACGCTGATGTTCGGGCTGCCGCTTGCCTTTGCCACACCTTGGTTGCTGACCGCATTGATTGGCCTGCCGGTCCTTTGGTGGTTGCTGCGCGCGGTCCCACCAGCGCCGATCCGTCGCCGTTTTCCGGGCGTGGTGCTGCTGCTTGGCTTGAAAGACGACGAAAGCGTCATGGATCGCACGCCTTGGTGGCTGTTGCTACTGCGTCTCGTGCTGGTAGCAAGCGTGATCATCGCCTTGGCAGGGCCATTGCTGAACCCGGCTGCACAGGCGCGATCGGACCGTCCGCTGCTTGTTCTGATGGACGGCGGTTGGGCTTCGGCGGCAACTTGGCGGCAACAGAGCGAGGTTTTGGAAGCCAGGTTGAAAGAGGCTGATCGCAACGGGCAAACCGCAGCGGTGCTGCAGATCACCGCCCCGGAACTTCTGGCATTCCAGCCGGCATCGGTCTGGGCAGAACGGATTGAAGAATTCGCGCCTCGGTCGTGGCGGCCCTCAGCTTTGCAGGTCGCGGCGTCACTCGATTTATTGGCGGACCAGTCGTTTGACACGCTTTGGGTGTCAGACGGGCTTGATTATGAAGGGCGTGCTGCACTGCTTGAGGCGCTCTCAAGCGCGGGATCGGTGCAGGTTCTGCAAGCCGCAGAGCCTGTCGTCGCCTTGACCGATATGCAACTTGAAGACGGTGCAATCACCGTTACGGCGCGCGCATCCGTGGACCTTCAAGCGGCGCTTGATCTGCAGGTCGTCGGGAAAGATCCGCAAGGGATCGAACGTGTTCTGTCACAAGGCAGATTGACCTTTGACGGCGAAAGCGATGCAAGCCTGAGTTTCAGCCTTCCTGCGGAACAGCGCGCGCGTGTGACGCGGGTTCAGATCGAAGGCGTCTCATCCGCTGGCGCAATGTATCTCACGGACGACAGCTTGAAACGGCGGGAGGTGGCACTGATCCAGTCCAACAGCGCCCGCGAAGGATTAGAGCTGCTGTCGCCGATGCACTACCTGAAACAGGCACTGATAGAGACCACAGATGTGATCGAAGGTGCCTTGCCTGAGGTCATTCCCGCCAATCCAGATGTGATTGTGCTTGCCGATGTGGCCACCATCGCGCCTGCTGAAAAGGCAGAGCTGTTGGAGTGGGTGAAGGGCGGCGGCCTGTTGCTGCGCTTCGCCGGACCGCAGATGGCCGGAAGCGACCTAAGCCGCCTTGAAGAAGACCCACTGATGCCGGTGCGCTTACGTGCCGGTGGCCGCTCTGTTGGCGGCGCGATGAGTTGGGGTGATCCCAAAACGCTTGCGCCGTTTGATCCCGACAGCCCATTTGCCGGATTGGTTATCCCTGATGACTTACGTGTGACAGCGCAGGTTGTGGCACAACCTGATCCGAACCTTGCAGACCGGGTGCTGGCAGAACTGAGCGACGGCACGCCGTTGGTCACACGTAAAGCAGTGGATCAGGGGCAGGTGGTGCTGTTTCATGTGACCGCCAATGCGGAATGGTCCGATGTGCCGCTGTCCGGGCTTTTTGTGCAGATGCTCGACCGGCTCGCGGTCCTGTCTTCGCGTGCAGAGGATGAGACTGCAGTGATGCAAGGGACAATCTGGCAGCCGATCCAGGTGATCACCGGGCAAGGTCGGCTGGTCGATGGGCGGGTGCTTTCCGGCGCCAGAGGACAAGATTTGATTTCGGCTGCCCTTGGCCCGGATCTGCAACCCGGCCTCTATCAGAATGGCAGCGAGCAATATGCCCGCAACGCGGCTGCCAAAGACGAAGACCTAACACCCTATCGCTGGCCCGCCAGCGTGCCTGTGGTTGGCTTTGAAAAGCCGTCGACGGTTGATCTGAAATGGATATTCCTTGTGGCGGCCCTTTGCCTTTTGGCCGTCGATACATTGGCGTCTCTGGTTCTGTCCGGTCGCCTGCGCGGCTTTGGCGTAACCGCTGTTATCGCGATGGCGCTTGCAATCCCGCAGCCCAGCGATGCGCAGACCGCCCAAACTGATGTCTCTCCGATCACTCTGACGGACGAAGTCGCCTTGGCCTATGTGCTGACTGGGGACGCCTCGATTGATGAGGTTTCTTACGCCGGGCTCTACGGGCTAAGCGACGTCTTGTACCTGCGGACCTCGGTCGAGCCCGTGAACCCCATTGGCGTTGATATTGAACGCGACGAACTGGCGTTTTTCCCGTTTCTCTATTGGCCAATGACGGCCAATCAAGCGATGCCTTCATCCGCGGCGATTAAAAAGTTGAACGACTATCTGCGCTCGGGCGGGATGATCTTGTTTGACACTCGCGACGCGGATGTTGCGCTGGGCGGGCGGTCTAGCCCGGCAGGGCGGCGGTTACAGGAGATTGCGAGCCGCCTGATTATTCCCGCGCTAGAGCCTGTGCCCTCGGACCATGTGCTGACACGGACCTTCTATCTGCTGCAGGACTTTCCGGGTCGCTACGCCAGCCGCGATATCTGGGTCGAAGCTGCGCCCCCGGACGCGGAACTGGTCGAAGGCATGCCATTTCGTAACCTGAATGACGGGGTGACCCCGGTTGTGATTGGCGGCAACAATTGGGCGGCGGCATGGGCGACGGACACCGTTGGTGTACATCTGTTTCCGGTTGGTCGGGGCGTCACCGGGGAACGGCAGCGAGAGCTGGCATACCGGTTTGGGGTGAACCTGATCATGCATGTCCTCACCGGCAACTATAAATCGGATCAGGTCCATGTGCCTGCCTTGCTAGATCGGTTGGGCCAATGACCAGTGCGATAGAATTTTCACCGCTGTTGGATTGGTCGATCCTGGTCGCGCTTGCACTTGTGATGCTTGCGGTCTGTGGGTTTGCACTTTGGCGCCGCCTGCCCGGTTGGTGGCTGCGTTCGATTGGCGCGGCTTTGATCATTGCGACATTGTCTGGCCCCGTTTTGCACCGTGAAGACCGTGCGCCGCTTTCCGACATCGTGTTGGTTCTTGAGGATAAAACAGCAAGTCAGGCCCTGTCTGATCGCGCCGACCGCACGGCTGACGCGACTGACCTGCTGGTCAACAGGCTCGAGAACCGACGCATGACCGAGGTGCGTCGCATTGCAGTCAACGATGCCGAAGACGACAGTGGCACCGCCCTTATGGCGGCGCTGAAAGACGCAATGTCTCGGGAGCCGCTGGGCCGGATTGCGGGTGTCATTGCTGTCTCGGATGGGCAGGTTCACGATATCGAGGCCACGCCAGACCTGCCTGCGCCGCTGCATCTTTTGCACACGGGGCGCGACAGTGATTGGGACCGGCGCTTGATCGTTGCCGATGCACCGGCTTTTGCCATTTTGGACGAACCCATCACCCTACGTCTGCGGGTCGAAGATGTCGGCGCTGCGCCATCGGCCGTCGACGCGCCGCTTGAGGTTGCCGTGGATGGCGGCCCTCCGCAAAGCTTCCGGGTTCCGATTGGCGTTGATATCGAGATTCCGCTGACGCTACAGCATGGTGGGCGGAATGTGTTGCAGTTCACGGTGCCAACGGCAGAGGGCGAGCTGACAGACCGCAACAATGCCTCTATCGTGCAAATCAACGGCGTCCGCGACCGGCTGCGCGTTTTGCTTGTGTCGGGCGAACCACACCCCGGCGGGCGAACATGGCGCAACCTTTTGAAGTCCGACAGTTCCGTCGATTTGGTGCATTTCACGATCCTGCGGCCACCTGCGAAACAAGACGGCGTGCCCGTGGATGAGTTGTCATTGATTGCCTTTCCAACCCGCGAATTGTTTCTGGAAAAGATCGACGACTTCGACCTGATCATCTTTGATCGCTACAAACGACGCGGCATCTTGCCCGCGCTCTATCTGCGCAATGTGGCGGATTATGTGCGCAATGGCGGCGCGGTTTTGCTGGCGGCAGGGCCTGACTTTGCTTCGGCAGATAGCCTATACCGTTCACCGCTTGCCGAAATTCTACCAGCGGGTCCAACAGCGCGCGTTGTGAACCAAGCCTATGTGCCGCAGGTAAGCGATGTGGGCGAGCGCCACCCTGTGACTGCAGGGTTGCCCGACATTGACCCTTGGGGCGAATGGCTGCGGCTGGTTGAGGTCGCGCCGGAGCGCGGCAATGTGGTTTTGACCGGGGCCGAAGACCGCCCGCTTTTGATGCTGGATCGGGTCGGGGAGGGGCGCGTGGCGCTATTGGCCTCTGATCAGGCGTGGCTCTGGGCGCGCGGTTATGATGGGGGTGGGCCGCAGCTTGAACTGCTGCGCCGCCTGGCGCATTGGATGATGGCGGAGCCGGACCTTGAAGAAGAAGCCCTTTGGGGCGAGGCCAACGGTCAAAAGATGCGGATTTTCAGGCGGTCCCTGTCTGTGGACGTCGGTTCGGTCGAAATTGAGACGCCGTCAGGTGATCAAGTCTCCTTGGACATGCGAGAGATCGAACCGGGCCTATTTGAAGCGCAATATGAGGGGCCAGAGATCGGTCTCTATCGCCTAAGCAATGGCGATCAGACTGCGGTGATTGGATTAGGCCCGGCCGCGCCGCGCGAATACACCGACGTCATGGCCACGGGCGCAGCCCTCGCGCCTGCAATTACGCCCCTACGCGGCGGCATTGTGGCGTTGACCGAAGGCGTCCCTGATATACGTTCTGTCCGCGCCGGACGCCCAGCCGCAGGGCGAGGTTGGATCGGCATCACACCGCGCGAGGCTTTTGAAACGCTTCGTGTCTCGCGCACGGCTTTGTTGCCCGCATGGGTCCTTTTGCTGGTCATTTCTGCCTTTGTCATCGGCGCTTGGCTGCGCGAAGGTCGCCAATAGCGTGATTGTCGCAACTATGCGGTTCAAACACGACGCAGAGCGCGGTAGAACACGGGCAAATCATCCACCGGAGCAACGCCATGACCACGCCAAAACCTGTTGTCCTTTGCATTCTTGACGGCTGGGGCCTGTCTGACACAACCGAAGGCAACGCGCCGGTTCTGGCCGAAACGCCAAATTTCGACGCGATGATGTCGGGTTGCCCAAACGCGACGCTGATCACGCACGGACCGGACGTTGGTTTGCCATCGGGGCAGATGGGGAATTCCGAGGTTGGACACACCAACATTGGTGCAGGTCGCGTTGTGGCGATGGATCTTGGTCAGATCGATCTGGCCATCGAAGACGGCTCGTTCTTTGACAACGCTGAAATCGTCGCCTTCGCAGAGACGATGATAGACACCGGAGGGACGGCACATCTGATGGGTGTGGTGTCGGATGGTGGCGTGCATGGTCACGTCAGCCACATCATTGCAGCGGTTAAAGCTGTGGCAGACCGGGGTGTTCCGGTTGTTGTGCACGCCATCTCTGATGGCCGCGATGTCGCGCCGAAATCCGCGTTGAAATACCTTGAAACGCTTGAGGCTGCATTGCCCGAAAATGCAAAGATTGGCACCCTCATTGGCCGCTACTGGGCCATGGATCGCGACAATCGCTGGGAGCGCGTATCTGAGGCCTATGATGCGATGATCTTTGCAAAAGGTCTCAAGGCAGACAGCGCCCAGAAAGCCGTCCAAGACGGATATGATCGGGGCGAAACAGATGAATTCATCAAAGCAACGGTCATTGGCGATTTTGCAGGGGTCAAAGAGAACGATGGCTATTTCTGCTTAAATTTCCGCGCTGACCGGGCGCGCGAAATTCTGGCTGCAATCGGTCAGCCGGGTTTTGATGCATTCGATATCGGCGCACGGCCCGCACTGACCATGTTGGGTATGGTCGATTACTCAGACGAACATGTGAAATTCATGACCTCGGCCTATCCGAAAAAAGCCATCGTGAACACGCTAGGTGAATGGGTCGCGAAACAAGGCAAAACGCAATTCCGCTTGGCGGAAACCGAGAAATACCCGCATGTGACTTTCTTCCTGAACGGTGGTGCCGAAACGCCATCTGAGGGCGAAGACCGATACATGCCAAAGTCGCCAAAAGTCGCGACTTATGATTTGCAGCCTGAAATGTCTTCTGCCGAGGTGACAGAGAAATTCGTGGCCGCGATTGAGCACGGCTATGACCTGATCGTCACCAACTACGCAAACCCCGATATGGTCGGCCATACCGGCGATTTGGAAGCGGCCAAAGCCGCCTGTGCCGCAGTGGATCAGGGGCTTGGCGCGGTGCGCGAAGCCTTGGAGAAGGTCGGTGGCGCGATGATTGTGACTGCCGACCATGGCAACTGCGAAGTGATGATCGATCCCGAAACCAAAGGTCCGCACACGGCGCACACCACGAACTTAGTGCCGGTTATTCTGGTCAACGGCCAGGAAGGCGCGTCGCTTTCCGCGGGTCGCCTTGCGGATTTGGCGCCGTCGTTGCTTGATCTGATGGGGCTGCCACAGCCCGAAGAAATGACAGGCGAGAGTCTGATCCAGCGATGAAAGGTCTCGCGGTTTTCGCAGCGCTGGCGCTCTGCGCCGTGTCAGCCTCGGCGGAAGTCGATGCTGCTGCAGAAGCACGCGCGGCGGCCCTGAAACTCGAAGAAGCATCGCTTTCCTTGGCCGAGGCAGAGACGTCGCGCAACCGTGTCAAAGCGCTGACGCAGACCGTTCAGGCCTACGAAGGTGGCTTAGCTGCGCTGCGCGAGGGTTTACGCCGCGCCTCCATTCGCGAAACCCAACTCACCCGACTTTTGCAATCCAAAGAAGCTGAAATCGCCCAATTGCTTGGTGTGTTGCAAGCTGTGGGTCGCGCTGAAAACCCGACGGTGTTGTTGCACCCGGATGGCCCTGAAGGCACCGTGCGTGCGGGGATGATCCTAGCGGATGTCACGCCCGCGATGGACGCCGAAGCCGCCAAGTTGCGCGATCTCTTGACCGAAGTGAAAGTGCTGCGCGAGTTGCAAGAAGGCGCGGCAGAGACATTGCAAGTTGGCCTTAGCGGCGCACAAGAAGCGCGGCGGGCACTTTCCGAAGCGATCTCAGAACGCACGGATTTGCCGCGACGCTTTACAGAAGATCCGGTTCAAACCGCATTGCTGATTGCGGCGACCGAAACATTGGAAGGCTTTGCCAGTGGCTTGATTGAAATGACCCCAGAGCCCGAAGGCATTTCGGCACTGCCAGATATCTCGCACCGCAAAGGTGCACTGCCACTTCCGGTGCAGGCTGAAATATTGCTGCGCCCCGGAGAAGCCGATGCCGCTGGGCTGGTCCGGGCCGGTTTGGTTTTGGCGACGCGCCCCAACGCATTGGTGACGGCCCCCGCAGCGGCAACGATTCGCTATCGCGGTCCATTGCTGGATTTTGGCAATGTGATCGTCCTAGAACCGCAGCCACAGCTGCTTTTTGTCTTTGCTGGGCTTGAAACTGTGTTCGGAGACGTGGGACAGGTGGTCGCGAGCGGTGCGCCGGTCGGGTTGATGGGCGGAAATGATCCAAAGATTGATGCCATTCTTTCACAGTCCAGTGAAGGCACTGGTCAGGACCGCACGGAAACGCTCTATATAGAGGTGAGACAGGGCAAGACTCCGGTTAACCCCGAGGATTGGTTCCAAACCGATAAGGATGGATGAAGATGAAAAGATTCGTCGTGGCTGCACTTGGCGGCACACTGGCCGGAATTCTGGCGACAACCCAAATTGCGGGGCCGCTGATCGCCCAGGAAAATGAGCGGCAGGCCAGCGTCTATGAGCAGCTTGATCTCTTTGGCGACATCTTTGAGCGCATTCGCGCGCAGTATGTCGAAGAAGTGGATGAGGGCGAATTGATCGAAGCGGCGATCAACGGGATGTTGACCTCGCTTGATCCGCACTCGGGCTATCTTGCCCCAGATGATGCCGCTCAAATGCGCTTGCAAACACGCGGCGAATTTGGCGGGCTGGGCATCGAGGTCACGCAAGAAGAAGGCTTTGTCAAAGTCGTGTCGCCAATTGATGGCACGCCGGCATCTGAGGCCGGGATCGAAGCAGGCGATTTCATCACGCATGTGGATGGCGAGAGCGTCCTTGGCTTTACCTTGGATGAAGCCGTCGAACTGATGCGCGGCCCGGTCGGATCAGAGATCATCGTGACCATTGCGCGCGAGGGTGAGCCAGAGCCGTTTGATGTTTCGATCATTCGCGACACCATCAAGCTGACGGCGGTGCGATCTCGCACCGAAGGCAATACCTTGGTGATGCGGGTCACAACGTTTAACGACCAAACCTTCCCCAACCTGAAGGATGGCATCGCTGAAGAAATCGAAGCCGCAGGCGGCCTCGAGAACCTCAATGGCCTTGTCTTGGACCTGCGCAACAACCCCGGTGGTCTCTTGAGCCAAGCGATCCGCGTGTCTGATGCCTTCCTTGAAAAAGGCGAAATCGTATCGACCCGTGGTCGCGACCCGGCAGATGGCGAGCGTTTCAACGCAACACCCGGCGATCTGATCGACGGCAAACCGATTGTTGTTCTGATCAATGGCGGCTCTGCTTCGGCGTCTGAAATTGTCGCCGGCGCTTTGAAAGATCACCGCCGCGCCATTGTTGTCGGTACCAAGAGCTTTGGGAAAGGCTCTGTTCAAACCGTGATGCCGTTGCGCGGCGAAGGGGCGATGCGCCTGACCACAGCGCGTTATTACACGCCGTCTGGACGCTCTATTCAGGCGCTGGGGGTTTCTCCTGACATCGTGGTCCAGCAACCGCGCCGCCGGACAGACGAAGAGGACGAAGAAACCCGCCGCAATCGCACAGAGGCCGATTTGCGCGGCAGTCTGAACAACGACAGCCTGTCAGAGGATGAAATCCGTCAGATCGAAGAAGACAACGCCGTCGCCGAAGCCGCAGCGCAGTTGCGCGAAGACGATTATCAACTGGCCTACGCGATTGATATTCTCAAAGGTCTGTCAGCGCTGGGTCCGCAGGAATAATTCACAAGGCGGATACCAAGAATTCTTAACAGCGGGCGCCATTCGGCGCCCGTTTTGCTTGCTCTCACGTCATGGCTTCGCTTTAACAGGCGCGAAAGCCGGAGGTTCGCATGACGCCAGAAGAAATCGCCCGATTGCCCTATCGCAAAAACGTCGGTGTCATGCTGATGAACGCGGAGGGAGAGATTTTTGTCGGCCAACGCCTTGATAGCGAAGTGCCCGCTTGGCAAATGCCTCAGGGCGGGATCGACAAGGGTGAGGACGCGAAAACTGCTGCCCTACGGGAGCTAGAAGAAGAAACCGGCGTTTCACCTGAACTGGTTACCTTGGTTGCCGAAACCGATGGCTGGATCGCCTATGATCTGCCGCATGACATCGTGCCGCGTATCTGGAAAGGCCGCTATAAGGGCCAAGAACAAAAATGGTTTCTTTTCCGGTTTCACGGGACCGACAATCAGATCAACATCGAAGTCGACCATCAAGAATTCTCCGAATGGCGTTGGCTGCCGGTGTCCGAATTGGTCGCAAATATCGTCCCGTTCAAACGCGCGGTTTACGAGCAGGTCGTGGCGGAGTTCGCGCCACATCTGTGATCAAACGATCCTCTGATCCAACGCGCGCCATTCCCTGTACGAATAACGATATCCAAGGCGGCGGCACAAAAAATTTAGTATGTTATGGTTCTTCGTCACATATCGCCACGCGATGCTGTCTAGCTCGATATAGGCTCAGGCGATGGATATGCTTCAAATCTTCGAACAGGTGCGGGACTGCGGCTGGAAGATGGTTATCGATAACCCTCACGGCAGTCGCCTTTTGCAAAACTAGGGTTTGAACTGGATTGCGCCGCCTCCTATCTGGAGGCGGTGAATCCGATGGACAGGGTTTGCGTGACCCTGTAATCAAATCCGACCATGGCCAAGAAAGACAAATCCGACCCGAATTACAAAGTGATCGCCGAAAATCGGCGCGCACGGTTTGACTATGCCATCGAAGATGACATTGAATGCGGGATCGTGTTGACCGGCTCCGAGGTGAAATCTCTGCGCGAGAACTCGGCGAATGTGGCGGAAAGCTATGCCGAGGTCAAAGATGGTGAACTGTGGCTGGTGAACAGCTATATCGCGCCCTATGAGCGCGCCATGTTCAGCCATATGGAGCGCCGCCGCCGCAAGTTGCTTGTTAGCCGCCGCGAATTGTCCCGCCTTTGGAATGACACTCAGCGCAAAGGCATGACCATTGTCCCGCTTGTTATGTATTTCAACCACAAGGGGTTGGTTAAGCTGAAGGTTGGGATCGCAAAAGGTAAGAAAAATCACGACAAACGTGCAACCGAAGCGAAACGGGACTGGAGCCGGCAAAAGCAAAGATTGTTGCGGCACGGCGACTAGGAAAAAATAAAACCCCATGCTGTTTTCACAGCATGGGGGCACTCATAACTCCCTGGCACTCGTATTCCGAATCCTCTTAGAGAGGAATCATATAGCCGATTTTTACCATAAAGCAAAAAATGAGAATGTTGTGTTCACAATTTCTTCAACAGCCGAATTAAGTTCTTTCTAGTCTCTTTTCGGTGCTTCGGATATCCTGAATTTACAAAATCTGAAACACGGAATTTCCGATGCATGGATATTTGAGGCATTTAGCAAATTTTGCCTATGTGATCGAAGCAGGATCAATTTCGGGTGCGGCGTCCAAGCTTGAGGTCAGCGCCTCTTCGATCAGTGACTCTGTTCGCATCCTTGAAACCCACATTGGTGAACCTCTGGTTGAACGGATTCGCGGCGGCGTGCGACCGACCAGCCGCGGGACCGAGATGTACTCGGAGGCGACGCAGATTGTCGGTGCGCTGGAAAGAGCGCTGCATGTTGAAGCCACAGACCGAGTTGAAGGGCTTTTGACAATTTCGCTGCCACAGGAAGTCTCTGACAATGGGTTTCACGAGGTCATAACCTTGCTGGCAGAGCGTCACCCAAATCTGCGTCTAAGCGTTCTGATCGAGGATGCATTGACTGATCCGAGCCGCCACGCGCGGGATTTGTTTCTGCGTGTGGGCCTTGGCGCACCGGTGCAGGGGTTGACCCAACTCTGGAGTCGCCTCATGCGCATTGTGATCGTTGGGCATCCCGATTTGATCGGCGACATCGACCCGCTCGACAAAGAGCGCATTACGCAATTGCCTTACTTGTGCAATCTACGCACCGAGTCTGGTATCGACATCCCGCTGGCCAATCCGGATGAATTGGTGACCTTCAAGAAAACGCTGCAAGCTAGCTCACATCAGACACGCCTTGCATGGGCGCGCGAGGGCGTTGGTCTGGTGGCCTGTCTGAGCACCAGTGTTGAGAAGGACCTGAAAGAGGGTCGTTTGATTGAGGTCTTCCCGGATCGACACATCAGAAAGGGAATGATGTTTCTGCTGACCGACAGCAAAAAATCGACACCACGGGAGACGGCAGTGGTTCAGGCTCTGATCGACGTCTTCGGAGGAGAGCCCGGTGAAACGCGCCAATAGGCGCATTTCGCCCGGTTATTTGCCGCCTATCCTCGAGTTTTCGACGTGATCGTAAGAATCTTGCGCGGGCGAGCCTTGCCTCTGGGCAGAGGCAGTTGTAGGCAATATCTGAATTCCGAAATTGAGGCCGAACATGCCGCAGAATGATCCCAGAACCCTGGTTTCGACCGATTGGCTTGCCGCACGTCTGAAAGATCCTGACCTTCGCATTCTTGATGCGACGTGGTTCTTGCCCAATGAAGGCCGCGATCCAAAGGCTGAGTTTGCCGAAGCCCATATTCCTGGGGCGCGGTTTTTCGACATTGATGAAATCTCTGACCTGCGATCGGATTTGCCCCATATGGTGCCTCCGATTGAGAAATTCCTGTCGCGTGTGCGGGCAATGGGTGTCGGCGATGGCCACCAGATTGTGGTCTATGACGCCAAGGGATTGTTTTCGGCAGCGCGCGTGTGGTGGCTTTTCAAACTGATGGGCCATAAGGACGTCGCAGTCTTGGATGGCGGGCTGCCCAAATGGCGCGCAGAAAACCGTCCAGTGACGACAGAACCAGCCCTGATCCGTGACCGCCATATGTATGCGTCGTTTCAGCACGATATGGTGAAGGACGTGACGCAGGTGTCCCACGCGTCAAAACTGCAGGATAAAGTTATCATTGACGCACGTGCCGCAGAACGCTTTCGCGGCGAGGCCGCAGAGCCACGTGAGGGCATGCGGTCAGGCCATATCCCAAATTCGCGCAACGTGCCTTATTCGACACTCTTGAACGCCGACCAGACGATGAAATCGCCTGAGGAAACCCGCGCGATATTTGAGGCCGCAGGCGTTGATCTTTCCAAACCTGCGATCACGACCTGCGGGTCGGGTGTCACCGCTGCAATTCTTGTTTTGGCCATGGAGCGGTTGGGCAAAACCGACCATGCGCTTTATGATGGATCATGGACCGAATGGGGTGCCTTCCCAACCGTCCCAATTGCCACTGGAGAAGCCTAACTATGCTCGGCAACCTAAAGTCTCAGCCTGCAGACAAAATCCTCGCCCTGATGACAAAATTCAAAGAGGACCCACGCATCCAGAAAGTTGACCTGGGCGTTGGTGTCTACAAGAACGCCGAAGGTGTGACCCCGGTCATGCGTGCGGTGAAAGCGGCAGAACGCCGTCTGGTCGAAGAGCAAACCAGCAAAAGCTACGTTGGGCTGCCCGGCGATCCCGCCTTTGCAGATGCGATGATCGATCTGGTGCTTGGCGATTCCGTTCAGCGTGATCGCATCGCCGCTATCGCGACTCCGGGTGGGACCGGCGCGGTGCGTCAAGCGTTTGAGCTGGTGAAAATGGCAAACCCAGACGCACGCGTTTTCGTGTCTAACCCGACCTGGCCGAACCACGTTTCTATCCTGAAGTTCCTAGGAATTCCTACAATCGAGTATCGCTATTTCGACACTGAATCGCGCGCGGTAGATTTCGAGGGGATGCTGGAAGACCTCGCCGATGCCAAAGCGGGCGATGTGGTATTGCTCCACGGCTGCTGTCACAACCCAACGGGTGCCAACCTGAACATAACGCAGTGGCAGTCCGTCATTGACCTGATCAATGAAAAGGGTCTGATCGCGATGGTCGACATTGCGTATCAGGGCTTTGGCAATGGGTTGGACGAAGACGCAGAGGCGACGCGTCTTGTGGCATCTTCGGTCAAAGAAGTTCTGATCGCGGCCAGCTGCTCTAAGAATTTTGGCGTTTACCGCGAACGGACCGGCTTGCTTATGGCGATCTCTGATGATGCCGAGCTGACACCAATCGTTCAGCAGAACCTGAACTACCTGAACCGTCAGAACTATTCCTTCCCGCCAGACCATGGCGCGCGTGTGGTGACAATGATCCTCACCGATCCAGAACTGCGCGCGGACTGGGCGGCGGAACTGGAAGAAATCCGTCTGGGCATGTTGGAGCTGCGTCAACAACTGGCCGACGAGTTGCAGAAGCTATCTGGCTCTGACCGTTTTGGCTTCATCGCCGAACACCGCGGCATGTTCAGCCAAATTGGCACGACGCCCGATAAGGTCGAACAACTGCGCGCCGACAACGGTATCTACATGGTTGGCGACAGCCGCATGAATATCGCAGGTCTGAACAAAGACACGGTGCCTTTGCTGGCCAAGGCGATTGTCGACGCGGGCATCTAAGCCGATTTGAGATTTTGATTTGGAGGCGCTCCGAAAGGGGCGCCTTCTGCGTTTCTGGTGTATGGGTTGGAAAATCGAAACCCGTGAGGTCCCGTGGCACAATCACTCGCACATATTGCACTCGTTGTTCGCGACTATGACGAAGCAATACGCTTTTATGTCGGAACGCTCGGATTTGAATTGGTCGCAGACGAATTTCAGCCAGAACAGAACAAAAGGTGGGTTGTGGTGCGGCCCAATGGCGGCGGATGTTCGATTGTTCTCGGCAAGGCCACAGATGCTCATCAGGCCAAATACATCGGTGACCAATCCGGTGGGCGCGTCATGCTCTTTTTACAAACGGATGATTTCTGGCGTGACTATGAGGCCTATCGCGCACACGGGGTTGAGTTTGTCCGCGCTCCGCAGAAAGAGCCCTATGGCACCGTGGCGGTGTTCAAAGACTTTTATGGGAACCTTTGGGATTTGGTTCAGTTATCAGAAGATCGCGCCTGAGCACTAGGCTTTCGGCAACCGCGTAAACACCAAGTTCTCTGCCGCGTTATCGGGCAGGGCGCGCGATTTCCCGTTTTCATCAATGGCCACAAAAATGAACTTCGCCTTGATAACATTCTCGGCGTGCTCCTGATCCCTTGGGCGGCTCCAGGCTTGGATATTCATCGTGATCGATGATCGCCCTAGTTTCACGAGTTTGGCATAGATTGTGACCTCGTCCCCGACATGCACGGGGCGCACGAACTGAATGCCTTCGATTGCAACGGTCGCACAGCGTCCGCGCGCGATCTGGCCGGCCATGTTGCCCGCGGCCAAATCCATTTGCGCCAGAAGCCAGCCACCAAAGATATCGCCTGAAGGGTTCGTGTCCGAGGGCATGGCGATGGTGCGGATGACCAGAGAGCCGCGCTCTTTCAATTGCTCGGCAAGTTTCTGAACTTGAAAACTGGCTGTGTCCATCTGGTGCTCCGTTCGCGTCTATGTCACCGAATTCCTGTGGTGGGCCAAACATCCGACAAAAGCAACGAAAAAGCCCGAGGCAGTGTGCCCCGGGCTTTCTCAATTCGATGTCCGAAGACCTTAGCCTTTGGAGAACTCTGGGTATGCTTCCATGCCCAGCTCTGCCATGTCCAGACCGTTGATCTCGTCTTCTTCGGTGACACGGATGCCCATGGTCACTTTCAAGATGAACCAGACCAGACCGGATGCCACGACAGTGAAGATGCCGACCACTACGATGGAGTACAGCTGCGTGCCCAAAGACGCGTCAGAGTTGGTCAGGACAACCGCGATGGTGCCCCAGATACCTGCGATCAGGTGAACAGGGATCGCACCGACAACGTCGTCGATTTTCAGCTTGTCGAGGAACGGAACCGCGAAGACCACGATTACACCGCCAACTGCACCGATCAGGGTTGCAGAACCCAGAGTTGGTGTCAGAGGCTCAGCCGTGATGGATACGAGACCCGCCAGAGCGCCGTTGAGAACCATGGTAAGGTCAGGCTTTTTGTAGAGGATCTGCGTCAGCAGCAGCGCCGCGATTGCACCACCAGCAGCCGCTGTGTTGGTGTTTGCGAAGATGCGGGAAACGTCTGCAACGTCGCCAACTGTGCCCATCGCCAGCTGAGAGCCGCCGTTGAAGCCGAACCAACCCAGCCACAGGATGAAAGTACCCAGTGTCGCCAGTGTCAGGTTAGAGCCTGGCATAGGAACGGTTTTGCCATCTTTGTACTTGCCGATACGTGGGCCAAGGATGATCGCGCCAGTCAGCGCTGCCCAGCCACCTACAGAGTGCACAACTGTGGAACCTGCGAAGTCCAGGAAGCCTGCTTCGTCAAGGAAACCGCCGCCCCACTTCCAAGACGCCTGCAGTGGGTAGATGATAGCTGTCAGAACGATGGTGAAGATCAGGAATGGCCACAGTTTGATGCGCTCTGCCAGGGTACCAGACACGATAGACGCGGTGGTTGCACAGAACATCAGCTGGAAGAAGAAGTCAGAACCTGTGGACGCATAACCGTAGTCGTCTGCGGCATCACGTGTGACACCAACGGCTTCCAGAACGCCAGGGCCCCAGACGCCGGAAAGAACGCCGTCAACAGACCATGTGCCCAGCGGGTACATCAGGTTGTAACCGATCAGGTAGTAAAAGATCGCCGCCAGCGAAAAGAGCGCGATGTTCTTTGTCAGCTGCATGGTCACGTTTTTGCCGCGTACCAGGCCCGCTTCGAGCATCGCAAAACCAGCTGCCATCCAGAAAACGAGGAAGCCGCCGACCAGGAAGAGCAGGGAGTTCAAGATAAAGATAGAGTCAGACGATGCGTCTATGCCAGCAACCGCGTCTTGGGCAAAACCAAGCGTTGGAAGGGCGGTCAGCGCAGCGGCCAGACCAAATTTAGTAGCGAGTTTCATTGGATAGTGTCCCTTTCCCATGCGCGCCTTACAGCGCGTCCTCGTTGGTTTCACCTGTCCGCACGCGCACGGCCTGTGCCACGTCCAGAACAAAGATTTTGCCGTCGCCGATTTTGCCAGTGCGCGCGGTGGTCGAAATTGTTTCGACGACCTGCTCAACCATGGAGGCGGCCACGACCAACTCCAGTTTGACTTTCGGAACGAAGTTCACGGTGTATTCCGCACCACGATAAATTTCTGTGTGGCCGGACTGGGCACCAAAGCCCTTAATCTCGGTCACCATAAGGCCGCGCACGCCGATGTCGGTCAGCGCCTCGCGGACCTCCTCCAGCTTGAACGGCTTGATTGTCGCAATAATCAGTTTCACCCGGTTCCCCTTTTCTGATGCTGACAGCCCAATGGGCCATCACGTCGATGCAGCGGCAGAAAACCGCCAGATGCGTCGATTTCGAAGTGAAATGCGGGTTTTTTGTGCTTTCAGGGGGTGCAGAACGCACAATTTTTGCACAAATCCAGACAAAAGATTAAAAAATAGGCAGAAATAGAAGGGATTTTCTGGGTTTGTGCGGCTCTACATTTCCCAATCCATTCGCTAGACTGCGCCAAAAGCGAACACATCGGGCAGGCTTTGCGATGACTGATTCCAGAAAAAGAAAACCACCGTTGGTGGCGGAAAAGCGCTATGGCGCAAAGCCGACGGCTGCGAAGAAAGCAAAGCCAAAAACAAAGTCCAAACCCAAGGCAAAACCAAAACGGCGCAGCGCGCCTCGGAAAGCAAAGCAAAGACGTGGCGGTATTGTTGGCTTCTTCGGCCGCATTATCGGTTGGGTGCTGAAGCTATTCTGGAAGATCACTTGGCGCAGTGCCATGGTTGTCATGCTGATCATCGGATTGGCCGTTGCCTATGTCTATACGACCCTGCCGGACCTCGAAGAGCTGCTAGATGGGCGCGCGCAAGGGTCGGTCACCTTGCAAGACCGCAACGGAGATGTCTTTGCATGGCGTGGGGATCAGTTCGGCGGTGCGGTGACGGCAAACAGTGTCTCTCGTCATCTCAAGAACGCCGTGATCGCGACAGAGGACAAACGATTCTATAACCACATTGGCGTCAGCCCACGCGGCGTGGCGTCTGCCGTGCGCATTAACCTGCGTGAAGGTCGTGGTCCATTGTCAGGTCATGGCGGGTCAACGATCACGCAGCAGACCGCAAAGCTTCTTTGTCTTGGTGTGGAATACGATAAAACCCAATGGAAGAGCGAAGCGGACTATGTCGCGGATTGTCGCCGTGGCTCGATGGCGCGCAAGATCAAAGAGGCGATTTTCGCCCTCGCCATGGAGGCGAAATACGCCAAAGACGATATTCTGTCGATCTACCTGAACCGCGCCTACATGGGGGGCGGAGCCTATGGGGCCGAGGCTGCGGCGCAGCGCTATTATGGCAAAAGCGCAGCGACTTTGAACCCAGCAGAGGCGGCGACCATCGCTGGTCTGTTGACTGCGCCGTCTCGTCTCGCGCCGACGAACAACCTGAAACGATCTCAGGACCGGGCGGCAACCGTGCTGCGTCTGATGAATGAACAGGGCTTGCTGTCGGACGCAGAGACCTCTCGGTGGCAGAACAACCCAGCGACCCTGTCAGAGGCCGCGCAGGCCAAAGCTGGCGGGTATTTCGCCGATTGGGTGATGTCGACAGGGCCTGAGTTCTTTACCAATAACACGACGGAAGATGTGATCATCTCGACCACGCTGGATCAGCGCATTCAAAAGGCGGCTGAGGAGGGTCTGAAGTGGGTTTTTGAAAACAAAGTCAAAGAAGGGTCAGAAGCAGAGGCCGCGATTGTTGTCATGTCTGCAGACGGCGCGGTGCGCGCCATGGTCGGTGGTCGGCAAAGCAAAGTGTCGGGCGCCTTTAATCGAGCGGTGCAGGCCAAGCGGCAGACAGGATCCGCCTTCAAGCCCTTCGTTTATGCAACGGCTCTGGAACTTGGTTATTCCCATGTCGATACGGTGCTCGATGCGCCCTATTGTCTGAACATTCCCGGCTCTGGCGAATGGTGTCCGCGCAATTACACCAACAAACACTACGGTGAGGTGTCGCTGGAATGGGCGTTGATGCAATCGTTGAACGTGCCAGCCGTCAAGATTTCCGAGGCGGTGGGCCGCGAGAACGTGCGCAAAGTCGCCGGAGATTTCGGAATTGAAAGCGACCTTGCTGCTGGGCCAGCCCTTGCGCTGGGCGCGTCTGAGGCGTCGCTTTTGGAAATGACCGGGGCCTATGCTGGTATCCTCAACGGCGGTTCATCCGTGACGCCCTTTGGGTTGGTGGAGTTGAAACTGCTGGATGACCCAGAGCCGTTGATGGGCACAGGCGGCGGTATCCGAGAGCGCGTGATCAGCGAAGATGCCGCGCGCGAGTTGATCTATATGATGTCCAAGGTGGTGTCCGAAGGCACCGGTGCGCGCGCCCAAATTCCCGGCTGGCAAATCGCGGGCAAGACAGGGACCACCAGTGCGGCCAAAGACGCGTGGTTTATCGGGTTCACGGCGGATTACGTGGCAGGCGTTTGGATGGGGTATGACGACAACACGCCATTGACCGGTGTCACCGGCGGCGGCCTGCCTGCACAAATCTGGCAAGAGGTGATGACGCGCGTGACCGAAGGCATGACGCCACGGCCCCTGCCGGCATTCACGCCAAAGCCCAAGCCTTCGCAAACGCGGCCAAACCGGTCCAACAATCGCGACAATGTCTTGGAGCAACTGCTGCGCGGAATCTTCGGCGGCAACTGATTACTGCGAAAGCAGAACCGCCTCTACACGGCGGTTTTGCGCGCGCCCTTGGTCGGTCAGGTTGGACACGAGGGGGGCAAGATAGCCGACACCGGTTGCGTCGATCTGATCGGCGGGGATACCAAAAACTTCGATCAATCGCGATTTAACCGCCTCAGAGCGTTTTTGGGACAGGGCGACGTTGTTTTCCAGGCTGCCGACGTTGTCAGTGTGCCCGACCAGGGCGATGCGCTGCGCAGGGTTCTCTGTCATAAAAGCCGCGAGGTCGCGAAGAGAGCCAAAGGTGCTGGCCGAGAGGTTTGATGATCCGGTTTCAAATTCCAAGTCAGACAAGACAACATGCCCGGTGGCGACAAGCGATGCCTGCAGCGTTGATGTGTCGCTCGGCGCAACCACAGGCGGGTTGGTCGAGGGGGCGACAACTGCGGTGCCGCCGGATTGCGGCTGAACGGCAATCAATTGGAGGAAACCCTGCGCCTCAGACGCGCTGGCCAAAACCGAGATCGCCTCGATACCAGAGCTTGTGTCCTTGAGCGCTGAGACAAACCGGTAATTCACAAGATCCACGTACATGTCAGGCGCAGGCACCACGTCGATGGAAAAGCGAAAGTCAAAGCCGCCGCAGCTGTCTGCGTCACAATCCAGCAAAATCGCAAAACCGGCCGCTTCGAATTGGCTGCGCAAAGGGGCGACCATTTGTTCAGGTGTCGCTGTCTTACCTGGTAGCTGCCAAACCTGTTTGCTGACCTGCCCGGTCACTCGGCGCGTTGAAACATAGCCGTCGATGTAAGGGCTATCCGGCAAGGCAAAACTTGCATCTTCGGTGACGCTATCAAACGCAAGGGTGCTGCCGCTTGGCATGGCCAGTTCCAGCGCTGTCGCACTGAGGGGCATAAGGGCGATGAGCAATCCAAGTATCGGCTTCATGCGCGCTGTATGGCGAAGCATTTGTTGCGTTGCAACTCTCCTGATGTGCGGCTCTCTAGGGTTTGATGCGGTAATGATAGCTCCCAATCCGGGTCATTCCCAATCCTTGATACAGCGCGTTTGCGGCAACGTTGTCCTGCGTGCAAATAACAGAAACCGTGTGGCCTTGGTTTTCATGGGTCCAATAGGCCGCACGGCGCATGGCCCAGCGGCCAAGTCCATTGCGTCGGAACTCGGGCTTGATTTCCACTGCGTGCACCATTGTCATGCCGCGGTGCATGGCGGCGAAAGCGGCACCCGCGGGCTTGTCATTCCAGCGGCTTAGAAAGCCGGTTTTGGGACCCTTGACGCGGTGCATCACCTCGATGCGCGCTGTGCCAATCCCGCCCTCAGCCCAGATTTCCTTCATAATCTGTAGCGGTTCCCAAGCGGGGATTGCCACGGTGCGCGGCGGCAATTCGGTCATCAGCGTTTCCGTTGTCGCGGCCCAGACATTGACAGGATCAACAACTGCATAGCCTTCTGTTTCCAACAGCGCATCCAGTGCGTCCTCGCCCTCGCGGATCTGAAAAAGCGACGGTTGGTTGAGTGCTGCCATCGCGTGTTCGGCATCAAAGAGGTCAATCTGCGCAAGCGTGTCTGCCAAGGTCGCGGCAGACACTCTTTTTCCGCCCTGCTTTCCGTCGCGAATGGTGAAACCCCCGGCACTCGATCGCGCGGCAGGTGGCCATGTGGCCTCGCAAACGGAATAAAGCGTCTTGATATCAGGTAAGCTCACGCAAAGATGTCCTTAAGTTCCGCCATCACGGCGTTGATCCGAGCGCGGTCGGTGCCACGCACAACGATGTTGGCACCATAGACACCATTGTCCTGAAACGGATAGGAGCCAATCGACAGGTCATTGAATTTTTCCGCCAGAGCCGCCAAAGGCCCCGCGATATCGCCCTCACCGCGATCAATCCTCTGGGTATCAGACAGCAATGGCGCACCGCCTGTAATCTGGGGCAGGACACTTGCGACCATGGCTTTGAAAACCGAGGGCACACCAGCCATGACGTGGACGTTTTCGATGGTAAACCCCGGAGCGATGGAAACAGGGTTGTCAATCAGCACTGCGCCTTCGGGGATGCGCGCCATGCGCAGCCGGGCGGCGTTGAGTTCCCGCCCGGTTTTTTCATAATGCGCAGCAAGCAGCGCTTTGGCATCGTCGCGCACATCAATGGGTCGATCAAAGGCTGCAGCGACACAATCTGCGGTGATGTCATCATGGGTTGGCCCGATGCCGCCTGAAGTGAAGACATGATCATAGCGCCGCGAGAGCGCTTGAACTGCCTCTGAGATATCTGCGGCACTGTCACTGACCACGCGCACTTCTTTCAGATCGACGCCCATCTCGGTCAACTGCCCTGCGAGGTAGTGCATATTGGCGTCTCGGGTCCGGCCAGAAAGGATCTCGTCCCCGATCACGATCATGGCTGCGGTTGGGTTTGGCATTGGGTGTCTCCGGCTAACCTCCTGCAAGATAGCGTTGCGCGTTCCCACCGCAAGCGCCTTTGTCTTTTGACGATTTCCGGGGTTCTCATGCACGGCGGGCCTGATATGACGGGCACATGGAATTCGGCACGCCTTTGATCCCCGCAACGCTTGTGCGGCGCTACAAACGTTTTCTTGCGGATGCCATTCTGGACGACGGCACCGAAGTCACCGCCCATTGTGCCAACCCCGGCTCAATGATGGGCCTTAAGGATGAAGGGCTGCGCATTTGGCTCGAACCCAACGATGATCCGCAAAAGAAACTGAAATACGGCTGGCGGTTGGTGGATCACCAGAATGGGCATTTTACTGGGGTCGATACCTCTGTCCCCAATCGCGCGTTGCGCGTAGCCTTGATGGCGGGTGAGGTACCAGAGCTGGCGGCATACACAGACGTTCGCCCCGAAGTGAAATATGGCCAGAACAGTCGGATTGATTTTCTGCTTTCCAATGGTGCGGGCCAAGACCTTTACGTGGAGGTGAAGTCGGTCACGCTGTCGCGAATACCCGGCAAGGCAGAGTTCCCGGACAGCGTCACAGCACGCGGCACCAAACATTTACAGGAGTTGGCGGAGGTTGTACGCAGTGGCGGCAGGGCGATGATGCTTTACCTCGTGCAGCGGACCGATTGCGATCATGTGACCTTGGCCGAAGATATCGACCCGACCTATGCCGCAGCTTTTGATACGGCCCAAGCGGCGGGGGTTGAGGTGCTGGCCTATGATTGCCGTATTTCTCCGCAAGGCATTACCGTTGGTCGTCGGCTACCTTTTAATCGCTAGCCCCCCTCTGGTCCTTCTGGTTGATCCATCCTAAGTAAGGGGAACGTATGAAGATTTGGAGCAGCCGGATGATTGGAAGGGCAGGACAGACCCGCGACGGGATCAGGATCTATCAGGAAGCCGACTTTGCAGGCATGCATGCCGCAGGTCAGGTGACCGCGCGTATTCTGGACGAAATCGCGGAGCATGTTTATCCGGGCCAGACCACCGGTGAGATTGATCGGATCATCACCGAAAAAGTCGAAGCGGCTGGGGCGACCTCGGCAACCATCGGCTACAAAGGGTATCAGCACGCCAGCTGTATTTCTGTGAACCACGTGGTGTGTCATGGCATCCCCGGTGACAAGAAGCTGAAAGATGGCGATATCCTGAACATCGACGTCACAACCATTGTCGATGGCTGGTATGGCGATTCGAGCCGGATGTATGTGGCGGGAAAACTACCCCGCAAGGCAGAGCGGCTGATCCAGGTGACCCACGACGCCCTGATGAAAGGCATTGAGGCCGTCAAACCCGGCAACACCTTTGGCGACATTGGCCACGCTATTCAGTCCTATGCCGAAGGCCACCGGATGAGTGTTGTGCGTGATTTCTGTGGCCATGGCTTGGGACGTCAATTCCATGAGCCGCCAAACGTGCTGCACTACGGGCGTCCGGGCACCGGTCCAATCCTTGAAGAGGGCATGTTCTTTACAATTGAACCGATGATCAATCTGGGCCGTCCGGAAACCAAGGTTTTAGCCGACGATTGGACAGCAGTCACACGCGACAAATCCCTATCTGCGCAGTTTGAGCATTCGATTGGGGTGACCTCAGATGGGTTTGATATTTTCACGCTGTCGCCAGCGGGGATGTATCACCCGACCTACAAGAGCTAACCACTTGAAATGACAAAGGGCGCATGAAGCGCCCTTTTTCTTGTTAGCCGTCAAAGGCGATTGTCAGTCGATAGAGGTGCCATGTCGCGTGCCCAAGCCACGGCAGCACCAGAACCAACCCCAAGAACACCGTGATTGTCGCCAACGCCAACATCGCCGCGACAACAAGTCCCCAAAGCAGCATGGGCTTTAGGTTCAGCCGAACCGCGCGCACAGAGGTAGCGACCGCAATTGGCAGCCCAACTGGCTTGTCGATCAGCATCGGAAACCCAACCGCAGAGACCAGCAGCACCACAAAGGCAAACACCGCACCAACGCCCACGCCAAGCAGGATCATAATCCAACCGGATGAGGTTGTAAGCACGTCAGATATGAATCCCATGGTGCTTATGGGCATCGCTGGGCCAAGCGTGATCGCATAAATCGCAAATGCCGCCGCCATCCACAGCATGAACCAAACCAGCATGAAAAAGCCAAGGACCATGACAGGTCCAATGACACGGCTTCGCAAGGCCGACAGCGCAGTGCCCCAACTGGCGCTTCCTGTTTCCTCATTCTGGCGGCTGATTTCATACATGCCGATACAGGCCACCGGACCAAGCAGTGCAAACCCCGCCGCCATCGGAAAGAGCATCGGCAAAAGCGCCTGCTCAAAGGCCAAAAATGCCAATGCAAAGCCGATCATCGGATACACAACCACAAGCGCAAAGACATCGCTGCGAAACCGCATCACGTCCTGCCAACCGAGTTTCAGCGCCGTGCTGATATCGTGAATGTCGAGCGGTAGGACAGTCGGGCGGATGTCCTCTTCGCTGCCCAGGTGAGTGGCAACATCATTCGCAGCACGTCCGGCCCCGCCAAGCGCCTGCGCCCCCCATGATAATGGGTTTCCTATGGTTTGAACCATCTCTTCCTCCTTGAGTGTTCAAGCAGGCCGGGATCACGGAACACAAACGCTCCTCAGGATGGCCAAGGTCATCCCACGAGCCGATGTGTGCTTCCGCTTAGGCCCGCGATCTAGTGGGAGTATAGCATGTTTTCAGAACATGGCGTTCACAAAGCCGCGTGAGGTTCACAGCGAGAAGGGGCTATGCCCCCGCATACTCAAAGAAAGACACATGTGTGTCGCCGTATCTTCTGTGATCCAAGGCTGTGAAACCCTCGGGCGGAATTTGCGGCGAACTCTCTTCAAACACCACCAAAGCGTCTTTGGAAATCCATCCGCCCGCAGCAGCGGTGTTAAGCGCTTTTTGGCCAAGGTTTTTGCCATAGGGCGGGTCCAGAAAGATCAAGTCATAGGGCGGGGCCGTATTGGCTGGCAGCCGAAGTGCGTCACGGGAGATGATCTGACACCGCGTCTTGCTTCGGGTGATTTGGATATTCTGTCGAATAATGTTCGCCGATTTGCGACCGTCATCCACGAAACAGACACTGTCAGCCCCGCGCGAAAGCGCTTCCAGCCCAAGCGCGCCAGTGCCTGCAAACAGATCAAGCACCCGCGCGCCCGAGATGGGATCGCCGAATTTACCGCCCATGAGAACGTTGAACAGGCTTTCCCGAACCCGATCTGTTGTGGGCCGTAGATGCGCCCCTGCGTCGCCCTTACCGACCGAGGCAAGCGCCGTCCCACGAAATTCTCCGGCGATGATCCTCATGCTTTTAGAAAGGGTTTGAGGTCAGCGGCGGCATCCGCAACGACCTCAGCCGGCACAGATTTTCCCGCCTCGATCAGGCGCTTGCCGATCATATAGTCGCGCGGCGCGTTCATGGCATCCACCGCCATCAACTGATCGCCCGTATAATACCAGACAGATTGACTGCCTTCACCATGGTCACGTTTTACTACCGATTCATAGCCCGTGTTCAGCCCCGCGATCTGCAGTTTGACATCGTATTGATCGGACCAGAACCAAGGCTTGGCGTGGTAGTCGCGATTGGCTCCAAGGATATTCGCGGCGACAACTTCGGCCTGATCAATCGCGTTGGGCACGCTCTCAAGCCGGATTTGATGGCCGTGATAAGGGAACGAAGCGCAGTCGCCCGCGGCCCAGATACGGGGATGGGAGGTCTGGCCTTTGGCATCTGTCGCGATCCCATTTTCCAGTTTCAAACCGGCATCCTTTGCCAGCGTCGTGTTTGGGTCGATACCAACCCCAACGACGACAAAATCGACATCAAGCTGGGTGCCATCACTTAGAACCGCGCCACTGACTTCGCCGTCTCCAATAAGTTCTTTCAGGCCGGTGTCTTCAAGAATTTTGACCCCATTCGACTGATGCAAAGCGCGGAAGTAATCGGCAGTCTCAGGCGCAGCCACGCGTTGAAGGATGCGGTCAGCCATCTCAACCAAAGTGACGTTCAACCCCTTCGCGGCAGCGACCGCTGCGGCCTCTAACCCGATATAGCCACCGCCGACGATCAAAACATGACGACCAGCGATGAATTCAGGTGCCATGGCGTCAGCGTCTGCGAGATCACGCATGGTATAGACGCGCTGCAAGTTGCCTCCAATCGAGGCGGGCAGATGGCGCGGGGAAGATCCGGTTGCAAAGACAAGATCGCTATAGGTCAGCGTTTCCCCGCCTATAGAGACCGTGCGCGCGACCGGGTCGATGGCGTCCACGGATTGCCCAAGCCGCAAGGTGATGTTGTTCTGCTCGTAGAAACTCTGCGGTCTTAGATAGAGCCGCTCCAATTCAAATTCACCCAGCAAGTACTTCTTGGACAGCGGCGGGCGCTGATAGGGCAGGGCGGCTTCCGACCCGATCAAGGTGATCTGACCCTCAAAGCCTTCGGCACGCAGTTTGGCAACGCAGGAGGCCCCGGCTTGACCTGCTCCGACAACAATCACGTGCTCCATACGTATTCCTTCCCAAATCGCATTGCCGAATGCGGCAGAAAACCTATATCCGCTAAAGACCAAAACGCAATCACGGAGACAGCAGAATGACGATTTCAGTCGGGGACAATTTGCCCAACGCGACACTTTCAACGATGGAGGAGTCAGGCGCTGAATATGTGGAACTGGCAAGCTTGTCCAAGGGTCGCACGATCGTTCTTTTTGGTCTGCCCGGTGCCTTTACTGGCACCTGTGATCGCGCGCATTTGCCGAGTTTCATACGCACCGCTGAGGGCTTCAAAGCCAAAGGCGTGGAAGAAATTATCTGTATCGCCGTCAACGACCCATTTGTGATGAAGCGTTGGGAGCAAACTTCTGGTGCGGCGGATGCTGGGATCACAATGCTGGCCGACCATCAAGCGGAACTGACCAAGGCGCTGGGGCTGGAATTTGACGCGCCGCAGATAGGGTTCTTCAACCGCTGTCAGCGGTTTGCCCTGCTTGCAGAGGATGGGGAGGTCAAGGTCCTCAACCTTGAAGAACAGGCGGGAACGTGCAGCCTGACAACCGGCGAAGAATTGTTAGAGAAGATCTAATGTAAATCGGGCGGGGTGATCCCCGCCCATATCGTCTCGGCGTTATTCAGCGACGTTCATCAGGTATTTCTGCACCATCGCTTGTCCTGCTTTTCCATCTGGGTCAGCTTTGGTTTTGTGCTGGGCAAAGTTTTCAGCCCATTCTGAAGAACGAACACGCACTGGTGGTTCGTCAGCACTCATCACATCCATGACCACTGCAGCCACTTCGTCTGCGGTTTGATACACGCCATCCGTTGCGCGGCTTTGCGCCCCTGCTACATATTGCTGAAGGATCGGCAGGTATTCATCGTCCAACATGCCACCGGTTTCTTCGACCTGTTTCAGCACGTTATTGGCGAATTCCGTGGCAATGCCGCCCGGCTCCACAACAGAGAAATGCAGCCCGAATGCCGGGCCAACATAAGAGGCCAGCGCCTCGGTGTAGCCTTCGACGGCAAACTTTGCCGCGCAATAGATGTCGTTGAAGGGCTGTCCGACCAGGCCGCCGACGGAGCCGATTGTGATGACATGACCGCTGCGCTTTTGGCGCATATGGGGCAATACCGCTTTGGTGCAACGCACGACGCCATTGAAGTTCACGTCCATGACCCAGTTAACTTCTTCTTCACTGGCCTGCTCGGTCGAGCGGATGTAGCCAGCGCCAGCATTGTTGATCAGCACGTCGATGCGCCCCTGTTCTGCGATGATTTGTTCAACAGCAGCATTCACGGTGTCTGTTTTTTGAACGTCCAGTGGCAGGACGGACATCGACACGCTTGCTTCTGCTATGGCTGCATCAAGTGCGGCACGTTTGTCGAGGTTGCGCATAGTTGCATAGACGGTGTGGCCTGCTTTTGCGGCCTGAAGCGCGATGGCGATGCCAAGACCGGTTGAACAGCCGGTCACAAGGATGACTTTTGTCATTGTTCTCTCCAAAGGAGTTAATGTGGGTTTGTTGGGGAAGCGCTGATAGAGAGCCAGACCCTGTCAAAGGTCAGCTCCAATTCGGCGCGGGAAAAGGTGCGATCCTGCATGACGCTACTGCGTGCCATCAAAAGAGCCGGGGCCGTCAGCAGGGTTGTCACTACGTCTAGCGGTAGGTCAGCCAGCGTGCCGTCCGAGATTGCATCGGCCAGAATTTGGCGAATGTCTTCCTGCATTATCTGGGCTTCGGCGGCCTGCTCTGCCGTCAGGATTTCAAAGGCGCCTGTGTTGTCGATAAACAAGAAACCTCGGGGGTCGGCGCTGACAAAGGCAAACATGCCCACCCACAGTTGGCGAATTTTTTCTGCGCTGGTCGCGGCAGTCATACTGGCCGTAAGCGAGGCATAGAAAGCGCGCTTGATGTGCAGGTATGTTTGCTGCAGCATGTCTGTTTTGTTGTCGAAATGCAGATACAGGGTGCCAGCAGAGACTTTGGCCTCTTTGGCGACATCTGCCATCGAAACACCGCTGATCCCCTTGGCCGCTGTGGCGCGCACAACGGCATTGCGAATGTTTTCGGCGACTTGTTCTTTGCTAGGGCGCGGCATGATCTCGAATCAATAATGAATATTCATTACTCAAATGAGGGAAGCCTGCGCCTCGTTCAAGGGGGCAAACGAAAATTATTGAGAAGAATTGCTAAAGCGTGTCGAGTTTTCGGGCCAGTTTGACATCCAAAGACGAAAGGCCACCGACATCATGTGTTGTCAGGCAAACGTCGACGGTGTTGTAGACATTGCGCCATTCCGGGTGGTGGTTCCACTTCTCGGCCCAAAGGGCGGCACGTGTCATCCAGCCAAAGGCTTCATTGAACGTCTTGAACTTAAAAGTCTTCACAATGGCGTCGCGCCCCGCATCGATCTCCCAGCCAGTTTCCAAAAGCGGGCCGAGGATGGCATCGCGGGCGGCGCTGCTGAGTTTTTCGTTCATTCTTGATCCTCTCGTGTTTCGTTTCGGAAGGGGCCGTAGTCTGTGAGGATTTCAATTTCCTCCGCCACGGCCTCTCGTTCCGCCGTCAGATATTGGGCAATTGCATCTGAAAAACCTTCGTCGGCAAACCAATGCAGGGAATGGGTTTCAACCGGCAAATACCCGCGCGCCAGTTTGTGATCGCCTTGCGCTCCAGCTTCGACGCGGTGCAGCCCATGCGCAATGACCCAGTCAATGGCCTGATAATAGCAGATTTCAAAATGCAGGCAGTTGTGGTGTTCCAAACAGCCCCAGTAGCGACCAAACAGCGTATCGCGCCCAATGAAATTCATTGCCCCTGCGATGGGCCTACCGTCGCGTTCCGCAAAGACCAGCAGGATACCATCGCGCATGGTCTCGTGCATCTGGTCAAAAAACTGACGGGTCAGGTAGGGCGACCCCCACTTGCGACTGCCCGTGTCTTGATAGAAGGTCCACATTGCATCCCAGTGGTGGGGCTGGATTTCTGATCCGGTGTAGGTGCGAATGTCGCCCCCAAAAGCCTGCGCCTGCGCGCGCTCCTTGCGGATGTTTTTTCGTTTGCGAGAGCTGAGGTCCGACAGGAAAGCATCAAAATTCGTATAGCTGCGGTTCATCCAGTGAAACTGCTGACCAGTGCGATGCATAAGTCCAAGGTGCTGGCCAATCTCGGCTTCTTCCTTGGTGCAAAAGGTGCAATGGATCGACCCCACACCATGCGTCTGCGCCAAGCGCATGGCGCCTTCTATCAGCGCGGCTTGGCCCACTTCTTCAAAGCCGGGCCGTACCAGAAATCGCGCACCTGTCACAGGCGTGAAGGGCACGGCGATCTGGAGTTTGGGGTAGTAGCGCCCGCCCGCCTGTTCATAGGCATGGGCCCAATTGTGATCAAAGACGTATTCGCCTTGGCTGTGCCCTTTGGCATACAGCGGTGCCGCAGCTATCATTTGCCCGCCCGCATGCGCCGTCAGATATTGGGGTTGCCAGCCCGTGCCCGGCCCAACAGAGCCGCTGTCTTCGAGGGCTTTCAGAAATCGGTAGGTGGTAAAGGGATCGATGGGCCGCTCTGATCCGTCAGCGCCCGCGCAAGCATCCCAGTCTGATGCTTTGATGTCCCGCAATGACCCATGCGCCTGAATTTCTATTGCGGTCTCTGACATCACGGCTCCTTACAGAGCATATGTGGTTCTGCCACGCCCCGCTTCAAGCGGGGTGCGCGGCAAGGTATTGCTCAAAGGTGATATTCTCAGCGATCTTGCGCGCCTCGGCTTCCATTGCCGCAGAGGTCACCGTCCAGCATAAAATATGGGCACCCTGCGCCTTAAGGTCGGCGACGCGAGGACGCTGCAAATCTTCGGCTTCGTGGCTGATGAAACAGGCACCGACGCGGTCATAGTCGGGGATATCGCGCAACTGGTCGCAAGTTGTCGCTGGTAGCGGAGACCAAACGTCTGGATCATAGGCGCTGGTGACCAAGCCGCGTGGGATCTCGGGGCAAAGCTGCGCGAGGCGGGCGACTGAATGGGGATTGAACGACATCAAAGCCAGAGGACCTTGGTAGCTATTCAACAGCCGTGATGCGCCTTCTTCCAAGGGGCCAATCGCCGGACCCATTCCGCGATCCTGATCTTTGAATTCGATCAACAATGGGACTTGCGCCGCAACCAACGCCAGGACCTCGGCCAGATTGGGAATCCCTTCATCACCGCCTTTTAGGGTGATTGCAGAAAGCTCCTTGGCTGTGCGGTCCACAACGTCCCCCTTGGAATGCGCCAAACGGTTCAGGCGATAGTCGTGAAACACCATCGGCACACCATCGCTGGACAGTTGCAGATCGATCTCGATCCCGTAGCCCGCGTCAATCGCCGCTTGAATGGCCGCCCGGCTGTTTTCAGGGCGGCCGTCTGTCACGTTATGCAATGCGCGGTGCGCGATCGGGGTGGCCAGAAAGCGGGGATCAAGCGCGGTCATTTGATCTGGAAAACACCGTCAATTTCCACCGCGACACCAAACGGCAGCGCTGGGGCTGAGACTGCCGCGCGTGCGTGCTGTCCGGCTTCTCCCAAAGCTTCGCCAAAAAGGTCAGACGCCCCATTGATCACTTTGGGTTGTTCGCCGAAATCCGGTGTCGAATTCACGAAGCCGGTCAGTTTCACAACTTTCACCAGTCGATCCAAGTCGCCGCCACATGCAGCCTTCACCTGCGCCAATAGCGCAATCGCGCAGCTGCGCGCGGCGTCTGCTCCGGCAGCGACATCCATATCAGCGCCAAGTTTTCCAATGATCGGCCCGTTTGGCCCGGACGCAATTTGACCAGAGACAAATACAAGATCGCCAACGACAACGTATGGCACGTAGTTGGCAGCCGGGGCGGGGGCTTCGGGCAATGTGATGCCTAGGTCAGCCAGTTTGTTTTCAAATGTGCCCATTGTGGTTCTCCTCTGAGTCTTTGCGCCGAAGCTAGACTGGTGACGCAGGATTGAGAAGCGCAGATTTGTGACAATCAGCTTTCGCGAAAGGCCTTGGTAAAATAGTCGGTGAAGGGTTTCACAAGGTAAGCCAGCGGGGTGCGATTATCGGTTTTCAGAAAGCTTTCGACCGGCATGCCGGGAATCAACACAAGGTTTTCGCCTAGCTTGTCCAACTCCCCCTCATTGACCAGAATTTCCGCGCGGTAATAGCTTTGCTGCGTGGCCTCATCGACAAAAATATCTGCGGAAACTTGGCTGACGATACCATTCAACTCCGGAGTGGTGCGCTGATCAAAGGTTGAAAACCGCAGGATCACGTCTTGGCCCACATGTACCTGTTCAATATGGATTGGTTCAATCTGCGCGGCGATCACAAGCGGGCGATCTTGCGGAACCAGAAACAGCAGCGGGTCAGCCGGTCTGATCACGGACTTTTCCGCAAACACGTTTAGGCCATAGACGATGCCAGACACCGGTGCGCGAATAGCGAGGCGCGACAGGCGCTCTTTCAAGGCATTACGTGCTTCAAGTTGTTCCAACTCGCGGTATTGCAGATCGCGCAGGGTGGTAATGGCCTCTTCGCGGCGTGACGTGCGCAACTTAAGAATCTCTATGTCGATCTCCGTGATACGACCTGCGGCCTGCGCTTTGCTCGCCGTGAGTTCCCCGACCTGACCAGAGAGGCGCGCCTCTTCGCGTAGCAAATTCAAAACCCGCGTGGCCTGCGCCAATCCCTTGTCCAGCAGCGATTGCTGGTCTTCAAGTTCTTCGGCAATCAGTTCGAGCTGCCTGTTTAGCGCGTCGCTTTGCGCTCGAATGCCCGCGACCTGATCTGTGATTTGTTCGCGGCGCTTGCCGAGCTGTTCGATTTCCTGTTCCAGAGTGACTTTGCGGGCAGCAAACAGGCGGGATTGACCATCAACGAGGTCCTGAATCTCAGGGCTCTTGGCGGCGGCCTCCAGAAGTTCTGCGTCAAAGCTGATCTGATCAGCATCGTCGCGTTCACTGACCAGCCGTCCCCGCCGGGCCATCAATTCGTAAAGCTGGCCTTCCAAAATCGTGAGTTCCGATTTGATCAGGGTATCGTCCAGCACAATCAAGGGGTCGCCAGCCGCCACCGTGTCCCCTTCATCAACAAGGATTTGCTCCACCACACCGCCATCCAGATGCTGAACCACCTGACGGTTGCGGTCGACTTCGATCCGGCCCGACGCAATCACAGCGCCAGAGATTTCCGTGGCGATGGACCAAGTGCCAAAGCCAACGACCAGAGCCGCAAGGGCCAGAAAGCCGACGACCAAATAGCGGGTGGCCGAGAAAGAGGTATCCGTTGGCATCACTGTACCCCTCCGGCATTTTGCGCATTTTGGATCGTTTGATGGTTGCTGACCGTTTTGCGCAGCACCTCATCGCGGGGACCGAAGGCGTCGACAATCCCGTTTTTCAGTACCAAAAGCTTGTCGCATTCGCGGATCGCTGCAGGGCGGTGGGCCATGATGATCACGGAATTCCCCTCTGCTTTCATACGGCGGATGGTCGCGTTCAAAGCCTCTGCACCGTCGTTATCCAAATTGGAATTCGGCTCATCCAGAACCAAAAGAACAGGTTCGGAGTAAAGCGCCCGCGCAAGACCAATGCGTTGAATTTGTCCGCCAGACAGGCGCCCACCTGTGCTTGATACGAGCGTGTCGTAGCCATCTGGCAGTTTCAGGATCATGTCGTGCGCGTCGGCCTGCTGCGCGGCTTTCACGATCTTGGCGTCGTCCGGTGCTTGCGACAGCCGGGCGATGTTTTCAGCGATTGTGCCATCAAACAGGTGCACGCGCTGCGGCAAGTAACCGATGTATTCGCCCAGCTTTGCAGGTTCGTATTGGTCCAGCGCCGCTCGGTCGAGGCGCACTTTGCCACCGGCGGCGCGCCAAGTCCCGGTGATGGCCCGCGCCAATGTCGACTTACCCGCACCAGATGGGCCAATCACGCCAACAGCTTCTCCCGGTTCGATGGCGAAATTTACCATGCGCAGGCTGGCTTGTGCCTGCCCCGGCGGGATAACGGTGAGCGATTGCGCCTCAAGCCGCGCGGCTGGCACAGGCAGGTCCGTGCGCGGCGCGATCTCTGGGGTATCGGTCAATAGCTTGGCGAGGTTGTCCCACCCCTTGCGCGCGCGCTGGAACACGGGCCATTGGCCGATGGCCAGTTCAATCGGAGCCAGCGCACGACCCATCAAAATTGATCCTGCGATCATAGCTCCCGGCGAGAGCTCTCCGCGTAAGACAAGCAATGCGCCAAGGCCCAGCATGGCCGATTGTAGGAACAGACGAAAGGTTTTGGTTAGTGCAGTAAAACGCCCGCCAATGTCAGTTGCATCAAGTTGCTCAGTGAGGGCCAGACGGCGGCGCGCCTGCCAGCGTTCAAAAGCGTTCTGCTGCATGCCAAGGCTCTGCACCATCTCTGCCTCGGACCGGAGTTGTTCGCCCAGATGGGACGCCCGGTGGGCCGTAATGTTTGAGCGGTTCAGAGGCTGAGTCGACAACGTTTGGTTCAGCAATGTCAGACCGATCAATATGACGCCGCCAACAACGGCCAAATAGCCCAGCCACGGATGGAAAATCGCGATGCCGATCAAAAATACCGGCGTCCATGGGATGTCAAAGGCTGCTGTCGGGGCAGGGGAGGCAATAAAGCGCTGGATCGATTCAAGATCAGCCAGCCCCGTTTGAGCACGATCCGCTTGTCCACGCGTTGTGTTTGCGATCACCGCGTTAAACACACGCCGATCCAACCGGCGCTGGAACCGAGCGCCAATGCGCGCCAAAACGCGACCGCGCGTGAAATCCAATATCCCCATCACGCTATAGAGAAACGCCACGAGCACGGTCAGCGCGACCAAAGTTTCAACGCTGCGGCTGCTAAGTACGCGGTCATAAACCTGCAGCATGTAAAGCGGCCCGGTCAGCATCAGAAGATTGGCAAAGGCGCTGAAGAGGCCGACGGCCAAGTAAAGCTGTCGACTTTCACGCCGCGCAGCGCGCAATTCCTCTAATCCGGCTTCGATATGGTCTGAATTCTTGGACATGACGCTAATTTATACCGCTGCTCTGCTAAGAATGGCTTATTTCTATGGCAAGAATTTGCCTGTGTCCCTAGTGCCACAACAATAAGGTGAATAGAATGCTGGGTGTGGTGTATTTCAAACTGTAATCTAAATGGGACTCATTAGTTTTAAGTCGAGAAAATCCGTGTCGCCGTCAAGCCAATTAAAATCACGTCCATTGTGGCGTGGCGCCCTCTTGTTTGTTTCTCTCAGCGTCGTCAGCGCATGCGCGGCGAACAATGGCTCTGTGCCGGCGGGCGAAATTTACGACCCGCAAGAGGTTTCCAACCGTAAGGTGCACGAATTCAACCGTGGTGTTGATCGGGTGTTGTTCCGCCCGGTCTCCAATGGCTACGGCAATGTCGTGCACGAAGATGCGCGACTGTTGGTGTCAAATTTCGCCGATCACCTTTCTCTGCCAGCCGATATTGTGAACAATATCCTCCAGGGTGATCTGAAAGGGGCGGGGGCAAACAGTTTCCGCTTTGTGTTCAATACGGTTTTTGGGTTCGGTGGGATCGCCGATCCGTCTGATGCTTTCGACATGCCGCGCCGGGAGACCGATTTTGGCGAGACCTTCCACGTCTGGGGCATGAAAGAGGGGGCTTATGTCGAACTGCCCCTGCTTGGGCCGTCAACAGAGCGTGACGCCATGGGCACCATCCTCGATTTCACGCTTGATCCCGTGTCGGTTCTGCTGCCCAACCCGGAAAGCTACATCGGTACTGCGGCAAATATCGCAGATCGAATGGGCGATCGCTATGAATTGCGCGGTACGATCGACTCGGTGCTTTACGAAAGTGCTGACAGCTACGCGCAGACACGTATTCTTTATCTACAAAATCGTCGCTTCGAGCTTGGAGTGACGGCAGACGATGCTTATCTAGATCCTTATGATGATCCCTATGCAGAATAAAGGTTTCGCTATGAACCGCCGAGGATTTATTGCGGCTTTGGCCGCCACTGCCGCGCTGCCATCGCAGTTGATGGCCTTGACCAGTTCGCAGGCCGAAGTGCTTGTCGGACGTCTCGTGGATGATATCAACAAAGTGATTGCCTCGGGCAAGTCACTGTCGACCATGGTGCGCGATTTCGAAGGGATTTTTAAGCGCTACGGCGACGTCAAAATCATCGCACTTTCGGCTCTGGGTCCAGATGCACGCGGTCTGTCGGGCGCTCAAGAGCGGGCCTATGTTGACGCGTTCACAGGCTATATCTCTCGCAAATACGGCAAACGCTTTAATGAGTTTGTTGGCGGTCGGATCGAAGTGGACGGCACGCGCAAGGTCAATAGCTTCTACGAGGTGCAGGGCACGGCCTACCTGAAAGGCGAAGCGCCATTTCAGTTGAACTTTTTGGTGTCAGACAGATCTGGCAAAGACCTGTTCTTTGATATGATCATCGAAGGGATTAGCCTGCGTTTGACCGAAAAAAGCGAAATCGGCGCGATGCTGGACAAACAGCGCGGCAATATTGATGGGCTGATCACAGAGTTGAAGAAGGCAGGCTAAGACCGCCACATCGTGATGCTTAGAAAGCCAGCCGGTTTGGGCTGGCTTTTTTTGTGGACTGGCGCATGCAAAAAACCCCGGAAGCTATGCCGGGGCTTTGGAACTTGTTCTGCTCAGTTCACCAGTCTGTCGGGCCCTTTGACGCAAAGGAATGCACCAGAAAATCTATGAAGGCTCGAACCTTGGGCTGCGTGAAGCGACCTGGGGGATAGACTGCGTAGATGCCTTGCGTCTCTGTTGGCAGATCGGGGATGGCGTCTTCGACAAGGCCCTTCTCCATCGCGTCTGCGTAAAGGAAGCTGGGCAGGTAGGCGATGCCAAGGCCAGCAATCGCAGCGTTCAGCAGCGACTGACCATCATTTACACTCAGCCAGCCCGCGGTGCGAATTTGGCGCTTTTCACCGGATGGGGCGGTCAGTTTCCAGACTGCTCCGTTGGACTGGCTGGAATAGTGGAGAAGTTTGTGCTCGTTCAGATCGTCGATTTTGGTCGGGCGGCCATGTTTTTCAAAATACTCTGGGCTCGCGATCATTCGAGTCGTTGTTTCGGTCAGCTTGCGCGCACGCAAAGAGCTGTCTTCCAACTCACCCACACGGATGGCCATATCAAAGCCTTCCGAGATCAATTCAACATAGCGGTTGTTCAGCACCATATTGACCGTCACTTCAGGGAAATCGGCCAAAAACTCGCCAAGCACCGGGCTCAGATGATTCACACCGAAATCCGTCGCGACCGAGATGCGCAGCAGGCCCGAAGGCGCAGATTGCATTGATGTCACCAGCGCGTCTGCCTCTCCGGCGTCGTTCAAAACCCGGCGGGCTCGGTCATAATAGGCCAAGCCAATCTCTGTTGGGCTGACGCGTCGCGTTGTGCGGTTCAGCAAACGCGCGCCAAGCCGTGCTTCGAGGCTGGAGACATGTTTGGAAACGGCGGATTTGGAGATGCCCATCTTTTTCGCGGCATCCGTGAAGCCGCCTTGGTCGACAACCGTGGCGAAGGCTTCCATTTCCGTAAGGCGATCCATGTGACTGTCCTTGTGGTCAATACGTTGTTGACCCTAGATTTGCCGGTGAAATGAGGCGCGAAAGGGGCAGAGGACGGACAATATCGCGATTTTATCAATGATCGTAAATCACATGGAAACAACATAACACGCGTAATTTGTGCCGGTATTTCGCGTGATTTCAGGGCCTAAATGTTTCAAAAAAGGCGCTTTTTCCGGTTTTGCTGAAGATAACGACACGGCTGTCCGCGTTCTTAACCGCCCAACCGAGCGATAAAATTTGATTCAACAGGGCGCGGCCCAGCTGCCCTGCCAAATGCGTGTCTCGTGCGCTCCAGTCTAGGCAGGCGCGGCACAGGGGCGCTTTGCTTCTGGGTAGGTTTTCCAAGTCGATGCCCAAGCTTTTCACGAATTCAGACCCGGTCTCTGAAAGGCGGAGCGCATCCTCCGGGCCAATCAGGTGGCCATTCTGGCGCATTGATCTGAACATATGTACGCCCATATCGCCCGCCAGATGGTTGTAACATGCCCGCGCTTCGCGCATGGCTTGATCCTTGGGACCGGTGCGGGTGCGCAGATGGCCGGAACCGGCAGCCAAACCCATGAGCGCCTCAAGCACCTGAGCAACCTCATCCGAGGCCAGTCGAAAATACTTGTGCCGTCCTTGTTTGCGTTCCGCAACAAGGGTCCCATCGCGCAGCTTCGCAAGGTGGGCCGATGCTGTTTGCGCGCTGACACCGGCCTCTGCGGCAAGTTCGCTGGCGGTCAATGCCTTACCGCTCATCAAGGCGGTCAGAATATTTGCGCGCGCCGGATCGCCGATCAGGGCTGCAACGCGAGTGAAGTCAGGACCTTCTTTCATACTTCGATCATGGGCGAAGCATCTACGCAACGCAACAGGATAGAGTCAGGTGAAATCTAGGAGACCACCATGCTGACATGCATCATTCGCTATCAAATCGACCCGACGAAGAAAGCCCAGTTCGAACAATACGCCCGCAACTGGGGGCAAGCCATTCCGCGCAATGGCGCTGATCTGATCGGGTACTATGCCCCGCACGAAGGGAGCACCACTTTGGCCTATGGCATTTACAATGTCGCCAGCCTTGCCGACTACGAAGCCTACCGCGCGCGGCTTGCTGCTGACCCATTGGGGCAGGAAAACTACCAGTTTGCCCAATCCGAAAAGTTTATCTTGCGAGAGGACCGCACCTTCCTGAAACTGGCCTCGCACCCGCATGGAGACGCCAGATGATTGCAGTTATATTCGAAGTTGAAATCGCCGCAGGACAGCGGGAGGCCTACCTTGATCTGGCGGCGGAGTTGAAACCCATCTTGGAAGAGATTGACGGTTTCATTTCTGTGGAACGGTTCGGAAGCCTCACGACAGAGGGGAAACTATTGTCTTTGTCCTTCTTCCGTGATGAGGCAGCCGTTGCCGCGTGGCGCGCCATTGCCGAACACCACGTCGCGCAGGCGCGCGGGCGGGGCGGTATCTTCTCGGACTACAGGTTGCGCGTTGCCGAGGTCCTGCGCGACTACGGTATGACGGAGCGCGCGGAGGCGCCGTCGGACAGCCGCTCACACCACGATTGATCTATAGCGAAGCCGCAAGCCGAACACCTTGATCAATCGCCCGTTTCGCATCGAGTTCTGCCGCGACGTCCGCCCCGCCGATCAGGTGAAAGGGTATTCCTTGCGCTTCAAGGTCGTCGCATAGGCTGCGATCAGGCTCCTGTCCCGCGCAGATCACGATGTGATCGACGTTAAGAATCTCACTCTGCTCTCGCGCCGCACCAAAGGAGATGTGCAGACCGGCGTCGTCGATTTTTTCATAGTTTACGCCACCAATCATCCGCACGTTCTTGTGACGCAGGGACATTCTGTGAATCCAGCCGGTGGTTTTGCCCAATCCTTTGCCCAAAGCCTGTGCCTTGCGTTGCAGCAGCACAATGTCCCGCGCGGGCGGCGTCGGTTGCGGGCCTTCCTGCGCGATGCCGCCGCGTGCGACTGCTGGATCAGTAACGCCCCATTCTTTCATCCAGTCCGGTAGAGACATGGTCGGGCTTTGGCCTTCCTCAGCCAAGAATTCGGCGACGTCAAAGCCAATGCCGCCAGCGCCGATAATGGCAACGCGGCTGCCGACAGGATGACCATGTCGCAGCACATCGACATAGCTTAGAACCTTGGGATGATCCAAACCGGGGATCTCTGGCGCGCGCGGGGTGACGCCGGTTGCCAATATGACCTCATCAAAATCCGCAAGGTCAGCCGCCGTCACCTCATGGGACATGCGGGTCGTGACACCCATTTCCTTCAACATGGTTTCATACCAAGCCACCAGCCCTTTGAATTCTTCTTTGCCGGGGATGGTTTTGGCCATGTTCAACTGCCCGCCAATCTGCGCGGCGCGATCAAAGAGGGTGACACGGTGACCGCGTTCAGCCGCAGTCAGGGCTGCGGACAGGCCAGCCGGTCCAGCCCCCACCACTGCTATGGATTTCGGAGTAGTCGCGGGCGCGATCATCAATTCCGTTTCATGGCAGGCGCGCGGGTTCACGAGGCAGCTTGAAAGCTTGCCCGCAAACGTGTGGTCCAAACAGGCTTGGTTGCAGGCAATGCAAGGCGCGATGCTGTCCGCGCGGCCAGCTTGCGCTTTCACAACGAATTGGCTGTCCGCAAGGAAGGGGCGCGCCATCGAGACCATATCGGCGCAGCCTTCGGCCAAAACCGCTTCCGCAACTTCGGGTGTGTTGATCCGGTTGCTGGTGATCACGGGGATCGACACCTGTCCCATCAGGTTTTGGGTCACCCAGCTAAAAGCGCGGCGGGGTACGCTGGTAGCGATGGTCGGAATGCGCGCCTCGTGCCAACCGATGCCGGTATTCAGGATGGATGCCCCGGCGGCTTCGATCCGCTGCGCCAGTTGCACAACTTCCTCATGGGTCGACCCATTGGGGATCAAATCGATCATGCTAAGGCGATAGATGATTATGAAGTCCGGGCCGACAGCCTCCCGGCAGCGGCGCACGACCTCGACCGGCAGGCGCATGCGGTTTTCATAGCTCCCACCCCAGCGATCCGTGCGTTTGTTGGTGTGGGTCACAAGGAATTGGTTCAGAAAATACCCTTCGGACCCCATGATCTCGACCCCGTCATAGCCCGCCTCCTGCGCGCGTTCCGCAGCGGTCACGAAATCTTGGATCTGTTTTTCAATCCCGTCTTCATCGAGTTCTTTGGGCGGGAAAGGCGAGATCGGAGATTTGATGGCAGAAGCACTGACGCAGTCGGGACCATAGGCATAGCGCCCCGCGTGCAGGATTTGCATGGCGATCTTGCCGCCGTTTTCGTGCACGCGGCTGGTGACCGTCCGGTGGTTTTTGACATCTTCGTCAGAAAACAGACCTGCCGCGCCTGGAAACACACCGCCTTCGCGATTGGGGGCCATGCCGCCTGTCACCATCAGGGCAACGCCGCCCCGGGCGCGCTCTGCATAGAATTCAGCGACCCGGTTCCAATCCTTGGTCTCTTCCAGCCCCGTGTGCATCGAGCCCATCAGCACGCGGTTTTTCAGCGTGGTAAAACCAAGGTCCAGCGGTTCAAAAAGATGCGGGTAGCGCGTCATGTCTGTCTCCGGTCAACGAGGCGGAACTCTGCCGCCCTCGTGCAGGCATGTCACGGCCAACGTCGCGTAAACGACCGCTTACATGGTTTCCAGACAATGCCGCCTGAAGGCGCGTTTCAGCATATCAAGTTCCGCGCGCATTAGGTCCATTTCCGCGCGGATGTCTTCGGCAATGGCTTCGCCCGACATGATCGTGATGACTTCAAGCGTTTCCTGCGCAAGGACATCGCGAATAAGGATCGTCTGAACGCCGTCGCTTAAAATGTCAGAGGGAATTGGCAGGCGCAGGGACCATTGGTCTTCGCCAAGCTCCACAAGCTTCATGCCTTCAAGCGGTTTTTCAAGGTGGGTCGCCTCCAGATGAGGTTGGTCGTCGGAAGCTTCGTCAGCGGTGACAACCCCATCCCAGATGCCTTCAAACAGGCGCGTTTTGCTGATGCTATATCGGCTCATAATAGGTCCTTACATCTCTGCCCGCAGGCGACGGCTGAAGGTCACATCTCGTAGGATAACCTGATTCATTTCCGGGCCTTCGAAAATCAAATCCACCCAGGCCCGTTCGATCCGTTTTTCATTCAGCTTTGAATAGGCGAGGTCGAATTCGACCATGATGTCTTCTTCATGCAGCGGCAGTTCGCGCACAATCTGTTCCGTGTTCGGGCCGTGTTTGATATTGAACCGCGCAAAGATTTCGAGCGGCTTCTCCATTTCGACAATTGTGTCCATGCGGATCAGATAATGACGGTTCAAGCCAGCAAGCGCCTCTGGCGGAAAGTCGATGACCAGCGACAGGAACGAGCCGTCAAACCGGAAGACGTCCATTCGCAAACCGAAAGGCGCAAGGTCTTTCGCGCGGGTGTTGCGCAACTGCCGGAGTGTCAGTTCAGAGACTGTGCAGTCGTGAAACAGCGTGACTTCGTCGCCTAGGCCTTCTTTGGATTGCACGGCGACTTTGCCCTTGGTTGGCAGGCTTTCGCGCCAGACCGTTGGCCGCCACGCCCAGTCCGTTCCGTGCGGTTTGGGAAAGGTGTTTGACCCGATGATCGGCAGTGCCAGACGCCCGTCAGCTATAGAAATCAGCGTGTCCAGCTGATTGCGCAGCTGCCGTGCAACCAAGCGGCGACGGCGCAGAACGGGGAGGGCAGTTTCATGCGCCTCACGCGCGGCCTGCGCCCAAAACCGGCGGACACCGCGTTGCATAATCCGTTGCCAAAGTTTTGCTGATCGCGTGCCCATGCTGCCCTGACTTACCCAAGCTTTGGTGTGCGACCAAAGACAATTCGCCACCTGTTTCCCTATTGTGTAGCGGATTGGTTTAATTGAAACAAACGTCTAAATCGTCAGCCCCGCGAGTTTGGGGTGCTGTGTTGTCAAGCGCCGCTTAGTTTGCGGCCTGATTTGTGGCTTCACTTGCCTTCACGGTCTCAAGCGCCAAGCTTTCCAACAGGCGCAAGCCAGACTGACCCAATACAGTGCTGCCTTCCGGCCCATAGGCGGCAAAGCTAATCACGCGGTTCTGGAAGCGCAGCAATCCGCGCCAATGTTCTGCGGCTGCGCCGGGCAGAGGGCCGCCCGGGCGGGCATTCATCTTGCGGAGCGTTAGGTCCGGTACCTTCTTCGATGCAACACTGTCATCACCAAGCGCTGCCGCTAGGTCCAGCGAGGTCTCTGAATTGCGCATCGGGGCGCTTGTGCTCACGGTCAGGACGCCGCTTGATCGCGGAGAAACATTGCCCTGCGCTGTCAAAGCATCACAGCGGGCAAGCAAGACAAAGTCAGAGGTCGGCTTGGCGCTGCGCGCGACGCAGTAGTCCTTTGGTGCGCGAACGATGATGTCGCCACCCGCCAAACGATGGGTTTTCACCCACGCGGAGGGTTGGGCTTGATCTGTCTCGGGGGCAATGCAACCTGCCGCCATCAGACAGGCAACAAGCAACGTTGTTTTCGGCAATCGTAGTGCCCGCATTCCTGTAACCTCTTTCACAGTAGAGCATGCTTATCGGAGCTTCCGCAGTTCGGCAAGTTCGCAGCAACCGGGGCTATACGCATGAGAAATTACTCGCTAGGCATGACACATGACCGCTTATGAGCCGCATCAAACGCTTGTTGCCCCTGCCAAAGCCAGCGCGGGGCTGTTTCGGCTTGTGGCTGGGCTGATCCTATTGCTGATCTCGGTGATCGCATTGAATTTCAGCTTGGTCGGGGTACTGCAATCGTCTGCCGACTGGGAGCGGCTGCAATATGAGTTGATGGTCGGCAATTCGCCGCGTGCGATGCTGATCATGCTCTTTTCCTTCGTGATGGCCGCCGCTTCATTGTGGGTGGTCGTTAGGCTGCTCCACCGGCGGGCGTTCCTAAGCTTGGTGGGGCCTCTCGGAGCCACAGTCTCTGACTTTTTCCGCGTTTTTCGCCTCTTGATCGTGCTCTCTGCGGTGCTCCTTGTGCTTCCCTCGACGCCCGAGCAAAGCCCCGGCACGCATATGCGGTTTGCAGAGTGGCTGCCTTGGGTCCTTCCCGCACTCTTGGCGATCTTTATTCAGGTTAGCACAGAGGAAGTGATCTTTCGGGGCTATTTCCAAAGCCAGCTTGCCGCGCGATTTGCGCAGCCTTGGGTGTGGATTGTTGTGCCGAGCGTGATCTTTGGGCTTCTTCACTACAGCCCAGAAGCCTATGGCGAAAACGCAATGCTGATTGCGCTGTGGGCCGTGGCATTTGGCTGCGTTGCCGCGGATATCACTGCGCGCAGCGGAAACTTGGGTCCCGCCATCGCACTTCACTTTGTGAACAACGTTCTGGCCATAATGATCGTCGCCCTGCGCGATCATTGGGACGGCTTGGCCCTGTTGAATATGCCTTATGGGCCGCAGGATACCGACCTTGTGCGGGCGACATTGCTGATCGAAGGCCCCGTTCTCTTGTGTTTCTGGCTTACCGCGCGGATTGCGATCAGGCGTTGATTGCAATTCCCTGAATTGCGGACTATCTCAGTGCTGCTGTACGACTTCAGGGGTTTTGTGCATGAACTGGATCACCAACTACGTCCGCCCACGGATCAATTCAATTTTCTCGCGCCGCGAAGTGCCCGAAAACCTGTGGTCGAAATGTGATGAGTGCGGCACGATGCTGTTCCACCGGGAACTCAGCGAAAACCTGAATGTGTGCACGCAGTGCGATCACCACATGGGCATTTCGCCCCGTGCGCGGTTTGAAGCGCTGTTTGACGGTGGGATCTTCACCGAAATCGACGTCCCTGCACCGATTGCTGATCCGCTGCACTTCAAAGACCAAAAGAAATACCCTGAACGCCTGAAAGCCGCGCAGAAAAAGACCGGTGAAAAAGAAGCGATGCTGGTCGCCGAAGGTGAGATCGGCCGCACGCCTATCGTTGCCTGTGCGCAGGACTTTTCTTTCATGGGCGGTTCGATGTCCATGTATGTGGGTAACGCCATCGTGGCCGCAGCAGAACGCGCCGTTGAAATGAAGCGTCCGCTGATCCTGTTCTCCGCCGCAGGTGGTGCGAGGATGCAGGAAGGCATTCTTGGCTTGATGCAGATGCCTCGTACAACCATCGCCGTTCAGATGCTGAAAGAAGCGGGGCTGCCATACATTGTTGTCCTGACACACCCGACAACCGGCGGTGTGACGGCGTCCTATGCGATGCTGGGTGATGTGCAGATCGCAGAACCAAACGCGCTGATCGGCTTTGCTGGCGCACGCGTGATTGAACAGACTATCCGCGAGAAACTACCCGAAGGCTTCCAGCGTGCGGAATATCTGCTGGATCACGGCATGCTGGACCGTGTGACCAAACGCACAGAGATGCGAGATGAGTTGATCACGATTGTACGGATGCTGCTGGGGCTGCCCCCTGCCGTTAAGGGCGACTTGCCTGCCCCGGCACCGGTACCGGCTGCCGAAACTGCGCCTGCGGCAAAGGAAGACGCACCCAAGGCGAATAAAGCTGACTAAGCCTTCCGCATTTCGTTGAAATTCTGACGCGCCCCGCATTGAGCCGGGCGCGTTTTTTATATAGCGATTTCACCAACCGCTGAATCGAGATTTGCCATGACCGCCAAAACCTCTGATGCCATCCTAGACCGCATGATGGCCCTGCACCCAAAAGTCATCGACCTGACGCTTGATCGCGTGTGGCGGTTGCTTAAAGCATTGGACAATCCGCAAGAAAACCTGCCGCCGGTCATCCATATCGCGGGCACCAATGGCAAGGGATCGACCCAAGCCATGATCCGCGCGGGGCTAGAGGGGATGGGCAAATCTGTCCACGCCTATACCTCTCCGCATTTGGCACGGTTTCACGAGCGCATTCGTTTGGCAGGTGAGCTGATTTCTGAGACCTATCTGACCGAGGTTTTGGATGAGTGTTACGCCAAGAACGGCGGCATCGACATCACCTATTTTGAGATTACGACCTGCGCCGCATTGCTGGCCTTCGCGCGTCAGCCCGCAGATTACACGTTGCTTGAGGTCGGCCTTGGCGGGCGGCTGGATGCAACCAATGTGATCGATCCAGAGGTCACGGTGATTACGCCGGTGTCGATTGATCACGAACAATTTCTCGGAAACACGCTGGCCAAAATCGCCGCCGAAAAGGCGGGCATCATCAAACGCGGTGTGCCTTGCGTTGTGGGGCCACAAGAAGATGAAGCGCTTGAGGTGATCGAAGCAACCGCCATGCGGTTGGGTGCCCCGCTGTTGGTTTATGGCCAGCATTGGCATGTGACCACTGAGCGCGGCCGATTGGTCTATCAAGATGATCGCGGCCTTTTGGACCTACCGATGCCGGCCCTGCTGGGCACGCATCAAGTGATGAACGCGGGCGCTGCTCTGGCAGTGCTGCGTCATTTGGGGGCCGATGACGCCGCCTGCGAAGCCGCTATGACAAATGCAGAATGGCCTGCACGCATGCAGCGGTTGAAGACGGGGCCATTGGTGGACATCGCTGGAACGGCGGAACTGTGGCTCGACGGCGGGCACAACGCGGCGGCTGGTATCGCCATCGCAGACCTATTGGCAACCCTTCCAAAACGCGACACCTATTTGATATGCGGAATGCTGAACACCAAGGATGTTGGCGGCTATCTGAGTCCGCTGGCACCACATGTAAAAAGCCTGACGGCAGTCTCGATACCGGGCGAAACCAACACACTGCCGGCTGAAGCGACTGCCTTGGCCGCGCAGCAAAGCGGCATGAAGGCGCAAATCGCAGAGAGCGTTGCAGACGCCGTACAAGAGATTGTCGCCGGATCGCCTGATTGCCGCATCCTGATCTGCGGGTCGCTTTACCTGGCAGGCGGCGTCTTGCGAGAGAACGGGTGAATTTTTTTGACCCGCTAAGTGATTGAAACGACTCAGTTCTGCGAATCATTCCTCCCCCGATTCGAAAAAAGCGAATCGCAGCCACTTGACCGATTCGATTCGCAGCGCGTATAGTCCCAATAGCAGGACTTTTTTCAATAAAGGCAGTGGGATAGAGGTGGCCGAGCAGCGCTTCTAATCCTGAATACAGGCAAGTCTATCGAGATCAGGGGATGCCATTTGGCGTCCCCTGTTTCAATTTAAGAACAGCGATTCGCGCTAGGTCTTCTTACCCCAATCGGCATCCTGCATCTCACGCAACCGGCTGGCGGTGCGTTCAAACTCAAAGGTGCCGGTGCCTTCGACGTAAAGCATCTCTGGTTCGGCAGCTGCTGTGCAGATCAGGCGCACTTTGGCCTCATAAAGCGCATCAATCAGCGTCACGAACCGCTTTGCTTCATTAAAGTTGTGACGGCTGAGGCGCGGGATATCTTCGATCACCAAGACCCGCACGGCCTCTGCTATGGCGAGGTAATCCGCTGGTCCCAGCATCTTGCCACAAAGATCATAGAATTTGGCTTTGCCGACACCATTGCGGAACATCGGAATTTCGACCTCACGCCCATTGACCGTCAGGATCAGAGGCGGGGCACCGGTGCCCGCCAAATCCTTCCAAAGCGCCAGCAGCCGTTTGCGCGCGCCGCCTGATCCGCGCACGAAATAGACCTGCTCTCCGGTTAGGCGGTTTTGGCGATAATCGGTTGGAGAGACCATCTCCCAAACGACCATCTTGTCTTTGAGGATGTCGATGAAGGGCAAGAAAAGCTGACGGTTCAGACCCTCTTTGTATAGGTCATCCGGGATGCGGTTGGACGTGGTTACGACAGTCACGCCAGCCTCGAATAGAAACTGAAACAGCCGCCCAACAATCATCGCATCTGTGATGTCTGTGATCTGCATTTCATCAAAGGCCAACAGCTTGACCTCTTCGACAACCTTCGCGGCAACAGGCGCGAGGGCATCGTCGACGCCGTCTTGCCGCGCCTTGTGCATGCCCGCGTGAATTTCCTGCATGAAGGCATGAAAGTGAACGCGCCGCGCAGGCACCTCAAGCGTTTCCACAAACATATCCATCAACATGGATTTGCCGCGTCCAACGCCGCCCCAAAGATAGAGACCCTTGACGGCCTCTGGCTTGGCTTTGCGGAACCAGCCCTTCTTTTGAGGCTGCTGTGGTTGCGCCAGTTCAGAGCGAATGCGTTCGAATTCGTCCAAAACAGCAGCTTGCGCCGGATCACGTTCAAGCTCACCCGCCGCAATACGCGCTTCGTAGATGTCATGCACAGAAGTCATGCTGGGTGCATAGCTTTTGGCTGCGGCTGAGAAAAGATGTGTTTTTCAAGACGTTCCGTCGTGTTGCAGTGCGGACGAGTTCAGCAATCCGTTCAGCGCGTATCGACAACATTGGAGTCTGGTCAAAAGCATCAGGAAATGGCGATTTTGCCTCACAAATCCTGATTTGACCAAGGCACATTGCTGCGGCCATCATGCACGTGCTGCTGCAGGAGTTTCACCATGACTGATCGCGCCCCTTTGATGACGCCCGTATTGATTGCGGGGTGCATCATTATCCTGATTTCTTTCTCGATCCGCGCCAGTTTCGGTGTGTTCCAAATTCCCATCGCCGAAGAGTTCGGCTGGCTGCGCAGTGACTTTTCGCTGGCGATCGCAATACAGAACCTTGCCTGGGGGATCGGGCAGCCGATTTTCGGCGCACTTGCAGAACGGATTGGGGATCGTAAAGCGATCATTCTTGGCGCGTTGACCTATGCCGTTGGGCTGGTGCTGTCGTCATTTGCAGTCACACCCGGAGCACATCAACTCTATGAGGTTCTTGTTGGTTTTGGTGTGGCGGGCACAGGTTTTGGCGTGATTTTGGCCGTGGTTGGGCGCGCCAGTACGGATGAAAACCGCTCCATGTCTCTCGCGATTGCGACAGCCGCTGGTAGCGCGGGTCAGGTGTTTGGCGCACCCGTTGCCGAGTGGATGCTGAGCATCATGAGTTGGCAAAGCACTTTCCTGATCTTTGCGGTGGCCATTTTGGCTGTCCTGTTCACGCTGCCAATGATGCGCGCGCCTGCAGTCTCGAAAACCGAGTTGGAAGAAAGCATGGGCACCATCCTGCTGCGCGCCTTCAAAGACCCGTCTTATACGCTGATCTTCCTCGGGTTCTTTAGCTGCGGCTATCAATTGGCCTTTGTGACTGCACACTTCCCAGCCTTCGTCACCGAGGTTTGCGCCGCGATTGACCCCAGTGGCGTCTTGGCCTCCGTCGGGATCAGTACAACCTCGCAGCTTGGCGCTTGGGCCATCGCGCTGATTGGCGCTGCGAATATCGCCGGGACGCTTTATGCGGGCTATCTGGGTAAACGCTACTCTAAAAAGTATCTGCTGGCCGGGATTTACACGGGCCGCACGATTGCGGCGGCAGCCTTCATTTTGCTGCCGATGACCCCGACCACAGTGATCTTATTCTCCATCGTGATGGGGTCATTGTGGCTGGCGACGGTGCCGCTGACATCTGGATTGGTCGCGCATCTTTATGGGCTGCGCTACATGGGGACGCTTTATGGCATCGTGTTCTTCAGCCACCAGTTGGGCAGCTTCTTGGGTGTTTGGCTTGGCGGGCGGATGTATGACGCCTACGGCAGCTATGACGCGGTCTGGTGGATCGGTGTCGGCGTCGGGGCCTTCAGCGCCATTGTGCATCTTCCCATTCGCGAAAACCGGCCACCACCTGCGGCGCTCGCAGCCTAAGATCAGGCAGCTTCTTCGCGGGTCAAAAGCCCTTCTGAGACAAGCCGGTCGGCCCAGCCTTGCGGGCCTTCGAACAGATGCGTTTTCCACCCGCGCGCGCGGGCGGTCACAAGGTTCTCATCCCGGTCGTCGGTGAACAGCAACCGGTCCGGTTCGATCTGGCAGTCTTCCTCGACCATCTCATAGATTCGGTTGAAGGGCTTCACATGCCCCATGCGGCCCGAAACATATTCACGGTCAAACTCTCCCAGAACAGGGTAGACCTTGACCGCCGGTGGCCAGTTGTCGACGCCAAAGTTGGACAGTGCAAAGACCGGTATGCCCTTGGCGCGCAGGGCGCGCAGCAGACGCCATGAATGATCAATCGCCGGGCTGGCAAGGTCGAACCAATTGTCATGCCACATGCGGATTTCATCACGCCATTTCGGGTTTTCTTCGGCAAACTGATAAATACGCTCTTTGAAGGGTGCACCAAGGTCGATGTCATTGTTCATGTCGTGCATGTCGAGCTCGGCAAACATCTCTTTGCGCCGGGCCTCGCCGATCAGGCGGTCATAAGCACGTTCCGGTTGCCACTCGATTAGAACATTGCCGACGTCAAAAATCACCGCTTCAATGGGCATAGATCAATTCCTGATTTCAAAGGGATTTGGCCGCGCGCAGGTCACGCTCCAGCGCGTCAAGAAACCGGCTGCGGTCGGCTTTGGAAAACGCTTTGCCGCCGCCTTGCCGGAAAGGATCAGCAGACCGCAGGTCGCTCATCAAGTCGCGCACAGCAAGCGCTTGACCGATATTGCGGTCGTTCAGCGCCTCGCCATTGTGTTTGAGAACCTTGGCACCCGCTTCAACGCACTTCGCGGCCAAAGGGATATCGCCGGTGATGACTACGTCACCGGTTTTTGCCCGGTCGGCAATCCACATATCGGCAACGTCTGGGCCTTCGGGCACGATGATGTTTTCAATCAGCGGGTTCATCGAAGGGCGCAAGCCGCCATTGCTGACCACATAAACCTTGACCTTGTGGCGTGTCGCGACGCGTTCGACTTCGGCTTTCACCGGGCAGGCATCGGCATCCACGTAGATCGAAGTCACGATTTGGCGTCCGCTTCGGCTTTCAGGCGCGCTTGGGTGGCTTTCTTTTCTTCCATCCGCTCTTTGCGCCGCACTTTGAATTCTTCGGGGATGGGCATCCGGTTAAAGGCATCCAGACCTGCCACCCGGTAAGCCTCTGCAAGGGTTGGGTAGTTAAAGGTGTTTTGGACAAAGTAATCTACGGTGCCTTTCAGGTTCATCACCGCCTGGCCGATGTGGATCAGCTCTGTCGCTCCTTCGCCGACGATCTGCACGCCCAAAAGGCGGCGCGTTTTCAACGAGAGGAGCATTTTCAACATGCCATGTTCAAGCCCCATGATGTGTCCGCGCGAAGTTTCGCGGAAGCGTGCGACGCCAACCTCATAGGCGATCCCGCGTTCCTGTAGTTCTTCTTCGGACATGCCGCAGGTCGAGATTTCAGGGACCGAATAGATGCCATAGGGGAACCACGGGCTTTCGGCCAAGGTGGGAGTCTCTAGCGCGTGACAGGCTGCGACGCGGCCTTGTTGCATCGACGTCGACGCAAGGCTCGGGTGCCCGATCACATCGCCAGCGGCGTAGATATGCGGGATGGCCGTCTGGTAGCTTTTGCGATCGACCGAGATACGGCCACGGTGATCCGTTTCCAGCCCAATCGCGTCAAGGTTCAGTTTCGAAGTTGCGCCCATGCGCCCCGCCGCAAACAGCAGCATCTCTGCACGGACATGGCGGCCATTTTCAAGACTGACCTCAACCATGTCGCCGTGTTCTTCGATCTTTTCAATCGCAGAGCCAAGTCGCAGGTCAACGCCGTTTTCCCGGATCTGATGGGTGAAATCTTGGATCAAAGTCTTGTCGATGAAATCGAGGAAACTGTCACGCGGTTCGATTAGCGTAACCCGCACGTCCAGTGCCGAAAACATCGTGGCGTATTCCACGCCGATAACCCCGGCACCAACCACCACCAGAGAGCGCGGAATTTTGGCCATGTCGAGGAATTCATCACTGTCGAGAATATTGACCCCGTTAAATGGCACCGTATCCGGGCGATAGGTTTTGGTCCCGGTTGCGATCAGGAAATTGTCTGCGGTCAGTGTTGTGGTTTCCCCAGCCTCGGTCGCGACCTCGATCTCCTTCGGACCGATAAATTTCGCGACGCCGTTCAATGTGTCCACATGGTTGCGATTGAATTGATGCTCCAAAACATCGACCTCATAGTCGAGCGTCATATGCAGGCGCGCTTTCAGGTCGTCGGCTTTGATCTCATCCTTCACGCGGTAGGAGCGGCCATAAAAACTGCGCTCGCGCCAGCCCGAAAGGTTTAGCACTGTTTCGCGCAGGGTTTTGGATGGGATTGTGCCAGTGTGCACGGAAACCCCGCCCAACCTGTCCTTGCGGTCAATCACCAGAACGCGGCGTTGCAATTTGCCAGCTTGGATGGCAGCGGCGCGTCCAGCCGGGCCAGAGCCGATGACGATGAGATCAAAGTGGGACATTGGTTACTCCGCGTAAAGGGCTTCGGCGTGGAACGTGATGTGGTCTTCCATAAAGGTCGAAACGAAGAAATAGCTATGGTCATAGCCCCTCTGCAACCGCAGCGTGGCCGGCTGACGACGCTTGGCCACAGCTTCTGCAAAGGCTTCGGGTTTCAGCAGATCATAAAACTGGTCGTCGCTGCCGGTGTCGATCAGGATCGGCCCGTCAAAGCCCTTTTCCTGCATCAAAAGCGACGCGTCATGCGCCGTCCATTTGCTTTCATCGTCGCCCAGATAGGCGGTGAACTGTTTGCGGCCCCAGTCGGATTGGGTCGGGTTGCTGATTGGCGCAAAGGCCGAGACCGATTTGAAGCGACCGGGCAGGGACATCGCCAAGGTCAGCGCGCCGTGGCCGCCCATAGAGTGCCCGGTGATGGCCTGCCGCTCCATATCAAGTGGGAAGTTTTCGGCCAGCAGCTCTGGCAGTTCGGTCGCGATGTAGTCCCACATCTTAAAGTGTGCAGCCCACGGCGCATGTGTGGCGTTCACATAAAAGCCAGCGCCTTGCCCAAGGTCGTAAGCGTCGTCATTGGCAACGGCTGCGCCACGTGGGCTTGTGTCAGGGAAAACAAGTGCGATGCCCTGCTCTGCGGCCCATGCTTGCGCACCGGCCTTGATCATGGCGTTTTCATGGGTGCAGGTCAGGCCGGACAGAAACCACAAAACCGGCACCGGGCCGTCGCGGCTTTCTTCTGGTAGGAAAAGCCCAAAAGTCATGTCGCAACTGCAGCTAGTTGATGCATGTTTGTAGACCGCTTGCTGGCCGCCAAAGCATTTGTTTTCCGACAGGAGTTCCATCGTCACCTCACATTGTTTGAGGCATGGCTAACCCATAGAGACGGGCAGGGGCAAGCTAAGGCACGGCGGCTTACGGACGATTTGCGTCAATCTGCACAGTTAAAGCGCCGCAAGCCATCCAACAGTCATCGAAAACGTCAGGATCGAGATGGCGGTCGAGATCAGAATAGAGGCCGACACCAATTGCGGCGCGATGCGGTAGTGCTGGGCAAGGATATAGACGTTGCCCGCAACAGGCAGCGCGGCAGCGGCGATAATAATCGTGGCTTCAAAAGCACCGATGTCAAAAACAAACAAGGCAAACCCGGCAACCGCAAGCGGGTGCAAAACCAGTTTGCAAAATGTGATCCACCCAGAAACGCTAAGGTTTTCGACCGATTTGCTGGCAAGTGAGGCCCCAATGGCAAAAAGCGCGCCCGGCGTGGCGGCGGCCCCGAGGGTGACGAGGAATTCGTTGAAGACCGCTGGCATGGGCGCGGATAGGCTTGACCAGGTCAATCCAAGGCCCATGGCGACAATCATTGGGTTCTTAAGCAGACCAAGCCCGACAATGCGGAACACCATTAACGTCAATCGACCAGAGCGCGCCACATTGACGAGGATCACGATGAGCGACGAAAAAACGATCAGATCCACGGCAAGGACGAGCATCAAAGTCCCGATCGCCTGCGGTCCAATCAAAAGCGTCAGCATGGGGATGCCAAGGAAACCGGTGTTGCCGATCACCGCACATTGCGCCTCAAACGCGGTGATCTCAAAGCTTTGACGGCGGAGCAACGCCACACCCATCGCCAGCGCATAGATCAGGCACGTTCCGGCCAAATAGGCCATGATCACGTTCCAATCGAGGATTTCAGACAGTTGCAAGTTCGCCGAAAAACGAAACAGCATCGCAGAAAGCGCAAAGTAAAAGACGAACTTCGTCAGATAGGCGGCAGCGGCTTCATCAAACACGCCTTTGCGCACGGCAAAGTACCCTAGGCCGATGATCGCAAAGAATGGGAGCGTCTGAAGGAAGACTTCGAACATTTTGCAAGGTTACCAGTAATTGCTGACATCGCCTATTGCCGCGTTATCCGCTGCCGATCAAGACACCGGCTGCGAATACCAGCGCGCCGCCCAGAACGACCTGAAAGGCAGCGCGGAAAAACGGTGTTTCCATATAGCGGTTCTGAATCCATGCAATGGCCCAAAGCTCGATGAACACGACGATGATTGCGATGATCGTTGCCGTCCAAAAATCCGGGATCAAATAGGGCAGGGCGTGGCCCAGGCCACCGACCGTGGTCATGACGCCCGAGGCAATGCCGCGTTTCACCGGTGAGCCGCGCCCAGAAAGCTCGCCATCATCGCTTGCGGCTTCGGTGAATCCCATCGAAATACCAGCCCCAACCGACGCGGCCAGGCCAACAAGGAACGTCGTCCATGTGTCTTGCGTCGCAAAGGCTGTTGCGAAAATGGGTGCCAGTGTCGACACCGAACCGTCCATCAACCCGGCCAACCCCGGCTGTACCCAGGTGAGGATGAACTGCCGCTTTGCGGTTTCAGCCTCTGTTTCCTTCCGGTCAGGCGAAAGGTGTGTTTCTTCCAAAGTATTGGCTGCGTCTTGGTGGTCAGCTTCGGCAGCTGCTAGGTCGCCCAAGAGTTTCCGCGTCGCGGCATCGGTGCTGCGTGCCGCAGCCGCACGGTAGAAACGTTCTGCCGTGCGCTCCATATCAGTGGCTTCCGCGCGCATCCGCACCACGTCCAGATTGCGAGTCAGCCAGACAGGGCGCCGCGCATAGGCGCCGGCCACATGTTCGCGTCGCAAAAGCGGAATCGTTTTTCCAAACCGCGCCACATGCATGTCGATCAACTGCTGGCGGTGGCTGTCTTCTTCGGCGGCCATGCCCTCAAAAATCTGGGCTGTCGCCGGGTAATCCTGCCGCACCGCTTCCGCAAAGCTCCGGTAGATGCGTGCGTCATCTTCTTCGTTGGAAATTGCCAATGCGAGAACTTCTTGCTCGCTAAGGTCGCGGAAGTGTTTCCGTTGACTTAGAAATCGCATGTTGTCCCTTTTCTTTAGAATCGTTCTAATCTATTGGCCGAACTCTGCCAATGCAATCTAAGGCTTTGCTTGGCAAAATTGAACTGATCAGTTTATATTCGAAGAACACATTATTAAGGCAGCCATGAACACGCAAACTCCCGTTTACCGAAAAGGACGCAAAGTTGATCAGGTTCTTTCCGGGGCGCGGGAAGTCTTTTTGCGTGATGGATTTGAGGGGGCGAGCGTCGATGACATCGCTAAGGCTGCGGGTGTCTCTAAAGCCACGCTTTACAGCTATTTCTCTGACAAGCGGCAGCTGTTCAAAGAGGTTGTGCAGGCGGAATGCCAGCGGATGTCGACAGAAATTGTGTCGCAACTCGACGACTCTATGCCAATCCGGGAGGCGCTGTCCCGTGCCTCTTATGGGCTGGCGAAATTCTTGGTTTCGGACTTTGCACAGAAGGTTTTCCGTATCTGCGTTGCAGAAAGTGATCGCTTTCCAGAGCTTGGGCAGGCTTACTATGAGGCCGGACCAGGGAATGGGCATCAGCAGTTGGTTGAACATTTGGAGGAAAGCGTTGCCAAGGGTGAGCTTGTGATCCCCGATATTGAAATGGCCGCCTATCAGTTCTCTGAACTCTGCAAGGCGCGCAACTTCAATCTGGCTTGTTTCGGGGTGCGGACTGAGTTCACTGACGCGGAAATTCGTGAAGTCTCTGACGCGACCGTCGACATGTTTCTAAAGACCTACGCGCCGCACTGAACCAAAAATGCCCCACCAAAAGCGGGGCATTGGGTGTGTCAGTTGTCTGGCGCCTCAGAATTCAACGACCGCCCGGATGGACTTGCCTTCGTGCATCAGGTCGAAGCCTTCGTTGATCTGATCCAGCGTCAGTTTATGGGTGATCATCTGGTCAATCTCGATCTTGCCGTTCATGTACCAATCAACAAACTGCGGCACATCGGTGCGGCCCTTTGCGCCACCAAAGGCTGTGCCTTTCCAGACGCGGCCTGTGACCAATTGGAACGGACGGGTTGAAATCTCTGCCCCGGCAGGGGCCACGCCGATGATCACCGAAACACCCCAACCCCGGTGGCTGCATTCCAACGCGTCGCGCATGACTTGGACGTTTCCGGTTGCATCAAAGGAATAGTCGACACCGCCGAACTGGTCTTTCTCGGTCTTGGTCAGTTCAATGATCGCTTGGGTGACATTGTCGACGTCTTTCGGGTTCACAAAATGCGTCATGCCGAATTTCTTCGCCATTTCCGCTTTGTCCGAGTTTAGATCGACGCCAATGATCATATCCGCGCCGGCCATGCGCAGGCCCTGGATAACGTTCAGGCCAATGCCGCCCAAGCCAAACACGGCAGCAGTCGACCCGATTTCGACGCCAGCGGTGTTGATGACGGCACCGATCCCGGTGGTCACCCCGCAACCGATATAACAAATCTTGTCAAACGGCGCGTCTTCTCGGACTTTGGCGAGCGCGATTTCCGGCAGAACCGTGTGGTTCGCAAAGGTGGAACAGCCCATGTAGTGGTAAATCGGGGTGCCATCGAGCATCGAAAAACGGGTTGTGCCATCAGGCATCAGACCTTGTCCCTGCGTGCCGCGAATGGCGGTGCAAAGGTTGGTTTTGCCAGACAGGCAAGCATGACATTCGCGACACTCTGGCGTGTAAAGCGGAATAACGTGGTCACCGGGTTTCAGCGTGGTCACACCTTCACCAACCTCAACCACAACACCGGCGCCCTCGTGGCCGAGGATGCAAGGGAACAACCCCTCTGGGTCGGCGCCAGACCGGGTGAATTCGTCGGTGTGGCACAGACCGGTTGCTTTGATTTCCACCAGAACCTCGCCAGCCTTTGGGCCTTCAAGGTTCACTTCCATAACTTCAAGGGGCTTACCCGCTTCTAAAGCGACTGCCGCGCGTGTCCGCATCATTTTTGATCCTCCAAATGATTTGTCAGGACTCTGCGTCAAACGGCAGAACGATTCAACACGCTCTGCGACGGGAAACCTCACAGTTGCGTCGCATAGGGGTTATTCACGGTAGTCCCGGTGGCAACCGCTGCAGCTACGCCCGAGATTTCGAAGGCCCTGTTGCAGGCCTTCGGGGCTGCTTACATCCAGGGCCTCTGCAGCAATGCGCATGGCCTCGGCTTTTTCAGTAAAGTCGGAATAATCCTGCCAAATGGTGGGCAGTGCTTCGCTGACAGGGTCGTGTCGTGGTACTTCAAACAGGGCAGGAATATCCGCTGCAACGGTGATCAGGAGTTCACGCGCCTCTTGTGCTGCTTCTGGATCGTAGTCAGCCGCCCCGCGCGTCATGCTGCCAAGGACCTTGCTTGCCTTGCCCGCCTCACCCATCGCGTGCATCCAAGCCTTGACTTGGCTGTCCATGACGCCCTGATGGGCGATCGCGACACCACCCAGAGAAAGCGAGAGAACCACGCAACAAACAAGACCCTTCATACCACATCCTTTATCGTAACTTTTACCGTCGGTGGGCGCCGCAGCAGTCACCTTCGCAGAAAGATGTTGTCCTCGTCTCAAAAGTCAAACGCATCTGGCGCGGCACCGCTCATAAAGCTGAGGTGTGTTTTCCAGAAGTCACGGAAATTTTTTTGGGGGGAATAGAGCCCCCGACGACGCGACTGGGTGGGGGCAAGAAAATGCACGTCGTCGGGGTAGCGGTAACTTCGCTGATCCTTTTGTCGCGCGCTCCTTGGGCGCTTTCGGGGAAGGTCAGAGGCGATTTGCAGATTTATCTGCGGCAAATTCGAGGCAGGCTTGATTTTATTTCGTTTCGAGGCGAATCTAATCACATGAACATGTCTCCAATGACACCTTTCCCCGGAGATCGCGCCACGCCGACGCAAGTGGCCTTTCATCGTACTGAGCTTAATATGATTCTTTCACTCTATGGCCGTATGGTCGCCGCCGGAGAGTGGCGCGACTATGGCATTTCGCATCTGAAAGATGTCGCGGTGTTTTCGGTGTTTCGTCGCACGGCAGAGCATCCGCTCTACCGGATCGAAAAATGCCCCAAGCTGCGCAATCGGCAGGGGCTTTACGCAGTGATTGGAATGGATGGGCAGATACTCAAGCGCGGGCATGACCTGAAAACGGTTCTGCGGGTGCTCGAGCGAAAGCTGATCCGTGCGGTGGATCTCGACTAATCTGTCCCTTCGGCAGACAAGGTGACGCGCTTACGCTGCGTGACCGGACCATCGCCTTGTTGTTCAATCCGTTCAATCGCCGCTTGGATGCCTTCAAAGGTAACAGCCATATGATGTGCGTTTGCATGGATCAGCCGCGTGTCATCAACGACCAATGCAACATGGCCTTTCCAGAATAGGAGGTCATTGCGCTGCAACGGCACGTCATCGGGCAGCTCTTCTCCCAAAGATTTCTCTTGCATGTCGCTGTCGGCAGGACAGGGCAGACCGCAGGCCAGAAAGGCCGCTTGCACCAAACCGGAACAATCGATGCCAAATCTGCTATTGCCCCCCCAAAGATACGGCGTGTCGAGAAAGGTTTTCGCAACGCTGACCGGGTCGGGGGAATAGGTGTCTACCGGGGCACAATGCACCTCGGGTATGTAACCATCTGCCGTTTTTAGAAACCCGCTTTCGCTGCCAAGCGCGTGCAACTTGCAGCCATGGCTCAGGCGCATGCGGTCGCGTGATTTGAATTGTGGCTGTTCATAAACATGCGTTGCTGCGGCAGATACACGATGCGTTGCTTCAGGACGGGCAACCAGCGAAGATCGTGGGACATAGCCGACGTAGCCGTCTTTGTCTGATTGCACAAAGGCCCAACCGTCGTGGGTTTCGTAGACACCGACCGTATCGCCGAACAATAGCTGCCGGTCCCGGTGCCCTTCTGGCGCGTTCATCAGATCAACCAGTGGCCAATGCACCGCCAATGGTTCAGGCTCCACGTAGGTCACGCCGGGCCAGTCTGCCCGCAAAGCAGGGTCCGCAACGCGTTTATTGGCAGGGGTCAGCCGCCGGTCTTTCATAATCCAAGAACCTCTGGCAGAGCTTCCAAAATGGCGCGCGCGCCCATGCCCACGCCTCCTTTGGGGCGCGCAGGCTTTGCGCTTGGGTTCCATCCGTAGATGTCAAAATGCGTGTAACGCCCGCCTTCGACAAAACGTCGAAGGAAAAGCGCCGCAGTGATCGACCCGGCGAAACCGCCGCTTGGTGCATTGTCCAGATCGGCGATGCCCGGTTCGATCATGCTTTCGTAGGGGTCCCAGAACGGCATGCGCCACAGGGGATCAGCAACCTTGGCCCCGGCCTGCATCAGCGCATTTGCGACCGCGTCATCATCGACATAAAACGGTGAAAGGTCAGGGCCAACCGCCACGCGCGCCGCGCCTGTCAACGTCGCCATCGAAATGATCTGATCGGGGGTGTCCTCAGCAGCCAGCGCCAGCGCATCCGCCAGAACCAACCGCCCTTCGGCATCGGTGTTGTTGATCTCAACCGTTAGCCCTTTGCGCGAGGTCAGGATATCGCCGGGCCGGAAGGCATTGCCGCTGACGGAATTTTCCACCGCCGGAATAAGCACCCGAAGACGCAGCGGTAAGTTCAATGCCATGACCATATGCGCCAGACCCAGCACCGTAGCGGCCCCGCCCATATCCTTTTTCATCAAACCCATGGAGTTGCCGGGCTTCAGGTTTAAACCACCTGTATCAAAGCAAACCCCTTTGCCCACCAAGGTCAGTTTTGGGCCAGCATCGCCCCATGTCATGTCCAGCAGGCGCGGCGCTCGGGTCGACGCGCGCCCGACGGCATGGATCATCGGGAAGTTTTGCGCCAGAAGGTCGTCGCCGGCGCAGACCATAATTGCCGCGCCAAATTGATCAGCAAGGGCCCGCGCCGCCGCTTCAAGTTGATCCGGCCCCATGTCATTGGCCGGGGTGTTTATCAAGTCGCGGGTCAGGATTTCACCAGCGGCAATCGCTTCAATGCGCGTGGCGTCTACGCCGTCTGGACAGATCAGCTCGGCTTTCGCGCCATGCGCGCTGGCGTAGCGGTCAAACGCATAAGATGACAACAGCCAACCCAAAGCTTCGGTTTCGGCATCGAAACCTTCCGGCGTCGTTTCAAAATAGAAAACGCGCGCGGGGAGCTTCGCGACAGCTGCGGCCAAGGCAAACCGTCCGCGCGCACGTTCTGCTGGCTTGCCGTATCCAACAACTGCTGCCGCAATTGTGCCATCGACCCCGGGCAACAGCGCAACCGCGCCAATTGACGGTTTGAAATCCGTGGCCTGAACCCAAGCCCGCGTCGCAGGATCAAGCGACGCTTGCCATGGCTCAAAACTGTCATGTTCCACGACATAGAGCGGCAGTGTTTCAGCGGTGGGGGTGGCGAAAGTCGGAGGCATATGCGCTTCTTTTTATGTAGGTCACTTCCCCTCAGCCTATCGACATCGGCGACCTCTGCAAGCCCTTTGTCACGGGAAAATATCGAAGAAGATCTCAGGGAAAATCACGATGTTCACAAAGCTCTGAAAGGCTCTGGTCGCCGACGCGCAGCAATCGAGCGTAAGTGGCCGCGATGGCTGGTGCATCCCCGTTCTGGAGCGCGATAGAGGCGGCGTCACAGACCGCAGAAAGCGATCGCATACCGATTTGGCCGCTGATCTTTCCGATGGTTCTGACCGCCTTGCCAAGACCTTCCCAATCGCCCTGCTGAAACAACGCCTCACTATGGCTCATCCGCATTGCAACATCTTCCATGGCATTGGTCACAATGATCTGCGATCGTTTCGGTCCAAGCGCTTTGTTCAATTTAAGCACCTTTGCGCTTTCCAATTGGATGGGTTCATTATTGAAAAGAACGTCAACTGTTCCCATGGCTTTGCCTTTCTTGCTGTGGCCCCGGCGCAAATCTAGGAAGTTGGCGTTATGCTATCGTTTCAAAGGCCGCAAAATTTCTCTCGAAAATGACCCAAATTGTCTTTAACAGGGGCAGAACCCAAAATCATGGGAGGGACAATGAAACACGCGAAACCTCTGCCGAGCTATCTGGTGCAACGCTTCCACGGTTGGAAAGCGACCAGCTATGAGAACAACAAATCCTGGTACCGCCACCTTGGTGAAGAAGGCCAACACCCGCGCGCGATGGTGATTTCCTGCTGTGACAGCCGGGTCCATGTGACGTCGATTTTTGGTGCAGATCAGGGCGAATTCTTTATCCACCGCAATATCGCAAACCTCGTTCCGCCCTATGCGCCAGATGGTGATCACCACGGGACATCCGCAGCCATCGAATATGCGGTCACCGCGCTGAAAGTGGCGCATGTGATCGTGCTCGGCCATTCGTCATGCGGCGGGGTTCAGGGCTGCATTGACATGTGCAAAGGCAACGCGCCGCATCTTGAAGCCAAGGAAAGCTTTGTGGGCCGTTGGATGGATATCTTGAAGCCACGCTTTTCCAAGGTCGCTGATATCAAAGATCCAAAAAATCAGGCGCGCCAGTTTGAAAAACATGCGGTTCTGGCCTCGCTCGAGAACCTGCTGACCTTCCCATTTGTCAAAGACCGCGTCGAAGCCGGTCAATTGACCTTGCACGGTGCATGGCACGACATCGCGGCTGGTGGTGTCGAGGTTTATGACTCTGAAAAGAAAGCCTTTGTCGCTCTGTGATCAACTTTGCAGATTGACCTGAGAAGCGCCCCACGGGGCGCTTTTTTCGTCTCTGGCTTTTCATCAGGGTCGCTACATGTCAGGGTCTCGGCAAAGGCGGAGGCACCAGAATGCTCACAAACAGCGATTTGATGGAACTGACGGAGCTCCGACGCGCGTTGCATCGCCGCCCGGAGGTCTCTGGTCAGGAGCAAGAGACGGCTGAGACGGTACGACGCGCATTGAACGCATTGTCTCCTACACAGATCATCACAGGCCTTGGCGGGCATGGCGTGGCGGCGGTTTTTGACAGCGGTCTGGATGGGCCGACCGTTCTATTTCGCGCAGAATTGGACGGGCTGCCCATTCAAGAGATTTCAGAAAAGGCCTGGCGGTCTGAGATCGCGGGGCAGGGGCATTTGTGCGGGCACGACGGCCATATGACCATGCTTTTGGCGCTGGGCCGGTTGTTGCGGCGCAAGCCTGTTGCCAAGGGTCGAGTGGTCCTGCTGTTCCAACCCGCTGAAGAAGATGGCAGCGGCGCGCGCGCGGTGGTCGCGGACCCGCGGTTTGCCGACATCCAACCTGACTGGGCCTTCGCAATTCATAATTTACCAGGCATCCCTTTGGGGCAACTTGCAACGCGTCCGGGATTGATGAACTGCGCCTCGCGCGGTCTGCGCATTCATCTGACAGGCAAAACCGCCCATGCCGCCATGCCCGAGGATGGCACGTCGCCGATGCAGGCGATTTCAGAATTGATCCCTGCGCTGACCGCGCTGGGCCAGGGCGGCGCACTTGATGACAGTTTTCAACTGGTGACCCTGACGCACCTTTCGGTTGGGGCACCCAGCTTTGGGATATCACCGGGTGAGGCGCATCTCTTTGCAACGCTACGCACGGCGGAAGACACGGCGATGGCGGGTCTTGCTGATCAGGCGAACACAATCCTTGAAGATGCTGCCAAGCGCCACGGACTTGGCTTGGAGGTTGAGGTTTTTGACGACTTCGCCGCGTCGATCAATGACACAGAGGCAACTGAAATCGCGCTCAAGGCAGCGGGTACTCTGGACATTCCGAGCACAAACGCAGGCATCCCAATGCGCGCATCAGAGGATTTCGGCGTCTTCGGGTGGTCGGCAAAATCCGCGATGCTCTGCCTCGGCGCAGGAGAGACCCACGCGGCCCTCCACAATCCCGACTACGATTTTCCCGACGATTTGATTCCGGTCGGGGCGGCATTGTTCCACCAGATCGCGCGCGATTTGTTAGGGCCCACTTAGCGCCGCCTACTGGATGGATGCCGCGCTTTGAACGCTACTGAAAGCTTCTATTTTTGCGCGCATATGCTCGCCCACAAAAATCTGCGGATTAGAAGGCGACAACGCGCCTTCTATTTCCCATGCTTGAACGCGGTCTTTGGCGATTTCAAACGCTGCCAGAAAATCCGGTGTTTCCGCGATGCCCTCTTCAAAATACGCACGCCCGAACCATGTCCATTCGCTGTCGTCGGAACAACCAAAGGACGTACTTTTCGCGTCCGCCGCTGTTATGACGACGCGGTCGGGGTTTGAAATATCGTCGATGAACGACCCTGCGTAGCAAGCAGAGATCACTATGATCGCGTTCTGAATGCCGGAGGCATCCAACATTTCAGAAAAATCTTGGGCCGACATGTCGGTGGTGAACGCATCCCAAAAACTCAGGCTGAAAAGATCCGGAGAGCCATGAGAAGACAGGTAGATCAATGCCAAGTCAATTTCAGGATTCATAGCCTTTGCCGTTTCGCTCAAAACACGTCGCAAATTGTGCTTGTTGGCGAGCGGATAGCTGAAAGGCTCGGTGTTTGAGTTGAGGAGCTGTAGCTGGGTTAAGTTTTCCCCGAAGCGAGACGTCAGGATCGGTGGTATCTTTTCAACCTCACGCCGAAAGACACCTTGATGTGCGGTGCCACCTGCAACGATTGAGAATAGATGTGGCGCATTTGACTGGCGGGTCTGTAGCTTCGCGAGTTGCGTAGCCATTAGGTTTTCTTGTGCGTAGTAAAGGTCTTCTAGTGGCACTCTTGAATATTGTGTTTCAGCTTGTTCATCTTGCAGCTTCTCTGAAAAGAAAACGGCTCTGTACTCCCAGTAGGGTGTGATCAAGATGCCTGTTGCAATAAGGGAAACCAAAATTGTCGCCGACAGGCGCCAGCTGCCATTGAGGACAAATTTCCTGACGCGCAGGCTGAAAAATATTGCAAACACCCAACCAATCGCAAAGTTTATCCATTGCAGCCAAAGGTCCGAGACTTCAAAGAGTAACTGACCCGTTGCCAACAAGTAAAATACTGAAGCAGATAGGCAGTACGCCGTTATTACCTGTGAAGGTGCTACCCTGCGTGCGATCAAGACTATGAAACTGAATAGCAAACCCAATTCAGCAGTCACGACTGTGACAAAATAAGGAATGCCCCAAAGATCAAATGCGGCGGACGGCTGGGCCGCTATGAACTGTAGCGACAAGCGAAGTGCAATATTAAAAAGCACCGCGATGGTGGCGACTTTGGCGCTATAACTAAAGCCCGGTGTAACAGGGGACTGGAAAGTAAGAAGACGAAACGTCGAAATGAAACTGTTGCGCATAATATGACCTTCAAAAATCAAAGGTAACTATGCACGATATTCTGGCAGATTCGAGGCGCTAGAACAGAAGTTTCGCAACAAAAAAGCCCCGCCTTCGCAGACGGGGCCTCTAGAACTCAAACAAAGGCAACTTAACCCTTTTTCAGAACCTCACGGCCCAGCAGTTCTGCGATCTGGACAGCGTTCAGGGCGGCACCCTTGCGGAGGTTGTCAGAGACGCACCACAGGTTAAGGCCGTTTTCAATCGTGCTGTCCTGACGGATACGGCTGATGAAAGTTGCGAAGTCGCCGACGCATTCTTTCGGGGTCACGTAGCCACCGTCTTCGCGTTTGTCGATCACCATGATGCCCGGGCTTTCGCGCAGGATGTCACGTGCTTCGTCTTCGTCGAGGAACTCTTCAAACTCGATGTTCACCGCTTCGGAGTGGCCCACGAACACAGGCACGCGCACGCAGGTTGCTGTGACTTTGATCTTGGGGTCGACGATCTTTTTGGTTTCCGCGACCATCTTCCACTCTTCCTTGGTGGAACCGTCTTCCATGAAGACGTCGATGTGCGGGATCACGTTGAAGGCGATTTCCTTGGTATAGACCTTGGCTGGCACGTCTTGTGTTGGGTTATAGACCGCTTTGGTCTGATCCCACAGTTCCTCCATCGCCTCTTTGCCAGAGCCGGAGACAGACTGATAGGTCGACACAACAACGCGTTTGATCGTTGCGCGATCGTGCAAGGGCTTCAACGCAACAACCATCTGCGCGGTGGAGCAGTTGGGGTTGGCGATGATGTTTTTCTTGGAATAGCCGTGCACGGCCTCTGGGTTACACTCAGGCACGATCAAAGGCACGTCAGGGTCGTAGCGGTAGAGCGACGAGTTGTCGATCACGACACAACCCGAAGCTGCCGCCTTGGGCGCATATTCCTTTGTCGCCTCTGAGCCGACCGCAAACAGCGCCATGTCCCAACCGGTGAAATCAAAGGTGTCCAGATCTTTGGTTTTCAGGGTTTTATCGCCGAAAGAAACCTCGGTGCCGAGAGAACGACGGCTCGCCAGAGCGGCCAGTTCATCAACCGGAAACTGGCGTTCCGCCAGAATGTTTAGCATTTCGCGGCCCACATTGCCTGTGGCGCCAACGACAACGACGCGATAGCCCATTGTAAATCTCCATTATTCGGACGCGCCCTATTAGCGCTGTTTTCCACAGGACAAAAGGCCAATGCCCACGCATTCCTGTGATATGGGGCATTTCGATCAACGATATCTCACCCGTAGCGCGCGCTTTGTGCGCCCTAGCGGATGGATTTCCGCGATAGTCGCATTTTTAGCAGGTGTCGCAAATTCTAAGCGCCGCGCCGCCAAAGGCCGCGCAAGGGCGCTTGCGTGTGATTCTCCAAGATAACGGTCGAAATTGCGAGAAAGCGGTTAGAAATCCGCAGCCACCTCAGGCAGGTCCAGCGCCTTGATCAACTCACGTAGTTCCTGACGTGCGGCCACATTCGAGATATTGAGCTGCTTGACCCCGATATCTTTCAAATCAAGCAGTGTCAGACCGCGCGGGAAGAGTTCGCGGAAGATCACGCGTTCATTGAAACCCGGTGCGGTGCGGAATCCGATACGCTTGGCAAGGCGATCAAGCGCTTTGCCCATCTTTTCCTTGTTGACCATCTGCTGCGCCCCAAGCCGGTTGCGCACAACGATCCAGTCGATGGGTTTCAGTCCGGCTTGCGCCCGCAGCTGGCGTGCGTTCCAGACCATTTCGGAATAAACCGACGGGCCGAGGATCTTCTCACCCGTGCTGTCGATATGCGCCAATAGATCAAAATCGACAAAGCTGTCGTTCAGCGGCGTCACCAATGTGTCTGCCAAAGAATGCGCGACCTGGCTGAGGCGGGTATGGCTGCCGGGGCAGTCGATCAAGATGAAATCGGTTTCCGGCTCCAGCGCTGCCACAGCGGCGGACAGGCGCAAGTCATAGATATTCTCGCCGTCTTTCACCGTGCTTGGATCAATATCGGGCAGGGTGTGGTAGCTGGGGCTTGGCAGCTCCAATCCGGCGCTTTCGCAAAAGGCTTTCCGGTTTTCGACATAGCGCCCGAAGGTGCGTTGGCGCAGGTCAAGGTCAAGGCCGCCAACCCGATGTCCCATGCGGGCCAAAGCTGTTGCGACATGCATCGATACCGTCGATTTGCCCGCGCCGCCCTTTTCGTTCCCCACGACAATAATATGTGCCATGCGTCGATCCCCATTTGTCTTCGTCTTCGCTTCGGTCCCAATGCCCGAGGCTGCGTGGCTACACTATATGTTGTGGTGTGCAATAGGGGAAGCGCGATGGATGCGGTTATCCACAGGTTTGTCGGTGCAAAAGGTCACTTAGACCTCAATCTCAACCCAGTCGCCGTTGTTGATCCCATCAATCGTCCATGCGCCGATCCGGTAGCGGATCAGCCGCAAGGTCGGGTGACCGATGGCCGCTGTCATGCGGCGCACCTGACGGTTGCGCCCTTCGGTTAGGGTGATCTTGATCCAACTGTCGGGCACGTTCTTGCGAAACCGAATGGGCGGGGTGCGGGGCCACAGCGTCGCGGGCGGCTCCATCCGCGCAGCCTTGGCGGGGCGGGTCATCCCGTCTTTGAGTTTTACACCGCTACGCAACTGTTCCAACGCCTCGTCGCTAGGCACGCCTTCGACCTGCGCCCAATAGCATTTGGACATCTTATTCGTTGGGTCCGCGATCCTGTGCTGAAGCTTGCCGTCACCCGTCAAAAGCAGCAGGCCCTCGCTGTCGCGGTCCAGCCGACCGGCGGCATAGACATTGGGCACCGAGATGAAATCAGACAGGGTGCGCCGTGGGCTGCCTTCGGTGCCGCGATCGGTGAATTGCGACAGCACATCAAAGGGTTTGTTGAACAGGATGACTTTGGACATGTGGTGGCTTTACAGAGTTCGCCACCGCTTGGCTATTGCAGAGCGGTAAATTTCGTCATCTAACTTGCCGCAAAGGAGCGTGCGATGGAACATGATGTAAAGCCGGCAACCTGGGTGGCCCATGCTGGGGGTGCCAAAGACCAAAGCAGCGGCGGTGTTGTCCCAGCAATTCAGCCTGCAACGACGTTTTATCGCGACAGCGACTATGGTCTGCACAATCCAGATAACATTTACCTGCGGCCCCACAGTGAAAACCTGCGGCAGGCAGAGGCGGTCATCCAAAAGCTTGAAGGTGCGGCCGAAACCTTACTTTTCCCCTCGGGCATGGCGGCCATTGCAGCAGCCTTTCGATGGTTGCCCAACGGCGCGCGCGTGGTTTTGCAAGACGGCATCTATTGGGGCACAACCAAATGGATTCAGGCCTTTTGCCAGCGGCGCGGCATCACGTTGCTGACCGTCGATGCGAGCGACACAGAGGCTTTGGCCGCGATCTGTCAGGATGGGGTCGATCTGGTTTTTGTCGAAACGCCGTCAAACCCTTGGTTGAAGATTGCTGATATCGCCAAGGCCGCCGAAGCCGCCCATACAAATGGTGGCATTCTGGTCGTCGATGCAACGGCAGCGACACCGATCCTCAGCAAACCTTTGGCGCTTGGTGCGGATATCGTCATGCACTCTGCGACCAAAGCACTGAACGGGCATTCAGATGTTTTGGGTGGCGTTTTGTCTTGCCGCGAGCAGGGCGAGATTTGGGAGGCGATCCGCACGGACCGCGCGGACTCGGGCGCAATGCTTGGCCCGTTTGAGGCGTGGTTGCTGATGCGCGGCATGCGCACGTTGGCCCTGCGTGTGGAACGGATGAGTGAGAACGCGCAAGCCTTGGCCACTTATTTTGCCGATCACCCTGCCGTCGAGGACGTGCTTTATCCGGGGCTGCCAACGCACCCCGCACACGCACTGGCAAAATCCCAGATGACGGGTGGCTTTGGTGGACTAATGTCAGTTCTGGTCAAAGGTGACATGCAAAACGCTCTTGCGGTCGCTGGTCGACTGAACCTCTTTGTGCGTGCGACCTCGTTGGGTGGGGTCGAAAGCCTTGTAGAGCATCGCTATTCGGTTGAATCCCATACCGGGCTGCCGCAAAATCTTTTGCGGCTTTCTGTGGGGATCGAGGATGTTCAGGACCTGATTGACGATTTCGCACAGGCCTTAGGGCAGTAGCACCGCCAACCGACCCTAGCGCGTGGGGTCAACTGCGCGGATGTAGTCTGACACGCGCCGTCCAATCTCTGCGCTGCCTTTCAAAGACGGGTGGATCATATCGATGCCGTGATAAGACCGGTCCCCAAATGGGACCAAGTCGGCAATGGAGACAAAATGCACCCCATAGGTCGTCTCTGCCATCGTTGCGAGGCGGCGTTCCAGTTCATCGCCTTCTTCGCGACAGCCTTCAATGGGGCTGCCTCGTCCGGGACTGCGAAGATAGCCGACCCAAAGCACCTGTGCGCCAGAGCCACGCAGGCGCGCCACGAGGCTTGGGATCTTCCCAATCCGCCCATCCGCCGAAATCAGCTTTTCCATCTTGTTGTCGCAAGAATGGCAGCCGCAGCCGAGCCATAGGTCATTGCCGCCGCCATTCAGGACAATCCAATCCCAGCGGCCGCCTCGGAATTGTTTGGAAATATTCAACCCCATCGCACCGGTGATGGGCAGCGCATAGGACATGCTTGCCCCGATCATGGAATGGTCTTTGATCGGCTCGTTCAAGGCGCGCGCCACATGATCAGCAACCGCCCGCCCGGACACTTTGTGCGCGGCCATCATCGAATCCCCCATCGCCAGAATACGCGGGCCACGGGTCACTTCGGGGGCACTGGTGGGTTGCACACAGCTCATCAAAAAAAGCGGCAATACTATCGGGGCGAAAAATCTTTTGTTCATAAAAATCTCGGCTTTAATCAGCTTGGATAATGCATCGTATTGTGAAAATGCACAGGAAATGGGCCGAGATTACGGTAGCCGTGGGGCTGGTCGGCGGCAAATCTTTTTGCCTCCCCCTTGCGGATTGTCTGCCAGGTGCCGTCAATAAAGACCTCGAAGTCGCCATCAATGGCATAGATGTCCTCAATCACCCCCGCACGGTGTGCGGCAGATTCGTGGCTAAGACCGGGCGCAAGACCAATAACAAAGGTCTCTGAACCGAGCGCCGGATCAAAAGGGAAAAGGGTCTGCCCAGAGATGCTGTCCTGAAACTGATACGCCGTTTCAGGCGGTTCTGTGATGAGCGCAGAAAGCGGGCATTTCAGTCCTTTGGATAGTTTCCAAAGCGTTGCAATTGTGGGGCTGCTTTCGCCGCGCTCTATCTGACCCAGCATGGACTTGCTGACGCCTGTTAGCGCCTCTGTCGCGGACAGGCTGAGGCCGGCTTCACCGCGGATGGCTTTCAAATTGATCTGAATATCGGTGCTGCTCTTTTTCATCCGTAGACATCTCCAATTATCGTGCGTTATAACGCACAAAAGGGATGCCGCCAAGGTCAGAAAGGTTGCCAAGGATGTTTGGACTGAAACTAACCCATGTCACCTCGGGCCTTCTGCCGGCCTTGGTGGGCTACACCGGCAGCATCGCTGTGATCTTTGCCGCCATCGAGGCGCTGGGCGCAACGCAAGCACAGGCCAATAGCTGGCTTTGGGCACTGGGCATCGGGATGGGGGTCAGCTCCTTCATCCTCGCTCTGCGTTACAAAATGCCCATCCTCACCGCTTGGTCGACGCCAGGGGCCGCGTTGATTGCCGTTTCAGCCGAAGGCATCCCGCTAGAGCAAGCGGTTGGTGCCTTCCTGTTCTGTGCTGTGCTTTTGGTCCTCACCGGCGCGACGGGACTTTTCGCGCGCTTGACCCGCTTGATCCCTCCGGCGCTGGCAAATGCGATGCTGGCGGGTATCCTCTTTCGCTTTGGATTGGGGACATTCGAAGCCATGGAACAAGCCCCGGCGATGGTCTTGATGATGCTCGCCACATGGCTTGCTGGGCGGCTTTGGTTTCCGCAGGTGACGGTTGCGGCGGTGTTGCTTGTTGGGGCCGCATTCTGCGCGGCAACCGGTCAGTACAATCCTGCGGTGGGCGTGTCTTTGGACCTCGCGACGCCAGTGTTCGTGATGCCAGATCTCAACTGGGCCGTGATGATCAGCCTCGGTCTGCCGCTTTATCTGGTCACGATGACCTCGCAGAATATGCCCGGCGTTGTGGTCCTGAAGTCAGCAGGCTATGAGCCGCCTGTCTCCGCGACACTGGTTGTCACCGGGATGACATCCCTCATCCTAGCACCTTTCGGCGGCTACGCTTTCAACTTCGCAGCCATCACCGCCGCGCTCTGCGCCGGGCCAGACACCGATCCTGATCCAGGGCAGAGGTACAAAGCCGCTCTTATCGGAGGCGTGGTTTATTTGATCGCAGGCCTGTTTGGCGCAACCGTCATAAGCCTGTTCCTGATGGCACCAGAAGCTTTGGTTCTGGCGATTGCCGGCATTGCCTTGTTGGGGATCATCACTTCCAGCCTTTCGGCCGCCATCACAGATACCCAAGACCGCGACGCGGCGGTGCTGACCTTTATGATGGTCGTAAGCGGCGTGAGTTTCCTGAACATCGGCGCACCCGTCTGGGGGCTGTTACTGGGGTTGGTGGCGAAGGGTGTTTTGGATCGGAGGGGGCGAAATTGACGCGCTTTGCTCAGCGATAAACAATTGTTTGGCGCGTCAATCACGAGCGCAGAAATTCTATATTTGCATTCGCAGCGGTTGCGCCTCGGACTGAACCGAGGCGCAACACAACAGCAAACTCAAAGATAAAATGGTGATTGCATCTGACGACTTGCAACTTCTGTAGTCGTCGCATCGAACACTCTTGTATAGAATGCAGCGTCAAGGTTGCGCGCGACCTCAGGGAACTGGTTGATAGCGTAGTCAAGCGCATGTTCGACGGTGTCGAACGCGTCGAAACCTCCAAGAGTATGTGTGGACAATCCGCTGAGCCAAATTTTACTTTGTAGACCGGGCACCTGCTTCAGCTGGCTGTTGCGGGAGCGCCAATCAAAATTCTCAAATGGCTGAGAGAATTGTAGTTCAGTGTAGACGAATGCACCCGGTTTTGCTTTGGGGTCAGCCCCATAATGCACTGCGCCCAAGTCTTCGCTGGCTTCCCGAACGATCGCAGCGTCGAACACGCGTGTGTTGTGAGCGACGCCAAATGAGCGTGGCTCGGTCGGGAAATATCCGGTGACGAAACTGCGCGCATTTTCAAGACTGTCAAATGAGTAAAACCCGCCGATTGAGCCAGTCCCATGCCCGTGCAACCACGTTTTGTTTAAGAAACCGGGTTGTTTCTTGATTTCGTCGTTGATGGTTGGCCACGGGGCTTTGTCGAATGGGACCGAAATCGCGACTTCGGTGTAAACGAACGCTTTTGGTGTCATTTGGTGTTCCTTTGCTCGAATAATTGAAGGTGCCAAGGCCGCTCCGGCGCTAGCTACCAGTAGCGCGCGACGCGAGAGCTTGTATTCATGGGGTGGGTTTGAAGTATGCATCATTATCTCCTATCAACTTGCAATATGCAAGTTGATAGGTGTTTGATCGATGTGATTGCAAAATGCAAGTAGATAATCTATCGAAAGAGAATGAGTACAAAATCCAAACGAAATCTGTCAGGCTGCCCGATTGACTACGCGCTAAGCGTACTCGGAGATCGATGGTCTTTGATTATCGTGCGCGACCTAGCAATTAGGGGCGCAAAGACTTATGCAGAGCTGCTCGATGGTTGGGAGGGGATATCAACGAATATTCTTGCGCAACGCATGAGGCATCTCGAAAGCAATGGAATTGTCGAAAAGCGAAAGAACCCGGCCAACTGGAGAAGCTCAATCTACGAGTTGACGCCGAAAGGCCGAGACCTCGCGCCAGTGTTGGCAGAAATTATTCTTTGGGGAGGCGCTTATAACGAGTCGGACAGCCCAAAGAATGAAGCTTATGACACTGTGAAGTCGGACAGGGCGAAATTCGAAGCTGCAATCCGCGAAAATGACGAAATCGCACAATAACTTCGTACCGGGCACTCGTCTCTGTCATGAACTGGCACGCCAAACAAAAAACGCCGCTCCAGAGGGAACGGCGTTTTCGAAATCGATAAGGTGAAAGCTCTTAGAAGCCCAGGCCTTCGTATTTCTTTTTGAACTTGGAAACACGGCCGCCCGCGTCCATCAGGCGAGAGTTGCCGCCTGTCCATGCTGGGTGCACAGATGGGTCGATGTCCAAGGACATTGTGTCGCCTTCTTTGCCCCAGGTGGAGCGCATCTTGATGATGGTGCCATCGGTCATTTTGACGTCGATGAAGTGGTAATCTGGGTGCGTATCTTTTTTCATCAGACCAATCCTTACGCTTGCGGCTTATAGTTGGTTTGTTCTGCGATACGTGCGGACTTACCACGACGGCTGCGCAGGTAGTACAGTTTGGAGCGACGCACGCGACCACGGCGAACCACGGTGATGCTGTCGATGTTGGTGGAGTGCAGTGGGAACACACGTTCCACGCCTTCACCAAAGGAAATCTTGCGAACAGTGAAAGAACCGGCAATGCCTGCACCGTTTTTACGGGAAATGCAGACGCCTTCGTAGTTCTGAACACGAGAGCGGGAGCCCTCGGTCACTTTGTAGCCAACGCGGATGGTGTCACCCGCTTTGAAGTCTGGGATGTCTTTTCCCAGGGAGGCGATTTGTTCCGCCTCGAGCTGTGCGATCAGGTCCATATGACCATCTCCTATGTTGCCCGTGGTTTGCCCACGAAGTTAGGTGCCGTCCAAGAACTCTGTGTCTTCACCGGGTCCGCGTCTTTCATTCAAGAGCGCCCGCCAGAGGGTGTCCGTCGTTACTTATTTGTGCTGTTTCACCCGGCGGCCCCTTCGAAGAAAAAGCGGTTAGCCAAACCAAAACAGGTCCGCACGACTCAAACGAGCCTCGGACAGGCGGGGTGTAGGATAAGACGAGGCGTTTGGCAAGCGTACCGTTTTGGCTAAACCCAACTTTCACTGGGTTTTCTAGCAAATGGGGCTTGAATGGTTAGGTTAGCTAACTTATTTGTGCCTCATGATGATGACCAAAGAGCACATACACCGCATCCACAGGCTTGCCCATCGCGAATGGACGGCGGCGGCGCGCAAACTCGATCTGAGTTTCAATGAGTTTGAGTATCTCTCGGCAGTACAGGCCGAAGAAGACCGTATGCGGATCGAGGACGCGCACGGGCAACACCTTCAGGACATTGTCGCGACGCTCGGAGTGACCAAAGCCTCTGCCAGCACGATGATCGCCAAGCTTGAAGGACGCGGATTGGTGACGCGCTTTCAGTGCCAAGTTGATGCACGCGCGCAGCATATTGTTTTGACCGACGCGGGACGGGCTTTGATGGCTCAGGGCGAAGCGGTCTATGAACGGGTGGCCGCGCGTTTGAATTCGACGAATGAGTGAAACGAAACCACCGGTATGCGGTTTCTAAGCGCTTAAATGTAAGTTAGGCTAACTTAAGGAAAGTAAAATGACAGACGTACTCAATATCCCAACCCTCATCCTTGGGGTCTCATTACACATGCTGCTGTGGGAACACCTGCCGCATTGGGGAACTTGGTTCTCGCGGCTTCTAGGTGTGTTGCCTCGCCCATTGCAGACTCTCTATGAACAATGGCGCTGCCCCTATTGCGCTGGGTTCTGGATCGGGCTTTTGTTGCACGCAGTAACGGGGCAATGGTTTATCGCGGGCTTTGTACAGCTGCCCGAATTCTGGGGACCAGCCGCCGTGCCACTTAGTTGGTTTATCGACGCTTTGGCCTTCGCCGCGTTGAACAAGTTTGGTGTCCTGACTCTAACGGCTTTGGCTTATCCGGCGATGCTTGGGCACCAGGCCAAAGAAGAGTTCATGGCAAAGATGTCTGCCAAATCCACAGACGATTGATCGGCGCAATGGATCGCAGCGTGCCGTTTGCGGCTTGAATTCTGCGCACATATCCGCAGGGTGCTGCGCGTGGGGTCTATTTCGCATCCCCACGCGCGGAGTGACCATGGACCTAGGCGTAGTATCTGAGATCGGACCGATCACCCTATTGCTGGCTTTTGGCGTGGCATTGATCGCGGGGGTCGTGAAGGGGGCCATCGGATTTGCCATGCCCTTGATCCTTGTTTCAGGCATCAGCTCATTGACCGACCCAAAGCTGGCGATTGCGGCTATGTTGCTGCCGACGGTCCTAAGCAATCTGTTCCAAACCTTCCGCAAGGGTGTCACCCCTGCACTTGAGGCCGCGCGGGAGTATTGGCGGTATTTGCTTGTGGTCTGCGTATTTATCGCGCTTTCGGCGCAATTGGTGCCGCATATTTCGACGACGGTTTTCTATTGGGTCCTTGGCATCCCGGTCGTCGCATTGTCCGTTCTGCAGCTGGCTGGTGTAAGAATGACTGTCGCGCCAAAGTATCGGCGGCGCGCTGAATGGGGGCTTGGTATTATTTCCGGTGTTCTTGGCGGATTTGCCGGGACATGGGGCCCGACGACTGTGCTTTACCTTATGGCGATTGACACACCCAAGGCAAAGCAGATGGTCGTGCAGGGTGTGGTTTATGGTCTGGGCTCGATCACGTTGATCACCGCGCATTTGCAATCAGGCATCCTGAACCGCGACACCGCGCCTTTGTCTGCCGCGCTCCTGCCGATTGCCATGATCGGGCTGTGGATCGGGTTTCGTATCCAAGACCGGCTGGACCAGAATGTCTTTCGCAAAGTCACGCTGGTGGTCTTGATCCTTGCGGGGTTGAACCTGATCCGTAAGGGTCTACTCAGCTAGGTTTTCTGGCGAGCCACTTTTCCCACATGTCCGGGCGGCGTGCCTTGGTCAGTGCCTCAGACTGTTCTTGCCGCCATGCGGCGACCTTCCCGTGGTGACCTGACATCAGAACTTCGGGAATTTCGCGGCCCATCCATTCGGTCGGGCGCGTGTATTGCGGGTGTTCCAGCAACCCGTTGGAGTGGCTTTCGTCCTCGATACTATCGGCATTGCCTAGCACCGACGGCAGCAGCCGCACGGTCGCATCAATCATCGCCTGTGCTGCGATCTCTCCGCCCGTCAGGACAAAATCCCCAAGCGAGACCTCTTGGATATTGTAGTGGTCCAGCACGCGCTGATCGACGCCTTCAAACCGGCCACAGAGCAACGTAACCCCGTCACATTGGCTCCATTGTCGCGCCATGGCCTGTGTGAAGGGTGCTCCGCGCGGGCTAAGATAAACGAGCGGCACCGTGCCGCGCACACCACGCAGTGTATGGTCGATGGCTTTGCCCAGCACATCGGGGCGCAGCACCATGCCCGCGCCACCGCCTGCCGGTGTGTCGTCGACGTTGCGATGTTTGCCATCGCCAAAAACACGTAGGTCCGTGGTTTCGATCTGCCACTTCCCGTCTTTCAGCGCCTTGCCGGTCAGGCTTTCGCCCAGCACGCCGGGAAAGGCCTGCGGAAACAACGTGATGATCCGCGCTGTCCATGCATTCGCCAAAGTCGGATTATGCGTCATCAATTCCCGCGGTTTGAACGACACGGAAATCGACTTGCGACCGTGAGATTTGTTTTTTGGTTCGCTCATATTCGCAGGCCCATTTTTGCTGTGTTTGCTTTAGCAAGGGCAAGGCGGTAAGCCAAACGCATATTATGACAAGAGCCCAATCAGAGCAGCTGCAACTTGGACCATTTTTCACTGGAAACGCAGGCGCGGTCGATCATGTCGCGCGCATTGACCGAGGTCGGCACGCCAGCTTTGGCAGAGTCATCACGCGTTTGGCCGATTAAGACAGCAGAAAACGGGAAGCACGGCAAGATCGTATTGCTGGCGCAAACAGGCCGCGATCAGGGTTATGTTCTAAAATATGAACCCGGGCTGTCGGTTGCTGACTTTCGGCGCGTGTCTGACGCTCTCGCTCAAGCGCAGATGGCGATGGCGTCTGAAGCGACCTACAAAGTACCGCAGCAGTTTTGGAACTCTGAAAAGGAAAGGGCGCACCTGTTGGAGTATGTGCCCGGCCCGACGGCGTTTGATCGGCTGGATTATGCGCCGAACCCGGCGCAGCAGCGGGCCGATGTCTTGCAGGACTGCGGCGGTTGGCTGGCACAGTTTCACAAGGCGACGCAAGATCACTTTGGGTCGAACGGGCAGCGAAACTCGTCCTTTAGCTGGATGGGACGCGTGGCGCGGAACCTGGCAGAGCAAACGCGGCAAGGGTATTTGTCGCCCCCGTCGCCCCGCATGTTCTTGGGGCAATGCGCCATGATTCACAGGCTGATACGCGCGACCGAAGGCCACGGCGCCCTTACTGCGACTTTGCATGGTGATCCGCATTTACGAAACTTCATCTATGGGTCGCAGGGCCTCTTTGCCATTGACTTTACCGGCAGGGGCCAAGGGCCGGTTGAACTGGATGCTGTGCGTCTGATGACGCGCGTGGCCTACCGGTTTGAAACTGCGCCCGGCAGTGCTGGGCTTGGCGGAATAGCAGAAAGCGATTGGGACAATCTGGCAATCGGATATGGGCGTGATTTACGAGACACGCCGGTGCTTGCCCTCTGCCTTGCCTTCCAAATCCTGAGAGATTGGTCACGGCAAACCGAGGAAGGCGCGCGGACCAAAGTGCGATTCAAAGCCATGAAGCACATCTTTCGATCTTTGCGCGAGGCGGGATATTAATGCGGGCTGGGTGCCGTTCGTTAATCAAAAAGCCCGGCCGGTGGGTCCGCCACAATGCGACCTGCCTTTAGGTCCACTGTTGGAACGACCGCTCGCGTGAAAAGCAGAAGGACGGTGTTTTTCAATCCGGGCCCGTGCACTTCCAACAGGTCATCCGCGCCATTGTTCTGCACAGATTTGACCTTGCCCAACACAGTCCCGCCCGTGTCGCGGACCTCTAGCCCGATCAAGTCGGTATAGTAAAACTCATCTTCAGGCAGTTCCGGCAGACGGTCACGCGGCGCATAAAGCTGTGTACCCTTTAGGGCATCGGCATCCTCTTTCGTGATGACCCCTGACACGCGTGCAGCAAGCCCGTTTTTGATCGTACGCGTGATGACAAGGTCAAATTCACGACTGCCGTCCTCGGTCGAAAGCGGAGCATAATCCGCAATCGCCTGGGCCTCTGCCGTAAAGCTTTTCAGGCGCACCTCGCCCTGCACGCCGTAAGCGCCGCCGATGGCTCCTACACAAATTAGATCATTTACATTAGCCATGACAGTCGTCACCTCTGTGATATAGCGAGGTGATACCTTTTCATTCGGGTGGTTGCAATTCATGCGCGCAAGGGCTGGGCAGACATATTTTGAAGCGCGACGTCGCGCGAACTGAAAGGATACCGTTCTTTGACAATTTCAAAGATGTCATCAAAAGGCGAAATGTTTCTTTTGCCGGATACCAACATCTGGCTGCTCAAGCCGGTATCACAGCTTTATTATTACGATGAGCAAAGAACACAGATGCCCCACGATATGACCGCATTAGAGGCGTGGAACTGCCTCATGCGAACTCCTGTGCCATTTTTGCAGACGGCATTTCGAGTGCGCGATGCAATTTCTGCCCTATTTGGCGTCAAGAAGATCGGCGGTTTCAGTGGAGGCTCAGCCCAAAACGTCCAAGTCGGGACACACCTAGATTTTTTTCTCGTAGAGCACATTGAAGACAGCTGTCTGGTCCTGACAGCACGAGACCGCCACCTTGATGTCATGACCTGTATTTCGACGGATACGGGAGAGCTATTGGTGACGTCGTCGGTTTGCGTCCACAATTGGTTTGGCAGAGTCTACATGCTCCCCGTCGGTGTGGCTCACCGATGGATTGTCCGGGCGATGTTCAAGCGCCTGTCGCGAGGCTAAGCGCAATCGCGTTTTGCTATCGCCTTTCAATCGGCAGGTCGCCACGGCGGTCTTCCCAGCCAAGCTGTTCAAGTTCCGGCGTGTTTGAGGCTTCTTCCGGCCAGCCGACACAAAGGTAGGCCACCAAGGACCAGTCCTTCGAAATGCTCAGGTCTTGGGAAAGTTGTTTCGGGTCGAGGATGGAAACCCAGCCCACACCCAAGCCGCGTGCGCGTGTTGTCAGCCAAAACAGGTTGATCGCGCCCACAACCGAATAGCGGCGCATCTCTGGCATGGTTTTCGCGCCAAGCCCTGCGCCCTTTGCGGTGCTTTCATCGCAGTAGATCGCCAGCTGCACCGGAGCATCCTGCATGCCGGAAAGCTTCAGACCTGAATAGATCTTGGCTTTCTCGCCAGCATAACCGGCAAGTGCCTCTTGGTTGGCGGCTTCGAAATTATGATAAGCTGCCGCCCGCGCTGCTTGGCTTTCGACACGTACAACGCGCCAAGGTTCTGAAAGGCCAACGGAGGGGGCGAGTAGAAAGGCGTCGAGGCACTCTGACAAGAGCGCCTCGTCCACCGGATCGGTGCGAAAGCGGCGCACATCACGCCGCCACCGAAGAAGTCGGGTCAATTCGGATTGGAAGTCTTTGGAAAAAGACTGCATTCCGACCCCGCCCTTCTTATTCTTCTGCAGGTGCTGCTTCGGCTTCTGCTGCAGCTTCCGCTGCCTCAGCTGCTTTCGCGGCTTTTTCTTCTGCGCGATCTTGGGCTTTCTTGCCTGGAACCGCTTTCTTAGGGTTGCTGCGCTCGGTTTTTTCATTCACGCCAGCCGCTTCGAGGAAGCGTGCAACGCGGTCAGTGACCTGTGCACCTTGGCCAACCCAGTATTTGACGCGCTCTAGGTCCAGCTTGACGCGCTCTTCGCTGTCTTTTGGCAGCAGCGGGTTGTAGGTGCCCAGCTTCTCAATGAAGCGGCCGTCGCGTGGCATGCGGCTGTCCGCTGCAACGATACGGTAAAATGGACGTTTCTTAGAGCCGCCGCGGGCCAAACGAATTTTCATTGCCATGGTGTGTTTCTCCTATGATGGCGTGAGCAGAGCCTCGGCTCTGTTATTCCTGGTGTTTCTTGTGATGTCGGATGACTTCCTGAATGATGAAATTCAGAAAAGCCTTGGCAAAATCGGGGTCCAGGTGGGCCCGGTTCGCCAGATCTTCAAGGCGCGCGATTTGCAGTTCTTCGCGGGCCGGGTCGGAAGGCGGGAGGTCATGTTCGGCTTTCAATTTGCCGACAGCCTGTGTGTGTTTGAAGCGCTCACCCAATGTGTAGACAAGGATCGCGTCGAGGCGGTCAATGCTGTCGCGGTGCTCTTTCAGCAGTTCAGCTGCGCGTTCTGCGGCGTCCGTCATTGGTGTCTCCTGAGGATGGTCGATCATGCGTAGGCCTCCACACTTCCGTCGGGCTCAGGGCGCGGGTGGCGGTAGATCAGGCACGGCTGATCAGGTTTCGGCTGCGGCGCCTCTGGGTCGTAAACTGCGCCCAAACGCTCCGCCAAGGCGATAGACCGTTTGTTATCCTGGTCGATGTAGCTGACAGCGGTCTCCCAACCGAGCACCTCATAGGCATGGCGCACGGCCGCTTGGGCAGCTTCAAAGGCGTAACCTTTGCCTTCGGAACCTTCAAACATCAGCCAGCCAATTTCAGTTTCAGGCCAATCTGCCGGGCACCAAGGGCCGATAAGGCCAATGATCTGATCGCTCTCTTTTGTAGTGACCGCCCACATGCCAAATCCAAGCAGGTCCCAATGACCCACCTCTGCCGCAAACTGTCGCCATGCTTTGCCAAGTGTATATGGCCCGCCCACATGGGCTGCGCGGTCAGACAAGAAAAACGCCACGACAGTATCAACGTCGCGCGCCGCTGGCTTGCGCAGGATCAGGCGGTCTGTGGTTATGGTGGGCGTGTTGGTCACTTATTTCTTTTTCCCAAAGCCAGAGAGACCAGGGGGCAATGCGCTTCCACCGAGACCGGGAAGGCCGCCCATGCCTTTGCCGCCAAGCTGTTTAGCAGCCGCTTCTAGGGCTTTTGGGTCCATTGCGGACGGGTCCATGCCAGCTGGCATGTCTGGCATACCGCCTTTGCCGAACATGCCTTTCATGGCTTGTTTCAGCATGCCGCCTTTGCCCATTTTGCCCATCTTCTTCATCATGTCCGCCATTTGGCGCTGCATTTTCAGAAGCTTGTTAAGGTCAGACACATCCATGCCTGCGCCCGCTGCAATCCGCTTTTTGCGGGACGCCTGCAGGATTTGTGGGTTGGCGCGTTCGATTTTGGTCATCGACTGAATCAGGGCGATCTGCTGTTTCAGGACTTTGTCGTCCATGCCTGCAGCCGCGACTTGGTTCTTCATCTTGGCCATGCCGGGCATCATGCCCATGACGCCTTCCATGCCGCCCATCTTGATCATCTGTTCAAGCTGCATCTTTAGGTCGTTCATGTTGAAGCGACCCTTCTGGAAGCGCTTCATCATTTTTTCGGCTTGTTCAGCCTCGATGGTTTCTTGTGCCTTTTCGACCAAGGCGACGATGTCGCCCATGCCAAGGATTCGGCCTGCAATCCGGTCTGGTTCAAAGGTTTCCAGGGCGTCCATCTTTTCGCCGAGACCGACGAATTTGATGGGCTTGCCGGTAACGGCACGCATCGACAGCGCCGCACCGCCACGACCGTCACCATCCATACGGGTCAGGACCACGCCAGAGATGCCGATCTTGCCGTCAAATTCTTCGGCAACTTCAACAGCGACCTGACCTGTTAGGCCGTCAACCACGAGCAACGTTTCGCGCGGGTTCACCGCGTCGCGAACATCTTCGACCTCTTGCATGAGGGTCTCGTCGATCTGCAAACGACCCGCAGTGTCGAGCATATAGACGTCATAGCCACCCAGCGTCGCTTGCTGTTTGGCGCGTTTGGCGATCTGAACTGCGGATTCGCCTGCCACGATGGGCAGCGTATCAACGCCGATCTGGGTGCCAAGAATTTCAAGCTGCTGCATCGCCGCTGGGCGGTAGATGTCCAGTGAGGCCATCAGAACGCGTTTGCCGTTCTTTTCCTTCAGGCGCTTGGCCAGCTTACCGGTTGTGGTTGTCTTACCAGAACCCTGCAGACCGACCATTAGGATCGGCGCCGGGGCGTTGTCGATTTTCAACTCGCCCGGATTGTCATCATTGCCTGCCAGAACATGCTGCAATTCGTCATGGACGATCTTCACAACTTGTTGGCCGGGCGTGACCGATTTGGTCACGGCTTGACCTGTCGCCTTGTCCTGCACCGCTTTGACAAAGTCGCGGGCCACCGGCAAGGAAACGTCTGCCTCTAGCAGGGCAACGCGGACCTCTCGTAGAGCGGCTTTGACGTCGTCTTCAGACAGCGCACCCTGTTTCGTCAGACGGTCAAAGACCCCGGAAAGGCGTTCGCTTAGATTCTCAAACATCTTTTTCGGCTCCTTATTGACCGTTTCGACATGGACCGAAGATAGGCACGATCCGACCTGACACCAGAGCAAATGCACGAAGGCCCCCGTGGGCGAAACTCGCTGACGGGGGGCGATCCTGGCTATCTGCCTAGGACCGGAAGCTTTGTGGGACTCCCGGAATGTGTGCGCGGATACTCTGCGTGCCGGGATGAGTCAAGTCATTCAAACGATTACGCGCGTGGCTGCTCTGGTGTTTGTAGGCGCGGGGGGATTTCTACAGGGACGCGTGAGCCTCCAAGTATGGTATCACCCACCCGGTGAAGGCGAACCGGAAAATGGGAGCTAAACTTTGGGTGGGTCTCTCCCGAACGCGGATCAAACACCGTCATTCGCGTCGGGGTAGAATAGCGGTTTCAGGGGCTGGTATGCCGTTTATATCATTCGCACCATCGTAGAAATCCCCAGTCGCCGCAGAAAGATGTGTGACGTTGCAAAGATATCTATTGCACAGCTATCGGGTGTCATCCTGATATCGCAAACAAAGAAGCGTAATATGTTTCAGAAACTTGCGGACGACGGGAAATACATGAGCACGCCTTTGGTGTGCATTATCCCTCTGAACTGCTGTTGCCAATGCAAATTCTCTTTGAATCCTTAGAAAAGTGACGTGGCCGGGTCGGATTCAGTCACATTTTGGCCGCGATTTTCGGCAAATATGCTGAAAAGGTAAGGATAATTTCTACCTTTAGTTGATTCTACTTCGCGAGATGCCTTAAATGGAAGCGAGGCAAGAACAATATGATTTGTCCAGTCGAGCATAAAGGCTGAATGATGAACAGATTACGCGGTAGATGGGCCTGGGCGGCCAGCTATTTCATGGCGGCTGCGGTGATCATTCTGATCACTGCAACGACATGGGTGCTGTACGAACGCGAAGCACGGATCGTCGAAATTGAAAAGATGCGTGCATCGGTCAAGTCCGAAATCGATATGATCGCGCAAGGGATCGAGAACGCGATCTTACGCGACTCACTCGCCATTGATGCGTTGGCAACGCATATTTCGTTGCATCCGGATGTGGACAAAGAAGAATTTCGCGCTTTCGCGCGTCGGACATTTTCGCACATCCCAGAGTTCAAGCTTGTGGCGTTGGCGCCCGACCTCGTTGTGGCGGATGTTTTTCCCTTCGAGGGTAATCAGGCCGTGATCGGGTCAAATTACAACGAAATTCCTGCTCAGTTGGCTGCGGTTAAGCGTGCGATGGCGGCGGATAACGTTGTCATTGCCGGGCCTGTTGATCTGATTCAGGGCGGTCAGGCCTTAATTGCAAGGCGCGCTGTAAAAACAACGGACTTTGGCGCGTTCGGTCCACGCGATTGGGGCATCGTTTCGATGGTGATCGATCTTGACACGATCCTTGAAAATGTCGGTGCCTATGACGTCGATTTTGACCTCGCCTTGCGCGGTAAGGATGGCCTTGGCAGCGGTGGCGGCATCATTCGCGGCTCTCCATCCTTGTTCGCGCATGATCCGGTGACGGTTGATGTCGATTTGCCCTATGGCAGTTGGTTCATTGGCGCGGTGCCGAAAGATGGCTGGACGGTTTCGCACGTGACGTTCCTCAGCCCACGGCTTGGCTTTTTGCTAAGCGCTATGGCGCTGATCATCTTGGTTTGGGGTGTGATGCGGCTTGTGCAGCTTCGGATGCGTGCGGACGCCAAGCTTACCGCTGCGATGAACAGCATCAATGATGGTTTCGCTTATTATGACCGCGATGATCGTTTGGTACTGTGCAACACCAAATACAAAGAAATGTATTCACTTTCTGCCGAAGCGATGGTGCCGGGTGCCACCTTTGAAGAGATCATCCGGTTCGGGATTGAACACAAGCAATACTCTGAAGCCATTGGCCGAGAGTCCCAATTCCTACGAGAGCGGCTTGCAGCCCATAAGGCTGGTGGGGTTAACATTGAACAACAGCTTGATGACGGGCGTTGGTTGAAGATTGTTGAGGCGAAAACGCCTGATGGCGGCACGGTTGGATTCCGGGTTGATATCACCGAACTGAAGAACGCGCGGGATGAGGCTGAGGCAGCCAACCGCGCAAAATCGGAATTCTTGGATGTGATGAGCCACGAATTGCGCACCCCGTTAACCGTTGTCCTGGGCGGCACGCCATTTCTGTGCCGACCTGAGCTTCTGCCTGCGGCAACGAAACTCTTTAGCACGCTCGAAGCCAAGGGCGCAGAAGCAGAGGACATAAAGCTAGAAGTCGAGGCGCTGCTGGCGTCGCTGAAGTCGCTTGCCGGTAAGGTTGACCGCTCAGCGAAACACCTGCTGACACTGATCAATGACGTGCTTGATTTCTCTAAGATCGAAGCGGGGCGCATGGACCTCAGCCAAGAGCCGATCAATTTGGCGCATCTGGTCGAAGACCTGATCGAGGAATTCTCATTAAAAGCAGAGTCAAAGTCGCTCTACCTGGAAAGCGAAGTTGGCGACATCTTTGTCGAAGCGGACGAGTTGCGCTTGCGGCAGGTCTTTATCAATATTCTTGGGAATGCCTTTAAATTCACCGACGAAGGCGGCATTCGCATCTCTGCCGATGATCGGGGTGCGCGCGTGCATGTAACTGTGTCAGACACCGGCTGCGGCATCCCGGCGGCGCACCTCAATCAGGTGTTCAATAAGTTCTCGCAGGTCGACAGCAGTTCTACGCGTAAGGCAGGAGGCACCGGCCTTGGCATGGCGATCACCAAAAAGATTGTCGAAATGCATGGCGGTGATATCTGGGTGGAAAGCGAAGAGGGCGCAGGCAGTTCCTTCACCTTCACCCTGCAACGTGCCGATGCCAAACGTGTCGCAAATGACGAGCCTGCGCAGATCCCCAAACGTGCCTAAATTGGCGACTTGAGAGATGACAGAGCCTTGGCCTTAAAGCCAAGGCTCCGGGTGAAGTTTTATGCCGCTTGCAAGCCAAGCTCTTCCAAGCTGTCTTGATCGACGAACCGAACGTCGGTGATGCCAAGAAAGCCAAGGGCGAATTTCAGATATGGCGTCGCGAAATCGTAGTCAGTGCCGATTTTCACGCCCCCGCTCGCGACCGCCACAATCACGGACTTTCCAGATAGCAACCCTTCCGGACCGTTCTCGGTGTAGCGAAAGGTCACGCCGGCACGTGCGATCTGGTCAATCCAAGCTTTCAGAACCGCCGGGACGCTGAAATTGTAGATTGGGGTGCCGATGACAATTGTATCGGCGGCCTGGACTTCTGCCACCAGAATATCCGATTGAGAAAGGATGGCGTTCTGTGCGTCGGACCGCTCTGCGACCGGTGTGAACGTTCCGCTGACCCAATCTTCGCTCAGAAATGGGAGACCGTCTTTCAAGTCGCGCCGGATAACCTGCGCAGGGCGAAGGCTGTCAACCAGTTGAGAAGACAGCGTGCGAGACACCGACCCATTGTCGCGGGCGGAGGCGTCGATGTGTAGAACAGTATGTGTCATGAGACAGTTCCTTTGGTTGATGACACAAATTTGGCCATTGCAAATTCAAACACAATATCAGAATATGAACGCATGATGTGTGATTTCGCACACATCTCTGTTGCGAGCCGGAGGCGCCAAATGGACAATTGGGATGAAATTCGGACGGCTTATCAGGTTGCACGCCACGGGACTGTTAGCGGGGCCGCTGATGTTCTGGGCGTGCACCACGCGACCGTGATCCGGCACATCGATGCGCTAGAGACGCGGCTGGGTGTTAAGCTGTTCCAACGCCATGCACGGGGCTATACGCCAACCGAAGCCGGGCAGGATATGATGCGGGTCGGACAGGCGACAGACGACCAATTTGGCCAGCTTGAGGGCCGCATCAAAGGCCGTGGAAATGACGTCTCCGGTGAGTTGGTGGTCACTTCTCTTGCCAATATGTCCCGGCTTGTCACGCCCGTCTTGGCCGAATTTCAAGCCATGCATCCGGGCCTTATGGTGCGCTATTTGACCGACGACCGGGTCTTTCGGCTGGAATATGGCGAGGCCCATGTCGCCATCCGCGCCGGATCAACACCGCAGGAACCTGACAATGTTGTCCAGCCGCTGGTTCAGATGGAGGTCGGACTGTTTGCCACAAAGGATTACGTGGCGCAAAACGGCAAACCCGAAAGCCTAGAGGATTTCACCAAGCATCGCTTTGTTGGCAACGACAACGAGAAAAGCCGCGCGCCATTCTTGCAGTGGCTCAGCAACGTCGTGCCCCGTGAAAACATCACTTTCCGTGCGACCGATGCCAATGCGATGGAGCAAGCTGTTCTAAGCGGCGCGGGCATCGGATTTTTACCGCGTTGGTATCAGCACAACTATTCCGAATTGGAAGAGGTCTGGCCTGCAGATCCGGTCTGGCATGGGGCAGTGTGGCTCGTGACCCATGTGGACCTGCACCGCACGGTAAAAGTGCAATCGTTTCTGACCTATCTCAAGCAGCGGTCCAAAGATTGGAAGTGCTACGGAGAAGATTGCGGCTGAGCGTCCTCACCCTGTGTCGCCGTGTCTTGCAGTTCCGTTTCAAGGAACCTTTCAAAGGCGTCGAGGTTCACAGGTTCAAACTGGCCAAAGCCCTGCATCCAAACGCTCGCGGTTTTCAATGCGTCAGGTTCCAGCTTGCACCACTTCACGCGCCCACGCTTTTCCTGACTGATCAGCCCCGCATTGGCGAGGATCATCAGGTGCTTGGAAATCGCGGCAAGCGACATATCAAATGGTTCCGCCACATCGGTGACAGCCATATCGTCCTCGAGCAGCATTGTCAGGATGCTGCGCCGGGTGGCGTCGGCGAGGGCCGCAAATTTGATATCCAGATCGCTCATTGCGCTGATCCTACTGATTGCGGTTGGCAAGTGAAAGCACTGATCATTTGACCGCATGGTCAACAAACGGGTCGACTTCGTCTATAACTCCTGCATAGTGGCGCGAGTTCGACCATGAGACTGCACCATGCCAATGCGATATTGGGCCATCATTCTGCTTCTGGCGGCAGGGTGGGGGTCATCCTTCTTTTTCAACGAAATTCTGCTGCGGGAACTCGGTCCCTTGACCGTTGGCCTCGGCCGGGTTGCATTTGGCGCGCTTGGCTGCTGGATCTGGCTGTTGGGGCGAAAGTCGATCAAAGGCGGGCGCGTCGGCCTTGGCAACGTCAATCTGACCGTGCTGCTCCTTTTTAGCGCCTTCCAATACGCAATCCCGCTGACGCTGTACCCGGTGACCCAACAATACATCACCTCTTCCGCGGCAGGCGTTGTGAATGCCATGACGCCCATCATGGTTGTCATTGTCAGTCACCTTTGGCCACAGGGTGAAAAGATGACCTCCCTGCGCAGCATCGGGGTTGGCCTTGGGTTTTGCGGTATTGTCCTGCTTGCCGTTCCCGCGCTGCAAGGGCAGGGGGAGTCCGACCCGCTGGCGCTTTTTGCCACCATGGGCGCGCCGCTTTGCTATGCGATTGCCCTGAACCTGATCCGCTGGATGGATGGCATGGACCGGGTTCTACTGACCACATGGTCCCTGACATTTGCGGCGATCTTGCTGCTGCCATCCACGTTGATCAGCGAAGGGCTTCCGGTCATCCAAGAAGCCACCACATGGTATGCGCTTTTCACCATTGGGTTTGTTCTAACCTCGGCGGCCTTCATCCTTTTGTTCTGGCTGATCCCGCTGGTCGGGGGCACAACGGCTTCGACCATTACCTTCATCGCGCCGGTGTCATCTGTCCTGCTTGGCGTGCTTATCCTGAATGAAACTCTCGCCCTCATCCAGTATCTCGGGATGGTGGTGATCTTCTTCGGGATGCTCTTTGTGGACGGGCGGATTTTTCGGCCGCGGGATATTCAACCAGGTAGTTGAATACTGGATTTTAGCCAGATCAGCGCATAAGCCGCAATTCACGGCTAAATTATCTGTGCCGATCTGCGCTGAAGTTTTATAAATATCAATGAGTTACACCTGTGTCATTTCGCGCCCAGACTCACATTGACTCATGGCCCCCTCGCGCCTAGGAATGCGCGCAAGTTCAACCGGTGGGAATGCGCGTGACCGATCCTGAAGACAAAGAGCGCCTAAGGCAGCTTGAGGAACGGATCGAGGCGGTCAAAAAGACCCAGGCACCCAAAGACCACATGGAGGAACACTATTCTCAGGCACAGCTGGCCTGGCGGATGGTGATTGAGCTTGTCGCCGGTCTTTTGATCGGGTTTGGAGTTGGGTTGGGGCTAGACACCCTGTTCGGGACTAAGCCGATTTTCCTAATTCTGTTTATATTTTTGGGTTTCGCCGCCGGGGTCAACGTGATGATCCGCAGCGCGAAAGAAATCCAGGCGAAACAATTGGCCGAACAGGCCGAAAAGGATGAGAGGGACTAGACGTGGCAAGCGAAGCACACGGCGCAGAAGAGGGTGGCCTTGTTTTCCACCCGATGGATCAGTTCATCGTGAAGCCACTGTTTGGTGGTGACGCTATTGGCATGTTCACCATCACCAACGTGACCCTCTGGATGGCCCTCGCGGTTGTTGCAGTTGTTGCGCTGATGGTTTTCGGCACCTCGAGCCGCAAAATCGTGCCGGGCCGTGGTCAGTCCATCGCGGAACTGGCATATGGTTTTGTCTACAAAATGGTTGAAGACGTCGCCGGCAAAGACGCTGTGAAGTTCTTCCCATATATCATGACGCTTTTCATGTTCATCGTTTTCGCCAACTTCCTTGGCCTTCTGCCGATGTCCTTCACCACAACATCGCACTTCGCTGTAACTGTGGTTCTGGCACTGCTGGTGTTCCTGACTGTGACCATCGTAGGTTTCGTCAAGAACGGTTTGGGTTTCCTTGGTCTCTTCTGGGTCAGCTCTGCGCCTCTGGCACTGCGCCCCATTCTGGCGATCATCGAACTGATCTCTTACTTCGTGCGCCCTGTCAGCCACTCCATTCGTTTGGCGGGCAACGTTATGGCGGGTCACGCGGTTATCAAAGTTTTTGCAGGCTTCGCTGCCATCGCCGTGGTTTCCCCGGTGTCCGTCGTCGCGATCACTGCAATGTACGGTCTTGAAGTCCTCGTGGCCTTCATCCAGGCCTACGTCTTCACCATTCTGACTTGTGTTTACCTGAAGGACGCTCTGCATCCATCGCACTAAGTATGTGCCGGGCCGAAGCCCGGCCTGCACAAGTCGAACACTCACCTACTTATTCCAAACTTCCAACGTAAGGAGAATTCACCATGGAAGGTCAACTCGCACACATCGGCGCAGGTCTTGCAGCAATCGGTTCCGGCGCAGCAGCTATCGGTGTTGGTAACGTTGCAGGTAACTACCTGGCAGGCGCACTGCGCAACCCATCCGCAGCAGCATCCCAAACAGCGACACTGTTCATCGGTATCGCGTTCGCAGAAGCACTGGGCATCTTCTCGTTCCTGGTTGCACTTCTGCTGATGTTCGCCGTCTAATCTAGCGGAACCATCCTTACGTGCGGGTGGGCGCGCTTTGACGCCCCACCCGTAATCAAACGGAAGTTCCCAGGAGGACGTTATGGCGACTGATACACACGCCGCCGCGGGTCACGCAGCAGAGGCTGCATCTGCTCCCGGCATGCCACAGCTGGATTTCTCGAACTGGGGCAACCAGATTTTCTGGCTTTTGGTCACACTTGTTGTGATCTACTTCGTCCTGTCGCGCATCGCGCTGCCGCGCATTGCTGCGGTTCTGGCCGAGCGTCAGGGGACAATTACAAATGACATCGCCGCAGCTGAAGAGCTGAAGGCGAAAGCGGCTGAAGCCGAAGAGGCCTATAATAAGGCGCTCGTTGATGCTCGTGCGGAAGCACAACGCATCGTGGCCGAAGCGAAAGCTGAAATTCAGGCCGACTTGGATGCAGCCACCGCGAAAGCGGACGCAGAGATCGCTGCCAAGGCAGCTGAATCGGAGAAGGCAATCGCCGAAATCCGTGCAGGCGCTATCGACAGCATCCGCGAAGTTGCAGCCGACACGGCAAAAGAAATCGTTTCCGCTCTGGGCGGCAAGGCGGATGCCAAAGCTGTTGAAGCTGCGGTAGACACACGGATGAAAGGGTAAGAGACATGCGTAAATTGGCTACTCTTCTTGCCCTGACCGCCGCGACCCCTGCCTTTGCAGCCTCCGGTCCGTTCTTCTCACTCGGCAACACCGACTTCGTCGTTCTGTTGGCCTTCCTGCTGTTCATTGCGGTTCTTGTGTACTTCAAAGTACCAGGCATGCTGGCAGGGATGTTGGACAAGCGCGCCGAAGGCATTCAGTCCGAACTGGAAGAAGCCCGCGCGCTGCGTGAAGAAGCGCAGACCATCCTCGCCTCTTATGAGCGTAAGCAAAAAGAAGTACAGGAACAGGCAGAGCGCATCGTGGCGCAAGCCAAGACAGACGCTCAGGCAGCGGCTGATCAGGCGAAAGAAGACCTGAAAACTTCGATCGCACGCCGTATGGCTGCGGCAGAAGATCAGATCGCTTCCGCTCAGGCATCTGCTGTGAAAGACGTGCGTGACCAAGCAATCGTGATTGCTGTGAGTGCTGCGCGTCAAGTCATCGCCGATGGCATGACCGCTGCGGACGGCAACAAGCTGATCGACGCGGCTATTGCTGACGTGGACGCAAAGCTGCACTAAGCTCCGCTTAGAATAATTTAAAAGAACCCGGTCCAAGTGGCCGGGTTTTTTTGTGTCTTAATGACTGATCGCGGTGCTAGGCACGTCCGCTTTCGTGTTCTAGCCGTTGCTGAGCAACCAACTCATTGCGCAGCGATTTGCTGTGGTCAGCAAGCGAGCGTTCCACAAATGTCAGATGCGCCTCGACGGCGGCGCGCGCGCCTTTGGAATCCCGTGCCTGCAACGCGTCATTGATCAAGCGGTGCTGCTCTAGCAGCTCAGATCGTCTGGCCCGGTGTTTGAACAGCATGGTCCGGTTGTAAAACACCCCTTCGCGCAGCAGGTCATACATCGACCGCATCATATGCAGCATGATCACATTGTGACTGGCTTCGATGATGGCCAGATGAAAATCCGCGTCCAGCCGTGCTTCGTCTGCCGGGTTCCGTTTGGGATGGGCTTGCTGCATCTTTTCAAACACCGCATTGATCACCTGCAAATCGGTGTCAGACCCGTAGATTGCCGCGCGTTCTGCCGCGAGGCCCTCCATGTCGCGGCGGAAGGAGACGTAGTCAAAGACCGCTTCCTCATGAGCTGCAAACAATTTGACCAAAGCAGGCGAGAACGCATTGCCAAGCACATCGGCCACGAACACCCCGGCACCGGCCTTGGCCGCTAGCAGGCCGCGCTCTTGCAGCTCTGAGATCGCCTCGCGAAGGCTAGGCCGTGAAACTCCGAGTTTGTCAGAGAGTTCACGTTCAGCAGGCAAACGCTCACCGGGGCGCAGGACGCCGCGCAGAATAAGAAGCTCGATCTGCTTCACGACAGAGGTCGACAGCTTTTCAGGGGTGACTTTTTGGAATGGCATGATGAGGTGAAAGGCACTTGGTCGTTATTGGTCAGGTCATTTGACCACGTCAGCCTCTGCGCCGCAAGTGACGCCGCGTGCAAACTCGAATTTAGGACAGAATAGTTGACTTTAATTTCGGCAAGCATACTGTCCGCCCATTGCGTCTGACGGGAGAGGATTCGATGGACTTCCAACATGTATTTGCGCGCCGCACATCGCGGATGAAGGCCTCTGAAATTCGGGAGCTTCTAAAGCTGCTTGATCAGCCGGGGATCATCTCGTTTGCCGGTGGTATCCCAGACGCAAGCTACTTCCCAGCAGAGCAATTTGGCGCGGCTTACCAAGCAGCCCTGAGTGCTGAAACCTCGGCGACGGCTTTGCAGTATTCCATCAGTGAGGGCTATAAGCCGCTGCGCCAATGGCTGGCCAAAGAGATGCAAAAGCTGGGTGTCGACTGCACAGTCGACAATATTATGATCACCTCTGGCTCGCAGCAGGCGCTTGATTATCTGGGCAAGATGCTGCTGTCGCCGGGCGACACGGCGCTGATCAACTGGCCGACCTATCTGGGCGCGCTCGGGGCCTTCAACGCATATGAGCCGCGCTATGACAAACTCAGCATCAACGGCAATCGCTCGGCTGCTGACTTTGCGGCCGCTGCCGAGGCCGAAGGCGGGCGCGTGAAGTTCGCTTACCTCTCTGCAGATTTTGCCAACCCAACTGGGGAAACCGTCGACCAGCGCGGGCGCGAGAACCTGATCGATCTAGCAGATGAACTTGACTGTCTGATCATCGAAGATGGGGCCTATCAGTCACTGCGCTACGATGGCGAGGTTATTCCTCCAATCCTTGCTCTTGAAATTGCGCGTAAAGGCAGCATCGAAGACTGCCGGACTGTCTATTGCGGCAGCTTTTCTAAAACCCTGTCACCGGGGCTGCGGATCGGCTGGGTGTGCGGGGCGATGCCACTGATTTCGCAAATGGTGCTGCTGAAACAGGCGGGGGACCTGCACGTGTCGACGATCAACCAGATGGCCATCAATACCGTTGCTGAAACCCATTTCGATCAGCACGTCGCGACGCTGCACAGCGTCTATTCCGTGCGCCGCGATGCCATGCTGGCGGCACTGGAAGAGATGATGCCCAAAGGTGTCTCTTGGACCAAACCAGAAGGCGGCATGTTTGTCTGGATCACCCTGCCGGCGCATCTAGAAGCCAATGAGGTGTTCAAACGCGCCTTGGAAACCGAGAAAGTCGCCTTTGTCCCTGGCCAGGCCTTTTTCGCCGACGGAACCGGCAAGAACACCATGCGCCTCGCGTTTTCCTGCGCTGACGAAGCCACCATCCGCGAAGGCATCCGCCGCCTGAGTTCGGTGATCAAGGGGCTTCTCTAAGACCCAGCCTCGAAGTTAGAAGTTTCTTAAGCAAGATTTGGCAGAGAGGGACCATGCGGTTTCCTCTCTGTTTTTCTGTGTGCACGGCGCTTTTGGCCTGTGACTCTCCGGCCCCTGCCTTTCGGAATGCCGATGCGACGAAGCACGTGATTGGCGGCAATCAGTATTCTGTCTATGTCACGGAAACGCAGGCGCAGGCCATCCGAACAAGCTTTGCACCTCGGCCTGACATCCGCACCATCGCGCGCCAAGCTGAAACCGCGATTGAAACGGCAAGCGGTTGTTCGGTGACCGAAATCCAAGGCGATGTTGCCTTACTGACGGGCCAACTCGATTGCACCAAGCGACCCGTCGCTGGGGAATGGGCCGCATGGAAAGCACCGCGCAAACGCGGGCTGCGTTGCCAAGGGGAAAGCGTGGCGTCGCATTGGGGCGACTGGCGCAATGTCAGCCTAGAGTGTTTCTGACCCGCCCAGCGTTTTGGTCACAATGTCTTGGTCATAAAGATCGAAGATTTGTTGGCTGTGTAATCGCCGAATGGTTCGCATTCCATAAACCCTTGTCGCGCGTAAAGCCTATGGGCCGCTTTCAAAAGATCACCGGTCTCTAGTTTCAGTACAGGCAACCCCTGCGCTTCTGCGTCTTCGATCAAAGCACTCATCAAAGCATCCGCCAGACCCGTTCCACGCGCATCAGGATCAACAAACATCGACTTGATCTCTCCATAGTCGCCCATATTCGCCAGAGCTGCGCAGCCCATGATCTTGCCAAAGGTATGGCCGACAAAAAAATGGATATGCGGCGCGCATAGGGCGTCGATCTCGAGGAAGTGATTGTCCTCAGGATCAAACAGTTCCTGCATTAGGGCATGGCTCTGCTGCAAAAGCGCCGTCGCTTCAGGGGCACGCGGATCGCCTCGGGTGACGGTGATATTGGACATGCGCTTCCTCCTCCACTTCGTTTGACTTGTTTTGCAGGGAATTCTCGCCTAGTCCAGTTCGAAGCATCGAAAGGCCGTGAAGTGACCGAAATCGTGTTTATCTGTGCCACGTGCCAAATGCCTGACGGCGCAAAGCCCGGTCCGGCATTTGCAAAAGATCTGGCGCAAAAACTCAGCAGCGCGGGCGTGACGGTGCAGTTGGTCGACTGCCTGAACATGTGTGATGCACCGTTGTCGCTGGCACTGCGTGCGCCGGGCAAGACCGCCTATCTGTTCAGTGATCTCCGCCCTGATGACATTGAAGATGCCGCTGCGTTGGCGCGCCTGTATAAGGACGCCAAAGGCGGAGAGATCACCGATGCGCGGCCGGCCGGGCGGCTGCGTCATTGCCTCGTGGGGCGTATTCCCAGCGATCTACCCTCAAAATAAAAACGCCCGCCGAAGCGAGCGTTTTTGAGTTCTTTTAGTTTGGGGTCGCTTAGGCCTCTTCGCCGCGTACAAGGAAGTAAGCGGTGAAATAGCCCAGCAAGGCCCAGCCAATGGCCGCCATGCCCAGTGAAATGGCCGCAAATTCAGCTGATAGCTCCGGCGGGGCAACGCCGAAATAAGTGTCCAGATGCGGTGCGCCAAAAAGATGCGGCAACAGGATCAAAACGCCGCCCACAATCTGCACAATCCCTTTGTCTGCAAAAGCAATCAGTGCCAGACCGACTGCCGTGCAGAGGATGGTCGCGACCCACCAAACCTGACGCGGGCCAAGTTCTGCCGCTGGTGTGCCGGGCAGTTCCGGTGGCAGGCCCACGGCTGGTGCAAGCTGCACGGCAACAAAACCCGCAAGGCCCCAGATGATGCCGGACTTGGCGGTCAAAGCGATGCCCCGCATCTCGCGCGCCATCGACATGATCGCACCAAGGATCAGGCCGTAGCCGGTATAGGTCACCAGATTGAAGGCAACCGTCATCGCGTGACGGCCCCATTCGGTGCCCAGCCCCGGAGACCCACGGTCAGATTGCGGAGACCCATCGATGACAAAATGAAGACGTTCGCCGCCCTCAAACAGCTCTCCTTCGAGCAGCAGAGGAATGACGAACACGAACTGAAGAAGGGCCGCTACGGCCCCTGCAATCAGGCCAGCGAACAAGGCGCTGGACAGCAAATTTTTGGTCATTGTGACGAGGCGGTCAGCTTAGTGGCAAGGAAATGCCATTGCGTGACGCTGATCGTGCGCTGCGTCATGCAGAACGGTCGCTTGCGCCATGCCGGATACGGTCAGCAGCGCGACACCGATGGTCAGTGCCAGAATGGACGCGGCCAAGCCGGAACGTACGCTTGCGATGCTTGCGGTTTTAGTGGTCATAACTGTCTCTCCTTTGCCCGTCACACCCGACGGGTGGGTTGTTTTCGTTCATCACGGCTGGTCTCCTGGCTCGCGGGTCACGGCGACTTGCTCCTTCCCAGGGGAAACCCCAGTGGCTTTTGCAAGGACGCTCTCCGCTCACAGTCGCGGGGGCGGCTGAGGCAGGGGCGATTGCCTTTCCTCATTCCCAATTATCCATGCTTGGTAAGGCACGGACCATGATGCCCCTGTTTGGACGGGAACAGGCCCTTTGGTCAAGGCGTTTCGCGACGATTCTAGAACCATTCGCGGCGTCACGATGAAATATTTGGCGGCCCTGCTGGGGCTGCTAGCCGCAATATATTGTGGATAAGTCGCGAAATTGCCCCATATTCAGGGGAAAACCGTTGACTTAGGGGGGGCTGACTTCGCACTCTCAAGGGATAAGGAATCAAGGGGCTTTGCCATTTGCGCTTTTCCAAGCTGAGACTGACGGGGTTCAAAAGCTTTGTAGACCCAACCGATCTGATCATCGCCGATGGTCTGACAGGGGTCGTAGGGCCAAATGGCTGTGGCAAATCGAATCTCTTGGAAGCGCTGCGCTGGGTCATGGGGGAAAATCGCCCGACCGCCATGCGCGGCGGCGGGATGGAAGACGTGATCTTTGCCGGGGCCGCAACCCGCCCCGCGCGCAACTTTGCCGAAGTTGCCTTGCAGATCGACAATGGCGAACGCCTTGCGCCCGCAGGCTTCAACGATGACGACAATCTGGAAATCACGCGTCGCATCACGCGCGATGTCGGGTCGGCCTATAAGGTCAACACCAAGGACGTGCGCGCGCGCGACGTGCAGATGCTGTTTGCAGATGCCTCAACTGGTGCGCATTCTCCTGCTTTGGTGCGGCAGGGGCAGATTGCTGAACTGATCAACTCAAAACCTAAAGCGCGGCGGCGTATTCTTGAAGAGGCGGCGGGGATCTCTGGACTTTACCAGCGGCGCCATGAAGCAGAACTGAAACTCAAGAACGCCGAAGCCAATCTGACACGCGTCGACGACGTGATCGAACAACTCGCCAGTCAACTCTCAAGCCTTGCCCGCCAAGCCCGCCAAGCTGCGCGGTACAAAGCCATCGGTGCGGAACTGCGCCAATCCGAAGGCATGTTGCTCTATCGCCGGTGGCGCGAAGCAGAAGAAGCGCGGGTGCGGGCCGATGAGGAACTGCGTGCACGCACTGTGGCCGCCGCACAGGGTGAAACCGCCGCGCGCGCTGCCGCCAAAGCCCGCGAGGCGCAGGATGAAAAACTGCCCCCGCTGCGCGAAGAAGAAGCCGTAGCCGCCGCAATTTTACAGCGTCTGCAAGTCCAGCGCGACAGTCTGAAAGACCAAGAGGATCACGCCCGCCAGATCATCGTGACGCTCACCAACCGGATCGAGCAGCTTGCCAAGGATATCGACCGGGAAAGCGGGCTGAACCGCGACGCCGGTGAAACCATCCAGCAATTGGAATGGGAACAGCGTGAGCTGATCAAGGCCTCTGTCGGCCATGATGAACGGCTTGAAGAAGCCGCGAATGCCGCACGCGAGGCTGCGGCAATGTTGCAGGAGCGGGAAAGCGACCTTTCGGAGTTGACCGAAGACGTTGCCCGCCTTGCCGCCCGGCACCAATCGGCGCAGCGGCTGTTGCAGGACACACAGCGTCAGCAGGAGAAAAGCGAGACAGAGGCTAGCAAAGCCCGGCAAGCGGTTGAGACCAGCCAAGCAGCGCTTGCCAAGGCGGAAACAGATTTCGCCTCGGCCCAATCTGCCGAAACCGCCGCGGTCAAGCAGGCCGCAGAGGTCGAAGAAGCGCTGACACTCGCCGAAGAGGCCCGCGCAGAAACTCAATCGCGCGAAGCGGACGCCCGCGCTGAACGGTCTGAGGCCGAAGGCGAGCTCAACGCCTTGCGTGCCGAGGTCACCGCACTGGCGAAATTGCTGGAGCGCGACACAGCCGAGGGCGGGCAAATTCTTGACCGGCTGCAGGTCCAGCAGGGCTTTGAAAAGGCGCTTGGTGCTGCGCTGGCGGATGATTTGCGCGCGCCTGAAGTGGATGAAGACGGCCCATCTGGCTGGCACGTGTTGCCGCCTTATGATGATAACCAGCCCCTGCCTGAGGGCGTGACCTCTTTGGTGCAGCACGTTTCGGTGCCAGAGGTTCTGGAACGCCGGATGAGCCAGATCGGGCTTGTCGCGACCGAAGACGCGATGGCGCTGCAACCCCTTTTGAAACCGGGGCAGCGGCTTGTGTCACTCGAAGGCGATCTTTGGCGCTGGGATGGCTACCGCGCCTGGGCTGAGGATGCGCCAAGTGCGGCGGCCTTGCGGCTACAGCAACTCAACCGGCTTGAAGAACTGAAACAAGAACTGGCCCGCGCCACCGCCCGCGCAGACGGGGCCGTGCAGGCGCATGAAGCGCTGCAAACGCGATTGGCCGACCTGTCAGAGGCAGACCGCCGCGCGCGCGAAGCACGCAAGATTGCTGACCGAGCTGTGGCCGATGCCGCCCGTGCCCTCAGCCGCGCCGAAGCAGATCGCAATTTGGCTGCGGGTCGGCTGGAAACTCTCGGTGATGCGGTGCGCCGCCACGAGGATGAGGCACGGGAAACCCGCGCCCGTGTTCAAGAGGCCGAGCGCGCCCTGCAGAGTCTGGGCAATCTGGATGCTGCCCGCGCCAAGGTCGAAGACATCAAGATGACAGTCGAAGCTGCGCGGATCACCATGATGTCGAAACGCTCGGCCCACGATGAGGTCCGCCGCGAAGGCGAGGCCCGCCTTGGGCGCAGCCAACAGGTGACCAAAGAAATTTCGGGCTGGCGGCACCGCCTAGAGACCGCTGAAAAACGCAGCGGCGAATTGGCCGAACGCAAGGCTGCGTCAGAACAGGAACTCAGCGACGCAGAACTCGCCCCCGACGAAATCGCGGCCAAACGTGCCGAACTGACCACGGCAATTGAAACCGCCGAGGCGCGCTGCCGCAAGGCATCCGACACGTTGGCAGAAGGCGAACAGGCCATGCGCACGGCAGAGCAAACCGAACGCGAAGCAGAGCGCGCTGCCTCCGAAGCGCGCGAAGCCCGCGCGCGTGCCGAGGCGCTGACCGATGCGGCGAAAGAAACCGTTACCAGTGCCGCTGAACGCATTCGCGATGAAATGGACCTGACGCCGACAGCCCTTTTGGAAAGCCTTGATACGGCCCCAGAGGACATGCCGCCCAGTCATACGATTGAGGCCGATGTAAACCGCTTGAAACGCCAGCGCGATGCGCTTGGGGCCGTGAACCTGCGCGCCGAAGAAGACAGCCGTGAAGTGCAGGAAGAGCACGCGACCTTGGTGACGGAAAAGCAAGACCTTGAAGAAGCCATTCGCACGCTGCGGTCGGGCATTGCCAGCCTGAACTCCGAAGGCCGCGAGCGGCTTTTGACCGCCTTTGAACAGGTAAACAGCAATTTCTCTATGCTGTTCAAACATCTCTTTGGCGGAGGGGAAGCCAATCTGGTTCTGGTCGAAAGCGACGATCCGCTGGACGCGGGGCTAGAGATCATGTGCCAGCCGCCCGGCAAAAAACTCTCGACCCTGTCGCTTTTGTCTGGCGGGGAGCAGACCCTGACGGCGATGGCGCTGATTTTTGCGGTCTTCCTTGCGAACCCCGCGCCGATCTGTGTGCTGGATGAGGTCGACGCGCCGCTGGATGATGCAAACGTCACGCGGTTCTGTGACCTTTTGGACGAGATGTGCCGCCAAACTGATACGCGATTCCTGATCATCACCCACCACGCGGTGACCATGGCGCGGATGGACCGTTTGTTTGGTGTCACCATGCAAGAGCAAGGCGTCAGTCAGCTGGTCAGCGTTGATCTGAAAGTTGCTGAGAAACTGGTTGCCTAATTGGCAGGTCTCCGTGACTTGAACCAAAGCCTGACAAGACAGATATTGCTAGTGTCTTAAGACGCGTCATGCGGCTAAGAACCAATAGAAAACAATATTTCCGGGAGCCAGTGAACCACATGGCAGAGTCAGACGAAGACAAGGTAAGCGGCCGTATTCACGGTGAGCAATTTGAGCCAGAGACCGTGGACCCCATTTTTCTGCGGCTGGTTTATATGCTGCTGATCGCCTTTATGATTTCTATGGCGCAAACCGTGCTGGGGGTGGCAGCTGTACTGCAATTTATCGTCATGCTGATCAATAAACAGCCCAACGAACGCCTTGCTGATTTTGGCACGGACCTTGGGATCTGGGTCGCCAAAGCCGCGCGGTACCAGACGGCGGCCAGCAACGTGAAGCCGTGGCCTTGGACGGAACTTGACTAGCCCGTTGTCCCGGACACAAAAGAATAACCCATGACGATCTTAGGTGTGCTGCACCTGACTTTGATGATCTCGGTGTTTGTCATCGGGGTGCGTGTTTTTGCAACGCGGAAGGGCACGGGGTCTCATAAAAGATTGGGGCGCATCTTTGTTGCCATGATGGTTGTTTCGAACTTGGCTGTGTTTGGGATTTACGAAGATTCAGCGACGCTTGGCATCTTTCATTACCTCGCCATCGTCAGTTTGATATCGCTTTTCGCAGCAATTGCCCTTTTGCGGTGGCCGGGTGTGTCTACCCGGCGTCGCATCATGCATGGTCATGTTATGCTCTGGACCTTCGGAGGTGTCGTGGCCGCTGGTTTGGGGCAAGGGGCAACGGCGCTGGGCTATGCGCCATGGCCCGCCATCGCACTGACATTCCTCGCCGTTGGGTTGGTCGCCGTCCGGTTCGATTTCGGCAAAGCGGTGAGAGGCGGTTGAAACCGAACTGGTGTTTGGGCGCTTAGAGTCTGCGCAGCAACTCTGGGGTTGGCCAAGCGTCTGCAGGCAGCCCAAGACGCTTTTGCTCTGCCTGAACCGCGTCCCGCGTCTTCGCACCCAAGATCCCGTCAACGTCGCCGACATCGTACCCTTTGGCCTGCAGTTTGCGCTGCAATTGCTTCATCTGTTGCCCGTCCAAGCCGGTGTCTGGATTGCCAGCGTTATAGGCGGGCGCCCCTTCCAGCCGTGTTGCGAAATAGGCTGCAGTGGTGACGTAAACGAAGCTTTGGTTCCATTCAAAATAGACGTCGAAATTCGGATAGGCGAGGAACGCCGGGCCCTTGTGCCCCTGCGGCAAAATCAGCGATGCGGGCAGGTTAGCAAGCTTGCCTTGCCGCGGCGAGACGCCCAGCTTGGCCCAATCGCGCGCGGGCATTTTGGTGCCAAGCCCCGACAGGGACCAATCCAGATTGGCGGGCACCGTGACCTCTTGCAGCCAAGGCTGGCCTTTGTTCCAGCCGAGGTGCTGCAACATCTTGCCGCCTGACATCAGCGCGTCGGTGGCAGAGGTCTTGAGGCTGACTTTGCCGTCGCCGTCGCCGTCCACACCGTTCACGATGATATCCTCGGGCAGCATCTGCACCATGCCAATTTCACCAGCCCATGCGCCGGTGGTGCCGGTGGGGGAAAAGTCGCCGCTTTCATAAAGTTTAAGTGCGGCAAAGACCTGCGGGCGGAACAGCTCTGGCCGACGACAATCATGCGCCAGGGTGACCAAGGAATTCAGCGTGTTGAAATCGCCCTGGAAGCCGCCGAAATCAGTCTCAAACGCCCAGAAGGCCAGCAAGACCCCACGTGACACGCCATAGTCACGTTCGATCCGGGCAAAGGTGTTGGCGTGCTGCTGGGCCTTGGATTTGCCCGTATTAAAACGATGCGAGCTGATCAGACGCTGAGAAAAGTCCAAAAACGGGCGCTGAAAAACGCCCTGTGCGCGGTCGGCCTTAAGCGTGGCTTGGTCCTGCGCGACCGAGGCAAAGAAGCTGTCGACCGACTTGCGCGAATGCCCCATCGAACGCGCCTCTGCCTTGAGGTCATTCACGAAGCCGGAAAAGGAACCGCCACAGGGCACATTGGCAAAAGCAGTGGTCGCAGACAGGCAAACGCCCGCAAGGGTCAGGGCAAAACGCATCGCATCCTCGTCAAAAAAACATCCGTTGCGCGCAGACTAACAGCCTTGGGCGCAACCTCAACCGTCAGTTCAACGCGATCAGGCAGACTATTGCCAGCATAATCCCCCAGCTGCGCCAAAGCACGGTGCAGGCACGGTCGATGTCATTGCTGCCAAGCGCCTGTTTGCCGCCTTCGTTGACATAGGGGAAGACCTGCATCTCCCCGTCGTAGGATCGGGGTCCGGCAAGCGCGATATCCAGCACACGCGCCATGGCGGCTTCGGGCCAGCCTGCGTTGGGGCTGCGGTGCAGCGCGGCATCGTCGCGGATATCCGACCAACCTTTGAACTGGCCGCTGCTCGCCATGATCAAGAGCGCCGTCAGCCGGGCAGGCACCCAATTCAGCAGATCATCCAGACGGGCCGACGCCCAGCCGAAATCTTCGTATTTCTCATTCTTGTAGCCCACCATGGAATCCGCCGTATTGACGGCTTTGTAGACCAGCAAACCTGGCAGACCTGCGATCAGAAACCAAAAGATCGGTGCGATCACACCATCCGAAAGGTTCTCTGCCCCGCTTTCAATCGCAGCGCGGGCGATATCTGCTTCGGACATGTCGCGGGTGTCGCGGCCAACGATTTTGGCAACCTCAGTCCGGCCTGCATCCTCTGACTGCCGCAGCGCTTGCCCAACTGCTTTCACGTGATCAACCAATGAGCGCTGGGCAATCAGAATAGCGGCGGCAACAATCGTGAATATTGCGCCGAATGCTTCGATTACGCTACCCAAAATCCAACCACCAAGCACCAATCCAATCGCAAGCAATATACCCTTGGCGCGCGCGTCGCCGGTGTTCAATTGGCGATCCGCCCAGCCGATCGCGCGCCCAATCAGGACAGCGGGGTGGGGTAGGCGATCCCAAAGCCACTTAGGCTCTCCGAAAGCGGCATCCAGCAACATGGCCAGACAGAGGATGGTTGCGGTTCCCATGCTACACCTTCAACGCAGCTTCTAGGCGCGACCAGTCCCTTTTGGCAGGAAAGCCAAGTCGCAGGTAGGTTTTTGAATAGGGGAAGATGCGCGTCAGGATATGGTTTTCGCCCAAGCGGTCATGCCATGTTTGGGCGTCGTCCACCTCATAGAGACGGAAGAGATCGCATCCGCCTGCAACCACTGCACCCGCAGAGGTCATCAGGCCATCAAGACGCGACGTGTCCTTTGCTAAACGCGCACGTGATTCTGTTGCCCAATCCTGATCCAGCAAGGCCAATGTCGCGACTTCCAGCGCCGGGCCAGAGACCGCCCACGGCCCAATCATATCGCGCATTTTTTGGATGGTGTCAGGTGCGCCAATCAAAAAGCCCAGCCGCAGCCCAGCCAATCCCCAGAACTTACCGAAACTCTTTAGGATAATCCGGCTGGGTTTGGTCGACTCCGAAATCAAAGAATTCTCTGGCGTGACGTCACAAAAGCTTTCGTCAATCACTGTGATCGGTGCAGTCAGGTCGTCCCGGCTCCAAAGCTGGCCCGTGGGATTGTTCGGATGCACCAGAACACGCACCGGTGCATCGGGCGCTTCGACCCAGCCCTGAGCCGCAAAGGCTGCGGCGTGTTCATTGTAGGTTGGTTTCGGGATATCGACGGTCTGACGCTCAAACAGTTGTGGCATGCGGGCGATCAGGCTTGACGCACCCGGCGCGGCAAGGATGTCGGCCTCAGCCGGTACATTCCAAAATGAACGCGCCGCCTCGATCAAGCGCGCCTGCGCAGCTTTGTCGGGCAGGGCGGTCCATGCCTCTGACGTGAAGCTAGGCAGGGGGTAAGGCTCCGGGTTGATGCCGGTCGACAGGTCAATCCACGTCGACCGATCCCCGCCCCAACGGGTGATGGCTGCGTCCAATCCGCCACCGTGATCTCTTTCCTGCATCGGGCGACCCTCCGTGTCCTAGGCCTGTTTGCGGAATTCGCCGCGTTTGGCAAGGGGGAGGCGCGTAAAGGACGCACATCACGTGCGCCTTTTGAGCCTGACAGGGTTCACAGTCGGTGCCGTTACGCGCCCCGACCGTGTGGTTCCCAAAAGTCCAAGTCTGGGTTGATTGGCAGAATGCGATGAGGGTTAATGCTCTCGTGGCTGTAGTGATAGTGGCGCACGATATGGGGCATGTTTACCGTCTCTGCCACACCGGGCGTCTGGAACAGATCACGGGTATAGGCCCAGAGATTGGGGTAATCCACAATCCGCTTCTTGTTGCATTTGAAATGCAGGTGATAGACGGAATCAAACCGCACGAGCGTTGTGAACAACCGCCAATCGGCTTCGGTCTGCGTGTCCCCCATAAGGAAGCGTGATTTGGACAGACGGTCTTCGAGCCAATCCAGCGTTTCAAATAGGGGCACAACCGCGCCGTCATAGGCCTCTTGCGAAGTGGCGAAGCCTGATTTGTAGACACCGTTGTTCACGTTTGAATAGACGCGTTTGTTGACCGTTTCGATGGCATCGCGCTGTGCTTCGGGCCAGAAATCAAGCGTGTTCCCGGTGATCTCATCAAAGGCAGAATTGAACATGCGAATGATTTCGGAACTTTCATTCGACACAATGGTCTTTCGCTCTTTGTCCCACAAAACCGGAACCGTCACGCGGCCGCTGTAGTCAGGGTCAGCTTGCGTATAGATCTGATGAAGGAAGTCGTGGCCAAACAGCGTGTCGCCGGTTGCGCCGTCGTCATCCATCCGGAAGGTCCAGCCGTGCGAAAGCATGTCAGGATGCACCACAGAGACCGTGATATGATCGCGCAGATCCTTGAGTTCTCGGAAAATCAAGGTGCGGTGCGCCCAAGGGCAGGCATACGACACATAAAGGTGATAGCGCCCGCTTTCGGCTTTGAACCCCTCCTGACCGCTTGGCCCAGCAGAGCCATCCGCCGTCAGCCAGTTGCGGAACTGCGCCTGAGAGCGCACGAATTTACCACCGGTGCTTTTGGTGTCGTACCATTTGTCGACCCATTCGCCGTCTACCAGCAATCCCATGACTCATCTCCTGTGTTACGCCCTTGTTATGTAGGTCACGCGTAAGTCAAGGGAAAGCAAACCCCACGCAGATGTGTTGCGCATTTGCGCACAGCAAGGGTCCTCAGTTGGGTTTCTCTTGACCGAACAAGGGTTTGGGGCGACTGTTTTCGGGGAATGGAGAGGAACCATGTATCTTCCAAAAGAAGTCCAAGCTGGTCTGGATGCTGCCAGAAAAGCAGAGTTGAAAAAGAAAAATCGCCTGCGCGTGAAGGCAGGGGGTGAGATTTTCAAGGTGCTGCGCTTTCGAGAGGACGGTTTTACGCTTGATGTCGAAGAGGCCCCGCATTTGCGTGGCTTCGTTGACCTCTATGATGGGGCCAAACACCTATACCAGTGCCTCGTGATCGCCTCGGTCGAGGAAGATGGCGAGATGTTCTATGAATTCAAGCGTGTCACAGCGGCCAGCGACAAGCCTGCACTGGATTACTACGTCGAAGAAGACACCCCGGTCGCGCTCGTCACTGACCAGCGCGAATAGGACTTACAGCCTACAAATCTGAAAACACATCGCTTAGGCGGTCTGCAGCTTCGCTGACCAACGCGCGCCGCGTGCCAAGGTTAAAGCGCAGGAAGCTTGCGCCGCCTGCGCCAAGCCCCTTGCCCGGCGTTGCCGCGATCTTGGCCTTTTTATAGACGCGGTCATTCACCTCATCCATCGAAAGTCCAGATGCTGCGAAATCGATCCATGACAGATAAGTCCCCTGCATCGGCATCAGCTTAAGGCCGGGAATTTGACCGATGACCTCTTTGAACAAATGATAATTGCCCTCTAGGTAAGGCACCAATTCGTCGACCCAAGCCGCGCCCTCTGGCGTATAGGCCGCTTTGGTCAATTCAGTGCCAAGCAAGTTCGGGTTGATATCATAGGCGCTATACACGCTGCGGACTTTCTCTCGCAGGTCTTTGCCGGGAATGATCACGCAACCGCAACGCCCGCCCGCGATGTTGAATGTCTTAGAGGCCGCCGCGGTAATCACCATGCGATCCAACAGCTGCGGCAACGCCAAGGGGGCCATCACATGTTTATGTCCCGAGAACACAAGGTCATGGTGGATTTCATCTGCAATCAGGATCAGATCATGCTTTTCGCAGAACGTCCCCAGCGCCGTCAGTTCGTCCTGCGTCCATACGCGGCCTGCCGGGTTGTGGGGTGAGCTGATCAGCAGGATCTTCTCGCGCCCGGTCATCACGGCATCATAGGCGTCAAAGTCCATAAAGTAGTGACCGGTGCTGTCGATGCTCAGCGGCAGCTGCGTGTTCACGCGCCCGGACTTTTCGATCTTGCTCTGAAACTCGTGATAAACCGGCGTGAAGGTCGCGATGTGATCGCCTTTGTCGGTCAGCGCATTGATGCAGGTCGCGATGCCATGGCCGAGTCCAAAGGTGACCAAAGTCCATTCTGGGTTCACATTCCAGCCGTGGCGGGTGCTCATCCACCAATCGACGGACTCGTGGAAAGCCTCCATGCCGCAAAAATAGCTGTAATTCCCATTCTCGATCATCCCGCGCACCGCGTCTTGCAGGAAAGGTGGCGGCGCAAAATCCATGTCCGCAATCCACATCGCAATGCCACCATCGGTCGGCACGCCAAATCCGCGCTCCATCAAATCCCATTTGCTGGAATTTGTGCCCACGCGATTTACGGGATCGTCGAAACTCATTTCATGCTCCTATCAGATATTGCGATGCACGCTACCTGATCCGCTCTCAGGCGCAAGAGGCGTTGCAGAACACAGTTCATTGTCTTATGTCACCGCCATGTTAAAGCCGATCCTGATCCACCCTGATCCCCGCCTGAAAAAGGTCTGTGACCCTGTCGCCGACCTCAGCGATGACTTGCGCGCATTGGCCAAGGATATGTTGGAAACCATGTATCAGGCGCCCGGTATCGGCCTCGCTGCGCCGCAAGTGGGGGTTTTGGATCGATTGATCGTCATGGATTGCATCAAAGAGGGCGATCCAGAGCCGGTGATCATGTTCAATCCGGAAATCCTGTCGTCGTCGGATGACACAAACACTTACGAAGAAGGCTGCCTGTCGATCCCCGATCAGTTCGCCGATGTGACGCGCCCGAAAGAGGTGCGTGTGGGTTGGATCGATATGGATGGTAATCCGCAGGAAAAGGATTTCGACGGGTTGTGGGCGACCTGTGTCCAGCATGAGATCGACCACTTAAACGGCAAACTCTTTATCGACTACTTGGGTCCGATGAAGCGGCAAATGATGACCCGGAAATCGGCCAAACTGAAACGAGAGCTTGCGCGGGGATGACCGTTCGCCCCTGCCTGCCTTGGCCCGACAAACGTCTGCGCACGGCCGCTGAACCTGTCACGCAGTTGACCGACGAAGACCGCCAAACGTGGCAGGATCTGATCGACACAATGGAAGCCATGCCCGGTGTCGGTATGGGGGCCAATCAAATCGGGGTGTTGCAGCGCTTGATCGTGGTGGATGCGTCATCTGAACGCGGCAAAGTGGTGCGCATGGCCAACCCTGAAATCCTGCACAAATCAATCGAGCTGCGCGAACACGAAGAAGCCAGCCCAAACCTGCCCGGCGTCTCTGCTGTGATCAAACGCCCCCGCGCCGTGACCGTGCGCTATATGGACGAGGCGGGTCAGATGGCGGAAAAGGATTTCGTCGGGCTTTGGGCCACTTCGGTGCAGCATCAGATCGATCATATCAACGGCAAGATGTTCTTTGATCATCTCAGCCGCATCAAACGCGACATGCTGATCAAGAAGGCCAGAAAACTGCAATGAAGATCGTTTTCATGGGAACGCCGGAGTTTTCGGTGCCGGTTCTGGATGCCTTGGTTAAGGCGGGCCACGACATTGTTGCGGTCTATTGCCAACCGCCCCGTCCCGCAGGGCGTGGAAAGAAACTGCGCCCCACGCCCGTACACGCGCGGGCCGAAGAGCTTGGGCTTTTGGTGCGCCACCCGGTGTCGTTGAAGGGCGCGGAAGAACAGGCCGAGTTCGCCGCGCTGGGCGCGGATGTGGCGGTCGTGGTGGCCTATGGGCTCTTGCTGCCACAAGCCATTTTGGACGCTCCGCAAAAGGGCTGCCTGAATATCCATGCGAGCCTTCTGCCCCGCTGGCGGGGCGCGGCCCCGATCCATCGCGCGATCATGGCCGGTGATGATGAGACCGGCGTTTGCATCATGCAGATGGACGCAGGTCTAGACACAGGCCCTGTGCTGATGCGGGTCTCAACCTCGATTGGCGACGAGGAAACCACCGCCCAATTGCACGACCATCTGTCGAAAATCGGCGCGCAGGCGATTGTCGATGCACTTGCAACCTTGCCCAACCTGGTGCCAGAGCCGCAACCGGAGGTGGGCGTGACCTATGCCCATAAGATTGACAAAGCCGAGGCGCGGATTGATTGGTCCAAGCCCGCGATTGAGGTCGACCGCCAGATCAGAGGCCTGTCGCCTTTCCCAGGTGCTTGGTGTGAACTCGACGGTCAGCGTATCAAACTGCTGGCCTCCCGCCTTGCCGAGGGCACGGGTACGCCGGGTGAAGTGCTGGGCGATACATTGATTGTGGCCTGCGGCGACGGCGCGGTGCAACTACTCCGCCTGCAGCGCGCGGGCAAAGGCCCCCAAGAGGCAGACGTGTTCCTGCGCGGCGTTGATGTGCCTGTCGGAACGGTATTTGGCTAAAGTCACGTCGCGTATCGGTGGTGTAAACGTAAGCTACTGCCGCGGTGGACGTGCTTTGTAGACGGGGAGTTTCCAGCCCCAGATCAGGGAACCAGAGCGTAAGACCCAGGTGATCGCCGCGCAGATTGCCAGAACCGGGAGCCGCTCAAACCCGAGGTAGGCCGCCAAGACTGCCGAGGCTGCCCCTGCAAAGGCGGCAGTTGCGTAAATTTCGCCTTGTTTCAGCAAAAGCGGCACCTCGTTGCAGACCACGTCTCGCATCAGCCCGCCAAGGCAGCCTGTGGAAATGCCCATCAGCACAACGATCACCGCATTATGCCCTAGGTTCATCGCGACGCCCGTGCCAGCGGCCACTGCCACGGCCAGTGCGATACTGTCGAGCCAAAGCAAAAGACGATAGCGGCTTTCAAACAAATGCGCAGTGAAAAACACCAGAACGGCGGCTGCGCAGGCCAAGAGGATATAGCTTGGCTGCCCGACCCAAAACACCGGATCACGTCCAAGCAGGAGGTCGCGCAAGGTGCCGCCGCCCACAGCCGTCAGGCAGGCCACAAAACAAAACCCAACCACGTCCAATTGCGCGCGGCTGGCCACCAAGGCCCCGGTCAAGGCAAAGACAATGACCGAGGCGAAATCCAAAAGCATGACCGCAGTCATTCGGTTTTCCCCTTGGGCTTTTCGGGTTTGAACGGGGCCATGCCGGCGCGCGCCAATTCGTCGGCCTTTTCATTCTCGGGGTGTCCCGCGTGGCCTTTTACCCATTCCCAACGCACCTCATGGCGCGCTTGGGCGGCGTCAAGGCGCTGCCAAAGGTCAACGTTTTTTACGGGTTTCTTCGACGCGGTCTTCCACCCGTTGCGCTTCCAGCCGTGAATCCAGCCAGTGACGCCGTTTTTGACGTAGGCACTGTCCGTCACAACGGTGATCTGGCTTGCACGCTCCAGCGTTTCCAACGCCATGATTGCGGCCATCAATTCCATCTGATTGTTGGTCGTCTCAGCCGCGCCGCCGGAAAGCTCTCGTTCTTTGACAACGTCGTCTCCGGACATGGCGCGCAGCAAGACGCCCCATCCCCCTGGTCCTGGATTGCCGGAACATGCGCCGTCTGTATATGCGTAAAGGTCTGCCATAGAGGGGCGATACCGTTAATTCGGGGGGCGCGTCCAGCCTGCAGTGCGCAGCGCGCCGCAAAGGATTGCGCCTTGGCACGAATTGGTTAACAATTTGTTAATGACAAGCCGCATCCTACCGATCATCTGCGCCATTGGGCTGAGCCTTTGGGTGCCACTGTTCCCAAACGCGTCCCACGCGCAATCCTGCCACCCAAGCTATCAGGGCGCTTGTCTGCCGCCCAATGGGCCAGACGTCGATTGTGCAGGCGGCAGCGGCAATGGGCCGATCTATGTGCAAGGCCCCATTCGGGTTGTGGGGCCGGACCCTTATGGACTGGACCGAGATGGCGATGGTCGCGCCTGCGAAAAGAAGTGATCAGCCTGCGCGTTCTACGTCACGCAGCACGCGTGGCACCTTGAAGTTCACGGTCTCGACAGCGGTTTCCACAACGTCAACCGTGACGTCATAACGGTCACGGAAGGCGTCGATCACCTCATTCACCAAAACCTCCGGCGCAGAGGCCCCGGCGGTGATCCCGAGAGAGCGAATGCCCTCCAGAGCACGCCAGTCGATGTCTGCGCCGCGCTGTACCAGTTGGGAATACTGGCAACCGGCTTTAGCGCCGACTTCGACGAGTCGACGGGAATTGCTTGAATTTGGCGCGCCCACAACCAGCATCGCGTCACATTGTTCGGCCATGGCTTTTACGGCCATTTGCCGGTTGGTGGTGGCGTAGCAAATGTCTTCTTTATGCGGGCCAACGATCTCTGGGAAGCGGGCTTGCAATGCTTTCACGATGCCTATGGTGTCATCAACTGACAACGTCGTCTGTGTGACAAAGGCCAGTTTAGACGGATCGCGCACGTCAATTGTGGCCACATCGTCTTCGGTTTCAACCAGCAGCACTTCACCTTCAGGCAGTTGCCCCATGGTGCCAATGGTTTCGGGGTGGCCTGCGTGGCCGATCATAATGATCTGCAATCCGGCTTCTGAATGCCGCTCGGCTTCGATGTGAACCTTGCTGACAAGCGGGCAGGTGGCGTCGACATAGATCATCTCGCGCCGTTCGGCCTCTGCTGGCACGCTTTTTGCCACGCCGTGGGCTGAAAAGATCACCGGGCGGTCATCTGGGCAGTCCGACAATTCCTCGACAAAGACCGCGCCTTTTTCACGCAGGCTATCGACGACGAATTTGTTGTGCACGATCTCATGCCGCACATAGACCGGAGCGCCCCATTTCGTCAGCGCCATTTCCACGATCTTAATGGCGCGGTCCACTCCAGCGCAGAATCCGCGTGGCGCAGCGAGGTAAATTGTCAGTTCTGGCTTGGACATGGCCTACCCAATCATGATTTTCGACATAGGTAAGTCGTTCGTGAAGGAAGGTCCAGACATAGCCCTTGACCTTCCAGCGCAGGAAGGTTGCATCTGAAGGCTAGTCAATTGGGGGTACGCGGCGTGGTCGTCAAGTTTTCGGTAACAGCAATTCTAGTTTGTCTGGCGTTGCCCGCCACAGCGCAGGGGATCATTCCCTATCAGGATGCAGAAAGTGTCGCGCGTGGTGCGGTGCTTTATCAGGACAATTGCGCGGCCTGCCATGGTGAGGCGCTTGAGGGGCAGGAAAACTGGCAACAGCGTGATGAAGATGGGTTCCTTCCTGCACCACCCCATGATGAGACCGGCCACACGTGGCACCACGGCGATGGGCTTCTGTTTGACATCACCAAACGTGGCACCGCCGCTGTGGTGGGTGACGGCTATCAAAGCAATATGCCTGGATTTGCAGAGGTGCTGAGCGATCAGGAGATTCTGGACACGCTTGCCTTTATCAAAAGCACCTGGTCCAACCGCATGATCGAGATTCAGAACAGCCGAAACTAAAAATCGGGGCCAAAGGCCCCGATCCAATCACTTACCAGAATATTCCATATCCTGTTCGCCCGGAACCGGATCACGCGGTGGGCGGCCAATCACATCCTTCAGCCCTTCAAGTTCGATGAAATTGTCTGCCTGACGGCGCAATTCATCTGAAATCATTGGTGGCTGGCTGCGGATGGTCGACACAACAGACACGCGGACACCTTGGCGCTGAAGGCTTTCGACCAGCGGGCGGAAATCGCCGTCACCAGAGAACAAGACGATGTGGTCAACATGAGGCGCCAGTTCCATCGCGTTCACCGCGAGTTCGATGTCCATGTTGCCTTTGACTTTGCGACGCCCCTGACTGTCGGTGTATTCCTTCGCCGGTTTTGTCACCATGCTAAAGCCGTTGTAGTGCAGCCAATCCACCAACGGACGGATCGGGGAATACTCGTCGTTTTCCAGAAGCGCAGTGTAATAGAAGGCGCGCAGCAGTTTGCCACGGCGCATAAATTCGGTGCGAAGGAGTTTGTAATCAATGTCAAACCCAAGCGATTTTGCGGCCGCGTATAGGTTAGAGCCATCAATGAACAGCGCGAGCCGTTCGTCCTTGTAAAACATCCAGTGTCCTTCCAGCAGAATTGAGCGCCAAAATGTGTTTGATGTGAAAATACTGGGCGCGCTTGGCCCATTAAGCTAAAGCAAAAATCGTGTCCTGCAAGGCTCACGCCACGCAAGATTTGATAACGTTGGCTAACCTTTTGGATAGGTGTTTTGAAAAGATGAGCAATATCAGCATTTTATCTTTAGGAGGAAATCAGCCTTCGAAAATCGGAAGTCCCAAAGAGACACTGACTTTCGCGCTAAGGTCTTTGGCATCGCGCGAGGTGATCATCCTAAGGGAGAGTTCCTTCTATTCGAATCCGGCCTTCCCGAAAGGTTCAGGCCCCGATTTTGTCAATTCTGTTGCCGTAATTGATTCGCAATATAAGCCGTCAGAATTGCTTGAGATTTTGCACGAAGTCGAAGCGGAATGCGGGCGCAGGCGTGACGTGCGCTGGGGGCCGCGCACGCTGGATATTGACCTGATCGATTTCGCAGGACGCGTATTGCCCGACCATCAGGTATACCATAGGTGGAGCAATCTTTCCCCCGAAGACCAAGGCAAACTGACGCCCGAGCACCTGATTCTCCCGCATCCGCGCGTGCAGGACCGCGCCTTCGTTCTTGTGCCTCTTTCAGAGGTCCTGCCGGACTGGAAACACCCGGTTACGGGCCTATCGGTTGCGGAAATGCTCAGGAACCTGCCGGAAAGCGACCGAAACGAAGTTGTTCGCCTGCCAGAGGCTTGACTATCTGCTTGTAACCGGTCTGAAAGCAGCCTAAATACTCAGTTTCTGATCCTTCCGAGAATGGAGAGCCCAAAATGGCCCGCGTGACAGTCGAAGATTGCGTAGACAAGGTACCGAACCGTTTTGACCTGGTGATGCTTGCTGCGCACCGTGCGCGAGAGATTTCTGCCGGCGCGGCCATCACGGTTGACCGCGACAACGACAAGAACCCTGTCGTGTCCCTGCGTGAAATCGCAGAAGAGACTCAGACTGCGGACGAACTGCGTGAGCGTCTGATCGAAAGCAACCAGCATCAGATCGAAGTCGATGAGCCAGAAGAAGACAGCATGGCGCTGTTGATGGGCGCTGAATCTTCTGACAAGCCATCTGACGATGACATGTCCGAAGAAAAGCTGCTGCGCGCGCTGATGGAAGCTCAAGGCCAGGGCTAACATCCCCGGGGATAGAGAAGGCACAACATGATTCCGGCTGACGATCTGGTCGAACTCGTAAGAGCCTACAACCCCAAAACAAATGAAAAACTTATCCGCGAGGCCTATCAATTTGGCCTCGAGATGCACGAGGGACAGACTCGCCATTCGGGTGAGCCCTATTTTACCCACCCCATCGAAGTCGCCGCGATCCTGACTGAGCAGCAGTTGGATGATGCCACCATCATCACCGCCCTGCTGCACGATACAATCGAAGACACCAAAGCCTCTTATCAAGAGGTCGCCAAGCGGTTCGGCGACGAAATCGCGATGCTGGTGGATGGGGTCACCAAGCTGACCAACCTGCAGCTCAGTTCGACAGAAACCAAACAGGCCGAGAACTTCCGCAAGCTGTTTATGGCGATGTCCAAAGACCTGCGGGTGATCTTGGTCAAACTGGCGGACCGGCTGCACAATATGCGCACGATCCGCGCGATGCGCCCGCAAAAGCAGATCGTGAAAGCGCGCGAAACCATGGACATCTATGCCCCGCTTGCCGGGCGCATGGGGATGCAGTGGATGCGCGAAGAGTTGGAAGACCTCGCGTTTAAGGTTTTGAACCCTGACGGACGCGCCTCGATCATGCGCCGCTTCATCACGCTGCAAAAAGAAACCGGCGACGTCATTCAGCGGATCACCGACGATATGGTGGCGGAATTGGAAAAGGCCGACATCGACGCTGAAATCTTTGGCCGTGCGAAGAAGCCCTATTCCATCTGGCGCAAGATGCAGACCAAGGATCAAGGGTTTTCGCGCCTATCTGACATCTATGGTTTCCGTATCGTGACGGCCAGCGAAAACGATTGTTACCGCGTTTTGGGCGCCATCCACCAACGTTGGCGGGCTGTGCCAGGGCGGTTCAAGGACTATATCAGCCAGCCAAAATCCAACGGCTATCGCTCGATCCACACAACGGTGTCGGGCCGCGATGGTCGCCGGGTCGAGGTGCAAATCCGTACCCGCCAAATGCACGATGTGGCCGAAACCGGCGTTGCCGCCCATTGGTCTTATCGGGACGGTGTGCGCGGAGAAAACCCCTTTGCGGTTGATCCGGCACGGTGGATTCGCTCACTGACCGAACAGTTTGACACCGAAGAAGACCACGAGGATTTCCTCGAAGCGGTCAAACTAGAGATGTATCAGGACCAAGTGTTCTGCTTCACGCCCAAAGGCGACGTGGTAAAGCTGCCGCGCGGGGCGACGCCGATTGATTTTGCCTATGCGATTCACACACGGATCGGCAATGCCTGCGTCGGGGCCAAGATCGACCATATGCGGGTGCCGCTTTGGACCCGGATCAAAAACGGCCAATCGATCGACATCATCACCGCGCAGGGACAGATGCCGCAGGCGACATGGCTTGAAATCGCCACTACCGGCAAAGCCAAATCCGCCATCCGCCGCGCCCTGCGCGAGTTGGATCACGAACGGTTTGTCAAACTCGGCTACGAATTGGCGCGGGCGGCATTTGAACATGTCGGCAAGAAGCTGACGGATAAGATCCTTGATATGGCCGCGACCCAACTGCGGCTGGAAGATCGCGAAACGGTTCTGGCGCGTCTTGGCAGTGCGGAACTGAATGCCACAGACGTTGTGCAGGCCGTGTTCCCGGAACTTGCACATGATGACAAGGACGAAGTTGCCGCCGACCGTGCTGTGATTGGTCTGGCCAGCGATCAAAGCCCGCACCGCGCGCCCTGCTGTGAACCGCTGCCGGGCGAGCGCATTATCGGCATCACCTATCGTGGCAAGGGCGTTGTCGTGCACACGATTGATTGCGACAACCTTGTACAGTTTGACGATCAGCCGGAACGCTGGCTTGATCTGCATTGGCAGGTCGGCAAACATCAGGCCGTTCATGGCTGCACAATTGAACTGACCATCAGCAATGACGCGGGTGTTCTGGGACGAATTTGCACATTGATCGGTGAGCATAAGGCCAATATCTCTGACCTCGAATTCACAGATAGGAAGCCAGATTTCTACCGCCTTCTGGTCCACGTTGAACTGCGCGACATTGAGCATTTGCACTCCTTGATGCTGGCGCTGCAGGCCGAAGGCGAGGTCGCGGAAATCCGTCGTTATCAGGACCCTAGCCGGGCGGCCTTTCCGGCGCCTAAGGAATGAGGATAGCCCAAAGTGGTCTTTAAACGCCGGGATAAACGACCACTCCAGCAGATCGTGCTGGATTTCCTCTGGCCCAGAGGCGGATGGACACGGGCTTTTTACTACGTCAGACACCGGTTGCACCGGCTGCCCGGTTCGCCAGAGCGCATTGCGCGCGGCATTTGGGCCGGGGTCTTCGCCACTTTTACCCCCTTCTTCGGGATGCATTTTTTCATCGCCGTCATCGTCGCGCGCTTTGTGCAGGGAAATATGTTGGCGGCGCTATTGGGTACATTCTTTGGAAACCCTCTGACCTATCTGCCCATCGGGGTGATTTCTCTGAAAACTGGCCACTTCCTGCTCGGCACCGAATTTGAAGAGGGCGAGGAAAAAAGCCTGATCGGGAAATTCACCGATGCTGGCTATGATCTTTGGCACAATTTCTGGGCCGCTTTCACCGAAGAAACGATGGATTGGCATGGCCTGTCGATCTTCTGGGATGAGGTGTTTTATCCCTATCTCGTCGGTGGTGTCATTCCGGGGATTGTTGCGGCATCGGTGTCTTACTATCTGACCGTGCCGGTGATCCGCGCCTATCAAAAGCGCCGCGCCAAACAAATTCAGGCGAAATTTGAAGCCCTGAAAGCCAAAGCGCAAAAAGCCAGCGCACAGGCCAAGGCCATTAAAGAAGACCGTGACGGAAAGCCAAGCTAAAGGCCCGCAAAAACCGGTTTCTTCTTGGGCTTTAACCTCCTAGGGTCACGACAACTATTCAGACCGGAGAACAGACATGCTGCGTTTAGGCGTGAATATCGACCATGTCGCAACAGTACGGAACGCGCGGGGCGGGGCCTATCCTGATCCGGTGCGCGCCGCGCTTTTGGCAGAAGCCGCAGGTGCCGATGGCATCACAGCGCATCTGCGCGAAGATCGCCGCCACATCATGGATGCGGATATCGAAAACCTCATGGCCTCCTTAGGGGTTCCGCTGAATTTTGAAATGGCGGCCACCGATGAAATGCAAGCCATCGCGCTGCGCCACAAACCGCATGCGGTCTGCATCGTGCCGGAAAAGCGCGAAGAAAAGACCACCGAAGGCGGACTGGAAGTCGCGCGCGAGGAGAACCGGCTGGCCCATTACATCGCCCCCCTGCGCGATGCCGGGTGCCGCGTGTCAATCTTTATCGCCGCAGATCGGCCACAGATTGAGGCCGCGAACCGCATCGGCGCGCAGGTCATCGAACTCCACACCGGGGCCTATTGCGACTTCCATGCCGAGGGCGATTTTGACGCCCGCGATAAGGAATTAGCGCGCCTGACCGAAATGGCGACCTACGCCCATTCTTTGGGCCTTGAAGTTCATGCCGGTCATGGGCTGACCTATGATACAGTGGGTCCAATTGCGGCATTACCCGAGATCATGGAGCTGAACATTGGCCACTTCCTTATGGGCGAGGCGATGTTTGTCGGCATGGAACTCGCCATCAAGGAAATGCGCCGCTTGATGGATGCTGCACGCAAGGGTGACCCAAAGGGCATGGAATGATCCTCGGTATCGGCACAGACCTCGCGAATATTGACCGCATCCAAGGCACCTTGGATCGCTTCGGGGACCGCTTCAAAAATCGCGTTTTCACCGAAGTTGAACAGCGCAAAGCCGAGCGCCGCAAGGATGTTGCCGGAACCTATGCCAAACGCTGGGCCGCCAAAGAGGCGTGTTCAAAGGCGCTGGGGACGGGACTTGCTATGGGGATTTCGTGGAAAGACATGCATGTCACAAACCTGCGCAGCGGGCAGCCGGTGATGCAGGTCACCGGCTGGGCCAAGGACCGGCTGGACGAGATGACACCAGCAGGACATAGGGCCATCATCCATGTCACGCTGACCGATGATCATCCTTGGGCGCAAGCTTTCGTCGTGATCGAAGCTTTGCCCGTCGACGCAAACCCCGCCGCATCTGCTTGACTCCGGCACCTGCGGGACGCATGTAACCCCCGACCCCAACCGGAGAGGCAAAATGGCATCTGACGCCACCACGAAATCAGGCGGTTTGCTGGAAACCGTGAAAACAATTGTTTACGCGCTGCTGATCGCTGGGCTGTTCCGCTCGTTGCTGTTTCAGCCGTTCTGGATTCCGTCGGGGTCTATGAAGGACACGCTGTTGATTGGTGATTTCCTGTTCGTGAACAAATTGGCCTATGGCTATTCCTACGCGTCTTGTCCGTCGATCCCGGCGTTTGGCATAGACGCCAAGAAAATCTGTGGTTTTGTCGATGGCGACAACACGCGCCTTTTTGGGTCCGAACCTGAACGCGGCGATGTCGTGGTCTTCCGTCATCCGGTCTCTGGTGCTGACTTTATCAAGCGCGTTGTCGGCCTGCCCGGTGACCGCGTTCAGATGAAAAACGGCGTATTGCACCTGAATGATGAGGCCGTGAAACTGGAACATGGCGGTACCTTTGTGGAGACCATGGAACCCCAAGGTCCGCAAGGTGGTTTGCCACGTTGTGAAAACGGTGCAGTGGGTCAGGGTGGCAAATGCGAAAAGACTCGCTTGATCGAAACTCTGCCAAACGGCGTCAGCCATTCCATTCTGAATATCGAGACGTCCTTTGTGGACAACACGGGTGTCTTTACGGTGCCCGCCGGCCATTTCTTCTTTGTGGGTGACAACCGCGACAACTCGACCGACAGCCGTGTGACTCAAAGCCGAGGTGGCGTGGGCTTTGTGCCGTTTGAAAACTTGATCGGGCGTGCGGATCGGGTGATGTTCTCCTCTGCTGGGCGGTCCATGTTTGCTTTCTGGACATGGCGCAGCGACAGATTTTTCAAGGCGATTGAGTGAAACTTTCAAGCGAACTGAAAGCATTGCAAGACCGGCTGGGGCATCACTTTGATGCCCCCGAACTTTTGGTGCGCGCGGTGACGCATTCCTCGATGTCTTCGCCAACCCGCCAAGACAACCAGCGACTTGAATTTCTTGGCGATCGGGTGCTTGGATTGGTCATGGCAGAGTCGCTGCTTTCCGCAGACAAGGACGCTGCCGAAGGCTTGCTTGCGCCCCGCTTTAACGCGTTAGTGCGCAAAGAGACCTGCGCCGATGTCGCGCGGCAAATTGATTTGGGTGCGGCGCTGAAACTGGGGCGCTCTGAAATGCTTTCGGGCGGTCGACGGAAGCAGGCGCTGTTGGGCGACGCGATGGAGGCCGTGATTGCAGCGGTGTATCTCGACGCTGGGTTTGAGACCGCCAAGGACCTGATTGTCCGCCTTTGGGGTAAACGTATCCACCAAGTCGAAGACGACGCGCGGGACCCAAAGACCTCGTTGCAAGAATGGGCACAGGCACGCAGGCTTGCGCCACCGAAATACGAGCTGGTGAAACGCGCAGGCCCTGACCACGCGCCGATCTTCACGATCAAGGCCGTGCTGGACAACGGCGAGTCTGAAGAAGCCACCGCCGGTTCTAAACGTCAGGCCGAACAAGCCGCAGCCAAGGCGCTGCTATCAAGATTGGAGAGCGCATGACACGCGCAGGATTCGTGGCTCTGATCGGAGAGCCAAACGCCGGTAAATCAACCCTCACCAACCGCATGGTGGGGGCCAAAGTCTCGATTGTGACGCATAAGGTGCAAACGACGCGCACACGCATTCGCGGTGTCGCCCTAGAGGGCGACAGCCAGATCGTATTTGTCGATACGCCCGGCCTGTTCCGTCCGCGTCGTAGACTTGACCGCGCCATGGTTGCTGCCGCATGGGGCGGGGCTGCGGATGCCGATGTGGTCGTTCTGATGGTCGAGGCGCACCGCGGTGTGACCGAGGGGGTCGAGCGTATCCTAGAGGGACTCGAAGATATCGGGCAGGGGCGCAAAGTAGCGCTGGCGATCAACAAGATCGACATGGTGAAATCCGAAAAACTGCTTGGCCTCGCGCAAGACTTGAATGGCCGCTACAGTTTTGCAGAGACCTTTATGATCTCGGCTGAAAAAGGCCACGGTGCTGACGACCTGCGCAAATGGCTGGCCAAGGAATTGCCCGAGGGCCCTTGGCTTTACCCCGAAGATCAAATCGCCGATCTGCCGATGCGCATGATCGCCGCCGAAATGACCCGCGAAAAGCTGACGCTGCGCCTGCATCAGGAATTGCCCTATCAGCTGACCGTGGAAACCGAAAACTGGGAAGAACGCAAAGACGGCTCTGCCCGCGTTGACCAGATGATCTATGTCGCCCGCGATGGCCATAAGGGCATCGTGCTGGGCAAAAAAGGCGAGACAATCAAAGCTGTCTCCAAAGCCGCGCGTGAGGAGTTGCAAGAGTTCTTAGGCCGCAAAGTGCACCTGTTCCTGCAGGTCAAAGTGCGCCCGAATTGGCTCGAAGAATCAGAGCGTTATTCCGAAATGGGCCTTGATTTCAAAGACGGCAACACATGACACGTCTGACGGCGGAATTCTGGGTGCAGGCCTATCTGACGCGCCTGCGCCTGTCTGATATTCCGGCCTTTGTTGTGTCACACGGCGACAACACGGCAGGCGCCGTTCTGATCAAACTCAACACGCTGGATCGGCAGGCCGTGGCCTATCAACGCTCTTTTGATCTGATGAGCGGCGAACGCACTTGGGTGGTCCTTTCGGAAGGGGATGAAGCCGAGGTTGACGCGGCCATTGCCAAACAGCGTTCTTTTGACCCGGACCTTTGGGTTGTCGAGGTTGAAGACCGCCAAGGTCGCCATCTCTTGGATGAGCCGGGTCTGAAAGACTGACGCCGCTTTCATCTTTCCTCAAATACTCAATTGCGACACCTGCCCCAATGCCCCTAGGGTGCGGATATGGAATGGCGTGACCAAGGCATCGTTTTATCAACACGAAAACACGGTGAAAACTCTGTGATCCTAGAGGTGTTTACACCCTCACAAGGGCGGCACGCGGGTGTCGTGCGGGGTGGGACCAGCCGAAAGCTTACGCCTATCCTGCAGCCCGGCGGTCAGGTGGAAGTCAGTTGGAAAGCGCGGCTGTCTGAACACATTGGATCTTTCACGGTCGAACCTATCCGCAGCCGGGCCTTGGCGCTGGGGGACCGCTTTGCGCTGGCGGGGCTGAATACGGTCACCGCGCTTTTGTCCTTTGCACTGCCAGAGCGCGAGGCCCACGGTCGCCTTTATGACCGAACCGAACCTCTTTTGGATTTGCTGGGTCAGCACGACCTCTGGCCGCTCGCTTACCTGCGGTGGGAAATGGCGCTGCTAGATGATCTGGGCTTTGGCCTTGACCTCGCGCAATGCGCGGTGACCGGCGCGACGGAAGGGTTGGAATTCATCTCTCCCAAGTCAGGTCGCGCTGTGACCCGCGAAGGGGCGGGGGAGTGGCTGGATCGCATGCTGCCGCTGCCGCCCTTGCTGGTGGGGGAAGGGCCGGATGATGATGAAGCCATCTTGGATGCATTGCGCACCACCGGGTATTTCTTGGAACACAAGCTTGCGACCAGCTTTGGCAACAAACCCCTGCCAGAGGCCCGTGCGCGGTTTCTTGATCTGCTCAGCCGCCGGGCAGCGGCGTGAATTCCATACTTTCGCCCGCGTCATTGGACAGGATCAAAACCTCACCAGAGACTTCGGCCAGCGTCATCTTGGTCAGCGCGTTGAAAAACTGTTGTTCCTCAGCGAGTGCTGCGCAGGCCATTTGGGTAGAAAGCATTTCGGTCAGCTCAAACCACGGATAGGGCGCGGTTTGTGTCGCTCCGTAGCCGTTGCAGGCCCCTTGTCCGGTGACCGTGCCTTCGGGACCAAAGGCAATGGTCGCGCGTGCTTCGTATGGGTTTCCATCCAGCCGCACCAATTGCCACGCGCCCGCGCCGCCATAGGCGGTCAGGCTTTCATCAGCGCGGCAGGCGCTCAGGGCGAGCGCACATAGTGCAATAAGAATGGGTCTCATTCTTCTTCATATAGGGCGAGGATCAGATCAACCAAGGTGCCAAGCGCCTGTGTATTATCAACGCCATCGCGTGCTGAAAGGTCCTGCATGCCCAGCAATGCACCATAAATCATGCGCGACAGATCCTGATTGGTCAGCCCGACTTCAGTCAGAAGATCGGTCAGATAGGCCAACCGCTTGTCGTCAATCCGAGCCACGGCCGCCGCCACAGCCTCGTTTTCACGCGCCCAAGCCCGCATTGCGGGTTCGGCTCCGACGCCGCCAAGGTCCTCTGATGCGGACCGCGCTGCAAGGTCGCTGATGGCGCGTAGCCGTTTGACAGGGTTATCCTCTGCTGCCCGAGCCGCGTCGATATCCGCGAAGGCACGGGCCTCCCAAAGCTCCAGCATTTCTGACTGAAAGTCTGGAACGTCTTTGAAATGCCAGTAGAACGACCCTTTCGTGGTGCCTAAACGGCGGGCCAATGGTTCCGCTTTCAGCGCAACAGGGCCCTGCTCTGTCAGGGCATTAAAGCCAGCTGCCAGCCATAGGTCACGAGAGAGACGATTCTTTGCCATATCTTAGGCGTAGAGCGCCCATGTAACCGGAACAAGTCAGCATTTGTGGATCGCTACGCTTTGACGCTGCGTTGCAGAAAAATGTGCCAAAAAATTGGGGTTCTTCCTTACCAGTTTTCAGTTTTCAGCGCGATATTGGCAGGCAAGGGCTTGTGTTTGCCGCCCGAAAACTCGGCAACCTGAGCAGCGAAGGTGGTGAAATAGTCTTGGCTTTGGACATGTGCCAAGGTCTCTTTGCTATCCCACCGACCCCAATGAATGCGGCTGCTGCCGTTGTCTGCAACAGCAATTTGATATCGAAACCCGGCGGCGGCTGGGTCGCTGTTCACCGCATCAACAAAGGCTTGCATTGCAGCGCGCCATGGGGCTTCGTCGCCAGAATAGTCATAGGTAATTGTGATTCCACGCATGGTGGCTCTCCTTATTTAACATATTTGTTAAATATAGAGTGGAAGAGAACACCGAACAAGTTGCAAAACATGGGAAGGGCGCATGCATTTCTGCACGCGCCCTCACTTCTTTGTCTGCGGGGTTGCTACCCGAGCAGGCGCCGCGCAATCACCTGCGCCTGAATTTCAGCAGCACCTTCAAAGATATTCAGGATGCGTGCATCGCACAAAATACGGCTGATTTCATATTCCAGCGCAAAACCGTTGCCACCATGGATTTGCAGCCCGTTGTCCGCAGCCGCCCAAGCGACACGTGCGCCCAGTAGTTTGGCCATGCCAGCCTCTAGGTCGCAACGTTTGTCGTGGTCTTTCTGCCAAGCCGAGAAATAAGTCAGCTGTCGTGCGACCATGATTTCAACGGCCATCATCGCCAGTTTGCCTGAAACACGTGGGAAATCGATCAAGGATTTGCCGAACTGTTTGCGGTCAATCGCATATTGCATCGACACATCCAGCGCAGCTTGCGCAACACCGACCGCGCGTGCAGCCGTCTGAATGCGGGCACTTTCAAAGGTCTGCATCAACTGTTTGAAACCTTTATTTTCTTCGCCGCCCAGCAGGTTCTCGGCTTTGACTTTGAACCCATCAAAGCTCAGCTCGTATTCCTTCATGCCGCGATAGCCCAGCACCTCGATTTCGGTGCCGCTCATGCCTTCGGTCGGGAAGGGGTTTTCGTCGGTGCCCGGCGTCTTTTCCGCAATGAACATCGACAGGCCCTTGTGGTTGTCGGTGTTCGGATCGGTCCGCGCCAGCAGCGTCATAATCTGTGTGCGGGCGGCATGGGTGATCCATGTCTTGTTGCCGGTGATTTCATAGCCATCGTCGGTTTTCACCGCGCGGGTGCGCAGGGAACCAAGGTCGGACCCAGTGTTGGGTTCGGTAAAGACGGCGGTGGGCAGAACCTCACCGCTGGCGAGTTTCGGCAGCCATTTTTGTTTCTGCTCTTCCGTACCGCCGCAGAGGATCAGTTCTGAAGCGATTTCAGGCCGGGTGCCCAAAGACCCAACACCGATATAGCCGCGCGAAAGTTCCTCGGTCACGACAACCATCGAGGCCTTCGACAGGCCAAACCCGCCGTATTCTTCGGGCAGTGTCAGGCCAAAGACCCCCATATCTGCGAGTTCCTGGATGACCTCCAGCGGGATCAACTCGTCCTTGAGGTGCCATTCATGGGCGTTCGGGATGACCTTATCGACAGCATAGCGGCGGAACTGTTCGCGGATCATCTCCAGCTCTTCGTCCAGACCCGAGGCACCAACGGTGATATTGGCAGATTGCTCTTGCATCAGGACCACAAGACGCGTGCGCGCGGCCTGTGTGTTACCGTTTTGGCAAAGTGTCATCACAGCAGGTTCCATCAACCCGCGCATCTCGTCCTGAGATAGGCCGATATCTTGCAGACGGATGATTTCGCCTTGGCTCATCGGGATGCCGCCATAGATCTGCCAAAGGTATTCGCCAAAGGCGATCTGGTGGATCAACTGTTCGGTTTCGCCGAACTTGCCATCCGCGCTCAGCCGTTCGGCCCAGCCCTGCATTTGCTGCAGCGCCTCGTCGTAGGTCGCAAGCCACGACAGCGCATGCGCGGCGACTTGGTTTTCTTCAATCTTCGCACCTGACACCCGGTCGCCGTCTAGTGTAGCGTCGCGAAGTTTGCTGGTTGCAGTCTCAACGATTGCAGCCACAGGTGGCAGGGCCGCTTTGGTCAGATCGAGAAGATCAGGCAGAATGGCAGAGTTGGTCATCGAATGGTCCTGTCCGTCGTGTGCCATGAATCATATCCTTGTTTTGCTGCACTGTGACATAATCATTTTGCAACTGCAGCGCAACAAAAATACAAAATCATGTTTCAAATCGCTAATAAATTACGTGGCAGAATTCCGGAGTTGCGAGGAACGCCGAACATTCAACGCTTTTTGAGCGCGCATTCCGAGGAGAATCGCAAAGCACGCAAGAGATTTCAGACCGATATTGCAGAGTCTTAGGAACTCGCTTTGCGCAGCTGCCGGAAGACCAGCATCAGAATCAGCATCAGGACAAACAGGCCCAAAACATCCCCGATAAAGAAGGCAAAGTAATCCAACGGCGGGCTGCCAAAGGCTAGGTTTGTCAGAATGCCAATCACAATCGCAGAGATAACACCCGCCCCCATCACACAATACCAGCAGGGTTCGCGATTTAACGATGGACGGATATCGCGCCAAAGCCGCGCTATGGTCTCAAACACGATCGGGGCCACAAGAACGGCAATCGCAATGCCAGCCAAGCGACTCGGCAAGAAGGCTTTCATGCCTGCGAGATAAAAGTAAGTGAGGAACACCCCCGGCAGCAATGCAATGATAGATCGCCAGCCCAGAAGCCACGCGGTCAGAACGCGCACGCCATGCGGTAGGAAAAGCAAGCTTGCGCTGCTGTAGAAATCGACAAAAAACAGGTCTTGAACCGGTGTCAGGACCTCGAATGTCAGAATGGAAGCGACGAAATAGGCCGTAGACGCTACTGCTATTTCGACAACCAGCGCAGGCAGTCGCAACACATTTCCCCTAAGCGTTCGGCCGTTTAGACCTGTGGTGCATTCACCATATAAACGCCGCGGCGGGATGTCGAGGCTTGCGACAGGTATCCTTTGTTCACAAGTGATTTAAGTGCCCGAAAAAACGTCGGACGTGAGACATTTTCCATCAGGTCGTGGGACAGCAAGCCCGTTGTGCGCACGCCATGGTTGCGTGACGCCAATTCGGATGCTGCGTAGTAGATGTCACGTTCGACCGCTGACAGGTCTTCAAGCCCCATAGCACGTTCCATGCCCAGAAGCAGTTTTCTCAACTCAGTAATTTTGGATATATCAGTCATTATACTCGTACCTCATTATGAGACTTATACGTTCAAATAATGAGAAAATCACCTACTTTTTGAGCAAACGTTCAACTTTTTGCATGCGTGTGCAAGAAAAACGACGCCTTCGAGAATGGTAACGTTTATCAACATTTAGCTAGGGTATTCTGGTAAGACACCAGAAGGACCTTGATCCAATTTATGGATATGATTGGCCGTGAATTCCGGGAATAGCTGACGGACAAGTGGATCGTGGCCGGGGATGACCAGCTCTGGGCGGCTTGCCAGCTGCTTCAACCGAACAAATCCTTGCAGCATGTTCTCAAGGTCCACGACGATGGGAAACGGCTTTCTGGTGATGAAATTCTCGTAATAATGCGTCGCGTCAGAGGCCAAAACGAGCCAGCCCGCGTCCGTTTTCACGCGCACGCATTGCAACCCACGCGAGTGCCCGCCGATTTGGTGAACGGTGACACCTTCTGCAACTTTTGCATCGCCGTCGTAGAAAACCACCTTCCCCGCGTATAGCCGCTTTACTGCTTCGCAGACATGCGCAGCGGTGAATGGCATCTGAATTGTCGCGTGACACATGCACGGGCCGGTTGCAAAGGCCATTTCGGCGCTTTGCAAATGCAGCCGGGCATTGGGGAACATGTGAAGCCCCCCGGCGTGGTCGTAGTGCAAATGGGTGACGATCACATCTGTCACCGTCTCTGGTTGAATGCCTAGAGGGGCAAGCGCGGCCCTCGGATCAATCAGAATAGGGCGGTCGCGCTCTTGGGCCTCGGCCTCATCATAGCCTGTGTCGACAAGGATCACCCGGTCGCCCTGACGCAGCACCCAGACGAAATAGTCCATGTCATGGGGGGCATCGTGGTTGTCGTCAAAGATAAAGCTGTCGGCACGCGTGCGGCTGTTGCGCTCTGCGTATTTGACGGACAGGACTTCCCATGTGCTCATTGTGTGACCTCTTCAAACAGCTGAACTGACTTGGAGGCGACCATAGCAGACACCGCTTTGTCAAAGGCTTGGAAACGGTCGCTTGCCAAATGAAGGTCAAAGGCAGCCCTGTCAGTGTAAATCTCGTAGAGAAAAACCTGACAGGGATCACTTCCCCGGCAGACGTCAAACTGATGGCACTCTGGCTCTTCTTGCAAAGAGGTGCGGGCATTTGCGTGCATCAATGGCATGAAGTCATCGATGCACTCTGGCTTGATGGCGAACAGAACAGTGACCGCAAACATCAGGCGCGCTTTCTTTTCAGCTTGGCCAGACCGCGTTTCGTGATCGGCAGCTGGCTAAGGATGAGGGCGATATTGAGCGCCAGCAGGATCGCAGCGCCCGGGCGGCTGACAAAGACCGAAAGATCGCCGTCGGACAGGAACAGGGACCGTCGTAAGGTCTCATCAAACAGGCTCCCGAGAATGACCCCGATCACAAGCGGGGCAATCGGATAGCGCATGAGGTTCATAAAGTAAGCCACGAAGCCCACGCCCAGCATCAGGTAAAGGTCGTTGATCCCGCCGCCGACCGAGAAGGAGCCGATGGTGGTCAGCACCATGACCACAGGCAGGAAGACGGTTTGCGGGATGCGCAGGATCTTTATGAAGATCTTGGCCGTAAACAGCCCCATGATAAACATGGTCAGGCTGGCCAGCACCAGAATGGCGACGACACGCAGGATGATGGCCGGGTCAATCGTTGGTCCCGGAATGACATTGTTGATCTTAAAAGCTCCCATCAACGCCGCAGCAGGCGGGGAGCCGGGAATACCCAGCACCAATAGCGGAATCAGCGCGCCGCCGATACAGGCGTTGTTTGCGGTCTCAGAACTTAGCAAGCCCTCAAGGCTGCCCTTGCCAAATTGATCTCCTTCTTTAGAGACCGTTTTGCCAACGCCATAAGACACCCAACCGGCGACGTCTTCTCCCACGCCGGGAAGGGCCCCAACGCCAGTCCCGATCACGCCAGAACGCCCAATCGTGGGTAGGTATCGGCGGACCGTTGCAAAGTTTGGAACAATGCGGCCTTGAAGCGACAGAACCTTACCGGCCTCGATATGGCGCATGCCTTCGATGATCTGCGGGATCGCAAAAGCGCCCATCAGAACAGGCACCACCTGAAAGCCAGACAGCATATAGGACCAGCCAAAGGTGTAGCGCGGTTCAGACAGCAGCGGGTCCATGCCGACCATCGCCATGGCAAGGCCAATGATCCCAGCAATCCAGCCTTTGATCACAAGGTCTTCGCTCATCAAGGTGCCCGACAGCAGGATACCAAACAGCGCGAGCAGCGCCTTTTCGGGGCTGGCGATGTTTTTGGATATCAGCAGCAGCACCCAGACAAAGATCAACAGCGCAAAGGTGCCAATGATCGTGCCAATAAAGCTGGCTGTTGTTGTCATGCCCAGCGCTTCGCCGCCGCGACCTGCCTTGGCCAGCGGATAGCCGTCCATTGCCGTGGCCGCGCTGGCGGCGGTCCCGGGGATGTTCAGCAAAATGGATGGGTAAGACCCGCCGTAGATCGCGCCAACATAGGCCCCCAGCAGGGCAATCAGAGAGTAATCCAGCGGGATCTTATTGCCGAAGAACCCGGTCAGAATGGTGACGGCCAGAGTCGCAGTTAGCCCGGGCAGCGCGCCGAAAGTGATGCCAAGAAAGACTGAGGTGATTAGGTAGACATAGGTCAGCGGATCGACCACCAGCGACGCCATGGCACCGCCGAAACCGGCCAGTTGAGAGATCACAAAATCCATTATTTCTGGCTCCAGAGCGGTTTGAGCGACACGTAGTAGTGATATTCGATGGTTTTGAAGAAGAGGCCGCCCCGGTTAGGGACATTCTGGCGGAAGCCAAAGGCCATGGCGCAGACAAGGATTGCAGGTGCGACGAGGGCAATGACCGGGATCACGCGGGACATCCGGTCGCGCGGATGTCGAACAAAGATAAACGCGGTCAGCGCGATCCAAAGGATCAAGGTGATCCAATCGTCGTCATGCAGCTTCCAGTCTGATTGCGGCAGGTTGGCGACAAAGGCGTAAAGGCCCGCGACACCAACCACGACGGCCGTCAGGATCATGCGCTGCGCATGTCCGCCTCGGTAGCCATAGATCAAGGCAGTGATCAACAAACCACTGCAGATGATGAAATCAACACGCGGAACAAGGCCGATGACATAGGCCGCGATCGTCATGCCTATGGTGCCAAACCGCAGCGCTTCGCTGCCATCCCAGCCCAGACCGACAGAACTCATCGCGCGGGCTGCCCCGCCAGCGCGGATCGAGATCACCAAAAGGCCGATGGCCAGCAGGAACAACCCGCCAAATAGGCCAAACGGGACAAGCGCGGCAGAGTTATACCAGTCGCCGCCGCTCACACCGGCGCGGTTTTCGCCGAACAGGGGGATCGAGGTGGTTTCCCAGAGGAAGAAAAGCGACAGAACGATCAGGACAAGCGAGGTCCAGAAATCTCGTGCGCGGAGGATTGCGGTTTCTTCAGGTTGATCCAAAGTCTTGTCTCCAGACGGAAAAAGGGCGCCCACAGGCGCCCTTTCGGATTGTCACGCCTTATGGCTTGTTGATCCCAAGGGACATTGGGTCGACTGTTGTCGCGCCCAGATCCTTCAGGGTGTAAGCGAAGGTGCTTTCCAGCGTTGCAAACAGCGCTTGGGCTTCTTCGCCATACTGGCCACCAACGTCATAGTTGTTCGCGGTTGCCCACTCGGCCACGATATCAGACGCAATTGCTTTTTCGAACGCTTCGCCCAGCTTGGCTTTGATCTCATCGCTGGCAGAGTTGTGGACAGCAAAACCAATCGCCTGTTTCAGCGGCAGATATTTGTCCAAACCGTCAAAGCTGTCGAATGCGGATGGCACGGTCATGCCTGCGATTTCGACGGAGTCTGCGGTCAGCATTGCCAGCGGCTTTAGCTGGCCACCTTCGATCAGAGCGGCTTGTTCTGCAAGGGAGGTCACAACCAAGGCCACTTCGCCTGCGATGGCCGCTTCTTGACCCGGTGCAGAGCCTTTATAAGGCACAAATTTGAAGGTCGCGCCGGAGCCTTGCTCAATCGCGAGAAGGTTCAGGTGGTGGATCGACCCTGCGCCGGATGCAGCGGCTGGGATTGTACCTGGCGCTGCCTTGGCGGCATCAACCAGTTCTTCAATCGTGTTGTAAGGGCTGTTTGCCGGAACAGAGATCAGATCAGGGGAACCGCCGACAATAAACGGATACCAATAGTCGAATTTCTTGTCCCAACCGCCTTGCACCGCTGCAGTCACGTTGGATTCAGACAGGCCGACCAGCGTATAGCCGTCATCCGGTTGGTTTGAGACGTAAACCATCCCGTTGGAGCCTGCGACGCCACCGGTTTGGTTGATCACGTTGATGGACACCGGCAGGTGCTTTTCCATTTCCGCCATGATCATGCGGTTGATCGAGTCGGTGCCACCACCGGCGCCCCAGACCACGGCTGTGGTGATGTCGCGATAGGGATATTCCTGCGCGGCAGCCGCTGTTCCCAGCCCCGCAATCACGGCAGTGATCGTCACTGCTTTGCGCAATGCAAATTTCATTTTTTGCTCCTCCCGAGAGTAATGCGTTTGTTATTGCATTTATTTGCGTATGCATTAATGAATGCATTGTCAACTTATGGTTTGAAAAAGCCACGAAAAGAGCAATCCGAACGGAAAGAAAGCGGGAAAAATGGCGAACACTTTTGATATCGCGGTATTTGCAGGAGACGGGATTGGCCCTGAAATTATGGCCCCGACGGTCGAAATCCTGCGCAAAATGGCGGATGCGTCCGACAAATACGATCTGCGATTCGTCGATGCACCCGCAGGGGCCGCCCACTATGCCAAAACCGGCGAATCATTTCCGGCGACCTCGATGGAAATCGCAAAATCCGCCGATGCGATCCTATTGTCGGCGATGGGTTTGCCGGATGTCCGTTATCCGGACGGTACAGAAATATCGCCGCAGATTGACCTGCGGAAGGCCTTGACCCTATTTGCAGGCGTGCGTCCGGTCACCGTGAAGGCGGGCCAAACCACGCCCTTGAATATGCCCGAAGGCAAAGAGATCGACTTCGTTCTCATTCGCGAAAGCACAGAAGGGCTATTTTATACGCAGGGACGGGGTGAGGTTTCGGAAAACGAAGCGCGCGAAACCCTGCTAATCACACGGGAGATCTCTGAAAAGCTGTTCAAGTTCACCTTCGCATTGGCGCAAAACCGAAAAAAGGCGGGGCGCGGGACGGGGCGTGTAACCTGCGTTGACAAGGCAAATGTATTCCGCGCGTTTGCTTTCTTTCGGGATATGTTTGATGCCGAAGCCGCCAACCACGCTGATCTGAAAGCGGATCATGCCTATGTGGATGCGACCGCACTTTGGATGGTGCAGAAACCTTGGGATTTTGACGTTCTGGTCACTGAAAACATGTTTGGTGACATTCTTTCTGACCTTGGCGCGGGTTTGATGGGCGGGCTTGGCCTTGCACCGTCGGCAGATATCGGGCTTGAGCATGCGGTGTTCCAACCGTGCCATGGCTCTGCGCCTGATATCGCCGGGCAAGGGGTTGCGAACCCGATGGCGATGATCCTGTCAGCCGCCATGATGCTGGATTGGCTGGGCCTGGAGAAGGGCAATGCAGCTATGGTTGAAGACGCGCGCCGTTTGCGCGAAGCTGTCGAAGATGTAGTGGCTGAGGGCCGCGTGCTGACCCGTGATTTGGGCGGCAGTGCCGGAACCGACGAAGCCGCGCGTGCCGTTTTGGATATGCTTTTTGTATCATGACTAAGACCGAGACCCTTCGTGTGGCCTGCGTCGGAGCAGGCTATTTCAGCCAATTCCACTATGGCAGCTGGTCTCGGATCGACGGGGTCACGCCGGTTGGCAGCTGCAATCGCGACATTGAAAAGGCGCGGGCCACTGGATGGCCTGCCTTTGATGACCTCGACAAGATGCTGAGTGACCAACAGACTGATATTCTGGACATCATCCTGCCGCCGGTCGCCCATGCAGACACCATTCGCACCGCCTTGCGGCATGGGGTCAAATGGATGATCTGCCAGAAACCGTTTTGCAACGATCTGAACGAGGCGAAAACCATTGTCGCCGAAGCTGAGGCGGCGGGCGCGACCATTGTCGTGCATGAAAACTTTCGCTTTCAGCCCTGGTATCGTGCCATCAAATCAGCGCTGGACGCGGGCGCAATTGGTCAGCTGCAACAGGTCACATTCCGGCTGCGCCCGGGCGACGGGCAGGGACCAGAGGCCTATCTGGATCGTCAGCCCTATTTCCAAGAGATGGAGAAGTTCCTGATCCATGAAACCGGTGTGCACTGGGTCGATACGTTCCGCTATTTGCTTGGCGACCCGACGGCGGTTTATGCCGATCTGCGCAAGGTCAATCCGGTGATTGCGGGCGAGGATGCAGGCTATGTGCTGTTTGACCATCCCGGTGGTGTGAAGGCCATGCTTGACGGCAATCGCAATCTTGATCACGCCGCCGACAATCATCGCCGCACCATGGGAGAAGCGCTGCTTGAAGGCACAAAAGGCACGCTAAAGCTTTATGGCGACGGTCGGGTGACGCTCCGCGAATTCGGTGCACTGGACGCGCAAGACCTGCTGGCGCCCGACACATGGGACGGATTCGGCGGCGATTGTGTGCATGCATTGCAACAGCACGCGGTTTTGGGCTTTCTTGGACAGGCTCCGCTTGAAAATATCGCGTCAGACTACTTGAAGGTCATTGAAATTGAGCGGGCGATCTACGAGTCTGCGGAAACCGGTCGTAAAATCTCGTTGGGGGACCCTTGAAAGACGCAGCACAGAAATCGCTATCCAACTCTCAGCGCGCCCTGCAAGAGCTGCGCCGGATGATTTTCGCCGGCGAGTTGGCGGGGGGCACGGATCATTTGGAAAGCGAACTGGCTGACCGACTGGGCATGTCGCGGACCCCTATTCGCGAAGCGGCGCTGACGTTGGAAAATCAAGGTCTGTTGGAGCTGCGCCCACGCAAAGGGGTGCGCATCCTGCCGGTCTCGCCCAGCGATATGCGCGAAATCTATGAGGTGCTGACAGCGCTGGAAAGCCAAGCGGCAGAGCAAGCCGCGCAGCGTGGCTATAGTGAGGCGGACCTGTCTGAGCTTGCCGCCGCCATCGAAGACATGGACCGCGCTGTGGCGGATCAGGACCTTGAAGCATGGGCCGAGGCCGACAACCGCTTTCATGCCGAACTGGTTCGCTTGGGTGACAACAACCGCGTCGCGAGCATCTTTAACATGATGAACGATCAGGTCCGCCGCGCGCGTATGACAACGCTTTATATCCGTCCGGTGCCGACCAAATCGAATGCCGATCACCGCGCGGTCTATGAGGCCATTCGCCAAGGCGACGCAGAAACCGCACGACGCCGTCACCGCGAACATCGGCAGCACGCCAAGGAAATTCTGATCGAATTGCTGGAAAAACACCGGCTTAATCGTCTCTGAAAATTTTCTTTATCAAGCATCTGTTAACCACGCTCGGTCACTTTGACATATGGGATCAGCAGTTGGGGTGAGATGCGTCGTCAAGCAAAACAAGTTGTAGGCAGTGCCGCGCAGCACTTTGTGCCTTTGGCCAATTACGGATCGGTCGTGCTGATCCTGTCGCACATGCGGTCGGTCTCAACCGCGCTGACAAATGTTCTAAGCAGTCATCCAGAAATTTCAGGATATGGCGAGACTCATGTCGGTCATAGAGATCACACAGGCGCAGGACGGCTATACGTCAATCTCGTGCGGCGGGTGGGACGGAAGCCGCAGGCAAACTTCCTGCTAGACAAGGTCTTGCACAACAGGTTGGACGATGCGCCAATGCCAGATTTTTATCAGGCTCGCGCGATATTTTTGCTGCGTTCGCCCCAACCAACGATCCGTTCGCTTGTGAAAATGGCGTGGGACACAGGCGTTGCCGAGGGCGCGACGACGACGCTTGCGGCGCATTACTATGCGGGTCGCTTGGCGCGACTGGCAGATCATTGGGACAGATTTCCGGCCACGCACCGAATGGCCCTGACCTCTGAATCGTTGCTCAGCGCGCCGGAGGAGGCATTGGCGCGGGTCGGTGCGTTTTTGAACCTCTCAACCCCTCTGGAGAACCGGTATGCCGCAAATGACCAGATGGGCAAGGAAGGTGTCGGCGATCTGGGGCAAAGTGTTTCTGCCCGCGCGATCATATCAAAGCCAACTTCAGTGATGCGCGGCCCGGTTGAAGGCGTCGATCCCGAGGTTTCAAAGCTTTGTTGTTCACAGCATGAGCAGGTGCTGAAAGCAATGTCATTGCGGTGAGCCGCGCCGCCGGACAAGGTTAATACCTTGGAAAGGATAATTCGCGCAAAGTGGCCCAGCGACGGATTCTGACTGGATGTGTGATGTTCTCAATTCTCAACCCCGGATACCTGCGGCTGCCGCCATGCTTTGTGGGGCTTATCGTCTTGAAGGTCCTGCTTGCTGCAGCGGCCACAGCGCAAGGGGCAGAGCCCTATCGATTGATCTCTGGGGATCACGTGCGGCTTAATTGGGCGGGTGTTGATGCCCCGATTGAGGCGGCGGTGGATATTGATGGCAATCTGCGGCTTGTGGAAATTGGAGCTATTTCCGTTGCGGGATTAAGCTTGGATCAAGCCGAGGCGCGCATTTCCGAACATCTGACGCGTGCGGGTCTGTATCAGGCACCACAAGTGCGTATGTCGATGACAGGTTATGCGCCGGTGATCGTGATTGGCGACGTGGCGCAGCCCGGACGCTTTGACTACTTTCCCGGGATGACTGTCGCGGCCGCCATAGCGATGGCCGGCGGGCCGGGTTTGCCTGCGGAAACATCAATTGGCCTCGCGCGGCTGGACGCCGATCTAAAAGGGCAGGCGCGGGCACTAGAGCTGGAAATCACATCACTTCGGGCTGAACAACAGCGTTTGTTGGCGCTCTTGCCAGAGGCTGCTTTGGATGGGCTTGAGGGACTGCGCGACATGGATCGCGCAGAGGTAAGCCCGTCGCTTGTGACCATTGATGCCACGCTTTTGCAGGCGGACCAACGGGCTATCCATGACGCATTGATCGTGACAGAACGCGAAATAGAAGCCTTGGCGTCGCAGCAGGGCCTGATCGAGGAACGTATTGATCTGCAAAGGGTATTGGCCTCCGGCGTGCAGGAAGAACTGGCGCGTGTTCAGGCGTTGCACGACCGTGGACTGTCGACCTCGATCGCGGTTTCATTGGCGGAAACACGGGCAGCGAATGTCCAGTCTGATTTGCTTGAGGCAGAAACAGCGCTGGTGAATGTTGTTGCCGTTCTGGCGCGTGCAGAGCAACAGCGCGTCGGCATTCAAACCAACCATGAAGCTGAGACGCTCCGCGATTTGCGACACAATTTGATACAAGAATGGACTGCAGTGGCGCGGTTGCAGAGTGTTCAGCAGCAACTCCGTGCTTTGGAAAGTAGCCCTGTTGCTTTGGGCGATGCACAGCAAGAGCTTCTGATCACCCTTTCAAGTGTTCGACCGGGGCGGGGCAATGTGGTCGCCCCAGACCTTGGGGCGCAGACCATGCCGGGAGACACGCTATTTGTGTCTTGGTCCACTGCCGGTGACGGCAAGGTTGCCAGCCTTGCGGGGACTTTAAAGCCATGAGTGTGCCCGGATTGTTTGCGGACCGTCGGGTCGCTTTGATCCATTATTGGCTGGTCGGCATGCGTGGCGGAGAAAAGGTGCTTGAGGCGCTGTGCCGGATGTTTCCGCAGGCCGATATCTTTACCCATGTGGTCGACCCCAAACGGCTGAGCGAAACCCTTCTTGCGCACGACATTCGAACAACGCGCGTTGGGCGGATGCCTTTTGCGCGCAGACTGTATCAAAATTACCTTCCGATGATGCCGCGCGCGTTGGAGGAGCTGGATCTGACCGGCTATGACCTTGTGATTTCCTCCGAAGCGGGGCCGGCCAAGGGGATTATTCCGCCGCCGGGCGTGCCGCATCTTTGTTATTGTCACTCGCCGATGCGGTACATTTGGGACCATTATGCGCGCTACAAATCGGCTGCAGGTCCAGCCAAACGAGCGGTTATGGGGCCGGTTTTCCATCGGCTCAGACAATGGGATGCAACCTCGGCGGCGCGTGTGGACCAGATCGTCGCGAATTCCTCGCATGTGGCGGCGCGGATCAAATCCTATTGGCGACGCGATGCCGGGGTTGTGCCGCCCCCGGTTGCCGTTGACAGGTTTGCACCGGTCCCGAAGTCCGATGTTGGCGACTACTATCTCTGGGCGGGAGAGATGGTGCCCTACAAACGCCCCGACATTGCGATTGATGCGTTTCGGTTGCTGGACAAGCCGCTTCTGGTGATTGGTGGCCCGGACCGAGTGCCAAGCGAATTGGCGCGGAGGGCGGGGCCAAAAACCCGCTTTCTGGGCCGCGTCAGTGATGCAGATTTGAAGCACCATCTTGCGCGATGTCGCGCTCTGATTTTTCCAGGCGAAGAGGATTTCGGCATTGTCCCGGTCGAGGCCATGGCCTCTGGTCGGCCTGTGATAGCCTTCGGCAAGGGCGGGGTGCGCGATAGCGTGGTGCCCGGTAAGACCGGGTTCTTTTTCCAAGATCAAAGTGCCAGTGCTCTGGTCGAGGCGGTCAGAGAATTTGAAGAAAGCGGGCTTGAGGCGCGCTGCGGCGACGCCTGCGTGCAACAGGCAGCACAGTTTTCGGAACGCGCGTTTCAGGAGGGTATTTTGCGGAATTTGTCGCAAATCGGGGTCTGCTAAGCCGCGTTATCCTCGCTGTTGCGCCCGCAGCGTGCGGCCACTTCACAGTTGTTTTCCACATTTGGGCTTTCCTTTGCGTCGGGTCGCAAAAGGGGCAAGCCATGCACGTTCAGACGTTTGATTTTCAGGGTGGCGCTGAGAATTTTGACATTCGGTTTCCAGCAGGAGAGGGGCTGCGGTTGGCGCTATTAAATGCCCCGGCGGGGGGCGTGAAGGTGCTGACAATTGGCGAAAACCCCAATCTGGAACCGTTGATCGAAGTGCAGGGGCAATCGCAGTTTGAAGTAGAAGCTGACGATCTGGAGGCAATTCCCGAAGGGCGGCTTTGCCGGTTTAATATTTGGCACAGCTTAGGCGGTGAGATGGACTTGATTGCAGAGGGGCGCTTTTTGCGCCGCGCGAGTCTTGCGCCGGACTTGCCCGCATCGCCGTTTGAGGTGACAGAAGCCGCGCCAATTCTGCTGATGGATGGCGACAGCGTGATGCACAACATGCCCGGCACGCGGGTCTTTTTGCAGCAATTGGTGGGCCATCAATTCCGCTTTCCAGAGGGGTTTGTGCATGCAACGGGTGGCGACAGCGCACGCAAGATTTGGTTTGGCACGCCCGAGATTGTGGCGCAGATTGTGCCGGATCAGACTGTTGTTGTGATGGGGCCAGTGGGGGCCAATCAGACATTGGATGACGACAGTTTTGAAGAAATCACAAGTTTCCTTGATCAGACATTTACGGCGCTCTTGGCGGCAGGGGCGCATGTGATTGCGGTGCCAACCTTGTTGGACGGTATGGGGATCACAACACAAGACGCCAAGAAATCTGCGCTGGCCGCTTGGGTCACCGCCTATGAAACCGGCGGGGTTGTGACCTATTTGGGTGTGGATCACAGCGTTGCGGCACATGCGCGGTTTCATGCAGTGGATGTGGGGGGCTTTGACCGGGACACGATGAAATCGGATGTGTCCCATCCCAACGCGGTGGGCGCGCGCTACCTTGCGGGGCAGATTGCAGACAGGTTGGCGGGGCTGGTTAGCGCAGATGTTTTTGCAGCGCCAGAAATCGACAACTTGCTGGGCGCGGCATCCACCTTTCGCACGGGCGTCGCCGCTTCGACGAATGGCGTGGCTGGAACCGTGCCCCAAGACTGGACCGTGGCGCGGACCGAAGGCAGCGATGTTTGGACCTGTGGCTATGGCGTTGATAACAGCTTTGAGGTCTCTGTCACGGACACGCAGGGCGATGGCACCTGCACCATCAGCCTGCCGGGTCTTGCGGTCGATGCTTTGGCGGGCGACATCCTCAACTTTGTCGCCGAGGTCGAGATTGCTGAGGCGGCGGTTGGATTGAAATCTGTTGGCGTGGTTGCTTTAGGCAGCAGCCCGATGACCTTGAACACGGATTGGGCGGCTGAAGCCGGGCGATACAACTTGCGCACACCCGATGCTGCCTATGGCGCAGATACGGCGCAGCAAACGGTGCAGGTCGTCATCAAAGTGGCGGCGGGCGCGTCGGTCACGGTGAAGTTGCACCGCGCGACGGCCTTCATAGCGGGCAATGTGGCGAATAAGTTTCAGATTTCGGGAACGCCAAGCGAAGGCCTTGTTTTGGGCGCGGCTTATAGCTTTGTTCCGCAGACAAGCGGCGGGACTGCGCCATTTGTGTTTGACCTTGCTGGGGGTGTTTTGCCGACGGGCTTGGCATTGAACGCAGCGACGGGTGAGATTTCGGGCGTAGCATCGGAGGCTTCGCTGGCAGAGGGTTTGGCGCTCCGCGTTCGGGATTCCGAAGGCGCGACCGCCGTCTTGCCGTACTTTGCGATCAATGTGATCGGGGGCGACGTCCCTGTGAACCAGCTGCTGCCTGTGATTGATACCCTTTCGCCCAGCGTTGGGGACGTGCTGACAGCGACAACTGGGAGTTGGAGCAACAGCCCAACGGCCTATCAGTATCAGTGGCTTTCTTCGGGGTCTGAAATCTCTGGTGCGACGGCAGTGAGTTATGAGGTGCAGCCGCAGGACGTCGGTCAGACGTTATCTGTTCGCGTGATTGCCATCAACGCGAGCGGGTCCAGCAGCCCGGCCCAGAGCGCGGCGACCAATGCGGTGGTTGCGGCATCGGGTGGTAGCGCGTCATGGGACAGCAACATCAATACCGGCGCTCCGTTGGAGTTGGCTTACAGCGACGCGGATCGACAGGTGTCTGCAACTGCGGACATTAGCGGCGTGCGTCATACGCGGGGCGTTACCGTGCTGACCGGCAAAGTTTATCTGGAGTTCGATCTTGGCCCGCAGGTGCTGGGTGTTGGGCTAGCGACATCGGGCACAACGGCCCTAAACGGCGGTGCCTTTGGCACGGGGCGTTGTTTCTGGAGCGGCAGTTACGTTTTTCATTCGGCGGGTAACACGGCAATGGGTGCAAGCCTGCTTGACGGCGATGTTGTGCAATTGGCGGTGGATCTGGGCACGTCCGAATTCTGGATGCGCAGAAATGGGGCAGGCGATTGGAACAATGATGCCGCTGCTGATCCCGCGACTGGTGGCGGAGGGCTCGATATCTCAGGAATGACTGGGGATATTTTTGCCTATGCCGGGCTGCAAAACGACAGCACAGCGTCAGTCACCTTGCAGGGAACCGCTGATCGTCAGAGCTATGGCGCACCGGCTGGGTTTGCGCCGTTGGGTTAACGCGCTGGGCATTGTCGATCACGGCCAACACCTTCTGGGCCGCATTTGACCAGGTGAATTGCGCCACCTGTAGCCGCCCTGCGTCTGACAGGTTCTTGGCCAAGGCTGGATTGTGGGCGAGGGTTTCCATCGCCTCAGTCCAGCCTTTTTCGTCTTTGGGATCACATGTAAGCGTGGCCGTGCCGCAGACCTCAGGCACCGCGCCGGCGGTTGTCGACACAACCGGGCAGCCGCAGAACATTGCCTCGGCTGCGGGTAGGCCAAAGCCTTCGGTCAGCGAAGGCAGAGCAAAGGCGCATGCGTTTTCGTAAAGCGCGCGCAGTTCAGGGTCTGTGGCACGTCCGATGATTTTGACGCCATGATCTGACAACCACGATTTCTCGGCCACTGATGTCTCATCGCCTCCAATGATCACAAGCGGATAGGTCGTGTCGCATCGCGCCATTGCTGCGCGCCGCAGCATGTCGATGTTTTTATGGGGTGCTGCGCTGCCGAAAGCGATGAAAAAGCGCCGGGGCGTCAGCCCGTGGCGCTGCAGAATGGAGGTATCGGCGCGGAAACGCAGGATATGGTCGCCGCCGTTGGGAACCACTGAAATTGACTGCTCAGAAGCGATGCCGTAGCGGACCAACTGGGCCTTTGAAAACTCTGACACTGTCAGGACGGCCGCTGCATGGCGGGCCAGCACCGGTTGCGCCAAGCGATAAGCGTTGCGAAAGAGGGGGGCGTAGCTTTGTGGCGTCAGATGCACTTGGGCGTCATGGATCATCACGATCTGGTTTCGGCGCAGGATCGGCCCGGTGTTGCAAAGCGAAAGCAACAGGTCATCAGGCGATGTGCGCGCCAGATGGGTTTGTTCCCAGAGATGCGCAGCGGCAGCAGGCAGGCGTCGTTTTGGTGCGACGGAGCGAATTTGATAACGTTGCCGAAAGTCCAAGTTTTGTTCAAGCGCAGCGATGAGTTGCTGCGCCACGCGGTCGACACCCGTTGGGACACGGTGCTTATAGCGGGCATTCATGAGCAAGGTTTGCATTATGATGTTGACGCTCCAAACCGTCTTAGGGACAGCGGCCTGCCATCAACTGCCTGCGCGCGACAGCCGCTTATCGACAGAATTCGCTTAAAACTGTTGGGAAAATGTTAACGATGGCACGGCAGTCTGAGACTGTCGGGTCCATTGGTCAAAGATGATCGGCAATGCTGGTCGGCTGGGGCCTGACGTTCTTTGGTGTTTCATACGGATTGCGATGCTTCTGCCTTTCGCCATAGCGGCTATTCTGGTTGTGATGTTCCTGCCGCCCCGTCATGGTGTGCTTGTCTTATGTTTCAGCCTCCCCCTGGCCACATTTGCCGTTTTGGGGAACGTGCTGTTGTCGGACCTGCTGGTCATGGCGCTTTGTGTGGCGATCTTTGTGCAGGTGCTGCTGACCCGTCGGGTGATGCTTAAGACAGCGCAAGGACCGCTCGTCTGGCTGGCGCTGCTCCTCCTTTGGGCGGGGCTTGGCGCGTGGTTTATGCCGCGCATATTTGATCATGCAAGCGATGTGGTTACGCTGCGGCAGGTCGATGGGCGCTTTGTGATCGACAGTTTTCTACTGGAACCAAGCGGGGCTAACGCGACACAATTTGTGCGGTTGGTCTTGTCCGCAGGTGCGTTCGCCGCGATTGCAACCCCGCGACTTGGCGCTGACCCGCACAGGGTGGTGCTGCGTGCCGTGGCGGTTGCAACGATTGTGCACATCACCTTGTCCGGGCTGGACTGGATGGGCCATGCGTTTGGGGTCCCTTGGCTTATGTCGCCGGTCCGCACGCTGCCGCAGGCCATTTTGGTCAATCAGCACTACCCGGGGCTACGACGCCTTATTGGCGGTTTCACAGAACCGGCCAGTTTTGGGCTGTTTACCTTGGGCTTATACGCCTTTTGGCTGAGGTTCGCCTTGGCAGCGTGGCAATCCCTTTGGCCAGCGCTATGCGCGGTGGTTCTGGGGGGATTTGCGGTCAGGTCGACGTCTGCGGCAGCTATGGGGGGCTTTGCCGCAATAACAATTCTTGCGGCGCTGGGTCCGGGTGGGTTTTTGCACAGAGGTTTTGGCAGGGGTTCGCAGCGTCGGAATGCGATTTCCTTTGGCGTGATTTTATTCTCACTGGCCCCTGTTTTGATCGCTGGCGCCATTGTTATTGTTCAACTCTTTCCTGACGTGCGCGCGGTGCTGGAGACCGGGCTGCTGGGCAAGCTGACGTCACAGTCGGCGACAGAGCGGCTTGGTTGGAACGCGCAGGCGATTGAAAACCTGAAGGACAGCTTTGGACTGGGCCTTGGGATTGGAAGCGCGCGTGCGTCAAGCTGGGGATTAAGCGTGCTGGCCAATCTCGGCTTGCCCGGCGCGCTTCTGTATGGGGGATTTCTGTATTCGGTCCTGCGCCACCCAAGCGGTGGCGACCGGAGGTGGAACGATTGCACCCCTACCATCGACGCCCTGCGCTGGGGCTGTTTTGCGATACTTCTGCAATCAATGCTAACCGCGCCCTTCCCGAACCTTGGCGTGCCATTTTTCGTCATGGCAGGGTTTTGCGTTGCGCTCCGGCAGGCGGGGCAGCAGGGATCATCGGCGACTGGCAGTCGCGCGCGGGCGGTGCCGCCGCGCCGTGTGCTGCCATGACACCGCGCCATCCATCCATCGACATCAGCCGGGGTATTGCAATGATCCTTGTGGTCTTTGGCCATGCGCTGATCGGAGTGATGGCCGCTGTTGGAGAGACGGCCTTGGCGCGGTTCCTTGTGATCCTTGTCTATACCAGCCACATGCCCCTGTTCTTTGCGCTCTCGGGCGCGCTTTCTGGGCGCTTGATGGCCTTGCTGTGGTGGACCTTTCTAAGCGAGCTTTCGCGCCGCATATTGTGGCCCTATGTGCTGTGGAGTGTGCTGATTTTGTCGGCGCACTATCTGATGCGGCAGCATACAAATACGATGCCCACTGGATTTCGACCTTGGGTGATCTTGTGGCAACCCCCTGCGGTCATGTGGTTTTTGTGGGTTCTGGGGCTGTCATTCGTGGCGCGTCGTTTGTTGGTCGGGCTTCCCAAACGTGTTGTCGCACTCATCGGGCTGGGCACGCTGATGGCCGCGTATGCATTGACGTTGCCTATCGGTAATGCGCGCTTCGTCGGGGTGTTTTTGATCGCGACGTTGATCCCACTCCGCTGGTTCACGAGCCCACCGTCTGCTGCCCTTTTGGGGGGTGCTGCACTCGTGATGATCGCAACGGCGGGCCTTGCGTGGCACGAGGCTTCAACCAAACTAATCGGCTATCCAGCGGGGGCAGCTATTTACCTGCCTGCCATGGTTGCGGGCCCGGTGCTGTTGCTGTCTGCAAGTCACGTGCTGGCAAAGCAATCTGCGCTGCGTTTTACAGTGCATCTTTCCAGCGGCTTGGCGGCAATCGGGCGTCACTCCATGGCGATATTTGTGACCCATATTTTTGTCACGGCCGGGGTGCGCATTCTGTTGCAGGGCGTGGGGGTGGATGCGTTTTGGACCTTGGTTGCCAGTTGCACTGTCGCTGGGGTTATGCTGCCGCTTTGGATCAGCCGGTGGGCGGATGCCATTGGCGCGTCACCGTTGCTGGGCTGGCAAAGGTGACGCGCCGGAAATGGGCTGAGAGGCGAAAATATCTGGTGATAGACATCCCAACCGCCGCGCAAAGGCCAGAGATACGGCCGCGATCACACCAGTCGCTGCGAGCTTCAGCCCAGTCTCCAATACAGTGCCAGTCGACGGGAAAACCTGCCAGATCAGGGTCACGCCGCCGCAATATAACGCCAGCACGGCGAACGATCTTATGACCTGTGCAACAGCCGTGTTTAGGTTGATCCGACGGGATAAAACAAACATGGCTGCTAGGGCGGTTAGCCCTGCAAGCCCCGTCTGGAGTGCGGCCAACAGGGCCACCCCCAGCGGCGCCGCGAGGACGGTAACAACCAGAAACAACCCGGTCCAAATCAGGTTGTGACGGAGCGCGGCCATATTGTCGTTCAGCGTTGCGAGTGCCGGTTCCAATAGGCTGTTTATCCCGAGAAAGGCGGCCCGAAATATCAACACCTGACTGACGGCAAATGCGGTGAGGAAATCAGAGTTTGAGGCCATCGTTAGAATCGCACCGCCCGACAGGACAAAGAGTACGACGATGCCGCCTGAAAGCAAAAGCAGTGCAGCCAGGTAGTTGGCAAAGATTTGGGCAATGGGGTGACCCAGACGCTGCGCCCGCGCCAAGGTTTGCAGCGCAAAAAGCCGCAGCGGGTGGGTGATCAACTCAATGCATGCAAAGGCCAAGCGGTGCGCGATGCGGTAAATGCCTGATTCTGTGGTGGAAAACAAATATGCAAGGATCAGGTCGGTGCCAAAGTTTGACAGGTATTCCAATAGCCGCGTGCCATAGAGACCACGGGCGTAACAGGCGGCGTTGCTGAGGATTTGGCGCGAGAACTGCGCCTTTGGCTGCAGCGGGCCGCACCAAAACAAGAGCCAGACCCCCAACAGGACCTTGATGGCGCGAAAGATCAAAAGCGCAAAGACCGATGGCCAGATCAGCAACGCGATACAACCCGCTGTCAGGCTAATCAGGTTGATCGCCAGTTGCCGTTGACACAGGGTTTGCATGTGCCCCAAACGACTGTGGCATGCCGTTGCCCAAGCCACCATCGCCGCTGCGGGCTGCAGCAGCGCAAAACCCAACAAAAGTAGTTCTAGAAGCGGCGCGGCAAAGACCTCTGACATTGGTTGCGCCATCATCCAGAGGCCCAGGCCGCCAAGCGTGCCAAGCCCAAGGATCGTCCAAAACAACGTGCTAAACAGGGGGGTGTCGTCCGCGTCAGAGGTGACTAGAAAATGGTGAAACCCGGTGTGGGTCAACATCACCACAAATTCGACAGAGACAATCGCCAAGGCATAGGCCCCATAATCGGCGAGCGGCATCACCGAGATTGCCAACAGCATCAGAACCAGCCCAGACATTTGCTGTGTGCCTTGGCTGGCCAGTGCGACAATGCCGGTCCGCAATGGGCCGCTATGGGTGGGGCGTGGGGGCATTTGCAAATATCCGGGGCGTAAAGCCTTTGTTAAAGCCTGCCCCTGTATTTCAGTAAAAAGTAAATAAAATCTGGACGTTCTTGCGCGGTTCCTTTGCCAGTCGGTGTTGGCAGGCGGCGGGATGCGTTCGGGGCCATCGCCGGAGCACAGCATGTGACCGAATTTAACAGTGTCAGAACCGAAGTTGCGCCCAAGCAGCGGGCAGAGCGCGCTGCCCCTGCGCCCTATTGGGACGTGCGGGACTTTGATCGTCCTGATCTGCGGCAAGCGCTCAGCGTTGTGCGGCGCCGGGTCTGGCACGTTTTGGCCTGTGGGTTCTTTATCGGGTTGGCGTTTTTCACCTACACCGCGCGTCTTGCCCCGTCTTATACGGCCGAAGCGATTGTGCTGCTTGACCCGCGGGATTATCGCCTTCTGCCGGGGCAGCAGGAGCTGGTGCCGCACCTCAGTTTGAGCAGCGCAACGATTGAAAGCGAACTGGCGCTTTTGCGTTCTGCAGGGCTGATGGCGCAGGTGGTAGAGCGGCTTGGCGAGGACCAATTGGCGGCGTTTGCCCCGCAGCCGACCCGTAGGGTGCTGTTGTCACTCTTAGCAGATACCTCGAACGCGGCGACTGAAGATAGGGATTTGGAAATCCGGACCCGCCACCTTGCCTGGGCCTTGATGGAGCGCACGCAGGTGCGCCGGATTGATCAATCCTATGCCATCGGGGTGGCGGTCACGACAGGGCAACCCGAGCTTTCGGCGTCCATCGCAAATGCATTGTCAGCGGCCTATCTTTCTCGTCAGCTTTCGGATCGCAAAGCGGTTGCCACAGCGGCGCGTCAGGCGCTGCACACCCAGATCGACGCCACACGCACGGCGTTGATCCGCGCTGAATCTCAAGTTGCGTTGCTTCGGCAGGTGCAATTGGAACGGGCGGGCGCGACCGAGGCCATTTTGGATCAACAGTTGCTGGAACTGAACAGTGCGTTGGCGCAGACCGCATCGGAGATCACCGCAGCAAAGGCAGAGATCGCGACTTTGACTGTTCAGCGTGGGACCGGTGCAGATGCCGCCCTTTTGATACCGCCTGATCTGGGAACAGAGGCACTCTATCGGTTGCTAGAGCGGCGCGGAGATATCGAAGAAAACGTGGCGCGACTGTCGGTGACATTTGGGGTCAAACACCCCGAACGGCAGCGGTTGGCGGATGACGTGGTGCGGCTGAAGACGCGGATCGAGGAGGAATTGGAGACCATCTTGGCCGCGCGCCAAAGTGGGTTGCGGACGTTGCAGCAACAGGAAGATGCGTTGCGTGCGGATGTGGTTCAACGCGAGGCGCAGCTATTGGACCTCGCCAGCGCATCACGCGATTTGCGGCGGGCGGAGGTTGAGGCAGAGGTCACACGGGAAAGCTATCAACGGCTGGTCAATCGACAGAGCGAAATCGCCGTCGAAGCCGAGATGCAGACCGCCGATGCGCGTATCATCAACATGGCCACGCCACCCGTTGGCCCAAGCGCGCCGCGTCCGAAATTGATGGGGTTCTTTGGGGCCAGTCTTGGGTTGTCGATTGGGCTGGCATCAGTTCTGGTGCTGGAAGCCTTTGGATCAGGATTTGCCAGCCGTGCGGCACTGGAACGGGCGACGGGTTTGCCGGTTTTGGCGGAGGTGCCCGATTTGGTCTTTGATGATAACGCAGATCTGGCGGCGCAAATGGCGCGGCCTTCGGGCAGTGCGTTGACGCAAAATATCGCAGGGCTGTTGATGCAGTTAGAGATAGAGGCGTTTGAAGGTACGCGCGCAGTCGCGATTGTCGGTAACCCTGCGGCAGAGGGACTTTCGTCTTTGACTGCAGCATTGGCGCAATATTCAGCGCAAAGGGGTCGTCGCAGCATCCTTGTGGATATGACGCATTCACCAGCGGCTACGTTGCTGCCCGACGGTCGGGGCACGCGAGACGCGGCCAATATTGACATAACTGATCAAATAGAGACCCCCTCGGATTTGGAATTTGATGTCTTGAACCTCTCTCAGGATGTGTCGCGAATTTCGCCAGAGGATATGACGTCGATCCTGCAACAGCTCAAAACGCGCTATGATCTTGTCATCCTTCAGGCAGGTCCATGCGATACGGCATGTGGGTCGCTACGTGCTGCCTTCGGGGCAGATCAGTTGCTGTACGTTGTTGGGAAACACGCCACCGCCCGCGCAGATGTATTGCAAGCTTTGCAGTTGATGCAAAGGTTTGCCACGCGCCCGGATGGTCTGGTCTTCTTTGGGGCCGAAGATCTCCGCGCGATGGTTTAGGCGCGTTCAGCCCAAAAATCTGCGGCGCGGTTAGGCCGCCGTTAACTACATAAAATTTATCATAAATCCATAGAATCAACACTGCGCAACGCCTGTTTTTGGGTGGGTGTGGCGGCTGACTTTCTGCTGTTTTTCTAGCGAATTTACGGAGGGCCACATGGGCGATCTCAGCACGGCATTGAACTCCAAAGTCACAACCGATGCGGGTGGTTGGCGGCCTGTCAAAGCACTGCCGCCCCTACAATATGCACCGACTGTGAAGCGTGGCTTTGATTTTTTGCTGGCGCTGCTGCTTTTGCCCGCAATCGTCCCAGTGATTTTGTGCCTTGTGCTTTGGATGCGTCTTGATGGTGGACCGGGTCTTTTTGGCCATCTGCGCATTGGCAAAGATGGCCGTCCGTTCCGATGCTGGAAAATTCGCACAATGGTACCTGACGCTGATCAAGTGCTGGCAGAATTGTTGCGAAGTGACCCGCTTATGTGCGCCGAATGGGCCGCAGATCAAAAACTGCGTCAAGACCCAAGGGTCACGCCGCTGGGGGCCTTGTTGCGACGCACCAGTTTGGATGAGTTGCCGCAGATATGGAACGTTTTGGTCGGGGATATGAGTCTTGTTGGCCCTCGCCCCGTGACCAAAGACGAGTTGGCCCGCTATGGCGCGGTGAAACATTCCTATTTGTCGGTGCGTCCGGGTATAACCGGGCTATGGCAGGTCTCTGGTCGCAACGGCGTTGGCTATTCTGCGCGCGTCGCGCTGGATGAGGTCTATTGCGCTGACGTGACTTTCAAACAGGATTTGAAAATCCTGCTGAAAACCGCTGGCGTCGTCCTAAGGTGCACCGGGCAATGACGGAAAAAAGCGACGTTAAGATCGCCGTTGTCATCTGCACGATTGGGCGACCTGCGGTTTTGGCAGAAACCCTGAAATGGCTTGCGCGCCAAACCCGGCCAGCGAACCGTCTGGTGATCGTCGCGCATTCAGATGCAGACCTACCAAATCCTGACGTGCTCGGGTGTTACCCGCAGCTTCAGGTGATCCTCAGCGAAAAGGGCCTCACCCGGCAACGCAATCGCGGATTAGAGGCTGTCGAGAAGGACGCCGATATCGTCTTTTTTATGGATGATGACTATTGGCCGGTGGCAACGGCACTGGCAGCGCTCGAAGATGTCTTTCAGTCGCATCCGGATGTAACCGGTGTGACCGGCGCGCTTTTGGCGGACGGGATTGGCGATGGCGGCGTGCCCCCTGAACGCGCTGAAGCGCTGATAAGGCAAAGCGAATCGGACTGCCAACGCATGTTGCGGGCCAGAGATCGCGAGGTTCCGTCGCTTTACGGCTGCAATATGGCTTACCGCACCAGTGCGATACGCGGCTTGAGATTTGATGAGACGCTCCCGCTCTACGGCTGGCAGGAAGACGTCGATTTCTCGCGTCGCGTGCCTGGACGAAAAATGCAGGCGGGGGCCTTGGATGGTGTTCATCTTGGCACCATAACCGGGCGAGAGACACAAGGCACCGCATTAGGATACAGTCAGGTCGCCAATGTGGCTTACCTCATACGCAAGGGGTCGGTGGACCCGGTTTCCGGACTTGGGCAGGTTTTGAGAAACGTTTTGGCAAATCATGCTCGGATATTCTGGCCAGAACCTTGGATTGATCGACGCGCACGGGCACGTGGGAATTGGCGTGGAATGGTCGATTTGGTGCGCGGAAAATGTCATCCCGAGCACGTACAGCGTTACATCAAGCCCGTATACTTACCGCTGAAATAGACCCTACTGGGGATTCTTGCTTGCATTCAACTTTACAAACACGCCACATGGTCATGATTTGAAACTGAGTGTATTGTAAGACATAGATGCCCTACATTGGTTTGGGTTACAGTTGTCACGATTGAAGACGAATAAGTTCTGGAGCATCGCAGAAGATGAAGACCAAAGTAACAAAAGCGATTTTTCCGGTCGCCGGGCTAGGCACGCGGTTTTTGCCTGCGACGAAATCGGTTCCCAAGGAAATCATGACTTTGGTGGACCGGCCTTTGATCCAATACGCCATCGACGAAGCGCGCGCGGCAGGCATCACTGAATTTATCTTTGTTACGTCTCGCGGCAAGGGCGCATTGGAGGACTACTTTGATTGCGCACCAGAGCTTGAGGCCGCGCTTGAGGCCAAAGGCAAAGACGATCTTTTGAAAATTCTGGAAGACACGAATATGGAGTCTGGGGCCGTGGCCTATGTGCGTCAGCACAAGGCGATGGGACTGGGGCACGCGGTTTGGTGCGCGCGGCGTTTGGTTGCGGATGAGCCAGTGGCCGTATTGCTGCCAGACGATGTGATCGCAGCCGACACACCATGCTTGAAACAAATGGTTGAAGCCTATGAGCATGTCGGTGGCAATATGGTTGCCGCGATGGAAGTGCCTGCTGAAAAAACCTCGTCCTACGGCGTTCTGGACGTTGCCGAGGAGATGGGCAGTGTCGTATCTGTCAAAGGGATGGTTGAAAAGCCAAAACCGGGCACCGCGCCGTCCAATTTGGCGGTGATTGGCCGTTACATTCTTGCGCCACAGGTTCTGGACAATCTGGACCGAACCCAAGCAGGTGCAGGCGGAGAAATTCAACTGACCGACGCCATCGCCTCAGAAATTGCGGCGAATAACAATGTCTATGGCTATCGCTTCCGCGGGCAGAGATTTGACTGCGGATCCAAAGCAGGTTTCCTGCAGGCGACCGTGGCCTTTGGTCTGGCGCGTGATGATCTGCGGCATGAGCTTGAGCAGTTCTTGTTTGATCTTGCTGCTGCCCGGCAGGCCGCAGAGTAAGGGCCTCACTGAATTCATTTGTCAGTTTTGATAGAACCGGCGTCATCGCGGACGCCGGTTTTAAACGTCCGCGAGCCTTGTCCACGCGCCATTGTTTTCCGATGACTGCACGCAGGCCTGAATGAACCGCATGCCGTCTAGTCCATCTTCGAGGCTGACAAGGTTTTCTACAGGAATAGATTTATTGTCTTGCTGCGCACGGATGGCTGCAGCGGCGTCGCGATAGAGGTTTGCAAATCCTTCCAGATACCCTTCCGGGTGCCCGGCGGGCACACGCGCCGCCGCGTGGTTTGAGTCATTTGCCACAGCCCCACCACGAGTCAGAATTTGTTTGGCTTCTCCGAAGCGGGTGAATGTCATCACATTCGGGTTTTCCTGCGCCCAATCAAGCCCTGCCTTGCTGCCGTAAATCCGCAAACGCAATCCGTTTTCATTGCCAACCGCAACTTGACTGGCCCATAGGCTGCCGCGGGCGCTGCCAGCAAACCGCAGCTTGGCCTGCACGTTATCATCCAGCGCCCGCCCAGGGACAAAGCTGGTCAGTTCGGCAGAGAGGCTCTCGACCGTCAGGCCCGAGACGAAACGGGCAATGTTATAGGCGTGGGTACCGATGTCCCCGACACAGCCGCCTGCGCCGGACCGGGCCGGGTCGGTGCGCCAGTCAGCTTGTTTGTTGCTGACCTCCTCGGTCAACCAGTCCTGCGCGTATTCGACCTGCACAAGGCGAATGTCTCCCAGATCGCCTGCCTTGACCATGTCGCGCGCCTGCCGGATCAGCGGATAGCCCGTGTAGTTGTGGGTCAGGAAAAACTGAGCTGTTGAGGCCTGCGCGGCTTTGGCAATTTCCGCCGCTTGTTCAAGTGTTGCGGTCAGCGGCTTGTCGCAGATGACATGAATATTCTGACGTAGAAACGCAATGCAGGGTGCTGCGTGCATGTGGTTTGGGGTGACAATGGCTACGGCGTCGATCCCGTCTGGGCGCGCCGCCTCAGTCTTGGCCATGTCTTCAAAAGAGGCGTAGCTGCGATCTGGTGCTAGGCCAAGGTCGCGGGCTGAGGCCATAGCGCGTGCTGGATCGGAACTAAGCGCACCCGCCACCAACTCCCATTCGCCATCAAGGCGGGCCGCCATCCGGTGCACATCCCCGATGAACGCCCCTTGGCCGCCGCCGACCATGCCCAATCTTAGTTTACGGGTCATTCTGTTGGTCCCTCGCTCACAGCCGCTCTTCGGTGGTTGTATCAAACAGATGCGCTTGAGTGGCGCTAAAACCGATTGGGATCATCTCTCCGATTTTGACCTGCGCTTGCCCATCCATGCGCACCCACATGTGTTGATCGCCGACCGTGACCCGCGTCAGGGTATCAGAGCCAAGCGGTTCGACAAATTCGACACGTCCCTCTAGCTGGATCGGTTTATTGGCTGCCTCATCGCCGGTCGCCATATGCTCTGGCCGGATGCCCAGCCAGGCGGGACCATCTGGCGATGGGGTGGTGAAGTCATAGCCGTCCAAAGAATGGGTCCCGAGCGCGGAGTCAAATTTGCCGCCATGAACAGAGCCTTCGATAAAGTTCATGGTGGGTGACCCAATGAAAGTCGCCACGTATTTATTTGCCGGGTGGTTGTAGATTTCATAAGGGCTAGCGAATTGCAGGACATTGCCGTTCAGCATGATCGCGATCCGGTCGGCGAGGGTCATCGCCTCGATCTGGTCGTGGGTCACGTAGATCATCGTGTTGCCAAGTTGCTGGTGCAGCTGCTTGATCTCGACCCGCAGATCGGCACGCAGTTTGGCGTCGAGGTTGGACAGAGGTTCGTCAAACAGAAACACGTCGACGTCACGCACCAGGGCCCGGCCAATGGCCACGCGCTGGCGTTGCCCGCCTGACAGCGCGGCGGGTTTGCGTTTCAGAAGCGGTTCGATTTGCAAAATCTTAGCGGCTTTCTCGACACGTGCGGCGATCTCGTCCTTGGGCACGCGGGCATTGCGCAAGCCGAAGGTCAGGTTTCCCTCGACCGTCATCTGCGGGTAGAGCGCATAGGATTGGAACACCATGCCTATCCCGCGCTGCGAGGGTTCCTCCCAAGTAACGTTTTTGCCCGAGATATGAATTTCGCCGTCGCTGACATCCAAGAGACCTGCGATGCAATTCAAAAGGGTGGATTTCCCACAGCCCGAGGAGCCCAGAAGCACGACAAACTCGCCGTCAGCGATATCGAGATTCAGGTTTTTCAGCACCTCGACCGCGCCAAAGCTGAGGTCGAGGTTTTTGATCGAGATGCTGGGGTTAACGATTTGATCCATGGGTTCAGCCTTTCACCGCGCCAGCCGCAATGCCGCGCACGAAGAGTTTTCCAGAAACGAAGTAGATGACGAGCGGGACCATGCCGGTCAGCAAGGTCGCGGCCATATTGACGTTGTATTCTTTGACGCCCTGCACCGAATTCACGATATTATTCAGTTGCACGGTCATCGGATAGATATCAGGCTTTGTGAAGACGACGCCAAACAAGAAGTCGTTCCAGATGCCGGTGACCTGTAGGATGATCGCAACCACGAAGATCGGTAGCGACATGGGCAGCATGATCTGCACATAGATGCCCCAGAACCCGGCGCCATCCACGCGGGCGGCCTTAAATAGCTCCTCGGGCACGCTGGCGAAATAGTTACGGAACAAAAGCGTCAGGATGGGCATGCCAAAAATGGTATGCACCATGACAAGGCCCGTCAGCGTGCCATAAACGCCGAGTTCGCGCAGAATGATAACGATTGGGTAGAGCATGATCTGATAGGGTATGAAGGCCCCGACGATCAGGATATTGAAGAACAGCTCTGATCCTTTGAAGCGCCAGAAACTAAGCGCATAACCCGACACCGAGGCGACGGCGATGGAGACGACGACGGAAGGGATCAGGATGCGCACCGAGTTCCAGAAGCCACGCGAAAGGCCATCACAATTGATGCCAGTACAGGCCTCGGCCCAGGCTTTGACCCAAGGCTCAAACGTGATCTCGACCGGGGGGGAAAAGATATTGCCCATGCGGACTTCGGTCATGTCTTTAAGCGAGGTCATCACCATCACGTAAAGCGGCAACAGGTAATAGATCGAGACCACAAAAAGCGTGCCGTAGATCATTATATTGGCCGGGGAAAACGCGCGTTTGGGTTTTGGGCCGCGCGGCGTTTTGGCGGGGGATTGGGTTGCGGTGCTCATTTGGCTTTCTTGCCCCCGTATTGCAGGTAGAAGTAGGGGATGAGGATGATGACCACCATCACAAGCATCATGGTCGACGCCGCAAATCCCTGACCAAGGTTCTGGCGTTGGAACAGACTGTCATAGACGTATTTTGCTGGCACATCCGAGGCGATGCCGGGGCCACCCGCAGTCTGCGCAACCACAAGGTCATAGACTTTCACGATCCCAGCAGAGATCAGAACCAGCGCAGTCACAAGCACAGGTTTCATCATCGGCAGAATGATATGCGTGTAGGTTTTTGCGGTGCCAATGCCATCAACCTTGGCGGCTTTCCAAATGTCTTCGGGGATGCCACGCAGACCGGCCAGCATGATGACCATTACAAGGCCGGTGCCTTGCCACAGACCCGCGATCAGAATGCCGTAAATCACGATCTCTGCATTGAAAAGCGGATCGAAGGTGAAACTCTCCCAGCCGAGGCTGCGCACGATTTTCTGCACGCCAAACTCGGGGTTCAAGATCCACTGCCACACAAGGCCTGTCACAATGAAGGACAGCGCGAATGGGTAGAGGAAGATGGTGCGGAAGGTGTCCTCGAAGCGGATTTTACGATCCAGTAGGGTTGCGAGGAAAAAGCCGATGATCATGGTGAAAATCAGCGAGAGAATACCGTAGATCGCGACGTTCTCCACCGCGATCATCCAGCGTTTGGTGCTCCAAAGCCGTTCATATTGGTCAAAGCCAACGAAGTTGGTCTTGGGCAGCAGCCGGGAGTTGGTGAAGGAATAAACGATGGTCCAAACGGAACAGCCAACGAAAATGACCAGAGCAGTCAGGATCATGGGCGTCGCGGCGAGTTTTGCGTTTAGGTTTCGAAAAATCCTGAGCGGTGGTTTTGACGAGGGGGCCGGGGAGGCCTCGCGGGTCGGTGTGGATTGGGACATGTCAGCCATTGGAGCTCTCTGTGCACAGACGATGTGCCACTTTAGACACAAAAAGCCCGACCGAAATAGAATCCGGTCGGGTCCTGTGTGTGGGTTAGTCTGCGCTTGCGATGATGTCGGCGTAACGCGCTTGAGCGTCAGCTGCTGACAAATCGGTCGACCAGAACTCGGTCATCAGATCGTCGATCTGACCTGTTGTATCGGCTGACAGCACTTGGTCGCCACTGATCAGGATGTTGCCCTCGGCGAGGATTTCCAGACCCTTCTTCATGCAGTCATTTGCTGCTGCCAGGTCAACATCGCCCCGCACTGGCAAAGAGCCTTTTTTCAAGTTGAAGGCAACTTGAACGGCCTTGGACATCATCAAAGATGCCAGTTCTTTTTGCGCGGCTTCGATTTCTGGATCGTCGTTCTTAGGGAAATAAAACGCATCGCCACCAGTTGAGATTACCTCTGTGACGCCCAGACCTGGCAAACAGGTGTAGTCTTCGCCAGCAACCTTGCCTGCGACCGCGAATTCACCCTGAGCCCAGTCGCCCATGATTTGACCGCCGGCTTCGCCGTTGATCACCTTGGCTGTTGCCAGGTTCCAGTCGATGACGTTGGTGTCTTTGGAAAACTCGCGCGCCGCGGCTGCTGCTTCAAAGACCTTTGTGTAGGCCGGTCCCGCAGCGACGCTTGCGTCTTTGCCGCTGTTCACTTTCAGCCAGTTTTCTTCGCCTGCCAATGCAACCGCCATTACGCTGAATGCGCCGTTGGCCTGCCAAGCTTGACCGCCAAGTGCCAATGGGATTTTGCCTGCTTCTTGCAGGGCAGGCATCGCCGCCACGTATTCATCCCAGTTGGATGGCACGCCCAAGCCCGCGTCTGCAAAGGCCTGGTTGGAAAGCCACAGCCACTGCCAGGAGTGGATGTTCACAGGAACGCAGTAGACTTTACCATCAACAGTACAGCTTGCCAGCAGGCTGGATGGGTTCACGATGTCTGCCCAGCCTTCGGCTTCGGCCACATCGGTGAGGTCCAGCATCAGGCCCGCTTCGATCAACTCTTCGGTTTGACGGCCATGGTTGAATTGCGTTGCGCCCATGGGGTCGCCGCCAATGATGCGGGAAATCATAATCGGACGCGCGGTGCCGCCGCCGCCAGCGATAGCGCCGTCCACCCATGTGTGATCCGTGTTTTCGTTAAATGCTTTTGCGAACTCTGCAACAGCAGCCGCTTCGCCGCCAGAGGTCCACCAATGGGTCACTTCAAGTTCGACAGCCTGTGCACTGGTCGCCAAACCAAGGGCGGCCGCCGTCGCAAGGAACATGCGTTTCAATTTCATTTCCATCCTCCCAAAGGCGCGATCGGCGCGCCAGGTTCACTCCCGCTACTATCTTGTAATCGATTACATTCGCGGGCAGGGTGGTATGTAATCGATTGCATGAAAGCATTCATCGACTCAGCCCCTCTTGTCAAGACGTTCTTGCGCGGGTAGCGATGAAGAAGACGAGGAGAGACCAAAGATGGCCCCGAAAAACGCACGGATTCAGGATGTTGCCCGCGAGGCAGGGGTGTCGACCGCAACGGTCAGTCGGGCGCTTTCCAACCCTGATATGCTGACCAAATCGACTCGGGAGGCGGTGTTTCAGGCCATTGAGAAGACCGGATACCGGGTGAATCAGGCGGCGCGCAACCTGCGCAAACAGCGCGCGGGCGCGGTGCTGATTCTGGTTCCAAACCTCGCAAACCCGTTTTTCAGCCAGATACTGTCGGGCATCAATTCGGTATTGGCAGAGAGCGAATATTCGGTGCTGATCGCAGACAGCTCTGCTGAACGGCAAAAGGGCAAGCTTGCCGAATATTTCCTCGACTCCCGCGTGGATGGGATGATCAGCCTAGATGGCGACCTTAAACAGGACGAATTGCAGCGCTTTGATCAGGGGGCCGGGAAGGGGCGGATTGTCTTTGCTTGCGAATGGGTGCCGGATGGCAATTACCCGTCCGTTCGTGTTGACAACGCCATGGGCGCGCAATTGGCGGTGCGCCATCTTTATGACCTTGGCCATCGCAAGATCGCCCATGTGACAGGGCCAGAAAGCAATGTTCTGACAAAAGAGCGGCGTGAAGGGATGCTGGCAGAGCGGCAGCGTCTGGGGCTGGAAACCCGGCCAGAATGGATCATACGCGGGGATTTTTCGGTCCGGTCCGGTCAGGACGCGGCCAAGCGCATTTTTGCCATGGAAGATCGCCCAACGGCGGTCTTCTGCGCCTCGGACGAGGTGGCTTTTGGGCTTGTCTCGGGGTTGCGGGCAAAGGGGCTGCGGGTGCCCGAGGATATCTCGGTTGTCGGCTTTGATGATATTGAACTGGCCGAAGTCTTTGTGCCCAGCCTCACAACAGTTCGTCAAGACCGGCATCGCATCGGGGCGCGCGCGGCAGAGATGCTGCTGGCGCGGCTTGGTCCCAACGCCCCAGCGGACCTGAGTTGTGACACCACGCCTGAGGTTCTGGAGGTTGAACTAGTCGCCCGTAGCAGCACGTCGCGGGCGGACCCTCAGGACAGGCCGAGCATACGCCGGATCTGACCTTGGTCGCTCTCGCCTCCGGCGAAATCGTCAAAGGCTTTGTCTGTTACGCGGATGATGTGGTCATTGATAAAGGGAACGCCTTCGGCCGCGCCGTCCTCTGGGTGTTTGAGGCAGCATTCCCATTCCAGAACAGCCCAACGATCATAGCCATGGGTCGCAAGCCGCGAGAACACGCCCCTGAAATCCACTTGCCCGTCCCCTAAAGACCGGAAGCGTCCGGCGCGGTCCGTCCAGCCCGCATAGCCTGAATAAACGCCCTGCCGACCGGTCGGGTTGAATTCAGCGTCTTTCACGTGGAACGCACTGATCCTGTCGTGGTAGATGTCGATAAAATCCAGATAGTCCAGCTGCTGTAGCACAAAGTGGCTTGGGTCATAGTTGATCTGGCATCTCGGGTGATCGTCCAGCGCCTCTAGGAACCGTTCAAAGGTCGCGCCGTCAAAGACATCTTCGCCCGGGTGCAGTTCATAGCCAACATCGACGCCCAGCTCTTCGTAGACATCCAATACCGGTCGCCAGCGGCGGGCGAGTTCAGCGAAAGCCTCTTCGATCAGCCCGGCGGGGCGTTGTGGCCACGGATAGAGGAACGGGAAGGCAAGCGAGCCGGTGAAGCTGACCGAACCATCCAGCCCAAGGTTGCGACTGGCTTTGGCGGCAAGGCGCATCTGGTCATTGGCCCATTCGGTGCGGGCTTTTGGGTTGCCGCGCAAGGCCACTGGCGCAAGCATATCCATCGCCTCATCATAGGCTGGGTGCACGGCCATCAGCTGCCCCTGTGCATGGGTAGAAAGTTCGGTGATTTCCACGCCGTGTTCCGCACAGATGCCCCGAAGTTCGTCGCAATAGTCTTTGCTTTCCGCAGCCTTTGCGAGATCCATCAGCCGACTGTCCCACGAAGGGATCTGCACACCTTTGTAGCCCAAAGAGGCCGCCCATTTCACAATATTCGGCAGAGAGTTGAAGGGCGCGTCGTCGCTGACAAACTGTGCCAGAAAGAGCGCCGGACCTTTCATGGTTTTTGACATGGTCTGCTCCTAATCTTGCGGGGTCATCAACGCTGCAGCTTCATCGGGGCCAAGCGGGGTCGGTCGTGTGCAGCGGGTGGCGATGTCGACAACACGCCCCGTTTCTGCCGCGGCCAAGATGGATGTCATAATGTCGACCACATGCAGGGCAAAGTCGTTAGAGCAGCGATGGGGCCGCCCTTCTGCGATGGCCAGCGCCATATCCGCCAGACCCGCGCCGCGATAGTTTGCCTGCTCCCCGTCGTTCACAACGCTAAACGGGTGGTCCCAAGGTGTCACCTCAGCAGCGTCTTTCCGGCTGGTCACGGTCAGATCGCCCCCAAAGAAATTGGGGTCGGGCAAGTACATTGTGCCTTCGGTACCATAGAGTTCCATGCGCGAATGCCCGTGACTCCAGACATCCCAGCTGGTCAACAGCGTGACGATTGCGCCGCTTTCAAACTCCATGACGGCATGGATCGTGGTGGGCGTGTCGACGGGAATTTCCTCACCCAAGCGGGGGCCATTGCCAATGGTGCGCGTCGCCGATGCGCTGCCTGCGAAGGCGGTGACGCGGGCAACAGGGCCGATCAGCTGCACAAGGTTCGAGATATAATAAGGCCCGATATCCAGAACGGGACCGGCACCCGGTTGAAAGAAGAAGTCCGGGTTCGGATGCCAGTCTTCCATCCCGTGGGATTGAATCACCGCTGTGCCCGAGGTGACTTTGCCGATTTGGCCTTCGTCCACCAAGGCGCGGGCAAATTGGTGGGATCCGCCCATGAAGGTGTCGGGCGCAGAACCGATCTGCAGTCCTTTCTGGTCTGCCAATTCCGCAAGCGCTTGGCCTTCGTCGCGTGTCAGCACAAAGGGCTTTTCGGAATAGACATGTTTGCCCGCCTGCAAAATGCGTTGCGAGACGTCAAAATGCGCCGCTGGGATGGTCAGGTTGATCACAAGGTCAATGGTGTCATTGGACAATAGGTCCTCAACCGATTGGCCCTGCACACCGAACTCTTCGGCCCGCGCCTTGGCCGCATCCAGGTTGATATCGGCCACCGCGCGGATGTCGTAACCTTTGAACATTGGGGCAAGCCGCAGGTAGGCCGCAGAGATATTGCCACATCCAATGATGCCAACGCCAAGATCAGCCATGTGTCGTCTCCCAAATGCTGTGGAATGCCTGCGCAGAGCGCTGCAGGTAGCGGTACGGATCGCTTGGGTTGTCGTGTTCCAGAACAAAAAGCATGTCTGGTTTTGCCGTGCGCACGGTCTGTATGATCCCGGCCCAGTCCGCTGTGCCATCGCCAAGATCGGCCCAGCCGTCTTCATTCGCGTTCTCGCCAGCAGGGGCAAGGTCCTTGACGTGGATCGCTTGGATATTGGCCATGTGATTGCCCAGCCAATCCAGCGGGTCGACCCCGGCGCGTATGACCCAGCCAAGATCGGCTTCCCAAGGCAAGTCAGGTTGCGCATCAAACATGGCTTGCATCGGCAAGGCACCATCTTCCAGCGCTTCAAACTCGAAATCGTGGTTGTGCCAGCCGACTGTCAGGCCATGATCTGCAAACATTTTGCCACGTTCGGCAAGCAGGTCGGCAATCGCTGCATAACCAGACGCGGTTTTCGGGCGCAAAGCGGCATCAAGGTAGGGCGCGAAGACTTTTGTGATACCAAGAAACTTAGAGCGTTCGATAACAGTTTCGGGGGCGTCGCGAATGTCATCCAGCGCAAAATGGGACGAGGGCATGGTTAAGCCGTGTTCGTCCAAGGCGCGCTTGCAGGCGCCTGCATCCGCAATCACGCCGCCATATCCTTCGACGGCTGACACGCCGTAGGCAGCGCAGTCCGCAAAAACGCGGTCCGCATCGGGTGCGTTTCTCATGCTGTAGAGTTGCAACGACAGGGGCATCCGGGCCTCCCTCTTTTCTTAGGTATCTCAAAACACGATCCGATTTCACAGCCCCGCAGTTGGTCTGCAGCGGTTATGAAATCGATTACATATATAGATGATCCGCCTTGCCGCCGGTTGTCAATCCAAAAAGTAATCGATTACATTATTGCCTTCCGCTGAATTTTTTGCGGTTCTTGGGGTCCAGCTAGAAGTCTCGTTTCAAACGGATTTTTGCGCAGTGCGCGTCGTGGTCTTTTCTTTGCGAAAGGCTTCGGCGATAAGTCGGGGGAAATGAGTACGACCAAAACCAAAAAACGCGCAACGATTCTTGAGCGCCTCGAATTCGCGGTGATCCGAACGATTCTGCGCATCATTCACGCGATGCCTTATGAAAGGCGCATCCCCGCCTTGGGCTGGGTGATGCAGCGGGTGATTGCGCCCTTGGCGGGCTACAATCGCCGGGTGGCGGACAACTTGAAACTTGTCGCGCCAGAGATCGACGCAGCAGAGCGCGCGCGGCTGGTGGGGCGCACGGCGAATAATGTTGGGCGTACCTTGGCAGAACTGTTTTCGCCGGTCGATTTCAAGGCGCGCGCGCGCCATGTGCCGCTGGAAGGGCCCGGCGTTGCGGCGCTAGAGGCAGCAAAAGCGGCGGGGCAGCCGATCATCTTTGTGTCGGGGCACTTTGCGAATTACGATGTGATCCGGGCTGCGCTGATTGAGCAGGGCTTTGATGTCGGTGGGCTGTATCGCAAGATGAACAACCCGCTGTTTCACGACTATTACGTCAACAATATCTCGACCATCGGCACGCCGCTGTTTCAGCGCGGCCGCAAAGGGTTGGGGCAGATGCTGCGGCACCTCAAGAAGGGTGGCTGCCTTGCGGCGCTGATTGATGTGCGGGCGGGGAATGGCGAACCGCTGACCTATTTCGGGCATCGCGCCTGGACGGCGACTTCGATGGCGGAAATGGCGGTGAAGTATAATGCGCTGTTTGTCCCGGTCTTTTCGATCCGGCGGCCGGACGGTCTGTCGTTCAAAACCCATATCGATGCCCCGATCCCGGCAGGGGACCCGTCAGAGATGACGCAGGCCTTCAATGATATCCTTGAAGCACAGGTGCGTGAGAATATGGACCAGTGGTTTTGGTTTCACAAACGCTGGAAAGCGATCCCGAAAGCGCAGCTGATCGCGGAAGAATCAGAGCTTTAGCCGTTCCCAAAAAGTCAGCGCTTTGAATTCGGCCTGGGTCTTCTTTGGATCGTATTCCGTGGCAATCCAATCCCGCAGGCTGATCCCGGTTTCAGCCTGACGCTGTCCATAAAGGTGCAGCAGGTAATCCAGCATGCCGGTCTTGGTGAATTTTAGGTGCAGGAACCGGAAGGAGAGCATTTCTTTCGCCTCAGACACGGGTTTGCCCAGAATGTGGATCAAATAGAGTGCCGAGACGAGGCCGGTGCGGTCGGCCCCGGATTTGCAGTGCATCAAGGTGGGCGCGTCAAGCTGTTCCAGCACATCAAGCACTTCTAGCAGCAATTCGGGCGACGCCGCTGCGCGCGCGCGAAGGGGCAGGTCGATCAGCTTCAGGCCAAGTTTTTCGCAGCTTTCGACCTCGAAGTAATAATGCGAGTGATGCGTGGCACCGCGCAGATTCAGGACGGTTTTGATGCCGAGTTTGGCATAGTCTTCAAAGCGCGCGTGATTTGGGTGGTTGCTGCGATAAAGGCCCGGCGCGATTTCCGCGAAATTGTGCCAGCGGTAGCGCAGGATGCCGTGATCGACCCAGTCCATGTAGTATTGCGAGCGTTTGCGTTCTTCGGCGTCGACAATGTCATGGGAAAACCGGGCACGATACTTGCGTTCCCGATCTTTCATCCACCGCATGAAAGCGCCCATGATCTGCTCCAACCTTGCAAACTGGCTGCATGATCGCAGACCCGTCCCGCCCATATAGGGTAGTCGCACTGTGCGTTCCACCGCCAACTTTAAGGGGCCTTTGCGTCACGCAGGGTGTTCGGGGGGATATGTGCGCTCGACAGATTGGGTTCTGACGGGTAAGGGCATGCCAGTTTCTGCGGATTGGACGTGTGGGTTTGGACGGCGGCTCTAAGATACTGACAGCCTATTTGGCGCTGACACGGGCGATCGACCCGGTCTATCGCATTGCCGTGGCACGCCGTCGGCGGCGCGGGAAAGAGCATGCGACGCGTCATCAAGAGCGGTTTGGGATCACACAGGTCGTCCGCCCCGAAGGGTCTGTTATCTGGATGCATGCGGCGAGCGTGGGGGAAACCCAGTCGCTGCTGGGGCTGATCCCCGCAATCTTGGCGCAGCGACCCGATGTTTCGATTGTGCTGACCAGCGGAACGGTGACCTCCGCTGCGCTGCTGGAACGGGATCTGCCAGATCGGGCGATCCATCAGTTTTCGCCGGTGGACACGCCTGCCGCCATCCGGCGCTTTCTGAAGCATTGGAAACCGGACGTGGCTGTTTGGGTAGAAAGCGAGCTATGGCCGCGCATGATGGTGGAAACCAAGCGGCGCGGCATACCGATGATGCTTTTGAATGCGCGCGTGTCGATGCGCAGCTTGCAGCGCTGGAGTTTTGCGCGCCGCGCGGCGACAAAATTGTTCCAGATGTTTGACCGAATTTTGGTGCAGGATCAGGCGACTTTTGGGCTGTTGGGCGAATTGAACATCCCAGAGGAAAAGCGCCGTTTGACCGGGTCCTTGAAAGCGGAATTGGCCCCAGCCTTGCCAGCAGCAGAGGACGCGGCGGAGATCTTGCGGGCGTTGGATGCGCGACCTGTTTGGGTTGCGGCCTCGACACATGTTGGCGAGGATGAGATCATCCTGCAGGCCCACAAATTGCTGCCAAAGGGCACCTTGTTGGTTCTGGTGCCTCGACACCCGGATCGTGGGCGTGACGTCAAAGACTTGGCTTCGGGCATGTCTTTTGGTGTGGCGCGACGCTCTGCCGGGCAGCAAATCCGTTCCGAGACAGAGGTTTATGTCGCGGATACCATGGGCGAACTGGGGCTGTGGTATCGTGCGGCGCCGGTCAGTTTTGTGGGCGGGTCTTTGGTGTCGATTGGCGGGCACAATCCGTATGAACCGATCCTTTTGGGTTCAAACGTGGTTCACGGGCCGCATGTCGGCAATTTCGCTGACATCTACGCGACACTTCGTCAGGCCGGCGGTTGTCTGGAAGTCGATAGTGCCGAGTCTTTGGCCGAGGTGATCAAGCCTTTGTTGGTGCGCACCTCTGGTGCAGACATGCTGGAGCGTGCAACAGCAGCGCTTGGGTCCGCGCAATCCACCACCGAACTTGTGTGCGATGAGGTCTGCGCCTTGCTGCCGGACATTGCGAACTAACGCGGATTAATCAGACAGTCTCGCCACGGATTCGCGTACGACCATACGTGGCTCAAGCCGATGCGCCTTTGGCACCGTGCCGTTTTCCAACCATTGCGCAATGGCCATTCCTGCAGCGGTTCCCATGCGTTTCACCGGAAGGTGCACGGTCGATAGGGGCGGGAAAGTGTGTGCCGCGATCGGGAGGTCATCCATCCCAAGCAAAGAGAATGTTCCGGGCACAGCCATCCCCAGACGTTGCAGTTTTTGCAACACGCCGATGGCTAAAACGTCGGACATACAGGCAATGGCGGTTGGTCGTTCGGTTTGAGACAGAATCTGATCAAGGGCGCGCGCGGCACCTTCGAAGGAAAGCGGAACTTCGTGGAATTCAATGGATACACCGGTGACGCTGCGCGCGCCTTCGATGCGCGCGCGGGTTCGGTCATTGCTGGCCACGGGGCCATGCACCACTGCGACCTTCCGGTGCCCTTGGTCCTTAAGGTACTGAATGCCCATTTCGGCAGCGTCGATATTGTCATAGCCGATGGTGGGCAGGGGGCCCTCTGGGTCAAAGAATGACGTGGCCAATGTCGGAAAAGAGGTGCTTTCGATCAGATCGAAGAGTTCAGGGGCATGGGCGACACCCGACAGGATCAAACCCTCTGCCCCGATATTGATCAATGAACGCGCCTTGTCGACTTCAAGCTGCGGGTCTTCGCCGGTCGTTGAGACAACAAGCGATAGCCCCTGCGCGGCAAGGGTTGATTCCAACGCGGATAGGAAGCTGGCAAAAATCGCGTTGTCCAATGTTGGCACCAATGCGCCAACGAATCGCGTGCGTCCGCTGTTGATCGCGCGCGCGGCTGCGCTGGGCATGAACTTAAGGTCTGCAATCACACGTTGCACGTTTTCGCGCGTTTTCGGCGCTACCGTGTCTGGTGTGTTCAAAACGCGAGAGACCGTTGCGACAGAAACGCCAGCGGCTTTGGCAACATCCCGTAGGTTTGCTCTTTTTTTATCGCTAACGTCACGCATAACGCCAGCAATAGCCGAATTTTCGACGCTGACCAATAAAAAAACTTGACGCTTGTAACTGGTTACATGAGCATGTGTAACTAGTTACATAAAGCGAATCTAAGGTATGCTTGGCCAAACTGTCCTCCACGACTTCAGCAATATGGGGTTTCTGCAATCCCGTCGTCATTTCTCGGGTTTTGAAAAGAATTCCGGTGTCCGTCATACCTCCATCGCGAGCCGCGAGGTGGTTCATATCCAGATGGCAGAGGGCGACCTTCTGACCATTCGTGGTGCGTCTGTTGGTGTGCCTGTCGATGTGGTCGCTTTTGCCGCGGATGGCAGCGTAGGGTTGGGCCACGTGAACCTGCGGGCCACCGGCAACCTAGAAATGGGCAGCTTTGACAGCCGCGCATTGGCTGGCTGGGTCGCAGCTCAGGGCGGATCGCCAGAGGCTGACATCCCATGTGCCCGTTACGAGGGGCAGGAAGAAGAATTGATCCTGAAAGCGCGCGCGCCTGTGTCGCTTTGGGTGGCGCGTCCGGTTGATCCGTTTTCTTTGATTTCGGCCATTGGCAACGGGTCTGTCTCTGTTTCTCACAAGTTGGCACAATTCACCCCAAGCGCCTTGCCGGGGCTTCTCGGGGATACGCGCGATGAATTTACCGTCGCCGCCGGAACCGGGCAGGCCTATGAGATCAAAAAGGGTGAATACATCCAGATCATCGATCTGGAGGGGCAGCAGTGTTCGGATTTCATGGCCTTTTCGGCCTCTGGACTGGACCGGGGTCGTGAACTGATGATCGACTCGACGGCGACGCGGACCATGGTCGGTAGCGCCTATCCCGTGCCCGGGATGCTGGATAAGTTCTATGATCAGGAAATGCGTCCGCTTTTGAATATGGTGCAGGATACCTGCGGGCGGCACGATGCCTTTGGCCTTGCGTGTACTGCGCGCGGCTATGAAGAGCGTGGTTTTCCGGGACATTTGAACTGTTCCGACAATATGTCTTACGCGCTTGATCCCTATGGCGTGCAGAAACGCTCTGCCTGGCCAGCGATCAACTTTTTCTGGAACACATGGGTGGATCACAACAGCAACCGGTTGATGACGGCGGAATCGCGGTCGCGTCCTGGCGACTATGTTGTGATGCGCGCCATGGAAGACCTTGTCTGTGTCTCGACGGCCTGCCCGGATGACATTGACCCCATCAATGGTTGGAATCCAACCGACGTACATGTGCGAATTTACCGGCCCGATACGCCCATTCGGCGCGCAGTGGCCTACCGCGAAAAGGAAGACGCCCCAATGTCAATCAGTCAGGAATCCGCTTTTCACGAGCGGTTGGCCCCTTTGACAGAACATTTTGCCCCAGCTCGTGATTTGTGGACTCCGGTCAACTTTCCCGGCACGGGCACGCTCGGAGAATACTGGGCATGTCGCAATGCCGTGACCGTTCAGGACATGAGCGGTTTGCGCAAGTATGACATCATCGGCCCCGACGCTGAGACGCTTTTGCAACAAGCTTTGACGCGAAACATAGCTAAACTGGCGGTTTGGCGCGGTACATATACCTTGATGTGCGATGAAAGCGGTGAAGTCATTGACGATGGCACCCTGTTCCGTCTGGGTGATCACCTGTTCCGCTGGTTCTGCGGATCCGAAGAAAGTGGCCGGACGCTGAATGCGCTGGCCAAGGAATTGGACCTTCAGGTGCGTATTCACGAAATGCGCAACAGCTTGCCAAACTTGGCGATCCAAGGCCCGCATTCTCGGGATTTGTTGAAGAAAATCTGCTTCTTCCAGCCGCATGTGCCGAATTTGGACCATCTGAAATGGTTTGGCGTCTCTGTCGCACGCCTGAATGATCGCTATGGTGCGCCGTTCATGCTGTCTCGGTCGGGCTACACCGGCGAGTTGGGCTATGAAATCTTCTGCGCGAAATCAGACGCTGTGCAGGTTTGGGACGCGATTATGGAAGCGGGCGAAGAATTTGGGATCAAGCCCATGGGCTCCGCCGCGCTAGAGATCATTCGGATCGAAGCGGGTTTGGCCGCGGCGAATGCCGAGTTCGCGCCAGGTGTCGACGCCTTTGAGGCGGGGCTTGGTTTTGCGGTTGATCTCAAGAAAGAGGCCTTTACGGGTAAAGAGGCTTTGGAACGCAATGCAAAGGACCCGCGGCGGCTTTTGAAAGGCCTGCTTTTTGATTGCGATGACGTGCCGCCCCATGGCTCTCCGGTCTATGCCGGTGAGCGGCAGGTGGGACACATCACATCGGCGACGCGCTCTCCATCTCTGGAGCGCGCAATCGCCATGGCTCGGATTTCAGTTGAACATGCTGAAAACGACAAGATCCTGGAAGTCGGTTTGCTGGATGGTCGCATGAAGCGCCTGAACGCTACCGTGACCGACATTCCATTCATAGACCCGCAAAGAAAGCGGGCACGGGCATAAGCCCAATATCATTCACCAACGGGAGAAAAAGGTATGAAGAAACTTACACTTACAACAGCTCTGACCCTGGCAATCGGCGCGACTGGCGCAATGGCTCAGGAAAAAGTCATGGTTGGCGAACCAAGCTGGCCGGGTGCGAAGATCATGAGCCGTGTCATCGGTCAGATCATCGAAACCCGTCTTGGCGGCGAAGCCGGTTATGCACCAGGTGCCAACGCGGTTATCTTCGCGTCCATGGACGGTGGTCGTGGCGATATCGACGTGCACCCTGACGTCTGGCTGCCAAACCAATCCTCTTTCACCAACGAGTATGTTGATGAAAAAGGCACTGTGGCTCTGTCCTCTGGCTCTTACGAAGGCCGCGCAGGTATCTGTGTTCCAAACTACATGGTTGAAGAGCACAACATCAAATCGATCTTCGATCTGGCGACCCCAACCGCGCAGGAGCTGTTTGACAGCGATGGCGACGGCAAAGGCGAAGTCTGGGTTGGTGCGTCCGGTTGGGCCTCCACAAACACCTTCAAAGTGCGCGTGCGTGACTATGGTATCGAGACCTTCCTTGAGCCAACAACCGAAGACGAAACCGTCTTCTACTCGCGTCTGAAAGACCTGATCGACCAGAAGAAGGGCGCAGCGTTCTATTGCTACGCACCTCACTATGTGCACGCGCTGTATCCTGTGACCATTCTGGAAGAGCCAGAGAACGACCCGAACACCTATAAGATGGTTCAGCCTGACCAAGATGCGGACTGGTACAACAAATCTCGTGTTGACACTGGCGAGCCAGTGAAAACCGTGACGGTGGCCTATTCCACGTCACTGGAAGAGCGCAACCCTGCGGCGGCATCCTTCTTGGCGAACATTGATATGGATTCTCAGCAGCTGTCTGAAATGACATATCGCGTGGTTGTTCAAGGCAATGACATCGACGAGGTGGTCGCGGACTGGATCGCCAACAACGGTGATACTGTCGACACTTGGTTGGGCCTGAACTAAGCCGCTGAGTTTCAACAACAATGTGCTCCGGTTGCTACAGCAACCGGAGCCAGAACAATTGAACCCCGGGGATAGGATGGACAAAGAGATTGCAATTGACGCCAAAGGCGTCTGGAAAGTGTTTGGCGACCGCTCCAAAGAGGCGCTGGAAGCCATCCATGCCGAAGGCCTGTCAAAGGCTGAGGTTTTGGAGCGCTACAACTGCGTTGTTGGCGTCGCGGACGCCAGCTTTGAAATCGAAACAGGCGAACTGTTCTGCGTGATGGGCCTATCCGGGTCCGGTAAATCCACGCTGGTGCGCCACGTTAACCGCCTTCTGGAACCGACTGCCGGCCAGATTATGATCGGTGGTGAAGATGTCATGGGCCTGAACGCCGAAGGCCTGCGGGACCTGCGAAATCGTCGCGTGGCGATGGTTTTCCAGAACTTTGGCCTGATGCCGCACCGGACCGTGCGCGATAACGTGGCGATGCCGCTGGAAATTCGTGGCACAGGCAAAGCGCGTCGTTGGGAAGAAGCCGACCGCGTTTTGGACCTTGTGGAACTGACCGGCTGGGAAGACAAATACGCCCACGAACTGTCGGGCGGTATGCAGCAACGTGTAGGCCTGGCCCGCGCCATTGCTTCTGACCCGCATATCATGCTGATGGATGAACCGTTTTCGGCGCTTGACCCGCTGATCCGCAAACAGTTGCAGGACCAGTTCATGGAGTTGTCGAACAGCTTGAAAAAAACAACCATGTTCATCACCCACGATCTGGATGAGGCGATCCGTATCGGTCACCGCATCGCGATTATGAAAGACGGCCGGATTGTACAGATCGGCACACCGGAAGAAATCATTCTCAATCCGGCGGATGAATATGTGTCTGACTTTGTGGCGGGCATCTCGAAACTGAACATGATCTTTGCGCATTCCGTGATGCAGCCGGTGGATGAGTTCAAAGCCAAACATGGCGATCTGCCTCCGGACGCGCAGGCGGCCCGTCCTGATATGGACCTCAGCGATCTGATGACCCTCTGCGTGGATGGTCATGGCATCGTCGCGGTCACCGACGGCGACAACAAAACCGTTGGCGTGATCAACCGTGCGGGTCTGATCCGCGCGATCCAAGACAGCCAGGCGTAAGGGGGATTGACTATGCAAGGTGTATCTAACCAAGACATCAAACCTGAAACCGCCGAACGCTTGAACGGTCTGATCGAACAGTTCGTCGGCAAGAACGCAGACTACTATAAACAGATCTTTGGCGTCATGATGAAAGCGCCGGGGTATCGTTTCACGTTGAACTGGATGGCTGGCCTGCTGGGTCCGGTCTGGTTTGGCGCACGCGGGTTGTGGAACTGGATGCTCGGATTCCTGTTGCTGGAAACCATGGCGTATATCCAGATCGGTATGGGTCTGTTTGGGGACCTCGGTCGCGAGTATCGTGAACGGGCAGAGCAGATCGCGCAGACTCTGGAACTGCGTCGCCAGCAGATTGCGGCGGCGGAATCCTCGGGGTCGAGTTCTCTGGATGCGTTGAAGCGTGCTTCCGAAAGCCTAGAGGGAGCCTTGTCAGGCGCACAACAGGCCGCAGCGACCGCAGATAGTACCGGAACGTTCTTCTTTATGGTGGGGATCATCCTGCTTCTGGCAGTGAAGCTCCTGACCGCGGCGTTGGCCAACTGGACGCTGGAAATGCAGTTCGCCAAGTGGCGGTCTGATCGCAGCGTAGCAAGTGGGTGGTCTGACACTCGCATGATCATCTCTGCAGCGGCGTCTGCGATGGTGGTTATCTTGACCAGCATCAAGTTTGCGCAGCCTGACGCACTTGGCATCCTGAAGGCCTTCCCGAACAACCGCGAGTGGCGTTTGAATGTCGGTGACGGTGTACAGGCGGCCTTTGACTGGACGAAGTTGCATGGACGTGGGTTCTTTGACTCCATCACCTTCGGCATGCGCACGCTGCTCGATTGGATCGAGGTTGTGCTTGTTGACACACCATGGCCGGTTGTTGCCTTCGTGATCGTGATGCTGGCGTACCTGTCTGCGGGCGCTCGGGTTGCAATCTTCACCGGTGCGGCGCTGGCATACCTAGGTCTCTTGGACTTCTGGGAAAAAGCGATGACCACAATCGCTCTGCTGGGGGCAGCGGCGTTGATCTCGATCACGCTGGGTATCCCGCTGGGCATCTACTGTGCGCGTCGTCCTAAAGTCTATTCCGTGATCAGGCCGATCTTGGACTTCATGCAATCCATGCCGTCCTTCGTTTACCTGATCCCGGTTGTTGCCTTCATTGGCTCCGGTAAGCCAGCGGGTGTGGTTGCGACCATGATCTTTGGTTCGCCACCTGTGATCCGCTTTACGGTTCTGGGTGTGCAACAGGTGCCTGAGACTGTACGCGAAGCCGCCTTGGCCTTTGGTGCAACCCCACGCTATCTGCTCTGGCGTGTGGATCTTCCCCTGGCACGCAACACCATCATGGCAGGTGTGAACCAAACCATCCTGTTGTCTCTGGCAATGGTGGTTGTGGCCTCTCTGATTGGTGCGAAGGGTCTGGGCGAGGACGTTCTGGAAGCGCTGCAATATGCGGCAGCCGGACAGGGTATTCTGGCGGGTCTCGCCATCCTGTTCTGTGCTTTGATCCTTGACCGGATTGTGGCCGGTAAAAAATAACAAACTTCCCGTGTAGAAGACTTAGGGCGCCCTTGTGGCGCCCTTTTTTTGTGGCCCGGCGCAGAGAGGTCACGGCGACTGGTTACCACCCGGTTCACGATTGGGTGATCCTTGAATGGGCGCAGAAAGAATCCTTTTCCAGATATCTATCTAGTGATAGATAGATGAAAGTTGATAGCCGAATTAGGATACGATAATGAAAATCTATGATGTCGAAGGGTTCCCAAACCCGGCGCGTGTGCGCATTGCGCTTGCAGAAAAAGGCGCGCAGGATGCGGTCGAATTTGTTGCGATCGATGTGATGCAGGGTGAACATCGCTCCGAAGCATTTCGTCAGAAAAACCCGGACGCCGTTGTACCCTGTCTGGAACTTGAGGACGGCACCTGCATTTCGCAATGCAACGCGATCACCGAATACATCGATGCGTCGTTTGAGGGGCCTTCCCTGACAGGTACAACCGCCAAAGAACGTGCCGTGATCTCCATGATGAACCTGCGGGCCGAAAACGGGCTGTTGAACGCGGTTGGGACCTATTTTCATCACGCAACGCCGGGATTGGGTCCTGATCTGGAAACGGACCAATGCGCCGTATGGGGCAATCGACAAAAGGCCACTGCGGAACAGACAATGGCCTATCTGGACAGTGTGCTCGCCTCGTCCGATTATCTGGCTGGGGAGTCTTTCTCGGTCGCTGATATCACAGCTTTTGCCGGGCTGGCCTTTGCGGATTTCGCCAAGATCGAGGTGCCCGAAACCCTTACCCATCTGACGGAGTGGCGCGCGCGCGTCGCGGCGCGCCCATCGGTGTCGGGCTGACGCAAACGAAGGAGAAGACCATGGAATTGAACTCTGATTTTTCCAAACGGGTCGTCGTGCATGCGGCGCAGTTGGATTGGCAGGCCTCTCCGATGAAGGGTGTTGATCGGCGCATGTTGGACCGGATCGGTGCAGAGGTGGCGCGCGCCACCACCATTGTGCGCTACGCGCCGGGCAGCCACTTTTCCGCACACACCCATACGGGGGGCGAAGAATTCATCGTGCTGGATGGGGTCTTTCAAGACGAGCACGGGGATTTTCCAGTTGGCACCTATGTACGCAATCCGCCGACTTCGCAGCATACGCCGCGGTCTGACGACGGCTGTACGATCTTTGTTAAACTCTGGCAGTTCGACCTTGAGGACCGGACCCAGTTTCGCAAGTCAATGGCTGACGAATTGGCGCACCCAGTGAGTGGCGTGGCGACAGCAACTTTGCACAGTGATGACCGCGAGACGGTGACTTATCACCAGTTGGAGGCCGGGGCCGAACTGACCTCTGACGCCGCTGGTGGGATCGAAGTGCTGGTGCTTGGCGGTTCGGTGAGTGAGTCCGGGGATCAGCTTGAAACCGATAGCTGGCTGCGTTTGCCCGAGGGTGAACCGCTGAACGCTGTTGCCGGCGCAGAGGGCGCAAAGCTGTGGATGAAGACAGGCCATTTGCCCTTTGCCCAGGCGCCAGCCGCTTAGGTCGCTTCCTATCAACACCATGAGGCGTTGCGTGTAGTGCGCGACGCCTTGATGCTGTTTCTGCGGAAACAGCTAGAATGAATGCGGACATATCAATGACCAAAGACGTTTTGATTGTAGGGGCAGGGCTGACCGGTCTGGCACTGACGCGGCGGCTGACAGCCGTTGGGCTCGACGTACAGGTCTTGGAAGCGCGCGACCGCATTGGCGGACGCATTTACACTCAGACGCTTGGGGAGGGGTATTTTGACATGGGCCCTGCCTGGTTCTGGGACGGCCAGCCGCTGATGGCGGAACTGGTTCGCGACCTTGAGTTGCGCAAGTTTGAACAGTTTAGCGACGGCATTCTGACCTTTGAGGACGAGCATGGTCGCGTGGTTCGGGGGCAGGGGTATGCGTCGATGCAAGGCTCCTACCGCCTAGAGGGTGGCATGGCTGCGCTATGCGACGGGCTGGCTGTGGACCTGCCTGATGGGGTGGTCGCATTGAAAAGCAATGTGCAGCGGATCACTCGGGTCGACGGCGGCATCCAATCCGACATCAACGATGGCAGCGCGTACCTCAGCAAACATGTCGTGCTTGCAATGCCCCCGCGCCTTTCTGCGGGCATCACATTTGAACCTGCACTTTCTACAAGCGCGTTGCAGGACCTCGCCAATATCCCGACTTGGATGGCAGGGCAGGCGAAGGTGCTTGCAGTGTATGAACGCCCGTTCTGGCGCGACGCGGGGCTATCTGGCGATGCCATGTCGCGGCGCGGACCTATGGTAGAAGTTCACGATGCCTCTCCTGCCACCGGCGGGCCTTATGCGCTCTTTGGGTTTATAGGCGTGCCTGCTGCGCGGCGCACCAATCGAGACGCGTTGCTTGTAGCCGTCCGCGCGCAGTTGCAACGATTGTTCGGAGAGGCTGCAGCCGATCCAATCGACGTGATCCTGCAGGATTGGGCGCAGGAGCTGTTCACCACAACCGCAGCCGACCATGCCCCTTTGCGGGCACATCCCGTCTATGGCGCGCCAAATTCTCTGCGGCATCTCTGGGACGGACGCCTGCATTTTGCTGGAACGGAATTGGCCCCGGTTTCGGGCGGGTTGCTCGAAGGGGCGTTGGAGTCTGCCGACCAAGTCGCTAAAGATTTGATCGCTCAATTAACCTAGCTCAGGCGCACCTTTTGGCCCGTCTGCAATAGCTGAACAATGGTGCGCAATACGGCAGGGTCGTCTTTGGTGCGCGACAGGATCAACCCGCCCTCAAGCGCGGCAACAACAGCTTGGGCATGGGCTGGCTCTGCGCCAACTCCCAAGGCGGCAGTAAGCCACTCTGTCAAATAGTCAAAGTAAGCGGCGATTTTAGGCTGTATGGCCGCTGGCAAAGCCGCAAGTTCCGCGCCGAATATCCCGCAGAGGCACATCAGGTCATCAGTTTCATTTGCGGTCAGAAACAGGTCCGCTACGCGCTGAACCCCTTCGACTCCGGGATGGTCCGCCGGGTTACCAAGCGCCTCTTTCGCGCGTTCTAAGTAGCGCTCCCCGAGTGCTTCGACGAGCGCTTCTTTGGTGGGGAAGTGGTAATGGACACTCGCGCTTTTGACCCCGACATCTTCGGCGATGTCACGGAAACTAAAGCCGTAATAGCCGCCTTTTCGCGCGCGGCGTTCAGCGGAGTCCAGAATTGCAGTGCGTCGGTCCATGGGGCTCGGTCATTTGGCTATTTATCAGAAGATAGATAGTCATGTGAGAACGCACAAGCAGGGAATAGCGGTTCTGAAAATGCAAATCGGGCCCCAGTTGGGACCCGATCCAATGCTACAGCGCAGATCAGTTGCCTGCGATCTGCTTGGCCTTTTCGACCAGCACTTCGGCCTGACGGATCGATGCATAGTCGATCAGGCGACCGTCCAGCGAGACCGCGCCTTTGCCGGCGGCCTCTGCTTCGGCCATGGCTTCAAGGATGCGGTGCGCCTTGGTGACTTCGGCGTCAGACGGGCTCATCACTTCGTTGGCCAAGGCGATCTGGCTTGGGTGGATCGCCCATTTGCCTTCGCAGCCCAGAACAGCAGCACGTTTGGCTGCGGCGCGGTACCCGTCGGCATCTTGGAAGTCGCCAAACGGGCCGTCGATGGGGCGCAGGCCGTTGGCGCGGGCGGCAACAACCATACGTGCCAGAGCGTAGTGCCACATGTCGCCCCAATGGGTTTCACGCGTGCCGTCCTCAGTTGGATCGGTCAGCACGGAATAGTCTTTGTTCACGCCGCCGATGATGGTCGTGCGTGCGCGGGTTGAAGCCGCGTAGTCCGCGACGCCGAAGTGCAGCGACTCGTTGCGCTTAGACGCGGCTGCAATCTCGTGGACGTTTTGCATGCCGAGCGCGGTTTCGATGATGTGCTCAAAGCCGATGCGCTTCTTATAGCCCTTGGCATCTTCGATTTGAGTGACCATCATGTCGACGGCGTAGACGTCTGCTGCGGTGCCAACCTTTGGGATCATGATCAGGTCAAGGCGTTCACCTGCCTGTTCCACAACGTCGACGACGTCGCGATACATATAGTGGGTGTCCAGACCGTTGATGCGAACGGACATGGTTTTCTTACCCCAGTCAATTTCATTCAGAGCCTGAATGATGTTCTTGCGGGCCTGTTCTTTTTCATCCGGTGCGACCGCGTCTTCGAGATCAAGGAAGATCACGTCGACATCGGAATCGGCGGCCTTTTGGAACATGCCGGGTTGGCTGCCGGGCACGGCCAGTTCGCTGCGGTTAAGGCGCGCTGGCGCCTGCTCAATGGGGTGAAAACTCATGGGGGTAACTCCTCCGACCATCGGTGTTTCTTCGGACACGGGCTGTGCCTGCTGGTCTCGGAGCGTAGGGTGATTCCGAAATTGCGATCCCTGAAAAGCGGATGACGATACGGCGTCTGCGACAGATTTGTGCAAAATGCACCTGAAAAGGGATCGAAAATTATCTTTTAAAAGTACGCAGTTGCATACAATTGCGGGCGGTTTGACCCCGCCCGCAATAGGGTTAGACGGTCAGCGCTTCCAAATGGCAAGCCTTTTGCCGCTCACCGACAAAGCGCGGCTGCGGGCGTTGTTCTGTGCAGCGGTCAAACCGTTTTGGGCAACGCGATTGGAAGAGACACCCGGTCGGCAGGTTAAGCGGGCTTGGCAGATCACCATCCAGAACCTCTGGGTTCAATTTTGCATCCGGGTCAGGAACCGGCACGGCAGAGAGCAAGGCGCGCGTATAGGGATGCTGGGGATCATTGACGAGATCATCCGCCGAAGCTTTTTCCATCATCCCGCCCAAATACATCACCAGAATTTCGTCCGAGATATGCCGGACGACACCAAGGTCGTGGGCGACAAAGATCAGGGTCAGCCCCATGTCGCGCTGCAGGTCCTGCAAAAGGTTGACGACCTGCGCTTGAATGGAAACATCCAGCGCCGAGACCGGTTCGTCGCAGAGCAAGACCTTGGGTTCCGCCGCCAAGGCGCGTGCGATCCCGATCCGCTGACATTGCCCGCCCGAAAACTCATGCGGATAGCGGTTGGCGTTTCGGCGTGGGATGCCGACGCGATCCAGTAAGGCATGGACGCGGGTGGTCCGCGCCTCTGCGTCCATCTCGGGGAAGAACATGGTCAGCGGTTCGGCCACGATCTCGCGGATGGTCATGCGCGGGTTCAAAGACGCCACAGGATCTTGAAAAATCATCTGCACGCGTCGGCGCAGCGCCTGGAGGTCGGCGCGCGAACTGTAGTTCACAGGCTTACCTTCCAGCGTGACAGTGCCCGCAGAGGGTTTGACAAGCCCGGCAATCGCTCTGACCAGTGTGGACTTGCCGCAGCCACTTTCGCCGACAACGCCAAGTGTCTTACCGGCGTCGACAGAAAAGCTGACGCCGTTCACAGCCTTTAGGACGGCAGCGTCGGACCATGGCCACTTTTTGGATTGCAACAATTGGAATTCGACCGACAGGTCGTGAACAGAAATCATTTCGGTCATCAGCTCAGCTCCTCAACCGGGCGCAGGCAGGCGCGTTGGTGACGGCCCGCATCAAGGGGGGGCAGATTGTTAAAGCAAGGGTCTCTTGAGTCAGAGCAGCGATCTGCAAAGGGGCATCCTTCGGGCGGATGCAACTGGTTGGGGGGTTGACCCGGTATGCTTTGCAACCGTGCATCCTGCGCGTGGATGTTGGGGACGGCGCGCAGCAAGCCCCGCGTGTAGGGATGGCTGGGTGCGTTGAAAATCGCGCGCGTCTCGGCGCGTTCCATTACGCGGCCACCGTAAAGCACTAAGGTTTCCTCACAGAAGCCCGCAACCACACCGAGGTCATGGGTGATCAGCATGATCGAACTGCCGTATTCCTTTTGGATGTCATCCAGCAGTCGCATGATCTGTGCCTGCACGGTGACGTCCAATGCTGTCGTGGGTTCATCCGCGAGGATCAGCTTGGGACGGCAGAGCAGGGCCATGGCGATCACGATCCGCTGCCGCATCCCGCCAGAAAATTCATGCGGATAGCTTTTCAGGCGGTTCTTCGCGTCAGGAATTTGCACTGCATCCAACGCTTCCAGAACGCGTGCCCGCGCTGCCCGACCGCGCAGGCCTTCGTGCAACTCCAGCACTTCGTTCAGCTGCCGTTCCACCGTCATATAGGGGTTCAGCGAACTCATCGGGTCCTGAAAAATAATGCTGATTTCCTTGGAGCGGACCTTGTTGATCCGCGACGTTGGCATATCGAGCAGGTTCTGATTTTCAAACAGGATACGCCCACGGGTCTCGGCGTTCTTTGCCAAAAGCCCAAGGATCGAGAGGGCGATCTGGGATTTGCCCGAGCCGCTTTCCCCAACAATGGCCAGCTTTTGCCCGGCCGCGATGTCAAAGCTGACATCGTTGACCGCGTGCACATAGCCATCCGGCGTGCGGAAACGGATTGATAGGTCTTGGACAGAGAGCATGGTTTAGCGCTCCTTTGGATCAAGCGCGTCCCGAAGACCGTCGCCGATGTAGTAAAGAGAGACCTGCGCAATCACAAAGAAGGCGGCGGGATAGCCCAACTGCCAAAGCGTGCCAAAGGTCATGGTTTTTGCGCCTTCGGAAATCAGCGCGCCCCAGCTGGTGTTGGGCTCTTGGATGCCGACGCCCAAGAAGGACACGAGGCTTTCGTACATGATCATTTCCGGGATCGAGATCGACATGTAGATTACGATGACCCACAGCATATTGGGCAGGATGTGCTTAAAGATGATCTTTGCGTCGCTCATGCCCAGCATGCGCGCGGCGTCGATGAACTCTTTGTTCTTCAAGGTCTGCACCTGACCGCGCACGATCAGCAAACCAGCAGTCCAGTTGATGATGACCATGACAAGGATCATCTGTTCCAGTGACCGGCCAAAGAAGGCCTGCCAGACCACGAAGAAGATGATGTAGGGGATCGACAGGGTGATGTTGAAAGCACCCATAATGATCTGGTCGGTGCGACCGCCGTAGTAACCAGCGATGGCGCCCATGGTTGAGCCGATGCAGACGGCGAGGATGCCCGCCAGAAAGCCCACCAATAGCGAGACCCGAGAGCCCTGCACAACGCGGGCATAAAGATCACGGCCCAGCTCGTCGACGCCGAAATAGTGGCCGTTTTCCCAGTTTGGACCGCCTTGTTCTTTGATCTTGCCCAACAGGGACCAGTCGATCTCTTCATAAGACCATTGGGCAAAGACCTGACCAAAGGCAGCGAAGAGCGCCAGCAGGAAAAGCATGGTCAGAGAGACAACAGCCATCTTGTTCTTAAAGAACCGCATGCGTGCATCGACCCAGAACGACCGGCTGTTGATCATTTCTTCAGCGGCAGCCTCGGCATAGGCCGGGCTGTTCATTATTTTTCTGGTTCTCATTTCAGGCCACTCCGTACCTTTGGATCAATCCACGCGTAGACAAGGTCGACCATCAGTGTCAGCGCGAATGTCAGCACGGAATAGAGAATGGCGAGCCCGAGGATCACCGAATAGTCGCGGGTATAAGCCGCGTCGATAAAGTTCTGCCCGATGCCGCCGGTCGAAAAGAACACGTCAATAAAGACAGAGCCGGTGATCATGTAGACAAAAACCGGTCCCATGTAGGAAATCACCGGCAGCAGGGAGGGTTTCAGCGCGTGCCGCCACAGCACTGTGCGTTCAGGCAGGCCTTTGGCGCGGGCGGTGCGGATATAGGGCGCTGATAGGGTTTCCAGTAGCGAGCCACGGGTGAGGCGGGCGACCGAAGCCATATAGGACGTGCCAAGTGCGACGGCGGGCATGATCACGTAGGGCCATTGGCCCCCGTTCCAGCCGCCGCCGGGCAGCAAACCCCACGACAGCGTAAAAAGCAGCACCATGATTGGCGCGAGAACGAAGTTCGGGAAAATCTGCGAGAAAATCGCAAGACCGGTCATCACGTAATCCCAGAATGAATTGTGACGCAGCGCGGCGACCACACCCAATGGGATGCCTAGCACAAGCACAAAGACAGCCGAGAAGAAGCCGTAGGTCAGCGTCACCGGAAAGCCCTGCGCGATCAGGTCGTTCACGGTGCGGTCTTTTTGGGAAAAGCTGGGACCAAAGTCGAAATGGAAGAGAATGTTTTTGATGTAGGTCCAGAGCTGCACATAGAGCGGTTCGTCTAGGCCATAGCGTTCCAAAACGTTTTTCATCACTGCCGGGGGCAGAGGACGTTCCGATGTGAATGGGCCACCCGGCGCGAGGCGCATCAGGAAGAAACAGATCACGATCAGAATGAAAAGGGTCGGGATCACCGCCATCATGCGGCGCAAAGAATAATTGAGCATTGAAACCTCGTGAAACCCCGCCGCGCTGTCGCGGCGAGGTTGTTAGAGTCCAGACAGGAGGATCACTCCGCGACTTTATACATGTCCTTGGAGTAGTATTTTTGCTGAACGTTGTTCACTGGCCAGCCTTCGACATTGTCTTTCAACATCATGTTGGCTGAGTAGTGGTACACCGGAACAACCGGCATTTCATCCGCCAGGATTTGTTCGACCTCGGTGTAAAGCGGGCCGGGTGCCTGCGAGGATTTTGCCGAAGCCATCAGTTCATCCACACGCGCGTTGTTGTATTTCGCGTCGTTGTAGCCAGAGCTGCTGACCAGAAGGTCTAGGAAAGTCGAGGCTTCGTTATAGTCGCCGCACCATGCGCCACGGGCCATTTCAAAGTTCTGGTTGCCGCGGTTTTCCAAGAACACTTTCCATTCTTGGTTTTCCAGTGTGACGTCGACACCCAACTTCTGTTTCCACATCTGAGAGGCGACAATCGCAACCTGCTGGTGTGCCTCTGAGGTGTTGTAGAGGTAGGTGAAGGCCAGCGGTTCGCCGCCCTTGCCGTAGCCCGCTTCGGCCATCAGTTCCATCGCCATGGCATCACGCTCTGCCTGCGTCATGTCCGCGTAGTCGATGGATGGGACATCAAAGCCTGCGGTCGCTGCCGGGGTGAAGTTATAGGCCGGGAATTGGCCGCCTTGCAGAACCTGATCAACGATCACGTTGCGATCCAAAGCCAGCGCTAGTGCTTTGCGCACACGCACGTCCTGGAAGGCTTCTGGCCCGCTCGCGAGGTTATAGGAGAAGTAGTAGTTGCACAGACGCGGGACCGCGATGGCCTCGTTTGGCAGTTCTTCTTTCAGGGTTGGGTATTGGCCAGCCGGGATATCGGTTTTGTCCAATTCACCCGCGCGATACCGGGTCAGAGCCTGCGCATCGTCGCCAATGACCAGAGAGACAACTTTGTCCAGAACGGTGTTTTCATTGTCCCAATACATTGCGTTGCGTTCGCGCACGGTGCGTTCTTTTGGCACGTGTTCGGTCAGGACAAATGCGCCGTTGCCAACGATGTTTTCAGGACGAGTCCATTCGTTGCCATGCGCTTCGATCGCCCATTTTGGTGCCGGGAAAGTTGTCGCGTGGGCCACCATATCTGCAAAATATGGCAGCGGCTGGGACAGTTCGACGACCAGCGTGTGGTCATCGGATGCAGACACGCCCAATGCGTCTGGTCCCATTTCACCGGCGATGATTTCTGCGCCGTTTTTGATCGACATCAGTTCCATGTACCACGCATATGGCGACGCCAGTTCTGGGGTCACGGCGCGCTTCCATGCATAGACGAAATCATGCGCGGTCACTGGGTTGCCGTCCGACCATTTGGCATCTTGGCGCAGGGTGAATGTGTAGGTCATGTTGTCGTCAGAGACAGTGTGGCCCAGAGCGACACCTGGGACGCTTTTACCATTTCCGTCCTGGTTATAAAGACCTTCGAATAGGTCACGCACGATGCCAGACCCATCGGTGTCTTCCACCAGCTGTGGATCCACGGACGAGCTCTCGTCCAGCATGCGGTAGGTATAGGTTTGATCGTCCGCAAGCTTGGTGCCTGCTGGAACGTTCGCGGCAATTGCCTGAGACGACAGGGCTGTCGTCATCGTCAATGCCAGTGCATAGGTAAATATCTTCATAGTTTACTCCCCGTAGAAGATTGAAATTCGGACCTGCGCCTTGCGTTCTGTGACACCGTGGAATTGCACGGCCTTCTTCCGTCAGTTGCGCAGCGCTGAGTCTATTGATTGGGTCAGGATCGGTCCTTGCCTGCCTTTCGTTGATGAGGTGCAACAGCACGTGGAAGCAGGGCGACCGGGCCAAACGTCACTCAGATGCAAGATCCACCCCTCAACGTATCTTGCAACGGCCCGGTGCCTCCGCTTCCGTGAAAGGAGTATTCCGAGCAGCAGGCGATGTTGCAAATGCCACTTTTGCATAGGGTCATGTGAAGCGCGTATAGCGCGAACGAGGTGGCTTTATGGCGTTTCAAGCCACTGAATTATAACAATAAAGTTTGAAAATATTGCGCGCATGATCGCTGCGTCTGCTGGGCAAACAGCTTGTGTGCACCTGTTTCCGTCGCGTCAGGCGGGCATGTTGTTACGCAAGGCGCATCCCACCAGAGACGACTGTTTTGTCATCGATTCACACGTCGGATGGGTTGATTCCCTTGGAAATCACTCTTCGTCATGGCCATTTCGCAGCTTCAGAAACTGCGAAATGCGGAAGGCTCCGGGCGCGATGGCGCGTGACCGTGTGCGCAGAACAGGGGTGTTGGCAGAGTTGCCCGACAGTGCCTCGCGGAGAACGATATAGACACCGCTTAGGATAATGACACCCGCCCCGATAAGGGTCTGCCGGTCCGGAGTTTCAGCGAAGAAGATCAGACCGAAGATGGTCGCCCAAATGATCTGACTGTACTGCATCGGAGCGACAATCGCCGCCTCGCCCGCGCGGTAGGCTCCGATCAGCAGGAAGGTGGCGAAGAAGCCCATGACCGCAACCGCCCCAATCGCCGCGAAATCAATCAATGGCATGGGTTTGTAGACAAAGGCCAATGCCGCCCCCATCGTCACCAGAATGGCGAGGAAAGGATAGAGCATCATAACGACCTGGCTTTCCTTGTTGCCGATCTTGCGCGCGATGACGGATTGGAACGCTGAAAATAAGGCGGCGCTGAACCCGGCAATATGCCCTAAGGACAAGGGTTCGGCACCCGGTCGCACAACAATCAAGACACCTATCAAGCCAAGCACAACGGCCGCCGCACGATGCACACCGACACGTTCCCCCAACATAGGGATCGACATGACGGTGATCAGCAACGGAACTGTAAAGAGGATCGCGTAGACCTGCGTCATTGGCAGGACAGAAAAGGCGTAGAACCCGCAGGTGCCGCCCCCCACCATGGATATCGAGCGGGCTGCAACCCACCATGGGTGATGCGGGCGCAGATCGGTACGCTTGCCGCGTCCGATGATCATCAGTGTCAGCAGCGGAAAGGACAACAGGCTCGCGAAAAACAGCACCTGCATGGGTGCATAGATCCCGCCGAGGTAACGCACAATCACGTCATGGCTGGCATAGACAGAGAACGCCGCCAGTGAAAGCAGGGCTGCTTTGGTGTTGTTAGTCTGTGTCATGCCGGGTCCGGGTTTATAGAGAGCGCTAACATCTGGCCTAGCATATGAAACCAATGCTGCAAGCGACAAGTCTGCATAGCAGATATGACAAGACCGGCACGAGGGGCGCGCCGGTCTGTGATGTGTTTGCTTTTTAGGCGGTTACGCCAATGAGGCATCCAGAGCAGCCAAAATCGCGTCGCCCATCTGAGCCGTGCTGACAGGCTGCGCATCGCTTGCCTGCATCAGATCGCCAGTGCGCACCCCATCGGCCAGAACTTTTTCAACGGCTGTCTCAAGGCGGGTCGCTTCATCGCCCTGATCAAAGCTATAGCGCAACGCCATGGCGAAGCTGAGAATACAAGCGCATGGGTTGGCCTTGCCTTGACCTGCAATGTCAGGGGCCGAGCCATGCACCGGCTCATAAAGTGCTTTTGGCCGGCCATTTTCCATTGGCGCACCCAAGGATGCGGATGGCAGCATGCCCAAAGAGCCGGTCAACATGGCCGCGCAGTCAGACAGGATGTCGCCAAAGAGGTTGTCGGTCAGGATGACGTCGAACTGCTTTGGTGCACGCACCAACTGCATCGCGCCGTTGTCGGCATACATGTGTGAGAGTTCCACGTCGGAATAGGATTCCTTGTGCACGCGCTCAACAACTTCGCGCCACAGAATACCGGATTCCATCACGTTGGCTTTTTCCATCGACACAACTTTATTGTTACGACGGCGTGCCAGTTCAAAGGCAGAGCGCGCAACGCGGTCGATCTCGGCTTCCGTATAACGCTGTGTGTTGATGCCGACGCGCTGCCCGTCTTCTTCGAAAATGCCGCGTGGTTCGCCGAAGTAGGACCCAGAGGTCAACTCGCGCACGATCATAATGTCGAGGCCGGAAACGATGTCGCGCTTCAAGGAAGAGAAGTCCGCCAGCGCGTCAAAACATTGTGCTGGGCGCAGGTTCGCAAAAAGGTCCATCTCTTTGCGCAGGCGCAGCAGGCCGCGTTCTGGCTTCACCGAGAAATCAAGATTGTCATAAGCCGGGCCACCTACCGCGCCCAGAAGAACCGCATCCGCCGCCTGTGCTTTGGCCATGGTGTCATCATGCAGCGGGGTGCCGTGCGCGTCATAGGCCGCGCCGCCGACGAGGTCTTCGTCTACGTCGAATTTCAGACCGCGTTTGTCGCCGTACCAGCTAATGATGCGGCGGACCTGAGCCATAACTTCCTGTCCAATGCCATCGCCGGGCAGGATCAGCAGCGAGGGGTTGCTCATCTTCGTTCATCCTTCAAAAATTTGCTTGTCGCTGCCTAGCTTCTGCCGTCAGAAAGATCAAGAAACGAAGGGTATTTGCGCAGGAAAGTTGCGCCTTAGTCTGGGATTTCGACATCGATCCAAATCAAGCGGTGTCGACTATGGGTTTGATCGGGCCTAAGGGCTGGGTCTGCGGAGTGCCCTTTGGCTGAAACGTTAAGTTGGCTGGACGGCAAAAGATACGCTAGCCGCAATTTGCCGACCGAGTCGAATGCCGCTGTATGATGATCCTCGGATGGGCCAGTCGCAAACGGGTCTTGTAAACGCGGATCGCTTAAGAGCGTCGAAAGGGTTTCTTTGTGCCCCTCACCTCGGATCGGATCAATGTTCAACTGGGATGCGATGACAAATGGGGCGTTGTCCCGGGTGCCAAAGGTTCCGTCTAGGTACTGCAGCCAAAACAGGTTCTCAGCCGCATTCCGGTGACCGTTTCGGTCTTCGGGGCCGTCAAACACAGGGGGTGTCGCGTGGTGGGTGAGGACCCACAGTGGACCTGCAGCGGTCTCAATCGGCACTGCGGCCATGAAAACAGAGGCCAACCTTTGCGTCGCAATGGCTTCGGGTGGCAGAAGCTTCTCTAGTAGCTTTGGGCTTGCAATGTCTTTCCAGAGCAGCGCGTGAAACTCCTGTACGGCGTCTTCATCAATCGGAAGCCGAGACAAAATCGCGATGCTTCCTTGCCCCGGAAAGCGCCCATAACCCTGCGTGTCGCGGGGGCCGCCGGTTTTGCCATCTGCGTCCATATCAATGCCCATCGGCAGGCCGGTGTTTGACGGCGGCACATAGGCGTAGGGCATGTCAGTGCCGACTTGTTTGAGCTGGGTTTGCAGGGCATGCACCGCCGCCCCTTTGAGGTCCCAGTCCATGTCCTGCAGCACCAAGACATCTGGCTGATGCGTTGCAATGGTGCGCGTCACGTTTGCGACCTGAGGCGACGGGGCCAAAATGTCGCGCAGCAGCAAACCCGGACCCTTTTGCGAAAGGTCAGTATTGTAGTTGGCAATGCGAATTGTTTCAGTAGAGGCGGCAGTCGCGAGGGCGATCAGACAGGCTGCAATCCCTGCGCCACGGCATAGGCGCGCTTGCGGTTGGCGTCGATCATGGCCGCGATGCGGATCATCGCGATGCCGCGCATGACCAAACCAGCCGGGAAGAACGCCCATATTGCCACCATCCAAATCAACGTCTGCGGATTGGTCAGCGCCGATGGCGCGACAATATCCGAGATCGCCTTAAAAAACGCTGGAAAGAAGAATGGCAGGGTGAGCCCTAATGCTACGTTAAGACGCCCATCACGTGTCAGCCGGGGCAGAACATCGCCGCCCACGGTGGGGTCAAAGAGGGGCAAGTTGACCCAAACGTTAAACGCCCCATTGCGCGCGGGCCAATCCAACACGCGGACGAGGAAATAAAAGACGATCAGGCTGATCAAGGAAAACACATAAGCCGTGCCTGCCGCCATGCGCACCAGATCAACTGCGGCGAATTCCTCGCTGACCGGAACGGTCAAGGTCACCAATCGAACCGGAGAAAATGGAAAGTCCAGCATCCCGCCTGCCAGTGTCGCGACGGAGGTCAGCAGGCCATTCAGAACATTCGGTTCGCTCGCATTGCGGACAACAGAGGCAATTGCAAAAACGGTGATCAGGACAGCAACGTAGCGCAGCCGGTTAAACGGCGGGGCGTAGCGGAATTCGATGATGCTGGGATAAGTCGCATAATATTCAATGAACACCAGAACAGCGGCGAAAAACGCAATCAGCAGAACAATCGGAGATGAATCAGAATGCGCACTGGGCAGTAGGATTGCCGGGAGGGCAACCAGAAATGCAACCAGAATGGCGCGTGTGATCGCGCTTATGAATTGTGTGAGCACTGCTCTTTTCCCTTCAAACTGGACCGCCACGATTCGATGCCGCGTGCTGTTTCCAACTTGAGATCCTGCCAAATTTGACAGGTCTGCCTCATTCTTGCCTTAATCGTGCCGTGTTTTCGCCCAACGCTCAAGCGTTTTGACGGCGCGCAGCCCTCAAGGTGCCGAAAAACGACAAAAAGTGGTGCGCGAATGCACCAAAATTGCGATTTCCCCCAATACATTGCGACGCACCTTCGTGAAAAATGTGCCTGAATGTCAGTCGAGCTCAGACAATACCCAGAATACGGCTGCAATACGGCCCGTGATGTGGCCGAAATAAGTCTTTGTTAACCACGTTAGGAAGATCGATGGCTGCGCGTCCGATTGTTGACGAGGTGCCGCAAGTGCCAGTTTAGAAAAAAGAAAGCCGCCCGTTGGGGCGGCTTGCAAATTCGCGATGTGATGGGCCTTAGACCCAAGGACGCTCTGCAGAGGCTTTCGCTTCAAACGCATCAATGGCGGCTTTTTTCTGCATGGTCTGACCGATGTCGTCCAGACCTTCCAGCAGGCAGTGCTTGCGGTGCGCATCGACGTCAAACTTGATGACTTCGCCATCAGAGGTGGTGATTTCCTGCGCTTCCAGATCAACAGTCATCCGCGCGTTTTCACCTTTTTCTGCGTCAGACATCAGCAGATCAACTTGCTCTTGTGGCAGGACAATCGGCAGGATGCCGTTCTTGAAGCAGTTGTTAAAGAAGATGTCAGCGAACGACGTAGACACAACACATTTGATGCCAAAGTCTGCAATCGCCCAAGGCGCGTGCTCACGCGATGAACCACAACCAAAGTTGTCGCCTGCGATTAGGATCTCGGCATTGCGGTATTGAGGTTTGTTCAGCACGAAATCTTCGATTTCTGTGCCGTCTCGGTTGTAACGCATTTCGTCAAAGAGGTTCTTGCCAAAGCCGGTGCGGGCGATGGATTTCAGAAAGACCTTCGGGATGATCATATCGGTGTCGATATTGACCAAAGGCATTGGCGCTGCGACGCCGGTCAGTGTTGTAAACTTGTCCATAATGTAAGTCTCCTCAGAGTGGACGGTTTATGGAGTCCGGTATGTATGGCTTTGGGTCACGCGGTGCTCGCCAGTTTGGCGATGTGACCCGAAAGAGGTTCTGGTTTCGGTGTGCCGAGCAGCGCCCAGTCATAGACTTGGCGCAGCTGGCGCGCTTTGGCGGACCAGGTGAAATGGTCCTGAATGGTTGTCCGAGCGGCCTGCGCCATCGGCGCTAGCTGGCTTGGTGTCTGACAAATGCTGTCAAGCGTCTCGCGGAACTTGGCGACGATCTGATCTCTGGTGCCCATCGGCACTTTGAAACCTGTCTCATCCGTGACCAGTTCTGCCGGACCTGCGTAATCGCAGATCACGGGAACCAATCCCAAGGCCATGGCTTCCAGAACTACACCGCCACCGAACTCTCGGATCGACGGGAAGGTCAGAAGATCCGCGTTGCGCGCAACGTCCTGAACCTTTTGGTGTTCGACCCATCCATGGAAGGTCACAGCATCTGCAACTCCCAAGGTTTGAGCCTGTTCTTTCAGCGCAGCGAGTTCCGGGCCATCCCCAAGCACATCCAATGTCATGCGGCCATCCTCCAGCATTGGCTGGGCGGCCTCAATCAACATATCGCAGCCTTTGTAAGGCACGAGCCGACCTATGAAACATCCCCTGACGGGGCCGTTTTCATATGGAACAGCAGGTTGATTGAACCTTTGTGGGTCCACGGCATTTTCCGGGATGAAGATCGTTTTGCCCTGTAGGGCTTCAGGGATCTCTGATCCGGTATGACGGGAACCAACAATGATGACCTTGGCATTGTTCAGTGTCTGACGACGGAATGGGTTGAGCTTATAGACATCGCGTACAAATGACAGGAACTCTCGCTCCTTCACCTGTGCGGCAACGAATTCCTTTGGCCAAGGGACGCCGCCATTCAGCGGCCCCATGACAAAAGGCACCCCGGCTTTGCGGCATTTACGCGCCAGAAGGCTATTGGCGGTCGGTGACAAGGGCGTCACGCGATGCACCAGATCGTATTTACCGCCTTTGATATCCGCGCCGAACTGTTTCCAGACCGCGCGTTCAAAGACCGGGTAAAGCAGGCTTTCAATCAAGCGTACCGTGGTCCAACCCCGGTTTGCCCCCATGCGCAGGCGTTCTGCCAGCTTATGGCCCGCTTTTGCCGCCCATTCCGTGTCGATGGCTGTGAACTCATCCCCTTCGGTCAGCCCCGCGCGCAGGATCGCGTCGCGGTTTCTAACCTGGGTGACAAGATGCACGTCAGCAACCTCTCGCAAAGCTTGCGAGAGGGACCAGCCCACCAAAGGCACGCTCACCCACTCGGGGTTTGCGGCCTCGGCGATCACTAAGACACGCGGTCTTTGTGGATGGCTGGCGCCGTCAGACATTTGCTTAGCTCAGCTCGCGGATGTCAGTCAGCTTGCCGGTCAGCGCTGCCGCTGCCGCCATCGCTGGGGACACAAGGTGTGTACGCCCTTTGTAACCCTGACGACCTTCGAAGTTCCGGTTAGAGGTTGCTGCGCAACGTTCCCCTTCGCTCAGTTGGTCTGGGTTCATTGCCAGACACATGGAGCAACCGGCCAGACGCCATTCAAAGCCGGACTCTTGGAAAATTTCCGCCAGACCTTCTTCTTCGGCCTGTGCACGCACCAGACCAGAGCCCGGAACGATCATCGCACGCATGCCGTCTTTGATCTTTTTGCCTTTGACCACTTCAGCAACGGCACGCAGGTCTTCGATACGACCGTTGGTGCAGGAGCCGATGAAGACAGTGTCGATTTCGATGTCGGTCAGTTTCTGACCCGGTGTCAGACCCATGTATTCGATGGAGCGGCGTGCCGCCTCGACCTTGCCGCCCGTAAAGTCCTCTGGATGAGGCACGACGCCGGTGATGGGCAGAACGTCCTCTGGAGAGGTGCCCCAAGTCACAACCGGCTGAATGTCTTCGCCTTTCAAGGTCACAACTTTATCGAAGTGTGCGCCTTCGTCGGTAAAGAGCGTCTTCCAGTAGTCAAGCGCTTGCTCGAATTGCGCGCCTTTCGGGGCGTGGGGGCGGCCTTTGACATATTCGAAGGTCGTTTCGTCCGGTGCGATAAGACCTGCACGTGCGCCGCCTTCGATCGCCATGTTGCAGACGGTCATACGACCTTCCATCGAGAGATCACGGATCGCTTCACCGGTGTATTCGATCACATAGCCAGTACCGCCTGCGGTGCCAGTTTCGCCGATCACAGCCAAAGTGATGTCTTTCGCGGTCACACCCGGCTTCAGTTTGCCGGTGATCTCGACCTTCATGTTCTTGGACTTCTTCTGGATCAGCGTCTGCGTCGCCAGAACGTGCTCAACCTCAGATGTACCAATGCCGTGTGCCAATGCACCGAAAGCACCATGGGTCGCGGTGTGGCTGTCGCCGCACACAACGGTCATGCCCGGCAGGGTCCAGCCTTGCTCTGGGCCAACGATATGCACGATGCCCTGACGCACGTCAGACACCGGGTAATAATGCACGCCGAATTCCTTGGCGTTTTTGTCCAGCGCCTCAACCTGAATGCGGCTTTCTTCGTTGTCGATGCCTTTGGCACGGTCCAGCGTGGTCGGCACGTTGTGATCCGGAACCGCGATGGTTTTTTCGGGCGCATGCACTTTGCGACCGGACATGCGCAGACCTTCGAAGGCCTGCGGGCTAGTCACTTCGTGGACCAGATGGCGGTCGATATAAAGCAGGCAAGTGCCGTCTTCGGCCTCATGCGCAACATGTGCGTCCCAGATTTTGTCATAGAGTGTTTTGGGGGACATGGGTCCTCTCCGTTTTGATGAAATATGCGAAATGGCTTAAATGCGGGCGTGCGTCGGCACGCCGTGCCCTCATAGGGCGGCGATGACAGTTTTGTTCTGACCAAAGAAGCGCCAAGGCAAAAAGGCGTGGTCAGCAATGTCATAGATGCGTTTCATGCGAATTCAGATAGCGGGAGTCGCTGTCTACCGCAAGGGAAATGCCTTGTTATTCGCGCCTTGCTCGTGTCACGATTGGGCAAGGAATGAGGCGCATGGCAGAACACGAGAGCAAAGTCGAAGACATCAAGGGCGAAACGCCAACAGAGGCGGCGGTGCCAGCGGATGCGTTGCCCGAACAGGCGACAACAGATATCGCGCTTGGCCTTTGGGATCAGACCTTTACCTTCCTAGAAGGTCTGATGCGGCCTTGGAACGCGTATCAAGTTGGCATCGCCCTTTTACTTGTTGCAATTTCTTTTGGGCTTAAACGCGTATTCAGTCCTCGCCTGCATGAATGGATGCGCACGCGCGAGGGCTGGCCGAAGTGGCGCTATCGCTACATGTTGCTGATACAGCGTCGGATGGCTTTGATCTTTTTTGTGATCCTGATTTGGATCACCGTCTTCGTCATGCGCGAGGTCACGTGGCCAAGTCGTTCATATCTGCTGGGCGTGTTTGCGAATCTTGCGGCAGCTTGGCTGATTATCGCTTTGGTCACGCGCTTGGTTCAAAACAATTTCCTACGTGGGTTGCTGCGATATGGGGCATGGGCGTGGGTGACGCTGGTTCTGATCGGCTTTAGTGATGAATTCCAGCAGCTTCTGGACGCCGCAGCCTTTGATATTGGCAGCTTCCGCCTGTCACTATGGACGGTATTACAAGCCGGCGTGATGCTGGGGGTGACGTTTGCGGTGGCACGCTTTGTGTCGGCTACGACGGCGTCGAGCATCCGCAGCAACGAAGATATCAGCCCCTCCATGCAAGTGCTGGTTATCAAGTTCTTGCAGGTGCTGCTCTACGGAGCGGCCCTGTTCACTGGATTGAAGATCGTTGGCGTTGACCTTACTGGGCTTGCCGTTCTGTCAGGTGCCATCGGTGTTGGCCTTGGTTTCGGTCTGCAAAAGGTTGTTTCAAACCTTGTCTCAGGCATCATCATATTGCTTGATAAGTCGATCAAACCCGGCGATGTGATCTCGCTTGGCGAGACCTTTGGCTGGATCAACTCGCTGGGCGCGCGCTATGTTTCTGTGGTGACACGGGATGGCAAGGAATACCTGATCCCGAACGAAGACCTGATCACCGGGCAGGTCGTGAACTGGTCCCACTCCAACGACTTTGTGCGCCTAGATATCTTTTTTGGTACGGCTTACGGGGACGACCCGCATCAAGTGCGCGAGGTCGCGATCGAGGCAGCGAAGGGGGTCGACCGGGTTCTGTCAACGCCGAAGGCGCCGGTCTGTCACATCGTTGGTTTTGGCGACAGTTCGGTGGACTATATTCTGCGGTTCTGGATCAAGGACCCGACCGGCGGGCTGACCAATATTCGCGGCAATGTGTATCTGGCGCTGTGGGATGCCTTTAAAGAATCGGGTGTTAATTTCCCATTCCCACAACGCGAAGTGCGTATTTTGGGGGACGAACCCAAAGAATTCGTCACGCAAGAGACTGAAGAGAAATAGTGGTCAGAGCAATAAAAAGGCCCAAAGCGGCGGCAAAATTATCGCGCCAAAGATATTCCGCTTGCGTTTGACTAGAATTTCACCCAACCGGTGTTATCTTGAATATAGGCCCCGCGCCGGGGCGATGCGGCGCGTTGCAAGGAGGGCAGATCTCTGTCTTTGAACGTAGACGTGGCTAGTGCCACAAAAGGTGACCAGATGCCAGACGCGGCAATCGCCGGTAAAGGCAACGAGCTGTTGGAGCTCATTCTTAACTCTCTTGAAAAAGACAAAGCCGAAGACATCGTGCACATTGACTTGCGCGGGCGCTCTTCGATTGGCGATTTCATGGTGGTTTGTTCTGGTCGCAGCTCCCGCCAAGTGGCGGCAATGTCCGAAAAACTGGTTGAACGCATCAAAGCTGAAACCGGTCGCACCAGCAAGATCGAAGGTAAGGATACCGGCGATTGGGTGCTGATCGATACAGGTGATGTGATCGTGCATATCTTCCGCCCGGAAGTGCGCGAGTTTTACCAGCTTGAAAAGATGTGGGTGCAAGGCGGCAACGCCTGACATGTGACGAGGGGCCGAAAGCTTCGGCCCCGAAGGAGCCAGCATGGCAATGCGCGTGCACATCTGCGCGGTGGGCCGACTGCGGTCAGGCCCAGAGCGAGATTTACTTGACGACTACCTTTCGCGTTTTGACAAAACCGGTCGGGCCTTGGGGCTTGGGCCGGTCACTGTGCATGAGGTCGAAGACCGCAAAGGTGGCGGCATGGCAGCAGAAGCCAAGTTGCTAGAGGGTGTACTGCCCAAGGGTGCAATGATCTGCAGCATGGATGAACGCGGTAAGGTGATGTCCTCGCCCGATTTTTCGCAGGCGCTGGCAGTGCGCCGTGACAGCGGGGTCAGCGACCTTGCGTTTATTATTGGTGGGGCGGACGGCATCGACCCGAGCCTGCGCGGACAGGCCGATTTCTCAATCAGTTTTGGCAAGATGGTCTGGCCGCATATGCTGGTTCGGGTGATGCTGTCAGAGCAGCTTTATCGCGCGGCGTCGATATTATCCGGTTCGCCCTATCATCGTGCGTAAGTTGGGTCCGACAGGTCCAACGTGACTGTATTTTCGTCCCAACCATCCGCAGAATCCCGGGCTTGGATCAACACGGCTGTGATGTCATCGGGGATGGAAACATTGCCAAGTGACCGCGTGAAAGGTTGTTCATTCACATGCGGGTGCAGCAACTCGCGCGTCCCTAAAACCTCTCCGTCCAGCGTGGTAACGCGCCAGCCGTCGGCATAGTGATCCCAACCGGTGTCTGGGTGGCTTAGCGTGACGCTGAACCGCCAAACCTGTCCAACATGCGTGGCCTCTACCGCTTCGATCGTCGCGGGGTCGGCCTGCGCAAAGGATGCGAGGCAAATTAGACTGATCGACAAACAACGCATGGATATCTCCTACCGGGGTTCGCGCAGCAGCGATCTGCGCGAATGGCTGGCGAATTCGCGGCGAAAAATGATGAAATTCGTCAGAATTACCGCAAGGATAAGTGCGACGCCCCCCGCCAGCCATGCGGCGGCGGCCAGGCCGAAATAGATCGACCGCAGGCCGCGATTATAGCCCCGAGCCGCAGAAATACCAATTTCAGCCGCCTTATCAGCACGCGGGACACAATGAGGATCAGTTGGATCGACGGGCACAGCGGACATGATAACGGCAGCATAACCAAACAGCCTGTGAGACCAGACAAATTTCAGGAATGAATTGGTCACAAAGAAGAGCATCAGAACCAGTTTGATCTCCCACACAATCGTGGGCGCACGCACCAGAGTCAGGTCCGATGCAATCCCCGTCAACTTTTCTGCGTTGCCGATCAGGGCCAGACCGCCGCCGATGGCGATCATCGTGGCCGAGGCAAAAAATGCGGTGCCTTGTCTGAGATTGCCGAGGATTTGCGCGTCATAAATACGCGGGTCCCTGTCGATGAATTGGCGCATCCACTCCCGGCGATAGAACGCCATGAGGCTCGACACGCTTTTCCGGCTTTCTGGCGGGTTTTCAATGATCCAACCCATGGCCAGCCAGCTGAAGAACAGCAGCGCGACGGCGCAGAAATCAACGGTGCTAAAAAGCGAGAGGCGGTCTATCCATTGCATGCGGCACCATAGGCATGGCGCACTGGAATTGTCATTCGGAAAAACCGCCGCCGTCACATGCCAATTGGGCAAATTCGAGGCACATATCAACGGTCGTCCCGCAAATCGCCTCAGTCTGGTCGCATCTTCTTCATTGAAGCAGTCCACCTTTGGGGCAAATCAATCAGGGGGCTTCATGCTGCGCACCGTCTTTTCTCTATTTATGTGCCTTTTGACTGCAGGTATTGCGGGCGCTCAGGCGCAAGAGCAGACGCTTATGTCGGGTGTCGGTCGGCTGGACATGGCGCGCGCGGGATTTTGCACAGCTACTGTGGTGTCTCCAGGCGTGGTTCTAACGGCTGCCCATTGCCTCTTTGACAAGCAGACTGGCAAACGGTTCGCCACAACTGACTTAACATTTCGTAAAGGATTGGGAACTGGCGACGCTGCGGGTGCAACTGGTGTTCGTGCTGTTTTCATGCACCCAGATTACGCGTTTGCGCGTCAGGGAGAGTTGACAAACCTGCGCTATGACATCGCCCTTTTGAAACTCGACGCGGCGGCGACATCTCAAACTGTCAGCGCCCGGCACTTCGCAGCCCCTAAACTGCAGAGCGGAAATGCGATGGTGGTTTCTTATGGCAAGGGCCGTGCAGATAGTCCTGAAATTGAAAAGGGCTGCGCACTGACGCAACACGCCGAAGGCGTGATCCTCACCACGTGCCACGCGCGGTTGGGCACCAGCGGTGCCCCGGTCTATCAGATGCATAACGGGCAGCCCAAGATCGTGTCGATCGTTTCGGCAATGGCGCGGGCAGATGGCACGCCCGTGGCCTTGGTTATCCCCGTCGCTGACGCTGTTGCGGATATGCATCGCGCGCTGACGCGCGGCGTCACACAGGCCACCTTTCAGCGATGATTTTTCTGCGGCATATCCTTTGCGCCTGCCTTCTGACGCTTATCGCACAGGGCGCCTGGGCCGGGTCGCGGCTAGAGACCATGGACAGTCGCGGCGATATGCTCGGCTGGGAAGCGGTCGGGCGCATTGATCTTGCTGGGCGCGGCTTCTGTACGGGAGTGTTGATCGCGCCTGATCAAGTGCTGACGGCGGCGCATTGCATGTATGACAAAACGACCCAAGCACCACTTTTGGCGCAGGATATCGTCTTTCGCAGCGGCTATCTGAAGGGGGAAGCCTTGAGCGAACGGCGCGGCGTGAAAGTTGTTGTGGCAGAGGGCTATGTACCCGGCGGGAACGTCACGCATATCGAAAATGTTCGGAAAGATGTGGCCATCCTCAAGCTGGACTCGCCGATATTCTCATCCGAAGCAGACCCCTTCCGCATAGCCGAAACTGGTGGACCGGGAACGGTTCAGGTGATGTCCTACGGGCAAGACCGCTCCGAAGCGATGAGTTGGCAGCGAAGCTGTGCCTTGGAACAGGAAGTCAATGACCTGAAACTGTTTGATTGTGACATTACCTTTGGCTCATCAGGCGCGCCGGTGTTTGTGAAAAACGGTGGCCGTGTCAGGATTTTGTCGCTGGTGTCGGGCACGGCACAGCTGGCCGGCGGGCGCCGCATTGGGGTCGGAATGGCACTGGGGCCCGTGGTTGCCGAGTTGCGTGCGCGTCTGCGCTATGGTGATGCCCCAGCGCGGCAGGTGTCTGGGGGCGCCAAACGGATCAAGATCGGCGGCGGCGGCTCGGCCAGCGGTGCAAAATTTTTGCGCCCGAACTGACTTTCAAACCTCTTGAAACAGAATTTTTGTGTCCCATCTTTGGGTTATCAGACGCCGCTTTTGGGTCTGAAACACTGACGCCTGTCCCATGTGGGAAGGCAAACATAGTTGTCGCTCAAGATGGAGGATAACCCATGCGCACTTATGATTTTGCACCGCTTTACCGTGCATCCGTTGGCTTTGATCAGATCGCAGACATGATGGATCGTGTCCTGTCTGACAATGTCACCAGCTCTAGCTACCCACCCTACAATATCGAAAAAACTGCCGAAGATGCCTATCGTATCTCGATCGCGGTGGCAGGTTTTTCCGCCGATGATCTTGGCATCGAAGTCAAGGAACACGCGCTGATCGTGACCGCGCGCAAGCCAGACGCCAAGGACGAAAAATCCTATCTGCATCGCGGCATTGCGACTCGCGCTTTTGAACGCCGCTTCCAATTGGCAGACCACGTGCGCGTGACCGGTGCAAGCCACGAAGATGGCATGCTGCACATCGACCTTGTGCGTGAAGTGCCCGAGGCGTTGAAGCCGCGCCGCATTGAAATCGCGCGCAGCGGCAAAGCGATTGAAGCGGACGTTGTGGATGCGAAATCCGTGAACTAAACGGACGTATCGTTTGATCTTTGGGCCTTCGCAAATGCGGGGGCCTTTTTATTTGGCGTCATTTCCGCGCGGCGAGGGCGAGGCCTTTGACAACGGCTGTGAACACCTCTGAATAAATATGCTCAGAGGTTGGACACGTGTCTTTCATCGCGTCTGATACAAAACCCATCAAGCTAGAGCCGCCAACATAGATCACCTGGTCGATCTGCGCTGGTGTTTTGCCCGCAAGCGCAAGTGTTTCCAGCGCGCCTGTTTTCAAATGCTCTGCCTGACTGGACAAAATCGCGTTCATATCGATGGCTGAAAGCATGGCAGCCAGGCCGCTTTCAACGATGCCCAAGTTAATCACGCCATTGCTGTCCTCAGAGTTCGCCGCAACCTTACCCGCTTCGACAGCAAAGGCGATGTCATGGCCGGTTTCGTCTGTCAGGACGGTTTGCAAACGGGCAAGGCGTTTTGGGGCCAATGAAAGCGCAGCCATCTCTGCAACCTTGCGACGGGTTTGGGTGGTGTAAAGGAACGGGATCTTTTCCCAAGTTGCCAAATCGTGGAAAATATTGACAGGCATTGGTGTTGTGCCCGGTCCAAATTCGCGACGGAGTTCGGTGTCTTTGCCCAGCAGAGGCATGACCTTGGCAATGCTGATCAGGTGGTCAAAGTCGGTGCCGCCGATACGCACCCCATGGTTTGCCAAAACCTCGTGTTGCCCATCCGCGCCATGGCGAAAAACCGTGAAATCCGAGGTGCCGCCGCCGATGTCCACAATTAGCCCAAGGCCGGGCTTCGCACCACTAGCCAGCGCGGCCGCCTGCGGTTCGGGCAGAAACGACACGCTCTTAAAACCAGCGGCCTCATAACATCGTCGCAGATCATCCTCGGCCTGCTGCTCGCGCGGATCGCCGGTGCCATGAAACACAACCGGACGACCAGAAATGGCATGGTCAAATGTTTGGCCGGTGGTGGCTTCTGCTTGGTCCTTCAAGCGTTTCAGAAAATCGCCGATGATATCGACAAAGGTCAGTCGTTGGTTTAGCAGCTGTCGCTTTTCATGCATTAAAGCCGTGCCCAGCACACGTTTCAGTGCGCGCATATAGCGGCCTTCATCCCCGTTCAAAAGCGCGCGGTCTGCTGCGTGGCCGATCAGCGTTTTACGGCTTTCAAAGTCGAAAAAGAAACTGGTCGGCAGCGTGTTTGACCCCGGCGCCATTTCCACAAAATGGACGGTACCATCCTGCACAAAGGCCGCGGCAGAGTTGGATGTGCCAAAGTCGATGCCAAGGGTGTGCGACGATGCTGACATAATGCGCTCCGGGGGTCAGAAAGACGCGCTTGCTATGGAATTGCGATGCATGCGTCAAGCGACAATAGAAAACGCGCGGGGCTTCCACCCCGCGCGCGCTATTTCTTTGAAAGAACCTCTTAGGAGTTCTGGTCAGAGATCTTGCCGATGGAGAAGAACATGGTCTCGCCAGAGTGGTCGTCAACACCGTCGTTGTCGGTGGACACGAACGCTGTGCCGTCCTCCATGATTGCGAGGCCTTCGACCTTGTCCAGAACGTAACCACCGGTGGAGGTTAGGTCTGGCAGCAGGTCGCGCACCAGCTCTTTGGACACCACTGGCAGCTCACCGCCCAATGCCGCAGGAACCATCTCTGCCGCAGGGATGCGGTAGATTTTCTTGGTCACCGCGCGGTAATCGTGCTGGTTGTCACGCTCCACAACATAGACGTAGTCACCGTGTGCTACGATTTCTGAAAGGCCAACCCAACCGGTTGCAGGCTCTGCTTTTGGATAAAGAACCGCGCCCCATTCTTTGGTTTCAAGGTTGTAGGCCACCAGTTTCACGTGGTTCGCCGGATCGTCTTTCCACTCACGTTGAACGGCCATCCACAGGGTGTCGCCAACCTTGGTGATGCCCTCAAAGCCAAAGCGCTTTTCGACCGCTGCCAGCTCTGCCGGGATGCCGATCTCGCCCTTCAGGTTCTTGATCTTACCTTCCGCAGACACGTGATAGATCGCATGTGGGATCAGACGCTCTGTGCGGCCTTCGGATGCGACATAGAAGCCACCTTTGCCATCCAGAGTGATGCCTTCGAGGTCCAGTTTCTGCGCTGGGCCAGAGGTGCGCTCGATGCGGATCACATCGGTGATGGTCGCAGGTGTTGTTTTGGTGTCGATCTTGAAGATGGACGGTTGGAAGCCGTAGAAGCTGTCGTTCACGGCCCAAACGATACCGTCTTTGTCAGCCACCATGCCAGAGATCGCGCCCCAGCCGGTCAGTTCATCCATGCCCGCAGATGTCAAGTGTGGGTAAGCAGCCGGTGCATCCTGCTGTTCAAACAGCATGACGTGTGCACGTGCGCCACCATCTTCGATCAGGTCTTTTTCGTTCGCAGACACCAGCAGGTTACGCTCTGGGATGGTCACGTAGCCTTCTGGGCCAACACCGGATGGCAACAGCTGTTTCAGAACAGGGGCGGCAGGGTCGGTGACATCATAGACGCCCACAACAGAGGCGCGCTCAGCACCAACAAATACATAAGGCGTACCGTTGAATTCGCCGAAGGTCACGGACTCAGGCTCTACACCTTTCGCGTCAGAGCGTTTGTCTGGGTAGTGGCCGATTTGAACGATGGCGTGTTCGAATTCAACACCGCTTTCGTAAACAACAGTGCCGTTCTTGTTGAAGATCGTCCAACCGCGAGAGCCGCCGTTGTAATCGCCTTCGTTGGCCGTTGCGAAGTGATTGTCGTCGATCCAAGTCACGGCGTCAGGTTCGCGCAGACGACCTTCTTGGGACTCGGTAAAGATCAGCGCGCCGCGTTCGTCGGTTGCGTCGATGTTATGCAGATCAACGGCACCCGCAGAGAAGTGGTTCACAACTTCACCCGCTGCAGAGACCACAACCAGATGGTTGTTTTCTTGCAGAGTGATGACGGTTTCGCCGAGGTTGTTGATCGAAACATATTCTGGCTCTGGGTCGGAACCTGCGATGTCTGCCAGACCTGTCAGGTCCACCATTTTTAGCGAAGAACAGTCCAGACCGCCTTCCGTCGTGTTCACCAGAACCAAATTGCCAGCTGGCAGCTGAGGGATGATGCCGTCGTTCAGGTCTTCATCGCGCTCGTTTTCAATCGCAACGGCGATGAACTTGCCGTCTTTTGATGCGGCGATGGAGTCAGGCTGACCGCCGAGATCACAAGATGCAACGGTTTCACCGGATGCCACGTCGATGGCTGCGAGGTGACCAGATGGCGCTGTGTAGGATTCAGATGTGTTGACACCTGCGTAGGCCGTCGTACCGATGATCGCAACAGATGTTGGCTCTCCATCTAGGGCGATGTTGCCCAGAGGCTTTGGATTCGCAGGGTTGGTGATGTCCACACGACCAAGCGCGCCCAGTGGGCTGTCGGTGTAGACCAGCGTCATGCCGTCAGCTGTGACGTCGATGATTTCCGCAGAGGTTTCACGGGAGGTGTCCTCGCCCGCCGCCATGTTCAGCGGGGTTGCGAAAGACGCGATACGGTTGAAGTTCATTTCGGCATTTGCCAGACCGGCGGTCAGGGCAAAGGCCGACGTCAGGCAAAGAAGACGCGCAGACATCCTAGGCTCCTTATTGAATAGGTGCTGGGGACGTGACGGCTCTGCGTTACGCGGATGTGACGATTAAGTTTCGGTTTTGTGACAGTTCACCCTGCGTCAGGGTTTTCTGTGGATATCTGAGAAAGCCGGAACCAGATCGCTTTTGTCGGGCCGTGCCAAATAGACGCCGCGGGCAATGGCGCGCGCAAGGCAAGTCGCTGCGGCGTGACCAATCATCAGCGTGTCAGCGACGGGATCGGTCAAAGGTTTTGCATTGGTCGCTGCCGCAAAGACAAGATCGCCGTCCATGGGCGTGTGGCTGGGCACCAAGGCGCGGGCCATGCCGTCATGGGCAGCGGTGGCCATTCGTGTGCATTGTGCTTGCGTCAGGTCTGCATCGGTCGCGACGATCGCAATGGTGGTGTTATGCGCGCTGAGTTTGGTTTTGGGCCAGTTTTTTGAGACGTCGTTGGCGATGCCGAAGCCACCAAACTCATCCCCCATTTCCCATGGTGATGCCCAGAAATGCCGCGTACCGGGCACAACCGCATCGCCAAGCGCATTCACCGCCACCAAGGCCCCGACAGTATGCCCACTGGGTGTGACAACAGAGGCCGAGCCCAACCCGCCTTTGAAACTTGCGGTGGTGGCCCCGGTGCCCGCACCGACAGTGCCAAGGTCGAAGTCCTCCGCTGCGTACAACACCGCATCCCGCCCCAATGCGCGATAGGGGTTTTCGCCCCAAGATTTGTCACCACCATTGATCAGGTCAAATAGGATCGCTGCCGGGACAATCGGCACATATTGATCGGCCACGCGAAAACCGCGCCCCTGCGCACGCAGCGCATCCACGACGCCCGACGCCGCATCCAACCCAAAAGCCGACCCACCCGAGAGCACCAGCGCATCCACCTGCTGCACGGTCTTGTCGGGCGCCAGCAGGTCCGTCTCTCGCGTCCCCGGTGCGCCGCCCATGACATGAACGCCAGCGGTGAAAGGTTGATCTGCGGTCAAAACCGTCGCGCCCGATTTCAGCGCGTCATCCTGCGCATTTCCGACCTTAAGGCCGGCAACATCCGTGATCAGGTTTTTGGGACCGGTTTGCATTTTGCTCATGGTCTAAGCCTAGAGGATCAGGCGCAGGCTTCAAGCGTCCATGGGCGACAAAACTTGTCGGCAGCAATACGTCCGAAGTGTCGAAATGGCTAGCGATTGGCGCGATCAAGCTTTGCTTCGATGGCCTCTAGGCGGGTCAGAACCTCGTCGCGGTAGGTGTCTGTTTTTGCGACGTCTTCCTCGTGGTGGGCATCCTGCATAGAGTTCACAATCAGGCCTACCAGCAAGTTCACAACAGCGAATGTTGTGACCATGATGAATGGCACAAAAAAGGCCCATGCCAGCGGGTAGATTTCCATCACAGGGCGCACGATGCCCATGGACCAGCTTTCCAAGGTCATCACTTGGAACAGGCTATAGGCCGAGAGGCCAAGGTTCCCGAACCATTCAGGGAAGGCGCCGCCGAACAGTTTTGTGGCCATAACCGATCCAATGTAAAAAATGATCGCCATCAGTAGGAAAACAGATCCCATGCCGGGGAGGGCTGTGATGAACCCCTCGACCACGCGCCGCAGACGGGGAGCGATCGAAATGATCCGCAAAACGCGCAGAATACGCAAGGCCCGCAGTACGCTGAAACCCGAGGAGCCGGGGATAAGGGAGACACCGACAATAAAGAGGTCAAACACCGCCCATGGGTTGGTAAAGAACCGCAGCCGACGCGCGTAGAGTTTCAGCGCAATTTCAAACACGAAAATCGCAAGGCAGGCCGTATCAAGGAAATGGATCAAGCCACCCGCAAAGGACATCACGGCAGGAGAGGTTTCCAGCCCGAGCAAAATGGCGTTGAAAATAATGATGCCAAAGATGGCGTTGCGGAACGCCGGGCTTTCCACAAAATCATTGATGCGATTGCGCTCGACCATGCGGGCGTCTGCCATATTGATTGCTCCTAAACTGTCCTGAAGCCGCGTTTCAGCGGATATGGCGTCTTAGTCAGCCTGTGACAAGACTGATAAATCGACGCAATGATGCGCACAGAGTTGAGAAGCGCCCCGTGATCGCCTATGTCGAAAGGAACATCGATTGGGGGCCGTGATGGCGTATATCAAATGGATTTTCAGAGGGTTGCTCTTGCTGCTGACCTTCGCGTTTTTTCACTACACTTTGGCGCAGCATGACGTGGTGCGCATTGTAAATACCTATGAGGAACGTCAGGAACTCAACGATTGGACGCGCATGTTTTGGTCCAAGCCGGACGCGCAATCGACCAACCTAAGCAATCGTGACGTGCAGTTTATTCAAGCGGTGCGCCCCAATGGCGACGCGATTGTGTATCGAAACGAGGATACTGGCTGGAGCTGGCCGCCGTATTTCAAGTTCGACACCGCGAACCTCTATACCGAGGCAAATGACGCAATTTCCACCAAGGACGCGCCAGAGTGGGTCGCGATCCGGCACTATGGGTGGCGCAACGAGTTCTTGTCGATTTTCCCAAACGCAGTGGCCATCAAACCGGTTGATGGCCCGGATGCCACATTTATTCCGTGGAAGAACATCATCATCTTGACGGTGTTGTTTGCGCTTTTCTGGGCCATTCGCGTGCGTTGGATACGCTTTCGCGAAGCCCGCATTGATCCTGTGTTAGAGGGCGTTGGCGATGGTATCGCAGACGCCGGGGATCGCGCAGCGCGGCGGGGCCGCAGGTGGTTTGGTTTGGGACGCAAAAGCTGAGTCAAAGACCCTTTGCAAACAAGCAAAAAGCCCCGCCAAAGTGACGGGGCTTTTTGATTTTCAGAACGCTTTGTGACTATCGCATGCCGTAGTAGATGCCGACGGTGTGTTCGGCCTCTGCAAAGAACAGCCAGCGCGAGGTCGCAACGCCTGCGATGTGGCTGAGGACTGCGATGAGCGCGATAAAGTGGTTCGCCCCAAAGAGCGCAAGCAAGACAACCGGTACAGCCGCCATCAAGGTCAGAGAGATCACGCGCAGTTTCTGCACATGTTTGCGACCTACGGTATAGATGAACTCGCGCATCAGGTAGTTGGGTGAGGTATGTGGGTGCGCGAGTGAACGCACCTCACCACGATCGCCCAGACCTGTTGCCGTGCCCAAGTTGGTGCCACGATCTGCAAAGGCTGTGTCGCCCTTTTTCCACCAGATCACCTGAACAAAGGATGCGGCCACCAGCAGAACAAGCGCAATCGTGACTTTTCCAGTCAGCAGTGCACCACCCGCAATGGCGAATGTCAGATAAAGCAGAGAGGTCAGTGGTGTGTTCCATCGCGGGATCGTTGCCAATTGCGCGTAGATCATTGAGGTGGTGTAAACCGTGCCAAGGCTGAGGATCGCGCCGATCCAACCGAGGATCGAAAGTGCTTCGCCAAGGAAGATCAGGCCCGCCGCATAAAGGCCCATCACGGTCAGTGCCAGCACGGCGCAGACACCTTCACGTGACAGCCAGCTTGTGCGCCATTGGGTAAAGGCTTTCATCGCGCGCTCAGGATGGCCGAGGTGGAAGGTGGATGACAATAGCCCGCCCACAGCCAAGGCGAAGGCCACGAAATAATAGCCGAAAGCGCCCCAGCCAGTGGATGGCGTGCTGTCTATGCCAAGCCACGCCAGCATGCCAAACCCGGCGCCGGACAGCGTGGTGAAGACAATAACGGATGCTGCTGGATGCATTATTCTGCTCCTTCTGTCTGTTTGACATCGCCCGGTAGACGAGACAGTTGCTTATCAAGCCAACCCATGAAGCCTTGCGTTTCTTCGGCCACTGGTTCCAGGAACGGCGCAAGCACGCTTTCATCGTCCCAGCTGTCTTTCAGGCGGGGTGGCAGGTATTTATTGACGGGCGCGGTATTGAGTTCGGGCATCAGGTCCATACCGCCGCGCTCTGCGGTCAGCTTGGAGACGTTGCTTTCTGGGTCCGCGAAGTCACCAAAGTGGCGCGCGCCAGCTGGACAGGTCCGCACGCAGGCAGGAACCCGATCCACTTCTGGCAGGTTTTCGTTATAGATCCGGTCCACACAAAGCGTACATTTCTTCATCACACCCTCGGCCTGATCAAGCTCGCGCGCGCCGTATGGGCAGGCCCAAGCGCACAGCCCGCAGCCAATGCAGGAGCTTTCGTTCACCAGAACAATGCCGTCTTCCTTGCGCTTATAGCTTGCGCCGGTTGGGCAGACGGTCACACAAGGCGCGTTTTCACAGTGCAGGCAAGACTTTGGGAAGTGCACGGTCTGCGCCGCGCCGCCCTCTGGTTTGACCTCATAGCTGTGCACGCGATTGAGGAAGGTGCCCATCGGTTCTTCGCCGTAAGGGCGTTGATCCGAAAGCGGCGCGCCGTAGTTTTCAGTGTTCCAGCCTTTGCAGGAGATCACACAGGCGTGGCAGCCCACGCAGGTGTCCAGATCGATGACAAGGCCGAGTTTTTTCTCGGTGCTGGTTGGGAGGTCAGTCATTGTTGGCGAACTCCATGTGTAGGACAGGCGCTGTGCAGGTGAGTATTTGGGCAACGAAGAAGATGGAATTGGTCATCATTTGCCCACCTTCCATTCCAGATGATCTGGGCCTTGGCCGACCGGAGACTTGATCTCTGGGAAGGCTGGCTGAGACTGCTCACCTGCTGGGGCGTCAGCCTTTTCGATTTTCACGCGCAAATCAAACCATGCTGCCTGACCGGTGATTGGGTCAGAGTTGGCAACGCGCAAACCGTCGCCTTTGGCAGGCAATAGTTCGTGGATCAGATGGTTCAGCAAGAAGCCCTGCTTGGCTTCTGGCGCGTCTTTGTCCAGCGCCCAAGCGCCTTTGCGTTTGCCAATCGCGTTCCAGGTCCAAACCGTGTTGTCGTTCAGCGCTTCCTGTAGGGCGACAGGTACGGTTATGGTGCCGTGGGTCGAGGTGACCTTGGCCCAATCGCCTTCTTTGAAGCCGTATTTTTCCCAAAGCTTGGTCGGCAGATACAGCGGGTTGGTGCCGTGCAACTGGCGCAGCCAAGCGTTCTGGGTACCCCAAGAGTGGTACATCGCCATTGGACGCTGGGTCAGGGCGTGGATTGGGTATTCATCCAGATCAACCGCGGTGTCCTCAAAGGGCTCATACCAAAAGGGCAGCGGGTCCATCACATATTTCACGCGCTCACGCAGGTTTTCTGGAGGCTGGCGGTCGCCATGGCCTTCGGCGGCGCGTTGGAACTTGCGCATAGGCTCGGAATACAGCTGGAACAGATAAGGCGACGGCGCATCGTAGATGCCCATGCCCACGGCCCAATCTTGGTAGGCGCTGTTCCAGGGCTTGTAGTAATCAGCCCCCTCAGGGATATGCTCCACAAAGAAGCCGCCGTTTTCGATGTAGCGATCCAGCTGATCTGGGTTCACTTCGCCACGGCCAACCTTATCTCCGTCTTTGCCACGGAAGCCCGCCAATGGGCCAATGCCCGGCTTGCGCTCGTGGTTGACGATGTAATCGGCGTAGTCTTTCCATTTGGCGGAGCCGTCTTCATTCACAAAACCCTGCATGCCCAGACGGTTTGCAAGATGGATCAGCGTGGATTGGAAGCCGCGTACATCGCGATCAGGTTCAATGACGGGCCAGCGAATGGCGTCTGCCGCTGCGTCTGCTTCACAGATCGGACGATCCAAGAGTGAGATGCAGTCGTGGCGTTCCAGATAGGTGGTATCTGGCAGGATCAGGTCAGCGTAGGCGACCATCTCAGAGCTATAGGCATCGGAGTAGATCAGATACGGGATCACATAGTCGCCGTTCTCATCCTTGTCAGTCAGCATCTCGATCACGCCGCGGGTATTCATCGAAGAGTTCCACGACATGTTCGCCATATACATGAAGAGCGTGTCGATCTTGTAGGGATCGCCCGCATGCGCGTTAGAGATCACCATATGCATCAGACCGTGGCTCGACATTGGGTTTTCCCAAGTGAAGGCTTTATCGATGCGGATCGGAGAACCGTCTTCTTTCAGCATCAGGTCCTCTGGACCACGGGTAAAGCCCAGATGCGGACCATCCAATGGCGCGCTTTTGGAGACTTTGCCGTGTGGCTTTGGATGCTGTTCAATCGGCTTTGGATAAGGCGGCTTAAAGCGGAAGCCACCCGGCACTTCAACAGTGCCAAGAACGATCTGCAACACATGTAGTGCGCGGCATGTCTGGAAACCGTTGGAGTGGGCAGAGATGCCACGCATTGCGTGCATCGCCACCGGGCGACCAATCATCTTATCGTGTTTGTCGCCGCGGAAGTCGGTCCACGCGTGATCCAGCGTAAAGCTTTCTTCAAAGGCCACACGCGCCAGTTCTGCCGCAATGGTTTTGATCTTCTTAGCAGAGACTCCGGTCTTCTCAGCCACGTTCTCTGGCGCGTATTGCGGGTCGAGATATTTCTCGGCCATCTTCGCCATAACCGTGGTGTAGGTCTTGCCGTCTGCTTTGTAGGTCGCGCCAAGGTTTGGACGCGCGCCTTTTTGATCAAACGGCACCAGATCACCGGTAACGCTGTCGACAACCATGACTTTGTCATCTGCATTGCGCAGCAGCAGCCCGGTTTCGGGATCGATCAGGCCCGGCGCATTGGTGAACTGCGCAAGATACTCCAGATCGATTTTGCCGGCTTTCATCAGCTCATGCACCAGCGAAAGAATAAAGAGGCCATCGGTGCCCGGCGTGATGCCAACCCATTCGTCTGCGACAGCGTTATAGCCAGAGCGCACAGGGTTCACGCCAATGACTTTGCCGCCGCGGCCTTTGATTTTGCCGATACCCATTTTGATGGGGTTACTGTCGTGGTCTTCGGCAACACCGAAGATCATAAAGAGTTTCGCGCGATCCCAATCCGGCTGACCGAACTCCCAGAAGGCGCCGCCCATGGTGTAAATTCCGCCAGCCGCCATGTTTACAGAGCAGAAGCCGCCGTGTGCTGCAAAGTTCGGTGTCCCGAAGTTCTGCGCCCAGAAGCCGGTGAAAGATTGGGACTGGTCACGACCGGTGAAAAACGCCAGTTTCTCAGGCGCGTTGTCACGCAGCGGCTTCAGGCGCGCGACGGCCATATCCAGCGCCTCCTCCCAACTGATTTCTTCGAATTCACCAGAGCCGCGTGGCCCCACACGCTTCATCGGTGCTTTCAGCCGTGATGGCGCGTTGACCTGCATGATGCCAGCAGAGCCTTTCGCGCAAAGAACACCCTGGTTCACTGGGTGGTCCCGGTTGCCCTCGATGTAAGCAACCTTGCCGTCTTTCATATGAACATTGATGCCGCAACGACACGCGCACATGTAACAGGTGGTTTTGCGTATCTCGTCAGAGACCTTCGGAGATGTATCGATTTTAGGTTGCTGGAATGTCATCGGGCTTCCCTGTTTTATTTTGGCGTCACGTCAGCAGCTTGATCCCCGCAAGAATGAAGGCTGCAATAAAGACGGTTTCGAGGACGATCAGCGCGATGGCTGCGCCACCGACGGAGAGGATTTGCTTAAGGTTGGTTTTCATTCCGACGGCGGCGATCGCAATCAGCAGAAGCCAGCGCGAGGCTTGGCTAAGAAAATCCGCGACAAAGGCCGGGATCAGGTGGAATGAATTCAATGCGGCGAGCGCTAGGAAACCGACCACAAACATAGGCAGAACCGGCGGTCGTTTGCCGTCCTCTGGTAGTTCGGCGAAATGGCGGATGAGGAGCGACGCCACAAGGACAACCGGTGCCAAAGTCGCGACACGGATCAGTTTCACAAGTGTGGCGGTGTCGCCGGTGTATTCAGAGATTGAAAACCCTGCGCCAACCACCTGTGCCACGTCGTGAATTGTCCCGCCGAGGAAGACCCCGCCCTGCAATTCCGTCAGTTCGAGCCAATTCACGAGCACCGGATAGGCAATCATGGCAATTGTCGAGAGAACAGTTACGCCAAGCACCGTGAAGATCAGGCGCTCTTCTGAACGTTCGTCTTTTGGAAGGATTGCAATAATGGCCATTGCGGCGGAGGCGCCACAGATCGCAACTGAGCCTGCGGTCAGAAACGAAAAGCGCCATTTGTGACCGAACACGCGCCCAAAGGCGATACCAAAGCCTATAGTCGCGATGACACCAGCGACGACCAGAAGGATCAATTCAAGGCCTAGGCTGGCCATCAGGTCCATTGAAATGCGCACGCCAAGTAGTGCCACCCCGAGGCGCAGCAAGGTACGGGCGGAGAATCCGATACCTGCGACGGCTTTTCCATCTTCCGACAGAAAACTTACTGCGATCCCAAGAAGCAGGGCCAGCAACATCGCTGGAGTCGCGTAGTGTTCCGACAGAAACTTCGCAGCGACGGCCACCATGACAGACACCATGACGCCCGGAAATAGGGCGTGTGCCTTCGCTTTGACCCGGTTCAGAATATTGGGTGAGGTGGCGAGGGAAGCAGTCATAGGCGAAGTACCGTCATTGGAGATGCTGCGCCGAAATCGGGTCGCACGGTTAGGCAAGAAGGGAACAAACCAAAGTGTGCGCAAAGCGCATTGCCCATAGGCGCGGGGCGCTGGGTGGATTTCCCTGATGTCATGGCCATTTGGGATTTTTTTCCTCTCCGTGCTCTTGATGAGGAGAAAATACCAAAACGGCAAGGGCAAACGGATTGATCAACATTATTTCAGCGCCTGCAAAGCAGTCACGGCGATCATTTGGGTGACATCTTGGGCGGTGCAGCCGCGCGACAGGTCATTGGCGGGTTTGGCAAGCCCCTGCATCACCGGGCCGATGGCCATATAGCCGCCAAGGCGCTGGGTGATTTTGTAACCGATGTTGCCCGCGTCCAAGTTCGGGAAGATCATCACATTGGCATGGCCCGCAACGTCAGAGCCGGGGGCCTTGCGCGCGCCCACCGCTGGCACAAAGGCCGCGTCGAATTGGAACTCGCCATCAGCTTCGATCTCGGGTGCTGCGTCTTTGAAAATGGCCAGGCCCTCAGAGACTTTGCTCACGGCGTCATGGCGTGCGCTGCCCTTGGTCGAAAAGCTGAGGAAAGCGATTTTGGGATCTGTTTCCAACAGCGCCTGACAGGATTTGGCGGAGGCCTTGGCGATTTCAGCAAGTTCTTTGGCGCTTGGATCAATCACCAGCCCGCAGTCGGAATAAAGCATCGCGCGCGCGCCTGTGGTCGCCGTTTCGGGCGGGTACATCAGGAAAAAGCTGGAAACCATTGCGGCGTCTTTGGCCATGCCAATGACTTGGATCGCGCTGCGCACGATCTCTCCAGTGGTGAGCACAGCGCCGCCAACGGTGCCTGTCGCATGACCAAGACGGACAAGCATGGCGGCATAGACAACCGGTGTCTGAACAGCCGACAGCGCCTTGGCTTCGTCGACGCCTTTGTGTTTGCGTAGGCTGTGATACTCAGCTGCAAAATCGGATGTGAGGGGCGAGGTCAGCGGGTCATGGACCTGAACACCTGCGCTTTCAGACGCACCCTGGTTTGCCAGTTCGGTGCGGACAGCGTCAGCGTCGCCTACAAGAATAACGTCGGCCAGATCGGCCTGATGGGCGGCAAGCGCCCCCGCGACGATGCGGGGATCACTGCCTTCACATAGGGAAATAACAGGTCGGTTGGACGGAGCCTTTGATTTCAGCAGCTCCTGAGGGAGAAGAGTCATTCGGGTCCGTCCTTTTGACCAATTATTGCGCGCGCATGTCTTCGCGGTTGATGCCAGCCACTTGGACAGGCTTCTTCATGGCGTCGCGACGGAATGGTTCACCCAGTTCTTGGTTCAGCAGAACCTCGATGAAGGTGGTTTCTTTGTCTTCCATCTGACGCTTGACCGCTTTGGCCAGCTCGTCGGTCAACTGATCCATGGATGTGACGGCAACGCCGTGCACGCCACATGCTTTGGCGATGCCTGCGTAGGACACTTCTTTGGACAGCTCTGTGCCCACGAAGTTGTCGTCAAACCACAGCGTGGTGTTCCGCTTTTCCGCACCCCACTGGTAGTTGCGGAAGATCACCATGGTGATTGGTGGCCAGTCGTCACGGTTCACAGAGACCATCTCGTTCATGGAGATGCCGAATGCGCCGTCGCCAGCAAAGCCAACAACCGGTGTATCTGGGCAGCCCACTTTCGCGCCGCAGATCGCTGGGAAGCCATAGCCACATGGGCCGAACAGGCCAGGTGCAAGGTATTTGCGGCCGTCTTCAAAAGAAGGGTACGCGTTACCGATTGCGCAGTTGTTGCCGATGTCAGAAGAGATGATCGCATCTTTTGGCAGCGCTGCTTGGATCGCACGCCATGCCATACGTGGGGACATCTTTTCTGGCTCGCGACCGCGTGCACGCTCGTTCCAGGTGGTGCCCGGATCGTCGTCCTCGTGATCCATAGAGGTCAGCTGTTGCGCCCATGTGGATTTTGCATCTGCGATGGTGTTTTTACGTGCGTCGCGACCTTCGTCACCTGCGGTGCCAGACAGCTGTGCAAGGATGCCCTGCGCCACTTTCTTTGCGTCGCCAACGATACCAACAGAGACTGGCTTGGTCAGGCCGATACGATCAGGGTTGATGTCGACCTGAATGATCTTCGCGTCACGTGGCCAATAATCGATGCCATAGCCCGGCAGCGTGGAGAATGGGTTCAGACGTGTACCAAGCGCCAGAACAACATCCGCTTTCGAGATGAGTTCCATACCGGCTTTCGAACCGTTGTAGCCCAGTGGGCCAGCAAACAGCGGGTGAGAGCCTGGGAAGGCGTCGTTGTGCTGGTAGCCAACGCAGACAGGTGCTGTCAGACGCTCTGCCAACTCTGCAGAGTCGCCGATTGCGTCCGCCAGAACAACGCCTGCGCCGTTCAGGATCACTGGGAATTTCGCGTTGGACAGCAGTTCAGCGGCTTTCTTAACCGCTTCTTCGCCACCTTGTGGGCGTTCGAATTCAACAACCGCTGGCAGTTCGATGTCGATCACTTGAGTCCAGAAGTCACGTGGCACGTTGATTTGCGCAGGCGCAGAAGCGCGCTTCGCTTGCATGATCACGCGGTTCAGAACCTCTGCGATACGGGACGCGTCGCGCACTTCTTCTTGGTAGGCAACCATATCTTCCAGCAGAGCCATTTGTTCTACTTCTTGGAAGCCACCTTGGCCGATGGTTTTGTTGGCCGCCTGTGGGGTCACGATCAGCAGTGGTGTGTGGTTCCAGTAAGCTGTTTTGATCGGTGTGACCAAAGAGGTGATACCGGGGCCGTTTTGCGCAACCATCATGGACATCTTGCCAGTCGCACGGGTGTAACCGTCTGCCATCATGCCTGCGTTGCACTCGTGCGCGCAGTCAAAGAACTTGATGCCAGCCGCCGGGAAAAGGTCGGAAATCGGCATCATTGCGGAACCGATAATGCCGAAAGCATTGTCGATACCGTGCATCTGAAGCACTTTTACAAAGGCTTCTTCGGTTGTCATTTTCATGGGTTCGTCTCCTGAGAACGAGAGTGGAGCGAGCAGTGCTCGGACTCGGTTAGATTAGGGTCTTGGGCATAGGGCCAGTAGTCCCAATAACTCTTGCGGAATATATCCAGTTGAGGCGCATCGAGGGTGTCCTGGCATCATGTGGTTTTTGCGTATTGCACAGAAAATGACACTTTTGGTCTCAAAAGTCAACAAATGAAGCAGTAATAATATTTCGCACGGCTGCCGTGAAAAATGACTTTAGATGCTAGGAAACACGAAAGTCTTAACGAGTGACTAGTCGCTCATCGTTTCGGCAATTAATTGAATTCCCTGAGAAATTCGATCTTTCGGGATAGAAGAATAGGCGAGGCGATAGAACTCTTTTGGTCGATCATGGCCGAAAAAGAATGGCCGACCCGGTTCAATCAATACGCCTTTTGGCTTTAGCTGTTCCGCCAAAACCTCGGTGTCAACGCCGTTTGGCGCGCGCATCCAGAACGAACTGCCGCCATGTGCGCCTTGACCGGCGATGGTCAACCCATTCGCCTGTATCGCATTTTGCATGGCCTCACGGCGTTCCTTCAGAGCGATTCGAAGGCGGCGAATCGAGGCGTCGTAATGCCCAAGGGAAAGGAAGTAGGCCGCCGTCCGCATCGTGTGCCCCGGAGGGTGACGCAGCACAGAGGCCCGCAAAGCACGCGCTTCGCGGATGAAGCTTTCGGCCCCGACCAAATAGCCAAGACGCAAGCCGGGGAAGATGGATTTTGAAAAGCTCCCGACATAGATCACCCGTCCGTCACGATCCAGGGATTTCAACGCAGGGGACGGTGGGTTCAGGAAGGACATCTCGAATTCATAGTCATCCTCCACAATCAGGGCATCCAACTCGCGCGCACGATCCAAAAGTTGCTCGCGACGCGACATTGGCATGGTGGCTGCGGTCGGGCACTGATGGCTTGGCGTTGTAAAAATAACGTCTGTTTCCGAGGGGATAGCGTGCGGTGGCAGGCCGTCACGGTCTACCGGAAGCGGGACGAGGTGACAGCGGGATTGGGTCAAGATATCGCGCAGCGCGTGATAGCATGGGTCCTCGATCGCGGCCGTGCGCCTTTGTGTCAGCAGGACCTGTGCGGTCAGCCAAAGGGCGTTTTGTGCCCCCACCGTAATCAGCACCTCTTCGGGACGAGCCACGATACCACGGCGGGGCAGGGTGTGACGCACGATGAATTCAACCAGCCGCTCGTCTTCCAGATCACAGTAGTCGGTTGTCAGCGCGGCAAAGTCTTTTTGCCCCAAAGCCTGTATCGCGCAGAGACGCCAGTTGGCGTGATCAAAAAGGCTGCTATCGGTTTGGCCATAGATGAACGGATAGCGATAGCGCGCCCAATCGACGGGTTTGCGCGGGGTGTCGCCGCCCGTGTAGCGGCGCCCAATCGCGCGATTCCAATCGACGGAATCACCGTTTTGGCGCAGCGCTTCAAACGGTGGCGGCTCTGGTGCATTCTCGGACACGAAGTAACCTGATCGACCACGCGACGAGAGGTAGTCGTTGGCCAGCAATTCCGTATAGGCCAGCGTCACAGTAATCCGGCTGACCCCTAGGTGCGACGCCAGTTTGCGTGTCGAGGGCAGTTTTTCACCCTGCCGAAAACGGCCTGATAATATCCCCTCTGCAATCATCTGCTGGATCTGGGATTGCAGCGTTCCTTGAAATTGCGGGTTGAGAAAGAATGTATCGACAGAGATGGACATGATCTTTCCCTAACTGGACTTATTTTGGGATCGTCTGGCGTTATTTTTCAGCGAATTCATTTTCAGGGCAAGCCCTTGCAGGCGTAAAGATGACTGAATCTTGATCACAAAATTGGGGCAGAATGCCCGCGTTGTCGCCGCCATTGCGGATCTATTGCAACTGCGCCAAAAGCTGCGCATTGGTCTTGGCCCACTCCGTCCGCAAGAGCGAATAAATCGAGATATCCTGCGGCGCGCCGGTCCGGTCGATCTGGTCGCCACGCAGAATGCCATCAAGTTGAGCACCCAGCGCCGTAAGCCGGGACCGGTGCGCTGCGTTGTCAGCATGTGCACGGAATTGAATGGTGTTGGCTTTGGCAATGTCAAAGCCATAGGTCAAAAGCATGACCATCATTTCGGTGAAAAGGCCGTCGTCCTTCGTGGCAAGCCACGTGTTGCCGACTTCAAGCTTCTTATGTGCGCGATCAATGGCGGAAAAGCCTGTCCAGCCCAAAAGCTGCGCAGTGCTGGCTTGCACGACGTATGTCAGTGCTTTGCCATCCGCCTGCCGTTCCAGCAGATAAGAGATTTCTCCCTGCATATCGTGGCGCACGGGTAGTCGGCAGCCCTCGGGCAGATGCGGTTCAGCAAGTGTTGCTTGTGCCAACTGTGCTGCGTGCCCATGCGAGAGCGGCAGTAGGCTTAGTCGGGTGCCACAAAGTTTGCGCGGGCTGGGCCACATGGGATTGTCTCTGTTCAAAAGGATCGCCCGCGCCAGTTTTGGCGCGGGCAGGGTCGTTGGGTTTAGCCGAAGACGGCGGTCAGCGCGTTATCGACGGCATCGCAGATCGCGTCGATGTCTTCTTCGGTGGCGATCAGGGCTGGGCTGAAGCAAAGCGTGTTGTTGCGACCTGGCAAAGACCGGTTGGTCACACCAATGATCACACCCTGCGCGCCGCAGTTGCCAACTACCGCCTGTGCCTGCGCTTCGTCGACCGGCTCTTTGGTTTCACGATCTTTGACCAGTTCCAGACCTTGGAACAGACCTTTGCCACGCACATCACCAATCACGGCGTGCTTTTCCTGCAGCTTCAGGAAGTTGGCGCGCATGCGCTCGCCCATCTTGGTGGTGTTTTCCAAGAGGCCTTCGTCTTCGATGATTTGCATGTTGACCAGTGCCGCAGCCGGACCAGCGGTGCAGCCACCAAAGGTCGAGATATCGCGGAAGTGGCTCATGTGGTCGGATGGGTCTTCTTTGAACATGTCAAAGACCTTTTCCGTTGTGACCATGCAGGCAATCGCCGCATAGCCCGATGCCACGCCTTTGGCCATCGTCACAAAGTCAGGTTCGATGCCGAAGTGCTGGTAGCCAAACCATTTGCCGGTACGGCCGACGCCGCAGACAACTTCGTCGATGTGCAGCAGGATGTCGTACTTGTCGCAAATTTCGCGCACACGCTCCCAATAGCCTTCAGGCGCTTCGATCACACCGCCACCTGCGGTGATAGGCTCGAGGCAAAGCAGGCCAACGGTTTCTGGGCCTTCTTCAAGAATGACCTTTTCGATCTGATCCGCAGCCGCGCGACCGAATTCCGCACCAGAAAGGTCCTCAAGACCCAGCTCGTGTTTGCGGTATTCCATGCAATGCGGAACCTTCACGAAACCCGGTGCGAAAGGACCATATTGCGCGATACGTTCGTGCTGTCCTGTCGCCGACATCGCTGCCAAGGTCGAGCCGTGGTAGTCGCGGTCGCGATACAGGATCTTATGTTTCTTGCCACCGTATTTCTTATGAGAAATCTGGCGCACGATCTTAAAGACCTTTTCGTTCGCGTCAGAGCCGGAGTTTGTGTAGTACACACGAGACATGCCCGGCATCTTGTCGATCAGTTTTTCTGCAAACAGAGCGGCAGGGATCGAACCAGCGGTTTGCGCGAAGTAGCACAGTTTCATCAACTGGTCGCGCACGGCATCGCAAATCTCTTCGCGGCCATAGCCAACGTTCACCGTCCAGACACCACCGGAAACGGCGTCGATGAACTCTTTGCCGTTTTGATCCCAGACACGCATGCCCTTGCCTTCCACGATGATACGTGGATCGCTGGTTTCATATTGCTTGTGCTGGCTTAGGTGGTGCCAGACATTTGCCTTGTCGGCTGCGACGACCTTGGACAGGTCGTTGTCTTTAAAAGTGCCATCCATTTGGAACACCCTTAGATTATGCGCTTTTGGCGCAATGCGTGAAAATGGGACCAGAGACTCTGGTCAGTGGATTGAAGTATATTGCTTGGAAACTAGGCGCACCATATAGGGCCAGATGATTATGTATTTGATTCCAGTTACAAGATCGACACAAACAAAAAGTTTCGATTTGGCCGATTAAGTTTCTGATCATAAACAAATATTCCAAAACTTGCGAAATTTTTCGCCGGTCTCAATAATCGCATGTTTGGTGTTTTGGCTGAAAAAATCATTGATTGGTGTGCAATTTTCCGTTCGGATTGGAGGTGTTGCGGACAAGACGCGCAACTCTAGAGCTAAGGCTAGAAAATAGTCGCCTAGATTCTAAGGCCGCATGACTTGCTGCGGTCGTACTCACACGGGAGAAAATGAATATGACATTCAAGAACAAATTTGCCGCTATGGCTGCATCCGCTGCTCTGCTCGCCGGCGCGCAGGGTGCAATGGCCGGTGGCCATCTTGAAGAGATCACCGTTGCTTACTTCTTGGAGTGGCCAATGCCGTTCCAATACGCAAAAGCAACAGGCATGTATGACGAAGCGATGGGCGTCAAAGTCAACTGGGTGTCCTTTGACACCGGGACAGCGATGAGCGCCGCAATGGCTTCTGGCGACATCCACATTTCTGTTTCGCAGGGCGTGCCGCCCTTCGTTGTCGCCGTCTCTGCTGGTCAAGATATCAAGATGGTCGATGTCGCCGTGAGCTACTCGGAAAATGACAACTGCGTCGTCTCTGAAGCGCTGGAAATCGACAAAGATTCTGCGGGCGAACTCGCAGGCAAGAAAGTCGCCGTACCTTTGGGTACCGCTGCTCACTTTGGTTTCCTGAAGCAGATGGAGCATTTCGACATCTCCTTGGACAGCCTAGAGATCGTTGATATGGCACCTGCGGAATCTGCGGCTGCACTGGCGCAAGGGTCTATCGACATGGCCTGCGGCTGGGGTGGCGCGCTGCGTCGCATGATGGAGCACGGTAATGTGCTGCTGACTGGCGCAGAGAAAGAAGAACTAGGAATTCTGGTCTTTGACGCGACTTCTGCACCAGCAAACTTCGTTGCCGAAGAGGGCGAGCTCCTCTCTAAGTTCCTATCTGTGACCGCTAAAGCGAACGACATGTGGAACTCTGGTGAAAACACCGATGAGATGCTGCCAGTTATCGCAAAAGACGCAGGTATGGACCTTGACGCAGCTAAAGCGACTCTGGACAACTTTATCTTCCCAAGTGCTGAGGAGCAATTGGGTGAGAAATGGCTGGGTGGCGGCGTTGCTGACTTCATGAAGGGCGTTGCAGACGTCTTCGTGGCATCCGGTTCCATCGATGGCGCGCTTGAGTCCTATGAAGGTGCCGTCAACGCTGGTCCTTTGACTGCCGCAAGCGAAATGTAATCAAAACGACGCCCGGCCACCTTGGTGTTGCCGGGCAACTTTTTGGACGATTTGGCCGACACTCTGGGGGTCGGCCAAATCATTCTTTCAACAACATAATTGAGAAAGGCGGACCATGTCAGGACTGTCGATCGATAAGATATCCATGCGGTTTGACCTGCCCGACGGGGGGCATGTCCAAGCGCTTAAGGATGTGTCGCTGGATTTGAAAGCTGGCGAGTTGCTGAGTGTGTTGGGCCCTTCGGGCTGTGGTAAAACGACATTGCTAAACATCGTAGCCGGGTTTCTTGCACCAACTGAGGGGCAGATTGTTCTCAACGGTCACAAGGTGACCGGACCGGACGCGGAACGCGGGATGGTGTTCCAGCAGGGCGCGCTGTTTGAATGGATGAGCGTGCGGGACAATGTGGGCTTCGGCCCCAGTATGAAAGGGATGCCAGCCAAGGAAAAATCGGAGATCGTCAACCATCTTCTGGATGTGGTCGGTCTGCAGGATTTTAAAGAGAAGGCTGTCTACGAACTGTCCGGCGGTATGCAGCAACGTGTGTCTTTGGCGCGCTGCCTTGCCAACGACCCCGACGTTATTTTGATGGATGAACCACTGGGCGCGCTGGACGCGCTGACCCGCGAAAAGATGCAGTCGCTGGTTCTGAAACTTTGGAAAGAGACCGGTAAGACGATCATCCTGATCACACACTCGGTCGAAGAGGCATTGTTGCTTGGTGAACGTTTGCTCGTGATGGCTCCGCGCCCTGGCCGTATTCACAAGGAATACCGCCTGCCGTTCGCGGACCTCGGCGTTGGGCAAGACCTGCGCGACGTGAAAAAGCACCCTGAATTCGCAGAACGCCGTGAGGAAATCCTCGGCATGATTTGGGACATGGAAGAAGAAATTATGGGCCGCGCGGAGGAAAAAGCATGATTCCGTTACTCGTTTATGTGGTCATCTTCGTGGTGGCCTTCTACGTGGTCCGTTTCATCGCTGATAAGACAGCGATTCAGGATTACACCTCTCTGAAAACCGTGACCTTTGGCGATGAAAGCGCAGTGCGCTCCAATCGGGCGGCTTCGGTGATTTCCATTGTGACGATCTTTGTGATCTGGGGGGCCTTCACCGGGTCCAAACTGTTGCCAGGCTTTATGCATGCACCGGGTCCGTTCATCGGGGATACGTCTTTCACCTATACGGCAGAGGCGAACGGTCAAACTGACGACGCAACTGTCTATTTCCGGGTGCACGAGGCCGGCGAAAGTGTCGAGCCAATTGCAACTGAGCCCGGTGATGGGTTCGCGAAGAACGACACCGAGTTGGTTGCCGCATGGCGATCCAAGCTGCTGCGCGTCGACAAGAACGACGACATTGGCAAAGACGAAGGTGCCAAGGTCATCGCAATCAATGGGCAACCTGTCGATGCCGGCGGTTCTGTCGAAGTTGACGGCGGCGTTGTCACCCTGTCGGACAAAGGAACACCTAACTTTTCACCGCATGCCGGCTGGCAGATGGAACCCATTTGGCTTCCGTCTCCCGAAGGCGTTTTCTTGCGTACGATTGAAATTGCCAGCGCAGGTTTTCAGGGGTTCACCCTATGGGAGCACTTGGGCTTCTCGCTTTATCGCGTGATTTTGGGCTTTGTTTGCGGCGCGATCATCGGCATCCCGCTGGGCTATGCGATGGGCCTGAGCGACTGGTTCCGCGGTTGGTTTGATCCGATCGTTGAATTCATGCGCCCGGTTCCGCCGCTTGCGCTGATCCCGCTGGTCATTATCTGGGCCGGTATCGGGGAGACGGGTAAGATCATCCTCCTCTTCCTAGCAGCCTTGTGGATCATGGCGATTGCGGCGCGATCTGGTGTGTCTGGTGTGAAAATCTCTAAGGTGCATGCCGCTTATTCCCTCGGGGCAAGCAAAGCGCAGATCATGCGCCACGTCATCGTGCCGAACTCATTGCCAGAGATCTTCACGGGCGCGCGCGTCGCGATGGGCGTCTGCTGGGGTACGGTTGTTGCGGCAGAACTTGTCGCCGCGGAAAAAGGTGCCGGTAAGATGATCGTTGCGGCGTCCAAGTTCCAGAACACCGATATCGTGATCATGGGTATCATCCTGATCGGTATTATCGGGTTCGGGATCGACGTTCTGATGCGCTACGCCGAGAAGGTGCTGGTGCCTTGGAAAGGCAAAGGCTGATCTAAAGGCCTAAATGACATGCAAAAGGGCGGCCCATCTAAGCAGATGTGGCCGCCCTTATTTTATTTGGTCAGGATCAGTTTTCCAGCACGTGTTATGCGGAGGGTATAGACCTGTTCATCTAGCACAATACGTGCCAGCCCGTCCGCACCGGTGATCTGTTTGGCATCCAGTATTGGAATGTCGGAATAGGGTTCTGAAATCATACGTTGCATATTCAATGGATTGTCCTCGCGCTTTGCACGCAAAAACTGACTAAAAAAGTCGATTAAGTCAATATCCGATTTAAATAGTCGGAAATATACAGCCTCGCAAAGAAAACCCCGCCGAGGCAGGGCTTTGCAATACGCTCTACATGATCACCGATAGAGCAGGGATTGCCCATTGCTGAACAGGTGTACCTTGGATGGGGCAGCCGTCAATTTAAGCTCTTTTCCGCGCAAATCCTTATGAATGCCCGGCAGTTTGGCGATGACGGTATCTGTGTCCTCTTCGGGGCGTGGCGGTTCGAAATAAAGCTGCGTCACCTCGCCAAGGGCCTCGACTATGCTGACGGTGTCGGCAAAGGCGTAGCTCTCGTTATCGGTTGCCACAAGGTCTTCGGGGCGGATGCCGACATTCACCTTCAGCCCCTTGTCCTCTGCGCGTGTCGGAATGTTCGCTTGAAACGTCCCGTTGCCTTCGAAGGTTCTGACTGTTGTAACCTCGCCGGTTTCAACAATCTCGCCTGCCAAAAGGTTCATCGCGGGTGAGCCGATGAATTGCGCGACAAATTCGTTCTCTGGCCGCTCATAAAGATCCAGCGGAGTCCCGACCTGCGCGATCCCTTTGTTGGCCAGCACAACGATGCGTGTCGCCAGGGTCATAGCCTCGACCTGGTCGTGCGTCACATAGACCATGGTGCTGTCGGGCATCGCTTCTTTAAGTTGCGCGATTTCGATCCGTGTTGCCACGCGCAACGCGGCGTCAAGGTTAGACAGCGGTTCGTCAAACAGATAGACCTTGGGGTCGCGCACGATGGCGCGTCCAATGGCGACACGCTGGCGTTGGCCGCCGGACAGCGCTTTGGGGAGACGATCAAGGTACTCTTCAAGCTGCAAAACGCGGGCTGCTTTTGAAATTGCTTCGTCAATTTCCGCGGGCGTTTTCTTGGCGAGTTTCAGGGCGAAGGCCATGTTGTCGCGTACGGTCATATGCGGATAAAGCGCATAGGATTGAAATACCATCGCGATCCCGCGTTGGGCGGGGGGCATGTCATTGACATATTGCCCGTCAATCTCAAGCGATCCCCCGGTGATTTTCTCAAGCCCCGCAATCATGCGCAGCAGCGTGGACTTGCCACAGCCCGAGGGGCCGACAAAAACAACCAGCTCTCCCGGATTGATGTCCAAGTTGATATTTTTCAACACATTGACGTTGCCGCCATATGTCTTTTCGACATTCGTAAGTTTCAAGCCGGCCATAGTGCCCTCCCTATGCCTGAACCGCGATCAGCGGTTGCCATCCCTCAAGCGTCGCCGTGCCATCCATGACAACAGCGCCGTTCAGCTCAAGTGCGATTGATTTCCACGCGCCTTCGGGCAGCGTGATTTGCGCCGGTTCATCGCCCAGATTGAAGGCGCAGAAGAGCGTTTCGCTGCCGTGCGTCCGAGTGAAAGACAGCACCGAGCCATTGGCCGTTGGTGCCGAATGATCGCCCTTTTGCAAAGCAACATTGCCCTGACGCAATGCAATTGCTCGGCGGTAGTGATGCAGGATGGAACCCGCGTCATCTTCTTGCGCAGCGACGGCAGCATTCAGGTGCTCGGGGCTGACAGGCAGCCACGGCTGACCCTGAGAAAAGCCGCCTGAATCGTTGGACCGTTCCCACACCATCGGTGTGCGGCACCCGTCGCGCCCCTTGAATTCTGGCCAGAATTCAATGCCATAGGGGTCTTGCAGGTCTTCATAGGCGACGTCTGCTTCTGGTAGGCCCAGCTCTTCGCCCTGATAAATGCAGGCTGAACCGCGCAGGCACATCATCAGCGTGATCATCATTTTCAGGCCCTCAGAACCGAGGTGCCAGCGTGTGGCGTGGCGTTGCACATCGTGGTTGGAAAAGGCCCAGCAGGCCCAACCGTCTCTTGCGACAGCGTCGACCTTGTTCAGAACATCAGCAACCTCTTGCGCGGTCGGACGGTCGTTGGCAAGGAACTCGAACGCATAGCACATTTGCATCAGGTCATCGCCAGCCGTGTATTCACCCAGAATTTCCAAACCGCGCTGAGCGTCGCCCACTTCACCCACGGCCGCAGCGCCATAGGGGTCCATGACGGCGCGCAGTTTGCGCAGAAAGGCAAGGTTTTCCGGCTGGTTCTTATCATATAGATGTTCTTGGTGATTATAGGGGTTCACTTGTGGTGCGATGGTCGAATTCCGCGCCTCAGGTGCCAGCGGCGGGTTGTTCCTGAGCCGCGCGTCGTGGACGTAGAAGTTGATCGTGTCCAGTCGGAAACCATTGACGCCACGTTCAAGCCAAAACTGCGCTACGTCCAAGAGCGCCTTTTGTACGTCGGCGCAGTGGAAGTTCAAATCAGGCTGAGAGGCTAGGAAATTGTGCAGGTAATACTGCTGACGACGCCCATCCCACTGCCAAGCCGGTCCACCAAAGATGGACAGCCAGTTGTTGGGCGGGTTGCCATCTGGTTTCGGATCGGCCCAGACGTACCAATCGGACTTGGCGTTGGATTTGTCGGCGCGGCTTTCTGCAAACCACGGATGCTGATCGCTGGTATGGCTCAGCACAAGGTCAATCATCACGCGCAGGCCCAACTGATGGGCGCGCGCTACCAGCGCGTCAAAGTCGGCAAGCGAGCCAAACATCGGGTCGACATCGCAGTAATCGCTGACGTCATAGCCAAAGTCTTTCATGGGCGACGTAAAGAACGGCGAAATCCAAATCGCATCGACACCAAGGCTTGCGACATGGGGCAGGCGCTCTGTGATGCCCTTTAGGTCACCGACGCCGTCGCCATTGCTGTCCTGAAAGCTGCGTGGGTAAATTTGGTAGATCACCGCACCGCGCCACCAGTCGGCGTCAGCTTTCATCGAGGCAGTGTTGGACACATGTGACATGATGGTCATTCTCTATCCTTGTTATTTCACGGAGCCGGCCAACATGCCGCGCACCAAGTATTTTTGCATTGCGAAGAAGACAATCAGTGGCACGATGATCGATACAAAGGCCGCTGTCGCGAGGATTTCCCAATTGCCGCCACGGGTGCCTAAGATTTCGACGATCTGCTTGGTCATCACAGTGGTTTCACCGGTCGAGTCGATCAGGAACACCAAGGACACCAGCAGGTCGTTCCACGTCCAAAGGAACTGGAAGATCGCAAAACTGGCTAGGGCCGGGAAGCTGAGCGGTAGGATAATTTTGATGAAAATCTGGAACTCTGTCGCCCCATCTACGCGCGCGTTTTCGATGATATCGCGGGGCAGGCCGACCATATAGTTGCGCAACAAATAGATCGCCATCGGCATGCCAAAACCCGTGTGCGCAAGCCAGACGCCAATATAGCCTTTGCCGATACCGATATCGTTGTGGAACTTCAGCAGCGGGATCAGCGCCAATTGCAAAGGCACCACCAGCAGGCCGACAACAGCGGCAATCAATAACGCACGCCCCGGAAACTCCATCCATGCCAACGCATAGGCCGCAAAGGCCGCGATAAGGATCGGGATGATGGTCGCCGGGATCGTCACTGTCAGCGTATTGATAAACGCCTTGGACATGCCCTCGATATTGTTGGGGTCAAAGACAACCGTATAGTAGTTATTCAACGTGAACTCTGGCGGCACTTCCGCGGTGATAAAGACGCGTTGCCCGCGACTAACGTCAAAGGGTTCTGTGTTCTCAATTCGGTATGTACCGTCCACATCAAGTGTGAAGATCCCGCCGCCGCGCAATTCTGCGCTGTCACCGGGGATAAAGGCGTCAACGGCGCGCGATGAGATGCCCCAAGTTTGAATTTCCGGGCGCGCTTCGGATTCGAAAATCTGACCTTCGATCACATAAAGGTTGCCGACTTGAACCTGCTCTTCCGCAGGTGCCGCCCGCAGGCTCAGCGTTTGTTCCTGCGAAAACAGTGCCTTCCACCAACCGCTTGTCGCGATCTGGTCGGCGGTCCGGAAAGAGGACACAAACAGCCCGACAGTTGGCAAAAGCCATGCAATGACAAGCACCGCGACCGAGATATGGACCGCCCATGTCAGGGAGGATTTGGTGCCAGCGATATTGTTCATCAGCGCATCTCCTTGCGGGCGTTGCGGACATTCCAGACAAGGATCGGAGTCACCAGCAACATGATGATCATCGCGCTGGCCGATCCGACGCCCCAATCGTTGGCGCGGAACATTTTGTCATACATGTAATTGGCCAGAACCTGTGTCTCCCATTGGCCGTTGGTCATCGCAAAAACGATGTCAAAGACCTTGAGGACGATGATTGTGATTGTGGTCCAGACCACGACGATGGTGCCCATGATCTGGGGGACTTTGATCTTGAAAAAGACCTGAAACGGGTTCGCGCCATCAACAATCGCCGCTTCAACGGTTTCTTCCGGGATGCCGCGCAAAGCGGCGGATAGGATCACCATGGCAAAGCCGGTTTGAATCCAGACCAAGACCGCCATCAGGAAGAAATTGTTCCAGAAGGGCAGCGTAAGCCACGTTTGCGGAGCATCGCCGCCAAAGAACAAATAAAGCGCGTTCAGTAGACCGATTTGATCTGTGCCTTCAGGCCGCGTGTCATAGATCAGCTTCCAGATCACAGCAGCACCGACAAAGGAAATCGCCATCGGCATAAAGATTAGGGACTTCGCAATATTGCCCCAACTGATCCGGTCGGTCAGCTGCGCGGCCAAAAGGCCAAAGCCGGTAGAGGCCGCGGGCACAACGATCAGCCAAAGCATGTTGTTGCGCATGGCTTCCCAGAACTTTTCTTCGCCCAACATCTGGGCGTAGTTTTCAAAGCCAACCCAGACGTTGCCGCTGGATGTCCGTTCGGTCACGGATAGCCACAGCGTCGCAAAGACCGGGTATGCGAGGTACAGCCCTAAAACAAACAGCGCTGGGAACAGGAACAGCCAAGGGCGGATTAGGTTCGCGCGGTTGATATTACGGCCTGCGTTTGGTCCACGAGGCGGGAAAAGCACCTTGTCCAGAAACAGGTTGGACAGGAAAAAGTAGCTGACACAAGCGCCAACGCCGAGGGCGATGGTCAGGATGCCCAGGATTGCTGGATGCATGGGAATGCCTCTCGATGGGGGTTTGGCCCGTAGGACCGAGGGTGTGCGACCCAACTTTTACGCTGGGCAATGAGTCAGGTCGCACGTGCAAGCAGCGCTTCGGCGCGCTGATTTACAGCGGGGTTACTTCAGGGCGTCCCAGCTGTCTTGGATCGCAGTCGCGGTTTCTGCTGCCGTTTTGGTGCCAGCCGCATAGTCGACCATGCCGGTCCAGAAGCTGCCAGCGCCTACGCCGCCCGGCATCAGGTCAGACCCGTCAAACCGGAAGGTTGTTGCGCCCAGCAGGATTTCACCGAGGCCACGTTGTGTGTCATCCATATAGGTTTCCAAATTCACTCCGCTGTGCGGAGTCAGGAACCCTGGCTGAGCCATCATGATTTCATGCGCGATTGGCTGTTTCAGGAAATCCATCAGCGCAGTAGCGGCATCTGATGCGCTTGTCACAGCAAGCAACGTACCGCCGCCAAGAACTGGGTTGCCGAGGTCTTTATCGGCATAGGATGGCATGTAAAAGAAATCAGCGTCTTCACCCAGCATTGTTCCCTCTGGGAAGAACGCAGGAATGAAAGATGCCTGACGGTGCATGTAGCACTGCGGAGGCGATGTGAACATGCCCTTTGGGCTATCGCGGAAGTCGGTTGTGCCAACGGCGCCCGCGCCACCAGCGACCTTCGCGTCATCTCGCGCGAACCAGCCGAACTCTTCGATGGCCGCGACAATGCGTTCGTCATTGAAGGTGATATCGTTGGTGACCCATCCGTCATAGACCTCTGGCGCTTGCGTGCGGAGTAACAAGTCTTCGACCCAATCCGTTGCGGGCCAACCTGTGGCCGCACCGGACCCCAGACCGATGCACCAAGGTACCTCACCATCTGCGACGATCTGTTCGGTCAGCGCCTTGAGCTCTTCCATAGAGGTCGGCACATCGTAGCCCGCATCTTCAAAGTTTTCAGGGACATACCAGACAAGTGATTTGACGTTCACGTTGAAGAAAAAGCCGTACATCTCTGTGTTACCGTCGGCATTCGGGTAGCTGCCCAAATCAACCCAAGACTGGCCAGCCGCATAGTTGTCTTTCACCCAGTTAGACATTTCATCGCCAAGCGGAGACAATTGACCCTTAGAGGCCATCAACGCGGCCAAACCGGGCTGCGGGAACACGGCGATGTTCGGTGCAGAGCCAGCTTCCGCATCAATCACGATCTGCTGCTCGAAAGAGTCGGAGCCGGTGTAGATCGCCTCTGCGCCGGTTGCCGTCTCAAAATACGCCAACATGTTCTGGAAATAGCCGTTCTCAGGTGCCAGCCAAGGACCCGCGACGGTTACGGTTTGTCCGGACAGGTCAGGGGCTGACTCTGCCCAAGCATTATAAGAGTCCCAGCTAAATGGCCCTTCTCCGGGCACAAAGGCAAGATGCCCGCCCGCCATAGCCATATTGGCCGCCAGTGCCGCAGGGGCAACTGCCAACAACAGATTTTTCATGGATGATCCCTCCCTAGGATTTCATGCAAGCTGCGCGCCAAAGTTTCCAAAGCGCTTTGAATACCGCTAACATCTCAAAAAACAGGGGGGAGAGTCAATAGGATTCTAATTTCTGCATATTTGATAGGAAAATGCCTATATTTTATGATTTTCTTTGACCATTCGCCTCAGCCGCACTAAGAGAGGGAAACCATCAAAAGCGCTTTGAGATTCCTATGAACCTGAAACAACTGTCAGAATTGCTGGGTTTGTCCCAAACGACGGTGAGTCGCGCGTTGAATGGCTATCCCGAAGTGAACCAGAAAACGCGCGAACGGGTGATGGAGGCCGCGCGGCTGCACAATTACCGCCCGAATACGCGTGCCAAAGGGTTGGCGACGGGGCGGTCCATGGCGATCGGTCATATCATTCCTGTCTCAACCAAACACGAGATGGTGAACCCTGTTTTCGGCGACTTTATCGCAGGCACCGGTGAAACCTACTCGCGCAATGGTTACGATATGGTTCTTTCGGTTGTCGCGGACTCGGATGAAGAAAAAGCCTACCGCGACATGCACCGTCGCGGGACCGTTGATGGTGTGATCGTACATGGCCCACATATGGATGACTTCCGCATCCAACTGCTCTTGGAGCTTGGCATGCCCTTTGTCGTGCATGGGCGGGCGTCGGATATCTCGCAGCCCTATAGCTGGGTGGACGTAAACAATTTCTCGGCGTTTCGTAGGGCTGCCAACTTTCTGATGGATCTTGGGCATCGCCGGATTGCTTTGATCAATGGCCTGGAGACGATGGATTTCGCCTATCGGCGTCGCCGCGCCCTTGATGCTGCGCTGGCAGATCGGGGGCTTGCACTTGATCCGAGCTTTCATTTCCAAGGAGAGATGACAGAGGTACTGGGACATGACGCAATGGTTGCGATGCTCGCTTCAGACGCTCCACCGACGGCTGTTTTGGTGTCTTCGATGATCACTGCAATTGGCGTACGGCGCGCCGTGCACGAAGCGGGTCTGAAACTTGGCAAGGACATTTCTTTAATCACCCACGACGATGACCTTGGATATCTGAACAACGGAATCGACGAACCGCTTTTCACGGCCACACGGTCGTCGGTCCGCGATGCGGGGCGGCGCGCGGCAGAGATGCTGCTGAACATGATTGAAACGGGCGCAACGGTGCCCAGAACCGAATTGCTCGAAGCGGACCTCATCGTGGGTCGCTCAACGGGCCCAGTTCCTTCCGGGGGGTAAAATGGAATTCAAACGCAGCGACTTCCCAGAGGAATTTCTCTTTGGGGCGGCAACCTCGTCTTATCAGATTGAAGGGCACCAATTTGGCGGCGCGGGCGCGACGCATTGGGACAGCTTTGCTGCGACCCCCGGCAATGTCGTGAGGGCAGAGACCGGGGCCTTGGCTTGCGATCATTTTCACCGCTATGAAAACGATTACAGGCTAATGGCAAGCGCAGGTTTTGATGCGTATCGCTTTTCCACCAGTTGGGCGCGGGTGTTGCCCGAGGGGCGCGGCACACCCAACCCTGAGGGGTTGGATTACTATGACCGGATCGTGGACAGCATGCTGGAAAACGGCCTCAAACCCTGCGCGACGCTGTACCATTGGGAATTGCCACAGCCGCTTGCGGACCTTGGCGGGTGGCGCAACCGGGACATCGCCAAATGGTTTGCCGATTTCACCGAGGTAATTATGGGGCGGATCGGCGACCGAATGTATTCTGTCGCACCGATCAACGAACCTTGGTGTGTGGCGTGGCTCAGCCACTTCCTTGGCCATCATGCACCCGGGATGCGCGATATCCGCGCCACTGCACGAGCGATGCATCATGTGCTGTTGGCCCACGGCAGCGCAATCCAAGCGATGCGCGCACTGGGCATGTCAAACCTTGGCGGCGTCTTCAACTTAGAGTGGGCGACACCGGTGGATGATAGCCCTGCAGCGCAGGAAGCGGCAGAGTTGTATGACGGCTACTACAACCGGTTCTTCCTCGGCGGGGTTTTCAAAGGGGAATATCCAAAGAACGTGATGGCCGGTCTTGGGGCACATATGCCTGACAACTACCAGGATGATTTCGCCACGATTACAGCGCCCCTCGATTGGTGTGGGCTGAATTACTATACGCGCAAGGTGATTGCGCCCAATTCAGATCCTTGGCCCAGCCACGAAGAGGTGCCCGGTCCTTTGCCCAAAACGCAAATGGGGTGGGAGATCTACCCGGATGGACTCTACAATTTCCTCAAGCGCACTCAGGCAGAATACACGGGCGATCTACCATTGTTCGTGACGGAAAACGGGATGGCGAATGCGGATGTTTTGGTCGACGGACAGGTGAGTGACCTTGCTCGGATCGACTACCTTAATCAGCATGTCGCAGCGGCAAAACGAGCCATGGACGAAAGCGTGCCGCTAAAGGGCTATATGTTCTGGTCGCTGCTGGATAATTATGAATGGGCCTTAGGCTATGAAAAACGCTTTGGGCTGGTGCATGTAGACTTTGAAACACTGGCACGCACCCCAAAGATGTCTTATGAAGCGCTAAAGATAGCGCTAACATCCTAAGATTCTGGGGGCCAAATGGCAGATATGTTCCTTGTTGCTGACATAGGTGGCACCAATACCCGCGTTGGGTTGGCAGATGACACAGGGTTGTTGCCAGAAACCACGCTGCGTTTTCGCAACCGTGAGAATGCGAATTTTCGGACCGTTCTGGAAACCTATCTGGCCGACCATGCAGAAGCCACCATCATTGGGGCCTGTGCAGGGGCGGCAGGGCCGGTGAAAGACGGTGTTGCCAAGCTTACAAACCTTGATTGGCAGATAGATCGGCAAACGCTGCAAGACGTAACTGGCGCTAAGATTGTTGATGTCATCAACGATCTGCCCGCGCAGGGTCTGGCGCTGGATGATCTTGCCGAGGGCACAACGCAACTATTGAAAGCAGGCGAGGCGAAGCCGCGCGGCGCAAGACTTGTGCTTGGCCTGGGGACAGGGGTCAATCTCGTTCCGGTCCATCAGGTTGGTGATATGCTCTTGGCCCCTTCTGCCGAAGCTGGGCACGAAACGCTGCCTTATCGCAAAGAGCAAGCCGCGCTCTGTGATTGGCTGCGGGCAGAGCGGCAGTACCCATCGGTTGAGGTTGCGCTTGCTGGGCAGGGCATTGAAAACCTGTATGAATTCCATGCGAAAACAACGCGCGCCGCTGCGGATGTGGTCGCTGGCTATCATACAGGTGATGCCGCCTGCGTTGCGGCCATGACCGATTATGTCGCGCTGCTTGGTGCAGTCATCGGCGATCATGCCTTGGTGCATATGCCAGAGGGTGGCATTTTCCTAACCGGCGGTGTGGCACGGTCTGTGGCGCCTATTATGAAAAATCTGCACTTTGCAGATGTCATGTGTGACAAGGGTCGATTTTCTGACCTGGCTGGATCCTTCTCGGTCAATCTGATCACCGACGATTTTGCTGCCCTGAAGGGCTGCGCGCGACACCTGCGCCAACTGGCGCGCGGCTAAGCGCATTTACCGTAGAGACGAACGCGCCTTGGCCCCAAGAGGCAATCACGCTACACCAGAGCGACCGCAGCCTTGCGGTTACGTGACAATTGAGGGGCAAGAGCATGCAACCGGATTGGGCACCGTTGCGCGCAGAGTTAAAGAAATGGCACCGCAAGGACCTTGTGCTGCCGGTCTGGTGGCGTGATGACGATGCAATCGACCTATCAGAAAATCTCGACCGGTTAATCGCTCTGTCTGACTCTGTCGGAGTTCCCGTGCATCTGGCCGTTATTCCCCGCAATGCGACGCAGGCGCTGGCCGACTGCATACAGGAAACACCGTATCTTATTCCTGTGGTCCACGGCTGGGCGCATCGCAACCACCAGCCTGCGGAAGATACGAAATGTGAGTTCGGAGAAAACCGCCCCATCGGTGATCGTCGCGAAGAAGCCGCAGAAGGGCTGCGGCGGCTGGAGCGCTTGCTGGGCGACAGGGTGGCCCCGATGTTTGTCCCGCCTTGGAACCGCGTACCAAAGGCGTTTCATCCGGTGCTTGCCGAGATTGGCTATCGCGCGTTGTCGACCTGTTTTCCAAGAGATCAGGTCGAAGCCGCACCGGGCCTGACACAAATTAATACCCACATCGATCCACTTTACTGGCGACCCGCGCGCCTATTGTCTGATCCGGACCTGATCGTGGATCGTATTGTGGACCTGCTGAAACGCCGGCGTCAGGGCAAGGCCGACAATGCGGAGCCATTCGGCCTGTTGACCCATCATTTGGTGCATGATGACCGCGTCTGGGAGTTTTGCAGACAATACTGGCGGGAACTTCTGGAAGGCCCTGTGTCGCTCTATCGTGCGGATGTTCCTTAGTCGGTGATTGTCCTTGCCTCTCTGGGCAGTGCTTCCTAACAGTAGGGCATGACGCAGGACACCAAATCCAAGATTTCTGATCAAATTACAACGATCCTGACGGAACGCATTGTGCGGGGCGAATTGGTGGCAGATACAAAGCTGCGTCAGGACCATATCGCCAAGGAATTTGACGTCAGTCATGTCCCTGTGCGTGAGGCGCTATTGCGGCTTGAAGCCAAGGGGCTTGCTGTCAGTCAACCCCGACGTGGCGTACGTGTCGCGCCGTTTGATCCGGCGGATGTTCTGGAAATACGCGAAATGCGCCTGGCGCTTGAACCAGTGGCCCTGCGCCATTCCATTCCGCGCCTGACCGCGACGCAGAAAGATTTTGCAGAAGCAGCGCGGCTGGCCTGCGACACCGCGCGCGATCTGGTGACATGGGAGTATGAAAACCGGCGTTTTCACATGGCGATCCTTGTCGGCTGCGGCATGCCGCGGCTTCTGGCCGAAATCAATGATCTGCAGGTTCTTAGTGCGCGGCACCTGTTGGCGACTTATAGCAAAAATTGGGTGGAGCGGACCGACAGGGATCATGCGGCTATCATGCAGGCGTTGCGGTCACGGCAGACCGATACAGCGGTGTCCGTGTTGCAGCGTCACTTGTCGCGACTTGCCTGACAGTTATTGGGATTTCTGCGCGATGATCCAGACCGGATCATAGGTCAGAGGCAGCCCGCGCGGCGTGCCAAAGCGCTGCCAATAGTCTTTCTCAAATCGTTTCAAGTCGCTTGCTGACCAACTCTGCGAGGCTGCGCCATTCACACCCGTGCCGCGCAGGTGCTTAAGCAGGGCGAGCGCGGTCGGGAACCAATTCACTTTGCGGGCCTGGCTCAGGTGTTTGACGGTCATGTTGCTTGGCAAAATAGCGCGCCAGCCTTCGGCATCGACGTAGCTTGGGGCGGCGGCAGTAGACCCTAACGCGCGCAGTTCATGGAATTGCGCCGTCCCAAAGCCCGATAGCGCCAGCAAACCCCCCTCGGTCAAAGCGTCCGTCAGCCGGGCAATTGTGCCGGGAAGGTCATCGATCCATTGCACGGTGCTGGCAGAGCAGATCAAGTCAAGCGACGACGGGAGTTCTACGGCTTCAATAGGTCCCGGGACGAAATGCGAAGATTCAGGCGCATATGCAGCACATTCAGGCACAAGGTCGTTCACTGTAAGCGCAGCGATATTGAAGCTGCGTGTCAAAGGCAGGGTTAGGTGGCCCGTGCCCATGCCAAACTCAAACACCTTCAGCAGTGTGGGCGGCGCGATGGGGCGCAACAAGGTGCACAGTCGCTCGGCGATATCCGCTTGCTGAGACGCTGTTTCGTGGTAACTGGCAAGGCCGCGACGAAAGCTTTGCTGAACCTTTGACTGAGTTGGGCTGAAGGTCAGGTCTTTCATCCCGTCACCTCATCCCAGCTTTGCCAGTGCTCAAATGGCACATGTGATGCGTCGATCTGCTGAATGCGCGCGGCTTGGGGCCTAAATACAGCGTTCAGGTTTGCCGCCGGGAAAATACGATCCTCGGAACTGATCCAAATGCGGTCAAAGTCAGGGCTGGGCGCAGGGCCTCGGGCGGCAACAGCCAAAAGCTCTGCATGACGTGCTGCGATATCGATCAGCTGTTCTGGCTGTGGCTCACCGTAGCAAAGGGCGACGAAATCTTGGAACGTCTCATGTGAGAGATGCTCGCAGGTGCGCGCGAAAATCTTGGGGTGAATGCCAAGGCGTCGGTCAATGGGCGTCGGGCTGCCGTTGATCGCAATCTTGCGGTCAAACGGGTCTTCGTTGGCTTGCAGCCAATGTGCGAAGGCCGCGACGCCAAAGGAGTAGGCGACCACGGTTCTGGTGGTGTAGCCAGAGAGATCGGGCAGCGCGACTAGGTCACGGTAGTCGTCAACGAACAGCACGTCTGTATCCGTTTTGAGGGGCTGCAAGGGTTCTGCGCCAATCGCCCAGCCACCAAAGCAGACCAGCACATCGTTTGCGTCGTTTCTCTGGAGCCACCGCGCTTGCATCACAATTCCCCCGCCAACCGCAGCAATGCGGCGCTGATCTGAGAGAGTTCTTCAGTAGAGCAAATAAAGGGCGGCATCGTATAGATGTTCTTGCCAAAGGGGCGCAGGTAGACGCCGGTTTCCTTGGCCAACCCATGGGCTTTATCTGCGCTAACCACATGATCCATTTCAATCACGGCAATGCCGCCTAGCACGCGGACATCCGCAACGCCGGGCATCGTGTGCGCTGCGGCCAATTCGGTTTTCATTTGGTCCGAGATGCGTCGCGTTTGATCTTGCCACTCCCCGGTTGACAGCAGATCAAGCGACGCCTTCGCCGCCGCGCAGGCCAGCGGGTTGGCCATGAAAGTTGGTCCGTGCATGAAAATGCCGGGTTCTCCGTGCCCAATGCCCAATGCAACGCGGTCGTTGGTCATCGTGCAGGCAAAGCTGATGTGCCCCCCGGTCAGCGCTTTGCCAAGGCATAGGATATCCGGTTCGATGGTCGTGTGATCCGTTGCAAAAAGCTTGCCCGTGCGCCCGAACCCTGTGGCGATTTCGTCAAAGATCAGCAAAACGCCATGTGCATCACAGATGGCGCGGGCCTGATTCAGGTATTCGGGGTGAAAGAAATACATCCCGCCCGTGCCCTGCACCACAGGTTCAAGGATAAAGGCTGCGATGTCTTCATGCCGCTCAAGCGTCTGACGCAGTTGGGCGAGGCCGTTTTGGACGTCATCTTCGATCCAGTCATCCGTGATGCGTACAGAAGGTTTGTCGATGAAATATTGGACAGAGACCGCGCCCTGAAACAGGTGGTGCATGCCGGTGACAGGGTCGCAGACCGACATCGCCTTCCACGTATCGCCGTGATAGCCCGACCGGATTGTCACAAACTTCGTGCGCTGAGGTTGCCCGACGGCATGCTGGTACTGAACCGCCATTTTCATTCCGACCTCGACCGCCACAGAGCCACTGTCGCAGTAAAATATCCGTTGCAGCGATGGCGGTGTCATGTCGAGCAATTTGCGCCCTAGTTCGATAGCCGGGTCATGGGTCAGCCCGCCAAACATGACGTGTGGCAGGCGGTCCAACTGATCGTGGATCGCTTTGGTAATCACCGGGTGCCGGTGGCCATGCAGCATACACCACCAGCTGGACATGCCATCTATCAACCGCGTCCCATCATCCAGCGTGATCCACGCGCCCTCTGCCTCAGACACACGAAAGGTCGGGCCGGGTTTGGCGACATTGGTGTAGGGGTGCCAAAGGTGGTGTTGGTCAAACTCAAGCGGGGTCATGTCATGGCCTCGCGAATAGAAACAATGTCAATCGCTTGGAACGCGTCGGCCAGTGTCTCTGGCGTCAGCGGGTTCAAGATTGGCAGACAACCGAGGTGGTTCGTTTCGCCAAAATCAACGATGGTTTGCTCAACCTCGGGTTCCGCATCCCCGATAAAGGCAATCCCAATGACCGGGCACCCAGCGGCTTTGAGCGCTCGGACGGACAGCAGACTGTGATTGATCGTGCCAAGTCTGGTGCGGGCACATAGAACGACCGGATATTGCCAAGCGGAAATCAAATCGAGGTAAAGCAATTCGCGGTTGATCGGCACCAGCAACCCGCCTGCGCCTTCAATAACCAAGGGGCCGGTGCTGTCGGGCAAGGTTAATTCAGAGGGATCGATTTTCCGTCCCTCAGCCTCTGCAGAAATATGTGGCGAAGCGGGCAGTTTCAGGCGGACAAGTTCGGGCAAGACTGGCTGGCCCGATAACCGGGCGACGGTTTGGCTGTCGGTCTCCCCCTCAAGGCCGGATTGCACAGGCTTAAGATATGTTGCGCCCAAGGCTTTTGTCAGCCCGGCTGCGAATATCGTTTTGCCGATGTCGGTATCGGTTCCGACGACCACAACTCTAGACATCGGCGCGCTCCAGCAACTTTGCGAGGTCGGTGAACATCTGGGTGATTGTCTCTTTTGTGACGTTGGTGGTGATGGAAACACGCAGCCGAGACGTACCGCGCGGAACGGTGGGCGGGCGAATGCCGCGAATGTCAAAGCCTTTGGCCTGCAGCGCTGCGGCGATCTCCATCGTGCGGGCGTCGTCGCCGATGATCACTGGTATGATTTGCGATTGAAACCCCGTCAGTCCACAAAGCCGCGCGGCTTCCTTGTGCGCGTGGGCGACGGTTTCTTGCGCGCGGTGTTGCAGGTCGGGCGTCTCTGCGAGGCTTCGCAGGGCGGCACGCACGAGGGCAGCATTCAGCGGGGAAGGGGCCGTCGCATAGATAAACGCGCGCGCCTTATTGATCAGCGTTTCGATGAGGGCCGCGTGCCCGCAAATCAAGGCGCCCGAGACACCGAGACCTTTGCCGCAGGTGTGTAACGTCAGAATGTTGGGTTTGTGGGCATAATCGTGCATCAGCCCTAGCCCGCCCGATCCGTGCAGCCCGGTGGCATGGGCTTCATCGGCGACAAGCACGGCATCATGTTTGTCCGCCAGCGCAACAAAGTCCGCGATAGGGGCGAGGTCACCGTCCATCGAATAAACGGTTTCAATAGCGATCCAGATTCGGCCCGTGTGCCCGGCATCGCGCAGAGACAAGATGACACGTTCAGCCTCGGCCACATTATTGTGCTTGAAATTTGCGCGGATTGCACGGCCCAGATGCATACCGTCATGCGCCGAGGCGTGGATCAATTCGTCATAAAGCACGATGTCCTCATGCCCCGGCAAGGTTGAGAAGATCGCTGTATTGGCCTGAAAGCCGCCGCCCATGAACAGAGCGCGCTCCGTGCCGAATAGCGCTGCCGCCTCAGACTCCAACAAAGCGTGTTCATCCGCATTGCCGCGCAGCAGTCGGGAGCCGCCCGCGCCAACCGGCACACCGCGCGATAGGGCGTCCTGCGCGGCTTTACGTAGCAGGTCAGACCCGGCCAATCCAAGATAGTCATTGGACGCAAAATCATGCCCGGCGCGGGGCATAAGACTGCGATATCGGGACCGTTTTCTTAGCTGATCAAGCGCCCCTTCATGTCGGGGGAAGGCCGTCATTTGGAGCCGTCACATCCCACGGCCATGGCGGTGATGCCCAGCTTTTCAAAGAGTTTGCTGTCGTGATCCTCTTCGGGGTTGTCCGCCGTCAGCAGCGTGTCGCCGACAAAGATCGAGTTTGCCCCGGCGAAGAAACACATGGCCTGCAGTTCATCCGTCATATCCGTGCGTCCCGCAGAAAGGCGAACATGGGATTTAGGCATCAGAATGCGCGCCAGCGCGATGGTGCGCACAAATTCGATAGGGTCGAGTTTTTCGACATCCGCCAGCGGTGTGTCGGCAATTGGGATCAGCATATTCACCGGCACGGAATCCGGATGCTCTTTAAGGGTCGCCAAAGCCAACAGCATATCGACACGGTCCATCTGCTTTTCGCCCATGCCGACGATGCCGCCCGCGCAGACTTTGATGCCGGCCTCACGCACGCGGTTCAGCGTGTCGATCCGGTCGGCAAAGGTGCGGGTGGTAATGATCTCGGAATAATAACGTTCGGAGGTATCGATATTGTGGTTGTAGTAGTCCAGACCGGATTGCTTGAGGCGGAAGATTTGATCATCTTCCAGCATGCCCAGCGTCATGCAGGTTTCCATCCCAAGGTCTTTAACCCCTTGCACCATGGCTTCGAGCACATCCATGTCGCGGTCCTTCGGAGATCGCCACGCTGCACCCATGCAATAGCGGGTTGCGCCGCCAGCTTTGGCTTTTTTGGCCTCTGAAATCACCCGCTCCACTTCGATCAGCTTGGAAGCCGACAGTTTCGCACCATTGCGCGCGGATTGGCTGCAATAGGCGCAGTCCTCGGCGCAGCCGCCGGTCTTGATGCTTAGCAGTTTCGAACGCTGGACTTGGTTCGGGTCAAAGTGTTCACGGTGTACGGTCTGCGCGCGATAGAGCAGGTCCATGAAGGGCATGTTGTAGATCGCGTCTGCTTCTTCGCGGGTCCAGTCGGTGCGGAGCTGGGAAGGTGTGTCGAGCATGGCTGGCCTTTTTATAGATAATTTTTCAGATCATGGTCTGCGTTTGTTTCTTTTTATCTATTTTATTTCGTCGATCAAGATGGGTGACTGAAAACCCTACGTCTTTTTGGCTTTTGGCGCTGTGTCTCACATAAATCGATGGTCATGTTGCGGAATTGAACGTAGGCACGCGCCATGTCACAGCCCGAATCCTTTGCCATTTTCCTTGTTTGCCCTCCGGGGCTTGAACCGGTCCTTTGTGCTGAGGCGCATGAATTGGGCTGGGAAGCCGCCAAGCCAGTGCCCGGTGGGGTCGAGTTTGATGGCGATTGGACGGACGTCTGGCGCGCCAATTTGGAACTGCGCGGGGCTACGCGCATCTTGGTGCGCATCGGGTCGTTCATGGCGTTTCATCCGGCACAGTTGGATAAGCGCGCCCGCAAATTTCCATGGGGAGATATCCTGCGCCCTGACGTGCCAGTGCGCGTGAATGCGGTTTCGAAGAAATCCAAGATTTATCACGCAGGAGCCGCCAAACAGCGTGTCGAACGCGCGATTGCTGAAGAACTGGGCGCGCCGATCTCGGCTGAGGCCGAAGTGACGGTACATGTGCGGATCGACGACAATCTTGTGACGCTTAGCGTCGACAGTTCCGGTGAAACGCTGCACAAGCGTGGTCACAAAGCGGCGGTGGGCAAGGCCCCGATGCGAGAAACTTTAGCGGCATTGTTTCTGCGCTCGTGCGGTTATAACGGCAGTCAGCCGGTCCTGGACCCGATGTGTGGCTCTGGCACCTTTGTGATTGAAGCCGCAGAGATGGCGCTTGGTCTGCAAGCAGGTCGCGCACGTGGTTTTGCTTTCGAAAACCTCGCGAGTTTCGAGCCAGACAAGTTTGCCGAGCTCAAACGCAATGAGGTGAAAATCACTGCGCTTCGGTTCCATGGGTCAGATAGGAACGCCGGGGCGATTGAAAGCGCTGCGGCCAATGCAAAGCGGGCGGGTGTGGAGGGTGTCACCCACTTTCGGCAGGCTGCGATCAGTGATCTACAGCGTCCAGACGGGCCGCCGGGGTTGGTGATTGTAAACCCACCCTATGGGGCGCGGATCGGAGACAAGAAACAGCTGTTTGGCCTTTATGGGGCTATGGGGCAGCGCCTCAAGGAAAATTTCCAAGGTTGGCGCGTCGGTATGATCACAAGCGATGTGGCGCTGGCGCGGGCGACGGGATTGCCGAACCTTACCAATGGCGCGCCTATTCCGCATGGCGGTTTGAAAGTTCGGCTGTTTCAGGCCGGGCCGCTGTGACGAGGGGCGCGTCACTCTGCTGCCATTGATGGCACTTCAAGCAAATCTGCAAAGCGGCGTCGTGCTTCGCCATGAATATAAGTGATCCGCCCACGCGCAATGGTTGCTTCGATGGCACGGGTGTCTTGATTGATGACCACGAGATCAGCGCGTTTTCCAAAATCAATTTCGCCACGATCCGATAAGCGCATGATGTTTGCAGGTGCCTTGGACACCATTCGCCATGCGTGCTCTAGCGGCATGACGTTTTCGTCAACGATTTTAAAAACAGCCGTCGCGAGATCGTCAAAGCGCGCGCCAGACGCCAGCGCGACGCCGCGCCCGTTTGCGACCGCGTCCATGGCCCATGGTGATCCGTTCTCAGCCGGGTGCAAAACCTGCTGTGCCGTCAGCAAAACCGGGTCGTTGACGGCGCGTGCCAAGGCAGCCGCTGATCGCGATTTGGGATGTGCGCAAAGTTTCGCGCCGATCAAAGAATAGGTCTCGCGCGTATCACCTTCCCAGTCCTGCGCGCTGCCATAGACAACACCCAGCGTGTCAAAACGATCCGCCAACCGACACAGATGGCGCGGCACCTCTTTGCGGCAAGCCTCTGCCAAAAGTCGCGCCGCTGCATAGTCAGAGGTTGGCCGTTTGCTGAGGTCTTCTTGTTGCAGCTGGTTATAAAAGAGGACGCTGTCGATGGCTTCGCGGTCAACGAGTTCCAAAAGCCGATCACGGCTTTGCACCGCGTGAATCTCGCACTGCAGCTGCAAACGAAGATCGGTTTCCAAAGTTGGCTTTGCCATGCGAAGTGCGCGGGCAAAAGCTTCGGCATGATCCGGGCTGCGCGCACCGCCTTCCCAACTCCAGCGCTGAGAAAGCCAAGCGGTTGTCACACCGCTGCGCGCTGCGTCTTTCTCGGCAATGCTGATCGATGTTGCGCGTGTTTCTGGCGAGATGGTTGCGTCGTTGATGCGGTTCTCGCAGGCCGAAGACTGCAGATCGATGATGCCGGGCATGACATAGTAGCCGCTTAGATCAATTGCGGGCAGGGGGCCCTTGGTGATCCGGCCGCTTGCTAACGCCACCGAACGTTGCTGCATCGCACCGTCGCGCAGCGTAAGGGCGCCCGTGAGGCGCAGGGGTGGAAGTCTGACATGCATTGAACTGCTCCGGCGTGTTTGCCTTTGCTTTACGCGCCAAATGTAAAGTCAGAATGACACTTTTATCAGCTATTCAGCCTTATCTTACTCATTTTCGGGCTGTTTTCCCGTTTTTGAGTGCACTTGAGTCGGAAAATAGTGTGTACGCTGGGTTGTCGCCGCCCAATGCGCTGCTCTAGGTCGAAATTCTGGATTTCGCGCGGCCACGAAGACCGGTATTTCCATCTTGGCAACTTGGGCAGCCAGCCAGATTTGGCGGAGTCTGTCGAGGCACCACCCATCAGGCCAGACCTTGCCTATCAGGAGTCCAGTCACAGACTTCGCTTGCCTTTGACACCTGTTATTGTTAGCTCTGCGCCATCCGTTGGGGTGCTTGATGACAAGCTGAGAGGCGAATGCCAACCCATCGAACCTGATCCGGTCAGTACCGGCGGAGGGAACGGACCCAAAGACCGGCAAACGCCTTTCAGGTTCCCCCTCAGTCAATGACCATAACGGCAGAGGGCACGGCATGGCCAAAGCGGCTTTGACAATCGCGGGATCTGATAGCGGCGGTGGGGCCGGTATTCAGGCTGATCTAAAGACCTTCTCAGCGCTGGGTGTGTTTGGCACAAGCGCCATCACCGCAGTCACGGCGCAGAATACGTTGGACGTGACCGCCGTTGAAGCGATTTCAAATGAAGTTGTGGCAGCACAGATCAAAGCCGTTTTGGATGATATCGACATTCACGCCGTAAAAATCGGAATGCTGGGGTCTCCGGCTTTGATCGAAACCGTCGCGCGGGCGCTTGAGGGTTTCGATGGACCCGTGGTGCTTGACCCGGTGATGCTGTCGAAGTCAGGGGTCGCATTGCTGCCCGATGACGCGGTCTCGGCTTTGGTGTCGATCTTACTGCCCCGCGCGACGGTGTTGACGCCCAATCTGCCAGAGGCTGCAAAGATCCTCGGCGAAGACGAACAGCGCGGTGATGACGCGATACTGGCGCAGGGTCATCGCTTGCTGGACCTTGGCGCGCAGGCGGTTGTGATGAAAGGTGGCCACGCCGAAGGCGAGACCTGCCGCGATTGGCTTGTCACGCGGGATGAAGCGGTTCACTTGGATGCGCCGCGCATTCATACGCGGAATACCCATGGGACCGGTTGCACATTGTCCTCAGCGATTGCTGCGGAACTTGCCAAAGGCGCCTCTTTAAAGGCTGCATTGGAACGCGCGCATGCATGGCTGCACAATGCGATCAGCGCAGCGGATGCTTTGGACATCGGTCAGGGTCATGGCCCCGTGCATCACTTCCATGAGGTCTGGAGATGACCCAGACCGTCACCATCTTAGGGTCCGGTGTGGTTGGCTTGACCGTCGCAGCAGAACTGCACGGACGCGGCTACGCCGTTACCGTCATCGATCCCAATGGTGCACCCGGTCCGCATGGATGCTCTTGGTGGGCAGGCGGCATGTTGGCGGCCGATTGTGAGGGCGAGGTTGCTGAACCTGTCGTGGTCCGCCTTGGACGCGAGGCGGCGGAATGGTGGCAATCTGCTGGCGCAGAGATCACGTACAACGGCTCTGTTGTTGTCGCTTTGGGGCGTGACCGGCAAGAATTGGATCGCTTTGCACGCCGCACTGAAAATCACAAATTGCTTTCGCGGTCCGACCTTGCCGAGGTTGAACCCTTTCTGGCAGAGCGCTTTGACCGGGCGCTTTTGATGACGCAAGAGGCGCACCTCAATCCACGCCCCACCTTGCTGGCCTTGCGCAGCCGTTTGGCTGCAGAAGGTGTCTCCTTTGTCCAAAGCGGCGAGGAACATGGACAAGCGATCGACTGCCGCGGCTTGGCGGCGCAAGACAGCCTGCCGGAGCTACGCGGCGTGAAGGGTGAGATGGTGATCATCAGGACCAATGATGTCCAACTGGACCGTCCTGTGCGCCTGCTGCACCCGCGCTTCCCGCTTTATATTGTGCCGCGCGGTGACGGTGTGTTCATGCTCGGTGCAACTCAAATCGAAAGCGGAGAGCGCACGCGCGCAACCGTACGCTCTGTGGTCGAATTGCTGAACGCGGCCTATGCGCTGCATCCGGCCTTTGGTGAGGCGGAACTATTGGAAATCGGTGTCGATGCACGCCCGGCTTTCCCGGACAATTTACCGCGTATCACCGGCAAAGACGGCACGATTTACGTGAACGGGCTGTTCCGTCACGGCTATCTTCTGGCCCCCGCCATGGCGCGGATGGTGGGCGAACTGGTGATTGATGGCAAAACCCCTGAAATTTGGCACGAGGCCTGACATGAAGATCGTAGTGAATGGCGAAAAAGTTGAGGTTACAGAAACCGTTTTAGACGCGGTTTTGGTCGAACTAGGCCACGGCGACGCCAAGGTGGCGACCGCCGTGAACGAAGAGTTCGTGCCAGCGACCCTGCGCGCCGCGACCTCGCTTGAGGCTGGCGACCGGTTGGAAATTGTAGCCCCTCGGCAAGGAGGCTGATCATGCCGGTATTTTACGGAACCGACATTCAATCCCGTCTAATGCTGGGCACGGCGCAATACCCATCTCCGGCCATATTGGCGGATGCCTTTCGCCGTTCCAAAGCCGGGATCGCGACCGTCTCGGTGCGCCGAGAAAGCGGAGGTGAAAAGGCAGGGCAGGCGTTTTGGGATCTGATCAAAGAGCTAGATGTGGCTCTGCTGCCAAACACCGCAGGTTGCCATTCCGTGCGCGAAGCGGTGACCACCGCCCATATGGCGCGTGAGCTGTTTGATACCCGTTGGATCAAGCTAGAGGTCATCGGCCATGCGGACACGCTGCAGCCTGATGTCTTTGGCTTGGTCGAAGCCGCAAAAATCCTGACCGAAGATGGGTTTCAGGTCTTTCCCTATTGCACCGAAGACTTGGTGCTTTGTGACAAGCTGCTGGAAGCAGGCTGCGAAGTCTTAATGCCCTGGGGCGCGCCAATTGGTACTGGATTGGGGCTGAATAACATCTACGGGCTGCGGTCCTTGCGCGCGCATTTCCCGGATGTGCCCTTGGTGGTTGATGCAGGTCTTGGTGTGCCCAGCCAAGCGGCGCAGGCGATTGAGATGGGGTATGACGCAGTCTTGCTGAATACTGCCGTGGCCAAGGCGGGCGAACCGGCAGCCATGGCCGAAGCTTTCGCTCTGGCCGTCGAAGCAGGGGCCTTGGCCTATCAGGCTGACCCGATGGAGCCACGCGATATGGCAGCCCCGTCGACGCCTGTTATAGGAAAGGCGTTTCTCGAATGACCCTGCCGCGTTTCTACCCCATCTTCGATGATGTCCGCTGGCTCGAGAGGATGGTGCCGCTTGGCGTGAAGCTGGTGCAACTGCGCATCAAGGATACACCGATGGCCGAGGTCAAAGCCCAGCTGCAAGCGGGCAAAGACATCTGCGCAGACCATGATGCCATCTTGGTGGTGAACGATTATTGGGAACTGGCCATCGAACTTGGGTGCGACTGGCTGCATCTGGGTCAAGAAGACCTTGATGAGGCTGATTTGGACGCAATCCGGGCTGCCGGATTGAAACTGGGCGTGTCTACGCATGACACCGATGAACTGGACCGTGTGCTGGCATTTGACCCCGACTATGTCGCGCTTGGCCCTGTTTACCCGACCATCCTGAAAAAGATGAAATGGCATCAGCAGGGGCTGGGCAAAGTCACGGAATGGAAAGAACGCATCGGCGACACGCCACTTTGCGCCATTGGCGGCATGTCGGTGGAGCGTGCGCCGGGGGCTTTTGACGCCGGTGCCGATATTGTCGCTGCCGTCACAGACATCACCCTGCACGATGATCCTGAAGCGCGCGTGCGCGCGTGGCTTGAGGTCGGCGCATGAGCCGTTATGCCCGCCAAATCCAAGTCTCCAGCGTGGGGCCAGAAGGCCAAGCGCGAGTGCGGTCTGCGCGGGTTTTGGTGATTGGCGCAGGCGGATTGGCGGCACCGGTGCTGCAATATTTGGTCGGCGCAGGTCTCGGCTATATCCGCCTTGTCGACCCTGACACGGTGGAACTGTCCAATTTACACCGCCAGACGTTGTTCCGCGAAGCAGACATTGGCAAACCCAAGGCTGAGGTTGCCGCGCAACATATGGCGGCGCTTAATCCTGACTGCGAGGTCGACGCAAATGTCACGCGGTTTGACCCTGCGAATGCTGGGCAATTTTGTGCCGGGGTGGACCTTGTCATCGACTGTGCCGACAGTTTCGCGGCGTCTTATGTGGCCAGTGATCATTGCCTTGGGGCGAACTTACCAATGGTCAGCGCCTCTGTTGTCGGAACCGAAGGCTATTGCGGGGCATTTTGTGGCGGCGCGCCTAGCCTGCGCGCGGTATTCCCAGAATTACCCGAACGTCTTGGCAGCTGCGATGCCGATGGCGTTCTTGGCCCTTCGGTGGGGGTCGTTGGCAGCCTGCAGGCGCAAATGGCACTGGCATTGATCGCGGGCGCAGACCCATCTCCGCTTGGGCAGCTTGTCAGCTATGATGCTGCGGCCCTGCGCTTTGGTGGCTTTCGGTTTGACAAGGCACCGGAACCGATGGGCGGCCATCGATTTATTTCTGCAAGCGCGCTGCGAGACAGCGATTGTGTCATTGACCTGCGCGCGGCGACCGAGCCCGGCCCGCGACTGGAGACTGCGACCCGTGCGGAAGTTGCTCACTTTGACAGCCCCTCCGCGCCTTTGCCTGAAAGCGGACAGCGGATGGTCTTGGCCTGCCGCTCTGGCCTGCGGGCTTGGCAGGCGGCGGACCGCGTCAAACATCACTGGAATGGAGAGATTGCACTTGTCGCCTTGGGCGATGGGTGAGGGATTTTAGGAGAAGACCCAAATGAAACCGATGAAGAAATTTCTTATGGCAGCCGCGATGTTGTCCGCGACCCCGGCCTTTGCTGTCGACAAAATGACCGTCCTTTTGGACTGGTTCATCAATCCTGACCACGGCCCGATCATTGTGGCGCAGGAAAAGGGCTTTTTCGCAGACCAAGGCCTAGAGGTTGAAATCGTGCCGCCTGCAGACCCATCCGCGCCGCCAAAACTGGTCGCCGCTGGTCAAGCTGATCTGGCGGTGTCCTATCAGCCACAGCTTCACCTACAGGTCGCCGAAGGTCTGCCGCTGGTGCGCGTGGGCACCTTGGTTGCAACACCGTTGAACTGCTTGCTGGTTCTGGAAGACGGCCCGATCAAGGAAATCGCCGATCTTAAAGGCGGCAAGGTCGGCTATTCCGTTGCGGGTGTCGAAGAAGCGCTGTTGGGCACAATCCTGAACACCCACGGCCTGTCGATGGATGATATCGAACTGGTCAACGTGAATTGGTCTCTGTCCCCCTCTCTGATGTCAGGGCAGGTGGACGCGGTGTTGGGCGCGTATCGCAATTTTGAACTGAACCAGATGGAAATCGAAGGCGTTGAAGGCAAATGCTTCTACATCGAAGAAGAAGGTGTGCCGACTTATGATGAGTTGATCTACGTGGCCCACAAAGAGACAATGGATGCCGACAAAACCCGCCGCTTCCTGCGCGCAACCGAACTGGCGACCCAATACATTGTGAACCACCCGCAGGAAAGCTGGGAAATCTTTGCTGGCACCTCTGCTGAACTTCAGGACGAGCTGAACGAAAAAGCATGGGTCGACACGTTGCCGCGCTTTGCCCTGCGTCCTGAGGCGCTGGACGAAGGCCGTTATGTGCGGTTTGAGCAATTCTTGGCGGATGCAAAGTTGGTCGAAGGCACCCGTCCGGTGTCTGAATTGGCTGTCGATCTGGGTGCAGAGTAACCCATGTCTTACGGCAAAACATTCCCGCTTTGGCGGGACGCGGCGGGCCAGAATTGGCCCGCTTACGTGGACCACGCCTTTGTAAGAGGTCTCAAAGACGGCACGCTGCCGCGCGCGGCCTTCCTGCATTATCTGACGCAGGACTATGTCTTTCTGATTCATTTCTCGCGCGCTTGGGCCTTGGCCGTGACCAAAGCGGAAACACCAGAGGAAATGCGCCTCTGTGCTGGGACAGTGAATGCGCTGATCAATGAAGAAATCGCGCTGCATGTCAAAACCTGCGGCGAAGCGGGCATTTCAGAGGCAGATCTGTTTGCCGCTGAAGAACGTCCGGAAAACCTCGCCTACACGCGCTATGTCTTGGATGCAGGGCATTCGGGTGACTTCCTTGATCTGCTGGCGGCGTTGGCCCCCTGCGTTTTGGGCTATGGGGAGATCGGCGCGACACTGATCAAAGACCACGCGCCGGCCTATGCAGAGTGGATCGGCACCTATGGCGGGGATGAGTACCAGGGCGTCTGCCACGAAGTTGCGGCGCTGATCGATGCAGCGGTGGTGCGACGGTTAGGGGATAATCCTACGGAAAGCCCGCGCTGGGCCAGCCTGTGCAAACGGTTCGATATGGCGACCAAGCTGGAAGTCGGCTTTTGGGATATGGGGCTGCGCCCATGACCCTTGCCCCGGCGCTTTACATGCAAGGCAGTGCAGCGATAGACGGCGTGCCGATCTTTCGCGCGCTGGACCTTCATGTGGCAGCGGGGCAATGGACCTGTTTGCTTGGCTCCAGCGGGGTCGGCAAATCAACGGTTTTGAAACTCTTTGCTCGGCTGGCAGAACATGTCGAGTTCAATGGAGAGTTTGGAGCCGAGGGTGGCGACTTGACAGGACGCGTGGCCCTGATGGCGCAGAGTGATTTGCTTTTGCCATGGCTCTCGGTTTCAGAAAACGTCGCGCTGGGCGCGCGTCTGCGTGGCGACGCGCCGGACAAATCAAAGGTCAGCCACGTGCTTGATCGCGTTGGGTTGGCGGATAAAGCCGCCCGGAGGCCCGGCGAACTCTCAGGCGGGCAACGCCAGCGCGTCGCCCTCGCGCGTACATTGATGGAAGATCGCCCTGTGGTTCTATTGGACGAGCCATTTTCGGCTTTAGATGCCAAGAACCGATCTTTGATGCAGGAATTGACGGCAGAGGTTCTGCAAGACCGAACGGTTTTGCTGGTGACCCATGATCCGGTGGAAGCTGCGCGGCTTGGGCACGCCATAAATTTGATGACAGACCGTGGAATTGAAACGGTCACGCCACCACCGGGCACTGTTCCCCGGGCGGTGGATGATGAAATTGTGTTGAAAGTACAGGCTGCCTTACTTGCGCGGCTAAGAGAGGATTGAAGATGCGTCCGACCGATATGTTGAAGATGAAAGCCGCTGAGGACTGGATCTTGGCCACACGTCATCCGTTTACGGCAGCCTTGGCTGACGGCACGCTTAAATCCGACCTGATGCGCGGGTATTTGCAACAGGACTATCTGTTCATCGATCAATTTGTCCGCTTGCTGGCCACAACCATCGCTCATGCCCCGACTTTGGCGGACAGCGTGCCCGCCGCGCAGTTTCTTGGTGTCATCACCGGGCCGGAAAACACATACTTCCTCCGCAGCTTTGAGGCGTTGGATATTCAGCCCGAAGCTGACCCAGCGCCAGAGACGGTGAATTTCCAGAACCTGATGGAAGAGGCGCGCCTGTCGGGTCGCTACGAGATCATGTTGGCGGTGCTTGTTGTGGCCGAGTGGGTCTATCTGGAATGGGCGACGCCTTTTGCCGACCGGATTGACGATTTACCCTTCTGGTTTGGCGAATGGATTGCACTGCATTGTGGTGAGGGGTTTGAAGGTGTTGTTGACTACCTGCGCGGTCAACTCGACACCGTATGGGATGGCCTTGAGCCGCACGAACAAGCCATGGTCGAAGAATACTTTTGCGAAGCCGTCAAACGCGAACGCGCCTTCTTTGAAGGCGCTTGGGCAGGCTTTCCGGTCGCCTCATGAAAAGTTGGCAGGCAGGCATAGCGTCGGCCCTTTTGGGGATCGCGATTTGGCAAGCCATTGTCTGGATCGGCGATTTGCAGAAGTTTATCCTGCCCGGTCCTGCTTTGGTCGCCGAGACGCTTTGGACTAGCCGCGGTTTCATTCTTGAAAACGCATGGATCACCCTGCAAGAGGTCCTGTTGGGGTTGATCCTTGGTGCGCTGATTGGCGGCATCAGTGCGATCATGCTGGCCTCCTCGCCGGTTGCGCGGGCGCTGGTGCGGCCAATGCTGGTGTTTACACAGGCGATCCCGGTCTTTGCCCTCGCGCCGATCCTGAACCTTTGGCTTGGATTTGGGCTGACCTCCAAAGTGGTGATGGCGCTGATCATTGTCTATTTCCCGGTGACCTCGGCATTCTTTGATGCCTTGATCCGCGTAAACCCGGATTGGCTGGGCCTCGCGCGCGTCATGGGCGCTGGTAAGTGGCGCACCATGTGGCACATCCGCATTCCGGCGGCGTTGCCGGGGTTTGCCTCTGGGCTACGGCTGGCCGCTGTCTATGCCCCCATTGGGGCCATCATTGGGGAATGGGTCGGAGCCTCTAAGGGGCTTGGCTACCTTATGCTGCTGGCCAACGGGCGCGCGAAGATCGACCTGATGTTCGCGTCTTTGATTGTGCTGGCCGTTATGGCGATCTGCTTGCATTCGTTGACAGATTTGTTCTGCCGCAAGTTTTTGGATCGGTCAGAAAGCTAGTGCGTATCCCGCTCTATCAATTCCGGGGTGACCCAAATCGTTTCGGGTGACCGTTCAGGATGTTCCAGCCTTTCCAGCAATAGCTGCGCTGTTTTCTTTGCAATCTCAGCATTGGGTACGCGCATCGTTGTCAGTCCAAAACATGGCCAAGCAGCCATTGCGCTGTCGCCGTAGCCGACAACGGTGAGGTCGCGCGGCACCCGGAGGCGGAAGTCGTCGCGGGCAACAGTCAACGCGCCAAGCGCAATCTCGTCATTCATGCAGAGGATCGCATCTAAGTCGTGTTGGTCCAGCAGGGTTTTCGCCGCTGTGGCGCCACCGTCGAATGTTGGTTGGGTCTGTCCGGTCGCGATGAACCCCAATCCGGCCTCTTTAAGGGCTGCGGGCACGTGTACCACGAACCCAGCCGGGGTGATAAGCGCGATCCGTCGTCGCCCGGTTTGCACAAGCAGCGCTGCCAGTTGATTGACGCCGACAGTTTGATTGTCAAAGATACCAACAACTTATTTCATCCGTTCAATTCCGCCAGAGAAGATCAGCGGGATCTGGTCCTGTTGGCTCACCCGGTTGGCCCAGTCGTCGTGTAAGCCAGCAGGCAACACAAGCGCCTCAACTGCAAAACCAAGCTGCACTGTCAGACTGTCTGTTTGCTGAAGGCCAGGGTCCGTTAAGACAATGGGCCATTTACCTTCCCGCGTCAGCGCGGCGCACAAATGCTCTAGCCAGACAGAATCCGCCCCGGCCAAGAATACCGCGATGAGGTTTGTGGGCGCGTTTTGGGTGAGCGTCTCGGATGTTTCAGGCACAAATCCTAATTTGTTTGCAATGCGTAGAATGCGTTCTTTCTTGCTGGGGGTCAGCAACGCACCGGGCATGTAGGCCCGCAAGACAGCAGACCGCGAGACACCGGCGGCTTGCGCAACCTCAGAGGCGGTGACGCGGCGCGGACGTATGGGTTTGACAGAGTCTGATTTGCTTTGCATGGCACTGATTTGACATAATCCCAAATCTTCGTAAAGCGGCGGTAAAGCGCCTGAGATCGTTGCCTTCGCTCAGACGAAAAACCCGGCCACAAGGGCCGGGTTTCAATGGAAATATCAGAGCGACTTTGCTTTTGGCTTACCCAATCGCGACCGCGCGGACATCGTTGTCGATGAAGGGCACGTATTGCTCAAAATTGTCGGCAAACATCTGGACCAGTTTCGCTGCCTGTGCGTCATAGGCGGCTTTGTCGTCCCAAGTGCGGCGCGGGTCCAGTAGAACCTCTGCAACACCGGGAACCGTAACCGGTACCTCAAACCCGAAGTTAGGGTCCTTACGGAACTCTGCGTTCACAAGCGAGCCATCCAGCGCCGCGGTCAGCAGACCACGTGTGGCGCGGATCGGCATACGCGAACCCGTGCCATAGGCCCCACCAGTCCAGCCAGTGTTGACCAGCCAGCATGTCGCGCCGTGCTTGGCGATTTTTTCGCGCAGCAAGTTGCCATAGACCTCTGGACGACGCGGCATGAAAGGCGCGCCAAAGCAGGTAGAGAACGTTGGCTGAGGTTCGGTGACACCACGCTCGGTTCCTGCAACCTTCGCTGTGAAACCTGACAGGAAGTGGTACATCGCCTGCGCCGGAGTCAGTCGCGCAATCGGAGGCAGTACACCAAAGGCATCACATGTCAGCATGATGATGTTCTTCGGGTGGCCACCAATCGCTGTCTGAGACGCGTTTGAGATATAGTGCAGCGGGTAAGCGCAGCGCATATTGGCCGTCAGGCTGTCGTCTTCGAAATCCAGCTCTTTGGTGTCCGGGTCGTAGACCATATTCTCGATCACTGTGCCGAACTTGGTGGTGGTCGCGTAGATTTCTGGCTCTGCTTCCGGGTTCAGGTTGATCGTCTTCGCATAGCAGCCACCTTCGAAGTTGAAGGTCCCCTGATCAGACCAGCCATGTTCATCATCGCCAATCAGGATGCGATCCGGGTCAGCGGACAGAGTTGTTTTGCCCGTACCAGAGAGGCCGAAGAAGACTGCCGTGTCGACTGCGTTGTTCTTGGCGTGGTTGGCCGAGCAGTGCATTGGCATGATGCCTTTTTCGGGCAGCAAGTAGTTTAGCAGGGTGAAGACAGACTTTTTGTTCTCACCCGCGTATTCCGTACCGCCGATCAGGATCAACTTGCGATCAAAGTTCAGCGCGATCACCGTGTCGGAGCGGCAGCCGTGTTTCTTTGGGTCCGCCTTAAAAGTCGGGCAGTTGATGACGGTGTAGTCTGCCACGAAATCATCCAGATCTTCGCGATCCGGGCGGCGCAGCATGGTACGAATAAACAGCCCGTGCCATGCAAGTTCAGTCACCATGCGCACGTTGATCGAATGGCGCTGGTCAGCACCCCCCACCAAATCCTGCACGTGGTAGTCCTTGCCTTTCATGTGCTCCAGCATGTCTTGGTGCAGGGCATCAAAGCCAGCGGGCGTCATTGGCGCGTTGTTTTCCCACCAGATGGAGTCTTCCACGCTTTCGGTCCGCACAACAAATTTGTCTTTTGGCGAACGGCCCGTGAATTTCCCGGTCGTGGTCAGGAAAGCACCGCCATTGCCGAGCGTCCCTTCGCCGTTCTTCAGCGCCGTTTCGATCAGCGCTGGTTCCATATAGTTATAATAGACATTTCCCAGACCTTCGATTCCTTGATCTTCCAAGCGGAACTGCGGGTTTACCCGTCCAAATGTCATTGTTTAACTCCTGTTGCCGCGCTGGTCGCGGCGGTCCTTTGTGCTGCAACGGGACCCTCACCCATGCAGATCCACCCCGGAAGCAGGGGGATAGGGCGCTCTTAACATGGGAGATTTTGGCTTGAATAGACTGATAGCGCTGCGTTAGCGCAATCAAGTTAATGTTATCGCAAACTCTTTGTAACAAAGTTACCTAGGGTGGCAGGATTAGCACGCAGTTAAAGAATTTTGCGAAAAATGACTGTCTGAGCAGGCTGATTCGCGGTTGGGGATTGATCGATCGGCGGAAAACGGCGCATAATGGGGCAAAAAATAGACATTGAGTGCAGTATAAGGGAACAAACCTATGTCCAAGATTGCTTTGGTGGACGACGACAGGAACATCCTGACGTCCGTCTCTATGACTCTTGAGGCGGAGGGTTTCGAAGTCGAAACCTATAACGACGGCCAGCAAGCCCTGGACGCGTTCAACCGCAAACTACCCGATATGGCCGTGCTAGACATCAAAATGCCCCGTATGGATGGCATGGACCTGTTGCAGCGTCTGCGCCAGAAGACATCGATGCCAGTGATTTTCCTGACCTCGAAAGACGATGAGATTGACGAGGTTCTTGGCCTGCGCATGGGCGCGGACGATTACGTCAAGAAACCCTTCAGCCAGCGCCTGCTGGTCGAGCGCATTCGCGCACTTCTGCGCCGTCAAGAGGCACAAAATGGCACCATCGTTGCCGGTGACACGGAAGACACCAAAGTGATGGAGCGCGGCGAACTTTCGATGGATCCGCTGCGCCATGCAGTCACTTGGAAAGGCAAAGATGTCACTCTGACCGTGACAGAATTCCTGTTGCTACAGGCCTTGGCGCAGCGTCCTGGCTTTGTGAAGTCACGCGACCAGTTGATGGACGTGGCTTATGACGATCAGGTCTATGTCGACGACCGCACGATCGACAGCCACATCAAGCGCCTGCGCAAGAAGATGCGGACAGCGGACCCAGAATTCTCTGCGATTGAGACCCTTTACGGCATTGGCTATAGATATAACGAAGAGTAATGGCTCTGGCCGAAGGGATAAGCGCTAACAGGATGTCGCACGGGCGTGATGGTGATGTTGTCCTCGGGGATGACTGGGTTGCACCAGAATCCACAGTCGAAAAAGAAATGCGCGGTCGGCGAGAGCGCCGCCGCCTGACGCCTTTGCGCCGGTCGCCGCTGACCCGCAAAATCATCACCTTCAACCTGATTGCATTGTGCTTCATGGTGGCGGGAATTCTTTACCTGAATTCCCCACGCGAAAACTATGTGCAGCAGCGTCTTGATGCGCTGCGCTCTGAGGCGACGCTGCTAGGTGCCGTGTTTGAGGCGCAGATGCCGACTGGCGCGCCGGTAAATTTGGTGACGCAAGATGGGCTGGACGCGCAAGACATTCTGGATCGCACATCGTTGCGTGAAGGCGTACGGGTTGACGTCTTCGATCAAAACGCCACGCCCATCGCGCGCGCCGAAGGTGATCTCGCCGCTCCGATTGCGACGCGCGCGACACCCCTGACCGACGCTATGAACTGGATCTGGAGCAAGCTTTCAGGCGCAGAGGCGATTGATCATACTGCAGGGGCGGACGCGCGGATTGCGGGTTTTGCCGCAGCGCTTTTGGATCAACAATCATCCACTGCAGCGACGGCTGTCTTGGCAGAGGCTGAGTTCGCCTCTGGCATGGTTTTGGATCAATCCGGGCGCGCCATCGGCGCGATAGTCCTGTCGCAGTCCACAGCTGACGTTGATCTGCTTGTCTTGGCACAACATGAACGCATTTTGCAGCTGTTCTTGGTGGCTATTGTTGTTTCAGTCGGGCTTTCCGTGGTTCTGGCGTCGACGATCTCTAACCCATTAAGTGATTTGGCCGCCGCTGCAGAACTCGGACGTGACGGGGACGACCGGCAGGTCAATCCGGGCCGCGTGCGCATTCCTGACCTGACAGCGCGACCAGACGAAATTGGTCGCCTCAGCACTGCCCTACGCGGCATGGTTGGCGCGCTTTACGAACGGATCGACAGCAACGAACAATTCGCCGCCGACGTCGCGCATGAGATCAAAAACCCGCTGGCAAGTTTGCGATCCGCTGTTGGGTCCCTGCGTATGGTCAAACGCGAAGATCACCGCACGAAGCTGTTGGATGTGATTGAGCATGACGTGCGTCGTCTGGACCGTTTGGTCAGCGATATTTCCAACGCCTCACGGCTGGATGCAGAATTGGTCAAGGAAGAAGAAGAACGCTTTAATCTTGTCTCGATGATCAGCAATCTGGCGCAATACCTCGGGGATGATGCCAAGGGTAAGGGGATTGATTTCATTTCCGATCTGCCGACCAAACCGATTGAGATCATGGGCCTTGAGGCGCGTTTGGCGCAGGTTTTTGTCAACCTGATCACCAACGCGATCAGTTTCTGCGAAGATGGCGATGCGATCCGTGTCTGGGTCCGCAAGCGCCAGAACCGTGTGCTCGTGGTCGTCGAAGACACCGGGCCGGGCATCCCCGATCAGGCCTTGAACAAGATTTTCAACCGTTTCTATTCGGAACGCCCGCACGAAGATTTTGGCAACAACTCTGGCCTTGGCCTCGCGATCTCCAAACAAATCGTCGAAGCGCATGGCGGCGTGATTTGGGCCGAGAATATTCGCCCAACCGAGGCGGACATTACCTCCGATCCACTTGGCGCGCGCTTCGTGGTTGGCCTGCCTGTCTGATATGCAAGGCGAGGTGAATTTGAACAAAGGGCCGTCCCCGAAAGGGGGCGGCCTTTTGCATGCAAGCTGCGTTGCCTTTGAAAGCCGCGCCGTGATGATCAGCGGTGCCTCTGGCAGTGGCAAATCTGCTTTGGTGCTCGACCTGCTGACCCGAGGGGCACAGCTGGTGGCTGACGATCAGGTGCAATTAACTTGCCAAGAGGACGCGCTGTGGGCCAGTGCCCCGAGGGCCATCAAGGGGCGCGTTGAGGCGCGTGGGGTCGGTATTCTGAACGCCCCAACATGCGACACAGCGCAAGTCCATCTCTGGATCGATATGGATAAGGTCGAAACGAAGAGACTTCCTGAGGGGCACACGATTTCGCAATTGGGGGTGACTTTACCCTTGCTTTTCAAAGTTCCACACCCACATTTCGCTCCTGCAATCCTGCTTTATTTGTCACATGGGCGAAGCGCGTAAGATGGCAACGACCGACACTTCAACGCCGAGGCTGGTCCTCGTCACCGGGCCTTCGGGCGCGGGACGGTCGACCACGATCAAGGTGCTGGAAGATCTGGGGTTTGAGACCATCGACAACCTGCCGCTTGGTCTGGTGGAGCGGTTGTTTTCAGGTGCACGGCCCGACAGGCCGCTGGCATTGGGTTTGGACGCGCGCAACCGGGATTTCACACCGCAGGCCCTTCTGGACCTGTTGCGCGCGCTTGATGCGCATGACCCGGAGCTTCTGTATCTGGATTGCAGCCGAGAAATCCTGCAACGCCGCTATAGCGAGACCCGCCGCCGCCATCCAATGGCCCCGGAAGAAAGTGCAATTGTTGGGATAGACCGGGAAAAGGAGCTTCTGGTTCCTGTCAAAGACCGCGCCGATACGCTGATTGATACGTCAGAGCTAACAGTGCACACGCTTCGCGATGCGTTGACTGCGCAGTTCAAACCCGCTGGCAGCGCGCTATTGGCAGTGACGGTGATGAGTTTCAGCTATAAGCGGGGATTGCCGCAGGGCGTAGATATCGTGCAGGATTGCCGGTTTCTGAATAATCCCTATTGGGTACCTGAATTGCGTGGCCTGTCAGGGCGTGATTCTGCCGTGGCAAATCACATTGAAAACGATGACCGTTTCGAACCTTTCTTTGAAAGGTTGTGCGATATGGTGCGGTTTCTCCTTCCGGAATACAGACGAGAAGGTAAGGCGCATCTCAGTATTGGCTTGGGGTGTACCGGCGGGCAACACAGGTCGGTATTTGTGACTGAAAAACTGGCAGAAGCCCTTGCGCAGGACGGCTGGCGGGTGTCAATTAGGCATCGCGAATTGGACCGGCGCGAAGGGGAGGGCGTGACCGGATCAGGCAATGCTGAAAGCGGAGTGGCAAAAGCGTGATCGGAATCGTCATCGTGGCCCATGGTGGGCTGGCGCTTGAATATCTTGCGGCGGTTGAACACGTCGTGGGCGAACAGCCCGGTATCCGCGCGATCAGTATCAAGGCCGAATGTGACAGGGCCATGAAGCAAGATGAAATCTGCATTGCCGCTGATGACGTCGACAAGGGCGACGGCGTCGTTGTTGTGACCGATATGTTTGGCGGGTCTCCGAGCAACCTGTCGCTGCGCGCCTGCACCCCGGAAAACCGGCGGATCGTCTATGGTGCCAACCTTCCCATGTTAATAAAACTTGCCAAAAGCCGCCATCTTCCTGTACCGGACGCTGTCCGGGTTTCATTGGAGGCCGGGCGCAAGTACATCGACAGCCAGAACATAAAGACAGACTGAGCACAGCATGACCGACACGACGACACGCACCCTTGAGATCATCAACGAAAAGGGGCTTCACGCGCGGGCATCTGCGAAACTCGTTGAAGTGGTCGAAGGTTTTGACGCCACCGCAGAAGTGTCTAAGGATGGGCAAAGTGCCGGTGGTGACAGTATCATGGGTTTGTTGATGCTGGCTGCGTCACGTGGAACCAGGATTGACGTTCAGACATTTGGCCCAGATGCCCTTGCGCTTGCAGACGCGATTGAGGCATTGGTGGCCGATAAGTTCGGGGAAGGCTACTGATCTGGCACACTGTTGTCGATCAGGCCAAAAACACCGGACGGGAAGAATGACGTGATGGAAAAAGCGCCGCAATCTCAAGCGACACCTGATACCGACGGCGAAACATACGACCGTCGTCAGTTGACCTACGCGAATTCGTTTGATGACAACTGGACGTCAACCGCCATCAAGACAATTGAGTGGTTTACCGGCAAGATCACAATCCTGCGGATGGTCAATAAATTCGAGCGTATGAATGCGGACCACCGGGGGCAGCAATTCTGGGCCGGTGCCTTGGGCGTCATGGGCGTTAAGCTAACAACGCCACAGGATCAAATCGAAAACATTCCCACTGAAGGTCCGGTTGTGGTTGTGGCCAACCACCCGCATGGGCTTGTGGACGGTATGGTTCTGGCCGAACTGATTGGTCGTCGGCGCGAGGATTACCGCATTCTCACACGTTCCGTCCTGACCGGTCTGGATGAGGCCGCGACTTCTTTCATGATCCCAGTACCCTTTCCGCACGACCCCGAAGCGCAACGTAAGATGGTTGAAATGCGTGCCAAGGCGATGGATTTCCTGAAAGCTGGCGGTGTGGTCGCCTTGTTTCCATCGGGCGTGGTGTCGTCATCTGACACTTGGTTTGGCCCGGTGATTGAACGCGAGTGGAACGTCTTTACCGCCCAGCTTATCCGCCGATCTGGCGCGCGCGTCGTGCCGATTTACTTCCCGGGGCAGAACTCGCGCTGGTACCAGATCGCCAACCGCGTTTCCGCGGTACTGCGGCAAGGGCTTTTGCTGCATGAGATCGTGAAGTCGTGCAACAGGCCACAGGGTCCGGTCATTGGCAAGCCGCTGACCGAAGCGCAGATGGAACAACTACAGACCAATCCGCGCGGCTTCATGGCTTGGCTCCGGGCGCATACTCTGGACCTTGGAAAGAAAGCAGACGCGGATTAACGCGTCGGCACTGGGATCTCTCCGCGATAGTCGTAAAAGCCCCGTTTCGATTTGCGGCCCAGCCATCCAGCTTCGACATATTTGGTCAGCAGCGGGCAGGGGCGGTATTTCGTGTCCGCCAGGCCGTCGTGCAAGACGTTCATAATGGCAAGGCAGGTGTCCAGGCCAATGAAATCTGCCAGTTCCAGCGGCCCCATTGGGTGGTTCGCACCCAGCTTCATAGCATTATCAATCGAGGCCACATTGCCGACGCCCTCATACAGCGTGTAGCAGGCTTCGTTGATCATAGGGATCAGGATGCGGTTCACGATAAAGGCCGGGAAATCCTCGGCAGATGCGGCGGTTTTATCAAGCCGTTTGACAATCTCAAGGCAGGTTTCATAGGTGTCGTCATCCGTGGCGATGCCCCGGATCAATTCGACCAGTTTCATCAACGGCACAGGGTTCATAAAGTGGAACCCCATGAATTTTTCGGGCCGGTCGGTGCGGCTGGCCAAGCGCGTGATCGAGATGGATGAGGTATTGGATGTCAGGATCGTGTGGGGCTGAATATGGGGGAGCAGCCCTTCAAAGATTTTGTATTTGATCTCTTCATTTTCGGTGGCGGCTTCGACGATCAAGTCAGTTTGACCAACCTCAGGCTGCGATAGCGTCGTTTTGATCCGCGACATTGCTGCCGCTTTGGCATCCGCCGTGATCAGGTCGCGCGACACCTGCCGTTCCATGTTCTTGTCAATGCGCGCAACGGCAGCGGCTAGGCTGTCTTCGGCGATGTCATTCAAGATCACATCGTATCCTGCCAAGGCCATGACATGGGCAATCCCGTTGCCCATTTGTCCTGCTCCGACCACGCCCACAGATTTGATTTCCATACGCCCCACCTTTTCGCGTTTGCAGCGACTTTAAGCGGGGTGATGGGCGGACCACAAGAGCCGGAGATACAAAGAATGTTCCTCAAATTGTTCATTTAAGAGTTTTGCAATTGGAATCATCGACTCTCGCCTCGGGGCAGAAAGAGAGTTGTGGAATATGACGCTGCAGAAAAGTGGCCAAAGGCCGCTGGATTATTGTCCATGTCGATACGGATCGACCCGCGTTGACTTTCGTGGACCGAAGAAATCGCTGAATGGCCGCTACATCGCCTTCCTTGGCGGGAGTGAGACTTACGGCAAATACATTCGGCAACCCTTTTCGGCGCTTGTAGAGGAGAGCATTGGACTGCCCTGTCCGAACTTTGGGCTGATGAATGCTGGGGTCGATGTATTTCTGAATGAGCCAGAGATATTGGCCTATGCAGGCCGTGCTGAGGTGACGGTGCTGCAGGTCGTCGGGGCGCAGAATATGTCAAACCGGTTCTACAGCGTGCATCCGCGCCGCAATGATCGCTTTGTAAAAGCATCGGACCTGATGCAATCGGTATTTCACGACATCGACTTCTCTGAGTTCAACTTCACACGCCACATGCTGCAAGAACTGTCAGTGCGCGCCGAAGATCGTTTTGCCTTTGTCCGAGAGGAGTTGCGCAACGCGTGGTGCGCTCGGATGCAGCGGCTGTTGGATCGGATTCCCGGACATAAGATATTGCTATGGTTTGCCAACAACCCGCCGCCTCGGCGCACGCAACGGTCAGCCTTGGGAAAGGAGCCACTGTTCGTCGACCATAAGATGATCGACGGGTTGCGCCCCTTTGTATCGTCCATTGTCAACGTGCAGCTTTCCAAAGCTGCGCGCACAGCGGGCACAAAGGGCATGGTGTTTCGCGATCTGGATGAACCTGCCGCCAAACTAATGCCCGGCCCGCGCGCCCATGCAGAGGTTGCTGCGGCCCTAGTTGATGAGATTAGACCGCTGGTCGGGGACATAGACCTTACATTCGCGAAGGAGCATTAAGCGCAGGCAGGGCGCTAGAACGAAAATGGCCCGCACGAGGCGGGCCAAATCCTAAACTATGTCAGATCAATCAGCCGACTTTTTCAGTCAGTTCAGGCACCGCCTGGAAGAGGTCCGCCACCAGACCATAGTCTGCGACTTGGAAGATTGGGGCTTCTTCGTCTTTGTTGATCGCTACGATGATCTTGGAGTCTTTCATACCCGCAAGGTGCTGAATCGCGCCGGAGATACCGATGGCAACATAGAGATCAGGAGCCACAACTTTACCGGTCTGACCAACCTGCAGGTCGTTCGCTGCATAGCCAGAGTCCACCGCCGCGCGGGAGGCGCCAACTGCGGCACCCAGTTTGTCGGCCAGCTTCTCGATCAGTTGGAAATCTTCCTCAGACCCAACGCCACGACCACCAGAAACAACGATGCCCGCAGAGGTCAGCTCTGGACGGTCGCTTTCGGCAACCTTGTCTTCGACCCACTCTGACAGACCGGGGTTGTCAGAGGCAGAAATCGCCTCAACAGCCGCAGATCCGCCTTCGCCCGCCGCGTCAAAGTTCGCGGTACGGAAGGTCACAACCTTTTTCGCGTCGTTGGACTTTACGGTCTGGATCGCGTTGCCCGCGTAGATCGGGCGCTCAAAGGTCGCGCCATCGACAACAGCGGTTGCGTCAGAGATCACCATCACGTCCAGCAGCGCCGCAACGCGGGGCAGGATGTTTTTCGCATCGGTGGTCGCCGGGGCCACGATGTGCTCGTAATCGCCCGCAAGGGAAACGATCAGCGCAGCCGTTGGCTCTGCGAGGCGGTGACCCAGGGAGGCGTCTTCGGCTACGAGAACCTTGGACACGCCTTCGATTTTCGCCGCTGCGTCGCCCGCAGCAGCAGCAGATGCGCCTGCAGCCAGAACGGTCACGTCGCCCAAAGATTTTGCTGCGGTAACCGCTTTTGCGGTGGCGTCCAACGCCAGCTCGCCATTTGTGACTTCAGCCAGAAGAAGTACAGCCATCAGAGTGCCCCCGCTTCTTTAAGTTTCGCAACCAGCTCATCCACAGAGCCAACTTTGACGCCTGCAGCGCGCTCTTCTGGTTCAGATGTCTTAACAACTTCCAAACGAGGGGAGACGTCAACGCCGTAATCCGCTGGGGTTTTCTCATCCAGAGGCTTTTTCTTCGCCTTCATGATGTTGGGCAGGGACGCATAGCGTGGTTCGTTCAAACGCAGGTCAACGGTGACGATGGTTGGCATTTTGACTGCAATGGTTTGCAGGCCGCCGTCCACTTCGCGGGTGATTTTCGCGTTGTCGCCTTCGATGTCGACTTCGGACGCAAATGTGCCCTGAGACCAGCCCAGCAGTGCAGACAGCATCTGGCCGGTGGCGTTCATGTCGTTGTCAATCGCTTGCTTCCCGCAAAGAACCAGACCTGGCTGTTCTTCTTCAACAACCTTCGCGAGCAGTTTGGCAACGGCCAGAGGTTCGATGTCGGTGTGCACATCATCAGCCGCGTTGATCAGGATCGCGCGGTCCGCGCCCATCGCCAGCGCGGTGCGCAGGGTTTCTTGCGATTGCTTGACGCCGATCGAAACGGCAATCACTTCGTCCGCTTTGCCCGCTTCCTTCAGACGGATCGCTTCTTCTACTGCGATTTCGTCAAATGGGTTCATGGACATTTTCACATTCGCGAGGTCTACACCGCTGCCGTCCGCCTTCACACGAACTTTCACGTTGTAGTCAATCACGCGTTTGACAGGTACCAAGACCTTCATGGCGTCAGACTCCTTGTTGGTGTGAGGCTATGGCGACTCACACATTACGCTCTCTGAAGGGTTGATAGCGTTTCGACACGGTCGGAAACAGGCAAAAATCGTCACAAAAGGGCGTGGGGACGTCGCGTTTTTCGCATTCTTAGGGTTGTGATCACGCGACGCCGTAGCGTCATCTGTTCGCGCCGGGCACCCATAGCACGTCGTCTTTGCCGTTGTTGTTGGCGACTCTGGAAGCGACGAAGAACCAGTCTGACAGGCGGTTGAGGTATGTGATCACAACTGGATTGACCTCTGCATGCCCCGAAAGCTCTGTGGCAAGGCGCTCTGCCCGACGGGCCACTGTGCGGCAGACATGCAGCTGCGCCGCAAGTGCGCTGCCCCCCGGTAGGACAAAACTACGCAGGGGCGACAAGGCGCTGTTCATTTCATCAATTTCCGCCTCAAGGCGTTTGACCTGTGCCTCAACCATCCGCAGCGGGGGATACTCCGCCTCTGCGTCGCTGGCGATGTCGGGGCGGCAGAGGTCCGCACCCAGATCGAATAGATCGTTTTGGATCAGGGCAAGGCGGTCATCCATTGCACCTTCAGCAGAGAGGCGCGCAACGCCGACAAAAGCGTTCAATTCGTCACTGGTCCCATAGGCGTTGACCCGTGCGTCGTGTTTTGCAACGCGGTCGCCGTTTCCCAGCGCAGTGGTGCCCTTGTCGCCGGTGCGGGTGTAGATTTTGTTCAGGACAACCATCTTAGCCACCACTCCGAACGTAGATAAACAGCAGGATCAGAACCACCGCGACAGCCTGCGCCGCAATGCGTAGACGCATGATCTTATTGGCGTATTTCCGGTTGAATTCGCCGCCACGGGCAAACCCACCGATGCCAACTGCAAGGATCACCAAAACGGCGAGGGTGGCAATGGCCACAACAAGAAAGAGAGGGTCTTGCAACAACATGATGCATTCCTTTGAAGCTTTGGTCCTTACTTAATCCCTTTCCAAGAGATTGCGATAGGAAAGACGGTCGCGGGCGCGCGTGAAAACGACAAGGTGTCAGCTTTTGGCTGTCAGCCAGTCGAGTTTGCGGCTTGGCAGCAAACGACGCATCGCACCCATCAAATAGGTTGGTGTGGTGACAAAATAGCGTGGTTTTGGATTCTTTGCCTCAAGCGCTTGGATCAGCTTTTTGGTCACCGCCGCAGCGGGGAGTTCAAAGACATCGGGGCCGTCACTGTGATAAAGGCGTTTTTTCAGCCGGTCATATTGCGCGGCGCGCGGTGAGTTTTCCCAGTCGATCCAACGCTCAAAATGCGGCACCGCGTTTTCGCGGATTTTTGATGTGATCGGGCCCGGTTCGATAAGGATGATCTTGATTGGCGTATCCCGCATTTCGATGCGCAGCACATCCGTCAGCCCTTCAAGTGCGTATTTGGTCGACACATAGGCCCCGCGCCAGCGGGCGGGGATAAAGCCCAAAATCGAAGAATTGTTGATAACACGACCATGCCCCTGCGCCCGCATGACAGGCAGAACCCGTTTGGTCAGCTCATGCCAACCGAAAAAGTTGGCTTCAAACACGTCACGCAGCCCGTCCGTGGGCAGGTCTTCGACCGCGCCGGGCACCGCAAAAGCACCATTGTTAAACAGCGCGTCCAACGTGCCGCCCGTCGCGGCAAGGACCTCGGCCAGACCCGCCTCGATGCTGGCGTTGTCTTGGTAGTCAATACGCGGACTTTCAAAGCCCAGTTCCTTCATGCGTTCGCAATCGGCCGGTTTGCGGCACGATGCAAAGACACGCCATCCGCGTGCTCGAAGCCCCAGCGCCGCGTCATGTCCGATGCCCGAGGAACATCCAGTAATGAGTATTGATTTTTCTGCCATCATGTCCTGCCCAATCTTGAGGGCAAAATATGGACCTTATATGGCAGAGGCAATCATTGCATCCTTAGAAGCTGGCTTTGGTCAGAACGTTTTTGGCCATCCACCCGACTTGCCCAGTGATTGGATCACGGAACTTCACCCAACCGTTTTGCGGATCTTGAAGGACTTCGACTTCGCTGTCGCGCATCAATGTGCCCATAACCAGATACTCGGTGCCTGGCCCATCGCGCATCATAGCGTTTTCGCCAAAGACACGCTGAACCTGAGGCGTCTGGACCGAGGGCCTGATTCGTGCGCGGCTCACCTGAGCAACCTCACGGGTTTGAGCGCGTGGTCTAAGTGTTGTGCCAAGGGCGATGCGTTCTTCTGCTGGGATCGGGCGCATCTCTCCGACAAGAGAGCGCGATTCGAAGGGTTCCGCAAAAATATCGCGATTCTCAGCGGTGTAAAAAATTGTGTTTTGCGCGGGTGTCGTGTCGGGTGCGGGCTGTTTGGTGTTCGGCACAATCGGCGTCACCGCAGCAGATGCGCGGCGCAGTTCACTGAACGCACCGGGCTGAAAATCTGCACCGTCGCTGAGTCTGTAAAACCCCAATGTGACGATAAGAAGTATGCTGACCATAAGCCGTATCATTTGTGTACCCTAAGGTGAGAAAGGCCCGATTCCGGATTGCGCCTGTGTATCGGCAGCAGCAAGAAAAGAAACGCATTCTGTGCATGCTCGCTTGTCGCAGTTTCGTTGGACCTGTATCACTCTCCCATGACTGATTTACTTGACGATGATGACAGCTCAACGCGCGAAGTCGCGGAACCGTTCCGCCGTGCGATTGCAGATCGCTATCTGACCTACGCCCTTAGCACGATCATGCACCGCGCCCTGCCGGACGCGCGCGATGGTTTGAAGCCTGTGCACCGGCGCATCCTTTACGCGATGAACCGGCTGAAGCTGACCTCAGGCGGTAAGTTCTTGAAATCTGCCAAGATTTCAGGCGACACGATGGGCGATTTTCACCCGCACGGGGACGCTGCGATCTATGATGCGATGGCCCGCCTCGCGCAGGATTTCAACGTCCGTTACCCGCTGGTGGACGGGCAGGGTAACTTTGGCAATATCGACGGCGATAACCCGGCTGCCTCGCGTTATACCGAAGCGCGCATGACCTTTATCGCCGAGGCGATGTTGCAGGGGCTGGAAGAGAACGCTGTCGACTTTCGCGAAAACTATGATGGCCGCCTGACCGAACCGGTTGTTCTACCTGCAGAGTTCCCGTCGCTTCTGGCCAATGGTGCCGCGGGAATCGCAGTCGGCATGGCGACGAATATTCCACCCCACAATATCGCAGAGTTGATCGATGCCTGCCTGCATCTGATCAAAACGCCCGATGCCCGGGATGAGACCTTGCTCAATTATGTGCCCGGTCCGGATTTCCCGACCGGGGGTGTCATTGTCGAACCCAAAGAAAGCATCGCCGTTTCCTACAAAACCGGGCGCGGGTCTTTCCGTTTGCGGTCTAAGTGGGAGGTCGAAGATCTTGGTCGCGGCCAATGGCAGATCATTGTCACCGAGATCCCTTATCAGGTTCAGAAATCCAAGTTGATCGAAAAAATCGCGGAACTGATCCAGACCAAGAAGGTGCCGATTCTCGCCGATATTCGTGATGAATCCGCGGATGATATTCGGATTGTTCTAGAGCCTCGGTCCAAGAACGTGGAACCGGACATCTTGATGAACATGATGTTCAAATCCAGCGATCTGGAAACGCGGTTCAGCCTGAACATGAACGTGCTGATCGACGGCGTAACGCCCAAGGTCTGCTCGATGAAGGAAGTGCTGCAGGCCTTCTTGGATCACCGACGGGAAGTCCTCAAACGCCGCTCCACGCACCGGGTGGAAAAGATCGACCACCGGCTTGAGGTTCTGGAGGGCTTTATCATTGCCTTCCTCAATCTGGACCGCGTGATTGACATTATTCGCTATGACGACGCCCCCAAACAGGCGCTCATGGCCGAAGAATGGGGCGGCTCATTTGTCAGGGCGACCTCTGAATCCGACTATGTTTCTCCTTTGCCCGCGAAGGGCGAGGGCGAACTGACCGAGGTTCAGGCCGAAGCCATCCTGAACATGCGTCTGCGCAGTTTGCGTCGTCTGGAAGAGATCGAGTTGGTAAAGGAACGCGATGCATTGATGGCAGAGCGTGCGGACCTCGAAGACCTTTTGGCAAGCGACGCACTGCAATGGGCGCGGATCAGCGACCAGCTGAAAGAAACCAAAAAGAAATTCGGCAAAGACTATGACGGCGGCGCGCGGCGCACACAGTTTGCAGAAGCGGGCGAGTTCGAAGAGGTCCCACTAGAGGCCATGATTGATCGTGAACCGATCACCGTTGTCTGTTCGCAGATGGGCTGGATTCGCGCGATGTCTGGCCACATTGATCTGACGCGTGAGTTGAAGTTCAAAGATGGCGACGGCCCCCGGTTCATCTTCCATGCTGAAACCACCGACCGGCTCTTGGTCTTTGGCACCAACGGGCGTTTTTACACCTTGTCGGCCAGCAATCTGCCCGGCGGACGCGGCATGGGTGAACCACTGCGTTTGATGGTGGACTTGCCCAATGATGCCGATATCGTCGATATCCTCATCCACCAGCCCGATCGCAAACTGCTTGTGGCGTCAAGCGCAGGTGACGGTTTCGTCGCCGAGGAAAATGATGTTCTGGCCCAGACTCGCACGGGTAAGCAGGTGCTGAACGTCAAAGGCGACGTGAAAGCGCTGGTTTGTCAGCCGGTGAATGGCGACACGGTCGCCTGTGTCGGCGAAAATCGCAAGGTACTGGTTTTTGCGATTGATGAACTGCCTGTTATGGCACGCGGCAAAGGTGTGCGGTTGCAGAAATACAAAGATGGCGGGCTGAGTGATGCGACCACGTTCAATATGGACGAAGGCCTAAGCTGGAAAGACCCAGCAGGGCGGACCCGAACCGAATCCGAACTTGCCGAGTGGACCGGCAAACGCGCCGGGGCAGGGCGCATGGCGCCAAGGGGCTTCCCGCGCGATAACAAGTTCAACTAGGTGTTCGTCACGTTTCCGAGGCCCGCCACGCGCGGGCCTCGCGCCTTTTAACGTTCCGCAGATTCGGAGGGCTAGACGGCTTCAGCCGTCAGCCAAACCCCACCTTCGGGGCGCGTTGTCAGGATCATTACCGGCGATGGATCGCGTCCAACAACTGGCGTGAACCGAAATCGACCGAGCAATGTCGCGAGGATAATCACCGCTTCTTGCAAGGCAAAACTCGCCCCAATGCAAATGCGCGGCCCGTCCCCGAAGGGCAGGTAAGCATAGCGATCAACCTCTTTTCGGTCCGTGAACCGCTCCGGGCGGAATGCGTCCGGCGCGTCCCAAAGCGCCTCGTGCCGGTGCAGTGCATAAATTGGTATCATCACGGTATCGCCGCGCCGCACCTCGCGCCCACACAGCACGTCATCTGCTTGGGCCGTGCGTGAGACGATTCCGGCAGGCGGATACAGCCGCAAAGCCTCATCTATGATCATGCGCACATAGGGTAGGTTGGGCACATCGTCTCCGGTCGCGGCACTGTTGCCGCAGACCGCATGAATTTCGGCACGTGCCTTGTCCTGAACTTCTTGATCGAAAGCACAAAGATAAAGCGCCCAAGACAGGCTGAGAGCGGTGGTTTCATGCCCAGCAACGATGAAGGTCAACAGGTTGTCGCGCAGTTCTGCTGTGTTCATGCGGCGCTTTGTTTCCGGGTCTTCTCCGGCCAATAGCAGATCCAGCAGATCGGGCACCGCACGCGGCCCGCGCGCCTGCCGCGCGTCAATCGCTTTGTCCGCGACAGATTTCATGTCGTTCACGGCTGATCCAAAAAACATCCGCCCGGGTCGCGGCACCCAATCCGGCGCGCCGAACATATCAAGGATGGAAATTTTCCCAGCTTCGGCAATATAGGCGTCAATCGCGCCATGCACCGCCTGCGCATCAAAGTCGCCATCCCCCGAAAACGTCACATCTGCGATCACGTCAAAAGTGGTGCGGACCATTTCATCCAACAGGTTGACCGCTGCCGGAGCGCGCTCGGCAATGCGCTGGCAACAGTCTTCGGCGGCGGCGGTCATAATTGGCGCAAGCGCCGCCACATTGCGATGGGAAAAGACCGGGGCTGCCGCCCGCCTCTGCCAACGCCAATCGGCGCCTTCTGCGATGAAAAGGCTGTTGCCGATGGCGGGTTTCAATAGGTTCTTTGTGGCCTTGGATTTTGGGTAATCGTCAACCTTTTCCAAAAGCATGCGCCGGATGGCTCCGGGGTCCATCACCATATGCCACCGCAAACCGGTCTTGCCGGAAACCATGGGTTGTTTCACGGCGATGGCAGGTAGAATTTCCAGTAGGTTGCTCCGTGCCGCCTGCAAGCTGTGCCAAAGCCCGAGTGGCCGGGTTGCCAGTTTGGCATGCACCGGAATTTGCGTGTGTGTGTTCATGGCGTTCAGTCTAGGTCACTTCGCGGTAAAAACAATTCCGGGTGAGTAGGTCTCGGCCCTTTCAGCAGCCAATTGCGCTGCGCAGGGTCATCGGTTATGCCGGTGGGACGCTGCAAAAAAGGAATGCCCATGCCTCGTTTGATTACCGCCTTGGCCGCTTTGTTCCTCGTGACTGCCTGTGCGCAGGAAGGCGAAACACCGGATATGCTTGACCTTGGCGATTTCACCTTGGGGCACAATATCGTGGTCGCCCCTGACCTGACAAAGGGGCCGACGTCGCGGAATGCCACGGCTGAGGAATTGACCGAAGCGGTCAAGATGCAGATCGACAAACGGTTGGGCCGCTATGAAGGCGACCGGCTTGTGCATCTTGGTGTGAACATCGGGGCCTATATGCTCGCGCGACCCGGCGTTCCCCTCGTCTACACGCCAAAATCGGCTTTTGTGATCACCGTGACTGCATGGGATGATCGGGCAGAGGCGAAATTCCACGAGAAACCCAAGCAGATAATCGCGCTTGAGCAACTTGGTGGCACGCCGATTCTCGGATCGGGCCTGACAAAAACGCGCGAAGAACAAATCGAGGCACTCTCGATCAGCGTGGCCCGCCAGATCGAGAAATGGTTGGCTGAAAACGCCGAATGCATGACGGAAAACCCTTCGGAACGGGCCTTGAAAAACTGTTGGAAAGACGCGCCTCCCGCCCAAAACGATGAATAGGCCGCGTCTGATCGTGGGACGGCTGATTTTTACCGATTTCGCCGCATTCTAACCTAAACTGACGCTTGATTTTTGGGTCGCAAAGCAATATTTGCCGCCCGGAAGATCAATTGGGCCAATTTGAGGCCCCTAACATAGAAGGCGCCTCGAGATGGCTAAGGAAAAGTTTGAACGTTCCAAACCGCACTGCAACATCGGCACAATCGGCCACGTTGACCACGGTAAAAC
>NZ_FQWM01000002.1:0-85813 GCF_900129685.1 Cognatishimia maritima | reverse complement strand
TGTTGTTTCCAAGATCGTTGAGTAATTTGCAGACGGTGGGGTAACACCCCACCCGACGCAAGACTTACGGAAAGGCCTCCCGAAAGGGGGGCCTTTTTGCTTTGGTAAACCTGTAGGGTGGGCTTTTAGCCCACCAAACAACCGCCAACCCACCAAGCAAAAAGGCCACTCAAATGAGCGGCCTTTCGTAGAGGTTACGTCCTCGCAGCGGTTTAGGCGAAGTTGATCGTGTCCAAACCCACAAAGGCGGGGTCGAGCACATAGCCAATGTCAGCAAGCGACGCCAGAGACCAGTCTGACAGATAATTTGCGCCAGACCAGACGCCGGTTTCGGGGTCTTCATACCCGATATAGCCTGTCATCAATTCCAGCATGTAGGTTTCTTCGTCCCAGTGGCCGCCTGCTGTGCCAGCCCCGCCGTCGGTTTCGACAAACAGGAAAGCATCACCATATTCACCAAGGGCGTTTTCGCCCACATAGAGGCTCTCAATAATATCATCGATTGGGCGTTTTGTTCCATTGTCATCGATGACAACCGTCTGCACGAGATTATTGTAGTCCCACAATGTGCCAAAGCCGAGGACGTGCAGCATTTCATGCAGCACGATATCGTCAAAGTAGCCGTTTGCATCGTAGGCTTGGGCGTCCGCAACATCAAACTCCATGATGCCTTCGATCGGGAGATAATTTGCGGTGCGCACGACTGTTGGACCCGCTTGTCCCAGAACACCGCCTGTGCCGTCGATGTCGGCGAGGCTTGCTTGGATCACGACATCGTCGATCAGTTCACCGTTGTAGGTCACATCGGCTAGGTCACCTGCGATCACTGTGGAAAGGTAGTCCGCCGATGCAATGAACGCTGCCTTCAGGTTGTCGGGCCATTCACCGACAAACTCGATGGTGATGTTGTATTCTTGGCTGTCGTCTACGTTTGGGTCGCCACTGGTATAGGTGTCGGTCACCGTTGGTGTGCCGCCGCCGTCGCCCGTATCGCCGCCCGGTTTTCCCTTGCCATTTCCGCCCTTCGCATCCAATGACTTGTCTATGACCGTATAGTCATGCGGAGCAGAGAATTGTCCTGTGCCTGCATTGCTCTCATGGCCCTGCAGCACTGCACCATTTCCGCCGCCGCTGCTTACGAAAGTTACAAAATCGCTCGAGTTTGCCGCGCTCATCTGAGGCTCCTTTGGTTCTGCTTGTGCAAGCATAGTCATGTGCAAGGGTGTGTTGCAATTGGGGCGTAACACCTGCGGCAAAATTGTGGTGAAAAAATGGCAAAAATATAGCGAATGCGCGCTGTTCCTCTGGAAAGACTATTTCGAAAAAGGAAACAAGTCGGGGGACGACATCGCGGATATATGAAAAACCAACACCGCGAAACACAAGAAAGGCGGCCTATGGGCCGCCTTCTTTTATGGACCCGCGCTATCTTGGGAGGAGAGAAAGCGCGGGTTATGGGCAGGTCATCTTAGTTCAGGTGCTTCAGCAGCGAACGAACCTGCGCTTGGGTTTGAACAAAGCTGTCATCGCCATCGTCGTTGATGGTGTTCACGATGTGGGCAATTGCTGCGTCAGAGTAGCCGGACAGGTCTGCTTCAGGTGCGAACTGTTTGATGGTGTTCTCATATGCAGAGGCTGCGCCCATTGCAGAAGCTGCGCCGGTCAGAACGACAAGAGCGGCTGCGGAGGTTGCGAGAATACGTTTCATAATGATTTTCCTTTTCAGTCGGTTTTCAGTTTGGATTTCAGTCTTAGGGGAGGGGGGATTAGTTCAGGTGCTTCAGCAGCGAACGAACCTGCGCTTGGGTTTGCACAAAGCTGTCATCGCCATCGTCGTTGATGGTGTTCACGATGTGGGCAATTGCTGCGTCAGAGTAGCCGGACAGGTCTGCTTCTGGTGCGAACTGTTTGATGGTGTTCTCATATGCAGAGGCTGCGCCCATTGCGGAGGCTGCGCCGGTCAGAACAACAAGTGCGGCTGCGGAAGTTGCGATAATGCGTTTCATTTCTTTCCCTTTCAGGTCTGTGTTTCATGTGTGTCGTCGTCAGCTGTCGTGCTGACACCAAGCAAATTAGGGATGCCGCAGAGCCGTTTGAATTCACGAAATTGCACACGGCGGATCACGCATTTCTGCCTTGAAAGGAGATATATCGAAACAGGTGTCTGTGCATTGCTGCAAGGGCGCTGTGCGCGTCATAAAACAAAGGGGAAAGCAGCGCTCAGCGGCGTGTCTTGACGCGAGTTCTCCGCGAGTTTCAGGGGCAATTTTCAAGCTGAAATATGTGCGTCACAAAAATGTGCACCGCCGATTGTCAGCTATTGTTTCAGCCCACTCACGGAACCGAAAGCGCAAGTAGGCCGTCACGTGTTCCGGCGTGACCATTTCGTGAGTGAAATTCGGGGTCTATGTGATTTTTACCTTGCACCCGCACTGAGTCTCTCTTAATCCAAGCGTCACCTTAGGGGTATAGCTCAGCTGGTAGAGCGACGGTCTCCAAAACCGTAGGTCGCGGGTTCGAACCCTGCTGCCCCTGCCAATATCTTCTTCGGAGTAAGGACCTTGATTATTACGATCTGATCGAATTTTCCTTAAATTCTGAACGGAGCGTTATCATGCCTTTTCCTTCCCCCGATACTTTTCACCCGATCAAACTCCCAGATGGCACCGTCCATAAGGGCACAGTGTTTCTGAAAGCGGCGTTGGAACATCCGCGCATTGAAGTGGGTGACTATACCTATATGTCCGCGCATCAGCCGTTGATCGACCCAAGCGACATCGCCCAGAGGCTTGCGCCTTATCTTTGGGACTTTGCACCAGAGAAACTGGTGATCGGGAAATTCTGTCAGATTGCGCATGGCGTGGAGTTCATCACCGCCTCGGCCAATCACCGCATGGACGGGCTGTCGACCTTTCCTTTCTTGGTGTTCGGCGGTGGCTGGGAGGGGCGGGCGAGCATGCCTGAGCCCGGTCAAGACACGGTTGTTGGGCATGATGTGTGGCTGGGAACCGGTGCCAAGATCATGCCAGGTGTGACCATCGGCGATGGCGTGATCATTGCTGCGGGTGCGGTTGTGACGCGAGATGTGCCACCCTACAGCATCGTCGGCGGCAACCCGGCCCGTGTGATACGGCGCAGGCTAGATGATGCGGACGCAACGCGTATGCAGCGCATTGCTTGGTGGGATTGGCCGATTGACGTGATCACCCAGCATGAGGTGGAAATCTGTGGCACAGATCTGTCTGCGCTAGAGGCCGTGGGGCGTTAATCCCCAGCGACAAGCGTCAACAATTCATGGCGCTTTTCTTGGGGTGCCGCTTGGCCGTGTGGGCAGTGGCCCAAAACCGCCATCTTTCCTCCCTATTTCGGGCCAACTGAGTCTTAGAGTTATGCAATGTCTCGCGCGTCTCCGCGCGCGCGTCTGTTGGGCGATCTGAGAGCAGACTGGGATATTGAACTGGGATTTTCGATGAAGGATCAAGACGAGGAGCTGTCACACCCGGCTCCGATGTTGGACAGAGAATTGAGTCAAGATACGCTCCTGGCAATCAAGGCGATTGTTCAGGGCAAAGAGCCTGTCATCCCAAAATCAAGCAATCCTCCGCCGCCGCCACCTCTGGCAGCGCCGCCCGTGCATGGCGTGTCAAACCACAAGCGTCCCGCTTGGCAGGCCAAACAAGAAGGCGCGCGGTTTGCGCCGAAAGAGCCAGCCAGCTTGCGTCCTCCTGAGCCGCAGCCGGTCAGCGAAGTCACTGTTGCGGAAAAAACGGCACCAAAGCCTGCGCCGCAAAAGCCCGCACCTCAAAAACCTGCGGCTGCCGCTCTGCCTGAAACGGGTGTGCCCGCAGACGATTTGCTGCACAGCGCCTCGCAGAAGCCGGTGTCTTTGGACTCCAAAGGAAATGAAACGCCAGAACCGCAGCCAAAACCGCGACTGAAAGCAAAGCCCTCGACGGACCGGAATGTCGTGTTGGATGTCGTTCCGCACGAAGGGGCCCTTGTGGCTGGGCCACTCTTGCCGTCTGATACGGCCATTCAGGAAGAACCCCGCGACGATGCGGATGAAGCGACAGCGTCTGAGCCCCTAGCTGACAATCAGGCAGACGTCTCTGGGCCCGTGTCCGTGACGGAGACTTTCTCAGAAGTTCCCCTTCACACGGAGACAGATCATCCTGAAACGACTTCTGTCGAAGTCGCTGAGCCGGCCAAGCCAGGTTCGGCACAGGATGACGGTCAGGAAGTAAAGTTTGAGACGGTCGATGATCAAGGCGACTGGGGTTTCGATATTGCAGAGTTCGAAGCTTGTGTTGACTCTCAATCAGAGCCAGAGCCAGAGCCAGAGCCAGAGGTCCAACTGGACCTCGCACCTGAGGTGGAAATCGTTCCAGAATCGGAAGTTGAAACGGCGCACAATAGCACAGCGGTCGCTGAAAACGCGGCTGAGCCAGAGCCTAACCCTGTTGAGAACAGTGAAAGCGAGGCCGCCCCTGCGGATGAGTTTGAGACGTCAAGTGCAGAGTTACTAAAGCCAGAACCCGAAACCGTCGAAACTGCTGAGACGACCACAGTGATCGAACCGCAGGTCGTAGAGGCTCCCAGAGCGCCTGAGGACGCGGCTCCGGATGACATCAAGAATGTCAGCGATTTGGCAGCCAACAATTTCGGCGAATTCGAAGATCAATCTGTGTCGGATGCTGAAACAGCCGAGAAAGCCATTTTTGCTGCCGCCGAAGTCATCGAAGAACCTGCAAACAACGCGCAGCGCGCCAACATACCGACAAGCGATGCAGGGTCGGACGCAGAGATCGAAGATGCCGTTCATGGCTTGATCGCAGAGCACCCAGCGCTCGATGAAGAAAAGCCATCTATCACAGACACTGAGAAGGCGGGACAGGAAACCCTCGCGACGGAAAACGTCGAAGCCACCGTATCCGCTGTGCTGACCGAAGATAAGATTAAGGTCAAAAAGCCAAGCCGTCTGTCATTGTTTGTCTCGCGCCAAGCAAGGCGTCTGTGGGCGAAGATTCTGCAGATCATTCCTGATGATGAAACCCTGATCCGCGTCTGCACACCGCGTCGTGTGGCCGTTGCGCTGATCCTTTTCTCGGTCATCATCGAACCTTGGTTCTTTCCAACGGTCCTCGTTCTGGCCCTATTCTTTGGCAGCCTTATCGGCATCTTGATGGGGCCTGATCGCATTCATCACTACGCAGAACTTGGGTGGAAACGGTATGAACGCAAGCGGCCCGAAAAGGCGCTGGAGTTGCGCAACAAAGCCATGGACCGGCTGGAACGCTGGCAGGCCGTGGCTGACCGCCTACCGTCGCGCTGGACGCAAGGCTTACACCTGCCGCAATTCCAGACCGATGAAGAACGCGCCGCCGCGGAATGTGCCTATGCCAACCGCATGGCACGTATTGCCCGCGAAGAGAGCCGCAAAAGCTACTCTTGAAATCAGGCGTTTTGCGGCGTATGTCAGCCCCTGATCCTATCAAAGAAGACACATCATGGCCCGTACCAACCCAGCTCAGTTTATTCAGCAGACCCGCGCGGAGATCTCTAAGGTCGTTTGGCCAACCCGTCGCGAGGTTATCCTGACCACCATCATGGTCTTCATTATGGCTGCACTGACTGCGATTTTCTTTTCTTTGGTAGACATTGGAATCCGCAGCGCGCTTGAGGCGATCCTGAACGCCTTCTAAGACCACAAGGCGGGCAGGGCTCTCCGACAAAGCTCTTGAATTCGCCCGCCGTCCCCGGTAGGTCACACGGTACTTTCGAAGAGGCGCGCGGCGATTCGTTTTGCGCGCCGATTTTTTGTTTCGGAGGGGGCGCATTCGGAAACGCGATGACGCCCAAAATGTTAAAAGAATGTCGGCAATAGGCCGATTGGACGGGAAAGAACGATCATATGGCAAAGCGTTGGTACTCTGTTAGCGTCCTCTCAAATTTTGAGAAGAAGATCGCCGAGCAGATCCGCCAGTCCGCCGAAGAAAGCGGCCTTCAGGATCAGATCGAAGAAGTGCTTGTGCCGACCGAAGAGGTCATCGAAGTACGTCGCGGCAAGAAAGTCACCACCGAACGCCGCTTTATGCCGGGCTATGTTCTTGTCCGCATGGAAATGAGCGACCAAGGCTATCACCTGATCAGCTCCATCAACCGCGTGACCGGCTTCCTTGGTCCACAGGGCCGTCCAATGCCGATGCGCGACGCCGAAGTTCAGGCGATCTTGGGCCGCGTGGCAGAGGGCGAAGAAGCACCGAAGCTGATGATCCGTTTCGAAGTGGGCGAGAAGGTCAAGGTCAACGACGGTCCGTTTGAAGGCTTTGACGGTATGGTTGAAGAGGTGGACGACGACAACCAGCGCCTGAAAGTCACCGTTTCCATCTTTGGCCGCGAAACGCCGGTTGAGTTGGAATACACGCAGGTGTCCAAGCAGGGCTAAGATCGCCAAGCGCACTTGCTGCAGAATTTGACAAAGCCGTCCTTCCCGGGCGGCTTTTTTTGTTGTGCCGCCTGTGGAAGTGTGTAAAACCCAAAATTGGTAAAGTAAAGTTACCAATATGGAGGATTCATGCGCCTGACCGACTGCCACAACTTTGGCGACTTCCGCCGCCTCGCAAAGAAACGCCTGCCATCGCCGGTCTTTCATTACATCGACGGGGCCGCCGACGATGAGATCACCTATCGGCGCAACACAAGTTCCTTCGACGACGTTGATCTGGTGCCTAATGTCCTCGCCGGTGTCGAAACCGTCGACATGAGTGTCGAGGTGATGGGGCAGAAGATGGACATGCCGCTTTACTGCGCCCCAACGGCTTTGCAGCGGTTGTTCCATTATGAAGGCGAGCGCGCCGTGGCTCGCGCTGCGACCAAACACGGCACGATGTTTGGCGTGTCGTCCTTGGCAACGGTTTCTGTGGAAGAGATCGAAAAGCTGGCACCCGGTCCCAAGATGTTTCAATTCTATTTCCATAAAGACCGTGGTTTAAATGACGCTTTGCTGGAACGCGCAAGGGCCGCAAACTTCCAAGTCATGGCACTGACCGTCGACACCATCACCGGTGGCAACCGGGAACGTGACCTGCGCACGGGGTTCACATCACCACCCCGCATCACGCCAGCGTCGGCGATCAGCTATGCACTACACCCCGGCTGGGCGTGGAACTATTTCACCAAAGAAAAATTCGACATGCCGCATCTGTCGGGCCATGTCAGCGCTGGCACCAACCTTGCGATGTCGATCGGTGACTATTTCGGCTCGATGCTGGATCAGTCGATGAACTGGGACGATGCCGAAAAGCTTTGCGCCAAATGGAACGGTCAATTTGCGCTGAAGGGCATTATGAGTGTCGAGGACGCCAAACGCGCCGTCGACATTGGCTGCACAGGCATCATGGTATCAAACCACGGCGGGCGTCAGTTGGACGGCAGCCGCGCGCCCTTCGATCAACTTGCTGAAATCTGTGACGCCGTGGGCGACAAGATCGACGTGATTTGCGAAGGCGGCATCCAGCGTGGCACGCACGTGCTGAAAGCGCTGTCCGTTGGGGCCAAAGCCTGTTCCGGTGGGCGTATGTATCTTTATGCCCTTGCGGCCGCAGGGCAAGCTGGCGTCGAAAGGGTGCTTGGCAATATGCGCACCGAGATTGAGCGCGACATGAAGCTGATGGGGGTCACTAGCCTAGATCAGCTGTCGCGCGCGAACCTGCGCTACCGCTAAAGTAAGACAACGCGCCATTCCTGTTTTGGCGCGTTGTTGTTTTGTACGATGCGGAATTAAGCCACGTTCAGCAGCTTCTCGCGTCGCAGGGCGTTTCGGTATTTCTCATCATGTCGCATCAAGAGGTCATGCACCCATTTGTGCTCGGCCTCCGGGATGTTCGGAAACAGGTGATGGATGACGTGATATGCGTCATTTTTGGGGTGGATCAGCAGGCGGTGTAGCCAACCATCGTTGGTGTAGGTGGTTTCAAATTCCGTGCCGCCAGCCTCGTAATCATGTTCTTCGGATTCCGCGATCGACCGGATCACCGGCAAAAAGACCATCGCTGGCAGAACCCAGAACAGCACCCAGCCAAAGACGGCCAGCGCCATGCCGGTTTTCAGCGTGAAGCCCATGCCCAGCACCAGCAAACAAGACAGCGGCGTGACAAGAACCAAGCTGTGCCACGAGATAAAGATCGCCCACTGAATGATCGATTGGCTACCGATTTCTTTGTAATAGGCAGCGTTGTAGCCGGGCAGCCAACGGATGACGGCGCGGGTGATTTTCCAATGGGTCGACAGGTCAATGTCCGAAATACCCATCGCCGCGAACCGTTGTCGGCACGGATCACTATGCGACCCATAATGGCCGTGATGCACACGATGCGAGCGCCAATAGGATGTCACAGAACTCAGCACTGGCGCGCCAACAAAGATGTCAGCTAAGAAATTGTTCAGGCGCGGTCTGGAACGGACCCAGGTCAGATGCGAGGCGTCGTGCACCATGATCTCAATCCCGCGCAGCTGCCGCGCAATGGCGATACAAGCCATAAGGTACAGAAGAACGCTCAACACCGTCTGCGCAAAAGCGGGCAGGGCGGAACTCTGGACGGAAAGAATGGCGGCAACTGTCAGTGCGCCGATGGCGGGAATGCTTGCCACGGTCAGCGCCGCTTCCCGCATGCGCTGAAAGGGGCGGCAAGCCTCGGCTTCTTTTAACGTTGCGCGCACCTCGGCAGGCAGATGCCGGGTGTCATATCCACGTTTGTAGCGGCGTTTTGGTTGATGAGATTGCGTTTCAATTGATGTCGCATCCTGCATTGAAATGAATGCGGCGCGCTCGTTGTTCAGATCGTTCAATGGTCTGATCCTCTATTTCGGGAGACCAAGCACACGTGACGGACGCCCAAAAGCGCCCAATTTGCGGAAAATTGTGCGCTCAGCCCGCCCCCAGGTTGAAAGTGCCTGTTCCGCTGCAGGCCTAGCTTGTTGTATCCTGCAACCCTGTCGTGTGCCCATTTCTTTTTCTGGTTGTTTATTTCTCAGGCACTTGCCAAACGCTTCTGGCAGGTTTAAAGCCCCGCCATCGTCTTAGGGCGAGAGTCTCTCGTGGGAGATTCGGAGATCGCGATCTTCGGTCGGACCACGCAACATAAACCGGGCGGAACGCGTTCCGTCTCAGTTGAAAGGAAAACCAAATGGCTAAGAAGCTTGCTGGTACAATGAAGCTGCAGATTCCTGCAGGCAAAGCAAACCCATCCCCACCTGTGGGTCCAGCGCTGGGTCAGCGCGGAATCAACATCATGGAATTCTGCAAGGCGTTCAACGCCAAGACGCAGGAGATGGAATCAGGTGCGCCTTGCCCAACCGTCATCACCTACTATCAGGACAAGTCCTTCACCATGGACATCAAGACGCCTCCTGCGTCTTACTACCTGAAAAAAGCGGCTGGCCTGAAGCCAGTTGGTAAGCGGAACCGTCCTCGTGGTGCAGAAAACCCAGGCCGTGAAACCGTTGCAAGCGTTTCCGTGAAACAGGTTCGTGAAATCGCCGAAGCGAAGATGAAAGACCTGACCGCAAACGACGTTGAAGCAGCAATGCAGATCATCATGGGCTCTGCACGCTCCATGGGCATCGAGGTGAAATAAGATGGCGAAACTCGGTAAACGTACCCGCGCAGCCCGCGAAGCATTTTCTGGCAAGCACAACGTTTCTGTTGAAGAAGCGGTGGCGCTGGTCAAAGGCAACGCAAAAGCAAAATTCGACGAGACTGTAGAAATCGCAGTGTGCCTGGGTGTTGACCCACGTCACGCGGACCAAATGGTGCGCGGTGTGGTTGGCCTGCCAAACGGCACCGGTAAATCCGTGCGCGTTGCAGTCTTCGCTCGCGGCCCAAAAGCAGAAGAAGCGCAAGCAGCAGGTGCCGACATCGTTGGCGCAGAAGACCTGATGGAAACCATTCAGGGCGGCAAGATCGAATTTGATCGCTGCATCGCGACCCCAGACATGATGCCAATCGTTGGCCGTCTGGGTAAAGTGCTTGGCCCACGCAACCTGATGCCAAACCCAAAAGTTGGCACCGTGACAATGGACGTGAAGGCGGCTGTCGAAGCGGCCAAAGGCGGCGAAGTTCAGTTCAAAGCTGAAAAAGCCGGTGTTGTACACGCAGGCGTTGGCAAAGCGTCCTTCGGTGAAGACAAGCTGGTCGAAAACGTCCGCGCCTTCATGGAAGCGGTCCTGAAAGCCAAGCCAACCGGCGCAAAAGGTGCTTACGTCAAGAAAGTTGCCCTGAGCTCTACAATGGGCCCAGGCGTCTCCATCGACGTGGACAACGCAGCAGCGCAGTAAGCTGCATGCATTAGGAATTCGAGAAGGCGTCCGCATCGCGGGCGCCTTTTCTGTTCAGATGAGGACAATTGTTCTAAGCTAACTGAGCGCTCAAAGTGAACACGCTGCGGCAATGGGCGAATTTGCGCCAGTTGCCTCTTGCCCTCACTTCCATTCCCCACTAAATGACACCCCTACAGACCAGCGTGCGATTCTTCGTGCGCTGTTTTGTATTTCGTCCAAGACGGTGAGTGTGGGTTGCCCACTTAATTTCTTGCCTGAGACGGGAAAGACCAGATTATTCCGGGGTGTTTCCTCGGGTGATTTTGGCTCAGCCCCGTGTTGCGGACCTGAACGCCGGGCTGATGTCCGGCAAATATGAGCCGGAGGACGTAAGTCTTCCAAATTTGGAGTGAAACTGTGGATAGAGCACAAAAAGAGAAGGTAGTCGAGGAACTCGGCCAAATCTTTGAAAGCTCTGGCGTTGTAGTGGTTGCTCACTACGCGGGTCTCACTGTTGCTGACATGCAGAACCTGCGCGCGAAAGCTCGCGAAAATGGTGCTGCAGTTCGCGTTGCCAAGAACCGGCTCGCCAAAATCGCCCTAGAAGGAAAGCCTTGCGAAAGCATGAGCGAATACCTGACGGGTATGACCGTTCTGACCTACTCTGAAGATCCTGTTGCAGCGGCTAAAGTTGCAGAAGACTTCGCAAAAGAGAACAGCACCTACGAGATCCTCGGTGGTGCAATGGGTGAGAACGCTCTGGATCGTGCTGGCGTTGAAGCTGTGTCCAAGATGCCATCTCGCGAGGAGCTCATTGCTTCTATCGTGGGCTGCATCGGCGCACCTGCTGCAAACATCGCTGGCGCAATTGGCGCACCTGCTTCGAACATCGCGAGCATTCTGTCTACCATCGAAGAAAAGGCAGAAGCTGCGTAAGCAACTTGTTGAGAGCCGCGTGAGGGTAATTGCCTGAACGTTGGAACACACATCTTATAACGGAAAGAGTCTAAAATGGCTGATCTGAAAGCACTTGCAGAAAGCATCGTGGGTCTGACCCTGCTGGAAGCACAAGAACTGAAAACCATCCTCAAAGACGAGTACGGCATCGAGCCGGCTGCTGGTGGCGCTGTTATGGTAGCGGGCGCAGCAGGCGACGCAGGTGGCGCAGCTGAGGAAGAGAAAACTGAATTTGACGTCATTCTGAAAGCCGCAGGCGACAAGAAAATCAACGTCATCAAAGAAGTCCGCGGCATCACTGGCCTGGGCCTCAAAGAAGCAAAAGAGCTGGTCGAAGCAGGCGGCAAAGCCGTTAAAGAAGGCGTCGACAAAGCAGAAGCAGAAGACATCAAAGCGAAGCTGGAAGCAGCTGGCGCAGAAGTCGAGCTTAAGTAATCAATTCCGGGGTAATCCCGGAAATGATGTGAGGCAGGGCACGGATTTCCGTGCCCTGCCGAACCTGTCTTAGAAAGGCCCTTTCGAGGAAGGGGTTTTTCTAGGACGAGGTTTACGGATCGGGAGGCCTCTGGTGGGACAGGGCCGGGAATTGATCCAATCGTCTGTCTCGAAAGGGAACGGTGCCGGGGCCCGACGGCATGCTGACCCGATGAGAAATTGAAAGGTGTCATCGAACATGGCTCAAACTTTTCTTGGCCAGAAACGCTTGCGCAAGTATTTCGGCAAAATCCGCGAAGTGCTGGAGATGCCGAACCTGATTGAGGTTCAAAAGTCCTCTTACGATCTTTTCCTTCGCTCCGGCGATGCAGAAATGCCCCTTGATGGCGAAGGCATCAAAGGTGTGTTCCAATCGGTTTTCCCGATTAAAGATTTCAACGAAAACTCCATTCTGGAATTCGTCAACTACGAGCTGGAAAAGCCGAAGTATGACGTCGAAGAATGTATGCAACGCGACATGACTTATTCAGCGCCGCTGAAGGTCACTCTGCGTTTGATCGTGTTTGATATCGACGAAGATACCGGCGCGAAATCCGTCAAAGACATCAAAGAACAAGACGTGTTCATGGGCGATATGCCTCTGATGACGCCAAACGGCACCTTTGTCGTGAACGGCACCGAACGCGTGATCGTTTCTCAGATGCACCGGTCGCCTGGCGTGTTCTTTGACCACGACAAGGGCAAAACCCATTCGTCCGGCAAACTGCTGTTTGCTTGCCGCATCATTCCATACCGCGGCTCTTGGCTGGACTTCGAGTTTGACGCCAAAGACATCGTGTTCGCACGTATCGACCGCCGCCGTAAACTGCCTGTGACAACCCTGCTGTATGCGCTGGGTCTGGATCAGGAAGGCATCTGCGATGCCTACTATGACACCGTTGATTACAAACTGGACAAGAACAAAGGTTGGGTCACCAAGTTCTTCCCAGAGCGCGTGCGCGGCACGCGTCCAGCCTATGACTTGGTTGATGCAGCATCCGGCGAAGTGATTGCTGAAGCGGGCAAGAAAGTGACACCGCGCGCGGTCAAGAAATTGATCGAAGCGGGCGAAGTCACTGAACTGCTGCTGCCTTACGATCAGATCGTTGGCAAATTTGTTGCGAAAGACATCATCAACGAAGAAACCGGCGCGATCTATGTCGAAGCGGGCGATGAGCTGACGTTCGAATACGACAAAGAGGGCGACATCATTGGCGGTAGCGTCAAAGAACTGCTGGATGCGGGCATCACCGAAATCCCAGTTCTGGACATCGACAACGTCAACGTCGGTCCGTACATCCGCAATACGCTGGCGCAAGATAAGAACATGAACCGCGAAACCGCGCTCATGGATATCTACCGCGTTATGCGTCCGGGTGAGCCACCCACCGTCGAAGCGGCCTCTGCGCTGTTTGACACGCTGTTCTTTGATTCCGAGCGTTACGACCTGTCTGCGGTCGGCCGTGTGAAAATGAACATGCGTCTGGCTTTGGATGCAGAAGACACCCAGCGTACCCTGCGCAAAGAAGACATCATTGCCTGCATCAAGGCGCTGGTGGAACTGCGCGACGGCAAGGGCGACATCGACGACATCGACCACCTCGGCAACCGTCGTGTGCGTTCCGTTGGCGAGTTGATGGAAAACCAATACCGTGTGGGCCTGTTGCGCATGGAGCGCGCGATCAAAGAGCGTATGTCCTCTGTTGAGATCGACACGGTCATGCCGCAGGACCTGATCAACGCGAAACCAGCAGCGGCGGCTGTCCGTGAATTCTTCGGCTCTTCGCAGCTGTCTCAATTCATGGACCAAACCAACCCGCTGTCTGAGGTGACGCACAAACGTCGTCTTTCGGCGCTTGGCCCAGGCGGTTTGACCCGCGAACGTGCTGGCTTTGAGGTGCGCGACGTGCACCCAACCCACTACGGTCGTATGTGTCCGATTGAAACGCCGGAAGGTCCAAACATTGGTCTGATCAACTCTCTGGCGACCTTTGCGCGTGTCAACAAATACGGCTTCATCGAAACACCTTATCGTAAGGTTGTTGACGGTCAGGTCACCGATGAGGTGAACTACATGTCCGCAACCGAAGAGATGCGCCACACCGTCGCTCAGGCGAACGCGCAGCTCGACGAAGACGGCAAGTTCGTGAATGAAATGGTGAACACCCGTCAGGCGGGCGATTACACCATGGCAGCCGTTGGCAACGTTGACCTGATTGACGTTTCGCCAAAGCAGTTGGTGTCCGTCGCGGCATCCCTGATCCCGTTCCTTGAAAACGACGACGCGAACCGCGCCCTGATGGGCTCGAACATGCAACGTCAGGCGGTTCCGCTGCTGCGCGCAGAGGCACCACTGGTCGGGACAGGTATCGAAGGCAAAGTGGCGATCGACTCCGGTGCGGCGATCCAGGCGAAACGCTCTGGTATCATCGACCAGGTGGATGCGCAGCGTATCGTTGTCCGCGCAACCTCCGATCTGGAATTGGGTGACGCTGGCGTTGACATCTATCGTCTGCGCAAGTTCCAGCGTTCCAACCAGAACACCTGCATCAACCAGCGTCCGCTGGTGAAAGTGGGTGACCTTGTTGTGAAAGGCGAAGTCATTGCTGATGGTCCGTCCACCGATATGGGTGAACTGGCGCTTGGTAAAAACGTTGTCGTCGCCTTCATGCCTTGGAACGGCTACAACTACGAAGACTCCATCCTGATCTCTGAACGCATTGCGCGGGACGACGTGTTTACCTCTGTGCACATCGAAGAATTCGAAGTCGCAGCCCGTGACACGAAACTTGGGCCAGAGGAAATCACGCGCGACATTCCAAACGTCGGTGAAGAAGCGCTGCGCAACCTCGACGAGGCGGGCATCGTTTACATCGGCGCGGACGTAGAGCCGGGCGACATTCTGGTCGGTAAGATCACACCGAAGGGCGAAAGCCCAATGACGCCAGAAGAAAAACTTCTGCGCGCCATCTTTGGTGAGAAAGCCTCTGACGTGCGCGACACATCTCTGCGTGTGAAGCCAGGTGACTTCGGGACTGTTGTCGAAGTGCGTGTTTTCAACCGCCACGGCGTTGAAAAAGACGAACGTGCGCTGCAGATCGAGCGCGAAGAAGTGGAAGCACTGGCGCGTGACCGTGACGACGAGCTGGCGATCCTGGATCGCAACATCTATGCCCGTCTGCGCGATCTGATCATCGGCAAAGTTGCTGTGAAAGGCCCGAAAGGCGTCAAGGCGAACTCTGAAATCACCGAGGACCTGCTGTCTATGCTGACACGCGGTCAATGGTGGCAGCTGGCGTTGAAAGACGAAAGCGACGCTCAGATCGTTGAAGCGCTGCACGAACAGTACGAAGCACAGAAACGTGCATTGGACGCGCGCTTTGAAGACAAGGTCGAAAAAGTCCGCCGTGGCGACGATCTGCCTCCGGGTGTGATGAAGATGGTCAAAGTCTTTATCGCGGTGAAGCGTAAGCTGCAGCCGGGCGATAAGATGGCGGGTCGTCACGGGAACAAAGGTGTTATTTCCAAGGTTGTACCGATGGAAGACATGCCGTTCCTTGCAGACGGTACACCTGTTGACTTCTGTCTGAACCCACTGGGCGTTCCGTCCCGTATGAACGTTGGTCAGATCCTTGAAACCCACATGGGCTGGGCAGCCCGCGGTCTGGGGATCAAGATCGATGACGCTCTGCAGGACTACCGCCGCACAGGTGATTTGACCCCGGTTCGCGAAGCCATGGCGCATGCCTATGGCGAAGATGTCTACAACGAAGGCATCGCGGGCATGGAAGAAGGTCAGCTGATCGAAGCAGCGGGCAACGTGACCCGTGGTGTGCCAATCGCGACACCGGTCTTTGACGGCGCGAAAGAGGGCGACGTTAATGACGCTCTGGTCCGTGCTGGCTTTGACCAATCCGGTCAGTCCATCCTGTTTGACGGTCGTACCGGTGAACAGTTTGCACGTCCTGTGACTGTGGGTGTGAAATACCTGCTGAAACTGCACCACCTTGTGGATGACAAAATCCACGCGCGTTCCACTGGTCCATACTCGCTGGTTACTCAGCAGCCATTGGGCGGTAAAGCGCAGTTCGGTGGTCAGCGTTTCGGGGAAATGGAGGTCTGGGCTCTGGAAGCTTACGGCGCTGCATACACCCTGCAGGAAATGCTCACCGTTAAGTCGGACGACGTCGCGGGCCGGACCAAGGTCTATGAAAGCATCGTCAAGGGCGAAGACAACTTCGAAGCGGGCATCCCAGAGAGCTTTAACGTTCTCGTGAAAGAAGTCCGCGGTCTCGGCCTGAATATGGAACTCCTGGATGCGGAGGTTGAGGAATAAACGGCAGATTGCCGGGCTGAAGCCCGGCCTACCGATTATCTCCGGCGTAGGCCGGGCTTCAGCCCGGCACATGCTTGACCCCCGCACCCTCTAAAATATGAGGTTATGAAATGAACCAGGAACTGACGAACAACCCGTTTAACCCGCTGACACCACCAAAGGTCTTTGATGAAATCAAAGTCTCCTTGGCGTCCCCAGAGCGGATCCTGTCTTGGTCTTATGGCGAAATCAAAAAGCCAGAGACCATAAACTACCGTACGTTCAAACCAGAGCGTGACGGCCTGTTCTGCGCGCGTATTTTTGGCCCAATCAAAGACTACGAATGTCTCTGCGGCAAATATAAGCGCATGAAATATCGCGGCGTTGTCTGCGAAAAATGTGGTGTTGAAGTTACGCTTCAAAAAGTACGTCGCGAGCGTATGGGCCACATTGAACTGGCAGCCCCTGTTGCACACATCTGGTTCCTGAAATCGCTGCCATCCCGCATCGGCCTGATGCTGGACATGACACTGCGTGATCTGGAACGTGTACTTTACTTCGAAAACTATGTGGTCATCGAACCGGGTCTGACCGACCTGCAATTCGGCCAGATGTTGACCGAAGAAGAGTTCATGGATGCGCAAGACGCATACGGCATGGACGCATTCACCGCCAATATCGGCGCGGAAGCAATCCGTGAAATGCTGTCGATGATCGACCTTGAGGCCGAAGCCGAAAACCTACGCGCCGAACTGGCCGAGGCGACTGGCGAATTGAAGCCGAAGAAGATCATCAAGCGTCTGAAAGTTGTGGAATCCTTCTTGGAATCCGGCAACCGCCCAGAGTGGATGGTTCTGACAGTGATCCCAGTGATCCCACCAGAACTGCGCCCGCTGGTGCCGCTGGATGGTGGTCGTTTCGCGACGTCTGACCTGAACGATCTCTATCGTCGTGTGATCAACCGGAACAACCGTCTGAAGCGTCTGATTGAACTGCGCGCGCCTGACATCATCGTTCGCAACGAAAAGCGGATGCTGCAGGAATCTGTGGACGCGTTGTTTGACAACGGCCGTCGCGGCCGCGTGATCACTGGCGCGAACAAACGCCCTCTGAAATCCCTTTCCGACATGCTGAAAGGGAAACAGGGTCGTTTCCGTCAGAACCTTTTGGGTAAACGCGTCGACTTTTCTGGTCGATCGGTCATTGTGACCGGTCCGGAACTGAAACTGCATCAGTGTGGTCTTCCCAAGAAGATGGCATTGGAGCTGTTCAAACCGTTCATCTACAGCCGTCTTGAAGCCAAAGGCCTGTCTTCCACTGTGAAGCAAGCCAAGAAACTGGTGGAAAAAGAGCGTCCAGAAGTTTGGGATATCTTGGATGAGGTCATCCGCGAACACCCAGTGATGCTGAACCGTGCGCCCACGCTGCACCGTTTGGGCATTCAGGCGTTCGAACCGACCCTGATCGAAGGTAAAGCCATCCAGCTGCACCCGCTTGTCTGTTCTGCGTTTAACGCGGACTTCGACGGGGACCAGATGGCGGTTCACGTTCCTCTGAGCCTTGAGGCTCAGTTGGAAGCGCGTGTTCTGATGATGTCTACCAACAACGTTCTGTCGCCAGCCAATGGTGCACCGATCATCGTTCCGTCTCAGGATATGATCTTGGGCCTTTATTACGTGTCCATCGCCCGCGATGGCATGAAGGGTGAAGGCATGGTCTTCTCTTCCATCGAAGAGGTAGAGCACGCACTGGACGCTGGCGAAGTTCATCTGCACTCAAAAATCCAGGCGCGTATCCCACAGATCGACGAAAACGGTCTGGAAGTGATGAAGCGTTATGAGACCACTCCAGGTCGCGTGAAGCTGGGTGCACTGCTGCCACAAAACGCCAAGGCGCCGTTTGACCTGGTGAACAACCTTCTTCGGAAGAAAGACGTTCAGAAAGTCATCGACACCGTCTACCGCTACTGCGGTCAGAAAGAGTCGGTTATCTTCTGTGACCAGATCATGTCCATGGGTTTCAAAGAAGCCTTCAAAGCCGGCATTTCCTTCGGCAAGGACGACATGGTTATCCCTGACAGCAAATGGGGCATCGTTGATGAAACCCGTGCGCAGGTTAAGGATTTCGAACAACAGTACATGGACGGCCTGATCACTCAGGGCGAAAAGTACAACAAAGTTGTCGATGCTTGGTCCAAATGTAACGACAAGGTCACCGAGGCGATGATGAACACCATCTCCGCCGCGAAGACCGATGAGTCTGGTGCTGAAATGGAACCAAACTCTGTTTACATGATGGCTCACTCTGGTGCGCGTGGCTCGGTCACTCAGATGAAACAGCTGGGCGGGATGCGCGGCCTGATGGCGAAGCCGAATGGCGACATCATCGAGACTCCGATCATCTCGAACTTTAAAGAAGGTCTGACCGTTCTCGAATACTTCAACTCCACCCACGGTGCCCGTAAGGGTCTGTCGGATACGGCGTTGAAGACAGCGAACTCCGGTTACCTGACACGTCGCTTGGTTGATGTTGCGCAGGACTGCATCGTTCGCATGAACGACTGTGGCACCGAGCGTGCGATCACTGCAGAAGCAGCGGTCAACGACGGTGAGGTTGTCGCAACCTTGGCAGAACGTGTTCTGGGCCGTGTGGCTGCAGAAAACATTCTGCGTCCGGGCACCGAAGAGGTGCTGGTTGCCGAGGGTCAGTTGATCGACGAACTGATGGCCGACTCCATCCACGACGCAGGCGTTGCCTCTGCACGCATCCGCTCACCACTGACCTGTGAGGCAGAAGAAGGCGTTTGTGCGCAGTGTTACGGTCGTGACCTTGCACGCGGTACGCTGGTGAACACAGGCGAGGCTGTCGGCATCATCGCGGCGCAGTCCATCGGTGAACCTGGTACGCAGCTGACGATGCGGACCTTCCACATCGGTGGTGTTGCCCAGGGTGGTCAGCAGTCCTTCCAGGAAGCAAGCCAAGAAGGCACCGTGCGCATCGAGAACCAAAACACCCTTGAGAACGCGCAAGGCGAGATCATGGTGATGGGCCGCAACACCAAGCTGGAAATCATCGACGGCAACGGCGATGTCCGTGCAACGCACAAGCTCAGCTACGGCTCCAAGCTCTTTGTCACGGACGGCCAGACCATCGGTCGCGGTGAGAAGCTGTTTGAATGGGATCCGTTCACGCTGCCAATCATCGCCGAGAAAGCGGGTAAAGTGAAATACGTGGACCTCGTGTCCGGTATCGCTGTGCGCGACGTGACCGACGATGCAACAGGCATGACCCAGAAAATCGTGACCGATTGGCGTTCCGCGCCGAAGGGCAACGAGCTGAAGCCAGAGATCATTCTGGTGGATGCAGATGGTGAACCGGTACGCAACGATGCAGGCAACCCGGTACATTACCCGATGTCTGTGGACGCGATCCTGTCTATCGAAGACGGTCAGGACATCGCAGCAGGTGATGTTATCGCGCGTATCCCGCGTGAAGGCACCAAAACCAAGGACATCACCGGTGGTCTGCCACGGGTTGCGGAACTGTTCGAAGCACGTCGTCCAAAAGACCACGCGATCATCGCTGAAATCGATGGTTACGTGCGCTTTGGCCGCGACTACAAGAACAAGCGCCGTATCTCGATTGAGCCAGCGGATGAGTCCATGGAGCCAGTGGAATACATGGTGCCAAAGGGCAAGCACATCCCAGTTGCCGAAGGTGACTTCATCCAGAAGGGTGAATACATCATGGACGGCAACCCAGCGCCGCATGACATCCTGTCCATCATGGGTGTCGAGGCACTGGCTGACTACATGATCGACGAGGTGCAAGAGGTCTATCGCCTGCAAGGTGTGAAGATCAACGACAAGCACATCGAAGTCATCGTGCGTCAGATGCTGCAGAAGTGGGAGATCCTGGACTCAGGTGAAACCACATTGCTCAAGGGCGAACATGTCGACAAGCAAGAGTTCGACGCAGCGAACGAGAAAGCTCTGGCGCGCGGCAAACGTCCTGCTCAGGGTGAGCCGATCCTCTTGGGTATCACCAAAGCGTCCTTGCAGACTCGTTCGTTCATCTCGGCGGCGTCCTTCCAGGAAACCACGCGTGTTCTGACCGAGGCATCTGTCCAAGGTAAGAAAGACAAGCTGGTTGGCCTGAAAGAAAACGTCATCGTGGGCCGTCTGATCCCAGCCGGAACCGGTGGCGCGACACAGGCGATGCGTCAGGTTGCGCAAGCCCGTGACAACGTGGTGATCGAAGCCCGTCGCGAAGAAGCAGAACAGGCAGCGGCGCTTGCAGCACCGTCTTCCTCTGATGGCTTCTCTGCCGAAGACGTGTTCGAAAGCCCATTTGTGGACACACCTGAAAGCCGCGACGAGTAATCTTCGCGTTTCAAAAAAAAACTGAAAGAACCCCGGCCATCGCGCCGGGGTTTTTGTTGCTGATCACGCCCATCACAAAATGTGGCTTGCCCCGCGTTTGGACGCGGCTAAAGTCGCCGGGACAAATGCCGACACATGGGAGGCAGCGATGATCTCTGACAATCTGCGCGGTGCCTTTTTGATGATGGGCTCCATGGCGTTTTTCACTTTCAACGATGCCTGTATCAAAGCCATTGGGTCAGACATGCCGTTGTCGCAATTGCTGGTATTACGAGGGGCACTGACCAGCATCATGATCGCGCTACTGGCATGGAAACTGGGCGTTCTGCGCTTTGATATTGCACGGCGCGACTGGGGGCTATTGTTCCTGCGCACCGCTGGAGAAGTCGGTGCGGCCTATTATTTCATTGAAGCGCTGCGCAAAATGGAAATTGCAAATGTCACCGCAGTGCTGCAGGCGCTGCCGCTGACGGTGGCGCTGGGGGCTGCTTTGCTGTTCAAAGAGCCGCTCGGCTGGCGCCGATTGCTTGCGATTTTCATCGGGTTTATCGGCATCCTCTTGATTTTGCGGCCCGGCCCGTCGGGGTTCACGCCAGAAAGTATCTCTGTCTTGATCGCGGTTGCCTTCGTGACGCTGCGGGATCTGTCGACCCGGAAGATTTCCAAACGCGTGCCCTCGTTGATGGGGGCCTTCACGGCAGCGATCGGGGTGACGGCCTTTGCGGCGCTGATGTCGCTGAACATCGAATGGACCCCGGTCAGCGGGCATGAGGCTGGGTTGATCGTCGCGTCGTCTTTCCTGATCGGCGGCGCGTACCTCTGTTCTGTGATGACCATGCGGGTCGGCGAAATCGCTTTCATTGCGCCTTTTCGCTACACCAGCCTCGTCTGGGCGCTGATCGTTGGCTTGCTGATATTTGGCGAATGGCCTGATGGGCTGACGCTGATCGGCGCCGGGATCGTTGTCGCGACGGGGCTTTTCACCCTCTACCGAGAGACCCGTGCCAAAGCCCGTCAGGCAAAACTGCGCCGGATCTGATCATTGTCGATGGCAAAGCGCGCCTTAAAATGCGCTTCGCCCGCGCGGTCCAAAGGTGCGAGGGCAACCTGTTTCACATTGGCTTTTTGACGAGAGTCATTGAACGCATTGTGCCCACGCAGGAACATGTCTTCATCCGAATAGGTCACCGTCGGCATCGCCTGATTGAGCTTCGTGTGGTTGAAATTCATGATCGTTTTCTTTTCAAACGGCGCAACGGCCATGCCCAAAGCAACGCCGTAATAGGGCATGAAAGAGGGCGTCGCCATGATGCCTTCGGGCGTGGCCTCTGCCGTGAAACCGCGATTGAAATCAATCGCCACCATCGCGTGTTTGGCCAGTAATCCACTGCTATCATCAGCCGCTTCGCGGAACCGTTGAACAAAGTTCACAGCCACGGCGTCATCGTCGTCATGGCGAAATTGCAGGCTCGGAAGGGTCGCCCCATCGCGCAGATGGCGGTTGATGATCTTTTTCATGATCGGCCGATGCTGCGCCGGTTCTTCGGCGACAATCTTCGCTTGCGGCATATCGGCAATCATCGCCTCAAGCCGCGCTCGATACGCCGCGGGCAGGCAGGTGCCAACGACAATCAGAAAGTCAAATTTCGGGTCGGTCTGTGCCTTGAGGCCGGGCAGGGCAATGGTTTCAAAAGTGCGCAGCCGCTCTTCCATCCGCGCAGGCGCATAAAGAAACGCGCGACGTTCATCTATGGTCTCATGTTCAACCTGAAAACCGCCGAGCGCAGGGTAAGAAAACCGGCAAAGTCCGATGACTTGCATGTCGCTTGCCCGCATCTGATTGCCCTTTGTGTTTGCTGCCGTTTTTCTCAACATGTCAGCGGGGCATGCGAATAGCAAGAAGGCCAGCCTCTGACCCTAGGGTGGGGGTAAAGCCCCCTCCCGTGGGGAGGGTCGGGGGCTGGCTGGCGTCGCCGGCTGTATTTAAGTGCTCTTAGCCAACGCTCAGCAAAATGCGAACCAGTGCCGCCTGCGAGTTGACGCCGGTTTTTTCATATAAACGGGTCAGATGGGTGCGGGCGGTGTTGATGCTGATATCTAGCTTTTCCGCGGCACCTTTCGGCCCCAACCCTTCGGCGATGTGTTGCGCGACTTTGGTTTGGGCGTCAGACAGGCCAAAGACAGCCTGTGCGACCGTAAGCTTGCAATAAATGGTCTGGGTGACATCGAAATCTATGTAAGTCACGCCATCACGGACGCTGACCATGACAACCGCGACACCGCCCTCATCGGTCTCCCCCAATACAGCTGGGTAACGAAACGGGCCTCCGGTCTCGTCCTCAAAATGTCGAAGCTGGTAAAAATTGTGAAACTTACCCGCACGTGAAATCGCCGCTTGCAGCGCTTTATCCCAATCCAGCCTGCGTGCCCGCAGGCGACCCGCTGACAGTGTCAGAATAGGGTGCGATGCGATGGCGGCCAAAGCATCCTTACTTGCCCAAAGCATCTGACCTTTTGGGTCGACGGACAAAACACGTTGCCCGGTAATAGCGCGCTCTTGCCCGACAAAGGCGCAGTAGGCGATTTTCCAACCATCGCTCTGGCGTTGCAGAAAACGCGTTTCAAATGATCTCCAGCTTTCACCGCTGCGGTTGGTTGCAAACTGTCGGTAGGTCACCCAAGCCACATCTTCAGCGATATGAATGCGCCAGTCCGAGTTTTCGTAGGTCACCATGTCACAGCCATAGCCGTTGTTCATGACTGTTTGCATTTCTGTCGAAATGGCCGACCAGCCGTATGTCGCATCCACACCTGTCGTCGATGTGACAGCAATCATCGTGGCCTGTTCCGATTGCAGCCAGCAGCGCGCCCAGGCAGCGTAGTCATCGTCAATAAAGGCCTGTGTTTCGTCACAAATGACCGCCATGATTTCGGCTTGAGGGTCGCCGTCAATTCTGGAAAGGGCGCTTTGGCCAGAGAGTTCATACATCGGGTTCATCTTAAACTATCGTGGCTCATGGGCCAAATCTCCAACGGCATTTGCCTCGGGCCGACGCCTTTGTAAGGCGGCGCGAATCTTGCTGACAGGGGCGATCAGCACAGTGTACCACGCGACCCCGTGGCGCTTGTAGAACTCATCAATTTCAGCGGCAGAGTGGCCTGACTGTTGAGGTGTGGCGTTGATCCCGGATGTTAAAATATATGTCGGATCCATGCTGGGTCTCCTTTGAAGGGGGCGAATTAAGGGTCAGCTTAGACCTGTCAGGGCAACCCTGTTGTCATGTGAAATGACCACAGGTTAGGTAAGGGCGATTTCTGCCAGCACTTGCGAAGGGCATTTGGTAGCGGGCCTACTAGAAAGTGGTCTAATCTTGGGCCGTTCACTACCTGCGGGATCGGCTACCTCCGGTTGACAACCCTCCCGACTCCCCCTATACGCGCGCCTATCCGGTCATGGGCGTAGTGCGCCTTGCGCCGAAATCAAAATTTCAGTGGCTAAGGTCCGCGCTACTTTGAAGCGTGCACCCTCTGGAAACTAACCGCGATGTTCGCCTCGGAATGGGAACATTTGCGGCTTTTCGCTATGTGGCAACGCGTGGCGGCAGAATATGAGAACCGTGTGGGGCAACCCATGCAGAATGAGTTAGGAAACGGGAAGCCCCTATGCCAACGATCCAACAGCTGATCCGCAAACCGCGTCAGCCTAAAATCAAGCGCTCCAAGTCGCAGCACTTGGAGCAGTGCCCACAGAAACGCGGCGTTTGCACACGCGTTTACACCACCACACCGAAGAAACCGAACTCCGCGATGCGTAAAGTTGCGAAGGTTCGTCTGACCAACGGTTACGAAGTCATCTCTTACATCCCAGGTGAATCCCACAACCTTCAGGAACACTCTGTGGTTCTGATCCGTGGCGGCCGTGTAAAAGACCTTCCAGGTGTTCGTTACCACATCCTGCGCGGTGTTCTGGATACTCAGGGCGTTAAAGACCGTAAGCAACGTCGCTCCAAGTACGGCGCGAAGCGTCCTAAGTAAGAAGGATATTTATAGATGTCTCGTCGTCACGCTGCTGAAAAACGCGAAATCCTGCCAGACGCAAAGTTTGGTGACCGCGTTCTGTCCAAGTTCATGAACAACCTCATGATCGATGGCAAAAAATCCGTCGCAGAAAAAATCGTTTACAACGCGCTGGATCGCGTTGAAGCAAAAGTAAAACGCGCGCCTGTCGAAGTGTTCCACGAAGCGTTGGACAACATCAAACCATCCGTCGAGGTTCGCTCTCGTCGTGTGGGTGGTGCGACCTACCAGGTGCCTGTTGACGTGCGCCCAGAGCGCCGCGAAGCATTGGCCATCCGCTGGCTGATCACCGCGTCCCGTAAGCGCAACGAAAACACCATGGAAGAGCGCCTCGCAGGTGAGCTTCTGGACGCCGTAAACTCTCGCGGTACTGCCGTGAAGAAGCGCGAAGATACTCACAAGATGGCCGAAGCGAACAAAGCTTTCAGCCATTATCGCTGGTAATCCCAAAAGGCTTATTTGACCAATGGCACGCGACTATACCCTTAACCACTACCGTAACTTCGGTATCATGGCGCACATCGATGCGGGTAAAACCACCTGTTCCGAGCGCATCCTGTATTACACAGGTAAATCCCACAACATCGGCGAAGTGCACGATGGTGCGGCGACCATGGACTGGATGGAGCAGGAACAGGAACGTGGTATCACCATCACTTCTGCTGCAACCACCACTTTCTGGGAACGCACAGAGGACGGCGTTACTGCCGACACTCCTAAGCACCGCTTGAACATCATCGACACCCCGGGCCACGTTGACTTCACCATCGAAGTTGAACGTTCCTTGGCGGTTCTCGACGGTGCGGTTTGTGTTCTGGACGCAAACGCAGGTGTTGAGCCTCAGACTGAAACCGTTTGGCGTCAGGCTGACCGCTACAAAGTTCCACGTATCGTGTTCGTTAACAAAATGGACAAGATCGGCGCGGACTTCTTCAACTGCGTTAACATGATCGAAGACCGCACAGGCGCAACTGCCGTGCCTGTTGGCATTCCTATCGGTTCTGAAACCGAGCTGGAAGGTCTGGTTGACCTCGTGACCATGCAAGAATGGGTCTACGAAGGCGAAGATCTGGGCGCATCCTGGGACAAGCGTGAAATTCGTGCCGAGTTGAAAGACATGGCCGAAGAATGGCGCGGTAAGATGATCGAAGCGGCCGTCGAAATGGACGACGACGCGATGGAAGCTTACCTGGAAGGCGAAGAGCCTGACGTTCCAACCCTGCGCAAACTGCTGCGTAAAGGTACTCTGGAAATGGCATTTGTGCCGGTTCTGGGTGGTTCTGCGTTCAAAAACAAAGGTGTTCAGCCACTGCTCAACGCTGTGATCGACTATCTGCCGTCCCCACTGGACGTTGTTGATTACATGGGCTTCAAACCAGGCGACGAAGACGAAGTTCGTAACATCGCGCGCCGCGCGGATGACGACATGGCCTTCTCTGGTCTGGCGTTCAAAATCATGAACGACCCGTTCGTTGGCTCCCTGACCTTCACACGTATCTACTCTGGTACGCTGAACAAAGGCGACACGCTGCTGAACTCCACCAAAGGCCGTAAAGAGCGCATCGGTCGTATGATGATGATGCACTCCAACAACCGTGAAGAAATCACCGAAGCATTCGCCGGTGACATCATCGCGCTGGCAGGTCTGAAAGACACCACAACCGGTGACACGCTCTGCGCTGTCAACGATCCTGTGGTTCTGGAAACCATGACCTTCCCAGATCCGGTGATCGAGATCGCAGTTGAGCCAAAGACCAAAGCCGACCAAGAGAAAATGTCTCAGGGTCTGCAGCGTCTGGCAGCCGAAGATCCATCCTTCCGTGTGGAAACTGACCTGGAATCCGGTCAGACCATCATGAAGGGCATGGGCGAACTGCACTTGGACATCCTGGTTGACCGTCTGAAGCGTGAATTCAAGGTTGAGGCGAACATCGGTGCACCACAGGTTGCATACCGTGAAACCATCGGCCACGAAGTCGAGCACACCTACACCCACAAGAAACAGTCTGGTGGTTCTGGTCAGTATGCTGAGGTCAAACTCATCATCACGCCAACCGAGCCGGGCGAGGGTTACTCTTTCGAAAGCCGCATCGTTGGTGGTGCTGTTCCGAAGGAATACATCCCGGGTGTTGAAAAAGGCATCCAGTCTGTCATGGACTCCGGCCCTCTGGCAGGCTTCCCAGTGATCGACTTCAAGGTTGCTCTGATCGACGGTAAGTTCCACGACGTTGACTCCTCCGTTCTGGCCTTCGAAATCGCAGCGCGTATGTGTATGCGTGAAGGTATGAAACTGGCGGGTGCGAAACTGCTGGAACCAATGATGAAGGTCGAGGTGATCACTCCTGAAGAGTACACCGGCGGCATCATCGGCGACCTGACATCCCGTCGCGGTCAAGTGTCCGGTCAGGAACCACGTGGTAACGCGGTTGCGATCGACGCATTTGTGCCTCTGGCGAACATGTTCGGCTACATCAACACACTGCGTTCGATGTCTTCTGGCCGCGCGCAGTTCACCATGCAGTTTGACCACTACGACCCAGTGCCAAACAACATCTCTGAAGAAATTCAGGCGAAATTTGCTTAACGGGGGCGGCGGGGAAACCCGCCCTACCCACCCACTGTAGGCCGGGCTTCAGCCCGGCATCCCCAAATAGGAGGCCATCATGGCTAAGGAAAAGTTTGAACGTTCCAAACCGCACTGCAACATCGGCACAATCGGCCACGTTGACCACGGTAAAACTACGCTGACCGCAGCGATCACCAAGCAATTTGGTGACTTCAAAGCCTACGACGAAATCGACGGCGCACCAGAAGAAAAAGCACGCGGCATCACCATCTCCACCGCGCACGTGGAATATGAAACCGAAGCACGTCACTACGCACACGTTGACTGCCCAGGCCACGCTGACTACGTGAAAAACATGATCACCGGTGCAGCGCAGATGGACGGCGCGATCCTGGTTGTGAACGCGGCTGACGGCCCAATGCCACAGACTCGTGAGCACATCCTGCTGGGCCGCCAGGTTGGTATCCCTGCGATGGTTGTTTTCATGAACAAAGTGGACCAGGTTGACGACGACGAGCTGCTTGAGCTGGTTGAAATGGAAATCCGCGAGCTGCTGTCTGAGTACGAATTCCCAGGCGACGACATCCCTGTGATCGCAGGTTCCGCTCTGGCGGCGCTGGAAGACCGTAACCCAGAAATCGGTTCCGAGAAAATCGCAGAACTGATGGCGGCGGTTGACGAGTACATCCCACAGCCACCACGCGCTGTTGATGAGCCGTTCCTGATGCCAATCGAAGACGTGTTCTCGATCTCTGGTCGCGGTACTGTTGTGACCGGCCGTGTTGAGCGTGGCGTGATCAACGTTGGCGACGAGATTGAAATCGTCGGCATCAAAGACACGCAGAAAACCACCTGTACCGGTGTTGAAATGTTCCGCAAACTGCTGGATCGCGGTGAAGCGGGCGACAACATCGGCGCGTTGCTGCGTGGTGTTGACCGTGAAGCGGTTGAGCGTGGCCAGGTTCTGTGTAAGCCAGGTTCCGTGAACCCACACACCAAGTTCGAAGCGGAAGCTTACATTCTGACCAAAGAAGAAGGTGGTCGTCACACCCCATTCTTCGCGAACTACCGTCCACAGTTCTACTTCCGGACAACCGACGTGACCGGCACTGTGAACCTGCCAGCAGGTACAGAAATGGTTATGCCAGGCGACAACCTGAAGTTCGACGTTGAACTGATCGCACCAATCGCGATGGAAGCAGGCCTCCGCTTCGCGATCCGCGAAGGCGGCCGCACCGTTGGTTCCGGTGTTGTTTCCAAGATCGTTGAGTAAATCGCAGACGGTGGGGTAACACCCCACCTTACGCAAGACTTACGGAAAGGCCTCCCGAAAGGGGGGCCTTCTCTCTTTGGTAACACCCGTAGGGTGGGCTTTTAGCCCACCGACTACGAACAGTATTACACAGATGGTTCGTTCATTTGTCTAGTTTAGTGCCGTACCAAGGGCAGAAGCTAATCGAAATTGAACTACTGCCGCCATCGTGAATGATGATGCCGTAGCCGTATTTAGATTTGTTGATTAGTGCATCTGGGCATTCAAATCTGTCGGCGTGCAACGCGCATGTCTGTTCCAAATCGGACTTCAATCGTGTGCAACAGTAATCGTTCTGGCAGCTCATAATATTTTCCGTTTAATCATTGCTTAGTTGATGCAAATTTCGCGAGATGCCCAATAAATCCCGCGCACGAACCGAGGGAAGGGCGCAAAGCGCCCGCGTTTTGCCGGAGGCAAACCTTCGGTCTGACGGGGGCGGTTCGGGCGTTTCAAAATTTGCGATTTTGCATTTGGTATTGGCGAAGCAATGCGGATGAAAAGCCATCCGTAGGGTGGGGTTTCACCCCACCAAACCAAGAAAGGCCACTCAAATGAGCGGCCTTTCCAGTCTTCAAAAGCACAAAGAGCTATCAGCTGTCCGGCAGGATCACCTTGTCGATCACGTGGATCACGCCATTGCTCGCGACGATATCCGCCGCTGCGACGCTGGCGTCGTTGATCATCACGCCATTGTCCAGATCAATGGTGATCTCGCCACCCTGTACGGTCGCCGCTTTCATGTCGTCAGACAGATCTGTCGACATCACTTTACCCGGCACCACGTGGTAGGTCAGGATCGCGATCAGCTGGTCCTTGTTTTCGGGCTTCAGCAAGTTCTCAACCGTACCCTCAGGCAGGGCGGCAAAGGCTTCGTCGGTTGGGGCAAATACAGTGAATGGGCCGTCGCCTTTCAGCGTTTCCACGAGGCCCGCAGCCTGCACTGCAGCAACCAAAGTGCCGAAATCTCCGGCGCCGACAGCCGTATCGACGATGTCTTTGGAATTTCCGCCTGCAAAGGCAGGGGCGGCCATCAGGGCCAGGGCAAAGCTTGTTGCACGGATCATAGATGAGGTCTCCTCTTTGGTTTCATCATTGGTCTCAACACGATGTGTCAAACATCAGGAGCGATACGGGGGAGTCGCGCATTTGGATCAGAGGGTTGATGCCTAAAATGCGCTCGGAAGCGGCTTGAAAACCCTGACCCGCGCGCTAAGCCCGGGCCTTTGCGATTTTCCAATCACAGATTTGTTATGATCAAAGCCTGATCCAGGGGGTTTGACTTGTGGAAACAGTGCGCACAACTCGACCAGCGCGGATTGCTCTGAAACTCTTGTCCGTGGTATCTGGCGGTATCAATTTGGAAATAAAACTTATGCCACGTTCTCTTTATTTCGTCCTAGCAGTGCTGTGTTTCTGCAGCCCTGTCTTGGCAAAACCCCTGATCACAGATTCCGAAAATACTTACGTCACCTTCTGCCAAGATCGGGAGGATACCTCTGAACGCCTGATTGAGGGCTGCCGAAAAGCCCTAGAAGACGCCAATCTTTCTAAAAAGGTGCGCCACGATCTGCTTGAAGTGATTGGCGACAGCTATCGCGATTTGAACCAGTGGGAAGAGGCGCGCGCGGCATATGAAAGCATGATGGGCCTCGTCTTGGGGGATGCCGCAGCACAGGAAGGGCTGGGCTGGGTCGCCTTTGCGCAGGACGATTATGCTGCCGCTGCAACGGCGTTTGAACACTCCGTCAGCGCGGACCCTTCGGGTTTTCGCCTCGCTGGCATGGCCTCAGCGCAGTACCGGATCGACGCGCTGTCGCTTGAGGATTTGAACGCCTATTTCGACACGGCGATCATCATGGCCCCAGAAGCCAATTGGATTTTGCGCGAACATGCCTGGATCAACCATGATGCCGGGAATTTCGCCACCGCGCGCAGCAGTTTCAAAAAGGCGTTGGAGAATTGGGATGAGGATATCAATGCCCACTACGGGCTTTCCAACGCGCTTTACGAACTCGAAGATTTTACTGGCTCTGTTCATCACGCAAGCGAAGCCATCGCCTTGACTGATCACGATGACCCGGCGCTGCATTGGTTTCACGAACGGCGCAGCTTTGGTCTGTGGTCGCTTGGACGTTACCGGCAGGCCTTGAAAGACGCAGATTTCCTGATGGAACACTATGCTGATCGCAGCACTGGCTATGTCATGCGCGCCCGCATCCTCAGCGATATGGGGCGTGTGAAAGAGGCGGTATCGGTCCTCTCGGAAGCAAAGGTCGATGAGGCCGATCAGTATTACGTGACCTATTGGCTGGCCGAAATTCTATACACGGATCAGCAATTTGACCCTGCTTGGGATGCGACCGAGGGGATCAAACACAACAATGACGCGGATGGGTACCTCCACAAATTGCGGGCGGAAATTGCACTATCGCAGGATGACACACCCAAAGCACGGCTGGCGGTCGGTCCCGCGCTGATGACCGAAGGGGCGTGGCTGCCTTGGGCCATGCTGGTGGACGCAAGGATATTGATCCGCGAGGACAGATTTGAGGAAGCCCAAGCCCGTTTCAAAGAGGCGCTTTTACGTGGATTGCCTCTTGGCGAAGTGTCTGTCCTTGCCAAAGAGATGGTGGCCAAAGGCGAATTCAAACGCGCGGCGGAGTTTGGCAAGGCGATTGAGTAGGGGGACGCTGCAAAATCTTCGATTTTGCATTTGTGGCGTCGTCATCGCCCACCGACCACGCACCTTAACAAACCCCAAGCCCGCCGAACGCCCATAAAACAACACGTTTCGCGCGCGAAACCTCTTGTCACCTAGGGTTACAGCCCGTATACGGCCCGAGTTCCTATTGGGAACGTCAAGGCGGGGTGATTCCCGCCTTTTGGGTTCGATGAGGGTTTGCGGTGGTCGCTGGTCCTCCTCTCAACTCCGACGCCAAAAAAGGCTGACGAAATGCAAAGTCAAAACATTCGCATTCGGCTGAAGGCATTCGACTTCCGCGTGCTGGATGCAAGCACTCAGGAAATCGTAAACACCGCAAAGCGCACAGGCGCTGACGTGCGTGGCCCGATCCCACTGCCAAACAAAATTGAGAAATTCACAGTTCTGCGTGGTCCACACGTTGACAAGAAATCTCGCGATCAGTTCGAGATCCGCACGCACAAGCGTCTGCTCGACATCGTAAACCCAACCCCACAGACCGTGGACGCGCTGATGAAGCTCGACCTGGCTGCGGGCGTTGACGTACAGATCTCAGTATAAGGGGTCTGATATGCGTTCCGGTATTATCGCAAAGAAAGTGGGCATGACCCGCTTGTTCATGGAAGACGGCAAGCAGATCCCTGTAACCGTTCTTTCTCTCGACGGTCTGCAAGTTGTAGATCAGCGCACCAATGATCGTGACGGCTATACAGCTGTTCAGCTGGGTGCTGGCTCTGCCAAAGCAAAGCGTACATCTAAAGCCATGCGTGGTCACTTCGCGAAAGCGAATGTTGAGCCTAAGCGCAAGGTTGCAGAATTCCGCGTTGACGAAGCAAACCTGATCGAAGTCGGTGCAGAAATCTCTGCAGAGCACTTTGTTGAAGGTCAGAAAGTTGACGTTGCGGGCACATCTATCGGTAAAGGTTTTGCCGGTGCGATGAAGCGCCACAACTTCGGCGGTCTGCGTGCGTCTCACGGTGTGTCCATCTCTCACCGTTCCCACGGTTCGACCGGTCAGTGTCAGAACCCAGGCCGCGTTTTCAAAGGTAAGAAAATGGCGGGTCACATGGGTGCGGTTCGCGTGACGACACAAAACCTGGAAGTCGTCAAAACTGACGCGGACCGTGGTCTTGTGTTCATCAAAGGTGCCGTTCCTGGCTCCAAAGGTGGCTGGGTCACAGTGAAAGACGCCGTGAAAAAGAAACTGCCTGAGAACGTTCCGTTCCCAGCAGGCCTGAAATCTGCTGCAACTGAAGCACCTGCTGAAGAAGCACCTGCGGAAGGTGGTGAAGCATGAAACTAGACGTCATCAAACTGGACGGCGGCAAAGCGGGTTCCGTTGAGCTGTCAGAAGATCTGTTCGGTCTGGAACCACGTGCGGACATCCTGCACCGTGTTGTGCGCTGGCAGCGTAACAACGCGCAGGCGGGTACGCACAAGGTTAAGACACGGTCTGAAACTTCTTACTCCACCAAAAAGATCTATCGCCAAAAAGGCACCGGTGGCGCTCGCCACGGTGACCGTAACGCGCCGATCTTCCGCGGTGGTGGTATCTACAAAGGCCCAGTTGTCCGGTCTCACGGCCACGACCTGCCTAAGAAGTTCCGCAAGCTTGGTCTGAAGCACGCTCTGTCTGCGAAAGCAAAAGCAGGTGAGTTGGTTGTGATCGAAGACGCGTCCACCGAAGGCAAAACCGCTGCTCTGGCGAAACAGGTGAAGAACCTGGGCTGGAAACGCGCGCTGGTCATCGACGGTGCGGAAGCCAACCAGGATTTCCTGAAGGCATCCCGCAACATTGAAGGTCTGGATATCCTGCCGACAATGGGCGCAAACGTTTATGATATCCTGAAGCGTGACACTCTGGTGATCACCAAAGCGGGTATCGAAGCACTGGAGGCTCGACTGAAATGAGCGCGAAGGCAGAACACTACGATGTGATCCGCAAGCCGGTCATCACCGAAAAGGCGACAATGGCGTCTGAAAACGGTGCGATCGTGTTTGAAGTGGCAATCGACAGCAACAAACCACAGATCAAAGAGGCCGTTGAGGCGCTGTTTGGTGTAAAGGTTAAAGCTGTGAACACCACAATCACCAAAGGTAAAACCAAGCGTTTCCGTGGTACCATGGGTAAACGCAAGGACGTTAAAAAAGCATATGTGACGCTCGAAGAGGGCAACACAATCGACGTCTCCACCGGTCTCTGATTGGTGCGTTGGTAAACTCTATGAAAGCCCCTGCGAAAGCGGGGGCTTTTGTTTTTCGAGCCAAGACTGTGACCAAAACGTAAATGGGGCGGACGCCTCTCGTGCTGAGTTGCAGATAACGATATTCTGACTTCCTACTGGGCCATCAGGACGCCGTCCGAGGGGGTCAGTCGCCTAAGTTGGCACACGCCAATGATCGCGTCGCTGGATGTTACGACAAAGAAGCGAGCGCATGTTTGATCTGACCTCTAAATCATCGTCAGTGGCCACGCCCACCTCTGCAAAGGAGTGGGTTAGGATATTGTCAAAGTATCGCACACCGAAGCTCTCGCGCAGCTTGTTTGAACTGGTCGCAACTCTTGTACCCTTTGTGACGATCTGGGCCTTGGCCTGGGCGGCGATGTCGATCAGCTATGGGCTGGCGGTCGCGATTGCCTTGCTGAACGGTCCGTTTCTGGTGCGGCTCTTTGCGATCCAGCATGACTGCGGGCACCGGTCTTTTGTGGAAAACCGAAAGTTTGGCGATTGGATCGGGCGTTGTTTGGGTGTGCTGACCGTGACGCCTTATGAAATGTGGCGCCACGCGCATGCCGTTCACCATAGCGCGTCAGGCAACTTGGATCGACGTGGGCTGGGGGATATCCGCACGATGACGGTGCGCGAATATAATGAGGCTAGCACGCTCGAGCGGCTGTATTATCGCATCTATCGCAATCCGATCATGACGTTCCTCATCGCGCCGGGGATCTTGTTCCTTCTGGTGAACCGCTTGCCCTTTGGCTTTATGGATCAACGCAAGTTCTGGATCAGCGCTATGGGTAATAACCTTGGCCTTCTGGCATTGCTCGGTCCGATCTATTTGGTCGGAGGTTGGGCTCCGATCTTGCTGATTTTCCTGCCATCGACCATTTTCGCCGCGTCGATTGGCGTCTGGCTGTTCTACGTCCAGCACCAGTTTGAGCATGCCCATTGGGAAAACGAACACGACTGGGACATGCACGAAGCCGCGCTGCATGGCAGCTCGCATTATGTCTTGCCGCCACTGTTGCAATGGCTCAGCGCAAATATTGGCATCCATCACGTGCATCACCTGCAAAGCCGCATTCCGTTTTACCGGCTGCCGGAGGTTCTGCGGGATCATAAAGATTTGGCCGTGGGCGCGCGGTTGACGATCCGCGAAAGCCTGCAGACAGCAAAGCTGCATCTGTGGGACGAGGATGGGAAGCGGCTCTTGTCTTACAAAGAGGCACGGGATTTGGTGGGGTGAAACCCGAAGCTGTGTTTTGATTTGGTAGTCCGGGCTGAAGCCCGGCCTACGGTGTTCGCGCTTTGGTTGAAATCTGCAGCCGCCTCGCAATCGACGGGTTGCCGCCCCCAATTCGCCACATTTCAGGACCAGACAGAAAGGGACACAGCCCGGGATAGAGGATCGCCCTATGTATATGTCTCATCTGGACGAAATGGAACGCAACCGCAACGCAAAGGCGCTGCAGCGCGTTTTGCTGTCCGTTGCCGTCTTTGGCACCATGGTCGCCGTGCTGGGTGGTGTGGCCTATGTAGGTCTGTCCGGCATGAGCATGGACATGAGCCATCTTATCCCCAACCCGCCCACGATGGTGCAGTAGCAGCAAACACAACGTCGCAACACGTAGGCCGGGCTTCAGCCCGGCTTTTTTATTGGTGGTGTTGGGATAGCCGGGCTGAAGCCCGGCCTACGTCGGTTTTGGGTTGGTGGGGTGAAACCCCACCCTACGGACGAGGGTAGGGTGCGTGATTTCACGCACCGATGTTGCGTTTGGCTTGGGTGGAGCGGTGCGTGTGAACACGCACCCTACAGTGCCATCGATCACCAAGGGCTGCTCCCGACCGCGGGTGGGGGTGAAGCCCCCGCCGTCAAACCGAAGGTTTGCCTTCGGGAAACCGGGGCGGTCGGGGGCTGCCCGGCGTTCCGCCAGGCGAATAGGTTATCTTTATTTGCGTGACCGAGAAAAGGTGTTCGAGTTTTCTTTGGTGAAGTGGGCAAACGAAGGCGGAATTAGCGCTGGCTTTTTCTGTTTGCTGGACATTTAATCTTACAAAAGAATTTGACGGTATAGATATAATGAAAATCCCAGATATCAGTCCATTTTCCTACGGACTTCTTTCTCTAACCAATCCGCATGAACGACCAAATGAACCTGAATGTGACGAATTTTCCTGCCTTGTAACTGGGAAGTCTGTATACGTTTGGCCCTTGGTGTTTGCTGCATACGTTTGGCATTTGCAGGAGAAGAAGAGAAAAGGGCCTCAATATGAGGCAGAGCTGCGAAACATAAATGAGTATATTTCTCGGCATATGTCCGAATTCTTAAAAAGTAACCCTGTAGATTTTTCAAATGCGGGTAGTCAGTACGTACGCGCCAAGCCTGGCTCTTTTCAGGCTATACGAAAGAACTTCGGCACGCCTGTCAAGAAGCTTAAGATACCCGTTGCAGAAGAGCGGCTGACAGAAGAGCTACGAGAGCTTGAGGGGCGCAATCTTATTGTAGACCCCTTCACGACAACAATTGCTGCCACGACGATAGCTGTTCTTGGGGCAGTTCCCTACAGCTTTACTAAGCGCACCAAAGAAGGTGATGAAAAGTATTTATCCGTAAAAGCAATGCTATGGGAGTTTGAAAGCTTATCTAGCGAAGAACAAAGTGAGCTTCGTTTCCACTTCTTTATGGAAAGAGCGATAGGGCATCTGAAGAAACACCTGAAAATTCTGATATCCGAAGAAGAACAATAGACACCCAACCCCATCCCTGCTAAACGCAGCCATCGCATTCGGCCTCAGATTCGTTCTGGGGCTGATTGCCTTTTTTACCGGGACCTTCGGGGCCCTTCATACGGTCACCCATTTTTCCAAGGTGGGGGGCTTACATCGCGGGATTGACCCATCATAAGGGCAAGCTCGCATTGCTAAACGGAAGACAGTAAACATGGCACTCAAGTCGTATAAACCGACGACGCCGGGCCAGCGTGGGCTGGTTCTGATCGACCGTTCGGAGCTTTGGAAAGGACGTCCAGTCAAATCCCTTACTGAGGGTTTGACGAAATCGGGCGGCCGGAACAATACCGGACGGATCACTTCTCGTCGTCGTGGCGGTGGCGCAAAGCGTCTGTACCGGATCGTTGATTTCAAACGCAACAAGTTTGATGTCGCGGCAACTGTAGAGCGGATCGAATACGACCCGAACCGGACCGCGTTCATCGCATTGATCAAATACGAAGACGGCGAGCAAGCCTACATCCTCGCGCCTCAGCGCTTGGCCGAAGGTGATCAGGTCGTCGCGTCTGCAAAGGCAGACATCAAACCAGGTAACGCAATGCCGTTCTCTGGCATGCCTATCGGTACCATCGTGCACAACATCGAGCTGAAGCCTGGCAAAGGTGGTCAGATCGCACGTGCAGCCGGCACCTACGCTCAGTTCGTAGGCCGTGACGGTGGCTATGCTCAGATCCGCCTGTCCTCAGGTGAACTGCGCCTGGTCCGTCAGGAATGCATGGCAACCGTTGGTGCGGTATCCAACCCTGACAACTCCAACCAGAACTACGGTAAAGCCGGTCGTATGCGCCACAAAGGCATCCGCCCGTCCGTTCGTGGTGTTGTTATGAACCCGGTCGACCACCCACACGGTGGTGGTGAGGGTCGTACCTCTGGTGGTCGTCACCCAGTGACACCATGGGGTAAGCCGACCAAGGGTAAGCGCACTCGCAACAAGAACAAAGCGTCGCAAAAGCTGATTGTCCGCTCGCGTCACGCCAAGAAGAAGGGACGTTAATCTATGTCTCGTTCAGTCTGGAAAGGCCCTTTTGTTGACTCTTATGTCCTCAAAAAGGCAGAAGCTGCCCGCGAAAGCGGCCGCAACGAAGTGATCAAAATCTGGTCCCGTCGTTCCACCATCCTGCCACAGTTCGTTGGCCTGACATTTGGTGTGTACAACGGTCAGAAACACGTCCCTGTCAACGTCACGGAAGACATGATCGGTCAGAAGTTCGGTGAATATTCCCCGACTCGCACCTATTACGGTCACGCCGCTGACAAAAAAGCGAAACGGAAGTAAGTCATGGGCAAGGCAAAGAATCCCCGCCGCGTGGCAGATAACGAAGCAATGGCAAAACTGCGCATGCTCCGGACTTCCCCGCAAAAACTGAACCTGGTTGCTGGCATGATCCGCGGCAAGAAAGTGGAACGGGCGCTGACCGATCTGACTTTCTCCAACAAGCGTGTTGCTCAGGATGTGAAGAAATGTCTTCAGTCCGCCATCGCCAATGCTGAAAACAACCACAACCTCGACGTCGACGAGCTGATCGTGGCAGAAGCTTACGTTGGTAAGAACCTGACCATGAAGCGCGGTCGCCCTCGGGCACGTGGCCGTTTCGGCAAGATCATCAAGCCATTTGCTGAGATCACCATCAAGGTGCGTCAAGTAGAGGAGCAAGCCTAATGGGACATAAAGTCAATCCGGTCGGCATGCGCCTGCAGATCAACCGTACTTGGGACAGCCGCTGGTACGCGGACACCAAAGATTACGGTGATCTTCTGCTTGAAGACCTGAAAATCCGTGAGTTCATCAAAAAAGAGTGCAAGCAAGCTGGCATCGCACGTGTGATCATCGAACGTCCGCACAAAAAGTGCCGCGTGACAATCCACACTGCACGTCCAGGTGTGATCATCGGCAAGAAAGGCGCGGACATCGAAGTTCTGCGCAAGAAAATTGCTGCGATGACCGCATCCGAACTGCACCTGAACATCGTTGAAGTACGTAAGCCAGAGCTTGACGCTCAGCTGGTTGGCGAGTCGATCGCTCAGCAGCTGGAGCGCCGTGTCTCTTTCCGCCGTGCGATGAAACGGGCTGTTCAGAACGCAATGCGCATGGGTGCCCTGGGCATCCGCGTAAACGTAGCAGGCCGTCTTGGCGGCGCGGAAATCGCGCGTACCGAATGGTACCGTGAAGGTCGCGTGCCTTTGCACACTCTGCGTGCTGACATCGATTACGCACACTCCGAAGCGATGACGCCTTACGGTATCATCGGGATCAAGGTCTGGATCTTCAAAGGTGAGATCATGGAGCACGATCCAGCGGCGCGTGACCGTAAAGCACAAGAACTCCAGGACGGCCCAGCACCTCGCGGTGCAGGCGGTCGTCGCTAAGGGAGACATAAGTTATGCTGCAACCAAAGCGTACAAAGTTCCGCAAGGCGCACAAAGGCCGGATCAAAGGTTTGGCGAAGGGCGGGTCTGACCTGAACTTCGGTTCCTATGGTCTGAAAGCCACCACCCCAGAGCGTGTCACCGCGCGTCAGATTGAGGCGGCACGTCGTGCGATGACCCGTCACATGAAACGTCAGGGTCGCGTATGGATCCGCATCTTCCCAGATGTACCAGTGACGGCAAAGCCGATCGAGGTTCGTATGGGTAAAGGTAAAGGTTCTGTGGACCGTTGGGTCTGCAAGGTGAAGCCTGGCCGCGTGATGTTTGAAATCGACGGTGTTTCTGACGAAGTTGCGCGTGAAGCGCTGCGTCTGGCCGCGATGAAACTCCCGGTGAAAACCCGCGTCGTTCTGCGCGAAGACTGGTAAAAGTGGCGGTGGGGTGAAACCCCACCCTACGATGAGATTAGCCCCGGCGCGCAAGCGACGGGGTTTTTTGTTTTGTGATGCTCCAACCACCAATGCATGTTTGATTTGCATGGATTACGCAAAGTCAGATAACTTCGAGGAGTATTCTAACTTACCAATCAAATATTTAGTGAACTAATTATGCTCCTAAAGTTCAAGGCTTGGCCGTTCATACAGGCATTTACGTGTTTGGCATCGTCAGCAGCTGCTGAAGTTTGCGATAAGGTTAGGCCAAGGTGGAGTCCTAACGATGGTGTCGTAGATCAGTTCGGGGAACTCTATTTCTTTTTCACAAGCCCATTCGGGTTGGTTTTGATCGCTGTGCTTGCACTCGCAATCTATTTCAGGAAACGGTGGCTTTCATGGAGTGCCGCGGCGCTTTTCGGTATGACCGCTGTCTTGAATGTTGCAGGTGTGCTTTGGCCAAGTGACGGTGTTGCTTTAGCCGCTATTGCGGAAGGATGCCGCGCTTGGCCGGTCCTGAACGTTATCGTTCTGGTTCTGACAATTATCTTTTTGATTCAATATTCGAAACCGAGAAAGACAGAGCGCCTGAATACTGTCGATCTTGTTGGTGACGGGGATGATGTAGATTTGCTGGAGGCAATAGAGAGGGCTTTCGACCTCAAGCTAACGGACGATGAAGCTTCAGATCTGGAAACGATAGGTGAACCTTATGATTTGGTGAAAGCAAAGGCTAAGTCAAATCCAGACTTTGATCCGGTTTGGGAACTCGTTTGTCAAATCGTGCGAGAGAACTCAATGACGCGAGACCCAATAGACAGAGACACGACTTTTTTTCCTGAACATGCCCAAGAAAGAAAGTGAAATGGTGCTACTTGGGTGCCGCACGAATTCCGAGCGTTTCAGTAACCCAACGACCGAACCGCGGGGTGGAAGCGAAGTGCCCGCGCTTTGCCGTAGGCAAACCTATGGTTTGACGGGGGCGGTTCGGGCGCTGCAAAATCTTTGATTTTGCAATCTGAGAAATAGAAGGGCTTGAGCGAACAGACGGTGCGTGCTTTTGTGCCCTACTGACCAAAGGACATCCACCATGGAAACTCTCGCGCCCTATTTTGCATATATCGCTGCGCTTGGCATTGCTGCTGTCATTCCCGGTCCGGGGATTGCCGCTTTGGTCGGGCAGGCGCTTGGGGGGAACCAGCGCGCGTCGACGATGTTTTTGGCGGGGATTGCGCTTGGGGATGTGACCTATTTGACGGTGGCCGTAGTTGGCCTTGCGGCCATCGCCAAGACCTTTGCCAGCGCCTTTATCGTGATCAAATTCCTTGGCGCGGCTTATCTGCTGTATCTCGCCTACAAATTCTGGACGAGCGAAGGCGCGTTGACCCATGTAAAGAGGGCGCGCGCGCAGTCTGACGGCGAATCCTTTCTGGCAGGCTATTTCGTGACGCTGGGCAATCCAAAGACCATTGTGTTCTATCTGGCGCTTTTGCCGACGGTGCTGGATTTGAACAATGTGCACGTGACCCAATGGGCCATTTTGTCCGTGCTGACGATCCTTGTGATATTTTCTGCGCTTGCACCCTACATGCTGTTGGCGTCCAAGGCGCGGACTTTGATGACTCAGCCAAAGGCGCTGAAACGGCTGAACCGGTTTGCGGCTGCGTTTATTGGCGGGGCAGGGTCGTTGATCTTGGCCGAGGCCACATCTGCCGCGTTGCGGCGCGCATAGGGTTTCGCCGGGTCTTCATATTCGGCCGGTTTCCAATCGCTCTGTGCTCTGCAAAGGTGGGGCTGTGCCCCTAGGGCGCAGGAATTCAGACCAGACAGGAGTGACCCGTGAGCGAGGAAACGTTTTTCCATGTCGGAGAGCGCAACGACGCGTTGCCGCAGCCGACGCAATTTGACTCCAAGCCCTTTAAGAAAGCCAAGCCGCCGGAGCCACTGGAGTTTGAGGTCGTCCTCACCGCCGAAGCGACAGAGCGACAGAAAAAGACCGGGGTGGTGCAGGTGAATATTCCGGGGTTTTCGTCAGTGCGGCTCTATTGCGATGAGCAGACGCCGATTGGCGATGACACGGCGCCGCCGCCTTTGGCCTATATGTGTGCTGGGATTGGCTTCTGTTTGATGACCCATCTGACGGATATCTACACGGCGCGGGGTATCAACATTAAGTCGATGAAGATTGAACAGAAGGTCGGGTTTGAAACCAACCTATCAAACATGCGTCAACTTGGGCATACAACCACCGGCAAGATGCAGGGCATTGAAACCCATGTTTTGATTGAGAGTGATGAGCCAGCAGAGCGCATTCAGGACCTGATGGAAGAAGCCGAAAATGCCTGCATGGCGCATTTCGCGCTGCGCAACCCGATCCCGTGGCGTTCTCGGCTGATGTTGAATGGCGAAGAATTGATGAGCCATTCTGGGTAAGCCCCTTGGATAATGAAATGTCGGGCGTTTTGCCCGGCAGGTTCACTCAGCCCATTTGTAGTTGAAGCTGACTGAGATACGTTCGTCTTCGGCCATGTTCATGGGGACCTCATGGCGCAGCCAGCTTTCCCAAAGCAGAACATCGCCGACGTCTGGTTTCATATAGATGAAATTCTGCATCTCGCGCCGCGCGGATTTCACGCGGGCCGGGGCGGCCATCATCATCGCATGGCGCGGGTCTTCGAGTTTTAGGGCGCTGGTGCCTTCGGGCATCGACACATAGGTCGTGCCGGAAATGACCGAATGCGGGTGAATGTGGCTGCCGTGCGAGCCACCTTCGGGCAGGATATTGATCCAGAGGTCTTCGAGGACCAGCTTGCCCTCGCCCAGATCGAATTCGAGGTCTTTGGCAAAGGCCATGACATGCTGATCAAGCACCTTTACGAGATCGGCAAAGATCGGGAACCGCCACGGCAGGTCTGTGAGGGACGCATAGGATGTATAGCCCGGATAGCCCTGTTCCTCGCACCATTCCTGGCCGGCCTCGTCGTCATCAGCGATGACAATGCAAGAGGTTTCCAGTTCCTTTGCATCAACGGACGGAGCATACTCGGATAAAGGTGCGCGATAGAGGCGGGTGACGAAGAGTGATTCAATCTGTGACATGCGGAGTCTATACCGCGCGCGGGCAGGGCGGGGAAGTTGTGGATTGGGTGTATGTTTGTTCCCTATTTCGCAGCCCCGGCTTTACACAGAGGGCAGCGCGCAAGAGCACGCGCAAACATCTTGTTTTTCTCAAGAAAACCGAATCTTTCCCTTGCCCTAACCCTGTGCCACCCGTATAGAGCCACATCTCACGGATTCCCGGCGACGGGATTCGTGTGTTTTGTTTTGGTCCACCAGATCAAAGGGTCACCCTGAACATATCGTCAGGCGCCCTCTGGTGTAAGAAAGGAAGAGGCGACATGAACGCCAATGAACTTCGCGAGAAGTCCGCAGATCAACTGCGTGAAGAACTCGCAAACCTGAAAAAAGAAAGCTTCAATCTGCGCTTTCAACAGGCAACCGGTCAGCTGGAAAACACTGCAGGCATCAAAGCGGCGCGCCGCAATGCTGCTCGTGTGAAAACCATCCTGAACGAAAAAGCCGCGCAAGCCGCAGAATAAGGAGCTTTGAGATATGCCTAAACGTATTCTTCGCGGCGTTGTCACAAGCAACGCAAACGAACAGACCGTAACTGTATCTGTAGAGCGTCGCTTTACACACCCAGTTCTGAAGAAAACCATCCGTAAGTCCAAGAAATACCGGGCTCACGATGAGAAGAACGCTTTCAACGTTGGTGACAAAGTCAAAATCATTGAGTGCGCACCAAAGTCGAAAACGAAACGTTGGGAAGTTCTGGAAGCTTAATCAAACAAGCTTCCCGAACGACTTAACAAAGTCGAAACCCTGGGAACATATGGCACGCATCGCCGTTCCCAAAGGTCGGGAGAAACCAAATGATCCAGATGCAAACAAACCTGGATGTTGCTGACAACTCTGGCGCTCGCCGAGTTCAGTGCATCAAGGTTCTGGGTGGCTCCAAGCGTAAATACGCATCTGTAGGTGACGTTATCGTCGTCTCAGTTAAGGAAGCCATTCCACGTGGTCGCGTTAAAAAAGGTGACGTCCGTAAGGCCGTTGTCGTGCGCACCGCAAAAGAAGTTCGTCGTGAAGACGGTACAGCGATCCGTTTTGATCGCAACGCTGCAGTGATCCTGAACAACGCAGGTGAGCCAGTCGGTACACGTATCTTTGGCCCAGTTGTTCGTGAACTGCGTGCAAAGAACTTCATGAAAATCATCTCACTCGCGCCGGAGGTGCTGTAAGATGGCTGCTAAGCTGAAAAAAGGCGACAAGGTCGTCGTTCTGGCCGGCAAGGACAAAGGCAAAGAGGGTACAATCTCTTCTGTTGATCCTAAGGCGGGCAAAGCAGTGGTGGATGGCGTGAACATGGCGATCCGTCACACAAAGCAATCCCAGACTGATCAAGGTGGTCGCAAGCCAAAAGCTATGCCGATCCAACTGAGCAACCTGGCATTCCTGGACGCAAACGGCAAAGCGACACGCGTTGGCTTCAAAGTCGAAGACGGCAAAAAAGTGCGCTACGCAAAAACCACAGGAGATGTGATCGATGCTTGATAACGCTGACTACACTCCACGTCTGCAGTCTCTGTACAAAGACAGCATCCGTGCCGCTCTGAAAGAAGAGTTCGGCTATAAGAACGACATGATGATCCCTAAGTTGGAGAAAATCGTTCTGAACATCGGTTGCGGTCGTGCGGCTGTAAAAGACTCCAAGAAAGCCAAATCCGCTCAGGCTGATCTGACTTTGATCGCGGGTCAAAAAGCTTTGACCACAGTTGCGAAAAACTCCATCGCTGGCTTCCGTGTTCGTGACGGCATGCCGATGGGCGCAAAGGTGACTCTGCGCGGCGAACGTATGTACGAATTCCTGGATCGTCTGATCACCATCGCGATGCCTCGCATCCGCGACTTCCGCGGTGTGAAGCCATCCTTTGACGGTCGTGGCAACTTTGCCATGGGCCTGAAGGAACACATCGTATTCCCAGAAATCGACTTTGATAAAGTTGATGAGAACTGGGGCATGGACATCGTAATTGCAACCAACGCTAACACCGACGCGGAAGCAAAGAGCCTGTTGAAACACTTCAACATGCCATTCAACGCTTAAGCGCGGGAGAGGAAATCATGGCTAAAAAATCTATGATCGCACGCGAGAAAAAGCGCGAAGCTTTGGTTGCTAAATACGCTGCCAAACGCGCCGAGCTTAAAGAGATCGCAAACGACGAAAGCAAGCCAATGGAAGAGCGCTTCAAAGCGCGTCTGAAACTGGCGAAATTGCCACGCAACAGCTCTGCAACTCGTTTGCACAACCGTTGCCAACTGACCGGCCGTCCGCACGCTTACTACCGTAAGCTGAAAGTCAGCCGTATCGCGCTTCGGGAACTTGGCTCCAATGGCCAAATCCCAGGCATGGTCAAATCTAGCTGGTAAGGAGAGCACACTATGAACGATCCTATCGGTGATATGCTGACCCGTATCCGCAACGGTCAAATGCGCGGCAAGTCCACAGTGTCTTCGCCTGCATCGAAACTGCGCGGCTGGGTTCTGGATGTATTGGCTGACGAAGGCTACATCCGCGGCTACGAGAAGACGACTGGTTCCGACGGCCATCCGGCGTTGGAAATCAGCCTGAAATACTACGAAGGCACCCCTGTTATTCGTGAAGTGAAGCGGGTTTCCAAACCTGGCCGTCGCGTTTACATGGCTGTCAATGACATCCCAACCGTCCGTCAGGGCTTGGGTGTGTCGATTGTCTCCACCTCTAAAGGTGTGATGTCGGACGCAAACGCTCGTGCCAACAATGTTGGTGGCGAAGTGCTTTGCACGGTCTTCTAGGGAGAAGCTGATGTCTCGTATTGGTAAAAAACCGGTCGAGCTGCCCAGCGGCGTAACTGCCTCTGTCTCCGGCCAGACCATCGAAGTGAAAGGTCCAAAAGCGACCCATAGCTTCACCGCAACCGACGATGTGACACTGTCCGTTGAAGAGAACGCTGTTGTCGTTACTCCTCGCGGTAAGTCCAAGCGCGCGCGTCAGCAGTGGGGCATGTCCCGCACTGTTGTGCAAAACCTTGTCACCGGCGTAACCGAAGGCTTCAAAAAAGAGCTGGAGATCGTTGGTGTTGGTTACCGTGCACAAGCACAAGGCAAAATCCTGAAGCTGTCTTTGGGCCTGTCACACGACGTCAACTTTGAAGTTCCAGAAGGCGTAACGGTCACCGCACCGAAGCCAACTGAGATCATCATTGAAGGCACCGATTCACAACTCGTCGGCCAAGTCGCGGCAAACATCCGCGAATGGCGCAAGCCGGAGCCTTACAAAGGCAAGGGCATCAAATACAAAGACGAGTATATCTTCCGCAAGGAAGGTAAGAAGAAGTAAGGACCAGCAAAATGGCAAACAGCAAACGGGAACTGTTCCTAAAGCGCCGCCTGCGCGTCCGGAACAAACTTCGCAAGGTCAACGTTGGCAAGCTTCGCTTGTCCGTGAACCGCTCGAACAAGAACATCAGCGCTCAGCTGATCGACGACGTTCAAGGGGTCACCCTGGTATCGGCTTCCTCTCTGGAAAAAGATCTGGGCGTTGTTGGCAAAAACAACATCGAAGCAGCTGCCAAGGTTGGCGCGGCGATTGCAGAACGTGCAGTCAAAGCGGGTCACACCGAAGCGTACTTCGATCGTGGCGGTCGCCTGTTCCACGGCAAAGTGAAGGCCCTGGCCGACGCCGCGCGTGAAGGTGGCTTGAAAGTCTAAGACTTGAGGGGGACGTTCGCGTCCCCCCGATGATCCGGGCTGGGCTGAATGGCGTGGCACCAGGATTGGTTTAACGGCGCTAGGCGCGCCAGAATATGAAGGAATGCCAAATGGCAGAACGTGAAAATCGTCGTGGCCGCGGTCGTAACCGCGAAGACGAAACACCTGAATTCGCAGATCGCTTGGTTGCGATCAACCGCGTTTCCAAGACCGTAAAAGGTGGTAAGCGCTTTGGCTTCGCTGCTCTGGTTGTCGTCGGCGACCAAAAAGGCCGCGTTGGCTTCGGCAAAGGGAAGGCGAAAGAAGTCCCTGAGGCGATCCGCAAAGCGACTGAGCAAGCAAAACGCCAGATGATCCGTGTTCCTCTGCGTGAGGGCCGCACGTTGCACCACGACGTCGAAGGTCGTCACGGCGCAGGCAAGGTCATCATGCGCACAGCACCTGAAGGTACCGGTATCATCGCCGGTGGTCCAATGCGTGCCGTGTTCGAAATGCTGGGTGTGAAGGACGTGGTTTCCAAGTCCATCGGTTCCCAGAACCCATACAACATGATCCGCGCCACTTTGGACGGCCTGAAGGGCGAAGCGAGCCCACGTCAGGTTGCCGCACGTCGTGGCAAAAAAGTTGCTGACATCCTGCGCAAGGACGAAGCGCCTGCGGAAGCAGAAGCGTAAGGAGAGCGGACAATGGCTAAGACTATCGTTGTAAAGCAGATCGGTTCTCCGATTCGTCGCCCACAAGAACAGCGCGCAACGCTGATCGGTCTGGGTCTGAACAAGATGAACCGCACCCGCGAATTGGAAGACACACCTTCCGTGCGCGGCATGGTCAACAAGATCCCGCATCTTGTTGAGATCATCGAAGAGAAAGAATAAGCCCGCGCCGGGTTTTGGCCCGGTCTTAGGTTTCAAAACGCCCTCGGTTTTTCCGGGGGCGTTTTTTTGTGCAGTTTTTTCGGGGCGATGCTGCAACTACGAACGCCCTGAAAACAGCCATGCTGCAACTGCATAACGGCCAGACCTTATTGTCAGTTGTTTGCGCTAACCCCTCGGCCTATCTGTGGCTCACGAGGAGAAACAAAGTGAAATCACCGGGAAATAGGTCCTGGTCCTCTTTTAAGGAAACGTGAACATGGCAACCGTAGCAACAACATCTTACAACGCCATCAGCTTTGCAGACCGCATTCGTGTGGCTTTCGCAGACTTCAAAGCCGCCCGCGCGCTGCGTGCAAAATACGCCGCAACCGTACGCGAGTTGAGCGATCTGTCTGACCGTGATCTGTCCGATCTGGGTATCTCTCGTTACGATATCCACTATCTGGCACGCGAGCACGTCTACGGCGCATAAGCCGAGACATACCATTTGAGATTTTCACGCCTCCCATTTGGGGGGCGTTTTGTTTTTTGGGGGATGTGGTTTCTGAATTGAGGGCATCGCTTGACCGCGGGCGGAAGCAAAGCGCCCGCCCATGGGGGCGGTCGGGCGCTGCCCGGCGGTGCCGGGCTTCTTTAGTTGATTAAATCGGTTATTCTATCAGCTGATTTTAGGAGATGAGCATTGACCGAAAAACATAGATACATTCCTCTGCCGGTGCGGACCCAATTAAGGCAAGAAGCATTTTTTGGCTGCGCGAAATGTGGAAATCCAATTTTGGACTATCACCACATCGTACCTTGGCAAGAAGAGCATCATAACCGGCCTGAAGATATGATCGCACTATGTCCAACATGTCATCGAATAGTGGCGAAATGGCACAGAGACCGACAATACGAGTTAAAATCCGCACCGGAGAATAAAGGCAAAGGAAAACTAAGAGGTGAGCTCGGTACTGATCGCGAAAAGTCTTCGTTTGTTCTGGGCTCCAATACCTTCATCAATACGCCCAACATAGTCAGCTATTATGGTCAATCCATAATCAGTTATTCAGTCCGTGATAATCAAAGCTTGATCAGCGTTTATCTACCAAGAGACGACTTTTGGCCGGAGCTGAAAATAGTCAACAATGATGTGCTGGTTCATACTCAAGGTCTTTGGGACGTGGAGTTCAGGGCCGATTATCTTAAAATTAGAAAGCGGCATGGCGAGAATTTTTTTACAATAGATCTTTCAGGAGAGCATGCAAAAGTCACCGGCAATATTGTCATCGGCGGAGAGCGGTTTGTTTTCAGCGAAAGCTCAACTAATGTTGGGGGGCTAGCGATGAGCGGTTGTACCATCAAGAATTGCGGCGGTGGAATAGATTACGGCGCTTCAAATATGCTGGTTCAGTTCCCCAATTACCTGATGAAAAACCCCCGGGTTGGATGGGTGAATGGCTGAATGAACTGAGTCCACTTGATTCCCTTAAAGACTACGCCTATACGCCCCCAGTGGCCTCAAACGCCACAGAATCACAAATCAAGAAAAGCCGTGTTTGGCCCGCTTACGCTTCAGGGGTCAGTTCCGGCAAGGAGAAGCGATATGAAACTGCATGAGTTGCGCGACAACCCAGGTGCCGCCAAGAAACGTACACGTGTTGCACGTGGTCCGGGTTCCGGCAAAGGTAAAATGGGTGGCCGTGGTATCAAAGGTCAGAAATCCCGTTCTGGTGTTGCGATCAAGGGTTACGAAGGCGGCCAAATGCCTTTGTACCAACGTCTGCCTAAGCGTGGCTTCAACAAGCCAAACCGCAAGGCTTTCGCGGTTGTAAATCTGGGCCTGATTCAGAAATTCATCGACGAAAAGAAACTGGACGCTTCCGCGCCGATCACCGAAGAAGCACTGGTTGCTTCTGGCCTGATCCGTCGCGTGAAAGACGGTGTTCGTGTATTGGCAAAAGGTGAAATCACCGCGAAAGCCAACATCGAAGTTACCGGCGCGTCCAAATCTGCCGTTGAAGCTGTTGAAAAAGCAGGTGGCTCCCTAAAGGTCACTTCCGCGCCAGCGGCTGAATAAGAGGTTGTGAGCGGGGGGCAACCCGCTTACATACACTCTAGTTTTCCTATTTAACGCCGCCGGAGCTGGAAAACGCTCTTGGCGGCGTTGTCATTTGAAGAGAGATCCGAATGGTATCTGCAGCAGAACAAATGGCGGCCAACACAAGCTGGGCCGCGCTTGGTAAAGCGACCGATCTTCGCAACCGCATTCTGTTCACCATCGCGCTTTTGATCGTTTATCGCTTGGGCACCTATATTCCGGTGCCGGGCATTGATGCGAATGCGCTGCGTGAATTTATGGAAGGCGCGGCGCAGGGTATTGGCGGCATCCTGACCATGTTTACAGGGGGTGCATTGGGCCGGATGGGCATCTTTGCCCTTGGCATTATGCCTTACATCTCCGCCTCGATCATCGTGCAGCTTCTGACATCAATGGTTCCAGCTTTGGAGCAGTTGAAGAAAGAAGGCGAGCAGGGCCGCAAGAAGATCAACCAATACACCCGCTATGGCACGGTATTGTTGGCGACGCTGCAGTCCTATGGCTTGGCCGTGTCTTTGCAGTCTGGCGACCTTGTGACCCAACCGGGGCTGTTCTTTATCGTATCCTGCATGGTCACGCTGGTGGGTGGCACCATGTTCCTGATGTGGCTGGGTGAGCAGATCACCGCACGTGGCATCGGTAACGGTATCTCATTGATCATCTTCGTCGGCATCATCGCCGAAGTGCCTGCGGCACTGGCACAATTCTTTGCCTCTGGCCGCTCTGGCGCGATCAGCCCGGCGGTGATTGTGGGCGTGATTGTCATGGTTGTTGCGACCATCGCCTTCGTGGTCTTCATGGAGCGCGCGCTGCGCAAGATCCACATTCAATACCCGCGCCGTCAGGTGGGCATGAAAGTCTATGACGGTGGCTCCAGCCACTTGCCGGTCAAAGTAAACCCAGCAGGCGTGATCCCGGCGATCTTTGCAAGTTCTCTGCTGCTGCTGCCGACAACGATTTCGACCTTCTCTGGCAACCAGACCAGCCCGATCATGTCGACCATTCTGGCCTATTTCGGTCCGGGTCAGCCGCTGTATCTGTTGTTCTTTACAGCGATGATCGTCTTCTTCGCCTTCTTCTACACCTTCAACGTGTCGTTCAAGGTCGACGAAGTAGCGGACAACCTGAAAAACCAAAACGGTTTTGTGCCAGGTATTCGCCCCGGTAAGAAAACGGCGGAGTATCTTGAGTACGTTGTGACGCGTATTCTGGTCCTGGGGTCAGGTTACCTTGCGGCAGTTTGTCTCCTACCAGAGATTCTCCGTGGCCAACTGGCAATTCCTTTCTATTTTGGCGGGACTTCGGTGCTGATTGTTGTGTCTGTGACAATGGATACCATTCAGCAGGTTCAGAGCCATCTGCTGGCACACCAGTATGAAGGCCTGATTGAAAAATCGCAGCTGCGTGGAAAGGGTTCCAAGAAGCGCGGGAGAAAGGGAGCTGCTCGTCGATGAATATTATTATCCTAGGCCCTCCGGGCGCAGGTAAGGGCACACAAGCGGCCCATCTGGTTGAAACCCGTGACATGATCCAACTGTCCACTGGCGATATGCTGCGTGAAGCAAAGACCAGTGGCTCTGAGATGGGCAAAAAGGTTGCGGCCATTATGGACGCAGGCGAGTTGGTCACAGATGAGATCGTCATCGGCCTGATCCGCGAAAAGCTGGAAGGCGACAAAAAAGGTGGTTTCATCTTTGACGGCTTCCCACGCACTTTGACTCAAGCAGACGCTCTGGAAGAGCTTCTGAAAGAGACCGGCGAAAAGCTGGACGCTGTGATCGCACTGGCCGTGAACGATGAGGTTCTGGTCGATCGCATCGTCGGTCGTGCGGCAGAGGCTGTGGCTGCAGGTGGCGTCGCCCGTGCGGACGACAATGCCGAGAGCCTGAAAGTGCGCTTGATGGAATACTACAAAAAGACCAACGCGCTGATCGGCTATTACCACGCCAAGGGCAACCTGATCTGGGTTGATGGCCTTGCGCCGATCAAAGACGTTCAGGCCGAGATCGCGGCTGCGCTCGACTAAGTCACGCCACATCGAAGTTTCAGGACGCTCCATCGGTCACCGGTGGGGCGTTTTTCTTTGTCTGGGTCTTTGTCGGGACGTGGGCGCAGCATTTTCTTTACTTTGGGCATGTCGCTGTGAATGCTTGGGGCAGAGACATTTTGTGAGGACGCGCGGACGATGACCGATTTTCTTTTGCTAGCTTTTGTATTTCTGGTGGCTGGCGTTGTGTCTGTGCCAATTGCCTCGCGGCTCGGGCTGGGGTCGGTGCTGGGCTATCTGATCGCGGGTATTGTCATTAGCCCGATCCTTGCATGGCTGCATGTGGATGTGGTGTCGATCCAGCATTTTGCGGAATTCGGCGTTGTGATGATGCTGTTTCTGGTAGGGCTGGAATTGGAGCCTAAGCTGCTGTGGTCCATGCGGGCGAAATTGCTGGGCCTGGGCGGTGGGCAGGTGGGGATCACCGCGGCTTTGGTGATGGCGGTTGCGATGCTGTTTGGTCAGCCTTGGACCGTTGCCTTGGCGATTGGGCTGGTCTTTGCGCTCTCCTCGACAGCGATTGTTTTGCAGACGCTGGGCGAGAAAGGCCTGATGAAAAGCGACGGCGGGCAGTCGAGCTTCTCGGTCTTGCTGTTTCAAGATATCGCGGTGATCCCGATGCTGGCGCTGGTGCCTTTGCTGGCGTTGCCGGACCTGGTCGAGGCGATGTCGCATGCATCCCACGGGGATGATGCGCATCATGGCGCGTCGCTCAGCCTGGTTGACGGGCTGCCGGGGTGGGGCGTTGCACTTGTGACGCTTGGCTCAATCGCGGCTGTGGTTGGCGGCGGGATGTTCCTGACCAGCCCAATATTCAGGTTTATCGCCGGGGCGAATCTTCGGGAACTCTTTGTGGCGACCGCTTTGATGATGGTCATCGGCATTGCCTTATTGATGTCGCTGGTCGGTCTCTCTCCGGCGCTTGGCACCTTCCTTGCGGGTGTTGTGCTGGCGAACAGTGAATACCGCCACGAGTTGGAAAGCGATATTGACCCGTTCAAAGGGCTGCTGCTGGGCTTGTTCTTTATGACGGTGGGCGCGGGCATCAACTTTGGTCTGCTGTTTGACAATCTGGCGCTGATCGTTGTGCTGACGCTTGGCTTGATGGTGCTGAAGGCGGCGGTGCTGTTGGTGCTGGCGGTGATTTTCAAGATCGAGGGCGCGGACCGTTGGCTTTTCGCGCTGGGCTTGGCGCAGGCGGGGGAATTTGGGTTTGTGCTGCTCTCGTTCACAGTCAGCAATGCGGTGATCCCCGCTGACCTTGCAGATCGCTTGTTGCTGGTCGTGGCGCTCTCGATGCTGCTAACGCCCGCGCTGTTTATTCTGTACGACCGTGTCGTGGCCCCCCGGTTCTCGGAAGCCGAAGAACGCGAGATGGATGAGATCGCCGAGGAGAACGATATCATCATTGCAGGCCATGGCCGTGTGGGCGGGATTGTTGCGCGGATGCTCCGTGGGGCCGGGCTGAACCCGACGGTGATCGACTATAGTGCGCGCCAGCTAGAGATGCTGAAACTGTTTGGGGTGCAGGCCTATTACGGTGACGCGACGCGACCTGACCTCTTGCACGCCGCAGGGATTGAACACGCGAAACTCGTTGTGGTGGCGATTGATGAAAAAGATCAGATTTCAGAACTCGTTCACTATCTGAAAAGCCACTATCCAGACGTGCACGTTGTTGCCCGCGCAATGGACCGGAACCATGTCTATGACCTTTGGGCACTGGGATGCCGCGACATTATCCGCGAGACCTACGACAGTTCTTTGCGCATGGGCCGGTCGGCCTTCGAAGGGCTGGGCTATTCCCGCGATCAGGCGCAGCGGATCGCCGATGTCTTTGCCGAGGTGGACCGCAAGGGGATGTTGGCCGTGGCCGAACATTACGATCCGTCCATTCCCGCGACAGAGAACGAGGCTTATTTGGCCTCGATCCAAGATCGTCGTGCAGAGTGGGAGGCCGAAATGGCGCAGCGCGCCGGGGAGATTATGGCGGAGAAGGGGTAGGGGCAAAGTCCTTGATTATTGCTTGGCGGACTAACTGCACGCAGCAGAATTAGCTCTCTTGCCCAACAAGGCATAACTCAGTATTGAGAGTTCAATTTTAAGTAGAAATTGGATGCGGAAATGCTTGGCAAAAATCTTAAGTGCGAATTCAGTGTTGGCGAGGCAATCGGACAACTCGTAATTTGGATCATTCTGTCAGTGGTGACCTTTGGCTTGGCTCTTTTTGTTCTGCCATACTATTTTTTAAAGGCACCAATTAATCGGACTTATGTTGTCGATGGAGCTGGTAGTAAGATAGCCAAACTGAATGTTGAGGTAGCGTTTGTCGATATTTTGGGTCATGCGCTTGTTTGGCTCTTACTTTCAATCGTTACGCTTGGGCTCGCCTACCTGATTTACTGGCCAGCGGTGATCAAACGTTTATTGAATTCGGTGCAAACTACTGAATTATGATTGGCAGGGTTCAGCCACTTGACCCACCCCCAATTCCCCCGTATGCACCCCTATCTCTTTAAGAGAATCAAATTCTTGTTTTTCGGGTCGCGCCCGCGAAACAGATCACCTGATCAGCTATAGCCCGATGGCCCTAAACGCCTCGGGCTTATGTTGTGAAAAAAGGTTCTGGAGCTACGGAACCGCAACAATGAAGGACTAAGACACTTGGCACGTATCGCCGGCGTTAATATCCCGACCCACAAACGGGTCCCGATCGCCCTGACTTATATCACTGGCATTGGCCACACCTCTGCAAAAGCAATCTGCGAAGCAGTTGGTATCGACGCCACTCGCCGCGTAAACGAACTGTCCGACGCAGAAGTTCTGGCCGTTCGTGAACACATCGACGCAAACTTCACCGTTGAAGGTGACCTGCGCCGTGAAGTTCAGATGAACATCAAACGTCTGATGGACCTGGGCTGCTACCGCGGTCTGCGTCACCGTCGTAACCTACCGGTTCGCGGTCAGCGTACCCACACCAACGCTCGTACTCGCAAAGGTCCTGCAAAGGCCATTGCTGGTAAGAAGAAATAAGGGGGGCTGATTAGATGGCACGCGATAAGAGAGCGCCTAAGCGCAAAGAACGTAAGAACATCGCCGCTGGTGTTGCTCACGTGAACTCTTCGTTCAACAACACAAAAATCCTGATCTCTGACGTTCAGGGTAACGCAATTTCTTGGTCCTCTGCTGGCACCATGGGTTTCAAAGGCTCCCGTAAGTCTACCCCATATGCGGCTCAGATGGCTGCGGAAGATGCTGGCAAAAAAGCACAGGATCACGGCGTAAAAACTCTGGAAGTTGAAGTTCAAGGTCCAGGGTCCGGTCGTGAATCCGCACTGCGCGCATTGGCTGCCATTGGGTTCAATATCACATCTATCCGTGACGTGACCCCAATCGCACACAACGGCTGCCGCCCACCAAAGCGCCGCCGCGTTTAATCTAAGTATTGGTACCTGGGGCCGCGTATTTCGTCACGGCCCCAGTTCGTCATTTTGAAACCTCGGGAGTCGAACCCTGATTGATCATGGGGGTTTGACAAGAATGGAGGGACGCATGATCCACAAAAACTGGGCAGAATTGATCAAGCCAACCCAGCTTGAAATTAAGCCGGGCAATGACCCTGCACGCCAAGCGACTGTCGTCGCCGAACCGCTGGAACGCGGCTTTGGTCTGACATTGGGCAACGCGCTGCGTCGCGTTCTGATGAGCTCGCTGCAAGGTGCGGCCATCACGTCTGTGCAAATCGACAACGTTCTGCATGAGTTCTCTTCTGTGGCGGGTGTGCGTGAAGACGTCACCGACATCATCCTGAACCTCAAGCAGGTTGCGCTGCGCATGGAAGTCGAAGGACCAAAGCGTCTTTCGATCAATGCAAAGGGTCCGGGTGCTGTGACTGCGGCTGATATCTCTGACTCTGCAGGCATTGAAGTTCTGAACAAAGATCACGTGATCTGTCACTTGGATGACGGCGCGGACCTCTTCGTTGAACTGACCGTCAACACCGGCAAAGGCTATGTGTCTGCGGACAAAAACAAGCCAGAAGATGCACCTATTGGCCTGATGCCAATCGATGCAATCTACTCTCCGGTCAAGCGCGTGTCCTACGACGTTCAGCCAACCCGTGAAGGTCAGGTTCTGGACTATGACAAGCTGACCATGAAGATCGAAACAGATGGCTCTATCACACCAGAAGACGCGGTTGCATACGCAGCGCGCATTCTGCAGGACCAGCTGTCTATCTTCGTGAACTTCGACGAGCCAGAAGCGGCTGGTCGTCAGGACGAGGACGATGGTCTTGAGTTCAACCCACTTCTGCTGAAGAAAGTGGACGAACTGGAGCTGTCCGTACGGTCTGCGAATTGCCTGAAGAACGACAACATCGTTTACATCGGCGATCTGATCCAGAAAACCGAAGCAGAAATGCTGCGCACCCCGAACTTCGGCCGCAAATCTTTGAACGAGATCAAAGAAGTGCTGTCCGGCATGGGTCTGCACCTCGGCATGGACGTGGACGACTGGCCACCAGACAATATCGAAGATCTGGCAAAGAAATTCGAAGACGCCTTCTAAGAGCGTCTTGAAAAATTCTGGCGGGGCATGTAGATGGCCCGCCACATGCTCGCACTAGCGAGGAAAGCAAGGGCAATCCTGCCCCAAGGAGAGCAACCGACACGCATCGGAAGCCAGACAAAGTATCGCCTGACCAAGGGCACCAAAGAAGGATATAGAAAATGCGTCACGCACGTGGTTACCGCCGCCTGAACCGTACACACGAACACCGCAAAGCGATGTTCGCCAACATGGCAGGCTCTCTGATCGAACACGAACAGATCAAAACAACTCTGCCAAAAGCAAAAGAACTGCGCCCGATCGTTGAAAAACTGATCACGCTGGGCAAGCGCGGCGATCTGCACGCGCGCCGTCAGGCTGCTGCACAGCTGAAGCAAGACAAGCATGTAGCGAAACTGTTCGAAGTGCTCGGCCCTCGGTTTGCAGAACGTAGCGGTGGTTACATCCGCGTTCTGAAAGCGGGCTTCCGTTACGGCGACATGGCGCCAATGGCGATCATCGAATTCGTTGAGCGTGACGTTGACGCCAAAGGCGCAGCTGACAAAGCACGTATCGTAGAGGTCGAAGACGCGGAATAATCCGCGCTCTCTCTTGCGATTGAGTTAGAAACCCCGCCTAGAAGTAGGCGGGGTTTTTCTTATTGATCAACAAGTTCAGCTTTGATGATCTCTTCGATTTTTTCCATCGGATGATTGGTCAAGGTTTTCGGTATTTCAGCAATGATCTTGTCCGTCACTTCCTTGTGCATCTCAGCGCGCAACACGCCTAAGACTTGCGGAGAGGCCGCAATCACCAGTCGGTCAAAGGCACCTTTATGCGCTTTCTCATAAAGTATGTCTGACAGATCCTTAGCAAAGCGCTCTTTGGCCAACTCATGCCAATCTGTGTCATCCATCGCCGAGCGGTGCCCCGGACCCCCATCATGCATGCGCCCGGGACGATTGGCGGACTGTTCGATATCTGACGGGTTCTCTTGCGCTTCTTCGCCCAGCACCTCGAAATTTGGATCCTGATGATCCGTGAGGTTGCGAATAAAGAGCGCTTTTTCGCTGTCTGTTACCACAACCCAAGTGCCTTCCTTCAAACGTGCCATCAGCTTGCCTTTCCGGTCTTTTCGTCAGATTTGCGTACACGGGTCGCACCCGGACGATCTTGTGTTGCGCGTTTCAGCATATCACGGGTTCCCACTTTGCGTTCGAGATTGCCCTGTGCGCGGCCGTGATGTCTTGGTGTCGCGGCGTCATCAAGGTAGTCCTCGGTTTCGCGTTTCCCGTCTTTGGAACGATGTCGTTCTGCCATCATTTGATCCTCTTATCTGACATTCAACTCTACGGGATTAACGCGTCTCTGCTGTGGTGAGTTCCGTCGTCAATGCACCGACGGGGGCAGGCCCTGCTCAATGGGCGGGACAATCCACAGAGTATAGCCTTTGTTTCCTGTTTTTTGCTCATGTGCTGTTGACTTGAATACCCTCACTCCTCAGACCTATGCCCCAATTGCCCGGACCATAACGGGCCAGCTCTGAGGGACGTTCATGCGCCTAAATCCAATTGGTCTTATTCCAACCGTGGTCGCGATTTTGACCCCAATCATGTGGCTGCCAGCACTGAACCACGGCGGTGACGCGCTGGCGCTGTTCAGCCAATACATGGGCATGGCGGCGTTGATTGCGATGGCGATTGTGCAGTTGATCGCGACGCGCTGGCGGATTGTGGAATGGGTCTTTGGCGGGCTGGATCAGGCCTATGTGTTTCATAAATGGCTGGGGATATCGGCCATGGCATTCATTCTGCTGCATGACACCATTGATGCCGACATGCGCCACCTTGGCGGGCAGAATCTATTGGAAGAACTGGCCGAAACGCTGGGCGAATTCAGCCTTTATGGCCTGTTAATCCTTGTTGTGATCACGGTTGCGACCTTCGTTCCCTATCACCTTTGGCGCTGGACCCATCGGTTGATGGGGTTCTTCTTTGTGGCCGGGGCGGCGCATTTTCTGTTCATTCTGAAACCCTTCGACAATAGCGACCCCATTGGCCTTTATACGGCAGGCTTCTGTGTGTTGGGGATCATCTGTTTCAGCTATCGCCTTTTGCCCGCGCGCCTGCGCCCTTCGCGGCGCTATGTGGTGGAAAGCATCGAAAGCACTGGACAGGTTCAGGCCATCACTCTGAAACCGGAAAGCCGCCCAATGCGCTACCGCGCCGGGCAGTTTGCCTTTGCAAGCTTTCACGGCGCAGAGCCGCACCCCTTTACGGTCTCCAAAGCGCCCTCGGACGATGGCCATCTGCGGTTTTCTGTGGCGCGGCTGGGGGATTTCACAACGCGCCTGCATCGCAATCTTGCCGTTGGTACGCAGGTGGCTGTCGAAGGGCCGTTTGGGCATTTCGAATACCGCGACAACGGTCGACAACAGCTTTGGATCGGCGCAGGCGTCGGCATCACGCCCTTTCTCGCCTGGGCACAGGCGCTTGGGGCAGAGGATAGCCCGGTGCATTTGATCTACTGCGTGAAATCCGAGGCAGCGGCGGCGCATCTGGATGAACTTAAGACCCTCGCACATACCAAGCCGAACCTGACGCTGCATATTCACAGCTCCACAACGCAAGGCCGCTTGGATGCCGCAGCCTTGCTTGCGCTGACCGGGCAGAACCCAAGCCAATTGACCGTGGCCTTTTGTGGCCCAAAACCCATGCGCGCGGCGCTGAAAGATGGGTTTGCCAAAGAGGGCGTTTCAGGACGTCATTTTAAATACGAAGAGTTCGAAATCCGCACCGGCGTCGGTTTGCAAACGCTGGCGAACGCCCTGTTCAACCGGATTGCCCTGCCAGAGCAGATCAAGAACCCGTTGCAACGCTGATCCTTTTCACCTTTGCCAAAATACTCTGGGGTGAAAGCGCATCGCGCTGAGGGGCAAAGCCCCTTGGCCGGGTTGCAAAACGCGCCAGTCCTTCGCATATCCCGCAAAGATCAGAGCGGAAAGTACCGGAGGCCAGATGTTTCGAGCGGCGATTATAGCAATCAGCATGGGTTTGGCAGCAGCAGCAGGGGCCGAGACCCGCGTGCCGACCAGTCAGGCGGAAGTTTCTTTGGGATTTGCGCCGCTCGTGAAAGAAGCAGCCCCGGCTGTGGTCAACATTTATGCCAAACGTGTGGTTGCCGTGCGGGAAAGCCCATTCCGGGGTGATCCCTTCTTTCAGAACCTGTTTCGTGATTTCGGCTCGCAGCGCCCGCAGGTGCAGAATTCGCTTGGGTCTGGCGTCATCCTGTCCTCTGACGGGATTGTTGTGTCCAACTACCATGTTGTTGGCATGGCCACGGATATTCGCATTGTACTGAATGATGGGCGTGAGTTCTCGGCAGAGGTATTGCTGGCGGACGAAGGCAATGACCTTGCGGTGTTGCAAATGACTGCGCCAGAGGAACTCCCGTCCCTTAGCCTTCGGGACAGCGACAGTGTCGAAGTCGGAGAATTGGTGCTGGCCATCGGCAACCCCTTCGGGGTCGGGCAAACGGTGTCCAGCGGGATTGTGTCGGGGCTGGCGCGCACTGGGGCTGCGGCGGGGGTCGGGCAGGGGTATTTCATCCAGACCGACGCGCCCATCAATCCGGGCAACTCTGGCGGCGCATTGATTGATGTGAATGGGCGATTGATCGGGATCAACACCCGCATTCTGACGCGGTCGGGTGGCAGCAATGGGATTGGCTTTGCCATCCCGGCCAATCTGGTTGCGGAATTCGTTAAGCAAGCCAAAGCGGGTAATACGCGGTTTGAAACACCCTGGGCTGGGGCGACGGGGCAGCCTGTGGATGTTGATATCGCCGAAGGCCTCGGGTTGGATCGCCCCGGCGGCATCTTGATCTCGGCACTGCATGAGGCCAGCCCGTTTCGCACGGCGGGTGTGCGCCCTGGTGATGTGATCCTGACCGTTGACGGGCAAGCCGTGACCAACGCCGCCGAGATGATTTTCCGCATGTCCGTTGCAGGCGTCGGCGATGAAGCTGAAATCGGCGGTATCTTTGGCGGAGAACCGGGCACTGTCACAGTGGACCTTATGCTGCCGCCCGAGGTCCCCGCGCGGGATACGGTTGAAACCTCGCGCCAGACAATATTGCCGGGGGTGCGGGTGTCAAACCTGAACCCTGCTTTGATTGCCGAGATGGGCCTGCCTCTTAATGCCGAAGGCATTGTGGTGGAGGCAGCGGGTCCATTGGGTCAACGCGCGGGATTGCGGGCTGGTGATATCCTATTGGCCATCAATGACCGGCTGATCAACACACCGGCAGATGTGGAAACTGCACTGCGGGAAACGCCGCGCCGTGTCAGCATAGTGGTCGAACGTGGGTCGCGTCGCGTGACATTGCGCTTTAGACTGTAGCCATGGCTGACCTATTTGCAGATGACACACCCAAAGCGGTGCCCGACAACGCCCCGCGCCCGCTGGCGGATCGCTTGCGGCCCAAAACACTGTCAGAGGTGATCGGTCAGGATCAAGTGCTTGGGCCGGATGCGCCCTTGGGGGTGATGCTGGCGTCTGGCTCGCTTAGTTCCTTGATCTTCTGGGGACCGCCCGGCGTGGGGAAAACCACAATTGCCCGGTTGCTGGCACAGGAAACGGATCTTCATTTCGTTCAGATCAGCGCGATTTTCACGGGTGTGCCGGATCTAAAGAAGGTTTTTGAAGCCGCCAAGATACGGCGGCAGAACGGGCAGGGCACATTGTTGTTCGTTGATGAAATTCACCGTTTCAACAAGGCGCAGCAAGACGGCTTTCTGCCCCATATGGAAGACGGCACGATCCTTTTGGTCGGGGCCACAACCGAAAACCCGAGTTTCGAACTGAACGCTGCGGTTCTTAGCCGTGCGCAGGTTTTGGTGCTGGAGAGGCTCTCGACGACGGAACTCGAAAAGCTGGCGCAACGGGCAGAGACGGAGCTGGCCAAGTCGTTGCCTTTGGACACGGCTGCGCGAGCGGCCTTGCTTGAGATGGCGGATGGGGATGGTCGCGCGCTGCTGAATTTGATCGAGCAGATCGCGGCCTGGAAAACCGACGCAGCGCTTAACTCCGAGCAACTTTCCAAGCGCCTAATGAAACGCGCAGCGAAATACGACAAATCGGGCGAAGAGCATTACAACCTGATTTCGGCGCTGCATAAATCCGTGCGCGGGTCGGACCCAGACGCGGCACTGTATTGGTTTGCGCGGATGCTGGAAGGGGGCGAGGACCCACGGTTTCTGGCGCGTCGCATCACGCGCATGGCGGTGGAGGATATCGGGCTCGCGGACCCGCAAGCGCAGTCGGTGTGTCTGCAGGGTTGGGAGACGTATGAACGGCTTGGATCGCCCGAAGGCGAGTTGGCGCTCGCGCAGGCCTTGGTCTATCTGGCGCTCGCCCCGAAATCCAATGCGATTTACACGGCCTACAAAGACGCCCGACGTATGGCACGCAAAACCGGGTCGCAGATGCCGCCCAAACATATTCTGAATGCGCCAACCGGTCTGATGAAAGACCAAGGGTATGGCGCAGGCTACGCCTATGACCATGATGCCGAAGACGGGTTTTCAGGGCAGAACTATTTCCCCGAAGACATGGAGCGCCCGGCGTTATACGCGCCAGTTGAACGTGGATTTGAGCGCGATTTGCAAAAGCGTGTGGCCTATTTCAACAAGCTGCGCGCGAAGCGGCAGGACGAGACCTAGGGGCTTCGCCCCTCTTGCGCGTTTCGCCAGTCACCACAGACTATTTGTAAGAGTATTTGTTCAAAGGTGAAGCGGCGGCTGCGGTTGACAATTGACGTGGCGCGGGTGAGAGACAGCCGATGATGATCAACCTGATATACGTCGCTTTTGGCGGTGCGGTGGGTGCTGTATTGCGCTATGTCACCGGGCTTGGAGTCCTGCGTTTGGCAGGCGGTGGGTTTCCTTTGGCGATCATCACGGTGAATATCCTTGGGTCGTTCCTGATGGGGCTCTTGGTGGTCATGGCGGCTAAGCGCGGGTTTGACCATCTGAACCCGCTGATCCTGACGGGGGTGCTGGGCGGTTTTACGACCTTCTCAGCCTTTTCGCTGGAAACAGTGACGCTGATTGAAAAAGGGCAGAACATGGCGGCGCTGGCCTATGTTTTGATATCCGTCATAGGGTCGATATTGGCCCTGGCGCTTGGCGTCTGGTTGGCGCGAGGAGTATGGGCATGAGTGGCGTACAGACAATTGAAATAACTGCAGATGATGCCGAGATGCGGCTGGACCGTTGGCTGCGCGCGAAGTTCCCGCAGCTCAATCAGATCCGCATCGAAAAAATGTGCCGCAAAGGCGAATTGCGTGTGGATGGCGGGCGGGTCAAACCTGCGACGCGTCTGCAAGAGGGGCAAAGCGTGCGCGTGCCGCCCTTGCCGGACAAAGCGCCTGAGGCTGGTCCGCGCACTGAGGTCAAGATTTCTGCGGCCGACGAAAAGCTGATCCGCAACTGCGTGATCTACCGCGATGATCACATCATCATTCTGAACAAACCTGCGGGCCTGCCCACGCAGGGTGGTAGCAAACAGACCCGTCATGTGGACGGGCTAAGCGAGGCGCTGACCTTTGGCTATGAAGAAAAGCCGCGTCTGGTGCACCGGTTGGACAAGGACACATCCGGTGTTCTGGTGCTGGCGCGGAGCCGCAAGATGGCGTCGGACCTGACCACAGCCTTCCGCCACCACGCGACCCGCAAAATCTATTGGGCCGTGGTCGCAGGCGTGCCGACCCCCTATTTGGGCGAAATCAAATACGGTTTGGTCAAAGCACCGGGGCATGGGCGCAAGGGCGAAGGCGAGAAAATGCTGGCGGTGCATCCGCGCGATGTCTCCAATACGCCGGGGGCAAAGCGGGCGATCACACAATACGCCACGCTTTATCGCGTCGCGAGCCGCGCGGCTTGGGTGGCGATGGAACCAATCACCGGGCGCACACACCAACTGCGTGCGCATATGGCGGAGATTGGTCATCCGATCATCGGCGATGGCAAATACGGCGGTTCTGGGCAAGAAAACCTTGGAGATGGCTGGGGCGCGCAACTGGGCGGCATCATCTCTAAAAAGCTACACCTGCATGCGCGCACCATCAGCTTTGAGCATCCGGCAACGAGGCAAATCCTGACGATCCATGCGCCGCTGCCAGATCATATGGCCCATACGTTCGAAACCTTTGATTGGACGCCAGATATGGCGGCGGAAGATCCATTTGAGGCGTTGCAATGAGCGATCTGAAACTGGCGGTGTTTGACGTTGACGGAACGCTCGTCGACAGTCAGGCCCATATCATGGCCGCCATGTCACTGGCGTTTTCTAACCTTGGTTTGGACGTGCCGACGCGCGAAGCCGTGTTGGGCCTCGTTGGCTTGTCGCTGCACGTGATGATGCCACGGCTTGCACCGCAAGCTGACAAAGACGTGCATGGCGCGCTGGTCGAGGGCTACAAGGATGCGTTTGTGCAGCTGCGGACGGAGTCCACAGTTGGCGATACCATGCCGCTATTCCCGATGGCGCTAGAGACATTGGCCGAACTACAGGCGCAGCCCGACCTGTTGTTGGGCGTGGCAACCGGCAAATCCCGCCGGGGGCTCGACAAGGTTCTGGAGAGCCACGGCTTGACCAAGACCTTTGTCACCGAACATGTGGCAGATCATCACCCATCAAAACCCCATCCATCGATGTTGCAGGCGTGTCTCAGCGACACGGGCGTCGCTGCAGAGCGCGCGGTGATGATTGGCGATACAGCCTATGACATGGAAATGGCTAAGGCTGCGGGGCTTTATGCGGTTGGTGTCAGCTGGGGCTACCATGACCGGGATCAATTGGCCCAAGCGGATGTCATCATTGACAAATTTCAAGATTTACCTGCCGTTTTGAAAGGCTTTTGGGGGTAGTTATGTCCGGCTGGAACACCAAAAAACGCTTTTGGAAAGATGTCAGCGTGTCCGAGCAAGATGCGGGATTTGGCGTGCTGTTGGATGGGCGCAGTCTGAAAACGCCGGCCAAAACAGCGGTGATTGTGCCAAATGCGAAGATTGCCGAAGCGATTGCTGCAGAGTGGGATGCGCAGGGCGACCAGATTGACCCCCTGTCCATGCCGGTCATGCGCTGGGCCAATGCCGCATTGGACAAGGTTGCGCTGCAACATGCGGAGGTTGCAGATATGCTGGCGGACTATGGCGGTACAGATTTGCTTTGCTACCGCGCCGTCAGCCCAGAGGCTCTGGTTGCGCGTCAAGCAGAGGCTTGGGACCCGCTTCTTGACTGGGCCGCAGAACGTTACAACGCGCGGCTGGTGCCGGTGCGCGGCGTTATGTTTCAAGCGCAGGACGCTGGCGCGCTCGAGCGGCTTCGGCAAGAGGTTCACGCATTCTCAAATTTCGAATTGGCGGCTTTTCACGATCTTGTGTCGCTTTCTGGCTCTCTGATTCTGGGCTTTGCAGCAGTCGAAGATTTGAAACCGGTTACAGAGCTTTGGAATTGCTCTCGGCTGGACGAGCTATGGCAAGAAGAGCAGTGGGGCCGCGATGAAGAGGCACATGCGCTGGCTGAAACCAAAAAATCCGCCTTTGTGCAGGCGCGCAATCATTTCGATTTATGTAGCGATTGAAATGACTTAAAGGGTGGGCGCCCAAATTTTGAGATTTCTCTTACTAAATAATCAAAATCTGTGACCACCCCCTTGACCTTTCTTGATCTTTCGAACCACACTAGTCCGCGCTGAGGGGGGCGAGACCCTATTCAGCGACCAAAAGTGCCGGTGAAGCAAAACCGGTGGTCTGCTCCGCAAAGGGGCAGCAACTCAGGAAGAGGTAAATATGAAAAAATCCGTAATTTATGGCGCCGCGACTTTAGCTTGCATGTCTGCAGTCGCCGCCACCGCTGGTACACTTGACGACGTGAAAGCACGTGGCAAGTTGAACTGTGGTGTGACGACCGGTGTCGTTGGCTTCTCTGCACCAAATGCCGAAGGCGTTTGGGAAGGTTTTGATGTCGACGTATGTCGTGCTGTTGCGGCTGCGGTTCTGGGCGACTCCACTGCTGTGGAATTCGTTCCAACCACGCCAAAAACACGTTTTACAGCGCTCTCCGCTGGCGAAATCGACATGCTGTCCCGCGTGACAACATGGACTCTGTCCCGCGACGCTGACCTGAAGTTCACCTTCGTTGGTGTCAACTACTACGACGGTCAGGGCTTCATGGTTCCACAGGAACTGGGTGTGTCTTCTGCAAAAGAACTGGACGGCGCGACTGTTTGTATTCAGACCGGTACTACAACCGAGCTGAACCTGGCGGACTTCTTCCGCTCGAACAACATCAGCTACGAGCCAGTGCCAATCGAAACCGTTGCTGAAGCACAGCAGCAGTATATCGCAGGCTCTTGCGACGTTTTCACAACGGACGCGTCCCAGCTGGCATCAACTCGTGCGACTTTCGAAAACCCATCCGATCACGTGATCCTGGGTGACATCATTTCGAAAGAGCCGCTTGGCCCAACAGTACGTCACGGCGATGATGAGTGGGCAGACGTTGTTCGCTGGTCCTACAACGCGCTGGTTGCAGCCGAAGAACTGGGCGTAACCTCTGCAAACATCGGCACGCTGGCTGAGTCCGGCTCCGACAACCCAGAAATCAACCGTCTGCTTGGCAAAGAAGGCAGCATGGGCGAGATGCTGGGTCTGGACGCGGACTGGGCGGTTCGCATCATCTCTGCAGTTGGTAACTACGGTGAAAGCTTCGAGCGCAACCTTGGTTCCCAATCTGCAATCGGCCTTGCGCGCGGTCTGAACGCGCTCTGGACCGAAGGCGGTCTGCAGTACTCTCCGCCAGTACGCTAATAGCCTAACAAGTGGGGGCGTGGGCATCAGCCTGCGCCCCAACTACTTTGCCGACCAAAAAAGTTCGATCACACGCTTTACGCGACATAACCAACAATATTGATCGAAATGACGGGGAACTCTCATATGACTACACTTACCGATCCTCCGAAGGAGTCGTTTCGGCCATCGATGCTGATATACGACACGCGCTACAGGTCGCTTACATTCCAAGTAATCGCTGCGCTTGTCCTTGCTCTTTCATTCTGGTTTCTGGGGAACAACCTGATTCAGAACTTGCGCGCTGCAGGTTTGAACATTTCTTACAGTTTCTTGGGTGAAACCTCCGGCTATGACATCAACCAAGTGCTGATTGACTACGACAGTCGGTCGACGCACCTGCGGGCTGCCATCGTCGGGATTTTGAACACCCTTCTGGTCGCTTTCTTTGCCTGTATCACCGCTACGATCTTCGGGGTGATTGCAGGGGTTTTGCGACTGTCAAATAACTGGCTCGTGGCCAAGGTCATGTCGGTTTACGTGGAAATCTTCCGCAACATTCCGGTGCTGATCTGGATCATCATCATCTTCACCATCATGACCGCGGTTTTGCCAGGACCACGCGCGTTCCGAGGCGACAATGCAACCGCCAGCATGGTGCTGGATCTTTTTGCCTTCACGAACCGCGGCATCTATATCCCAAGCCCGCACTTTGAAAGCGGCCTGTTTGACAGCGCAGTCCAAAATTGGCTGCTGGTCATCGCGTTTCTGGTCGGGTCCTTCTTCGCAACGCGTCGCGTCTCTGCTTGGGCGACCGCAAAGCAAGAGGCAACCGGTGTTCGGCCATCCACGTTCTGGATCAATCTGGCGATTTGGTTTGTCCCGGTCATCCTGTTGATGTTGATTATGGGCCTGTCTTGGGAAGTTCCGGCCTTGAAAGGGTTTAACTTCGCAGGTGGTATCAAAGTTGGTGGACCGCTGATCGCGCTTTGGTTTGCGCTTTCGATCTACACGGGTGCTTTCATCGCGGAGAACGTGCGTGCGGGTATTCAAGCGATCTCAAAGGGTCAAACAGAGGCTGCCTCTGCATTGGGTCTGCGTCCAAGCCGCGTGATGAACCTGGTGGTTCTGCCGCAGGCGCTGCGTGTGATCATTCCACCGCTGATTTCTCAGTATCTGAACATCACCAAGAACTCTTCGCTGGCGATTGCCGTTGGCTATGCCGACATCACAGCGACCTTGGGTGGTATCACGCTGAACCAAACCGGCCGTGCAATTGAATGCGTCCTGCTGTTGATGCTGTTCTATCTGACGATCTCTTTGCTGATTTCAGTCGTGATGAACACCTACAACAACGCCGTGAAGCTGAAGGAGCGTTGATATGAGCACTGAACTCGCATTTGTACGCACCGAACAAATCCCGCCGTCACCGCCGCCATCGAGCGCGATTGGTCCGAAAAAATGGATCAAGGATAACCTCTTTTCGAGCATCCCGAACACCATTTTGACCATCGTGACGATCTGGCTGATCTACACGGTTTTGATGGTGGTTGTGCCTTGGATGGCCAATGGTGTCTGGAACACGTCATCCCTGACGGAATGTCGCGAAGTCCTACAAGGCAAGACGGGGGCGTGTTTCTCTGTTCTGAGTGAACGGTGGAACCAGATCCTTTATGGATTCAAATACCCGGTCGATTCCTACTGGCGTCCGAACACTGCCTTGATCCTGTTGGCCTTTGCGGCAGCACCGGTGATGTTCTTTGATTTGCCACGCAAGATGCTGATCTTTACCGCGATCTATCCTTTCCTGGCCTACTGGCTGATCTGGGGCGGTACGATCTTGGGTCCACTTGTTGCGCTTTTGGGCTTCGTTGCGGGCGGCTTTGCCTTCATGCGTCTGTCCTTCAAAAGCTTCGCAGCGGGTTTCTTTGGGGCGATCATCGCAGCCTTTGCGGTTTGGATAATCGGAGGCGGTCTGATCCCAGAGACGGCGTCTGAGAATTCATTGTTGGCCGCCGTGCCAAGCCGTGATCTGGGTGGCTTTATGCTGAACCTGATGTTGGGCGTGACCTGTGTGTCCTTGTCCCTGCCATTGGGCATTGCATTGGCACTGGGGCGTCAGTCGAACATGCCTTTGATCAAAGGTATTTCGGTCGTCTTCATTGAATTCGTTCGTGGCGTGCCTCTGATCACATTGCTCTTCGTGGCATCTGTGATGCTGGCCTACTTCTTCCCACCTGACAGCACCGTGGACTTGTTCCTGCGCGTTGTCATCATGATCACCATGTTCTCGGCGGCCTATATCGCCGAGGTGATCCGGGGTGGTTTGGCCGCGTTGCCGAAAGGTCAGTATGAAGCGGCGGACAGCCTTGGGTTGGATTATCCTCAGGCTATGCGCCTGATCATCCTGCCACAGGCGCTGAAGATCTCGATCCCAGGTATCGTCAACGTTGCGGTGGGTCTGTTCAAAGACACCACGCTGGTTTCTGTTATCTCGATGTTTGACCTCGTTGGCATGATCCGCGGCCCAATTCTGGCGTCCACCGAATGGAACGGCGTCTATTGGGAACTTCTGGGCTTTGCCGCCTTCCTGTTCTTCGTCGTCTGCTATGGCATTTCACAATATTCACAGTGGCTGGAGCGTCGTCTTGCCACAGATCACCGCTAAGGAGTTCACACAATGTCTGAACTAGCAATTGAACGCGAAATCGATCGCTCCAAAATGCAGGTCTCTGATGAGGTCGCAATCCAAATCAGTGGCATGAACAAGTGGTACGGCACGTTCCACGTGCTGCGCGACATCGACCTGACTGTAAACCGGGGCGAACGCATCGTTATCGCGGGTCCGTCCGGTTCTGGTAAGTCAACCTTGATCCGCTGCTTGAACGCTTTGGAAGAGCATCAGCAGGGGCAGATCATCGTCGATGGGACAGAGCTGACATCTGATCTGAAGAATATCGATAAGATCCGATCAGAGGTTGGCATGTGCTTTCAGCACTTCAACCTGTTCCCGCATCTGACCATTCTGGAAAACTGTACGCTGGCGCCGATCTGGGTTCGTAAGACACCCAAGAAAGAAGCCATCGAACGGGCAATGCATTTCCTTGAGAAGGTGAAGATCCCTGATCAGGCGAACAAGTATCCAGGCCAGCTGTCCGGTGGTCAGCAGCAGCGTGTGGCGATTGCCCGCTCGCTTTGCATGAAGCCACGGATCATGCTGTTTGACGAACCGACATCTGCGCTTGACCCGGAGATGATCAAAGAGGTTCTGGACACCATGATCGAGTTGGCCGAGGAAGGCATGACCATGCTGTGTGTGACCCACGAAATGGGCTTCGCGCGTCAGGTCGCAAACCGCGTGATCTTTATGGACGCGGGCCAGATCGTGGAACAGAACGAGCCAGAAGAGTTCTTCAACAATCCAAAGAGCGAACGGACCAAGTTGTTCCTCAGCCAGATTTTGGGTCACTGAGCCTGATCGTAGTTATCAAAGAAAAGCCCCGCCATTGTGCGGGGCTTTTTGTTTGCCTAGCGGTTGAAGAAAACTCGCTATACGCATTTAGGTCAAATCGCGGGGGACAGTGAAGTTGACCACGGTGCCTGTGCCGTATTGCAGCGCCGTCCAATCCACGATGTCAAAATCCATCACGGTGGTTGCGCAGGTCGGGTAGGCGTAGAAACGGTCATGCTCTGGTGTTTCGGACAGCAGACGCTCTGCAAATTCGGCAATGCCGGGATTGTGCCCCAGCATCAGCACACAGGCCGCGCTTTCTTTTCTAAGTTCGCTCAACATCTCTTCAGAAGTGGGCAAATAGAGCCGCCGCTCAAACCGGCTGGGGACATCAAAACCAAGTCGGTCAAAGGTTTCGCGTGTGCGTTTCGCGCTGGAGCTGAGGACCGCGTCGGGCACATACCCGTTCTCGCGCAGCCAGTTGCCCATAGCCTCGGCAGAGTTCTGGCCGCGTGTATTCAGCGGGCGGTCGTGATCCGGTCCGGGCTGGTCCCAAGCCGATTTCGCGTGCCGCATTAAGATCAATCGTTTTGTCATTCGCCAAGAAACGCCTTCATATGGAATCGCGACTGTGCCTGCAGCCTGCCAAATTTTTGCGAGGCTGGGCAGCTTAATCTGACCTTGCAGCCGGACAAACAGGGCTGGCCGGCCTCTGTGCGCAGATAGGCCTTGCAAGCCGCGACGTCGTAGCCCGCGGGCGTCAGCGCGCCGATGGGGCATGCGGTGCGGCAGGGCTGCTCTGTGCAGGTCGCGCACGGGGAATGCGTTGCAATGGGTAGGTCGAGCGGGTTAGGGAGCGCTAGGATACCCCGGAATGACGCAAAAAGACCTGCCTTATCACTGACCAGCAAGCCCACCGGAGATTGCGCGCACCCCGACGAAAGCGCCCATTGAATGAAGGGTGGGTAGGGCGGCCCATCAGAGGGGTAGAGCGCCTTACCGTTGTGCTCAGCAGCGATCACGTTCAGAACGCGCTTGGAATAGCGGTCCATCGCGTCTGGCAAGCCGTCCCGATATTCGTGCTGCTGCGTGAAATGGTGCCAAAAACGCGGCTCGTCGGGGCCGATCAGCAAGGCGGTTAGGTAGTCGTCGAACCACGGGTCTTGGTGTGGATGAAACCCACCAAAGATTGTGAGGCCCGCGGCCTTTAGGGCATCCTCTATCATTTTCGTTTGAACGGCAGGGACAGGGTCCAGCCCAGTTTTGAGGGGCGTTCATCCTGCCACTGAAGGCCGACAGTCATGTCGTCATGCCCTGCCTCAGGCTGTGCGATATAGGTGCCAAACAGGCGATCCCAGATCGAAAGCGAGAAGCCATAGTTGCTGTCATGCTCATAACGATGCACGGAATGATGAACGCGGTGCATGTCTGGGGTCACCAGCACGCGACGCACAACAGAATCCACGGCATGCGGCAATCGGATATTGGCGTGATTGAACATGGCCGTGCCGTTCAGCAGGGCTTCGAACAGCACAATCGCCAGAACACTGGGGCCAAGCGCGTAAACCAGCGCGATTTTCAGCAGCATCGACAGCGCAATTTCCACCGGGTGAAAGCGGATGGCGGTGGTCACGTCCATATCGCGGTCAGCGTGGTGGACTCGGTGCAAACGCCAAAGGATTGGCACTTTGTGGGTGATCAGATGTTGCAACCAGATCGCGAAGTCAAAGATCAGGATCGCCAAGATCACTTCGATCCATACTGGGGCTTCGATTTGGTTGAGCAGTCCCCAACCATTTTGGGCAGCATCAAAAGCCGCGCCTGCGGCCAGCGCGGGCAGGGCGAGCGCCATCACCTGCAGCGTTCCGGTGTTTAGAACAGAGACCGCCCAATTGGTGACCCACCGCGTTTTGCGTGGTTGCCGCCGTGCGCGGCGCGGTACGGCCGCTTCGATCCCTGCCAATAGCAGGAAGAGGCCGAAGAATACGCCAAGGCGGATTGCGAGTTCATTATCCATGCGCCGAGATTAGGCGCAGGGCGCGGCAAGTCAAACGGCTTACCGTCACAATTCGGTTAGGCGTCGCCCCGGATCAAAGACCCGGCCCCGTGTTCGGTGAACAGCTCTAGCAGACAGGCGTTTGGTGCACGACCATCGAGGATGACCACGGCGCGCACGCCACCTTCGATGGCATTCAACGCGGTCTCGGTTTTAGGGATCATACCGCCGGCAATGACGCCTTCGGCCGTCAGCTCTTTGATCTGCTGGGCCTTAAGTTCGGTCATCACCTCACCCGCGCCATTCTTGACGCCTGCGACATCTGTCAGCAGCAAAAGACGGTCGGCATTGAGGGACGCCGCAATGGCTCCCGCAGCGGTGTCGCCGTTGACGTTGAATGTTTCGCCGTTTTCGCCAGCTCCCAAAGGTGCGATGACGGGGATCGTGTTCTTGGCAAAAAGGTCATGCAGGACTTCGGGGTCCATCTTGCTTGGGGTGCCGACAAACCCGAGGTCCGCATTTGTCTGGGTGCAAACCATCAGATTGGCGTCTTTGCCTGACAGGCCGACAGCCTTACCACCCTGACGGTTGATCGCCTGAACGATGCGTTTGTTAACAGTGCCGGACAGAACCATTTCAACCACTTCGACAGTGGCCGCATCCGTTACCCGTTTGCCATTCACAAACTCGGATTTGATCTGCAGCTTGTCCAGCATGGCATTGATCATCGGGCCGCCGCCATGCACCACAACCGGGTGGATGCCAACCATCTGCATCAGCACTACATCGCGCGCGAATTCTTCCATCGCCTCGTCACTGCCCATGGCGTGACCGCCCAGCTTGATAACAACAATCGCCCCCGTATAGCGCTGCAGGTAGGGCAGGGCCTGAGACAGGGTGCGGGCGGTGGCAATCCAATCACGGTTCATGTTTTGCTTCTTCATGTGCTGGGTCCTCTGGCTGATCCTGTTACCGGGTTTGCCGCGGGCATTCCAGCCTTCTTAAGCGAACAGTCAGGTCAAATTCGCGATGAGCGCGCGCAGGGTGGGCAGGCCCCACCCCTTTTCGCTGGAGGTCATGACGATTTCCGGGAAAGCCGCAGGGTGCTTGGCCAGGGCTTTACGCACCTGTTCCATGATCTTTTCGCGGTCTTTTTCCTTAACCTTGTCGGCCTTTGTCATCACGACCTGAAAGGTGACCGCCGAACTGTCCAGCAGGGACATGATCTCTTCATCGACAGTTTTCACGCCATGGCGGCTATCGATCAGAACAAAGGCGCGGCGCAGGCTAACGCGACCAGACAGGTATTGCTTCAGCAGCTTTTGCCATTTCTCGATGACGGGCAGGGGCGCGTTTGCAAAGCCGTAGCCGGGTAGGTCGACGAGGTAGTGGCTTTCGGCCAAGGTGAAGTAGTTGATTTCCTGCGTGCGCCCCGGCGTGTTGGAGGCGCGCGCCAACCCTTTGCGCCCGGTCAGAGCATTGATCAGGCTGGATTTACCAACGTTCGAGCGCCCCGCAAAACAGACTTCGATCCGGTCATCGCCTGGCAGGCCGTTCATGGCGACGACGCCTTTTAGGAAGTCCGCATTACTGCCAACAAAAAGCTTGCGGCCTTTTTCGCGGCTGATGTCGTCAGGTTCTTCAACCAAAGGGAAGGGGAGTTGCATCACAGCACCTCTACTGTGTCGCCGCGCGCAATTTCGCCGGCTTTGATAACGTAGGCTTTGACGCCGAAATCCTTGTGGCCGAAATGGTCACGCAGGTGTTTCAGCGTGTCCCAATCGTAGTTGCCAGTCGCGGGGTCAACGGTTGTGGCGCTGCAGCGTTCGATGCGTTCGCGGATTTCGAATTCAGCGGTGCCGATGCGGATCGTTTGGCCGATCCAGTCGAATTCCTGCCAGGGCTGCAAGCCATCCAGATGGATATTGCCGCGCCAGCGATCCATGTCGAGTGATGTGCCAAAGGTCTCACCAAGTGCCGCGTTTGACGCCAGATTCACAATGCTGATCGAGGGCCAGCTGGAATCTGTCAGCCCAACCCCCGGCACTTTCACTATCCCCACCGACTGCCGCTTTTGTGGCGGCATAATCGGGCGCACCCACTCTAGGAATTTTGCGGCATCCGCGTCGGGATCAAAGGTCAGATCCCAGAGGTCAGGATGAGACAGCGTGACGGTTTTGTCAGCCTCATTCAGCCGCGCGGTCAGCGCCATCAGTTGTGGCGCGCTGGCCCCGCGAGAGAAGTTAATGCAGCGGACCCATTCAGACCCATCTGCCTTTGTGGCTTCATGGGTCACGGCCCAATGGCGATCCCATGGCATGCATTTGCCTACCTCTAACGCAACGCGCTGAAGCGGTTCTCGGCCATGAGCCTTAATAGGATGGCGCCAGAGGGCCGCGACCGAGATTGTCACTTTTCTTCAGCCTTGGATTTGCGCTTGAAGCCTGACTTGATGTTGCCAAAGACGTCCGGCTTATAGCCGTGAATGCGCATGATCGAATATTGCTGAATGAAGGTGATCGTGTTGTTCGCAATCCAGTAGATCACGAGACCCGATGCAAAGGTGCCCAGCATGAACATGAAGACCCAAGGCATCCATGCAAAGATCATCTTTTGGGTTGGATCGGTTGGGGCCGGGTTCAGCTTTTGCTGCAGCCACATGGATACACCCAACAGGATCGGCAGGATACCGAGGGAGAAGATTTCAAAGAACCCAAGCTCTGGCACGCCGTAGGGCAGTGCGCCGAACAGGTTAAAGATCGAAGTTGGATCAGGTGCGGACAGGTCTTTCAACCAGCCAACCCAAGGCGCATGACGCAGTTCGAGCGTGACAAAGATCACCTTGTAGAGCGAGAAGAAGATCGGGATCTGCAGCAGGATCGGCAGACAGCCCGCCGCCGGGTTCACCTTTTCTTTCTTGTAAAGCTCCATCATGGATTGCTGCATCTTCTGACGGTCATCGCCGTGCTTTTCTTTCAGCTTCTCCATCTCTGGCTGCAGTTCTTTCATCCGCGCCATCGAGGCATAGGATTTATAGGCCAGTGGGAACACGATGATCTTGATAAGCACGGTCAAGCCGATGATGGCCCAACCCATGTTGCCAATGATCGTGTTCAGCCAATGCAGCACAGCGAACATTGGTTTGGTCAGGAAGAAGAACCAACCCCAGTCGATGCTGTCAAGGAAGCCCTGAACGCCGCCTTCGTTTTGATAGTCACGGATCGTCGCCCATTCTTTGGCACCGGCGAACAGCTGACTGTCGACCGAAACCGACTGACCATCGGCCAGTGTCTGTGTCGGCAGAACGGCCTCAGTCTGATAGATATTGCGGCGTTCATCGTATTTGGAAACGGATTTGAACGGGCTTGTCTGCGCAGGGATCAGGGTCGCCATCCAGTAGTGGTCGGTGAAACCGATCCAGCCGCTTTCAGTGACTTGGGTAACTTCGGCCTTTGCACCTTCGTTGGCGTTAAAGTCGTAATCCACCAGATCGTCATAGGACGCTTCGGTCAATTCGCCATCGGACATGGCGATCAGACCTTCGTGCAGGATGAAGAAATTCTTCAGATCTGCGGGTTCGCCATGACGTGCAAGAATACCATAAGGCGCCAGAGAAACCGTGCCCGCACCGGTGTTCTGAACGCTTTGTTTGACAGAGAACATGTAGTTCTCGTCAATGGAAATTTCGCGGCTAAACACAAGACCCGCGCCGTTGTCCCATGTCAGGGTCACGGGGGTTGTCTCGGTCAGCTTCGCGCCTTCGGCGGCTGTCCAAACGGTGTTTGCACCTGGAACCGCGTCCAGCCCAAGACCTGCGCCCGGCGCCCAGCCGTAAAGCGCATAGTAGCTGCTTGGTGCGCCGGTTGGCTTGAACAGGTGCACGATGTCGGAATCGGCGTCCAAGGTTTCGCGGTAGTTTTTCAGTGAGAGGTCATCAATGCGTCCCCCCAGCAAAGAGATGGAACCCATCACGCTAGGTGTTTCAATGGCGACACGTGGTGCGTCGGTGGCTTCTTTTGCCTCGACAGCAGGGGCGCTTGACGCCGTTGCGCCGGTTGTTGCGGTTGCGCTCGGCACGGGTGCTGTTGGAGAAACCCCCGTCGCGGTGGCAACAGCATTCGGGTCGTCGGTCAGCGCTGCTTCGGGGGGTGGAAAGAAATAAAACCATCCGACCAGCACAGAGATGCTGAGTACCGTTGCAAGAATGAGGTTCTTGTTATTGTCGTCCATTGCGCTGGGCCACCTGTCTGTCTCAGCAAGTCCACTGGCGGGCCTCGCTGACTTCATCCGTTTTCAAACCTTGATCCATATGCGTGCCACCCATGGTTTGGGGGCTGGATCTGTTCAGGGTGGTTCAACAGAGGTCAGGCCGAAAGGTCAAGAGGATTCCTTGAAATGTGGGCGTCTCGGCTAGGCGGTGTCACGTTTTCCATAGATTTGGGAAAGCGAATGCTGGTTGGGTGAGGGCGCGGCTGGACATAGATCGGCAATTTAGCTGCAGTCAGATGGCTGGTTCGCGGTACCGTGAGCGGCGGATGCGCATGAACATTGTTCCTCGCGCGGTCACTTGTCGCCCGCCAAACCTCTTGGGCAGCAGAGACGAGCGCGGTGATATCAGACGTCACAACGTGGTCGCTCAGACAGTAGCCAACTGCGAGGGTGTCTGCGACTCGTCTGCCGTCTGATGATGCGATGGCCGCGGCTGCCACTTTCAGACGAGATGCCTGCCGCGCGCAGTCATCTTTGCTTAGGTGTTTTGCAGCCGTCTGAACAACGACAAGCGTGCCGTCGCCTTGCTCGATCAGCAGATCACTTGGGCGAAGGTAATGACGTAGCTTTTGCGCGCCGGTTGGCGAGAGCCGTGACTCAGGTTTGGTGGACCCAAGTACATATACGCATGTCTTGCGGCCGTTTTTCTTCGCGGTCGCGAGCAATTGCTGGGCACGTCGCATCGCGGGTCCATTTGGCGAATGGGGCTCATAATGCGCACTTTGTTCCATCCGCCAAAACCGACGCAGCAATGCTGGCAAGCGCATGCCCACGCGCCAACCCATCCATGGTGTCCGAAATAGAAATGTCAGAAATAGCCGCCGCATGGTGCCTCCAATGCGGCGCTGCTGCCGAAGAGATCAGCAGACAGGTTGCCCCGCAACGGGCAGCATAGGCATCAAAGGGTAGGGCGCGGCTTAACGCAGCTTTGGAATGTCGGCCTGATTTTCTTCAAAATTTCCGGTTTCGCGCATGAGGCCGACGAAATCGAAAATCTTGGGGTCCAACATGTGGCTTGGTCGAATGTTCATCAACGACCGGAACATAACCTGACGGCGACCTGGGCTGTTCTTTTCCCACTGGTCAAGAATTTGTTTTACCTGCTGGCGCTGTAAACCGTCTTGGCTGCCGCAAAGGTCACACGGGATGATCGGATAGTTCATCGCCTTGGCAAACTTTTCGCAGTCTTCTTCGGCAACATGCGCAAGCGGGCGATAGACAAATAGGTCTTTTTCTTCGTTCACCAGTTTCGGCGGCATGGTCGCCAGACGTCCACCATGAAACAGGTTCATAAAGAACGTCTCAAGGATATCATCGCGATGATGTCCAAGGACCACGGCAGAACAGCCCTCTTCGCGGGCGATCCGGTAGAGGTTGCCACGACGCAGGCGCGAACAGAGCGCGCAATAAGTGCGTCCGGCGGGGACTTTGTCTTTCACAATCGAATAGGTGTCTTGGTATTCGATCCGATGCGGTACGCTCATCTTCTTGAGAAACTCAGGCAGCACCGTGGCGGGAAAGTTCGGCTGGCCTTGGTCAAGGTTACAGGCCAGCAACTCCACCGGCAGCAACCCGCGCCACTTGAGTTCGTAAAGCACCGCCAGCAAGGTGTAGCTGTCTTTGCCGCCTGATAGGCACACAAGCCAACGCGCGTCGCGTTCGATCATGCCATATTGCTCGATCGCCTCACGCGTATAACGCACGATCCGTTTGCGCAGCTTCTTAAAGCTGGCAGAGGAGGGCGCGCCATGAAACAGCGGGTGGATATCATCGAGATCATCATCAAGCATGCGCGTTCCTATGCCATCGAATTGGCAATAGGAAAAGGGCAAAGCGTGCATGTCGTCTTGCCCTTTTCGATTTCAAAAACGGTGATCACGGTGCCGCGCATACCCATCGGGCGGCAGGCCGATATCCCGCTTTACATGCGGGCTGAGGCTGTCAGCGACGTCCGGCGGCCGAGGTCTGGCGGCAAGAAGGCCACGCAGCAGTGCAATCGCCGTCCGCCGGACGCCAAGTTTTGCGACGAGGTCGGCGATTTTGATGTCCAGCTCGATCAGAGCATGATGAGAGTCATTGCGAGTCATTTTAATCTTCCACGCGCCATAGCTGCGTGGCCCCTTGAGGTTGAAGTGGTGAAATACACTGCAGACGGATCACACCCGTGAGGTCAAAAACAGTGCTGGGAAACGTTCAGAGATGAGGCACTACGGCCCCGGTGCGAAAGACTAGGCGGTTCGCCAGACAAACGCGGTTCGGAGGCAGGTCGCAAATGCGCATGTGTGATTGAACGATGTCATATTGTGCCTCCTTTGTTGATGTTGAACGTGCGGGCAAACTAACGATGAGGCGTTCAAAGCCAAGTCAGGAAATGCATACCCGGTAAGGTTGTTGCAATGTTGCTACTATTCTGTACTCCGTACAGAAGTAGGGCCACCATACAGTAAGTGGTGAGGCCGTGGTTCTGAGGCGGTGAGATGAGTAGGATTTTCTGATGGAGAGTGGTTTTTTTAAATGGTTGTGGCGGTACAATGCATTCGCAATTGCCGGTGCCGCAACGGTTACAATAGTGGTTTTGGGCCTCATTGCTTTTGAATTGTATCAAGACGCAACACGTGACGTGTACGTGTCGAATGTGGTCAACACCGATACAGAAGATCAAACTCTTATAGAAACCTATACCTACGGGCGGCTTCAAGTTGTCGATAATGATAATGGTCCAGCATTGGTCGCCCCGCTCTATACGGAGCAAAGCTATTCGCTGATCCGAAATAGCAAATCCACGTCACGCAACACAGTTAACTACAAGATGATTTGGCGCGATGGCCGGCAAGAGTGGCTATTTAAAGACTTTTCGCAACTGATCGTTGATGAAAACAGGGCTCGACGACCTATCAATGGTGATGAGAAACAAATGCAGGTGGTCGCTGTTTTTCTGACTGTCGTGCCAATGGATACCAACGATGATCAACGCCTATCCGGTAGGGACAAAAAACAGCTCTATGTCACGACAGCAGACTACCAAGAAAAGAAGTTATTGTTAGAAGACATACAAGGCATCGAGTTCGTCGAGAATTGGGGTGAGGATGTAGTCTTGGTGAAAGCTGAGATAGACAAGGACTTTCGTTTATTTGAATATCAAATTTCTGATGGTTCTTGGTCAAAGCTCACAACTTTGACTGATCATTAGGGTTGTTGTTGTCCGGCCACAAGCATCGCCGCGCTGCGCATGCGTTGCACGCGACTTGTTTTCACATCTTCCCATGTATTTAAGGTAGACAGCGAAAGCACTGGCACTCGGTCAAAATGAGAGAACACAATTTCATGTCTGAAATCACCGCGGGCGGTCAGGCGCTCTTGTCATTGTTTGACATGATTTACGTTCTCAACTTGCCAGAACGACGCGACCGCCGGATGCAGATGGCGCAGCAGCTTGCGCGGGTTGGTCTGAGTCTAGAGCACCCAAAGATTACGCTTTTTCCTGCCTGCAAACCGAGAGAGGCAGGGGAGTTCCCGACCATCGGGACGCGTGGGTGTTTCGAAAGTTATCTTGCGATCCTGACGGACGCGCTGGCCGCTGGTCACGACAGGTTTTTGGTGATCGAAGACGACGCGGACTTTGCGCGAGGTTTTGAGGCGCAGATGCCCGAGGCCGCAGCGTTTCTGTCCGGAAAAAACTGGGGCCTGGTTTATGGCTATTCGACCGAGCTTGAGCCGGTCGATGCGCCGGGGCCTCTGCGCTTTGTCGATCCGGAGGTGGGGGTCAGATGCACGCATTTCGTCGCGTTCAGCGGCGATGCTGCACGGCAAGCGTTGCCTTATTTGCAGGGCATCTATGGGCGCCCGATGAATGATCCGAACGGCGGCGCCATGCATCTTGACGGCGCGCTGACATGGTTCCGCGCAGCGCATCCTGATGTTGTCACCTATGCAGCGAAGGACTCACTCGCGATCCAAAGGCCATCGCTGTCAGACATTCATCCGCCCAGGTGGTATGAACGCACGCCGCCGTTTTCGACACTGTATAGACTTGCGCTCAGGGCGAAAGCCGCTTTGCGCTGATCAGTCTTTGAGATTGTCGTTCCCTGGGTCATCGCCCGGCACTGGGTCATAGCCATCACCGCCAAAGGGATGGCAGCGCCCGATGCGTTTCACGGTCAGTGCCGTTCCTTTGATCGGCCCGTGTTTTTCCAGCGCCTCCAGCGCGTAGGCAGAGCAGGTGGGCTGATAGCGACAATTGAACCCGACCCAAGGGCTAAAGATCAGCCGGTATGCCCGAATGGGCAGGGCGACGATATGGGCGAGGGGGCTCATTTTTGGTTTGGCGCGCGTTTTGCGGCGGGCGCATGCAGCTTTTTCAATGCATAGCGCAGGTCGCTTTTGAGGTCTTCGAACGGGCGCGCAGCAGTGGAGTCTGCGCGTCCGATCAGCACATAGTCCCAGCCGGGTTTGCCCAAAGTCGGAAGGACCGCGCGGGCCACTTCGCGCATGCGGCGTTTGGCATGGTTGCGGGCCACGGCATTGCCGACCTTCTTGGAGCAGGTGAATCCAACGCGGATCGCGTTTGGGGTTTCGCTTTCACCCTCACGACGCCTGCGCGCCTGAACCATCATCGAGCCGACGCCCTGTTTACGTGCCCGAGCAGCCAACAGAAAGTCTGAACGTTTCTTAAGGACAAGCAGACACGACGAAGCCGCCGGAGGTACATCCCTTCGGCTGGCGTTGCCATCCAATGGGGCCTCCGGCGGCGTCATGTCTTACTCGCAGTGTCTGAGGCTTACGCGCTCAGCGCCTTGCGGCCACGCGCGCGGCGCGCGTTCAGGATCTTGCGACCAGCTTTTGTGGCCATGCGCGCACGGAAGCCGTGGCGGCGTTTGCGAACCAGGTTCGAGGGTTGGTAGGTGCGTTTCATCGCTCCGTCTCCGTACTTATTGTGAACGCTCCGCGACTCACATCGGGTGCGTGATCTATTCGAAGCCCTGCTAATAGGGGTGGGTTTTAGATAAGTCAAACGTCCAAAACGGGTTTTGCAACAAAAATCCGGTGGAATCCGGCGATATGTTTCAAAACCGTCGCAATCGGCGTCTGTCGTTCACAGAAGTCGTGAAGATCATCAACGGCCCGTGAAGTCTATACCCATTTCTTGCGCCCGTTCGCATCTTGGGGGAAACCGGATAGGACGAGAGATAAAACGATGAGCGATATGACTGACACTCCCAAACGCGGGTTTACCAAAAATTTGCCGCTGATCGCCATTTTATTGGTGGCCGCCGTCGGAGCCTTCACCTTGCGAGATTACCTGAGTTTTGAAACCCTTCGGGACAACCGCGAGTCGCTGTTGGCCTTTCGAGATGCCAACTATGCGCTGACGGTGGGTATCTTTATGTTGGCCTATGTCGTCATCGTCGCGTTCAGCCTGCCGGGGGCAACCATTGCCACGCTGACAGGCGGTTTTCTGTTCGCGACCTTCCCGGGCGCGCTCTTTAACGTCACAGCGGCCACCATCGGCGCGGTGCTGATCTTTATGGCCGCCCGCTGGGGTCTGGGAGAAAAGCTTGCCGCCAAGATGGAAGGCTCTGAAGGGGCGGTGAAGAAGATCAAAGATGGTATCGATGAAAACCAATGGTCGATGCTGTTTCTGATCCGGCTGGTTCCAGCTGTGCCATTCTTCGTGGCCAACCTTGTGCCTGCCTTGGTGGGTGTTCCGCTGCGCCGCTTTGCGATGTCCACTTTCCTTGGCATTATTCCGGGCGGCGTTGTGTATACCTCGGTCGGTGCGGGTCTTGGCGAGGTCTTTGAGCGCGGCGAGACGCCAAATCTCGGTATTATCTTTGAGCCGCAGATACTGCTGCCCATCCTTGGCCTTTGCGCCTTGGCCGCATTGCCCATCGCCATCAAAGCCCTTCGTGGCAAGTAAGGACTCTTTCCCATGACCAAGATCAAAACGGATTTGCTTGTCATCGGTGCAGGCTCTGGCGGGCTTTCAGTAGCTGCCGGCGCAGTTCAAATGGGCGCAGATGTGACCCTTTTGGAAGGCCACAAGATGGGCGGTGATTGTCTGAATTACGGCTGCGTGCCCTCAAAGGCGCTGATCGCCTCGGGCAAGGCCGCATGGGGGCAAAGCCATGCGCAGAAATATGGCGTTGCGAATGTCGCACCAAAGGTCGACTACGCCGCCGCCAAAGATCACGTTGCAGATGTCATTGCCGAGATCGAACCCAATGATTCAGTTGAGCGGTTCGAAGGCCTCGGCGTGCGTGTTATTCAGGAATATGGCGAATTCCTCTCTCCGACCGAGGTGAAGGCCGGTGACCACATCATCACCGCGCGCCGGATTGTGATTGCGACGGGCTCATCACCGCTCGTACCACCGATCCCCGGATTGGAAAATGTGCCTTACCTAACCAACGAAACCCTGTTTGAACTGCGAGAGCAGCCAGAGCATCTGTTGATCATCGGTGGCGGCCCCATTGGACTAGAGATGGCGCAGGCGCATCGTCGTTTGGGCAGCAAGGTCACCGTCATTGAAGGCATGAAGGCGCTGGGCAAGGATGACCCGGAACTGGCGGCGATTGTGCTGGAAAACCTGCGCGCAGAAGGCATCGCAATCGAAGAAGACGCCTTGGCGCAGGAAATCCGTGGTGGGGCAGGGGCCATCGAGGTTGAGACCAAAGACGGCCGTGTTTTCAAGGGCACGCATCTTTTGATGGCCGTTGGCCGCAAAGCCAATATCGACAAGCTGAACCTAGAGGCGGCGGGGATTGAACGCGCCCGCAATGGCATCAAGGTAGACAGCGGCATGCGCACCACCAACAAAAAGGTCTATGCGATTGGGGACGTGGCCGGTGGGCTGCAATTCACCCATGTCGCGGGCTATCACGCTGGGCTGATTATTCGGTCTGCACTGTTTGGTCTGCCCGCCAAAGAACGCACAGATCACATTCCTTGGGCCACCTACACGGACCCAGAGCTGGCGCAAGTGGGGCTGACCGAAGCGCAGGCGCGGGAGAAACACGGCACCGCACTAGAGGTTGCCCGCTTTCACTTCACCCACAATGATCGCGCCATCGCCGAACGCAAAACGGCTGGCCTGATTAAGGTCATGGTGGTCAAAGGCCGCCCGGTTGGGGCCTCGATTGCGGGCTATCAGGCTGGGGAGTTGATCAACCTATGGGCGCTGGTGATAGCAAATAGACTCAAGATGAGCGCGGTGGCGAATATGGTGGCCCCATACCCAACCATCGGCGAGTTGAACAAACGCGCTGCGGGTGCATATTTCTCGCCAAGGCTGTTTGAGAACCCTAAGGTGAAACGGATCGTTGGGTTTGTTCAACGCTGGTTGCCGTAAGAACTGGGTGAAGGTTCATGTTGAAGACACTATCGGGGCGTTTCCTGTTTCTGACCATTATCTTCGTGATGCTGGCAGAAGTTCTGATCTTTGTCCCATCCGTCGCCCGTTTTCGCGAAGATTACCTGCTGTCACGCCTTGAGCGCGCGCAGATCGCCTCTCTGGCTTTGCTGGCGGATGACATGATTGACGAAGACCTTGAGGCCGAATTGCTGCGCAACGCGGAGGTCTACAACGTCGTTCTGCGCCGCGATGAGGTGCGGCAGTTGATGCTGTCCTCCCCGATGCCTGCGCCGATTGACAAAACTTTTGACCTGCGGGAACGCTCTGCCACCAAGCTGATCATGGACGCCATGGCGCGGCTGTTTAACCCCAACCCCGAGGTGATCCGCGTGATCGGCGCGCCGGTGCGCGAGGCCGGCTTGCTGATCGAGGTCACGATCTGGACCAAGGACCTGCGGTCCGCAATGATCGACTACGGGCTGAACATCTTATGGCTCTCTGCGGTGATCTCTGTGTTTACGGCGACATTGTTGTTTTTTGCAGTGCGCATGATCCTCGTGAAGCCCATCAAGGGCGTGGTGGGCTATATGCAAAGCTACGCGGCCGCTCCTGAAGATGCGCGGCGCATTATTCAACCGCGTTCAGGCGTGGTCGAACTGCGCGAAGCCGAAGAAGCCTTGCAAAGCCTGCAGACCGAACTGACTGCGGCGCTGCGCCAAAAGGAAAGGCTCGCCCAGCTTGGCGGTGCCGTCGCCAAAGTCAGCCACGACCTCCGCAACATCCTGACCTCGGCGCAGCTTTTCACCGATCGGATCGAAATGTCCGAGGACCCTGCGGTCAAACGCATGGCGCCCAAACTGGTGAATTCGATCACCCGCGCGGTTCACCTTTGCGAAAGCACGCTAGCCTTCGGAAAAGCCGAAGAACCCGCTCCGCGTCTTACACAAGTTCATTTGGCCGACTTGGTCGAAGATGTGCTGGATTCTGAACGACTCGCGGTCGGCGATTTTGATCTGAGCCTTGCCGACAACGTGCCGGATCACCTGATGGTGCGCGCCGATTCAGAACAGCTTTATCGCGTGATTTCAAACCTCGTGCGCAATGCCCGTCAGGCGATAATCACGGCAGGCAAACCGGCAGAGATCATGGTCTCTGCTGAAGAAATGGCAGACTGTTGGAAAGTCCGTGTCACAGACACAGGTCCGGGCCTGCCGCCGAAAGCCAAGGAGCATTTGTTTCAACCTTTTCAAGGCGGTGCCCGCAAAGGGGGCACAGGGCTGGGGCTGGCAATTTCGTCTGAACTGATCCGCGGGCACGGCGGAAATTTGACACTGTTGCAAAGCGATGAAAGCGGAACCAGCTTTGAAATCAGCCTACCGAAGGGCGACGTTGCAGAAATCTGATTTTTTTCAGATTTTGCCCTTGCGCCCTTTCGGCGTTACCATTAAACCGCCCCTCACACCGCGCTCTGGTAGCTCAGCTGGATAGAGTACTTGACTACGAATCAAGGGGTCGGGGGTTCGAATCCTCCCCAGAGCGCCATTTTTTCCTCTGTGAAACGACACATTATTCTGCCTTTTGCGACGGAACCTTTCCATTTTTGACGCATAGGTTTGCCTTTTATGGCTTGAGATGATGTCTGTCACGATTTCAGTTTCAAAACTGGTTCTGAGAAAAGCGCTTCAGTGAGCTTGTCTATAAAACCTGCTCCCGGCTAGGTTTGGGGGGGGTAGCAAGTGAAATACAATTCGACTGGGTTGGAGCGGCCCGCACGCGCAGCCGAAGACACGGCTCTGTCTAATTGCGTTGCAGGCGCGTGGGGACGAAGTCCCCTAGCTCTTTTTGTAGAGAGGGCGGATGTGGTCATTCGCTGCAAGGGCGCCACTTAGGTAGCTGCGCGATCAAAGCGGACGTTCGGGTGAATATCGATCGACTTGATGAAAGCGCCCGACGCTTACGCGGGAAACGAGTGCATTCGGAACGACGTAAAATGCAAAAGTACCGCGCAACACATGCGATATTTGTGGAAGCGTAATTGCCCATGTAATGCATTAGCACTTTCTGTATCGCTTCACCCTCCGTTTTCAGGTCGCTGTTTGGCGCAATTGACGCACATGTCGATGACGCTTTCATTTTCCCAATTACGTGTTGATTGTCACTGAGGCCTTCGTCAGCTTCTACGAAGCTAAGCTAAAGCGCCATTATTACTCGTGAAAGCTGCCGCTAGGCGCAGTATCAATTGAATACACCAAGAACAATAAGTGTCATGTCGAGCAAGAAAATTCGCCCACCCGAGGAAATGACCAATGCCTCCGAAGGCTACCGCAACGCCGTGGATGCTGCTGTTTCAGCCGTTCCGGGGGTTGGCGGACCTCTCGCAGCGATCGGGCGACAAGTCCTTCCGTCAGAGCGAGATCGCAAAACGGTCGAATGGCATTCGGATGTTTCTGACAAGCTGAATGAACAGGTTGAACGTATCGCCGAACAGGAGCGGCGGCATCTTGAACTCGAAGACTGAACCACCAAGTAACTGAATGGTATTTCGACGAGACTGGAGATCGTCGAGCAAAACGCACGCCCTGAAGCAGTCAGGACCGATTTCAGCGACTTGGTTCTCCAGCCAGGGCGCAAACTGATCGAGGAGCGGAAGTACGTCACGGCCCTTGGGATCTTTGATGCCGTGGAGCAAGATGGCCCATCCATACAGGACGACCCTCAGTGGCATGCGAAAATCGCTTCGCTGAGAGGAAACTGCCATCTTCATATTGGGGATGCGTATCTGGCGGGCGCTCTGTTTCTTCGAGCCTACGAGCTCGACCCTGCCTCCCCGAAAATCCGCAGCAATGCCGTTGCCGGCTACTTGATACGCCAGGAGTTGGAGACGGCGGTCCAGACCGCGCAGGGCCTTATCGATGAATACCCGGAAACGCCGCATCACTGGATTAACTTCATTCAGGCGAACGGAGCCATGGGCGCAGACCTTTCCTACCTTGACGACGTGCCGGTTTCCGTTCGGTACGATGAACAGTTGATGCTTACCACGTTGAACGTTCTCAGGGCGCGTGATGATATCTCCTGGAGATCGAAGGCGCGCGACACTATCGCTGCTCATCCCAACTCGCGCCCTGCCAGACGCTACGCCGCTGAAGCCGTTCTCGATGAAGCTGTGGAAGTGCTGCTTGCTACATCGTCGACCATTGCGCAGGTCGCCGAGGTTCGGCGTCGCGCCGAGGAGGCTGCAGAGGATTTAGCAGATCTTTGGACGACCTTGCTCATGACAGAGAACCCCGCCCACAAGACACATATCTCGCTTCTTCAGAATGCCATCACCGGGTTTCGGATCGCGAATGCGCCGGAGCGAGCCATGGAGATGCTCGAACCGTCGATTGACGCGCTGATCGAAGATGAGGCCAGCCGTACAATCGTCGCAGCTGTGGTGGACCTGTCACGGTTTGATGCCGCTCCTTTGATAGCATTTACTGCAGCAAAGGAGACGAACTATGGGACTGAAACGGACGGACGAATTCCGCAAAGATGCGGTGCGCATCGCGTTAACCAGTGGGCTGACGCGCAAGCAGGTTGCTGACGATCTGGGTGTTGGTATGTCGACGCTGA
>NZ_FQWM01000005.1:7500-241157 GCF_900129685.1 Cognatishimia maritima | reverse complement strand
GTTGGTGTGTCAGGTCAGGATGCGAATGGCACGCAGGGCGTTGCGGAAGCGCTGAACTTCGGCAACTTCGATAACATCGATATCACTGGCTACAAGTGGGCCGATATCAACGGCAACGGAGTCTGGGATGAAGGTGAAAAAGGGCTGAACGACTTCGTAATCTACTTAGATACCGACGAAGACCCAACTAATGGTTTCATCCGTATGATGACCACAGAGAATGATGGCACCTACGATGGCTTCTATTCATTCCAAGATGTCACCCCTGCTGAGATCAACGGTGCCACAACACTCTATGTCTATGAAGGCGTGGAGCCGGGCTATACCCAAACCTATGGCGGATACAGCATTGATGTCGCCAGCGGTGCGGTTGTCGAAGGGACCTATAGGGAAACCGAAGATGGCAACTTCGGGAACCATATGATGGAAGGTGCCAACCGGACGCCGGGCTTCTGGCAGTCCACCTTGGGTAAGTCGCTTTATGATGGCGACCCGGACAACCAAGGCGACGCTAATGGCGACGGCATTCCAGATGGCAATAAAGACTTCGAAGAAGAAGGATGGAGTGAAGAGGATCTACTGATCAAATATGGCATCGACCTTGAAGGAGGCGACGGGATTAACGATCACTTCCTTGTCTGGGATGAAAACGGCAACGGAGTATTGGACGGCGACGACATTGCCCTGACGTTCGAAGAGCTTTGCGGCTGGGTCGAAGGTGGCGGGACCGGCAAACGTGACTATGTCGAAGTTCTGCAGCGCGATGTTGGTGCGACGTTCCTCAATCTGCTGAACAACTCCAGTTTGGCGGGCAGCGATGATGTGATCATGGATGGCGACATCGAGGACTCCTACGAAGCTGCGATCATGTTCATCATGGATAATGAAATGAAGGGCAGCAAAAAAGCGATGCAGAAAGACTGGAAGGACTACGGGTCTGCAGCGCACAATGAGCTTGATGCCTACAACAACAACGGACAGGTCTTTGACGCGGAAAGCGGAACCTTTGTTCAAACCGTGATGGATGGCGATGATCTATCCAAACAAACGGCTCAGAACTACTTTGATGCCGAAGACGCTTACGAGCTGTTCGTTGCATAATCCGGAATCAGGGCGACCCGATCGGGTCGCCCTTTCCATTTCTGGGGCGAGCCGTGCACGACCGATCGCATCGTTGCGATCCATACGATGGTTTGAGGGATATTGATGGCGCAACGAAATCTGCTGGAAAAGATTCTGAAAGCTGGGCGACAACAGTTTCCCAGCCTTTTTGTCCTTAGTTTTCTGACAAACCTGCTTTTGCTGGTCTCTTCAATTTATATGCTTCAGGTTTTTGACCGCGTGCTGGCGAGCGGGTCTATCGACACCTTAATTTGGCTGACAATCATCGCTGTGCTTGCCATTCTCTCATACGGGTTTCTTGAATTTGCACGCCGCAAGATCCTGTCACGTAACAGTACTTGGATTGTCGAGAACCTGTCGCCTGAAATTCTGCGCCGGAATGTGTCTGCGCGCCTCAAAGTGGGGCGCAGCCCGGCCAGCCTAGGGGACGTACGTGATCTGCGCAATTTTGTCGGTGGCGACGCCATATTGGCGTTCTTTGATGCGCCCTGGTCACCGGTCTTTATTGCAATCATTTGGCTCATGCACCCTATTCTGGGCGTCATAGCTGTTACCGGCGCTGTGGTCCTGCTGACCATTGGGATCCTAAATGATGTCATAACGCGCCGACCAATGGCGCAATCCAACGCGCATATGCGCCAAGTCTATGGCGATGCTGAAGCCTTTGTGCACAACGCCGATGTGCTAGAAGGGATGGGCATGACGGAAACCGTCGCGCAGCGATGGAGGCAACGCTATGGTGAGGCCGAGCGCGAGGGCGCGGGTGCCGTTGAAGCGGCGCTTATCCTCTACAATATGTCACGGTCGATCCGCTTAGGCTTTCAGATTGCAATCCTTGGAGCTGGGGCAGCACTGGTGCTGCGGGCGGAACTTACAGCGGGGGGAATGATCGCGGCGTCAATCATTCTTGCGCGCGCGCTCTCACCTGTTGAACGTGCGATATCGGCATGGAAAGGGTTTGGGTCTTATCGACTTGCCAAGGCCAAACTTGCACATCTGTTTCGTATTACGGATGCGCCGGCTGACCGCATTAGCCTGGAGAAACCAAAAGGCCGACTGAGTGCACGGGAGCTTAGGTATCTCGCGCCAGAGACACAGGAAGCTTTGATCAAAACCGTAACATTCCAGTTGTCTCCGGGTCAGATTTGCGCGGTTCTCGGGCCGTCAGGCAGCGGTAAATCCAGCCTGTGCCGGCTACTCGTCGGGGCGTGGAAGCCGAGCTTTGGCGAGGTTCGCCTTGACGGTGCGGATATGCAAGAGTGGCCAAGTGAAGAACGTGGGCGCTATGTCGGGTTTTTGCCGCAGGATGTCGATCTTTTCTCAGGCACAATTGCAGAGAACATCGCACGTATGGGTCCCGTCATTGACGAAAAGGTTCTCGCTGCGGCCCAAAAGTCCGGTGCCCATGATATGATCCTTTCGCTGCCCGAAGGCTATGAAACCCAACTCGGGCTCTATAGCGATCAGCTTTCTGGCGGCCAGAAGCAACGCATAGGCCTCGCGCGTGCACTTTATGGGGACCCAAGTCTTTTGGTTCTGGACGAGCCGAGCTCAAACCTTGACGGGAACGGTGAGATCGCGCTGCAAAAGGCTTTGCAATTGATGAAAGCGGCAGCTCAGACGGTTGTCGTCGTCACCCACGTGCCGTCCTTGTTAAAGCAGGCGGACAAGATCGCCGTCGTCAACGCCGGGACGATGATCAAATTCGGAGACCGTGATGAAATATTGAAAGACATGATTCCGAAAGACCGTGTGCCGCACCAGAAACCTCACGCAGCGGAGTGACAAATGCGCAGTCTCACTACTTTGAAAGACATGTGGTTCAACCTATTCGCTGATGTTGAAAATCAGTCAGCACAATTTAGTGAGGCAAACCCTACGACGCTTTCCGCCGGGGACGCCGCCATTATCACCTTTGGCGTCATTTTTTTCCTCGTCGCGCTTTTGCTGGTACGCGTTTTGCTGCGGAAAGATATCCCTGACCAAACGGGTGGATCGCTCGCGCATGTGACACGCAGCGCGCGCTGGCTTGGCCTGATCGTTGCGCTACTCTTCTTTGGATTTTTTGGCGGTTGGGCGGCCCACGCGCCTTTGTCCAGCGCCGCGGTTGCACCGGGTGTCGTTAGCCCTGATGGATCTCGCAAAACGGTTCAGCATCTGGAAGGTGGCATCATTGAACGTATTCATGTGCGAGAGGGTCAAAAAGTGACCTCCGGCGAAACGCTGATTACACTTGAAAACGTGCGCGCTCTTGCGCGCCTTGACGAACTCCGAGAGCGATTGATCTTTTTGCTGGCAACCGAGGCGCGCTTGATTGCCGAAATTAACGAACAATCCGTGGTCTCTTTCAATTTTCCCGACACATTGACCGAAGTAGCGCCCGCGCAGGTCGAAATTGCACAAAAGGGGCAGAAACAGCTGTTTGAAAGCCGCCGGGATAGTCTGTCGGCACAGGCCCGTATTCTTGCCAAGCGTATTGATCAGCTAAATGAGGAAATCGCAGGTCTGGATGAAGTGATCCTTGCACAGAACGAACAACTTGCCTTGTTGACCCAAGAAATTGACGTTACGCGCGGACTGTATGAGCAAGGGCTGCAACGCTTGTCGCCTTTGCTGACCCTACAACGTCAGGAAGCGGACCTGAAAGCAGAACGTGCCTCAAACCGCGCCTCCATTGCACGTTTGGGTCAACAGATAGGGGAGACGGAGCTGCAGCTCTCGGCCCTGAATCAACAAACCCGTGAAGAGGTCAGCGAGGAACTCAGCCGTGTCCGCAATGAGGTCGCGACATTGCGGTCTCAACTTCCTGAACGTCAGGATGCATTACGGCGCACAACGGTGGTCGCGCCGATTTCTGGGCAGGTTCTGAATATTAAGGTCACCACGGAATCGGGCGGCGTGCTGCGACCAGGGGATGCGATCTTGGATATTGTGCCTGACGACTCTGTCATGATCATTGATGCACGTGTCAGCCCACAGGACATCGACACTGTTTACCCGGGCATGCAGGCGCAGGTCCTTCTGACAGCCTATACGCAACGCAATCTGCCACGGCTGTACGGCGCGCTTCAAAGCATTTCAGCTGACCGTCTCGTGGATGAACGCACCGGCGAGCCATATTTTCTCGCGAAAGTCACTGTCCGCGCGGACGAAGTCGCTGCAATGGGTGATGCTGTCTCACTTAGCGTTGGCATGCCCGCCGACGTCATGCTTTTGACCGGCGAACGCACAGTGCTTGATTATCTCATCACTCCATTCGTCGATAGCCTTCGCGCAAGTTTCCGAGAAAGCTGAGGCGCCTAAAAACGACGCATAAGCCATCACAAAAAGGATGTTTGTGCGTATGCGCTGATTGCTCTGACACTGTCCGCCGTCAGGGTTTTTGGAGGCAATGGCAGCTTAAACTAAGAGAGAGTTTGGCCCTTCTAATTGGTTTAACTATGCGGCGCGCTGGCTGTGATGCAAATGGCGTGCTTCGCGGGTCTTTCGTTCGTCCCCGTCTCTCTGTTTTAGAATGGCTTTGTCACGCCCGAAATAGACGTCGGCAGGTGTGACGTTGGTTATGAGCAGGCGCGGCTTATGCACGACATGAACTTGGTTGCAGTCAGATGCCAGCAAGGCCAGATCAAGAGTATCCTTCACTTCGTCCGTGTTGGCGGCGGCCCGGGCCGTGTCACCAGCGAGCTGCTTCATCCAGGCGTCTATGAAGCCCTTTGACCATTTGTAGTAGTCACCCCGGTAAATGCCTTCACGACGGCAAAACGCGTCTCTGACAATTCCCTTCGGCACTAGAAAACCACTATGGCCGCAAGAACCGGAGTTCTTGTTCGGTCACGCGCTGCCAAAACCTGGTGAGTGACGATGAGGACACGTCGGCAAAACGGACGAGGAAGGCCTAATTGCGGCTGTGCTCCATGTGCCACCGATTTTGCCACACGATGTGATTCATCGCACCTCCAAACTGCGAGACTGCCATTTGGCAGCGAAAGGGAAAATGATGAAACTAAAGTCAGTTGCCAGAGCCACGTCTCTGGCCGGAATTTTGTGTGCCGCGACGACGATCTCGGCGGATGAGGTGGGTGCGATGCGCTCCGCCGGGGCGCTTGCATTCGGGGACGGCGACGTCCTTTTTGTGGGCGACAGCAAAGCCGGTGTTGTGCATGCCTTCGACTTCGACGCCGAGGATTTCGCCAATCAGTCCGAGGTTTTCCTGGGGCGGATGGAAACCTCTGAAGGCTGGACGCTTGTCAATAATATCGACGCCGAGATTGCCGGGCTTCTGGGGGTTCACCCCTATGACGTCATGATCAATGACATGGCAGTACACCCGTCCAGCCAACAGGTGTTTCTGTCGGTGCATCGGGGTGTTGGCCCGGATGCCGAGCCGGTGATCGTCAAAGTCGATCAGGGCACTGTGGCACTTGTCGATCTGACGGCGGCGTCCTACAGCCAGACATCGGTTGGAGATCTGCCCGGATCTGACGGGCTGGAGTTCGGGCAGGACCTGCGCGACCTCGCGATCACCGATATCGACTTCTACGAGGGTGAGATCTTTGTCGCCGGTGTCGGCACTGGTGACTTTGCGTCGAACCTTCGCCGCATCGCCTATCCGTTCACTGGTGAGGTCGCCACATCTTCAATCGAAATCTGGCATGCGGTCCACGCCCAGTTTGAAACCTGCGCTCCTATCATCAGCCAGCAGATCCACGAGATCAACGGCGTACCGACTCTTGTGGCGGTTTATGCCTGTACGCCCCTCGTGCGTATTCCCCTGAGCGAGTTGAAGGATGGGGCGCATGTGCGGGGTGAGATGATCGGAGAACTGGGCTATGGCAGCACCCCGATCGACATGATCAGCTATACCGATCCGATGGATCAAAACGATTATGTTCTGATCACCAGCACAAGTCGTTCGGCCAAGCGTGTTTCGTTGGCGGACATCGGCAGCGTCGAGGCCATGCCAACGGAGGCACCCAACAACTTCGGCCCTGCCGGTATCGGCCAATTCCCGATGCCGACCGAAGCCGAGCACTTGGCTATGCTGAACCCGTACTGGTCGGTTGCGGTGCGTCGGAACGTGAAGGATTCGCGCAAGCTGGACCTAGTTTCGATCCCGGTTCCGTTCTTCCTGGATCGCGCGATCCACGTCGTCGAGATGAACTTCGAAGGCGCCGCGGATCCGTTTGGCTTCCGCAATCACGAACGGCTGAAACGATGAAATCGGGTCTCTGGCCAATCTTGGCTTTTGCATCGGCGCTTTTTGCGCCGGTGCATTCCGCATTTGCGCTGGAGGGGGTCGCGGTCCTGCCCCCCACATCGGTTGGCGAAGCACTGATTGTGCAAGCAGAGGCCGACCGCCCCTTGCCTGATGGCATGGCAGTCCGCGTATTTCTCGAAGGCGTTGCCACCACGGTTCCGCTTGCGGGTGTTGCGCAGCGGCAAACCGCGCACATCCTATTCCAACCGCAGTTCCCATTTCGCGCGAACACCTTCTACCGTGTCGAGATACACCCGGATTGTCCCACAGGGGGGTGCAGGGAAGGCTGGCAGCCTCAGGCACGTTTCGCGATGGAAAGTCCGGCAGCGCAATCCGCACCACGGGTGCTTGCGATCCACCCACCCTCAAAGGTCTTGCCGTCCAATGTGCTGCGCATCCACGTCGGGTACTCTCAACCTATGGCGCAAGGTGATGTCTATCGACATATTTCAATCCTCGACGAAAAGGGGGTGCCGCTTCGCGATCCCTTCCTTAATCTTCGGCGCGGTCTTTGGAATGACACGCAAACGCGGCTGACCATCCTATTCGATCCCGGTCGGCTTAAGCGGGGTGTTGGTCCGAACCTGACGGTTGGAACGCCGCTTGAGCCCGGTCGGACATATACGCTGATGGTTTCGGGGGACATGCGCGCCGCCGACGGGACGCCGTTGGGCGCGGATCATGAATTTGCCTTTGCGGTGGAATCGCCGGTCTATGCCCAACTGGACCTTGAAGACTGGGATGTGATGCCACCGCTGGACCGGACCGACCCACTTTTGGTGGGTACCGATGTTTCCCTAGATCAAGTGGGTCTTGAGCAGAATGTCCGTGTTCTGGACGCGATCGGGAATGAGGTTGCGGGCCGGATCGAGACCGACTTGGGCACCCCCGGCTGGCGCTTCATGCCAGATCGAGACTGGGCCGCCGGGTCTTACCGGGTTGTGATCAAGGCCGATCTCGAAGACGTGTCAGGCAACTCGTTCCGAACACCTTTTGATGTTGCCCCGAATACAGTGGTCGCCACGGTTCCCGATCAGTTTGTTTTGTCGTTCTCCGTGGAATGAGCCCTTTTTCGCACATTGTCAGACGCTCTAACCCATGGCTCACCTGAAAAATTCCCCGAACGCCAGATTGAGGGCGTTCGGGGTTCCCTGCGATTGCGGTAGGCTCAGCCCTATTGGGCGTCGTGAAAGATGATACCCAATGTGTGCCGGGTCCCGCTTTTGATGCGGCTGACGCCATGGCGCATCTTCACGCGATAATCGCGCTTGGTGCCGGCGACGGGCCGGTCTCGCACTGCAAAGACGACAGCATCACCTTGATTCAGCGTTACAACCTCTGCCCGGCTTTGCATACGCGGTCGTTGCTCGGTCAGGACAAACTCCCCGCCTTCGAAATCTGCACCGGGCTGAGACAGTAGCACCGCGACCTGAAGCGGGAACAGCAGCTCTCCGTAGACATCCTGATGAAGGCAATTGAAATCGCCAGTCCCGTATTGCAGCAACAGTGGCGTCGGGCGCAGCTGTCCAGCAGCATGGCAGGCCTTCAGGTAGTCGGCATGATCGGTGGGAAACCGGCTGTCCAATCCCATCCGCGCGTTCCACGCGTTGGCGACCGGAACAAGCAATGGGTAAAGTTGCGTGCGCAGATCCTGAACAAGTTGCGGCAGGGGATAGGAAAAATACTTGTACTCGCCCTTTCCAAATCCATGCCGGGCCATGTGGATGTGGCTCCGAAACGCGTCACTCCCCGGATAGATCGAGGACAGCGCGGTGCATTCGGCTGGTGAAAGCAGCCCCTTTAGCGTCGCACAGCCAAAACGGTTAAGATCTGAGACGAGGTTGTCGGTTGATGGCTGAAGTGTCATGCCGTTGCCTCGCGTTGCAGAAGGTCTCGTTTGCGCTCGATGCCCCAGCGGTATCCGGACAGGTCGCCATCCGAGCGCACCACCCGGTGGCAGGGGACCGCGACGGCGATGTTGTTGGCACCACAGGCCTGCGCCACCGCGCGAGAGGATTTGGGCGCGCCAATCCGGTTGGCGATGTCCTGATAGCTGGCCGTGACCCCGGTCGGGATATCGCGCAGAGCTTCCCAAACCTTTTGCTGAAAGGCCGTGCCGCGAATGTCGAGCGGAAGGTCGAAACCGCGCGATGGATCATCCACAAACCTGATCACATGCCCGATCACGCGCTGATAGTCGAGATCGTCGCCGATCAGATCGGCGTTCGGAAAGCGCGACTGAAGATCTTCGAGTACGGCCTCTGGCGTGTCGCCGAAAAGAAGCGCGCAGACTCCGGTTGCGGAACTGGCGACGAGCACGGAGCCCAGTGAGCAGTCTCCGATTGCAAAGAGGATGCGGACATCCTTGCCGCCCTTGCGCAGCTGAGTTGGCGTCATCCCTAGGGACTGCGTCGCGTTCTCATAAAACCGGCTGCTGGAGTTGTAACCCGCATCATAAATCGCCGTGGTGATCGACACCTCGCTTTGCGCCACCTGCGCCCTGAATTTTTCGACGCGGTGCGCCTTGGCATAAGCCTTGGGTGTCACGCCAAGTGCGGCTTTGAACCTGCGCTGGAAGTGGAAGGGGCTCACGCCGAACGTGTCTGCGATTTCCGTCAGCTTTGGCTCTTCCTCGGCCTGCTCGATCAGGCGGCAAGCTTTGGCAATCATTTCGGCCCATTTGTCGCGCGCGGCTTGCTGATCCGGCTTGCATCGCAGGCAGGGGCGATAGCCGTGAGATTCAGCACTGCGCGGCGTGTCATAGAACGCTACGTTCTTGCGCTTGGGGCGTCGCGATGGGCAATCGGTGCGGCAGTAGATGCCAGTCGAGGCGACGGCATAAAAAAATTGGGGGTCTGGATTGGGAACACGGTTCACGACGGCGTCCCACATATAATCAGTGTTTTGCATGATGTCCTCGCTCAATACTTGCGAAAAGCTGCGCCCCTCCTGGACGCTGTGGTTCCAGCGATCATTGCGATCGGCGAAACGTAAGGTTCAGGCGCTGCGCGCCATACTCAGGATGTATGCCCTTGCGAATGGTGCGTACCCCATGAAAAGCCAACCGCGATGGCCCGCCCCAAACCAGCACATCGCCGTGCCGCATCGGGACAAGTTGAACTGGGTCGCTGCGCTTGAGCCCGCCGATTTCAAACGTCGCGGGCAGGCCCAGCGACACCGAGACAATCGGGTGATCAAAGTCGCGTTCATTCTTGTCCTGGTGCAGGGACAGCCGGGTTCCCGGCACATAAAGATTGATCAGACATGCGTCCGGGGTAAACAACGGGTACCCGGCCCGCGCAGCGGCATCCAGCGCCAGGGCCATGAATACCTCCGGCATGTTTGGCCAATGCCGCCCCGTCAGAGGGTCCCTATCCAGGTAAGCATATCCGCTTGGGCCGCTGACCCATCCGAAATCGCCGCAGTTCGTCATTGCGACCGACATCTTGTGCCCTCCGGGCGTGATCATGTGCCGGGTCGGTGCCTGAACCAGAACATCGTCCAAGGCAGTTTTGATATCTGCAAGATATGGCTGGCCGAACGCGCGCAGCATCTTGGCCCCGTCCGGCAGAAGTCTGGTGTCGTCCAGTGGGAAAAGCTCTGTCTGCATTTAACCTCTCCGTAGTCACTTATGCGACACATGGGATGAACCGGGCTGCAAAGCAGCCCGGTTCTTGCGCATTGCACCCGATCAGACCTTGTTGATCGAGTTTCCGCCGTCCACGATCATGGCGCTTCCGGTGACAAAGCTAGAATTGTCCGACGCCAGGAACAGCGCCGCTTTCGCGATCTCTTCTGGTTCAGCCATGCGCTTGAGCGCATGAAGGGACTCTAAGAAGCCCTTCGTGCCTTCGTTGGTGTCCCAGTCTCCCGCCATCGCCGTTTTTGTGCCACCCGGCAGCAAAGTGTTGGCTCGGATTCCATCGGCCCCATGTTCCGTTGCCAGAACTTGGGCAAGCCCGATCAGACCCGACTTACTGGCGGCGTAAGCCCCCATTCCGGGGAAAGCGGCGGTATGGCCAACGAAACTGGACGTGAAGATGATCGACCCACCCCCGCTGCGCTTCATGGCAGGGATTTGGTGTTTGGCGGCATAGAAGGCACTGGTAAGGTTGGTTTTGACAACCGCGTCCCAATTCTCCGAGCTCATGTCCGGCACCGGAACGGCATCGCCGATCGCGCCGGCATTGTTCAGCGCAGCATTCAGGCCTCCGAATTCACCTTCGGCAAGATCGACCAACGCCTTGACATAGCCCTCTTCGCCCACGTCACCAGGCAGGGAAACGACCCGCCCGTTGCTTTGCGTGATCTGGCTGGCGATCGAACGAAGTTCGCCCTCGCGACGTGCGCCAAGAACAAGATTTGCCCCTTCTTTTGCGAACAAAAGCGCAGCGGCGGCGCCGATGCCACTGCTTGCGCCTGCGATGATCACGGTTTTGTCTTTGAGTTGCATCCTGTTTTACTCCTCAGTGATGTCTGAGGGTAAAAAGCCGGAACCTCGCGTGGCAAAATATCCGTTTCTTGTGGTCGAAGCAAAAAACGAGAAAAGGGTTGATCTCGGGCAGTGCCCGGCAGTGCCCGGCAGCGCTCGGAAACGGCAACTCAATCTCTTTTCATCGGCCTTGTTCAGTTGCAGGCGTTTCTGACCAGAACTACCGCCAGACCCGGTATCGTGAGACAAACGGCCCTAATCAGAACTGCAAATTTCTGAACGCTCAGGAAGCTACCTTCCGGTAGTTTGATGGCAATGGCAGCGATCCCCTTTTTTGTGTGATAAACGGGGCAGCCGTGAAAAGCTCATAATCTTTAGCTGGTGAAGCACCCTTCATGTCGTTTGCCGGTATCACCGATTTTGTCCCAATTCGCCTTTGAGCCTACAAATAAGTGATGTTTGACTTCCAAACCGTCAATTGCATCAGAAAGCATCCCGGCTGGAACGAACGTGTGTTCATTGTCGTTCTTGCCAGGAGGTGCTGATCCGCAGATAGAGCAAAAATTAGATTCCCAGTCTGCGTCGGGCTTCTTCCAAACCTGCACCTTTTCAACGCCCTTCAGCCAGCGGAAATCTTTGTTTTTGAGAATAACAACAGGAAATCCGGCGCCGCCCGAAAACCTTCGGCATATGCTGCAATGACAGACATAGATTTCCATAGGTGGCGTTTTGATTTCGAATTCAACCGAACCACAGTTGCAATTGCAAATCCACATGTTTTCCATCCAGTTCTGAAACCTCGTCAAAACTTTAGTTTCATATTTCGTTGAAACAAGACAGTAGCTCGTAACCTGCTGCCGTGGACCACCCAGAGAGGACATTGGACAGGCGGTCGAAATGCTGCGGTCGCAGCCGGTGTCGTGGCTTTTCTCTGCGGTAGCGAAATCTCGGGTTCCGCGAATGGGTAAGGTGCGGAGGAAGCCGACTTGTGTAGCCGCGGCTTTAATTGCCGCAGGAAATCTGTGCTGTTGCGGCGAATTCGTTTGATTTGTGAGTTGCACTTCGGTGCAGTCTTCCGATGACACAATTCGACAACAGTGCGCCTCTCTCAAACAGCTTTGTCGCTGATCAGCCGCATCCCGAGGTGAGCGGGTGGCGTACCGACGGCACATCCTCCACGTGCGGGATCGCGGATCAGATAAGACATCGCTGCCAAATGCTCGCCTCCGACGAAGAATGCTGGACAGCGATCAGGGGCAGTGCCACTATCCAATCCGTCGTAACATTCCATCGTCCATTCCCACACGCTGCCGTCGAGATCGACGACGCCTTCGGGGGAAGCAGAAAAACTTCCTTGAGGCCTGAGCGCTCGCGGGGCCAGGCCCTCAACCAGATAGCTAGACGCCCAGGTTAACGACTGGTCCGTAAAGATTGGATCAGGTTTCTCAGGAAGAACAGGTGCGGCCATCGAGTTCCATTCTTCAACAGTTGGTAGCCGGAAATCGTGGCGGCTTCTTTTGTTGATCCAAGAGACATACTGCTGAACGTCGACATAGTTCAGCCCGGTTGCCGGTGTTGTGGCAGGGTCTTGGTCGGGTCGTGCGCGCAAGGTCAGCTCACAGGCACCGTCCTTCGCGCATCTGTTCCATTCGGTCACGGTGACTTCGTACTTTTGCACGTAGACCGAACGCCCATTTGGCAAAACGACGGCCCGCTCGGCCATCGCGGGCATATAGGCTGAAACCGGGCCGCGTTGCGTAAGCGCGACCCAGACGATGCTTGCCGCTGCAAGACTTAAGATGGCAAAACCAAGGGACGTCTTAGCAAGTCTTGTCTCAGTTATTGCAGCGGCCGACATCGTCCTGCTCCTCTCTTAGGTTTCGAAACTGCGCGGGGCGACAACCTGCTCCATTAGTGCGTTGTCCCACTGTCCTTCGACCACCACGTGAGCGGTCGCACCGAGCATTACACCCTCGATGAGGTTGTGGTTCACGTAGGCATAGACACCCGGTTGTTCGAAGGTGTACATCGCTGCAACAGCGCTGCCGCCCCGCACGAACCAGGTTTCCATGTCCTGCAACGGCGCGTCAGTGAACGAGCTTTCCCAAACATAGTTGCCATGCCCGCCGATCAGGTGCGGACGGGAGTCCCGGTTCGCCTGATTGTGGACCATCAGCACAGTCTCACCAACCTTGGCTTTGATCGCGCCTTCGCCCGTCAGGGCACCGACGGCACCGTTGAACACCGAATGGGTTGGGATAAGGCCACGCATCACCTCAAGGCTGTCGGCATAGTCGTCGCCTGCTGCTTCGTAGGTGCGGTAGGCGCCGTTTTCGTCCTTGGGCAGGTAGTAGTCCTGCTCGCCGAAATAGGCGATGCTGTCATAGCGCAGCGGATTGCCGTCCTTGTCCTTCAAGCCATCGCGCGGCAGCACCATAATGGCTCCGTTCATACCATGCGTGACGTGATAGGGGATCATGTCTCCGCCCGGAGCACAGTGATAAGTGAAGCAGCCAGGCTTGGTTGCCTTCCAGCGCAGCACGCATTCCTCGCCGGGATAGACATGGGTCAGGCCACCGCCACCCAGAGCGCCGGTTGATGCGTGGAAATCGATATTGTGCTCCATCATGCTCGACATGGGGTTGCGCAGGGTGAGTTCGACCATGTCGCCTTCGTGGACAACGATCAGTGGGCCCGGCACCGAGCCGTTGTAGGTCAGAGCCCAGATGCTTGCGCCGTTGTCCTCGTCGACAACAATAAGCCGCTCTTCGGTCTCCATGGTGATCTCAACGATCTTCGGACCCCCAGTTGCAACCTGTTCATGCACAGGCGCGAAGGGGGGTGCGACCAGTTCCTGCTTCACGCGGGTGTAGCCGGAAAGGTCCGCTGGTTTGGCATCGCTTGCCACTTCTTCCTTGCCGGCAGCGTTGTAGATTTTGGCCGACGCGGCATTGATGCCGTGCAGTTTTGGTGCCCGAGGTGCAGCCATTGCCCCGGATCCCGTCATTGCAGCGGCACCGACGAGCATGCTGCCGCGCAGTACATTACGGCGGCTTGTCTTCATGAGGCCGGGATTGGTGAATTTGGTCATGGGACCCTCCTTCAGGGTTGGTTTCGAAAGGCGGACATCAGGCCCGCGGATCCGTTAATTCGTTGCGAGATTGGCGAGCTGTGCTTCGAACCGCTCTTTGGCTTTCTGTGGAACCCGACCTTCGAAGAAGTTTTCGGGCACCTCAGCGTCGCCAACGGCGATGGTCATCACCATGCCCATTGCAAAGTGCGGTTTGCAGATCACCCCATAGATGCCTTCCGCGTCCAAAGTGACCTCGATTTCTTCGTTGATCTTGCCTTTGAAACCCTCTGCGCCCGCCGGCATCATGCCCTTGTTCAATTCGGCATTGTGGCCCTTATTCGCCGCGATGAACTTGATCGTGTCGCCGGGTTGCGCATGGATGAAAGCAGGTTCGAAGACCATCCGTCCCCCATCCGCGCCCTTGTTGAGCATCTGAACCTCAAAGGTCTCGGCAAGAGCTGCGCCCCCCAACATGGCGGCGAGAGCGAGACCTGATACAACAGTGCGAAGCATTTCGTTTTCCTTTCGGTTCGCGTTGTTCGTTGAGGACAAGATAAAGATTTTCGCCGAAGAGAACGTTGCGCTGGCTCAAATTCAAACTCGATCGCGCCGCTGATGACTGCGAACCGATAAGCGATGGAAATTACGGTAGCTGTTGTGGCATGACTGCGAGGATGACTGATTTAACACATCGCAAGACTCTGCCGCGGCTCGATGAAAGCCTGCTGACGTATCTGACACCCTTCTCCAAACTGGAGAAGCGCGAGATTCGCAGCATTCTGGATCAGGCGACATCGCGCAGATACGATGAAGGCGTATCGATTTTTGATGAGGGCGCACCCGCCGAACGCTTTTTCATGTTACTTGATGGATATGTGCGGGTGGTGCGGGTTACTCCGACAGGGGAGCAAGTGACGGCTTTGCATATTCCCGCAGGGCAGTTGTTAGGAATTGCAAAGGCGATTGGGCGAGAGACCTACCCAGCAACGGCTGTGACCGCGACCGAATCGATCGTGCTCAGTTGGCCAACCCGGCTTTGGGATGGGTTTGTTGCAGATTATGACGGGTTTGCGACGGAGACCTACAAAACCGTTGGCGACCGTATGGGTGAAATCCACAACCGGGTGATGGAGATGGCAACACAGCAGGTCGAGCAGAGGGTCGCGAATGCGCTGCTTCGGCTGATCAATCAGACAGGGCGCAAAGTATCGGACGGGATCGAGATTGATTTTCCAATCACGCGGCAGGACCTGTCGGAACTCACCGCAACCACGTTACATACGGCCAGTCGCCTTCTCAGCGCCTGGGAGAAACAGGGCCTGGTGCAAAGTAAGCGTAAACGCATCAAGGTACTGGACCCGCACGCGCTTGTCGTGATTTCCCAACCCAAGAGTGATCTATAGCCCCACAGCTTCCATTAACTCTGCGACAAACACGTCATCATCCAGACTGTACTCGACGCAGGCATCTGCGATCGTGTGAAAAGGGCTGATGAGGCACCCGACACAAAGCATCTTGTGCCTGTTAAAAACGGCAATTGTCTGCGGCCAGCGGGACATTATTTCTGACAACGGCAGATCGTAATCATCGAGTTTCTTTTTTCGCATGTGTTTCTCCTGATGACCCGAGGCTAAACTCCCAAAGAGGCAAAACGTTGTGCTGGCGCAAACTTTTACGTTTCGTGCCGCGCTAGAGATCGGTCATCCCGAATTCAAGGAGACCGGCTTATGGCGGAAATTCTGACAAAATCACGGGCGCGAAACATCTTTTACGGGGGCTCGATTTTCTTTGTCGTGGTTTTCGTGGCGATGACCGTCCACTCCCATAGATATGTCGTGAACGTCTCGACGGCAGGTATGCCGCTGAGCGAAGAGGTGGTTCGCGGCAAGCATGTGTGGGAGAAAAATTCCTGCATCAATTGTCACAGCCTGCATGGCGAGGGCGCGTATTTCGCGCCTGAAGTCGGCAACGTGATGACACGCTGGGGCGTGCTCGACAGCCCTGAAGACGCGTTCGAAACTCTCAAGGCCTGGATCGAAAGCCAGCCCAGCGGAATCGAAGGGCGCAGGCAAATGCCGAAATACGAACTGACGGACGAGGACATGCGCAGTCTCGCGGAGTTTCTCCGCTGGGCGGATCAGACCGATACCCAGGGCTGGCCGCCGAACGAGGCCGGATAAGGAGAGGAAACAATGAAATATCAATCACAGAAAGTGGCCTACTGGTACTTCCTTGCGGCCATGGCGCTGTTCGGCATTCAGGTGCTGGGCGGGCTTCTCGCGGGCTGGGTCTATGTCTCGCCCAATTTCCTGTCCGAGCTTTTGCCGTTCAACGTGATCCGCATGATCCACACGAACGCGCTGATCGTGTGGCTGCTGCTTGGCTTCTTTGGCGCGGCGTACTTCCTCATCCCGGAGGAATCGGATCGTGAGCTTTGGTCGCCCAAACTGGCCTATGTTCAGCTGATCATCCTTTTGGTTGGCACACTTGGCGCGGTCGGCAGCTACCTCGTCGGCATCCACGGTGGGCGCGAGTTTTTGGAACAACCTCTTTGGGTGAAGTTCGGTATCCTCGTGGCCGCACTGATCTTCCTTCTCAACATCTCGATGACGGTGCTCGCGGGCAAGAAGACGGCCATCACTAACGTGCTGTTGATGGGCTTGTGGCTTCTGTCGCTGCTTTGGATTTTTGCCTTCATTAACCCCGACAACCTGAGCCTCGACAAGATGTACTGGTGGTTCGTCGTGCACCTCTGGGTGGAGGCCACCTGGGAGCTGGTGATGGCCGCGATCCTCGCCTTTCTACTGCTGAAACTGACGGGTGTTGACCGCGAGGTGGTCGAGAAATGGCTTTATGTCATTGTCGCTACCGCATTGTTCTCTGGAATACTTGGCACCGGACACCACTTCTACTGGATCGGCCTTCCAGGCTACTGGCAGTGGATTGGTTCGATCTTCTCGACCTTCGAGGTTATCCCGTTCTTCCTGATGATGAGCTTCGCCTTCGTCATGGTCTGGAAGGGCCGCAAAAACCACCCGAACAAGGCGGCACTGCTGTGGTCGCTCGGATCTTCAACTGTTGCCTTCTTTGGTGCGGGCGTTTGGGGCTTTCTGCACACGCTGCACGGCGTCAACTTCTACAGCCACGGCACGCAGATCACTGCAGCCCACGGGCACTTGGCCTTCTTCGGAGCCTATGTGGCGCTGAATCTCGCGGTGTTCACCTACGCGATGCCGATGCTGCGCCAACGGGCGCCCTACAACCAGGTGCTGAACATGGTGTCGTTCTGGCTGATGACCGGCGGCATGGCGTTCATGACCTTTGTGCTGACCTTCGCAGGCACCATCCAGACGCATATGCAGCGGGTGGTCGGGGATTACTACATGGACGTGCAGGACAGCCTGTCGGTCTTTTACCTGATGCGCTTCGGGGCTGGGGCGGCCGTGGTGATCGGCGCACTGTTGTTCATCTATTCGATGCTGGTGGTGCGTGATCGCGAGATCATCGCACCAGGGCCCGCCGCCTCGGTTCCGGGAGAATAGGTCATGAACATCGCGACCACACCCAAACTGCCGTTCTACCACCCCACGGGGCGCGAATGCGACCTGTTCGAGGCGGCCTATGAAAACGGTTTGCCCCTTCTTCTGAAGGGGCCGACTGGTTGCGGGAAAACCCGCTTTGTCGAGCATATGGCAGCGCGGCTCGGTAAACCGCTTTATACGGTCGCCTGCCATGACGACCTTTCCGCCGCGGACCTCATCGGGCGCTATCTTTTGAAAGGCGGAGAGACTGTCTGGGTCGATGGTCCTCTGACCCGCGCTGTCCGAGAGGGGGGCATCTGCTACCTTGACGAGGTCGTCGAGGCACGCAAGGACGTAACGGTGGTGCTGCACCCGCTTACCGACACGCGCCGCACGCTGATGATCGACCGCACCGGCGAAGAGCTGGTTGCACCTGCGGCGTTCATGCTCGTGGCAAGCTACAATCCTGGCTACCAGAGCGTGCTCAAGCGGCTCAAACCATCGACACGCCAAAGGTTCCTTTCGATCAGTTTCGATTTTCCCGACAACGAAACCGAGATCGCAGTGGTCGCATCGGAAAGCAGGCTGGAGCCGGGACGCGTTGCTCCTCTGGTCCGCCTGGCAGGCCATATCCGCAATCTTAGCGGGATGGATCTTGAGGAAGGCGTCTCAACCCGCCTTTTGATCTACGCCGCCACGCTGATGGCTGGCGGTATGGGGGTGACCGAGGCGCTTGAGGCGGCAGTCATCGAACCATTGAGCGACGAGCCGGACGTGCAGCAATCATTGCGCGATCTGGTCAGCACGATCTACGGGTGACGACAATGCACCTGCGCGACCTCATGGAACCCGAAGAGACGGTTGGAAACCTCTGGCACGACATGGCCAGCGGGATCGGGGCGGGAGTCACATACCCCGAAGCGGGTGTCGCGCTGGCCTCGGTCCGACCCAGCCTCGCGATTCTCTTCCGCGCGCTCGGCGGTAACCCGGGAGTCGAACTGGCCGAAGTTGCACCAAGCATCGTGCAGCATCGGCAAGTCATGCGCCGCAAGCTTGGGGCCGAGCGGGATCGCGAATGGGTGGCTCGCTTCGATGGCGAACGGCTGGCATTGCCGCCCGTCATGGAGGCATTTCCCGATGCTGAACTCAATCGCGCGGCATATTTCTGGCTCACGGCGCTTGCCGCTGTGACCGAGGTCGATGCACTTGATCCGGGAGCGTCCGGCGCTATGCGGGATTGCGCCTATATTCGCGCGAACGCAGCGGCCGCAGACAAGGCTTATTCGGCCTGCCCCGGATTGCGCGACCGCTATGTCGCCATGGCCACGTTCTGTGCTGAGGCTCGAACAGACATGCACCGCCCCGCGCAAGAGGCCGCAATGGAACAGGCTATCCGCGACCAGTTGTGCGGCAAGAGGCCCGCGCTTGATGCTAATGACGCAGATGCACGCAGCTTCAAGCCATGCGCGCCTGTTTCCATCTGGCTGCGCTTTGAACTCCCAGGCACGGGAGGGCAGGCAGCCGACGATGCCGAAGCTGACCCCGCCCCACCGGCACCCGATGCCGCTTTCGGCAAACGCAAGCTGGGCGAGCGCAAGAATCAAGACCAGCAGAATCGCAAGGATAGCTTCATCATACATCGGTTTGAATCGATCCTGTCATGGGTCGAGTCGATGAACATCAACCGCAGTGTCGATGACGACGACGATGAAAATGCTCAGAAGGCAGCCGACGATCAGGACCGGATCACCCTGTCGAAACAGGACCGCAAAGTCGCCACGCGGCTGCGCCTGCATCTCGACCTGTCGCCGGCAGATGCTGATCACGAGGCTCTGGCGGGTAAGCACACATACCCCGAATGGAACCACCGCTCGCGCAGTTACATGCAAGATCACTGCCGTGTGCTTGATGCGCCGGCTTTGGCGGGTGGCGAAACCTACACACCGAACGCGCGCTATGTGCGAGAAGTCCGCCGCCAGTTCGAGGTCCTACGCCCGCGCCGCGTGCTGCAACCGCGCCAGATCGACGGGACAGAGCTGGACCTTGACGCGGTCCTGACCGCACGTACCGACATGGTGGCGACCGGGCGTGGATCGGATCGTATCTGGCAGGCCGCGCGGCAAGTGGATCGCGACGTGTCGGTTGCTTTCCTGATCGACACCTCGCGGTCCACAGAAGCGGCGATCGGCAACACCTGCGTCATCGACGTGGCACGTGACACGATGGCGGCATTGGCCACCGGGATCGACGCGGCGGGCGACCGCTGCGGTATTTGGGGCTTTTCATCACTGCGCCGTGACCGAGTGTTCCTGACCCGCTGCAAGGGCTTCGAAGACCCGATGTCACCGGCGATTGCCACCAATATTGCCGCATTGAAGCCTGGTCACTACACCCGTCTGGGTGCAGCGATCCGCCATGTCAGCGCGCAACTGGCCGAGGAACCGAGCGTCCGCAAGCTGCTTATCGTGTTGACCGATGGCAAGCCCAACGATCTGGACCACTACGAAGGCCAGCACGGGATCGAAGACAGCCACATGGCCGTTCGAGAAGCCCGCGCTGCGGGCCAAAGCCTGCATGGTGTTGTGATCGACGAAGACGGACAAGACTGGTTCGCGCGCATTTTCGGGCGCGGTGGGTTTGCCCTTTTGCCGAATCCCAATCGCCTGCTACGCGCGCTGCCCGACATCTACAGATCGCTTACACAGGAGACTTGATATGCGCCTCTTTCTTCCCCTCACAGGCTTCTTCGTTCTCGCAGGCTCGCGCCTCTTTGCAGAAAGCTTCGACCGACCGATCCCACAGGCGCAATCCGCGACTGCGGAACTCTGGTATGCCTTGGCCTGCATCACACTTGTACTGAGCATGGTGGTGGTGCAATGGTTGGTGTCGCGCAGATGACAAAGGCTGGATGGTCCACAATCAAAATCGCGGTTTCGCTATACCCGTTTGGCGCGGGCGCGGCAGCAGTCAATGTGTTCTTTGCCTCACTGATCTTCAGTTGGATAGGCGGACCTGTGCTGTCCACGAGCTCGGCGGTTCTCATTGGCGCAGTCGTCGGCGTGCCCGCGACATGGTACTTTGCGCGGCACATCCGCCATCTGATGGATGTCGCGGACAAAAGGGCAGAGGTATGAGACTGCAACGGACCCGCCGCGTGAACGGCAGATTTCCTACCCGACTGGCTGTGAGTGGCGATCTGAATTTTGTTACCAAGTAACCAGCCCAACTGATTTTTTATCGAGTTAGATGGGGTGGATGACTGGGGGGACTGCCTATCGAGGGCTTAAAAATAATATCAATATTCTAAGGGAAAATGGTGCCCAGAAGAGGACTCGAACCTCCACGTCCATACGGACACTAGCACCTGAAGCTAGCGCGTCTACCAATTCCGCCATCTGGGCTTAGATGTCGTGAAGGGGGATTTAGAACTATGGGCAAATAGAGTCAACGCGAATTCTGAAGAATTTGTAAAAATAATCGGTGGCCCATTGAGGTTCGTTTGTGCGCTGGTTAGGCATTTGTAAATAAACAGAAATTTGTAGAAGCGCTGCCTCTGGAGCGGCTATGGGTTGAACCCATGGGGCTGCTAGGACGCCTGTGTTTCTTAGCCGCCGCGCCGATTTGCAACTTGTTCAACTCTGTGTCGGCTTGTATCTCTCTTTTGGAATCCAAAAGCGGGGAACTGACATGTCGCAACTCGTTACCATTTATGGCGGCTCTGGCTTTGTTGGGCGCTATATTGCGCGGCGGATGGCCAAGCAGGGCTGGCGCGTGCGCGTCGCTGTTCGGCGGCCGAATGAGGCGATGTTCGTCAAGCCCTATGGCTCTGTTGGTCAGGTAGAGCCGGTGCTGTGCAATATTCGCGATGAGGCGTCGGTTGCGGCGGCCATGGCTGGGGCCGACGCGGTGGTCAATTGCGTTGGTATCTTGGCGGAGGGCGGAAAGAATCGTTTTGAAGCCGTTCAAACAGAAGGCGCTGCGCGCATCGCACGTCTGGCTGCAGCGGCCGGTATCCCGACGATGGTGCATTTGTCTGCCTTGGGTGCAGATGCAGAGTCTGAAAGCGCCTATGCCCGCACCAAGGCTGACGGCGAAGCTGCGGTTCTGGAGCATATGCCAAACGCGATGATCCTGCGCCCATCTGTCATTTTCGGACCTGAAGATATGTTCTTCAACCGCTTCGCAGCGATGTCGAAGTTTGGCCCTGTGCTGCCTCTGGTTGGCGGCAAGACAGAGTTTCAGCCAGTTTATGTGGATGATGTTGCCAAAGCCGCCGTTCAGGGGGTGCTCGGTCAGGCGCAGGGGCTTTACGAATTGGGCGGACCGGCTGCCAAACCGCTTGAGGCATGGATTGCAGATATTCTGGACGTCATCCACCGTCGGCGACTGGTTCTGAATCTGCCGTTTGCGATTGGGCGTTTGATGGGGTTCGGCTTTGATCTTTTGCAAAAGGTGACCTTTGGTCTGTGGCAGAATTCAGTCCTGACGCGCGATCAGGTCAAACTTCTGCAGAACGATAACGTTGTCAGCGAGGGCGCCAAGACTTTGGCCGACCTTGGCATTCAGCCTACACCCGCAGCGGCTGTCATCGAAGAATATCTTTGGCGCTTCCGCCCCTCTGGGCAATACGACGCCATCAAGGATTCTGCGAAAAACCTTCGCGCCTGAGGTCAAAATTTTCAGAAAGCGGGCCCTTCGGGGTCCGTTTTTCGTTGTGCCTGCGTCTAGCTGTAGGCGACGTAAAGCAGGATCAGCCCAAGGCACACCCGGTAGATGACATAGGGGGTGAAACTGACCGACTGCAGAAGTCGCATCATCAGTTTCAAAGCCAACAAAGCCGCACCAAAGGCCAGCACTGCGGCAATCGCGGCATCGCGGGCTTGCGGGCCCGTCAGGTAAAGCCCCGTGTCCAACAACAGATAGCCACCGCTTGCGATAATGGCGGGGATGCTCATCAGTATGGCAAGGCGGGCACTGCTTTCTCGATCATACCCTAGGGCACGCGCACCTGTGATCGTGATACCGGAGCGAGAGGTGCCGGGGATCAAAGCGATGGCCTGCCAGAGCCCCATTTGAATGGCGTGTTTCATCGACCAGTCTTCTGTTCGGAGGGTCTGCGCGCCGCGTCGGTCTGCCCACCAAAGCACAAGGCCAAAGCCAAGCATCGTCCAGCCGATCACGGCGACGGAGCGCAGCAGATCATTAAGGCCTGTCAAGGCAAGGAAAACACCAAAGAAGATGACCGGAATGGTCGCGATAATCAGTAAGAGCGCAAGTCGCGCGCCGGGGTCATTGGTGTTCCCTCGTGCGAGGGCCGGCAATCCGAGCAACGCGCCGCGCACATCCTTCCAAAAGTAGAGGATGACAGCACCCAGCGTGCCGACATGCACGGAAACATCTAGGAACTGGCCCTGATCTGCGGTGCCGAGCGCGTTGGGAAGAAGGATCAAATGACCAGAGGAGGATACCGGCAGAAACTCTGTAATACCCTGCACGACGGCAAGCAGAATCAGGTGATACAAGGCCATTGATCTTTTCCAAAAGTTACTGATTTCCCGTATAAACCAGTGAAAAAATTAGGGAACCGCGTATTTAGTCCTGTATCGGACCTAAAATCCTGTGAAAATCCGCGCCCCGCAGGTTGTTTTCATCAAAAAAAGTAAATATAGGTCAGCCAAGTTGACTTTTATAGTTGTTTCGCTTTCTTTACACAGACCGAACCAAGATCTTTGCAGGAGGCAGCCGCCGTGGCCAAGCAACCCATGCTTAAATTTATCAGCGTCGACCGTGACATGCCCGCCAAACGGGCGGCGGACGAGCGCAATAAAGATTTCCATGAAATCTATGCGGCCTATGCCGAAGCCAAAGCCGAAGAACAGGCAAGCCGCTGTTCTCAGTGTGGGGTGCCTTATTGCCAATCGCATTGCCCGCTGCACAACAATATCCCGGACTGGCTGCGTCTGACGGCGACAGGTCGACTGGAAGAGGCCTATGAAGTCTCGCAGGCGACAAACACCTTCCCGGAAATCTGTGGTCGGATTTGCCCACAGGACCGCCTGTGCGAAGGCAATTGTGTGATCGAGCAATCCGGCCACGGCACCGTGACCATTGGCTCGGTTGAGAAATACATCACCGACACGGCCTGGGAAAACGGTTGGGTCAAGCCGCCGGCTCCGACATCTGAGCGAGAAGAATCCGTGGCCATTATCGGCGCGGGTCCCGGTGGCTTGGCTGCGGCAGACATGCTGCGCCGGGCTGGTGTGCAGGTGACTGTCTATGACCGCTACGATCGTGCGGGTGGCCTGCTGACCTATGGCATTCCGGGCTTCAAACTGGAAAAAGACATCGTCATGCGTCGCAACGACCAGCTTGAGGCGGGCGGCGTGACCTTCAAAATGAATTGCGAAATCGGCAAGGACATCTCTTTTGACGAGATCCGCAAGGCGCATGACGCGGTGATCATCGCAACCGGCGTTTATAAATCGCGCGACTTGCAAGGACCGGGAGCAGGGGCTGCTGGGATCGTCAAGGCGATTGATTATCTGACCGCTTCTAACCGCCTGAGCTTTGGCGACACGGTGCCCGAATTTGACAGTGGCGAATTGAACGCCGAAGGCAAAAAAGTTGTCGTGATCGGCGGCGGTGACACAGCGATGGACTGTGTGCGCACCGCGATCCGCCAAGGTGCGGAAAGCGTGAAATGTCTGTACCGTCGTGACCGCGCCAATATGCCGGGTTCGCAGCGTGAAACGCAGAACGCAGAAGAAGAAGGCGTGGTGTTTGAATGGCTCGCGGCGCCCAAAGGCTTTACCGGTGATCCGGTCAATGGCGTCATGGTGCAGCGCATGCGTCTGGGTCAGCCTGACGCGTCCGGTCGTCAAAGCCCAGAGGTCATTGAAGGCGCGGATTATGTCGAAGAGGCAGATCTGGTGATCAAAGCCCTTGGGTTTGAACCAGAGGACCTGCCAGCGCTTTGGAATGAACCGGCGCTATCTGTGACTCGTTGGGGCACCATCAAGGCCGCCTTCACAACCGGTGCGACCGATCTTGATGGCGTCTATGCCGTTGGTGACATCGTACGCGGTGCGTCGCTGGTGGTTTGGGCGATCCGCGACGGGCGCGATTGCGCCGAGGCGATCCTAAAGAAACTTAACGCCGCGAAAGCTATCGCTGCAGAATAACTAAGATTTGCGCTGGCGCGCTGTGACATCCAAACGCCGCCAGCCAGATAATGTGACCTGCCAGATTGGGGAAGGGTTCGAAAATGACAAAATATGATGAAAACTGGGTTCGCAACGAAGAAGCCAAGCGCAAGTATCTTGCCGAAAACGGCCTTTATAGCGAAGCCGAGGAACATTCCTCTTGTGGTGTGGGCCTTGTTGTCGCCGTTGACGGCAAGAAAAGCCGCAAGGTGGTTGAAGCGGGCATCAACGCGTTGAAAGCCATTTGGCACCGTGGCGCGGTGGATGCAGACGGCAAGACCGGCGATGGCGCAGGCATTCACGTTCAAATTCCGGTTCCGTTCTTTTACGATCAAATCCGCCGCACAGGCCATGAGCCAGCGCAAGATGAGTTGATCGCTGTTGGTCAGGTCTTTCTGCCGCGTACAAATTTTGGCGCACAGGAAACCTGCCGGACCATCGTGGAATCCGAAGTGCTGCGTATGGGCTACCGCATTTATGGCTGGCGCCATGTTCCGGTCGACATCACCTGTCTGGGTGAGAAAGCCAACGCGACCCGTCCAGAGATCGAGCAAATCCTGATTTCCAACTCCAAAGGTGTGGACGAAGAAACCTTTGAGCGCGAGCTGTACGTCATCCGCCGCCGGATCGAAAAAGCTGCTGCGGGTGCCGGTGTTGGGGAACTCTATATTGCGTCGCTGTCCTGCCGTTCGATCATCTACAAAGGCATGATGCTGGCCGAGCAAGTCGCGGTCTTCTATCCGGACCTGCAAGACGAACGTTTTGAATCCGCCTTTGCGATTTATCACCAGCGGTATTCCACCAACACCTTCCCACAATGGTGGCTGGCACAGCCTTTCCGCATGCTGGCGCACAATGGTGAGATCAACACGTTGAAGGGCAACCTCAACTGGATGAAGAGCCACGAAATCCGCATGGCGTCCGACTATTTCGGCGATCTGGCTGGCGACATTAAACCGATTGTTCCAAGCGGTGCGTCTGACTCTGCAGCGCTGGACGGCGTGTTTGAGGTCTTTGTGCGCTCTGGCCGTTCTGCGCCGATGGCAAAGACCATGCTGGTGCCAGAAAGCTGGTCCAAACAGGCAGTGGAGCTGCCGAAGTCTTGGATCGACATGTATTCCTATTGCAACTCTGTCATGGAACCTTGGGATGGTCCGGCTGCACTGGCGATGACCGACGGCCGTTGGGTTTGTGCCGGTTTGGACCGCAACGGTCTGCGCCCGATGCGCTATGTCGTGACAGGCGATGGCCTTTTGATCGCTGGATCTGAGGCAGGCATGGTGCCGATCAACGAAGCGACCGCCGTCAAAAAAGGCGCGCTTGGCCCCGGTCAGATGATCGGCGTCGATATGGCCGAAGGCAAGCTATACAGCGACACAGAGATCAAGAACGCTCTGGCAGAGGCACGCCCCTATGGCGATTGGGTTGGCAAAATCCGTGACCTTGATTCCGAACTTAGCAAGGTAACGGAAAAGCCGCTGTTCACAGGGGATGTGCTGCGCAAGCGTCAGATCGCGGCTGGCTACACAATCGAAGAACTGGAACAAATCCTTGCGCCAATGGCCGAGGACGCCAAAGAGGCGCTCGCCTCTATGGGTGACGACACCCCAAGCGCGGTTTTGTCCAACAAGTATCGCCCGCTGAGCCATTTCTTCCGCCAGAACTTCTCTCAGGTGACGAACCCGCCCATCGACTCTCTGCGGGAATACCGCGTGATGTCGCTGAAGACGCGGTTTGGTAACCTGAAGAACGTGCTAGACGAAGACGGCAGCCAGACGGAAATCATCCTGCTGAACAGCCCATTTGTTGGCAACGCCCAGTTCGAGGCGCTGCTTGATGCCTTTGACGACACGGTTGTGCGCATCGATTGTACCTTCCCAGCTGGGTCTGAGGCAGGTGTGCTGCGCACTCACCTGGAGCGTATTCGCGCCGAGGCCGAAGATGCCGTTCGTGCAGGCGCTGGCCACATTGTTCTGACAGACAAGGACCAAGGCGAAGACAGCGTTGCAATGCCAATGATCTTGGCAACCTCTGCCGTGCACAGCCACCTGACCCGCAAGGGTCTGCGCACCTTCTGTTCGTTGAATGTGCAATCCGCAGAATGTATCGACCCGCATTACTTCGCGGTTCTGATCGGTGCGGGTGCAACGGTTGTAAACGCCTACCTTGCCGAGGATTCCCTCGCCGACCGTATTCAGCGTGGTCTTCTGGATATCGACCTGACCACAGCCGTCGCCCGCTATCGCGAAGCGATTGACGCGGGCCTTCTGAAAATCATGGCAAAGATGGGTATCTCTGTGATCTCCTCTTACCGTGGTGGTTTGAACTTCGAAGCTGTCGGTCTCAGCCGCGCGATGGTGGCTGAATACTTCCCTGGCATGACCTCACGTATTTCCGGGATTGGTATTTCGGGCATTCAAAAGAAAGCCGAAGAAGTGCATAGCCGTGGTTTTGGCGCGGTGCAAAATGTGCTGCCCATCGGTGGCTTTTACAAAGCGCGCAAATCGGGTGAGACCCACGCGTGGGAAGCGCAGACCATGCATATGATGCAGGCGGCGTGTAACCGCGCGTCATATGAATTGTGGAAGCAATATTCCGCAAAAATGCGGTCCATGCCGCCGATCCACCTGCGTGACCTTCTGGACATCAAGGCCATCGGCAAGCCAGTTCCGATCGAAGAAGTGGAATCCATCACCTCGATCCGCAAACGCTTCGTGACGCCGGGCATGTCTTTGGGCGCACTTTCACCAGAGGCACACAAAACCCTGAACGTTGCGATGAACCGCATCGGTGCGAAATCAGACTCTGGTGAAGGCGGCGAAGACCCGGCACACTTCGTGCCCGAGCCAAATGGCGACAACCCTTCTGCGAAGATCAAGCAGGTGGCGTCTGGCCGTTTTGGTGTGACCGCTGAATACCTGAACCAGTGTGAAGAACTGGAAATCAAAGTCGCCCAAGGTGCAAAACCGGGTGAGGGTGGTCAGCTGCCAGGCATGAAGGTCACCGACCTGATTGCGCGTCTGCGCCATTCGACCAAAGGTGTGACGCTGATTTCTCCGCCACCACATCACGATATCTATTCAATCGAAGACCTTGCGCAGCTGATCTATGATCTGAAACAGATCAACCCGCGCTGTAAGGTCACAGTAAAACTGGTGGCGTCCTCGGGCGTTGGCACAATCGCGGCAGGTGTTGCCAAGGCGAAGGCAGACGTGATCCTGATTTCAGGCCACAACGGCGGCACCGGTGCCTCCCCTGCGACCTCGATCAAATACGCGGGTCTGCCGTGGGAAATGGGCCTGACCGAGGCACATCAGGTTCTGTCGATGAACAACCTGCGTGGCCGTGTGACTCTGCGGACCGATGGCGGTCTGCGCACAGGGCGCGACATTGTCATGGCGGCGATGCTAGGGGCCGAGGAATACGGCATCGGCACCGCAGCCCTGATCGCGATGGGCTGCATCATGGTTCGCCAGTGTCAGTCCAACACCTGTCCGGTTGGCGTCTGTACGCAGGATGAATCGCTGCGTGAGAAATTCACCGGCAATGCCGATAAGGTCGTGAACCTGATCACCTTCTACGCGCAAGAAGTCCGAGAGATTCTGGCCTCTATCGGTGCTCGGTCGATGGATGATGTCATTGGCCGCGCAGACCTTCTGGCGCAGGTGTCTCGTGGCTCTGCCCATCTGGATGATCTGGATCTCAATCCGCTTTTGATCACCGTCGATGGCGCATCCGAGATCGTCTACAACCGCGACAAAGACCGCAACGCCGTGCCTGATACGCTTGATGCGGAAATCGTGCGCGATGCCGCGCGGTTCCTGCAGGACGGCGAAAAGATGCAACTGTCTTACGCGGTGCAAAACACGCACCGGACCGTGGGCACGCGCACCTCAAGCCATATCGTGCGCAACTTCGGCATGCGCAACGCCCTGCAAGAAGACCACCTGACCGTCAAATTGACTGGGTCTGCGGGTCAGTCTCTGGGCGCTTTCGCGGCACCCGGTTTGAAAATCGAGGTCTCGGGTGATGCCAACGACTATGTCGGCAAAGGTTTGTCTGGCGGTGTTGTGGTGGTGCGTCCTCCAATGAACTCACCTCTGACGGCATCGGAAAACACCATCATCGGCAACACAGTGCTTTATGGTGCGACGGACGGGCACTTGTTTGCCGCTGGCCGCGCAGGTGAACGTTTTGCCGTGCGGAACTCTGGCGCGAAAGTTGTGATCGAAGGTTGCGGTGCCAGTGGGTGTGAATACATGACCGGCGGCGTTGCTGTCATCCTCGGTTCTATCGGCGCAAACTTTGGCGCAGGCATGACCGGGGGCATGGCTTACCTCTATGACCCAGAGGGCATGTCAGAGGCGCTGATGAACAAGGAAACCTTGGTCACCTGCCCGGTCACCGTCGATCATTGGGAGACACAGTTGAAATCTCTGATCGAACGCCACCTGGCGGAAACCGGGTCGCGCAAAGCGCAGGACATTCTGCAGCATTGGGACATTGAAAAAGGCAACTTCATTCAGGTTTGCCCGAAGGAAATGCTGAACAAACTCGCCTATCCGCTGAGCGAAGAGAACGCGGCAATCCCTGCCGAATAAGGCAAAGCGCCCAAAGAACCAGAAAACCCCGCCTTGGTGCGGGGTTTTTTGTTGCCGAAATGTAACGCCGCTCTCCCATAACGAGAGTTGCCACATTTTCGGTACATTTTTTATGTTACCTTCAGCGCATGAGCCTGAAATCTCTTCAAATTCTGGGGTTTACCCTCTCAATATTTGCCGCGGCACCGGCAACTGCGGGGCAATGCGGGTTTGAACATTGCTGGGGGGCCATCGGGTTCAATGGCGATGGGAAAATCGGCGTCGCCTATTCCCATTGGTCTGAAGAAGGTGCCTACCGGACCGCGCAAGAACACTGTGGCTGGGATTGCGCCGAAATGCGGACCTTTAAGAACAGCTGCGCAGCTATTGCCCAAGGCGAAAACGGCAGTTGGAGCTGGGCACGAGCACGGACACGTAGTGGTGCCGAACGCACCGCGCACAAACTGTGCGATGGCCGTTCCCACAGTTGCAAAACCGTCGTCTGGGCGTGTTCTCGCTGACCGACGATTTGCAGACTTTCTTGCACCGCTGCCATGGTTTGACTATGCCCAAGGAACAGGGCAGTGGCTGACAGATGGCAAAGACAGCAAAGAAAACCAATTCAAAGACCAAGCGGAAAGAGGGCTGGCGCGCGCGCATGACACGCCGCTTGCGGCGCTATGTCCTGCTTGGCAGCGCTGGGGCTTTGGCGCTTTTGCTGGTGCTGGTTCTTGCCTATTCCCTTTTTAATCCACCGACGACATGGACGATCCAATCCGAACGCTCTCGCCTCGGAGAGGTCAATCATTTCTGGGTACCCATGGATGACATCGCGCCTGTCGTGGCACGCTCTGTTGTGGCGGCAGAGGACGCCAATTTCTGCCGGCACTGGGGCTTTGACGTCAATGCGATCCGCGCGGCGATTGACGCTGGCGCACAACGAGGTGCGTCGACCATCAGCCAGCAGGTCGTCAAGAACGCCTACCTCTGGCAAGGGCGCAGCTGGCTGCGCAAAGCCATGGAAACCGCGATCACACCCTTGGTCGAAATGACGTGGAGCAAGCGCCGCATCGTCGAAGTCTATCTGAACGTCGCGGAATTTGATGAAGGTGTCTTTGGTATTGGCGCGGCAGCGCAGCACTATTTTGACGAAGCGCCAGCCGATTTGTCAGCCACGCAAGCGGCGCGTTTGGCCTCTGTTCTACCCAGCCCGAAAACCCGGTCTGCAAGCCGCATCACCAACGCTCAAGCCCGGCGCGTGGCCTCCATTGTCGACGGCGCGGCGACCATTGATCGGGACGGTCGCGCGGACTGTTTCCAATAACCGCCGGCGATTTTCTGACAAGCGAGTTGAAACTGCTGCCATATTTCGGCAATTAGGACAGAGTTTCATTTCATGATGGTTTGCACATGGCTCGTCTGTTCCACGCTCCGCTTTCTCCTTTCTGTCGCAAGGTGCGCCTGAGCCTTGCGGAGAAAAAGATTGAATGCGAGCTGGTGGAAGAACGCTATTGGGAGCAAGACGCAGATTTCATGCGCCGCAACCCGGCAGGCAAGGTGCCGATCCTAAAAATCGACGGCAAGTTTCTGGCTGAAAGCGCTGCAATTTGTGAATACTTGGAAGAGGTCCACCCTGAACCGGCCTTGATGCCAACATCGCCTGAAGCCCGCCACGAGGTGCGCAGGTTGGTCGGTTGGTTCGATGACAAGTTTTACAACGAAGTCACCGGAAAGCTTCTGTATGAGCGCGTCTATCGCAAGGTCCACGGCACCGGATATCCGGATAGCGCCAATGTCAAAGCTGGGGCAAAGGCGATCAAGTATCATCTGGACTATTTGGCGTGGCTTTTGGATCATCGCCGGTGGCTCGCGGGCGACAGCATGACCTTGGCCGATTTCGCCGCCGCCGCGCATTTGTCATCGCTGGACTATATCAGTGATGTGGACTGGAACCGGTCGGAGGCGGTCAAAGACTGGTACGCGAAAGTCAAATCGCGCCCCGCATTTCGGTCAATCCTCGCCGACCAAATTCCGGGCTTTCCGCCGCCACCCCATTACGCTGACCTCGACTTTTAAGGCCCGGCTGTGGACCTAAAAGCAAGACTGGTGGCTGAAGCGCAAGAGATCGGGTTTGACCTCTGCCGGATTTGCCGCCCAGATGCCGTGCCGCAGGTTCCTGACGGGCTCCGCGGGTTCCTGGGCAAAGGCTATCACGGGCAGATGGGTTGGCTTGCGGATCGCGTTCATTGGCGCGAAAATCCGGCCGCCCTTTGGCCCGAGGCGCAGTCCGTCATCATGCTCGGGGAAAGCTACACGCCGCTGCATGATCCTCTGGCTGTCCATCGCATGTCTGAACGTGGAGCGATTTCTGTCTATGCCCAGAACAAAGATTACCACGACCTTGTCAAGAAACGCTTGAAGCGGCTCGCGCGCTGGCTGATTGCCGAGGCCGGGGCGGAGGTCGAAGTCAAAGTTTTCGTTGATACCGCCCCGGTGCCGGAAAAACCCCTCGGGCAGGCGGCAGGTCTGGGATGGCAGGGCAAACACACCAACCTCGTCAGCCGCGATCTGGGCAGCTGGTTCTTTATCGGTTCGGTCTTCACAACACTCAAATTAGACACTGATCCAGCCGAAATCGATCATTGTGGGTCTTGCCGGGCGTGTCTCGATGCCTGCCCGACAAATGCCTTTCCGGCACCCAATCAGATTGATGCACGGCGCTGCATATCTTACCTGACGATCGAACATCACGGCCCGATTGATGAAGACCTGCGCCCACTGTTGGGAAATCGTATCTACGGCTGCGATGATTGTCTGGCCGCTTGCCCATGGAACAAATTCGCGGTCGATGCGCGCGAGATCAGATACCACGCCCGCGACGATCTGGCGGCTCCCAAACTCTCAGAGCTTGCAGCGCTGGATGATGCCGCGTTCCGCGCGAAATTCGCCGGAAGCCCGATCAAGCGGATTGGTCGCAACAGATTTGTCAGAAATGTGCTTTATGCGATGGGGAATTCGGGCCAGCCAGCGTTTCTACCGCAGATCGAAACGCTGACACATGACCCGGATGACACGGTTGCCGACGCCGCGCGCTGGGCGCGCCGTCAGCTTACCTAAGATATCCGTCCGCATTCACCTTTGCGCAAATACTCCGGGGTGAGGCCGCAGGCCGAGGGGCAGCGCCCCTCAGGCAAGATGCGCCTAGGCCCGTTTTGGCAACACCCAATCGGCCCGCGGGAAATGGCAGGTGTATCCGCCTTTGTTTTTTTCAAGGTAGTCCTGATGATAATCCTCAGCTTCCCAGAAATCACCGACCGGTTCGAGTTCGGTCACCACCTTGCCCGGCCAAAGCCCCGAGGCATCGACATCTGCAATTGTGTCTTTCGCGACAGCCATTTGGTCCTCATTTTCATAATAGATCGCCGACCGATAGGAGGTGCCAATGTCATTGCCCTGGCGGTTCACTGTGGTCGGATCGTGGATCTGAAAGAAGAACTCCAGGATGTCCCGATAGCTGGTCAGGGCCGGGTCAAAAATGATCTCGATCCCCTCGGCATGGGTGCCGTGGTTGCGGTAGGTCGCGTTGGGCACATCGCCGCCGGTATAGCCGACACGGGTTGAAACCACGCCTTTCTGACGCCGGATCAAATCCTGCATGCCCCAGAAACATCCGCCCGCAAGAACCGCGCGTTCGGTCATGTCACATCCTCCACTTGATCAAGATAGGCCCCATAGCCCTCAGCCTCCATATCGTCACGATGCACAAAACGCAGCGAGGCCGAGTTGATGCAGTACCGCAGCCCGCCACGGTCGGCAGGTCCATCGGGAAAGACATGCCCAAGGTGGCTGTCACCGTGCTTAGAGCGGACCTCGGTGCGGATCATCCCATGCGTGGCGTCGTGATGTTCGGTCACATTGTCTATGGGCTTGGTAAAGCTCGGCCAGCCGCAGCCTGATTCATATTTGTCCGAACTTGCAAACAATGGCTCTCCAGACACCACATCGACATAGATGCCGGGTTCCTTGTTCTTCAGCAATTTGCCAGTGCCCGGGCGCTCCGTCCCGTTTTCCTGAGTGACCCAGAATTGTTCATCCGTCAGCTTCGCAATGGCATCGGGGTCTTTGCGATAGGTGCTCACACGAGGTCTCCCTTATTCGTTTCCACAGCCATTAGATGGAGCGTCGCGGGGAAATTCAAACGGATATTTCAGCCGGGTGACTGGCTTGTGATCGCAGACCTCAGGCGGCGAGGGCCGCATCCATCAGCGCTTTGATCCGTTTGGAACTGGTGTCAGCGACGATGCGGCCAATTTCGCTGTCGCCCTTAAGGGCGACCAAGGTCGACCGGCGCGGGATGCCCAGTGATTTGACCAAATCAGATCCGCCGTATTGATCCCAATCGACGTTGATGAACACGATCTTGGCTTCGTAGTCAGGGTTCTCAGCTTTCAACGCCTTGATCACGCGTTCTTGCGCGCGGCAGGTTGTGCACCAAGAGGCCTTGAAATCAAGGAAGACCGTATCGCCCCGATCAAGATGCTTTTGCACCAGACCCGGTGTGTAGTCAGCAGCCGCAAAGCCGATCGTGGGCAGCGCAACAGCGGCGGTTGCAAGCGTTAGGAAATGACGACGATACATAAGACACTCCTTTACAGGGAAACAGAGAAATCGATGAGCCAAAGCGGCATGTGATCCAACAGCCAAGCTTCGGCGAGGTAGTGCAGCTTAAAGAACAGCGCGAGGCCGACCAGCAGGAAAACAGCCCCCATGACCGGCCGGGCCCGAATGGCGATGCTTCGCATCAGCGCTTGGTTGCGCATTAAGGCGCCACGCGCGCCGTAGCCCAAAGCAAGGATAATGCTTGAAACGCCAAGCGCGAAAAAAGCCATGATGTCGGCGGCATACCCCAGGTTCTGCCCCTGGCTGGCCAATGAGATCGCGCCGCCAAGTGTCGGCCCAACGCAGGGGCTCCACACCACACCAAGTAGCAATCCCCCGACAAACTGGCCGCGCAGGGTCGATCTGTCGACCAGATCCAACTGCTGGTCTGCGCGTGCAGCAACGCCGGCGGTTGCGAGCGAAAACCCTGTCGAGAATCGCGGGACAAGAAGGACCAAACCAAACCCCACCATCAGGACCGCCCCGATCTGCGCCAATGTATCCACTGTCAGCCCGATGGCATGCCCAAAGGCGGTGACAAGCAAACCCAGCGAGACAAACGACAGGCTCATGCCCGCTGCAATCGCAAGCGGCCCGTGCCGGCTGGCTTGCAAAGCCGTCGCCAGTACAATCGGCAGAACGGGCAACACGCAGGGGTTTATCAGCGTCAGCAGCCCCGCAGCATAGGCAAAGATCAGATCCATGTCGGGAAAATGCCGAACATGGCAGGCTTTGTCATTCAAAACTGGGAATATGAAGCTTCAAGTTTCCGTGTGCCAGTGCGTGATGTCGACCAGCAGCCGTCATGTTTCGCTCACGCAAAAAGCAAAGGGCCGCCCGCTGGCGACCCTTCGTATCTCGAACTCAGATGGAAATATCTGATCAGCCGTTGACGCTGTCTTTCAGAGCTTTCGCGATTGTCATCTTAACAACCTTGTCCGCTTCTTTCTTGATCTGCTCACCGGTTGCTGGGTTGCGTACCATACGCTCTGGACGCTCACGGCAATAGATTTTGCCGACACCTGGCAGGGTGACAGCACCGCCAGCCGACACTTCACGGGTGATCAGAGCGCAGACCGCTTCCAGTGCAGCACCCGCAGATTTCTTGTCGGCGCCCATTTCCTCGGCCAGTGCAGCAACGAGTTGGGTCTTGGTCATTGGCTTTGCCATTTTTGTTTGTCTCCTTGGTTCTGCCCGTCATTTTTGGGCCTCATGGCGGCATTTAAAGGAATTACTTTTCAGATGACAACGAATTGCTGCCGATTTCCTAAGAAAATTGCGCTTTTTTTGCGAATTTTCCCTCTTTACAAGAAGGCTGTTTCGTCAAATGAGCGCAGTTTCCGCGAATGCAGGCGTTCAAGGGGCATTTCGCGCAAAGACTCCATCGCGCGAATTCCGATCATCAGGTGCCGCGCGACCTGCGTTTTGTAAAAATCCGATGCCATTCCCGGCAGCTTCAATTCGCCATGCAGGGGTTTGTCAGAGACGCATAGAAGCGTGCCGTAAGGGACCCGGAAGCGATAGCCATTGGCGGCGATGGTGGCACTTTCCATATCAAGCGCAATGGCGCGCGACTGACTAAGCCGTTGCACCGGCCCCGTATGTTCGCGCAATTCCCAGTTGCGGTTGTCAATCGTCGCGACGGTGCCCGTCCGCATGATCCGTTTCAGGTCATAGCCGGTCAGCTCGGTGACATTCGCCACCGCCTGCTCCAGCGCAATCTGCACCTCGGCCAGCGCCGGGATTGGCACCCAATTGGGCAGGTCGTCATCCAGCACGTGGTCTTCGCGCAGATAGGCGTGGGCCAGAACAAAGTCGCCAAGGCTTTGCGAATTGCGCAGACCCGCACAGTGACCCACCATCAGCCACGCATGCGGGCGCAGTACCGCGATGTGGTCCGTCGCCGTCTTGGCGTTGGACGGCCCGACGCCGATATTGACCAAAGTGATCCCCGCCCCGTTGGCGCGTTTCAGGTGATAGGTCGGCATTTGGGGTTGCTTGTCGACGGGCGGTATCACGGCGTCTGGCTTGGTGATTTCTACGTTCCCCGTAGACACAAAGCTGGTGTAGCCGCTTTTGGGATCGGCCAGCATCTCGCGCGCATAGGCTTCGAATTCGGCGACGTAGAATTGGTAGTTGGTAAAGAGCACATGGTTCTGAAAATGCTCCGGCGCCGTCGCAGTGTAATGGGCCAGCCGTGCTAACGAGTAATCCACACGCTGCGCTGTAAATGGGGCCAGTGGTTTGGGCGCACCCAGAACCGACGGGTTGATCCCATTCACAATGTCATCATTGGTGGTCGACAGGTCCGGCACATCGAAGACATCCCGCAAAGGAAAGGCGGCTGCGCCTTCCTGCGGCACGGTGATTGATGCATCGTTGGCCACGGCAAAATGCACCGGGATCGGTGTATCAGAAGCCCCGATGACAACCGGCACGTCATGGTTTTCAATCAACAGCGCGATTTGCTGTTTCAAGTAGTGGCGAAACAGGTCGGGCCGGGTGATCGTGGCGGCATAGACACCGGGTTCCGCGACATGGCCAAACGATAGGCGGCTGTCAATCTTGGCAAAGCTTGTCGTCGTGATACGGATTTCCGGGTAGTAGGCCCGAATACGTTTTCCCGGCGCGCCATGCGCCAGCGCTTCTGTGAATTCCTGACACAGGAAGTCGGCGGCGGTTTGATAAAGCTCACAGAGCCGTTCGACCGCTGTCTCGGCATCGGTGAAAGACTCCGGCGTTCTGACAGACGGAGATTTTACGGATAGATGGATCGGGGTCATGTGTCGGCCTGTATAACGTCTGTCATTTCAAATTTAGTCACATCCACAAGGCCCAGATCGGAAATACGCAGTTCCGGGATCACCACGAGGGCCAGCAGAGAGTGTTGCATATAAGCGTTGTTTAGCGTGCAGCCGCAAGCCTGCATCGCTTCGACCATTTTCTGCGCCTTGGCGGCAACGTCCGTGGCGGGCTGGTCAGACATCAAACCGGCAATGGGCAGCTCAACCAGCGCCAATTCCTTGCCATCCTTATACACCGTCACACCCCCGCCCACTGCGCTTAGGCGATTGGCGGCCAGCGCCATATCCTCGCGGTTGGTGCCGACCACAATCATATGGTGGCTATCATGCGCCACCGTAGAGGCCATGGCCATATTGCCCGCGTAGCCAAAGCCGCTGACAAAGGCGTTTGTAGTGGTGCCCAAGGCGCGGTGGCGTTCAACCAAAGCGATCTGGCAGATATCGGCCTCGCGGTCCATTTGGACACGCCCGTCCTTTACGTTCAATTCCGCTTTCAGGGCTTTGGTCGGCGCTTGGTTTTCGACCACGCCAATGACGTTTACCGTCACCCGGTTCGCGCCCTCGGGTGCCGGGACAATGAAATCGTCGGCGGTGCGGTCTCGGCCCATGTGCACTGTCTGCCGTGCGGTATCGGGCCAATCATAATGCGGGCAATCAACAAGGCATTTTCCGTCCCGCGCAACGGTCTGTCCGCGCGCAATCACATGTTCGATCGGCAGGGTCTTTAGGTCGCTGGTCAGGATCACATCGGCCCGCCTTCCGGGTGTAATAGAGCCTAATTCACGCTCTAATCCAAAATGCGTGGCGGTATTAATCGTGGCCATTTGCAGCGCCACCAACGGGTCACAGCCGCAGTCGATTGCATGGCGCACCACGCGGTTCATGTGGCCATCATTCACCAATGTGCCAGAGTGGCAATCATCCGTGCAGAGAATGAAGTTGCGGGGGTCCAAACCCTTTTCGGTCACCGCTGTGATCTGGGTTTCCACGTCATACCACGCAGACCCAAGCCGCATCATCGACCGCATGCCTTGACGCACGCGGGCAATGGCATCGGCTTCGCAGGTGCCTTCGTGATCATCCGCAGGCCCACCTGCCGCATAAGCGTGAAAGGCTGGCCCCAGATCAGGAGAGGCATAATGCCCGCCAACGGTTTTCCCCGCCACTTGCGCCGCCGCGATTTCGGCGAGCATTTTTGGATCGGCGTTGACCACACCGGGGAAATTCATCATCTCCCCCAGACCAATGATACCCGGCCACTGCATAGCTTCGGCGACATCTTCAGGCGTGATCTCATAGCCAGTTGTCTCAAGCCCGGGTGCAGAGGGCGCGCAACTGGGCATTTGGGTAAAGATATTGATGGGCTGCATAAGCGCCTCATCATGCATCATCCGCACACCTTCCAAACCAAGCACATTGGCGATTTCATGTGGGTCGGTGAACATCGTCGTGGTGCCATGCGGAATGACCGCGCGCGCAAATTCGGCAGGCGTCAGCATGCCACTTTCGATGTGCATATGGGCGTCACACAGGCCGGGGATCATAAATCGCCCCTTGGCCTCGATCACCGTAGTATCAGTGCCGATGCAATGGCTGGCGTCCGGTCCAACATAGGCGATGCGCCCGTCGGCAATGGCGATGTCATGGTCCGGCAGCACTTCGCGCGTGTGCACATTCACCCATTGCCCGCCCTTGATCACAAGATCAGCCGCTGCGCGCCCGGCGGCAACAGCAACAAGATTTGCGGCGCAGTCCGCCCAAGATTTTAAGATTGTTCGCTCCATAGCTCACGTTGCCACGGCTCTTTGAGGGGATCAAGCGGGCAGCCCATGACGGTTTTGCAAAAACAGTTTCAATTCGGGGGCTTAAATGGTGAGCCATTGCTGTGAAAGAACAGCGGCTTTGCGGCGTTGGATTGATCTTGATCGCTGAGATGCTAAGGTCAGAAGGCCTATGAATGGACACGAATAAATGACCAAACCCACGATCACCATCACCTATTGCACCGGCTGCAACTGGCTTTTGCGTTCTGGTTGGCTGGCGCAAGAAATCCTGTCGACTTTCACCGCCGATATTGGTGCCGTCACGCTGGTACCAAACGATTTGGGCGGCATCTTTGAGGTGCGTCTTGATGGCGAGCTGATCTGGGAGCGCAAGCGAGATGGCGGTTTCCCCGATGCACGCACGCTAAAGGCGCTGATCCGCGACAAGATCGACCCGGATCGGGACTTGGGCCATATTGATCGCCACGGGATTTCTGCCTGACGGGCTAAGACCGAAAGGACTGCGATGCCATCCCAATCTGACCTTGAACGCTTTGTGGAACCGCAGATGCTGACCCATGCCAAGGCGCTTGCGGAACTGCGGGGTGGTCTGAAACTCAGCCACTGGATGTGGTGGGAAATTCCACAGTTGCGCGGGTTGGGTCGGTCCTACCGTGCCAAGACCTACGGGCTGGCGGATTTGGACGAGGCAACGCGCTACCTTGCCCACCCCACATTGGGGCCACATCTGTTGGAAATGTGCATCGCTTTGATGATGCATCGCGACAATACACCTGAGGCCATTCTTGGCCCTGTCGACGCGCTGAAACTGCAAAGTTCTGCGACCTTGTTTGCGCAGGTGCCCGGCGCGCCGGATGTGTTTAATGATATTCTCAAAAGCTTTTTCGGCGACATGCGCTGCCCGAGAACAGAAGCCTTGCTGACCAACGCAAACGACGCTTAGGCGCTTGCAACTCCCTGCCCTCAGTCGCACATTAGCGCCATGACGAAGACCTTACTTTCACTTGGCCACGGGCTGTCAGCGCAAACCCTAACCAAACATTTGCACGCCGACGGGTGGCGCGTGATCGGAACCACGCGCAAAGCCGACAAGGCAGAGCGGCTGCGCGCCGGTGGTGTTGAGCCGCTTCTCTGGCCCTGCGACCTGACAGAGGTGCTGCCGCAGGTCCGCCATGTCTTGGTGTCCGCCGCGCCCGATGCGGACGGTGATCCGATGCTGCGGCACGCCGGTGATCTGATTGCCAAGGCCGCACCACATTTGGAGTGGGTCGGCTACCTGTCGACCACCGGGGTTTACGGCGACCACGATGGCGGTTGGGTCGATGAGGAGTCAGAACTTGACCCCGCCACAGTGCGCGGCCAGCGACGGGTGAAAGCCGAGCAAGAGTGGCTCGCCATTCCCGGCCTGCCTGTGCATGTCTTTCGTTTGGCAGGAATATATGGACCGGGGCGCGGCCCCTTTGCCAAGTTGCGCCGAGGCGTGGCCCATCGGGTGATCAAGAAAAATCAGATCTTCTCGCGCATCCACGTTGATGACATCGCGCAGGTGCTCGCGGCATCGATTGCCCAGCCCAATCCGGGGCGCATCTATAATGTCTGTGACGACGATCCGCAGCCGCCCGAAGTGGTGATCGAATACGCCGCCGAGCTGCTTGGCATGTCACCGCCGCCCGCCGTGCCCTTTGAAGAGGCCGACATGAGCCCCATGGCGCGCAGTTTTTATTCAGACAGCAAACGCGTGCGCAATGATCGCATCAAGGATGAACTTGGCGTGACGTTGAAATACCCAGATTTCAAATCTGCGCTGAAGGCAATGCTAGAAGAAGAACGTGCCGCTGGCGCTTCTTAAGCGCGCTGACTGCCGAGTGTCGCAACGCCCAAAACGTTCAGCACTTTCTCCTCGATGTGCTTTGCGTTCAGCCCAGCGTGGTCGTACATCGCCGATGGGGAGGCGTGATCGATAAAGACATCCGGCAGCACCATGGAGCGGTACTTCAGCCCATGATCAAAAACGCCTTCTTCGGCCAGCAACTGCGCGACATGTGATCCAAAGCCGCCCACGGCACCCTCTTCGATGGTGATCAACGCCTCGTGGGACTCTGCGAGGGATAGGATCATGTCGCGGTCCAGTGGTTTGGCAAAGCGCGCATCGGCAATACTTGGTGTAATGCCCTTGGCAGCAAGCGCTTCGGCGGCTTTGCGGACTTCTTCCAGACGGGTGCCAAAGGACAACAGCGCCACGCGCTTGCCTTCTTGGATCATGCGGCCTTTGCCGATGGGCAGAACCTGACCCCGCTCAGGCATATCGACGCCAACGCCTTCGCCACGGGGGTAGCGGAAGGCAATCGGGCCATCATCATGGGCCGCCGCCGTCGCGATCATGTGTTTGAGTTCAGCCTCATCCGCTGCAGCCATCACCACCATGCCCGGCAGGTTCGACAGATAGGAAATGTCAAACGATCCGGCATGGGTCGCGCCATCCGCGCCGACAAGACCCGCTCGGTCGATGGCAAAGCGCACGGGCAGCCCTTGGATAGCCACGTCATGCACGATTTGGTCATAGCCCCGCTGCAGGAACGTCGAATACATCGCGCAGAAGGGTTTCATCCCCCCTGCTGCCAGCGCGGCAGAGAACGTCACGCCGTGCTGCTCGGCAATGGCAACGTCAAAGCAGCGGCTCGGGTAGCGCTCTGCAAAGAGGTTCAGCCCGGTGCCATCCGGCATCGCGGCCGTAACGGCAACGATCTTGTCGTCATCAGCCGCCAGATCAACGAGCGTTTGGCCAAACACCGATGTGTAGCTTGGCGCGTTCGAGGGCGCCTTCTTTTGTTTGCCGGTCTGTACATCAAACCGCGCGGTCGCATGGCCCTTGTCGCGGGCGTTTTCGGCAGGGGCGTAACCTTTGCCTTTCTTCGTAACAACGTGCAGCAGCACCGGCCCGGTGGCGCGATCATGGACCGTGCGCAGGACAGGCAACAGTTGTTCCATGTCGTGGCCATCAATCGGCCCAAGGTAACTGAAACCAAGCTCTTCAAAGAGCGTTCCGCCGACAGCCATGCCCTTGAGCATCTCCTTTGCGCGCTTCGCCCCTTCACGGAAGGGTTCGGGCAGCAGGGAAACCGCGCCTTTGGCGGCGGCTTTCAATTCCTGGAACGGCTCACCGGCATAAAGCCGCGACAGGTAGGACGACATCGCGCCAACCGGCGGCGCAATCGACATGTCGTTGTCGTTCAGAATGACAAATAGGCGGCGGTTCAGATGGCCCGCATTATTCATCGCCTCATATGCCATGCCCGCGCTGATCGAGCCATCGCCAATGACGGCAATCGCATCGCCAAGGCCGCCTTCGCAAGAACCACCCAAGTCGCGCGCGACAGCAAATCCAAGCGCTGCAGAGATTGAGGTCGAACTATGCGCCGCGCCAAACGGATCAAAGACAGACTCGCTGCGCTTGGTAAAACCGCTAAGGCCTTCGGCCTGACGCAGGGTGCGAATACGGTCACGGCGACCCGTCAGGATCTTATGCGGATAACACTGGTGCCCGACATCCCAGATCAGCTTGTCGCGCGGTGTGTCAAAGACCGCGTGCAGGGCGACCGTCAGTTCCACGACGCCAAGACCCGCGCCCAAATGTCCACCGGTTTCCGACACGGCAGAGATCGTCTCTAGCCGCAGTTCATGCGCCAGCTTTGCAAGCTGGGCGTCGGAAAACTGCTTCATGTCTTCGGGTTTTTGCACCCGGTCCAGCAGCGGTGTTTCTGGTCTGGCGGACATCAGCGCCCCTTTTCTAGCTTTCCCGCGCAATAACGAAACGCGCGAGGTCCCGCAAGGTTTCGGCCTGTTCGCCAAAAGGGTCCAATGCGGCACAGCTTTCGTCGATCAGCTCTTGCGCGCGCGCCTTGGCGGCGTCCATTCCCAACAGCGACACAAAGGTGGCCTTGCCAGCGGCAGAGTCCTTGCCAAGGGTTTTGCCGACCTTTGCGGCGTCTCCCTCAATATCTAGGACATCATCCCAAATTTGAAATGCCAGACCCAAACCGGCCGCATAAGTTGCCCAAGGTTTGGTATCAGCGCCGGCCATCCGCGCGCCTGCCTGTGCCGACCAACCGAATAGCGCGCCGGTTTTGCCTTCTTGAAGATGGGTGATTTCGGCCAGCGTCAAAGGTGTGTCGGCTGTCTCTGCCGCCATATCCAGCGCTTGCCCCAAGACCATGCCCTGCGCGCCAGCGGCACGTGCAAATGTCAAAGCGAGTTCGGCACGCACCGCAGGGTCCGACGACACCTCTGGATGGCAGACCATTTCAAACGCTAGCGTTTGCAGCGCGTCACCCGCCAGTACCGCGGTCGCATAGTCCCATTTCACATGTACTGTTGGTTGCCCGCGCCGCATGTCGTCATCGTCCATGCAGGGCAGATCGTCATGTACCAGCGAATAGGCATGCATCGCTTCAATCGCGGCTGCAGGCCAAATTGACTGCGCATCAGAAATCCCGTGAATGCGGGCACTTTCCATGACCAGAAAGGCGCGCAGTCGTTTGCCGCCATGGCTCGCGTAGCGCATCGCCTGAACAACCGGCAGATCACCCATCGGGACCAGAACAGAATCCAGATGCAGCTGCACCTGCGCAGCGCAGTCCATCAATCGGGATTTGAACATCTTACAGCCCTTCGACCGGCTTTAACCCATTGGGTTCACCATTGGCATCCAGGGTGATCGCTGCAACCTTTTCCTCGGCCTCTTTTAGCTTGGCTTCGCAGCGCGCTTTCAGCGCAGCACCGCGTTCATAAAGCGTAATGGAATTCTCAAGCGCGACGTCTCCGCGTTCCAACTGGTTCACGACCTGCTCTAGCTCTGCCATGGCTTGCTCAAAGCTCATTTCCTCAACAGGCGTCTCGCTCATGCGCTTCTCTCCATCAAAATAGTCACGTGTGCGGCCACAGAGTCCGCCAGCGCCCTCAGATCATATCCGCCCTCAAGAGTCGAGACTAGCCGCCCGCCACAATGCACAGACGCGAGGTCGCAGATGCGTTCCGTCAGCCATGCGAAATCATCGGTCTGCCAATTCAGATTTGCAAGCGGATCGACGGCATGGGCGTCAAACCCAGCAGACACCAGAATGAGTTCGGGTTGATAGCGGTCAATCGCCGGGAAGATCTCGGCCTCATAAACCTGCCGCATCTCCTGCCCGCCTGAATGGGGCTCTAGTGGGTAGTTCCAGATGTTGTTGTGGCCACCAGTTTCGTTTGGATGGCCAGAGCCGGGCCAAAGAGGGCTTTGGTGGCTGGAAAAGAACTGTATGCGCCGCTCATTCCACAAAAGCGCCTGCGTCCCATTGCCGTGGTGCACATCAAAATCGACAATCGTCACGCGCGACAGGCCATGACGTTCCAGCGCATGTTTTGCGGCAATGGCGAGATTGCCGAACAGACAGAAGCCCATCGGTGTGGATTGCTCTGCATGGTGCCCCGGCGGGCGACAGGCGACAAAGGCATTGTCGACTTCCCCCGACATCACCGCATCCACCGCAGCAACATTTGCCCCCACGGCACGTCGCGCAGCGCGGAGTGTTCCGGGCGACATATGCGTGTCGCCATCCAGTGACCGCCATCCCGATGTCGGGGCCGCAGCCGTCAGCATGTCGAGGTAGTCAGATGGGTGACACAACAGAATGTCGTCATCGTCGCAATCAGGCGCGTCTCGGCGGTCAAGGCCGGACACGTCGCGCAATGCGGCTTCGATGTATTTCAGGCGCGCCACCTGTTCCGGGTGGCCAGCTGGTGTCACATGGTCAAGGCAATCGGGATGTGTATAGAGTGCGGTTGTCATGGTCGGCATCAAAGCCGCAAGTTCACCGGCAACGCAAGGCATCCGCGATGAGAATCTTCCTGCTCTTTTTGTTTTTCCTTGCGACGCCTGCTTTGGCCGAAACCCAAGTGAGGGCGGACTTGGATGGCGACGGGGCGTTGGAACGCTATGAGCTAACCCATGACTACAAAAACACTGTGACGCTGCGCATTTGGGAAAAGGATAAGCTGGTCGCTGAAGCGCCAGACCTTGTTTGGAAAGGCGGCCTCGCCGGGCAAGATCCGGAATTGGCACTGGCATCAAACGGGTCTGTTCAGGTGATCTCGCAGAACGAAGGCTGCTGCCGCAATCGCTGGCGGCACGTGCTGACACTCGCCTATCGGCAGGGCGCCATTCGGGTTGCCGGGGTGACCTACACCTGGCGCGATACGCTGGACCTGGAAGCCTTTGGCACCTGTGACGTGAACCTTCTGACTGGCAAGGGCTTTGCCCGACGAGGCAATGGACCCGAAAAATGGTTCAGGGTCGAAGGCGGTGCGCCACAGGTTACAGAGTGGGCAATAGACACCCCGCTGCCAAAGGGCTGCGAGGTGCAGTAGGGATCAATCCGGCGCGAGCATATAACCCGCCCCGCGCACCGTCTGTAGATAGCGCGGTTGCTTGGGGTCGCTTTCGATCTTGCGGCGCAAGCGGGTGATTTGCACGTCCACCGCACGCTCTTGCGCTTGACCTCTGTCGCGGCCCAGGTCCTCAACCAGTTTCGCGCGGCTGATCGGCTCACCCGGCAGGGCGGAGAAGATTTTCATCAATTGGCTCTCGGTCGCGGTCAGTCGCACGAGGTCCTCGCCCTGCCACATTTCACCCCGTTCAATGTCATAGCGAATAGGCCCGAGATTGAGGATTTTGGGGGTGGCGTCATGCTTTCCAGCGTCTGGTACACGGCGCAAAATCGCGTTGATGCGCAGCAGCAGTTCTTTTGGCTCAAAAGGCTTGGCAAGGTAGTCGTCTGCCCCGGCTTCCAGACCTGCGATGCGGTCTTCGGTCTCGCCCTTGGCGGTCAGAAGCATGATCGGTGTGGAGGATCTTTCACGAATGGCCTTGGTTAGGCTGACGCCATCCTCGCCCGGCATCATCACATCCAGGATGATCATGTCAAAATCCAAGCCTTCCAGAATGCGACGCGCATGCGCGGCATCGCGCGCAGCAGACACAAGGAAGCCATTGCGGATCAGGAACTTTTGCAGCAGCCCGCGAATGCGTTCGTCGTCATCGACGATCAAAAGGTGAGGTTGCAGTTCCATCGTCAATTTGTCTCGCGCAGGGACATGTATTTGCGGTGTAGTTCGTTATCCATCATCGCTTCTAACACGCGTCTGAAACCGGCTACGGCCTCTGGCCCCGCTTCCCGGTAGGTCGCGCGCATGCGGGTACGCTGGGCGTCCGATAACCGCGCCTCTAGCGCAACACCTTCTTCGGTCAAATAGAGGTTGCGCTCTCGCTTATCGACCTTGCCAACGCGGCTTTCGACCAAGCCGTCTTCGATCAATGTCCGCAATACGCGGTTTAGCGACTGTTTTGTCACCCCAAGCATTTCCAGCAGGTTGGTGACGGTTGTGCCCGGCGCGCGGTTGATAAAGTGGATTGCACGGTGATGCGCCCGCCCGTAGGCCAGCGTGGCAAGGATTTGGTCCGGCTCATTGGTCAGGCCGCGATAGGCAAAATACATCGCTTCGATCCCTTGCCGGATTTGCTCGTCCGTCAGGAACAGCCGTTCACTGCCAATCGGTTCACCCATAACCCAATGCCCGCTCATTTAATAATTGGTTTGACACCCACATTAAGTCAGCCTTGTTGACACTCCAAGAGTGAATTGGTAGCGAGTGCCAGTTTCTGCGAAACTTTATGTCCGTAACGGACTTATTTCGCGCAACTTTTGATATTCTGGCACAGAGGGTGGACCATGGCGGGCACTTACGACGATCGCGACGGTAAGATTTGGTTGGACGGCAAATTGGTGGAGTGGCGCGAGGCCAACGTCCACATCCTGACCCACGCTTTGCACTACGCAAGTTCTGTTTTTGAAGGCGAGCGCGCCTATAACGGCAAGATCTTCAAAAGCGTTGAACACTCAGAGCGTCTGCTGAAATCCGGCGAGCTGCTGGACATGCCAATCCCCTACACCGTCGAAGAAATCGAGAAAGCCAAATATGACGCGTTGGCGGCAAACGGTTTTACCGACGCTTACGTTCGCGTGGTCGCATGGCGCGGCGCTGGCGCGGATATGGGAGTGGCGTCCTCCAAGAACCCAGTGCGCATGGCGGTCGCCTGCTGGGAGTGGGGCGCCTACTATGGTGACGCAAAGATGAAGGGCGCGAAACTCGATATTGCAAAGTGGAAGCGCCCAAGCCCGGAAACCATCCCAACCGCCGCAAAGGCCGCGGGTCTTTACATGATCTGCACGATGTCCAAACACGCGGCCGAAGCCAAAGGATGCTCTGACGCGCTGTTCTTTGACTATCGCGGCTACGTAGCCGAGGCGACCGGCGCAAACGTCTTCTTTGTCAAAGACGGCGAAGTGCACACGCCGATCCCTGACGCGATCCTGAATGGCATCACCCGCCAGACCGTTATTCAGATGCTGAAGGACAAAGGCATCACAGTGCACGAGCGCCACATCATGCCCGAAGAACTGGCAGGGTTTGAACAATGCTGGCTGACCGGCACGGCGGCAGAAATCACGCCTGTTGGCCAGATTGGCGACTACACATTCGAAGTCGGCGACATCACCCGCGACGTGGCCGAAAGCTATGAAGCGATGGTGCGGGCCTAATTGCGCACGACTACAGGATGATCGGGGCCATCCGGCCCCGGTTCGACACACGCATTCTTAGAACTGGTTTCCATGAAACTGCATGACAAGCCCCAGTTTTGGTTGCTTATGTTCGCGGCCTATTTCGCTGTGCACGTCGCCATACGGGTAAGCACAGGCGGGGCCTTGGGCCTCGATGAGGCGCAGATCTATCGCCATGCGCAGTTCTTGGATTGGGGGTATGGTCCACAGCCGCCGCTTTACGCTTGGCTTCAGTTTGCGGTGTTTCAAGTCACCGGTGATACGCTCTTTGGACTAAGTCTTCTGAAGAACATGTTGCTGTTTACAACGGTGACGGTTTGGTTTTTCCTCTTCCGATCCGTGTTGGGTGTGGCGACAGCAGGGCTATTAGCCTGCTCGTTCATGCTCATTCCTCAGTTCAGCTGGGAGAGTCAGCGCGCGCTCACCCATTCCGTTATGGCAGGCACAATTACGGCATTATACTTTTCTTGGTTCTGGCAAATCCTAAGTGAGCGCCGCGTTGGGTTTTTTGCCTACGTTGTTCTTGGCTTGCTGATCGGCGCTGGCGTTCTCTCCAAGGCTACATTCCTGATCGTTCCGGTTGGCACCTTCGTCGCCGCCATCTCAATCCGGCGATTTCGGTCGAGCCTCTCACTCAAGGGGGTGGGGATTTCTTTGATTACTTCGGTCCTCGTAGTCGGCCCCCACCTCGCATGGATCGCAGCAAATGCTGACGCTGCTTTTGGATCCGCTTGGAAGTTCGCACGTGGTGTTGACGCGAGCGCGGCAGATATCGCCCTTCAGGGTGTGTCGAGCCTTACGGTTGCCGTGCTCTCATTTGCTCTGCTCGCGCTGCTTGTTCTGGGTATCTTATGGATCTTTCACAGAGCGCCGCGCCAAGCCGTGTCTGACCCGCTTATGACTTGGCTTACAGTGACTGTCATTGCTTCGATCGTGACACTTTTGTTGGTTGTGATTTTGTCCCAGACCACAAACGTAAAAGACCGATGGCTTCAGGCTGCATTGATGCCAGTTGGACCGCTTCTGGTCTGGCTTTGGCTTGCGCGAGTCGGGCCCCGAGCCTCGCGTGCGCTCTGCATGGTCTATGCGGGCCTTGCCGTTGTGGTGATGGTGGGCCAACCGTACCACAGTTTGGCGGGAAAAGCTTATCGTGCTGCGCCATATGGCGTGCTCACACCTAAGCTGACCACAGCGTTGCCAGTAGGCTATAAGCTTATTGTAGGGGATTGGGCTGGTGGCAACCTGCTTTATCAGAACGGCGCGCTCGCATTGACCAATCCGACGAGACCGCTTTTAGTCGATCAAAATTACGCAGTCGCCTGGACGGGCAAAAGGGAGTCAGTCAATGCGCTGGAAACCCTATCGCGGTATCGCGAGCAAGGGTTTGTGGTTGGGTCCACCCTAAGTTTTTCAGCGCCATACAGGTTTGACGACTCTGAGTTTTCGATCCATCTGGCATTGCTCTCGGGCAGCTAAGCGCCTTGACCGCCTGCTCGACGCTCTTTGTGTATAAGCCAGAGATTTCGTGCATAGATGAACAGTCCCATCGACTGTCCCAGAATGAACACGGGATCAGCGCGATAGATCGCGTAGGTCAAAAGGATTAGACCGCCACCCACCGAGAAATACCAGAATGCCAACGGTACCACGGATCTTCCGGCCCGCTCGGATGCGATCCATTGCACAAGGAAGCGTGCGGTGAACAAAAGCTGCCCGCCAAGACCGATGGCGATCCACCAAAATTCGGTCCAGTTCTCGGCACCCAGAAACTTTAGAAGATTTTCCATTAGTGCCCCAAGTCAATTTCACTGGCAGTAGATTTCTTTGCGCGTTTCAAAAGCCAGGCGACACCCATCAAGTCCGTTATCCCAACCAAGGCGCGGTTCAGATTATTGTATTTGCTCACCCCGGCTTCCCGCGCTTTGTGGGTGACATCAACATGTGCAATTTCCCATCCGGCTCTGGCGAAAAGGGCAGGAAGGTAACGATGCATGTGATCAAAATAGGGAAGTTCCAGAAAGCCATCCTTCCGAAAAGCCTTTAGTCCACAACCAGTATCTCGGGTTGCGTCCTTCAATATCCATGACCGCAACCGGTTCGCAAACTTTGATGCAAGCTTCTTGGATGCCGTATCCTGACGATTGACCCGCTGCCCTGCGACCAACCCCAGTCGCCCAGTCCCATCGTTCTTCAATATGGGGCCAAAAAGCTTTGGCAGTTCAGAAGGGGGGTTCTGCCCGTCTCCGTCCAGAGTGCAGATGACGTTGGACTTCGCGGCCAGAACACCACTGTGCACGGCAGCGCTTTGACCGGCACTACGGTCATGCGCGACGACGCGCAGATGTGGCATGTTTTCGGCCAGTGTACGTAGCACAGACACAGAGTCATCGTCAGAGCCATCATCGACAACAATTACTTCAAACGCCATGCCAGCGCATGCGGCGTTGATCCCTTCGATCAGAGACGGAAGGTTCTTGGCCTCATTCTTTGCCGGGATGACAACCGATAGTGAAAGCGCGGACATATGGTTCACCTGCTCAAAAACATATACTCCGATGTCGGCGATTGTGCCCATATTGGCAAGCCCAGAGTGGGTGGTTTGCGCGTTTGCACCAAAAAAACGCGCGCATTGACGGCGCCCGGCTTTACCCCTGCGGCGTCACGCTTGGCCGTGCCTTGCCGCGTTTCAAGCCAAGGTGATGTTCGCGCCATATGATGGCGATGCCGGCTGTGATAATGATTGCCGAGCCGGTCAATGTTGCCGAGGTCGGGATTTCCGAAAACACGAAATATCCGATCACCACAGCAAAAATCATCGATGTGTAGTCAAATGGCGCAAGCAATGACGCTTCTGCGTAGCGGTAGCCACTGGTCAGCAATATCTGCGCGATGCCACCGATCAACCCGGCGCCGATCATGAACAGCACTTCTGTTGTCGTTGGCATCACCCACCCTAAGGGGATCGTGCAGAGGCCCAGCAAGGACGAGGTCAGCGAGAAGTAAAACACGATGGCCGACGTCTGGTCCGTCTGCACCAGTTTGCGAATGTGCACCTGCGCAAGGGCCCGGAAGGCGGCAGAGGCCAGCACAAAGACCGCACCCAGCAGTGCGAGGGATTCAGCACCCCCAGATCCGAAAACCGTGATACGCGGATAGAGGATGATGCCGACGCCGATCAATCCGACAAAGACAGCGCTCAGGCGGAAAATGCGCACTTTTTCACCAAGCAACAACGCCGCGAGGATCACGATCAAGAGTGGCGAAGCAAAGCCGATGGCCGTCACCTCGGGGAATGGTAAAAGGCCCAACCCAGCAAAGCCAAAGGCCATCGCCGTCGTCCCAATCACCCCGCGCCAAAAATGCCCCCAAGGGTTGGACACACGCAGGCCGGTCCTGAGTTCGCCGCGTTGAGCAAGCCAGATCAGGATGACCGGCATTGCAAAAAAGGCACGGAAAAAGACCGCCTGCCACGAGGGCACGTGATCAGAGGTGGCCTTGATCAGCGAGGCCATGATCGCAAACAGAAACAAGGCAGACACCTTGAAGATTATGCCTTTGGTCGGGTTCATCGCGCGTCTCTTTGGGTTGCCTGCGGATCGTATCGGCGAATGCGCCGATGGCAAGGGCTGATCTTGGAAATCGACCTTGCGCTGGGCGGATCAATTTGCAGATTAGGGCAAGCTTTTAGGGGGCCGGGTCAATGTCGTCGAACAATCATCTTATTTCCAAATTGAGAGCGGCAAGTCTTGGTCGTGAGAACGATATATTTGCGCGCTTGCAGGACGGGTGCGAAGTGACCTTCGGCGACGTGTTTAACGGGGCGTTGCGCATCGCCAGCGCGCTGGTCTCGCTTGGCCTCGCACCTGGAGACCGTGTTGCGGTGCAGGTCGAAAAGACCATCGAGGCGATTCAGCTATACCTTGGCACTGTCATGGCGGGCGGTATCTTTTTGCCGCTGAATACGGCTTATACAGTCTCTGAATTGGCCTATTTCGTCGGTGACGCTGCACCGCGCGTTTTGGTTTGTGATCCGGATAAGAAGGATGACCTGCAGCAGATCGCAGGTGGGGCGCATCTGCTAACCTTGGATCGAAATGGCAAAGGCAGCTTGATGGACATTGCCGCAGGCGCGGGTGCTATCGCGCCAGTTGAACGTGGCCCGGATGACTTGGCGGCGATCCTTTATACCTCGGGCACCACGGGGCGCTCTAAAGGTGCAATGCTGAGCCACAATAACCTTTCCTCAAACTCAGAAATGTTGCGCGACTATTGGCACTTTACGGCTGAGGACGTGCTGATCCACGCATTGCCGATCTTCCATACGCACGGATTGTTTGTCGCAACGAACGTCGCTTTGCTGGCAGGGGCCTCAGTTGTGTTCCTGCCGCGGTTTGATGCCGACGCAATTTTAAAGGCCATGCCCTCGGCCACGGCGTTGATGGGCGTGCCAACTTTTTACACGCGTCTGTTGGAGGAACCCCGCCTAACAAAGGAACGTGCAGCGAAGATGCGGCTCTTCATCTCCGGCTCGGCTCCGCTATTGGTGGATACCCATGAAAAATGGGAGTCGCGCACCGGGCACCGAATATTGGAACGCTACGGCATGACCGAAACAAATATGAGCACCTCCAACCCCTATGACGGTGATCGCCGCGCCGGCACGGTCGGCTTTCCGCTGCCGGGGGTCGAGGCCAAGGTCATGCTTGAAGGCCAAGAGGTTGCGACGGGCGAAACCGGCGTACTTTGGGTGCGCGGCGCAAATGTGTTTCAGGGCTATTGGCAGATGCCCGAAAAAACCGCTGAAGAGTTGATGGAAGACGGCTGGTTCATAACTGGCGACCTCGCCAAAATCGACGCCGACGGCTATGTCACCATCGTTGGGCGCGAGAAGGATTTGGTGATCACCGGTGGTTTCAACGTCTACCCGAAAGAAGTTGAAAGCCTGATTGATGACATCGAGGGCGTGAAGGAAAGCGCCGTGATTGGCGTGCCACATCCTGATTTTGGAGAAGGTGTTGTTGCGGTTGTTGTACCAGAACACGATCGCCTGACGTCAAAGGCGATTTCGGCTGAATTAGAGACGAAACTCGCAAAGTTTAAGCAACCTAAACACATCGTTCTGGTTGATGCATTGCCGCGCAACACCATGGGGAAGGTGCAAAAGAAAGCGCTCCGCGAAACCTACGCAACGCTCTTTGGGTAATACGCGATTGAGACTCTATTCCAGCAATTCTGACCAATGGGCGGGCAATTCCGTGTCCATCTCTTTCGCAAGTTGCTGCAGATAGGCCAGCATCAGTTTCGCCCGTTTGCGCGCAATCTTGCGACCCTTACGCGTTGCCATTTCATGCGGCAGTTGCAGCAGTTTCAGATGCCAGTGGTCAATGGACCAAAGCTGATCATCGAGCGCCCGTTTGGCGGCAAAAGGATCACGTGGGTCTGCCAAGGGGCGGTCCATTTGGCCAGCGACCATAAAGGTGCGGGCGATGCCAACGGCCCCCAAAGCATCAAGCCGGTCTGCGTCGCGCAGGATGACAGCTTCGCGCGATTTCGGCTCTAACTTGGCGGAGTAGCTGTGCGTTGTGATGGCGTGTTGCGCCGCCGCGATATCCTCTGCCGAATAGCCAAGTTTGGCCAAGATAGGCTCTGCTTTTTCAGCTGACATGGCGGATGCCAGTTTGCGATCCGGGTGATTTTTCGGAAGGTTCACGAGGTCATGCAGGTAAGCTGCGGCCACAAGGACACGCAGGTTAATGCCACCTTCGTCTTTGGCGATACGATGCGCATTCGCCCAGACGCGATCCAGATGCAGAACATCATGCGCCGGGTCTTGAGTCATTTCCTGCTGGATCACATCACGCAGTTGCGCGCGTAGGGTCTTCATCAGCCGATGGTGCCTTGGTTCTCGCCAATCTGGCCACGGTGCAGCAACAGGTGATCCAAGATCACGCAGGCCATCATGGCTTCGGCGACTGGAACGGCGCGGATGCCAACACAGGGGTCGTGACGGCCCTTTGTGATGACTTCGGTCTCTGTTCCGTCAATGCGGATCGATTTGCGCGGCGTCAGTATCGACGAGGTCGGTTTGACCGCAAAGCGCACCACCACATCCTGTCCGGTTGAAATGCCACCAAGAATGCCGCCCGCGTGGTTAGACGAATACTCTGGGCCATTAGCGCCCATATAGATTTCATCCGCGTTCTCGGTGCCTTTCAGGCGCGCCGCTGCCATGCCTTCGCCGATTTCAACGCCTTTGACGGCATTGATCGACATCATGGCCGCCGCCAAATCAGTGTCTAACTTGCCGTAAACCGGTGCGCCAATTCCCGCCGGAACACCGCGCGCGACCACTTCGATTTCTGCCCCAACCGAGTCATGCGCCTTGCGCAGAGACTGCAAATAGGCCTCCCACTCGGCGGCTTTGTCCGGTCCGTTCGGAATCCAGAAATCGTTTTGTTCGATGGCGTCCCAATCAAAGGCGGCGCGGTCAATTTCCATGTCGCCCATACGGGTCATGTAGCCCTTGATTTCCAGCCCCGGCACCAGCGCTTTGATCGCTTCTCGCGCAACACCACCTGCGGCAACCCGCGCCGCCGTTTCGCGCGCGGAACTGCGCCCGCCACCGCGATAGTCGCGGTTGCCGTATTTCAGGTGGTAGGTGATATCGGCATGGCCGGGGCGAAAGGTCTGCGAAATCTCCCCGTAATCGCGGCTGCGCTGATCAGTGTTTTCGATCATCAGCTGGATCGGCGTGCCGGTGGTTTTGTCTTCAAAGACGCCAGACAGGATTTTCACCGCATCCGGTTCATTCCGCTGCGTGGTGTTCTTGTTCTGCCCCGGACGGCGTTTGTCGAGCCAGACCTGCAGCATCTCGGCCGTCACAGGCACATTTGGCGGACAGCCATCCACAGTGGCACCCAACGCCGGCCCGTGGCTTTCGCCCCAGGTGGTCACACGGAAAAGATGGCCAAATGTATTCACGGACATACGCGCTCTCCTACTTCAGAGACCCATTTAGCGGCAAAGCAACAAAGGGGAAAGCCTAAGACGAAAAAGGCCGCCCCAATAATTGGAGCGACCCCTTAAATATCCGAAGTTGGCGACGCCTGTGATGATTTCACTTTGGGGCTTCATCGACACTTTGAAACGACAATAGCGCTGTCTTCGGGTCAAGCGTCCTCTCAGCTGATCCGACATTTTGCAAATCTGCCAACGAAATTGCGGTGCCTGTCAATGGATCAATCCGCTTTACGTCGACATGCCGGTAGAGCTGCTGCACATGTGATAGGCCCAGCATGTCGCGCAGTGTTTCTTTATGTTGCTGACCGGTATGTGCAAGTGCTGGTGCAGCAAGCGCTGTTGCAAGAACCAATAGGGCAAGCGCAGCATTCATGGTTGCGAAAACGGGTTTCAACATGGCGAAAACATCCAGGTGGTGGCTATGAGTAGAACTTAAATGGGGCCTGCCAGGTTCCCGATCCAGAGATGCACCGCTCAATTCCTGTCACGCTTTTGCGTTTTGCTGTGCGCGTTTTCGTGACCCGTTCGCACAGCGGGCACGTTGCAGGCCGCGATCTATGAAAACGACTTTGAACTTGAGCTACGAATGTTTTACGGAAGGCACGCGCGGCCCCGTGGCTCAACTGGATAGAGCAGCCCCCTCCTAAGGGGCAGGTTGCAGGTTCGAATCCTGCCGGGGTCGCCAGTTATTAACCTCAAAACAAAACAGGCCCCGGAGGGCCTGTGGAGGATCTAGCGGATTTGCCGCAAGCACCTAACCAACAATCAGTTGTTTCAGTTGCAGTGCCTCGTGTTCCAGCGCCGTGAGCCGGTGGTTGACGACGTCGCCGATGGTGATCATGCCGATCAGTCCCGTGTCATCTGTGACCGGGACGTGGCGGAAGCGGCCTTTGGTCATGATCTGCAGGGCTGAGACCAGGGTTTCATTTGGTGAGATCGTTTGCACATCCTTGGTCATCACGTCCTCGACCTTGTGCGGCAGAGTCCGGCCCGGTGTGTCGGCCAGTTTTCGGACGATGTCGCGCTCTGACAAGATGCCGACCAGGGCGCCGGTAGCATCTACGACCACGACCGCGCCGATGTGTTTGTCGCGCAGGACTTCGACGGCGTGACCAATCGTGTCTTGGGGGCGGATGGAAAAGATCGCATTGCCCTTTTTGGAGAGGATATCACCAACGCGCGCTTCTCCGGCGGAGAGGTTGGTGTTTGTCGATTGGCTGACGGTCTTTGAGCGAGCTTGGTCGCCTCGGTTTGAAGCGCGATAGGATGTTGGCATGCAGCGGAGCCCTCCTTGATTGTGTTCCTGCGGCGTGACACTTAGCCTACCGGTAATTTTTGTTTTGGGAAGCCCGCGCTTTGAATGAATTCGCTTTAACGCCCGCCATCGCCACCGGACTTTTCGTTCTGGCCTGTCTTGCAGGCTACAAATATCGCCGTGTTTGGAAAGCCGAAGGCCCCCGCTGGCAATTGTGGGTGTTTGGGCTGTTTGCGGCGGTAGCGCTATTGGTGTTGGGATTTGTGCCAATGGCCGAGGGGTAGGTGGCGGAACAAAAAACGCCCCGAAGGGCGTTTGAAAATATCGCAGAGGTTTGCGCTTAGGTCTGTTCCGCGTCCATCTGATCCAGCATCTTGCGCGCGCGGGGGCAGGCGAGCCGTTCCCGCAGCGGGCTGTCCAGGTCGATGTCTTTCTTGCAAACCAAACATTTGTCGGCATCTGCAATTGCATTCAAGCCACCGCAGCTGCCTTTGATGGTTTTGCCCATGAACATCACACCCACAGCCATACCCGTCATAATCACGAGCAAAATGCCAAATGTGAGTGCGAATGTCGCCAAGGGTCTGACCTTTGCTGTTAGGCTTGCAGCGCCGCGAAACGCGCGCTTGGGGTTGTGACAAAGCCCTTCTGCGCAGAATCGGCACTGCGATCAATAAACAATACCGCGAGGTCGCGCTCGTTTGCGATTTTCAGGCCGCGCTCGGTGCCCAGCACCAGCATCGCTGTGGCCCAGGCATCAGCCAGCATGGCGTTTTCGGTCAGCACGGTGACCGATGCTGTTTTGTGGGTTACAGGGCGGCCGGTTGTACCGTCTAGGATATGGGAATAGCGCACGCCATCCTGTTCGAAATAGTTGCGATAGTCGCCAGAGGTCGCCATGCCCAAGTTAGAGACGCTGACCACCTGCTGAACACCGCGATCATGCGCGACAGGGGATTCGATCCCGATCTGCCAAGGCATGCCGTCAGGGTTTTTGCCTGCCGTATAAAGATCGCCGCCGATTTCGATCATGTAATCGCGAATGCCAAAGCTTTCGATGGTACGGGCGACCTGGTCAACGCCAAAGCCCTTACCGATGGCTGAGAGGTAAACTTCTGCGCCCGGATTGAGTTTCTGCAGCGAAGTGTTGTTGACGCGCAGGGAATTGCCGTGGCCGGTGATGTCCATCACCGCAGCAATCTCTGCTTCTGTTGGGGCAGTGCCTTTGGCATCACCCGCGCCAAAACCCCAAAGGTCGATCAGGCCGCCCAGCGTAACGTCAAAGCGCCCTTCGGAGGCCACATGTACGTCTTGTGCAGCTTGCATCACGGTTGCGAGTTCAGGCGACACGGCAAAGGGCGCGGTCGATTTGGAAGCATTGAAACGCGCGATTTCCGAAGAGGCGTCCCAGTTAGACATCTGCGCATTCACTTTGGCCAAGCTGGCGGTGATTGCGGCCTGCAGTTCTGTCTTATCCACCGATTTGGAGTGATCAATGGCCGCAACAGAATAGGTGGTGCCCATGGTCAGCCCGGTCAGCTCCAGCAAGGACCAGCCTTTCTTACAAGCGGCCAACGCGAGTGGCATGATAAGAAAGCTACGGCGCGAGAAAAGGGGCTGCAGGGTCACGGTTTCAGTCTCCGGCGGAAAAATTTGTGTCATGGAACAACAGTTGGGGCGCTTTTGAGGTGTTTTAGGAGCCGATTCAATAAAAAATTGCCGATTTGAGCCAAATAAGCCTTCCAGAGCGCGCCTTCAACGCGCATAAGACGCCAAAAAATGGACGGGATCATTTCAACGTGCAGATATTCTCCTTAAAGAAGGGTCTGAACGTTCCGGTGCTCGGCCAACCACAAGGTGGCATATCTGATGCCCCGAAGGTCGGCACGGTTGCACTGCTGGGCGCAGACTACATTGGGCTCAAGCCGCGCTTGGCTGTGAACGAAGGTGACGTGGTGGGCGCAGGCGCGCCAATCTTTGCCCATAAGGACACGCCTGATGTGATGGTGACCTCGCCCGTTTCAGGACGCGTGAAGGCGATCAACCGCGGCGCGCGTCGTGTTCTGGTCAGCGTTGAAATCGAAGTTGATGAATCGGCAGCCCCAGCGATTGATTTTTCAAACGTTGGTGACGTGAGCACCGCCGAAGGCCTGACAGAACGCCTGTGTGCCGCCGGTCTCTGGACCTCGTTCCGCACACGGCCTTATTCCAAAGTCCCTAATCCCGAGACGCGTCCTGCCGCTCTTTATGTGACGGCGATGGATTCCGAACCGCTGTCTGGCGATGCGGCAGAGATCATTGCCCAAGATGCAGAGGCCTTTGCGGCTGGCTTGGCTGCGATTGCGAAGCTTTCAGACGGCAAAACCTACCTGTGCCAAGAGGCCGGCGCAGATGTTCCGACGGTCGACGGTGTAGAGGCGGTTGGCTTCTCTGGCCCGCATCCGGCGGGTCTGGCTGGCACCCATATGCACTTTTTGGAGCCGCCAAGCGCTGCGAAACTTGTTTGGACCATTGGGTTCCATGACGTGATCTCCATCGGGAAACTTCTGCAGACCGGTCACTACGATGCCTCGCGCGTCATTGCGATTTCCGGTCCGCTTTGCGCCAACCCACGCCTCGTGCGCACCGTTGCGGGTGCGTCCATGGTGGATTTGACCGCAGGGGACATCACTGGTGAAGCACCGGTTCGTATGATCTCTGGTTCGATCCTAAGCGGTCGAATGGGCGAAGGCGAAACAGCATATCTGGGGCGGTACGCACGTCAGATCACTTTGATCGAGGAAGATGCAAAGCAAATTCCGATGGGCTGGATTCGTCCAATGCCGTCAAAATATGCTTTCCAACCCGTGCTGGGGTCTGCCTTTAGCAAAAAACTATATGCGCTGACATCAAACCTGAATGGGGGTCGCCGCGCGATGGTGCCGATTGGCACCTTTGAAGAGCTGATGCCACAGGACTTCCTGCCGACGCAGCTTTTGCGTGCGATGCTTGTGATGGACACCGATCAGGCGCAGGCGCTGGGCGCGTTAGAGCTGGACGAAGAAGACCTAGGTCTCGTTGGCTTTGCCTGCCCGGCCAAGTATGAATATGGCATCGCCCTGCGCGACTGTCTCACCAAGATCGAGAAAGAGGGCTAAGCCGTGGGCCTACGTAGTTTCTTCGACCGGATCGAGCCGCAGTTCACCAAGGGCGGAAAATACGAGAAATACTTCCCCATCTACGAGATGGTTGAGAGTTTTCTGTATACCCCAAAAGCCGTCACCACCGTCGCGCCCCATGCGCGGTCTTATATCGATATGAAGCGGATCATGACCTATGTGGTCATTGCGACGATCCCTTGTATCCTTTGGGGCATGTACAACGTTGGTCTGCAGACCAACTCTGCCATTGCAGAATTTGGCGCGTCGGGCTGGAGGGCGTGGATCATTGACACGTTCGGCATTGGTTTTAACGCTGCAAACCCGCTGGCGAATATCCTGCACGGCGCGCTTTACTTCCTGCCGATTTACATCGTGACGTTGGTCGCTGGCGGCATTTTCGAAGTGATCTTTGCCACGGTAAGGGGCCACGAAGTCAATGAAGGCTTCCTTGTAACGTCCATGCTTTACGCGTTGATCATGCCTGCGTCGACGCCACTGTGGCAGGTCGCGTTGGGCATTATCTTTGGTGTTGTGATTGGTAAAGAAGTCTTTGGCGGCACCGGCAAGAACTTCCTGAACCCGGCGCTGACGGGTCGTGCGTTCCTGTATTTTGCCTACCCGGCGCAGATGTCGGGCGACACGATCTGGACGCCAGTTGATGGGTTTTCTGGCGCGACAGCGTTGTCGATTGGCGCATCAGACGGCTACGCAGCGCTGCCGGAACGCGGGATCGAATGGTCCGACGCTTTCTTTGGCTTGATGCAGGGTTCTATTGGCGAGACGTCCACCTTGGCCTGTCTCATCGGCCTTGCCTTCCTGCTGATCACCAAGATCGCCAACTGGCGTCTGGTTGTCGGCTGTCTGGTGGGCATGATCGCCTTCTCTAGCCTGCTCAACCTAATCGGCTCTGACAGCAACCCGATGTTCGCGATGCCTTGGTATTGGCACCTCGTCGTTGGTGGTTATGCCTTCGGTCTGGCCTTCATGGTGACAGAGCCTGTTTCGGCCTCCCACACCAACATGGGTCGCTACATCTATGGCGCGCTGATTGGGTTCATGGTTGTGATGATCCGTGTGATCAATCCGGCCTTCCCAGAGGGCATGATGCTGGCCATTCTGTTCGGAAACGTCTTTGCTCCGTTGATCGACTACTTCGTCGTTCAGGCAAACATCAAACGCAGGGCGAAACGCAATGTCTGAAAATACAGAGAACAAAGGTTTCATTCGTCGTTTTCTAGATGCGCCGCCTGATTCCGTCAGCAAAACCGTGATCGTCGCGGTCGCGCTGTGCCTTGTCGCCTCCATGATCGTTTCCGCAGCGGCGGTTGCCCTGCGTCCGATTCAAGAAGTGAACGCCCTGAAAGACAAGCAGATCAATATTCTGCAGGTCGCGGGTATTTATGATCCCGAAGCAGATGTGGTCGAGGCGTTCGCAGCGTTTGAACCAAAGGTCGTGGAGCTTGAGACCGGCAAATTCGTCGACCGTTTTGATCCCAAGACATTCGATGACCGTGCGGCGTCAGATGACCCCGAAATCTCTGTCGCCTTGGCGGATGACCCAGCTGGCATTGGTCGCCAGGCGCAATTCAAAACCGTCTATTTGCTGCGTGATGACTCCGGTGCCATCGACAAAGTTATCTTGCCGATTCATGGCTATGGTCTGTGGTCGACGCTTTATGGCTTCATCGCTTTGGAAGAAAACGGCAACGACATCTTTGCGCTGCAATTTTACGAACATGCAGAAACCCCGGGGCTGGGCGCCGAGGTCGATAACCCTCGTTGGAAGTCGCAGTGGAACGGCAAGAAGTTGACCGACGAGAGCGGCGATCTGAAAATCAGTGTTTCTAAGACTGTGCCGCCGGCCGGTCCCGAATACCATATTGATGCGCTGGCCGGGGCAACACTTACTTCCGTCGGAGTGCACAATCTCGTGCGGTTCTGGATGGGTGAGGCTGGTTTCGAGCCGTTCTTGAAAAACCTTAATGAGGGGAATCTGTAATGGCCCAGACACGCAGAACCATGCTGATCGACCCGCTGGTTGATAATAACCCGATCACGTTGCAAGTTCTGGGCATCTGTTCGGCGCTTGCGGTGACCTCTTCCCTTCAAGTTGCTTTGGTGATGACCATCGCGGTGACTTTGGTGACGGCATTTGCCTCTATGTTCATCTCGATCATCCGCAACCAGATCCCGGGGTCGATCCGGATCATCGTGCAGATGATCATCATCGCGAGCCTTGTGATCTTGGTGGATCAGGTGCTGAAGGCCTATGCCTTTGAGATTTCCAAGACTTTGTCGGTCTTTGTGGGCCTGATCATCACGAACTGCATAGTGATGGGCCGCGCCGAAGCCTTTGCGATGAAGAACCCGCCGCTGGATAGCTTTATTGACGGTGTCGGCAACGGTCTGGGCTACGGCCTGATCCTGATGCTGGTTGGCTTCTTCCGCGAGCTTTTTGGCTCTGGCAGCCTTTTCGGTGTGACCATTTTGGAAACCGTCAATAACGGTGGCTGGTATGTGCCAAACGGCATGCTGCTGCTGCCACCATCCGCATTCTTTATCATCGGCCTGATCATCTGGGCGTTCCGGTCCTGGAAGCCACAACAGGTCGAAGAACGCGAATATAAAATCCAGCAGGTGGAGGCACACTGATGGAAGCCTATATCTCCCTCGCGGTTAAGGCGATTTTCGTCGAAAACCTTGCGCTGTCCTTCTTCCTTGGCATGTGTACCTTTATTGCGGTCTCGAAAAAGATTTCGACCGCAATCGGCCTAGGTATTTCTGTGATGGTTGTGCAGTCGATCACCGTGCCTGCGAACAATCTGATCCTGACCTATTTGTTGGCGCCGGGTGCGCTATCTTGGGCAGGCTTTGACAATGTCGACCTGACCTTCCTTGGTCTGATTTCCTACATCGGTGTGATTGCCGCACTGGTTCAGATCCTTGAGATGGTTTTGGATAAGTATTTTCCACCGCTCTACAACGCTTTGGGTGTCTTCCTGCCGCTGATCACGGTGAACTGTGCGATCCTGGGTGGTTCGCTGTTCATGGTGGAGCGGGGCTATAACTTCGGGGAATCTGTGACCTATGGCGTCAGCTCTGGCTTTGGCTGGGCGTTGGCGATCACCGCGATGGCGGGTGTGCGCGAAAAACTCAAATACTCCGACATTCCAGACGGTCTGCAGGGCCTTGGCATCACCTTTATCACCGCAGGTCTGATGGCGATGGCCTTCATGTCCTTCTCTGGCGTGAAACTCTGAGGGAGCAAAGACATTGGAAACCTTTGGCCTTGGTATCATCCTCTTCACGCTGATCGTTCTTGCATTGGTCACGATCATTCTTGCCGCGCGCTCGCGCCTTGTGTCGTCGGGCAATGTGAACATCACGATCAACGGTGAGAAAACCATTTCTGTGCCAGCGGGCGGCAAACTGTTGCAGACGCTGGCAGAGCAAAAACTTTTCGTGCCGTCTGCCTGCGGCGGCGGCGGCACCTGCGCGCAGTGTCGTGTGCGTGTGCATTCTGGCGGCGGGTCGATCTTGCCGACCGAAGAAAGCCACATCACCAAACGCGAAGCCTCTTGCGGCGACCGTCTGTCCTGTCAGGTTGCGGTCAAGCAAGATATGGACATCGAAGTCCCCGAAGAAGTGTTCGGCGTCAAGAAATGGGAATGCACCGTGCGTTCCAACGAAAACGTCGCCACCTTCATCAAAGCGTTGGTTCTGGAACTGCCCGAAGGCGAAGACGTGAACTTCCGTGCGGGCGGCTACATTCAGATCGAAGCGCCTGCGCACAAGTTGAAGTACACCGATTTCGACATCGAAGAAGAATACCGCGAAGATTGGGATCGCTTTAACCTGTGGCAGTATGAGTCCACGGTCGCGGAACCGATCGAACGTGCCTATTCCATGGCGAACTACCCGGACGAGAAAGGCATTATCATGCTGAACGTCCGTGTGGCGTCTCCGCCTCCGGGGTCCGAAGGCATTCCAGCCGGTCAGATGTCGTCTTACATCTTCAACCTGAAACCGGGTGACAAGGTCACAATTTCCGGTCCGTTCGGCGAATTCTTTGCGCGCGATACAGACAAGGAAATGGTCTTTGTCGGCGGCGGCGCGGGCATGGCCCCGATGCGCAGCCATATCTTTGACCAGCTTAAGCGCCTCGAGAACCGGGATCGCAAGATCACCTTCTGGTACGGTGCACGGTCCAAGAAAGAGATGTTCTTTGTTGAGGACTTCGATGAGTTGGCCAAGGAATTCCCCAATTTCACATGGCATGTCGCGCTGTCAGACGCGCTGCCAGAAGATGACTGGGGCGGCTATACCGGCTTTATTCACAACGTTCTTTACGAAGAATACCTGAAAGATCACCCCAATCCTGAAGATTGCGAATACTACATGTGTGGCCCGCCAATCATGAACCAATCCGTGATCAATATGCTCTTGGATTTGGGCGTGGATCGCGAAGACATTATGCTGGATGATTTCGGCGGATAAGATCAAAATACGGGTCGAGCAGATGCGCGACCCGTTTTCATTTGTCGCGGTGTGTCGGTCTCGCTTGTAAAAGGTGAAAACCTCACGATAACATAGCCCTAACAAGTAAAGGAAAATATCGTGGCCTCCGACGAACACCGTTCCCTGACTTTGCGCGACGTCTCCGAAGCTTCCGGCGTGTCGGAAATGACTGTCAGCCGTGTGCTGCGTAACCGGGGCGATGTCTCTGACGCGACACGCCAAAAGGTGCTGCGGGCGGCCAAAGATCTGGGATATGTGCCCAATAAGATCGCTGGCGCGCTGGCCAGCCAACGGGTCAACCTCGTCGCGGTGATCATTCCGTCGCTCTCGAACATGGTCTTCCCAGAAGTCCTGAGTGGCATCAGTGAAATTCTCGAAGACACCGAGTTGCAGCCCGTTGTGGGCGTCACGGACTACCTTCCGGAAAAGGAAGAGAAGGTGCTTTACGAGATGCTCTCGTGGCGACCTTCTGGGGTGATTATCGCTGGCTTGGAGCATTCCGACGCGTCTAAGGCCATGCTGTGCGCCTCTGGCATTCCGGTGGTTGAAATCATGGACGTCGACGGCACCCCTGTGGATGCCGCGGTTGGTATCTCCCACCGCCGGGCGGGCCGCGAAATGGCACGGGCGATCCTGAAAGCGGGTTATCAGAACATCGGCTTCCTTGGGACCAAGATGCCGCTCGATCACCGCGCCCGCAAACGGTTTGAAGGGTTCACCGAGGCGCTGGCCAAGGGTGGCGTCGAAGTCATAGATCAGGAATTCTATTCCGGCGGCTCGGCCTTGGCCAAAGGGCGCGAGATGACGCAGACGATCTTGGAACGTTCGCCTGACATTGATTTCCTTTATTATTCAAACGACATGATCGGGGCCGGTGGTCTTTTGTACCTGCTGGATCAGGGCATTGATATTCCGGGCCAGATTGGATTGGCGGGTTTTAACGGTGTGGAACTGTTGCAAGGTCTGCCGCGCAAACTGGCCAGCATGGATGCATGCCGCCGCGAGTCTGGCCGGAAAGCTGCGGAAATTATCGCGGCGCGGGTCAACAACAAGCCTTGCGACCACATCGTTGAACTGACGCCAAAGATTGCCTTTGGCGACACGCTCAAGCGGCGCTGATCAACCCTTTTGCTTCTTTGAAAGCGCCGCGTCAGCCCGTTTAAGCGCCTGCCGGAAGCGCGGGCCTTTGCGCCGGTTCAGCACAGCTTGGCAAAAATAGGCTGTGCGTCGCGGGTTGTTCTTGGCTTCGACCGTTTCCAGAAACTCTCGCATAAACCGTCCGCTGGTGCGTCGAGTGCGCATCAGTTGGAAGAATTTCAGCCGCGTTAATGATCCGTCTACGCAAGACGTGATAACTTCTTTCAGCACCCCCATCTGCAGCCAGAGAGATGCCATCCGGTGCCCAAAAAAGCGACATCGGAATTTGATCAAATTGTCTCCCTGAAACAGCGTCGCGTGCATCGCATCGGGCGCGATCCGGGGGTCAAAGAACAGATAAGCCTGTTCCGCCGCGCGAAGGTGGTCGGGCGCATAGCCGTAGCGCGTGTTGAAATTACGGCTCCAGCCTTTCAGGTAGCGCTGCTCCCACGGGGCGGTTTCGCGGCATAAGGTGGCCTGTGGTGAAATCAGGATGACAGTCGATCCGGGCGCCGCCGCACTGAACGTCGCCGCCGCATAGCCGCCCATCGAGGCGCCATAAAACACAACCCTTTTGAATCGCGCAAAAAACCCTTCGTCGCGCAGCCGATCAAAGAAATCATAAACCGCTTCGTCGCGATACCACGTCCAATCATGCGCCATCATGCCGAGCATCGACCAGCCTTGGCCAGTGACAAAACTATGCCCCCATGGCATCCGGTCGTCGGTATAGCGATAAACGTGATCGAGGTTTTCGAAGGTCACAATCAGAGTGTCATTGCCTTCAATGAAAAGCGCAGAATGCTGATCGCCTAAGGTTTCAAAAAACCCATATTCCGCACCAAGCTGGGCAAGAGAGGACTGAAACTGCTTTGTCGCTTTATTCATCTGGTGCTGTCCTGCTCAAATATTATGGCCGCGTCTGACACGAGCTTCGCGCGCCACTTTCGAATGTCTTTTGGTTCAACATTATTGTCCGTCGCGAGTTGGCGGATGGAGGCATCTCCTTTCAACGCTTCGATCGCAAGCATTGCGCGGAACCTCGGGTCTTTCGAATCGCCCGCCAAACGAATTCGGCGGTCAGGCAGAGGTGCGTCCTCGGGGACGATCTCATGTTGCTGCAACATACGATCAAGAAACGACCCCCGTCGTGGCTTGCGCCCCGGAAGCTCAAGCGCACGCGCTTTCAGGCGGCGTGCCCAAAGATGAACCGCTCGGGTCTCGGATGTGAACCTGTCTTCCGGCGCAAATCGGCTAAGGATCAAGTGATTGCGTCGCTTATAACTGACGGGAAAGAAAACCTCTTGCGGCTTGGCATATTCGATTTCACCTGTTTTTTGCAGGAACCACGTGACAGCGGCGGGCCCGGTAAAGCCCCATTCCTGTTCGGTCATATGCACGGGCTTCCCTGCGTCGCGCTGCTTTTCGAGGTGGGCAATTTGTTTTGGCCTCAGCCACGGACCAATCGCATAAGGGTCTTCAAAAAAGTCGTTTAGGCCTGCGAGGGCCTTGCTTTCAGACGGTAGTCCAAGCACCGCGTTGCAGACCAAATCGTCTTTCTCCCAGCCGAATACAAATGGGGTGTCAAAACCAAAGGGATGGTGGCAAAGCACATCCGCATCGACCCAGATTTTATCTGTTTTCCGGAGCAAATTCAGACGCCAGATATCGGCGTGTATGGCTGGGCTACCGGTTACCGCGTGGCGATGAATTTCATCGGCTTGAAAGATTTCGTTGGCGTCGCCGGACGCCACCCCTGGCGGAATGTTTGATATGGGATCGTAGCTATAGAGCGTGATTTTGTGGCCGTGGTCGGCAAAGGACTTAAGGCAAAGTTGTTCGAGCCACGTCAATTCGCCGCCGATCCAAAGGCTCGCGATTTCTGGGTTATGCGCCATGGTCTGCCTGCGTCATTGGGTGAAAGCGTTTAACGATGATCTGTCGGCATCCGATCATTCTGCGGCCTCATTTTCCAGACCGACCGTAAAGAAAAAATCACCGGGTTGATCCTCAAAGATCATATGATCTGGCACGACATCCGGGCCTGCCAGAAAGACGTTTGCGCCGAAGTTAGGCAGCAGTTTCGAAAGCCGCTGCATGCGGTCGCTGGTCAGTGTTTCGTAAAAGTCAGCGTAGGAGGGCGTGGCTTTCAACGCATTGATTTTCTCACGGTGCGCCGTGACGCAGCGCCGGTGCATGGCGGCGATCTCTGGGTCTTGCAACAGGCGATCCATCTCGGCACGCAGGGCGGGCAAGATGCGTTGAATAGAGGTGTCCTGCGTCACGTTGTGGTTCATGCGGAACCAGTAATTGAGGCCCTGATCACGGTCGACATGGTTGACGCGGCCCCTGTCCCGTTTCACCAGAAAGCTTTCAGCAGACCGCACCGCGTAATGGTTCAGGCTGACAAGGTCATATCCCACAGTGCTTTGGGTGGACCGCCATGCATTCCGGTAAGTGTCTTTGGGCATTGGGTGGCCGGACCCATTGACCCATTTGATGTCCTGCCAAAGCTGCGGGTTGAGGCCTTTTGGCCGATGAACGCCAAGCTTTTTGTAGAGGCCGATATTGCGGAACAGGGTCTTAAATCCCCAAGCCTGATGCGGTTTGCGCGCCATTTCCGGGGCGCATTTCGTGAAGGTCTCAAGAATTGGCCTGTCTTCGAACGCATGCACATCCGAATTGCCAAACAGCCGCCATGTCAGCGAAATCATATTGGCGTCACCGGTGGCGTCAAAAAGCGCAGCCAATGTGCCGTCGCCTGTTTTTACGTTGATGAATTCATCAACGTCCATGCAGATGACCCAGCCAGCGTTTTTGATCACGTCTTCCTGTTCGCCCGCCTGCAACGCGGCGTGTTGGGGTTTCATGCCGCTGTCGCGATAGGGGTTCTGCCGGTGCTGCACGATGCCTTTGGCCTGCAAGAGATCGTGAAAGTCGTCGGTGCCGTCAGTGCAGTCATTTGTGTAAACAAGGAAGTTTTCCACCCCAATGGCGCGGTGGTAGGCGATCCATTCAAGAATAAACGGCCCTTCGTTTTTCATCGTGGTGATGATGGTTACGGCGTTTTTCGTTGTGTCCACGACCGGAGCAGCCAAGGTCGGCATCCGCACCGGGTCATGTGCGAAATGATCCTGAGCGATGGACAGAAGGCGCATGTCTTCGATGAGCGATGATTTGGGCACGATCTGCGACACGCTGTGTCCCGGATGACGCAAACCCATGAAGCGCGCGAATGGCTGTGCGGCTGCGCGATCCGTCACAGCGCCGACGATGCGCACGAACCGCCAGACTGTGTTCTTTGAAACTTTCTCAGGCGCGACGCACCAGCGGTCCCTTGTGGTGTCTTTGTCAAATTGTCGGCAGGCGTGGTCCGCGAAATGGGCAGTTTGCCCGGACCTCACGCGCCACGGGTACACGTGTTGGCCCACCAATGGTACGACGCCAGACTGCTGTGCGCGGTCAAACACGGTCTCGTCCTGCGCATCATCCTTAATAAGCAACAGGTCGGTGAGGTCGATCTGCGCAACGGCGCGCGCCTTTGCCAGAAACCGGTGACGCAAGAGTTCAAATATCCCGAGTTCGCCAAGCGGTGCGGTCCATGGATCCGCCTCTGGTATCTCCATCCGGTCTTTGCCGGGCGCGTCGGGGGCACAAAAAGGGTGCATTTCAGACGGGAGGTCGTGGCGTCCGAGCGGGTGGTCAAATTGCACAACCACAACCGTCTTCAATCCGGTAATTGCACTGAGGCCATCCCGGAGCTGAGCCAGATATGCGTCGTTCTCGCCCGGTTTGGCCCTGTCGACAATCAATGCAGCCGTCATCCCGTGATGGGTGACATGCCACTTCAGCCAATCAAGCGTGATCTCGGCGGTCTGACCATTGCGAAACGCTAGCGCAGTGTTTTGACCTTTGAGCAGGCGATGCTGTGCGGCGGAAAGGTGGATAGTTCCCGAGTGATCCCCGCATACGACCTCAGGCGGTTCGGGGCTCGCTGTCTGGACGGCAAGGGTCGCCCCGAGGGTACGGCGCTGGGTAAACTTTGTGTCGCCAGCGGGTTCTGGTGCCTGCTCGTCCCGTCCCGCCGCAAAGAACACCCAGCCCTTGCTGACACCCCCGCGTTTCGCGGTTGCGACCGCATTAAGCACAACAGCATCGCCAACGCGCTGATGCGCAATTTGGATGTGATGAAAGGCGGCCTGCATGGGCGATATTACCTGTCACGCCCTTACACGGGCATTAATTTACTGCTCTTTTTTCCAGTGATACCACGCACGGGGGCATCGCTGCAAACTTTTGGCAGGTGACAGGGGGCGAAGTCGGGGTCGGATTTAGACGCGCCGCTAGTTTAGCTGAGGCAGTTCGCCACCCGTTCGGTTAAGTCGCGCAAAAGGAGCGTGTAGAAACTCGGCCCCATGGGCAGCTGTGTCCCAAGCGGGTCCAGCGTACCTGTGTTAGTGCCTTCTGGCGCAACTGATGCAATCAATTCGGGATTGAACTGCGGTTCAGCAAAGACGCACACCACGCCATGCTCTGCAATTTCGTCGCGCAGGTGCACCAATCGTGCGGCGCTCGGAGGGGTGGCATCAGACAGTTGCAATGCACCCAACGCGTTTAGGTCAAAGGCGTGTTCAAAATACTGATAGGCGTCATGGAAGACGACAAAACGCCTGTCCTGTAGGGGAGCCAAAAGGCGGCGGCTGTCTTCTGCGACGGCTTCGATTTCTGTCGCCGCGACCTTGGCGTTCATGGCGTATAGTTCGGCATTCGCCGGGTCCAACTCTGATAGAGCAGCGGCGATCGAGGTCAGCCAGATCACCGCGTTTTCTGGATCAAGCCAAGCATGCGGATCGTGACCGTCGTGATAATGACCATGACCGTGGTCATCCTCATGGTCTTCGGCGTGCTCGTCATGCCCATCTTCATCTTTATGGTCGTCGCCATGGTCGCCATGGTCGCCGTGTTCGTCCGCGTGGTGGTCTTCTTCGTTGGCATAATCGTCGTTGTGATCTTCAAACACCGCTTCGGTTCGGGTTTCCAGCACATGAGTCTCTGTCAGATGCAGCAGTTCCAGCGACTTTGCGTCCGGGGCCAGGTTCTCGATTGCGTCTTCCAGCCAAGGGGTCAGGTCTTCTCCCATCCAGATCACAAGATCGGCCTGCGAGAGCGTCCGCGCCTCGGACGGGCGCAAGCTGTACCCATGTGGGGATGCACCTTGGGGCATGACCGACATCGGTTCCCCGACACCACTCATCACGCGGGACACCAGCGAATGCACGGGTGCAATGTCGGTGGCGACGGTTGGCGTCTCTGCCTGAGCTTGTAGCGCGACGAAGGAAAGAGCGGTTACTAGACGGATGAACATGGACAACTCGCGTTATGATATAACATCTGGTTGCATGTACAGAAGATGTTATACTATATCAACTGCATTCTTGAAGGATGGCGCATGGCTTCTCACGGGTTCCAAAATCACGATCACGGCAGTTGCATCGACACGACATTGGCTGCGGTACAGACCCATTGTGCCGAACACGGCTTGCAGTTCACGCCGGTGCGCCGTCGCGTTCTGGAAATTCTGCTGCAAGAGCATCGCGCAATGGGGGCCTATGATATTCTGCCGATCCTTGGCGAAGAGGGATTGGGGAAGCAGCCGCCTGTCGTTTACCGCGCACTTGAGTTTCTGACGACCAACGGCTTCGTGCATAAAATTGAGCGCTTGAATGCCTACGTAGCCTGCATGCACCCGGGAACCGAGCATGCCCCTGCCTTTATGATCTGCCGCGAATGCAGCCGGGTGGTGGAAACCGAAAGCCGTCCGGGTGTGGGTTTGAACGCCGCAGCGCATGATCTGGGCTTTGCCATTGAGGCGACCGTGATCGAAGCCGAGGGCCTTTGCCCCAATTGCCGTCCCGCCCAATGAGTCTGCTGTCGACCCAAAACATGAGCGTCAGCCTTGGTGGTCACGTTGCCCTGCGCAACGTCGATTTTGCGATTTCAGCGGGTGAAATCGTGACAGTGGTTGGCCCGAACGGATCGGGAAAATCGACCCTATTAAAGGCGTTGATCGGCGCGGTGCGGGCCAGTGAGGGCAAAGTTACCCGTAAACCCGGCCTGCGCATTGGCTATGTTCCACAACGGTTGCATATCGACCCGACACTGCCCCTGACAGTGCGGCGGTTTCTGTCTTTGCCGCACAAACGCGCGGAAGACGACATCGCATTTGCTTTAGCGCGAGTGGGCGCAAGCGATCTGGATGACAAACAGATGTATTCCCTGTCAGGCGGACAATTTCAGCGTGTTCTGCTGGCGCGGGCGCTGTTGGAAAAGCCTGAAATCCTGATCCTAGATGAGCCGACCACCGGGTTGGATCAACCCGGCTCTGCTGCGCTTTATTCCCTGATCGAAGACCTGCGCCGTGAAACGGGCGCAGCTGTGCTGATGGTCAGCCACGAACTGCACGTGGTGATGAGCGCCTCTGATCGTGTGGTCTGTCTAAATGGGCATGTGTGTTGTCACGGCGCGCCTGACATTGTTGCCTCTGCCCCGGAATACCGCGCCTTGTTCGGGACCGGCACCCATGGTGCGCTGGCGCTCTATCGGCACGACCATGATCACAGCCATGAGGTTGATGACCACGAAGGGTGCACCCATGCTTGATGACTTTCTGTTGCGGGCCACATTGGCGGGCATTGGTGTTGCCTTGGCGGCGGCCCCGCTGGGATGTTTCGTTGTCTGGCGGCGCATGGCCTATTTTGGCGACGCCACCAGCCATGCGGCGATTTTAGGAGTCGCGCTTTCGTTGGCGCTGTCGATGTCAGTTTTTACCGGGGCGCTGGCGGTGGCCTTGATCATGGCGCTGACGGTCTCGGCACTTTCGGGCCGTGGCTATGCAATGGACACGCTTTTGGGTGTGATGGCGCATTCTGCCTTGGCGATTGGTTTGGTGGCCGTCAGTTTCTTGCAAGGCGTGCGTATTGACCTGATGGGCTATCTCTTCGGCGATATCCTTGCCGTGTCCAAATCAGACTTGGCAGTGATCTGGACGGGCGCGGGATTGGTGATCTTATTCATGCTCTGGCGTTGGTCGGCGCTTTTGACGGCGACTCTGAACGTGGACCTCGCTATGGCAAGCGGTATTGACCCTAAGCGAGAGCAATTGATCCTGACGCTTTGCCTTGCAGTCGTCGTCGCGGTTGCCATTAAGGTCGTGGGTGTATTGCTGATCGTTGCCTTGCTAATTATCCCCGCTGCCGCCGCGCGCCCATTGGCGCGAACGCCAGAAAGCATGGCGATGATTGCGGCCGCGATTGGCGGTCTGTCGGCCATTTTAGGACTTAGGATGAGCCTGATCTATGATACGCCCGCTGGGCCAAGCATCGTTTGCGTGGCAGCAGGTTTGTTCGCTTTCAGCTTGATTGTTGGACGACTGCGCGTGCCTAGCGTTTGAACCAATCCGCCAAGGCTGCGGGCGTTGGCTCCACATATTCCGCGGTGCCGCCAGAAAACGCCTCAAACGCTTCGCGGTTCAGGGCGTTGACGCCGCAAACCACCGGCACCTCAAGCGCCATCGCTTTTGCAATCGTATCGCGGAAGCCGCGACCCCCGGCCTCGTGTTTCCCAAATTTGTTCAGCACGAGAAGCGCGACATCATCTGTCAGGCGCTTCTCGACTTCGGTGACAGCCGTTTCCAATGCGTCTGGGTCAAGACGACACCCCTTGGCTTCGGGTCCAAGGTCCTGCGAAATACGGATGGTGGGGCCATCCGGCAGCACCTCAACATCCATATCGCAAAGCGGGCAGTCATCACGATCTGTGTTGACCTGCACCACACCGACGACCCTGGTGCCGTTTGCCATTTCGGATTTGGCAAAGCGGTAGAGTACCTCATCAAGGTCACCTTTGCCTTCGGTCATCGTATAGGCGATTTTCATCTGGGACGTCTCCTGATCTGACGCCTGATATAAGCGCCTGATCAGGAAATGCACTAGTTCATTGTTTCAACATAGCGTGCGGCGAGATCGCGCATCGCTTGCCGGAATGGGGCTGGGCCATGGCTGATCCGGGCGACGCCAAGCGCCGCAAGGTCTGTTGCGCTCGGCCCCTCGGGTTTGGCGAGGATGTTGACGGGCAGGTCCGAAGCCTCGCAAATGCGAGCGATCAGATTTGGGTTTTGTAAGCCGGGGACAAAGAAGCCGCTGGCCCCAGCGTCCGTATAGGCGGCCAGCCGTTCCAAGGCCTGCGGCATCAGACCGGCATGCCAATCTTGATTTGCCTCATGCAGGAACAGGTCCGTGCGGGCATTGATGAACAGCGGTACACCAAATTCATCCGCAGCGGCCCGCGCGGCGGCGATCCGTTTGGCTTGCTCTGCTTCTTTGTGCAAGCCTTTTCCACCGACGACCTGATCTTCGAAGTTGATGCCGACAATGCCTTGCCGCAAAGCAAGCGTGACATTGGTGGCGACGCCCGTTGGACCAACGGCGTAACACCCCTCAAAATCAAGAGAGACGGGGAGATCAACCGTCTGACAAATCCGCCGCGCGGTCATCAGAGCAATTTCAAGCGGCAGCTTTTCTCCGTCATCAAATCCTTGTGCGGCCGCGACAGACCAACTCCCTGTGGCGACAGCCTCTGCCCCGGCCTCTTCAATGACTTTTGCAGAGCCTGCATCCCAGATATTGTACAGCACCAAGGGGTTGCCGGGCTGGTGCAAGTCAGCAAATTTCCGGGCCTTTTCGGCTTGAATAGAGACTGTTTCACTCATGCTGCGCTTTGGTCCTTAAATCGATGTTCCAATTCAATCAGCCGCTGCTTGCGCCATAGTCCACCGCCATAGCCCGTCAACGACCCGTCTGCCCCTATGACGCGATGGCAGGGTACAATCAAGGCAATCTGATTGGCCCCATTCGCCCGGGCCACGGCGCGTACGGATTGCGGTCGCCCAATCGTGCGCGCAAGTTCAGAATAGGATCGCGTCTCTCCGGCGGGAATGGTGCGCAACGCATCCCAAACACCTTGGGTAAAGGGGGAGCCGTGGTAGGTAAGCTTCACGTTAAATGCGGCTCTATTCCCGCTAAAAAACGCCCGAAGCTCATCCTCCAACTGGTCGTTGATGTCAAAACGCCCGATGCCAAGCGAGCCTTTTGCGGCAGCTTGTAGTTTTTTCAAAGACGTGGGCAATGCTTTGCGGTCCACGAACTCCAGAAGGTGGACAGATTGCCTGTCACAGACAGCCACCATCGGGCCGAGTGGCGTATCGATCCAATCCGCACGCAAAAGGGCATTGGTGGCAAATGTGCCGGGACTTTGCCCGAGCAATTTGGCAAAAGCCGTCCGAAAGGCGCTGGGGCTGTCAAAGCCTGCATCCAGTTGCGCTTCGATGACCGGCCCGCCTTTGGCCAGCGTTGTGAAACCTTCGCGCAATCGACGCTGGCGTGCCATTTCCAGAAAGGTCATTCCGAAATGCCGTTTGAAGGCGCGGCGCACGGTGGAGGCATCCAGTCCCATCCGCAGGATATCGCCCTCACCCCAGCGATGGGTTGGTCGTTTTTCAAGCGCCGCAAGCAAGGTGTCGATGACCGGTTCTGCTTTAGCCATGGGGGCAAGCGGGTGGCAGCGTTTGCAGGGGCGAAAGCCTGCCTCAATACAAGCGCCGACCGAGCCGAACCATTGGCAATTTTCAGGCAGGGGTTTGCGGGCGGGGCAGGTCAGCCGGCAAAATATCCCGGTCGAGGTCACCCCAACCCATGCGCGGCCTTCATAGCTGTCGTCGCGCGCACAAAGCGCGGTGTAGAGCGTGTCGGTATCTGGCAAATCAAACATCATGCCCAAACTCTAGCGCATGTGCAGGGGCGATGACGCCTAAAATCGGGCGTGGATGTATTTTGCGCGCGGGTACTTTGAGTATTTTGGAAAGATGAAACGAGGGGCTTAGATCAAGTCCCAGAGGAGTTTCGCGGCCATGGCCAAGGTGGTGCAGACCAAAAGCGGTTTGATCAAACGCGCACCGATCTTTTGCGCAAGGGAGGCCCCAAGACGCGCTCCAAAGATTTGGGCAACACCCATAGCAAGGCCCGTCATCCACCAAGGTGTTGCAACAATAGCGAAAGCCAAAAGCGCCCCTGCGTTTGAGGCGCAGTTCAGGAGTTTCGTATTTGCTGTCGCCTTAAGAATGCCGTAGCCTGCAAGCGAAACGAACGCGAGCATGAAGAAACTGCCGGTGCCCGGCCCAAGAACACCATCGTAAGCAGCGATCAGGGGCACCATGCTGGCATTGAAAATCAGCGGGGACATGCGGCGCACTCGGTCGGTGTCGCTAAGACCCCGCTGCAGGGCAAAGAATATGGCAACACCAACAAGAAGCAGGGGAAGGACAACGCGAATAAGATCTGTCGGCAATTGCGAGATGATCAGCGCACCAACGATTGACGCCGCAAATGAAATAGCGGCGGGTCCGATCTGTTTGCGGAGATCGACATGGCCACCCCGGGCATAACTAAAGGCCGCAGTGGCCGCCCCGAATAGGCCTTGGATTTTGTTGGTTGCAAGCACGGTCAGGGGGGGCATGCCGGACAAAAGCATGGCGGGTACGGCGATCAGACCCCCGCCTCCCGCAATGGAATCGACAAATCCGGCAAAGAAACCTGCGACCATCAGGAACAGCAGAATTTCGGTGCTGACCTCGAACATCTAGTCCGCCACGAATTCGGATTTGGCGTAGCCTTGTAAGTAAAGCAGCGCCGTGAGGTCACCGTGGTTGATCTTGACTTTGCACTTGGCTTGCAGGGCGGGCTTGCCATGCAGTGCGACGCCTGTTCCTGCGGTTTTCAGCATAAGCAGGTCGTTCATCCCATCCCCCACAGCCAGTGCATCGGCTGGCGAGATACCAAGTTTCGCCGTGATCTCGTTTAGCGCTTCCAGCTTTGCCTCTTGGCCAAGGATCGGGCGCACAACCTTGCCGGTTAGGACGCCATCGGCGATCTCAAGCGTGTTCGCGCGGTTTTCATCAAACCCAAGTTCAGCCGCAACCTTGGCGGTGAAGGCAGTGAAACCACCCGACACAAGCGCCGCATAGGCCCCATTGGCTTTCATGGTTTGCACGAGAGCCTTGCCACCCGGCATAAATTCGATCCGCGTTTGCAGGACGTGATCGATGATGCTTTCTGGCAAGTCTTTCAGCAGGCCGACTCGCTCGTCAATCGCTCCCTCGAAATCGAGTTCGCCGTTCATTGCCTTCGCCGTGATCTCAGCGACACGCGCGCCAACACCTGCCTCGGCCGCCAATTCGTCAATGCACTCTTGCTGGATCATGGTGCTGTCCATATCGGCAATCAGCATCTGCTTCTTGCGCCCTTCAGCAGGCTGAAGGATCAGGTCAATCTTTTCAGCCTGCAGGGCAGTCCAGACGTCTTCAAGGTTATCGGGTATCTGACCAAGTGCAAATTCTGCCGCTTCGCCGGTCGCGAGCCATTGGGCGTCACCGCCACCCCACGCGTTGCGTAGGTTTTCTACCGTGGCAGCGTCTAGGGACGGCGCGGCAGGGTTCGTCAAAAGCGTTGCGATATACATGATCCGTCCCTCTAAAGCAGCTTTATCCGCCCATTACCGTAGCTTGAATGCCATTACCAGCCAGACCCGTGATGTTTCCGATCGGAGACAAACGCTCCTGAAAACGGCGCATCTTCGATCAAAACCGGCATCTTTTGGGATTGCCCGAGTCGCAAAGCCCGACTATTTCCGGCTGCGGGACACCTCTCCCCAACGAGAGGCGCTTATCTGGAAGGGTAGCTAAAATGGCTATTGCACAACCGGCATCGCGGCCGGCAAATCCGCGGTTTTCTTCTGGCCCATGTGCCAAACCCCCGACATTCGAATTGTCTAAACTTGCGGACGCGCCTCTGGGTCGCAGCCACCGCGCAGCTGTTGGCAAAGCCAAGCTGAAGGATGCCATCGAAGGCACACGCGAGGTTCTGGGCATTCCTGCTGATTACAAGATCGGCATCGTTCCTGCGTCTGATACTGGCGCGGTCGAGATGGCCATGTGGTCGCTTTTGGGCGAACGCAAGGTAGAGATGCTGGCCTGGGAATCCTTTGGCGCGGGCTGGGTCACAGATGTGGTCAAGCAGCTGAAAATCGACGCTGAAGCCAAAATTGCTGACTACGGTCAGATCGTTGATCTCGCCTCTGTCGATTTTGCCAACGACGTTGTTTTCACTTGGAACGGCACCACGTCTGGCGTGCGTGTGCCAAATGGCGACTGGATTGCAGACGACCGCGAAGGCCTTACGATCTGTGACGCGACCTCCGCTGCATTTGCCATGGACCTGCCTTGGGACAAGCTGGATGTGACCACCTTCTCTTGGCAGAAGGTTCTGGGCGGCGAAGCGGCGCATGGTGTGATTGTTCTATCCCCCCGCGCTGTGGCGCGTTTGGAAAGCTACACACCTGCATGGCCTCTGCCAAAGATCTTCCGCATGACCAAAGGCGGCAAGCTGATCGAAGGTATCTTTACCGGTGCAACCATCAACACCCCATCGATGCTGGCGGTCGAAGATTACCTGTTTGCACTCGATTGGGCGCGCTCTGTTGGCGGTTTGGAGGGTTTGATTGCGCGTGCAAATGCGAACGCACAAGCCGTTTTTGATTTCTGTGAGGCCAACGATTGGATCGCGAATCTTGCCGAAGATGACGCGACACGCTCCAACACGTCGGTTTGCCTGAAGTTCACCGATGATCGTATCCAAGACGGCGCAGCCTTCGCGAAAGCAGTTGCGAAACGTCTGGAAGCGGAAAACATCGCGCTGGACATTGGTGCCTATCGTGATGCGCCAGCCGGTCTGCGGATTTGGTGTGGCGGTACGGTTGAGACTGCCGACATCGAAGCCATGCTGCCATGGCTCGCGTGGGCTTTTGACGCCGAAATCGAAGCACAAGCTTAACGTGGTGGTGGGGTGAAACCCCACCCTACACATTCCCATAACCGTAGGGTGGGGTTTTCCCCACCGCCCGACAAAAAAGGACCAAAACCATGGCCCCTAAAGTTCTTGTATCTGACAAACTGTCCGAAACCGCCGTTCAGATCTTCCGTGATCGTGGCATCGATGTCGACTTCATGCCGGACCTCGGTAAAGACAAAGAGAAACTGGCCGAAGTGATCGGCCAATACGATGGCCTTGCGATCCGCTCTGCCACCAAAGTGACGCCGACCATTCTGGAAGCAGCGACCAACCTGAAAGTTGTTGGCCGCGCGGGTATCGGCACCGACAACGTCGACAAAGAAGCGGCGTCCAAGAAAGGTGTGATCGTAATGAACACACCTTTCGGCAACATGATCACCACCGCAGAACACGCAATTGCGATGATGTTTGCTGTGGCGCGTCAGATTCCAGAGGCCTCAGCGTCCACACACGCAGGTAAATGGGAGAAGTCCAAGTTCATGGGCGTTGAGCTGACCAACAAGACCCTTGGTGTGATCGGCGCCGGGAACATCGGTGGCATCGTCTGTGACCGCGCGCGCGGCTTGAAGATGAAAGTCATCGCCTTTGACCCGTTCCTGTCACAGGAAAAAGCCGACAAAATGGGTGTCGAAAAGGTCGAGCTGGACGAGCTGCTGAGCCGCGCAGATTTCATCACGCTGCACGTGCCATACACCGAAAGCACAGCCAACATCCTGTCGCGTGAAAACCTTCTGAAAACCAAAAAAGGCGTGCGCATTGTGAACTGTGCACGCGGTGGCTTGGTTGACGAAGAAGCTTTGGCAGAACTGCTGCAAAACGGCCATGTGGCAGGCGCTGCGTTTGACGTTTTTGCTGTTGAGCCAGCGAAAGAAAACGCGCTCTTCAACCTGCCAAACGTTGTTGTGACTCCGCACCTTGGCGCGGCAACCACCGAGGCGCAGGAAAACGTGGCGCTGCAAGTGGCAGAGCAAATGTCAAACTATTTGCTGACCGGTGCCGTTGAAAACGCACTGAACATGCCGTCTGTGACTGCCGAAGAAGCCAAGATCATGGGGCCTTGGATCAAACTGGCCGATCACCTTGGTGCTTTCGCCGGTCAGATGACAGACGAGCCGATCAAAGCCATCAACATCCTGTATGACGGTGTCGCGGCGGGCATGAACCTCGAAGCGCTGAATTGCTCTGTGATTGCCGGGATCATGAAGAAGGCGAACCCAGACGTGAACATGGTCTCTGCGCCAGTGATCGCGAAAGAGCGTGGTGTAAAGATTTCCACCACGAACCAAGACAAGTCCGGCGCGTTTGATGGCTATATCAAAGTGACCGTTGTCACCGACAAGCGCGAACGCTCGGTTGCGGGCACGGTCTTCTCTGATGGCAAGCCACGGTTCATTCAGATCAAAGGCATCACGGTGGACGCCGAAATTGGTGCACATATGCTTTACACGACCAACCAAGACGAACCCGGTATCATCGGTACACTGGGTCAGACCATGGGCGAAAACGGCGTGAACATCGCGAACTTTACACTGGGCCGTTCGGCTGTCGGCGGCGAGGCGATTGCGCTGCTTTATGTCGACGACGAAGTGCCAGAGCCGATCCGTCAAAAGCTATGCGACACTGGCATGTTCAAGCAAGTCAAGGCGCTGCAATTCGACGTCGCCTGATCATCTGACTCAAACAAAAAAAGCGCCGCCCAAACCGGGCGGCGTTATTGTTTTAACGCCAGTTCAGAACGACCTTACCGGACTGCCCTGATTTCATCGCGGCGAAACCCTGTTGGAAATCGTCCACGTCAAAGTTGTGGGTGATGACCCGGCTGACGTCCAATCCATTCTGCAGCATGGCGATCATCTTGTACCAGGTCTCAAACATCTCGCGGCCATAGACGCCTTTGATGGTGATGGCCTTGAAGACGATGCGGCTCCAATCGACCGGGGATTTGCCGGGTGGGATGCCAAGCAGCGCGATCTTGCCGCCCATCACGAGAGCTTCGACCATCTGATCTAGCGCCTGTTGGCTGCCCGACATTTCCAATCCAACGTCAAACCCTTGTTTCAGTCCAAGCGATTTGATGACGTCTTTCAGTTCTTCTTTGGTGACATTCACTGGCCGCACCGAGGGCACAACGTGTTTGGCCAACGTCAGTCGGTCGTCGTTGATGTCGGTGATCACCACGTTCCGCGCACCGGCGTGACGCGCTACTGCGGCGGCCATGATACCAATCGGACCAGCACCGGTGATCAGAACATCCTCACCCAAAAGATCAAAACTTAGCGCGGTGTGCACGGCGTTGCCCAATGGATCAAGGATGGCGCCGATTTCATCGGGGATATCATCGGGCAGGGGGACGACGTTAAAGGCGGGTAGCTTAAGATACTGCGCAAACGCCCCTTGCACGTTCACGCCAACGCCACGTGTGCCCGGATCAAGGTGGAACTTGCCTGCCCGGCTTTGACGGCTGTCGGTTTCGATCAGGTGCCCCTCGCCAGAGCAGCGCTGACCGATTTCGAGGCCCGTCACGTCTTTGCCGATCTCAACGATTTCGCCCGCGAATTCGTGACCTGTGATCATTGGATACGGCACCGTATGGCTAGCCCACTCATCCCAGTTCCAGATATGGATATCCGTCCCACATATGCCGGTTTTATTGATGCGGATCAGCACTTCATCATCACCGATCTCAGGCACCGGCGCTTGCACCATCCACAGCCCCTCTTGGGGTTTGGATTTCTCAAGCGCTTTCATCGTGTTGGGTCGTGTCATTTCAATACCCCAATCGCTTTGCCGACCTTGCCAAAGGCTGCAAGGGCACGGTCGAGTTCATCCTTGGTCAGAGCTGCGTTCATTTGCGTGCGAATACGGGCCTGCCCGCGCGGCACCACAGGGAAGAAGAAGCCAGAGACATAGACGCCTTCTTCAAACAACTGCCGTGCCATTTCTTGCGCAACTTTAGCATCACCAAGCATGACGGGAATGATTGGGTGTTCACCTTCAAGCAGGTCAAAACCCAGCGCCGTCAGACCTTCGCGCCAGTAGCGGGCATTTTCAAACAGTTGCGCACGCAGGGCCTCACCTTCTTCGACAAGGCGAATGGCTTCGATCCCGGCGGCAACGATGCTTGGCGGCAGCGAGTTAGAAAAAAGATAGGGCCGCGCGCGCTGCCGCAAAAGGTCAATCACTGGCTGCGGCCCGGCGATATAACCGCCGATGGCCCCCCCAAGTGCTTTGCCCAACGTCCCCGTCAGAATGTCGACATCCACGCCAAAGTGATCCGGCGTTCCCGCGCCACGAGGCCCCATGAAGCCGGTCGCATGGCAATCGTCCACCATGACCACGGCATCGTATTCTTTCGCCAGTCGTGTGATTTCCGGCAGGTTCGCCAGATAGCCGTCCATCGAGAAAACGCCATCGGTTGCGATCATAATTTGCCGCGCGCCTTCGTTGCGCGCGTGCTTTAGCGATTCCTCAAGATCGGTCATGTCATTGTTCATGTAGCGATAGCGTTTCGCCTTACACAGGCGGACGCCATCGATGATCGACGCGTGATTCAAACTATCAGATACAATCGCGTCCTCTGGCCCAAGCAGTGGCTCAAACAGCCCGCCATTGGCGTCAAAGCAAGCGGCAAACAGAATGCTGTCGTCTTTGTTCAGGAACTTCGCGATACGCTGTTCCAGCTCTCGGTGAATATCCTGCGTGCCGCAGATAAAGCGCACGGAAGCCATGCCAAACCCCTTGGGGTCCATCGCATCCTTTGCGGATTTGATCAGATCGGGGTGATCCGCCAGCCCAAGGTAGTTGTTGGCGCAAAGGTTGATGACTTTATGCCCGCCAACCTCGATCTCGCCCCCCTGAGGGGAGGTGATCATTCGCTCGCGTTTCATCAGACCTTCGGATTCGATCTGTTCCAAAGTGGCGTTGATGTGCGCGATGAATTGATCAGACATGAGCGAGTCTCCTTGATTACGGACGAACATCTATCATAGCGGATGCGAATCCGGAATAGGGGAAATTCATCATGGCGGAAAAAATCCGTTATGCCGGATGGCGCGCCGGCAGCAGCCCCGGATCAAGTGGGCGCATCAGGTCAAACACTTGTTCGCGCACCCAGCTTTGAAGCGGAGCTTTGTCAAATCGCTTGTGCCAAACGCCAACAATCAGCGGCGCAGGGAGGTCCATCGGCGGCTCGAAATATTTCAACCCAATCTCCGAGGCGACCTTGAACGCTAGCTGCGAGGGGATGAGCGCAATCAGGTCACTCTCGGCGACGACGCGGCAGACGCCAGAAAACACCGGCACCGTCATAGCGATGCGTCGACGGCGCCCCACTTTGGCAAGCGCTGCATCGCCGATGCTACTGGTCTTACCCTCTGGAGAAAACAAGACGTGATGCAGATCACAAAGCAGGTCGAGCGGCATCGTGTCACCCGTCGCAAGCGAGTCGACATGAGGGTTTGTATCTCGCGCGATCACAAGGAACGGCGAATAGAAAAGCGCGCGCTTGTTAATCCACTCGGGCAGTTCGGTGTCTGGAATAATGGCGAGATCCGCATCGTAACGTTCTAGGCTGTCGAGATAGTCATAGGGGACCAAGTCAACGAGGTTCGCGGTGATGTTAGGGGCCTTCTTGTAAAGCATGTCACCTAGTTGCGGCATCACCATCTCTGCAAAGAAGTCTGAAGAGGATATCTTAAAGTTCCCACTGGCGGTCATCGGGTCGAAGGCTTTTGGTGGCGACAATATCTGTTCCAACTGCTCCAGTTCCTGCCGCAAAGGGTGACGGAGGTTTTCTGCAAACTCTGTTGCGACCAAGCGATTGCCCTGTCGAATGAACAGAGGGTCATCAAGGCTGTGCCTTAGTCGTGCAAGCGCAGCTGAAACAGCGGATTGGGATAGGCCCAGTTTTTCGCCAGCTTTGACCGTTGAACCTTCGGTCAAGAGAGCGTCCAAAACGCGCAATAGATTGAGGTCAAAAGTTGCGAAATTCATTTGGTCGATACCTTGTATTACAAATAACGGTTTGCTCGATAGCCTGAGCCTACGATACGTTTCTGTCAACAAAAGCGCTTTTGTTTCAAATCTGCAAAAGGACTGGAACAATGAAAGATTCAGAACTGGCCAAAGGCACCATAGAGTGGAACGGCGTCTCCTACAGAACCATCCTCGACTCTCAGACCACGGGTGGAGCGATGTCGATTGTTGATAGCATCTCGCCTGTGAACAGCGGACCGCCGCGCCATATTCACCACGCTGAGGACGAAACCTTTGTGATCCTGACCGGTGAATGCCTCGTATGGATCGAAGGAAAAGAAGTGACAGCCAAAGCAGGCGAAAGTGTTTTCATCCCACGCGGCAAAGAGCATACCTTCAAGGTGATCGGCCACGAACCCTCGCGACATCTTGTGATCCTGACACCCGGCGGCTTTGAGGGATTTTTTGAAGAGATGGCCGAAGAGCAATTTCAAATTCCAGCCGACATGCCCAAAATTGTCGAATCTGGAGAGCGCCACCACCTAACTTTTACCGGACCACCGTTGGAATAAATCGTCATGTCAAAACACATTGTTTATCACATCCCCGTCTGCCCGTTCTCGCAGCGTCTGGAAATCATGTTGGCGCTGCGGGGTATGACGGAAGCCATTGAATTCCGGGTCGTGGATATCACCAAACCGCGTGACCCAGAGCTTTTGGAGAAGACAAGAGGGACGACGGCTTTGCCCGTTCTGGAAACGCCGGACGGCGCGATCATCAAGGAAAGCCTCGTGATCTTGCGCTACCTCGATGAGGTGTTGCCGGGGACGATGTTGCGGCAGGCTGACCCGGTCAAACATGCAATTGAGTCGATGATGGTCGCGAAGGAAGGCCCGTTCACGGGAACGGGCTACATGTTTGTAATGAACCAAGACCACGACGCTCGGGCGAAACATGAAGAGAAGATGCTGGGGCTTTATGCCGACCTAAGCGACTTTCTGGAGCATCACAATCCAAATGGGACGTTCCTATTTGACGCCTTTGGTCTGGCCGAGGCGGTCTTTACCCCGATGTTCATGCGCTTCTGGTTCTTGGACTACTACGAGGGGTTCGACCTGCCTGACGAGGCCAAATACGATCGTGTGCGTAAATGGCGAGACGCCTGCCTTGCGCATCCGGCCACCGCGCAGGTCAGCAAGGAAGAGATTGTTAAGCTTTACTACGATTACGCGCTGGGCGCAGGGAATGGGGCCTTGCTTCCGGGACGCAAATTTTCAAGTTTTGTGTTTGAACCGGACTGGAAAGAACGTCTCTGGCCGCCAAAAGACAAGTACGGCCACAAAGCCACGGACGAAGAGTTGGGGCTGGTCGCTTAGCCTTGATCAGGCGTTCTGCACCACTAGAAAAGCACGCGCAGGGCCGTTGATCGCTTCGATCCGATGCGGCACGTCTGCGGCATAGCGCGCGGTATCACCCGCGTGAACCTCTTCGATTGCATTGCCGGAGACCACGCGAAGCTGACCTTCGATCACCGTGAGGTGTTCGCGCGTGCCACGGCTGTGCGCTTTGCTGTCGAGTTTCCCGTCACGCGCAAAGCGCAGGTCGTAAAGCTCGTGGTGCCCGGCATCCTCGGGCGGGGACAGAATGCGGATATTGCAGCCTTCGCCACGGTTCTCAATCGAAGGCGTATTGGCGGCGCGCAACACCTCGACGCGGTCTGTCGCCTCGCCATCTTCCAATAGCCCCGCAAAATCCACCTGCAGCGCGCGCGTCAAATTCCATAGAGTCGCAATCGTCGGGCTGCTTTCGCCGCGCTCGATCTGGCTGACCATAGAGCGGGAGACGCCGGACAGTTTGGCCACGGCATCCAAAGACAGCCCCTGCGCACGGCGGGCTTCTTTCAGGCGGGCCGGAAGAAGATTTAGAATTTCGCTATCGGTGTTCATGGCACTGACCTGCCCCGAAGTGTCGTTTCTGTCAACTCGCCGTGACGTAAAGCATTGTGTTTTCCGCTGGCTGCGGCAGCATACTGACAGGACTGCGCGCAGCATTGGGAGGTTCAGATGACAGATATCGTAATACTTGGCGGCGCTCGCACTGCGATTGGGGCCTTTGGCGGAAGCCTGGCAGGCGTTACGCCGATTGATCTTGGCACCGTTGCGGCGAAGGCGGCGATTAAACGCGCAGGCGTTCAGGCCGATGACATCGATCACGTTATGATGGGGCATGTGATCAACACCGAACCGCGCGACATGTATCTCAGCCGTGTTGTTGCAAGGCAGGCGGGGGCGCCGATTGAAACGCCTGCGATGAATGTGAACCGCCTGTGCGGGTCGGGATTGCAGGCCATCGTTTCTGCCACACAGGCCTTGATGCTCAGAGACGCAAACTATGCCTTGGCAGGTGGGGCCGAGAATATGAGCCGTTCGCCCTTTGTTGTGCCCGCCCAACGTTGGGGTCAGAAAATGGGGGATGTCCGCACGCTCGACATGATGCTTGGTGCGCTCAATTGTCCCTTTGGCACCGGCCACATGGGCATCACCGCAGAGAATGTTGCGGCGGAGCATGGTGTCACGCGCGAGGACATGGACGCCTTTGCGATGGAGAGCCAAACGCGCGCGGCCAAGGCCATTGCCGAGGGGCGTTTTAAGGCGGAAATCGCGCCGGTCGAAATTCAGCAACGGCGCGCGGTGGTTCCTTTTGACACAGACGAACACCCCACCGCTTCGACCCCAGAAAAACTCGCCAGCCTGCGCGCCGTGTTCAAGAAAGACGGCACGGTCACAGCTGGGAACGCTTCAGGCATCAACGACGGCGCGGCGGCTGTGGTTCTGGCGCGTGCTGATGCTGCCGAGGCCGCAGGGCACATACCGCGCGCCCGTATTCTGGGTTATGGCCACGCCGGCGTGCGGCCCGAGGTGATGGGAATCGGTCCCGTTCCTGCGGTTGAAAATCTCTTGGCCAAGACGGGACTTAAGATCGATGACTTTGATGTCATCGAATCCAACGAAGCCTTTGCCGCTCAGGCGATTGCCGTGAACAAAGGTCTGGGGCTTGATCCGTCAAAGGTGAATCCCAACGGCGGGGCCATCGCTTTGGGTCACCCGGTTGGCGCGACAGGTGCAATCATTACCGTTAAGGCGCTCTATGAGTTGGAGCGCATTGGGGGCGGCAAAGCCCTGATCACCATGTGTATCGGCGGTGGGCAGGGTATTGCGCTGGCGATTGAGAGTGTTTGACCAGCTAGCTGGTTAGCTTTCCGGGTAGTCGCGCAGGAACACCCATTTATCGCCTTCGCTCAACTCGGGCTGATAGGCGTAGCCACCAAGTTCGAAGTCTTTGATCGCTTCGGCCTCGGTCAGGCGGTTTTGAATGATGAACCGTGCCATGCTGCCGCGCGCCTTTTTGGCAAAGAAGCTGACGATCTTGGGCTGACCGTTTTTGAGTTCCATGAACACCGGTGTGACAACCCGCAGCTTCAGACGTTTTAGGTCCACCGCGCCGAAATATTCTTGGCTGGCGCAGTTGATCAATGTGTCGGCCCCGATCTCTTCGGCCTGCGCGTTGAGGTTTTTGGACAGGGTATCGCGCCAGAATTCATAAAGGTTCTTGCCCCGGCGGGTTTTTAATCGACTGCCCATTTCCAAGCGATAAGGCTGGATTGCGTCCAACGGGCGAAGGATACCGTAGAGGCCCGACAGAATGCGCAGGTGATCCTGCGCCCACGTCATTTCGTCTTGATCCAGAGATTTGGCCTCTAGCCCAATGTAGGTGTCGCCTGCGAAAGCATAGACTGCCGGGCGGGTTGCAAATGAGTCGGGCACCATCTCGAAGGCTTTGAATCGGTCGCGGTTCAACTTTGCAAGGTCGGGGCTGAGGTCCATCAGTTTCTGCAGATTGCCCAGCGTCAGGTTGCGCGCGGTTTTCACCAGCTTCTCGGCTTCATCATGCAAGGCTGGGGTCGTGGTCTCTGTAGCGACCGGGTCCCAATCCAGACGTTTTGCCGGGGAAACGACGACTAACATGGCTGCTCCTTCACCTCAGGTTTCAAGACACTTAGTCCGCGCGCTGCAGGACGTCCAGAAAGGCTGTCGCAAAGCGTTCGGCACGTTTGTCCCCCAACAGCCGCTGCATCGCGCCCTCATCGCTTGGCCGTATTTCGGCGACCTTGGCCAGCAAGGATGCAGAGCAGCTTAGCGGTTTGTCGATGCCTTCAGGGCCGCGTGCCAAATCTGCCTGCGCTTCCAAAAGTCGGTCAAAGACATCCCCCGCCTGACGCCCTGCCAGTTTCCGGCGGCTCGGGTGTACGGCTTCGGCTTCGCCATTGATAACCGCAAGGAAAGCATCGCCATAACGATCAAGTTTCTTGGCACCAACACCGCCGACACGGGCCATCTCATCCAACGATGAAGGTCGTGTTTCGGCCATTTCGATCAAGGTGCGGTCATTGAAGATCACATAAGCGGGCACTTTGGCCGCCTCCGCCAAGGCGCGGCGTTTTGCCTTGAGAGCAGACAGCAAAGGCGCGTCTTCTTCATTCACCAGCGACTTCACGGAAGGCCCACGAGAAGCCTTGCGAATGCTGTCTTTGCGCAACTGAATAGATGCTTCGCCGCGCAGAATAGGCAGCGCGTCGTCAGTCATGCGCAGCGCGCCGTGGCGCTCTGGGTCTGGGCGCACAAGGTCGTGGCCCATCATTTGCCGGAACACCGCCTGCCATTGGCGTTTATCAAACTCGCGCCCGACTCCAAAGGTTGGCAATGCATCGTGCCCCCTTTGGCGCATGCGGTCCGTTTCATTGCCAAGCAACACGTCGATCAAATGCCCGGTGCCAAACCATTCGCCGGTGCGCAGGATTGCAGACAGCGCTTTGCGCACGGCTTCGGTGCCGTCAAAAACCTCGGCAGGAGAATCGCACAAATCGCAATTGCCGCAGGTGACCTGCGTTTCGCCAAAGTACCGGAGCAGGGAAGAGCGACGGCAATGCAGCGCTTCGGCAAGGCCTAAAAGTGCATTCAGGCGCGCGTGATCGGCGGCGCGGCGTTCGGAAGGTGCGAGGCCTTCGTCAATCTGGGACCGGCGCAGGCGGATATCTTCGGGGCCGAAAAGCGTCAGGGTTTCGGCAGGTGCCCCATCACGACCCGCGCGGCCGATTTCCTGGTAATAGCTTTCAATGGATTTCGGCAGGTCAGCTTGGGCAACCCAGCGGATATCGGGCTTGTCGATCCCCATGCCGAAAGCAACCGTGGCCACAACGATCAACCCGTCCTCGCGCTGAAACCGGGTTTCGACCCAACGGCGGTCTTCTGGGTCCATGCCCCCGTGGTAGTGATCTGCCAAATGGCCTGCATCGCGCAGCGCTTTGGCCAAGGCTTCGGTTTTGGCGCGGGTGCCGCAATAAACGATACCCGATTGCCCTTTGCGGGCGGCTGCAAAGTCAAGGATCTGTTTGCGCGGGCTGTCCTTGGCCCCAAACGCCAGGTGGATATTGGGGCGGTCAAATCCATGAAGGAAGGTTTCAGGCGCTTCGCCGTCAAACAGTCGCTGAACAATCTCTTCGCGCGTTTCTTTGTCGGCGGTCGCTGTGAAGGCAGCGACGGGTACATTCAGGGCGCGGCGCAGCTCTCCGATCCGCAAATAATCGGGGCGGAAATCATGGCCCCATTGGCTGACACAATGGGCTTCGTCGACGGCAATCATCGAAACCCCAATACGGCGCAGCATCCCCAACGCGGCCCCAGAGGCGAGCCGTTCTGGGGCGATATACAAAAGTTTCAGGCGGCCCGTTTCGATGGCTTCCCAAACCTCGGCGGTTTCTTCCTCTGTGTTGCCAGAGGTCAAGGCACCCGCCTCGACCCCGGCTTCGCGCAGGGCGCGGACCTGGTCGCGCATCAGGGCAATCAAGGGAGAGATCACCACCGTGATCCCATCGCGCATCAAAGCCGGAAGTTGAAAGCAAAGCGACTTTCCGCCGCCGGTGGGCATGATTGCCAGAACGTTTTGGCCTGCGGCGACAGCGTCAACGATCTCTTCTTGGCCGGGGCGAAACCCGTCAAACCCAAAGATATCGCGCAATAGCGATGCGGCGGCCATGATTTTTCCTGCGATGACGTCTGCTCGTTCGCAGGAAATGAATCACATACCGCCGGTTGCAGCAAGGTTTATGGGTTCAGAAAAAGACCATCGGCACAACAAAATCGCGCAGCCAGATGATCAGGATAAAGACCACCAGCGGCGCAAGATCCAGAGGGCCAGTGTTTGGCAGGATATTGCGGACCGGGCGGTAGACAGGCTCTAGCAGTCGGTTCAGGCCATACCAGATTTGCGCGACGAACTGCTGGCGCAGGTTCAGCACGTTGAAGTTAATCAGCCAGCTCATAATGATGTGGATCAGCATGATGAAAAACGCTGCGTTCAGTACGAGCATGAATAGGGCACCAATAGCGGCCACGGCGATCACTCCTTTGTTTGGTTGGCCAAACAATTAAGCACCGTAACGTCAAATCACAAGGTGCCGTGAGGTCATCGGTTGACGATCAACCCGTGCGTGTCGATCTCTGACCGCGAAGGAGTCCGCCTGTGTACCCGTATTTGCGTATGATCTGGGGCTGGCAACGTGCCAAATCCCTGCCCGAGTTGGGCATCTATGACACTCATATTTCCACTCACCGCTGCTGGCCGCAGGACATCGACATGTGGATGGAACTGAACAACGGCCGCACGTTGACGATGTATGATCTGGGGCGCATTCCAATGGCCGTGCGGATGGGATTGATGGACACCCTGAAACGCGAGCGGTGGGGGCTGACCGTTGCAGGCAGCGTTGTACGTTATCGCCGCCGTATCCTTCCGTTTGAAAAGTTCGAAATGCGCAGCCGGGGGCTCTGCTGGGACGACAAATTCCTGTATGTGGAACAATCCATTTGGAAGATGAACGGCGACTGTGCCAACCACGCGGTGTTTCGCACCGCTGTAACCGATGCCAAGGGGATCGTGAAACCGGCGCGCGTTGCCGACGCGATGGGGCACCATGAAGCTTCTGCCGCGCCGCCCGAATGGGTTGCACAATGGATCAAGGCAGAAGACATCCGCCCTTGGCCCCCGATGCAAGATCAGCCCTGTTTCGATCAGAAAGCGGCTTAGTGGCAGGAAAACCTTGCGCTCGATAGATTACCTTGCGTAAGTCGGCCTGCATAAAGGGGGTTGGCATGACAGCAGATTCAACACGGCGACGCATTTGGGGCTGGTTCTTTTTTGATTGGGCAAGCCAGCCCTTCGCGACCCTTCTGCTGACATTCATCTTTGCGCCCTACGTCAAAGAGCTGATGGGCAGCGGTGCCGCAGCACAAGCCGCTTGGGGCTGGGGTGTGGGCCTTGCGGGGATCGTGATTGCCTTGATGGCCCCGATCCTTGGCGCCGCCGCCGACCGCTCTGGCCGCCGGATGCGCTGGATCTGGCTTTTCTCTGTCATGTATATCGTCGGGTCGGCCGGGCTTTGGACCGCCGCACCAGATAGCTTCAACCTGACGCTGACCTTGGTGCTCTTTGCGATTGGCCTCTTTGGCATGGAATTCGCGACGATTTTCACCAACGCCATGTTGCCCGATCTTGGCACAGAAGAGGAAATCGGCCGCATCTCTGGCAACGGATGGGCCTTTGGCTACCTCGGCGGGCTGATTGCTTTGGTGATCATGCTTCTGTTTCTGGCTGAAAATGCTGAGACCGGGAAAACCTTGATCGGTTTGTCACCGGGCTTTGGCCTGTTGGACGGGAGCGCCAGAGAAGGCACGCGCGCTGTGGGACCTCTGACAGCCATTTGGTTCATGGTCTTCATGGTGCCCTTTTTCCTTTGGGTGCGCGACAAAACACCGGTTGCCGGAGCGGCGTCGGTTTCCATGTCCGAGGCGCTTGCACGCGTCAAACAGACGGTGCGCAACCTGCCAAAGACGCCTTCTCGGTTTGCCTATCTGGGCAGTTCAATGTTCTACCGCGATGGGTTGAATGGGATGTATACCTTCGGTGGCATCTACGCGGCGGGTGTGTTGGGATGGAGTGTTCCGGCCATCGGCCAGTTTGCTATCTTGGCGATCATCGCAGGCGCGATTTTTGCAGTTTTGGGGGGCCGGATGGACCAACGGTTTGGCCCGCTCCCGGTGATCATCCTTTGCATCCTAGTGCTGACAGCGGTGGCCGTGGCGATCATCTTTGTGTCGCGTGACAGCGTCTTTGGCATGGCCGTTGCTGAGGGATCGAAACTACCCGATATCGTCTTTTACGTGATCGGTGCGCTGATTGGCGCAGCAGGCGGCGCGTTGCAATCTGCGAGCCGGACGATGATGGTCCGCCAAGCCGACCCAGAGCACATGACCGAAGCCTTTGGACTGTATGCATTGGCAGGCAAAGCCACCGGGTTTATCGCACCTTTGTCGATCGGTCTGGCGACCACAATAAGCGGAAGCCAGCAGATTGGGATCACACCGCTAATCATTCTTTTCCTTGTGGGCTTTGTGCTGCTATTCTGGGTAAAACCAGAGGGGGACCGAGCAGAATGGGACGCATCCTCGCACTCATAGGCCTGATGGCGGCACTGTCAGCCTGTAAATCCGAGCATGAAACGACGCGCGTGTCGACGCGCCAAGAGATTCCCGCCGCCATGCAAGGCGTCGAGGCCAAGCAGTTGTTTGGGGCACATAAGCAGGGGTCATCGCAATCGTCCGCGCCTTTCGGCAGCTACGCCAAGGGTTGTATGGCTGGGGCGGCGATGCTGCCCGAAACCGGGCCGACTTGGCAGGCGATGCGCCTCTCGAGAAACCGCAACTGGGGCCATCCAGAGACAATCGATTTTATCAGAACCTTGTCCGCCAAAGCCGCGCGCCAGCCCGGTTGGGAGGGGCTTTATATCGGTGACATCAGCCAGCCACGCGGCGGGCCGATGCTGACCGGGCACGCGAGCCACCAGATCGGCATGGATATCGACATCTGGATGCTGCCGCCGAAACGGCTGGATCTTACACCGGCTGAACGGGAAGCGATCAGTTCGATCAGCATGCGCCGCGCAAACGGGGCCTACGTAAACAGTGACTGGACGCCGCAGCACCATGAAATTCTGAAGGCTGCGGCCGAAGATCCGCGCACGGCGCGAATTTTTGTCTTCCCTGGTGCCAAAGTGCAGATGTGCAAAGATGAAACGGGCAATCGCGACTACCTGCGCAAAATCCGCCCGTGGTGGGGACATCACTATCATTTCCATGTGCGTCTCAGTTGCCCGAATGGGGCCGCCGGTTGCGTGAACCAAGCGCCACCTCCGGCAGGGGATGGCTGCAAAGAGGCCGAGGGCTGGGTCGATCGTATCCTGAACCCGCCACCGCCTGATCCGAACGCGCCGAAGCCAAAACCCAAAAGAGAACTCACAATTGCGGACCTTCCGAACCAATGCGTAAACGTCTTGCAATCGCGCTAGGCCTCGCGGTTCTGATCGGTTGGCAAGTCAGCGCGACCCCCGACGGGGTGGCGCAGCACGTGTCGACATTGAAGTGGAACCGCAGTGATGCTTGGTTTGGTGGGTTTTCCGCCATCGAAGTTGCGTCGGATGGCGCGAATTTCACCGCGCTAAGCGATAGCGGCACGCTTGTGATGGGTCAGCTGCAGCGTGCGCAGGGACAGCTAAGCGCCGTCAAAATGGATCGTGCCTTGCCGGTCTATGACCACAAGGGCCCGATCCGCTGGGATCGCAATCGAGACACCGAAGGATTGGCGATACGGGCAGATGGGCATTTATTCGTGTCATTTGAGGGCCGTCACCGCGTGTTTTCATACGCCAAACCCGGCACGCTGGGGAAGCCGCTGAAACGGCATGCGGATTTTAAGAAGATGGCACCGAACGGCTCTTTGGAAGCCTTGGCCATCGACGCGCATGGGCGGCTTTACACATTGGCTGAGACGCCGAACCCAAAGGGCGCTGATCTGGCGGTTTATCGCTTTGAAAAAGGCGTTTGGACACAGGCTTTCGCATTGCCCGCGCGCAACGGCTTTCGCCCGGTTGGGGCGGATTTTGGACCGGATGGGTTGTTTTACCTGTTGGAGCGGAAGTTCAATGGCATCGGGTTTCGCACGCGGGTTAGGCGGTTTGATCTCTCTGATGGCGTGGTTCGGTCTGAAGAAACGGTGTTGCAAACGCGCACAGGCGTGCACGACAACCTTGAAGGCCTTGCGGTGTGGGAAGACAGCGATGGTCAGGTTCGGCTGACCATGATCTCAGACGACAACTTTATGTTTTATCAACGCACCGAGATCGTTGAATACCGGCTCCCGGCGGCGTCCTGAGCCGATAAAAGCATATCGAAATCCTTGGCCGCGTGGATGATCCACGCGCCAAATTCTCTGTGATCAACTTTATGGCACTCCGCAGTATTTTGCGAAACCTTCATAAAAAACCACATGATTTTGTTTTGACAAATGAAAATTCTATGGCAGGCTAGGGGTACGCGAAACAATTGAAAGGAGGTGCCCATTGTCTAGAGAAGGAATGGAGAACGGTGTCGGAACAGTTCGGGAGGACTGCAGCTAGGGCAGCCCTTGGCTGACAGAAAACCCGGATTGGTGTTCGCCTAACCGGCGCGCCTCCTCAAATCTCGAAGGGCTGTTCCCGCGCGTGGAACAGCCCTTTTCGTTTGCCCATACATCCCCCATGTTACGCCTATGCTGGAAATCAACGACACAATTACAATTCAAGACTGGGAACTGACCGAACAGTTCGTGCGCGCCTCTGGGCCGGGTGGTCAGAATGTGAACAAAGTGTCGACGGCGGTTGAGCTGCGCTTTGAGGCCGAGCGGTCTCCGAACCTGCCGGGGCCGGTGAAAAATCGTCTGCGTCGTTTGGCCGGACGGCGGTGGACCAAAGAAGGCGCGCTGATCATTCAATGCGATGAAACGCGTAGCCAAGCAAGGAACCGGGACCTGGCACGCGAACGGCTGGCAGAATTGATCCGCAAAGCGCTGGTGAAGCCGAAACGTCGGATCGCGACCAAGCCGACTTATGGGAGTAAGCAGCGGCGCTTGAAGGCAAAGAAAGAGCGCGGAGAGGTTAAGGCTTTGCGAGGGAAAGTGCAGGGTGAGTGACGGAAAGCCTTAGCAGCGTTCAAACCGGCACTATGCAAAGACGTCGTAGAGCAGTTTCAACGACACAACCGCCAGCGCCACCTCGACAATCACAAAGAATATTTGATCAGGGATGCGGCGCGAAATATTTATGCCGACCCAAGCACCAAACAGGGCCACCGGAGCAACCATTGCAATTTGCAGCGTACTTTGAGAGGTAATTTGGCCTGCCAGAATATAGGGCGGCACTTTCAATAAATTGACCACGGCGAAGAAAATGGTGGTGGTCCCAAGGTACGTCATTTTTTCAAGCTTCTGCGGCAAGACATAGGCTTGAAATGGTGGGCCACCGGCGTGCGAGATATAGCTGGTGAAGCCTGCGAGTGCCCCCCACATCCTTCCTCGAGGGACGTCTGCAGGGCGCGGCGGAATTTCTGTTTTGGAAAGGCGCGACTTCAGAGCGCTCGCCAAAAAGACAAGGCCGATCGTCGCGACCAAAAGCTTCACAAAATCACCCGGTACAAAATTGACCGAGCCAAATCCGACGGCAATGCCAGCGGCCGCTCCAGGCAGCATGATCTTCAGGTTCTTGGCAGAGAAAGATTTGCGAAACAGATAGACTGCATAGAGATCCGCAACGATGTAGATGGGCAGCAAAAGCCCTGCGGCAATTGCAGGTTCCATATAAAGCGACATCAAGGGAACTGACAAAAGGGCGATCATCGGGACGCCGCCTTTTGACAAGCCCATCAAAAAGGCTGCCAACGCTGCAACTAGCCAAAATACCATGCGTCTTTCCTGATTGTCTCCGGTCACCCATATGGGGTGATCAGAGCCCAAACAAGTGGTTCGGCTACAAAACCCGAATTACGTCTTTATCAATCCCCAACATATAGCCACGGCGTGCAATGTTTTTGACCAACAATTCACTGACGATTTGGTTGCCAAGACTGTCGCGCAACCGCTTGATCCGTGTCGCGCCAGCGGCCTCTTCGCAATCGGCTTCAGTGCGGCCAGAAATCATGGCTTCGATAGCCACACCGGTTAGAACCTCATCATCCATTCGCGCCTCGGCCAAGATCGACAAAGTCTCCATCGCGGCATCGGTCAACTTAAAGCCCATGTTGTTCAGGTAGACCTTTTTCTCATCGCGGCTGATCAGCAGGGAATTCACCTGAATCCCCGAGCGCTCGATCTGCGCCATGCGGCGATTCATGGTGATCAGCATCACCAGAAAGATTAGTGCCGCGATCATCATGCCGGTGGCGAAGATCAGCAGAACAAAGATCACCATGCGGTAGCTTTCCAGAATCTCGGCAAAGCTGGTGCCGGACTGTGCGAGGATTTCCAGAAGCTTCAATTCGGCCTGCGTGGTCAGGTCATCGTTTTCGACAAACAGCCGCTCGACACGCGCATTGAAGGCATTGGCATCTGGCAAGGTCAGCAACAGGACAGCACCCGCGCCAAGCAAAATGGCCACGATGGCGATGATGCCAAGCGTGACCACACGGCTGCCAATCTGGCGCGCCTCAATAGCGGAGGTAGAACTCTCCTGCATCGGCTTTCCTTCCCTCTAACCCGGACGTGTCAAAGACTGACAGAACATTCAGCAAAACCCAACCGTCTGCATTCAAACGCGGCGGTAGTTGCTTTTCGGCATTTGCCTTTTCGCAACTGCCATTCACGGCTGCGACACCATAGTGGAGGCGCAGCGGGTTGTTCTGTTTGGCTTTATAGTCCGCAAAGCACTCTTGGGCCGACACCTGCGTTGCCGTGCCGATAAGCAAGCTCAGGCAAAGTGCGGAAAGCGATATATTGGCGTGTTTTCTCATGTCACTCACTGTGATGTGAAACGCGTAGATATTCAATAACCACAGGTCTTTCCGTCGATGTTATCCGATATCAGGGGGGTGTTATTGCCTGACTTTTGTGGGCTGGCCCAGGGTGGTTGCATCACCTTCGCCACGCTACCGGCGCAGGATCCGAACCACCCAGGAAAGGCACATTGCCATGTCACGCACATTTATCAAATCTATTCTGATCGCTGCCGTTACGGTCACCGGCTTTTCGCTGGCCATGGCTTCGCCGGCAAAAGCTGGGGACGACGACATCGCAAAGCTTCTTTTTGGGGCAACAGCGCTGATCATTATTGGCAGCGCGATTAACAATTCCAAAGCCAAGGCGCAGACCGTGAAAAAGGAAAAGCCGAACCGGGATGAAGGCCGTCACTATAGGAAGAAAGACGATGGTCATCGCTACAGAAAGCCCGAGGATCGGCATCGTTATCGCAAGCCGGACGCACGTTATAGTCACACCAAAATTCTGCCAGCAGAATGTATGCGCCGCTACCGCACCCATGAAGGTCTTGTGCGTTTGATGAGCCAATATTGCCTGCAAGATCACTACCGGTATTCCTATCACCTGCCGCAGCAGTGCCTGACATTCGTCCGTACGCATCAGGGATACCGCAAAGGCTACCCGATGCACTGCTTACGTGAGCGCGGGTATTCCGTCGCCTATCGCTAACATAGAGATCGAGCACCGGAGCAGGTACCTGCATCCCCAGACTGTTCCGGGAAACCGGCGCCTTTCGGAAGACTGGCGTCGGTTTTTTCTTGCGGGGGGCGGGCACATGCGCTTTGTGGATGGCCATGATAAAGCCAGACTATGAATTGGAAAAACTCGCGATCTTTCGCGGCGCGACCAGTGTTGTGGGCGTAGATGAGGTGGGGCGTGGGCCACTGGCAGGGCCGGTGATGGCGGCGGCTGTTGTGCTGAACCCGGAACATATTCCCGAGGGGCTGAATGATTCTAAAAAGCTCGGTGTGAAACGACGGGAACTGCTTTATGTGCAGATCCTTGAAACCGCCGACGTTGGCTTTGGTGAAGCCTCGGTTGAAGAGATTGATGAGATCAACATTTTGCAAGCCAGCCTTTTGGCGATGCAACGCGCCGTCCACAACCTGACGACTTTGCCAGATTACGCATTGGTCGACGGCAAGTTCATCCCCAAAGCGCTGAACATTCCTGCGGAAGGCGTGGTCAAGGGGGACGCAAAAAGTGTCTCGATCGCAGCGGCGTCAATTGTGGCGAAAATTAGGCGCGATCAGCGGATGGAGTCTTTGGCGCAACAGTTTCCGGGATATGGCTGGGAACGCAACGCCGGATATCCGACGCCAGAGCACAAAGAAGCTATCCACAGGCTGGGGATAACACCACATCATAGGCGTTCATTTAAGCCTATCCACAACATGTTGTATCAAGGAAAAAACCTAACTTCTTGATTCAAAAAACAAATTGACCTCGAATCCCGTTTCGTCGATCCTGTGGATAACCAAGAGCATAAAAATGCCGGGTTAAAAACATGAGCCGAAAAATCGGCCAACGCTACTGAGGCAGTAAAAATGACGAATAAACCCAAGAAAAAGGGCGCGGCAGCGCTCCCTTTAAACACGATCCTTGATGGTGACTGCATCGATGTGATGAACAGTCTGCCAGAGAACTCGGTCGATTTGATCTTTGCAGATCCCCCCTACAACTTGCAGCTCAAGGGCGATTTGCACCGGCCTGACAATTCCAAAGTCGACGCGGTGGATGACGAGTGGGATCAATTCGCGTCCTTTGCGGCCTATGACAAATTTACACGCGAATGGCTGGCTGCGGCGCGTCGTTTGTTAAAGCCGACAGGCGCGATCTGGGTGATTGGCAGTTACCACAATGTGTTCCGCATGGGTGCAGAGCTGCAGAACCAGGGTTTTTGGATTTTGAACGACGTCGTCTGGCGCAAATCGAACCCAATGCCAAACTTCCGCGGCAAACGGTTTACCAATGCGCATGAAACCATGATTTGGGCGTCCAAATCTGAAGGCTCTAAATACACCTTTAATTACGAAGCGCTAAAGGCGCTGAACGAAGGCGTGCAAATGCGCTCTGACTGGGTGCTGCCGATTTGCACCGGACACGAGCGTCTGAAAAACGAAAACGGTGATAAAGCGCATCCGACGCAAAAGCCCGAAAGCCTGCTGCATCGCGTGCTGGTTGGCTCGACCAATCCGGGTGATGTTGTGCTTGATCCGTTCTTTGGCACCGGCACAACGGGCGCTGTCGCCAAAATGCTGGGTCGAGAGTTCATCGGGATCGAACGCGAAGCGGCTTACCGTGAGGTGGCTGAGAAACGCATCAAGTCCGTCAAGAAATACGACAAAGAAGCGCTGGAAGTTTCGACATCGAAACGTGCGCAGCCACGTGTACCTTTCGGCCAATTGGTTGAACGTGGCATGCTGCGTCCGGGCGAAGAACTCTATTCCATGAACGGGCGTTACAAGGCCAAGGTGCGCGCCGATGGCACTTTGGTGGGCAAGGATGTCAAGGGTTCCATTCACCAGGTGGGCGCAGCCTATGAAGGTGCGCCAAGTTGCAATGGCTGGACCTACTGGACCTACAAAAAAGAGGGCAAGAAGGTTCCGATTGACCTTTTGCGTCAGGAAATCCGTGCCGAGATGGCACGGCCGAACTAAGCCGTCATTTCACAGGAATACTTTGGCGGGGTGTTATACCCCGTCCATTGGACCCTCAGTTGATAGAGGTACCGCCGGTGCCTGTGGACTGACTTACACAAGGCACCATGACTTGCCCCGCCAGCTTTGGCGGGGTTTTTTGGTTGAGGGGTTACAGGGGCTTTGCCCCTCAGCGCTTTGCGCTTTCACCCCAGAGTATTTTTACAAAGGTGAACTAGCGCGGCAGAGGATTCGTGGCGTTTTTGTAGGGCTGCCAGTCGGTGATCTGCGGGTAGTTGGCTTTGCGCCAGGCGCGGACCTTTGGGTTCATCACACGCCGCCAGATCGGTGGGACCATCGCTGCCATCGTCATTATGGGGTAGCCGTAGGGCAGTTGCGGCGCTTCGTCGGGATCATAATTCTGCAAAAGCGGAAAGCGCCGGTCGGGTTTGTAGTGATGGTCAGAATGACGCTGCAGATTGATCAACAGCCAGTTGGACGCTTTATGAGATGCGTTCCAACTGTGGCGCGGTTTGACGTGCTCATATTTACCGTTGCCAAGGTGTTCGCGGGTCAGGCCATAGTGTTCGACGTAGTTTACAAGTTCCAGCTGCCAGATTGCGACAAAGGCCTGCAGGAGGAACAGACCAAGTCCTGCCCAGCCACCGATGAGGGCCGCGGTGGCAAGCATCAGCGCCTGCAGGGCCCAGTAGCGAAAGAACGGGTTGCGTCGGTCTTTCCAAGGCAGGTTTTTACGGCTGAGCAGATTTTTCTCTGCTGCGAAGGCGCTGATCAGAGATTGGCGCAGGACGCGCGGAAAGAACCTGTGGAAGCCTTCGTTATAGCGGGCGGTCACGGTGTCTTTGGGCGTACCAACATAGATGTGGTGCACCAAAAGATGTTCGCTGCGAAAGTGCGAATATAGCACCATGGCCAAAAGGATGTCCCCAAGCCAGCGTTCAAGGCGATTGCGTTGGTGCATCAATTCGTGACTGAAGTTGATGCCAATTGTGCCGGTCATCACACCGACGCCAAAGAACAATCCGATGGTTTCCCATGTTCCCAGATGCGGAGCGTTGATCGCGTAGGCCATCGCTCCGAACAGCGTCACAAACTGAAGGGGTGGCCAGATCAGTGTTACGACGCGATACCAATGGAGCGCCGTTTCAGGCGTATTAGGGTCCAAGTTCTCAAGATTTAGTCCTGTTGCTGCATCAAGAATGGAAACCAGATACCAAGCCGCAAGCGGCACCATCACAACCCACCAGCCGCCCATGATCGCGCTTAGCCAGACAAGGGCAGGCAAGATCAAAGGCAGCCAGAAGGGCAGCGCCTTGGCCAGAGATGGGGTGGTCTTCTTATCTGTCATTGCGGTTCCGATCTGCTCGTCCTCGCGCGTTTGATCTGCATATTGCGTCGCAATCGGGCGCGGATCAATTGCCAGATTTTGCTGACGCCAAGTCAAAGGCTTTGCGCATCACGGTGGGCAGGTCGCTTGGTCGGAATTCATCCAGTGTCAGGAATGCGCCGACCTTTGGCGCACGATCCATCGGCACCAGCGCGGTTTTGACCGTGAGGCGCAGATGGAAATGTGTAAATGTGTGGCGCGCTTCGGTTGGCAAGATTTTCCACTCTGCGCGGATCGGGGCGCTATGATCTGGGACGCTGCCCTCTTGCCAGTCCGATCCGGGCCAGCCCAGCATGCCTCCCAAAAGACCGCTGTCTGGACGTCGCTCTAGCAAAATCGCTCCGTCCACTCGGCGGGCAATATAGACGGTCCCAAACCGGGTGGGTTTTGGCTTTTTCGGGGTCTTCTTCGGTAGTTCTGTCGCTGTGCCGTTGGCGCGGCCCTGACATGGTGTGCGCCATGGGCAGATGCCGCAAGCAGGGTTTTTCGGCGTGCAGATCGTCGCGCCAAGGTCCATGACCGCCTGCGCGTAGTCGCCCGGGCGTTTGCTGGGTGTCAGTTCGGCTGCCAATTGGGTCAGTTCGGGCTTTGCGACCGGCAACGGCGTGTGCACATCGTAAACCCGCGCCATCACCCGTTCGACATTGCCGTCAACCACCGTTGAAGGCTGATCAAAGGCAATCGCACTGACTGCACCTGCAGTATAGGGGCCGATGCCGGGGAGTTTCAGGAGGTCGTCATAGTGGCGCGGGAACTGGCCTTGATGGTCCTGCGCGACCAGCCGCGCGCATTTCAGCAGGTTGCGTGCCCGTGCATAATATCCCAGACCGGCCCATTCGCCCATGACGTCTGCATCTTTCGCCGCAGCCAGATCTTGCACTGTCGGCCAACGCGCGGTGAAACGCAGGAAATAATCTTTGACCGCCGCCACCGTGGTTTGCTGCAACATGATTTCAGAAAGCCAGACGCGGTAAGGGTCAGGCAATACCCCAGCCTGCCGGTCAGCAGGGCCAACGCGCCAAGGCATGGCGCGGGCATGCCGATCATACCACTCTAGCAAATCCGCGGCTTTCGGCTGCTCACACAAGTGTTATACCCTTTCTTGAAAACTCTCTGGTCATGGGGCCGTTGGGCTTTAGAATAGTGTCGCAGGAAAGGATGCAAGCCCGGATGCGCAAATCTTCTTATAAAGGCTTTCAGCGCACGTCGACGTTGTTGCGTGACCGCATTCGCAAGGCGGGCGAAAGTCGTGGGTTTGCAGTGACGCGGGTGTTGACCCATTGGGCAGAGATCGTGGGGCAGGATATTGCCGCCATCTGTAAACCGGTGGATATCAAATACGGCCGTCAGGGCTTTGGCGCGACATTGACGCTGCTGACCACCGGCGCAAATGCGCCAATGCTTGAAATGCAGAAAGAGCAACTTCGGCAGCGTGTGAATGCGGCCTATGGATATAACGCGATCACGAGAATGCGTATCACCCAGACCGCCCCCAGTGGGTTTTCCGAAGGTCGGGCGCAATTTGGCGCCCAAACAAAAAGCGCTCCGAAAGAAACAAGTCCCGAGGTGGCGCGCGAAGCGACGCAAATTGCGGCGCCTGTTCACGACGAAGGCTTGCGCGATGCGCTTGAAAAGCTCGCGTCAAACGTATTATCGAAATCAAAACACTAAGGAACCTGACTGGTATGAACCGTTTGATCCCCATTGCTGTTGCGCTTCTGATCGGTATCGGAGGCGGGGCCTTCTACTTGTCGCAAGGCAGCGAACCCGCTGTTGCGCAAACCAGCGTCGAAACACCGGATGCATCTGAAATGGACACATCTGGCGTGCAAGAGATGATCCTGGGCGATGCCGAATCGCCGATCACAATGATCGAATATGCGTCCTTCACCTGTCCGCATTGCGCGAGCTTTCATGAGAACACTTACCCAAACCTGAAAGCCGATTACATTGACACCGGCAAGGTCAAGTTTGTGTTCCGCGAAGTCTACTTTGATCGCTACGGTCTCTGGGCGTCGATGATTGCGCGCTGTGGTGGGCAGGAACGCTTCTTTGGCATCACGGACCTTCTGATGAAGAGCCAGTCTGAGTGGGCGCGTGGAGATGACCCGGTTGAGATTGCAGACGCGATTCGCAAAATCGGTCGCCTTGCAGGTCTACAAGATGAAGCGCTGCAATCCTGCCTTCAGGATGAAGACAACGCCAAAACGCTCGTTGCTTGGTATCAAACCAACGCGGCCAAAGACGACGTCACGGGCACGCCAAGTTTTGTCATCAATGGCACAAAATACAGCAACATGTCCTATGGCGACATGAAGGCTATTCTGGACGGATTGCTTTAATCAGCCAGAACCTCGACGTTTCGCGCCCTCGGTCCAGCCGGGGGCGTTTATGTTTTTGGTGGGGTGGTATCCAAAAGCTTGTCCAACAAAGCATCGACCGGTGACCAGTCGTTCAACTCCAGTCGGACAGGCAGGCTAAGAACGCTTGTCCGATAGGCCTTGGGCAAACGCACGGCATCCTTTTCAGTTGTCACCAATTGCGCGCCAAGCCGTTTGGCATCGGCATCAAGCCGCGTCAGCAGGCTGTTTGTCAGCGGCTGGTGATCATCAAGCGCGTGGGTTTGCACCAAATTGGCCCCAAGACCGCGCAGCGTTTCAAAAAATTTCTCGGGGCGGCCAATACCTGCAAAGGCAACAAAAGGTGTGCCTTTCCAATCCATACCGGTGGGGAGCGGTGCTAAAACGCCCTTGGCGCGGGGCAATTCGATGCTGGTGGACCACGTCGTTTCAAATCGCTCTTGTGCCTTGTCTGGCCCGATTGTCAGGATTAGATCGGCGCGCTTTAGTCCAGCTTTGACTGGTTCGCGCAGGGGGCCTGCGGGGATGCATCGACCGTTCCCAAAACCGACATGCGCGTCTACGACGACGATTGAGGCATCCTTGGCAATCGCCGGGTTCTGGAAACCATCGTCCAAGAGGATGATATCCGCCCCGGCAGCGACCGCAGCGCGTGCGCCTTCGGATCGGTCTTTGGCGACCCATGTCGGTGCAAATGCCGCAAGCAGCAGTGGCTCGTCCCCGGTTTCAGACGCCGCGTGCGTACGTTCATTGACCTGAACTGGTCCGGCCAACGATCCTCCGTAGCCGCGCGTCACCACATGCGCCTTCACACCACGCGCTTGAAGGCGCTGCAGCAGGGCAATGACCGTGGGTGTTTTTCCGGTGCCGCCGGCGTTGATATTACCGATGCACAGAACCGGGACAGGCGCGCGATAGGATGGCGGTTCGGCGACCCGTTTTGCCGTTGCACGCGCGTAGGCCGCTCCGAGAGGTGCAAGCAAGCGCGCCTGCCAACCGGGCGCGTCCGGACTGTTCTGCCAGAACCGAGGTGCGCGCATCAGGAAATCCCCCGTTGATCCATGGCGTCGTTCAAATGATCGATAATCCGATCGCTGACCAGCGCCCCTTCGGACACCACTTCCCATCCAGCATGCACCATCTTGGCAACCTTATCCGGTGCCATCAAGCTGGCGAGGGCGGCGGAGAGCGTATCGGCGTCTTTCACAATGCGTGCGGCCCCTGCTTTGGCGAGGCGTGAGTAGGCCTCAAGATAATTGCTGATCCCGGGGCCATAAAGAATCGCCGACCCCAGCGCTGCAGGTTCAAACGGATTGCTTCCGCCTTGGCCAGAGACCAAAGAGCTGCCCAGAAAACTCACCGGTGCGATGCGGTAGAACAAGCCCAGTTCACGCGCATCTTCGGCCAAAAGGATATGGGTTTTCTCCTCAGGCATCTCACCATTGTCCCAAAGCGACACGCGCCAGCCGCCATCCTCGCAGGCCGTCAGAACGGCCCCTGCATCAAGCGGATCCTTGGGCACAATGATCAGCACCATGCGCGGAGAGAGGCGAATGCTGGCGCGGTGCGCGGTAAGAACCGCCTCCAACTCTCCTTTATGCAGATAGGACGCCAACCACACCGGGCGGCCTTTTAGGGCCTCGCCTAGGTCTTCGAGGTCGGTTTCAACACAGCCAAGTGCGGGGTTGTCTTCTTGCAGCGCGCCACTGTCATCGATCAGCGCTTGTGGTCCCAGAATGCGCCGCAATCGAAAGGCGCTTGCCGGGTCAACCGCATAGATGCGCCCGAACAGATCAAGCGTGGCGCGCAGACTATCGGGTATCCAACGCAGGCTCTTATTTTCAATCGCAGGTTCCGAGGCGTCGACCAGAACCATGGGCACACCGGTCTTTTGTGCGCCAGACAGTAGGCTAGGACGCAGCCACCGCCCCTTCCAAATCAATACATCCGGCTGCCAATGATTTAGAAACTTGGCCACATCCAACGGATTCTCCGAAGGGCAGTTGCAGGACAAAACCCCCTCTGGCAAGTCGGTCATCCGTGGCTGATCGGGCCCTTGCGTTATCAAAATTTGGCACCCGCCCCGCTGCTTCTGCAACCGCTGACCCAATTGCAACAGCTCCCGATAGTGACCGGGTTCAGCGCAGTGGAGCCATATCAGGGCCTTATCCCGGTCGCGCGACAGGTTTGGGCTCCACGCCAATGGTTCCCGTCGCGCAAGCGTCAGATAGGTTTTCAGGGAAAGAGAGGGTGCCATGAGACTCCAGATTAGGCGCAAGCCGGATTTGGGGACAAACTATTGCCTCGCTTGACGCACCACAAGTGGCCCTCTGCCCGTTGACCTTGCCCAATGGATAGGGCACCTAACTTCGACGACTGATTTCTATGAGGGCAGCGATGAAGCCTTTCCTGATCCTGCAACTGCGCCCGGAAGCGGAAGCCAGCGATAATGAATTCGCCGCAATCCTGCAAAAATCGGGGTTGAGCCGCGACAAGGTACATCGTGTTCAGTTGGATCGCGAAGACTTGCCCGAAGATTTGCAATTGGATGACTACTCTGGCGTGATTGTTGGTGGTGGTCCCGGCTGTGTCAGCGACGCGCCTGAGAAGAAAACACCTGTTGAAGCGCGCATCGAAAAGGCTGTGCTTGGCCTTATGCCAGATATCACGGCCCGCGATTTTCCGTTTCTCGGCTGCTGTTATGGCATTGGTGTTTTGGGTCACCATCTGGGGCGAGTGGTCAACAAAAACGCTTATGCAGAGCCGGTCGGCACCTCGGATTGTACGTTGACCGATGCCGGGCGCGCCGACCTGCTGCTCGAAGGGTTGCCCGATGCCTTTCAGGCTTTTGTCGGCCATAAGGAAGCGATGCAGACCTTGCCTGACGGGTGCACACATCTCGTATCGTCGCCCACTTGCCCCTATCAGATGGTGCGCTTTGGGCAAAATGTCTATGCGACGCAATTCCATCCCGAGGCAGATGCCGCAGGTTTTGAAGTGCGGATCGAGATCTATAAACACAAAGGCTATTTTGACCCCACAGAGGCCGATCAATTGGTCGCGATGTGCCGCGCGGCCGATGTGCATGCGCCTGAACTGATCCTTAAGAACTTTGTCACCCGCTACAGTCGCGGTGCTTAACGCAGCGCCGAGAGCAACTGGCCATGCAGTGCAACATTTGCGGTGACGACGCCCGGCAGACGCGGGTCAGCGTTGTTGAATACCAATGGCGCCCCCGATTTGTCGGTCACAGTCGCGCCCGCTTCCTGCAACAAAATAGTCCCCGCAGCGATGTCCCATTCCCAGGTCGCGCGCAATGTGAGCATGGCGTCAAACTGACCATCGGCCACGAGCGCAAGACGATAGGCCAACGAAGATCGATGGCTGCGCGCGAATTCCGGCGGCAGGTCTGACCAGTGCTTCGGGTCCATCGTCGGGCGCGCCGCAAGAACCGAAGCGGTGGCCATGTCGGATTTTCTGCTTGGCTTGATTTGCGCACCGTTCAGCTTAGCACCCAAACCATACGCAGCCGTATATAAAAGATCTCGTTGCGGCAGAAAGACCACGCCCGCCACGATCCGTCCGCGTTCCGCGATCGCAAGCGAGTGTGCCCATGTGTTGCTGCCCTCAATGAAGCTGCGCGTGCCATCGATGGGATCGATGATAAACACGCGTTCACACCCGAGCCGCTTGTTGTGCGGCGGGGTTTCTTCGCTCAGCCAGCCATAATCTGGGCGCGCTGCCTGTAACTCGGCTTCGAGCATTTTGTTGACCGCAAGGTCGGCCTCGGTCACGGGGCCAGCGCCATCTGGCTTGTCCCAGACCTCTGGCGACCCCTGCGCAAACTTGCTGGCGATGCGGCCGGCCTCTTGCGCGGCTGCCTTCAGTAGGTTCAGGTCGCGCGCATAATCACTGACCGGCAAGGGTCATTCCTTCGACCAGTAGGGAGGGTACGACGCGCGATAAATGGTTCCGGCCATCATTTGCAGGGATAATCGAACGCAGCATGTCGCGCAGATTGCCTGCGATGGTGCATTCATTGACTGCATAGGTGACTTCGCCGTTCTCAACCCACAGCCCCGCCGCCCCGCGAGAATAGTCGCCGGTGTTTGGGTTGATGGTCGAGCCGATCAACGATGTCACAAGCAATCCGGTCCCCATGTTCTTGATCAGGTCATCGCGGCTTTGTGTGCCCTGTGTCAGGGCAACATTCCACGTGCTGGGTGACGGCGGGCCGCCAACACCGCGCGCGGCATTGGCTGTGCTGGTCATCTGAAGTTTGCGCGCATTTGCCAAATCCAAAGTCCAGCCGGTCAGAACGCCATCATCCACAATGGCACGTTTTTGGGTCGCAAGCCCTTCGGCATCAAAGGGACGAGAACCAGAGACACGCGGTCTGTGCGGGTCTTCGACCAAGGAGATACCCTTGGGAAGGACCTCTTCGTGCAAGGCATTTAGGAGCCAAGACGACCCGCGCGCAATCGCTGCTCCGTTCACGGCCCCAAGCAGATGCCCAATCAGCGAACTCGAGATGCGTTCATCAAACAACACCGGATAGGCTCCGGTAGGCGGCTGTTTCGCATGCTGACGTGCAAGCGCGCGTTCGGCAGCGCGCAGACCGATTTCTGCCGGATCGCGCAGGTCTGATTGGAACACGCGGCTGTCGCCATCGTAGTCGCGTTCCATCGCCGCTCCCGTGCCCGCAATTGCAACGCAGGATGTCCCGCGTTCTGTGCGCGTGTAGGTGCCGGTAAAGCCGTTGCTGGCGGCAAGTTGCACCTCGGTTCTGCCAAAGCCTGCGCCCGCAGATTGAACCTGAGATATGCCGTCTATCGCAAGCGCTGCGGCCTCTGCCGCCTGCGCATCTGCTTGCAGTGTTTCCGGTGCGGGTTCTGGCGTTGGATCACATAATTCGAGCGCTGCCAAATCCCACCCGGACGCCAGCTGTGCGGCGTCAGCCAATCCAACATAGGCGTCCTCTGGCGCTTCGCGGGCCATGGCCACGGCACGCTCTGCCATTTCGCGGATGGTTTCGGGTTTGGTATCAGAGGCCGACACATTCGCCTGACGTTTGCCCACCAAAACACGCAAGCCGATGTCCGTTCCCTCTGACCGCTCTGCATGCTCCAGCTTACCAGCACGTACATCAATAGAGACGGAAGTCCCGCTTAGAGCCATCGCATCCGCCGCATCCGCCCCGGCTTTCTTTGCTGCGTCAAGCAACTGAGCGGTGAGAGTTTCGAGCTGGGAGGTCATGTTATCTCCGTGGATGGTTCAAAGCGTGCCGTTGTGGCGCGTTCATCAGACTGTGCCAGCGGCACTATTCTTGCGGGTGAGCGACCAAGCCTAGCCTGTCGCTCACCGCGGTTTCGCATTGATCGCTTTTATTTAATGCGCTGACCGTTGGCCAGCACATGACCCTCTTCGTTGACTTCAATCGTCGAACGAAGCTCATCTTCTGCAGGTCCCGCAACGGCAAAGAGGCCCATCATCATACGCGCACCCATGGCTTGTTCTGCGGAAACGAAGCCCATCTGTACGACTTTGTCGAGCAAGCCATTGCCACCCAGCAGTCGGAAATCAGCAGAGCCCAATGGGCGCGGCATACCGTCAAAGCTATCCAGATCAGAATTGTCGAAGGTGAAGTTCCCCAGACCGGTCAATTCGGCCCCGGCAATTTCCACGACGAGGTCCTTCAGGCTCAGGGAGAGAAGCTCGCCGGGGAATTCCTCGGCATCTTCGATCTCTGGGTTCGTTAGGTCTTCTGTCAGAATTGCGGTCCCATCGAGGTCAAAGCTGACGGTCGCAGGCTCACGTGGCAGAACTTCGGATGGGTCAAAGATATTCCACAGAACATCTGGAACAGCCACACCAGCAAAGGTCAGGCCAAGACCGAAATCTTGTGGCTGATCAGAGGCAGCTAGCGGCATCACAAACTTGTAGCCGATCTCTTCCATTGCGAACGAAATTGGGAAGGGCAGTTCCGCACCCGTTGCTGAAATCGAAAGGTCCTTCGCTCCGCCGAGATACCGCAGACCGTCCTCGCCAATCGCCATTTCCAACTCGCCAACACCCGCATTGCTTTGCAATGAAAAAGCCTGTTCATTTTCCACGACATTCATCGAGACAGACGAACTGCCCTGCGTGAATGTGCCGCCGGTTGAAAAACCACTTGTGAAAAGCGCATTCGGGTCTTCGAGATCGAATTCAATGGGCATCGACGCGGTGCCATCAAAACCCACGTCGCTTAGCGCGCCCTTTAGAGCGACGTTTACGCCATCATCCGCAATCTGCATATCGTAGGTGAGGCTGCCCACCGACATGGTTTGCGCCATATCGCGCGTCGCGCCAACTTTAACGGACGAAGAACCAGAGACGTTGTTCATAACCATCGACATCTGGATGTCGTCGGGGGCGTCCTCCTCGACGATTGTGAATTCAGTAATCGCCACAGCGATGCTTGTGGCATCATATTGATAGGTCAGATCATCTGTGTCGCCGGAAACAAGCGTCGTCGCGTTTGATAGGTCCATTTCCATGACCACGCGAAACTCTTCGCCCTCGGCCTCGCCTTCGATGACCATGGTTGAAGTGCCCGGCATGTCAATCGAGACTGTGCCATCACCAAGGTTCTGAAACGCCATATCGGGCATGGTGATTTCGAAGGTACCATCTGCCTCAGGAACCGAGAATGCCATGGTGACTTCACTGACCAACAGGGTGTCAGAATCTGTGGTCTCTGTCGCTGAGACGGTGTAGCCGAAGCCTTCTAAATAGGATTTCCAATCGCCCCAGACTTGCTGTGCGGTCACATCGGCGAAGCCTGCAGATGCTGAAAAAACGCAGGCCAGTGCGGTGGCCCCGGATAATTGAGTCCAACGGGACATGATGAACCTTTCCAAACAATGAAATTCGCTCCCAATCTCGGGGTTGCGCCTCCGAGGGTCAAGGGGGCAGGGGCTGGACGATCAGATTTCTCGTGCTACGAAGGGGCGCAATTTGGGTCAGTCGGGGGTTTGTGATGGATTTGCAGGGAAAGACGGTGATGATCACGGGCGCAAGCCGTGGCATCGGGGCCGCCGCCGCGCGTGAATTTGCCAATGCTGGGGCGAATGTCGCACTGGTTGCGCGCAGCGATGCCGCCATACGCGATCTGGCGGATGAACTTGGGGCAAACGCCTTGGCGATTCCCTGCGATGTCAGCCAGTTTGCTGATCTTGCGACGGCGGTGCAGACCTGTGTCGAACACTTCGGCGGTTTGGACGTTTTGATCAACAATGCTGCCTTGCTTGAACCCATTGCCCATATGTCCGACGCCGACCCAGAGGCATGGAGCACGCTGATCGATGTCAACGTGAAAGGGGTGTTCAATGGCATGCGACTGGCGCTGCCGCAGATGATTGCGCAGGGCGCGGGGGCGATTTTGACAATCGGGTCTGGCGCAGCCCAAAAACCCTATGAGGGCTGGGGCGCCTATTGTGCTTCCAAGGCGGCGGCCCTGATGATGACCCGAACAGTTGATGCTGAGGCCGGTGCCAAGGGTATCCGTGCGATCAGCCTTTCGCCGGGCACCGTTGCGACGCAGATGCAGAAAGACATCAAGGCGAGTGGTATGAACCCCGTGTCAAAGCTTGATTGGGAAGACCACATCCCACCCGAGTGGGTCGCAAAGACGCTCCTGTGGATGTGCGGGCCAGCGGCCGACGCATGGTGTGGAGGCGAAGTTTCACTGCGCGATGAGGCGATCCGCAAGAAGGTGGGCTTGATTTGATCCGCGTTGAAACCCAATCTGACGGGCTTTGGATTGTGCGCCTTGATCGGGCGGACAAAGCCAATGCATTGACGTCAGACATGCTGACCGATCTCATCGCTGCGGTTGAACGTGCGCAAGATGCACGTGCCGTGATATTCACAGGAAGCGGGCGCGTCTTTAGTGCGGGTGCTGACCTGAAAGAAGTGAGCAAGGGATTGGCGACAAGTCCGCTTTGGGAGCAACTGTCTTCTGCCATTGCTGCATTGCCGGGACTTACGATTGCTGCGCTGAACGGAACGCTGGCAGGCGGCGCGAATGGGATGGCACTGGCCTGTGACATTCGTATTGCGGTGCCAGAAGCCAAGTTCTTTTACCCCGTGATGTCGCTTGGCTATCTGCCGCAACCCTCAGACCCAGTTCGAATGCGCGCCTTAATCGGCCCGGCCCGCACGAAGCTTTTGCTGATGGGCGGCCAGAAAATCTGTGCAGAAGAGGCGCTGTCGTTCGGGCTGATTGACCGCATTGTCCCCGCCGAAGGTCTTTTGGAAGCAGCGCGCCAGATCGCGCAGGACACTTTGGCGGCGGATCCATTGATTGCCAAAAAAATCAAAGCGATGTGCGAGTGAATAACGAAGCACCATCACCCAAAACAGCCCTGATCATCGGCGCGGGTCCGGCGGGGCTGATGGCGGCAGATGTTTTGTCCGCGCGCGGGCACAAGGTAGTGGTTGCTGAGTCAAAGCCGAGCGTGGCACGTAAACTGTTGATGGCGGGCAAGTCCGGTCTGAACCTGACCAAAGACGAGCCGCTTGATCAGTTTTTGGACTCCTATGGTGAGGCGCGTTCTGTCTTACAGCCGATCGTCTCTGCCTTCGGGCCACCCGAAGTTCAGGCCTGGGCCGAAAGTCTGGACCAAGAGGTCTTCACCGGATCGACAGGGCGCGTTTTTCCGAAAGCCATGAAAGCCTCACCTCTATTGCGCAATTGGCTTGGCAAACTGGCGCAGCAGGGTGTTGAGGTCAAAACCCGCCATCGTTGGGTTGGTATGAAAGACGGCTACGTCTTTGAAACGCCGGATGGGCGTTTGACTATGAAAGCGGACGCTGTAGTGCTGGCCTGCGGCGGATCCAGTTGGGCGCGCCTCGGGTCAGATGGCGCGTGGATGGACTTTGTTGATCTTCCGATAGCACCCATCAAACCCACAAATATGGGCTTTGACGTGGCATGGTCCACACATATGGAGAAATACTTCGGTACTCCTGTAAAAGGCGTACGCCTGATGGCGGGTCCGCAGGAGAGCCGTGGTGAGTTTGTAATCTCTAAGACCGGGATTGAAGGTGGCGGTGTCTATGAACTGTCTCGCTTTATCCGGGACGGAGAGACATTGCAGATCGACCTATTGCCGGACATGACGATTGAAAACATACGTAAACGTATGGAGATACCACGCGGCAAAGCCAGCCTATCAAATCACTTGCGCAAAACGCTTAAGCTTGATCCGGTCAAACAGGCGCTTTTGATGGAATTCGGGCGACCGCTGCCGAGTGATCTTGCGCCCATGCTTAAGGCGCTGCCCATTTCCCTACGCGGCCCGCGATCGCTGGATCAGGCGATTTCAACGGCGGGTGGTCTGCCTTTTGATGTGTTGGATGAAAACTTAATGGTTCGCACCCAACCCGGCGTTTTTGCAGCCGGAGAAATGCTTGATTGGGAAGCGCCGACAGGCGGATATCTGTTGACCGCCTGCCTTGCCACAGGGCGATGGGCAGGGTTGCGCGCAGCCGAATGGCTTTCCGCTTAACGCCGTGCGAGCATTGCAAGACGCAGCAAGGCGCGCTCGACCAATGCCATGGCGGGGGCGTTCTGACCGGCGCTGCGCAATTGCAAATCGGTGTCCGTTAGGATTGTGAGCGCCTGTTCCAATTTGGACGCACCCCAGCCGGAGGCTTGCCGAACCATACGGTCCCGTCTGGGGCCAAAGATGGGTGGGCGCATGCGAGATATGCCCTGTGCTGCGCCGCCGGGGTCGGCGGCGGCGGTATAAAGCGCACGGAAATGCCGCGTCGCACCAATACAAAGCCCAACGGGCTGCGTGCCCTGCGCCTGCAGCTTCGCCATCACAGGGCCAATTTCCTGCGCGCGTCCCTCGGCGACGATGTTCAACACATCATCCAGTGCGGCCTCTGTCGACGTGGGTGCACAGGCCACGACATCGGCAGACGTTGCCGGAGTGGCATCGCCATATTTATAGAGCGCGAGCTTTTCCAGGGTCTGGCGGAAGTCACCCGGATCGAGTTCTTTTGACAAGTTCGTCAGGTCCGTCATCGCCTCGCGGTCGATCTCATTCAGACCGGCCTTGGCCAATTCAGCCTCAATCTCTTCGCGGCTGGGCGGATCATTGTAGATGCCGACGGCATAGGCGTTGTTGTGCCCTTCAAACGCCTTGCGAATTTTGGAGGATGCTTTCAGTTGCCCTGCCGATACGATAATCTGCGCATCGCCGGGGGCCCAATCTTCCAAAGCCGCCAGAATCGCTGGGGAGGCGGTGTCGGTTGCGTCTTCGACAAAAGCGACACGGGGGCCGGGGAAGAAGGACACGGATTTGATGGCGTCCACCAATTGCGCGGGGTCCTTACGCAAGTCACCGCCGGGAATGCGCGTGAGGCGCATTTCTTCTTCGCCTTGCGGACCAATGAGCGCAGCAATGACTTCTTGGCGTTTTAGCGCCACACGCATGGCGTCCGGGCCATAGATCAGCAGCCCCGTGCGGTCCGGGTCCGGTTTGCCGAAATAGCGGCTGGCGTCGCGGGCACTTAGCTTCATCCGGGCAGCGTGTTTGCTTTGGCGATCAGTTCGGTTGTGATCCGGTCGGCCAAAATGATCATCAGGCGACGCCGCGCATCGCGGCGGGCTGCCAATTCCGAAACTGTTGAACCCGTGGTCGAATAGCCAGTGAAACTGTCCACCTTGCCCGACAGCAGCACTTCTTTGCTGGCCAGATCACGTAGCGCGTATGTCCCCTTGCCGATGACTTCCTTGCGGGTCGTTCTATTGTCCGATGTTAGGGCAACGCCCTCTTCGCGGATGTCCAAGGCGACCGACAGGCCAAAGCGCGCGTCATTCGCTGCGCCAAGGCGATGTTCGAGCTGGCGCACCAGCTCGAATTGGTCTTGGTTGCTGGGTTCATCCACCAGAATGGCATTGCGCAGCCGGGTGGCCGCGCTGTTTGGGCCATAGGCAGGCTCAAAGCCGCAGCCCGCCAACCCTAATCCAAAAGTTGGCAGGCCAGCGGCCAGCAATAGTACCGAACGGCGGTTAAATGACGACATTCACGATCCGACCGGGGACAACGATCAACTTTTTCGGCTGGGCCCCATCCAGCGCCTTCACCACAGCTTCGTGGGCCAGCGCCAGTTTTTCAACCTCTTCCTTCGGCATGTCCTTCGGAACGCTGATTTCCGCGCGGCGTTTGCCGTTGATCTGGATCGGCAGGGTCACGTTGGCCTCAATCAGCATTGCCTCATCAGCGACCGGCCAAGGCGCATCAACAATCAGGCCTTCGCCGCCCAGCATCTGCCAGATGTCTTCGGCGAGGTGTGGGGTCATCGGTGACATCAGCTGCGCGAGAACTTTGGCGGCTTCTTTCTTTGCTGCCGCGCCGGCCTTGGATTTCGCAAGCGTGTTGGTGAAGCCGTAAAGTTTCGCGATGGAGGCGTTAAAGCCAAAGCTTTCGACACCAAGCGTCACATCGCGGATCGCTTTGTTCATTTCGCGCAGCAAGTCCTCGTCGCCCTGACCGTCGCCCGTTGCTTCGCAAGCCTCAGCGGCAATTCGATAAACGCGGCTGAGGTGCTTGTGAGCCGCTTCAGCGCCAGAGGCTGTCCATTCTACATCGCGTTCGGGCGGGCTGTCAGACAGCACAAACCAGCGCGCCGTGTCCGCACCGTAGGACGAGATAATCGCCAGCGGGTCCACGACGTTGTTCTTGGACTTGGACATTTTCGCAGACGGGATCACGGTGATCTTTTCGCCAGTTTCCTTGACGAATGTGCCGCCATCGCGGTCTTCGACTTCACTTGGATAGTGATAGATCGCGCGGCCGTTGTCGTCTGTGCGCTCTGCGTTCTTAAAGATCGCGTGAGTTACCATGCCTTGGGTAAAGAGCGCGTCAAACGGCTCTTTCGATTTCTCTGGCAGATGACCGGTGATGTTCATCGCGCGGGCAAAGAAGCGCGAATAAAGCAGGTGCAGAATCGCATGCTCGATGCCGCCGATGTATTGGTCGACGTTCATCCAATATTCGGCGTCGGCTAGGTCGGTTGGCGTTTCAGCGCGCGGGGCGGTGAACCGTGCAAAATACCAAGAGCTATCGACGAATGTATCCATCGTGTCGGTTTCACGCTGAGCCGGCTTGCCACAGGACGGGCAGCTGCAGTCACGCCAAGACGGATGGCGGTCCAGCGGGTTGCCGGGGACAGAGAAATCGATCGCCTTGCCGTCTTCGTCATAAGGCAGTTCAACTGGAAGGTTTTCTTTCTTTTCAGGAACAACACCGCAGTCATCACAGTGCACAACCGGGATTGGGCAGCCCCAATAGCGCTGGCGACTTAAGCCCCAGTCGCGCAGGCGGAATTTCGTCACGCCTTCGCCCCAGCCGGCCTGTTCCGCAGCATCTACGGCGGCATTCACGGCCTCCTCGCCAGTGGTTTCGCCTTCGGCACTATAGCCTTTTATGTAGTTTACCTTGTCGGTCTTGCCCGGAACGTAGGCGCCCTCAACAGCATCGCCATTGGCTGGTTCAAAGACAGGAATGATTGGCAGGTCGTATTTGGTCGCGAACTCAAAGTCGCGATCATCATGCGCCGGGCACGCGAAAATCGCGCCGGTACCGTAGTCCATCAAGATGAAATTCGCGATCCAGACCGGTAGTTCCCAATTTGGATCCAGTGGGTGTTTCACACGAATGCCGGTGTCATAGCCCAGCTTCTCGCCGGTCTCGATGGCTTCTTCAGTGGTGCCACCTTTGCGGCACTCTGCAACAAAAGCCGCGACTTCTGGATTGTCCTTTTCCAACTGCTTAGCAATCGGGTGATCGGGTGAGATGCCCACAAATGACGCGCCCATCAAAGTGTCAGGGCGTGTTGTGTAGACATCAATCGGAGCTTCGCCGTCTGTACGTTCAAAGCCGAACTGCAGACCACGCGATTTGCCGATCCAGTTTTCCTGCATCAGCCGCACTTTGGCGGGCCAGTTCTCCAAACCGTCCAGCGCCGAAAGCAACTCATCGGACATATCAGAGATCTTAAAGAACCATTGGGTCAGTTCGCGGCGTTCTACTAAGGCGCCAGAACGCCAGCCGCGGCCGTTTTCAACTTGCTCGTTCGCCAAGACGGTCATATCGACCGGGTCCCAGTTCACCACGGCGTTCTTACGGTAAACGAGGCCCTTTTCGAGCATATCAAGGAACAGTGCTTGTTGCTGGCCATAATATTCCACGTCACAGGTTGCAAACATGCGCGACCAATCAAGCGACAGGCCAAGCGGCTTCATCTGCTCAACCATTGTGTCGATGTTGGAATAGGTCCAATCCTTGGGGTGACCGCCCGAGGCCATGGCTGCGTTTTCAGCCGGCATGCCAAACGCATCAAAACCCATTGGGTGCAGAACGTTGTGGCCGGTCGACATCTTATAGCGCGCGATCACATCGCCCATGGTGTAGTTGCGCACGTGCCCCATGTGCAGCTTGCCCGACGGGTAAGGGAACATCTCTAGCACGTAGTATTTCGGCTTGCTCTCATCGCGCACAGCTTTGAAGGTGCCCGCTTTGTCCCAGGCGGCTTGCCACTTTGCTTCGATCTCGGCGGGGGTGTAACGCGTCATGCGGGTGAACCCTTTTCTTTCTGTCTCTGGCCCCATCCCAAGGGCATGGTCGCGAAGGTGATAGGCCTCGCGGCGCGGTTGGTCCAGTGCATTAAGGAAAAAATGCGGTTTCGCGGATCGAATGGACGTGGCTATAACGAATGACAACTGATTTCAGGCACACGTCTCAATGAACATTCTTTTCATTCACCAGAATTTTCCCGGTCAATTTAAACACCTTGCGCCCGCATTGGTGGCGCAAGGGCACCAATGCGTTGCACTGACACTGCGCGTTCAGGAGCCGACGCAATGGCAGGGCGTCCAAGTCCTGCCTTATAAGATCCAGCGCAAACAGGGGGGCGGTATGCATCCCTGGCTTCAGGACCTCGACACCAAGGTCATCCGCGCCGAATCCTGCATGCTGGCGGCGCTTGACCTGAAGAAGCGCGGGTTTATGCCGGACGTGATTGTCGCGCACCCCGGTTGGGGAGAGGCCATGTTCCTCCGCGATGTTTGGCCGGACGCGCGGATCGGGCTTTATTATGAGCTCTATTATCAAGCCGAGGCCGGGGACATCGGGTTTGATCCGGAATTCCCAAATCCGGCCGGGCCGTTTGATCCGCTGCGGCTGCGGCTGAAGAACCTGAACAACGCGTTGCATTATCCATTGGGCGATCTGGGGATCAGCCCGACCCGCTATCAAGCCAGCACATTTCCGCAGAAATATCAGGATCGTATAGAAGTCATTCACGATGGCATTAATACAAAGCAAGCTGCGCCCAGTGCAGCGGCTTCGTTGAAGGTTTCTGACACCCTCACCCTGACCCGCGCCGATGAGGTGGTGAGTTTCGTGAACAGGAACCTCGAACCCTATCGCGGCTATCACGTCTTTATGCGGGCTTTGCCCCAGCTGCTGAAACAACGCCCGAACGCGCAAGTGGTGATTGTCGGTGGGGACGGCCATTCTTATGGTGCTGCCGCCCCAAAAGGAACGACGTGGAAGCAGATATTTATTGACGAAGTGCGCCCTCAGATTTCAGACGCTGACTGGGCGCGTGTGCATTTTGTTGGGAAGCTTCCGTATAATGAGTTCCTGTCTCTGCTGCAGCTAACCCGCGTGCATATCTATCTGACCTACCCCTTTGTTCTCTCTTGGTCGCTTTTGGAAACCATGAGCACCGGGGCCGCGATTGTTGCAAGCGACACCGCTCCCGTGCGGGAAGTCATTGCACATGATCAGACCGGCCGCTTAGTGGATTTCTTTGACCAAGAGGCTTTGGTGTCTGAGGTCTGCACCTTGTTGGAGGATGAAACTCTGCGGGATCGCCTTGGAGCCGCAGCGCGGGCGTTGATCAATGCAGACTATGATCTTGCGACAGTGTGCTTGCCGCGACAATTGGAGTGGATCGCGCAACTGGCAAAGAAAAAGCCCGGCGGAACCGAGCTTTGACACATTTATCGCTATCGGCTGGGATCAGAACCGACCGTCTCTGATCCGCAGCTGCCGCGCGCGGGCCAAGATCGCGTCTTCGACCGCACGCACAGTGCTATCTGACACAGCCGCGCCGCCACGCGTTTGCAACGCAACGTGCAACGACCGCGCATCCAGCGCCGGATCACGAACCAGAACTGTCGCCCGATAAGACCGACCGCCACCCGGAGGGGTGCCAAAGCCGGTGACAATCACGCCAGAGAAAGGATCAATCGATTCCACTGGCAAGAAATCCAGCACTTCCAGCGACGCCGCCCAGATGTACTTGTTCACCTTCACGGTGATGTCGCTGTTGTCTTTCTTAAAGATGTCCCAGATCGTCGTTTCGCGCTCTTGCACGGGAATCGCGCGATTGGTCGGATCAGCCGCAGAGCCACCCTGCCCATAGGAATCGGCATCGCCACCGCGCCGCAACCCGCCGCAAGAGACAAGCGCGCCGAGGGCAACGCCAAGAATCGTTAGTTTCGCAACGGATTTGAATGTCATAGTGCCGCCCAATCTGCCCGGTTCTGTACCGTCCTAGCCAAGCTGGTAAGGCAGAGCAAGGTTTTTTGCCGTTTCAAGGTGTCAGGTGCTAGATCGCTGTGCTGCCATAGAAATATCGGCAAATTGCAGCCGAAAGGTCCGGCGCATCCAGTGAAGTGTGACAAACATGCATCAACTATATTCCGCAATCACATCGCCTTGTTTGCGACGCTTGCAAAAGTACCCCGAAAAAAGCGAAACCCTCGTCATACCCTTTCCGGATTCCCCGGCTAGGGCAGAAATTTGAAAATCCGAGGGAAAAACTATGAAAAAAGTTCTCTTCGCTTCTACCGCGCTGGTTCTGTCCGCCGGTGTAGCAGCCGCAGACGTTGTCGTGACCGGCGAAGCAAACATGGGTCTGAAGTACGACGGTACAGACACAACAGTTCACAACGAAATCGACTTCAACATTGTCGGTTCCGGTGAAACTGACGGTGGCCTGACGTTCGGCGCTTCCGTTGATCTGGACGCATCCTCCGATGACTCCGTGAACACAACCGGTTCCGTAGCTGATCCAGAAGTATTCATCGCATACAATGGCCTGACACTGACTGTTGGTGACGTTGGTGAAGCAAACGACCGCGGCGGCCTGGCCGACCTGGGTTATGACGGCATCGGCATCGACAACGTCGCAGAAATCAACAACTACGGTTCCCATGACGTCCGCGTAGACTACGCGTTCGGCGACATCAAAGTTGCGGTTTCCATGGACTCTTCCATGAGCGACGAGTGGGCGATCGGTGCATCTGCTTCCTTCGACGCATTCTCCGTTGACGTTGGCTTCGGTGAAACCGGTGGCGCAAACGACACCAACATCACTCTGGGCTACTCTGCTGGCGCGTTCGGTGCGAAAATCTTCTTCGCAGACAACGACACCATCACTGGCCAAGGTGTTGAAGTTTCCTACACTTCCGGTGACGTAACTGTAACTGGTGTATACGCAGACAACGAAGGCGCAGCAGACGCAGCGTACGGCGTTGGTGTTGCATACGACCTGGGCGGCGCAACCCTCGCAGGTGGCATCGGCGAAGCAGGCGGCAACACTGTTGCAGACCTGGGTATCTCCTTCTCCTTCTAATTTTAGAAGCTGAAGATCCCAAATTAGGGCAGGTCCTCGGACCTGCCCTTTTCTTTTGCCCGCAGATGATGTTTTGTGCCGTTCAAACCGAAATGGCGATAACAACCGGCGGGCAAAGCAAATGTCTCTTTCCGAAATTCAAGCGCGCATTCTGAAAGCCGAAGAGGCCGCAGGTCGTGCGCCCGGCGTGACGCAGTTGATTGCGGTGTCTAAGGTGCAGCCCAACGAACGGGTTGAGGCGGTGCTGGACGAAGGGCATCGTTTGTTTGGTGAAAACAAAGTGCAGGAAGCAGCCGGAAAATGGCCTGCGTTTCAAGAGACCTACCCGGATGCCAAGGTGCACCTGCTGGGTCCGCTCCAGACCAACAAAGCGCGACAGGCGATGCAGTTGTTTGAAGCTATCCATTCTCTGGATCGGCCAAAGCTTGCCAATACCATCGCCCGGCTGGCGCAGGAACTGGGCCACTGCCCCGATCTGTTCATTCAGGTGAACACCGGTGAGGAAGAGCAAAAAGCGGGCGTTTTGCCTGCCGACGCGGATGCCTTTATCTCGGACTGCCGCGCGCTTGATCTGCCCATTGTGGGCCTGATGTGCATTCCGCCGGTAGACGAAGAACCCAGCCTGCATTTCGCGCTTATGCGCAAGATTGCAGAACGTAATGGCGTTGCGGGCCTATCCATGGGGATGAGTGGCGATTTTGAAAAGGCGGTTGCTTTGGGCGCGACGCATGTGCGGGTTGGCTCCGCAATTTTTGGCGCGCGCGATTACGGCTGATCCGCTAAGGCCTCGGGCACAATCAACGTAGCACCTTGCTCAACCCGCTCTGCAATCCAGCGGAGATGGCCGCGTCGAAGGGCAATGCAGCCTTCGGTCGGCCAGCCAGGACGACGCCATTGGTGCAGGAATATCGCCGATCCTTTGCCCGCAACGGAATCTGGCCAATTGTAGTCTGTTACTAATATCAGATCGTAAAGCGGATCTGCGCGCCGCAAGGCTTCGTGGCTGTGCGTATAGGGTTTGCGGACGTGATGATTATAGTCCCGGTGCCCGCTGGCATCTGACCAAAGGTCCGATAGCCCAATGGGTTCCGCCCATGGCTGTGGCTGAGAAATTCGATCCGGGCGATAGAAGATCCCAACGATCCGGTGTTGCCCGACCGGTGTTGCCCCATCCCCTTCGCGTTTGTCTGTTTTGATCCCGCCTTTGCCGACAACGCAGGGAAACCTATACCCAAGAAAACGCAGCCCGGTTGGGGTGACGGTCAGATCACTCAAAGCAGGTGCCCGGACTTAGAAGCTTTGGTCGCCAAGTAGTCGCTGTTATGGGCGTTCTCACCCACGCGCAGCGGCACACGTTCAGGAACGCTGATTCCTGTGCACTCCATCATCTTGATCTTGCGTGGATTGTTTGTGAGCAGGCGGACAGAGGAGAAGCCGAGCTTCTTCAGGATATTGGCACCAATCCTGAAGTCGCGTTCATCGTCTTCAAATCCGAGGCGGTGGTTGGCTTCGACCGTATCAAATCCCTGATCCTGCAGAGAATACGCCCGCATTTTGTTGGCAAGGCCAATGCCGCGGCCCTCTTGATTGAGGTAAAGCAAGATGCCTTCGCCCTCCGACCCCATCTGCGCCAACGCGGCGTTTAGCTGCGGGCCGCAATCGCATTTCAATGATCCCAGTACATCCCCGGTGAAACAGGCCGAATGCAGCCGCGCCAACACAGGCTTACTGCGATCCGGGCGACCGATTTCGATGACATAGTGCTCCTCTCCGCCGTCATCCGGGCGGAAAATATGCAGACGTCCGGCCTGTGCCGCGCGCATCGGGAGGCGCGCGTTGACGACGGGGTTCATTGGGCTAGAGGCCAAGAGATAGGGTTCGGCTAAGACCTTCGGAATCACCGTCAGCCCGTTTGCCAAGGCAAAGTTTGCCGGGTCATCAACGGGCAGCATGACAACAGACGGTAACAATTGCGCCGATTTGACCAGATTCAAAGCCATCAAATGTAACGATGCATCGCCGCCGCGTTGCGATTGGAAGGGGCCTTTGAAGGGCGTATTCAGGTCATCTGCCGGATCGGAAACGCAACGCACCCAGTCGGTTGTCGCGTCGCGGCTCATCCTGATGCGCGCGAGATCTGCGTCATAGGCACGGGCCTTTAAGGTCTCTGCGCGGCGGGCGGTCAAGACAAGCACTAGGTCGTTGGAAAGCGCCTGCGCAGCGGCAAGGCGTTGATCTGAAATGGTTTCTGAAGCCAGAACCATGAAAGCTTGCGCCTGATCCAGCACCAGAATGGGCACGCCCATGCGCAGGTCCGCGCGGGCGCGGGCCAGACGTTCTAAAATGTCAGGTGCAAAACTCATATGCGCCTCGTCCCGTTTCAGCCTGCTTGATGTAGCCTCTTTTGAAGCATTGTGAAACATTTCCACACGCATTTACACGACGGCGTGAATTTATTGCAGCATACCTTGAGAATGCGCCGCACCGGGCGCAAGTCTTTGGAAACAGAAACACGGAGACGCCCGATGGGACAGCTCAAGAGAATTTTGCTGGTTGATGACGATGACGATCTGCGCGAGGCGCTGTCGGAACAGTTGGTGATGACCGAAGACTTCGATGTGTTCGAAGCCGGGAATGGCAGTGAGGCGATGGCCCGCGCCAAGGAAGGTCTTTATGATCTGATCATCCTTGACGTCGGTCTGCCCGATACAGATGGGCGCGAACTCTGCCGTCTGATGCGTAAACAAGGCGTGAAAAGCCCGATCTTGATGCTGACTGGCCATGATACCGACGCAGACACCATCTTGGGTCTGGACGCTGGTGCGAATGACTACGTCTCTAAACCCTTCAAATTCCCCGTCCTTTTGGCCCGCATCCGCGCGCAGCTTCGCCAGCATGAGCAAAGCGAAGACGCCGTGTTTACCCTTGGGCCATACACGTTCAAACCGGCGATGAAGATGCTGGTGACGGAGGACGACAAGAAAATTCGCCTCACCGAAAAAGAAACCAATATCCTGAAGTACCTGTATCGCAGCACCGATGGCGTGGTCGCGCGGGATGTGCTGCTGCATGAGGTTTGGGGCTATAACGCTGGCGTCACGACCCACACGCTTGAAACCCACATCTACCGCCTGCGTCAAAAAATTGAGCCTGATCCCTCAAATGCGCGTCTGCTGGTGACAGAGAGCGGCGGATACCGTTTGGTGGCCTAACAACTATGGGATGAGTTTCTTCTGCAACAGGTCAGCGCAAAAATTATTGCCTGCGTTGACTTGGCAAGAGGACTCATGGCACCCATGTAGTATTAATATGAGACACCGCGCATATCCGGGTTAAGATATGTACCTCCCTGTTGGACTGGTCCGGACATGTTCCGGACCTCTTTTTTTGCACAACATTCGGATTGCGGTGGCGTGACGCCTTGGGTTTGTCTAGTTTGGCACAAACCGTGAACTTCTGGAGCCAGCAATGTCATTTTCACTCGCGACTTGGAATATCAACTCTGTCCGCCTGCGCGAGCCGATTGTGCTCAAGCTTCTGAGTGAGAACGCGCCTGATGTGCTCTGTCTGCAGGAATGCAAAAGTCCGGTTGAAAAAATCCCGATGGAGGGGTTTCGCGCGCTTGGCTACACACACATGGTTGCACGTGGTCAAAAGGGTTATAACGGTGTGGCGATCCTGTCCAAAATTCCGATGGTCGAGGCAGGGAGCGAGGATTTCGCTCAACTGGGCCACGCGCGGCACATCGCGGGCACTTTGGAAAACGGTGTGACAATCCACAACTTTTACGTGCCCGCTGGGGGCGACAAGCCGGACCGTGAGATCAATGAAAAGTTCGGACAGAAACTCGATTACCTCACAGACATGCGGGATTGGTTTCGCCAAGAAAAGCCGAAAAAATCGATACTGGTCGGGGACTTGAACATTGCGCCACGCGAAGATGACGTTTGGGATCACAAGAAGCTTTTGAAGATCGTTAGCCACACACCGATAGAGGTCGAGCATCTGGCGGAAACGCAAGACGCTGGTGATTGGGTCGATATTACGCGTCAGGATATACCCGAGGGTCTGCTTTATAGCTGGTGGAGTTATCGCGCACGCGATTGGGACGCTGCTGATAAGGGCCGTCGGTTGGATCATATCTGGGCCACATCAGATATTTCCAATGCGGGCCATTCCAGTGCGATCTTGCGCGATGCGCGGGGCTGGGAAAAGCCAAGCGATCACGCCCCGGTTCTTGCGACATTTGATCTCTGATCTCGGCAAACGCGCGGCACACCTTGGCAGCCGCACATTGAAGCGCCATATAGGGCCTGACGACTAATTGGGGAACAAAGACGATGTTGGAACTTGGACAAGGTGCCGCCGCACCCGCCGCTGATTTGATCAAAGACGTGTCCGAGGCGACGTTTATGCAAGACGTTGTCGAAGCCTCGCAAGAGGTGCCGGTGATTGTGGATTTCTGGGCCCCTTGGTGCGGCCCTTGCAAAACGCTTGGCCCGGCTCTGGAAGCTGCGGTGACCAAGGCCAAGGGTGCCGTGAGAATGGCCAAGGTGAATGTGGACGAAAACCAGATGATTGCCGGCCAGATGCGCGTGCAATCTATCCCCACGGTCTATGCCTTTTACAAAGGTCAGCCCGTTGATGGCTTTCAAGGTGCAGTTCCCCCAAGCGAAATCGACGCTTTTGTTGCCCGCGTGGTAGAGCAGGGCGGCGGTCAAGCTGATGGTGGCCTTGGCGAGGCGCTGGAAGCGGCTGAAGAAATGCTGGAGCAAGGCGCAGTGACCGATGCGGCGCAGACATTCGCGGCCATCTTAGGCGAGGACCCAAATAGTGCCGCAGCCTTTGCGGGGCTTGCCCGGTGTCATCTTGCGATGGATGACGTCGATCAAGCCGAAGCCGTGTTAAACGGCGCCCCGGCTGAGATTGCCGAAGCACCAGAAATCGAAGCCGTGCGCGCGCAGATCGAACTGGCGCGTCAAGCATCAGATGCGGGTCCGGTGGATGAGTTGCGTGCAGTGGTCGAGGCTGACGCAGACAATCACCAAGCGCGGTTTGATTTGGCCCAGGCGCTGCATGCAACCGGCGACGCCGAAGCTGCAGTCGAAGAACTTCTAGAGCTTTTCCGCCGGGATCGCGAATGGAACGATGGCGCTGCAAAGGCACAGCTTTTCACGATCTTTGAAGCGCTGAAACCGCAAGATCCGGTGGTGTTGAATGGGCGTCGTCGTCTAAGTTCTATGATATTTGCCTAATTGGCGCAGCGCGCTAAACTTTCAGGCATGTTCAAAGCCGCAGATTTGCCAGAGACCTTGCCAGTGTTCCCTTTGCCGGGCGCATTGCTGCTGCCGCGCGCTCGGCTGCCGCTGCATATATTTGAGCCGCGCTACCTCGCGATGTTGGATGATTGCCTGAAATCGCGCCACCGGCTGATCGGCATGGTGCAGCCCTTGCCCAACAGCGACAACACGCTGCATCGCATTGGCTGTGCCGGGCGCGTCACCCAGTTTTCAGAAACCGAGGATGGGCGCTATATGATCACGTTGGCGGGCGTCTCGCGCTTTCGGATTCTCAAAGAAGAAGCCGGGTTTCAAGCCTATCGTCGCTGTTTGGTGGATTGGCAGGATTATGACCGCGATCTAGGCATGCATGAGCATGACCCAGAATTTCAGCGCGCGAGCTTCCTGGGCTTATTGCAGAAATATTTTGATGCGCAGGCTCTGTCGACGGACTGGGACGCTATGAAAGAAGCGGATGACGAAATGCTGATCAATTCGCTTGCCATGTTGCTGGAACTGCAGGTTGAAGATAAGCAAGCCATGCTCGAAGCGAAATCGCTGGCTGAGCGACGCAAGATTTTGACGACACTGCTTGAGTTTGCATTGCTTGGCGGTGACACAGAGGACCGAATGCAATGAGTGATACGCCCGGTTTTGACCGAAAGATGCTCGAAGCGCTGATTTGCCCGCAAACACAGACGCTTCTGGAATATGACGCCGAAAAGCAGGTGCTGGTCTCTAAGGCAGCATCGCTGGCCTATCCCATTCGCAACGGCATCCCGATCATGCTGGTGTCAGAGGCAACGCCGCTAGAATAACGCTAGCGCATCAGGCTTGGCAAATCTCCGGTCAGGCCAGCAGCCTCTCTCATAAACTGCCGACGCGCCATGGGTAGGCGGTTGATCACGCCAAGCCCGATATCGCGACCCGCGCGCAGAATTGGATTGTCGTTAGAGAATATCCGGTTGCTGAGGTCCGTAGCGGCCACCATGGCCTGCACATCAAAACGGCGCCATTGTTGATACCGTTCAAGCACTTGCAGCGTAGCAAAGTCTTCTCCGCGCTGTCTTGCTTCTGTCAACACATCAACCATCGCCCCAACATCGCGGAGACCAGCGTTCAGGCCCTGTCCAGCGATTGGGTGCATGCCGTGTGCCGCATCACCTACGAGCGCTACGCGTTCTGACACAAACTCGTTCGCGACGGTCAGTCCCAGCGGATAAGTGAACCGTGCACCAGCCAGCGAAATCTCTCCTAGGAAGTCTCCGAACCGGGGGCGCAAGACGTCCATATAGTCGTCATCACTTAGCGCGTTGATGGCTTTGGCCATCTCATCCGTTTCCGTCCAGACAATGGAACTGCGATTGCCGGGCAAAGGCAGGATCGCAAGCGGTCCGGGCGGCATAAAAAACTGATGCGCCACGCCGTTGTGAGGCCGTTCATGTTCAATCGCGCAGACAAGCGCCGTTTGGCCGTATTCCCACCCGGTGCGTTTGATACCTGCGCGCTGCGCCACCCCGCTTTGACGCCCGTCGCAGCCGACCAGAAGCCGTGTATTCACTGCTTTGCCTGACGCCAAGCTAACGGTCACACCGTCAGCAAAGATGTCCTGCGCTATGACGCTGTCTTCGTTCAGTGTGGTGATATCGCTTTCTTCTTCAACCGCCGAAAGAAAGGCGCGGTACAAGAAGCGATCTTCGACCATAAAGCCCATGGGGCCTTCTTCCAGTTCGGCGTGGTCAAAGTGCAGAAAGAAAGGGGAGGGGCCCTCGCCAGCGCGGCCATCGCTGACTTTGATGTCCAGCATTGGTTGCGCGTCTTTCGCGACGTCATCCCAAACGCCGAGCGCATTCAACAGGCGCTTAGAGGCCAGTGCCAGCGCATAGCCCCGTCCGTCAAAATTGCTGTCGGCCCGCGCGCGTTTCGCCCGCGCATCCACCATGATGACAGAAAAGCCTTTTTGTGCGAGGCCGAGCGCCAAGGCCGGGCCATTCAGCCCGCCACCGGCAATGAGAATATCGCAGTCATAATCCATGCCCTTCAATATGTGCATGACTTCGGGATTGTCCATGCGCCTTGGGGCCGCTACCGTCCGCAAACAGTGAAGGAGACCACATGTTCGACTGGTTGAAGATGAGCGCGGCGCAATTGGGGCGTGGAATTGGAAATGGGTCGATTGATCCTGTCGCTTTGACGCAGGCTTTTTTGGGCGCAATTGACAGCCACGATATGCGCGACCGGATTTATGCGCGTGTCACCCATGATCGCGCCATGGCCGAAGCCGAAGCTGCCGCCGAGCGGGCCCGTGCAGGGCTGCGTTTGTCACCCTTGGACGGGGTGCCTGTCAGCTGGAAGGACCTGTTTGATACAGCTGGTGTAGCGACAGAAGCAGGCTCTGCGCTGCTGAAAGACCGTGTCCCTACCAAAGACGCGGCCGCGCTCAAGACGGCAAGCAGCCTCGGTTTGGTCTGCCTTGGTAAAACCCATATGTCGGAACTGGCGTTTTCCGGGCTGGGACTGAACCCCATTACGGCCACGCCACCCTGTGTGAATGACCTAAGCGCCGCGCCGGGTGGATCAAGCTCTGGTGCTGCGGCGTCGGTTGCCTTTGGACTTGCGGCCATGGGCATCGGCTCTGACACCGGGGGGTCAGTCCGCGTTCCCTCGGCTTGGAATGATCTTGTGGGGCTAAAAACCACTGCCGGGCTTGTGTCGACCCAAGGTGCCGTCCCGCTTTGTCCGAAATTTGATACCATGGGTCCCCTTTGTCGGACGGTGGAGGATGCCGCTCTTGGGTTGGCCGCTTTGACCGGGCAGGCACCGGTGGATTTGCGCGGTGCTGCCCTGCAGGGCAAGCGATTTGCCGTGCTAGAGACCATTGCGCTTGATGACGTTAGGGCCGCGCCCATGATCGCCTTTGATGAGAGCGTGGAAAAATTGCGCAAAGCAGGCGCTGAGATCATATCGATCCGCGCCGCAGAGGTGGCCGATGCAATGGCGCTGACCGGAACACTGTTCACCGCAGAGGCCTACGGCACATGGAAGGACGTGATCGAGGCTAATCCGCATCTGATGTTTGCAGAAATTCTGGAACGTTTCCGTTTGGGCCGGCAGGTGCCTGGCGCGGATTATGTGGCCGCGTGGCAGTCGCTTGAAACCGCGCGCCTGCGTTGGAACAGGCGCGTTGCTGGCTTTGATGGGGTGCTCTGCCCCACCACGCCAAACATGCCGCCGAATTTGCAACGGCTGGAAAACGACCCCGACTATTACGTGACCGAAAACATCCTTGCCCTCCGCAACACGCGTATCGGTAACCTTCTGGGCCTCAGCGCGATCTCATTGCCGACGGGCGCTGCAAGCTGTGGCCTGATGATCCTTGGCCAACCCTTTGGCGAGGCGCGTCTTTTGCGGGTCGCGGCGGCTGTGGAAAGCTGCTTGCAGTAGGGCTTGGCTGAAAAGCCACAACTTCCTGCAAGCGCATGGTTTTTCTGGACGAAAGCGCCCCTATTGGGTAACTTATCCCCAAACGGGGCGTAAATGATCCCGACAACTGAGGCAGTATTGGATGTTTCCCGAGCGGTTTTCGAACCTTCCGGCTTATGCGTTTCCGCGCCTGCGGAGCCTTCTGGATTCTCACGAACCCGGAGGTCCAGTGGTCCATATGACCATTGGAGAGCCGAAACATGCCTTTCCGGCGTGGGTCACTGATATTATTGCAGAAAACGCTGCGGGTTTTAACAGCTACCCGCCAAATGACGGCACCCCCGAACTGCAGGCGGCTATCGCCGATTGGCTGGATCGCCGTTTTGGTGCAAAGGTCGACCCTGCCACGCAAATCATGCCGCTGAATGGCACGCGTGAAGGGCTTTACAACGCCGCCATGGCGCTGTGTCCTGAAACGAAAAACGGCCAACAGCCTATCGTCCTGATGCCGAACCCGTTTTATCAGGTCTATATGATCGGTGCGATTTCGGTGAATGCACAACCCTATTTCTGCGCAGCGACGACTGACAATGGGTTCATGCCCGATTACACGCAACTGCCTGAAGAGGTTCTGAACCGCGTCGCCATCGCCTTTGTATGTTCTCCATCCAACCCGCAAGGGGCCATCGCCAGCCGCGACTACCTTGAAAACCTGATTAAGCTGGCCGAGAAATACGATTTCAAAGTCTTTGCCGACGAATGCTATTCGGAAATTTATCGCGACCAGAAGCCTGACGGCGCGCTTAGGGTTGCGCAGGATTTGGGCGCTGATCCAGAGCGTGTTGTGATTTTCCACAGCCTCAGCAAGCGCAGCAACCTGCCGGGACTGCGGTCTGGGTTTGTGGCTGCTGGCCCTGAGAGCATGATACACATCAAACGCCTGCGCGCCTATGCCGGTGCACCGCTGCCGCTACCGCTGCAACGCGCGTCTGAAAAGGTTTGGGCGGATGAGGCCCATGTCGAAGAAAACCGCCGCCTGTATGCAGAGAAGTTCGACATCGCGGACGAGATTTTTGCCGATGTTCCGGGCTACCTGAAACCTCAGGCCGGGTTCTTTTTATGGCTCCCCGCAGAAGACGGGGAGGCTGCGGGCTTGAAGCTCTGGAAAGAGACAGGGGTGCGCGTGCTGCCAGGCGCGTACCTCAGCCGTGACGTAAACGGGGAGAACCCCGGAAAACCATATATTCGGGTCGCTTTGGTGGCCCCAAAAAACGACGTGAAGGCGGCGCTGATCACTCTGCGTGACTGCCTTTACCAATAAGTATCGAGGGTTAAAGATGGCATATCAGGCACGTGGACGCGATCCACTTCTGGACAGCAACACTCAGGCCATATTGGAAAAGCGTGGCAAAGAGTTGATCGGCATTGCGCTGATCCTCGTCGGGCTTATGGCGGCGGCGATGATTGCGTCTTACACGCCTGAAGATCCGAACTGGATGTCGGTAACAGATGCCCCGGTGCAGAACTGGATGGGCCGCTTAGGCGCGTCGATCTCCGCACCGCTCTTTATGATCATCGGTTGGGGCAGCTGGGGTGTCGCGATTGTGGCGCTTGCTTGGGGCGTCCGGTTTGCCTTGCACCGCGGAGAAGAACGCGCCATCAGCCGTGCCATCTTTGCACCGATTGTTTTGGCCTTGGGCTCAATCTATGCAGCGACTTTGGTGCCAAATGCGCAATGGACCCATTCCTTTGGCCTTGGCGGGCTTTTTGGCGATACGGCGCTGGGCGCGCTGCTGACGATCCTGCCGGTTGGCGCGGTCATCGGCCTTAAGATCATGTCCTTCCTGATGGGTTTGGGCGTTCTGGCGCTGATGTTGTTTGTCACCGGGTTTACACGTCCTGAACTGTCATGGATCGCTCGGTTCCTGATGATCGGCGTGATCGTGACCTATGCCAACATCATGCATCTTCTGGGGCGCGGGGCTACGGGTGCCGTCAGCGCAGTACAGGCCATGCAAGAGCGTCGCAACGAACGCCGGTCGCAGGCTACCGCTCAACAGGATTGGTCACACGCCGTGCATGCCGATCTGATCGACGACGAGCCAATGCCCGCAGCCGCTCCAATTCAGGACGAGCAACCGAAACCCGGATTGCTGTCGCGCGTGCCCAGCCTGATCAAACGCCCAGAGCCGATGCCAGAGCCAGAATTGGTTGTGTCAGAGGCTGAATATGATCTGGACAGTATGCCGGGCGATGACCGCATCAAGGCTAAGATCAACGATGTCATCAAAAGCCGCATTCGCAGCAACAAACCCACCTACGCACCAGACCTCGCGCCGGTGACCAAGGGCTTGGGCCGTGGTCCCGAACCGCTGGTCGTGCAACCAAGCGGCGCGTCGCCACTTCGGGCAGAGCCGCCTTTGACCGCAGCGCATGCCGCGCCTGTGGCAGAGCCTGCACCAGTTCCGACGCATGCGCCTGAATACGCGCAGCCCAGCGATGACGTTGCGCCTTATATCGAAGCAGAGGACGATGCAGACATCATCGCGCCAATGCCGCAGGCACCGCAGCAAATCCCAGCGGTCGAAGCGCGCAAGGTTGTGCAGCACCCGCCGCGCAAACCGGTTCAGCAATCAGCCCGTGCGAAGGCAGAAGCCCAGCCACAGCTGGCGTTTGATGAGCGTGCGGCGCAGTTTGAATTGCCACCCCTCAGCCTTCTTTCCAGCCCCGCTAGCATCGAGCGTCACGTCCTAAGCGACGAGGCCTTGGAAGAAAACGCGCGCATGCTGGAAACCGTGCTGGATGACTACGGCGTGAAGGGCGAGATCGTCTCGGTCCGCCCGGGTCCTGTTGTGACCATGTATGAACTCGAACCTGCGCCGGGCTTGAAAGCAAGCCGCGTGATTGGCCTGTCTGACGACATCGCGCGCTCGATGAGCGCCTTGTCAGCCCGTGTTTCGACCGTCCCGGGGCGCAGCGTGATTGGTATCGAACTGCCAAACGAAAAGCGCGAGATGGTGGCCTTCCGCGAAATCTTAAGCTCTCGCGAGTATGAATCTGGTAACCGCAAACTGCCGCTCGCATTGGGTAAAGACATCGGTGGTGATCCGATTGTCGCAAACCTGGCCAAGATGCCCCACTTGCTAATTGCAGGGACCACCGGCTCGGGTAAATCGGTTGCGATCAACACAATGATCCTGTCGCTGCTTTATAAGCTGACGCCAGAAGAATGCCGCCTGATCATGATCGACCCGAAGATGCTGGAATTGTCGGTTTATGACGGCATTCCGCACCTTCTGTCGCCTGTGGTTACAGACCCTAAAAAGGCGGTTGTGGCCCTGAAATGGACCGTGGGCGAGATGGAAGATCGCTACCGCAAAATGTCCAAAATGGGTGTGCGCAACATCGACGGCTACAACAGCCGCGTTGCCGATGCGCTTGCGAAGGGTGAGACCTTTAGCCGGACTGTCCAGACCGGGTTTGACGATGAAACCGGCGAACCGGTTTTTGAAACCGAAGAGATCATTCCAGAGAAGATGCCCTACATCGTCGTTGTCGTTGACGAGATGGCCGACCTGATGATGGTCGCTGGCAAAGAGATCGAAGCTTGCATTCAGCGTCTTGCGCAGATGGCGCGGGCGTCAGGCATCCATATCATCATGGCGACTCAACGTCCGTCCGTGGATGTGATCACCGGCACCATCAAAGCGAACTTCCCGACCCGGATTTCCTTCCAAGTGACCTCCAAAGTGGACAGCCGCACCATCCTTGGCGAGATGGGCGCAGAGCAGCTCTTGGGCATGGGTGACATGCTATACATGGCGGGCGGGGCCAAGATCACCCGTTGTCACGGCCCCTTCGTTAGCGACGAAGAGGTCGAAGAGATTGTCAATCACCTGAAGTCTTATGGTGAGCCCGAATATGTCGGCGGTGTCCTAGATGGCCCTGCTGACGAGAAGGCCGACAATATCGACGCGGTGCTTGGACTAGGTGGCAACACAAACGGCGAAGACGCGCTTTATGATCAGGCCGTTGCGATTGTAATCAAGGATCGCAAATGTTCGACGTCTTACATTCAGCGCAAACTGTCGATTGGCTACAACAAGGCCGCGAAGCTGGTGGAGCAGATGGAAGACGAAGGCGTCGTGTCCGCGGCAAACCACGTTGGCAAACGCGAAATCTTGGTGCCAGAACAATAAGCGGCAAAATTAGGCCGAATGGGTAATTCTTTGAAAGGGCGGGCTGGAACCGCCCTTTTTTCCTCCCTACATAAAACCTATGAAAACACTTCGCTCTTTGATCGCTCCGAGTTTGATCCTCGTAATGGCAGGCACCGCCTCTGCTGAAAAGCTGTCGCTTGATGACATATCGGCCTATCTCAACGGGATTGGTGCGGCACAGACCAGCTTTACACAGGTCAACGACGACAACTCAATTTCCACCGGCACCTTGATGATCAAGCGGCCGGGGCGCGCGCGGTTTGAATATGACCCACCAGCGGCAGCGCTGGTGATGGCGGGCGGTGGCCAGATCGCGATTTTTGACAAGAAATCCAACGAACCGCCAGAGAACTACCCACTGCGGCGCACTCCGCTGTGGGTCATTCTGGAACGCAATGTCGATCTGAAAGCGCGGGATATGGTGGTTGGGCATTCCTACGATGGTACGACAACCAAGGTGACGGCGCTTGACCCCAAGAACCCAGAACGCGGTTCGATAGAACTGCATTTCACTGACAACCCGGTCCAGCTGCGCCAATGGGTGATTCAGGACGAGGGCGGGTCGGAGACAACCGTTGTGTTGCGGGATCTGGATCGTTCGGTTGAGCTGGACAATAGCCTGTTCAACATCACGCGGATGACAAATCAGATTGCGCCTCAGCGTGACGATAACTGACACCCTGAAACCAAAACTGCCGGGTTGAGATCAACCCGGCAGCTATGTTCATTCAAGCTACATTCACCGATATCGACGGCAGCTTGCCAGTTGCTTTTGATACATGTCGGACCGAGACGCGACCTCGCTTGAGACGCGCAGCAACCATTGTTTGCTGCGGTAGCTGCCCCGGGCAAAGCCGGTGTGGCCCTCGTGATAGGCAAGGTATTGATTGCGCGCGTCATATAGGGAGATGCCGTTCTTCTCGCGCGTTTGGTTCATGTACCAACCCATGAAATCAGAGGCGTCAAAGATATCGTCCCGATCAGCGCCGTAGCGGCGATTCTCGCGGCGGTAGTCGTCCCACGTGCCATCTAGGGCCTGCGCATAGCCGTAGGCGCTGGTTTGCCGTCCCATGGGAAGGACACCCAGCACATAGCGGAACGGCGTGCGCGCGTTGGCGATGAACTTGCTCTCTTGGTAGATCATCGCCATTTGAACGTGGGTCGGGACGCCCCAACGGCGCTCTGTCGCCTTAAAGGCGCGGACATACTTCGGACGCTGATTCAGAATCGAACACGCGTCATTCAGGTTTCGGGGCGCCGAATTGTTACCGCCACCGCATGCGGCGACCAGAAGAAGGACAATCAAGGCGCGAAAGTGTCTGCTCATGGGCCTCTCGCTTATGTCTTTGTTTTTTTCCTATCATACCGAAATAAGCGCGAATTTGAAATCACATTCACAGGAAACTTGTGGGAATTTCCACAATATGCACAGGCCAAAATCCGCCGCTAAGCTTTTATGTTCACAAACTGTTTCCAGAAAAGTGTGCTCACCAAAATGGACAAATTGGCCTTGAAAGCGTTACTCTGTGACGGTAGGGGCTGAATTTATGAATACCGCATACGCGAAATACCACCTCGGACAAGTTGTCCGTCACCGCAAGCATCCGTTTCGCGGTGTGGTCTTTGATGTCGACCCAGAATTCGCAAATACCGAAGAATGGTACGACGCTATTCCCGAAGAAAGCCGCCCAATCAAGGACCAGCCGTTCTATCACCTTTTGGCTGAGAACGACCAAAGCTATTATGTGGCTTATGTGTCCGAGCAGAATTTGGTTGCGGATTATTCTGGCGAGCCGGTCGACCACCCAGACATTGGCGATCTCTTTGGTCCGTTCCAAGACGGCCAATACCCGCTGCATTTCAACATGAACTAAGCGCGCGGGGTTAGTACCCCAGCGCGCATCCGTCCTTGCGCGGGTCTGATCCGCCTTCCAAAACGCCCGACTCGTGCAGGTAAATCGCCTGTGCGCCGCCAATGGCCGTCCCCGGCGTTGCGATTTTGTGGCCCATATCCGCAAGCCTCTGCGCAACATCTGGGGCATGGCCACGCTCTAGGTTCAATACGCCGTCATAGGCAAAGGCACGTGGTCCATCGATCGCCGCCTGCGGGTTCATGCCGTAGTCAAGCATATTGGTCAGAAGACGCGCGTGGCCATTCGCTTGATACTCCCCTCCCATTACCCCGAACGGCATCACAACACGCCCCTGTTTGGCGAGCATGCCGGGAATAATCGTATGCATCGGGCGCTTGCCGGGTCCGTATTCATTGGGGTGGCCCGGCGTCAGAGTAAAGCCAGAGCCGCGATTATGAAACAGGATGCCAAATTTCTCGCTCGCGATACCAGATCCAAAGCCGTGGAAGATGGAATAGATCAGCGAGACCGACATGCGGTCTTTGTCGACCACGGTAATGTAGACAGTGTCTTTGTGAACCGATTCCGAAATAGATGTGGTGTTGGCAATCGCGCGTTTGGGGTCAATCAGCGCCGCCAGTTTTGAGGCGGTTTCAAGCGACAGCATATGATCCAGTTTGCGCATGTGATCCGGGTCCGACAGGAACCGGTTGCGTGTGTCATAGGCCAGTTTGGTGGCCTCTGCTTCGATATGCGTCCGCTTGACGCCAAATGGGTCCATCGTGCTGAGGTCAAAATGCGACAGGATGTTCAGGATCAAATGCGCGGTTGCGCCCTGCCCGTTGGGCGGATGTTCGAGCAGATCATGCGCTTTGTAGCTGCCACTGATCGGCGTGGTTTCGAACGCCTTTAGGGCTGCAAAGTCCGCAAGTTGGTGCACCCCGCCAGCGGCCCGCAGAGAGCCGACCATGTCTTCGGCCACTTCACCCGAATAGAATGCAGAGCGCCCCTGCTTTGCAATGCGCCGCAAAACCTCTGCCTGTTGGGGTGCGCGGAAGATGTCGCCTGTTTTCAAGGGCTTTCCATCAGAGAGATAGAAGTTGCGCGCGGCCTCGTTGAGGTGACCACAGTCGTCTTTCCAATCTGATGCGACCCGTGGCGCGACGGGCACGCCTTCTTCGGCATAGTGGATTGCAGGCTGCAGGATCGTGTCCAGACCCAATTTTCCCCATTTCTCCGACATCTGGCAGAGCCCATCGACGGCAGCAGGAATCGTGATGCTTTCGGGCGTGTCGTGTTTGATCTGCTGGACACCACGGGCGCGCAGGCGGTCAGCACGTGCCCCAAGCGGGGCCGTGCCACTTGCGTTCATGCCAACGACATTGTCCTGACCTGCAGGTGACATCAAAACAAAACAGTCGCCGCCAATGCCGGTCATCTGCGGTTCACAGAATCCCAGAACCACAGCACCTGCGATGGCCGCGTCCATCGCATTGCCACCGCGTTTCAGAATATCAATGGCAACCTGCGCCGCCAATGGGTGCGACGTCGCGCACATACCGTTCTGCGCGAAGACCGCAGATCGGCCCGGCGTTTGAAAATCCCGCATACTGCTCCCCCGAAATTTCTAGGGATCGTAGCCAGTGTTCATATAAATTCAATGGGCTGAGGGAAATATTGGCAGGACAAGGCGTGTGACATTTTCGTTAGCGCTGCGTTCGTAGCAAATGTCATTGGAAAGCGCACGAATGAGGCACCATCCCCAACCGCCTTCGGGCAACATATTGGTGGGCCGTGCCGTATTCGGAAATCGTCCATCTGGGACGCGGCGTTGTGGCATGGCGGAGCCGTTGTCGTGACACTCTACCAGCAAAGCGTCGTCGCTGTATCGCACCTGGATGAAAAACCAACCATTTGCCCTGCCAAGGTGCGCATGCTTTACGATATTGCTTAGCAGTTCGCCCAAAACGATCTCTGCATCTGAAATCTCGTCATCCCTAAAGCCAGACGATTGAAGTTCTGCGATGATGGCCATGACCGCGTGTCGCATGTCCTTGAGCGTCGCACCACTAGGGCTGCGGAATGAAATTTCACCCGAGCGCGGCACGGTGCCAGCGCGGGCAGAGACCCGGTTCACGCCCGCGCCTCAGCAAATGCGTCGTCCAAGTCGCCATGTAGGGTGAAAATCTTATCCATACGTGTGAGGGCAAATACCTTTGCGACAGTGGCCGAGAGGCAGGCGATTTCCAGTGTCCGGTCTGGCGCAAGTTGCTTCATCACGCCAACAATCGCGCCGAGGCCGCTGGAGTCGACGAAATTGACCTCACTGAGGTCCAAGATCACGCGGTCCGGTGCGGATTGAGTCGCACGGCGCATGCCATCCTTAAACTGCAATGCAGCCGCGGCATCGATCCGATTTTCACAGACGGATATCACAAGTACGCCGCGTTTTATTTCAGATCGCAGTTCCATCAAAAGCCCTTCGATTTTCGCAATTGCAGCGTAATATCGAATTCTTACCAAATTCTAAGCGACGCAGCGTCGTTGCGAAGACCCGTTTTCAGAGCGGCTTTGATTGACTAGGTGAAGGGCAACTGAACAACAGGCGAATGGACGACAATGGGCCAATTGCCTCAGGAACCTGCAATGGAGGAAAGCATGAAGACGGTTGTAATCGCTGGCGCTGCAAGAACGCCAATGGGGGGTTTTCAAGGGGATTTCGATGGCGTTTCCGCCGCAGACCTTGGTGGCGCAGCCATCAAAGGCGCTTTGCAAAACGCAGGTGCTGCCACCGTTGATGAAGTCCTGATGGGCTGCGTCCTGCCCGCCGGGCAGGGGCAAGCGCCTGCGCGACAAGCTGGGTTTGCGGGCGGTCTGGGCAAAGAAGTGCCCGCAACCACGCTGAACAAGATGTGTGGATCTGGCATGAAAGCCGCGATGATGAGCTTTGATCAGATCGCGCTGGGCCATGCAGATGTGATGATCGCAGGCGGCATGGAGAGCATGACCAATGCGCCCTATATTTTGCCCAAGATGCGCAATGGGGCGCGGATCGGCCATCAGCAAGTGATCGACCACATGTTCCTTGATGGTCTGGAAGACGCCTATGACAAGGGCCGCCTGATGGGCACCTTTGCCGAGGATTGCGCCGAAGCCTTCCAATTCACCCGCGACGCACAGGACGAATACGCTCTGAAATCGCTGTCCAACGCGTTAGAGGCACAGAAATCGGGCGCGTTCGAAGGTGAAATCGCTCCGGTCACTCTTAACACGCGCAAGGGTGAGATCGTGATCTCAGAGGATGAACAGCCCGCGAAGGCGCGTCCTGAAAAAATCCCACAGTTGAAACCTGCTTTCCGCAAGGACGGAACAGTGACCGCAGCGAACTCCTCATCGATTTCGGATGGGGCGGCGGCGCTTGTTCTTGCGTCGGAGGAGGCCGCACAGGCCCGTGGTTTGAATATCCGCGCGCGCATCGTCGGACATGCCTCACATGCGCAGGAACCGAACCTCTTTACGACAGCACCGGTGCCAGCCGCGCTAAAACTGCTAGAGCGTATCGGCTGGACGAATGAGGATGTTGACCTCTGGGAAGTCAACGAAGCTTTTGCCGTGGTTCCGATGGCTTTCATGCATGAAATGGGCCTAAGCCGCGATGTGGTCAATGTGAACGGCGGCGCTTGTGCGCTTGGCCACCCGATTGGGGCGTCTGGAGCGCGGATCATGGTGACGCTTCTGAACGCACTTGAAAAGCGGGGGCTGAAACGCGGTGTCGCGGCCATTTGTATTGGCGGCGGCGAAGGCACAGCAATTGCGATTGAGCGTGTCTAATCGGTCAGCTATGTGACGAACAGAGCCGGAGCGCAGTCCAGCGCTTCGGTTTTTCGGAGGCCACATGAAAACCGTAAACTACCCCGAACTGGCGCAGACGATTGCGGCACTGACCGAGGGCGAAACAGATATTGTTGCCCTGATGGCCACCATCGCTTGCGAGGTGAACCAAGCCGATGATCGTTTCGATTGGACTGGGTTTTACCGCGTGGTCGGGCCGGAGTTACTAAAAATTGGTCCCTATCAAGGTGGCCATGGCTGCCTTGTGATTCCCTTTTCACGTGGTGTCTGTGGTGCAGCAGCCAAGCAGCGCGCGATTCAGTTGGTGGATGATGTAGAGGATTTTGCAGGCCACATTGCGTGCTCAACGTCGACTCGTTCAGAACTGGTTATACCTGTTGAAAACGGCGACGGAGACCTACTGGGCGTGTTTGACATCGATAGCGATCAGCCTGCGGCCTTTACGCGAAAAGATGCGGATCAGATTGATCTGATTCTCCGGCAGGCGTTCAAAAACGCGACGCTTTAGCCCGCGCACACGTCACATTCGCAATTTACGACACAAAAAATGTGCGTTTGCGCAATCACTTGGGTCTGCGTGAAAAAACGCTTTATATTTTCATAATTATGTCGCACGATGAAAAACTGAAAGAAAATTTCACGGACGAGTCATGCTGCAAGGCCCAACTTCTTTTGCGAAATCACTGGGTGCCGACCTGCGCGCCCTGCGCAAGGCGCGGGGGCTGACCCTGATTGATATGGCAGAGCAACTGGGCCGTTCTGTCGGGTGGCTCAGCCAGGTTGAGCGGGACAAATCAGAGCCTTCGATTTCAGATCTGCAAGTGATTGCGCGTTGCCTTGATGTTCCGATGTCGCTGCTTTTTGGGCAAAACGATACGCCGGCAGCGGAGCTTGGCTACGTGGTGCGGGCCGGGTCTCGTCGGCCCATTGGCTCCCATGAAGAAGGATTGATCGAAGAACTGCTCTCGCCCGATCTGACGGACGACTTTGAAATGGTGCACTCCACCTTTCAGCCGCATTCGAGACTAAAACAGCGGATTTCGCGCCCGACGCAAGAGGTCGGCTACCTGATTTCTGGCAAGCTGCAGCTGACGATTGGTGAACGCGAATTCCTGATCCAGTCCGGCGACAGTTTCCGCATTCGTGGCGAAGCCTATCTTTGGGCAAATCCGTTTGATGAACCGGCAAAGGCGATCTGGGTGATCGCACCGCCCGTTTATTGAGGTCGACATGCAGCGCGGCGTCATAACGAATTCCGAGCAAAGCGATGGCAAAGGCCTCGCAATGCTTGAAACAAAGCGCCTTGCACAGCGCAAGGCCACTACTGCGAAAACGGGGCCAAACCCCACACTTCAAATGAGAGAAAATAATGGCTGAATTTCCAACAACTGCACGTGTTGTGATCATTGGCGGCGGTGTCGTCGGTGTCTCAACGCTCTACCACCTTGCCAAAGCGGGATGGTCTGACTGTGTGCTTGTCGAAAAGAACGAGCTGACAGCAGGGTCAACCTGGCACGCGGCAGGGAACACTCCGAACTTTGCAGGCTCTTGGGCCGTGATGAACATGCAGCGGTATTCGCTGGAAATGTATCGCACGTTGGCCGACGACGTCGATTATCCGATCAACTACCACGTGACCGGTGCCATCCGTCTGGCGCACACCAAGAAGCGTATGCAGGAATTTGAGCGTGTAGCTTCTATGGGCCGCTACCAAGGTCTGCAAATGGACATGCTGGAGCCGCACCAGATCCAAGACTACTACCCGTTCATGGAAACCCATGATTTGGAAGGCGCGCTGTGGGATCCGCTGGATGGCGACATCGATCCGGCTCAGCTGACACAGGCGATGGCCAAAGGCGCGCGTGATCTAGGCGCAAACATCCAACGTTTTTGCCCAGCGACCGGCGTAAGCCGTGATGGCAACGGTTGGATTGTGCACACAGAAAAAGGCGACATCAGCTGCGATTACGTGATGAACGCCGCAGGCTATTACGCCGCGCGCGTTGGCGAATGGTTCAAGCCTTACGGTGGTCGTGACGTGCCTTTGACGGTTATGTCTCACCAGTATTTCCTGACCGAAGAGATCCCAGAGATCAAAGAATGGACAATCGCAAACGGCGGCGGCCACCTGCCAATGATCCGCGACGTGGACACGTCTTACTACCTGCGTCAGGACAACTACGGTCTGAACCTCGGCCCATACGAGCGTAACTGTAAAGCGCATTGGATCACCGAAGACGACCCAATGCCGCATGACTTCTCGTTCCAGCTGTACCCGGACGATCTGGACCGTCTGGAATGGTACATCGAAGACGCGATGGCACGTGTGCCGCTGCTCGGCACCCAAGGCGTTGGTCGGGTGATCAACGGCCCAATCCCCTATGCGCCCGACGGCCTGCCTATGATGGGCCCAATGCCTGGTGTTAAGAACGCGTTTGAAGCGCACAGCTTTACCTTCGGCATCGCGCAGGGCGGTGGTGCAGGTAAAACCATGGCTGAATGGATCATGCACGGCGAGACCGAATGGGATATGTGGGCGGTTGATGGCCGTCGTTACACCGACCACGCGGATGCGGACTTTAGCCTCAAGAAAGCGCTGGAAACTTATGGCCACGAATACGCGATGCACTTCCCGCATCACGAATGGCCTGCGGCACGCGACAAAAAGCTGTCGCCAAACCACGAACGTCTGGTTGCTGATGGCGGCCAAATGGGGGCTTACAACGGTTGGGAACGCGCGAACTGGTTTGCCAAGGACGGTGACGATACCTCTGAAGAGGGGACCGAAACATGGGCACGTGACGGCTCTTGGACGGCACGCGTCAAAGAAGAAGTCGAAGCAGTGCGTGATGGCGTTGGCGTCATCGATATGTGCGGCTTCTCTCGTTTCACGCTGAAAGGCGAAGGCGCGGCGGAATGGCTGCGGACCATGGTTGCGGGCGCTCTGCCAAAGGCGGGTCGCATGAACCTGATCTACTTCGCTGACTCCCGTGGTCGTATCCTGACAGAGATGTCCTGCATCCGTCACGGTGAAGATGACTTCACCCTGATGACGGCAGCTGTTGCCCAGTGGCACGACTTTGACTTGCTGCGGAACAACCTGCCAGAAGGTCTGGAACTGAAGGACGTTTCCAAAGAGTTCACCACCATGCTGGTGACCGGTCCAAAGTCGCGCGATCTCTTGTCTTCGATCTCTGATGCGGACCTGACCAGCGGCTGGTTGAGCCTGCAGAGCGGCAAAGTGGCAGGTCACGACGCGCTACTGGCACGGGTCAGCTTTGTTGGCGAACTCGGCTGGGAAGTTCACGTTGCAACCGAGAACGCAGCAGAGGTCTACACAGCTATTCGCGACGCAGGGGCAGCACCGTTTGGCATGTTCGCTCTGGACTCAATGCGGATCGAAAAAGGCTATCGCACATGGAAGGGCGATCTATCGACCGACTACTCCATGTTCGAAGGCGGCTTGGGTCGTTTCGTGCGCCTGAACAAGGAACAGGACTTCCCTGGCAAGGCAGCTTTGGCTGCCGAAGCAGAAGCCGGATCCAAAAAAGGCTTTGTCACGCTGGTTGTTGACGCACCGTTCGCCGATGCCCCATACATGTCTACAGTATGGAAAGACGGCGAAGTTGTGGGGGAAACCACATCGGGCAACTACGGTTACCGTGTGAACAAATCCATCGCTTTGGGCGTCGTCCGCAGCGAATTGACTGAACCCGGTACCGAACTCGAGGTCGAAATCTTTGGCGAACGCTGCAAAGCAGTTGTCCAGCCGGACCAACCACTTTGGGACCCAGAAAACGAGCGTCTACGCGCATGAATGGCACAGGGCACATTACAGAAGTTGATATCATCGTCGCAGATGGCTTCGTTCTGACCGAACTTGCCGGGGTTGTGGACCCTTTGCGATTGGCCAACCGCGTAAGTGCCCTGCCTGTTTTCAAATGGAACTACCGATCCGCCAATGGCGGGTCGGTCACCTCTAGCAGCGGCGCCATGGTGAATGCGCTGCCCTATGAGGACCGCCCTGATGCGGCCTATCTTTTTGTGATTGGGAACGCCGACCCGGATTGCCCTGCGCTTGCCCTGAAAAAGGTCATAGATCGCTATACGAACCGGCAGGGAATCGTTTTCTTGTTGGCCGAGGCAGCAAGCCGATACATCAAGGACAGCGGCGACAAGATAGCCTCCCATACCACCCATTGGGAAAACACCGAACTTCTGAAAGAACGCGGCAGCCTGATTGAAACCGGCCACGCGATTGCCGCGCAGGATGGTGGCATTGTGACCTGTGCCGGCATGGGCACAACCTATGACGTGACACTTGCCATGATTGGCCAGCACGTCTCTCCGGCCACAAAGCTGGCAGTTGCCAACATTCTGTTACACGACAAAATCCGCGATTTCTCGACCATGCAGCCGTTTTCCGGCGCGATGGGGACGGTTACGGGCGACTGTGAGCTGGACCAGTGTATCGAGATTATGCAGGCCAATATCGAAGACCCACTGCCGATTGGAGAGTTGGTCAAGGTCCTTAGCCTGTCCAACCGTTCGCTGGAGCGAAAATTCCGGCTACACCTGAATACGACGCCAAACCGGTTCTATCGGGAACTGCGGTTGACCAAGGCCAATAACCTGCTTTTGAACACCACGATGAGCGTGCGCGACGTGGGTCTGGCCTGCGGTTTCAGCAACGGGTTTTCAGGTCTCTACAAAAGCTTTTACGGCATCACTCCGGCCGTCCTCAGGAAGCAACGCAGGGCCGCGCAGAATCTGTGACCCAGCGTGGAATTTCCGCCATTTAAGTCGCAAACAATGCATTAGATGTCTTTAAATCATGGCAGCAATGATTCCAGAATTCAGAGGATCATAAGTCATGAGCGATATTCCAGCAAAAGCACGTGTTGTCATCGTTGGCGGCGGCGTTATCGGGTGTTCGGTCGCCTATCACCTGGCGAAAAAAGGGTGGAACGACATTGTTCTGCTTGAGCGCAAACAGCTGACCTCCGGCACCACGTGGCATGCCGCTGGTCTGATCGCTCAGCTTCGCGCGACGAAGAACATGACGAAGCTCGCGAAATACTCGCAAGAGCTTTACGGCACGCTGGAAGAAGAAACCGGCGTTGCAACCGGGTTCAAGCGCAACGGGTCGATCACCGTCGCTCTGACCGAAGAGCGCAAAGAAGAGATCTACCGCCAGGCAGCCATGGCCCGCGCATTTGGTGTTGAGGTCGAAGAGATTTCTAACGAACGCGTGAAAGAGCTTTATCCGCACATCAACCTCGAAGGCATCAAAGGCGCGGTTTACCTGCCATTGGACGGTCAGGGAGACCCAGCCAACATCGCGCTGGCACTCGCGAAAGGGGCCAAACAGAACGGCGCCTTGGTGAAAGAACGCACAAAGGTCACCGGTTTCGTCAAGGACGGTCGCAAGGTCACCGGCGTGACTTGGGAATCTGATGACGGTTCCGCGTCTGGCACCATTGAATGCGACATGGTTGTGAACTGTGGCGGCATGTGGGGCCGTGAAGTCGGTAAGATGGCTGGCGTGAACGTGCCTCTGCAAGCGTGTGAGCACTTCTACATCGTAACCGAAAACATCGAAGGTATGACACAGCTGCCCGTTCTGCGCGTGCCTGACGAATACGCTTATTACAAAGAAGACGCCGGCAAGATGCTGCTCGGGGCTTTTGAACCAGAAGCCAAGCCATGGGCCGTCGATGGCATCCCGTCAGACTTTGAATTCGACCAGCTGCCAGAAGATTTCGATCACTTCGAACCGATCCTCGAAATGGCGGTTGAGCGGATGCCGCTCTTGGGAGAAGCGGGTATTCACACCTTCTTCAACGGTCCTGAATCCTTCACCCCGGATGACGCCTACCACCTTGGCCTCGCGCCAGAGATGGACAATTTCTGGGTCGCGGCGGGCTTTAACTCCATCGGTATCCAATCCGCAGGCGGCGCAGGTATGGCGCTGGCAGAGTGGATGGACACAGGCGAGCGTCCATTTGATTTGGGCGACGTTGACATCGCGCGGATGCAACCCTTCCAAGGCAACACAAAGTACCTGGAAGAGCGCTCTCGCGAAACGCTGGGTCTCTTGTTCAAAGACCACTTCCCATTCAAGCAGAAAGACACTGCACGCGGCGTGCGCCGATCCCCGGTGCATCACCACTTGCTGCAAAACAATGCCGTCATGGGTGAGTTCGCAGGCTGGGAACGCGCGAACTGGATCGCGGATGCGGGCCAGAAAGCGGAATACGAATACAGCTGGAAGCGTCAGAATTTCTTTGACAACGTTGCGCGCGAACACAAAGCGATCCGCGAAAACGTTGGCATGTATGACATGTCTTCCTTCGGTAAAATCCGCGTGGAAGGCCCAGATGCGACTGCCTTCATGAACTACGTGGGCGGCGGTCAGTATGACGTGCCAGTGGGCAAGATTGTCTACACCCAGTTCCTGAACCGCACCGGTGGTATCGAGGCGGACGTCACCGTGACACGCATCTCTGAAACCGCATATCTGGTAGTGACACCGGCGGCGACACGACTGGCGGACCAAACTTGGATGATGCGCAACAAGCGTGACTTCAACGTTGTCATCACTGACGTGACTGCTGGCGAAGCCGTGCTGGCTGTAATGGGTCCAAACTCTCGCAAACTGTTGGAAATGGTCTCCCCGAATGACTTCTCTAACGCCACAAACCCATTTGGCACCGCTCAGGAAATCGAGCTGGGTATGGGCCTCGCGCGTGTACACCGCGTGACCTACGTGGGTGAGCTGGGTTGGGAGGTCTATGTCTCCTCCGACATGGCTGGCCATGCGTTTGAAACCCTGTGGGAAGCCGGTCAGGACCTCGACCTGAAACTCTGCGGCATGCACATGATGGATACCTGCCGGATCGAAAAAGGCTACCGCCACTTCGGTCATGACATCACATGCGAAGACCACGTGGTCGACGCCGGTCTGGGTTTTGCCGTGAAAACCGATAAGCCAGACTTCATTGGCCGAGAAGCGGTGCTGGAGCGTAAGGAAACTGGTCCACAGAGCCGCTTGTTGCAATTCAAACTGACCGACCCAGAGCCGCTGCTGTATCACAACGAACCTGTTTTGCGGGACGGCGAAGTGGTTGGTTACCTCTGCTCTGGTGCCTATGGCCACCACCTTGGGGCAGCCATTGGTTTGGGCTACGTGCCGTCTGCAGGCGAGAAAGCGGCGGATGTTTTGGCATCCACTTATGAGATCGACGTCATGGGCACACGCGTGAAGGCCGAGGCCTCGCTGAAGCCGATGTACGACCCGACATCAGAGCGCGTGAAAGCGTAATTTTTGCGAAAATCAGAGTTGCCGCAACCAGAGGTAGCGGCAACTCATCACTTCCGGCGGGTTCTAGCATCACGAAAATTCATGCGATGCGTGATGACGTCGCCGTCGATAGCGGTTTAAGTAGCGGAGACGTTTGAACGGACTTCGCCAATGACCCAGCAAAATCAGGACACGCCGCGCGGATTGGCTTTGGCCATAACAGCCTACGTGATGTGGGGGTTCTTGCCCCTTTACATGAAGCACTTGACGCATGTGCCGCCCGTCGAAGTGGTTGCGCATCGAGTGATCTGGTCCGTGCCGATTGCCGGTGCTGTTTTGTGGTATCTTGGGCGTACCAATGATTTGCGCGATGCCATCCGGAACCCGCGCATGTTGGCCATGGCCTGTGTCACCGCGGCGCTCGTGTCGCTGAATTGGGGCATCTACGTCTATGCCATTTCGATTGGTCGCACGGCAGATGCTGCGCTCGGCTATTACATCAATCCGTTGTTTTCGATGTTTCTTGCTACGGTCCTGCTGGGGGAGCGTCCGAGCAGGGCGCAGCAGGTTTCCATCGCGCTAGCCGCTCTCGCCGTCATCGTCCTATTTGTGGCATCGCCTGCCCCACCATGGATACCTCTCGGACTGACACTCAGCTGGGGTTTTTATGCCTATTGCAAAAAGTCACTGCCCATTGGGCCAAACCAAGGTTTCCTGCTAGAGGTCCTGATCCTTTCCATTCCAGCCACAGGATACCTCATCTACATCGCAGCCATGGGTGACGGTGTGTTCCTGACCAACACGCGCGATAGTTGGATCCTACTGGCGGCTGGCGTTGTCACCGCAGTGCCTTTGATGATTTATGCCAATGGCGCGAAACTGATCCGCCTCTCGACGGCGGGTATCCTGCAATACATCGCGCCCAGCATGATCTTTATCATCGCGGTCTTCTTATTTGGTGAAGATTTGGATCAAAGTCGGCTCATAGCATTCCCGATGATCTGGACCGCCTTGGTGATCTATACGATCAGCATGGTGCGCCAAATGCGCAGCGCGTGATCTTGTTCAATTGTGCAGGGGAGGCTATCCCCGGCGCATGACTGAGATTACGCCATATGATCCGCCACAAGACCCTTTGGATATCCTCTATGAGGACGGCCACATTGTTGTCGTCAATAAACCAAGTGGTTTATTGTCCGTGCCGGGCAAAGGCGCGCATCTGGCGGATTGTCTGCTGAGCCGCGTACAGGCGGTGTTCCCGGATGCCTTGCTGGTGCATCGGCTGGATCGAGACACATCAGGCGTGATTGTTTTTGCGCTTACACCTCATGCGCAGCGCGATATCTCGATGCAGTTTGAAAAACGCAGCACCAAGAAAACCTATGTCGCACGCGTGCAGGGCAGGGTGGCAGAGAAGACTGGCACCGTCGACCTGCCGCTGATTGTCGATTGGCCAAACCGCCCCCTACAAAAGGTCTGCCACGAAACAGGCAAGCCTGCGGTGACGGATTGGCGTGTGCTGAAAGTCAGTGATTCAGAAAGCCGCATAAGACTGTTCCCAAAAACAGGTCGCAGCCACCAACTGCGCGTCCACATGCTGGCGCTTGGGCATCCGATCTTGGGTGATCCACTATACGCGCCCGAAACGACAGTAGAGCATCAGCGCCTTATGCTGCATTCCGAGGAATTGCGGATCAACCATCCTGAGAGCGGTAAAGGGCTGAGTTTCAGGGCAAAGGCGGGGTATTGAGATACTTTGCTTTTCCGTGCCTTCAACAATCAAATGAGACTTTTGGCATTTGGTCAGAGAGTTTGAGTGCGACCTAAAAACTGGCACACTTGCTTTACGAGAATTACACAGAGTAAGAGTAATTTAACCTGGGCTGTCGAAGAGCAAGTCCCAAATTAGCTACGGTGACAACTAGTTGAATTATGCTCCCGCAAATAATGGTCAACAGAAGAAATTCCTTGTCCACACTGCGCGCAGACAGCGATTTCGCGAAATCGCTACCGGCTTTTGCGCTGGGCACACCGTCGAATACTTCGACAATGTCGGGCTACTTTTTTGGGGAGGTGCTCCATCGCGTCAGGTGTTGCAACAAGCGTTGGAATCCAGCCGCTCAAATAGCGCCAAAGGTTTGAAGCTGGCTCTAAAGCGATGGGTTTTGAAGTCACAATACCGTTGGAGCCATCGCTTCCTTAAACAACGGAAGCCAGAATATCTGCTGGTTTGGAACGGTATTAAAGGTCACCGGGCTCTCCTTGTGGAAGCGGCAAAAGAACTTGGGATCGGAGTTTTTTACTTCGAGGAAGCTCCTCTACCAGGGAAGCTCGCTATCGACACTCGTGGCGTAAACTACGGTAGTAGCTTACCGCACCAATTAGAATTTTATGAAAATTGGTGCGAAGAGAACACGGTGGATGACACAGAATGGCGCGCGATGGGTCGTGCCCTTAAATCGCGAGAGGCGACGCACAATGCATCAGTCGGACAAAATGATGCATGCGCAGAACTCAGAAAAGAGAACTATGTTTTTTTTCCGTTGCAGGTAGAGGGCGACAGTCAGATTACAGTCTACGGAGATTGGGTACGCTCTGTCAGACATTCGGTCGATGAAATCTACCGGGCTAGTGCGTATCTTCCAGCGGGTTGGCACGTAAGAGTCAAGGAACATCCCTCCTCGCGTCACTCAATGACGAACGATCTGATGGCAATGCAGAACGAAAAGTTCCGCATAGACAATTCGACCGATACAGTGCAGCAACTTCAAGCGAGTCGCGGCGTCATTACCATCAATTCATCAGTCGGATTGCAGGGTTTTTTTTATGACAAACCAGTCGCAATCATGGGGAACGCCATGTTTGGGCTTACGGGTTTGGTCGAAAAGATAAAAGGTCCAGATGACCTGCGGAATTACTTTCAGGATCCGGAAAATTGGTCGTTCAGTCTTGGCAATCGCAACGTTTTCATGGCTTATCTATGTGCGGCTCAGTTTCCAGATGAAGACCTTGTGCGACGTGGACAAATCCGCGCACAAGACATCCTGCATCGTGACGCTAAGAAGCGAAACTAGCTCAATTCTCTGGAGCGGAAAACGTGTCAGAAATAGACAAAATACAGATTGCTATTGCGACCGACCGAAACATGCTCGATGCAGCCATAGTTGCACTCGGATCGGTTCTGGAAAATTGCAGGCATCGCGTTGATGTTCATTTTCTTGGATACGCTCTCCTTGCGGTCGATCGAAATGCCATTGAGAAGCTGTGTCTTCTGCATAACGCTCGGCTGACATTTCACGAACTTAGCAGCGGATTGTTCGTTGGAGCCGAGCAGAAAAATTCAAAGATAACCTTGGTTACATTGGCGCGTATGTATCTGCCGCAGTGGATCACAGGCAAAATACTCTATCTTGATTCAGATATGTTGATCTGTGACGACGTCGCAAAACTTTTCGAAATTGATCTGGGGCAGTCCCTGTTGGGTGCCGTCAGAGATCCTTTGATGCTGTCACGGTTGGCTAAAGGTAGGTCCGCAGAAGACAAAACTTTGCTTCATATTCAATCGATCATGCACGATGCGCCGATCAGCGAATATTTTAACGCCGGATTATTGCTATTCGACTGTGACAGAATTCGCGAAAAACCAGCACTTGTCGACGCCATGACAGATGTCTCACGGGCGAACCAATATCCAATGTTGGACCAAGACCACTTGAACTCCCTCTTCATAGGACAAACATCGTTCCTACCGCTACGATGGAACGACGCATGGGCGGAAAGACAGAAACTCTCCAGAAATTTAGAAAACCTTGATTTCCTGCGCGAGTCGGAGGTCGGAGCATTGGATCAGCCCGCTGTGATACATTTCACTGGCTCATGGAAGCCTTGGCACCGTCTCAATCTTGATATGTTGCTGCGAGGACGGCTCAGAGTAATTCGCAGATATCGCGCGGCGGCCAAGCGCATATTAGGCTCAATTAAACGCCCATAAAAAAACGCCCCGCAAAGAACGGGGCGTTTTAAACTAGCAAGGCGACTTTTTAGTCGTCCGCTTTTTCTTTCTTCTCAGGGACGACCTCTTCGCCGGTTTCCTGATCAACCACTTTCATGGACAGGCGAACCTTGCCGCGGTCATCAAAACCAAGCAGTTTCACTTTCACTTCTTGACCCTCTTTCAGAACGTCAGATGGGTGGTTCAGGCGGCGGTTTTCGATCTGGGATACGTGCACCAGACCATCGCGCTTGCCAAAGAAGTTCACGAAAGCACCGAAGTCGACGATTTTCACAACCTTACCGGTGTAGATCGCGCCTTCTTCTGGCTCTGCCACGATCGCATAGATCATGTCATAGGCTTTCTGGATCGATTCACCGTTCGGAGATGCGATCTTGATCACGCCTTCGTCGTTGATGTCGACCTTCGCGCCAGACACTTCCACGATCTCACGGATCACCTTACCGCCAGACCCGATCACTTCACGGATCTTGTCGGTTGGGATGTTCATGGTCTCGATACGAGGCGCGTGGACAGAGAACTCCGATGTGCCAGACAGTGCTTTGTTCATCTCACCCAGGATGTGCATCCGGCCGTCTTTCGCCTGTGCCAGAGCTTTTTCCATGATTTCAGGTGTGATGCCCGCAACCTTGATGTCCATCTGAAGCGACGTGATGCCGTTTTCGGTACCCGCTACTTTGAAGTCCATGTCACCGAGGTGATCTTCGTCACCCAAGATGTCGGTCAGGATCGCGTAAGAGCCGTCTTCTTCGAGGATCAGACCCATCGCAACGCCAGCCACCGCAGATTTCAGCGGAACGCCTGCGTCCATCATGGAAAGAGAGCCACCACAAACGGATGCCATCGAAGACGAACCGTTGGATTCAGTGATCTCAGACACAACGCGGACGGTGTATGGGAAATCGGTTGCCGCTGGCAGAACCGCCTGCAGCGCGCGCCATGCCAGTTTACCGTGACCGATTTCACGACGACCTGGGCCACCCACACGACCAACTTCACCAACAGAGTATGGAGGGAAGTTGTAGTGCAGCAGGAAGTTCGAACGGAAGTTGCCGTGCAGCGCGTCGATGATCTGTTCATCGTCACCGGTGCCCAGAGTGGTCACAACCAGACCTTGGGTTTCGCCGCGTGTAAACAGGGCAGAACCATGGGTCCGTGGCAAGAGGCCAGTTTCCGCAACGATTGGACGTACGGTTGTGGTGTCACGACCGTCGATGCGCTTGCCGCCTTTGACAACGTCACCGCGCAGGATGCTTGCTTCGAGCTTTTTCATCGCCGAACCGAGGTTCGCGTCTTCGAGTTGCTCTTCGCTCAGCGCTGCTTTGATCGTTTCGCGGGCTGAAGCAACAGCTGTTGTGCGCTCTTGTTTGTCGGTGATCGCGAATGCCGCACGCATTTGCTCTTCGCCTGCGGCAGACACTGCTGCGTAAAGCTCAGAATAATCAGGCGCTTGGAAATCAAATGGCTCCTTCGCAGCATCTTCCGCCAGATCAATGATCAGGTCGATAACCGGCTGGAAGCTTTCATGTGCAAACTTCACTGCGCCCAGCATTTCTGCTTCGGACAGTTCGTATGCTTCAGATTCGACCATCATCACGGCGTCTTTGGTCCCTGCGACAACAAGGTCCAGACGCTGGTCTGGCTTGGTGCGCAGCTGATCCATATCCTCAACCTCAGGGTTCAGGATGTATTCGCCATCTACGAAACCAACACGCGCTGCCGCGATTGGGCCCATGAATGGAACACCGGAAATGGTCAGCGCTGCGGAGGCCGCGATCATCGCCACGATGTCTGGGTCATTGACCAGATCGTGGGACAGAACTGTACACATCACGAGAACTTCGTGCTTGAAGCCTTCAACGAACAGCGGGCGGATCGGACGGTCGATCAGGCGCGCGGTCAGTGTTTCTTTTTCAGTTGGACGCGCTTCGCGCTTAAAGAAGCCGCCAGGGACTTTACCGGCAGCATAGTATTTTTCTTGGTAGTGCACGGTCAGAGGGAAAAAATCCTGACCTGGTTTTGGTGCCTTCGCAAAGGTCACGTTGGCCATGACGCTGGTTTCGCCCAAAGTGGCGATAACGCTGCCGTCTGCCTGACGGGCAACCTTGCCCGTTTCCAGAGTGAGGGTTTCTTCCCCCCACTGCATCGAATTCTTAGTTTCTGTGAACATCATCGTATCCTAAGTAGGAGCACTCCCGGCCCTCCGGGTCTCCCGATTACATGGTGGCCCCATTGCCACCGACCTCATCTATCTTTCTTTCGCGTGCCGAGGCCTGTGCACTCGTCTCAGATAGGTTCGGGCCATACATCACTTTTCTGGCAAAGGGAAGGAAAACCCCTGTCGCAGACCTGCGTGAGCGTTGGGGCATTTCACCCGCACATGCCGAACGCTCGTCCTGCTGATCTAGAGGTTAAAGAGCGGCCGCGCTGAAGGTGTCACAGTCACGCACGTCGCCGGATTGAAAGCCACGCAAGAACCAGCTTTGGCGCTGTTCACTTGTACCGTGGGTGTAGGTGTGTGGTCGTGGAACACGGCCCGCGTTGCGCTGAAGTGTGTCGTCGCCGATTTGTTTCGCGGCGTTCATAGCTTCTTCAACATCGCCCTGTTCGAGCGAGCCAAATTTCTGATCCGCGCGCCGTGCCCAAATGCCGGAGAAACAATCAGCCTGCAATTCGATACGCACGGAAATCGCGTTTGATTCACGTTCTGAAGCTGCGCGCCGAATGCGGTTTGCTTCGGACAAAATGCCAAGTTCATGTTGCACGTGGTGTGCGACCTCATGGGCGACGACATAGGCAGCTGCGAAGTCGCCACCTGCGCCGAGGCGGCTGCGCATTGTTGTGAAGAATTGCGTATCTAGATAGATCTTGTTGTCAGCCGGGCAATAAAAGGGGCCAGTTGCGCCTGACGCGCCACCGCATGGGGATTGTGTCACCCCTTTGAACAGCACCAGTGTTGCGGGATCATAGGGTCTGTCAAATTGCTGCTGAAAAATGGCCTGCCAGACCTCTTCGGTGTCCGCCAATGTGACACTTACGAATTGTGCGGCTTCCTCATCAGCCGCGGTAATGGTCCCAGTGCTCTGGCTTTGCGGGTAACTGGTCGAGGTCCCCTGTAGGAGAGGGGTCAGGTCGACACCAAATAGCGCGCCGACAACGACGATCGCGAGAACGCCAAGACCACCGGTTCCGGCGATTCCCATGCCTCTGCGCCCACGCCGGTCTTCGATATGGCGACTGGTCCGCCGTCCTCTCCATTTCATGGTCTTTCCCTCAGTGCTGGCTGTCTTCACAATCCTAACGCACGAAACGCGGATCGGTTCATTCTCTCAGGGGCGGAGAAACAAAAACACCCGCTCAATTGAGCGGGTGTTTCTATAAATCGGAATGTGAAATTCCTTAGCGACGCAGGCCCAGACGCTTGATCAGGTCAGCGTAACGCGCTTCGTCTTTACTCTTCAGGTAGTCCAGCAGCTTACGGCGCTGAGCAACCATTTTCAAAAGGCCACGACGACCGTGGTTGTCTTTTTTGTGGGTTTTGAAGTGCTCTGTCAGGGTCGCAATGCGGGAAGACAGGATTGCAACTTGTACTTCAGGGGAACCTGTGTCGCCCTCTTTGGTTGCGAATTCTTTCAGCACGCGGCTTTTTTCTTCAACAGTGATCGACATCGGGGTCTCCTATTCAAAAGGGTTACGGGCACAAGCCGGGATGTCGTCCAGCAGGGTCCATGGAGGTGCCAGCGATTCCCTTCGGAGTCACAGGCGGATGCGGGCGTATAAGCCCAATTTTATTGGATTGAAAGCCATTTCTTGCAGGCAATCTATTGCGCCAACTCGATGTATTGCAATATCTGCACGGCCCAATCCCCGACGACAGGCAGGAATTCGAACTGCGCAATGCTCCATGCCAATATCGAAACCAGCAGTGTCGCGCCGAATACCGATCCAAGGCCAAAGGCAAGGCCACGCACGAACTGAAAGCCGATCAACCGCCAGACAGAATTCTGAGCACGGATAAAGCGATGGCTGTTGAGCCGCTGAACCTCTGCCGTCAGCTTGTCGAGCGCCTTGTCTGTCTCAGGTGTCATATCGTTATCCTTCCTGCGGCCAGAGTTCTGGTTTCTGCGCATAGGGTACATATAGCGGATGCCTTGGGTGACCGCCTTTGGTCAATCCGAAATGGTGCAATTGGAAACCTGCATAGTGAATAAAGTCTTTTGTGCGAGGTCCTTGCCCAAGATGCGCGCCGTGCACTCCCCAAGCGGCCACAATGTGGTCCGCCCATTGGCAAGCCCTCAGGATTTCTGCAGCGTTGTCTGCACCTTCAGGCGCAGGGTGGCGGCGCATTTGGTGTGGGTCAGTTTCGCGCAGGGCAAAGATATTAACCGCGCAGAAGGCGCCAAAGCCAAGCGCGCGGGCACGGCGCTCGCAGCGTTCAATTGTGGGGTCGTTTTGCTGTTCCGTCGCCTTTGAGGGGTTCAGCATGATGTAAAGCAATCGCGGCTTCTGCTCATCCCAAACGCGCGTCAAAGCGTAGCGATAGGTTTCGCAATCAGAATAAACCGCCTCAGAGGCCGCGTCGTCTTTCTGAAACCGTCGCTTGATCATGTGGCGTCGGGCAGGACGAATACACGGCTTGGATGCAACTCGCCTGATTTGAACTCACCAATGGCAACTGGGACGCCGCGACAGCTGGCCCAACAGGTATCGCCATAGTCCAACCCCGAGGTGATCACCATGGCCGGGTTCCCATTGCGCAGCTTTACGGCGGCCTCATCGCTGCAGGTAACCTCCGGGATGTCCACCAGTCCCGCCGTCAGCGGGCGGAGAAGGTCATCAATCTCTCGTGTTTTCGCAAGGGCGTCGATCTGTTCCAGGTCCACTCCATCTTGCACGTCAAAGGGACCAGACCAGACCCGCCGCAACTCACGCACATGCCCCTGACATCCGAGGGCCTCTCCCAAATCTCGGGCGATGGACCGCACATAGCCGCCCTTGCCGCAGGTCAGTTCAAGCAGCACATGATCGTCATCTTCGCGATCCAGCATGATCAGACTTTCAACCCACAAAGGCCGCGCCGCGATTTCGACCTCTTCGCCGTCGCGGGCGAGTTTGTAGGCCCTTTGACCATCAATTTTCACAGCCGAAAACTTGGGTGGCACCTGCTGAATATCACCGACAAACTGACCCAGCGTGGCTTTGATCGTGCCGTCATCGGGCCGCAGATCAGATTCCGCGATCACTTCTCCCTCGGCGTCATCGGTATTGGTCGCCTGACCAAGGCGCACAGTGAATTCATAACATTTCAATGCATCGGTGATGAACGGGATTGTCTTTGTCGCCTCACCAAGGGCGACCGCCAGTACACCTGTCGCTTCTGGGTCCAATGTGCCGGCGTGGCCCGCTTTTTTGGCACCGAACGCCCAACGCACTTTGTTCACCACTCCGGTTGATGTGATCCCGGCGGGTTTGTCGATGATCAGCCAACCAGAGATGTCGCGGCCTTTGCGTGTGCGCCCCATGCGGTCCTCACGTGTGGTGTTGTTACAAGTCGCGCGGCCTACAAAATAGCGGGCCTGTCGTCAATTGACGATGGTGTTTGGGTTGCCTTATTCGACCACGCCTATGATCGGTCCCATCCAAAAGCCGGGATCGTCGCGCCCGATGGATGGCGCATAGAGGCGGCTGATTTTGCCGTCCAGAAACAGTGCCTGCGGCAGGCCAAGCGCATCCCTGAAGAAACTGGCGAAGGTGTGAAAGGTGACGCTGTTCTCAGATTTTACAAAGACAACCTTTGTTCCATCTTCTGAGGTGCCAACGCCATTGCGGATGAATTTCGATGTGCTGTTTTCCAAGAACTTTGGGTGCAGGGCACCATCAATCACCAACATTGGGCCGGATTGAGTCGCGTATTCACATGCGGTCGCAGCCTTTTGAAACCGCTTGGATTCAATCACATCAGCGCGACCCGCGCGGATGCAGAAGACACCGTTTGGGACGAGCCCAAAATTCCCCGGACCCGCATTCGGAAAAAGCTCCTGAGATTGGTTTCCGTTTTCGACGTAATATCCAACCGGGCGGCGGTCTGGGTGATACATGCCGCCGTTCATCGCAAAACTTAAGGTTTGCGTCTCGGGCAGTGCTTGCGCGATGGCATCAAAGTGACCGTAGATATTGCCGGAATCATCGCGCAGAAACAGTCGGATGTCCTCGGTTGTGGCGTCGACCTTGCAGACCGTGTAGCGATCACCCTGATAGGCATCCTCGTTGCAGGTGACCGCGCTGGCGGCAATCGGCCAGACTGCAAAGCTTGCGATCAGGCCAATCAGAAACTTCAACCCTCGTCCCCGTCCGGTGCACCGACGTCTCGACGCACGCGTTCATCGTCCAGCAGACGGCGCGTTTCGTCCATTTGATCATAGGTGCGATCAAGCTGAAACCGCAGCTCCGGCGTGTGCTTCAGGCCGAGCTTCTTGCCAATGATGCGCCGTAACTCGTAAGTGTTGTTAGACAAAAGTTTCAGGACGTCCTCTTTGCCCTTGCCGCCAAGCGGAAGCACATAGGCCGTCGCAATACGCAAATCAGGCGAGGTGCGGACCTCTCCGACGGTGATCGACATGCGGTTCAGGTCCGGGTCGTGGAGGTCGCCACGCATCAATACTTCGGACAGGGCACGGCGAATAACCTCACCGACCCGCAACTGACGCTGGGATGGACCCGCGTCGCCTTGAAAGCTCTTCTTTGCCATAGCCGTCACTTATGCTCTTTCGGCCCCTTTGCCAAGCGGGGCGGATTGCAGTAAAGGCAGGGCCATAGCGCATAGGAGACTAAGATGGAAGACCTGCCAGGGATCGTGATTACAGGGGCATCGGGCCGCATGGGGCAGATGCTGATCAAGACTGTTGTCGAAAGCGATAAGGCGAAACTGGCGGGCGCGGTGGAGCGGACGGGCCACGCTTGGATCGGACAAGATGTTGGCGTTGCGATGGGGGGCGCACCCTTGGGTGTGACTGTGACCGACAAACCGCTTGAAGCCTTTGCCAATGCGCAGGCCGTGATCGATTTCACCGCGCCTGAGGCAACGCTTGAATTCTCCAAACTGGCGGCGCAGGCGCGTGCGGTCCACGTGATCGGTACGACGGGCATGACCGATGCACAGATCAAACAGCTGGAGCCTGCTTCTTATCATGCGGTCATCGTGCGTGCCGGTAACATGAGCCTTGGGGTGAACCTGCTGACGGTGCTGACACAGAAAGTCGCGGCCGCGTTGGATGAAGATTTTGACATTGAGATCATCGAAGCGCACCACCACCACAAAGTGGATGCCCCCTCTGGCACCGCATTGATGCTGGGTGAAGCCGCTGCTGCAGGGCGTGGCGTTGACCTAGCGGATGTGTCCGACCGTGGGCGCGATGGCATCACCGGCGCGCGCAAAAAAGGCGACATCGGGTTCACCGCGATCCGGGGCGGCGATATCGTGGGCGAACATGATGTGCTCTTTGCAGCAGCAGGGGAACGGATCACCCTGCGCCACGTCGCAACCGATCGCGCGATATTCGCGCGCGGCGCTCTAAAGGCGGCACTTTGGGGTCAGGACAAAATGCCCGGTCACTATAGTATGTTGGATGTGCTGGGGCTTTGACCCCAGCTATTCTCTGACTTAGCGGTCAGCGGATGTCAAATCCGTGCATACGTTTGGCCCACTGATACGCCACGATCATGCCTTTGACGCGCGGTAGCATGGCCAAAGCCGTTACCAACGCGATTGCACTGATCGTCAACGCCATGGTCAAGGCGGATGGACGCCAGAATTCCCACATCATGGTGAGCGCAAAGATCATCACGTGACCCACGATCAGAATGGTCACATAGGCCGGGCCATCATCAGCGCGGTGGTGATGAAACTCTTCGTGGCAAACCGAGCATTCGTCGTGCACCTTCAGGTAGCTGTGCAGAATCTTGCCCTCGCCGCAGTTTGGGCATCGCAACGCGAGACCCTTTTTCACCGCAGGCATCAATGGGCGGTCCATCGTCAGTTCAGTCATAGCGCGTTCCAATTGTTTACAACCTGCACCTACGCCTTGAACCTTGTTAGTTCAATTCTGAGACCTGCGACCAAGGCGCACGGTTGCGCGCAGTGCAAGGCACAGATGTGCAGGGTACATCAGAAGTCTACCGCAATTCCCTTTTTTTCCCAATCACCGTAACGCACGGGTTCCGGGCCATCGCGGCCGCCGAGTTCTGGCGCAAGTTCCAGCTCCTTAGCTTTCTTGCGGCGCTCCTCTGCCTCTGCCAATGCGCGTTGGGCTGCGGCAGGCAATGCCGAGATATCTCTTTCGGATTCGCTCATTGTGCGCCTTCCTTTCTAATATGCCTCTTGATATACGCCCCCATCCCGCTTGGACAAGACCAAGGTGGGGCATGGCAAAAGAGGTCCCACATGGCGCAAACAGGTGTTCAGGCACGACGGTCGGCAGTTTATCTGCTGGATCAGGTGATCGGCGAGGGGCGGCTTCTGTCTGAAGTTATCGCGGCAGGCGCGCTGGAACGCTTACAACCGGCAGAACGCGCGACAGCGCAGCGGCTGGCGCTGGAGACTCTGCGTGGGTTGGAGCGTGCGGATCGCCTTTTGCAAAAACACTTGCAGAAGTACCCGCCGCTGACCGTGCGCAATGCGCTGCGGGTGGCGACGGTAGAGCTGTGCCAAGGCGGAGCGGCGCACGGCATTGTGAACAGTGCCGTCAGTATCGTTGGCGCCAACAAGCGGACCGCGACCATGAAAGGCTTGGTCAATGCGGTCTTGCGCAAAGTGGCCGACGCCGGACCAGAGGCATGGGATAGCCTGCGCATTCCGCGTCTGCCGAAATGGCTGCGGGAACCGTTGGTTTCTGCCTATGGCGGCGATGTTATGCAAGCGATCGAGAAAGCGCATTTTGACGGTGCACCGTTGGATTTGACAGCCAAGGGTGACAAAGGCGCGTTGCAGCGTTCACTCGGCGGCACGTTGTTAGAGACCGGTAGCGTTCGGTTGGAGGAGGCCGGGCAGGTCTCGATGATGCCGGGCTTTAAGAAAGGCAGCTGGTGGGTGCAGGATGCAGCGGCGGCTTTACCCGTGCAAATCCTCAAACCTCAGCAAGAGGAAGCGATTCTAGAACTCTGCGCCGCCCCGGGCGGCAAAACCATGCAACTGGCCGCAGCAGGTGCCAAGGTGCGCGCAGTCGACAATAACGCCTCGCGCATGGAGCGCGTGCGCGAGAACCTGAAACGCACCAAGCTTGAAGCCGAATTGGTGGTGGGTGATGCATTGGTTGAAACCGGGTCCTGGGGGGCGATCCTGCTAGATGCACCTTGTTCTGCGACCGGAACCATCCGCCGCCACCCGGATTTGCCGCATGCCAAAGATGGCAGTGAGTTTGGGGAGTTGATCCATTTGCAAGCCACCATGCTGGACCACGCGATTGACCTGCTCAAGCCCGGTGGGCGCTTGGTTTATTGCACTTGCTCGCTCTTGCCAGACGAAGGCGAATGCCAGGTCGAAGACGCTTTGACGCGTCACACGAATGTCAAAGCCGATGTCGACGCCTTGCGAATTCCGGGAGTTGAGGAAGACTGGATCACCGAAGAAGGCGGCCTGAGACTACGCCCAGATTATTGGGCCGACAAAGGCGGCATGGACGGATTTTACATTGCCTGTCTCGTAAAGGCCTAATCACGCTACCGGCGATCATCTGCCTGTCGGGCAGCCAGTGATTGAATCGGTGACTTTGATCGCAATGCCGGGTAGACTTTGCCGAAACGCCACCAGAGCGTAAGAGGCAGACCAATGCTCAACCCAAATCGCCTTGGGACGCGATACACACGTGCCATGCACCGCCTTCAAGCGCGGCTGAGCACTTTGGCGCGCCCTGCCACCTTGCTGACATCAATGCCAGAACCGCGCACGATTGGCTCTTTTGCGAAGGGGCGGCAGTTGCTTGCGGGGAATTTCCTTCTTGCGGGCCACCTGATTGTGTCCCCAAAAGCCTCGATCTGGGATATCGACCCACCCGACCTTGAATTTGAACACGACCTGCACGGCTTTGCTTGGCTTGATGATCTTGCGGCCGTAGGGGATAGCATAGCGCGCCAAAAGGCGCAGGCCTGGACCTGGCAATGGATCGACACATGCGGGGCAGGGCGCGGGGCGGGGTGGCTGCCGGAACTTACGGGCCGTCGTTTGATCCGCTGGATCAACCACGCCATCTTTTTGCTGCAAGGGCAGGATAAATCCAAGACCGATGCATTCTATCGTTCGCTCGGGCAGCAGGTGATCTTTCTGAGCCGTCGGTATTCAACCGCTGTGCCCGGCTTGCCAAAGTTCGAGGCTTTGACCGGGCTGATCTATGCCGGTCTTGCTTTGGAAGGCATGGCGCGCCACGTGGACCCGGCCCTGAAGGCGCTCACCCGTGAATGTAAGCGCCAGATTGATGAGCAGGGCGGCTTGGCGACGCGCAATCCCGAGGAACTGCTTGAAGTGCTGACGCTGCTCACTTGGGCGCGCACGGCGCTTGAAGATGTTGGCCGCACGCCGAGTGACACGCACCGCGACGCCATACGCCGTATTGCGCCCACGCTGCGCACCCTGCGCCATGCTGACGGCGGGCTGGCGCGGTTTCATGGCGGCGGGCGCGGCCTAGAGGGTCGGCTTGATGCGGCACTTGCTGCCTGCCGTGTCAAAGATCGCCAAGCGGACGGGTTGGCGATGGGCTATGCGCGGCTGTCAGCCGGACGCACGAGCATCATTATGGATGCCAGCAAACCCCCGACAGGTGAGAATTCTTATAACGCGCATGCGTCCACCTTGGCGTTCGAAATGACCAGTGGTCGCCGCCCGGTCATTGTGAATTGCGGTTCCGGCGTTTCTTTTGGTGAAGACTGGCGGCGTGCCGGGCGCGCCACGCCAAGCCACAGCACAATTTCTCTGGATGGGTTTTCATCCGCGCGCCTCGGCGAAAGCGGCAAGGGCTGGCGCGAGGAACAGCTGGTGGATGCGCCGACAGAAGTGCCGGTGCAGATGAGCAATGCCAATGATGGTATTCGGCTTGAGGGTGGGCACAATGGCTATGTCGACACCCATGGCTTGACCCATGCACGCACACTGGAACTGACCTTCGATGGTCGCGGGCTGGCGGGTGAGGACCTTCTGCTTGCCCTGAATGACACGGCCAAACGGCAATTTGACCGGGTTCTTGATGCCAAGAACCTTCAAGGCGTACCCTTTCAAGCGCGATTCCATCTGCACCCTGATGTAGACGCGACAGTTGATTTGGGCGGCGCTGCGGTCTCCATCGCGCTCAAAAGCGGTGAAATCTGGGTCTTTCGCCACAACTCAAAGGCGACTATGACGCTGAGCTCCTCTGTTTACCTAGAAAAAGGCCGATTAAAGCCCCGTGCGGCCAAACAGATCGTTTTATCCGGTGTCGCAATGGAGTATGCGACGCGCATCCGGTGGTCACTGGCCAAGGCGCAGGAAACGTCAATCGCCATTCGAGACCTCAACCGGGATGAGCTGGACCTGACCTATTGATTGGACTTCTGACCTGATGACCGACCTGACACCTATTCGCCGCGCTTTGCTTTCTGTTTCCGACAAAACCGGCCTGATTGATCTTGGCCAAGCGCTGGCTGCGCGCGGTGTGGAACTTTTGTCCACTGGTGGGTCCGCCAAGGCGCTGCGTGATGCTGGCTTGACGGTCAAAGACGTGTCCGATGTCACAGGCTTTCCAGAAATGATGGACGGTCGCGTTAAGACGCTGCACCCGAAGGTGCATGGCGGCTTGCTAGCGCTGCGGTCCAATCCTGAACATGTTGCTGCAATGGAAGAGCACGGCATCGGTGGGATCGATTTGCTGGTCGTGAACCTGTATCCGTTTGAAGCCACCGTGGCGGCGGGCGGCGATTATCAGACCTGTATCGAAAACATCGACATTGGCGGCCCGGCGATGATCCGCGCGGCGTCCAAGAACCACGATGATGTGGCTGTGATCGTCGACGTTCAAGACTACGACGCGCTGCTGGCGGAACTGGACGCAAACGACGGTCAGACAACCTATGCCTTCCGCCGCAAGCAGGCACAGATCGCCTATGCGCGCACAGCGGCCTATGACGCAGCAGTGTCCAACTGGATGGCCGCTGCAATTGGCGAGGAAACGCCACGCCGCCGCGCCGTTGCTGGCGAGTTGGTCCAGACATTGCGTTATGGCGAAAACAGCCATCAGCAAGCAGCGTTCTACACGGACGGGTCCGGTCGTCAGGGCGTTGCGACCGCGACCCAGCTGCAGGGCAAGGAACTGTCCTATAACAACATCAACGACACCGACGCGGCATTTGAACTGGTCGCGGAATTTGATCCAGAAAACGGCCCTGCTGTGGCAATCATCAAACATGCCAACCCGTGCGGTGTGGCGGTTGGTGAAACACTGGTCGAAGCCTATCAAAAGGCGTTTGACTGTGACCGGACTTCTGCGTTCGGTGGCATTGTCGCACTGAACCAGCCGTTGGATGCAGAGACCGCAAAGAAGATCACCGAGATTTTCACCGAGGTCGTCATCGCGCCGGGCGCGTCTAATGAAGCGAAAGAAATCTTTGCGGCCAAGAAAAACCTACGTCTGCTGTTGACCGATGGCCTGCCCGACCCGCGCAAGCCGATCATGGCCTATAAACAAGTCGCAGGTGGCATGCTGGTGCAGGACAAGGACGTTGGCGCCGTGGCTGCAGACGAATTGAAAGTTGTGACGAAGAAAGCGCCGACCGACGCACAGATGGCTGACCTGCAATTTGCGTGGAAAGTAGCGAAACACGTGAAGTCGAACGCCATTGTCTACGTGAAAAACGGCGCAACCGTTGGCGTTGGTGCCGGTCAAATGAGCCGCTTGGACAGTGCCAACGTGGCCGCCGCCAAAGCAGAGCGGATGGCCAAGGAGTTGGGCTTGGATGAAAGCCTCGCCAAAGGGTCTGCGGTTGCCTCTGACGCGTTCTTCCCATTTGCCGATGGCTTGCTCGAAGCCGCAGCAGCAGGGGGGACTTGCGTGATCCAGCCGGGCGGCTCTATGCGTGACGAAGAAGTGATCAAAGCAGCAGATGACGCGGGCATCGCCATGGTATTTACCGGCATGCGTCACTTCCGTCACTAAGGTGGCACAGCACATGGCCTGTCCAGACCATTGGGCGGGCCAGATGGCTCCCAGTAGAGGCCCAAAGGGTCCAGCCAGGGATCGCGGTACAACCGCAAACCACGGTCGGGGTGGTTATTGGAAAGGAAACGAGTGATGAAACTCGTCTTTTGGGCAGGATTTTGGGCGTTCCTTGTGGATCAGGCGACGAAGTATTTCGTCGTGCACGTATTGGCGTTGCGCGAAGTTGGGCAGATCGAAGTTCTCCCGCCGCTGTTGAACTTCCACATGGCATGGAACAAAGGTATCAACTTTGGGCTTTTTGCCGATGGCTCTGACATCGCGCGCTGGATCCTGATCGCAATTGCGCTCTTGATTTCGGGTTTTGTGTATTACTGGGTCACCAAAGATCGCCCCGGAAAACTTGGATTGATCGCCGCAGGTCTTTTGATCGGCGGCGCGCTGGGCAATGTTGTGGACCGGCTGCTTTACGGTGCGGTCGCGGATTTTCTGAACATGTCCTGTTGCGGCGTTGTGAATCCCTATGCGTTCAATGTCGCCGACATATCGATCTTCGCGGGCGCGCTAGGCCTTGCCTTTTGGGGCGGGTCGCAAAAGCAGGCGTGACCTTGGGCCAGTGATGGGGTAAAGCTGGGCGAAACGGCAGGAGTTTCTCAATGCGCGCGACGCGAGCGGTCATTTTTGGAGTAGCCATTCTGGTGTCAGCCTGTGCCAATGAGCGCGGCATCCGCGTTTTGTCTTCTGATGATAATGGACCGGACGAATTCGCGATCATCCCGTCCAAACCGCTGACCCAGCCTGAAAACTACACGTCCTTGCCTGCACCAACGCCCGGTGGGTCGAACCTGACTGACCAAGACCCGCTGAACGACGTCAATGTGGCGCTTGGGGGCCGTGCGCAGCCCACACCAGAGGCAGGCACGTTTGCTGCCGCTGATTCAGCGCTGGTTGGCTATGTGGCGCGCAATGGCGGCACAGCGGGCATCCGCGAACAGTTGGCAACCGATGACGAGGCAGTGCGCGGGCGATTCTCACGCTTCACCGGATGGCGTTTGGCCAACCCGGACCGCTACAACGAAGTCTATCGGTTCTATCATCTGAACCCTTATTCAGAATTGGCGCGCTGGCGTGCAGCCGGTGTGAAAACACCCACTGCCCCGCCTCCAAATTGATCTGTTAAGCAGCTGACCTGCGCCTCACAAAGATGTTTGTGGGGTTGAAGCCCTTTCTGCACGACGTAACTATCATCTGTAGATGAACCAAGGAGAGTTGTATGCGGCGTTTGCTGGTACTGGTCGGGATTGCGATGGCAACTGCCCTGCCTTTGAAGGCGCAAGAGGCGGTTACGGATTTTGTGCTGGGCAATGGGATGCAAGTCGTTGTGGTTGAAGATCACCGCGCGCCTGTCGTGACCCATATGGTTTGGTACAAAGCTGGGTCCGCCGATGAAGACCCCGGTGTTTCCGGCGTGGCGCACTTCCTAGAGCACTTGCTATTCAAAGGCACAGATAAGCTTGAACCCGGCGAATTTTCCCGCGTGGTCAGCGAAAACGGTGGGCGTGACAACGCCTTTACCAGCTACGATTACACCGCCTATTATCAGCGCGTTGCAGCCGATCGGTTGGAACTGATGATGCAGATGGAAAGCGACCGGATGGTTAATCTGCGCCTGTCCGAAGGTGACATTCTGACCGAGCGCGATGTCATCATCGAAGAACGCAACCAACGCACCGAAAACAGCGCCGGTGCGCTTTTTCGTGAACAACGCAATGCCGCGCAGTATCTCAATCATCGCTATGGCGTGCCGATCATCGGTTGGCGGCACGAGATGGAGACACTCGATCTGCAGGACGCGCTGGCTTACTACGAAGAGTTCTATGCCCCTAACAATGCGATCCTGATCGTCGCTGGGGATGTCGATCCTGAAAACGTGAAGGCGCTGGCCGAAACCTATTACGGTGTGATCCCGCCCAACCCTGACCTAAAGGAAAGAGCGCGGCCGCAAGAACCGCCACAGACGTCTGCTCGGCGCATGCAATTTTTTGATGCGCGCGTCGCGCAGGAATATGTGACGCGCTCTTATCTTGCGCCGGAACGGGACGCCGGGGATCAAAAGGAAGCCGCTGCGCTGACGATCTTGGCACAGGTTTTGGGAAGCGGTCCCAACTCTGTTCTGGCGCAGAAATTGCAGTTTGGCACGCAGCAGGCGGTTTATGTTTCAGCGTTCTACAGCGGTGTTTCACTGGATGATACGACTTTCAATTTGGTGATCGTGCCTTCGCAGGGCGTGACCCTTGAGGAGGCCGAGGCCGCCCTTGACGGGGCCGTCGCCGAATTCATGCAAGAAGGCGTCGACGCGGAACATCTTGAACGGATCAAGATGCAGCTGCGTGCGCAGCAGATCTATGCGCGGGACTCTTCTGACAGTGTCGGCAATCGTTATGGTCGTGCACTGACCAGCGGGCTGACAATTGCAGATATTCAGGCTTGGCCCGATCTGCTTCAAGCCGTCACCGAAGAAGACATTTTAGCGGCGGCAGATCGCGTCTTTGAAATCGACAATTCGGTAACGGGCTGGTTGATGCGTCCGGTGACTGAGGCCGCAGAAGAGGGGGTAAGCCAATGATCCGATATCTTTTGGCAGCGATTGTCCTGATGGCGGCCCTCCCGGCGCGCGCTGAAATCGAGATTAAGGAAATCGCCAGCCCACAAGGCACAAAGGCCTGGCTGGTCGAAGAACATTCGATCCCATTTGTCGCGCTGAATGTATGGTTCCGGGGCGGCGCATCATTGGACCTGCCCGGCAAGCGTGGGGCGACAAACTTGATGGTGGGCCTTCTTGAAGAAGGCACCGGCGACATGGACGCGCAGGACTTCGCCCGCGAAGCCGAAGAACTGGCAGCAGAGTTCGAGTACGAAGCCTATGACGATGTCGTTGCCATTTCGGCCCGGTTTTTGACAGAAAACCGGGATCAGGCGGTGGACCTTCTGCGCAAATCCGTGGTCGAACCGCGCTTCGATAAAATCTCCGTGGACCGCGTGCGGGAGCAGGTGCTGTCGATCATCCGCTCGGACGCGAAGGACCCGGATAAGATAGCAAGCCAGACATTCGACGCGCTGGCATTCGCCGGTCATCCTTACGCGACCTCGTTAAATGGCAACGAAGAATCCGTCGCCGCGTTGACACGCGATGATATCGTCAAAGCACATCAAAATGCATTGGCCTTAGACAATGTCTATGTCTCTGCCGTTGGTGACATCACGGCAGAAGAGTTGGGAGACTTGATCGACCGGCTTTTGGCCGGGCTGCCGGAAAACTCTGCGCCTTTGCCAGGCGATGCGACTTACCAACTGGCGGGCGGGGAGACATTGGTTGATTTTGCGACGCCGCAATCCGTCGCCATCTTTGGCCATGAGGGGATCAAACGAGATGACCCAGATTTCTTTGCGGCCTATATCCTGAACCACATCCTTGGCGGGTCTGGTTTTGAAAGCCGACTGATGAACGAAGTGCGCGAGAAACGCGGCCTGACCTACGGCATTTCGTCATTCCTGATCGCCAAGGATTTTGGCCAGCTTTACCTCGGCAGCGTTGCCTCCGCCAATGACCGCATCAATCAGGCGACCGACGTGATCCGGGCGGAATGGACCCGGATGGCAGAGGAAGGCCCCACCGCCGAAGAGCTTGAACGTGCCAAAACCTATTTGACCGGTGCCTATCCGTTGCGGTTTGATGGCAACGGACCAATCGCAAATATTCTGGTCGGCATGCAAATGGATGACTTGCCCATCGACTATGTGGTGACCCGAAATGACAAGGTGAATGCGGTCACGCTTGAGGACATCCGCCGTGTCGCCAAGCGCATTCTGCGCCCGGAAGATCTGCATTTTGTGATTGTCGGTCAGCCAGAAGGGTAACGATTTGCGGAATGATGACGGCTAGGCGCGGCGAAGGTCGCTCTGGGAAGGAGCCAAATGATCACCGATTTTGAAACGTCCCGCTTGCGGGTTCGAAACTGGAAGGACGTGCTTTCAAACGGCATGGCTCCGCGTTGGCTTGAAAAAGGGCTCGCCCAGCTTCTGACTCCTAAAGTGCTTGAACACCTCCCGCCGTCGCTGCAACTGTCGGGCGGAAAGTCAGAGATTGCCGATTGGGTCGCGCTTCAAGCGGGCGAGGGTGAGACATACCTTGTGCAAGATCGCCATTCCGGTGCCTTGCTGGGTCTCTTGATTTTGGCCGCTTTTGGCGAAAGCCCCGCGCCCATTCAGCTGCATATCGGCTACCTGTTGGCAGAGGAGGCTTGGGGCAAAGGGATTGCGACTGAACTGGTGGCTGGGCTGGTGAAAGGTCTGCCCGAAGGTCGGAATATCACTGTGATGGGAGGTGTCGGTCACGACAATCCCGGCTCTGCAAAGGTGTTGGAACGGTCTGGATTCACAATCAGCGATGACCATTCGTCAGAAGACACGCAGATGTTCGTGCTTCACAAACCATAAGGCATGAGTTATTGCGCGTTTAGCCAATCGTAAGCGATTGAAAGTCGTCCCATTCCAGCACTTCTGTCCCAGACCCGGCAACAGCGCTGTTCCGCGCGATTGCGCGACCCAATGTCTCCACCCGGACGCCGCGAAATTTGCGCAGGGGGCCAGATAAGATCGGGGTCAATCGCGGCCAGACCGCAAGAACGATGGCCTGCCCCAACCCATACCGGTTTTGCGGCGTCAGGATATTTGACGGGTGAAACAGGCTAAGGCGCTTGAACTCCATCTCGCTTAGGGCGTTTTCAAGTTCACCTTTGCTGCGCAGGTAAAACATCCGCGACTCGGCGGAGACCCCGACAGAGGACAGTAGCTGAAAATGTGCGCAACCCGCTGCGCGCACGGCTTCGCCAAAAGCGATGACGGCATCGCGGTCGATGCGCAGGAACTCTTCTTTCGACACGGACGACACTGCGCCAACGCCGAGCGTACAGATGGCCACCTCATGCCCTGCCAGCAGATGCTGGTAGGTTTCGGGATCAAGCGGGTCGACAATGTGCTCAGCAAATTTGTCAGATTGCACGGCGGTCAGCGCCCGGCGGGTTAAAACGGTGACTTTGGCAATTTCAGGCGTCACCGCCAGTTCGCGCAGGACCTCGGTGCCGACCGCGCCGGTGGCACCAAGGATGACGACATTCTTGCCCTGCGACCCGGTCATTCGCCGTATGGGATCCAGATGTTCTTGACCACTGTCGCTGCCTCTAGGAAGTCTTTGCCTTCGCCTGCGGCCCCCATCCAGTCACGGCTTTGTCCGTTGTTGGCCCAAGTGCGTTTCAGGTTGCCCGCGCTTGCACCTTCGATCAGCCCAGAAATATCGCTGCTTGAGAAACTCCAGACCGCATCGACGTTCAGATGGTCTGCGAGCGTCTTTGCAAGTTCCTCATGATTGCCCGACAGGATGTTGACCACTCCGGCTGGAACGTCCGAGGTTTCCAGAACTTGATAGAAGTCGAGCGCCGCAAGGGGGTAAGCTTCGGATGCGGTCAAAACCACACGGTTGCCCATCGCAATCGCCGGGGCCATCGCCGAGACAAGGCCAAGCAAGGGTGCTTCGTCCGCGCAGAGCGCGCCAATGACTCCAACGGGTTCCTTCATCGCCAAAGCGACACCGCGGATCGGCACGCCATGGGCCTGCCCATCATATTTGTCAGCCCAAGCGGCATAGGTGAACAGGCGCGAAATCGCTGCTTGCACCTCTTTGTCGCCACCCTTTTTGCCGGTCAGCGCATCAATGCGTGCTGCGAATTCATCGGCGCGGGCAGAGAGGTTTTCGGCAATGTAGTAAAGGATCTGTGCCCGCAGGTGGCCTGTGGTTTTGGACCATGCACTGGCACCCGCAGCAGCTTCGACCGCGTTGCGCACATCTTTACGGTTGGCGATGGGTGCCTGTCCCAGAAGCTTGCCATTCTTGGCATAGATATTCTGCGAATAACCACCATCAGGCCGCGCTTGCTTGCCTCCGATATAAAGCTTGGCGGTGCGATCCAGAGGATCGACAGGGCCATCTTCGCCGATGAACGCTTCGATTTTCGTGAGGGATTTCGTGCTGGCTTTTGGTTTGGTGTAGGCCGCCAAGCCTTCCCAGCCACCTTCACGTCCAAAACCGCTTTCTCGCACGCCACCAAAACCCGCTGCCGCGTCAAAGAGGTTGGTGGCGTTGACCCAGACCATACCGGCGGTGAGTTTCGGGGCAATGTCCAATGCAAGGTTCACATTCTCGGTCCAAAGCGTTGCCGCCAGACCGTAGCGGGTGTTGTTGGCGATCTCGACGGCTTCACCCGGTGTGCGGAATGTCATCGCGCACAACACTGGGCCAAAAATTTCTTCCTGCATCAGCTTGGACGCGGTCGAAAGCCCGGTGATCAAGGTTGGTGGGTAGAAACAGCCTTCGGCCGGCACCGCTGTCGCCGCGCGGTAGATTTCGCCGTCGTCGTTGCTGTCGACCAAATCGGTTATCGTTTTCAGTTGAACCGGATCAACCACGGCACCCACGTCGATGCATTTGTCCAGCGGATTGCCAATCCGCAGCCCGTCCATGCGGGCTTTCAGTTTGGTGTAGAACCGATCTGCAATGCCTTCCTGAACCAACAAACGAGAGCCTGCGCAGCAGACTTGACCCTGGTTGAACCAAATCGCATCCACCAGTCCTTCGATGGCACTGTCGATGTCGGCATCTTCAAAGACGATATAGGGTGACTTGCCACCCAGTTCCAAAGTCAATGCTTTGCATGACCCAGCCGTGGCTTCGCGGATTTTGCGTCCAACAGACGTGGAGCCGGTGAAGGCGATCTTTTCGATGCCCTCGTGGTTCACAATCATTTCACCCACGGCACCGTCACCCGTGACGATGTTCACAACGCCTTTTGGCAGGCCCGCTTGGCGACAGATGTCCGCAAAAAGTAGCGCCGTGAGAGATGTGTATTCGGCGGGCTTAAGGACAACCGTGTTGCCCATGGCAATGGCTGGCGCGATTTTCCATGCGAGCATCAGAAGCGGGAAGTTCCAAGGGATGATCTGCCCACAAACGCCCAGCGCCTCGCGGTCTGGCAGTTCGCTGTCCATCAGTTGCGCCATGCCCGCGTGATAGTAGAAATGGCGATGCACTAAGGGGATATCGATGTCGCGGCTTTCGCGGATGGGCTTGCCGTTGTCCAACGTTTCAAGCACCGCGAATAGGCGGCTGTGTTTTTGGACCAAACGCGCGATGGCATAGAGATACCGCGCCCGACTGTGGCCGGGCAGTGCCGCCCATTTCTTTTGCGCCGCGCGCGCGGCTTTTACTGCTGTGTCGACATCATCCTGAGATGCTTGGGACAACTGCGCCAGCACTTCGCCGTTGGCTGGGTTCTTGCTGTCAAACCCTTCGGAAGGCGCTGTGAACTTGCCATTGATGAAGTGACCAAACGCTGAGCCCTGATCCACCAGCCATGCCAGTGCGTCAGCGGCAGATTCCGGGGCCGGGCCATAATCCATGGTTTCGAAAATTTCTTTGACGGTCATGGTCTTTCCTTACCCCATCGCATGGCGGTAGCCCGCCGAGTATTTGCCGGTCACGTGGTGTTCAAGCTGGCGTTCAATGTCGCCCAAAAGCGATGAGGCCCCGAAGCGGAAAAGGTCAGGTTGCAGCCAGCGATCTCCGAGTTCGTCTTTGATGAGGGCCAAATAGACCAGAGCGTCCTTGGCCTTTGAGATGCCACCCGCAGGTTTGTAGCCCACTCGGAAGCCAGTGCGGTCATAGTATTCCCGGATCGCGCGGATCATCACGAGCGAGACTGGCAGGGTCGCGTTCACGCTTTCTTTGCCGGTGGAGGTTTTGATAAAATCCGCACCTGCCATCATGCAAACCAGCGAGGCTTTGTAGACATTGCGCAAAGTACCCAACTCGCCAGTCGCCAGAATGGCTTTGACGTGCGCATCGCCGCACGCCTCGCGAAAGGCTTTCATCTCATCATACAGCGCTTGCCAATTGCCTTGCAGCACATGGCGGCGGGTGATGACGATGTCGATCTCAGCCGCGCCCGCCGCTACGGATTGGCGGATTTCTTCAACACGCAAATGAAAGGGCGACAGACCTGCGGGAAAGCCGGTGGACACGGCTGCCACCGGAATGCCGGTCCCGTCAAGCGCCGTCACAGCCGTTTCGATCATGTCGTGATACACGCAGACCGCGCCAGTCGTGAGCCCGGTCATTTCAAGCTTCTCCAGCAACTCTGCTCGGACAGGCTGTTTTGCCTTGGCGCAAAGCCGTTTGACGCGCCCTTCGGTATCGTCGCCGGCAAGTGTGGTCAGATCGATCAAAGAAATGGCCTTTAGAAGCCAAGCCGCCTGATGTTCTTTCTTTACAGACCGCCGCCCCGGCAGCGTCGCTGCCCGGCGTTCAATGGCCGACGTATTGGCTTGCACGGCGCGGACCCAGTCGAGGTCCAACTCCATGCCGGGATTGCGCGGCTCAACAGCTTGCGGCAGCTGATGGGTCGCGTCTTGCTGGATGGTTGTTTGCATGACGGTCTCTAAGCTTAGATTACCCCCAATTATTCATGCAAACCCCGCCATTTCAAGGGACAGTCGGCGAAGTTACGTCATGTTTTTGTCCATTTGGTCAAATCTTATTGCGAATAATTCTCAATTGCGTTGACTTTGTTGCGAATAATTCTCATATTCAGTTGCAAGAAGAAGGAAACCCGAAATGCGATTCTCTCGTCGTCTGTTCATGACCGTAGCTGCAGCCATCGTCGCAGCGCCCGTATATGCTGCTGAAAAGCTGAGCGTGGTGGCCACGACCGGTATGATTGCCGATGCCGTGCGTCAGGTCGGTGGTGATCTTGTGGATGTGCGTGGGCTGATGGGGCCGGGCGTTGACCCGCATGCCTATCGCCAAACCCGCACAGATATCGTCGCGATGACTCGCGCTGATCTGGTTTTGTGGCACGGGCTCTACCTTGAAGCGCAGATGGAGGATTTCTTCCATGACCTCGAAGGCAAACGGCGTGTCATCGCGGTGGCAGAGGGGCTTCCGAAAGAGGTCCTGAAAGGCCATGACGATTATGCGGACAAGTTTGATCCGCACGTCTGGATGGACCCAGAGCTTTGGGCGCAAGTGGTGACCGAAGTGCGTGATACACTGATCGAAACGCGCCCCGAAGACGCTGCGATTTTTGAGGCCAATGCCGCTGCGCATTTGGAAGAGATTTCCAGATTGTCCGAATACGCGCAGACCGCAATGGTGACAGTGCCAGAAGAGGCGCGTGTGTTGCTGACCGCACATGATGCGTTCGGCTATTTCGGTACGGCTTACGGGTTCGAGGTGCTGGGCATTCAAGGCATCTCCACCCAATCAGAGGCAGGTCTGAATCGCATCAGTGAGTTGGTGGACATGCTTGTCGAACGCAAAGTGGCCGCCGTGTTTGTCGAAAGCTCGGTGTCAGATCGCAGCATTCGCGCATTGATCGAAGGGGCTGCGGCCAAGGGGCATGACGTCAAAATTGGCGGAGAGCTCTTTAGTGACGCCATGGGCATCGAGGGCACTTATGAAGGCACCTACGTTGGCATGATTGATCACAATATCACAACTATCGCGTCCGCTTTGGGCGGCAACGTCCCAACGCGCGGGATGCAAGACAAACTCAGCGCAGGATCTTGACCTTAGGGGCGGAGGCATCAGCATGACAGTGGCATTGGCTACAGAACAGGGGATCGCGGCGGTCGATCTGATTGCGGAAAGCCCATTGGCCATTCGTGGCATGACCGTGTCCTATGGCGAAAAACCTGCCGTCTTTTCGGTGGATATGACTGTGGCCGAAGGCGCGATGACAGCCATCATCGGGCCGAACGGAGCTGGCAAATCTACATTGTTGAAAGCCGCGCTTGGCGTGATTAAACCGCTTGCCGGGCAAGCGACGGTTTTTGGCGCGTCGCTCAAAACGCAGCGCGCCCGGATCGCCTATGTGCCGCAGCGCGCCAGCGTAGATTGGGATTTTCCGACCCGTGTGCTCGACGTTGTGATGATGGGACTTTACCGCGAGTTGGGCCTGTTGCGCCGCGTAAGGGCACATCACATCGATAAGGCGACGGATTGTCTGGACCGCGTTGGCATGGCTGACTTTGCGGATCGTCAGATCGGTCAGCTGTCTGGCGGGCAACAGCAACGTGTTTTTCTGGCCCGCGCCCTAGCGCAGGGCGCAGACCTCTATCTGCTGGACGAACCTTTTGCAGGTGTCGATGCCGCGACAGAGAAAGCGATTATCTCGGTTCTGAAATCTCTGATCGACGAGGGCAAAACCGTAGTTGCCGTGCACCATGATCTTGCAACGGTGACAGAATATTTCGACCACGTATTCCTGATAAACACGCGCAAAGTGGCTGAGGGTCCGGTGTCAGAGGCCTTTACGTCTGGCAACCTGATAGCGGCTTACGGCGGTCGGCTGGCCACAGCACAGATTGATCAGCTGGACCTCGCGGCGGGCTGATATGTGGCTTGAGGCCCTGACCCTACAACTTGGCTACAATGCGACGCTGGTCACGCTGGGTGCGATGGCACTGGGTATTGCTGCCGGTGTGACAGGCACCTTCCTCTTTCTGCGTAAACGCGCATTGGTCAGCGATGCGATCAGCCATGCCACCCTACCGGGCGTCGGCATCGCCTTTATGCTGATGGTTGCTTTAGGAGGCGACGGGCGCAGCTTGATCGGTTTGCTGCTGGGGTCTGCGGCTTCTGCAGGTTTTGGTCTGCTGTGCATCGGCTGGCTGACCAAATACACCCGGCTGGCCGAGGATGCGGCCATAGGCGCGGTGCTTTCGGTGTTTTTTGGCTTTGGCATTGTGCTTTTGACCATCATCCAAAACCTCAGCGCAGGGCGGCAGGCGGGGCTGGAAAGCTTTTTGCTCGGCTCTACCGCTGGCATGCTGTGGAATGATGCAATCATTATCGCAGTGGGCGGCACGCTCACGTTGTTGCTTGTGGTGGCGATGCGTCGACCGATGACCTTGGTTGCTTTTGACCCCGAATATGCGGCGGCGCGCGGCGTGAATGTAGACCGGATTGATCTGGCGATCATGGCGCTTGTTATGGCTGTGACGGTTGTCGGCCTGAAAATTGTCGGTTTGATCCTGATTGTGGCGATGTTGATCATCCCCCCTGTCACCGCCCGGTTCTGGAGCGACCGCACGGATCATGTCGTCATATTGTCAGGGGTTTTGGGCGGAGCTGCGGCCTATATTGGCGCTGCTTTTTCTGCCTCTGCACCTGCCTTGCCGACCGGGCCGATTATCGTTTTGGTCAGCTTCGCGTTCTTTGCGGCGTCTTTGCTGTTCGCGCCCGGACGTGGCGTTCTGGCGGCAGTCTTGCGGCACCGGCGGTTTCAACGACGCGTGCACATGCGGCAGGGATTGCTGGCGCTGGCGCAGGCACAGCCGATCTACGAGGGCTACACGTTGCGCCTTTTGAAATCTGCGGGGCTCGTGCAGGCAGATGGGGTCGCAACCGACCGCGGCAAAGCACGTGCTGCCAAGGCATTGCGCGACGAAAAGCGCTGGGAACTCGTGCGCGCCGATCAAGCGATGGAGGGCGCAGCGGCGCTATATGATGGCTTGCGCGACCTCGAAACCGTGCTGACCGCAGACCAGATCGCCGAGATCGACATAAAATTGGGCGGACCTCAGGGGGTGCCGGTATGAGCGGAGCAGAGTTTGTCCCCCTAAGCCTGACGCCTTTGCTGATTGGTGTGTTTTCGGCAATTGCCTGCGCCTTGCCGGGGAACTTCCTTGTGCTGCGACGACAAGCCTTGATCGGCGACGCGATCAGCCACGTGGTGCTGCCGGGGATTGTCGTTGCCTTTCTTGTCACAGGCGTGGTCAGCGCCTGGCCGATGATGATCGGGGCGGCCTTGGCATCTTTGGTCGCGGTGGGTCTGATCGAGGCAATCAGACGCCTTGGCAAAATTGAACCCGGCGCAGCGATGGGCGTGACCTTCACAGCGATGTTCGCCGGTGGTGTTCTTTTGCTTGAGCAGACGGACACATCCAGCGTTCACCTTGACGTGGAACATGCGCTTTATGGCAATCTTGAAAGCCTCATCTGGCTTGATGCCATTGGTTGGGAGAGCCTGCTGGACGCTTCGGCACTTGCCGGGCTGCCTGACGAGTTGCTGCGGATATTTATGACCTTGATCGGCGTCTGCCTATTCATCGGCCTTTTCTGGAGACCTTTGAAAGTGTCAACTTTCGACCCGGGCTTTGCAGAGGCTTTGGGCATGCGCACCGGATTGATCGGACTGTCGTTGGTGGTGGTGGCTGCCGTTGCGGCGGTTGCTGCCTTTGATGCGGTTGGCTCGATTATCGTGATTGCGATGTTTATTTGCCCGCCCGCAGCGGCGCGCATGATGACGAACCAATTGGGTAAACAAATCGGCTGGTCCGTGGTGTTCGCGATGCTCAGCGCAATTCTTGGCTATGTCCTCGCTGGGTACGGGCCGCTTTGGCTTGGAGCCAATCACGCGGTAAGCGCAGCCGGGATGATCGCGACGATCTCTGGGCTTTTGCTTGCGCTGGCGGCCATCGCAGGCCCTTGTCGGCACCGCAGCGGAGCGCCAGCACATTAACTGCCAAGGCCTGCCAGGTTATAGCCGCGAAAATCTTTGGCGGTGCGCAGACTCAGCATTGTCTTCGTGTGCAGAATCGCCGGGATTTTGGCGAGTCGGTCCATGAGAACGCTCTCATAGCTGCTGGCATTCGGGGCCGCGACGCGAATCAGGTAGTCGAATTCCCCGGTTATGACATGACATTCCAAAACATCATCGATTCGCGAAATTGCTTCCTCGAAGGCATCGAAGTCCTCGCGACCATGAGACTTTAGCTTCACTTCGATAAAGACTTGGATGTGTAGACCCACCGCTTCTCGATCAACTTGCGCAGAATAATGGGAAATTTTCCCATCAGCCTCCAAGATTTTCACGCGCCGATGGCACGCGGATAAGGACAAACCGACACGCTCTGAAAGTCGCGACATCGAAATTTGGCTATTTTTCTGAAGAATGGAAAGGATTTGAAGGTCTATTCTATCCATTGGAATTTTTCCCGAGATTTGTATCAAATTTCGGCTCAGTTTCGAATTTTTTCGAATATTGTGCAAACTTAAAGATTTTTTGCAATTTGTTGACAGGTACACTGCGCACGCGCCAAGCTGGCGTCCTATAATAATAAGGGAGTGACACTATGTCCGAAAAATTCGCCGTCGGCTTTGACGGTAGCGATGCGGCCAAGCGCGCGCTTGAGTTCGCAATCGGGCGCGCTAAGGCGCAAGGGGGTTCAGTTGTACTCATTCACGTTCTGGAATGGTCACCTTACTCTTTCTTGACACCGAACGAGCTGGAAGAGCGCCATAAGCGCCGCACCGAAGAGCTTGAGCGCGCAGAGACTGCTGTAATGAAACCTGTCCTTGATGGGCTGGGTGACAGCGGTGTCGCGATTCAAACCGTCATCAAATACGGTCACATCGCGGATACGCTGGGCGACGTTGCCGCGGCAAACAACGCCACGCAAATCGTTATTGGCCGTAATGGGCACAGCAGCATCGGCAGCCGTGTTTTCGGGTCGGTTGCGGGCTCGTTGGTACAGACATCGCCTGTACCGTGCACGATCGTGCCATAAAGCATAAAACAGGGACAAACACTATGACATCCATCTACACGCGCGCAGCGGCTGCTGCGACAGCGCTCTCTCTGGCAGCCATGCCAGCGGCAGCGCAGGGGATTGACCAGAAGATTAACGAAGTATTTGCCAACTCCACTGGCTGGTTCGTTGGCTTTATCTTCTCTCCATTTCCGGGCACATCCTTCCCATGGATCGTGGCATGGCTGGTCGTTGCGGCGACTGTATTCACACTCTACTTCGCGTTCATTCAGCTGAAAGGTTTCGGCCACGCGATCTCCTTGGTCAAAGGCGACTATTCCGATCCAAACGACGCAGGTGAGGTAAGCCACTTCCAAGCGCTTGCGACCGCGCTATCGGGCACCGTCGGCCTTGGTAACATTGCCGGTGTGGCTGTTGCGGTTGGCATCGGCGGCCCGGGTGCAACCTTCTGGATGATCCTCGCGGGTCTGATGGGGATGGCATCCAAGTTCACCGAATGTACGCTTGGTGTGAAGTACCGGAACGAGTACCCAGACGGCACCGTTTCTGGTGGCCCAATGTACTACATCACCAAAGGTTTCGCAGAGCGCGGCATCCCAGGTGGTAAGATCCTGGCGGTTCTGTTCTCGATCTTCTGTATCCTTGGCGCATTCGGCGGCGGCAACATGTTCCAAGCGAACCAAGCGCACGCGCAGATCACCAACGTTGTTGGCGACTTCCCTGGTGTGATCACCGGTGTCGTCTTTGCTGCAGTGGTATTCGCTGTAATCGTTGGCGGCCTGAAATCCATTGCGAAAGTGACCGAAAAGGTCGTTCCGTTCATGGGCGTTTTGTATGTCGTGACTGCGGTTGTGATCCTCTTGATCAACTTCGACAAGATCGGCTGGGCATTTGGTCAGATCTTTGAAGGCGCATTTACAGGCCTCGGTGTTGCCGGCGGTATGGTTGGTGCACTGATCCAAGGCTTCAAACGGGCTGCGTTCTCGAACGAAGCGGGCGTTGGTTCCGCGGCGATTGCGCACTCTGCGGTCCGCACCAAAGAGCCAATCACTGAGGGCTACGTTTCCCTTCTGGAACCGTTCATCGATACCGTTGTGATCTGTACAATGACGGCTTTGGTGATCATCATCACCGGTCAGCTGCTGATCGATCCTGCGACAGGTAACTACATGCTGAACGAAGCAGGTTCTGCGATCGCAACAGTTGACGGCAACGGTGGTGTTGCTCTGACATCTGCGGCCTTCTCTTCTGCGGTGCCGTTCTTCAAGTACATCTTGGCTCTGGCCGTGATCCTGTTTGCTTTCTCCACCATGATTTCCTGGTCCTACTACGGCCTGAAAGCATGGACCTTCTTGTTTGGCGAAAGCAACGGTTCCCAGCTGTTCTTCAAGGTACTGTTCTGCATCTTTGTGGTCATCGGTGCTTCTGCATCTCTGGGTCCGGTCATCGACTTCTCCGACGCTGCGATCTTCGCAATGGCGGTTGTGAACGTGATTGGCCTCTACTTCCTGATGCCAATCGTGAAACGCGAACTCGAAGGCTACCTTGGTCGCCTGAAGTCTGGCGAGATCAAGAAATTCAGCACACCAGCTGAATAAGCTGCTTGCACTTGATCGAGAGAGGGTCGGGGGTTTTCCCGGCCCTTTTTTCTTGTTTTGTTCTTTCTGCTTTGCGGTGGCAGAATCGGCGCTGAATGTGCTAGATTTGGCGGTATGCTAGATCACGACCGCAAAATAAGCGAAAATTTACCTGTTATTCGTCAATTGGACGAAGGGGCGATCAACCGCATCGCTGCGGGTGAGGTTGTTGAGCGTCCAGCCAGCGCCGTGAAGGAATTGGTGGAAAACGCGATTGATGCGGGCGCGACGCGGGTTGAGATCGCGATTGCCGCTGGTGGCAAGACGCTGATCCGCGTGACGGACAATGGGTGCGGTATACTGCCGGATCAATTGCCCCTCGCTTTAAGCCGTCATGCGACCTCAAAAATTGACGGCAGTGATCTTCTGGATATTCATACATTCGGCTTCCGAGGAGAGGCTTTGCCGTCTCTGGGCGCTGTCGGTCGGTTGACGATCACCTCTCGGGTGAAAGGGGCGGATGCAGCCTCTATCTCGGTTGCGGGTGGCAAACTCAGTCCCGTCAAACCCGCCGCACTGGGGCAGGGCACTATCGTTGAACTGCGCGATCTGTTTTACGCCACGCCTGCGCGCCTAAAGTTCATGCGCAGCGACCGGGCGGAATCCCAAGCGATTACCGATGTTGTCAAACGGCTTGCCATGGCAGAGCCATTTGTCGGGATCACACTGCGCGATGTTACCGGCGGCGGCGAAGGCCGTGTGACCTTCCGTGCCGATGCCGAAAGCGGTGATCTGTTCGACGCCCTGCACGGTCGCCTCGCGCGCATTTTGGGCGCAGAGTTTGCCGAAAACGCGTTGCGGATTGATGCAGAGCGCGAGGGCTTAAAGCTGATCGGTTATGCAGCCCTGCCGACGTATTCACGCGGCTCAAGCACAGCGCAGTATCTGTTTGTGAATGGCCGCCCCGTGAAGGACAAGCTGTTGGTCGGGGCCCTGCGCGCGGCGTATTTCGATTTTCTGTCTCGCGATCGGCATCCGGCTGCAGCACTGTTCATTGATTGCGACCCGCAATTGGTGGACGTGAACGTGCACCCTGCAAAATCCGAAGTCCGGTTCCGTGATCCGGGCCTTGCCCGAGGTTTGATTGTATCCGCGTTGAAACATGCTTTGGCCGAAGCAGGTCATCGCGCGTCTTCAACAGTCGCCAACGCCACGCTTGGTGCGATGCGTCCTGAGGCGACCGGACCTGCGCGGGTTTATCAGATGGATCGACCCTCTTTGGGTGCAAGAATGGCGGCCTATCACGGGCAGGCCCCGTCATCGATGGCGCCGGGTCTGGCGGAGTCGCCTGCAACTTGGGATGGTGATCCCGGCGCGACGCTGATGGAGACGCCCGTGTCAGGGCGGGTCGACGAGAGCGAAACTCAAGTTGGGTTGGAACAAAACCCGCTTGGGGCTGCACGCGGCCAAGTGCATGAGAATTACATCATCGCTCAGACAACAGATGGCATGGTGATCGTCGATCAACATGCCGCCCATGAACGTTTGGTTTATGAAAAGCTCAAACGGCAGATGGCCGAAAACGGTGTCGCGGCGCAGGCGCTGTTGATCCCGGACATCGTGGAACTGTCGTCTGGGGATTGCGAACGTTTACTAGCCCATGCAGAGGCCTTGGCGAAGATGGGCCTTACCATCGAAGCTTTCGGCGGAGACGCCATCGCCGTGCGCGAAACGCCTGCCATTCTGGGCGAGGTCAACGCGCGCGCGCTGATCTTGGACATCCTTGACGAGTTGGACGACCAAGGCGAAAGTATGTTGGTGCAGGCCAAGATTGAGGCCATCGTCAGCCGCGTTGCTTGCCATGGCTCCATCCGTTCTGGCCGACGTATGCGCGCAGAGGAAATGAACGCACTGCTGCGAGAGATGGAGGCCACGCCCCATTCCGGTCAATGCAACCATGGCCGACCGACCTATGTGGAACTCAAACTGGCCGATATCGAGCGGCTGTTCGGACGGACATAATGGAATTTTCTGATCCGCAAGTTCAAATGTATCTGCTGATTTGCGGCGGCGTTCTTGTCGCTGCGATCCTATTGATGCTGCGGGCTGTGCTGCGCCAGTCCAACGGGGCCAGCCAAATGATGGCAACGCTGTCTCAAAGGGTTGATCAGCTGTCATCTGGTCAGGATCAACTGGGTGGCAGCCTTGCGACGGTCGCGCAGAACCAGACCCACAGCCAGACCCAGATCACAAATTTGATGGAGCAGCGCTTGGGTGAAGTGCAACTGAATGTGCACGAAAACCTGTCTCGGGTGCAGCAGCGGACCGGGGAAAACCTCGCCAAGATGCAGCAGCAGATGGCGGATAACTTGGCGACGCAGCAGCTGAAGCTGCAGGAAAACCTGTCCAATATGCAGGTGCGGACCAATCACTCCTTGGCCGAGTTGCATGAAAAAATGAACAGCAGCCTGATGGGCAACGCCAAACAGACAGCAACATCTTTGACGCAACTTCAGGAACGTCTGGCCACGATCGACAAGGCGCAGGAAAACATCACCAAACTGTCGGGCGATGTCCTGAGCTTGCAAGACATCCTGAGCAACAAACAGACGCGTGGGGCGTTCGGCGAAATCCAGTTAAACGACATCGTCGGCAAGGCGTTGCCGCGCGATAGCTATCTGCTGCAGCACACGCTGCCGAATGGAAAGCGGGCGGACTGTCTGATCAAACTGCCCAATCCACCCGGTCCTATTGTCATCGATAGCAAGTTCCCTTTGGAAGCCTACGAAGCCATGTTGGCGTCGCAAACGGACGCCGAACTGAAAGCAGGCATTCAGGCCTTTAAGACCTCTGTGCGCAAACACATCAACGACATCTCTGAAAAATACATCATCGAAGGAGAGACCGCAGACGGCGCTTTGATGTTCCTGCCATCCGAAGCAATCTATGCCGAACTGCATTCGAAATTTTCTGACCTTGTTCAAGAAGGGTTCAACAAGCGGGTCTGGATTGTGTCGCCCACCACTTGCATGGCGACCTTGAACACCATGCGGGCAATCCTGAAAGACGCGCGGATGCGCGAGCAAGCCGGGGAAATTCGCAAGGCCCTGCGCAATTTGCACCGGGATGTCGAGCTTGTCGGTCAACGCGCGGGCAAGCTGGAGGTCCATCTACGTCAAGCGAACGAAGACGTCACAGGTATTCTGACGGCAGCCACACGCGCAGAAAAACGGGCGCATCGCTTGGACAACTTCGACTTCGAGGAACTTGCCCCGGACCAGCCAAATGTCGTGCCGCTTACAAAATCTCCAGCAGAGTAAATTTTGTGCTACCTTGTTGAGACAACAGCGCAAAGGAGAGGGACAATGCGTGGAGTAGCACTCTGGTTTGTAACTTTGGGAACGGTATTTTTGTTAATCGGCATGGGTTGGGGCATTAAGATGTCCGCGTCGCAGGATTTCACCCTGGCACCGGCCCATGGGCACCTGAACCTGATCGGGTTCGTATTGTTCAGCATTTTTGGCTTTTACTACCATACGGTTCCGGCTGCGGCTGAAAAAATGGTCGCGAAGCTGCATTTCGCACTTGCCGCGCTGGCTGTTGTCATCATGGTTCCTGGGATCGTGATGGCGATCAATCAGACCGGCGAAACCTTGGCCAAACTTGGTTCGGTCCTTGGGATCATCGTTGGTTTGATGTTCCTGTATGTGGTCGTCACCACGCGCGAGACAGCCTGAGTCACAGTCTATTGAGCAAGATCAAAGCGCCTGTGTGTTACAGTGAGTCACTGTGGCACTGAGAAAGGAGCCGCGAGATGCTTGAAATTACACCATGGAAAGTCGCGCAAGTTGTCCTGATGGGGCGCGAGCTGGATCGCGCCGAGGGCGAATTGCGCGGCTTTTTTGAACGCCTGAACGAGGATGAAATGATCGACCTCGTTGCGATTATGTGGATCGGGCGCGAAAGCTTTGAACCCGGCGACCTTGCAGAGGCGCTCCGCACTGCGAGAGATGAACGCACAACGCCAACAGCTGACTATCTGCTTGGCACGCCGCACCTGTCGGATCATCTGGAAAACGGTATGGATGCCTTGGGCATTTCGCTGTCCGGTGAAGAAGACGATCTGATGGCGGGGCACTAAGTCCGCATGCTTACCGCACGTTTGATTGATTAGCTGCGGCGATTGCACGTTTGTAAATCTTGGCCGAATGCATCAAGATTTGACCAAACGAAAAAGTGCGAGGCCTCATGCTAAATCTGAATGACCCAACGCTGCTGCGCGAAGCTGTCCCGGTGGGCACCAAATGGATCGCAGCTGATCCTGCGACAGGGACGCCGGTCTACAATCCCTCGACCGGAGACTTGGTGGGCTATGTTCCCAATCTTGGTGCCAATAAAACCGAAGAAGCAATTGCCGTTGCCGACAAAACCCGTCGCGATTGGGCGGCGCAGACGGCAAAGGCGCGCAGCAAAGTTATCCGTCGCTGGTATGAGCTTTTGGTCGAGAACCAAGATGACCTTGCCGCGATCCTGACGGCAGAACAGGGAAAACCCTTTGCAGAGGCCAAAGGGGAAATCGCATATGGCGCGGGGTTCCTTGAATGGTTCGCCGAAGAGGCACGCCGCGCTTACGGAGAGACGATTCCGGCCCCGATTGCCGACCGCCGCATCGTTGTGATCAAGCAGCCCGTCGGCGTCGTCGCTGCGATCACACCTTGGAATTTCCCCAACGCCATGATCACCCGTAAAGCTGGGCCTGCCCTTGCCGCGGGCTGCGCAATGGTCCTGAAACCCGCGCCACAGACCCCATTTTCGGCCATCGCGCTGGCTGTCTTGGCCGAACGCGCAGGGCTGCCTTCTGGGCTGCTGTCGATCATAACCGGAGACGCCGCAGAAATCGGCGGCGTGATGACTGCCAGCCCAACGGTGCGCAAGTTGACCTTCACCGGCTCAACCGGAGTTGGGTCACTTCTCTATGGGCAATGCGCGCCGACAGTGAAGAAGCTCGGTTTGGAACTTGGCGGCAACGCGCCTTTCATTGTCTTTGATGATGCTGATCTGGATTTGGCGGCGGAAGGCGCGCTGTGGTCCAAGTTCCGTAACAATGGGCAAACCTGCGTCTGTGCCAATCGGATCTACGTGCAGGCGGGCGTCTATGACGCTTTCGCTGATAAGTTCGCGGAAAAGGTCAACAGTTTGGAAGTCGCAGACGGTTTTGCGCCGGGCGCTCAGATCGGTCCGCTGATTGATGACAACGCCGTTGCCAAGGTCGAGCGTCACGTGGCTGATGCGGTCGGTAAAGGTGCGTCTATTGTGACCGGCGGAGCAAAGCATGATCTTGGTGGCAAGTTTTTCCAACCCACGATCCTGCGCGATGCGACAGCGGAGATGGTTTTCGCCAGCGAAGAAATCTTTGGCCCCGTCGCGCCACTCTTTAAGTTCGAGACCGAGGCTGAAGTCATCGCTGCAGCGAATGACACAGAATACGGCCTAGCCGCCTATTTCTACACCAAAGACATGGCGCGCAGTTGGCGTGTCAGCGAGGCGCTTGACTATGGCATGGTCGGCGTGAACGCGGGCGTGATTGCAACCCACGAGGCTCCGTTTGGCGGCGTCAAAATGTCAGGCCTCGGCCGCGAAGGCGCGCGTCAGGGGTTGGATGAATTCATGGAAGAAAAATACATCTGCATGGCGGACGTCAAACCCGTGTAAGCATGCACAAAACGAAAAAGCCCGCCAATCTGGCGGGCTTCTTATTGAATTTGAGGTGCTTTAGAAATCGAGGTTCTCTACGCTCAGAGCATTCTTCTGAATGAATTCGCGGCGGGGTTCCACGACGTCGCCCATGAGCTTGGTAAAGAGGTCATCTGCATCCGCCATATCCTCGACCTTCACCTGCAACAATGTGCGTGCGTCAGGGTCCAATGTGGTCTCCCACAGTTGATCCGGGTTCATTTCGCCAAGACCTTTGTAGCGTTGCAAGGTCAGTCCGCGTTCACCTTCTGCGAGGATGGCGGATAAAAGGTCCAGAGGTCCATAAATGGCCTGGCTTCTGTCTTTGCGGGATAGCGATGCCGCAACGCCGTAAACCTCTTGCAACGACTGCGTGAAGCTGCCTGTCTTGCGGGCTTCGCCAGAGCGTAGCATTGGGCCGTCCAATGTACGGACTTCTTCAACACCGCGTAGAATACGGGCGAGGCGAATGCCGTGGTCCTGCGTGATACGGCCTTGCCAACCGCGTTCATATTCCAGCGCGATCAGGTTAAGCCGTTCAGCGACCTTGTCGGCCACACCCTGAAGGTCGGCCTCCACCGCTCCGGGCACAAAGGCGCCTGCAATGGCGGCTTGTTCAAGGATATGGCGCGGGTAGTGGGTCGGGAAGGCGTCCAACACGCGCTTTAGCTGCCGCGCTTCGTTTACCACGCGGGCGAGGTCCGCACCGACAATCTCTTCACCAGAACCAAGCCGGAGCACCGCCCCGTCGACGCCTTGTTCCACCAGATAGTCATCCAATGCGGCTTGGTCCTTGAGGTACACTTCGGACTTGCCGCGCGCGACTTTGTAAAGCGGTGGCTGGGCGATGTAGAGGTGGCCGCGTTCGATCAGCTCCGGCATCTGACGATAGAAGAACGTCAGCAAAAGCGTGCGGATGTGCGCACCATCGACGTCAGCGTCGGTCATGATCACGACTTTATGGTAGCGCAGCTTGTCAACGTTGAATTCGTCGCGTCCAATACCTGTGCCAAGCGCCATAACAAGGTTGCCGATCTCTTGGCTCGACAGCATCCGGTCAAACCGCGCGCGTTCAACGTTCAGGATTTTACCCCGTAGCGGCAGAACGGCCTGCGTGCCCCGATCCCGACCGGTTTGAGCGGAGCCACCAGCGGAATCCCCCTCCACCAAGAAGACTTCGGTTTTGGATGGGTCTTTTTCTGAGCAATCTTTGAGTTTGCCAGCGAGGTAATTCACATCCATCGCCGTTTTGCGGCGTGTCAGTTCTCGCGCCTTCCGGGCAGCTTCGCGCGCCATGGCAGCTTCGACGATCTTTCCAACAATCATCTTGGCCTCATTCGGGTTCTCTTCGAACCATTCCGACAGCTTTTCGCCCATCAGGCTTTCCACCGCCGGGCGCACCTCTGAAGATACAAGCTTGTCTTTTGTTTGGGAGGAGAACTTCGGGTCAGGGACTTTCACCGAAAGTACGCAGGTCAGGCCCTCACGTGCGTCATCGCCGGTGAAGTTGATCTTTTCCCTTTTGGCAATCCCGCTTTCCTGCGCATATTTGGTCAGCGTCCGGGTCAGCGCCCCACGGAAACCGGCAAGGTGTGTGCCGCCATCGCGTTGGGGGATGTTGTTGGTAAAAGGCAGAACGGTTTCATGGTAGCTGTCGTTCCACCACATCGCGACTTCGACCCCGATGTCGTCTTTTTCGCCGTTCACATAGATCGGTTCAGGCATCATGGGCGTCTTGTGACGGTCCACATATTTGACGAATTCTTTGACCCCGCCCTCATAGAATAGCTCTGACTTAAGCGGTTCTGCGGGGCGTTCGTCCTCTAGAATGATCCGCACGCCAGAGTTCAGGAAGGCCAGTTCGCGGAGGCGTTTCTCGAGTGTGTCGAAAGAATATTCGAGGTTCGAAAACGTATCGGTGGACGCAAGAAAACGAACTTCCGTTCCGGTTTCACCTTCGGCTTCGCCAACCACACGCAGATGCTCTGAGGTCTCCCCACGAACGAACTTGGCGAAATGTTCCTTGCCGTTGCGCCAGATGCGCAGCTCCAGCCACTCTGAAAGCGCGTTTACAACTGAAACGCCCACGCCGTGCAGACCACCCGAAACCTTGTAAGAGTTGCTGTCAAATTTACCGCCCGCATGCAGTTGGGTCATGATGACCTCGGCCGCTGACACGCCCTCTTCTGCGTGAATATCCACTGGAATGCCGCGCCCATTGTCGCGCACCGAGACAGAGCTGTCTGCATGGATCTTAACGGTGACGTAGTCGGCGTGTTTCGCCAGCGCCTCGTCAATACCATTGTCGACAACCTCATAAACCATGTGGTGCAGACCAGAGCCATCATCGGTGTCACCGATGTACATACCCGGACGTTTGCGAACTGCTTCTAAGCCTTTGAGAACTTTGATGGAATCCGCGCCATATTGCTCGGGTGTTTGCGCGTTGTCGCTCATGTTGTGAGGTCCCTTATTCTTTGGCCGTTTTATACCTTTTGCAGCCGGGAATGTCACGCAAATGGCATGAAAAACTGGGCGGGTAGTCGCCGCAGGATTCGCCGGTGTTTCGGCCAGCCAATGCGTCAGATTTTTGAGTATTTTTGGAAAGATGAAGTTAGGACGGGGCGCTTTGTGAAATGCCGTCTTCTTCGGTGATGGTCAGGTATTGGCCGCGATCCCCAAGCGCGTCAAATAGGCCCTTTTCGGTGCCCGTCATCCAGGCCTGCGCCCCAAGCGCGCAGATTTCGTCATAGAGTGCAGCGCGACGGCTGGCATCCAAATGTGCGGCGACTTCATCCAGCAGCAGAATCGGCGCAGCACCGATTTGAGCTGCCAGCGCGCGCGCATTGGCAAGAATGAGGGAGATCAGCAGCGCCTTTTGCTCTCCGGTCGAACAGTCCGCGGCGGGCACGCCCTTGGCGAGATAGGTGCCATATAGGTCGCTGCGGTGGGGGCCGACCAAGGTACGACCTGCCATGATGTCGCGCGACCGGCTTTCGGCGAAGGCTTCTTTGAAATCCTGTTCAGTGGTTGGAATCGCACCTTCGGTTTGTTGAATTTCCAGTTCCGCAATTGGAAAAGCGGTTTGTGCATTGGCTTGGGCATCGGTCAGAAACGCGACGGTAGCGCTGCGATTGCGGTGAATCTGTGCACCCGACTGCGCCATCTGATCCTCAAGGGCCCGATACCAATGGGCGTCGCGGATCTGTTCCTTGAGCAGACGGTTACGTTCACGCATGCATTTTTCATAGGTCAGCGCAGCCTGTGCATGATCGGGGAAAAAGGAAAGCGCGGTGCGATCAAGGAATCGCCGCCGCCCTTCGGCCCCTTCGATCCAAAGCCGGTCCATAGCGGGGATCAGCCAGATCACGCGACAGATTTCTCCGAGACGGGTCTGCGGCGCTGCTTTGTCGTTGATCTTGACTTGCCGCGCTGCGCCTTCATCGGACCAGGTTACGATCTCTTGCTTGGTGCTGCCCGTTTCCAGCAGCCCTGTCAGTTTCCATCCAACCGCTTCGGGGCGTCGCGTCATCTCTTGCGCGCTGGCACGGCGCAACCCGCGACCGGGTGAAAAGAGCGATACCGCTTCAAGGATATTGGTTTTGCCCGCACCATTCGCGCCATGAATGGCAATCGGGCGGCTGTCACAGGTGATCGTGCTGTGTTTGTGACTGCGGAAGTGGCTGAGGGTCAGCCGTGTGAGGGCAAGAGTCATAAGGCCCCCGGCAATGCTGCGGAGGCCTTAGGAAATTTCGATATCAGAGTTCGCCCGATCACACGCGCATCGGCATGACAACATAGACCGCAGTCGTGTCATTGCCTTCACGCATTAAGGTTGGGTCGCCGGCAGAATTGAACATAAAGACGGCGTTCTCGCGATCCACCTGGCTGGCAATTTCCAGCAGGTATTTCGCGTTGAAACCGATTTCCAAACGCTCATCGCCGTAAGCAACGGCAAGTTCTTCTTCTGCCGCACCTGAGTCCGGCGCGTTGACGGATAGGATCAGCCGGTCTTCGTCCAGCGCCAGTTTCACTGCACGCGATCGCTCTGACGAAACCGTCGCCACGCGATCAACGGCCTGCGCAAATTCGGCAGCGTCGACTTCCAACCGGCGTGTGTTGCCCGAAGGGATCACGCGTGTGTAGTCGGGGAAGGTGCCGTCGATCACTTTGGATGTCAGCGTGATGTCCGGCGTCGCAAAGCGCACTTTGGTTTCAGACACGGAAACCGCGATGTCCATCTCGTCGTCGTCCAGCAGCTTACGTAGTTCGCCGACAGTTTTGCGCGGCACAATAACGCCGGGCATTTCGCTTGCGCCTTCAGGCAGGGCGCTATCGATCCGCGCCAAACGGTGACCGTCAGTCGCCACGCAACGCAGCACCTTGCCACCTTCAGCGTCTGAAACGTGCATGTAAACGCCATTTAGGTAATAGCGTGTTTCCTCGGTCGAGATCGCGAACTTGGATTTATCAAACAGGCGACGCAGCTGAGCGGCATTGGCAGTGAAGTTGCAGGCATATTCAGAGGATGCCATTACCGGGAAATCTTCTTTCGGCAAGGTCGCCAAAGAAAAGTTAGACCGTCCCGCTTCAACCGTCAGACGACCCGATGCGCCATCATCGGTCAGCGTCACAAGCGCGCCGTCTGGAAGTTTGCGCACGATTTCATGCAACGTATTGGCCGACACAGTAGTGGCACCAGCGCGTTCCACTTGGGCTGCGGCTTTGTCGACCACTTCGATATCAAGGTCTGTTGCGCGGAACTGGGCAGTGTTGCCTTCAGCCTCGATCAGTACATTGGCCAGTATCGGGATCGTGTTGCGCCGTTCGACGACGGATTGTGCCTGAGATACTGCTTTCAGCAGGGTGCCACGTTCGACGCTGATTTTCATCTCTTCTTCCTCCGAAGTGCGGGCAGGTTCCCGGGGGGATCACAGTAGCCTGTTCGTCCCGTTGCTCAAGCCCTTTTTGCCTTTTTCAGCCGTTATTTAAGGGGCGTCAAGCGTTAGACAGAAAAGCGGGCCACAAAGGGCCCGCTTCGGTGTCTGCTTATGCAAAACGGCTACGCTTCCAGCGCCCGCCGCAGCAATTCTAGGTCTTCGGCGATCTGGCCATCAGAACTGCGCAGTTCCTCGATCCGGCGCACGCCGTGCATAACGGTCGTGTGGTCGCGCCCGCCAAAGCGACGCCCGATTTCAGGCAGGCTGCGGCTGGTCAGTTGCTTGCACAGGAACATCGCGACCTGACGTGGGCGGGCAAAGGTGCGCACCCGCTTGGGGCCGATCATATCGCTGAGGCGAATGTTGTAATGTTCAGCCACGCGACGCTGAATTTCCTCGACGCTGATCTTGCGTTCCGAGGCGCGCAGCACGTCAGACAGGCAGTCCTGCGTTAGGTCCATCGTGATTTCGCGGCCGACGAGAGATGCAAAGGCAAAGAGCCGGGTCAGGGCACCTTCCAACACACGCACATTTGTCGAGATGCGATGGGCGAGGAATTCCAAAACGCCGTCTGCGATCTGCAGGTCCGGGTATTGGCCGCGATACTGGTCGACTTTGCTTTGCAGGATGCCAAGGCGCAATTCGTAATCGGTCGGATGCAAGTCAACAACCAAGCCACATTGCAGGCGAGAGCGAATGCGATCTTCCATATCCTTGATCTCACCGGGTGCCCGATCAGCAGAGATGATGATCTGCTTGTTCTGATCGACCAGCGCGTTGAACGTATGGAAGAACTCTTCTTGCGTGGAATCTTTGCCAGCGATGAACTGCACGTCATCCACCATCAGGACATCTACAGAACGGAACAGCTCTTTGAAGTCCATCATCTTGCGGTCGCGCAGGGCCTGCACGAAACGATACATGAACTGTTCGGCGGAAAGATAAAGGACGTTCAAGTCAGGGCGCTGGGTTTGCAGTTCCCAGGCAATCGCGTGCATCAGGTGGGTTTTGCCCAAACCGACGCCGCCGTATAGAAACAGAGGGTTGAAAGAGACCGGGCCACCTTCTGCGACACGACGCGCAGCGGCATTGGCCAGCTCATTCGGTTTGCCGACGACAAAACTGTCAAAGGTAAAACGCGTATCCAGCGGCGCACCGGGCAGTTCGTCCTTGAGGGCCGCCGCGCGGGTCGGGGTAGATCTGGACGTCGCAGCCTTTGGCGCAGAGGCCGGTGCGATCGATGGCGACGCCGCGCCATTCTGGTTTGCGGCTGCCCGCCCAACTCGGAAGTGAATGCGCTGTACATCTTCACCGGCTTTGGTCAGCTGATGAATGATCAGGTCACCAAAGTTTTGCGAAACATAGTTGCCGATAAAGTTGGTCGGTACAGAGAATGTGGCGACACCGTCTGCCAGTTCTGTGAGCCGCAGCGGCTCAATCCAAGCTTTGTAGTTGTTCTGCCCAACTGTATTCAAAAGGTCTTGCTGCAGCGACCCCCATTGCTCCTGTTCCATCTGTCCCCGTTTCTGCGCCTTGCCTTGTGGGGCGATGCCCCGTCTTTGCCGTTCCCAAATCCACGGCCTCATCGGCATTGCGACCCTAGGGTCTAGGACAAAACATACCCGTCAAGGAAAGTCCCCACTTTCCCTGCTATTTGGTCCCAGCGCACGTATGTGCGAGCAAAAATAGGCTTGGCGCCCTGCAATTACACCCAAGTCGTCAATCGCTGCTTTAAATATAAGCGATCTCTCTTGGGTTGTAATGGCAGGCAAATATTCAGTTTGAACTGATTGGCGCCGGCCCCCCGATGTGGCGATGTGAATCGTATAGCTAAGCTAGCAATATCGCCTGCGGGCGGGCAACTGATCTTCGATCTTGACTCTGTGATTCCGCGAAAAGAATCTCTCGGCTGTGCTGGAAGAGCCAATAAAAAAAGCGCCCCGAAAACCGGAGCGCTTTGATTTATCAAGCTTTGATAACGACTTAGCCGAGTGCTTTGACGCGCGCCGCCAGACGAGAGATTTTGCGGGACGCGGTGTTTTTGTGGAAAACACCTTTGGTCACGCCGCGCATTACTTCTGGTTGAGCCGCTTTCAGCGCGTCTGCCGCAGCGGACTGATCGCCGGATGCAATTGCTTCTTCAACGTTGCGCAGGAAAGTGCGGATACGGGAACGACGGGCTTTATTTACTGCAAAGCGACGTTCGTTCTGACGGGCGCGTTTTTTCGCCTGTGGTGAGTTTGCCATGAATCTCAGACCTTTATTTCATATTCGTTCAGTTTCTAACGCGTGCAGATACACCAAACAGGTCTGCCCGATCTCTCGGGTTGATTCTTGCCTGAGCGGGCATCACGCGCATGTATGACGGCGGTCTATAGTCGGTTTACTACAGATTGTGAATAGCAAAGTTTTGCAGTTGTTTTGAGCCTTTTGCGGCGATTGCACCGGGGCCTCAAATCAAAGCGCCAAACAATTGAATCGATTCGACATGAAAAAGGCCGTCGTGGACGGCCTCTTTGGTTGCTATAGGCTTTCCGCTACTTGTCGCGGAACTGCGCCTCGCGCTTTTCTTGGAATGCGGCCATGCCTTCTTTCTGATCTTCGGTCGCAAAGAGCGAATGGAACAGGCGGCGTTCGTATAGGATGCCTTCGGACAGCGTTGTCTCATAGGCGCGGTTCACGGCCTCTTTCGCAGCGAGGCTGGCGATGATGGATTTTTCAGCAATTTTCTGGGCCGCGCCCATGGCCTCATCCATCAGTTTCTTCGCGGGCACGACGCGGGAAACCAACCCGCTGCGTTCGGCCTCTTCTGCATCCATGAAACGCCCTGTCAGGTGCATGTCCATGGATTTGGATTTGCCAACAAAACGCGTCAGCCGCTGTGTGCCGCCGATCCCGGCAATGACGCCGAGGTTGATTTCTGGCTGGCCGAATTTGGCGGTGTCAGAGGCGATAATGAAATCGCACATCATAGCCAATTCACATCCGCCACCCAAGGCATAGCCTGACACGGCGCCGATGATGGGCTTGCGGGTGTTCACCACCGCGTCGCCTTCTTTGGCAAAGAAGTTTGACAGGTACATATCGACAAATGTCTTTTCGGACATTTCCTTGATGTCTGCGCCCGCGGCAAACGCCTTTTCCGAGCCAGTCAGAACGATGCAACGCACCTTGTCGTTTTGGTCCGCCTCTTCAAGCGCGGTTGCCAATTCTCCGAGGAGGGTCGAATTCAACGCGTTCAATGCATCGGGGCGGTTCAACTTGATCAGTGCGACGTGATCTTCAACTTCGACGATGATCGTCTCAAAAGCCATGAATCTGCTTTCACTTGTTTCCAGTCAGATTGATTCCTTACCATCTGCGGCGGTTCAGGCAAGTTATCTTTGGCATTGCGGACAATAGAAGGATGAGCGTCCAGATTGGACGATTCGGGTGATGACCGCCCCGCAGTCAGGTGTCCTGCAGGGCTGATGTTCACGGCCATAGACATCGAAGCTATGCTGAAAATATCCAAGTTCTCCATCGGCTTGACGGAAATCCTTGAGTGACGATCCCCCTGCGGCGATTGCATCGGCCAGCACCTCTCGGATGATTGGCACAAGGGAGCGAATGCGCGACTCGGAAATTTTATTGACGTGACGTTTGGGTGAGATTTGTGCCCTGAAAAGCGCCTCGCAGACGTAGATATTGCCCAAACCCGCGACGATTTTTTGATCCAGCAGCGCCGATTTGATGGGCGTTTTGCGATGGGCGAGCTTTTGGACAAGGTAGTCTTCGTGGAAATCGTTGCCCAAAGGCTCCGGTCCGATGGAGGCCAGTAGGGGATGCGCACTGGCGGTTGCCGTGTCCAGCAAGTCCATGGCCCCAAAGCGACGCGGGTCGTTGAAGGTCACGCGTGCGCCGTTGTCCATGTGAAAGACCACGTGGTCATGTTTTTGCGGCGCAGGATGCGCGTGCAGAAATTGTCCGAGTGGATCGCCTGAAATCAACATCCGGCCCGACATGCCAAGGTGGATCAGAAGTGTTTCCCCCGTCGACAAATCTGCCAGAATATATTTTGAACGGCGGCGCAGCGTGTTCACACGGGCCCCGGTCAACCGCTCTGCCATACGGTCCGGGAAGGGCCAGCGCAGGTCGGGCCGGTTCACATCCGCTTTTGCAATTGCCACACCTTCCATCGCAGGCACGAGGCCCCGGCGGACAGTTTCAACTTCGGGAAGTTCGGGCATTTGGCTCTCCGCTTGGCTCTTTGTGCACCTTGCTACGCGATTTCGTTTCGCCCGTGTAGGTCCCGGCCGCGTTGCGTTCAAAAGACACGGCCAGAGCGCATTGTCTGTTCCCAGTCGGGGCTATATGTAATGCGGGACAAAATGAGTGACAGTGACATGACAGACGCAGATCAGAACACCACCCATTTCGGCTTTGAGACCGTGCCGGAATCTGAAAAGGCGGGGCGCGTTCAGGGCGTATTCAACTCTGTCGCCAGCAAATATGACGTGATGAACGACGTGATGAGCATGGGCATCCATCGCGTATGGAAAGACGCGATGATGGATTGGCTTGCGCCGCGGCCGGGCCAAAAATTGTTGGATGTCGCAGGCGGAACAGGTGACATTTCTTTTCGCTTTCTTAACCGCGCTGGACATGGCCATGCCACAGTCTGTGACCTGACCGAGCCAATGTTGGTCGAAGGCCGCAAACGCGCAGATGCGGAAAAGATGTCTGAGAGCCTCGATTGGGTGGTTGGCGATGCGATGGCGCTGCCATTTGAAGACAACACCTTTGATGTCTACACAATCAGCTTTGGCATTCGGAATGTGACGCGCCCGCAGGAAGCATTGAACGAAGCCTATCGCGTGCTTAAGCCCGGCGGGCGTTTGATGGTTTTGGAATTCAGCCAATTGCCTAACTCCGCGATGCAATGGGCCTATGATCGCTATTCTTTCAATGTGATTCCCCAGATGGGCCAATTGATCGCCAATGATCGCGACAGCTATCAGTACCTCGTTGAGTCAATCCGCAAATTCCCTGATCAGGACACGTTCCTTGAGATGGTGAAAGCCGCGGGATTTGAAAACGCGAAGTACCGCAATCTGACCATGGGGATCGCCGCCCTGCATTCTGGGTGGAAGATCTAATATGCGGGGACCACACAATATTCTGCGCCTGATCCGTACCGGCGCTACCTTGGAGCGCACGGGTGCCATGGGCGCTGTGATGGAGGCATTTGAGGCCCCGAAGCCATTGCGCATTCTGGCGCGGACCATCGTCTGGCCATTCCGTTGGCTTGGGATCAAGGGCGATCCAACCATGCCGCCGGTGGTGCGGGCACTAAACGCGCTGGGTCCGGCCTACATCAAATTTGGTCAGGTGCTGTCCACACGGCCAGATGTGGTTGGCAGTGATCTCGCGAAACAATTGCGCGTGCTACAGGACGAGCTGCCGCCGTTCTCAGTTGCCGAAGCCAAAAAGGCAATTTCCACGGAATTGGGGACCCCAGCGGATACAATATTTTCCGAGTTTTCTGAACCTGTCGCAGCTGCCTCTATCGCGCAGGTCCATAAGGCACGTTTGGCTGAAACCGGTCAGGTGGTCGCCGTCAAAGTGCTGCGCCCCGGCATTGAACGCGCGTTTCGCAAGGACGTTGACGCCTTCTACTTTGCAGCAGGGTTTGTGGAATTTTTCCTACCGTCTTCGCGCCGCCTGCGTCCCAATGATGTGATTGAGCACTTTGATGGCGTTGTCACCGGCGAGTTGGACCTGCGTCTTGAAAGCGCCTCGGCCAGCGAATTTGCGGACAATACGCAGAACGACGCCGGGTTTCAGGTGCCACGCGTGCTTTGGCACTATTCCGGTCGCCGCGTGATGACGCTGGACTGGGCCGAAGGCGTGCGTTTGGGTGACAATGATGCGCTGGATGCGGCAGGGCATGACCGTCATGCGCTGGGAAGCCGCGTGTTGCAGTTATTCCTCAGCCATGCGCTGCGGGACGGGTTCTTTCACGCGGACATGCACCAGGGCAACCTGAAGGTCGCCAGCAACGGTGATATCATTGCCTATGACTTTGGCATCATGGGGCATATCGATGAATACACGCGTCGCGTCTATGCCGAGATCCTGTATGGTTTCATTCAACGCGACTACCAGCGCGTCGCCGAAGTGCATTTTGAAGCGGGCTATGTGCCTGCGGATCGCAATGTCGATGAGTTCGCGCGAGCACTCCGCGCCGTCGGAGAGCCAATTTTCGGCATGGACGCCGCCAAGATTTCGATGGGTCGTCTGCTGAGTTACCTCTTTGAGGTGACCGAACGCTTTGGCATGGAAACCCGCACCGAATTGATCTTGCTACAACGCACCATGGTTGTGGTGGAAGGTGTCGCGCGGTCTTTAGATGAAACACTGAATATCTGGGACGTCGCCAAGCCGGTGGTCGGGTCTTACATCAAAGACTCCATTGGACCCAAAGCCCTTGCCAATGACCTTATGAAAACGGCGAAAGTGCTCGCACGGTTTGGTCCGCGTTTGCCGGCTTTGGTTGAGGGGGCGCTGATTGCACAGGTCACGCCGGAGGAACCAAAAGAAACGCGCCTTTGGCCTGCGTTTGCCATTGGGGCGGCACTTGGTGGCGCTGTTGCGGCCGCCGGGTTTTGGGCGGCGCTCGCATTGTTCTGATTGCCGCACAAAGGCCTAAGTTAACGACGAACAAAAAAGCCTCAGCGCGTTGCTGAGGCTTTTCGTGTTCTAACAGAGGACAGCAGTGATCAGTTGATCAAACCGGCATGGCGCATGGCCGCATCGATTTGACTCTTGGTGCTGTCCAGCAATCCGGTCAACGGAGAGCGCACCTCGTCGCTGCAAAGACCAAGCTGCGACATGGCGTATTTCGCGCCGACCAAACCCGGCTCCACAAAGATCGCCTCGTGCAGCGGGAACAACCGGTCCTGCAGGTCCAGCGCTTTGGCAAAATCGCCTTCCAGCGTGGCCGCTTGGAACTCGGCGCAGAGCCGCGGCGCGACGTTTGCCGTGACCGAGATACAGCCCTGACCGCCGTGCGCGTTAAACGCAAGTGCAGTGCCGTCTTCGCCGGACAGTTGAACGAAGTCCGAGCCGCAGGTGATGCGCTGCTGGCTGACGCGATTGAGGTCGCCGGTTGCGTCTTTGACGCCAACAATCCGAGGCAGCTTTGCAAGCTCACCCATGGTTTCAGGCGTCATGTCCACAATGGACCGACCCGGAATGTTGTAGATGATAATTGGCAGGTCGCAGCAGTCGTGCAGCGCGGTGTAATGCGCAATCAAACCGCGTTGGGTTGGCTTATTGTAATAAGGCGTCACGACAAGGCCGGCATCGGCGCCCGCGCGTTCAGCGAATTGCATAAGGCGAACGGCCTCGGTCGTGTTATTGGACCCAGCGCCCGCTATTACAGGCACGCGGCCTGCCGCAGCTTTCACAACCTCTTCGATCACGATCTCATGTTCGCTGTGGCTCAATGTTGGCGATTCGCCGGTTGTGCCAACCGGGACGAAGCCATTTGTGCCTTCAGAAATGTGCCACTCGACCAGCTTCTTAAGCGTTTCAAGATCCAGCTCGCCGTTCTTGAACGGCGTGACGAGTGCGGGAAAAGACCCTTTGAACATGACACGCTCCTTTGCTTTGCGTAGCTGGGCGAAACGCCCGGTTAAAAAGACGCGCGGACCCTAGCGGGATCATGCCGGTTTGCCAAGTTAGGGATTGGGGAACAAACCGGATGCGCATACGTTTGGGTCATATCCTTTGTCAGTCAGGAAATTGCAAGCGTGTTACGAATCCTCTGGTCCCTCATTTTGACACTCATCTGGTGCGGCAGCGCGATGGCCCAGCCCCTTTCGCAGGCCATGGATGCCGTGCGCGCCAAAGACTGGGATAGGGCCGCCCAACTTGTGCGCGGCGAAGACGATGTCGTGCGCGATATCATCGAATGGCACCGTCTGCGCGCCGGGCAGGGCGAAGCGACGGATGCGATTGCATTCTTGAAACGCCGCGCGGACTGGCCAGGTCTGCCTTATTTGCGTCAGCGCATGGAGGGGGCTTTCCCTGACGCGCGGCGCGCGCAGGTTCTAGAGTTTTTTGCAGCGCAGGAGCCACGTACAGCGAAAGGCGCATTTGCCTATGCGCAGGCTTTAGAATCGGAAGGCAAAAAGGGCGCGGCGGAGGAGACAGTGGTGCTTGCATGGCGCACCATGTCGATGACGGAAGAGCTGCAAAGCAACGTACTGCAGCGCTACAGTCGCTTGCTTAAAGACCACCATGCCGCGCGATTGGATCACGCGCTGTGGCGTGGGTGGGCATCTGATGCAGAGCGGATGTATCCTTTGGTTTCAGACGGTTGGCAGAAACTGGCAAGGGCCCGGCTGGCCCTGCGGAAGGATCAAAATGGGGTGGACGCCCTGATTGCGGCGGTCCCGGCCAGTTTGGCAGATGATCCCGGTTTGGCTTTTGAGCGCTTTCAGTGGCGCGCTCGGAAAGGTCGGAATGAGTCCGCCATCGACCTCCTCATGGCGCAAAGCAAGGCCAAGCGACTTGGCGAAGCAGGTCAATGGGCAGGCTGGCGTCGATCCCTAGCCCGCAGTGAGATGCGGGCAGGGCGTCATGCGCAGGCCTATGAACTCGCCGCTCGCCACGGTCTTAACGAGGGTAGCAGTTATGCTGATCTGGAATGGCTGTCTGGGTATATTGCGTTGCGGTTCTTGAACAAACCTCAAACCGCCTTGCAGCATTTCATCCGCTTTGAACAAAGCGTCGAGACTCCGATTTCATGGGGCCGCGCGGGCTATTGGCTGGGCCGTGCCTACGAAGCATTGGGTGACAAGGAGTCTGCGCGGCGCGCGTATGCGGGGGGTGCACAGCACCAAACCAGCTTTTATGGGCTATTGGCTGCGGAAAAGGTTGGATTGCCGCCCGAAGATGGCTTTGCAGGGGAGCGCGCGACGGATTGGCGCGGCGCACCTTTTACGCGGACGTCCGTGCATCAGGCGGCGCTTGCCTTGCTTAAAGCGGGCGAGCTGTCTTTGGCAGAACGCTTCTGGACCCACCTCGCAGAATCGCAGGACCGAGGCACGATGGCGCAAATGGGTCAGATGGCGATTGACATGGGGCAACCGCATGTCGCCGTCATGCTTGGCAAACGATTTGTGCAATATGGCCAAACGATCCACGCGCCTTATTATGCGCTCCACCCTTTGGCCAAACGGCGCGATCTGCCGGTGCCAACGGAAATGGCGCTGTCGATTGCTCGCCGCGAATCTGAGTTTGACCCAAATGTTGTCTCTGGTGCGAATGCTCAGGGCCTGATGCAAATTCTTCCGGGCACAGCGAAAGAGGTCGCAGGCAAACTGGGCCTGCCGTATTCCCGCGCGCGTTTGCTGACCGATCCCGATTACAACGTGACGCTTGGCACCGCCTATTTGGCTGGTTTGGTCGAAGAATTCGGGGGAAATGTCATCATGGTGGCGGCAGGCTACAACGCTGGCCCCAGTCGTCCAGCGCGCTGGATGGCGCAACGTGGTGATCCACGGCAACGGGGTAGCATGGATATGGTCGATTGGATCGAACATATCCCTTTCACCGAGACCCGGAACTATGTGATGCGCGTGGCTGAAAGCCTACCTGTCTATCGGGCGCGCCTCGGACGCGATCCGCTTCCCATTCCATTTAGCGAAGAATTGGTTGGGCGCACCTTGCTGAAATAGGCGCGCGTCGGCCTAGGCTAGACAGCTTGCTGCCGTTCCCGCCATAGGGCAAAGAGCCCTGCACAAATGATCAGAGCCGCCCCGGCAATCACATTGACGCGGACCTCTTCATGGAATGCGAAGAAGCCGACCATCGCGGCGAATGGCATTTGCAAATAGGCAAAAGGCTGGACGGCGCTGGCCTCGGCCACTTCGTAGGTTTTGATCAGCATCCAATGCCCGAGGATGCCCATTAAACAGAGCAGCAACAACCAACTGAGGTCCTGCGAGGCGAGAGGCTGCCAGTTGAATGCGCCAATGATTGTCATGACCACCGCTCCGACGCAGCCGGTGTAGAAAAAGCTTGTCGTGGCACTGTCTTCGGCTGACACAAAGCGGGTCATCACTCCGTAAAGCGCAAACATACTGGCCCCGATCACAGGCACAATCGCCCAAGGTGAAAACACTCCGGTGCCGGGCTGAATGATGATCAGAACACCGATGAAACCCACCAGAACCGCCGCCCATCGCCGCCACCCGATGGTTTCTTTCAAGAGCGGGCCGGACAGGGCAATGATAATCAGGGGGTAACAAACAAAAATCGCATGCGTTTCGGTCAGGCCAAGGATGGTAAAGGCGGCGACGGTCACGCAAATCTCTAGCGCGATAATCACCCCGCGCCCGATCTGAAGCCATGGGTGGCGGGACCGGATCGCCATCTGTAGCCCGCCGTTTCGGCGGGCCAACCACAAAGCAAAAGCCGCGAAAAACCAGAACCGGATCATCACGATCATAAAGACGTTGTATTCTGCAGCAAGATACCGAGACAGGCCGTCCTGCAACGCAAACAGCAGAGAGGTGAGTGTCATCAGGAGAAAGCCAAGCCTGTTGTCCGCGCGCGCCATAGCTAAACCCGCCGCGCAACGGTCATATGCCGCTTGCGCCCAAAGCCCGGTACGCGCGTCACCTCAAATCCTGCGGCTTCAAGATTGCGGCGCACGAAACCCGCCGCGGTATAAGTAGCCGAAGTCCCGCCGATGGCGGTATGTTTGCCGACTTCGGCAAGCAGTGCCTCGTCCCAGAGTTCAGGGTTCTTAGCGGGGGAAAACCCGTCAAGGAACCACGCATCTGCCTGCCAGCCCTGCTGCGCCAGAGTCGTGCGCGCATCGCCAATGACCACTTGGGCGTCGACCCCTTCGAGGGTCGATAGCGTGGGGTCATCGGCCCATGCCGTGCAAAGCCGATCAGCATAGGCCTCAAGCTCCGGGAAAGCCTCAAGCGCGCGTCGCATCTCCGTTGCCGTCATTGGGAAGGCCTCAAAACTGGTATAGCGCAGGGGCGTTGTTTGCCCGGACTGCTCCCAAGCGCGCCAAGCCGCTAGGAAATTCAGCCCGGTGCCAAACCCAAGTTCCGCTATGTGAAAGCCTGGGACAAATCGAGCAGGCAGGTCATTGCCCGCCAAAAACACGTGCAGCGTTTCATCTAACCCGTTGTCCAAACTGAAGTATGGGTCATCAAACCGTGTCGAAACGGGGATCTTCTCGTCTCGCCATTCAAGATTTGCCGACTGGTCGCTCATGCCGCTTTGTCCTAGAGAGGGAGTGAATTTGTCCGGCAGTCAGCTTTGGACAACTGGATGGGGTTTGGCAATGGTGGATGTCACAGTCATGGGCGCGGGGGCCTTTGGTCTTTCGGTCGCTTGGGCCTGTCAAAAACGCGGCGCGCGCGTGCGTGTGATTGACCCGAACGGAGTCGCCGGCGGGGCGTCTGGCGGCCTTGTCGGTGCCTTGGCACCGCATACGCCAGAGAATTGGAATAACAAAAAAGCCTTCCAGTTTGAAAGCCTGATCATGGCCGAAGACTTTTGGGCAGAGGTCGAAGCCGTCGGCGGCCAGCCAAGCGGTTACGGACGCAGCGGACGCCTACAGCCCATTGCAGATCAGCGTGCGCTCGCCCTTGCAGAGGCACGCGCTGAGTCTGCAAAAACGCTTTGGCAGGGGAAGGCGCAATGGCGCGTCATTTCTGCTGAATCCGCTGGTGAGTGGGCACCTGCTTCGCCGACGGGTTTGCTGATCCATGACACGCTGACAGCGCGCATGCATCCAAGACAGGCGTGCAACGCGCTGGCAGCCGCACTGCGCGCGAAGGGCGTTGAAATTGTGACAGAAGGGCCTGCTCAAGGGCGGGTCATCTGGGCAACTGGGTGGCAGGGGCTTTGCGACCTGTCCGAGCGTCTGGGCCGCACGGTCGGCAACGGCGTCAAAGGGCAAGCGGCTCTGTTTAAGCTAGATCGACGGGATCAACCGCAACTCTTTGCCGACGGGCTGCATATTGTGCCGCATGCGGATGGAACTGTGGCAGTTGGTTCCACAAGCGAGCGAGAATTTGGAGACGCCACCGCAACCGACGCCTTGTTGGATGATGTGATCGAACGCGCCAAACGCGCATTGCCGGAACTCACAGCAGCGCCGATCCTAGAGCGCTGGGCTGGTGTGCGCCCCCGTGCCAAAAGCCGTGCCCCGATGCTGGGTGAGCATCCCGTGCTCAAAGGCTCTTTCATTGCCAATGGTGGTTTTAAAATCGGCTTTGGGATGGCCCCAAAGGTCGGGCAAGTCATGGCTGATCTGGTGCTTGAGGGCCGAGATGAAATCCCAACGGACTTTCGGCCAGAAGCCTCGCTTTAGGGTCTATTTGCCGCGCGCAATCTCAGCCTTCAGCGCGTCCATCATCCGTTGTAACGCGGCTTCGTAGCGTTCAGAGGTCAGGCGGCCTGCCTCGTCAAATTCGGACCGTGCCCCGGCAATGGCCAATTCCGAGACCGGAAGAAACCGCACATTAAATGGCGTCATGCAGGCGCGCAGCATGGTTTGCGCACGAATACCGCCCGCACGACCAGACGCAGCGCTCATCACGGCAACGGGCTTCCCGGCCCAAGGGTTGGGCTTATGGCGACTGACCCAATCCAATGCGTTTTTCAAAACGCCAGAGATTGCGGCATTGTATTCCGGGGTGGATATTACAATCCCGTCGGCTTCTGCGATCTGATGGACCAATGTCATCGCCGCTTCTGGCAATCCACTGACCTCTTCTTCGTCGGCATCAAAGAGGGGAATGTTCAGGTCTGCCTCGATAAAGTGATCAGGATTTAACAAACGCGCAGCTTCGCGGATCAATTTGCAGTTCACGGAATCACCGCGAAGTGACCCTGATATTCCCAATAGTTTCATTGATCTGCCTCCTACCATGTCTGCTTATCAAACTATGCTTTTCGCGGCCTATCTCAAGCCGCCAACGCCGCACAGATGCGCCGCAGGTGGCGCACAGAAAGGCCCGCCACAGGGGCGGGCCTAGATATTTTCCTCTGCCGCTACGTTTATGCGTTTGGCAGGATAACGATTTCGACGCGACGGTTCTGCGCGCGGCCTTCCGCCGTCAGGTTTGACGCAACCGGCTGGTCTTCGCCCCGGCCAATAGCGCGCATGCGGCTGGAGGGAACACCCGCGTCCTGCAGGACCGCAGTCACAGCTTGCGCGCGGCGCAGGCTGAGGTCTTGGTTGTAAGCGGCGGAGCCGGTGTTATCAGTGTGGCCCAAGATTTGGATTGTGGAATTCGGGTAGGCCAATAGGTTGCCCGCGATGGCGCGCAGGTCACGCTGCAGATCAGAACGCACGAATGTGCTGTCTGTCGCAAAGAGGATATCCTGCGGCAGCGTCACGATCAGGCGGTCGCCGGTATTGGTGATAACAACATTGCCGTTGCTGACTTTACGACGCAGATCGGTGGCTTGTTTGTCTAGATCGTCGCCAATCAAAGCTCCAACGCCTGCGCCTACGGCCGCACCTCGGATCGCGCCTGCGCCTTTGTCGTCGCTGACAGCTGCGCCAAAGATACCACCAATCGCTGCACCAATGGCCGCGCCTTGTTTGGTGTTGGTGCGGTCGATGCCCGCATATTCAGGATCAGTACAAGCGGAAAGCATCAGCCCCGCGCTAAGAGTTAAACCGATGGCGAATTTAGAACGAGTCATCTGTGCCTCTTTCAACAAGCTTGTTTAAACGGACGTATGATCCGTAAACGGACACTGCGATGAGAAGGTTCCCTCAGCAAGTCGATTTGTGTGAATTATGACACAATGCCGTCGACTCGGCGAAAAACAGCCGTTGTTTCAAATCTCTAACCTGCGCGGCGCGCGCTTTCATAGGCCAGCATCGCACGTTTGACAGGCAGCCCCCAGTGGTAACCGCCCAGCCCACCGGTTTTGCGCAGGGCACGGTGGCAGGGGATGACCCAGCAGATCGGGTTGCGACCGATGGCTGAGGCCACCGCCCGGACTGCTTTGGGGCAGCCGATACTTTGGGCGATTTCGGAATAGGTGCTGACTTGGCCCTCAGGGATCGAAACCAGCGCCTCCCAAACCTTGATCTGCAACGCGCTGCCCATCAGGAAAAGCGGGGTTCTTTGCAGGGACTCAGGGCCTCCAAAAGCAGACTGGGCAAGGGGGCGAATTGTCAAAGGGTCTTCGGTGAAGGTCGCGTTCGGCCAGCGCGATAGCATATCGGCCATCGCCGCCTCGGCACCTGTTTCAGCGGCAAAGGCGATCCCGCAAATGCCTTTGGTGGTGGCCATCACCAAAGCCTCGCCAAAGGGGCTTTCAGACCAGCCCCAGAAAATTTCTAGGCCTTCACCGCCGCGCGCATATTCGCCGGGGCTCATCGCCTCCCACCTTTGAAACAGATCGTGCAAGCGGCCCGTGCCCGAAAGCCCTACGGATTGCGCTGTTTCAAGCGTGGTGAAACGTTCGTTCAACAAGGCTTTGGCATGCCCAAGCGCAAGATATTGCTGCAGCTTTTTGGGCGATACGCCTGCCCATTTCGAGAACAAACGCTGGAAGTGGGCGGGGCTCATACCCATGGCGGAACTGAGGTCTTCCAAAGACATGGTCGGCCCGCCTTGGTCGATCAATTCAATCGCTCGGCGAATTACCCCGTAGTGATAGCTTTGTTCCATATCGCTCATGGTGCTCTCCTTGACCCCAACTTACGGACAGAGCGTATCGTAATCGACCCGAATACTGCGCTTTTGCTGAACGGACGTTGAAATTTTAGCATCACCGCTCTAAGCCCTTTGGGCGCAACGAGGCAGGACAGCATGGCCAAGCAGCTAGACTATCACACGATCCGAGAGATTTTCACCCGCTTCCGTGATGCAGCGCCAGAGCCCAAAGGCGAATTGGATCATGTGAATGCCTACACATTGGTGGTGGCTGTTGCCCTGTCTGCGCAGGCCACCGACAAGGGTGTGAACCGAGCGACCGCAGAGCTGTTCAAGGTGGCCGATACGCCGCAGAAAATGCTCGACCTTGGCGAAGAAGCCTTGATTGAGCACATCAAGACCATTGGGCTTTATCGCAATAAAGCCAAGAACGTGATGAAGCTGTCTAAGATACTGGTCGACGACTACGGCGGCGAGGTGCCGAATTCCCGCGCGGCCTTGGAAAGCCTGCCGGGTGTCGGGCGCAAGACTGCCAATGTTGTCTTGAACATGTGGTGGCGCCACCCGGCGCAGGCTGTGGATACCCACATCTACCGCTTCGGAAACAGGTCAGGTGTCTGCCCGGGCAAGGACGTCGTCGCTGTCGAGCGCGCGATTGAAGATCACATTCCAGCTGATTTCCAATTGCACGCACATCACTGGATGATATTGCACGGCCGCTACACCTGTAAGGCACGTAAACCCCTATGCGGCACCTGTTTGATCCGCGATCTCTGCATGTTTGAGGAAAAGAACCTATGAGTAAGTATCAGGTTGTCGGTATCGGCAACGCCATCGTTGACGTGATCAGCCAGTCTGACGACAGCTTCTTGGACCTGATGGGCATTCAGAAGGGCATTATGCAGTTGGTCGAAAAAGAGCGCGGTGAGATGCTATACGGTGCGATGAGTAACCGCGTGCAGGCTCCGGGTGGATCGGTTGCCAACACGCTTGCCGGGTTGGGTAATCTTGGTCTCAGCACGGCCTTCATCGGTCGCGTGAACGATGACGCGCTGGGCAAGTTTTACGCGCGCGAGATGATCGCAGGCGGCACGGATTTCCCCAATGCGCCGGTCGCGGGTGGAGAGCTGCCAACCTCGCGGTCCATGATCTTTGTGTCGCCGGATGGAGAGCGATCGATGAATACCTATCTGGGCATTTCGTCAGAGCTTGGTCCAGAAGATGTCGCCGACGACGTCGCCGGTCAGGCAAAGATCCTATTCCTAGAGGGTTACCTATATGACAAGCCAAAAGGCAAAGAGGCCTTCGAACGCGCCGCAGTCTTGTGCAAAGCGAGTGGCGGGAAGGCCGGTATCTCCCTGTCTGATCCGTTCTGCGTGGATCGCCACCGGGCAGACTTCCGTCGCTTGGTCCGCGAACTCGACTATGTGATCGGTAATGAACACGAGTGGAAGTCGCTTTATGAAACCGATGACCTTGGTTTGGCACTGGAAACAGCGGCCTCTGAGTCTGGTTTGATCGTCTGCACTCGGTCAGGCCATGACGTTGTGCTCGTCCAAGGCGATGAACGGGCGTCCGTGCCTGTGAACGAAATTGTACCGGTTGATGCGACCGGGGCCGGCGATCAGTTCGCGGCGGGGTTCTTGTATGGCTACGCCACCGGTCAAATGCTCGAAGTGTCGGGCCGCATGGGGTGTGTTGCCGCTGCCGAGGTCATCAGCCATTTCGGCGCGCGCCCTGAAACGGACCTTAAGGCGCTCTTTCGCAAGGAAGGTTTGCTATAGGTGCATTGACGCTGTGTTTGATTAGGCATTTGGGCCAAAAAGAAGGTCAGGCTGCGCTCTTTTCAGGCCGGTCGGGCATTTGCCGATGCTTACCTGAAAAGAGCGACTTCTCCTTGGGCGGCCATCGGCTCCTCAGCCTGTACCGCAGCGCAATCTCACCAAATTACAGTTAACAAGCCGTTATTCTTCTTGGTCCAAATACCTTGGGGTGAGGCCACAGGCCGAGGGGCAAAGCCCCCTTAGTCCCCAAGTTTAATATGGACCTCATCCAGATCGATTTCACCGATGGGTTTTTTGTTGGCTGGGTTCTCGAAATCATATTTGAAAAGTTCAAAATCGCGTTTGTAGATTTCATAGACCAGATGCATCGACAGGTCGTCAAAATAGTCTTCGACCGGATGGGCGCGCTTGGGGCCGTGGTCGGCGGACTCATTGAAGCGCGGCACCTTCGTCAGATCAACGTCGTGTTTGGTGTCGATGTTGTTCAGGACATCCTGCATTCCGTCATTAAAGGCCTCGGTCCAGAAAATCTTGTCATAGCGACCACCGTTGGTGACAAAGGTCGATACATGGCCAGAGCTTGCAGACCAGTGGATATCCGGGTCCATCGGGCGACGCCAGCGGATGGTGTCACGGGCAAACAGAAGGAACCGGCGGAAGCTTTTGATCTGGTCAAACTCTTGTTGCCCATCCTTCCCGCCAACTTCGATCCCGTAGTTCTGGATCAGCATTGGAACGAGGTTGCCGCGATAGCGTTTGCCATTGCGTTGAACGCCGCAAATTTTGTCAAAGAAGGAGCTTAGAATGCGCGTGTAAGGGTTGCGCACGCAGGTGAAAGCATAGGTCTGCCCTGCTGCCATGACCTCTCGGATTGGTTCTTTGCTTTCATCAAGCGCCCATTTGTGCAGACCGTCTTTTGCGTCATGGATGTCGCCATCAAAATACCGGCCATGGTCCGAATAATGCATGATTTGGCCAATGGTCGAGCAAGCGCATTTCGGCACTACGCGATATACGACACTTTGACTTTCGGTCATCCATGTGCCTGGGAAACCCATATTTTATGCCTCCGGCATTCGGTGCGCTAATTTCTTAAAGTCACACATTTATTAATGCTTTAAAAAACCAGATTATAACGGTTTATTCAATCTGGGTTCATCGGTAAGCCATGAACAATCGGGTTAAAGTGGGGTTACGGTTTCTAAAATGGCAAAGATCGCATATATTCTTCTCTGCCATAAAGACCCGGAGGCCGTCATCCAGCAAGCCGAGCGCCTTACCGCGACAGGTGATTGCATGGCCATCCACTTTGATGCGCGCGCTGATGCGGCGGACTTCCGTCAGATCCAAACTGCGCTTGCGGACAATCCGAATGTGACCTTTGCCATCAAACGCGTCAAATGCGGATGGGGGGAATGGTCCCTTGTTCAAGCAACGCTTTCCGCCATCGAAGCCGCGCTCAGAGATTTCCCTAGGGCCACGCATTTCTACATGCTGTCCGGCGACTGTATGGCGATCAAGACATCTGAATATGTTCACGACTATTTAGATGACAATGATTTTGACTTCATCGAAAGTTTTGACTTCTTCGCAAGCGATTGGATCAAGACCGGCATGAAGGCAGAGCGGTTGCTCTATCGTCATTTCTTTAACGAGCGCAAACACAAAGCGCTGTTCTATAAATCGTTGGAGTGGCAGAAAAAACTGGGTCTTGCGCGCAAGATACCAAGCGACATCCAAGTGCAGATTGGTAGCCAATGGTGGTGCTTGCGCCGCCCAACGGTTGAAGCGGTGATGGAGATGGTCCGCCAACGCCGCGACGTCGTGCGCTTCTTCAAGCGAACTTGGATACCTGACGAAACTTTTTTCCAGACGCTGGTGCGTCACCTGATTCCAGCGGAAGAAATCAACGCCCGCACGCTTACGTTTTTGATGTTCACCGATTACGGCATGCCTTTGGTGTTCTATAACGATCACTATGATCTGCTGCTCAATCAGGACGACCTCTTTGCGCGCAAAATCAGCCCTGAGGCGGTGGAACTGAAGGAGCGCTTGGGGGCGCTTTACGCGACGGAGGGCGTCACCTTCAAAATTTCGGGCGAGGGGCCGAGCCTTTTTAAGTTTGTGACCGAACGGGGCCGGGTTGGGCGGCGGTTTGCCAACCGTTTTTGGGAAACCGAGGCAACATTGGGTCGAGAACGTGAGTTGATGATCCTTGTTTGCAAGAAATGGCACGTTGCAAAGCGGTTGCTTGCCAAGATCAAGCAGGAAACCAATATCCCGGCTGTGGACTACCTTTTTCAGGAAGAAGATACGGAATTGCCTGATCTTGGCGGCATCCAGTCCACCATCGAAAAACGCACACGCCACCGGCGGGCGCTTATTCGTATGCTGTTTGATTATTTCCAGACCAACCGGATGATCATCTGTCTGGACCCGGGTTCGCTTGATCTCTTACATGACTTCTACAACGACCGCTCAACAACTCGTGCGCTTGAGGTTCAGTGCAATTATTCAGAGCATTACCTAAAGGGCCACGCCGCGCGCATTGGCCTCGCCGGAGAGCAAACGCCGCAAGACACGTTCAATCGCATACTGCCCACAATTCGTCGCGATATCGAAGACGAAAGCGACGCCATTCGCGATGCGGACTTTGAGAACTACGGCCGAATTCGTGAGGTGGATGAAATTGGCGATTTCTTGAAGCCGATCATGGAATTTCTGACCGTTGGCGAAGACAAAGCTCGTGAGATCGCCATGACGCCGCATTTGTTTGCGGACTAGTCCTCCAAGCCAGAACAGCGCTTGCCCAACTACTCTGTTTGCCGCATATTCACGCCACCCAACGGCAGCCAATTAAGGGATAGAATGATGTCTATCGAAGCACCTGAAACCAAAATCGTAGAGAGCTTTCGCATCGCATGCGACGGGGGCGAAGGCGCTTTGGGGCACCCTCGGGTTTGGCTCAGCGTGCCGCATGACACTGGCTTTGTCGAATGCGGCTATTGCGACTGCAAATATGTCCACAAGGATTTTGCAGACAAAGCGGCCTGATCGGGCACTTTCGCGTTAGATATGCGTCCGCGCGTGTTGACGGTCGCGGCCTTCCAGATGCGGTATGCCGTTGAATTGGGTGAGGATTGGTCGGTCCAGCAGGCTTTGAAACCGATGTGTTGAACTGTTGAAAATGGCAAGGCACATACGCGCCCAGCCATCGGTATTCAGCGCCAAGGTCTGCTGCATCACGGTGCTGATGAAACCACCTGACGTCACGACGAGCGCCTGACCGGGACCCTCTGCTATTTCGGCAATCACATCAGTGACGCGGCTGGTAAAGGCCTCAAAGCTTTCATCCACGCCTTCAAGGCGGCCTTCTGCCCAATAGTCCAATGTTTTCGGCAAGTGACGCGCGAATTCTTCTCGGCTTTGGGCGACGGGTTCGCGGTGCTGGTCCTGCATGGCCTTTTCAAGCGAGAAATAGGGAAACTCATTCAGGCGCGGGTCTTGGATGACCTCACCATACTGGGCGGCTCCCATGCTTTCTGCTGTTTCGATATGGCGTCGCATTGTACCGGTGTAGACACGGACAAAGTGCTCTTCGGTGCGCTGAAAATGCGCTCCCAGCCACTGTGCTTGCTGGTGACCGAGATCCGACAACCGGTCATAGCTGGCTTCATCTTGTGCCCCGCTTTGTGCCTGCCCGTGGCGGACCAGTGTCATATGTGCCATGCGTCGCTTCCTTTTCCCCGTTCCCTAGTCCGGGTCGCCCCATAGGAAAAGGCAAAAATGGATGGCTTAGGTTTTTGTGATCAATAGGAAACGCCTGACGCAGCTTTGTGTTAAGTTGGCGCGAAACGTAGCTTTGGCGTCGGGAAGGGAACGTTTTCGAAGGCTGCGCTTGCGGTACATTGGGTCTGAAATATGGAGTCTGAAATGTCCGACCACGTCACATTCACCCTGGACGGCCAGCAGGTCACCGCCGCAAAAGGCGAAACGATTTGGGAAGTCGCCCATGGCCGCGGTCTGGTGATCCCGCATCTTTGCCACAAGCCCGCGCCCGGATATCGGCCTGATGGCAACTGCCGGGCCTGCATGGTGGAAATCGAAGGCGAGCGCACATTGGCGGCCTCCTGCATCCGCGAACCTGCCGAGGGCATGGTTGTGACGACCAATTCTGCCCGTGCCGAAACCGCGCGCAAAATGGTGGTCGAGATGCTGGTCACTGACCAGCCCGAGCGTGATCAGGCCCATGACAAATCCAGCCACCTCTGGGATATGGCGGATTTGAACGGCGTCTCGGAAAGCCGCTTTCCAAAGCTGGAAGAAGGCCGCATTCCGCTGCTGGACGACAGCCACGTCGCGATGAAGGTCAACTTGGATGCCTGCATCTCGTGCAGCCTTTGCGTTCAGGCCTGTCGCGAAGTGCAGGTGAACGACGTGATCGGGATGGCAGGTCGCGGTCACGAAGCCTATCCGACCTTTGATATCGCCGACCCGATGGGCGCATCGACCTGTGTAGCCTGCGGCGAGTGTGTTCAAGCTTGCCCCACCGGGGCGCTGATGCCCGCGACCGTGATGGACGAGAACCAAGTCGGCGACAGTGCAGATTTTGACAGCGAAACCGAAAGCGTCTGCCCGTTCTGCGGCGTCGGCTGTAAGGTCAGCCTGAAAGTCAAAGACGGCAAAGTGAAATACGTTGAAGGTATCAATGGCCCGGCCAACGAAGGTCGCCTTTGTGTCAAAGGCCGCTTTGGTTTTGACTATATCCACCACCCCCATCGCCTGACCAAACCTCTGATCCGGCGCGAGGATGCCCCTGCCAAGGGGCTGAACGTCGATCCTGGTGATCTGTCGACCCACTTCCGGGAAGCCACCTGGGAAGAGGCGCTGGACCTCGCGGGCAAAGGTCTGGTTGCCCTGCGCGATCAGGACCCGAAATCCGTGGCGGGCTTTGGCTCTGCGAAATGCACCAACGAAGAGGCCTACCTCTTCCAAAAGTTCATCCGTCAGGGCTTTAAACACAACAACGTCGACCACTGTACGCGGCTCTGTCACGCGTCTTCCGTGTCTGCGCTGATTGAAAACGTCGGTTCCGGTGCTGTGACCGCGACCTTTAACGAGATCGAAAATGCTGATGTGGCGATCATCATCGGCGCAAACCCGATTGAAAACCACCCGGTGGCGGCGACCTATTTCAAACAGTTCACCAAACGCGGCGGCAAGCTGATCGTGATGGACCCACGCGGCGTCGGCATGCGCCGTTTCGCGACAGAGATGTTGCAATTCCGTCCGGGGGCGGATGTCTCGCTCTTGAACGCGATCATGCATGTGATCGTAGAAGAAGAGCTTTACGACAGCCAGTATATTCACCGCTGGACGGAAAACTGGGAGGCCGAGAAAGAGCATCTGAAGGGCTTCAGCCCCGAAAAGATGACCGATATCTGTGGCATCGCGCCAGAGCAAATTCGCCGCGTCGCACGGTTGTTTGCCAATGCCAATGCAGGCCTGATTTTCTGGGGCATGGGTGTCAGCCAACACATCCACGGCACGGATAACTCACGTTGCCTGATTTCTTTGGCTCTGATGACTGGCAACGTGGGCAAACCGGGCGCGGGCTTGCACCCGCTGCGGGGGCAGAACAACGTACAAGGTGCCTCTGATGCGGGCCTGATCCCGATGTTCCTGCCGGACTATCAGACCGTCACCAGCGATGATGTACGCAAAAGCTTCACCGATGTTTGGGGCGGGGGCGACTTTTCAGATGAAAAGGGCCTGACTGTGACCGAGATCGTGGACCAAGCTTACGCGGGCAATATCAAGGGCATGTATATTCAGGGTGAAAACCCTGCCATGTCGGACCCGGATGTCGACCACGCGCGTGACGCCTTTGCCAAGCTGGACCTTCTGATCGTTCAAGACATCTTCCTGACAGAGACCGCAAACTATGCCGACATCATCCTGCCGGCCTCTGCGCTCTATGAAAAGAACGGTACGGTGTCCAATACCAACCGTCAGGTGCAACGCGTGCGCCCAGCGGTCACCCCTCCGGGTGAGGCACGTGAGGATTGGTCGATCACTGTTGATCTCGCGAAACGCATTGGCCTGCCTTGGGACTACACCGATGTGTCGCAAGTCTTTGCCGAGATGAAGCTTAATATGAAGAGCCTCGACAATATCACATGGGAGCGTCTGGAAACCGAAACGGTCACCTATCCATCGCTTAGCCCGGAAGACCCCGGTCAGGCGATTGTGTTTGGCGATGGCTTCCCTCGTCCGGATGGTCGTGCACGTTTTGCACCGGCCTCGGTGATCCCGCCGGATGAAGCGCCAGATGCGGAATATCCGATGGTGATGACCACGGGCCGCCAGCTGGAGCATTGGCACACCGGGTCGATGACACGCCGGTCCATGGTTCTGGATGCGGTTGAGCCTGAAGCGAACTGTTCGCTTAACCCTCGGACGTTGAAGCTGATGGGGATTGCACCGGGTGAGATGATCCGCCTGACAACCCGTCGCGGCTCAATCGAAATCATGGCGCGCGCTGACCGTGCGATTGCCGAAGACATGGTTTTTGTACCCTTCGCCTATGTTGAGGCGGCGGCAAACGTGCTGACCAACCCGGCGATTGACCCATACGGCAAAATCCCTGAGTTCAAGTTCTCTGCTGTGCGGGTCGAGAAGATCGAAAATCAGGTGGCGGCGGAGTAAAGCGACCTGAGATCTGAAATTTGAGCGTCCGTCTGACACGTAGCAGTGTCAGGCGGGCGTTCGTCATTCTGAGGCACGCAATTGATGCGGGACAGCTCCGTGTCGCTCTTGTCGGTAAGTGGCAGCAGCGGGCAAGATGGTGTCGAAAGCGTCTCCGAAAACTTGATCTGAGGTTCGTCGTGCCTAAGTAGAGGCAAATTTGCAGACCGCAACGAGGGTCTGCTCCTCTAGGCGGAAATACAAAATGTCAGCACATAGGGACGACCTGAAAACAGTCATGCACCTTGTCCGAGGAGGGTCACTTTCCAGTGCCGCCGCTGCCTTAGATGTTTCCTACACAACAGTGGCGCGTCGCGTGAAGCGCGCCGAAGACGATTTGGGCGTGCAGCTTTTTGATCGCCTTGTGGATGGCTATCAAGCCACCGAAGCGGGCGAGGCGGTTGCGCGCAAAGCGGCAGCTATGGAAACCGAGGAAATGGATCTGCTGCGCAATCTGGCCGGCGCAGAGCAAGTTGTGTCTGGTCATCTGACCATCACCGCACCACAGCTATTGTGCTCCACGCACCTCATTCCTGTCTTTAAGACGTTTGCAGAGCGCTACCCGGATGTAGAGTTGCATGTCCGCTCGGACAACTCGTTGCTCGACCTCAATCGGCGCGAGGCGGATTTGGCTATACGGGTGAGCGACGCACCTGGCGACAGCCTGACTGGGCGTATTCTGACGCGACAAGAGAGCCTGACCTTTGCATCAAAAGAGTGGCTTGAGAAGCTAGCTCACGATCCGAACCACCCAGTGTCTTGGATCATTCCAGAGCGTTTGCCATCCTCTTTCAAGAAATACGTGCCCGAACTTCCGTCTGAGAACGTCGTGATGCGCTCTGACGATATGTTGACCATGATCGAAGCGGCGCGAGCTGGCATTGGCGTGGTCGTATTGCCAGCATTTTTGGGGCGAAATGCCTCTGACCTGTATGAATTACCGATCAATGATCCTATGCCATTTCCAGAAATCTGGGCGGTGGCGCATCGCGATGTTTGGCGTTCAGCGCGCGTGGCCGCATTCCGAGAGGTCCTCTTGCCCCATTTCAAGGCGCATTCGCATTTGTTCGTGGCCTAAAGAAAGCCCCCGCCGGAGTGTATCACAGCGGGGGAGTGGGAGTGACTTTCCCCGGATCGTTACTGAGGCAGACGTCCCGAGATTTCCGGTCTTGGAAGAGGAAATGAGTCAGAGATCTCCGATAAATTTACATTACACAGATTTGGTGAAGAATTCCATATATAGTGTGCGATCTGGGGTGTATCGCCTTATATAGAGCGGAATTTCGCCGTTAATGCCATTCCACATCGCCGAGAAAGATATAGCCCGCCCCATAGATCGTTTTGATCAACCGCGGGTTTTTTGGGTCTTCGCGCAATTTCGTGCGCAGTCGAGAAATGCGCACGTCCATCGCCCGATCAAAGCTTTCCCCTGCGGCACCCCCCAAGGTTTCTTGCATTTGCGTCCGACTGATTAGGCGTTTTGGGCTTTCAAGGAAAAGGCGCAGGACCTCGCCTTCGGCGTGGCTAAACGGCGTGCTGCTGCCTGTGTCATCCAAAAGCAAATAGCTGTCAAAATTCGCGGTCCAGCCGTTGAAACTGGCCGTGTTTGACTGGCTCTGCCGCGTCACTCGTTCTTTGCGCAATTGGGCGCGGATGCGGGCGACGACCTCTGCAGGATCAAAGGGTTTGATGATGTAATCATCGGCACCCAATTCCAAACCTGTCACACGGTCTTGAACTTGGGCCCGACCGGAAATGATGATCACCACGGCCCCTTGCTCCAAGGCCAGCCGGTGCACCAGTGTCAGCCCGTCTTTGTCAGGCAGGCTGAGATCCACAAGGCAGACATCCGGCACGGTCTTCCTGAGGCTTGCCTCAAATTCAGTCGCACGCGCGAAGGTCATGGTCCGAAACCCGGCTTCGGTCAGGGCCTCGGACAGGATCAACCGAATTTCCGGTTCATCGTCCAGAATGGAAACAAGCGGTTGATTCACTGGGGGTCCTTTAGCGTCAGTAGTGGCACGAGGTCAGATGCCGCGAACGGCTTGCGAATGATGGGCGCGCGCGCAGCGCCATCCTGGTAGAGAGAGTGCGTTGTGGGGAGACTGGTCATCAAGATGACCGGGATGTCTGTCTTTCCAAGTTTTCCGGCAAGGTCAACACCGGTTGCGTTGCCCTCGAGGTTGATATCACTCAGCACGGCGCTAATGCCCGGCACATGTTCCACCAGCAATAGAGCCTCATCCACACTGCTTGCTTCAATCACCATGTGGTTCTGATCAATCAGCATCTCTCTGATTTGATCGCGCAAATCTGGGTCATCTTCGACCAATAGCACCAGCGAGGTACTTTGATCGGCACGCAATCGGCGCAATGGAAGGCGCAATCTGACAATCGCGCCGCCGCCCTCGGCGTTCGCGATGCGAACCTCACCCCCGACAAGTTTTGTCACGTCATAGACCATGGGTAGCCCTAGCCCCGTTCCTGCCGCACCCTTGGTCGTGAAAAACGGATCAAACGCATGCGTCAAGGCCTCGTCCGAGAACCCTTTCCCTGTATCCTGCACCGATATTTGCAGCCAAGTGTCCTGCACAGTTTCGCAACATATGGTGATACGCCCCGCGCCGTCACAGCCATCGCGGGCGTTCAGGATTAGGTTAAACAGGCTGTCTTGTAACATACCGGGGTCCAGAATCAGCGGCTCATTTGGCGTCCGATCCTGGAGTTGTAGATCGATGGATTTGTTCAGGATCGGGCGCGCCAATGTCATGCTATCGCGCAACAACGCGCCAACGTCGGTTGGCTGTAATTGCGGAGCACGCTGGCTTGTCACATCGGCCAAACTGTTCAGGAGCTTGCCGCCCCGCCGCGCCGTCGCGAGGGTGCCGTCAATCAACTCATGCGCCTCGGCCGGCAAGTCCATTTTTTCCAGCTTGCCCTGCATGCCCAAAATGATGGTCAGAAGGTTCGAGAAATCATGCGCCAGACCGCTGGTCATTTGCGCTGCGATTTCGCGCCGCTTGGTTTGCTGCAAAGCGGCGCGCGCTTGCGCTTCTTCAGTAACATCCATCGACAGGATATAGACCCCTTGGGCGTCACCGTCTTCACTATCCGGCGTCAATGCCAACCGAATACGACGCGTGCTCTTGGGATCGTTGAATTCAAACACCGTAGAGTCACCGGATAATGCCACTTGGAGTTTCGGCGCGATGATCTGATAGGTCTCGGCACCGAGTGTATCCTTGATATGCGCCCCAACGATATTGCTGGGGCGTCCGGGCATCACAGCCGACAGACGGCGGTTTGAGTAGGTGTAGCAGCGATCAGGGCCGACATGGGCAATATGCGCAGGCATCATCTCGGCGGTCAGCCGCATGCGGGCTTCGCTTTCCATGATCTGCCGTTTGGCTTCTTCCAAAGCGATCACGGTGCTTTCCAACTCGCGGTTGGCACTAGAAAGGTCTTCGGCATAGCGGATCAACTGGTCCGAAAGCACTTCGGAACGTGACCTCAAAAGTTCTTCTTGCCGTCTGACTTGCGTGATGTCTGTGTAGACCGTGATCCAGCCGCCATCGGGCAAGGGGCTGCCTTCGACACTGATCCACCGCCCATTTGAGCGTTGCCGCTCAATGTAATGTGGTTCAAAGGCCTTGGCGAGTTCCACGCGCTCGCGCACCATCTCTTCGGCCGATTGGTCTGTCCCATACTCGCCGCGCGCCACCATATGACGGATGAGGTCCTGAAAGCTCGTGCCCGGTCGGGCAAGGCTATCGGGCACCTCAAACATTTCGCGGAACCGGGCGTTGGCGACAACAAGCTTAAGGTCACTGTCAAAGATCGACAGCCCTTGTTTGATCAGGTTCAGACCCGCCATTGTCATGGCGGCCTTCGTGTCATCACGCACCGGCATATCGTCCTCCCACCCTATGGCTAGCACCGGAACACGGCGCAGGAAAAGAGGCATTCCGGCACTGTTACAATTCGTAAGGTTTGAGAAATGATCAGGAAAAAGTTGACCCGCTATTGTGAGGGCAAGCCTAATGGAGAGGGGAGAATCGCCCTGTGCGGTTCAGCTCACGATTGTGAGTCTTGAGGAGGAAAGATCTTGAACAAGTCGTCACCGGCGACCGATGGACTTGTGTCCATCCCGGCGCTTTTAAAGCGAAACGTCAAGACATTTGGCGCGAAAACAGCCTATCGGGAAAAAGAGTTCGGCATTTGGCAGACATGGACGTGGGCCGAAGCCGCACAAGAGATAGAGGAGTTGGCGTTGGGGTTGTTGAACCTTGGCGTGGCCGAGGGCGATTTTGTCGCCATCATTGGCCGCAACCGCCCGTATTTCTATTGGGCGATGGTTTCTATTCAATCTGTCGGGGCCATTCCTGTGCCGATGTATCAGGACAGCGCAGCCGAGGAATTGGCGCATGTGCTGTCCAATTGCGGCGCAAAATACGCGATCGTTGATGACCAGGAACAGGTCGACAAAGTGATCGAAGTTCGCGACCAGTTGAATGATTTCGAGCATATGATCTACGTCGACCCGCGCGGTCTGCGGAAATACGATCACAGCAAGTTGCATGAATACAGTCATGTCCAAGCACAGGGCCGCGCGGCGCAAGAGGAATTCCTGCCAGAGTTGGAACGGCGTCAAGCGAAACTGGATTTCGATAGCACATGCGTGATGCTTTATACTTCTGGGACAACGGGCAAGCCGAAGGGCGTTGTTCTGTCCAATCGCAACATCATCAAAAGCGCGCAGAATACCAGTGAGTTTGATGGGCTGCGCAAGGACGATGAGGTCTTTGCCTATCTGCCCATGGCTTGGGTCGGCGACTTTATCTTTTCCATTGGGCAAGCCTATTGGACTGGGTTAACGGTCAACTGTCCTGAATCCGCCGCCACAGTCAGTTCTGATCTACGAGAGATCGGACCGACTTATTTCTTTGCCCCGCCAGCGGTTTTTGAGAAGCATCTGACAGAGGTGATGATCCGCATGGAAGATGCTGGTGCGTTCAAACGCTGGCTCTTCCGTCGCTACATGGATCATGCCAAAAAGGTCGGTCCTGCGATCCTGGATGGCAAACCTGTCAACGCCATGGACAAGCTTAAGTACAAGCTGGGTGAGCTGTTTATCTATGGTCCGCTCAAGAACACTTTGGGTCTTTCACGTATACGGGTTGGCTACACGGCAGGCGAAGCCATAGGGCCAGAACTTTTTGATTTCTACCGGTCACTTGGGATCAACCTGAAACAGCTTTACGGGCAAACCGAGGCCTCGGTGTTCATCACCCTTCAGCCTGACGGCGAGGTTCGTGCGGATACCGTCGGTGTCCCTGCGCCAGAAGTCGAACTGCGCATCGATGACAGCGGAGAGATTTTCTATCGTTCGCCTGGCGTTTTTGTTGAGTATTTCAATAACCCCGACAGCACCGCCTCAACCAAGGATGCCGAAGGTTGGGTGGCGACAGGGGATGCTGGCTTCATCGACGAAGCCTCGGGCCACTTGCGGATCATCGACCGGGTCAAGGACGTGGGCAAACTGGCAGATGGGTCCATGTTCGCGCCGAAATATGTCGAGAACAAGCTCAAGTTCTACCCAGATATCTTGGAGGCCGTTCTGTTTGGAAATGGCATGGATCGCTGTGTTGCCTTCATCAACATCGATCTGACAGCTGTCGGAAACTGGGCAGAGCGTAACAATATCGCCTACGCCTCATATCAGGAACTCGCCGGGCATCCCAGGGTCCTCGACACAATCCAATCCCATGTGGAGGCCGTGAACCGGTCTGTGGCCGAGGACCCTATGCTCTCTGGGTGCCAAATCCATCGCTTCCTCGTGTTGCACAAGGAATTGGATGCGGACGATGGGGAGATGACCCGGACCCGCAAAGTTCGCCGCAAGATCGTTGAAGAGAAATTCTCTGACCTTGTGACCGCCCTTTATGACGGTTCTGACGAGATCACCACTGAGACCGAAGTCACCTATGAAGACGGTCGCAAAGGCAGCATTCGCGCAACGCTTGATCTACGCGACGCCGAGGTTGTTCCGACATTTCAACACAAGGTGGCTGCAGAATGATTGCGCGCGTTGAATCCCGACAAATCACAGCCCTTGGTGCGAAAAGAATGCCGCGCCTAGGCCAACAGAAAATTCAAACTCTGGAGGTGCGCCATGCTTGATGCCTCTGACAGCTACGTCACAGAAGACGGTCGCACCATTGGCGGTGTGGTGATGGAGATGAAAAACATCACTCTGCGGTTTGGCGGTGTGGTTGCCATCAAGGATATCAGTTTTGACATCCGCCAAGGCGAAATCCGCGCGATCATCGGACCTAATGGTGCTGGCAAGTCATCTATGTTGAATGTCATTTCCGGCTTTTACAATCCGCAGGAAGGGCAGGTTTTCTATAAAGGCAAGCTGCGCCCCTCAATGCGCCCCTATCAGGTGGCACGCCAGGGTATCGCGCGTACCTTCCAGAACATTGCCTTGTTCGAAGGCATGACTGTGCTGGACAACATCATGACGGGGCGGTTGCACCACTCCAAAGCGAACCTGTTTGAGCAGGCGTTCTGGAAAGGTCGTGCTGAGCGCGAGGAAGTTGCGAACCGTGAAGTGGTCGAAAAGATCATCGACTTCCTTGAAATCCAGACGATCCGAAAAACGCCGGTGGGCCGTCTGCCCTATGGCCTAAAGAAACGTGTCGAACTGGCGCGTGCCCTAGCGGCGGAACCTTCCATCCTTTTGCTGGATGAGCCTATGGCTGGCATGAACGTCGAAGAGAAAGAGGACATGAGCCGCTTCATTCTCGACGTGAATGACGAGTTCGGCACGACGATTGCACTGATTGAACACGACATGGGTGTGGTCATGGACCTGTCCGACCGCGTGGTCGTGATGGATTACGGCAAAAAGATCGGCGACGGCACCCCGGACGAAGTCCGCAACAATCAAGACGTCATCGACGCCTATTTGGGGGTCGCACATGACTAATCAAATTCACATGAAATTCGGAGGCCATCACGATGCCTGATCAACTGATATTCGGCATGGAGGTATTCCTCAACGGATTGATGGCCGGAGTGCTATACGCGCTGGTCGCCTTGGGGTTCGTCCTGATCTACAAAGCCTCTGGCATCTTTAATTACGCCCAAGGTGTGATGGCGCTCTTTTCTGCGCTGACCTTGGTGGGGATCATGGAAGGGCAGGTACCCTTTGGCCATCTTATCAATGCGATCTTTGGTACAGAAATCCATCACTTCGGATGGCACGTGCCCGCTGTTCTCGCGATCCTATTGACCATGGGTGTCATGGTTCTGCTGGCAGTTTGCGTGCAGAAATTTGTGTTCCGCCATCTGGTGGGGCAGGAGCCGATCATCCTCTTTATGGCCACGATTGGCCTGGCGTATTTCCTCGAAGGTGTCGGGGACATCATGTGGGGCTCTGAAATCAAGAAGCTGGAAGTTGGCCTGCCGCAAGGGATCAACACCCTGATCGATGAGACCACCTACGGTTGGTTTGGCTATGGCTTTTTTATCGACAATCTTGATCTGGTTGCGACCGCGATTGCGATCCTATTGGTCAGCGCGCTGGTGATCTTTGCTCAATACACCAAGCAGGGCCGCGCCATGCGTGCGGTTGCGGATGACCACCAGGCGGCTTTGTCGGTTGGCGTGTCGCTGAACTTCATCTGGATCATGGTCTGGTCTGTCGCAGGCTTTGTCGCTCTGGTGGCAGGCATCATGTGGGGCGCGAAGTCGGGCGTGCAGTTTTCACTGTCTCTGATCGCACTCAAGGCGCTGCCCGTGCTGATGCTCGGAGGTTTTACATCTATCCCCGGCGCGATCATTGGCGGTTTGATCATCGGCGTTGGCGAGAAAATGTTTGAGTTCGCAGTGGGCCCGCTGGTGGGCGGCGCGACTGAAAACTGGTTCGCTTATGTTCTGGCGCTGATCTTTCTGGTGTTCCGGCCGCAGGGCCTCTTTGGGGAGAAGATCATTGAACGCGTCTAACCCCCAACTCGCAATTCAAACCAATTCCCGAACGGAGGCCTAAGAGATGTTCTATCGTGAAGCAGGCGATTTCAAAACGTCTTACGCCGAAGACAACCAGACCTTTCCGGTCAAATTCGACCGGTATCGGTACTATGCGGTCCTGTTTATGGGCTTCGCCATCATACCCTTCCTGATCAATGACTATTGGGTCAATGCGATCTTCCTGCCGTTCCTGATCTACTCGATTGCGGCCATCGGGCTAAACATCCTAACCGGTTACTGCGGTCAGGTCAGCCTTGGGACCGGCGGGTTCATGGCGGTAGGGGCCTATGGCTGTTACAAGCTGATGACTGCCTTTCCTGACGTCAGCATCTTGATCCACGTCCTTTTGGCGGGCGGGATCACAGGGATCGTCTGTGTGGTTTTCGGCCTGCCGTCGCTGCGGATCAAAGGGTTCTATCTGGCTGTTGCTACCTTGGCTGCGCAGTTCTTTCTGGTCTGGCTCTTCAACCGGGTGCCGTGGTTCTACAACTACTCGGCGTCTGGGCAAATCAACGCACCGGAACGCACAATTTTCGGGATCGAGGTGACAGGCCCAAACACCGAAGCCTGGGCGACCTATCTGTTCTGTCTGGTTATCCTGACCGTCTGTGCTCTGATTGCGCGCAACCTCACCCGTGGTATGCAAGGACGGCAATGGATGGCGATCCGCGACATGGATATTGCGGCTGAAATCATTGGGGTGAACCCATTGAAAGCCAAGATTTCAGCCTTCGCGGTGTCAGGTTTCTTTGTTGGAATTGCGGGCGCACTGTTCTTTGCTGTTTACCTTGGAGCCGCTGAGGCCGGAGACAGCTTTGGCATCACCAAAAGTTTCCTTGTTCTTTTCATGATCATCATTGGTGGCTTGGGATCGATCTTTGGCAGCTTTGCAGGTGCCGCGTTCCTCGTGCTGCTACCGGTGTTCCTGAAGAACGTGCTCGTGGGCACGTTGGGTTGGCCGACTGATTTGGCGGCACACCTAGAGTTCATCATCGTTGGTGGGCTGATCATCATGTTCCTGATCCTTGAACCACACGGCCTCGCGCAGCTTTGGCGCGTGGCTAAGGAAAAACTGCGGCTGTGGCCCTTCCCGCACTAGGCCGGGCCACCGTCAAACCATCATGCAATCCAAGGGCCGCCCAAGTGCCCGAGATTGTTTAATCAGTAGGGAGGAGAAACCTATGAAACTGAAACTTGCAAGCTTGGCATTGGGGATGACCGTCGCGGCAGCCCCGGCGATGGCAGACCTCGTGTTCCCATCGCTCAGCTACCGGACCGGCCCATTTGCGGCAGGCGGGATTCCCTTTGCGGATGGCTACGCCGACTACTTTACGCTGTTGAATGAGCGTGACGGCGGCATCGGCGGCGAACTGGCGCGGGTCCCAGAATGTGAGACAGCCTATAACACCGAAAAAGGTGTCGAGTGTTATGAGGCCACGAAGGACGATGGCGCATTGATTTATCAACCGCTGTCCACAGGTATCACCTATCAGCTGATCCCCAAGGTGACGGCGGACAACATCCCGATGCACACCATGGGCTATGGCCGGACCTCAGCCAAGAACGGCAAAGTGTTTAGCCACGTCTTTAACTATCCCGCCAACTACTGGGATGGGGCCTCTGCTGGTGTGAACCACTTCCTAGAACAGTCTGGTGGTTCGCTGGAAGGTAAGAAAATCACGCTCCTGCACTTCAATGGTGCCTATGGTCGTGAACCGATTCCAACGCTGGAAGCGCTGGCAGAGAAGCACGGCTTTGACTTCAACGCGATCCCGATTGATTACCCAGGTCAAGAGCAAAAGTCGCAGTGGCTGCAAATTCGCCGCGAACGCCCAGATTTCATCCTCTTCTGGGGTTGGGGTGTAATGAACCAAGTGGCAATCCAAGAAGCCGCGAACATCCGGTTCAACATGGAAAACTTCATGGGCATCTGGTGGTCTGGCTCTGAGAACGACGTGAAGCCAGCGGGCATGGGGGCAGATGGTTACAAGTCTGTTCAGTTCCACAATGTTGGCTCCGATTTCCCGGTGTTTGACGATATCCGCAAGTATGTTGTCGATGCGGGCAAAGCCGCCGGCGCGGGCGATCAGGTCGGTACGGTTCTCTATAACCGTGGCGTCTATGCGGCCTTCCTTGCGGCCGAAGCTGCGAAACAAGCGCAGGCTGCGAATGGCGTCTCCGAGATCGACTCGGGCATGATGCGCGATGCGATGGAGAGCCTGTCGATCACGGCTGAAACCATGGAGGCTGCAGGCCTTCCGAACTTCGGGCCGGAATTCACTATCTCCTGCGAGAACCATGGCGGTGAAGGCATGGCGGCCATTGCTCAGTGGAATGCATCAACCGAAGAGTGGAGCCTGATTTCAGAGTTCGCTCCTGCTGATGCCTCTGTCGTTGGGCCGCTGATTGAAGCGGACTCTGCTGCCTATGCAGCGGAAAGCAATATCACCCCAGGGTGCAGCTAAGTGCAATGGCCCGGCCGGATTGTCGGCCGGGCCGCTATTGATGATAAGGATACCGGTCCATGCTGGATGCAGCTTCACCACAAGACAACCTGCTTGAGGTCAACAATATCGAGGTGATCTACAACCATGTGATCCTCGTGCTGAAAGGCGTGAGCCTCAGCGTACCAAAGGGCGGGATCACCGCATTGCTCGGCGGCAACGGGGCAGGGAAGACAACGACGCTCAAGGCCGTGTCAAACCTGCTGCATTCCGAACGGGGCGAGGTCACCAAAGGGTCTGTGATCTATCGCGGCCAGCGTGTGCAGGACCTTGATCCGGCAGCCTTGGTGAAACGCGGAGTGATCCAAGTGATGGAAGGCCGTCACTGCTTTGAACACCTGACTGTCGAAGAAAACTTGCTGACAGGAGCCTATACCCGGAGCGATGGGAAAGCAGCGGTGCAGCGAGATCTGGAAATGGTCTATCAATATTTTCCGCGCCTGAAAGAACGGCGCAAATCGCAAGCGGGCTACACATCTGGTGGCGAACAGCAGATGGTTGCCATGGGCCGCGCCTTGATGAGCCGCCCGGAAACCATCTTGCTTGATGAACCGTCGATGGGTCTGGCTCCGCAGCTGGTCGAACAGATTTTTGAGATCGTGAAATCGGTGAATGAAAATGAAGGCGTGACCTTCCTGCTCGCAGAGCAGAACACCAATGTCGCCCTGCGCTATGCCCACTACGGCTATATTTTGGAATCTGGGCGCATTGTGATGGATGGCCCTGCCGCCGAATTGCGAGAGAACCCGGACGTAAAAGAATTCTACCTCGGTATGTCAGATGATGGGCGCAAGTCCTTCCGGGATGTGCGGTCTTATCGCCGCCGCAAGCGTTGGCTGAGCTGACGCTTGTTCCTTCCCGACACTCGCCCTGATCAAAGCAAAGAAGAGACCTCATGAGCCGCTATTACGACCATTTGGAAACGCGCTCGGACGATGAACGCGCAAAGGACATCGCCGAGAGGCTTCCGCAGCAGATCGCGCGTGCAAAGGCTTTGGCCGGGAACGCCGAATGTTATCGTGAAGTAGATGCATCTGAGGTCACTTCTGTCGCTGATCTTGCAGAATTGCCGGTGCTTCGGAAATCCGATCTTGTGGCTGCACAGAGAAAGCACCCGCCATTTGGCGGCTTTGCCGCCGCAACCACAGGGCAATTCGAGCATCTGTTTCAATCCCCGGGTCCCATCTATGAGCCCGGTCGCACGAGTGACGACTGGTGGCGAATGGGGCGGTTTTTGCACGCCTGCGGCATCGGTCGGGGTGACGTCGTTCAGAACTGTTTTGGCTACCACCTCACACCAGCTGGCATGATCTTTGAAAATGGCGCGCGCGCGGTTGGGGCGTCGGTTATTCCGGCTGGAACAGGTCAAACCGACCTGCAGGTTGAGGCCGCCGAGGCGCTGGGCGCGACAGCCTATGCGGGCACGCCAGATTACTTGAAGATCATTCTGGATCGAGCAGACGCACTGGGCAAGAACCTCAGCTTTGCCAAAGCAGCAGTGGGCGGCGGCGCGCTTTTTCCGTCGTTGCGCGCCTATTACGAAGACCGTGGGATCACCTGCTTGCAAAGCTACGCGACAGCGGATCTTGGCAACATTGCCTATGAGACAGAGGCCAAAGAGGGCCTGATATTGGACGAGCATGTTATCGTCGAAATCGTCACGCCGGGCACGGGCAACCCTGTTCCCGAGGGTGAGGTTGGCGAAGTTGTGGTGACCACGTTGAACCCCGACTACCCCCTCATTCGGTTTGCCACCGGGGACTTGTCTGCTGTTTTGACTGGCACCAGCCCATGTGGCCGGACCAATATGCGTATCCGTGGTTGGATGGGACGGGCGGATCAGACCGCTAAGATCAAAGGCATGTTTGTACGTCCTGAACAGGTCGCCGCGCTGGTCGCGCGTCACAGCGAAGTGTCCAAGGCGCGGATTGTGGCAAGTCGCAAAGGTGAGACCGATGTGATGACGGTTCAACTAGAGACAATTGCCGACAATGCAGACCATTATCTGGACAGCGTCGTCAGCGTATTGAAGCTGAAAGGGCAGATCGAAATTGTTCCGCCTGGCTCGCTGCCAAACGATGGCATCGTGATCGAGGATCAGCGCAAATACGACTAGGCTTTGACTGTTCGACAAACCCTCGCATCGGCCTCATTTCGCCGGTGCAACCATTGATTTAGGAACGAAATTTTGTAGTCGGGCGTTTCTGCTCCAGAATGGGACCCAGTGTCCCGGATGATCTGGAGAAGTAAATATGCATATTTTGAAAGCCGCCGTGGCGACCTTGGTGTTGCTTGCGCCCCAAACGCTTGCGGCCAGAGATGTCGCCGTTGTTATTGACCAGCAGGATTACCGATCACTGGAGGACTTGCCACGGGATGCGCGTATATCTTCGATGGCAAACGCCCTGCGAAAGTCTGAATTTGAAGTGATCGAGGTCAAGAACGCGACCCTTAGTGAGTTGCGCGCGGCCCTGTTTACACTTAATTCCACCACGGACAATGGCGCTGATCGCGTGGTAATCGTGGTGCGCGGGCATTTGCTGTCTGATCCACGCCAGACGTGGCTGTTGTCGCAAGAAGCGCGCGCACCGGATCGATTTGATATTGGGGCGAAGGCGCTTCCAATACCGCTGTTTGATGAAGCGCTTGATGCCGCTGCCGGGCGCGCGGTTTTGGCCTTGATCCAAGACCCTCGTCCCATCGAGGATGTGGACGGTCTTGATTTCGAAACGCTGACCTATACCCCATTGCAGGGAACCACCGTTCTGAAGGGGAGCAGCCGGGATGTGCAGGCTGCGCTGAACAACTTGCTGGCTGAGGGCGGCACGACGCGTCAAATCGAGCGCGGCATTGACGATCTTGAGGTCACAGGGTTTGTCTCAGGCAGCGTTGCGTTCACGCCGCGCGAACCCACAGAGGCACGCTCTGATAATCGCGATATATCCCGCGACAGTGGCGAGGTTGCGTTCTGGAACGCGGTGCGTGAAATCGGATCAGACGCGGCTTTGCGATCTTATCTGGAGCGTTACCCAAACGGGCAGTTTGCGGCGAATGCCAAGGGCTTGCTCTCTCAGCGTGAGAATGACCGTGAGGCGCGCCTGAAAGAGCGTGAAGAGGCGCTAAATCTCTCGCGCGAGCAACGCCGCGATGTACAGCGCGATCTGTCCCTATTGGGGTTTGATCCGCGTGGCATTGATGGCGTCTTTGGCCCAGCCACCCGCAGCGCAATCAGCGCATGGCAAGACACGCAGGGGCGCGAAGCGCATGGATACCTTGATCGTGATCAGTTGCAGGTGATGCAAGAATTCGCGTTGCGCCGTGCAGCCGAACTGGAAGAAGAAGCGCGCCGCCGTCGCGAGATTGAAGACGCAAGGGACCGCGCCTTTTGGCAGGATACCGGGGCTCGCAATACAGAAGCGGGATATCGCAGCTATTTGAAAGAATTCCCCGATGGGTTGTTTGCAGACATCGCACGCGAAGAATTGGACACGATCGAAGCAGAACGCCGCGCTGAAATGGATGCACGTGAACGTGCAGCATGGGACGAAGCGCGGGAGAAAAACACCGTTCAAAGCTATCGTGCCTTCCTCAACGCACATCCTGACGGCGTGTTCGCTGATGCTGCGAAGACGCGGATCGATCAATTGACCAACGAGTCTGACAACAACGAGGAAACTCGTAAACGTCTACAAGCCGCAGAGAATGCTGTGGCAGGGAATTCGGCCGTGAGGCTGTTGGTTGAGAACCGTCTGCGCAGTCTTGGTTTTGACACCGGCAAAGTTGACGGTGCCTTTGACCGCGATGCACGACGTGCGATCCGGCGTTTCCAAAAATCGCGCGATCTTAGCGTGACAGGGTTTGTGGATCAGCAAACCATGGTGCAACTGCTGCTTGGTCGATAAGCGGAGTAGAGGATGCCGAAAAGAAAAGGCCGCTCGTTTCCGAGCGGCCTTAGAATTTCGCGGTATAAGTCGGGCTTAGCCCTGACGTGCTTTGAACCGGCGTTGCGTTTTGTTGATCACATAAACGCGGCCCTTACGGCGCACAACACGGCAGTCGCGGTGACGCTGCTTGAGCGAGCGGAGCGAGTTCTTTACCTTCATGGCAATCTCCTCATTTCGCGGCGCGACGTGCGCCTGGTTAATCGGGCACCCCAGAATGGGGCAATGAATTCATGGTGGGCGATACAAGGATCGAACTTGTGACCCCTTCGATGTCAACGAAGTGCTCTACCGCTGAGCTAATCGCCCATGAAACCTTTGCGAGCCTAGCCCTTCAAGAAAAAAGGGCGCGGAAGTCCGCGCTGGTGGAGGCGTCTATAAAAGGAGTCGTAGGGGTGATCAAGAGCTTTCGTCAAATATCTTTTTTGCGCTATGCTTTATTTTGAACAAGGAGAGCAGATGCCCGCACAAGCCTATATATTGGATCGACCACGCGAGCTAAACTCAGCGGTTGTCTTTGCATCTCCCCATAGCGGAAATGACTATCCTGATTGGTTTTTGCAGCGTTCGATTTTAAACGCGCGCAGCATTCGCAGCAGCGAAGACGCCTTTGTTGACAGGCTTTTTGATGCCGCTCCCTCCTTTGGCGCGCCCTTTTTGAAGGCAGGCGCGCCACGCGCTTTCATTGACTACAACCGCAGCGCGGATGAACTAGACCCTGCCCTGATCGCCGGTATCAGATGGTCGGGGAATAACCCGCGCGTTGCGTCCGGGCTTGGTGTGATTCCCCGCGTGGTGTCCAACGCGCGGCCTATTTATCGCGGAAAGCTTTCGGTCGCTGAGGCAGAAAGTCGGCTGCACGCCTATTGGCATCCCTATCACAACGCTTTGCAGGCCTTGCTAGATGACTCGCGCCGCCTCTTTGGCCGCGCAATCCTGGTTGATTGCCATTCGATGCCGCATGAGGCGCTGGAACATGTCCGAACCAAATCCGGCAAACGTCCTGAAATTGTTCTGGGTGACCGGTTTGGGGCCTCTGCGGATGGTGACATTGTCGATATGATCGAAGCGGCGTTTGAGTCGGCGGGGTTCGTCGTGTCACGCAATGCGCCCTTTGCCGGGGCCTTTGTGACGCAACATTACGGGCGTCCGTCCCGCCGCCAACACGCTATCCAAGTTGAGATCGACCGTGCGCTCTATATGGATGAACGACGCATCGCGCCGAATGCACAGTTCGATACGTTCAGGGATGTGTTGAATGGTGTGATCTCGCAGATCGTCGAGGTCGGTCGTCCAACCCAGAGGTTGGCCGCCGAATAGTCACCGCATCGCGCGTCCCTTTAGAATCGCGTCAGACCCAAAGCGTTCGCGGATTTTGTCCGTTGCACGTTCCGCTTTGCGTCGCTGAGCGGCTTTTGGGTCCAGCAGGTCGCCGCTTAGGTCTGCGGCGCTTTCCTCCACGATGTCTGAGATGCCCACGCCGATCAGCCGGTAGGGGCCTTGGTTGCCAACTTGGTCAAACAATCCGCGTGCGGTGTGATAAATTGTGTCCGCCATCTGCGTGGCGTCGCGCAGGCTGATCCGGCGCGAAATCAGGGAAAAATTCGCGCGCTTCAGCTTCAGCGTCACAACGCGGCCCGCCTTGCCCTTGGCTTTCGCCCGATCAGCGACCTGTTCACTCAGCCGCCAGATATGCCCATCAAGCAAATCGATGCTGCTTGTATCCTCAAAAAACGTGGTTTCTTTACTGATGCTTTTGACCGGTTGGCGGGCGGAAATCTTACGGCGATCCTGCCCGCGCGCCAGATGCCAAAGCCGATAGCCCATAGAGCCAAAGCGATCCGTCAGGTCGCGCTGATCCCAGCGCAGCAGGTCAGCGAAGGTATGGATGCCCGCGCGTTCCAGCCCGTCTTGGGCAGCCGGGCCGACGCCCCAGATCAGGCGCACGGGTTTGTCCCTCAGAAAACCGTCGGTTTCGGCCTTGCCAATGACGGCAAATCCCTGCGGCTTGTCGAGGTCGGAGGCGACCTTGGCGAGGAATTTGTTGTGGCTTAACCCGATGGAGCCGGTCACGCCAACTTCGTCTTTCATGCGTTTGACCAATCGTGCCAGCATCACGGCGGGCGGCGCGCCGTGTAGCTTTGCGGTGCCGGTCAGGTCCATGAAGGCTTCGTCCAGCGACAAGGGCTCAACGGCTGGTGTGAGTTCATCCATCAAAGTCCGGATTTGGCGGCTTGCTTCGGCATAGACCTTCATGCGCGGTTTGACGACGACGGCGTCGGGACAGAGCTTCATCGCTTGAAACATTGGCATCGCAGAGCGCACGCCGCGGATGCGGGCGACATAACAAGCCGTCGACACAACACCGCGTTTGCCGCCGCCAATAATCACCGGTTTGTCCGCCAGTTCCGGATTGTCGCGCTTTTCGACGCTGGCGTAGAATGCATCACAATCCATGTGGGCAATCGACAGATCAAAAAGTTCGTCATGCCGCACGATCCGCATGCTACCACATGACGGGCAACGCCGCGCCTCGGTGGCTTCAGATAGGCAATGACGACATAGGGCAGGCATCGATGACTCCGGCAATGGCAGAGACCCCAAACTTAGCATTTGTGAGCGACACGCGCAGCCGGTTTTACGGGGCCAAGGTGACGGTCTTTGTCGGGAGCCGCATCGTCACAATTTTGCGCGACAACAAGGCGGTGATCCCATTCCCCGGTCATTGGGATTTGCCGGGCGGCGGGCGAGAAGGGAAAGAAAGCGCTTGGGACTGCGCAGCGCGCGAATGCCAAGAGGAAACCGCGCTCGTGCTTGACCGAGCTGACCTTCTGTGGGGGCGTCCCTATCAAACAGGCATCCACACCAATTGGTTCTTTGTCGCATGCATTTCGGAAGATCGTGCTGCTGGGATGACACTTGGCGACGAAGGGCAGGCCCTCAAACTGATGACCGCAGACGAGTACCTTTGTCATCCCAAAGCCATTCCGCATTTTCAGAAACGACTGGCCGATTGGATCGCGGGGTGTGCTGGGGCGCTTTAGCCTCGCCCTAGTGATTGGGACGTAGGGCTTGCACAGAACTAAGCTCCTGCACAATTGCCTCGGCCGCTGCGCGCGGGTTGGTGGCGCGCCAGATGGGGCGGCCGACGACGATGTGGTCGGCACCATCGGCAACGGCGTTGGCTGGGGTTGCGACACGTTTTTGGTCGCCAAGGTCGGCCCCTGTCGGGCGCACACCGGGGGTGACGATCAATTTGCCTTCAGCTTCGGGCAGGGCACGGATCAGCGCCGCCTCTTGCGGGCTGGCAATCACACCATCTGCGCCTGCAGCAAAGGCGTTGCCTGCACGTTCTTGCACCAGATCGCGGATGTCACCGGCTTTGATCAAAGCGCCGTCAAGGTCCGCGCGATCCAGAGAGGTCAGGATGGTGACCGCTAGAATCTTCATATCTTTGCCCGCCGCCCCTTCTTTGGCGGCTTTCACAACGTAGGGGTCGCCGTGCACGGTCAGGAAATCGAGGTTGAATTGCGCCAGTCCGCGCACTGCGTTTTCAACCGTCGCACCGATGTCGAACAGTTTCATATCAAGGAAGATTTTCTTGCCGTGCTCGTCTTTGAGCTCGTTCGCCAGCGCGAGACCGCCCCCCGTCAGCATACCAAGACCAATCTTATAGAAAGAAACAGCATCGCCGATCTGTTCTGCCAGTTTCAGACCCTCAAGGGCGTTGGGCACGTCTAGGGCTACGATCAGGCGGTCGTCGGCTTTGGTCATCGGGATGCTCCGGTCAGGCTGTGGCAATGAAATTGAGCCTGTCTAGGCAGGCTTATCCGGCTTGGCAACCCGCATTTCAGGTGACGTTTGCCAGGAGCGTGATCACCCGCTGCTTTGTTGGTTTCGGTTTTGGGAACTGCGAGACGCACACTGGCGCACGGCTTTGTCGATACTCCGGCATGCGCCGAAGTTGCCGACGTGCGTCTTGTAGAAAGGACGCGGCCCAATTGGACTTGGGGCCAAGCTGCCGCTTTGGAATTGCACAGGTCAAATGAACACGCTGACCCATCGGTCCATTCAGGCAGACAGTGCCGCGCACCATCCCATCGCGCCCAACCTGCTGTTTCATCCCTTCAACATAGAAAACATCCATCTGATCGACCTCCGCAGTCAGCCTGCGCAACAAGACTTAAGACAGGGTCTACAAAGGGGTTTTCGTGAAAATTTGATGGATTTTCAGGTCGCAATCTTGAAGCAAGCCCCGGACTTGCCCAGATAGATGCTGAGGCCCACAATGGGGCGTGCCGCAAAGCGGGCGCCAATTCTAAAACGGGCGCTTATAGAAGGAGAGCAACCATGGACTTCAATAAGTTCACGGAACGGTCGCGTGGCTTCGTGCAAGCGGCGCAAACGATCGCGATGCGGGAAAATCACCAGCGGGTGATGCCCGAACACATATTGAAAGCATTGATGGATGATGATCAGGGGCTGGCGTCCGATCTGATCAAACGTGCCGGCGGCGCGCCAAACCGTGTGGTTGAGGCGCTGGATGCAGCCATGTCCAAAATTCCGCAGGTGTCAGGCGACGCGGGGCAGGTCTATATGGACAATGCCACTGCTAAGGTCCTGACTGAGGCAGAGAAAGTCGCCAAGAAAGCGGGCGACAGCTTTGTGCCTGTCGAGCGCATCTTAATGGCGCTGGCATTGGTCAAATCCAAAGCCGGAGAGGCTTTGGAAGCAGGGGCTGTGAATGCTCAGGCGCTGAACTCGGCGATCAATGACATTCGCAAAGGCCGTACGGCTGATTCAGCCTCTGCCGAGGAAGGCTATGACGCGCTGAAAAAATACGCGCAGGACCTGACGGAGCGTGCCCGAGAAGGCAAGATCGACCCGATTATTGGCCGGGACGATGAAATTCGCCGTGCGATGCAGGTGTTGTCACGCCGGACCAAGAACAACCCGGTACTGATCGGTGAACCCGGTGTTGGTAAAACGGCGATTGCCGAAGGTCTGGCTCTGCGGATCGTGAATGGCGACGTGCCAGAATCCTTGCGCAACAAGCAATTGCTTGCGCTTGATATGGGTGCTCTGATTGCGGGCGCGAAATACCGCGGTGAATTCGAAGAACGCCTGAAAGCCGTCCTGACCGAAGTGACTGAGGCAGCGGGCGACATCATTCTCTTTATTGATGAGATGCACACGCTGGTCGGCGCGGGCAAGACAGACGGCGCAATGGATGCGGCAAACCTAATCAAGCCTGCTTTGGCCCGTGGCGAGTTGCACTGCGTTGGCGCGACCACCTTAGATGAGTACCGCAAACACGTCGAAAAAGACGCGGCCTTGGCACGTCGGTTTCAGCCTTTGCTGGTCGAAGAACCAACTGTCGAAGACACGATCTCGATCCTGCGGGGCATTAAGGAGAAATACGAACTGCACCACGGGGTGCGGATTTCGGATTCGGCGCTGGTGTCTGCCGCAACGCTGAGCCACCGTTATATCACGGATCGGTTCCTGCCGGACAAAGCCATCGACTTGATGGATGAAGCCGCTAGCCGTCTGCGCATGGAGGTTGACTCTAAACCAGAGGAACTCGACGCATTGGATCGCCAGATCCTGCAGTTGCAGATCGAGGCTGAAGCGCTGCGTCTGGAAGATGATGCGGCGTCCAAAGATCGCCTTGAGAAGCTCGAGAAAGACCTTGCTGACCTGCAGGACAAGTCGTCTGAGATGACAGCGCAGTGGCAGGCTGGGCGCGATAAGTTGGCATCGGCACGTGATCTGAAAGAGCGGCTGGATCATGCCCGTGCAGAACTCGACATCGCGAAACGCGAAGGCAACCTCGCAAAAGCAGGGGAGCTGAGCTACGGCGTCATTCCGGGTTTGGAAAAGCAACTGGCCGCAGCCGAAGATACCGAAGGCGACATGACCGTTGAGGAAGCAGTGCGCCCAGAGCAGATCGCGCAAGTGGTCGAACGCTGGACCGGTATCCCGACGTCCAAGATGCTGGAAGGCGAGCGCGAAAAGCTGCTGCGCATGGAAGACCAACTGCACAAGCGGGTCATCGGTCAGGCGCAGGCGGTCAACGCCGTTTCCAATGCTGTGCGGCGCGCACGCGCCGGGCTGAACGACGAAAACCGCCCGCTTGGATCGTTCCTGTTCCTTGGCCCAACCGGTGTGGGTAAAACCGAACTGACCAAGGCCGTCGCGGATTTCCTCTTTGATGACGACAGCGCCATGGTGCGCATTGATATGTCGGAGTTCATGGAGAAACACGCGGTCGCCCGTCTGATAGGCGCGCCTCCGGGCTATGTTGGCTATGACGAAGGTGGCGTTCTGACCGAAGCCGTGCGGCGTCGGCCCTACCAGGTCGTGCTGTTTGATGAGGTCGAAAAGGCCCACCCAGATGTCTTTAACGTTCTGTTGCAGGTTCTCGACGATGGGGTTTTGACGGACGGCCAAGGTCGCACGGTTGATTTCAAGCAGACGCTGATCGTGCTGACGTCAAACCTCGGTGCGCAGGCGCTTAGCCAGTTGCCAGATGGGGCGGATGCCGCGCAGGCAAAACGCGATGTGATGGACGCGGTCCGGGCGCATTTCCGCCCAGAGTTTCTGAACCGTCTGGATGAGACCATCATCTTTGACCGGCTGGCCCGCGCAGACATGGACGGGATCGTCGATATCCAACTGGCGCGGCTGCGCAAACGGCTTGCGGCGCGCAAGATCGAGATCACTCTGGATGACGCGGCCCGCACATGGCTGGCGGACGAAGGTTACGACCCGGTCTTTGGTGCGCGTCCCCTGAAACGCGTGATCCAACGGGCGCTGCAAAACCCGCTCGCGGAAATGCTGCTGGCAGGCGATATCGTCGACGGGTCGGTCATTCCGGTCAGCGCCAATGAAAGTGGCCTGATGATCGGCGACCGATTGGGCACCTCTGGCGCGCCACGTCCTGATGATGCGGTGGTGCATTGATCGATTGAGAGCATCTGCCAGCAAATCCAAAAACAGAAATGGCCGGGCTTGCACCCGGCCATTTCTATTTAAGCTGCGAGTATCTTATCTGGCTGCAACAACGTTCTATTTGAGGCTGACGATAATATGCGTGGGATTGTTACCCACACGTTTGACGTTCGCAATTCCTGATGCCTCGACAAGCGCCGAAAGCTGTTTGTAGCCATAGTTTCGGGAATCGAAGTCAGGCGATTGTTTTGCAAGATGCGAACCAATTCTTGATAGCTGCGAAGTGCCGTCGTCTTCCGATGTTGCTTCAATTGCGTTCTTCAGCATTTTGCGCAGACGTCCATCAATGGGTGGCGCACTTTTTGCCGAGTTTTCCGAGATATCTTTGGCTTCAGTAGGCAAGCTATCTTCGCTACCGTCTGCAACTCTCTGGCCATTGAGAATGTCAAAGTAAACGAACCTGTCGCAGGCTGCTATGAATGGGCGAGGTGTTTTTCGTTCCCCAAATCCAAAGACCGTTAATCCTTGCTCTCGAATGCGCGTTGCTAGCCTAACAAAATCACTATCGCTGGAGACGATGCAAAACCCTGAGAATCTAGCTGAATAGAGTAGGTCCATCGCATCAATAATCAATGCGCTGTCGGTGCTGTTTTTGCCAACAGTGTACGCGAATTGTTGAATCGGCTGAATTGAGTGCTCAAGCAGGCAATCTTTCCAGCCCTTAAGCGCTGGCTTGGTCCAGTCACCATAGATCCGCTTCACACTGGCTGTGCCGTATTTTGCAATTTCTGCAAATAAGCCATCGGCAACTTTGGGAGTCACATTGTCTGCGTCGATGAGAATGGCGAGATTGTTATTTTCGTGTTTCAAATGAGGCCTCGGTATTGGTTCAAAATAATTGGGCTAACAACTTCATGGCTATCGTCGGTCAAAGAAAAGCGAAAGCGCTCAGTTGTCCAGATTGAGAGAATTGCAATTTATCCAAGCTTAGGAAGTGAAGCGTGCCTGTCTTTAGGAAAATCTGGGGCGACGTAGCCTAATTAGTGCCTCGGCTTGGGATGCCAGCTCCAAATTGTTTCAACCTACCCACCAGATCGTTATGCGATGTGGTTTGGCATCTTGTTGAGCTGGCTCTACATCTTTCACAAGGACACAGGAGTGAGTGATGGCCCACCGTTGGAAAAACAACCTGACGCGCAGTGATGTGACACCGCATGATATCTACCTTAACCGGCGTCAACTGCTTGGCGGTGCCGCGGGGCTTGGTTTGGCGACATTGGCCGGTGGCAAAGCGCAGGCGTCTGAGCTTGAGCCCAACAGTTGGGAAGAAATCATCAGCTACAACAACTTCTATGAATTTGGCACCGGCAAGGGCGATCCGGCGCAGCACGCGCACCGTCTGACGACCTCTCCATGGACTGTGACCATCGACGGTATGGTGGACCGGCCAGGTGATTATAAGTTTGATGAGATCATGGCCGCCATGACAATCGAAGAACGCATCTACCGTTTCCGCTGTGTCGAGGCTTGGTCGATGGTCATCCCCTGGAACGGATTTGAGCTGAAAGACCTGCTTGATCTAGCGGGTGTTCAGGAGAGTGCAAAGTACGTGGCCTTTGAAACGCTCTATCGACCTGAGGAAATGGTCGGTCAGAGATTTGGCACGCTGGATTGGCCCTATGTCGAGGGTTTGCGCCTCGATGAGGCGATGCACCCGCTGACCCTCATGGCGACCGGGATATATGGCAAGACGATTCCAAATCAGAACGGCGCGCCGCTGCGTTTGGTCGTGCCATGGAAGTA
>NZ_FQWM01000005.1:0-2500 GCF_900129685.1 Cognatishimia maritima | reverse complement strand
TACTGGAGGTCCGAACCCACACCTGTTGAAAAAGGTCGGGATGAGTTGTGCCTAGGGGTGAAAGGCCAATCAAACTCGGAGATAGCTGGTTCTCTGCGAAATCTATTTAGGTAGAGCGTCATCCGAATACCCCGGGGGGTAGAGCACTGAATGGGTAATGGGGGCCCACAGCCTTACTGATCCTAATCAAACTCCGAATACCCGGGAGTACTAGATGGCAGACACACTGCGGATGCTAACGTCCGTAGTGGAGAGGGAAACAACCCTGACCTACGACTAAGGCCCCTAATTCATGGCTAAGTGGGAAAGCAGGTGGGACGACCAAAACAACCAGGAGGTTGGCTTAGAAGCAGCCATCCTTTAAAGATAGCGTAACAGCTCACTGGTCTAAATAAGTTGTCCTGCGGCGAAGATGTAACGGGGCTCAAGCCATGAGCCGAAGTCTAGGATAGTGACATTCCTTCGGGAATGCACTGTGGTAGCAGAGCGTAGTGTGACATAGCTTCATGTCTCTTTAACTCATTGATATCGTATCAATTTGTTGCTGGAGGATTTAGTCCTCAAGTAGCGAAGCGGTAGGACATCATATAATGAGTGTCGGAGACACGAAGCTTTCGATGAAGCTGGGGCGTGAGCCATCCGGTGGAGAGATCACTAGTGAGAATGATGACATGAGTAGCGACAAAGAGTGTGAGAGACACTCTCGCCGAAAGTCCAAGGGTTCCTGCTTAAAGCTAATCTGAGCAGGGTAAGCCGACCCCTAAGGCGAGGCCGAAAGGCGTAGTCGATGGGAACCAGGTTAATATTCCTGGGCCAGATGGAAGTGACGGATTGCGACGGTTGTTCCTCCTTATTGGATTGGAGGGGCCGCTTAGCAGTTCCTGGAAATAGCTCCATCGCTAGATCGTACCCTAAACCGACACAGGTGGACTGGTAGAGAATACCAAGGCGCTTGAGAGAACGATGTTGAAGGAACTCGGCAAAATACCTCCGTAAGTTCGCGAGAAGGAGGCCCAGTTTCTACGCAAGTATTGGCTGGGGGCACAAACCAGGGGGTGGCGACTGTTTACTAAAAACACAGGGCTCTGCGAAGTCGCAAGACGACGTATAGGGTCTGACGCCTGCCCGGTGCCTGAAGGTTAAAAGGAGGGGTGAGAGCTCCGAATTGAAGCCCAGGTAAACGGCGGCCGTAACTATAACGGTCCTAAGGTAGCGAAATTCCTTGTCGGGTAAGTTCCGACCTGCACGAATGGCGTAACGACTTCCCCACTGTCTCCAACATCGACTCAGCGAAATTGAATTGCCTGTCAAGATGCAGGCTTCCCGCGGTTAGACGGAAAGACCCCGTGCACCTTTACTACAGCTTCACACTGGCATCAGGCCATGCATGTGCAGGATAGGTGGTGGGCATTGAAACCGTGACGCCAGTCGCGGTGGAGCCTCCCTTGAGATACCACCCTTGCATTGCTTGATGTCTAACCGCGGTCCGTTATCCGGATCCGGGACCCTGTGTGGCGGGTAGTTTGACTGGGGCGGTCGCCTCCTAAAGCGTAACGGAGGCGCGCGAAGGTTGGCTCAGAGCGGTCGGAAATCGCTCGTTGAGTGCAATGGCAGAAGCCAGCCTGACTGCAAGACTGACAAGTCGAGCAGAGTCGAAAGACGGCCATAGTGATCCGGTGGTCCCGAGTGGAAGGGCCATCGCTCAACGGATAAAAGGTACGCCGGGGATAACAGGCTGATACTGCCCAAGAGTCCATATCGACGGCAGTGTTTGGCACCTCGATGTCGGCTCATCTCATCCTGGGGCTGGAGCAGGTCCCAAGGGTACGGCTGTTCGCCGTTTAAAGAGGTACGTGAGCTGGGTTTAGAACGTCGTGAGACAGTTCGGTCCCTATCTGCCGTGGGTGTAGGATACTTGAGAGGAGTTGCCCCTAGTACGAGAGGACCGGGGTGAACGATCCACTGGTGGACCTGTTGTTGCGCCAGCAGCAGTGCAGGGTAGCTATGATCGGACAGGATAACCGCTGAAGGCATCTAAGCGGGAAGCCCCCCTCAAAACAAGGTATCCCTGAGGACCGTGGTAGACCACCACGTCGATAGGCCGGAGATGTAAGTGCAGCAATGCATTCAGTTGACCGGTACTAATGGTCCGATAGGCTTGATTTGATCCAGTAATAGACAGACATCTATTCTGCGATCCAGAAGCATACACAACACACAGTACAAATTGATGAAATTCCAAAGCGCTCAAGTAGCGTAAGCGGTAGCGCATCAATAAATGACTTGGACAACACCCTCGATTTTGCAAAAAATGCAAATGTCGAACCCTCTAGGCCGTTTATTCGGTTTGGTGATCATAGCACGAGTGAAACACCCGGTCCCTTTCCGAACCCGGCAGTTAAGCACCGTTGCGCCGATGGTACTGCATCTTAAGGTGTGGGAGAGTAGGGCATCGCCAAACCTAATAAACAGCCTACAGAGTGTCTCTCAAAAACGATGA
>NZ_FQWM01000007.1:177500-180671 GCF_900129685.1 Cognatishimia maritima | reverse complement strand
TCATCGTTTTTGAGAGACACTCTGTAGGCTGTTTATTAGGTTTGGCGATGCCCTACTCTCCCACACCTTAAGATGCAGTACCATCGGCGCAACGGTGCTTAACTGCCGGGTTCGGAAAGGGACCGGGTGTTTCACTCGTGCTATGATCACCAAACCGAATAAACGGCCTAGAGGGTTCGACATTTGCATTTTTTGCAAAATCGAGGGTGTTGTCCAAGTCATTTATTGATGCGCTACCGCTTACGCTACTTGAGCGCTTTGGAATTTCATCAATTTGTACTGTGTGTTGTGTATGCTTCTGGATCGCAGAATAGATGTCTGTCTATTACTGGATCAAATCAAGCCTATCGGACCATTAGTACCGGTCAACTGAATGCATTGCTGCACTTACATCTCCGGCCTATCGACGTGGTGGTCTACCACGGTCCTCAGGGATACCTTGTTTTGAGGGGGGCTTCCCGCTTAGATGCCTTCAGCGGTTATCCTGTCCGATCATAGCTACCCTGCACTGCTGCTGGCGCAACAACAGGTCCACCAGTGGATCGTTCACCCCGGTCCTCTCGTACTAGGGGCAACTCCTCTCAAGTATCCTACACCCACGGCAGATAGGGACCGAACTGTCTCACGACGTTCTAAACCCAGCTCACGTACCTCTTTAAACGGCGAACAGCCGTACCCTTGGGACCTGCTCCAGCCCCAGGATGAGATGAGCCGACATCGAGGTGCCAAACACTGCCGTCGATATGGACTCTTGGGCAGTATCAGCCTGTTATCCCCGGCGTACCTTTTATCCGTTGAGCGATGGCCCTTCCACTCGGGACCACCGGATCACTATGGCCGTCTTTCGACTCTGCTCGACTTGTCAGTCTTGCAGTCAGGCTGGCTTCTGCCATTGCACTCAACGAGCGATTTCCGACCGCTCTGAGCCAACCTTCGCGCGCCTCCGTTACGCTTTAGGAGGCGACCGCCCCAGTCAAACTACCCGCCACACAGGGTCCCGGATCCGGATAACGGACCGCGGTTAGACATCAAGCAATGCAAGGGTGGTATCTCAAGGGAGGCTCCACCGCGACTGGCGTCACGGTTTCAATGCCCACCACCTATCCTGCACATGCATGGCCTGATGCCAGTGTGAAGCTGTAGTAAAGGTGCACGGGGTCTTTCCGTCTAACCGCGGGAAGCCTGCATCTTGACAGGCAATTCAATTTCGCTGAGTCGATGTTGGAGACAGTGGGGAAGTCGTTACGCCATTCGTGCAGGTCGGAACTTACCCGACAAGGAATTTCGCTACCTTAGGACCGTTATAGTTACGGCCGCCGTTTACCTGGGCTTCAATTCGGAGCTCTCACCCCTCCTTTTAACCTTCAGGCACCGGGCAGGCGTCAGACCCTATACGTCGTCTTGCGACTTCGCAGAGCCCTGTGTTTTTAGTAAACAGTCGCCACCCCCTGGTTTGTGCCCCCAGCCAATACTTGCGTAGAAACTGGGCCTCCTTCTCGCGAACTTACGGAGGTATTTTGCCGAGTTCCTTCAACATCGTTCTCTCAAGCGCCTTGGTATTCTCTACCAGTCCACCTGTGTCGGTTTAGGGTACGATCTAGCGATGGAGCTATTTCCAGGAACTGCTAAGCGGCCCCTCCAATCCAATAAGGAGGAACAACCGTCGCAATCCGTCACTTCCATCTGGCCCAGGAATATTAACCTGGTTCCCATCGACTACGCCTTTCGGCCTCGCCTTAGGGGTCGGCTTACCCTGCTCAGATTAGCTTTAAGCAGGAACCCTTGGACTTTCGGCGAGAGTGTCTCTCACACTCTTTGTCGCTACTCATGTCATCATTCTCACTAGTGATCTCTCCACCGGATGGCTCACGCCCCAGCTTCATCGAAAGCTTCGTGTCTCCGACACTCATTATATGATGTCCTACCGCTTCGCTACTTGAGGACTAAATCCTCCAGCAACAAATTGATACGATATCAATGAGTTAAAGAGACATGAAGCTATGTCACACTACGCTCTGCTACCACAGTGCATTCCCGAAGGAATGTCACTATCCTAGACTTCGGCTCATGGCTTGAGCCCCGTTACATCTTCGCCGCAGGACAACTTATTTAGACCAGTGAGCTGTTACGCTATCTTTAAAGGATGGCTGCTTCTAAGCCAACCTCCTGGTTGTTTTGGTCGTCCCACCTGCTTTCCCACTTAGCCATGAATTAGGGGCCTTAGTCGTAGGTCAGGGTTGTTTCCCTCTCCACTACGGACGTTAGCATCCGCAGTGTGTCTGCCATCTAGTACTCCCGGGTATTCGGAGTTTGATTAGGATCAGTAAGGCTGTGGGCCCCCATTACCCATTCAGTGCTCTACCCCCCGGGGTATTCGGATGACGCTCTACCTAAATAGATTTCGCAGAGAACCAGCTATCTCCGAGTTTGATTGGCCTTTCACCCCTAGGCACAACTCATCCCGACCTTTTTCAACAGGTGTGGGTTCGGACCTCCAGTAAGTGTTACCTTACCTTCATCCTGGTCATGCCTAGATCACTCGGTTTCGGGTCTAATGCATCTAACTCAAGCGCCCTATTAAGACTCGCTTTCGCTGCGCCTACACCTAACGGCTTAAGCTTGCTAGATACACTAAGTCGATGACCCATTATACAAAAGGTACGCTGTCAGCCCTCAAGGGGCCTCCAACTGATTGTAGGCGTTCGGTTTCAGGTACTGTTTCACTCCCCTTGTCGGGGTGCTTTTCACCTTTCCCTCACGGTACTGGTTCGCTATCGGTCAGTAAGGAGTACTTAGCCTTCGAAGGTGGTCCTCCGATCTTCAGACAGGATTTCACGTGTCCCGCCCTACTTAATACATCCTTCAAAGCTTCCTATACGGGGCTATCACCCGCTATGGCCGTGCTTCCCAACACGTTCTAGTCACTTATCAGGCTTGGCTGGTCCCCGTTCGCTCGCCGCTACTAGGGGAGTATCAATTGATTTCCTTTCCTCCGGGTACTTAGATGTTTCAGTTCCCCGGGTTTGCTCTTAAAACCCTATGTATTCAGGTCTTAAGTACCTGGTTCAGCAAGTTATAAAATGCAGAGCATTTTATAACAAACTGTCAGGTGGGTTCCCCCATTCAGAAATTCATGGATCAAAGCTTATTCTCAGCTCCCCATGACTTATC
>NZ_FQWM01000007.1:0-172500 GCF_900129685.1 Cognatishimia maritima | reverse complement strand
ACTCAGAACATGCGGCCAATCTGTTCAACCTTGCTGAAGTCGGCAATATTTATTCGCGCCTGACCAACCCAACGGTCAGCGCGCTGGCTGAACGGATCACCCATTTGGAAGGTGGCGTCGGCGGTATCTGCTGTTCGTCTGGACATGCCGCGCAGATCATGGCTCTGTTTCCGCTGATGGGTCCGGGCTGCAATGTTGTGGCCTCTAGTCGGCTCTACGGCGGCTCTGTTACGCAGCTGAGCCAGACGATCAAACGCTTTGGCTGGTCCGCAAAGTTTGTCGATTTTGACGATCTCGCCGCAGTGGAAGGCGCGATTGATGAAAATACCCGCGCTGTGTTTTGTGAATCCATCGCCAACCCCGGCGGCTACATCACGGATATCCCCGCCATTGCAGCAATTTCGGACAAGGCAGGCATTCCTCTGATTGTCGATAACACCTCGGCAACGCCTTACCTTTGCAACCCGATTGCTTTGGGCGCAACGCTGGTTGTGCATTCGACCACCAAATACCTGACCGGCAACGGGACGGTCACTGGCGGCGCTGTCATTGATAGTGGCAAATTTGACTGGATGCAGAACGACAAGTTCCCATCCCTGTCCAAGCCAGAGCCTGCCTATCACGGCCTGTGCTTTGGCGAAGCGCTCGGTCCGATGGCTTACACGTTCCACTCTATTGCCGTCGGTCTGCGCGATCTGGGCATGACGATGAACCCACAAGGTGCGCACTACACACTAATGGGTATCGAAACTCTTTCTTTGCGCATGGACAAGCACGTCGCCAACGCCAAGAAAGTTGCGCAATGGCTCGAGAACGATGACCGTATCGACTATGTGACCTATGCAGGTCTTGAAAGCTCACCCTATTATGACCGGATCGAAAAGATCTGCCCGAAAGGCGCAGGCGCTCTGTTCACTTTCGCGGTCAAGGGCGGCTATGACGCCTGTGTGAAATTGGTGGATAGCTTGGAGCTGTTTAGCCATGTCGCGAACCTTGGCGATACCCGGTCATTGATCATTCATTCGGCGTCCACGACACACCGCCAGTTGACCCCAGAACAGCAAGAGGCAGCAGGCGCGAGCCCCAATGTTGTGCGCGTGTCCATTGGGATCGAAGATGCAGACGACATCATCGCTGACCTGGATCAAGCGCTCACAAAAGCGACGGCCTAAGTCAGACAAGAAAACTATACGGGCCGCCAATCGGCGGCCCGTTTTCCGTTGCACAGTTGGCGTCGCCCTACGCGTCGTCGTCTGCGATCTCAAACACGATGGACACTGTTGCCTGCGTGCTGAGCTCTCCTTCGGAGATCGGTACGCCAGAATCCATTGCCATCTCTGCACGGGCGATGAACCGGGGTTGGGGCATCGAGATACCGCCCTCGCTGATCGATCGAATTGCACCCAGTTCAACCCCTGCGGCATCTGCGTAAAGTTCCGCCTTTGCCACAGCATCCTCGACTGCTCTGCGTCGGGCTTCGTTTGTGGCCTCGGTCGGGTCCTGCAGCCCAAAACTAAGCCCGTTAAAGGCATTGACCCCATCGCTGACCATCTCATCCAGCGCCTGCCCGAGCAGACTGAGGTCGCGAATTTTGACCGACAATTGATTGCCTGCCTCATAACCTTTGATGCGCGCAACATCGATCCGGTTATCACCGCGCTCCCACACCGGGTTCAGATAGAGGTTACCGGTTTGCATATCCCGTGGCTCCACCCCGAGGCGCAGCATGATGTCAATGGCAGCCTGCGTGCGCTGATTGACCTGATCCATCGCCTCGCGCGCGGTATACGCCTGATAGCGCGCGCCCAGCATCAGGGTCGCCATATCTGGGGCTTGCTCAACAACCCCACGGCCCTGAACCACAATCTCTCCGCAATGCGCAACAGCGGGCAGTGCCAGCGCCGCCATCACCGCAAACGTCTTCAATTTCAGCATGTCTCGCTCCTCAATTCGGACAGAATTGACCTTAGTCGGCTGTTTCGGAAAATGCTTGCCCATAAAGGGCTTTTCCTTCCCCTTCGGCGATTTCCTGCTATAAATCGCTGGCGCAAATGGCAAAATCTTTTGCCAACCCTGATCGAATGCTAGAGCCTTACTATGAAACCTGACTTTGCCCTGTCCCTCTCATTTGAAGGCATCCGATTCCTGTGTCGCGTCGATGCAGGGTGGCACAACTTGGGCGAGGTCCCTCTTGAACATGTCGATCTTGAAGCCGCACTCGCGAAGCTGCGCGGTCTGGGCGAAGATCAAGCAGACGGTCAGGCACTTTGCAAAATCGTCCTGCCAAATGACCAGATCAAGTACATTGCACTTGCCGGTTTAAAGAGCGATCAAGACGAAGAAATCGCTGCAGCGGTGGCCGAGGCCACGCCATATACGCTGGATGAACTCGCCTATGATTTTGTCGAAACCGAAGATGGTGTGGACGTTGCGATAGTGGCGCGCGAAACGCTGGCAGAGGCTGAAAGCTTTGCCCTAGAACATGGGTTTTCACCTGTCTGTTTTGTTGCCCAGCCGACAGCGGATCAATTCAACGCGGAGCCGTTTTTTGGCTTAACCCAAGAGGCCGCGAAACTTGTCGATGACCCAAAGGTGATCACCCCGGACGATGCACCGATTGAGGTTGTATCAAGCGGACCGTTGCCAGACCCCGTCGATGACCCGCCCCCGCCGTTTTCGTCGTCGCGCCTCTCGACGTCGGCGACCGAGGGGGCTGCTGGCAAACTCGGCGGTGCAACGCGAACACAGTCGGCGACTGGTGCGCCTGCAGTTTCTGGGCAGTCGGCAACTGAAACCGGACTGGAACCCGCGAGTGCCTTGTCTGCGCAGGAACCACGGTTTGATACGGCAACCCTGATTGCGGGCCTCAAGAAACGCCCCGAACCCGTGACCAATACCCGGCCACGTGGGGCGGCGCGTGTTGGCGGTGCCGAAAAACCCCCAACATCGACCGTTGTTGCCGAGGTCGCGGGCTCTGCTGATGCAACGGCGAGCATTCAGACAATCCAAGCTCAGCCAGCGGAGGGCGGCAAACCCCGTTACCTCGGTGTGATCCTGATTGTGATCCTCTTGGTCTTTCTTGCTGCTGTCGCACTCTGGTCAAGCATGACATCCGAGGATGGTCTTGCGGGTCTTTGGGGCGCTGGCAACAACGTGGAAACCATCGAACTCTTACCCGAAACGGACAATACGTTTGAAACCACGGCGCTGCCTCCTGTTTCTGAGGAAAGCGTGACAGATTCCGCTGAGATCGAAGCGCTGGATGACAATGAAGGTGTTTTGATTGATCCGGTGATGGAAGCGGCCCTGCCCTCTCCGACCAGCGAAACGATCTATGCCGCGACCGGCATTTGGGACCGCGCACCCGCGCAACCCATTGCCCCACAGGAAGACGTGTCAGAAAACTCCGAGGCGATATACCTCGCGTCTTTTGAGCCAGTGCAACAAACCCACGACGCGATTGCGCTGCCCTCGGCGGACAGCTTCACCATCGACCCAGATGTCGCGCGCCAGAACAACCCGGTGGCAGCCGGAACGACAATTGATCTGGACGAACGGGGATTGGTTGTTGCCACGGCAGAGGGTGCGATTTCTCCGGAGGGGATCTTGGTCTATCTTGGTAAGCCGGCATCTCTGCCGCCGTCTTTCCCAGATCGGACCCAGATCCAAGAAGAAGCGCAAGAGGAAATGGCGGCCGAAGTTGATGCAGAACTTGCCCGCCTCGCGGCCTTTCGTCCAAAGGCACGTCCTTCCGACCTGATCGAACAGAATGAGCGCGCCACATTGGGGGGAAGCACCCGGTTGGAATTGGCCGGTATTCGCCCGAAACTTCGCCCGGAAGGCTTGGTTCAAGTCGTTTCGATTGATCCTAACGCCATTGCCTTGGCCACGGATCAAGCCGTTATGGCCAGCATTCGCCCACAAGTGCGCCCTTCGGATTTTGCAAGCACCGTGCGCGCACAGAAAGAGCAACTGGCCTCGGTCGCTGTGCCGCGCAGTGAAACCGTGCAACCAAGCATCCCGACAACAGCATCGGTCGCACGCAACGCAACGCAGGAAAACGCGATCAATCTGCGCAAGGTGAACTTGATCGGGGTCTATGGGGCCTCCAACGACCGGCGCGCGCTGGTGCGACTTTCGAGCGGACGTTATAAGAAAGTCCAGATCGGTGACCGGATTGATGGTGGCCGTGTCGCAGCCATCAACACCACCGAATTGCACTATGTCAAAGGCGGACGGACAATCGTCTTAAAAATGCCGCGCGGCTAAGGGTTTTGCGTAGGGCTTGCTCTGCACGCAGGACCGCTAGCGAGACACCGGCGACCAAACCAAAAACAATGCAAAAGCGCATGACCTCGGGCATGGTCAAGGAAGTCGTCATCGCGGCTGCGCACATCCCCAATGTGTAATGGTTCAGATACAGCGGATAGCTGAGCGCGCCAAGAAACCGAAGCCAGTGTGAACTTCTGCGGTTTGCGACACCTAATCCGGATCGCGCAATCAACAGCAGAGCGGCAGCAAACAAGAACCACGCGCTGAGAACCCCCACCCCATGCGCCTTCATCAACAGTCCGATCTCTAACAGCCCAGCAGCGCAAAACACCATCAACCACAGAAAATGGCGGTGCAGCCCGTGGGACCGTGCCGACCAAAGCAAGATCCCGAGGGCAAAGAAGACGCCATGGCGCAGCAGCAAAACTTTGTATTCAAACCCGTTGAGATGCGCGACCGCGCTTTCGGCGCCGGACCAGTCCAGGTCAAAGAACACAAAAAGATAGAGGCTGCTCACGCTTCCCAGCCATCGCGCGAAGCGCGTCAAATCGGCACCGCGTTGTTGCAAGATCAAAAGACAAACACAGCCGTAGAAAACAATCTCGACGACAAGCGTCCAAATGACCCCATCGACATAGGGACCGATGGGCGAAAGAAAAACCGAGCGCAATGCGCGCTCGATCACTTGCGCTACGTCGACCCCGCTAAGCAACAATGCCGTGGCCCCAATCGCCGTCGATAGCCAAAGCGCAGGCAGAATGCGCAGCGCGCGCGCCGTTATAAAGCGGCGCGCTCCGGACCTCCCACCCAAACCCTCAGCGCTTTTGGCAATCACGAACCCAGACAGCACAAAAAAGATCTGAACCCCAACCGCCCCAACCCCAAGAAACGGGCGGAGGAATGGAAATGCCACCACTTGCGCGGCGGCTTCCTTGTCTATGGCCAGATGGGGATCGCCCAATGCAATGGCTGCAAAATGGTTCAACAACACCAAAAGCGCCGCAAAAAAGCGTAGCAAATCGAGTTCGGAAAAATATTGGCGGGGCGCAGCCATAACGCAAAACCTGCGCCATTAAAGTTAACAACTTGTTGCGAACAGGCGGGCGCACAATAGGCAACAGCATTCACAGACAATCTGATTTGCATCAAGGCGCCGAGTCATCACTCGGCATAATCTACCTGCAAAGGGTGCAACATGCCGCCCTTGGCCGACACGTGGCGGAAACCATTCGTTGGCCGTAGCAACAAATGGAATTTCTTAGGAGGGTCCTATGTATAAGAATATTCTGATCCCGGTCGCACCCGATCACAGCACATCCTACAAACAAGCGCTCGCCATGGCGCGCAAACTGGTTGCGCAAGACGGTAAAATCACAGCGCTAACGGTTTTGGAAGCGATCCCCGACTTCGTGCGCTCGCAGGTACCAAGCGATATCTACGAAGGGCGCGCTGCCGAAGCCGAAGGGGCCCTGAAGGCGGACCTGGGCGACAGCGCGGATATCGAGCCTGTGGTTGTCTCTGGGCATAGCTATCGCACAATTCTCGACTATGCGCACAATGCTGACGTCGACTGTATTATCATCACGTCGCACAAGCCAGAATTCAGCGACTATCTGATCGGCTCCACCGCTGCGCGCGTCGTACGACATGCGAAATGCTGCGTGGTCGTTCTGCGCTAAGACGACACGAATACGAAACGGGCGGCGATTGCCTCGCCGCCCGCAATTTACATGGGCAAAAGATCAGCTTGCGGCCTGAATCTCACCGTTGTCGATCTGCTCTTGTTCGATGCTTTCAAACAGCGCTTTGAAGTTCCCTTCGCCAAAGCCATCGTCGCCTTTGCGCTGAATGAACTCAAAGAAGATTGGCCCGATCACGGTTTTAGAGAATATCTGCAGCAAGATCTTTGTCTCACCGCCGTCCACTACGCCTTCGCCATCAATCAGGATACCGTGTTTCATCATCCGGTCGAGCGGTTCCTCGTGACCAACCACACGCTCTTTGGAAAGGGCATAATAGGTCTCTGGTGGCCCCGGCATGAATTTCACGCCTTTGTCAGCGATCGCGTCAACGGAAGCATAAATGTCGTCAGACCCCACCGCGATGTGTTGAATGCCTTCGCCGTTGTACTTTTTCAGGTAGCTGACAATCTGACCGGTCTCACCGCGATCTTCATTGATTGGAATGCGGATTTTGCCGCAAGGGCTGGTCAATGCGCGTGAAAACAGACCCGTGTATTTGCCTTCGATGTCGAAGAAACGGATTTCGCGGAAGTTGAACAGGTCACCGTAGAACTTGAACCACTTGTCCATATTGCCTTTGAACACGTTGTGGGTCAGGTGATCGAGGTAGAAGAAACCCTCGCCTTCTGGTTTAGATTGGGTGATCCAGTCAAATTCTTGGTTGAAGGGCGACGTGTCATAATACTGGTCAGTAAAATAGATCAGAGAGCCACCAATGCCTTTGATCGCGGGCCAATCCAATGTTTTGTCATCCGCCTCGTAAGGCTCTGCGCCTTTGGACACTGCGTGCTCGAACGCCTTTTGCGCGTCGACCACGCGCCAGCCCATGGAAGGGGCACAGGGGCCGTGCTCTTCGACAAACTTCAATGCATAGCTGCCGGGTTCATTGTTCAGCACGTATGTAATGTCGCCCTGCTGCCAAAGCTCGATTGCTTTCGACTTATGATTGGCAACATGGGTGTAGCCCATCCGCGCAAATAGCGCGCGCAGCTCTTCCGGCTCGGGATGGGCGAATTCGACAAATTCAAAACCATCGGTCCCGGCCGGGTTATAATCGGATATCTCTGCACGTGGCGCGTCATGTGGAAACGGACCCATCGGATGCTCCTGTTTTAGGTGGGGTTTGTTCGCTGCGACAATGATAGTCCTATGACCGGGCGGGGAGTCCGCGAAATGACGTGCAGTTTCGGCAATTTTCGCGTAGCATTCACGAAAGTGACATGAAACTTGCGGAAAACGCGCATGATGATTGATGAAACAGACAAAAGGCTGCTTGCCGCATTGCAACACAATGCACATCTGACCGCGCAAGAGTTGGGGGATATTCTGCATCTCTCACCAAGTCAGGCCGGGCGGCGTCGACAACGACTAGAGGCCGAGGGGCTGATCAAAAGCTACGCTGCAAAGCTGGACCCCCAGCGGTTGGGCCTGCACGTCCAAGCCTTTGTGCAAATTCAGCTCGGCACGCATGGTCCAGATCAGGCCAAAAGCATCGCACGGTTGATCGCCACACGCCCCGAAGTGATCAGCGCATGGACGCTGACCGGGGAAGCTGACTACATGTTGCGTGTTTTTTGTGCAGATTTGCAGGCGCTTAACACCTTGATCCATGAAATCCTTTTGCCGCATTCTGCGGTTAGCCGCGTACAGAGTCAGATCGTGATGGACCAGTTCAAACACGACGCCCCTCTGCCAATTTGATCCGACCGCCCTGGAGCCATAATGGAAAGTTTTCTACTCGAAGCCACAATGTTTTTGCTTGCCGCCGTGCTGGCCGTTCCACTTGCCGTGCGGTTTGGCCTTGGCTCGGTGCTGGGCTATTTGATCGCCGGCATTGTTATCGGGCCGATCTTTGGCTTCATTGGTGGCGCCGAGACCACGGACCTGCAGCATTTCGCGGAATTTGGCGTGGTAATGATGCTGTTCCTGATTGGGTTGGAACTTGAACCGCGCGCGCTGTGGGACATGCGGCACAAGCTGCTGGGGCTAGGTGGGTTGCAGATTACCCTGACCACCATGGCCATCGCCGGTGGCATGCTGTTTTTAGGCTATGTCTGGAGCATCTCTTTGGCCGTGGGCCTGATCTTCGCCCTGTCCTCGACGGCAATTGTATTGCAGACGCTTGCGGAGAAAGGGTTGATGCAAACATCAGGCGGACGCTCGACCTTTGCTGTTTTGCTGACACAGGATATTGCCGTTATCCCAATGCTGGCCCTGTTGCCGCTTCTGGCGTTGCCCGCCACAGCGAGCTTTGCACCAGATGGGTCGGTCAAGCGCGCTTCCGATGCGGCCCATGATGCGGGGCACCATTCCTTGTCGCTGGTCGAAGGGCTGCCCGGATGGGGGGTCACATTGGTCACGATTGGCGCGATTGCCGCCGTCGTTCTGGCTGGAACCTACCTGATCCGCCCGCTGTTCAAATTCATTGCTGGTGCGCATCTTCGTGAAATCTACACCGCCACGGCCCTTCTGATCGTGATTGGCATTGCCGTTCTGATGACGCTTGTGGGCCTATCGCCTGCGCTTGGCACCTTCTTGGCGGGCGTGGTTCTGGCCAACTCGGAATTCCGGCACGAACTTGAAAGCGATATCGAGCCCTTCAAGGGCCTGCTGCTCGGCCTCTTTTTCATCACCGTTGGCGCGCAGATTGATTTCAATACGCTGCTGAAGGACCCGGTCAACATTCTTGGCCTGACCATGGCTGTCATCGCGATCAAGATGCTGGTCCTTTATGGCTTGGGCCTCGCCTTCAAACTGAAAAGCCGCAACCGCTGGCTCTTTGCGCTGGGTCTGGCACAGGCCGGGGAATTTGGCTTTGTGTTGATCTCTTTCGCCGTCCAACAGCATGTGCTGCCGACCCCACTGAGTGAAACGCTCTTGCTGGTGGTGGCGCTGTCGATGCTTATCACGCCACTGATGTTTATTCTTTACGAAGTCGTGTCCAAACGTATGAAAGAGGATCACCCCGAAACGGCAGCAGAGGAAATTGATGAAACCGGGCAGGTCATCATCGCGGGGATTGGTCGCTTTGGTCAAATCGTGAACCGCTTGGTGCGGGCATCTGGTTTCAGCACGGTGGTTCTGGACCACAATATGGAAACGATCCAAGCCATGCGCAGCTTTGGCGTGAAAAGCTTTCTCGGCGACCCGACGCGCCCTGAGCTTTTGCATGCGGCAGGTCTGGATGAGGCGCGGGTTTTGGTGGTCGCGTTGGATGATCCGAAAGCAACGATCAAACTGGTCGAACACGCCCGCCGTGAACGGCCCGACCTCCATATCGTCGCGCGTGCTCGGGATCGTGTTGAGGTTTTCAAACTCTATCAAGCTGGGGCCAACGACATTGTCCGCGAGATGTTTGACAGCAGCCTTCGCGCTGGTCGCTATGTTTTGGAAAACGTCGGCCTAACGGAATACGAAGCCAGCCAAGCCGAACAGACTTTTTATCACCACGATCGCCACGCGGTCAGGGAGTTGGCAAAGCTCTGGGACCCGAAAAACCCAGGCGCGCAAAACGCGGAATACCGCGCGCGTGTGAAAGAGTTGGAAGAAGATCTGCAGACGTTGCTCACCGCGCAGCTGGAAAAACCGACCGCCGCAGAATGATCAATTCAGGGGCTTTGCGCCTCGGAGAGAAAGCAGGCTTTCTCCCCTCACCCAGAGTATTTCACAATGGTGAATGATTAGGCTTCAGACACGCCCGCTTCGGCGAAGGTGGCCATGCCAGAGTGACAAGCGACAGCAGATTTCAGAATATTGATCGCAAGCGCGCCGCCGGAAGCTTCGCCAAGGCGCATGTTCATCGCCAGAAGCGGCTCTTTGCCGAGGTTCTTTAGCACGTTGAAATGCGCGGCTTCTGCCGACACGTGGCCTGCCACTGCATGATCCAAAGCATCGTCGCTTTCGGCGACCAGCGTCGCGGCGGCCGCCGTGCAGATGAAGCCATCCAGAATGACAGGAATACGCGCGACGCGGGCTTTGGCAATGGCCCCGGCCATCGCTGCCAGTTCGCGCCCGCCGAGGCAACGCAGAACCTCAAGACCTGCACGGTCCGGATTCGCAGCGAGGCCTTCGCCCACAACACGCGCTTTATTGGCAAGGCCAGCATCGTCGACGCCGGTACCGCGTCCAACCCAGTCTGCGGCCTCGCCACCATAAAGCGCGTTCAGAATTGCCGCGCCAGAGGTCGTGTTGCCGATGCCCATTTCGCCGACCACCAACAGATCGGTATTATCATCAACCGCATTCCAGCCCGTCAGAAGCGCCGCGACGACCTCGTCTTCGCTCATCGCCGGGCCTTGGGTGAAATCAGCCGTTGGGGTGTCCAGATCAAGCGCATGCACCGACAGTTTTGCGCCCGCCGCGCGGGACAATTGGTTGATCGCCGCGCCGCCATGCTGGAAATTCAACACCATCTGCTCGGTGACCTCCGCCGGGAACGCCGAGACGCCTTGCGCTGTCACCCCATGGTTGCCTGCAAACACAATCACCTGCGGATTGGCGATTTCCGGGCGAGGATTTCCGCGCCAACTGCCATACCAGATCGCCAGATCCTCAAGACGACCCAGTGCACCCGGCGGTTTTGTCAGCTGTGCGTTGCGCTCTTCTGCTTCTCCCAGAGCTTTTGCATCCGGCGCAGGGGCGCTTGTCAGCAAGGAACGGAATTCATTCAAGGTGGAAAAAGCGGCAGTCATGGCTGGCTCCTGTTGTCTCGGGCTGGCAAGCTGTTTACCTGATGGAACGCGCGGAACAAGTCTGGAAGGGACATCGCAATGCAAAAGGACGACATGTCGCTGGTTGCGGGCAAAGATATCCTGACCGCGCTTTCGCTTTTGACGCGCCTGCCGGTAAAGGCAGAGTTCACCCGCAGCGCGCAAGCCGCTTGGGCCTATCCAGTCGCTGGGATCGCCGTCTCGCTCGGGGCCGCATTGGTCGCTTGCGTCGCTCTTTGGTTGGGACTTGCGGCAGAGATTGCGGCCGGGCTCTGGATTGCAACAACAGTTGTCCTGACCGGCGCGATGCACGAAGACGGGTTGGCCGATTGCGCAGATGGCTTTTGGGGCGGGTTTGATCCAGCGAAACGTTTGGCGATTATGAAAGACAGCCAGATTGGCACCTATGGTGTCTTGGCACTGGTCCTGTCCATCGGTCTGCGTTGGCTGGCGGTCGCAAGCCTCATGCCCCTAGGGAACTGGTTCTGGCCGCTGTTGGCCGTTGAAACCCTGTCGCGCGCCTGCATGCCTGCTGTGATGTCGGCCCTTCCCCAAGCACGGGACACCGGGCTTTCGAAATCGCAGGGGCGTCCTGCGTCAAAAACAGCCATGCTATCGGCAGGCCTCGGTGCGTTGATCGCGCTAATCTGCGTTGGTTGGGCTGCCATCACACTTGTTGCGTTGGCAGCGCTGGCGGTTTGGCTAATCGGAACGCTTGCGGATCGCAAAATTGGTGGACAAACGGGCGATGTTCTTGGCGCGACGCAGCAGATTGTTCTGTTGGTAAGCCTTCTGGCCCTTACGTAGTTCACGCATACTGGCGCAGCAGCACCAAGAAAACCACGCCTAGCGCAATGGTTGGCAGCATCGACAGCCGCAATGACAGCAAACACACAAAGATCAGTGCAACCGCATCCGGCCACTCTCCGTTAAGAACCGTCGGTGCGACAAGCGCAGACAACACAGCAATAGGCACAGCGTTCAACCCGGCCTCGACCCTATGATTGACTGTTCCGAAATAGGACATCAGCACATAGCCGCCACTGCGGACAATATAGGTGACGACTGCACAGAGCAGGATCAGAACATAGGTATCAGACATGTTGTGCATCCTTGCCTTGGGTCGCTGGCGCGGGGCGACTGCGCAGGGCAGCAATGAGGATCCCGCTGATTCCACCCAACGTGATGTGCCAGGGCGCACCGATCGTGAAATAGCTGATCAAAGAGACCGCAACGCTGGTGATCAGGATCACAGCAAACCCAGACGTCTGGCGGAAGCTGATAACCAAAGTGGCAAAGAACATGGGCAACATCAGGTCCAACCCAAAGCGGCTGACATCACCGAGCAACTGGCCAAACACCGCGCCAGTCAGATTGGAGATCATCCACACTGCGTAAATGCAAAGCGCATAGGTGAAATAATACCGTGGCGTGATGGGGCGTCGTTTGTGACGCGCCTCGCAGGTGGCGTATTGCGGGTCGATCAATAGAAAAAATGCCAGCACTTTTTGCCAAGTGGAAAACCCAGCCAACCAGCGCACGGAGGCTGCAGAATAAAGCACGTGGCGGAAATTCACTGCCAGCACTGCAAGCAGGACGGACCAGATTGGAACGCCTTGGACCCACAGGTCCAGCATCACGTATTGGCTGGCGACGGCATAGATGCTGCCAGAGGTCACCAGCAATTCGGTCAGCGTCATACCCTGATCGACAGCAAGTGCACCAAAGACCGCTGAATAAGGCGCGATGGCGGATGCCACAGGCACCATATCACGCAGGGCATCTCTGGTTTCTGACACGACTCACCTTTCATCGAAACGAACGTTGTTCGGCAACATGAACGGAATTGCCGAAGCTGTCAAATCGAACTATGTTCGCCATAACGAACAACTGAGGACTAGACCGTGACCCCCTCCACCCTCATTGCCCGCGCGATTCAGCGCGAACGTTCCAAGGCTGGGATCAGCTTGTCTGCGCTTGCGCAGCAGGCGGGGCTTGCCAAATCTACGCTTTCGCAACTGGAGTCTGGCCAAGGGAACCCCAACATCGAAACGCTTTGGGCCATTGCAAAGGTTCTCGGGGTGCCTTTCAGCCATTTGTTTGAAATGCCAGCAAATGACATCAAACTTGTGCGGGCCGATGAAGGCACGCCCGTCCCTTCAGAGAACGCTGCTTTTCAGGCCATCATATTGGACAAGTGCCCGCCGAACCGCTGTCGCGACCTGTATCGGGCGACCATCACAAAGGGCGATGTCCGACACGCCGAAGCGCATCCAGCCGGAACCGTGGAGCATATTTTCGTGATTTCGGGTCAAGCACTGATCGGCCCCGAGGATTCCGCAGAGACCCTAGCATGGGGCGATTATTATCGCTTCCCTGGCGATGTGCCGCATTTCTACGAAGCCCTGACTGATCAAGTTCACCTAGTCGTCGCCATGGAAAGCCCAGCCTAAGTGGGCATTTCAACACCGTTTGCGTCCCTTCCCCGGCACTCAGCTAAAAATAAAGCTGCGCATCGAGATGCTGCCTGCATCTATGGAGTCATTCATAAAAGCTAGTTCGTCATCACGTTGCACCGTACCAGCGACGGTCAATGCGGGGAGGTAGTGATCAAAGCTCGGATGGGCCTGTTCAAACAATGGCCCCATTGCGCGCCTGTCTGCCAATGCATCAAAATTTCTGTCTGTCAGTTTATTGGCGACGAACTGATCAAAGCCTTCTGCCCAATCAAACGGTGCTCCGTCAAAGCGCAAGTTTCGCAGGTTATGCACCAGGTTGCCGCTGCCCAAAATCAGAATGCCACGATCCCGCAATTCAGCCAGTTGCGCGCCGACTTCAAGGTGCCACGCCAGAGGGCGGCTCATGTCAATAGAAAGTTGGAACACCGGAACATCAGCTTCTGGGTAAAGCCATTTCAAAACGGCCCAAGAGCCATGATCCAGCCCCCAAGTCTCATCTTCCTCGGCGTGGTGGCTCGACAATAAAGCAACGACTTCGCGCGCCAACTTGGGATGACCGGGTGCAGGATATTGTTGTTCATAAAGCGCGGGAGGAAAGCCGCGAAAATCGTGGATCGTGCGCGGCATCGTCGAAACATCCACCAGCAGGCTGCCGCGGCTCATCCAATGGGCAGAGACCAGAAGAATGGCCTTGGGGCGCGGCAGGCTTTGGCCGAGATGCTGCCACGCATCGGCATAGGGGTTGTTGCCAAGGGCATGCATCGGGTTCCCATGGCCGAGAAACACAACCGGCATACGTTCGGTTTTTTGAAAGCGTGTTTTTAGGTCTTCGATGCGAATGGACATAGGCATTCCCCCCATTGCAAATATCAAAGGAAAACCAGTTCCACTCAAGCCCCGTGCCCGCGCAGATACTGTTCAGATATGCAGGTTTGCCTTGGCTGCTGCCAACTATGCAGCAAAGAAAAAGGCCGCGCTCCTACCTAGAACGCGGCCGATTGTCTTGCTGATATGGCTGTTTACGCAGCGCGTGCGGTCAGGACGTCGTCGACCTGTTTGGCAGCCAGAACCTCATCCCCGCCAGCCACTGCAGCCACTTCGCGTGTCAGACGCTCCAGCGCGGCTTCGTAGAGCTGACGTTCAGAATAGCTTTGCTCACGCTGATCGTCGGTGCGATGCAGATCGCGCACAACTTCGGCGATGGCGATCAGATCACCAGAGTTGATTTTCTGTTCGTATTCCTGCGCCCGGCGCGACCACATGGCCCGCTTGACCTTGGCCTTGCCTTTCAGCGTTTTCATCGCCTGATCAATCACGTCTGGGGAGCTAAGGCTACGCATACCAATCTCGGTCGCCTTATGGGTCGGAACCCGCAGCGTCATCTTGTCTTTTTCGAAAGAGATCACAAACAGCTCTAGTTCGATCCCAGCGATTTCCTGCTCCTCGATCGACACGATCTGACCCACGCCATGCGCAGGATAAACAACGTAGTCATTCGGGCGGAATTCGTTCTTCTTCGCTTTGCTCATGCAGTCCTTCCTAACAGAGCGCGTCACAGCAAAACTCGCCAATGCAGAAAGCGCGTTCCGCATCTTCGATAAGCTGTGGCGCAAAAAACCATCCGTGGCAGCAGCCTGCGGGATGGCATCGGGGTCTTATCATTTGTAACAACAGTGTATCACAAAATTACCCCAAATAGAAGCGCAACCACCATCTGAGGGGGTATTTCTGTTCGTTTTCAAACTATTACGCGGTTTCTGCGCGGCAGAAAGAGCTGCTGCACGCGCGAATCGATTTGAGATCAGGCTTAACCGCCTTCACCGGGCGCTTCGGAGAAGTATTTCTCCATTTTGCCCTCTTCACCGTCGCGATCTTCATATCCCGGCATCGGTTCTTTTTTGGAAATGATGACGGGCCAGATTTCCGCGTATTTGCGGTTAAACTCGACCCATTTTTCCATATCCGGCTCTGTGTCCGGACGGATTGCGTCAGCGGGGCATTCAGGTTCGCAAACACCACAGTCGATGCATTCATCCGGGTGAATCACCAGGGTGTTTTCGCCTTCGTAGAAGCAGTCCACGGGGCAGACTTCGACGCAGTCTGTATATTTGCAAGCGATGCAGTTCTCTGTGACAACGTAGGTCATGGGTCTATCGATATCCTAGGTATTTGACCGTCTAGCTAAATCAGACGCGCCTAATCTTCAAGCCGCGTGTTTTTCATAAGGTCGAGATTGCGACGATCCTTTTTTGAAGGGCGTCCTTTTCCTTCAAATCGCGGAGAAGCCGGAATTTTTTCTTTACGTTCGGTCATATCGAAGTACAGGGTTTGCGCTTCGGGCGCTGGCCCACGCCGTTCCCCGAGCACTTCGATCCGCACCACCCTGATTTCCTTGGCCTGAGGGAAGGTCAGAACGTCACCTGGACTTATCGAATGGCTGGATTTGGCAATCTTTTGGCCGTTCACGCGCACATGGCCGCCTGAAACGACTTTAGCCGCCAGTGATCGCGTCTTAAAGAAGCGCGCGTACCACAACCATTTGTCGATACGTAGTTTGGCCGTTGCATCGTTCATGCGGCGTTCCCAGACAGGCAAAAGGCGCGCCTCAACGGCGCGCCTTTGAATGTCCAACGCATGGCGCGTCGGCTCATTTGGTTTTCAGGCCCATCAGCGCGGCGGCGAATGGGTTGTCTGGATCAATGGCTTTTTCCTTCTTCGGAGGGCGCGCGCTGAATTGCTTTGCACCCTCATTCCGAGGTTTGCCTTTGCCGCCTTTGCCCTGTGGCTTGCCACGCGGTTTACCGCCCGGTTTGCCTCCTGGATTTCCTTGACCTTCGCGACGCCCACCCTGCGGACGACGGTTCGCATTTTGACGACGACCGCCACCCCAAGTGAAGGTGTAGAACACTTCAACCTCTGGAGTGACGTCCTCGGTAGGCGCATCTTCAGCGACGGCACCTTCGGTTAGTGCCTCTGGCGCCGCAGCTTCAACAGCTGTGTCTTCAGACGTTGTCTCGGGTGTCGTATCTTCCGGTGTCTCAGAGACTTCCGTCGCTTCCGCATCGGTCGCAGGCGTGGCTTTGACCTTTTCCCGCTCGCCCTTTTCGGCGTTGTAGCCAAGACCCTGCATCAGGTCGGCAAAATGTTCGAGCGTCATCCCGGTGATCGACAGCATATCTGGGTTGGCTTCAAAACCACCCCGGCTGTCCTCGGCACGCAGCATGTCTGCCAGACGTTCCAGCATATCGATACGAATCGCGCGTTCGCCCGCAGCGCGGTAACCCGCCATCGCGTGGTAGCCTTCTGGTGTGCCCTCGCCCGCCGGAACGGTAACCAGCCCCGGAGGTGGCGATTCTGGGAAGATATCCAGACCTTTGGACAGGGACCACAGCACCAACCGCAAGCGCGTCGGCGCGGGTTTCAGCAGCAAAGGCATAAAGATGGTGAACTGACCAAAGCGAATGCCATGTTTGCGCAGCGCGCCACGTGCATCTTGATCCAGCTCTTTGACTTCCTGCGCAACCTCGCCACGCGGCAGGATGCCCAACGCTTCGACCATGCGGAAGGCAAAGCCACGCGCCAGACCAGAGAGTTCTTCGTCGCGCGACAGGTTCAAGAGCGGCTCAAACAAAGCCGCGATCTTGCGGTCAATGAAATGCTGCAGGCGGCGCTCTACTTTCTGAGCGACCTCCGGCCCTGCCTCATCATCGACGAATACGCTGATCGACGGTTTCAATGGGTCACTGCCGGCCACCAATTTGCCCACAGCATGTTCGCCCCACATCAGGCCGCCTTGTTCGGTAAAATCAATTTCAGTATCGGGTGCATTGTAAAAGCGATCCGCCCGTAGGTGGAACTGCGGTGCCAGCGCGGACACGCTCGCCTGACGCAGAGTCTTTGCCTCTGCCCCTTCGGCGCTTTTGTCTGCCTGAAAGCGGAACCCTTCCAAACGACCAACGAACTCCCCTTCGATGGTCACTTCACCTTTATCATTCACATCGGCCAAAAGGGCCTCCTTCTGTTTGAGCCGCCGCAACAACACAGATGTCCGGCGATCCACAAATTTTTCTGTCAACCGTGCATGCAGCGCATCTGACAGGCGATCTTCTACCGCGCGAGTCTCCTCGCGCCAATGGTTTTCGTCGTCAATCCAACCATTTCGCTGCGCGACATAGGTCCATGTGCGGATAAATGCCAATCTTTTGGAGAGTGTATCAATATTTCCGTCGATTTTATCGATTCTTGAGACTTGGCGCGCGAACCAATCCCGCGGAATCCGGCCTTTTTCGTGCAAATAGCCGTAGATTCCCTGCAAGAGGCTGGCGTGCTCATTGTGACTGATGCCTCGGAAATCGGGGATACGGCAGACATCCCAGAGCAAACGCACCGATGCCGCATCGCTGGCGCGGGCGGCAACTTCGGTGTCTCGGGCTAGGGTTTTCAACGCTCCCAAGTCATCCGCTTCGCGCGCCTTCATCAGCAAAGGATCGGTAGGCGCTTCTTCAAGCGAAGCGATCAGCGCTTCCAACTTGCCGAACCGCAGGTCCGCATTGCGCCAGTTCACCTTACGGATTGGTGTGAAGCGATGGTTCATAATCGCCTCGGCCACCTCTTCGTGCAACGGACGCGCCTCACCTGTGACACCAAAGGTGCCATGGCTCATCCCCCGCCCGGCGCGGCCTGCGATCTGTGCAAGTTCATTGGGCATCAACTCTCGCATCCGGCGGCCATCGAATTTTGTCGTCGAACTGAACGCCACATGGTCGATATCAAGGTTCAACCCCATGCCGATGGCGTCCGTCGCCACCAGATAATCGACATCGCCATTCTGATAGAGTTCCACCTGAGCGTTACGTGTGCGCGGGCTGAGCGCACCCATCACCACTGCCGCCCCGCCTTTTTGCCGGCGGATGAGTTCGGCAATGGCGTAGACGTTATCAACCGAGAAGCCGACAATGGCGGACCGGGGTTGCATCCGACTGATCTTGCGGCTGCCCGAATAGCTCAGCGTGCTCAGGCGTTCGCGACGAACGAATTCCGCTCCGGGCACCAGCGCCGCAATCGTGCCACGCATGGTGTCAGACCCCATGAACATGGTTTCATACAAACCCCGCGCGCGCAGCAATCGGTCGGTGAACACATGCCCGCGTTCTGGATCGGCACAGAGTTGGATTTCATCGACAGCAAGGAAATCGCACCCCATGCCCTCGGGCATCGCCTCAACCGTGCAGACCCAATATTGTGCTTTTGGGGGAACAATGCGTTCTTCACCGGTGACAAGCGCCACAACACGCGGACCACGTGCGGCAACGATTTTGTCGTAAACCTCTCGCGCCAAAAGCCGTAGCGGCAGGCCGATCACCCCAGTGCGATGGCCCAGCATACGCTCTATCGCCAGATGCGTTTTGCCCGTGTTGGTCGGCCCCAAGACCGCCGTGATCCGACCTTGTCCGGCCATGCCCCGCCCCTGACTTATAGTTTCCGGCCTTTTGCAACCGGCTCGAGTCGCTCCAGCGCTTCTGTTACGGCGGGATGGTGGGGATGTATAGGGCGCACCATCTGGTAGGCCTCATAGGCCGCTTCGGGTTGTCGGATCATTTCCAAAATCGCACCCAGCCCTATGATGGCTTCGAAATGCTGCGGATTTATCTCTAAGGCCGTTTCAATGTCATCAAGCGCCAGACCGTATTTCTCTGACTGCGCGAATGCCATGGCGCGGCTGACCCAGCCTTCAGCAAACTCTGGCGCGTGGTCGGTCAGAGCAGTGAAATGCTCTATCGCGGATGCAAAATTCCCAGCATCCATTGCCTTGCGGCCGCGCGACAACAAAAGGTCAGCCGTGGCTGAACCCGATTTCTCCCACTCAAGCTGAATATCCGCCGCAATGCGCCGTGCCTCTTGCGGATCGGCTGTTTGCAACTCTTGCATCAGCTGTGTCAGGCGATCTGTATCGGCCACCACGGCGCTGTTCAGCAAAGCCAGCAGCGCCGCTGCCGCCACGGCAGGTTTGAGAAAGTTTGAAAGCATGGTCATATCAACCTTGAATGTAACCGGCGGCTCGGGATTTACTAGTCTCACGAGGCGCAAATCAAAGGATATTGATAAGATGAGCGACATTGTGGCTGCAGCCGTGGAAGCCCTGCGTGAAAAACTAGGGGGTGGCGTGCTGGATGGCTCTGCCAAATTCGTGATCGAAGGCGAAGGCGCGCTGATCATTGACGCCGATGGTGTGCGCGCATCTGATGATGAGGCTGACGTCACCCTGACCGCAGACGCAGACCTGTTTCAGGATATCCTTGCGGGCGACGTGAACCCAACCACCGCTTTCATGAGCGGCAAGCTGAAAGTCGATGGCGACATGGGCATGGCTATGAAGCTGGGCCAAATCCTGTCCTGATGGAACAAGCGCCCTACCACCAGGTCCCTGCCGGTGAGCCGATTGGGCAAGCCTATTGGACGCAGGCCAGTGATGACGTGCGGCTTAGGGTGGCCGCATGGGCGAAAGACAGTGCCAAGGGAACGGTATTACTTTTCCCAGGGCGCACTGAATATGTCGAGAAATACGCGCTTGCGGCGGGTGAGCTAGCCGATGCAGGCTACGCAACATTGTCGATTGATTGGCGCGGGCAAGGGTTGGCGGATCGTTTGCAAAAGAACCGCCAAGCCGGGCATCTGTTGGCGTTTTCCGACTACCAGCGAGACGTTCAGGCGCTGCTGGAAGCGGCCGAAACATTGGACATGCCCAAACCCTATTTCCTGCTCGCTCATTCCATGGGGGGATGCATCGGGTTGCGGGCACTTTACAACGATCTTCCGGTAAAGGCCGCAGCCTTTACAGCGCCGATGTGGCACATCGGTTTGGGGCCCCTGCGCCCTGCGGCTTATGGGCTAAGTGTCGTTCTCAGGCGGCTTGGCATGGGCGACTGGTTGGCCCCGGGCACCAAGAACGAAACCTATGTACTGGACACAGCGTTTGAGGATAACCAACTGACCCGCGACCGTGGCATGTTTGCGCGACTACAGGCGCAGGCCCGTATGGTGCCCGACCTTTGCATCGGCGGCGCGACGGTGCGCTGGGTCAATGAGGCGCTGCGGGAATGCGGTGCCCTCGCCCAGATGCCTGCGCTGCACGTCCCTTGCGTGACATTTCTCGGGACCGACGAAAAAATCGTCGACACAGCGGCCATTAAGACCCGCATGGAAAGTTGGTCCAATGGCCAATTGATCATGGTTCCAGACGGTGAGCATGAAGTTTTGATGGAAGGCCCTGCAAAACGCGCGCCCATCATGCATGCCATGACGGACCTGTTTGATCAGCACGTCTGACTTTACTGCGCCAGCCATGCGGCGCGCAGATCATTTTACCCACCACCCCTTGCACCTTGCGACCGGCTCTGCCTATCTCTGGTCAAGCACTTCAACCAACACCAAGAGGTCCCAATGCTGAACCTGCCCTTCCCCGTCCGCGACGCCAACGCCAGTTCTGGCAGCGAAGGATTGGGAAACCTTCCCGAATGGGACCTCAGCGACCTGTACACCAGCCCCGATGCGCCAGAACTACAGGCGGACCTTGATTGGCTGGATAAGGAATGCGCGTCTTTTGCGGCGGACTACGAAGGCAAGCTGGCCGGTTTGACAGCCGCAGAGATGCTGACCTGCGTTGAACGCAACGAAAAGATCAGCCAAGTTTCTGGCCGCATCATGTCCTATGCGGGCCTGCGCTACTACCAACTGACCGTTGATGCCGAGCGCGCGCAGTTCATGTCCAACATGCAGGGCGCGCTGACCGAATTCTCAACGCCGCTGGTGTTTTTCACACTGGAACTCAATCGCCTCGATGACGACAAACTTGAGGCAATGTTTGCGGAAAACGACGCGCTTGCGCGCTATAAACCGGTCTTTGATCGCATTCGTGCGATGAAACCGCACCAATTGTCTGATGAGTTGGAAAAGTTCCTGCACGATCTTGGCGTTGTGGGTGACGCTTGGGAGCGGATGTTTGACGAAACCATCGCTGGGCTGGAATTTGAGATGGAGGGCGAAACGCTCAACATCGAAGCCACATTGAATTTCCTGACCGAACAAGACCGCAGCAAACGCGAAGCCGCCGCGCGGGAAATTGCGCGTGTGCTGGGGGCCAATATCAAAACCTTCGCCCGTGTGCACAACACGCAGGCCAAAGAAAAAGAAGTGCTGGACCGCTGGCGCAAGATGCCGACAGCGCAGCATGGCCGACACCTGTCAAACCACGTAGAACCCGAGGTCGTCGAAGCCCTGCGCAACGCCGTGGTCGACGCCTATCCGAAACTCAGCCACCGCTATTACGAACTGAAACGCAAATGGCTGGGACTGGATGTGATGCAGGTCTGGGACCGCAACGCCCCCCTGCCCATGGAAGACACGCGCACCGTCCACTGGGATGAGGCTGAGAAAACCGTGATGGAGGCCTATGCCGCCTTCGACCCGCGCATGGCCGAAATTGCCAAACCGTTCTTTACCGACGGCTGGATCGACGCCGCCGTGAAACCCGGCAAAGCGCCCGGCGCTTTTGCCCACCCGACGGTTACCAATGTCCACCCCTATGTGATGCTGAATTACCTCGGCAAACCACGCGACGTGATGACCTTGGCGCATGAGTTGGGCCATGGCGTTCATCAGGTTCTTGCCGCTGAACAGGGCGAAATGCTGTCCTCTACACCTTTGACATTGGCCGAAACCGCGTCGGTCTTTGGCGAGATGCTGACCTTCCGCAAGATGCTGGATGCAGCCAAAACCAAAGAGCAACGTAAGGTGCTGCTGGCCGGTAAGGTCGAGGATATGATCAACACCGTCGTGCGCCAGATCGCGTTTTACGATTTTGAATGCAAACTGCACGCGGCACGTCGCGAAAGCGAGTTGACGCCAGAAGACATCAACGCTCTGTGGATGTCCGTACAAGCCGAGAGCCTTGGGCCGGCGTTTGAGTTCATGGACGGCTACGAAACCTTCTGGGCTTATATCCCGCACTTCGTACACAGCCCGTTCTATGTCTACGCCTATGCGTTTGGCGACGGCTTGGTGAACGCACTATATGCGGTCTATGCCGAGGGCGGCGAGGACTTCCAAGAGAAGTATTTCGATATGCTCAAGGCGGGCGGGTCCAAACACCACAAAGACCTTCTCGCGCCCTTTGGGTTGGACGCCAGCGATCCAAAGTTCTGGGACAAAGGCCTGTCGATGATCTCTGGCATGATCGACGAGCTTGAGGCGATGGAAGAGTGATCAATGATGGCGGCTTTGGCAAATGCCAAGCGCCGCCAGATACCTACAGATCCCTCGCCACCTCAAACACCTGATCCATCATCGCCTGCGTGCCGCGCGAGAATTCGAGGGGGCATGGGTAGTCAACGCCTTCCCGCACCGATCGCACAAAAGCTTCGACCTGCAGTTTATAGTGATCATCTGCTGGGAAACGATGTGTTGTGACAGTGCCGCCGCCGACATGGTTCGCCTTGTGAATCTCGATCTGCGCTTCTCCAAAGACCCGCGCGTTAAATGGCACAACAACGCGGATCAGGCCTTTTTCGCCGTGAAACACCATCTCTTGCGCGGGATGCATGCGGGTGCTGACGTAGGCAGAATAAGTCGCGTCGCCGAACCGCGCTCCGATCTCTGAAAAAACATCAACGCCGTTTTCTTTACGAATGCGAGCGCTGATATCGCTGCCCTCCTGCCCGGTCACAAACCGCGCCGCGCCGATAACATAGACGCCGATATCCCTAAGGGCTCCGCCGCCAGTTTCGGGGCGGTTTCGGATGTTCTCTGTGTCCGCGCGGTTGTCGAAAGAGAACCGTCCTGCAATGTGGACCAGCCGACCGATTTCGCCGCTCTGTACCAAGTCGCGCACATGCTGCCACTGCGGGTGATGAACAATCATATAGGCCTCTGCCGCCAACAGCCCTGCCTTGTCGCGCGCGGCGATCAATTGGTCAAAGTCGCTGGTCTGCATCGCGATGGGCTTTTCACAAAGGACGTGTTTGCCCGCCTCCAGTGCCTTGATGGTCCAGGGCACATGAAGGTGATTGGGCAAGGGAATGTAGACGGCATCGATAGATGGGTCCGCTAACATGGCGTCATAGTCTGTGTGGACCTTTATATCCGGGCAAAACGCCTGAAAGCCCTGCGCCTTGTCAGCGGAAGACGTGGCCAGCGCCGCCAACCGCGCCCCATGTGCTGCGTGAATGGCAGGCCCCATAAACAAACGCGCGAATTTTGACGCGCCGAGTATTCCCCAGTTCAGTGGTTGCAAAGCCTACTCCCCTCAATGTTGGCGCTATCATTGCGGGGCGGCCCAGTGAAAACAACCCAGAATCTGGCTATGGCGCTTTGGACGTGTAAATGAAAAGGCCCCGTCGGAACCGACAGGGCCATATTCGAATGCGGTAAGTTGTTCGCCTTAAACCTTCGACAGCATGCCCTTTTCGCTGGCCAATGCACGCATGCGCATCTGCAGCTTTTCAAAGGCGCGCACTTCGATCTGACGGATGCGCTCGCGGCTAACGTCATATTGGCCGGACAGTTCCTCTAGTGTCAGAGGTGTGTCCTGCAGCCGACGCTGCACCAGAATATCCTTTTCACGGTCATTCAGCACGTCCATTGCCTCCGCAAGCAATTCCCGGCGGGCTTCCAACTCATCCTTGGCTTCGTAATCTGCCGCTTGATCGGCGTCTTCGTCTTCCAGCCAATCCTGCCATTGCATCGTGCCTTCGCCGTCAGAGCCAACTTGAGCATTCAGTGACGCATCCCCGCCGGACATACGCCGGTTCATGCTGATCACCTCATCTTCGGTCACACCAAGGTCATGGGCAATTTTCGCCACATTGTCCGGGTGCATGTCGCCCTCTTCCAACGCGCCGATACGGGCCTTTGCCTTGCGGAGATTGAAGAAAAGCTTCTTCTGAGCGGAGGTTGTGCCCAGTTTGACCATCGACCAGCTACGCAGCACGTATTCCTGGATCGACGCACGGATCCACCACATAGCATAGGTCGCCAGACGGAAACCTTTTTCAGGGTCAAACCGTTTCACAGCCTGCATCAGACCAACATTGGCTTCGGAAATGACCTCTGCCTGCGGCAAGCCATAGCCACGGTAGCCCATTGCAATCTTAGCAGCTAAGCGCAGATGCGACGTCACCAGCTGATGCGCGGCGTTTGTGTCTTCTTTTTCGACCCAAGCCTTGGCCAGCATATATTCTTCCTCTGGCTCAAGCAGAGGGAATTTGCGGATTTCCTGCATATAGCGGTTCAGACCGCCTTCCGGCGTTGGGGCCGGCAGATTCTTATAATTTCCCATGTCCTGTCCCTTTCCTCCCAAATGGGAATGTTTAAAGGCTTAACATTCAGATAAGTTGGCACCAACAGGCTTTCAAGCAAGCTCGTGCAAATTTCTTGATTTAACGTGACCGCGATGTCGGTGACTTTCCAGTCACAGGCGCGTGCGCTCACGCAGCTGTGCAGAATGTGTCATACTCAGCAATGCACGCATAGCGAAATGAATATGCAAATTTGCATAGTATATACGCGGAAATCCACAGGTGGTTCCGCCGTCAGGGGCTTATGTCCGTGGTTGCTTCAGCGCAGCGATCAGCGCCTGCATGTCATCCGGGATGGCCGCTTCAAACCGCATGTCTTCGCCGCTGACTGGATGCACAAAACCCAGCACCGCCGCGTGAAGCGCCTGCCTGTCGAAAGATTGTGCCGCGTTGATCCCCGCAATCGACACGGCCTTCTCCGATAATTTGCGCCGCCCACCATAGGTTGGGTCGCCAATCAAGCTGTGACCCGCATGGGTCATATGGACCCGGATTTGGTGTGTACGACCGGTTTCCAGCCAGCACTCCACCAATGAGGCCACTTCTGGCGCGCCAAAACGTTCGACGATCCGCGCGCGCGTGACCGCGTGACGCCCGCCCTCAAACAGGACGGCCTGCCTTTGGCGATCCGTTTTATGGCGCGCCAGATGCGTTGTGATCTTCATAATGTTGCCGGATTCAAAACTCACGCCGCGCACACCGCGCAGCCGGGGATCGTTGGCATCTGGCACGCCATAGACCACAGCATTGTAGTATCTTTCGACCGTGTGCTTTTCGAACTGCGCCGCCAAGCCGTGATGTGCACGGTCACTTTTGGCCACCACTAAAAGGCCAGAGGTCTCTTTGTCGATCCGGTGCACAATGCCCGGACGTTTGGACCCGCCTACGCCAGACAGCGTGTCGCCACAGTGATGCAGCAGGGCATTCACAAGCGTCCCATTGGGCGTGCCGGGGGCAGGATGTACCACCATGCCTGCAGGCTTGTTGATGACGATCAGATCGTCGTCTTCAAAGACCACATCCAAAGGAATGTCCTCTGGCCCAATATGGCTTTCATCGGCGACAGGCACGTCGATCTGAACCACCGCGCCTTCGGTCACCTTGGCCTTGGGGTCCGTGACGATCACTCCATCAACCAACACACAGCCGCCTTCCAGCAGTTTCGCGAGCCGGGTGCGAGACAAAGACGCTTCTTCTGGCACATCCCGCGCCAGTGCCTTATCAAGGCGCGCAGGCGGGTTATCCGCGATTTGAAACGTAACACGGGTCGTGGCCATGCCAACTTCTCCTGAGCAAGACGCTCCTGAACCGGAACTGCCGGCCAATCTGCAATTTTTGCGCCGCCTGATCACAGTTCTGACAGCGGTGATGATTGGCGGGCTTGTAGTGGTCGTCGCACTGCTTGTCACCCGTTTCTATGGCGATGGACCCGAGATGCCCGAGAGCATCAGTTTGCCAGACGGAACAGAGGCCACGGCCTTTACCAAAGGTGAAGGCTGGTACGCAGTTGTCACAAAGGACAACACGATCCTGATTTTCGACGCCATGACCGGTCAGCTAAAGCAGACCATCGCTATAGAGTGATCCCGTCTCAGACAACGTCGACCTGCAAAGGCATCAGGCCTCCAATCTCTCCGATGAGTCGATCTCCGCGCACCACCGGCCCAACGCCTGACGGTGTGCCTGTCAGGATCACATCACCGGCTGCCAATTCGAAAAACTGGGAAAGATAGGCAATAATTTGGGGTGTCTTCCAAATCATTTGCGAAAGATCACCGGATTGCCGCGCAAGGTCGTTCACAATCAATCGGATGGCCCCAATTTGCGGATGACCGACATCCGAGGCAGGTTGAAGCGGACCAACAGGGGCAGAATGCTCAAACGCTTTGGCAACTTCCCAAGGGCGCCCCTGTGATTTGGCCTGAGCCTGAAGATCGCGGCGCGTCATGTCCAAGCAGGTTGCATAGCCCCAGACACAAGCCAAGGCTTGCTCTTCTGGGATGTCACGACCGCCAGACTTGAGTGCAACCAGCAATTCGACCTCGTGATGCACATCTGCGCTTTGCGAGGGATACGGGAAAACACCGCCTGTGGTCAGATTGTTTGGATTCTTTTGAAAGAAGAACGGCGGCTCACGGTCTGGGTCATGGCCCATTTCCACCGCATGCGCCGCAAAGTTGCGACCAATGCAATAGACGCGCCGTACAGGAAAGTCGCGCCCATCGGACGTTTGGATCACGGGGGTGGCTGGCGCGGGTATGACAAAGTCTGGCACTTGGCTCTCCCAAATAGTCACTTGCAGCGATCGACGTTCATCCGACGCTATAGGCCATCAAGTCGACGCGTCCATGTGGGGGGGGTGGTACCACCTCCCCGGCTCGAACGGGGGACCTCCTGATCCACAATCAGGCGCTCTAACCAACTGAGCTAAGGCGGCACTGCAGCGCGATTTACAGTTCCGTTTTGGCAATTGCAAGCACCTAATCAGGAAAATTTCCAATTCGAAGCTTGCCCGCCAAACAGAGCTATATCTTGCCAAAACAAGCATATACCGCTACGCCACTTTCACGCAAGGAGAGAGAAAATGGGCATCAATACCGAACGTGACATCGAAGCCAATATGCAGATCGGCCCGACCGACGAAGGGTTCGTGCGCATTTTTGTTGAAGCCGGCGATCTTGAGATTCCGATGGATTTCGACCCTGAGGAAGCCGATGAAATCGCAGAGGAAATTCGCGCCGCGGCAGCGACTGCGCGAAAGCTGGCAAAATAGCTAGACCTCTGCCCCGACTTCGTCCGGCAGCGGGGCCATTTTAGGGTCCCTAAATCGGTGCAACCGTCGCGCGGCATCCATAGCGAACTTTTGGATGACTTTCTTGCGACGCGCCGCAGCAAGTTTGTCTTCAGGTGCCATACGGATAATTTCCGCGTCATAGGCATCTGCAATGATCAGGCCCGTTTCCGGCGGCAAAAGGTCGGTCGGAAAATCCGTATCGACCGCCCAGAAATACCGATCACACCACTCTAGATAGCCTTCCCATTTGCTATCCGCATTGTAATCCGCACGGCTGGATTTGCATTCAATCACCCAAAGCTCACCCCTTGGACCCAATGCCATCACATCGACGCGTTTCCCGCGCTCAGGCACAAACTCCTCAATCGAAACAAAACCATAGCTCCGCAGGTGGCGCGAAACACCACGTGCCAAAAGTTGTCCGGGTTGCAGTTCAATATCCATGACGGCAATGGTGAACATTTGGTGAACAAATTGCAAGCCAAATAGAAAAAAGGGGCCCTTGGGCCCCTTTTCAACACTAATATCTGATGGAAATCCGAAATTAAAACGTTGGCAGCGCAGGCAACGGCTGACCGAGCCAAGTTTCAGAGATTTCGTTCAACTCACCACCGAGCTTCTTGTGCAGGATGAAAACGTTGACCCACTGCAGCAAGTCAAAATCGCCTTTCTTCACGCCAATAAACGCTGGAGATTCTTTGATGATCAGCTTTGATTCCAGTGACATCTCTGGCGCATCCGCGCTCAGTTTCGCGGCAACCGTGTTGCCAGTCACCAGCACATCGACTTGACCAGAGGTGAAGGCCGCCAGTGTCGCCGCGTTGTCACCGAAACGGATGATTTCTGTACCTTCCGGCGCGCGCTTAGTCACTTCGAGGTCTTCAAGCGTGCCGCCCGTCAGGCCAATCTTGTAGGCCGCATGGTCTTCAAACTCTTTCACCATCACTTCTGCAGACGCAAAAGCGCCGGAATAAAACGGCGCATAGGCTGCCGAAAACCAGATCGATTTTGCCCGTTCTGGGTTTGCACCATAGAACTGATCACAAGGTCAACTTTATCGGTCTCAAGGAAAGGAATTCGTTGCTTGGATGTCACCGGCACCAATTCAAGTTCGACACCAAGGTCGGCCGCGATCAGCTTGGCAACATCGACGTCATAGCCTTCGTACTCGCCCTCAATGCCAAGCGAACCGAAAGGCGGGAAGTTCTCGGGCACACCAACTTTGATCGTGCCAGACGACAGAATGTCGGAAAGGTCGGCAACCGCCGGGGTTGCCAGCGCAACAGTGGCCGCTGCAATCAAGCCTTTGATGAGTTTCATGTGTATCTCCTTGTTGGGATTTGAGGGGGTATTCTTGTTTCCACGGGCTTTACCCTGCCTGCGGCGTTCTCGTGCCGACTTTGCCCAAGCGTGCTTCTAGGCGGCGCGCAGTGAGTGAAAGCGGGTAGCATAGGCAAAAATAGATCAGCGCCATGAGCGGGAAGATGATGAAGGGCTCGGTGCCATCAATCGGCGCGTTGGCCCAGCGTTTGCCAATCGCCATCAGGTCGTGGAAGCCAATGATATAAGCCAGCGACGTGCCCTTGATGATCTGGACCATAAAGCCGACTGTCGGAGCCAGCGCGACCCGGATGGCTTGTGGAAGCACCACGAGCTTGAGGGTCCTAAAAAATGGGATCCCAAGCGCCATGCCGCCTTCCCATTGGCCCTGCGGCACGCTTTCAATGGCACCGCGCCAGACATCGGACAGATAGGCGCTGGCGTAGAGCGTCAGCGACACACAGGCGGCGGTCCATGGGTTGATGTCGACATCCAATAGTTTGGGCGCACCCAGCCCTGTAAGAAAGAGCAACATCAAAAGCGGCACCGACTGAAACAGCCAGATGTACCCCAACGCCAGTTTGCGGCTGGTCTTTCCGGGCATGATCCGCAAAAGCGTAATCCCAGCCCCCAGCAACCCGCCACCAATGAAGGCTATTAAGGAGAGGTAAATCGTGAATTGGGTCGCTTCCAAAAGCTGAAAGAGAACAATCCCCTCGGGTTTGCCTAGGGCGGCAACGAATAGATCCTTCATCGCGCCACCTGCCATTTAAAGAGATGACGCTGCACCTGCGTTAGGAAAAATTTGAAGCTTAACGCGAGCAGAATGTAGATCACCGTCAGTGTGAAAAAGACCTCAAACGACCGGAAGGTCCGGCTATCGATAAACATCCCCGCCTGAGTCAGGTCGCGCACGCCGATCTCGGAAATCACACCGGTGGTCAGAAAAAGGAAAATGAATTGGCTGTTCAGCGAGGGGAACATCCGCGCGACGGCCTGCGGCAGAACGATCTTTACAAAGACCAGCCAGCCCGGAACGCCCAGCGCACGCGCCGCTTCGATTTGACCGGTGGCTACTGTCGTAAAGCCAGCGCGCAGGATCTCTGAAAAATAGGCCGAGAAGTTCAAGGTCAGCGCCAGCACAGCATGCGCCCAGAACGGCCATTGGTATCCAAGTAGCATCGGCAGACCGAAGGCCACGAAAAAAAGCTGCACGATCAGGGGGGTGTTGCGAATGAATTCGATATAGGCTGCCGCAATGTGGCCAAGCACCGGGATTTTGCCAAACCGCACACCTGCCAACACAAGCGCCATAATGAAGCCAAGAGCGCCAGATCCCGCCGTGATCAGCGCGCTGGCCCCAGCCCCTTCTACCAAAAGCCAGATATAATCTGGGTTCCGGTAGATTTCAAAAAAACGTAGTTCCAATTAGCCCCCCAAGTGGTTGCAGCAACGCTGGTTTCCCACTTGCAAAAGGTCCAGACCCGCCCCCCTTCTGGCGCAAGAGCGCGGCTAAGATTCGATCAGATGTTCAAAAATTCACCGTCTTCCGCAGCCGAGCGCCAGTAAATTCATCAAATTGAGACTGACAGTTTTAACCGTGACCCGAAAACGCAGTTCGACTGCCTCTTGCGCAGCACCTGTTCTGCACCTAATTAAGAGTGTGGCGGGTTCTGCCCTTCTCGTGATACGGTTGCATTCCGGTGGCCTTAAGCAATTCCGAGGGAGCTGGCTCTGTTTAGATCCTGGTCTATTTACCTGGCGCCCACCTGTACATACAGGTCCTCGGGAATGAGATAACCCCACGGCTGCGTTTGCGGGCCCGCCATTTCTACCCTTGCATAGAACGCAGATCGCCTGTTTGCGGACCACCAAGAAAAAGGGAAAGCAATGAAACGCAGGATATTAATGCTGGTCGCGCTGCTTACGATTAGCGCCTGCGGCGTGCCGCTTGTTCCAATTATCTAGCGTTTCACCGGCACGACGACTGGCGCAAGGCGCGTTGCGCGCGACGCGGGCTGACGTTTACCGCCACCGGAGCCATCTTTGGATGCCATAAGCATGATGCGGATACTAAATTGCACGCCCGCGAACACGATGCCGTTGAAGACCCAAAGCATGAGCACTGCAATCCATCCAGCCGCGCTGCCAAAGATCAGCCCCCGCAGACCCGCGATATCCAAAGCCAGCAGAATGCCAACGAAGGCAGCGGACAACAAAAATCCGATCATGACATTCACGATATACATGCGAATGAGCCGGGGCATCGAGATTTCTCCAATCAGGCGCGTCACGACAATGATAGCATATTTCGAGCGCTTCGAAACGCGACCGAACGGCGCGCGGCAGCGTTAGCGCTTTGCAACGGATGGTTTCTACCTGATCCAGCGCCTGATTGGGCAAACATCACCTTTCCCTTGCTGCCGCCTTTCGCTAAACCTCGCTGGAACTCGAATTGACCGCACGCAGGATGACGCAGATGGCGATGGAAAAGACATTTAACGCAGCCGAGGCCGAAAGCCGCCTTTTTGAGGCTTGGGAAAAAGCTGGCTGTTTCAAGGCCGGGGCCAATGCAAAGCCCGAAGCCTCCACCTATTGCATTATGATCCCGCCGCCAAACGTCACGGGCGTTCTGCACATTGGCCACGCGTTCAACAACACGTTGCAAGACATCCTGATGCGCTGGAAACGGATGCAGGGTTTTGACACGCTCTGGCAGCCGGGCACCGACCACGCGGGGATCGCGACGCAGATGGTTGTGGAGCGTGAGCTTGCGAAAAACCAACAGCCTTCGCGTGCAGAAATGGGCCGCGAGGCTTTCCTAGAAAAGGTCTGGGAATGGAAAAGCCAATCTGGCGGCACCATCATCAATCAGTTGAAACGCCTCGGCGCGTCGGCTGATTTCTCCCGCACCGCCTTCACCATGTCCGGCGCGCCGGGTGCACCTGAGGACGAAGCGGGCGGCAACTTCCACGATGCCGTGATCAAAGTCTTTGTGGATATGTACAACAAGGGCCTGATCTACCGCGGCAAGCGCTTGGTCAACTGGGACCCGCATTTTGAAACCGCAATCTCTGACCTAGAAGTCGAGAATATCGAAGTCGCGGGCCATATGTGGCACTTCAAATACCCGCTCGCGGATGGTGTGACATACACTTACATCGAGAAAGACGAAGACGGGAACGTGATCCTTGAAGAGGAACGCGACTATATCTCCATCGCCACCACCCGCCCGGAAACCATGCTGGGTGATGGCGCTGTTGCGGTGCACCCATCTGATGAGCGTTACGCGCCAATCGTTGGCAAGCTTTGCGAAATCCCTGTGGGTCCGAAAGAGCACCGCCGTCTGATCCCGATCATCACCGATGAATATCCTGATAAGGACTTCGGTTCCGGTGCGGTGAAGATCACCGGTGCGCATGACTTCAACGACTATCAAGTCGCAAAGCGTGGCGGCATCCCGATGTACCGGCTGATGGACACCAAAGGCGCGATGCGTGCCGATGGTGCGCCATATGCTGAGGAAGCAGGCAAAGCACAGGCGCACGCCAAAGGTGCAGAATTCACCGAAAACGAAGTGGATGCCATCAACCTCGTGCCGGATGACCTGCGCGGGTTGGACCGTTTTGAGGCGCGGAAACTTGTGGTCGATCAGATCACATCCGAAGGCCTCGCAGTGATGACTACTGAAGTCGGTACAGATGAGGATGGCAACGAAGTCACGACCACCGTTCCGATGGTCGAAAACAAACCGATCATGCAGCCATTTGGCGACCGTTCCAAAGTGGTCATCGAGCCAATGCTGACGGATCAGTGGTTCGTTGAAACCGACAAAATCGTTGGACCGGCACTGGATGCGGTACGCAATGGCGATGTGAAAATCCTGCCGGAAAGCGGTGAGAAGACCTACTACCACTGGCTGGAGAACATCGAGCCATGGTGTATTTCGCGTCAGCTATGGTGGGGTCACCAGATTCCGGTTTGGTATGGGCCAGACAAAGTTGTTATCAACGATCCTGACGCCACTTTCGACAAACCTGTTCCATTCTGCGCTGCCTCCGAGGAAGAAATAGCTCAGCTCGCAACAGACTATTACGGTGAGCATGTTGAGATCGAATTCAATCGCGGTGATGACTTGCTCAACACGGCGATCTCGACCGATGGGGACAAAATCGCTGTTTCGCTTTACCGCGACCCAGACGTCCTCGACACTTGGTTCTCTTCCGGCCTTTGGCCCATCGGCACACTCGGCTGGCCTGAGGACACCGCGGAAATGCAGAAGTATTTCCCAACCTCAACGCTGATCACCGGTCAGGACATCCTCTTCTTCTGGGTGGCCCGCATGATGATGATGCAGCTGGCGGTCGTGGACCAAATCCCGTTTGATACCGTCTACCTGCACGGCCTCGTCCGCGATGCCAAAGGCAAGAAGATGTCGAAATCCACCGGCAACGTCATGGACCCGCTGGACATCATCGACGAATACGGTGCCGACGCGCTGCGCTTTAGCTCCGCTGCCATGGCGGCTTTGGGCGGTGTGCTGAAGCTCGACATGAAACGCATCGAAGGCTACCGCAACTTCGGCACCAAAATCTGGAACGCCGTGCGCTTTGCGGAAATGAACGACGTCTACGCAAACGGCGCGCCATCTCGAGATGTGCCAAACGCGACAGCCACCGTGAACCAATGGATCATTGGCGAAGTCGCGCAAACCCGCGAAACTGTGGACGCAGCGCTGGAAAGCTTCCGCTTCAACGACGCGGCCAATGCGCTTTATGCCTTTGTTTGGGGCAAGGTCTGCGACTGGTACGTCGAATTCGCGAAACCTCTGCTGTCGTCAGAGGATGAAGCCATCAAAGCCGAAACCCGCGCGACCATGGGCTGGGTGCTGGATCAATGTATGATCCTGCTGCACCCCATCATGCCATTCATCACCGAAGAGCTTTGGGGCCAGACCGCCAAGCGTGACGGCATGTTGGTGCATGAAGACTGGCCGACATATGGCAAAGAACTGGTCAATGCGAACGCCGACCGCGAGATGAATTGGGTGATCCAGACCATCGAAGCGGTGCGCTCCACCCGTGCGCAAATGAACGTTCCTGCGGGTGCAAAAATTCCGATGGTGGCGACGCAAATCACCGATGTGAATGACGCGGCTTTCACAGCCAACCAAGCGTTGATCTTCAAGCTGGCGCGTCTGGAGAGCCTCGAGAAAGTCGACGAATTCCCGAAAGGCTGCGCGACCGTGGCTGTAGACGGCGCGACCTTTGGCCTGCCACTGGCTGGCGTCATCGATGTTGCGGCGGAAAAAGCGCGGCTTGAAAAGAACCTCGGCAAGCTGGCCAAGGAACTCGGCGGTTTGCGCGGTCGATTGAACAATCCGAAATTCGTCGCCTCCGCGCCAGAAGACGTGGTTGCAGAAGCCAAAGCCAATCTCGCCGCGCGCGAGGAAGAAGAGGCCAAGTTGAAAGCCGCTTTGGAACGGGTTGCCGAAATCAGCTAAGCCCAACGCAACTGAACACGCAAAACGCTCGTCATCATGGCGGGCGTTTTGCATTTCCCGTTCGGTTTTACCGCGCGTTCCGTTAGGCTTGCTGAACGCTCTCAATTGACGCAATAAGACAGCATGACTGACCCACGTTACACTTCCTTGGTGGCCACCCTCCCCTCAACCGTCCCGTTTGTGGGGCCTGAGACGCAAGAACGCGCGCGCGGCAAAGCCTTTGAAGCGCGTCTTGGGGCAAACGAAAACATCTTTGGCCCCAGCCCAAAGGCCATCGCGGCGTTCCGCGACGCGGTCGATGGCATTTGGATGTATGGCGACCCGGAAAACCACGACCTACGCCATGCATTGGCTGATTTCCACGGTGTGGGGGTCGCCAACATCATGGTGGGCGAAGGCATTGACGGGCTGCTCGGCTATCTTACCCGCATGTTGATTGAACCGGGCGACACAGTGGTGACCTCTGCCGGAGCCTATCCGACCTTTAATTTCCATGTCGCGGGTTACGGAGGTCGTGTCGAGGCGATCCCCTACCGGGAGGATCACGAAGACCTGACCGCGCTGATTGCCAGGGCAAAAGACCGTGACGCCAAACTGATCTATTTTGCCAACCCCGACAATCCGATGGGTACATGGCACAGCGGAGACAGCATCGCGGCGCAACTCGATGATATCCCCGATGGGTGCCTTTTGATTCTCGACGAAGCCTACGTCGAACTCGCCCCAGAGGGCACAGCGGCCAACTACCAGATTGAACACCCCAAAGTTATCCGCATGCGCACTTTTTCCAAGGCCTACGGGCTTGCGGGCGCACGCGTCGGCTATGCCATGGGGGCCAAGGGATTGATCCAAAGCTTTGATAAAATCCGCAATCATTTCGGCATGAACCGCGCCAGCCAAGCTGCGGCACTGGCCGCTTTGCAAGATCAAGAGTGGCTGGCTGGCACAGTCGCAAAAGTCGCATCAGCGCGGCGGCACATCGCAGACATCGCCAAATCACACGGCATGACCAGCCTGCCCTCTGCAACAAACTTTGTGGCCATCGACACGGGGCGCGACGGTGCCTACGCAAAGTCTTTGGTCACGGCGTTGGCGGATCAAGGCGTCTTTATCCGCATGCCTTTTGTGGCCCCACAAAATCGCTGTATTCGCATCAGTTGTGGGCCGGAAGATAAGCTTGCCCTGTTTGAAAAGGCGCTGGCGCGGGTTTTGTGACCGCCAAAAAGTCACACGCCCATCCCATGTGGACTGAAAGAAAGCGCGAATACGCATTTGAATTCAGCGCCCTGAGGACATAGTGTCTGGCAGTGCCTCATCGCGGGGCTGGACAAAAGGAATGCCCTCGCCGTGACGAAAAACGCGCCCGACACCCCCAAGCCTTCGCCGCAGGAAGGTCAGCGTCTGATCCTTTGGCTTTGGACGAATTTCCTATCGAAATACAAGTGGTTCCTGCTTGCGGCCTTCCTGTTTATGAGCCTTGAGGGCTCTATGCTGGGTGCGCTCAGTTGGATGATGCAGCCGATGTTTGACGGTGTCTTCGTCGAAGGTGACAAAAACGCGCTTTGGTGGGTGGGGTTCGTCATCATGGGCGTCTTTGTGATCCGGGCAGTCGCCGCCATGGCGCAAAAGGTGCTGTTGACCCATATCTCGCAAAAAACGGCAGCGGACCTGCGCACGCAGCTTCTGGATCGCCTGATGGCGCAGGATAACAGCTTTCACCAAGTCCACCCGCCGGGCTACTTGATTCAGCGCGTTCAGTCAGATGTCACCACCATCAACACAGTCTGGAATACAGTCATTACCGGCGCTGGACGCGACATCATCTCTTTGATGGTTTTGCTAGGCGTCGCGGTCAGTGTCGACTGGAAATGGACATTGGTCGCGTGCATCGGCACGCCGATTTTGGTACTGCCATCGATGGTTGTTCAACGCTTTGTACGCCGGCGTGCCCGTGAGGCACGTGATCTGGGCGCGCAATTGGCGACACGACTGGACGAAATCTTTCATGGAATCGTGCCAATCAAACTTAATCGACTTGAAAAGTACCAATCACGCCAGTTTCGTGACCTCACCGATATCTTGGTCAAGACACAGGTGCGTGCAGCGGCGGGCACCGCAGCCATCCCCGGCTTGATCGACATTATGGCTGGATTGGGGTTCTTTGGCGTGCTGATCTATGGCGGTGGCGAAATCATTGCCGGTGAAAAGACTGTCGGTCAATTCATGACCTTCTTCACTGCACTGGGGTTCGCATTTGAACCGCTGCGCCGCTTGGGGAATGTCAGCGGCCAATGGCAAGTCGCGGCAGCAGGGATCGAACGTTTGAGGGAACTACTCGAAGCAGAGCCATCACTTCAATCGCCGACATCCCCGAAACCGTCGCCGGCAAATGGCGGCGACATCATTCTGGAAGATGTGCATCTTTCCTATGGCGATTCAAAGGTTCTGAACGGCACCAGTTTTACTGCGAAGGCCGGTGAAACGACGGCGATTGTCGGTGCATCCGGTGCGGGAAAATCCACAATTTTCAACCTCTTGACGCGTCTTGTTGATCCTCAATCTGGGAGCGTGAGCATTGCGGGCATACCAACGAATGAACTCGCGCTCGAAGACCTGCGCGATTTGTTCTCGGTGGTATCGCAGGACGCCATGCTGTTTGACGAAACGCTGCGCGAAAACGTGTTGCTTGGCCGCGACCAGATCACAGAGAAATCCTTGATGGCGGCATTGGACGCCGCACACGTCAGCGACTTCGTGAAGAAGATGCCGGATGGGTTAGACACCCGTGTAGGCCCGCGCGGCAGCGGATTGTCAGGCGGACAAAGGCAGCGGGTTGTGATCGCGCGGGCGCTGCTGCGCGATACGCCGATCCTCTTGCTGGACGAGGCCACATCGGCGCTGGACGCGCAATCTGAGGTGCTGGTGCAGGAGGCGCTTGATAAGCTGTCTAAAGACCACACAACGCTTGTGATTGCACACCGCCTTTCGACGGTACGGGACGCCGACAAGATTGTTGTGATGGACAAGGGGCGTGTGGTCGAGCAAGGCACGCACACCGAACTGCTGGCCGCGAATGGCGCTTATGCAGAGCTTTACCACCTGCAATTCGCGACTGAGGGACCAAGTGCCGAAGAAGCCGCGCGGCGCACCTCGGCACCCACTGTGCCGACGCCACGCGCCAAACGCGGGATTTGGGCCAAGATGCTGGGACGGCTGCCCAGAATCTGAAGAGCATCTGGTAAGAATCTAATCAGCGTCGGTATTCCGCGACCAGCTTCTCTGGCGCGGCACCGGTCAGGTATCGCAACAGAAGCCAGATATTTCGACGCCCCCGCCGCAGCCAGCCTTCGCGCTGATAGCGGGCAGCACTGGTCACTGCCGTATACTTCAGCGGTCGCATGCGCCCCTTTAAGGCACGCGCAATGGCGACGTCTTCCATCAAAGGAATATCCGGGTATCCTCCGACCTGCGCATAAAGCGCGGCCGGCACAAGCAGGCTTTGATCTCCGTAGGGTAGCCCAAACAGCCGCGACCTAAAGTTCGCCCAAGTCGCCACCAACTGCCCGGGCACGCCGCCGCCTTCAAAAACCAGTTGTCCATATCCGGCCTGCCCACTGTCCAAATGTGCTTCGACAATCCGCGACCACCCAGGGGCCAATTCAGTGTCGGCATGCAGGAACAAAAGCCATTTGCCTTTGGCCGCCTCTGCACCGCGCCGCAACTGCCCACCACGTGATGATGCGCCCTTAATGAAAGCAGCGCCCGCGTCCTCCGCGATCTGCTGCGTGGCATCGGTGCTGCCACCGTCACTGACAATCACCTCTCGGATTAGCCCCTGAGGCAATCCCTCCATCAACGCGATCAGCGTTTTGGCAAGGCTTTGGTCAGCATTCAATGTCGGTATCACGACAGAAATCGGAGCGCGCATCCATTCCCCCCTGTTGCACCGCTTGCGCCTGTCTATATTAAGTTGCAAATGAAATACAGGAATAAGCCATGACTGACGCACGCAGAGTATTGATCATCGGGGGCAAAGACGCCCATGACTTCCTGCAAGGGCTGGTCACCAATGACGTCAACAAGATTGAAACAGGATTGGTTTATGCGGCTTTGTTGACTCCGCAAGGCAAGTTCTTGGTAGATTTCTTCCTAAGCAAACACCCTGACGGCATTTTGCTCGATGTTCAGGACGATCAGGCGGACGCCCTCGCAACGCGGCTATCGATGTACAAGCTGCGCGCCGATGTGACGATAGATCGATCCCCATTACATGTGCACCGCGGCCTAGGGCCCGCCCCAGAGGGTGCTTTTGCCGACCCAAGGTCCGCCAAGCTTGGCTGGCGCGCCTACCGCGACATGCCTGCAACTGCCGAAGCCACGGACTGGACCGAGCAGCGCATAGCAGCTTGTGTTCCTAAGACCGGCGCAGAGCTTGGCCCAGACAGCTACATTCTGGAGATGGGGTTTGAGCGCCTAAATGGTGTCGACTTCAAAAAGGGCTGCTATGTCGGCCAAGAAGTCACTGCCCGTATGAAACACAAAACCGAACTGCGTAAAGGCTTGGCCTTGGTGAATGTCATTGGCCCCGCTGAACCGGGGGCCGAGATTACCGCAAACGGCAAACCCGTTGGCACATTGCAAAGCCGTGTCGGAGACAAAGCGCTGGCCTATCTGCGGTTTGACCGCGCGTCCGTTGACATGATGGCAGGCGATGCAAAGGTCAGTTGGACGGGCAAGCCCGATTGAAAACACCTATTGGTATTTTGCTGCAGTGATGAATTCACCGAAGCTTTCGCACCAGATCACCACAGTATCGTATGCGTGAATGTCGATCCCAGCGGGGATGTCTAACAACAGCCCGCCAAAGGTTTTGACATCTCCGACTAAGGCAGCGTTGCTCTTGACTGCGTTGAACTCTTCTTCATTTTCGACAAAACCTTGGGTCAAATACAGATTGTAGTCAGGCCCGGGGGCCAATGCGCCTTCGTGTACAATCATCGTGGGACTGAGGCTGATCGTCCCCTCTCCCCAATGAAGGAAGTCGCTGCCTTTCAGGTCTCGGCTGAACTGGCCAGTGAACATGGCCGTCTCGGCTTGTGCCTGAAGCGTCGCTTGATCCGGCGGGGGCGGCGCGGTCAGAATCGGAAGGAAATAGATCCCAAGCCCAAAGCCAATCAGAAGTGCCGCGACATGTGAAACCGTGAAAGCCATCAAACGGAACATAGGTCTCTCCTCGTAACTAAGCGTCAGTCTGAACGGTGGCCGCGACTCTGTAAAGTTCAAGCAAAAGAAAAGGCCGTCCACGCAGGTGAACGGCCCTAACGCAATTAAATGTTGGCTGCCTTAGGCGCGTTCGGAATATTCCATCGCGATCGTATCAACAATGATCATCTCGTCCTGCCCCACGAAAGGTGGGACCATGACTTTCACGCCATTGTCCAAAATCGCGGGCTTGAAAGAATTCGCCGCTGTCTGACCTTTGACGACCGGCTCCGTCTCGACGATCTTGCAGGTGACCTTTTGAGGCACAGACGCGTTCAGCGCCTCGGATTCGTAGAACTCCACCACGATGGTCATACCGTCCTGCAGAAACGGGCGGCGGTCCCCCAATAGGTCGGACGCGACCTGAACCTGGTCGTAGGTTTCTGTATCCATGAAGATCAGCATGCCGTCATCCTCATAGAGGAACTGCATGTCCTTTTGTTCCAGCCGCACACGCTCAACCTTGTCGGCGCTGCGGAAGCGTTCGTTCAACTTGGAGCCGTTGCGCAGGTTCTTCATCTCGACCTGAGCAAATGCGCCGCCTTTGCCGGGCTTTACGTGGTCGACCTTGACCGCAGCCCATAGGCCATCATTGTGTTCCAGCACATTGCCGGGGCGAATTTCGTTACCATTGATTTTTGGCATTGTGACAAAACCATAACAGTTGGGTTGATTGGGATTGGATCAGACCTATATATCGCCCGTTGCTAGGTGACAAGACGGCCTATTTCGTTCGGAGGCATGCGCAAATTGCATGAAAGCTATGCAAAAACAGGGTACCCGAATCAATAAAAATAGGTCATAAGCGCCCTCACGCCAGAAACACAAGAGCAATAATACAAGGACGACGAGATGAGAGATTTCGTTGATGGCACGGCTTTTAATAACGAACAGGGCAACCGCGCGCGGAAACTTTTCGCAGCGGTCGTCTTGGCTGCGCTAGACGATGCGATTGCTGACGACAAGAAGTACGGCAATGGCCCTGAACAAATCGCCCGCTGGGCACGCTCTCGCGATGGGCGCGAGGTGTTGTCTTGTGCGGGGATCGACCCGAACGAACGGGTTGTGTCCGGTCTGATGGACTTCGTCGGCAAAGGTGTTCGTACCTCTGTTGCGCTTTCCCGCGAGGAAAGCGAACGTCGCAATGCCGCTCAGGAGAGTGAAGCGGCCTAAAGCGACAAAGCCAAAATGCTGCCATTTTGGAAAAACGCGCGCCTTAACGGGCGCGCGTTTTTCATTTTCACTTCGTCATTTTCACAAGGTGTATCTCGGAAATGGCCTAGCTGCCGTCGCCCAGTTTCTGCGCTGTCAGCACGCGATTGATCTCTCGCCGCACAAGTTTGCGCACATTGCGCGTGATGCGCTCTCCCAAGGGGCCCTGCAACTCTTGCCGGACGATTTCACCGACCAGTTCGCGCAGCATGTCCTCATCAAGAATAGCTTCGTAGTCCTGCGCATCAATCGCCTCGTCTGCCTCGACAACGTCTTCAACAGCCTGATCAACGAAGTCACGCGCGGCAGTTTCTTCAACACTCTCAGGTTCGGCCTCATCGATGTCCTCTGCTTCCGTGGCCGCATCATGCGATACAACGTCGACCTCCCAATCGAGCGAAGTCGTGGGAACACCGGCATTGTCACCATCTTCTGGCCCGTCGGGTTCAAAGCTTTCAGGATCGATGCTGCGGACACTTTGCCATTCCGAAAGCCGCTCACCCTCCTGTTTCCAAGGCTCAGCGGGATCAGTTTTCACGACATCTGGCGCATCTGTCTCTTCTGCAAGTGCAGACGTGCGCGCGGTTTCAAACGTCAGCTCCTCGGGGGGTGGAAATGGAAGTGTGTTTTTGAACGTCTCTTGGTCTTCGTCTTGGGAAGGCATTGGCAGGTCTTCGCCCGCGGCATCAATGTGCCCATCCTCAAACGCAAAATCGTCCGCTGCAGCGGGATCGTCGCCTTGAGTCATGCCATCTGACTGCATCAGATGTATGCGATTCCTAAGAAAGCTCGGCAGGCTTTCACGAAGTGGCAAAATGTCTTGTTTCAGGTTGTGCACAAACGGAGTGTCGGCCACAGGCGAAGTCCGCTCTTCTCTCACCTTTGAGGCAGGTTCTTCAGAAATTTGCGCTTCTTCCGGTTCTTCGATTCGCAGCGAAGGGGTCAGGACCAGTCGATCTTTTGGCTCAAGTGGATCGTCATGCTTTGCAGGATTCTCGTCTGCAGCAGGCGCGGACGCCGCTTGCTGCGTAGGGGCAACGCTGCTCTTTTCCGAGACCAATCGCCGGATCGAAGATAGCACATCTTCGATTTCGGCATTCTTTACTGGGTCTGACATAATACCTACCACTCTTCCTCGCCGATAAGTTTAGCGGTGAAGGTCGTAGCGCACAACAGATAGAAAAATTTGTTATTCTTTTCCGATACGTCGTAGCAATTGGTCCAATTGGCGCCCTTGCTTGCTCAGTGCCGCAGGTGCGGATTTGACTTGGTTGTAATAGGCTTCTGGATCGTATTTCTCGACCGCGAGATTTAGGTAATCTGCCGTCAACAGACCCATGGATGCCAACACAGAATATGCCGCTGTAAACTCTGCCGATTGCGCGGTGATCATATTGGCCTGCGCGTCCAAAAGCTCCTGTTCTGCGTTCAAAACATCAAGCGTTGTCCGAGAACCCAGCTTCGCTTCTTCGCGAACGCCGTCAAAAGCCACACGGGCAGCCGTGATCTGGCGCCCGCTCGCTTCGCGCTGCGCGCGCGCTGATAGAAGTTGAGACCAAGCGAAGCCCACGTTTTGGCGAATAGATTGGCTTGTCGCATGCAAACCTGCTCGTGCTGCGTCACGACGCGCAGTTGCTTGTCGCGTTGCTGACGCGATGCGGCCCCCGGCATAAAGCGGGCCACCGACACGCAAGCTTACGCCACCAGTAACTGGATCAAAGCTGCTGCCATAGCGGTTTTGTTTCTCGATCGAGGCGGTCAATTCGCCGGAAGGCATCATCGACGCTCTCGCCTCAAGTATGCCGTACTCCGCTTCCGAAACGCCAAACTGGGCCGCTTTCATGTCAGGATGTGACTTCAACGCAAAAGCAAGCGCTTCATCGGATGATCTGACCAGACGCGGCAGTTGGCGCGGTGGAATGAGATTTACAGGACTCCGCCCGACGGCTGCGGCATAGGCGGCTTGGGACGCCATTAAGTTGCCCTGCGCCACTGCTAGTTCTGCGCGTGCACCGGCCAGTCTCGCCTGTGCCAAAGCGACATCGGTGCGGGTCACTTCGCCGACGTCAAACCGATCCTCGGCAGCTCGCAATTCGCGCGTGATCACGCGCAGATTGTTTTGGCGCAAAGCAACGATCTCGCTATCGCGGCGTACATCCATGAAAGAACGGACGGCGGACAAAAGCACATTCTGCTCAACCGCGACCAACGACTCACGCGTAATTAACACAGATTGTTTCAAACGCTCCCGGCCATAAGTCTTTGTGCCGTTGTCCAAGATTGTCCATGTCAGATTTAACCCCGCCAACGCAGTCGTGCTTACGCTGGATGTTGGCTCAATCGAATAATTCCGTCGCATTTCGGTCGACCAGCTGATAATCGGACGAAGCCCCGCTGTGGCCTGCGCGACATTTTCATCAGCGACACGCAACAGTGCGCGGTTCTGTTCGATCAGTCCGCTGTTCCCATAGGCCCCGGCCATAGCATCGGCCAATGAGTCGGCTTTGGCGACCACAGTACCGGCCGCAATAATGATGAAAGCTGATGCAAGCGCACGTTTGAAGCCCATCGATCTACACCCCTCGTGTACCGCGGCGTCAGACGCGCCGCACAATTATAACTGGAACGCTTTCTCGCGCTCAAACCCTTCTAGTACAGGCGCACCCGCATTGAAGATCGAGCGCCAGGCGATGCCGTTTTCAGCCTTAAACCCGATCCGCGCATCGCCAACATTCCCGGACATGAACAAACAGGCAATCCGCCCGCCGATTTTCAATTGCGCGGCGAGCTTTTCTGGCAATTCTTCAACGCCCCCTTGCACAACAATCACATCATAAGGTCCGTGTTCTGCGGCACCCTCTGCCAGCGCACCTTCATGCACAACCACATTATCATAGTTAAGTTCGATCAAAGCGGTCTGCGCTTCCGCGGCGCGGTTTTTGTCATCTTCAACTGCAATGACAGCTTCTGCCATACGGGCAATCACAGCCGAAGAATAACCATAGGCTGCCCCGATATCCAGAACCAGTTCATCCTGACGAATATCTAATGCGTCCAACAGTTTGGCCAGAGTGCGCGCCTCAAGCACGACGCGGCCATCCTCAAGCATCAGGTTGTTACCCATATAAGCCGCCTCCCGCATGTCGCGCGGTACAAAGGCTTCTCTGGGAACGGTCAGCATTGCTTCTATGATCGGAAATTTGGTCACATCCGAGGGACGGACCTGAGTATCAACCATGGCTGTGCGGCGTGCGGCGTAGTCGGACATAACTAAACTCATTCGTTCAGATTTCACTTGATCACTCTTGCCACAATATTTTGCCATGGGCAACGGCACCTGATGTGTTTTCCAATGGTTCTCTCTTGCGGGACCAGAAGAGATACGATATTGCCGCGCTACCACATCGGCGGCGAGTTGGCGGAGTGGTGACGCAGCGGATTGCAAATCCGTGTACACCGGTTCGATTCCGGTACTCGCCTCCATATTATTGCGCGACATAAGCGCTTGAAGATAGCCCTCTTTCCCTTGCCTAGCGCTTACGCATTGAATTCCGTCAGCTTGCGGTCATTTCCGGATCGCCCATGTGGCCAACTGAGACCAGGTGCGCTTGGATCGTCGCTTTGTGTTTTTTAGAATTTAGGTGAGTGCACATTTGATCTAAGGGCAACCAATACATGCACAAGGCAGAGGCACATGCTGTGTCGCCGACTACCCTGCATTATGCTGCAAAACTAAAGAAAATGGCTGGGGTGGTAGGATTCGAACCTACGGTACACTGTACCAAAAACAGTTGCCTTACCACTTGGCTACACCCCAACGGTGAGCGGCTGAATACGATTTGTCTGACTAAGGCGCAAGACCTGAAACTGATTTTTTTAGCATGACGCTGAAAATTTTTTTGCTGCTCTGTTTAAGCCCGAAGTGCGCATGAAAAAGGGGCCGGTCGGCCCCTGCTCTGTTTCTTTTGTCAGCCTGCCCCTATTGATTCAGACGATCTTTCACCATGGGACCGACCTGGCCGAAATCCATCTGGCCCGTATATTTGGCTTTTAGGCCGCCCATCACTTTGCCCATATCCCGGATCGAGCTGGCACCGACTTCTTTTACGACCGCATCAATCGCCTTGGCAATTTCGTCGTCCGACAGTTTCTGCGGCAGGAATTCTTCGATCACCGTGATCTCTTTCAATTCGCTTTCTGCCAAATCAAGGCGACCGCCCTCTTCATAGGTGCGCGCGCTTTCTTGGCGTTGCTTCACCATCTTGGACAGGATTTGCAAAACATCCGCGTCGGTTGCGCCGGCCTCATTGCCGTCACCGCGCATGGCGATGTCCATATCTTTGATCGCAGCGTTCACAAGGCGCAGGGTGGAAAGCCGCGCTTTGGCGCGCGACTTCATCGCGTCCTTCAAGGATTCGTTGATTTTCGCACGCAATGTCATCTGATTTTCCCGGTTCCGACTAGAGGCTTGGACCATAAGCGATTGCCGGATATGACGCAACCACGGATAGAAAATATCAAGCCATTGTTTTTAAAGAATTTTCACCAAAGCTCTTCCCCTTGACGCGGCGGACCCCGCACCTTAGTTTCCCGACAATTTGTCCCCAGCCCCGGAGAGTCGCTGCCATGTCCCAGGTGCCAACAACCACCCCAACCGCTTGTCTAGCCCTCGCGGATGGAACGCTGTTCCACGGTCGCGGCTTTGGCGCAACCGGTACGACAACCGCAGAGCTGTGTTTCAACACTGCAATGACCGGCTATCAAGAGATCATGACGGACCCATCTTATGCCGGGCAGATCGTGACATTCACCTTCCCCCACATCGGCAATACCGGTGTGACCCCGGAAGATGACGAGACCGGCGATCCGGTCGCTGAGGGCATGGTGGTGAAATGGGACCCAACAGACCCATCAAACTGGCGTTCCACCGGGCATCTTTCTGAGTGGCTCGCATCACGCAATCGAATTGCGATCGGCGGTGTTGATACACGCCGCCTGACCCGCGCAATCCGCGCTCAAGGTGCACCGCATGTTGCCCTCGCACATGATCCAGAGGGCCATTTCGACATCGAAGCGCTTGTTGCTAAGGCACGTGCGTTCTCTGGCCTTGAAGGGCTGGATCTTGCCAAAGAGGTCACTTGCGCACAAAGCTATCGCTGGGATGAAATGCGGTGGGCTTGGCCGGAAGGTTATGCACGTCAAGAGAACCCGCGCCATAAGGTTGTCGCCATCGATTTTGGTGCAAAACGCAATATCCTGCGTTGCCTTGCCTCTGTTGGTTGTGACGTCACCGTTCTTCCCGCTTCAGCGACGGCTGAGGACATTCTGGCACACAATCCAGATGGTGTTTTCCTGTCCAACGGTCCGGGCGACCCTGCTGCAACAGGCAGCTACGCAGTGCCGATGATCCAAAAAATCCTCGAAGACAAAGACCTACCGGTTTTTGGTATTTGCCTGGGACACCAGATGCTGGCGCTGGCACTTGGGGCAAAGACTATCAAGATGAACCACGGCCACCATGGGGCGAACCATCCAGTCAAGGATCATGAGACTGGCAAAGTCGAAATCACTTCAATGAACCATGGCTTTGCGGTCGACAGTCAGACCCTGCCTGAAGGTGTCGTTGAAACACACACCTCACTTTTTGATGGCTCTAACTGCGGCATCCGCATTGCAGATCGCCCGGTCTATTCCGTGCAGCACCACCCAGAGGCTAGCCCTGGCCCGCAGGACAGTTTTTATCTGTTTGAACGGTTTGCAGCCTACATGGACCAGCAAAAAGCAATCTAAAGCACGGCCATTAACGGCAGCTTAACCTTGTTGAGAGCACCCTCGTTTGCGAAAACGAGGGTCTTTTCATGTTTCATGCGGCTCCTGAATTATTTGAGCGGACGCCCGCACGCGCGGTCGATCACCAGATCGCGCTCGGCCGGCGGCTGGTTGAACATGGCGAAATCACTCCAGAACAGCTGCTTACGGCAATGCAAATGCTGACAGAGTGGGACACCTGCCTGTCTGACATAGTGGTTGCCAATGGCTGGATACGCGAAGAGGGGCTCCTACCCTATCTCGCCGACCACTATTTTGCGGCATACATTGATCTGGAAAAAGCACCGCCTGATTTTCGTTTGCTGCCATTGCTGCAACCGGCGTTTTGCCTGAAACATGCGGTCTTGCCTTGGGTGCGTATGAATGGGAAGTTGGTCGTCGCAACAAGCCGCCCGCAAGATTTCCCGAAGCTTATCCACGCCCGCCCCGATGTGTTTGAGGCCGCGCGCTTTGTGATTGTCTCCGAAGCGCAGCTGCAAGCCTGCGCAGCACGTCTGTTCCGAGCCACCTTGCTCAAGGGATGCGAAACGCGTGTGAAGCAATCTGAAAGCTGCCGGGCGTGGGCCGGGCACACGATCGGGCGCTATCTTGCAGCGATTGCAATTGGCCTCCCGATCGTTGCCGCTTTTGCCCTGTCGCCCCAATCGGCGCTCACAGCCCTCGCTGTTGTCATCCTTGCGACGCAAATACTCGCCGCCGGGACCAAAATCGCTGCCTTTCTGTCCAGCGAGCGCAAACGCCCCCAAGGGATCAGACTGCGGACGCGAGGGAAACTGCCCAAAATCTCGGTCTTGGTCCCTCTCTACAAAGAAAAAGAGATCGCCGCCGCCCTTCTTAGGCGGTTGTCGTCACTGACCTACCCAAGGGCTCTGTTGGACGTGCGCCTGGTGCTCGAAGCCGAAGACGACCTGACAAAACAAGCACTTGAGGCATGCACCTTGCCGCCCTGGGTCAAGGTTGTCGAAGTGCCCCCCGGTAGCGGCCTGACCACAAAACCCCGCGCGATGAACTATGCGCTCGATTTCTGCAAAGGTGACATCGTCGGTATCTGGGATGCCGAGGACGCCCCCGCCCCAAACCAGCTTGAAATTGTGGCGCAGACCTTTGCGCATGCGCCGCCGCAGGTGGCCTGCCTGCAAGGCGTGTTGGATTATTACAATCCGCGCACGAACTGGCTTTCGCGTTGTTTTACGTTGGAATACTCGATGTGGTTCCGGACCATCCTGCGCGGCATGTCTCGGCTTGGAGCGGCCGTGCCTTTAGGGGGTACAACATTGTTCCTGCGCCGCGATGTGATTGAAAAGATTGGCGGCTGGGATGCGCACAACGTCACCGAAGACGCCGACCTTGGCATCCGTCTGTGCCGCTATGGCCATCGAACGGAACTGATACCGACCGTGACGCAGGAAGAGGCGAACTGCCACTTTCGGCCTTGGGTACGGCAAAGGTCACGTTGGCTCAAAGGCTATATGGTGACCTACTTGGTTCATATGTCTCGACCGCGCCGCCTGTTGAAAGAACTGGGGCTGCGAAAATTCCTTGGATTCACCGCGATCTTCCTGTCCACCCTTTCCCAGTTCCTGCTGGCCCCTTTTGTCTGGAGCTTCTGGCTACTGGCATTCGGTGTCTCTCTCAGTTGGATCGAAGCGCTGCCGTCAGCTATTGTGAACGGTGTTGCCGTCCTATTTGTTGGCATCACGATGATCGACATCGGCCTCGCCGCGCTATCTCTTCGCGGGCAGAACCGCAGGTGGTTGATCCCATGGGCTATCACCATGCCGATCTATTTCACGCTGGCCACACTCGGGGCCTACAAAGCGCTGTTTGAATTGATCGTGGCCCCATTTTATTGGGACAAGACCCAGCACGGACAAGTGCCAGAAGGCACAAACGCCGAATACTCAGCGGTCAGCACTCAGCTTTAGGCGCGTTTCAAAGGCCTTGGAAATATGGCGTTTCAAGGCGTCATAGGCCGCATCTTCGTTGCGGGCCTTGATGGCGGTCACAATCGCCTGATGTTCCTGCAAGGCCACCTCTCCGCGCCCCTCGGCAGCCAGCGAGGTCGTCGCCATCAAAGCCATAGACCGGTGCACCATATCCAACTGCTGCACGAGAAACCGATTGTGCGAGGCCAGATGGATCATCTTGTGAAACCGCCGGTTGGCGCGGGCCAGCCCGTTGGCGTCGCCAATCAACGCGCGGTCATCTGACACCATCTCCTGCAAGACACGCACCTCTTCCTGCGTGGCATGCCGCGCGGCAAGGCGTGCGGCCAGCCCTTCCAGTTCACTGCGCACCGCATATAGTTCTGCCAGTTGGTTATGATCCAGCGAGGCCACAATCAAACTGCGCCCGTCGCGCGTCAAAAGAGATTGCGTCTCAAGCCGCTGCAATGCCTCGCGTATCGGCGTGCGCGAGACACCAAAGCGATCTGCAAGATCGCTCTCCACCAACCGGTCACCGGGCTTGTAGACACCCAGATCGATCGCTTCGAGGATCAATGTGTAGGCGTCTTTGTTTTGTGTCCGGGGATGTGTCATGGCGCGGCTCCGTTCTGTGGCGATCAGACTATGCATTCCCCGGCGTAAGTTGCAAGCAAACCATTGACTTGCCACGTCGAAAGCATAGCTTGCGCGCCATGGTAAAAGACAGCTTCTCACATGTGACCACCTGGGTCTTTGATCTGGACAACACGCTTTACGACCCCAAGGTGCGCTTGTTTGACCAGATCGAAGTGCGCATGGCGGACTACGTGGCGAAAACACTGTCAGTGTCGCTGGCCGAGGCCCACGAGTTGCGTGCCCGCTACTGGCACCGCTACGGAACGACGCTGGCCGGTCTGATGCGCGAACACGACATCGACCCCGACCCCTATCTATTGGACGTGCATGATATCTCTTTTGCCGCACTGACACCGGACCCGGATCTTGCGGCGCTGATCAAATCCCTGCCCGGTCGGCGGATCGTCTATACCAACGGAACTGCGCCATACGCTGAAAACGTCTTGGCCGGGCGTGGTTTGGATGGGTTGTTTGACGCCATTTATGGCATTGAACACGCAAGCTACCTGCCCAAGCCAGAACGCGCCGCCTTTGAGCAAGTTTTTGAACGCGACGGCGTCACACCTTCCCGTGCTGCGATGTTTGAGGATGACCCCCGCAATCTGCAGGCTCCGCATGAAATGGGCATGCGCACCGTCCATGTCGCGCCAGAGCCGCATGATGCAGATCATATTCACCATCACACGCATGATCTAACAGGGTTCCTGCGCGCCCTCCTTTAAGCGCAACAAAGAAAGGCCAAGCCATGACACAACAAAACGTCGATATCGTCGTATCAGGCGGTGGCATCGCCGGTCTAACGGCGGCGGCGGCCTTTGGGAAAGCGGGCTTTTCGGTTGTTTGCGTCGACCCGACGCCGCCAGTCATCGAACGTGACAAGCAGGGCGCCGATCTGCGCACGACGGCTTTCCTGCAACCCGCAAGGGTGCTGCTGGAAGAGGCCGGGCTTTGGACGCGACTGCAGGACCATGCTGCCCCTTTGCAAATCATGCGGATCGTGGACGCGGGTGGCGCAGAGCCAGAGCCGCGTGTGATCAAGGATTTCGACGCCTCGGACATTTCAGACCTTCCGTTTGGCTGGAACCTTCCGAATTGGCTGTTGCGGCGCGAATTCATGGCGCATCTGAACGAAATGCCAAATGTCGATTTGCGCCTTGGCGTTTCTGCCGTCGACTTACTGACCCGCGAAAGCGAAGCACGTGTGCGACTAAGCGACGGTGAAACCTTGGTCTGTCGCCTTGTTGTCGCTGCCGACGGGCGTAACTCCACGATCCGTGAAAAAGCCGGGATTGGTGTAAAAACATCGCGTTACGGCCAGAAAGCGCTGGCGCTGGCCGTCACCCATCCGATCCCGCATGAAAACGTATCGACGGAAATTCACCGCACCGGCGGGCCGTTCACCTTGGTGCCGCTCCCTGATCACAACGGGATGCCCTCTTCGGCGCTGGTCTGGATGGAGAAAGCAGCGAACGCGCAGGCGCTTTATGAGATGGACGAGGCCGTCTTTAACGCCGAAATGACCGCGCGAAGCTGTTCACTGTTCGGGCCGCTCAACCTTGCCTCACGCCGCACCATTTGGCCCATTATCAGCCAGATCGCGGACCGATTCAGCAGCGAGCGTGTGGCGCTGATTGCCGAAGCTGCGCATGTGGTGCCCCCAATTGGCGCGCAGGGGCTGAACACGTCGTTAGGGGACCTGTCTGTCCTGCTGGACTTGGCAAAAGCTGCGCCCGACCGGCTGGGCGACGCGCCGATGCTGGCCAGCTATCAAAGGCAGCGCCACGCCGAAGTCGCGCTGCGTGTTCGCGGCATTGATGTGTTGAACCGTGCGTCGATGGTGCAATCTCCGCTATTGCGAAACGCGCGGGCGGCGGGGCTGCAAGCGCTATATGGCATGGCCCCGGTGCGGAAAATGCTGATGCAAATGGGATTGGGCGCGCGTTAGATCATCGCCGCGCGGGTCCTAAGACCCGGGGCATTGCCCCGGACCCAGGTTTGTTTTTATGAGTATTTTTGAAAAGGTGAAGCTTAAAGCACCTTGTCGAGGACCTTTTGCAAGCGCGACAGCGTGGCGTCCACATCATACAGTTTGTCCAAACCAAAGAGACCCAAGCGGAAGGTCATAAAGCCCTCTGGCTCATCACAGGCCAGTGGAACGCCCGCCGCGATCTGCATGCCCTCGGCAACAAATTTGCTGCCGTTTTGAATGGCTGGATCGGAGGTGTAAGATACCACCACACCCGGTGCACCAAAGCCTTCCGCCGCGACCGATTTGATGCCCTTCTCTGCCAAGATGGCACGAACCCCATTGCCAAGCGCCCATTGCGCCTCGCGCAGTTTTTCAAAACCGTAGTCTTGGGTTTCCAGCATCGTGTCGCGAAAGGCTTTCAGGGCATCCGTCGGCATCGTCGCATGGTACGCATGGCCACCGTTTTCATAGGCCTGCATAATCGAATGCCATTTCTTCAGATCAATCGCAAAGCTGTCTGATGCGGTTTCTTCCAGACGCGCCAAAGCGCGTTCGCCCATCATCACCATCCCTGCAGAGGGCGATGCGGACCAGCCTTTTTGCGGAGCGGACACCAACACATCGACGCCGATCTTTTTCATGTCGATCCACGCACAGCCAGACGCGATGCAGTCCAGTACAAAAAGCGCGCCGACCTCATGCGCGGCGGCGGCCATGGCTTGCAGGTAATCATCGGGCAGGATCACACCGGCCGAAGTCTCAACATGCGGTGCGAAGACGACATCTGGCTTCTCTGCCTTGATCTTGTCCACGACCTCATCAATCGGTGCTGGTGCGAAGGGGGCGGTGACGTCATTGCCCGTTTGGCGCGCCTTCATAACGGTCGAAGAGGCCGCAAATGCACCCGCTTCGAAGATCTGCGACCAGCGATAAGAAAACCAGCCGTTGCGCACGACAAGCGTCTTGGCGTCGCGCGCAAATTGCCGGGCCACAGCTTCCATCGCATAGGTGCCACCACCGGGGATCAGGGCGACGGCTTCGGCTTGATAAACTTCTTTCAGCATGCCGGAAATATCGCGCATGACTTGCTGGAAGGTCTTGCTCATGTGGTTAAGCGACCGATCCGTGAAAACAACGGAGAATTCATCCAGACCCTCTGGGTCCACGGTGTTGAGTAATGCCATGTCGGCCTCCCTTCCTGCCGGGCGTTGCGCCCGAAACAATGATGCCGATCTGGGGCCGGCAGAAAAACTTTATGTCCTTACCAATATGTCTAGCCGCAACGCTGTTGATCCGAATACCCCAGACGCGGCGCAGTGGTTTCAGTTTACGTCATTTCACAAAGGGCCGGGTCGTCTTTCTTCGCTAAGCAGCACATTCGCCTCAACATCCCCAACGCCCGGCAGGGTCATGATGCGCCGCCGCAAGACACGTTCGAAATCGGCAATATCGCGTGCCGTGACTCGCAGACGATAGTCATACATGCCCAGAACGTGCTCTGCTGTTTGTACTTCTGGGATGGCCGTGACCGCCCGCTCAAAGTCATCAAGGCTGACACGGCCTTTTGTGGCCAGTTTCACGCCAAGGAAGACCGTGACGCCAAACCCGAGTTTTTCTTTGTCGAGGTCCAGTTTGCGCCCAGCGACAATGCCCGCCTCTTGCAGTCGCTTGATCCGCCGCCACGTCGCCGGCTGGCTTAGACCAAAGCGCCGCCCGAGCGCACCCGCGTTCTGTGTGGCGTCCTCAGCCAAGGCGCGCAGGAGTTTGCGATCAAGATCGTCGAGATCAATCATAGCGGCAGGCTTTCGTTTGCCTTCACGCTGGCCACCAGCATCAGGGCTTCGATGTCGGCGATATGTGGCAGGGTCAGAATGCTGGTGCGGTAGATATCTTGGTAATGTGCCATATCGCGCGCAATCACGCTGAGGCGCACGTCGACCCGCCCGAGGAAGGTTTGAATCTCGATCACCTCTGGAATGGCCCGTGCCGCCTCGATGAAATCATCAAAGGCGCGAGTTTGGGTTTTATCTAAGGTGACGCGCAACGAAACCTCGACTTCGTACCCAAGCGCGCGCCAATCGATGATCGCACGAATGCCCTTTAGCACGCCATCCTCGCGCAGGCGGTCCAAACGCCGTGATAGCCGCGACGTAGTCAGCCCAAGTTGATCCGCGAGATGCGGAATCGCGAGGTCAGGGTCACTTTGCATGAGGCGCAGAATGCGCCGATCCAGATCATCAAGCATGAAAATATCAGTATAGAGCAGAACAACGAATGAAAAGCGCATTATTATCGCGGATTTCATGCAATATACCATCGCACTCACCGAATACCTCTCTATGATCGCCTCAAACATCAACGAGAGGACGTGAAGATGCGCGTTTATTACGATCGCGATTGCGACATTAACCTGATCAAAGACAAAAAAGTGGCCATTCTTGGCTACGGTTCCCAAGGCCACGCGCATGCGCTGAACCTGCGCGACTCTGGCGCAAAGAACCTTGCGGTTGCTCTGCGCGAAGGCTCCCCTTCCGCGAAAAAAGCCGAAGCTGAAGGCCTGACCGTAATGGGCATCGCCGAAGCGGCAGCCTGGTGTGACGTGATCATGTTCACCATGCCCGACGAACTGCAAGCAGAGACCTACAAGAAATACGTTCACGACAACCTGAAGCCGGGCTCCGCCATTGCATTTGCACACGGTCTGAACGTGCACTTCGGCCTGATCGAGCCAAAAGAAGGCGTCGACGTGATCATGATGGCGCCAAAGGGCCCAGGTCACACTGTGCGCGGCGAATACACCAAAGGCGGCGGCGTGCCTTGCTTGGTTGCAGTTCACAATGACGCGTCCGGCAAAGCGCTGGAAATCGGCCTGTCCTACTGTTCCGCAATCGGTGGCGGTCGCTCCGGCATCATTGAAACCAACTTCCGTGAAGAATGCGAAACCGACCTCTTCGGCGAACAGGCCGTTCTGTGTGGTGGTCTGGTCGAACTGATCCGCTGCGGTTTTGAAACGCTGGTGGAAGCGGGCTACGCGCCTGAGATGGCATACTTTGAGTGTCTGCACGAAGTGAAGCTGATCGTTGACCTGATCTACGAAGGCGGCATCGCGAACATGGACTACTCTATCTCCAACACCGCGGAATACGGCCAGTACGTCACCGGCCCACGCATCCTGAAGTACGACGAAACCAAAGCCCGTATGAAAGCGGTTCTGGAAGACATCCAGTCCGGCAAATTCGTGCGCGACTTCATGCTGGAAAACCAAGTTGGCCAGCCAACCATCAAAGCTTCCCGCCGTGCAAACGACGAGCACGCGATCGAAGCAACCGGCGCGAAACTGCGTGGCATGATGCCATGGATTTCCGCAGGCAAGATGGTCGACAAAGAAAAGAACTAAGTTTCTTTGACCTCAAAATTACCAAACGCCTCGCAGCTTTGCGGGGCGTTTTTTGTTGGCGCTTACAAATTCTGCGGTAGTCTGACTTCATAGATCGAAGGGAGACCCAGTATGGATATTTCAGAAAAGAGTTTTGACGCGCAGGATTATCTCTACGTCGCGGGAGAGGCCGCATTGATGGACGGCAAAGCCATCGCCGATGCAATGGGCGCGGCTTTTGGCACGGCCTTTGGGTTTCTGGGGTCCGCAGGCATAGAGCCGCTTAGCGCACCGATTTCAGTTTACACTGAAATGCCCGGTAAAAAGATGACCTTCCGCTGCGGCTTCTTTGTGTCACCCGAGGATGCCGCGAAGGCCAGCGGCGACGTCAGTGCAGACGTCATTCCGGCCACCAAGGCGCTGCATGCGCTTCACGTTGGCCCCTATATGAACATGAACCAGACCCATGGCGCAATTTGGGCGCACGCCAAAGCCAAGGGGCTGACGTCTGCGATGCCGGTTTGGGAAATCTACATTGATGACCCTCAGAAAACAGCGCCAGAAGAACTGCGGACAGAAATCTATCACTCGTTGGGCTAAAGACCCTCTACGTAGCACTCCCCCAAAACATGGTCCCAGCCGCTGCTGTAATGGCTTCGGACCTCTGTTGCGCGCTCTGCAAGCTTTGCCCATGCGCTATGGGTTAGGGTCACGCGTGTGCCGTCGCCTTCGGCCTGAAAGGCAAGGCTTAGTTCGGTTGCCAAGCTTGGGTCATTGCCCGGATGCCACGTCATCGAGAAGCCTGCAGGCGGTGCCCAGTGTGAGACGACGCCCCATTCGGTCCGCTCTCCGGTGTGCATGATTTCATAAACCGCACCGCCTGCGCGCGGTTCAATCACCACATCCTGCGCAGCTTCGCCATGACCAGCAGAGACAGAGTGACGCCCGACGGGCCACCACCGCATGATTTCAGTGGTAAACCGTGCAAACGCGCGATCAGGTGCCACGGGCACGGTGACCGTTTTGACAATGGGATCCGTCATTTAAAGTTCCTTTTCAAAGCTCTTTGCAAATTCGCCAAGCACATCACCCCATAGCCGGTCTAAATACTGTCGCAGCTCCGCAAGCCCGTCTGGCGTCGCACGATAGATGCGCCGGTTGCCCTGTTGCTTGGCGGCGACCAACCCGGCGTCGGACAGCACTTTCAGGTGCTGCGAAACAGCCGGACGGCTGATCGGGAACCCTTTGGAAATATCCGCGACAGACCCAGCGCTACGCGTGACATGTTCGTAAATCTGGCGACGGGTCGGATCGGCGAGCGCGGCAAGTGATTCTTCGTAAGTCATTACTTACCGTAAGCGAATACTTACATAATTGCAAATTCCAACATCCCCCCCTGCGTCGCTGCACAGTTCGTTATGTTGTAACATCACCGCCCCTACCCCAGCTATGAGGCATGACCCAACATGACATCAACGTCAGACAGGGGTTGCCCGAAGAGATGCAACTCCTGCTTCGGGATTATCCGCGCGACGCTTGGCCGGATCACCCGAATTTCGCTCGATCCATCCAAAACTGGATGGGTGCCCACACCATGTTTCGGCGCCTCGCCGATATTGTCGCAACAGATAGCAGAGAGGCCATCGACAAGACCTTGGACCCACAAAAGTTTGCGGCGCGCCTTGGGCATTTCGGCAATTTGTTGATCCAGAACTTGCATGGGCACCATGGTTGGGAGGACCATCGCTTTTTCCCGGAACTTGAGGCCGCAGATGACCGATTTGCCCATGGGCTGGAGATGCTGGAGACAGACCATCTGCAGATGGATGCCATCCTTGATGACCTGAAAACCAATGCAAACCGGTATATCCAACTGCTGCATCTGTCCGAAAAGGACGCCGCAGAACAGGTCCCGGCAGTTCTAGCGGCATGTGAAGGCATTCAGGCTTTTCTGAACCGGCACCTTACAGACGAGGAGGACCTTGTTGTGCCGATCATCCTGCATCATAAGCTTCGCGGATAGGCAGACACGAGCCGCGCCAACCCAATGCCGATTGACCTCGTTCCTTCAGCGGGGTCAATTGCAGGACTGTTAAGGGAAACTTCATGCAGGACATCTTGCCAAGGCATTGGGCCATGATTGCCATCATGGGCTTTGTGTGGGGGTCAACATTTCTGTTGATCGAACTCGCGCTTGAGGGGCTGACGCCTCTGTGGCTTGCCACCGGGCGCATCTGGTTTGCTGTTTTGCTATTGACCGTGATCTGGGGGCTGCGCGGGTTTCGCCTGTTTCACGGGGAAACCGCCTATGGCCGCCTTGCCATCGCCAGCATCGGCAGTTCCGCCCTGCCCTTTTTCCTGATCAGCTGGGGGCAGCAATATGTGACCTCTGGCTTCACGGGTATTTGCATGACGGCGATTGCGCTGATGATCCTGCCATTGGCCCATGTCTTTGTGCCCGGGGAACAGATGAGCCTGCGCAAAGTCTTTGGCTTCACGATGGGATTTATCGGCGTGGTGCTGCTGATTGGCGTGGATGCGCTGGAAAGCAGCGGGGCTGAGTTGGAATTTTGGGGTCGCCTGTCAGTCCTTGGCGCGACGGTCAGCTACGCGGTCTGTTCGATTATCGTGCGCCGCTTACCGCCGGTGGATTCGCTCGGGCTGGCGACAATGCTGCTTTGGTTCGGTGCGATTGTGATCCTGCCCCTTGCCCTTTGGGTCGAAGGGCTGCCCGGTGCCATCGACATGCGCACGGCCATCGTCGTTGTGGTGCTTGGCTGTGTTTCCACGGCCATCGCCAACTACCTGCGGGTGCTTGTGGTGCGCGAAGCCGGACCGACGTTTATGAGCCTGACGAACTACCAAGTCCCGATCTGGGCTGTGGTCATGGGGGCGTTGATCTTGGGCGAACCGCTGCCTCCAACGCTGTTGATTGCGCTGGCGCTTATCCTTTCAGGCGTTGGCCTTAGCCAATACGGAGCTTTACGCCGCCTCTTTAGAGGCAGCGCCTCAGGGACTTAGACACTCGCTTCGACTTCGGTCACGATGCTGTCCACGACATCGGACAGCAAATCGGCATCTTCACATTCCGCCATCACGCGGATCAGGGGTTCCGTCCCAGACTTGCGGATCAACAACCTGCCCTTGCCGTTCAGACGCATTTCAGCATCTGAAATAGCCGATTTGACCGAGGCGACCTCGAGTGGTGCCTGCCCCGCCTCATAGCGCACGTTTTTCAAGAGCTGGGGTACGGTTTCAAAGTTGCGGGCCAGTTCAGATGCGGTTTTGTTGCTTTCAACCATGGCGGCAAGGAATTGCAGCCCGGCCAAGAGGCCATCGCCCGTCGTGGCGTAGTCCGTCATCACGATGTGACCGGATTGCTCGCCCCCAAGGTTAAACCCACCCTGCCGCATGCGTTCAACCACATAGCGGTCGCCCACAGCAGTGCGTTCCAACCGCAGCCCGCGGTCCGTCAGATAACGCTCAAGGCCCAGGTTGGACATCACCGTCGCGACAAGCGCGCCGCCGGCAAGTTTGCCAGCATCCGCCCAGCGGCTCGCCAACAGCGCCATGATCTGATCACCGTCGGCCACATGTCCGGTTTCATCAATGATCATCACACGATCTGCGTCGCCGTCCAAAGCGATGCCCACATCTGCACCATGGGCGACAACCGCCTCTGCGGCGGTTTGAGTGTGGGTCGAGCCACAGCCAGCATTTATGTTTGTGCCATTCGGCGAAACACCCACAGGGATGACTTCGGCCCCAAGTTCCCAGAGCGCTTCGGGCGCAGCACGGTAGGCCGCACCATTCGCGCAATCGATCACCACTTTCAGGCCCTTGAACGGGACACCGGATGGCAAAGAACTTTTGACCCGCTCAATGTAGCGGAACCGCCCGTCATCAATCCGCTTGGCGCGCCCGATGTTCTGTGGCTGCACCGCCTCCACACCTTCAAGCACGAGGCGTTCAATCTCTAGCTCGGCCTCGTCAGACAGTTTGAAGCCGTCAGGCCCAAAGAATTTGATCCCATTGTCGATCGCCTGATTGTGGCTGGCCGAAATCATCACGCCCAGATCGGCGCGCATGGATTTGGTCAGAAGCCCGACGGCGGGCGTCGGCACCGGGCCAAGCAGCAACACATTCATCCCGGTCGAGGTCAAGCCAGCGGTCAATGCGTTTTCAAACATGTAACCAGACAGACGCGTGTCTTTGCCGATAACTACACGGTGCTGATTGTCACCATCATTGCGGAAATATCGACCCACAGCGGCGCCGAGCTTCAAGGCCATATCCGCTGTCATCGGATATTGGTTCGCGGTGCCACGCACCCCGTCGGTGCCGAAAAATTTACGCGACATCATGCGCTCCTTGCGTTGCGGCCTGCCAAAGTGTCAGGGCTTGTTGGGTTTCAGCCACGTCATGCACACGCAGGAACTGAACGCCTTGTTGGATACCGGCCAAAGCGATTGCCAAAGACCCCGGCATGCGATCATCGGTGTTCTTCGCACCTGAGATGTGGCCGATCAGCGCCTTGCGCGAAGCGCCCAAAAGGATTGGACAGCCTAAGCTGTGAAACAGGCTCAGCCGCGCCAAAAGGGCAAGATTGTGCGTCAGCGCTTTGCCAAAGCCGATACCGGGATCGACAATAATCTGATCCCGCTGCAGGCCCTTCGCCTCTAGCTGCCGAACCTGTGCGTCAAGGAAGTCAAAGACGTCCAGCAGAACATCATCATAGCTCGGATCGTCCTGCATTGTCGCGGGATCGCCCTGCGCATGCATCACACAGACGGGAACCTGTTTTGTGACCGCCAGATCCGCCAAGCCCGCATCAAAGGTAAAGCCTGACACATCATTGATGATCGCGGCGCCCGCTTCCAATGCGGCAGCGGCGACCGGCGCTTTACGCGTGTCGATGCTGATCGGCGCGCTGATGTTCGGCGCGACTGCGGCAATCACCGGTGCAGTGCGCGCGGTCTCTTCGTCGATCTCTACATAGTTAGACCCCGGCCGGGTCGACTCCCCACCGATATCAATCAGGTCTGCGCCCTGATCGATCATCGCCTGCGTCCGCGCCACAGCCTGATCAGGTGCGTTAAACCGCCCGCCATCTGAAAAGCTGTCTGGCGTCACGTTCAAGATGCCCATGATCTTGGGGGCCTTCATGCTCAGGCCGGCAATGTCGCTGCGCGCGCGGGTCATCTTCGCGATGACATCTTCGGGAACCTGCGAAGCGGCAATGACTCTGGCGGGCTTACCACGCTCAAGACATTCAACATGTGTAAACCACGCCCAGCCGCCAGCTAGTGTTTGGGCGGTATCGGGCCGGGCGATATCCGTTTGCGGAATGGGTCTGAAATAGGTTGTCATTTGCCGTGAATGAGCGATCTGAATTGGCTTGGCAAGACCTCAGCCTTCAGATTGATCCAGTGTTACAATCTCTACTGGAAATGTGTCAGTGGCGGGCAAGGTTCCGCCGACATCAATCACCTGCTTGGCCTGCCATTCTTGGGCGAACCAAAGCGCCAATTCAGCGAACCCTTCTGGCGGCGTATCAGTGGCATCATTGACAAGTTTCGCGGGCGCGCAGATGCAAGGCTGGCCGGTCTTCATCGCCCAATCGATCTCTGTCCGGGTGGCGGCGACACTGACGTCCTCAAGCTGCGCAGAGAGTTGCCACGCTGCTTGCTCGACGGCCAAAAGATCAATTTGGCGCTGACTGTTCGCCGACGCCGCCTGCGGCCGATCTTTTGGGAGATCAAGGACAATGACCAATGGCGATCCGGCTGTCTGAACCACTTTCGTCAGTCGCGCGACATTCGAAAGCGCCGCGTTGCTGACAAAGGCGACAACGGGTTGAACCACCTCGGTTGCAATGGCTCCGCCTTGCCCCGGGACACGTACGATTTCAACGCCTAGCTTGCCGTTGCCTTTGTCGAGTTTTTGGATGCGGACGAAGACCCGTTTTGCCTGAGGCTCTGCAAGGATACGGTCCGCGATGCGTTCAGCAAGGGTTTCCAGCAAGTTCAGCCGTTCAGCCGCAAGTTCGTGTTCAATCGCCCAAGTCAGACGGTCATAAGACAGAATGCGGTCCACATCATCTTCAAGATCGGCCTCGGGCGCGGCCACCTCGACCACAATGTCAAAGGCGACCCGCTGGGTCATATCGCGTTCTGCCTGAAAGGCGCCGATTTCGACCTCGACCACGTGATCGCGCAATGACAGACGATCATGGACATTGTCCATTGGCATGGCCATAGCCCGGTCTTCGGGATGGGAAAATGCGGTTTGCGTATCGTCGCCCATGGTCTGCCCTCGCACACAAAAGATTGACAGCGCTATAGCAGCCCGTCCCTCGGTAGACCAGCGGTGTGGCGGTGTTTGGATTAGTTCTGCGAAACGCGGATGTGCGGACGGTAGAAGTGATGCACGCCGATGGTTGTCGTGCGCGCAAACTTACGTGCCCAACGCGGGCTAACTGCAACCGTATGATAGTAAGTCGCGCCATCTGTCAGGTCACGTGGCGCACCGTCCAGCATATATTTTGCGATCTTGCCAACGCGAGCATAGGCTTTTTTCTCACGGATTGTTTCCGGGTTACCATCACATGTGAAAGTAAACTGGCAGGCAAATTTCTTGCCAGTGCCCTGATGGATTACGTTGCAAACTGAATTTGGGAATTTTGCGCTGTCGACCCGGTTCAAAATAACCTCTGCCACAGCAAATTGACCGCGCACGCTTTCGCCGCGGGCTTCAAAGTAAAGCGCCTGAGCAAGGCATTCCCATTGCTCATCGCCGCTTACCTTTGGCTGCGCATCCACCCATTCCTTCGAACGCTCAACCTGCAGCGTTTTGGATTTTTTGCGGGGGGCAAAGAAGTCTTTCAGTTTCTGTTTATCAAGTGACGCGATTTGCTGCTCTTCTGCAGAAATCGCCTGTTGGACAGGGTCAACACTCGCGCCGCTAAACGCGGTCTGGGACGCCATTAAGATGGCAAAGATCGAAATCGCTAACGTGCGCATGGCAGCCTCGCATTCGGTGAAACCGGACTCCCCGCCCCGGCAAACATCGCGGTGACTTACCCAAAAAAGAGCAATTCGTCTACCCGCTGAGCCATTTCAGAAATTTTGGCAAAAATGCGACCAATATGTTGCGCAATTGCGGCAGCTTTCTACCCGATCTTGTCTTGGATCGTCAGCTGGGCGGCGGCAAGCCGCGCAACAGGAACGCGGAAGGGCGAGCACGAAACATAGTCCATTCCGACTTTTCGGCAGAATGCAATCGATTCGGGGCTGCCGCCGTGCTCTCCGCATACTGACAGAGTCAGGTTTGGTTGCGCCGCACGTCCGCGCGTCGCGCCGAGTTCCAACAGTTCCCCGACACCCTCGGCGTCCAGCGTATGGAACGGATCCTCGGGATAGACACCCTGCTGCACATAGGCCGACATAAACCGCCCCGCATCGTCGCGCGAGAGACCATAGGTCATTTGGGTCAAGTCGTTTGTCCCGAAGCTGAAGAAATCACAATGCGGCGCAATATCTTCGGCCCGGAGCGCGGCGCGCGGTGTCTCAACCATCACACCCAGCCGAAAGCTAAATGCCTCACCGCGTTCCGTGCGCACTGCGGCAGCCACGGCGTCGATCCGTTTTTTCACCAGTTCGACTTCGCGTTTTGCGCTGACCAATGGGATCATAATCTCTGGTACGACGGGTGCGCCATCTTTGGAGGCATCCAACGTCGCTTCAAAGATTGCGCGTGCCTGCATGTCATAAATTTCAGGCACGGTGATCCCCAAACGCACACCGCGCATGCCCAGCATTGGGTTATATTCTGACAGCGCTTCGATGCGGCGCTCGACATCCGACAAAGGTAAATCCAGCGCTTCGGCCAGATCACGCATACCAGTGCGATTGCTGGGCAGAAACTCATGCAGGGGCGGGTCAAACAAACGGATACAAACCGGCTTGCCGCCCATGATCTTGAAGAGTTCGACAAAGTCCGCCCGCTGAATGGGCAGCAGTCGTTCCAAGGCGGCGCGGCGATCTTCGGGGTCGTCGGCAAAAATCATTTCGCGCATCACCGTCAAACGATCTTCTTCGAAGAACATGTGCTCGGTCCGGCAAAGGCCAATCCCCTGCGCTTTGAAGTTGCGTGCTGTTTTCGCGTCTGCTGGCGTGTCTGCATTGGCGCGGACGCCAATATCGCGGGTTTCGTCGGCCCAGATCATCAGCTGCTTAAAGGCCCCATCCAACGTGGCCTCCAGCATCTCTGGCTCACCAGAGAGGACTTCGCCGTTGGTGCCGTCGATGGTCAGGATATCGCCTTCGCGGAACACGCGGCCATCGCGGGCGGTCAACAGCCGCTGCTTGGTCTGAAACCGGAGACTACTGGCCCCAACCACGCAGGGCAGGCCGAGCCCGCGCGCAATCACCGCAGCATGACTGGTGACACCGCCACGCTCTGTCAAAACGGCTGCCGCCGCGTGCATGCCCCGAACGTCTTCGGGGCTGGTTTGACGGCGCACCAGAATGCAAGCTTCGCCCCGCGCCGCAGAGGCCTGCGCAGCGGCCTCGGTAAAAACAATCCGGCCACTTGCCGCGCCGGGGCTTGCCGCGACGCCAGCACCGATGACATCACGCTTGGCGTTTGGATTAACTTGCCGGTGCAAAAGTTCATTCAGCGCCCGCGGCTCTACCCGCATCAACGCTTCTTCATGGCTGATAATGCCCTCTTCGGCCAAGGCCACCGCGATCCGAACCGCCGCGCGAGCGCTGCGCTGAATACGCACGCCGTCCAAAATATAGACCTCACCGTCTTGCACGGTGAACTCCATCTGCATTTCTTCACGCAGTTTCTGTCGCATCAGCTGCGCATGGCTGATCAAATTGGCAAACGCCTCGGGCTGGGCCTCTTCCAAAGAAGGGCCACGACTGTCACAGGTCAGAAAGAGCGACTTGGCCCCGGCTTCCAAAGCCTCTCGGCCCTGCGATTGCGTCAAGTAACGCCCTTTGATGACTGGCATGCCGGTATCGCCATCAACCAGTTGCAGCACACCTGACCCGCTTTCACCCCGCCCAAGACCAAAGACCATGGCCTGTACGACAAGCCCCAACCCCGCATCCGCAGGCGCCCCTTTGGCCATCCGCAAGAGGCGCGCCGACGTGCCCTCCCACGCCCGCGCCATAGAGCGTAACACGCCACCCAACTGGGTCGCCATGTCTTGGGGAAACGGTTCCTCGGCTTCGTCTTCATAAACCTCAAGCGCCGCGCGCAGGGCATCCGGGCCAGAAAGATCAATGTCATCAAACATATCCGGATCAAGCCGCGCAACATGTTCGGAATAGGCTTGAATGAAACGCAGATAGATTTCATCTGCCGCTTCTTTGCCAATCGACCCAATCAACGCCGCATGCCGGTCGTGGTTGATGCCAATGTTCAGAATCGCGCGCGGCCCGCCCCAATCGGGGTCTTCGGAACTGGGGCGCACGCAGAGCAACTGATCGTCGCCAAATGGCTCAATCAAACGCGGGATATCAGGCATATCCCCGCTGGCCAGCCGGTGCACGGCGTCAAAGGAGAGCGCGACGGTGGTTGGCACCGGCAGGTCAAGACGAAACAGCCGCTGCAGACATTTTGCACGTCCGCCGTGTGTCTGCACCGCAATGGGCGCATCCGGCGTCACAAGCGTGATAAATGGACTGTTTTTCTGCACTGCGGCATCCTCCTGTGGCGTGCAGCATACGACGCCCGGCGGCTGTGGCAAGAAAAAGCTTTCAGTCCAATCGTCGCGTCACCGGAAAGGGCGCAGGCCGGATTTTCGATGAAAATCCGGCGTTTGAGTATTTTCGGAAAGATGAAATCGAGGGGCTTTAACCCTCGACCTTCGTCAGGTCAGCCACAGACAGGCAGAGTGTGCGAATGCGCGCCAAGAGGTTCAGGCGGTTGCGGCGCACAACCTCGTTGTCGCTGTTGACCTGCACCGCCTCAAAGAAGGCATCAATTGGCGCGCGCAGGCCCGCGAGGCCTGCCATGGCAGCGGCAAAATCTCCGCCAAGGATCGCTTCCGCGATGGGGGCTTCGAATTTGTCGAGCGCCGCAAAGAGCGCCTTTTCCGCATCGTCCTCAGCGTATTTGATATCTGCGCCGTAGGAGTATTCAACGCCGTCTTTATCTTCCGCTTGGCTGAGGATGTTGTTGGCGCGTTTGAAGCCTTGCAGCAGGTTCTCGCCGTCATCGGTGGAGAGGAAGGCTTGCAGAGATGCTATGCGTGCGTTGCTCCATGGGAGCACATCACCTGTCTGCAATGACAAAACTGCGTCTACAATATCGTGCTTGTAACCCATATCGCGCAAAACGACTTTATATCGATCAAGGAAGAACCCCATCAACTCAAATCGTGTGTGCTCATCCGGACGGGAATAGGGCTTGCCGTCGTGAGCTGCTAAACCCGGATCCAAAATCCCTTCTAAAGAGTGATCAATATTATTGACCAAAACCAACCGAATAACACCCAAAGCCGCGCGACGCAGCGCAAAGGGGTCTTTTGATCCTGTCGGCTTTTCATCAATCGCCCAGAAGCCTGTCAGCAGGTCCAGCTTATCTGCCAGTGCAACAGCCACCGAAACCGGTGCTGTCGGCACATCATCGGATGGGCCCAGCGGCGAGTAATGCTCGGTCGCAGCCGCAGCCACTTCCGCCGGATGCCCCGCGAACTCCGCATAGTAGCGGCCCATTAAGCCCTGTAGCTCAGGGAATTCATAGACCATCTCGGATGACAGGTCCGCCTTCGCCCAACGCGCGGCTTTTTCTGCCAGATCAGCATCAGCGCCAACAATCGGCGCAATCTCACGCGCCAGAGCGGCAATGCGATCAATGCGTTCCGCCTGAGACCCCAGTTTGTTGTGGAAGGTCACATTCGACAGCTTCTCAATCCACTCAGACGCGCCAGCTTTCGCGGTGCGCACGTCGTTTTCCCAGAAGAATTTCGCATCCGACAGACGCGCGAAGAGAACCTTTTGGTTGCCTGCCAAAATGGTCGCGCCATTGTCTTTGGTTTCACGGTTGGCAACGGTGATGAACTTCTCAATCCGGCCCGTCTTTGGGTTTTTCACAGAGAAGAACTTCTGGTGTTCTTTCATCGAGGTCTGCAGCACCTCGGGCGGCAGATTGAGGAAGTCCTCAGCAATGTCGCCCATCAGTGTGACCGGCCATTCAACCAGACCGGCAACTTCGGCCAAGAGGCCTTTGTCGTCCACAACTTCGAGACCCTGCGCAAAGGCGAGGTTTTGGGCATCTGCCCAGATCGCCTCGGCGCGCTCTTCTGCTGAAAGGATCACGTGGTTGCGTTTCAACTTGGCAGCATAGTCTTCAAAGCCAGTGACGGCAAAGCGCCCTGCCCCCATGAATCGGTGGCCTTCAGTGGTGTCACCCGATGTGATCCCGTCGATGTCCATTGGCACAACCTCGGTGCCCGCCTCATCCGACATGATGCAAAGAATGGAATGCAGCGGGCGTACCCAACGCAATGCTCCCTTGCCCCAGCGCATGGATTTTGGCCATGGGAAGTTGCGGATGGTGTCTTCCAGAACCTCTGCCACGATCTCGGCCGCCGGGCGGCCCGGCTTTTCGATCATCGCGAAATAGACAGCACCCTTCGGCGTGTCGCGCTCTTCCAACTGGTCCATAGTCAGGCCAGCACCGCGCAAGAAGCCTTCGATGGCTTTCTCTGGTGCGCCAACCTTCGGGCCTTTGCGTTCTTCGCGGATCGTTGGGCTTTCAGCCAACATCCCCTCCAGCGCGAGCGTCAGGCGCCGCGGGGTCGAGAAGCTGGAGGCATGCGCATAGGTCAGACCCGCGGCCACCAGCCCATCGGTCACGCGCTTTTTCAGGTCTTCCACCGCGCGGGCTTGCATGCGTGCAGGGATTTCTTCGGAAAAGAGTTCAATCAGCAGATCAGGCATAATTATTGGCCTTCCGGTTTTGGCGGGCAAGTGGCGGGGAGATCTTCGCCGTCAAAGGCAAGCTTTCCGCATTCGTTGATTTCGTGCCAGGCAAATCCCCGGCCATCGGGCATGATCGCAACAATGCGGTCGATCCCATAATCGATATTTTCAGTGCCCATAAAGGCCAGTGCCTGACCGCTGCGCAGGGCCGCGCCGATTTCGGCGGCGTCAAAGCAATCAAACCAGCCCGGCGCGTTCAAAGGCGTTGCTTTGTCGACCGGCTGATAGGTTTCGCTCAGCATGGCTTGGGACATCGATGTCGTGAAGCAGGCGCGGTAGCGGATTGGGGAGCTGCCCGCGTCAATTGCTTCGAAATCCTCATAAAGGACAACTTCGGGTTCGCCAGTTGCCAACAGCGTCATGCGCACATCGTCAGAGCCGGTGGCATTCACCGGTTCATAGAAGGCGTAAATCTGAGTGTACCAGAGGCCGATGCCCATCGCGATGGCTGACAAGACGAGAACTCCTGCGAGAAGCTTACCGGTCACGCGGCTTCTCCGGTGGCGGCGCGGGTTTGCACGAAGGCGTCCGCACATTGTTTCGCCAGAGCACGCACGCGGCCAATGTAGGCTTGGCGTTCGGTCACAGAGATCACGCCACGCGCATCGAGCAGGTTGAAGATGTGGCTGGCTTTGATGCACTGATCATAGGCCGGGTGCGCCATGATGATGGTTTTGCCGGTTTTCGGATCAACGTGCTCCTGCGCGAGGATCGCCTGACACTCGGTTTCAGCCTCTTCAAAGTGGCGCAGCAGAACTTCGGTGTTGGCGACGTCAAAATTCCAGCGGGCGTATTCTTCTTCGGTTTGCTTGAAGACATCGCCATAGGTCAGCGCAATAGGCGCGTTAGGGTCGTTGAATGGCATGTCCATCACGTGGTCCACACCGAGAATATACATCGCCAAACGTTCTAGGCCGTAGGTCAACTCACCTGACACAGGATGACAATCATAGCCACCAACCTGTTGGAAATAAGTGAACTGGCTGACTTCCATACCGTCACACCAGACTTCCCAGCCAAGTCCCCAGGCGCCCAAGGTCGGGCTTTCCCAGTCGTCTTCCACGAAGCGGATATCGTGCATCTCCATGTCGATGCCGATGGCTTCCAAGGAACCAAGATAGAGCGCCTGCAAATCCGGTGGGCTTGGTTTGATCAGCACTTGATATTGGTAGTAGTGCTGCAGGCGGTTCGGGTTTTCGCCATATCGTCCATCGGTTGGGCGGCGCGAGGGCTGAACATAGGCAGCCGCCCATGGTTTTTGACCCAAAGAGCGCAGCGTCGTCGCCGGGTGGAATGTGCCGGCCCCAACTTCCATGTCATAGGGTTGCAAGATCGCACAGCCTTTGCCCGCCCAGTAAGTCTGGAGGCGCAGAATGATCTCCTGGAAGGAGCGCGGTTTGCTGTCCGTGTTTGCCGAAATTGTCATGGCTCTGCCTTTTTCAAACGCGCGTTGTACCTATGCGCAACAGACAGGCGGGTCAATTGCGCCTGAAGCCAAATTAGGGGTGCAAGTGCGCCAAGAACTGGTAAAAGAACGAGCGAATAGGAAACTTTTTTCGATCAAAGGGCTCAACCATCGATGTCGCGTTTATTTTTGTCTATTCTGTTTGTGATTTTGACCGTCGGGCGACCCGCTTTTGCACAAGAAGATATTGCTTGGGTGCAAATTGAGGCCCAGCCCAGCCTGACCGAGGCGAATACAGAAATTCGCAATTACGCAAGCCGTCTGGAAGACGTGAATGGTTTTGCGCTTGGTGGTGGCTGGTATGGGATCGCGCTTGGGCCCTACACGCGCGAAGATGCCGAAGTTGTTCTGAACACCTATCGCAACGACGGATTGATCCCGCGCGACAGCTACATCACCTTTTCATCGACCTTTGAAAGCCAGTTCTGGCCAGTTGGAGCGAACCTTTTGAACTTGCGGTTGGAAGCGCCGGTTGCAGAGCCTGAAACCGACGCGTCCCTGACGACGGAGGAAAGCGCTGCAGAAGCAGATGTCGAAATCGCCATTCCAGATGAAACCCCACGCGAAGCGCGCGCCAGTGAGGCCCGGCTGAGCCGCGCCGAAAAGCAGGAACTTCAGACTTGGCTGCAATGGGCCGGGTTCTACAACAGCGCGATTGACGGCGCTTTCGGTCGCGGCACCCGCGCGTCGATGTCAGCGTGGCAGGCCGCGAACGGCCATGAAACCACGGGTGTTCTGACAACTGCGCAGCGCGCGCAGCTTAAGGCGCAATACAATGCGGTCCTCGATGGGCTTGATTTGCAGCCCTACACCAGCCTCGAAGCTGGGATTGAAATCATGATCCCAACCGGTGTGGTCGAGAAGGTCTCTGCCGAATATCCCTTTGTGAATTTTGCATCGACTGGCGACATTGAGGCACAGGTGGTTCTGATCAGCCAAGCGGGCAATCAGGCGACGCTGTTTGGCCTCTATGACATTATGCAGACGCTGGAACTGGTGCCTTTGGAAGGCCCACGTGAACGTCGCAACAACAGCTTTGTCCTTGTCGGCGAAGATGCCAATCGCATCAGCCACACTGAGGTCGAACTCGAGGGCGGCGAAATCAAGGGCTTCACGCTGGTCTGGCCTGCCGGGGACGAAGAACGCCGTCGCCGCCTGCTGTCTGAAATGCGAAATTCCTTTACGCGCCTTGATGGCGTCATGGACCCTTCTGTTGGCTCAGAGGCGTTGCAAGATCTGGATCTTCTGTCTGGCCTTGAAATCCGCCGCCCGAAAATGTCGCGTTCTGGTTTCTACATTGATCGGTCGGGCACTGTCGTCACCACCGCAGAGGTCGTGGGCAACTGCCAGCGCATCACGTTGGACAACGACTATGATGCGGAGCTGATGGGTGTGAACGACCAACTGGGTGTCGCTGTCCTGCGACCCTCCACGCGGCTGGCCCCGATGTCTGTGGCGACCTTCAGCGAAGCGACCCCACGTCTGCAGTCAGAGGTCGCGGTGGCGGGCTATTCCTTTGAAGGTGCATTGGGCGCACCAACCGTCACCTTCGGCACATTGGCTGACCTGCGCGGGCTGCAAGGCGAAGAGGAATTGACCCGCCTCGCCCTAGCCCCATTACCCGGCGACGCGGGCGGCCCGGTGTTTGATGCTGGAGGGTCTGTCGTTGGCATGCTGCTGCCGCCCCCAAGCGCGTCTGACCGCCAATTGCCAGCAGATGTTAGCTTTGCGGCACGCGGCGACTTAATCCGCGCGGTCCTTTCGGAAGAAGGCATCACGACGGCCACCAACACGGCCAACGCTGCCATGCCCCCAGAGGATTTGACAACATTAGCCGGAGAGATCACGGTACTGGTCAGTTGCTGGTAAGCCCCTCAAAACGAAACAGAAAAACCCCGCCATCGGCGGGGTTTTTATTTGCGGTCTGTTAGGTGTTCTTCCCAATTTTACCAAGATGCGTGGATTGGAAGCTTTCTTCTGATTTCAGGCCGTAGCCAAGCATCCGGTCAAATCCGCTATGCCCCAACAAAAGCACGCCGATTGCAGCCACTAAGGAAGCGTCAATCACATAGCCCAAGGCCATGATCAAAGCGCCCAGTCCGTAAAGGTGGCAAAGGTTATAAACACGCGCCCCAAAACGATTGTCTTTCAGGTAAGCTAAAAAGCTAAGATCAGGCGCAAAGAAAATTAGCAGAGCGCTCCACCACGCCAAGGGACTGTCCACCTGCGTGTATATCACCAGACTGGCCGCAAATACCGCAGCCCCCTCTGCCTGTTGCCATTTACGTGCAATAATCATTGTGCCCCTACTCCGCTCTGACATGGTGCAATCTTAGTCTGTAATACAAAAAAGGGAGCCGGAAATGTGGCTCCCTATGAATTCAGATGTGCATCGAAGATTAACGATCAAGGTCCAACGCTTCGAGAAGCTCTTGCAACGTGGCCTTTTCCGTTTGATTCATCTGCGCATTCCGAGACCGGAACAACGTCGCCTGCGACCGCAGGATTGGACCATCTGACAGAATCTTGAGGTGGTTCGCGCGCAGGGTCTCCCCGGTCGAGGTGATATCGGCAATCGCCTCTGCCGTCATGTTTTTGACGGTGCCCTCGGTCGCGCCTTGGCTGTCGACCAGTTGGTAATCCGCGACCCCGTTTTCACGCAGGTAATCCCGCACCAGCCGGTGGTATTTGGTGGCAATCCGCAGTCTGAACCCGTGTGCTTTGCGGAAGGCCGCCGCAGCCGCGTCCAAATCTTCGAGCAGGTCAACATCCACCCAGCATTGCGGCACGGCAATAATCAGGTCCGCGCGGCCAAATCCAAGTTCGGCAAGCGGTTCGACCTGTTGTTCCCACAGACCGAGCTTTTCCTGAATCAGGTCAGTGCCCGTCACACCCAGATGAATGCGCCCGGCTTTGAGTTCGCGCGGGATTTCCCCGGCGCTCAGCAGCACAAGTTCAACACCATCAATGCCGTCCACAGCACCTGCATATTCGCGCTCAGACCCAGTGCGCGTCAAAGAAACACCCCGGGCACCAAACCAGTCAAAAGTCTTTTCCATCAAGCGCCCTTTGGAGGGCACACCCAGTTTGATCGTCATGCCTGCCCCTCCAGCGCCAAAAGAACTTCGGGGCGGATCACCGCACCCACAGCTGGAATTTCATTGCCCCCGCCGAGAACGCGGGTCAGCGCGTCATAGCGACCGCCAGTTGCCACCGCAGGTAGGTCCGCTCGACCTTCGGCGTGGAATTCAAAGACGAAGCCGTCGTAATATTCCATGTTCGTACGGCCATAACTTCCTTCAAATTCAATCGCACCAACGTCGATGCCTTTGGCGTCCATCGCGTCAATCCGCTCGCGCAGGCTGAAAACGGCGTGGGTGATTGCAGGCATGTCGACCGCAATATCGCGCAGACGTTCCAGGGCAAACGGCAGGGTTTCCCGCACATCCAGCAAGGCATCCAGCAACTCGACCTGAACCGAAGAGATCGGGGCGGCGTTCACGTCTTCGCGCAGCGCCTCGATACGCTCTGAAATCTCATCCGGTGAGCGCAAGCCAATGAAAGGCACACCAGTTTGCAAAGGCGCATCCATGTCTAGCAGCGCCTGACGGCTTTGGGGCACCGTCATGCGGCCTGAATAACGATCCAGAAGCGCGCGGAATCGTCTTGGCCGCCAGATGTGGCGCTTCAAAGCCTCCTTGCGGCGGTCTGTCGTTTCAAGCCCTTGTACGGCCGCCATAAGCAACCCGATGTCTCCGGTGCTTGCGCGCACGTCGACATCTGCCAAAGCCACGTGGATTAAACCAAACACTTCTGCATCCGCAGCGGCTGGGTTGTCACGGTCAAAGACCTCGTATCCGACCTGCGTGTATTCGTTCGCACGGCTGGTGTCGGCATCCTGACGGCGGAAAACTTCACCGGCATAGGTATAGCGCGCCGGTTCTGCCCCGTGCTGCATGTGCATCTGCACCACTGGCACCGTGAAATCCGGGCGCAGCATCTGTTCACCCAGCAGGCTATCGCTTGTGACATAGGCACGTGCACGGATGTCCTCACCATAGAGGTCCAGAAGCACCTCGGCAGGCTGCAGCAAAGGGGTTTCGGCGACCGTTGCGCCCGCTGCCTCGAAGGTGGCGCGCAACTCTGCAGCGCGCGCACGGATCAACGCTTTTTGTGGCATCAGCCCTGCCCTTCCGACTGGCTTGCCAATATCTCGCGGACCTTTGCGACAAGATCACCGCGCGGCACTTCAAACTGGCTTGGGCGTTCTTTCCACTCTTCCAGAGTGGCGCTTTCGGCAATTTTTGCGCCAAGGATCAGGTCTTTGATCTGAATGACGCCATTTGCCTTTTCGTCGCCACCTTCGATTACCGCGATCGGAGATTGGCGTTTGTCGGCATATTTCAACTGGTTGCCAAAGTTCTTGGGGTTGCCAAGGTAGACTTCGGCCCGGATGCCAGCATTACGCAGCTCTGCAACCATGGCCTGATAATCCGCCATGCGATCCCGATCCATAACGGTCACCACAACAGGCCCCGTAGCAACGCCACCAATGCGACCCTTTTCACGGAGGGCCGCCAATAGGCGATCAACACCAATGGACACACCTGTCGCTGGCACGGCTTGACCTGTGAAACGCTTCACAAGGTCATCATAACGACCACCACCGGACACGGACCCAAACTGGCGCTTGCGGCCTTTTTCGTCGAAAATCTCAAACGTTAGCTCGGCCTCAAAGACGGGACCGGTATAGTAGCCAAGGCCACGCACAACAGATGGGTCAATTTCGATGCGGTCCGCGCCGTAGCCACCAGCGGCCAACAGGTCGCCTATCTGTTCCAACTCGGCAATGCCCTCGGCCCCCATCTGCGATGCACCAACCGCCGCCCGCAGATTTGCAAAGGTTTGAGCCACGTCATCTGCTTTGGAGGTCAGGAAGGCAATCACAGGCTCGGCCTGATCATCGGAAAGACCGACGCCATCAATATAAGCGCCCGACGCATCCAAACGCCCCCTGCCAAGCAATTCACGCACACCGCTTTCGCCGACCTTGTCGAACTTGTCGATGGTGCGCAGCACGTTGTCTTTGGCGGCTTGATCTTCGCCGAGCCCCATGGCTTCCAACACGCCATTCAGAACTTTGCGATTATTCACGCGCACCAGATAGTCACCGCGCGGGATGCCGACGGTTTCAAGCGTATCAGACAACATCGCGCAGATCTCAGCGTCCGCGGCCATGCTCGCCGTGCCAACTGTATCCGCGTCACACTGATAGAACTGGCGATAGCGCCCCGGTCCGGGCTTTTCATTGCGCCAAACCGGCCCCATGGCATAGCGGCGATAGGGTGTTGGCAGGTCATTGCGGTGCTGCGCATAGACCCGCGCCAAAGGCGCCGTCAGATCATAGCGCAGCGCCATCCAATCGCCTTGCCCGTCGTCATCGGATTCTTGCCATGCAAAAACGCCTTCGTTTGGGCGATCGACATCCGGCAAGAATTTCCCAAGCGCTTCGACGGTTTCCACCGCCGCGCTTTCCAAAGCGTCAAAGCCATAACGATGATAGACACCCGCAATCTGATGCAGCATTTCGGCGCGCTCGGTCACTTCTTCGCCGAAATAGTCGCGAAATCCCTTGGGCGTGATTGCCTTGGGGCGCGGGGCTTTTTTCACTTTGGCCATCGCTTTTCATTCCCTGATCGCTGGGTGGTCAAGTTTACTTGGCCCGCACTTACCCCAGCCCCATCGGGCAGGCAACCCAAGGTGCAGCGTCAAAGCCCATCGGACTGCAAAAGACATGATTTGGGCTAGTCGTCCTCGTTTGACCAGCGTTTGGTAAAGGGTTCCGACAGAAACATCAGCGCCACGATCATGAAAGTCACCCCCCCGGCAAGCCAAAGCTCACCGATTCCACAGATTAGGCCAATGACCCCGGCGCTCCAGATACTGGCGGCGCTCGCCGCGCCTTTGACATAGTCGCCCTGACGATACATCGCGCCAGCGCCCAGAAATCCGATTCCGGTCAAAACACCCTGCATAACCTTGGTCGCATCCACACTTTCCACCGTGCGTCCACCTGTCAGTGGAAAATCCAAGGTTGCGATCAGCACAGCACAGGCCACAACCGAGATGATCACAAAAGGTCGGAAATCTATGGGTTTCCTGTGCCAAAACCGTTCCAGCCCAATGGCCAGCGGCAACAGAATCGCCGCTATCAGTTTCAAAATGGCGTTCGCCCATGTCAGATTGTCAGGTGCAAAGAGTTCATTCATAGGAACAGTCTATACGGCAACCTCCTTGTATTGCTACGTTTTCCTAAGGGCGCATCGAAATCTTGACCTACTCACAGACAGCGCCTAGGGCAGAGCCATGGAAAAACTCGAAGAACAAATCGCCCACCTGACCAAAACCGTCGAAGACCTGTCGGATGTGATTGCCCGTCAGGACACGGATATCGCCCTGTTACAGCGGCGCGTTCAGATGCTTTTGGAACGCGAAGCCGACCGTGAAGCGGCTGGCGGGGGTGGCGTTGTCATCGGGGATGAGCGCCCGCCACATTATTAATCCGTTCGTAAATTTGATCCAAATATCAGCTTGGTTCGTAACTCTCCTACAACAAACTGGGAGAGAACCATGAAGAAGACACTTTCTGTAGCCGCTGTTTCGCTGATGTTTGCCGCCCCGGCCTTTGCTGGCGGGCATTGTGACGGTGACGCCTGCGTGGTCAATAAAGCAGGGAAAACCGTCTGGACCATCGATAGCCTTGAGAACCTAGAAGGCACCAACCCTGGCGGCAAAGGTCGCACCCAGAACGCGGCGGGCGGTCTTACCAAGGCCGTCGGCGCTGGTGGGCTAAATTTGGTCGTGCCATCTGAGGACTAAGAAGAACCTGAGACGGCAGATGCTGCCGTCTCAACGCAACGCCAGCTAAAGACCCTAGACCGTTTTTAGGCTTGGCAGCAGCGATGATTTCGTCTCTAGCAACCGGTCGCAGAACGATTAGGGTTAGTGTTTCGGCTGTATGTAGATGCCTCTTGCTCTTTGAGCTTCTTCATATGTGTCGAAGAACCCTTCAACATCTAACAAAAGCTTCTTGTCGGCGTAAAAGTCGTAAAAATCCCTCACGACGTTGCTTTCTTCAATATATTTCAGCAGACCAAGGCGAAACTTCCTTGATTTAGCTTTTGCAGGGAGGCGTGATAGCCAATGATTGTTGGGGCGACCTAGGCGTTGACCTTTCACCAAACTTCCTCCGCTGGGCAACGGATTCATTCCCATAACGAAAGTAAATTGATCCAATTCTGGCGGCATTGAAAACAGCAGCAAGATGTTTTGGTATTCTATCTCAAGTTGGCACCATAGTTTGGAGCTGGTCAGAAATGGATGCCGAACGACAGCTGGCCCCCTTTCAAATGACTGATTTGAATACGCGAACTTCCGAGCGCCAGCCCAACCACTAATGGGCCCCCAACAAAACTCCTTAGAATAGGTTAATTTCGCCTTCTTCACGCGATTAAAAATCCTCAACCGCCATTACGCCCGGCAGCGACTTGATTGCGCCTTTGATCTGCGGATTGGCCGGGAATTCCATGCCGGTGTCGATCTCCACCTCGCCGGGCAATTCAGGGTCCATGAGGTTCAGCATCACAGGGCCGCGCGGGCCGTTTTTGACCGCCTCGCGCGCGCCATTCAGGACGCTGGCGACATTCGGGACGGCCTCTGAATTTTCCACAAATATCCGCAAGCCAGCCGAACCTGCATCGGCCACGACGGTATCAATTGGCCCGATGGACTTGGCGAGCAATTTCAATTGATCGGCCTCCATCGTCGCCTCAACCGTCACAACAACTTTCGATCCGGTCTCCAGATGCTCTCGGCATTTTTCTAAGGTTTCCGAGAAAATTGTGACCTCATAGGCCCCGGTTGGGTCAGACAATTGCGCAAAGGCAAAGCGATTGCCACGCGCAGATTTGCGTTCCTGACGGCCAGAAACCCGCCCGGCGAGTTTTGCAACACAAGGACCAGAGCGCGCTTTGTCGGTCAACTCATCCAAGGTCAGAATTTTCTTCCGTTTCAACGCTGCCATATAGTCTTGCAGCGGGTGGCCCGACAGAAAGAAGCCAATCGCGCGCGCTTCTTCGTCGAGCTTCTCTGCCGGTAGCCAATCTGCGACTTTGCTTAGGCGTGGTTCTGGCAGATCATCCCCTGCTTCGCCGAACAGCGACACCTGATTGCTTTCTTTTTGTTCGTGAATGGCGGCAGAGTAATTCACCAGCCCCTCAAGACTTTCAAAGACTTTGCGTCGGTTGCGATCAAGTTCATCAAACGCCCCGGACCGCGCCAGCATTTCCAAAGGCCGCTTGCCCACCTTTTTCAGGTTCACCCGGCGAGCAAAGTCAAAGAGGTTGGTAAAAGGCTTATCGACCCCGTCCACCTTGCGGCCCTGCGTCAAAAGCGTCATCGCCTCAACACCCACGTTTTTTAATGCGCCCAGCGCATAGACCAAATGCCCGTCGCGCACGGTAAACGTCGCCTCCGACCGGTTCACGCAGGGCGGTATGTAGGGCAGCTTGAGAGCCTTTTTCACCTCTTCGAAATAGACCGCCAGCTTATCCGTTAAATGGATATCGCAGTTCATCACGCCGCCCATGAACTCGACCGGGTGGTTCGCTTTTAGCCATGCGGTGTAATAGGACACCACCGCATAGGCTGCCGCGTGGGATTTGTTAAAACCGTAGTTCGCGAATTTCTCAAGCAGGTCAAAGACTTCCGAAGCTTTCTTCTTGTCGACGCCATTTTTGGCGGCACCTTCTTCGAACTTTGGACGTTCTGCGTCCATCGCTTCTTTAATCTTTTTACCCATCGCGCGGCGCAAAAGGTCCGCGCCGCCAAGGCTATATCCCGCCATCACCTGAGCAATCTGCATCACCTGTTCCTGATAGACGATAATGCCTTGCGTTTCCTCAAGAATATGGTCGATCAGCGGGTGAACGGATTCAATTTCCCTAAGCCCGTTTTTGACCTCACAGTAGGTCGGAATGTTCTCCATCGGGCCGGGACGATACAGCGCCACAAGCGCAACGATGTCTTCGATACAGGTCGGTTTCATGCGCTTCAGCGCATCCATCATACCGGTGGATTCCACCTGGAAGACAGCAACGGTCTTGGCGGCTGCGTAAAGTTCGTAGGTCGCCTCATCGTCCAGCGGGATGGCGTTGATTTCATTCACCGCCCCTTCGGGCGGATCATAAAGCTTTGTGCCATCCGCCTTGATGTGAATATCGCGCCCTTCGCCGTTGATCAGGTTCACGGCGTTCTGCACGACCGTCAGGGTTTTCAGACCCAAGAAGTCAAACTTCACAAGACCCGCTTGCTCCACCCATTTCATATTGAACTGGGTGGCAGGCATGTCAGATCGCGGATCTTGATACAGCGGCACCAAGGCATCCAAGGGCCGGTCGCCAATTACAACACCCGCCGCGTGGGTTGAGGCGTTGCGCAATAACCCTTCGACCTGCTGGCCATAGGTCAATAGCCGGTCGACAACGGGTTCGGCCTTGGCTTCCTCCCGCAGGCGCGGTTCGTCCTTCAATGCCTTTTCGATAGAGACCGGCTTGACGCCCTCAACCGGGATCATCTTGGAAAGACGGTCCACCTGCCCATACGGCATCTGCAACACACGCCCAATGTCACGCACGGCGGCCTTAGAGAGTAGCGCACCAAAAGTGATGATCTGCCCCACTTTGTCGCGGCCATATTTCTCTTGCACGTAGCGAATGACCTCTTCGCGGCGGTCCATGCAAAAGTCGATGTCAAAGTCGGGCATCGAGACCCGTTCTGGGTTCAAGAACCGTTCAAACAGCAGCGAATAGCGCAGAGGATCAAGGTCGGTGATGAGCAATGCATATGCGACAAGGCTACCTGCCCCCGAGCCGCGCCCCGGCCCAACCGGGATGCCCTTATCTTTGCCCCACTTGATGAAATCCGCAACGATGAGAAAGTAGCCTGGGAACCCCATCCCCTCGATGATCCCCAACTCAAAATCTAGCCGCTCTTGGTATTCTTCGACACTTACGGCATGGGGAATCCGCGACAAGCGATACTCTAACCCTTCTTGGGCTTGGCGGCGCAGTTCTGCGACCTCGTCATCGGCAAACTTAGGCAGGATCGGATCACGGCGATAGGTCGCGAAAGCGCAGCGCTGCGCGATTTCAACCGTGTTTTCAATCGCTTCCGGCAGGTCCGCAAAAAGCGTCATCATCTCTTGCGGGGATTTCAGGTAATGCTGCGCCGTGAGGCGGCGGCGCCCCTCGGACTGATCGACATAGGCACCTTCGGCGACACAAATCAGGGCGTCATGCGCTTCATACATCTCGGGCTTTGGGAAATAGACATCGTTGGTCGCAACCAGCGGGATGTCCATCGCATAGGCCATTTCCACGAAGCCACGTTCCGACAGGCGTTCAGCCTCGGGCTGGCCATCCTCGCCCGGGTGGCGCTGCAATTCGACATAAAGCCGATCCGCATAAATCTCCTTGAAGGCGCGCATCATCGCCTCGGCCGCCGGGCGCTGCCCTTGGCGTAACATCCGCCCCATTGGGCCATCTGGTCCGCCTGTCAAACAGATCAGCCCGTCGGCATGGGTACCCAGTTCCTCCATCGTGACATGAGGCACCTCACCCGGTCGTGCCACATACAGGCACGAACTTAGCTTCATCAGGTTCTCATAGCCTTCTTCAGACTGGCTCAGCAGAACAATGGGCGCAGGTGGCGGGTCTTGAGTGCGGCCTGTCGGGTCATCGTGCGGCATCTGCAGATCAACCTGACAGCCCACGATGGGCTGAATACCAGCGCCCTGCGCCGTCACCGAGAACTCTAGCGCGGCGAACATATTGTTCGTGTCGGTGATGGCGACGGCGGGCATGTCCATATCCGCGCAGATACCGGGTAACTTCTTGACCCGAACGGCCCCTTCCAAAAGGGAATATTCAGTATGGACGCGGAGATGAATGAATCGGGCTGTGCTGCTCATGGGAGGAAGCTACCGCAGCAAGACCGATGATGGAATGACAGTTCTTCTGTGGTTTGCTAATCCTAGGCGAAACTTTCGTAGCCCAGACCATGCATTGGCTGTGCGTAAGAGTGAAGAACAAAGGCAACGCGACGTGGCGCGAACGAAATCTGGCAATAAAGATGCGCAGTTGCGCAAAGCGGCGATAGAGGAAGTGGCTGAACACGGGCTTGCCGCGGCCTCAGTGAACCGGATGGCTGACCGTGCCGAGGTCTCTGTCGGCACCGTCTATCGTTACTACGCAGACAAAAATGCCGTTCTGCGTGACGCCTATTTGCACCTGAAATTTGATCTAAGTCGTGCAATGCTTGAAGCGGCAGCGCCATGCGCAACATCAAAAGATAAAATTCGCACCGCGCTTCGGGCATTTGCCAATCACGTTTTAGCAAACCCGCAACATGTGATTTTCCTTGAAACCGTGGGGACGGCCACCATCCTTGGGCCCGAAGACCTGCAAAAGGTTGCGGCTATCGATGCTGATCTGAACCAGCTCCTGAACGACGGGATTGCGGATGGCACGCTTCGACCGGCACCGATAGAGGCAATTGCAACGATGTTGCTAGCCCCAATCATCCACACAGCGCGGCGTGCAGCGCACCAATCGATCCGGCAAAAGCCCGCGCATGTCGATGAAATCCTTGAAATGTGCTGGTATTCGGTTGCGCGCGACCATAAATGAGTAAGAACTCATTTATTAGAAGCCGGAGCCTCCATGCGCCTTTTCAAACTTACCCGACTGCCCTCACTTGCGCTTGCCGGCGCATTGCTTTCTGTCCCGACAATCAGTTCTGCTGAAATCACAACCGACGACATATTATCGGGCTACAAGACCAATGCAGCGCTGGCGCAGTTTTACCGCTGGTTCCAGTATTACGAGCGACCAGAAGGCGGGATCGAGAACGCGCTTGGTATTCTTGCTGACGACATTTTCGTTAAGTCCACTTTGGGTGAGGCCAACGGACATGACGAATACCGTAGCCGTGTCGAAAGCCTGCCGAAGGAATGGAAAAACAGTCATCAGGTGCAATCTGTTGGCGTAACGGTTGGTCCCGATGCCGCGATCTCGCTGACTGCAGAGATCATCTATCAAAACGTCGGCGTCCTGCCAGATGGCGCGACTCGTACAGCGCCGTTGGCTTACGAGATGCTGCTGACCGATCTTGATGGCGCTTTGCCCAAGATTTCCACTGTCACCATCGGCGGCCAAAACAGCAGTACAGATGTGCCCTATCAAGACGCCTATGCGGAAAACCGCGTGCGCAGCTTGATCCACTATTGGCTGAGCATCATCGAAAATCCAGCGCGCGACGCGTCTCCGTTCCGCAATATTCTGGCTGAATCCCCCAAGATCAATTTCTCCTCCGGTCTGATCGAAGATTACGACGGCCTCGCCGTTTGGCTGGCTGGTCCAGGCAGCCAAGTAAAAGCGAGCACGCATATCATCGAAGACCTAGAGGTCGCCGATTTGGATGGCGGTCTGTGGCAAGCCACTATGATCTTTGACTGGGCCGGCATCCTACCCGATGGGGCGGAATTGTCAGCGAAAACCAAACACACATGGGTCATCGAAAACGACGTGACAGAGCCTTTCGCGCGCATTCAACAGGTCGATGTTGAAGTGCTACAGCCTTTCCAGCCACGGCGATAATCTAATTGTTTCCCGGCCTTGGCACCTGTGCACGGCCGGGAACCCTACGGGTACCAGTTCCCGCGTCAGTGACTGAAAATTGAGCGAAAGACTTTCACGATCTCGTTGAAAGTCGCGCAAAACACAGCGATTTCAATGCCCTTGCCCCGCCGCGCGAATGACAAGAAAAGAGGCACTTAGCGAAACTGATCCCCTCTTCCGCCCAAGTTTTTCTTGCCAGACAGACCCATGGCTCCCTATCATTTCTTATAGGACAAAGGGGAGCCGCGTTTTTTCTACGTCGCATCGAGGAAACGCATCAGGGCGCAATGTATTGGTAAGGCGACGGGTTTTCTGAATGGATATCACGTTTCTTCTGAATGGAGAGACCGTGGAACTTCGCGACGTGGAAGCGAACACGACGCTATTGCAATGGCTGCGTGAGACACGCGGGCTGACTGGCACCAAAGAAGGCTGCAACGAAGGCGACTGTGGCGCGTGTTCTGTGCTGGTCACGGATCACGACGGCATCAAAGCCTTGAATGCCTGCATCCTGTTCCTGCCGCAATTGCAGGGCAAAGCCATCCGCACGGTCGAAGGCGTGTCAGGTCCAGATGGTGCGTTGCACCCGATTCAACAGGCGATGATTGCCCATCACGGCAGCCAATGCGGTTTCTGCACGCCGGGGTTTGTGACGTCGATGGTGGCCGCACATCACACGGGCCGAACCGATTGGGACGATCAATTGGCAGGCAACCTCTGCCGCTGCACAGGCTATGCGCCGATCATCAAAGCCGCCGAAGCTGCGAGTGAAGTGGCCCCGGTGGACTGGCTTGATGACGCCTTGCCGGATGTCTCCGAAGAAACTGGTGGCGGCGACATCATGCGCCCGGCGTCGTCGGATGAGCTTGCCAAACAATACCGGGACCACCCCGATGCCACGCTGATCGCTGGCGCGACGGATGTTGGCCTTTGGGTCACCAAGCAATTGAAAGATCTGTCCCCGGTTATCTTCCTGAACGGCTGTGGCGACCTTCAAAAAATTGAAGACACTGGCAACGAACTCAAATGCGGCGCGATGGTCAGCATGGTCGCTTTGCGAAATGCGCTTGAACCGATCTATCCAAGCTACGCGGAAATGCTGCGCCGGTTTGCCAGCAACCAAATCCGCCAAGCGGCCACCTTGGGTGGCAATATCGCCAATGGTTCTCCGATCGGTGATAACCCTCCAGCCCTGATTGCCCTTGGGGCCACTTTGCACCTGCGGCGCGGCACAGCTCGGCGCCAGATGCCGATTGAGGATTTCTTTGTCGATTACGGCAAACAAGACCGCAAGCCGGGCGAGTTTGTCGAGTGGATTTCCATTCCCAAACAACCTGACCGACTGCGGGTCTACAAACTCTCTAAACGGTTTGATCAAGACATTTCAGCGGTGCTTGGCGCATTCTACCTGACGGTCGAAGATGGCACGGTGAAAGAGGCTCGTATTGCTTTTGGTGGCATGGCGGGCATTCCAAAACGCGCCTACCACGTCGAAGATGTTCTGCGCGGTCAGCCGTGGAACGAAGAAACCATCGCCAAAGCATGGCCCGCTTGGTCACGGGACTTTGAACCAATGTCTGACATGCGTGCCTCGGCCGACTACCGCCTTGACGCAGCCCGCAACATGTTGACGCGATATTTCCTCGAAAACCTCGGCGCGGCCACCTCTGTTCTGGAGGTCACCGCATGACAGTCGCTGCCCCCCTTCCCCATGACAGCGCGGAACTGCACGTCACCGGCAAAGCCCGCTATGTGGACGACTTGCCATCGCCTGCTGGCACTTTGCATTTGGCCTTCGGCCTCTCGGCCATCGCGCGTGGCCGCGTGACGGACATGGACCTAAGCGCCGTACGCGCTGCGCCCGGTGTGGTTAAGGTGCTGACCGCCAATGACTTGCCCCACGCCAATGACGTCAGCCCCTCGATCCATGATGAGCCACTTCTGAGTGACGGCAGCGTCCATTACCTCGGCCAGCCGCTGTTTTTGGTTGTTGCGACAAGCCACACCCTCGCCCGCAAGGCCGCGCGGCTGGCGGATGTGTCATATGACGAAGAGCCGCCGCTTCTTACAATTGACGACGCGATGGCGGCAAACAGCCATTTCGAAGATGGCCCTCGCATCTGGCAACGCGGCGACGCAGATGCCGCCGTGGCCAACGCGCCGCATCGCATTAGCGGCACAATAGAGATGGGCGGGCAAGAGCATTTCTATCTTGAAGGTCAGGCTGCATTGGTGCAGCCGCAGGACAATGGCGACATGCTGGTGCACAGCTCCACCCAGCACCCAACCGAGATTCAGCACAAAGTGGCCGAGGCGCTCGGCTTGCCAATGCACGCCATCCGCGTCGAGACCCGGCGCATGGGCGGCGGCTTTGGTGGCAAAGAAAGTCAGGGCAACGCGTTGGCAGTGTCTTGTGCGGTTGCGGCATCACTGACGGGTCGCGCCTGCAAAATGCGCTATGACCGCGACGACGATATGACCGTGACCGGCAAGCGGCACGATTTCCGTATCAGTTATGAGGTCGGGTTTGACGATCAGGGCCGCGTACTTGGGATTTCGTTCTTGCAACTCGCCCGCTGTGGCTGGGCGCAGGACTTATCATTGCCGGTCGCCGACCGCGCCATGCTGCATGCAGACAATGCCTATCAGCTGGACAACATTCGCATTGAAAGCCACCGCCTGAAGACCAATACGCAATCCGCGACCGCCTTCCGGGGATTCGGCGGCCCGCAGGGCATGCTGGGCATCGAACGGGTGATGGATCATATCGCCCATGCGCTTGGCACGGACCCGCTCGAGGTGCGCCGCGTGAACTATTACGCCGAAAAGGATGGGGCGGACGACGCGCCCAAAAATACCACCCCCTACGGTCAAGACGTGACCGATTTTGTCTTACATGACCTGACCGCAAAGCTGATCGACGGCAGCGATTATACGAAGCGACGTGCGGCGGTGGCGGAATGGAACGCTGCGAACCCTGTTCTGAAAAAGGGAATTGCTTTCTCGCCCGTCAAATTCGGGATTTCCTTTACGCTGACGCACCTCAACCAAGCCGGCGCGCTGGTGCATGTCTACGCCGATGGGTCGATCCAGATGAACCACGGCGGGACAGAGATGGGTCAGGGTCTGAACCAAAAGGTCGCGCAGGTCGCTGCAAGCCGATTTGGCGTGGCCATGTCGGCGGTGCGGATCACAGCGACAGACACCTCGAAGGTGCCCAATACCTCGGCCACGGCCGCCAGTTCTGGCAGTGATCTGAACGGGATGGCGGTGCGAAATGCCTGCGACCTCATCCGGGCGCGCATGGCGGATTTCATCGGACGCTATCATCAGTGCCCATCCGACGCGGTCGAATTTGCGGGCGGCTTTGTGCATGCAGGCGACAACGTGATGACCTTCGCGCAGGCCGCCAAGCTTTGCTATGAAAATCGCGTCAGCCTCTCGGCAACAGGGTTTTACAAAACCCCCAGCCTCAGTTGGGACCGGATCAAGGGACAGGGACGTCCGTTTTATTACTTCGCCTACGGGGCGGCGGTGACTGAGGTTGTGATCGACACCTTGACCGGAGAGAACCGCATCCTGCGCACCGATATTCTGCATGATGCGGGAACATCGCTGAACCCAGCCTTGGACATCGGGCAGGTTGAAGGCGCGTATGTGCAGGGGGCCGGTTGGTTGACAACCGAAGAACTCGTCTGGGATAACAAAGGACAGCTCAGGACTCACGCGCCCAGCACCTATAAGATCCCAGCCTGCTCGGACCGACCCGACATTTTCAACGTCACGCTCTATGAAAACGCGAACGCCGAAGACACGATCTATCGCTCCAAAGCGGTGGGGGAACCGCCATTCATGCTTGGGATTTCCGCGCTTTTGGCCCTGTCTGATGCCGTCGCTGCCTGCGGAGCACCCTACCCGGACCTGCAGGCCCCAGCCACGCCGGAACGCATTCTGAAAGCTGTGCAAAAGGTGCAAGATGCTTGACCCTAGGCACCTTACCCAACGAGTCGCCACCCATGGCCCCTACATTCGGGTTGTGACGGCAGAGGTCAAAGGCTCTGCCCCACGTGAAGTTGGGGCCGCGATGCTGGTTTGGCTGGACGGCCAAGAGGGCACAATCGGCGGCGGCGCGCTGGAGTATGAAGCCACGCAGGCAGCACGGGCAATGCTGAACAGCGACCAGCGCAGCAAAGTTACCCGCCACCCCTTGGGGCCGAACCTTGGCCAATGCTGCGGCGGTGCAGTGACTTTGGTGAGCGAACGGATCGACGCGCATTTTCTCAGCACCCTTCCCAATGATCTGCCATTCGCCCGGCGTGTGGAAGGGTCTGCAGACCAGCCCCTTGGCATGACACGCGATTTGGCTATGGCACGGGGCCAGGGCCAACCCATTCTGGCGCGCCTTGAAGACGGTTGGTGGATAGAGCCAGTCCATCAATCCCAACGTGCGCTCTGGATTTGGGGCGCAGGTCACGTGGGCCGCGCCATCGTGGATTTTTTGGCCCCGCTACCGCAATTCGCCCTTACCTGGGTCGACACGGCGGAAAGCCGATTTCCAGATGTGATCCCCGACGCGGTCGATCATATTCCCGCAACAGACCCCGCCCGTTTGGCCGGGCATGCACCCAAAGACGCCGAACATTTGATCCTGACCTATTCGCACGCATTGGACCTCGCGCTTTGCGATGCGCTTTTGACGCGCGGATTTGTCAGCGCGGGTCTGATCGGCTCTGCAACCAAATGGACGCGATTTCAGAAACGATTGGCGGCAGTGGGCCACCAGCCTGACCAGATATTGCGCATTACCTGCCCGATTGGCGACCCAAGACTTGGGAAACACCCACAGGCCATTGCCATAGGTATCGCTGCCAAGTTATTGAATGAAAAAGCAGAACACGCATCCCGGGGGACATTGACCGCATGAGCACACCACTGCTTTCGATCCAAGGGCTAACCAAAGCCTACCCCGGCGTTGTCGCCAACGACAACGTGTCCTTTGACATCGGAGAGGGCCAGGTTCACGCGCTTTTGGGCGAAAACGGTGCGGGTAAATCCACACTTGTGAAAATGATCTACGGGCTGGTCAAACCCGACAGCGGATCGATGACATGGCGTGGCCAACCCTTTGCACCGCCCGAACCTCGCGTGGCACGCGCCACGGGCGTGGCCATGGTGTTCCAGCATTTTTCGCTGTTTGACGCGCTGAATGTGGCCGAAAACGTCGCCCTCGGCATGGAAAACCCGCCGCCATTGCGCGACTTGGCCAGCCGCATCCGCGACGTGAGTGAGACCTACGGCCTGCCGCTTGACCCCTCGCGGACGGTTGGCGACCTTTCTGCCGGGGAACGCCAGAGGGTCGAAATCATTCGCTGCCTGTTGCAAGACCCGAAGCTGTTGATCATGGACGAGCCGACCTCGGTCCTGACTCCGCAAGAGGTTGAAATCCTGTTCGAAACCCTGCGCAAACTAAAGGCTGAGGGGACGTCGATCCTTTATATTTCGCACAAACTTGAAGAAATTCGGTCGCTCTGCGACCATGCCACTATCCTTCGGCTGGGCAAGAATGTTGGCGAGTGTGTGCCCGCAGAAACCTCTGCGCGGCAGATGGCGGAACTGATGGTGGGCGACACATTGCAGACGCCAACGCGCACCGCGCAGGATGGCGGTGCAGAGGTGCTGCGGGTGCAGAACCTGACGGCTAAATCCGGCAATCCCTTTGGGACCTCCCTCAAGGACATCAGCTTTTCGGTTCATGCGGGTGAAATCCTTGGCCTTGGCGGCGTGGCTGGCAACGGGCAGGACGAACTTTTGGCTGCGCTGTCCGGTGAGTTGCTGACCACCCCAGAGGCGGTGAAAATTCGCGGGGATGCTGTGGGCCACCTTGGGCCAAACCAACGCCGTGGCATCGGTACGCTTGCAGCCCCCGAAGAACGGCTGGGTCATGCCGCCGCGCCGAACATGTCGCTTGTGGAAAACGCCCTGCTGACCGGAGCCATTCGTAAAAGCCTGACAAAGAACGGTTTTGTGAACTGGAAAGGCACCAAGGATTTTGCCGAAGATGTCATTACAAAGTTCGACGTCCGCACCCCCGGTTCCGACCGCGCCGCACGCGCCCTGTCGGGCGGCAACCTGCAGAAATTCGTGATCGGGCGCGAGGTGTTGCAAGACCCCGATGTGTTGATCGTCAATCAACCCACCTGGGGCGTGGATGCCGCCGCCGCTGCTGCCATCCGGCAATCGCTGATGGACCTCGCCGCCAAGGGTGCTGCGATTGTGGTGATCAGCCAAGACCTTGATGAACTTATGGAAATCTCGGATCGTTTTGGTGCCTTAAACGAAGGCCGCCTTTCCACTCTGCGCCCAACCGCAGGGCTAACCATTGACGAAATCGGCCTGATGATGGGCGGCAGCCACGGCATGGAAGTGGCCCACATCCAAGAGGAGGCAGGCGCATGATCCAGCTTGAGAGACGCCCGCAGCCCAGCCGATTCTGGTCGTTCTTCACCCCGGTTGTTGCCGTGATTGTCACCATGATCGCGGGCGGCTTGCTTTTTGCGGCGCTAGGCAAAAACCCCATAGAGGCGATCCGCACGATATTCTATGACCCGCTTTTCGGAGAGTTCTCGTTCTACTACCGCCCACAGCTTCTGGTGAAAGGTGGGCCGTTGATCCTGATCGCGATTGGCCTGAGTCTTGGGTTTCGTGCCGGGATTTGGAACATCGGGGCTGAGGGGCAATATATCCTCGGCGCGATTTGCGGCGCGGCCGTCGGGCTGGCATTCTATCCGACCGAAAGCGTGTTTATCTTTCCTTTGATGATCATCGCGGGGCTTTTGGGCGGCATGGCCTGGGCCATGATCCCGGCCTTACTAAAGGTCAAATTTGGCACCAATGAAATCTTGGTGTCGCTCATGCTGGTCTATGTGGCGGAACAACTTCTGGCGTCCATGTCTTTGGGATTGCTAAGAAATCCTGAAGGGCACGGTTTTCCCGGCAGCCGCAATTTCCAGTCATATGAAAGCGGCCACAACGCCGAACTCATTGCAGGCACCGGGCTGCATTGGGGGCTGGCCGCAGCCTTTATCGCAGTCATTCTGGCCTATGTTTTGCTGAACAAACATATCCTTGGCTTCAACATCCGCCTCACTGGCGAAGCCCCTCGTGCAGCCCGGTTTGGCGGCGTGAACCCGACGCGCCTGATTGTTCTCTGCATGGGCATTTCGGGTGCTTTGGCAGGCATGGCGGGCTTGTTTGAGGTTTCTGGCCCGTCCGGGCAAATCAGCATCGACTTCAACGTCGGCTATGGCTTCACCGCCATCATCGTCGCCTTCCTTGGTCGTTTGCACCCGATTGGCATTCTGCTGGCCGGGCTACTCATGGCGCTGACCTATATTGGCGGCGAAATTGCGCAGGCCAATCTTGGCCTCCCTGCCGCCGCTATTCAGGTGTTCCAAGGCATGCTGCTGTTCTTCCTGCTGGCGCTTGACCTACTCTCAAACTTCCGCATCCGATTTGCCGCGAAGGGAGCCGTATAATGGACCTATCCGCCATCAGCCCCACCCTTCTCATCGCGTCCCTCATGGTCGCCGCAACGCCGCTATTGCTGGCCGCCATCGGAGAGCTTGTGGTTGAGAAAGCAGGCGTTCTGAACCTTGGTGTCGAAGGCATGATGATCGTCGGTGCGGTCTGCGGTTTTGCGGTGTCAGTGGAAACCGGATCCCCCTACTTGGGTATCCTTGCCGCCATGGCAGGGGGTGCGATTCTGTCGATGCTTTTTGCCTTCCTCACACAGTTTGCTTTAGCAAACCAAGTGGCGTCGGGCCTTGCCCTGACACTCTTTGGTCTCGGCCTGTCTGCGCTGATGGGGCAAAGCTATGTGGGCATCAAGCCGCCAGCGATGGGCACCGTGGATATTCCGGTGCTGTCAGATTTGCCGGTAGTTGGCCCAATCCTCTTTGGCCATGACATCGTGCTTTATATGGGGCTGGGCCTGACCGCCGCCGTATGGGCAACACTGAAATTTACGCGCGCCGGATTGATCCTGCGCGCAGTAGGTGAAAACCACGAGGCGGCACATGCGCTTGGCTATCATGTGGTGCGCGTCCGCATCCTCGCCATTCTGTTCGGCGGGGCCTGCGCGGGGCTTGGCGGGGCCTACATCAGCCTGATCCGAGTGCCACAATGGACAGAGGGTATGACCGCCGGCATCGGCTGGATCGCGCTGGCGCTGGTGGTTTTTGCCAGTTGGAAACCATGGCGCGTCTTGCTGGGTGCCTATTTGTTTGGCGGCATCAATGTGCTGCAACTGAACCTGCAGGCGGCAGGTATTGCCATTCCCGTCGAATACTTGGCAATGTCGCCCTATCTGATCACCATTCTGGTGCTTGTCATTCTGTCGGCCGACAAAAGCGCGGCACCTGCCTCGCTTGGCCGACCATTCCATGCCTCTCACTGACTTGCCAGTGCTGGGCCAATACTTTGAACAACAGGGGAGTCCCAAATGAAATTCACGAAACTTTTGGCCACCGCAGCGGTTGCCATGGGCCTTGCGACCACAGCGATGGCCGAGAAAACCAAAGTCGGCTTTATCTACGTCGGCCCCGTCGGTGACGGCGGCTGGACATATGAACACGACCAAGGCCGCAAAGCCGTGGTCGAGGCGTTCGGCGATGACGTCGAAACCGTGTATCAGGAAAACGTACCCGAAGGTGCCGACGCAGAACGCGCGATCACCCAGATGGCACTGCAAGGGGCGGACCTGATCTTTACGACCTCCTTTGGCTACATGGACCCAACAATCAACGTCGCGAAGAAATTCCCGAACGTGAAATTCGAACACGCGACCGGTTATAAAACCGCCGAAAACGTCTCCGTCTATTCCGCGCGTTTCTACGAAGGTCGTGCCGTTCAGGGCCATATCGCGGGCAAGATGACCGAAAGCAATATCATCGGTTACATTGCTTCTTTCCCGATCCCAGAAGTGATCCGGGGCATCAACTCTGCGTATATCCACGCCAAGAAGGTGAACCCGGATGTTCAGTTCAAAATCATCTGGGCCTACACGTGGTTTGATCCTGCCAAAGAAGCCGATGCGGCGAAGGCGCTGATTGAACAGGGCGCGGACGTGATCCTGCAACACACCGACTCTACCGCGCCACAGGCGGCGGCACAGGCGGCGGGCAATGTCATCACATTTGGTCAAGCGTCTGATATGGCGGAATATGCGCCCTTCCCACGCGTGTCTTCTATCATCGACAACTGGGGGCCCTACTACGTGGCGCGCACCAAAGCAGTCATGGATGGCACATGGGAAACCGCAAACACTTGGGATGGGATCGGCCCGGGCATGGTTGGCATAGGCGAGATCTCTGATCACGTTCCAGCAGACGTCAAAGCCGAAGCGATGGACATGGTCGCGAAACTGGCGTCGGGCGAATATCACGCCTTCACTGGCCCGATCAACAAACAGGACGGCACGCCATGGTTGGCCGAAGGTGAGACGGCTGATGACGGCACCCTTGCGGGCATGAACTTCTACGTCGAAGGTATTGAAGGCAGCATCCCGAACTAATTTCGGTTCAAATTGCAAAACACCTTTAAGCCCCGCCACTGGCGGGGCTTTTACGTTACGTTTGTCGTTTTGCCGGTTTGCAGACAGCAGACGATCCGTCAGTGTCAGCGTGAGATCACAACGCACCACAGAAAGCGGAACATCATATGCCGGAACACACGCCAAGATTTGCGGGCTGGGAAAACAAGGTCCGCGAAAGCTTTGGGAAACAGGCCGCGATGAAAAGCCTTGGCGTCGAAATCAAACAACTGGCTCCTGGTAAGGTCACCCTTTCGATGCCGTTTGACAGGCGGTTCACCCAACAGCACGGGTTTCTCCATGCTGGAGTTGTCACAGCAGCGCTCGACAGCAGCTGTGGCTATGCCGCGCATTCGCTGATGGACGAGCATGCCGCTGTCCTTTCGGTTGAGTTCAAAACAAATCTATTGGCCCCAGCACGTGGCGATCACTTTCTGTTTGAGGCCGAAGTTGTGAAATCCGGCCGCACCATCACTGTGGCCGAGGCGACGGCCTATGGTCTGCACAATGATGCCCCGAATGAGAAAAAGCCAATTGCCACGATGACGGCCACCTTGATGGCGGTGCGCGATCGACCTGATGTCATAGAATAGAACGGCGCACTAAGGCCATTTGAGGCTTGAGAAAATGCCGTCCAATGTGCAGACCTATGGCGACATCAAAACAAGGGACGCCCCCATGACTCGCCAAATCACCGCGCCAGACGGCACACCAATCAGCCCTTTCGCATTTGGCACCATGCAATTTGGCGGGCGCGCAGATGCAGACGAAAGCCGGGCCATGTTTGACGCAAGCGTCGCGGCGGGGATCAACCATTTTGACACCGCTTACGTCTACACAGATGGGGCCTCTGAAACACTTCTAGGCGCGTTCGCTGCCCCGATCCGAGACCAGCTGATCATCGCGACAAAAGCGGCCTATGTCGGCGGGTCGGGCCGCGCCAATATCCTCAGCGCTTTTGACACCTCTCGTCAGCGGCTTGGGATGGATAGCGTCGATATCCTTTACCTGCATCGGTACGATCCGAATACGCCGCTTGAAGAGACCTATGACACACTTGCAGAGCTAAAGCAGCAAGGCAAAATCCGACACATCGGCGTCAGCAACCACGCAGCTTGGCAGGTGATGAAATCGGTCGCCGTCGCTGCCGAACGTGATCTGACCATCGATATAATACAACCGATGTATAACCTTGTAAAACGGCAGGCAGAGGTCGAACTTTTACCCATGGCACAGGATCAAGGCATGGCGGTTGCGCCCTATTCCCCGCTTGGAGGTGGATTGCTCACTGGTAAATACGCAACAGAGTCTGGTGCGGGACGACTGACCGAAGACACACGCTATCGCGCACGCTATGGGCAGGACTGGATGTGGCAGACGGCACGCGACCTGACCTCGCTGGCCGATAAACATGGCATAGATCCGGCCACACTCGCTGTGGCCTGGGCGGCTGCCCATCCAGGAGTGACCTGCCCGATCCTCTCTGCCCGCTCCGTTGCGCAGTTACAGGCGTCCCTTGATGCGATCAACTACGACCTCAGCGAGGAATTGCACGCGGCCATCACCGCGCTTAGCCCAACGCCGGCCCCAGCCACTGACCGACTGGAAGAAGGCTGATGGTACGCAAACGCCCCGAAGGCGCGAGTATCGCCGAGCAAGGCACTGGCGCCAAACTGGTTGCGCCGTCAGCAGAGCGGAACAAACATGTCATCGCAGAGGTCGTAAAAGCCCATGCCCCCACCAGCGGGGCCGCGCTGGAACTGGCCAGTGGGACAGGGCAACACGTCGTGACACTCGCCGCCACTTGCCCCGGCTTACGGTGGCAGCCAACGGAAATTGATACAGAGCGACGCGCCAGCATTGACGAGTACACCGCTGAAAGCGGACTACCGAACATTCGCCCTGCCCTGCATCTTGACGCCACAAAAACCGGATGGGCGGCAGATTTTCCACCGCAGGATTTTGTGTTCTTGGCCAACTTGCTGCATCTTATCTCTGCACGCGAAGCCCAGACCTTGATTGATGAAACGGCTAAAGTGCTCGCTGAAGATGGCGTTTGTATTTTCTACGGGCCGTTTAAACGCAACGGTACATTGGTCAGTGAAAGTGATCAGGCCTTTCACCTCAAGCTGATCACGCAAGACCCTGAAATTGGCTACAAAGACAGTTCAGACGTTATCGAATGGGCAAAAGGGGCAGGTCTAAGCCATGTGGCTTCGCAAGACATGCCTGCAAACAACCTCGCGATTGTTTTGCGGAAGCAAGCCTAGTGATGCTTTGCACTCGCCTGTTTGTGCTTGGGGTCAGCAGATTCTTCTATGCCATGCGCCGCCAACCAACGGTCGGGCGTGTCGATCACAAGCTCCCCTAAACCGTCTGCAATCAAGGGGCTGGGTAGCGTCTGCATTTGGTTCAGCGATTGGTAATCGATATGATCCATCACCTGCTTGATCACCTCTTCTGGCGCATGAGCACGCAATTTCAGCACGACGCCACTGCCCAGCGAGGCAAACATATAGCGCATTTTCTCATCTCGGCGCGCGGTTTTGTCTTTGGCTGATAACCAATAGACGCCGTTGACTGCGTGAAAATGCTCATGGTCCTTGGCGTTATAGATGCTCTCGCCTTTGCTGGTCTCTTCGATATTGGTCCAGAAATAGCTTGCACGTGGACGTCCCTCGCGCAGGCGATCCAGCGAACGACCTGTTTCAACCACCCAATAGGACTGCTGCAAACGTTCGGCCAATGTCTGCGTCGGCTCTGCAAATTCAGCGCGCAGGTAGATTGAACTGCGCCCGTGCAAGTAAATCGCAATATCCCGACCCGTGTCAGGGGAGTATTTAGACATATGATCGCCTGTCATCCCATCGGGCCAGCCAAAACCTGTGTGAAAGTCATCGCGCCATGCGATGCGTTCCCAACCTGGCTCGCCTTCTTCAGACGGTTCGGGAAAGTGCGATGCTTGCGGAAAATAACTGTTCAAAGGAGCAGCGCGCAGCACCTGACGGCGCAGCTTGGCCGTTTCTAGTGACGGATCAGGCAGCCCCTCTGTAATGCCGACCTTACTTAACAGATGGTCCGTATAACTGACGTCTGCCGCTTCGAAGTCTGCGTCGATCTTGCGCGCAGCCATATCAAGGCTTGCCAATTCCACCGACCGTTCGCGATAGCCCAGATAATCGAATGTGACGAAGACACCAAAAGCAATCGTGGCAACGGCGACAGGAACATATTTCAACATCTGTTGACTCCGAACTTAGAACATCAAATGAGGTTAATGCTGTGTTGCGGCAGGATTAGGATGGAATGCGGGCAAGAATTCGCCCCTTTCATGCCGGACCATCCGGGTCATGTCGGGCCTTCACTGGGTCAGTGTATCGACCTCAACCGGTGTCACGGCGGGAACGGCATGGCTGTAATCCTCTGCCTGCGCTGTCTGCGATTGCAAAACAGCATAGCCAACAAGGCCAAGACAGGTGACAATCATGGGCATAACGCGGGACATAGAAGCGACTCCTGCAAATATCCGTTGGAGATAAAGCACTTGTGCCACGCGAAGGTGCCGGAATTCAGGGCAAATCGTGCCGAAATCAGGGCAAAGTTCGTGACGGCACATTTGACCGCAAAGGCGTTCTCAGGCTTGCCGCGATGCAGCGTTGGCTGTTACACCTTGCACCAAGAAAAGGGAGGGACAGATGCAGGTCGTTCGCACGATCCCTGAATGCCGCTTGGCGATCAAAGACTACCGCGCTGCCGGGGAAACCTTGGCCTTGGTTCCGACCATGGGCTTTCTGCATGCGGGCCACATGGAACTTGTTGCCCGCGCCAAGGCGCTGGCCGACCGCGTGGCAGTGACGATTTTCGTCAATCCAACACAGTTCGGAGAAGCCGCCGACCTAGAGGCCTACCCACGCGACGAAGCGCGCGACTTGGCGATGCTGCGCGAGGCAGGTGTGAACCTCGTTTTGATTCCCGAGGTGATCGACGTCTATCCCGAAGGCGATGAAACCATCGTCGAGACCACGCGTATGGCAAATATCCTGCACGGCAAAGTGCGCCCCGGACACTTCCGCGGTGTGACGACCGTTGTGGCGCGTCTGTTCAATTTTGTGCAGCCCGATTGGGCCGTCTTTGGCGAAAAAGACTACCAGCAACTCCAGATCATCAAACGCATGACCCGCGATCTGGCGTTTCCGATTGACATCGTCGGCGTCCCCATCGTGCGAGAGCCTGACGGGCTGGCGATGTCGTCACGCAATGTGCGGCTGGGCCCTGAGGATCGGCAAGCCGCTTTGGTGCTGTCATGCGCCTTGGATGCGGCCGAAGCTCTGCCCGGAAAAACGGTCCAGGGGCTGAAAGATCACATCGCCGAAACCATTAACGCCGAGCCGCGCGCAACCTTGCGCGGGTTAGATATCGTCGAAGCTGAAACGCTGAACACCATCAGCGGTCCGCTGACTTCCCCCACTGCCATCATGCTTTCTGCTGAATTTGGCGGTGTCCTGCTGCTTGATCAGAGGGTGATTGAACCATGAGCAAACAAACCAAAATCCGCCGGACAACTGTCCCGCAAATCGCGTCACGTAAAGGCGGAGAGCCGATTGTCTCTTTGACAAGCTATCACGCACACACGGCGGCGATCGTGGACAAATATGCGGATTTCATTTTGGTCGGCGACAGCCTTGGCATGGTAATGCACGGCATGGAAAGCACCATCGGGGTGCCGCTTGACCTGATGATCATGCATGGCAAAGCCGTCGTGCGCGGCACCGAAAAGGCGCTGATCGTCGTAGATATGCCCTTCGGCACCTACGAAGAAAGCCCCGGCGTTGCCTTCCGAAATGCGGCAAAGATCATGAAAGAAACCCAATGCGGCGCGATCAAACTGGAGGGCGGCAAACGAATGGCCGAAACCATCCATTTCTTGGTCGAGCGCGGCATTCCGGTGATGGCGCATATCGGGCTGACGCCGCAAAGCTCTCATGTCATGGGCGGGTTTAAGACCCAAGGCAAAGACAAAGCTGGTTGGGACACCATCATCGAAGACGCCATCGCCGTGGCCGAGGCAGGCGCATTCTGCGTTGTGGTGGAAGGTGTGGTTGAAGAACTGGCTGATAAAATCACCGAAGCTTGCCCCATCCCAACCATCGGCATCGGGGCCTCTGCGAAATGTGACGGTCAGATTTTAGTGCTCGAAGACATGCTGGGTCTGAACGAATGGACGCCGAAGTTTGTAAAAGTCTACGGCAACCTCGGTCCGGCCATTGAAAATGCGGTGAAAACCTATGCCGAAGAGGTCAAAGACCGCAGTTTCCCCGGACCAGACAACACCTATTGATCCGTTTAAATTGAAGGGGCGCGTCGCTCGGCGCGCCTTTTAGTCAATCACCTCGTCTTCACCGACGCCCCAGATATCAGACTTACGTGCCCACCCCCGGTAACCTCCGGCAGAAATGCGGCACCAGTCGATCTGACATTTGTCGATATGTGCCACGACTCCCAACTCCAAATGCGCGACGATTTGTGTGTTGGGCTGCGGGCGGGCGTTCAACGGCATCATATCTGCCTGCACGATGACCGTGCGATTGCCTGACAGCAGCGCGTAATGCACCCAGCCCCCGGCCCCATCGCGATCTTCAACACGGCGCCAGTGTTCGTGCTCTGCCGTGACCACCAGCGGCATGTCCCGGCGTTTGAAAATCCAGTCGATCCTGTGCGTCAATGAAGGGCCGCGCCGCACGTTGGCGGTGGCCGCTTTCAAGCTCACAAAACGCGGGATCGGCAGATTGGTCACCGGACCGCGCTTTTCTTGGGCCACAGCCCCACCGGTGAGCGCTGCCGCCAGCACCACGGTTGCCAAAAGGCCAGAAACCCGACGCCTGATCTTTAGCGAATTCATTTGCCTGCTCATAAAATTGCGCGGGGGTTCTTGTGCCCCGTCTTTCTGTGAGGCACTGTGCCAGCAGCGCTCTGATTTGAAAAGAACCCTGAGGTATGACATGGCAAAGCAGCGTCTGAGTGTTGTCGTTACGCGACGGTTGCCAGAACCGGTCGAAACGCGGCTCGCAGAACTGTTTGATGTCACGTTGCGCGATGACGACACGCAGATGTCTCGCGAAGACCTGTTACAGACAGTCCAGACAGCCAACGTCCTTGTCACCAACCTGAATGACCGAATTGATTCCGAAGTGATCGCCGCCTGCGGCCCGCAGTTGAAACTGATTGCCAATTATGGCGCGGGTGTCGACCACATCGAGGTCGAAGAGGCGCGCGCCAAAGGGATCACCGTCACCAACACGCCCGGCGTGATGACCGAAGACACCGCCGATATGGCCATGGCGCTTGTTCTGGCCGTCACGCGGCGCATCCCCGAAGGCCTTGCGCAGATGGAGCGCGGCAAATGGGAAGGCTGGTCGCCAAGTGCCATGCTCGGCGGGCGCATTCGTGGGCGCAAGCTGGGGATTCTCGGCTTAGGTCGCATCGGTCGCGCCCTTGCCCATCGAGCGCGTGCCTTTGGGATGGAAATCCATTACCACAACCGCCGGCGCGTGCATCCCGGCATCGAAGAGCAGTTGCAAGCGACCTATTGGGAAAGCCTTGACCAGATGCTGGCGCGCATGGACGTGCTTTCGATCAACTGCCCCCACACCCCCGCCACGTATCATCTGGTGAACGCGCGTCGCCTCAAACTGATGAAACCGGACGCGGTGATCGTGAACACCTCACGCGGTGAGGTCGTCGACGAAGCGGCCCTCGCCCGTGCGCTCAAGGCGCAGGAAATTGGCGGTGCCGGGCTAGACGTTTATGAAGGCGGCGAAGAGATGGCTGCCGAACTGCGCAGCCTCGGCAATGTTGTAATGCTCCCGCATATGGGCTCAGCGACCTTGGAAGGTCGTATCGAAATGGGCGAGAAGGTCATGCTGAACATCAGAACCTTTGAAGACGGCCACCGCCCGCCGGATGTGGTTCTGCCGGAGATGCTGTAGGACCCAGCCTTAGGTCGCCTGCGCGCGCCGCCTGTTCTGCAAGGTCATCCAGATGGCTGCCACAATCACAAGGTTGATGCCGCCAGCGATAGTTGCATTCGCGTAGGTCCAGAAATAGGCCCCTGTCAGGTCAAAGAACCACCCACCTTGCCACCCACCCAAAGCGTGCCCCATCCAACCGAACGCGAGAACAAACCCGGTCGCTGACGCCCGGTAAGCCGCAGGCGTCATCTCGCGCACTGTGACCAGAACACCTGTCATCACACCGCCATACCCAAACCCGTAGATCGGCGCGAACCACCAAAAGCCGGTGAGGCTGTCGATCATCACAAAGCCCAGCATCAAGGCCGTTTGCCACGCCGTCGCCACCATCCAGGCGCGTATCGGACCGATCATGTCCGCCAGCTTGCCGAAAAACACCCGGCCACAGATCGCGGCAATCAACATCAAAAGCAGCGGTCCGCCTGCTTCGGCCCCCACTCCGCTGACCCCTTGGATCAAAGGCACAAGGTGCATCAAGGGCACGGCCATGCCGGTGCAGCAGCCCAGCACAGCAATGGAAAGCGCGGGTAAAACCAACCAAGGTGAAAGCAAGGGTGCACCCTCCCCCGCAGCGGCCATCGCAGCCGCGGTTTTTGGTGGTGGTCGCATCAACATGGACAGCGGCAGAAGCGTCACCGCCATAAATATCCCAAGGATCGTGAAGGCCTGTTGCCAACCAAAGGCCTCAATCAAATGGCCAGAAGCAAAGGGCACCATGCCCTGTCCCAGCCCCTGCCCTGCTGAGGCGATCCCGATCGCAAGCCCCGCACCGGTCCGAAACCAGCCGCCGACCAAAGCAATCACAGGCGCGAAAAGCGCGCCGCCTCCGATGGCCCCACCGATAAAAAATAACGCATAGAATTGCCACAGGGCGCTCGCGCGCGCCGCTAACATCAACACACCGACCAACGTTGTGGCCCCAACAAGGCAGATCGTACGCGTTTCAATCCGGTCGGCAAGAAAGCCCATGACGATCCCGCCAAGCGCGATTCCCACAAGGCCAATCGAATTAATGGCCGAAACTTCGGCCCGGACCCACCCGAAATGCGTCTCTAGAGGGACAAGGAAGCTCGACAGCCCATTCACAAGCGTGCCCATCGCAATGCCTAAAAGCAAAGCGGCTGAAAAGACGATAACCCACCGAAACGGCGGTTCTGGGGAGGTTTGCGTTGAAGCGTCAGACATAGATCACAGCCAGTCTCCGCCCGAATGGTGTCGGTCGGGAAAGACCAAATTATAGATCAATCTCTCAAAAATTGCACGCAAGGGTGCGCAACCACATACGCGTCGAAACTAACCCTTGGCGCAAGATCAGGCGATAGACGCCTTAATCGCGCGGATGTTCTCGCCATAAGGCGCAGGGTTTTGCACGCTACCGCCTTTGAAAACAGCAGAACCTGCGACCAAAACGTCAGCGCCTGCTGCGGCCATCAGCGGTGCGGTTTCGGGCGTGATGCCGCCGTCGATTTCGATGTGGATCGGACGATCCCCGATCATCGCCCGCAGTTTTTTCACCTTGTCGACTTGGCTGTGAATGAATTTCTGGCCGCCAAAACCCGGGTTCACCGTCATCACGCAGATCAGGTCCACCATATCCAGCAGGTATTCCACATCCTCAATACCGGTCCCCGGGTTGAGCGCCAGACCAGCCTTACAGCCCGCCCCACGAATAGCTTGCAAAGTGCGGTGAATGTGTGGGCCAGCCTCAAGGTGCGCGGTCAGAACGTCTGCGCCGGCCTCTGCAAAGGCGTCGATATAGGGATCAACTGGTGCAATCATCAGATGCACATCCATCACCGTTTTGATGTGCTTGCGGATGGCGGCACAGAGAGGCGGGCCGAAGGTTAGGTTTGGCACGAAATGCCCATCCATGACGTCGACGTGAATCCAATCAGCCCCCTGCGCCTCAACGGCCTCGATTTCTTGTCCAAAGTTGGCGAAGTCGGCAGAAAGGATCGATGGGGCGATCTTGATCGAGCGGTCGAACGTCATGGGCTATGTCCTCGGGCCTTTGATTCGTTGTCGGGAAAATGCGCGGAAACCCACAAAAGTGCAACGCGCCGCCCACAGTTGCCGCCGTTTTAGGCAGTTCCGCGCATTATGCCGCATTGCAGCATCACCTGTGATGAAATTCACTCAACCTATAAGGTCCGCGACGCCGCTTTGTCATATAAGCGAGTTACAGCACAAACATATTTTCGGGTCGCGAGCCCAGCAAACTGAATTCTAGCGCACCCTGCAGGTGCCTCACCAGAGAAGGACATGCCAAATGCAATTGTTTGTTGATCCCCTCAGCGCAACCGTCGCCAGTTGGTCGCTTTTCGGCAAAGCCATTGAACAACAGCTACGTGTAAGTCGCATCATGCAGCAAGCCATGATCTCTACGCTTTCGGTTGCTGGTCTCGGGGTCGCGGCCCCAAGTCCAAAACCCACGCCCGATTTTACCAGCAAGCGGATTGTGTCATCGCCAGCCAAGCCAGCGCCTGTTATGCCTAAGCCCGCCAAGCGCAAATCGGCGTCCAAGCCAAAATCGGCAGCCCCCGCAAAGCGCGCTGCCAAACCTGGGGCGAAACCGAAAGCAGCGCCAGCCGCCCCGGTAGCGCCAAAAGTTGCCGCGAAAACCACTGTGCCCACCCCTGCGGCAACGCCATCGGTGGCATCAAAGCCAAAACCTGCCCCGAAAACGTCGGCATCTGCCGCTCAACCAGTGGCCAAGACCGTCCAGAAGGCGGCGACGCCCCCGGCGCCTAAGCCTGCAGAGCCAACGCCGACAAAGCCCAAAGCAGCGGATGTTCCGGCCACGCCCACACCACGCAGGCGCACGCGTCAGCCTTCAACGCCGCCATCTATGCCGGGAAAGCCAAAGAAATAAGCAATTGATGAACGGCTTTGCACAAAACGCATGGCGGGCATGCCGCATCGGCACTAACACCCGCCTGCGCCATGCGTTAACTTAATCCACAGGGAGGGACAGTTTACTCAGGAGACGTCCCATGGCGACCGCAGCACTTCATTCCGCACAGGGCACCAGCCTACTGCGCATTCTTGCAACACCCTTTTCCGCATTCGCACGCTTTTTGGTTTTCGCAGCCGAAAACAGCACCCGTATGCAGACCATCGAACGTCTGAACGCAATGACCGATGAACAACTTGCCGCCAAAGGCCTGACACGCGAAACAATCGTACGCCACGTTTTCGCGGACCGTATGGGTCTCTGATCTGGCGGGTCATTGAGCAAATGACATCCAAACAAAACGGGGCGCCCATGCGCCCCATTTTTTTGTCCATCAGTGTTCAGAGCGCCCTTGCGAAAGGCCGCTCTGTTTCAACACTTTAGTCGTCGTCTTCGTCAATCATGCGCACCGCACCGAGCGAGGCGTTGGCAACATGGGCTGCATAGACCTTTAGTGCTTTGGATACGGCACGTGGGCGACCAACGGCTTTCCAGACTTTTTTGTCTGCCTGCGGGTGATTGGCGCGGCGACGCTCAAGTTCTTCATCGCTGACATCCAGATGGATTGTCCGGTTTGGCACCGAGATCTTGATCTTGTCGCCATCTTCTACCAACGCGATCACACCCTTTTCAGCTGCCTCAGGCGAGGCGTGGCCGATAGACAGGCCCGCTGTGCCACCAGAGAAACGACCGTCTGTTAGCAGAGCACAGGTCGTATCAAGCTTTTTCGACTTCAGATAGGCGGTTGGGTAAAGCATTTCCTGCATACCCGGCCCACCCTTTGGGCCTTCGTAGCGGATCACCACAACAGAATAGGGCTGCACTTCGTTCTGCAAGATGCCGTGCATGGCGTCTTCCATGGATTCAAAGACCTTTGCGGTGCCTTCGAATTCATACATTTCTTTGATCACGCCCGCGGTTTTCAGGATACAACCCTGTTCTGCAATATTGCCGAACAACACGCAAAGTCCGCCTTCTTCGGAGTAAGCGTGCGCGAAATCACGCACGCAGCCGTCTTCTGTGTCCAGATCCAAGTCTGTGTACATCCGGGATTGGCTAAAGGCCTGCGTTGTCCGAACGCCGCCGGGCGCAGCAATGAACAGATCACGCGCTTCGTTGCCGGCGCTTTCGCGGCGCACGTCCCATTTGTCGATGAACTCACCCATGGTGCGTTCATGCACGGTGGCCACTTCGCGGTGGATTTTGCCCTCGCGATCCAGCTCACCCAGAATACGCGCGATGCCGCCCGCGCGGTGCACGTCTTCCATGTGATACTTCGGCGTGGAGGGCGCGACCTTACAGAGGTGAGGGATCTGACGGCTCAGGCGATCCATGTCCGCCATGGTGAAATCAATCTCGCCCTCATGCGCAATCGCCAGAAGGTGCAGAACGGTGTTGGTGGACCCGCCCATCGCGATATCCAGCGCCATGGCGTTCTCGAACGCTTTGAAGTTTGCGATACCACGCGGCAGCGCGGTTTCGTCGCCGTCTTTGTACCAGCGTTCGCAAAGTTCGATGATCTTGTGACCGGCCTCTTTGAACAAAGCTTCGCGTTTGGAATGGGTCGCCAGCAAAGAGCCATTGCCCGGCAATGCCAGACCCAGTGCTTCGGCCAGACAGTTCATCGAGTTCGCAGTGAACATGCCAGAGCATGACCCACAGGTTGGGCAGGCCGACCGTTCAAGTTTCTCGACCTCTTCCATGCTGCGGTCTGTGTCGGTCGCCCCTACGATGGCGGTCACGAGGTCGGCTTTGTGCTCGCCGTCTTTCAGGATCACCTTACCGGCTTCCATCGGACCGCCGGAAACGAACACGGCTGGGATGTTCAGGCGCATCGCGGCCATCAGCATGCCCGGAGTGATCTTGTCACAGTTGGAGATACAAACCAGCGCGTCCGCGCAGTGCGCATTCGCCATATATTCAACGGAATCCGCTATGACTTCACGGGACGGCAGGGAATACAGCATGCCGTCGTGGCCCATGGCGATACCGTCATCCACGGCGATGGTGTTCATTTCTTTGGCAACACCACCCGCTTTTTCAATCTCGCGCGCGACCAGTTGGCCCATGTCCTTCAGGTGCACGTGACCCGGCACGAACTCGGTGAAAGAGTTCACGACCGCGACAATCGGCTTTCCAAAGTCTTCTGTTTTCATCCCAGTCGCACGCCACAGCGCACGAGCAGCGGCCATCCGGCGGCCAAAGGTCGAAGTCTTGGAACGAAGATCGGGCATATCGCTATCCTCTAAGGTCTACGTGTGGTTTGTCTGGCCCCACCGGGTGCCACCCCGACGAAAGATTTGCAAGTGAAATGGGGCGGAATCTTGCGAATTCCACCCCGTTTTTGAAATGTCATTCGCTTTTGGCTTAGCGCGACAGTTGGCTGGCTTCGCGCGCGAGTTCTTCGATCGCTTTCCAATCGCCCTTTTTCACGAGGTCCGATGGTGCAACCCAGCTGCCGCCAGCGCAGACAACATTAGGCAGCGACAGATAGCTGTTCGCGTTCTGCGGGCTGACGCCGCCTGTTGGGCAGAATGAAATCTGCGGCAAAGGCGCACCGATGGCTTTCAGCGCGGGCGCGCCGCCGTTTGCTTCTGCCGGGAAGAACTTGAGCATGGTATAGCCTCGCTCCAGCATCTTCATCGCTTCAGAAGAAGTTGCCACGCCCGGAAGTGTGGGTAGGTCTTCCGCTTCGCAGGCATCCAGCAATTTGTCCGTCGCGCCCGGCGACACGCCAAATTTCGCACCCGCTTCCTTGGCGGCTTTCACATCTGCGGGCGTCAGCAAGGTGCCTGCCCCGACAACGCCGCCTTCCACCTGTGCCATTTCACGGATCACGTCCAAAGCGGCAGGCGTGCGCAATGTCACTTCAAGCGCAGGCAGACCACCGGCAACAAGCGCTTCCGCCAAGGGCCGCGCATGGGCCACGTCATGCACAACGAGCACCGGCACAATCGGGGCCAATTCGCAGATTTCGCGCGCCTGCGCGCTGGCTTGGGTTGGGGTGATGGTCATCGTCTTTAGGCTCCGAAAACTGAGGCACCCTGATTGGCAGAGCCAACCGAGGCACGGAATGCTGTGAACAGTTCGCGTCCAACCCCGGCTTCATTGCCGCTAAGGTCGGCCTGCGCCGGGGCGCGGTCAAACACGCCTTCAGTGAGAACTTCGAGCGTGCCCGCAACTGCGTCGACGCGCACCATATCGCCATCCTGCAAATATGCAATCGGACCGCCGTCCAGCGCTTCTGGGCAGACGTGGATGGCCGACGGCACTTTGCCAGAGGCACCGGACATGCGCCCGTCGGTGACCAAAGCCACCTTTTGGCCGCGTCCCTGCATGATCTGCAAAAGCGGCGTCAGGCTATGCAGTTCGGGCATACCGTTGGCCTTTGGTCCCTGGAACCGCACCACAAGAATGACATCCCCTGTCATTTCGCCTGCTTTGAAGGCGTCTTTGGCCGCGTCTTGTGTATGGAAAACCCGTACGGGTGCCTCAACGACACGATGTTCTGGCGCAACCGCTGAAATCTTCATCACTCCGGTGCCGAGGTTGCCGTTCAAATGCGAGAGGCCGCCGTTTTCTTGGAACGGATCAGACAACGGGCGCACGATCTTATCGTTCAGCGACACTTTGGTGCCCGGACGCCATGTCAGCCCATCATCGCCCAAGAAAGGCTCGCTGGTGTAGTTTTCCAGCCCCTCTCCCGCGATGGTTTTGGTGTCTGGGTGCAGAAGGCCCCCGTTCAACAGTTCGCCGATCATATAACCCAAGCCACCAGCGGCGTGGAAATGGTTCACATCCGCCAAACCATTTGGATAGACGCGCGCCAGCAAGGGAACCACGGCTGACAGGGCAGAAAAGTCCTGCCAATCCAGCACAATACCCCCTGCCCGCGCCATGGCCAGCAGGTGGATCAGAAGGTTGGTGGAGCCACCGGTTGCCATCAGCCCGACGATGCCATTGGCAAAGGCTTTTTCATCAAGGATGTCGCAGGTCGGCGTATAGTTATTGCCCAAAGCCGAGAGCGACAGCGCCCGACGCGCGGCTTCTTTGGTCAATTCGTCCCGCAATTCCGTGTTCGGCGTCACGAAAGACGACCCTGGCAAGTGCAGCCCCATGAACTCCATCAACATCTGGTTGGTGTTGGCGGTGCCATAAAACGTGCAGGTGCCCGGACCATGATAGGCCGCCATTTCAGACGCCATCAATGCCTCGCGCCCGACTTCGCCTTTGGCATACTGCTGACGCACCATCGCCTTTTCGTCGTTGGAAATGCCGCTGGTCATTGGCCCCGCAGGCACAAAAACCGAAGGCAGGTGTCCAAAGGCCTGCGCACCGATGATCAGGCCCGGTACGATCTTATCGCAAACGCCCAAATAGACCGCCGCATCAAAGGTGTTGTGGCTCATGGCAATGCCCGTGGCCATGGCGATGACATCCCGCGAAAACAGGCTTAGCTCCATACCCGCCTCGCCCTGCGTGACCCCGTCACACATGGCAGGCACGCCGCCAGCAACCTGTGCGGTGCCACCGGCTGCGCGCACCGCATCGCGGATCAGCGTTGGATAGCGTTCAAAGGGCTGGTGGGCCGAAAGCATATCGTTATAGGCGGTCACAATCCCCAGATTGCCAGCGCTGCCGGTCGCAAGTGCGGATTGATCCTCGCCCGCGCCGGCATAGGCATGCGCCTGCCCCGAACAAGACAGATGCGCGCGACTTGGGCCTTTGGAGTTGGCAGCAGCCATACGATCCAGATAGGGGCGACGCGTGTCTTCACTGCGCGCGATAATCCGGTCCGTTACAGCTTTCAGCGTGTCATTCAAACTCATCTCAACTCTCCCCGCGCGTTACGCGCCAATCGAGCGCCAGCGACGCCCATCTTTGTGCATCAACAGCAGCGCGTCTTCCGGCCCTGCGCTGCCGACATCATATTGCTGTGGCTTCGTTTTCCGCTCGGTCCAGCCCGCGATAATCGGGTCTGCCCAAGCCCACGCGCTTTCGACTTCGTCGCCCCGCATAAACAGCGTCTGATCGCCACGGATCACGTCCATGATCAGCCGTTCATATGCGTCCTGCGGCTGCTCAGACCCTTTCAGACTGTCCGCAAAGGTCATATCCAACGACGCTTCGGTCAGCCGCATGCCGCCCGGTCCGGGATCTTTGATCGTTGTGTGCAACGTCATGCCTTCGTCAGGCTGCAACCGAATAACCAAAACGTTGCCTTGCGGCGTTTCAGCGCCGGGAAAAATCATGTGCGGCGGATTGCGGAAGAAAACGGCAATCTCTGATAGCCGCTGGCGCAGGCATTTGCCAGTGCGCAGATAAAACGGTGTCCCGGCCCAGCGCCAGTTGGCAACTTCGACCTTCATCGCGATAAAGCTTTCGGTCGTGCTGTCGGGGTTGCCCGAGTGGTCGCGATAGCTGCCTTGCTCGCCAAACGCCCGGTATTGGCCGCGCGCGATGTCACTTGGTGGCACAGGCTCCAGCGCCTCGATCACCTTTAGCTTTTCGTTGCGCACCGCGTTCGGCGTGAACTTTGACGGCGGCTCCATCGCTGTCAAACAGAGCAGCTGCATCAGGTGGTTTTGCACCATATCGCGCATTGCACCGGACTGATCGTAATATTCCCCACGTCCCTCAACCGAGAGGCTTTCGGCCACGGTGATCTGCACATGGTCGATCTGGGAAGAGTTCCACAGCGGTTCAAACAGCGAATTGGCAAAGCGAAGCGCCATCAGGTTCTGAACCGTTTCTTTGCCAAGATAATGGTCGATCCGGTAGATCTGATGTTCTTGAAAACAAGCGCGCAGTTCTTCGTTCAGTGTCTTGGCGGATTCCAGATCATGACCAAACGGCTTCTCCACGACGATCCGGCTATCAGGCGTCGCAATGCCGAATTTCTCAAGCCGCCGCGCAATAGGGCCAAAGAACCGTGGCGCAACAGAGAGGTAAAACGCCCGCACCGTATCTGGCCGTACCGCTTGGGCAAGCGCATCCCAACCGCGCTCTCCGGTGGCGTCGATAGAGATATAGTCGACATGCTCTAGGAACTTCTCAATCAGGTCTTTGTCGGCCTTGGGGTCTTCAATTGATTTCGCCACTTTCTTGCGAAAGGCTGCTTGGTCGAGGTCAGAGCGGGACACGCCCAGAATGCGGCTGTGTTCATCGAACTGCCCAGCGACAAAGCGGTGAAACAACCCCGGCCAAATCTTGCGCTGCGCCAGATCACCAGTCGCGCCAAACAGGACCAGATCGAATGCTTTAACGGGGATGACTCTTGAAACCATGATATTCCTCGGGGCAATGCTTGATGGGCTTGCAGCTAGCACCGCTATGTAACGTCTTTTGGGCCATGCGAAACCGCCAACTGTCGCTTCGCAGTATAACACGACTCAATACTGATAGCGCTAACATAGAACAACATGTGCGCAATGCAAGGCGCTTTCCAAAGCGCTTTTGTTTTGAATTGCCACACGAACGCAGACTGCGCGCGTTTGTCAGTCGGGCGACAGAACCCGAGGTTTGCGCCTGCGAAAGGTCACCATGTCTTTGACTTTCCCTTTCAGTCCACGCGGCGGCAGAATCTCTCGATCTTGCTCAAATGTCGTGCCCATAAGGTCAGGCGCGACCTGCAAAGCAAGCTCTACTCCCCATTTCGCAGCGACTTCAGGCGGCAACCCCTCTGGCAGCCCCATCTCTGTGCGCAGCATGCCCGGCATCCAATCGCTTATCACGATATTCGGATAGCGATCCGCCAGATCCGCCACCAGCGCGCGGGTGAATATACGCGCAGCCCCTTTGGAGACCGAATAAGCCGACGCGCCGGGCAGCGGGTTAAGATCAGCAAAGGTCGCGACATTCAGAATGCGACCCCAGCCGCGTCTCGTCATCTGGTCAAGCGCCGCCATCGAACAGGCCACAACACCGCCGAAATTGATATCACAGGTCCGAGCGTAGCTTTCCGGCGTTTCGTCCAGAATATCCCGCTGCGGATAGACCGCTGCATTGTTGATCAGCAGGGCGATCTGCCCGTGCTGGTCGGTGATCTTCTCAAAGCCCTGCCGCACGGCATCGCTGTCTGACACGTCTAGCACCATTGGCACCACACGCTCGCCAGCCAAAGATTGCGTTTCAAGCAAAGGCGCTTCACGTCGTCCGATGGCAACAACAGTGAAACCCAGCGCGCACAGACGCAGCACAAGCGCGCGCCCTAGGCCAGAGCCACCGCCGGTGACAACCGCCACGCCATCTTCTGGTGTAAGCCGCATCTCGCCCCCTATGCTTTCATCATGCACTCTGCCACGCGCAGGGCGTTGGCAGCAATCGTCAGACTGGGGTTGACCCCCATCGAAGTTGGCATGAACGACGCATCGGCAACCCAGAGGTTCTGCAAATCATGCGCACGGCAGTCTGCATTCAGAACAGATGTCTTTGGATCAGCCCCAAATCGCAGAGTCCCGCTGGGGTGGCCAAGATTCAGCTCCGGTCCCCAGCCCAAGGGCAACCGCCGCAAGCCCTTTGTGCGCCGAAAGATTTGACGCCTGAACGCCTTACGCCGCGCTCGCAATTCGTCATGGATACGATAGTCGACCTTGATGACATCCGGCGTCTTTGGGTCAAAGACCACACGGTTTTCTGCGTAGGGCATATCCTCCAGAAGGCCGACAAATATCTGCGCCTCGCCAAAAAGGCGCGCCGCCATGGCGGCCGGCAGGCGCAACAGATGGCCCATGCGCGCGCCACTCCCGAACCCAGATTTCGCAGCCATCTGACAAAGGTAGTGATGAATTTCACCATAGGAGGCCCGCACCCCCATCGCTTGGAAGGTGCCAAACCGTTGCCCGTCATGGCTGTAGAAATCCCGGAGCGACAGTGCTTTGGTTGGCCCCATTGAAGGCACACCCCTGCCCGGCCAAATGGCGAACAACTCATTCAGGTGAAACATCAAATTGCGCCCGACCAGACCGGACCCATTGCCTGCACCGTCTGGCCATGCTTCAGAGGCGGATGCCAGCAGAACGCGTGGCGATCCCAAAGCCCCTGCAGCCAGCACGTATTGATCGGCGCGCAGGATGTGCGTTTCACCACCATGCCGGATTTCGACCCCGCTGATCGCTTGCGCATCCCCGAGCAATTTCGAAACGCGCGCGTCAGACAAAAGAAACGCGCGGCCCGTCGCAAGCGCAGGCTCGACCCCCGCAGATCGGCCATCCATTTTGCAGTTGTCCTTGGCACACCTGCGCCCAAGGCAATCGTCATGCGCCGCCCCCTGCGCCATGGCCGTATGCGCATGATAAGGATGTAATCCTGCTTTCTCGAACGCCTCTTCCAAGGCGCGTTCGGCCTCATTGAAGTCTGGCGCATCCCGCAACTCGACCGGCGCGTGATCCGACAAGGGATCTGCAGTCCCATAAACCTGAAACTGCCGCGCAGCACGGTCATACCATGACTGCATGTCTTGAAAGCTGACGGGCCATCCCCCCGTCGGATGTGGCATCGTTGGCGAGGCCTCAAGATCATGCGGTTCAGGTCGCTCAAGTGTGGCGGCATAAAACACCGAAGACCCGCCCACCCCAGCACCGATGGGCGCAAAGACTTGCGAGGTTTGCCCATCGACCTGCACCTCCATCGGGTATGGCCACAAACCCCGTGCCAACCGCGCGGCAGGCAAGGGCGTTTCGGACAGGCCGTTGGTCTCCATCCGGTGCCCGTCCGAGCCGAATTCGACAAAGAGCACCTTCTTGCCCACCTCTGCCAAAGCGCGCCCTACGGTGCCACCGCCCAAACCAGCGCCGACTACAATGACGTCCCAATGCTCTTGGATCAGAGGATGGCTCATGGGCGCGTGGCCTCAAAAAGCGGGGCAAAGACAGCGCGGATGCGTAAAGCGGCCAGATTGGTCAGGTGGTTGTTGTCAAAATACTGCCCGACGCCGTCGATGACAGCGTTGCAGCTTCCTTCGACACAGAAGGCGTCCCAACTTTGCAAGGCTTTGATCGCCCCCCCGGCAGACAGGCCCTCCCAAAGGGAGTTCGCCGTCCCCTGTCGCCGCTCCACATCAGCGCGGGCCACATCTTGCGCGACCTCGTCGACCACCGACCCCGGCAGGTGCTTCAACGCAAATGCCCGTGCGGCATGGCGACTGTCGTAGTTTTCAACCTCCGGCGGTTGCTGAAAAACAAAAACCTGCGCGCCGCCAGCGCCTAGTTTCGCGACCGTGTCACGCGCCGTCTGCGTCAATGCCTCTTGCTGGTTCTGATCCGGTGCAGAGGAGGCCCAAACGCGGATTTCATTCACAGCATCTCGCCCGACGCCCTGCCCGTTCCAATAATAAGCCCAGCGCCCGACCAGCAGGACAGACTGGAACTGATCCATTTCGGTCATAGCCACCTCAATTTGGCGGTTCGCATCCCCGCAAGCGCGGTTTTGGGCGGGGGTTGCGGCCGTCTCTTCTTTCTCAATTCCAAAGAATGGCGGACAGCCAGCGCGCCAAATGATCACACCGGGCACGCCAGCTTCCAAACTGGCAAGGTCCAGCCCCTCGCGCAGCGCGCGCACATGGCTGTCTCCCCAGATCAGAACCTCGGGCGTGCCTTCAGGGCCAATGGGGCAAAGTTCCAGCCCAGCGAAGGGGCCGTCTGGCGCGATCTCACACCGGCTCCAATCCTGCAAAAAATCCGCCGAGGCCGCGATATGCACCTGCGCCTCGTCAGAAAACCGGGTCTGTAGGCCGTCGTTTTTGAAAATCATCCCGGCGAGTGCCAGTGCCCCCACCGTTGCCACAGCCGTTCCGCCGACAACCGCGCGCGCCGATAGCGCTCGAGCCTCGCGCACCGGCCGTTCCACAAACCGCCAACTCAGAACCGACAGAAGGAAGGCGACCGTCAGCCAACCCAGAGTTTCTAAGGGCGAAGCAAACTCAGCACGGTAGTAAAGCGCCAGCACAAAGACCGGCCAATGCCACAGGTAGAGCGAATAAGAAATCTTGCCAAAGAAGACAGGTAACGGATGCGCCAATCCGCGATTGACGCCATTCGCCGAAGTCACATTTGCCAAAAGCAATACCGTCCCAACCACCGGCATCAAGGCCCAAGCGCCGGGAAATGCCCCGCCCGCTGGTATGATCAGCACCGAGACGAGGACCAAAAGAAGTCCAATGTAGGAAACCAAACTCGGCAGAGCATGCGCGGGCCTTTCAGCCAAAAAGATGGCAAGCAGAACCCCCGCCAACAACTCCCACGCCCGGAATGGAAACAGGTAAAACGTCGCCGTTGGCATCGACGGCGTCAGCCAGATACACCCGATCAGCGATAGGGCAGCCAAGCCGGCCAATATCGCTGGCACACGCCCCGACATGCGCACTAACAGGATCAGCAACAAAGGCAGCACGATATAGAACTGCTCTTCGACGGCCAAAGACCACGTGTGCAGCAGTGGCTTTTCCTCGGACAGGGTATCGAAATAGCCAGCGCTTCGGAAAAACAGCACATTGGACAAATAGACCGTCGCCGCAATCGCCGATTTGCCCAGCTCCCGATATTCAAACGGCAGTAAAATGACCCAACCGACCGCTAAAACTGCAAACAGCATTGCAAAAAAGGCTGGGGCCAGTCGCCGGAAACGACGCATGTAGAACGCCCCAATGCGGATGCTGCCCGTGGCTTTCAATTCGCGCCACAGGATGCCGCCAATCAGAAAGCCCGAAATGACAAAAAAGACGTCGACCCCGATAAAGCCACCCCGAAGCGGAACCCCAAAATGATACAGCACCACCGACAGAACAGCGATGGCCCGCAAGCCATCAATTTCGGGCCGATAGGGCATTTGGGATGATGGCGACATGGGCGCGCGTGCCTCTGTAACTGCTCGGCCCGGTTGTTCGGGCTTCAACTTCGGTCTGCCCCCAAAGGGGTGATGTCCGATGCCACTAATGAGCAATCTGGGCAAAGATAAGTCAAGCGGGCGTTGGTTTCGCCTTGCAACGCCCGCAAGACATCAGATGTCGAATTTCACACCCTGCGCCAAGGGCAATTCCGCAGAGAAATTCACGGTCGAGGTCTGACGGCGCATATAGCCTTTCCACGCGTCAGCCCCGCTTTCGCGTCCGCCACCGGTTTCTTTCTCTCCGCCGAACGCCCCGCCGATCTCTGCCCCGGACGGGCCGATATTCACATTGGCAATACCGCAATCAGACCCGGCTGCCGACAGGAACTGATTGGCCTCGCGCAGATCAAGCGTGAAGATGCAAGATGACAGCCCCTGCGGCACGTCGTTTTGCATCGCGATGGCTTCGTCCAAAGTGTCGTAACTCATCACATAAAGGATTGGCGCAAAGGTTTCGTGTTTCACAATTGCGCTTTGACCCGGCATTTCCACCAAGGCAGGCTGCACATAGACGCCGCCTTTTGGGCCTTCTGCCGGGGCACCGCCAAAGACCGCCCCGCCCTGTTCCTTGGCTTGCGCAAGGGCCGATTGCATGGCTTCACCAGAGGCTTGATCGACCAGTGGCCCGATCAATGTCGCAGCATCGCGCGGGTCGCCGACAGGTAGGCTGGCGTAGGCCTTTTTCAGGCGACCCACCAGATCGTCACGCACCGAATTGTGCACAATCAGGCGACGTAGGCTGGTGCAACGCTGCCCTGCTGTGCCCACCGCCGAAAAGACAATCGCACGCACCGCCATCTCCAGATCCGCAGAAGGCGCGACGATCATCGCGTTGTTGCCGCCAAGTTCCAGAATCGACCGGCCCCAACGTGCCGCAACGCGCGGGCCAACGATGGACCCCATGCGGGTGGACCCGGTGGCCGACAGAACCGGAACATCTTTGCTTTGCACCAGGGCGTCGCCAATCTCTGCGCCGCCAATCACAACCTGCGACAGATGCGCGGGGGCATCGCCAAACCGTACCAAAGCGCGCTCCATGATTTTCTGGCAGGCGAGTGCTGTCAGCGGTGTTTTCTCGGACGGTTTCCAGATCACTGGGTTGCCGCAAACAAGCGCAAGTGCTGCGTTCCAGGACCAGACCGCGACCGGGAAGTTGAACGCAGAAATCACGCCGCATGGCCCCATCGGGTGCCAGGTCTCCGTCATCGTATGCCCGGGACGTTCAGAGGCGATGGTCAGCCCGTACAATTGACGACTGATCCCGACGGCAAAGTCGCAGATATCAATCATCTCCTGCACTTCACCAAGACCCTCAGAAACAATCTTACCTGCCTCCAATGTCACCAATGCCGCGAGGTCTTCTTTCGAGGCGCGCAGTTCCTCCCCCAACAAACGTACCAGTTCGCCGCGACGCGGAGCTGGCACCGTCCGCCAAGCACGAAATGCGGCCTGCGCATTCGCAATGACCGCTGTCATCTCATCCACCGTAGTTTCCCGAACCTGCGCGACCTCTGCCCCATCAATCGGAGAACGCACAGCAAGCGTTCCTCCCGTAAGCTCGGCATCCGTAAATCCCAGATTTTTCAGAACATCGGCGTGTGACATTGAGGGCTCCTAGGCTAGGGCAACGCTCGGCATAGCGTTGCATGGGCATTGGTTTCAGACTAAACGCGCCGACACTGGACAAAAAGGCATAACTTATGCAATTTTCGATGCATAAAAGGCATTCAAACCCATGCACAAACCTCTAAACACACCTTTGCCCAGCATCTCGGTCCTGCGCTGCTTCGAAGCTGCAGCCCGGCACGAAAGCTTTACGGACGCTGCGCAGGAACTGGGGATGACCCAAGGCGCGTTGAGCCGTCAGGTGAAGGAGTTGGAGAACCACGTTGGCTCTGCGCTCTTTCTACGCGAGGGGCGCGGCGTGCGCCTGAGCCAAGCGGGCCGACTGCTGGCACAACAAGTCGGAGCCGACCTTGACGCCCTGCGCGCCACCATCACCCGTGCCATCGCCGGTGGAGCAGACCGCGAAGTTCTAACCATCGCCGCCCCACCGACATTCGCCGCCCGCTGGCTGGTGCCGCGCCTGAAGGCGTTCAAAGCAACACGCCCAGCCTTAGAACTTTATGTACTCAGCCGATCAGAACCCTTTGATCTCCTGACCGAAAAAGTGGACGTCGCCATTCATTTTGGCCAAGGCAACTGGCCCGGTGCTGCGATCACGCCGCTTTGCCCTGAAAACCTGGTCGCCGTGGCCGCGCCCTCATTGATCCCAAAGGGCAGCCCGCTCAGCGCCGAGGTCTGCCTTGACCTGCCACTTTTGCACAATGCCAACCGCACCGGTCTTTGGCCTGACTTCTTAGCCCCGCTTGGACCTGACCCGCAGCCCCTGCGCACAGGGAGCTACTTTGACCAGATATCACTGATCATCTCAGCCGCTGTGGCCGGGATGGGTGCGGCGATCCTGCCGACCTACCTGATCGAGGACGAGTTGCGCAGTGGCGCGTTGGTGAAACTGGCACCGGTCCAGATCGACACGACCGACGCCTATTACATCGCCCGCCCCTCTGGACTACGCAATGCCTTGGCCAAGGACTTTGGCGACTGGCTGCGCAAACAAGTCAGCACACCGCTCAAGCGACAGCAGGGTTAGATAACGGGAACGAGCCCAGCAATTTTGGCACGTGCGCTGAATTGCTCTGCCCCGCCATTTTGGGCTACGAGGGGTAATGTGGTGGTCCGCCCCCATCGCCCGCGCAAGCCCTCCTGCCGCCTTCCAAAAGGATATCAATGTGACCGAACTGACCTCTGTGACCCTAAGCTGCGACGGAGCACATGTGACACTGATCAACTACGGTGCCATTACTGCGGACTGGCGCATAGACGTTGACGGCACCGCGACCCCCATGATCCTCGGCTATCAGGACCTGAACGACTATCCACGCTCGCCCTACTATTTCGGTGCCATTGTTGGCCGCGTCTCAAATCGCATCGGTGGCGGGCGGTTCGCGCTGCCAGATGGAACCATTGCCAAGCTTGCGACAAACGAAGGCGCAACCACCTTGCACGGCGGGCCAAACGGGCTGGGCAGTGTTTATTGGTCCCTCAGCAAAACCGCCGAGGATCGCGCAGAACTGACGTATCGCTCTGAAGACGGCGAAGGCGGCTTTCCGGGCTGTGTCGACGTCAAAGTGGTCGTGACCTTGACCGAGAAAAGCCTGGCCTATGACATGAGCGCCACCGTTGACCGCCCCACCCCGATCAGCCTTGCGCAGCACAACTATTATAACTTCGGCGGCACGGCAGATATCTGGGATTACAGGTTGAAAATGCCAAGCCATCAGGTGCTAGAGCAAAGCGACATCGGCGTCTCAACGGGCAATATCGTCGATACCACCGGCAGCATTGAGGATTTTCGCGCAGGCCAAAGTATGGCTGCGTTTAAAGAGACCGGCTTAGACGGACACTTTGTTTTTGACGCCAACGCGCTAGAAGCTGACGACCTACCTACCGTGGCAGAAATGCGCGCGCCGAATGGTTTGGGCCTGCGGGTGTTTTCTGACCAATTGGGCGCGCAAATCTATACGGCCCATGGGCTGGACAGCGTCCCCGGCGGCCTGAACGGACAGACCTATGGCCGGGGCGCCGGACTGTGTGTCGAGCCACAGGGCCATCCCAATGCGGTCAATATTGCCGCATTCCCCTCGGTGATGGCGACGCCCGACGCGCCGTATCGGCAGGTTCTGAGGCTGGAGGTTCTACAGCTCGAAGACGCATGAAAAAAGGCGCGAAACCGCGCCTTTACCCTTTGTTTTGCCGGCGTTTACTGGGGCTAGTGATCCAACATCGCCCAAAGACGTCGCTTGATTTCCAGGAACTCTTCGGTCAGGCGCATGTCGTCTGTGCGTGGACGAGGCAGGCTCACCTCTTCAATGTGATGCACCCGGCCCGGCCGCGACGACAGAACAACAATCTTATCCGACAGAAAGATCGCTTCTTCGATGTCGTGGGTCACGAAGATCACGGTTTTTTTCGTCTGGTTCCACGTCTGCAAAAGATCAGATTGCATGCGCTCTTTGGTCTGCGCATCCAATGCCCCAAACGGTTCATCCATCAAAAGGACGTCAGGATCGTTGGCATACACGCGCCCGATGTCGACACGTTTCCGCATCCCGCCTGACAACTCCCTCGGCCAGCGATCTTCGAACCCTTTCAAGCCAACCATTTCGGTCCACTTGGCTTCGATCTCTGCTTGTTGCGCCTTAGAGGCCCCACGCAGACGCGGTCCGTAAGAGATGTTCTTTGCCACGGTCATCCATGGAAACACCGCGTCTTGCTGAAAAACCATACCACGACGGCGATCCGTACCGTGAATGACGGTGCCATCCAGCGTCATCGCGCCGTCCGATGGGTCAAACAGCCCCGCCATCATCTTCAGCAGGGTCGACTTCCCGCACCCAGAGGTTCCGATGATGGAGTTGAAACTGCCGGACTCAAACGTGAGGTCGATATCTTCAAGCACCGTCAGAGCGTTTTCACCACCTTTGCCAAAGGTATGGGTCAGGTTGTTTGTCTTGATCTCTGGCATTATTCACGCGCCTCCGACCATTGCATGAGATAGGCTTGGATGCGGCGGAATGCCCGGTCCATCAGGAAGGCACAGGCCCCAATGATCACGATCACCATCATAACCTGATCGGTCAGGAAATACCGCCGGCCCTCTTGCAGAAGGAATCCAAGGCCGTTCTGTGCTGCCAGCAATTCAGAAGCAACCAACGTCGTCCAAGCTGCGCCCAGCGCAATGCGATACCCTGTGATAATGAAAGGCGTCGCCGCAGGCACTGCCACGGTGCGGAACACTTGGAAGCGGCTTGCACCCATGGTTGAGGCCGCATCGACATAGACCTGCGGAACGTTTTTCATCCCCGCGATCACATTGACCACGCAAACCATGAAACAGGCGATTGATATGATCAAAACCCGACTGAATTCTTCAATCCCGAACCAGATGATAATGATCGGAATATAGGCCAGCGGCGGGATCGGACGCAGCGCTTCGATCAGCGGATCGACAAGGAATTCAATCGTCTTATACCACCCGACAAGACAACCAACGATCAGCGCCATTGTCGTGCCGATGAAGAACCCCATGAAAATACGGAACAGGCTCGCGCCGAGCGCGGTATGAAGGCTGCCGGATTCAATATTTACGAAGAAGGATTTGACGATATCTGAAATCGGCGGCAACAGCGCCGGGTTATTGTCTGGCCTGTTTGTCACCCAGATATAGGCGGCAAAACAGACCGCGACCGACAAGACGCCTAACCAAAGGCGTCTTGAGGTCAATGTGTCCAACACATTCATTTTAGAGTTTGCTTACGATTTGATCGCTGACCAGCGCGTCCAGATCCGGCACCGCAGGGATACGATCATTGGCGACAAGGAACTCTGACTGCACTTGCAAAGCCTTGTTCAGAACACCCCTAGCGTAGACATCTTTGATCTCGTCCGTGTCGAAATAGAAGTAGCCATTCAACAGTGGCGCGACCTCACCTGCGGTGACACCGGCTCGGCCGACGCTTTCTTGCCACGCGATCATGCGCTGCACCACGGCGTCATTATCTTCGCGCAACATGCCAACGCCATCGCGATGGAAGGCTGCAACGATTTCAGTCATGGCTTCTTCCTTGGCGTCCATGGTCTGCTGCGTCGTCATGAAGACGTCCATGATCGACGGGCGGGCATCAATCGGCATTGCGGCCCCTTCCGCCAGCATGCTTGCGCCAGGGAGTTTGTCAAAGATCAACTGACGGGAAGTGGCCAATGGAACCGTGGCATCCACAGCGCCCGCAATTAGAGCGGCCTGTGCATCAATCGGCTCCATATTGATACGCTTGTGTGGCATGTCGGAAAGACCGGCCTGCTCAAGCGCGACACCAAGGAAGAAGTCGAAGTTCGACCCAGAGGTCACGGCGATCCGTTTGCCTTCCAGATCTTCGAGCTTTTCGAGCCCCGGCTGACCAACGATGGTAAACAGGCCCGATGCATCGCCGCAGATCGAAATCTCACGGAAGTCGGCCACCTTGCGCGCCATCGCCGCAAGCGGTGGCACTGATCCAACAGTGATTGCATCCACCGAGCCGCCCACCATGGCTTCGATTGCCGGTGGTCCGGATGGGAACACGCTGAACTCCATTTCAACGCCGGGCGCAAAGCCCTGATCCTGTATCAGCCAGTAAATCCCGAAGGAGTAGGCCGGAATAATCCCGATTTTCAGCTTCTCTGTGGCGGCGTGGGCTTTGCCCACAAAAAACGTCGGTGCTGCCAACGCAGCACCAGCCGCGACGCCACCTTTCAACACGCCACGGCGCGAGATGTAACTTACCTTGGAATTCGACATTGTATCCTCCCTATGGATTTATCTGTCCAATGTGCTCTGTCCCCTTCAGAGTTGCAGGCAGGTTAGCGCCTTACTTTTACATTTGTCAAATGTTTTGTCATAAGAAAGGTTCAAACAGCAAGCGGTCGCACGTGCCAATGGCGCAGAGATGCGATGGCCCAAAGGAGCCACGCGACACAATTTACCGGTGTTTGGCAGCTATTGTCCCAGAAGGGCCTCGGCCATGGCATCGTCGACGCAGAGATGGGTCACAAGATCGCCAGCCAATGCGGCCCGCACGGCGTCTACGCGGTCGGCGCCCGTTGCGATCAGCAGTTTTCGGTGCGCCTGACGCAGATGTTCCAACTCTATCGCGATCAACCGGTCTTCGGGTGGCAAATCCATGCCCCTTCCAGCAAAACTGACATAGCGTCCACACACGATGCCCTTAGCCCCACTGCGCAGCGCTGCCAGCAGTTCCATTTCATCCGCGATTCCGGCAGCCACAAGATGTGTGTCCATTTCCGTATTGCCGACGGAAAACACAGCTACATCCAAGTTCTGCAAACGCTTCAGTTGCGCCGCAATCGTTGGTTCTTGGCGCAACTGATGGGCCAGCTCTGCCGTAGATAAGACCGCTGGCGCGTGCAGCGTGTAGCATTCTCCGTTCAGCGAATTTGCGATGCGGATGGAACAATCTTCGGACGTAGGCACCCGGTCAGACACCATCGAACCGATCATCTGACAGACCGTGACGTCCTGAAACTCGCACTGCGGCATCGCAAGGGACACCGCCTTTATGGTCTCACCCCACGCCACACCAACGAGGTCGCCCGACCGTACAACATCGCCAACGGCCATTGCACCAACTCTTGCGACTTGGGTCAGCATGTCAGCCCGTGACTTGCTGCCGCTCACCTGCGCAACATAGGCATCCTGCAGACCAAATCTTTCACACAGTTGACGAGACAAGTTCGACCCAGACAAGACGTCGCCACCGACCCTGATCTCAACGATCCCCCTATCCCGGCAGTCTTTCAACATGTTGACGACGGTTGGGCGCGACACGCCGATCCGTTTGGCGATCTCGCTTTGTGTCAGCCCCTCGCCGTAGTACAGCAAGGCGACATTGGCGAGTTGCGCATCTTTGTCTTTTTGTCGGTTTTGATCGTTACGAGCCATACTATGCGTTTACTTTCTTCTGCCCCCCTTGACCATAGTTCTTGCGGAACCACTGAAAGCAACGGTCGATCTCTTCTTGGGGCAGTTCCTCGACTGGACCACGGCACATCGCCAAATGTGTCGTCATCGCCGCCTCTTCGAGGTACATTGCAATGGATGTCGCCTCGGTCGCGGATTTGCCCATCGTAAAGACCCCATGCGCCTGAACCAGCGCCGCATATCCGCCATCTGCCGCCTCGATCACGGCCTGCCCGGTATCAACCTCGCCCGGCGTGGCGTAGCGCGAGCACGGCACGTCCCGGCCAAGAATATGGGTGATTGGTGTCAGCACCGCCGGAATACGCTCGCCGCGCGCCGCGAAGGACGTTGCATAAGGCGAATGCGTATGTGTGATGCCAAAGACATCCGGGCGGTTCTTGTAGATATAAAGATGCACCCCGGTATCAACCGACGGTTTCTTGTCGCCCTCAATGACATTGCCGTCGATATCCACGACCACCATCGTGTCAGGCGTCAGTTTCTTAAATTTCACGCCCGAAGGCTTGATGACAATCAACCCGGTTTCAGGATCGCGTCCAGACACATTGCCGCCTGACCCCACGACCAGCCCGTTTGCTGGCAACTCATGGTTTTGCTCGCAAACCTCTTCTTTCAGTGCATTAAGCATCTTTTTTGTCCTCCGGAATACCATGCGGATAGACCACAATTTTCAGAGACTTCTCTGCCAGTCGCAGCATCTCAAACGCCTCAGCGCTGTCTTCGATCTCAAACCGGTGCGAGATCGCCTCATCCGCCTTGATCCGCCCCGCTTCAAGCAGGCGAATGTAACTATAGGTGTCCGTGTGATCGGAACTGTAGCGCGAGGTGATGGTGATCTGATCAAAGTACGCCCGACTGCCTTCGCGCACCCAATCCGTGCCGGGTGCCAGCGGCGCTCCCAGATGCAATGTGCCACCGACCTCGACCAGCTTTTCAGCATCCGCCCAAGCCTGCGGGAACGGTGCGATCACAATGACTGTATCCGCCAAGCGCCCGTTATTTATCGCCCGCAGTGCCTCGACCGCGTCTTCGGTTTTTGGGTTGATCGTGTGGGTCGCCCCAAAGAACTTGGCCTTCTCAAGCCGCCAGTTCGAGAAATCCAGCGCAATCACCTTGCCAGCCCCAAACAGCGGCGCGAGGTGCACAAACCCCTGCCCCATGAACCCGGCCCCAACGACAGCAACGGTATCGCCTGGTTGGATGTTACAAACCTTCAGGCCTGATAGCACACAGGACCATGGTTCAATGGTGACAGCCGCCTCGGTAGAGACATTGTCAGGCACTTTATGCGCATCCATCCGCAAATGCTGCGCGGTCACGCGATAATATTCACAGACCCCACCCGGATCGAGCTTCATCGACGCATAAAACGGGTCGCGGGTGAAATGCCCACGCCGCGACAGATGGCTGTCGACACGTCCCACGTGGTGATTGATGAACAGCCGGTCGCCAATCTTATAGTCGGTCACATCTGCGCCAACCTCGACAACCTCACCAATCGGCTCATGGCCCAGAACTTTGGGGTCGGACTTTTTGTACCAGGCCATGGTTTCGCCGCCACAAAGGCCACAGGCCAAGGTCTTGAGCAGAATTTCATCTGGCCCAATGTCCGGCACAGGCCGGTCTTCGAGGCGGATATCATCCAGCGCGTGATACACGGCTGCTTTCATCATCTTGGTCATGAGGTTTCCTTGGAAGTTTCGGCCCAGAGCGCCTGCGCCGCGTGTGAGAGGGATTTGTAACGGGCGAAAGCCGCGTCATATGCCGGCCTATCTGCCGGATCAGGATCATAGATCAGGCTGGTTTCTTCGCGCGCGGCCAGAGAGCTGGCGACGCCTTTTCCGTTAGCCGCCGCACCTAGGCACGCCGCGCCCCATAGCCCGTGATCAGAGGCCGCGCTGACCTCAATTCGGGTTTGCATGACATCCGCGATGATCTGGCACCAAAGCGCGTTTTTTGCCCCTCCCCCGGTCAGGCGGATCGGTGTATCCGGCAAAGTGCCACATTCAGACAGGTAACAATCGCGCAAGCTAAACGCGGCACCTTCCATCACGGCACGACCCATATCAGCCTTGGTGCTGGTGCTGCGCAGGCCAAAGAAAGCCCCTGTAGCTTCGGGCGCGACAAAAGGCGCGCGCTCGCCGTTCAGATGCGGCAGGAAGGTCACGCCATTGGCCCCGGCAGGCACCTCTTGCGCCAGCGCGTTCAGCTTCCCGGCGATTTCGGCAGGTGTTTCTCCGCCCAGCGTTTGCGGATGCAAGGCGCAGAACCAGTCAAAGGCCGCGGCCCCGGTTGTGGGGGCAAGAATGCGCGTTAGCGTGCGCCCGTTCGCGTGGTAGGCCGAGGCCCCAACAGGCGTTTCGCTCGGATCAATGGCGTCGCGCAGTATGTTTACAACCGCTGTCGTGCCAAGGATCATCATCGTGTCGCCGGGCTGATCCATGCCCATGCCGACAATCATAGCCGACAGGTCCAATGTCCCAACCGAAACCGGCAACCCCTCTGGCAACCCGGTGGCCGCCGCTGCTTTAGCACTGAGTGTTCCCAATTGGCTTTCCGCTGATTGCGGCGGCAAAAGTGCCGAATGCAATTCTGGCACGCCCAGCGCCGCAAGGGCGGCGTCTGAATAATGCCCGGTGCCGAGGTCAAGAAACGGGATCGACGCATCCGAGAAATCGACCGCCATTTTGCCGGTTAGGCAATAGCCGACCCAACCCGCGCAATGCATGACATGGGACACACGTGCGGCGCGCTCTGGTTCACGATCGCGCATCCAGCGATACAGCGGCCCCAGCGTGCCTGGCCAAAGCGCCGTGCGGCAGGCTTTTGCAATCGTACCCAAGGCAGCATCGTCAAGATCAGACAGGACACGCGCCGCGCGGGTGTCATTCCACAAGAGCGCCGGACCGACCGGCGCCCCGTCTGCGTCAAGCGCCCAGAGGCCATCGCCCTGTGCGGCCACACCAAGGCTTTGAATCTGCGACACGTCTACCGATGCAACGGCTTTCTTCAGCGCGGTACAGACCCCGTCCCAGACATCAGACATATTCTGTTCGGAATGTCCGGGGCGCGGCGTTGACACGCGGCTGGGGCACTCGCCATGACTGATCTGCGTGCCATCACTTTGATAGACCGCAGCCTTGATGGCAGTCGTGCCCACATCGATTCCCAGCCAAAGTGGCGTCATGCGGCGTCTCCTTGTGGATCTGAAGGATGTTCGTCGCGCGCGACCATGCGCGGCGGTTCAAACACCCGGATGGGCGGCAGCGGGTCCGTCCATTTTTCAACATTGACCAAAGTGGTATGCGCGATATTGCCCTGCGCCAGCCCCGAGGTGCCCTTGTCGATGGTCAGAACATTTGGGTTGCCGTGCACATCGATCCGCCCATGGGGCGTATCCTGCAAATCCAGCCACGCACCGGTTGGCAAAACAATCACGTCAGGTCGCATACCGGCATCACAGTGCACCGCAGCGAGGCAGCTCCCCCGTGCGTTGAACAATCGCGCAACGTCGCCGGTTTGCAGCCCAAATTGCGCTGCGGTTTCAGGATGCAAGGTACAGACCTCCCGTCCCTGCACCTTCCGGGACTGGCTTTCAGCCCCGTTGTCCAACTGGCTGTGCAGCCGCGCTGTCGGTTGGTTCGACACCAGATGCAATTGTCCCGTGTTTGCGGCACCCAACCACTCTGCCGGGGGGAGCCAAACCGGATGACCCGGACAATCAGTCAGAGAAAGATCGGCAATCCTCTGGCAATACAACTCTATCTTGCCGCTCGGTGTGGGCAACGCGTTGGCCTTGGGATCGGCAATGAAATCAGAAAACAGAATGCGTGTCTGGTCCTCTTCCGGAATGGTCAAATGGCCTATCTCGCGGAACGTTTCATAATCGGGAAGATCAAATCCCGCCTCCTTGGCGACCTCTTGGCAGCCTGCCCAAAGCCAAGCCTTCCAGCCCGCTTCGTCACGGCCTTCGGTAAAGGCCTCTTCTATGCCAAGTCGCGCTGCCAGGCCTTTGAAAATTTCATGATCACTGCGCGCATCGCCCATTGGCTCCATCACCTTCTGCATCAGGATCAGATTGGGATCACGCCTGTTGAGAAACAGATCTTCCCGTTCAAGCGCCGAAGTTGCGGGCAGCACGATATCCGCGCGCCGCGCCGTGGCGGTCCAGCTGTGATCCTGAACGATCACGGTTTCGGGCAGCTGCCACGCCTTTTCTAGTCGATTCAGGTCTTGGTGATGGTGAAACGGGTTTCCACCACCCCAGTAGATCAGCTTGATATCGGGATAGATCCATTGCCCACCGTCATATGAATAGGCCGCCCCGGGTGACAGCAGCATGTCGGCCACACGTGAAACCGGGATCTGATCTGAAACAGGGTTGCGCCCCTGTGGCACCGATGGCCAACTGATAAATCGCTTTGGGCGCCCCGGCGGCGCGGTCGAGCCGTAGCCAAAGCCAAAGCCCTGTCCCGGCAGGCCAATCTGGCCAAGGAAACACGCCAGCGCCAATGCCGCCCAGATGGGTTGCTCGCCATGATCGGCACGCTGCACACCCCATGCGACCGAGATCATGACCCGTTCTTTGGGCAGGCGACGGGCCAGCGCCCTGATATCATCGGCGGCGATGTCACATATTTGCGCGGCCCAGTCGGCGGTTTTGGCGACCCCGTCCTGATCGCCCTTTAGATAGCGTTGATACTCCGCGCTGCCCGTGGTGTAGCGATCCAGAAAAGCTTGGTCATGTTCTCCGGCCGCCATGATCTCATAGGTCAATGCCATCATCAGGGCTACATCGGTGCCGGGCCGAATCGATAGCCACATCGGGTTTGCACCGGGCAAATAGTCGCTTTTCAGCGGCGAAATATTAACGGTCTGCATTCCGTTTTGCGCAGCGCGCTCAACCCAACTGTCCACTTCATGCGCCCAGGTCCCGCCAGAGGCAATCTGCGCCGTGCGCCCGGAGACCCCTCCGAATGCCAGCATCAAGGTGCAATGGTCCGCGATCAGCGGCCAACTGGTAGCGCCTTCTTCGATCTGCTTGTTGGACAGGCCGGTGATAAAGGGAAACAGCACCTCAGCCGCCGCATGGGAATAGGTGTCTTTCTGGCCAACATACCCTCCGGCAAGGTTCAGAAACCGCCGCAGTTGCGAATGGCAGTGATGAAAGCGTCCCGCGCTTGCCCAGCCATAAGAGCCGCCAAAGATCGCCTGATTGCCATAAAGATCGCGCACACGCGCAAGCTCTGATGCCGTGATGTCCAGCGCTTCGTCCCAAGGGACCTCGACATAGGCATCATCGTTGCGCGCAGCGCCGCCATCACCCCGAAGCCAGCCCCAGCGGACCGCAGGGCGCAGGATTCGCGCCTTTTTGTCTTGCATCGCAGACACCCAACCTCGCCCGATGACCGAGGGCGAGTCATCCGCCGCGTTTGGCACCAGCACGGTGCCAACAGGGCTGTCTTTGATTTCATAGCCACCCCAATGCGCCACTGTTTTCGGCGATTTGACAGGTGATTTATTCGATGTCATTCGACAACTCACTTTTACATTTGTAAAATAGTATGTCATATGTTACCCAAATGGACAATATCGAAATCCTCGTTTTTTGAATAGGAGGTCGCGCAATGCGCAACGAAAAGACGACTGAAGAGGTCGCCCTCGGCATCCGCCGCCGTGTCTTTGAACATTCCATGCGGAACAACGGCGGGTATCTCTCGCAGGCGTGTTCCGCGGGCGAACAACTGGCTTGGCTTTATAATGAAGAGCTCAACCTCGGCGCGCCGACCCTTCCTATGATCCCCAAGGATTTTGCGGGCGTCCCATCGCCGAGCAACCCAGACTACCACACGGGCGCAGGCTATAATGGCCCCGCTGCCCCAGAATTTGACCGCCTGTTCATCGCCCCGGCCCATTACGCACTTGTGGCCTATGCCACGCTGATCGAAGTTGGCCGCATGGCCCCTGAAGGGCTGGAGATGTTCAACAAGGATGGCTCCAGCGTCGAAATGATCGGCGCAGAACACAGCCCCGGCATGGAGGTGCACAACGGCACGCTTGGCATTGGCCTTTCGACTGGTGCAGGACTGGCCTATGGCCGCAAACTGCGTGGCGAACCGGGACGCACATGGGTCTTTATGTCAGACGGCGAAGTGCAGGAAGGCCAGACCTGGGAGGCTGTTCAAGCCGCCGCCTTCCACGGCATCGACAACCTATATGCCATCATGGATGTGAACGACCAGCAATGTGACGGCGCGATGGACAGCGTCATGGAAGTTGGCGACATCAAGACCAAGTTCGAAAACTTTGGTGCCGCTTGTATCGAGATCGACGGCCACGACATCAACGCCATGCGTGATGCGGTCAAGGAAAAGCACGACGGCAAGCCCCTGATCATCCTCGCACGGACCAACCCGTTCCACAGCATGTCGATCCTCGAGGAACGGTTCCCCCGCCTGCATTACGTGCGTTTCAAATCCGAAGATGAACGCGCCCGCATGAATACGTCGATTGCCAAAGACCTTGGCGTCGATCCAATCGATTACGCACATTAAGGAGCCGAGACATGGTTGAAATGGTATCCCGCCCCTACGCCTCGGCCTTCGAGAAATACGCCGCAGGCAACAAGGACATCCTTTGCCTCAGCGCGGACCTGACATCTTCTTGCGAGATAGACGGCTTTCGTGATCGTCACCCCGACCAGTTTCTGTCGATGGGTATGGCAGAACAGAACATGCTAAGCTTCGCCGGAGGTCTGGGCCTCGCAGGCTTCCGGCCTTTCATTCATACATTCGGCGTCTTTATGTATCGCCGCCCCTATGATCAGCTGATGGCCTCGATTGCCTACCCACGCCGCAAGGTGCGGCTGATGGGTTTTCTGCCCGGCGTCACGACCCCCGGCGGCATGACCCACCAAGCGATCGAAGATATCTCGGTCATGCGGTCAATTCCGAACATGACCATTCTGGAAACGGGCGACGCGACCGAGGTGGAAAGTATCTGCGAAGCCGCCGATAGCATCGATGGTCCGGTCTGGTGCCGGGTTCTTCGCGGCTCCGTGCCCCGTCTGTTTGATACGCCGATCAAGGTCGGCGAAATGCGCGAGCTATCGTCGGGCGATGACATTCTGGTCGTCACATCCGGCATCTGCACCGAAGAAGCCATGCGCGCCCGGTCGGCGCTGCAAAAGGCGGGGCTTTCGATCCGCCACCTGCACCTGCACACAATCAAACCGTTTGATTCCAAAGCGTTGCTTGATCACATCTCTTCGGTAAAGCACGGTGTTGTCACGCTTGAAAACCACGTGACCGAAGGCGGCATCGGCTCACTTGTGGCAGAAACCATGGCCGACGCCGGTGTTGGCAAGCGGCTCGTGCGTCTTGGGTTGAAAGACACCTACGCGCATGGTGGCTCACGGGCCTACCTGATGCGCTACTACGGGTTGGATGCCACGGCGATGGTGCGTGGGATCGAGGACCTGATGGGTCAGGAATTCGGGATCACAGAAGACGATCTCGATACAGCGCGCGTCGAAGACGTGCACTCTCTGGTCAAGGCCGAAGCGCTCTGATCATCTGAGACCTCCCCGGTTGACCGCGCTCTGTTCTGGGCGCGGTCTTTCCATTTGTCCGGAGCATTTGACAATAGATCACGCCACTGCCATTCAATCGATATGCCGGACCCTTCATTTGATATTGTCAGCTTTGCCGGGGGCAAAAGCCACATCGGAACCGATCAACCAGAGATCAAATCTGATGGGGAAAGCCCGGCGCGCAAGGTCACGTTAAAACCGTTTGCTATTGGCGCAACCACGGTCACCTTCGCTGATTTCCAACAGTTCTGCGATGCAACGGGTCATGTCACCGACGCCGAGATCTATGGCTGGTCCTTTGTGTTTCGCGGACTGAGACAGGACGCTACCGGCCCACAACCTCCCGGCCTGCCCTGGTGGAACGCGGTGGACGGAGCCACATGGCGCACGCCACTCGGGCCGGGGTCTGATTTTGGCGACATGGCAGACCATCCGGTGGTGCACGTGTCCTGGAATGATGCCAAAGCCTATGCCGCCTGGCTGGGTGGCCGCCTGCCGACTGAGGCGGAATGGGAACATGCTGCGCGCGGCGGGCCTGAACCGATGCGCTATCCTTGGGGCGAGGACGAACCAAGCGACGAAAACGCCCGTCATTGCAATATCTGGCAAGGCAACTTTCCCGACCACAACACCGAGGCAGACGGCTTTTACGGTACAGCGCCCGCCCGGAGCTTTCCGCCCAATGCTGCGGGGCTTTACAATCTCTCGGGCAATGTCTGGGAGTGGTGCGAGGACCTGTTCAAGGTCCGATCATTAAGCGCGCAGGCCAAGGCGCGGAACCTGCACGCCAAGAAAGAAAACGAACGGGTCCTTAAGGGTGGATCATTCCTGTGTCATGCCTCAACCTGCTGGCGCTACCGGATCGCAGCGCGCAGCGGTCGGCAGGCCGACAACGGCACATCCAACGGCGGCTTCCGCGTGGCATTTGACCGATAGGCCTAGGCCGCCGCCAAATCCGCATCTGTCATGCCCAGACGTTCCAGTTGTTCGGCCGGATAGCCTTCGGCATCCATCAGTTTGCGCGCTAAGTGCAACATACGCTGTTTCTGCGCCGGATCGCTGTCCCAAAGGTTATGGACCTGTCCGGGATCGTCGGCGCGATTGTAGAGGAAGCAATCATAGGTGCGCGGATCAATTGAGATCGGTGTCTTCCAAAGTGGCAGATCAACCGATGGGTCAAACATCCCCTGCTCTGCCGGTGTCTCTGGCGGTTTGCCGACGCGCCCGTCCACCGGGTTGTCAACAATCAAGGGCCGAAAGATCGCGGTGGAATAGGTGAACAAGGGTTTGCCTTCGACCGGGGCGCGGAACAGCGTGTAGTCGCCATCGGTCACGCACAGCCCTTGCCCAAAGGTGCCATAGATCAGCGCCTCATGTGGGCTGTCGGCGTTGTCGGTGATCATTGGCAAGATGGATTTCGAATGGCGATTGCTTGCGGGAATTGCGCCGCCCGCCGCATCGATCAGCGTGGCGAAAAGGTCTACGGTCTGCGTCAGTCCCTTGACCCGTCTGCCTTTGCCCGGACTGCCGGGGTGCCAGACGATCATCGGGATATTGGCATGGCTGTCGTAATGCGGGAATTGTTTGCCAAAAGCACGGCGCGCGCCAAGGTCATGGCCATGGTCGGTGGTAAAGACAACCATCGTGTCTTCCCAGAGGTTCATGGCGTCGAGCTTGGCCATGAACTTGCCCAGCCAAGTGTCCATCATGGTGACCTTGCCCATGTACTGCGCTTTCAGGAACGCCAGTTCTTCTGGCGTGGTTTCATCCATAAAACGCTCTAGGTCTGCATAGACTTGATAGGGCGGCCAGATGTTAAAATCGTTTTTGTCGCCATCGGTGTACATGCTGGCATAGGGTTCGGGCACCTCGAAGGGTTCGTGCACGTCGAAACATTCGACCTGCAAGAAAAAGTCGCCCTTGCCTGCGTTTTCATCCAGCCAATCCATCGCCCCTTGAAAGACCTTGGGCGCGAAATAGTCTTCTTCGCCTTTGAAGTCTTTCACATTGGCCGCGTACTGCCGGATATGTTCCGCCGCGCGGTATTTCATCACGTTCTTGACCCATTGCGGATCGTCCGCGTTTGGGTCGTGCATCTTCCAGCTGTCGACTTCATGCCCGCGCACCAGTTGCAGGTTCCCAAAGCCCTGCATGTAGCCGTTCGCCTCTTCTTCCCAATAGTGGTAGTGGTCGGTGACCATAGCGGTGTTCATGCCAGTCTTGGAAATTTCCTTGGGCATACGCGGGTCAAAGACTTCCATCCCGCCCCATGGCCGCCAAAGGAACTCTTTGCGCCCCGCCATGATTTCACGCCGCGCGGGCATGCATGGCAGGCTGCCGACATAGTGATCATCAAAGACATGGCCCCGCTCAGCAAGCGCCTGAACATTGGGCGCCTTGCACTCTGTGTTCGGGTTATAGGTGCTAAGACAATCCTTGTTCAGACTGTCAACGAGGACCAGAATGATATTCATGCCATTCTCCGAAGTCAGGGGCGTTTGGCGTAATGTACCGGCTGATGTGGATTTTTACAATTGTAAAAATTTTTGCCTATTGTAAATTTCATATAGGCAGCGTTGCCCGCCAGTGGCGGCAGCCATCAAATCCGGCGCGTAAACAATCGTCAACGAGATTACGCCAAAATGAAAAGACGGGCGACCATTGATCGCCCGTCCCCCGTGACCTTTTGAGTGAAACTGTGACCTAGCCTTTGACCGCGCCGGCGGTCAGTCCGGACTGGAACTGGCGTGTCATCAGAAGGTAGGCGACGACCACCGGCAACGTTGACACCAGAACCGATGCGAAAACCAAACCCCATTCGGTGGAATAGGACCCGATGAAGGACACAATGCCAACCGGCATGGTCTGGACTTCGGGTTTGAAGGCAAGGATCAGCGGGATGAAGAATTCGTTCCACATCCAGACGCCGTTCAGAATCGCGACGGACAGCAGCCCCGGTTTCAAAAGCGGCAGCACAATGCGGCGGAACACCTGCCATTCACTGGCCCCGTCCATTCGCGCGGCTTGCATCAGCTCTTTGGGCAGGGACGCTGCGAGTGGCGTCAGAACCAGAACCCCAAGCGGCAGCCCCATCGCGATATAAGGCACGATCAGTGCAAGCAATGTACCAAACAAGCCAATCGCTTTCAGAACAATGAAAAGTGGCAGGATGATTGCGTGCACCGGCACCAACAGGCCTGAAACAAAGAGCGTATAAAGCGGCAAAGCGTATTTCTTCTCTTTGCGCGACAAGCCATAGGCCACCATGGCCGACAACAGCGACGACCCCAAAACCGCACAGAAGGTTACGATGATCGTGTTCGGTAGCGTCAGGCGCAGATTGGCTTCATCCCATGCCCGCGTGTAGTTGGACCACAGCCATTCGTCCGGCAGCCCAAACGGGTTGATAAAGAAATCCGCCACGGATTTGAACGAGGCGATCACCATGAAAAACAGCGGCACCAACACCCAGAGCGTGGCAATAACCAGAATGGCCGTGCGCACAGAGCGCCCTGCCAGCACCGACAAGTCGCTTTGACGGCGCTTTGGGCCTCGGGACGTGTCCTGTGGCAGGTTCTGCGTGATCTCACTCATGATTCAATCTCTCTCTTGCGCAGGATGCGGATCAGCCCCCAGCAGATCACCGCCATGATCACCATGGTCAGCAGCGCCATGGCCACACCAAAGGCAAAGCGGATGTCCGCGCTAGAGAAGGACGATCCCCCAAAGGCGGTGCGGTAAATCAAGGTGCCAAGCACATCGGTTGCAAAATTCGGCGCGCCCAGAGGGCCTGTCAGAACATAGACCACATCAAAGGTGCGGAATGTGCCAATAAAGGTCAGAACGGTCAGCGCCGTAAAGGCCGGCGACAGCTGCGGGAAGACCACGCGCCAGAACACCTGCCGCGAGTTCGCGCCATCCATTTCAGCCGCTTGCCGCAACTCCTCGGGCACATTCTGCAAACCAGCCAGGTAGATGATGATCGCCCAGCCCATCGAGTTCCAGGCCGTAACCATGATGATCATGATCAGCGCCCATGTCGGGTTTGACAGCCATTGCTGTGCCAGAAAGCCAAGACCGATCTTTTCCAGCATCGGGTTGATCAGACCGATATTGGGCGACAGCATCAGCGTCCAGACAAAGCCGGTTGCCACCAGCGACATAATGACAGGCAGGAACAATACGGTCCGGTAGAATTGCATGAAGCGCGGTTTTTCGTTCAGCAAAACCGCTAAATAAAGCCCGACCGTGTGTTGAAACACCAAGATCGCCAAGAAGATGAAGGCATTGTGCATTGCGGCGCGATAGAAGGGCCAATGGGTCAGGATTTCGACGTAATTCGCCAATCCAATGAAGGACACATCATTGCCCAGCCCCGACCAATTGGTCATGGACAGGCCGGTTGCAAAGAGCAGCGGAAAAATCATCACCGCCAGAAAAAATGCAAATCCGGGCAGAACGAACCAAAGATGGCCGTAGGTTTTGGAAAAGCTTGAAACGGGGCGTGCTGACATTTCACCGTCCTTCTTCGTCAAATGGGCGACCCAAGGGGCCGCCCAATTTTGTCGTCCTTAGCGTGCAGACGGCGAAACTGCGTCCTGAGCCGCCTGAGCGAACTCTTCCGGAGTCATTTCACCCAAGATCAGCGCTGCTGTGTTCTGCTGGACCACAGACCAAACACCACCGGTTTCTGGCAGTTCGTACCAGACGCGCACGTCTTTGGATTTCGCCGCGTTGGTGAATTCATCCAGAATGCGATTGCCCTGTGGGTTCACCTCGTTGTGAGTGGTCATTGTGATGGTGTCGACGACCATCTGCTGTGCGGTTTCCCCCATCATCCAGTTCAGGAAGGTAACAGCCGCGTCTTGTTCTTCGGACTTTGAGTTGACCAGGAAGATATATTCCAGACCGGTCACGGTCGATGGTGGGTTGTCACCAACACCCGGGAACGGCATGACGCCCAAATCAGCCTTTGGGTTGATTTCCAGATAGCCGACATAGTCTGCGGACCCGCCCGGCATCATCACACCACGACCAATGGCAGCCATTGCCTTGCCTTCGACATAGGGTGTCGACAGAGCGCCCGGCTGGAAGCATTCCTGCCCCATTTCCTGCAGCGCCTTCGCCGCTTCGACCATGTCTGGGTCTGTAAATGACCGTTCGCCATGGCGCAGCGCCTCAAAACCGTCCGCGCCCATCACAGATGCGGTCAACATCATATACATGAAGGACGGTACAATCCCGTCAGAGGCTGGCACAACCATCGGCGTGACGCCCTGTTCATTCAAAGAGCGGCACATTGCCATCAGTTCGTCATGCGTGGATGGTGGCTCGATGCCCAGTTCCGCAAACTTGTCGCGGTGATAGTAAAGGCCCACCGAGTAGGACCCAAGGATCGGCACGCCGTAGACTTTGCCGTCTGCACCCACAACCGCGCCGCGCGCAGCTTCACGTAGGGTGGACGTATCGACCTTACCGGTCAGTTCCGCGACATATCCGGCCTCTGCTGCTGCGAGTGTCTCTGGACCTGCAGGAAGCGCAAAAAGATCAGGCGCTTCGCCAGCTGCCAGCGCAGTGTTTAGGCGGGCCGAATAGTTGGTGCCTGCGATTTCTTCGAGGTCAATTTTGATGCCGGGGTTTTCCGCCTCAAACGCATCAAGGATCGCTTGTGTCGCTGCTTTCCATTCCGGGTGCTGGTGCCACATTGTCAGCGTTACATCGTCCGCCTGAGCCGCGCCTGCACTTAGGGCGAGGGCCGCGAGCCATGTTGTTGTTTTATTCATAGTCCTTCCTCCTCTGGTTTTTTTTGTCAGTCACCCAGCGGGCGCAGCGCCTGCCGCGTGTCTGGGTCAAAGAAATGCAGCCTGTCGGCAGCGACCGCGATGCGCACCGTTTCTCCTCGGGTGGCGCGGGACTGCGATGAAAAGCGGCAAATGCAAATGCCTTCGTGTGAACCGGTCGTGAGATCGAGATCCTCTTGGCCGAGTTCCTCATCGTCATGCACGGGGGTCGCGTTCAAAGCGACGTGAGCCATATGATCTGACCCAAGGCTTTCGAGCAGCTGAATCTCAGCCTCGATCACCTGATCCGTCGGGTGATCCGGTTTAAGGCGCGCATCTTCGAGGTCTTCGGGGCGGACCCCAACAATCACAGGTCCAGATGCGCGATCCTTTAGGCCCGGGTAGCGATCAAGCGCGGCACTTGGCACTGCGATCTTCTGACCACCAAGCGTCAGCACAGCCCCATCGGCAGTGTTTTCACAAGCGGCGTGGAACAGGTTCATCGCCGGGGACCCGATGAAGGACGCAACAAAGGTATTTGCCGGCGCGTGGTACATATTGTCAGGCGTATCGACCTGTTGCAGCACCCCTGCCCGCATCAGCGCAACACGGTCGCCCATGGTCATGGCTTCGACCTGATCATGGGTCACGTAAATGGTGGTGACGCCCAAAGTGCGCTGAATCTGCGCCACTTCAGAACGCATCTTCACGCGCAGTTTGGCATCCAGGTTTGACAGCGGTTCGTCCATCAGAAAGACCGACGGGCGGCGGATAATGGCGCGGCCCATGGCGACGCGTTGGCGTTGGCCACCGGACAATCGACCGGGTTTGCGGTGTAGAAGCGCCTGAAGTTGCAGGATATTTGCGACCTCTTCGACCTTGCGCGCGATTTCGTCCTTTGGGACTTTGGCGATCTGCAATGGGAAGGCGATATTATCAAAAACCGTCATATGCGGATAAAGCGCATAAGACTGGAACACCATGGCGATATCCCGATCACGGGATGCATAGTCATTGACCCGCTGTTCTCCGATCAGAATGTCACCCGAGGTCACATCCTCAAGTCCGCCGATCATTTTCAGCGCCGTGGATTTGCCGCAGCCCGAGGGGCCGACAAGCACCAGAAATTCACCGTCTTTGATTTCAAGATCAAGCGCATCCAGCGCTGGCTTTTCACTGCCTTCATAGGTCTTCGTCAACGCGCGCGTTGTCACCGATGCCATAACATCAGGTCTCCTCATCCTCGCGGCCTCTCCCTAGGCCACATCTTTGCCTTCGCGATTCTCGTTGTTTTAAACGAGTCACAGCGGGTGTTGAGGATATTTTATACTAAACGGTACTAGATTGTATATTATTTTTATATTTTTGCAGGATATTTGCGAATTTTTAGATCAAAAGCCTTGAGGAAACATTGGTTTTACTCAGAGTTTCCAGAGCGGAACCCAGAGGAAATCATGCAACATAAACGACCGTAGGGGTGATAATTGGAGCAAATTCGCACGTTTGGTTGTGCAGGATTCAGCCTTTTGGTTCTGGAAAGGAATCAAACGGCGACATCAATTCTGGAAAAATCCGCTCAAGCTCTTTCAGGAAGTTTGTGGAGCGCACTGGGTCCCGCTTCCAAGCTGAAGACTACAGCAGGACATCAAGCCGTTGGCGGCAACACCACCTCGTCCATGCCCTGCTTGAGTTCTTCAATATCGTTTTCGTTCTTATTGAGGAGGTCAGCCGCGCGTTGGCGGGCGAGGTTAGGATCTCGATCACGGATGGCTTCGGCGATCCACAGATGGTCAGGAATATTCCGAATGAACCCTTCGTTGGCATTGGTGAACAGGTTGAAGTTGCTGCGCAGCAACCGTTCTATTGCTTGCGCCAAAGACCGCAAAAGGGGGTTGCCGCTCGCCTCGAGCAGGGCCTTGTGATACTCGGCATCCCAAAACACGGACAATTCAACGTCGTCGGTGTTCTCAACCATCATCTCATAGCATTCAAACAAGCGTAGGATTTGTTTTGAGCTGGCCTTACGTGCGGCGAGCGCGGCGGCTTCTGGCTCAATGATCTTGCGAAGTTCTGAAAGGGCCGCGATCAGTTTCTCGGACGTGCTTTTTTCGTCAATCATCCAGTCAATGATCTGCGCGTCCAGCAGGTTCCAATCCTCGGCCGGTCGCACGCTGGTCCCTTTTTTGCGAGCAGAGACCACCATGTTTTTGCCCGCAAGTGTCTTAACCGCCTCGCGGACGGCATTGCGGCTGGCACCGAATTCATCGATCAGGTCTTGTTCGAAGAGAAAGGTTTCTTCGGGGATGTATTTCCCCGCAACGATCCGCCGGCCCAACGCATCAACAATGCGCTGTGTGATGTTCTGACCCTGAGATCGTTCAAGTCCGGCCATAATCAGATCCACCCGGCATGCACAGGGAAGACGCCCGATGTGCACATGCGCGAGTCCTCAGAGAGTAGGAAAGTCACCATATTGGCGACGTATTGCGGCTCTATGTACTCTTGCAGGCATTGGCTGTCGAACACTTCGCGTTCTAGGTCAGGGGTGAGCCACAACTCAACCTGACGCGCAGTGCGCACAAATCCCGGCGTCAGGCAATTGACCCGGATTTTCTTTGGCCCCAATTCGCGTGCGAGGCCGTTGGTCAGCCCTTCAATACCCGATTTGGCCGACACATAGGCAGGCATGCCCGCCATGCCAACGCGCCAACTGATCGACCCCATATTCACAATCGACCCACCGCCTGCTTTGGCCATGCCCTCTGCCACAGCCTGCGCGGCGAAAAATTGGTGGTCCAGATTGACTGCAAATGCTTTGCGCCAGAACTCTGGCGTGACGTCCTCGGTCAGGTGCCGGGTGTCATTTGCGGCGTTGTTCACAAGGCCACGGATGGGGCCAAGCTGTTGTTCCAAATCTGAAATCGCCCCCTGGAAGGCAGTTATGTCTGTGATGTCGACCTGCCGAAACACCGGTCGATGGCGCGCATCAGAAAGAGCATCGCAAAGCACTGCGCTGGCGTCGGCGTCGATATCGATGAACGACACCCGCGCACCCTGCGCGACCAACGCTTCCACAATGCTTGCGCCAATACCACTGCCGCCGCCCGTTACAAGAATGTGGCGATCCACAAGGCTTGGATAACGGCCGAATGCTTCGGTTTGACTTGCCATAGATTGTCCTCCCTTGCGCAATGCACCTTTGCTGCTTGCGTTGCCGTAAAGTGACATCCCTTGTTTGGATTGTCCAGTTAAATACTACTTGAAAAGTTTTCAAATCCTACTTAACAATTTTGGTGTGAGATTCGCCAAACGATTCTCACAAGATCACCGCAGACACGTGCCGGGTGGAGGATCCGCCGATGTCGCAGACGGGTATTGATATTGGGAGGACTACGAATGAAGACGAAAACGACACGCGCATTGCGTTCCACCGGAGCCGCAATTGCAGCCCTTAGCCTCGGCGCGTCTTTTGCGCATGCGGAACCAAAGACCAACATGATGCACCAATGGGCGCAAGGCTCTGAGGCGGCAGCCATCGCCAAACTGGGCGAAATGTTTGAGGCCGCAGGCGGCACATGGGAACAGACTGCGATCTCTGGCCATACGTCCAACACGCTTGCAAAGCTTCGGTCAGACGTTGTGGCGGGCAATGCCCCGGCGGCGGTTCAGTTGAAGGGCCCTGAAATTGCAGAATGGAACGCCACAGGCGCGACAGCAAATCTGGACGCAACTGCGGCAGAGCAAGGCTGGGACGACGTGGTAGCGCCGGAACTGCTGACGGTGATGAAGCCAACCGGCAACTGGGTGGCCGCACCGATGAACATTCACCGCGTGAACTGGCTTTATTCCTCACGTGAGATTTTGGACGATCTGGGCATCGACGTGCCGAAAACCTGGGCCGAATTCAACGCGGCCTGCGATCAGATCGTAGCGGCAGGCAAGACCTGTATCGCCCATGGGGCGGCGGATTGGTCTGACACGACAACCTTTGACAGCGTTGTCTATGGCATGGACCAAGACCTGTATCGCAAAGCCTTCCAAGAAGCCGACCTAGAGGCCCTGCGCAGCCAAGGCATGATCGACGCCTTTGCGCAGCTGCGCAAGATGATCGGCTACATGGATGACGGCATCAATGGCCGGTCCTGGGAAGAGTCCATGACCATGACCATGACAGGGGAAGCGGCGTTCTTCCTGATGGGCGACTGGACGGTTGCGTCTGCAAACCTTGCAGGCTTTTCAGAAGACACCGACTATTACTGCACCCAAACCCCGGTCGATTGGGGCGGCAACGGCTTTATCCTGAACTCGGATTCGGTTGTGTTCTTTAAGCAGAACGATCCTGACTACGTCGAAGGCCAGAAACTGCTGGCAGAGATCATCATGTCGCCAGAGTTCCAAGCGACCTTCAACGTCGCCAAAGGGTCGATCCCGGCGCGGACCGATGTTGACCTTTCTGTCGGTGGGTTCACCAAATGTCAGCAACAGGGCCTCGAGGACCTGAAAGCCTCTGTGTCTGAAGGTTCTTTGGTGCGCTCTATGGCGCATAACATGACCGTCCTGCAGAAGTATCGCGGCGCGATGATGGAAGTCATCACAGAGTTCGTGGCCGACGACAGTATCTCACCGGAAGAAGCAGCCAATCAGTTGGCTGACGCAGTCGAACTGCAAATGTAACCTCCCTGTTGCCCCGGCCTTCGTTGTGAGGTCGGGGCACGTTTTGAAAGCCGCAAGGTCGGAGGGTCACCCGTGCAGGCACATACACCCAATTCACAGACATCACAGGCCAGTTTGGGTCAGCGTCTGGCCAATCTGACGCCCCAAATGGTTCTGGCGCCGACGATTTTTCTGGCGTTTGCCTATGTGGTCGGCTTCTCGATCTGGACGATCTGGATCTCCCTGTCGACGTCCACACTATTGCCTGACCCGACCTACCAGGGCTTTGAGGAATACGCCAAGCTTTGGGGCAGCAAACGCTGGACCGTTGCTTATCAGAACCTGTTCGTTTTTGGCGCGCTATACGTGGTCGGCTCTTTGGCTGCGGGCACAGTTCTTGCGGTTCTGATCGACCAACGCGTCAAGTTTGAAGCCGTCTGGCGCACAATCTACCTCTATCCGCTGGCAATCTCTTTCATCGTAACGGGCACCGTCTGGCGATGGATTTTCCACCCTAATACGGGTGTTGAGCGCGCCCTGCACGACATGGGCTGGCTGGCTGCGAAATTTGACTGGATCACAGATAGGGACCTTGCCCTTTATGTGGTTGTGATCACGGGCATGTGGCATGCCTCTGGCTTTGCCATGGCGCTGATCCTCGCGGGCCTGCGTTCGGTGGACGGAGACCTTGTCAAAGCCGCGCAAATCGATGGGGCTTCGATGCCTCGAATTTACCGCAAGGTCGTTCTGCCAACCATTTGGCCGATCTTCATCGCGGTGACGGTGGTGCTGCTGCAATTTGCGATTAAAACCTACGATCTCGTTGTGGCGCTGACTCAGGGGGGGCCGGGCGTCGCAACAACTGTCCCCGCGATCGTGGTTTACGATTTGATGTTCCAACGCGGACAAATCGCGCAGGGTGCAGCAGCAGCCGTTATGATCCTTGTGGCACTGGCCTTTGTTCTGGTGCCCTACGCACTCTGGTCAGCTTGGCAATCTCGTAAGGAGGGCGCGCGTCATGGCTGATACGTCAACGCACGAACAGTTCGATCCCTTGGCCACCGGAGGCATGCGCCGTCGGATCACGTCAAAAGGCATCGTCTATGGCGCGCTCAGCGTATTTGCGCTGATCTACATCGCGCCGCTTCTGATTATCCTGCTGAACACCCTGCGCCCACTCGAAGACATCGTGCGCACTGGTTTCATTGCCTTGCCCGATGCAGAAACAATGACTCTGCGTTATTGGGGTGAAGCTTGGGGTTCCTTCTGTATCGGCGGCACCTGCGAAGGGGTGTCGCGGTTCTACAAAAACTCGCTTTTGATGACGATCCCGGCGACCATCCTGTCCACCATGATTGGGCTGTTGAATGGGTATATCCTGTCGAAATGGCGCTTTCGGTATGACGGCCTGATCTTTGGCTTGATCACGCTGGGCGTCTTCATGCCACAGCAGATGACCCTACTGCCATGGGCCTTCGTGCTGGGCAAGTTGGGACTGTCAAACACCATCGCCGGTCTGGTTTTTGTGCACACGGTGCAAGGGATTTCCTTTACCACGCTCTTTTGCCGCAACTATTTTGTCTCGATCCCCGACGATCTGATCAAAGCCGCGCGCATCGACGGTGCCGGATTCTGGCGGATTTTCCGCAGGATCATTCTGCCGCTATCCCCGCCCATCGTGATCGTGACCGTGATCTGGCAGTTCACTGGTATCTGGAATGAGTTCCTCTTCGGGACAGTCTTTACCTCGGGCGGGAACCAGCCCATCACCTCTGCCATCGTGGCCTTTTCAGGCAGCGGCACGGGGGAGCGGCACTACAATATCGAAGCCGCCGCCGTCATCATGGCCGCCCTGCCGCCTCTGTTCATCTACATCGCTGGGGGCAAGTACTTTGTACGTGGCCTCACCCAAGGCGCCGTCAAATAGGAACCGCTTGATATGTCATCTCTTACCATCAAAGACCTGCGCAAAAGCTACGGAGAAGTCGAAGTTCTGACGGACATCAATCTTGAAGCCGACAGCGGAGAGTTCATCGCCCTTGTCGGGCCATCTGGTTGCGGGAAATCCACCCTGCTAAGCATCATCGCAGGGCTGGAAAGTGTCACCTCTGGTGAGGTCAAGATCGAGGACCGTTTGGTCAACAACGACGCGCCCAAGGACCGCGATATCGCCATGGTGTTCCAATCCTATGCGCTTTACCCAACCATGACCGTGCGCGAGAACATGACTTTTGGCATGGAGTGCCGCAATATCCCCAAAGCCGAGCAAAAAGACACCGTCGCACGGGTTGCTGACCTCTTGCAGATCGGACCGCTGCTGGATCGTAAGCCAAGCCAACTCTCTGGCGGGCAGCGCCAACGGGTCGCCATGGGCCGGGCCTTGGTGCGTGATCCGAAGCTGTTTCTATTTGACGAACCGCTGTCAAATCTCGACGCCAAACTGCGGATCGAAATGCGGTCTGAAATCAAGAAGCTGCACAATCGCGTTGGCAAAACCACCGTTTACGTGACCCACGATCAGGTCGAGGCGATGACCCTCGCCAGCCGCATCGCGGTGATGTTCAAGGGTGTTTTGCAGCAGTATGACACGCCGAAAGAAATCTATGAGCGTCCGCGCAACAAGTTTGTCGCTGGCTTCATGGGGTCACCAACGATGAACTTCTTGAATGCCAAGGTCGTGCAGAGCGACGCTGGTTTTGGCGTGACGATCGACGGCGGCGACGGGACCATTCTGCCGCTGCCTGCGGACCACACCGCCAATCTGGCTGCCGGGCAATCAGTGATTTTCGGGGTCCGCCCCGAACACTTTAACCCGGTGCATGCGCATCGGGGGGATACCTCTGCGCGCATGAAAGTTCTGGTGGATATGGTCGAACCAACGGGCGCGGAGACGATCTTGATGACTACGGTCGCTGGTCAGGATGTTGTTGCCAGCGTCGAACCGGACGACGCCCCGAAAGAGGGCGAAACCATCGAATTGGCGATCAACATGAGCAAGGTCTGCCTGTTTGATCCCTCAACCGAACTGCGTCTCTCTGCTTAACGTCACATCGCAAACTGCGGGGCTATTATGAAACTGCGATCTCAAGAATGGTTCGACAACCCGGACCACCCGGATCTGACGGCGATTTATGTCGGGCATTACCTGAATTTCGGCCTGACGCTGGAGGAGCTGACCTCTGGCAAGCCGATCATCGGCATCGCCCAGACCGGCAGTGACCTTAGCCCATGCAACCGCCACCATATCGAGCTGGCCAAACGTGTCCGTTCTGGCATCGAGGCCGCGGGTGGGATTTGCATGGAGTTCCCCGTGCATCCCATTCAGGAAACCGGAAAACGACCAACGGCATCGCTGGATCGCAATCTGACTTACCTTAGTCTGGTGGAGTGCCTGTTTGGCTATCCATTGGATGGGGTTGTCCTGACGATTGGCTGCGACAAGACCACGCCAGCGCTCTTGATGGGGGCGGCGACGGTGAATATTCCGGCTATCGCTTTGTCTGTTGGGCCAATGCTGAACGGCTGGCACGGCAAAGAGCGCGCGGGCACGGGATCGACCATCTGGACTGCACGCAAACAACTTGCCACGGGCGAGATTGATTTTGCCACCTTTATGGAGATGGCAACGGCGTCGGTTCCTTCGGTTGGGTTCTGCAACACGATGGGCACCGCCAGCACGATGAACAGCCTGGCTGAGGCGGTCGGCATGCAGTTGCCGGGATCGGCCTCCATCCCAGCACCCTACCGTGAACGCGGCCAGATGGCCTATGCCACCGGACGTCGCATCGTCGAAATGGTGCACGAGGACCTCAAGCCATCTGACATCATGACGCGCGGCGCCTTTGAAAACGCCATCGCCCTGAATTCAGCCATCGGCGGCAGCACAAACGCCCCGATCCACATGAACGCCGTGGCTACGCAGATGGGCGTTGATCTCAGCACGGACGATTGGGAACAGATTGGCCATGAGATTCCCCTGCTTTGCAATGTGCAGCCCTCGGGGGACTATCTGGCCGAAGATTTCCATCGTGCCGGGGGCGTACCTGCCGTGTTGTCCGAATTGCTTGATGCCAAAGCCCTGCCCCATCCAGAGGCGATGACCGTATCAGGCCGCCCGATTGCAGCGCTTTATCAGGGCGCAAAGATCGTCGATGAAGACGTCATCCGCAGCTTTGATGCACCGCTTAAACCCGCATCGGGTTTCCTGAACATGAAAGGCAACCTGTTTGACAGCGCGATCCTGAAAACATCGGTGATCAGCCCAGATTTCCGGCAGCGGTACCTGTCCAACCCGGATGATCCCAATGCGTTTGAGGCCCGTGCCATCGTGTTTGATGGTCCCGAGGATTACCACGCCCGGATCGAAGACCCCGCGCTGAAAATTGATGAAAACTGTGTTCTGGTGATGCGCGGCGCGGGCCCATTGGGGCATCCCGGGGCGGCAGAGGTGGTGAACATGCAGCCGCCCGCAGCGCTGATCAAACGCGGCATCTCGGAACTGCCCACCTTGGGCGATGGGCGGCAATCCGGCACTTCGGGCAGCCCATCGATCCTGAACGCCAGCCCCGAGGCAGCGGCAGGCGGCAATCTTGCCTTACTGCAAACCGGTGACGGGCTGCGGATTGATTTGACCAAACGACGGGTCGACCTGCTGATTTCCGAGGAGGAGATGAGCAAACGCCGAGAAGCGCTTGAGGCGGCGGGTGGTTACCAGATGCCCGCGAGTCAGACCCCGTGGCAAGAGATTCAGCGCGGCATGGTTGGCCAGTTGAATGAAGGCATGGTTCTGAAACCGGCCCCCAAATATCAACGGATCGCTCAAACCTTTGGCGTGCCCCGCGACAATCACTGACGGCTTCTACCGGGTCAGGCTGTGGCGCGGCGTCAGTGGAAATCTCGGCTTGGAAACAACCGCTTGGCCTGATCGCGTGGGTGCATGGCCCGCGCAGGATAGCGGGCTTGTTTGGGCGTATCGTCGGCGCGCGGGCCTTCGGTGGTCAGCGCCTCGGGTTGGGGGTGACCCAGATCTGACAGCATATGCGACAGGTCCTGAATGTCCTGTGCGATCAGGTGCACCACGATGCCTTCGCGTTGCAAATAGCCTTTGACGCGCAGCAATCGCCCCCCCATCACAATACGCCGGAACTGCTCATAGACCTTGGGCCAGACCACGATATTGCTGACCCCGGTTTCATCCTCAAGCGTCAGAAAGATCACCCCCGAGGCCGTGCCCGGCCGCTGCCGGGTGATGACAAGGCCGCAGACACTGTGCTGACCCAGCGGGATGTCGGGCAAGGATGCGTGGGTCACCAGCCCCGGCAGGCTGGGACGCAAAAGTTCCATCGGATGCGCGCGCAGGGTCAGGCGGGTGGTCACGTAGTCTTCGACCACCTCTTCGCCAAGCTGCATATTGGGCAGGATGACATCCGGTTCCTGCACCCCTTCCCCGTCAATCGGGTCATTAAACAGCGGTAGGGGTTTGGGACTTTGGATCGCTTTGACCTGCCAAAGCGCGTCGCGCCGTTTGAGACCCGTGTCGGCAAAGGCATCGGCCTCTGCCAGACGTGCCAGCACGTCAGGCCGCAGCCCTGCCCGCAGCCACAGCGCCTCTGGGTCCGGGTAGCCATTGCCACGCGCCGCAACGACCCAACCCGCATCTTCTTCGCGGAAGCCTTTGATCTGCCGGAACCCCAGCCGCAGCGCCAGCGCGCCATCCGAGCGGCGCTCTAGCGTGTTGTCCCACTCAGATTGGTTGATGCAGATCGGGCGCACCTCGATCCCGTGTTCGCGCACATCCCGCACGATCTGTGCGGGCGCGTAAAACCCCATCGGCTGCGAATTCAGCAGGGCGCAGGCAAAGATCGCCGGGTGATGGCGTTTCAGCCAGGCCGACACATAGGCCAGCATGGCAAAAGCCGCCGCATGGCTTTCGGGGAACCCATAGTCGGCAAAGCCCTCGATCTGGCCAAAGCACCGTTCCGCCACCTCAGGACTGTAGCCATTGGCCAACATACCCGCGATGAATTTCTCGCGGTGTTTGCCAATGGTGCCCATGCGCCGGAACGAAGCCAGCGAGCGGCGCAGATGGTCGGCCTCTTCTGCCGAGAACCCCGCCCCGACCACGGCAATTTGCAATGCCTGTTCCTGAAAAAGCGGCACGCCGAGGGTGCGTTTGGTCACGGCCTCCAATGCGGGACCAAAGGGTTCGATCTTTTCCTGCCCATTGCGGCGGCGGATATAGGGCTGCACCATATCCCCCTGAATAGGCCCGGGCCGCACAATGGCGACCTCGATCACCAGATCATAGAATTCGCGCGGGCGCATCCGGGGCAGAAAGTTCATCTGTGCCCGGCTTTCCACCTGAAACACCCCAACCGCGTCCGCACGGCACAGCATGTCATAGGTCGTTGTATCCCCCTGCGGGATCGTGGCGATGCTGTGGGTGATGTTTTCATGCTGCTCTAGCAGGGCAAAAGATTTGCGAATGCAACTCAGCATGCCCAGCCCCAGTACATCGACCTTTAGAATACACAGCGCATCGATGTCGTCCTTGTCCCAGCAAATCACCGTGCGATCCTCCATCGCGGCGTTTTCAATCGGTGCGAGTTCGTCCAGCCGCCCGCGCGTGATGACAAAGCCGCCCACATGCTGCGAAAGGTGGCGGGGAAAGCCAATGACTTCGCCGATCAGGCGGATGGTCTGCATCAGGCGGCGGTCTTCGGGATCAAGGCCCAGTTCGCGGATGCGGTCCAGATCAACGCCACCGTCGCTTAGGCCCCAGATCTGCCCAGAGAGGCCCGCCGTGACATCCTGTGACAGCCCCATGACCTTGCCGACCTCACGAATGGCGGCGCGGGTGCGGAAATGGATCACCGTTGCGCAAAGCCCTGCCCGGTGGCGGCCATATTTTTCATAGATCCACTGGATCACCTCTTCGCGGCGTTCGTGTTCGAAATCGACGTCGATATCCGGCGGCTCACCCCGATGTTTGGACACGAACCGTTCAAACACCATGGCGATCATATCCGGGCTGACGTCCGTGATGCCCAGAAGGTAACAGAGGATCGAATTCGCCGCCGAACCGCGCCCCTGACAGAGGATGCCCTTGGATTTGGCGAATTGCACGATGTCATAGACGGTCAGGAAATAGGCCGGAAAATTGAGGTCTTTGACCACGGACAGTTCTTTTGCCATCAAGTCCAGCGCGCGGTCCGGAGGGCCATCGGGATAGCGGCGTTTAAGCCCCTCTTCAGCCAGCCGCGTCAGCCGTGCAAGCGGGGTTTCGCCATCGGCTTCTTCGTGCGGGTATTCATAGGACAGCTCTCCCAGATCAAAGCTGCAGCGGTCGGCGATTTCCAAGGTGCGACGCAGGGCGGCGGGGTGTTCCCGAAAAAGACGTGCCATGTCGGTGCCGGATTTCAGACGGCGTTCAGCATTGGGCAAGGCGCGGGTGCCGATCTGATCGATGGTGATGTGCTCGCGCATGCAGGTCAGCACATCGGCCAATTGCCGGCGGCTGGCCCGGTGCATCAGCACATCCCCCAGCGCCACCATCGGCGCCGAGGTCTTTTGCGCCAGCTGCGCGCAGGCCGCCAGATAGCGTTGATCCCGCCCATCATAGGGCGGCACCGCGCCCAGAAAGACGTGGTTGGGAAATTGTCGTGCGATGGTGCGGATATCATCCCGTGCAGAGGTCAGCCCGCCCTGTGGAATTGCGATCAGGATCATACCTTTGCAACCCGCCATGACATCTTTGGTATAAAGCGTGCACTGCCCCTTTTCCGCCCGCCGCTTTCCAAGGGTCAATAGCCGGGTCAGGCGCTGATAGGCCGCGCGGTCTCGTGGCAGGGCCAGCCATTCAACGCCGCTGTCCTGCAGAACCAGGCGACAGCCCACGATCAGCTTGGGAAAGCGGGTCACTGCGGGCCGTTCCAGCAGATGCCGCAGGCCCACGTCTTGCCGCGATGAGGAATCCTTTTTCTGTTCAGACCGGATCTGCAGCGCCTCTTGGGTTTCTCGCTTCAACTCTTTCAAAGCCGACCATGCACGCACCACCCCAGCCAGAGAATTACGGTCCGTGATGGCGATGGCGGACAAACCAAGTTCGGCGGCACGCAGCACCAGTTCTTCGGGATGAGAGGCCCCCGTCAGGAAGGTGAAATTCGTGGTCACACAAAGTTCAGCATAGCCCTGTCCGGCGGCATCGCTATTTTGTGGCTGAGGCCTCACCACATCGGTGGATGGCGTTGTGTGATTGACCGGTCTCATGCAAATTCCCCCTGCACAAACCAACCGGGATTTTGTGGCGTGTGAAACAGCCAAAGCCGCCGCCCCTGATGGGTGTCGACCTGCCAATAGTCCCTCAGGCCCGACCGCCAGTTTTCGTCCTCCAACCACCATTCCGGCGCGATCCGTTCCGGTCCGGTCACCCGCGCCGTGCTGAGCGACATCCGCCGCCAGCGAAAGCGTTTGGGAGGATGTGGTCCGGTGGCGGCCATTGCCTCGGCAGGAAAGAGGCAGATCGGTCGGGATTGCCCCATGCCCCAAGGCGGCGCTGGGTCCGAATAGGCCGCAGCGGCCAATAAAAAACTGCGTTCGGGAATATGGCTATCGGCGGGCAGAAACCGCAGGATGCTTTCCAGCCCGATCCGCGTCCCAAGGCGCGAAATCAGATCATCTACTTGATCCTTGCTCCCATCCGCGACATGGCTGATCTGTTTGACGGGCACGACTTCGACCTGCGTGGCTTCAAGCCGCATTTGGTCAATGCCGAAACCGGCGTCGATCTCGGACAATCCGCGTTCAAACAGCGGCAATATACGCTGCGCATCCCGCAACGCACGGGCCAATCGCAACTCGACCTGCTGGTGCCCCTGATCGACCCGGCGCAGGGTCAGGCACAGTTGGCGCGCGCCCATCTCTTGGTCTTTCAACTTGCTGCAAAGCTGCTGCAACAGCCGCTCGGTGCCCGCCGTCACATCGCCAATCAGACCAATGGGTTCGGGCAGCGTCATGCGCACCGCATAATGGGGCGGCGGTGCATGGGGGGAAATCTCTTCTCCGAGGTCGCCCAGCGCCTGATCAAGTCGCATCAAAAGCGAAGGCCCAAAGCGGCGGGTCAACGGGCCCCGCGCCGCCCCGGCCAAATCGCCGATGGTGCGCAGCCCCAGACGCTGAAGGGAGAGCGACGTCTTGTCGTCAATCCGCAGCGCGGCCACCGGCAAGGTTTTTATGGCCGACAGCGCCGCCCCCGATGGGGCCACGCCTTCGCCATGGCGCGCCAATGCCCAAGCCGCGCCGCGCGTGTCAGCAAGCCCCAACTGCACCGACACCCCTGCCCGCATTAACCGCGCGCGCATGTCCGCCAGCAGCGCCGCCTCGCCGCCGAACAGATGGGAGGACCCGGTGATATCCATCACCAAACCATTGTCCTCTTCCAGCCCCACCCAAGGGCAATACCGCTCTGCCCAGCGCACGAGAACACGCAGAAACCGCTGATCTTGTTCTGGCGCGGCCTCTTGGCTTTGCAACTCAGGACAAAAGGCCCGCGCGTCGGCATAAGACATCCCCCGATGCAGCCCCTCGCGCAGGGCGGCGTCGTTCAGGCAGTAAATCCGGTTGGCATTCTGCTGTTTCAGCGTCAGGACAAACGGCCCCTCAATCGGACACAGCCGTAATACCCGGTCACTTGCGAGCCGGGGAAACCAGACCGAAACGAGGCGACGTTGAATCCCGTCGAACATGCAGACACCAAATGTTCCCTATTTGTTCTTTATAAAATCATGGGAATACAGAGTCGAGTCAGAGGTGGGCATTAAAACCGAAAGAGACACGCAGAAACCCACCCTGAAAGGGACATAAATCCTTCGTTCACGCAACGTTCAATAGCGCGCGAAAGCGTCAAAAAAGAAGAGACTTCCCATCACGTCCGACTTGCGCTACTAAGTATATAGTAATTGCCGTGGAGATCAAAATTGGTACGTCGCCGAAGTGAAATGCTCACAGATGTTGAATTGGAGTTCATGGTCGCCCTGTGGGAGATCGAGACCGGTTCCGTGCGCGACGTGATGGCAGTACTCGAGGGCGACATCAAACGCGCCTACACTTCGGTTGCAACTGTATTGAAGATATTGGAAGACAAGGGATATGTCAGCTCAGAGCGTAAAGATCGCAGTCTGATCTACAGCCCCGTCATCCAACGAGCAGACTATGAGGGAAGGTCCCTCAAGAATTTGTCAGACTCTTTGTTTGGAGGAACACCAACCGCGCTGGTGGCACGGCTGGTGGATAACGAAGACCTGACGGACGAAATGATCCAGGAAATAAAAGAGATCATCGATACAAGGATCAGAAAGGATGACGGTTGATCAAATCGTAGGGGGGGCGATCTGGATCCAATTGATGATCCTGTTGGCCGCACTGGTTTTTGCAGTGTTTGAAGGGATACTTTGGTTGTCTGGCAACAGACGCCATTTCCTGACGCGACGACGTTTGGGTGTTGCGACCATCGCATGTCTGAGCACCCTGCCCTTCATTATGCCGTATCTCTCTAAGACGTCCTATGCCGCGTCGGTGAACGCCACCGACGTGATCGTTGCGCAGGTCCTGAAAGGCAATATTGGCATTTCAGCGATTGAGATGAATAATCTCTTCCAGATCAAAGCCCGAGTGATGGAGCAACTGACAACGGGTCGCACCTTGGTTGCGCAGTTGGTGATTGCAGCCTTCCTATCTGCACTGATCCTGCGCCTTGGCTATATACTATTGAATCTCTGGCGCGTCCGCCGTTCCATCTATCAAGGCCGCGTACTGCACCGTTCGCGCCGCATGAAACTAATCATGAGCCCACATATCACGGTGCCGTTCTCGACGCGTGGGCTGTGGTACTACTACATCGTTATCCCGCAGGGATTTGGCGGCGATCGCAAAGCGATGCAAATGTCGCTGGGTCATGAAATGCAGCACATTCGTCAAGGCGATGTGGATGCTGAGGTACTGCTCTCTTTCCTCTCTCCATTGGTCGTATTGAACCCCGGCTTCTGGTTCCTTTCCAGCCGCTTGCGGAAGCTGGGCGAGTTGGCGTGTGATCGCGCCTACCTCGCGCGCAGCGGTTTTGACGCGCATGGCTATTCTCTACGCCTACTCAGCATTGCGCGCCAAAGCCTCGCGACACGTGCGCAACCAACGGCGCTGGGCGTACCTCTGGTCGGGCGCAGCATTCCATTCATCGGTCGTCGCTCGATCCTGAAAGAGCGCATTCTTGAGATCGCGCATGATCAGGAAGACCCGAAGCGTGAGACGATCTGGTTCGCCTTTGCTTTGTCGGTGTTCATGGCAGCAGGAGTTCTGTTCGGGGCCGCTGCTTTGGCTGAACCACCAGAGTGGAGTCATGATCGGATCATGCTATCGACCGTGGCGAATTTGGATCGATTGAATGAGCTGAATACGTTGGCTCAGCGGAGTTGGTGAGGCTCGTCTGGCCGGTCTGGGATTTTCTATTTCTTTCTTCCTACAGGTCGATCTGAGAACCCAGATTATTATCCTCGCGATGACGAAGGTCCGTTTGAGCCCCAAATCACCGGATGCTGCGAAGAGTAGGAACGGTGGCTTTGCAACTCGTTCCATCCCAAATAGTGTAGGCGCATGAACGAATTTCGAAACGCCAAACCTACCGACGCAACGCGCTGCTTTGAAATAGAGACCGACGCCTACGAAGGTGACGAGGCAGCGACCCTCGAAAAAATTTCCAAGAGGATAGAAATCTACCCCGATGGCTTCCTAATTCTTTTGGTAGAAGGCGAGATAGTTGGCTTTGTGAATTGCGGATGTGCACATGACGTCGAAATGTCTGATGAGGAGTTCAAAGAGCTTGTTGGGCATGACCCCGATGCTCCAAATGTGGTCATAATGTCTGTCGTTGTTGATCCCGCGCATCAGGGAAAAGGTCTATCACGTGCATTGATGGTCGAATTCGTCAGGCGTATGAAAAGGATGGGTAAATCCACAATCTATCTCATGTGCAAGGAGCATCACGTCCCACTCTACGAGAGATTTGGATACAGCTACTTACAGCCATCCGCTTCCGACCACGGAGGAATGACTTGGCACGAGATGTCTATGAAGCTTTGAACCAGTCAATTGGTTAGTCAGTACGGAGCGGACATTCAAATTCTCAACGGGATAGTCCGCTTCGTCCCGCTAAGCGGACATAAAAAGGCCCGACGAAAACGCCGAGCCTTTGCGAAAGGTCTGAGAAAAGCGGAAACTCAGACTTTCCAGAAAGCGATGATCCCCCACAAAATCGCCAATCCCAAAGGCACCCAAAGGGGCATGCCAAAGAGGCCAATCCAGAGCAGGAAGATATAGCTTGTCCCCAGACAGGTCAGGAACAGGCGATCTCCTCGAGTGGTGGTGAGACCCAGAATACCTTGACGTTCATCCCCACCGGGGTTGCGGATTTCCAGCATGACCAGAATGCCAATGGCGCTGAAAATTCCGATGAAAACGGCCGCTGTTGGCCAGGTCCATGCCATCCAACTCAGCATATCAAACCCTCCCCATCGCGAAGCCCTTCGCGATGTAATTACGGACAAAGTAAATCACGATGGCCCCCGGAATGATGGTCAATGTCCCGGCCGCCGCGAGAAGCCCAAGTTCATAGCCCGCGCTGGAGGCAGTTTTGGTCATCGTGGCGGCAATTGGTTTGGCCTCCACGGCTGTCAGGGTTTTCGCGAGCAGCAGTTCCACCCATGAGAACATGAAGCAGAAGAATGCAGCGACGCCTACCCCGGCTTTGATCGTTGGGATGAAGATCGCAACAAAGAAACGTGGGAAGCTGTAACCGTCGACAAAGGCTGTTTCGTCCAACTCCTTTGGAACGCCGCCCATGAATCCTTCCAAAATCCACACCGCCAGCGGAATGTTGAAAAGACAGTGTGCGAGAGCCACCGCAAGATGCGTGTCAAAGATGCCCACAGCCGAGTAAAGCTGGAAGAAGGGCAAAGCAAAGACAGCAGCAGGTGCCATCCGGTTGGTCAGCAGCCAGAAAAATAGCTGCTTGTCACCCAGAAAGCGGTATCGACTGAAGGCATAGGCTGCCGGCAAGGCCACCGCGATGGAGATCACCGTGTTGATCGAAACGTAAAGGATCGAGTTGATGTAACCCCAATACCAGGTCGGATCGGTGAAGATCGTTTTATAGGCCTCCAAGGTAAACGTCTGAGGGAACAAAGAAAATCCCGACAGAATTTCATTGGTGGTTTTGAAGCTCATCGCGACGAGCCAGTAGATCGGCAGCATCAGGAAGAAGATGTAGAGAATGGGAACGAGAGATCGTTTTTGCATGTGATCGCCCTCCTTAGTTCAGATCGTCTTTGGTCATCAGCGTGTAGAACAGCCAAGACACCAAAAGCGTGATTGCAAAGTAAATCAGAGACATCGCTGCCGCCGGGCCAAGGTCAAACTGCCCAAGGGCGATTTTCACGAGGTCGATGGACAAGAGCGTGGTCGAGTTGCCAGGCCCGCCGCCGGTCAGAACAAACGGCTCTGTGTAGATGTTGAAGCTGTCCATAAACCGCAGCAGGATCGCGATGGTCAGGACGTTCTTCATCTTTGGAAGCTGGATGAAGCGGAAGACGCTCCAGTTGCTGGCGCCGTCGATCTTGGCCGCCTGATAGTAGGCGTCTGGGATCGAAACGAGGCCTGCGTAGGCCAGCAGAACAACCAGCGAGGTCCAGTGCCAGACGTCCATGGTGATGATGGTCACCCAGGCCGCCACAGGGTCTTGGGTCATGTCATAGTTGATGCCCAGAACGTGGTTCAGGAAGTAGCCCATGAGGCCAATGTCTGGCAGTGCAAAGATGTTCCACATCGCACCAACAACGTTCCAAGGGATCAGCATCGGCAGAGCCATCAGAACCAGACAGACCGGCACCCAGAAGCCTTTGCGCGGCATAGAGAGCGCGATGGCGATGCCCAGAGGGATCTCGATAATCAGGATCAATGCGGTGAACATGAACTGACGCCCAAGCGCCGCGTGGAAGCGATCAGACCTAAGTATCTGTTCAAACCATGTCAGGCCTTCCCAGAAGAAAAGGTTATCGCCAAAGGTTTCCTGTACCGAGTAGTTGACCACCGTCATCATCGGGATCAAAGCGTTGAAGGCAACCAATAAGAGGACCGGCAGGACAAAGAACCATGCCTTTTGGTTTTCGGTTTTCATGCTGCATCCTCCCCAGTCGCAGTGCTTTCAGGAACAACGTCAGTCGCAAGCCACCCGTCCGCATAAAGGCGCGTTTGGCTTGGTTTGAATTGCAGATGAACGATGTCGCCTTTGGCAGGCGGTGCACCATTCAGGATCGCGGAGACGCGATGCTCGCCGACTTCAACGTCAACAACTGTGTGTTTGCCAATGTCAGAAACCTTGCGCACATGTGCTTCGATGCCTGTATCGCCAAGACCCACAAACTCCGGACGAATGCCCACTTCGAGCTTGCCAGAGGTGCCTTCTTTTATTGGCCCTTCCAGTTCGACCGGATGCCCATAGAAATGAGCGACACCGTTTTTAATCTCAGCAGGCAGAACATTCATGCCTGGAGAGCCAATGAAGTGGCCCACAAAGGTATGGGCTGGACGCTCAAACAGTTCCACAGGTGTGCCAACCTGAACCACTTCGCCGAGTTCCATAACAACAACCTGATCCGCAAAAGTCAGGGCTTCGGTCTGGTCATGGGTCACGTAGATCATGGTGCGACCAACGCGCTGGTGCAGTTCCTTGAGCTTGGTGCGCAGCTTCCATTTCAGATGCGGGTCGATCACGGTCAGTGGCTCATCAAACATCACAACGTTCACGTCATCACGTACGAGGCCACGACCCATAGAGATCTTTTGCTTGTTGTCCGGGGACAGGCCCGCCGCGCGGCGGTCAAGCATGTCGGTGACTTCCAACATCTCAGCGATTTCATAAACACGCTGATCAATGGTCGCCGGGTCCACGCCCCGGTTTTTCAGCGGAAACGCTAGGTTCTCGCGCACCGTCATCGTGTCGTAGATCACCGGGAACTGGAACACCTGTGCAATGTTGCGCTGATCAGGCGTCGCCGTGGTCATGTCGTTGCCGTCAAAGAGGATTTGCCCCTCAGAGGGCACCAACAGGCCCGAGATAATGTTTAGCAAAGTGGATTTGCCGCAACCAGATGGCCCGAGCAGCGCGTAGGCGCCGCCGTCTTGCCAGTCTAGATCGACTTCTTTCAAGGCAAAGTCCTGTGGCCCCTTTGGATTGGTGTAGTAGGAATGCCTGAGATTTTTAAGTGTGATTTTGGCCATAATGTCCCCCTAGGCCACGCGATTTCCGTCGAGTGCAAAGTAAAGGCACGCGTCGGTGTTCATGTAGAAAGTGTGATCTTCACCCAGGCTGTAAGGATGGGTGCCATGCGCCAGGGAAACCCAACCGTTGTCGCCAAACTCAAAGTGCGCGGAACTTTCAGAACCGGACAGCTCAGTCACGCCAACAGTACCCGTCACGGCCACGCGCGCCTCAGCAGAGACGTTTGGCAGCACATGGTTTGGGCGAATGGCGACGGTGTAGTCACCATCAGTCAGCCCCGCGGCATCACCAACAGCGGCCCAAGAAACCTCGCCCAAATGAAAGGCGCTGCCCTGCTTGCGGACGGTGGCGTGGTTGATGGGCGGATCAGAGAAGACCTGCGCCGCCATCAGGCTGCTTGGCGCGCGATAAATCTCAGCGGTTGGGCCAAATTGCGCGACCTTGCCGTCCACCATCAGCGCTGTTTCACCACCCAGCAAGAGGGCTTCTTCAGGTTCTGAGGTCGCATAGACAACCACAGCGCCGCGATCGGCAAAGAGTTCAGGTAGCAGCTCGCGTAGTTCTTCACGGAGCTTATAGTCGAGGTTCGCCAGCGGCTCATCGAGAAATACTGCCTGGCTGTCTTTGGCAATCGCACGCGCCAAGGCGCAGCGCTGTTGTTGACCGCCAGAAAGCTCATGCGGGCGACGATGCAGCATTGGGCCAAGCTTCAAAATATCAGCGGCTTCTCCCACGCGCCCTTCAATTTCTGACTTCGACATGCCAGCCACGCGTAGCGGGGAGGCGATGTTGTCAAAAACCGTCATGTGTGGGTAGTTCACAAAGAACTGATGCACGAGGCTAATACGCCGTTTCTGTGTGTTCAGTTTCGTGATGTCATTGCCATCCATCACAACCGTGCCGGATGCGATGGGGTCAATCCCAGCCATCATCTTGATGAGGGAAGTTTTGCCTGCGCCCGTTTCGCCGAGCAACACGTTGAAGTGACCTTTTTCCAACGTCAGGCTGGTGGGTTTGATGTGCGTCACACCCCGCACCACCTTGGTGATATTGTTCAATACAAGTGCCATTGTGCACCTTTGGATTTGGAGAGTGCCGTTTCCGGCTAAAGCGGCTGGGGCCTCGCGGACCCCAGCCTTGGCCTAGCAACGGGGAGTTGCTGCTAGCGGTTAGTTAGAGTTCCAGCGCGCGACGAGATCGTCGTATTTCACGGTTTCACCCTGTGGCTTTTCGTTCGCCAGTTTTGGCTTTGCGCCGCCGTTTTCAAACCACCACTCGGCGTCACGCTCTTCGTTCAGACGAGGACCGCAGCCGCCGTAGACGTTCTGAGCTTCGTCCGCACGCTGCATACGGGCCATAGTGATGTCCATTTCCTCAGCCAGACGATCCATCGCCTCTTGCGGAGTAAATGCACCGGAGTTCACATCACCAATCTGCTGCCACCAGATCTGTGCCAGCTTTGGATAGTCAGGCACGTTCACACCGGTTGGAGACCATGCAACACGGTCAGGGGAGCGGTAGAACTCAACCAGACCGCCCAGTTTTGGGGCACGTTCAGTGAAGGACGCATGGTTCACGGAAGAGTCGCGTGTGAACGTCAGACCAACGTGGGATTTCTTCACATCAACGGTCTTGGACGTCACGAACTGAGCATAGAGCCATGCCGCTTGTGCGCGCTCAGATGGTGTGGACTTCAGGAAGGTCCAAGACCCCACGTCCTGATAGCCAACCTTCTGGCCTTTTTCCCAATATGGGCCATGCGGAGATGGAGCCATGCGCCACAGTGGGTTGCCATCGGCATCCACCGTGTTGTTGCCTTCAGACTGTGGTTTCACCATGTCTGCAGTGAAGGCTGTGTACCAGAAGATCTGCTGCGCGACGTTGCCTTGGCTCAAAGCTGGCAAGGACTGATAGAAGTCAAAGGAAGCCGCACCAGGAGGGGCATAGTTCCGCAGCCATTCGTCCCATTTGCGGATCGCATAGACCGCTGCTGGGCCGTTCGCCGCACCACCACGCGTTACGCTTGCGCCGGCTGGGTTACAAGACCCCGCTTCCATGCGAATGCCCCATTCGTCGATTGGAACACCGTTTGGTTCCCCCTTGGAGCCAGCGCCTGCCATAGAGAGCCAGGCATCGGTCATACGCCAACCCAAGTCAGGGGCGCGTTTGCCATAATCCATGTGGCCGTAGATGGCGGTGCCGTCGATTTCTTTCACATCGTTAGAGAAGAACTCAGCGATATCTTCGTAAGCGGACCAGTTGACTGGAACACCCAGATCATAGCCGTATTTCGCTTTGAAAGCCTGCTGGAAGTCTTCGCGATCAAACCAGTCTTTGCGGAACCAATAGAGGTTCGCGAACTGCTGGTCTGGCAGCTGATAGAGGTCACCGTCTGGGCCGGTGGTGAACTGGGTGCCCATGAAGTCGTCCAAATCCAGAGTCGGGGACGTAGTGTCTGCCCAGTCACCCGCCATCATGTCGGTCAGGTTGTAAGCCAGCTGCAAACGAGAGTGTGTGCCGATCAAGTCGGAGTCATTTACGTAACCATCGTAGAGGTTGCGCTTGGTCTGCATCTGGGTTTGCACCGCCTGAACAACCTCACCCTCGCCGAGGATCTGGTGGTTCACTTTGATGCCAGTGATTTCCTCAAAGGCTTTCGTCAGCACCTCGGCTTCATAGCCGTGTGTTGGAATGCCTTCGGACAAAACGTTGATTTCCATGCCCGAATAAGGCTGTGCTGCCTTGATGAACCATTGCATCTCAGACATCTGCTCATCTTTGCTGAGCGTGGATGGCTGGAATTCGGTATCAATCCAACGTTTGGCTGCCGCCTCATCGGCATAAACCGAGTGTGTACCCGCAATTACGGCAGCCGCCGCCACTGCGGAAAGAAGATACGTCCGCATCTTTTCCTCCCAATGTAACTATTTTTACCAGCCTTGGCCGGTTTCACAAACGTGACAAACGAATCAAATTTCGTCAACTAAAAAATTAGTAGATAGATTTTCGCAAGACAAAATTTCCCCAAACCACTGTTAAAACTATATTTTTTACATCTTTTCTCGAACGCCAATGGGCGCGATGCGCGACAGTCTCCCTGTGAATCATCGAGTTTAAGACATCTAAAAATGCGTTTCGCATTGCTACATCTCGCAAAAACCGATCGCAAAGATCAGCCTGCGGACGATCCATTTCGAAGTGCACAGTGTCAGCTTCACGGCCTGAGCGTCATCAAGCTCTGGATGAAATTTTGTAACGCTGCATGCCCCCAAATTCCATGCCTGAGATACACAGGCCCAGCGACGCATTGGAGGAGGAAAAAAGCAAAACCCAACATAAAACCACAAAAGGATGCCGCTTAGTTGAGCTGAGACTGCCCTAACCACGGGACCAGATCACGATGCGTGATCAGCCAACTCACGAGGAAGGACAACGATCCATCGCGGGAAATTCCTTTGAAATCATGTATGGCGGGAACCTGACGCTCGCTCAGGAGCAAGCAAATGTTTGCTTTGGGCAGTTTCAAGTTCTTCAGACGACAAGTTCCGATCAAAACATAACAGTTCGTCGGCTTAAGCCGCCATTTGACAAAACCTCATGAAAGTCTGTTACTTAAGGCAAATTTGGAGGCGTTCAGATGCCAATGTCACAACATGCGTTGCAAAACACGTTCACTCCACTCGAGCTGAAACGGATCTGCTCAAGCCACTTCTTCGGTGCTTTGCCTGATCAGCTGCTTAGGTCCATTCTTTCAAATTCAGATCGCATTCACATGAGTTCGGGGGAGGTTCTTTTTCATAAAGGGGACACCGTCGACGGCGTATATTGCGTGCTTTCAGGTACAGTCAAACTATCAATCAATCAGATCGATGGTCGCGAAGCCGTCATCGAAATCTTTCACGAAGGTCACAGTTTTGCTGAAGCGCTTGCCTTCAATGACGCAACCTATCCGGCGACAGCATCGGCACTGCAAGACAGCGTTGTGCTGCGCGTGCCCAAACCAATTCTAAAGCAATCCATCTTGCAACAGCCCGAAACCGCAGAGGCGGTGCTGGCGGGCATAGTGCTACATTTGCACAAGCTTGTTCGGCAAATTGAAAGTTTGAAAACCAACTCTGCGCAGGAACGCTTGGTGCAATATATCCTCACCGCGACCGACGATCAGCAAACTTCAGCGCGGCTTGAGGTGCCTTTTGAAAAGAAAATTCTGGCAGCACTGTTGGGCGTCACACCGGAGACATTGTCGCGGCTTTTCAAACAATTACAATCGCATGGTGTCAGCCTGGAAAAGAGAGTCATCACGGTCCGTGACCGAAAGGCCTTAATAAAACTGTCTTCGGAATTCCTTTAGGCTCCCGTTCTTGACTTTGATCAAGAGCGATTTCGGCGTCCTGATTTAAGTTGTTCAAGAATCTTTGGGAGGAGACAATTGCGTAGGTGTTCTGCGTAATTTTTCCGCCGCTCTAAGAATATTGAGCCAACAGTGGAACTAACAGACGACACCCGTTTACAGCCAAGCGCATCGGCCAATCGCCGTGCGCGTAACGGAGCGTTTCGGCCGCCTTGGTCGACAGAAATGCGAATAAGACATGCATGCACTTCATGCGCGGACTGCATTCGAAGCTGCCCGGAAGCGATCCTTGTCGCAGGGCCCGCAGGGACACCGGTAGTCGATTTTTCGCTTGGGGCTTGCACCTTCTGTGAAGCATGTGCTGCGGCCTGTGATGAAGATGTATTTGACCTATCTGAGCCACCTTGGCAGCTGAAAGCCGTACTGCAGAACACCTGCCTTCTACATCAGGGCGTGACGTGCCGGAGCTGCACCGACGTTTGTGAGATAAGCGCGCTCCGTTTTGATCTACACAGCGGGCCCGTTGGTCAGGTCAAGGTGGATGCCACCCGTTGTAATGGCTGTGGCGCATGCCTTTCGATGTGCCCCGTTTCGGCCATCACTCTTCAGACAATCCTCCCTAAAGAAAAGGCTATGGCATGAACATCTGCGGCTGCCTTGTGCACATTGATCCAAGCACGACCGGAGATGTTCGGTCCAAGCTTGAAGCTTTCAAGGGCGTCGAGGTGCACGCCGTTTCCAAGGACGGGCGATTTGTGGTTGTCGTGGAAGACACGGACCAACGGCGCGCCTCTGAGACCATCATGGAACTGCATCAGGTGCCCGGCGTGCTGTCGCTGACGCTGACCTATCATCACTTTGAAGAACACCCCGAAATCATACCACAACCCGCCGGAGGCCTTGCCCATGACCATCTCTGACTCCCGCCGAACCTTTTTGAAAGCCTCGGCTGTATCTGCGACTGCTGCGGCTGCAGGTATCCCACTTTCCGGATCAGGGGCCGTCGCACAGCAAGGCGCGCCGGACATTCGCTGGGACAAGGCGGCGTGTCGGTTTTGCGGCACCGGTTGTTCAGTTCTCGTCGGCACCAAAGAGGGGCGTGTCGTTGCGACCCAAGGTGATCCGAACGCGCCGGTCAACCGAGGTCTGAATTGTATCAAGGGCTATTTCCTATCGAAAATCATGTACGGCAAGGACCGGTTGACCCAGCCGATGCTGCGCAAAACCAACGGTGTCTACGATAAGAACGGCGAATTCGAACCTGTCAGCTGGGACGAAGCCTTCGACATTATGGCGCAGAAATGGAAAGAAGCGTTGGCCACGAAAGGCCCAACCAGTGTTGGGATGTTTGGCTCCGGTCAGTGGACAGTCTGGGAGGGTTACGCGGCCGCGAAACTGATGAAGGCAGGCTTCCGCTCCAATAACATTGACCCGAATGCGCGCCACTGTATGGCATCTGCCGTGGTCGGTTTCATTCGCGCCTTCGGCATTGATGAGCCAATGGGCTGTTATGACGATTTAGAAGCTGCGGACACTTTCGTTCTCTGGGGCTCTAACATGGCGGAAATGCACCCGATCCTTTGGTCGCGGCTTACCGACACGCGCCTGACCAAACCCGGTGCAGAGGTGCATGTTCTGTCGACCTACGAGCATCGCTCCTTTGAACTGGCTGACAATGGCATGGTGTTCACGCCGCAAACCGATCTGGCGATTTTGAACTACATCGCGAATTACATCATTCAGAACGGTGCCGTGAACGAAGAGTTCGTTTCAAAACACGTCAATTTCACCAAAACGGCCACCGATATTGGCTATGGCCTGCGCGATGAGCACCCGCTGCAGCAAGAAGCAGAAAATCCAAACTCCGGGGCGCTTGAGAAGATCAGTTTTGAAGAATACGCCAAAGCGGTTTCCGAATACACGCTTGAACGTGTCTCCGAGATGTCCGGTGTCCCAGCCGCTAAACTAGAGCGCCTCGCCCAGCAGTACGCAGACCCAAATCGCAAGGTCATGAGCCTTTGGACCATGGGATTCAACCAGCACACGCGTGGTTCTTGGGTGAACGGGTTGATGTACAACGTCCACCTATTGACCGGCAAAATTTCCGAACCCGGCAACTCTCCGTTCTCACTGACCGGCCAACCATCGGCCTGCGGCACTGCGCGTGAGGTGGGCACCTTCGCTCACCGCCTGCCAGCCGACATGGTTGTGATGAACGACAAGCACCGAGAGATCTGTGAAACCGCCTGGAACGTTCCCGCCGGCACCATTCCTGCAAAGCCCGGTTTCCACGCCGTTCTTCAAAACCGAAAGCTGAAAGACGGCGAATTGAACGCCTATTGGGTGCAGTGCAACAACAATATGCAAGCGGCACCTAATATCAACGAAGAAGGCCTTCCGGGCTATCGCAACCCAGAAAACTTCATTGCGGTCTCTGACCCATATCCAACGATTACAGCGACATCCGCAGATTTGATCCTGCCGACAGCCATGTGGGTGGAAAAAGAAGGCGCCTACGGGAATGCCGAGCGCCGGACACAGTTCTGGCGGCAGCAGGTTAAGGCTCCGGGTGAGGCAAAATCTGATCTCTGGCAACTGATGGAATTCTCAAAGCGCTTCACTGTCGAAGAAGCATGGGGCGAAGACCTTGTTGCTCAGAAGCCTGAGCTGGCAGGTAAAACGCTCTATGACGTGCTCTTTGCCAACGGCTCTGTCGACAGATACCCATTATCAGAAACCTACGATGGGTTTGACAACGACGAGTCCGAGCACTTCGGGTTCTATGTCCAAAAAGGCCTTTTCGAAGAATACGCGTCATTTGGACGGGGCCACGCCCACGACCTGGCGTCGTTTGACACCTATCACGAGGTCCCGGGCCTGCGCTGGCCTGTCGTTGATGGGAAAGAGACACGATACCGCTTCCGCGAAGGGCACGACCCCTATGTTCCCGAGGGCGAAGGCGTACGGTTTTACGGGAAGCCGGACGGCAAAGCGAATATCATCTTCGCGCCATACGAACCCGCTGCGGAAGAGCCTGATGAAGAGTTTGATCTTTGGCTCTGCACTGGGCGTGTGCTGGAACACTGGCACTCTGGCTCAATGACACGCCGTGTGCCTGAACTGCATAAATCGTTCCCATCTGCCGTTGTCTTCATGCACCCGGAAGACGCACGCGAGCGTGGGCTGCGACGCGGGCAAGAAATCACACTGTCGACGCGACGGGGCGAGGTCAACAGCCGCGTGGAAACCCGTGGGCGTAACAAAGTGCCACGCGGCCTGGTGTTCATGCCTTGGTTTGACGAAGGCCAATTGACCAACAAGCTGACGCTGGATGCGACCTGTCCGCTTTCAAAAGAAACCGACTTCAAAAAATGTGCCTGTAAAGTCGAGCGCGCGTGAGGTGTCCCATGTCTAAGAAACTGTTTTCCATGAGAAAGACCAAAGTTCTAGGAGCTGGCGTTCTTGCAGCAGCAATCACGTTGGCGGGCTTTGCCGTTGCGCAATCAGTGACCAATCTGCGCGGTGCCGATGTCGATGAGCCGGTTACAACAGCCGAAATCCCGGGCACCGTTGACCGACGGATGCAGCGCAACTACCGGCAACAGCCGCCGTTGATCCCGCATTCCATCGACCAGTACCAGATGGACCTTAAGGTGAACCAATGTCTCGCCTGCCACGACTGGACAAAAGCCGGTGAACGCGATGCACCAACCCTGTCGATGACCCACTATCTGGATCGCGATGGGGCGGAACTCGATCATATCGCGGGCACGCGCTACTTCTGTAACCAATGCCATGTGCCGCAAGCCGATGCTCTGCCGTTGGTCGATAATATTTTCCAACCATCCAGCACAGACTAAGCCCAAGCAAGAGGAGAGACTGTCATGGCAAATTCGTCTGACAAACAAAATCGTCTGCAGCGGCTTTGGACGTGGTTTTGGAGTCCAGCAGCCGTCTTAAGCGTTGGCTTCACCCTGATTGCGGGCTTTTTGGCCGGAATCCTGTTCTGGGGCGGTTTCCACTGGTCGCTCGAGATGACCAATACCGAGGAGTTCTGCGTCTCTTGCCATACGATGGAAACCAACCTTGGTGAATATCGCGAAACAGTCCACTACAACAATCATTCCGGCGTCCGCGCCATCTGTTCTGATTGCCACGTGCCCAAAGAATGGCAGCATAAGGTGCAAGCCAAGATTGTGGCCGTGAAGGACGTTTACCACGAAGCCATCGGTAGCATATCTACACCTGAAAAATACGAAGAGCGACGGCTAAAGATGGCAGCCGCTGTCTGGAAGAAAATGAAGGCCAGCGATAGCCGCGAATGCCGAAACTGCCATGAGTTCGAATACATGGATTTCACGATTCAAGAGCGGCGCGCCGCAGCTGAACACCAACGCGCGATTGACACAGGTATGACCTGTATCGATTGCCACCAAGGCATCGCGCATAGCTTACCCACTGGATATCAAGAAGAATATCAAAAGATTTCAGAGGCGCTGGGGGTGCCCAAACTGGGTGAGGAGATGACCTTTTCCGAGGCCAAAAGCGACGAAATCAGGACCTATCTGGATCAATAAGAACAAAGAAGGGGCAAGAGATGTTGCAAATATTGGGTATGATCGGCGCAAACATGCTGAGCCTTCCGGGCATCCTCGGTCTGGCATTCGGCATGATGACGAGGAAATGGGGTTTTGCCGCATTGGGCGGCGCGCTCATTGGGCTTCTCGAAGCATTATTATTTGCGAAATTTGACTTTAGCCAAATTGATGCCATCGAGATGGTGATTTCTATCTTGATCGGTATCATTGCGTGCCTTGTTGGCTGTGCGATCCGCCGTAAGGGCGTTTTGATTTGACTGCCGGTATGCGTTGGCGGTGCATTGAACCCTGGACCTACCACGTTTTTGTACCGCCCCTGCTACTCAATTAGGCCGCTTTTCGTTCGAAGGCAAAGAGCGTCTACGGCCCAATGGTGAATGCTTTCGCCGCGGATTGTAGAACCCTTTGACGCAATGGAAGATAGCCATCACGGCTCCGTGACGCGTCGGCCACGAATGTTCCGCAGCATCTCAACCCTGATCGTCTTGAAGAAAGTTTGAACCCACGTGGCATCATAGCGATTGCCATTGTTTCTTATCGACTTCGGGGAGCCGTGTTGGCGCAGGATCCTCTGGTAAACGTGCGAACAATATTGGCGACCGCAATCCAAATAGAGGATGCAGACCTAGGGTGGTCGGTGCTACGTGATAGCCATTCTCAACATCCGGATCGCTATGTCGCGTTTCATTGGGTAGCTGCCAGCCCATCCGAGGACACGTCGGGAATTTCGATGAATGGTAACCGCCATATACTGCCCTGCCCCAATATCAGACAATGTGCTGCAATTGGTCCTCGTCCTTATCAGTGAACGCTGCATTTGGACCTGCAGTTCATTAGACCTACGAAGGTCAGACCGCAGTCCGCTGTTTGCTATTGAGCACGAGATCTAAAAACTCTTGCAAAATCTGCGACTGGTTTCGGTCTCTGCGCCAGATCGCCATGATTGGAGTCGAAAAGCCGAAAACATCGGGTAGAACTTCTAAAAATTGAAACTGCGCCGTGTGTTTACAGTGCGCAGGGAAGAATCCGAGGTACAAACCAAAGCCAACGAGCGCCATAACAGCTTCTGTTTGATAGGCGACTGTTCCCACAGGAAAATGCTGTTTCAGGGCGCGCAGCCGGTCGCTTTCAAAATAGCCACGGTGGACCAAAGCGTGTTTCGTAACTTGGCTTTCGGAAATATCCTCCCCCGCTTGGAGTTTCGCAGCAATCGGGTGATTGGCCGCGCAATAAAGACCAACTTCTTCATCATAAAGCTCTGCGTAATTCAGACTTGGATGTCTTTGATAATCTGGGACGATCCCGATGTGCAGTTTTCCGTCCATGACTCCCCGTTCAACCTCGGTCGGTGTACCGGTCATCAGGCTGACATTGACTTCTGGGGCGCGTTCCCGAAACGCACTAATCGCAGGGACAAGCGGATTACGTGTATCGATCACTGTATAATCGATCATGCCAATGTTGATTTGCCCCACCAGTTCGTTGTTGATTGCAGCGATATTGGTGGAGAATTCCTCTGCGGCGGCAAGCAGGCGATCGATATGTTCAAGCGCCAGCTCACCTTGTTGCGTCAACGAAAAACCTCCGCGGCCACGGTGGCACAAACGTATGCCCAATCGGGTTTCCAAATCGGACAGTTGGCGTGAGATTGTCGACGCCCCGACACCCAATTCGATCTGAGCCGCCGAAAGGCCAGAACACTCAATTACGGTTCTAAAAACCCGCATCAGCTTCAGGTCAGCTTCGGTTACATTCCCTGAAAATATCCGTTTTCTTCGTGCCAACTCGACCTCCGATTTTACTTGCGATCTAATGCAATTAAATTTGCCTCATTTCCAGTTTATAAAACCATCGACTTCTTGGAAACAGAAAGAAGCAACGGAAAGGGGTGAGTTTTTGACAGATAAGACCAAAAAACTGGAAGATCTGAGAGCACAGTTTGCGGAAGCAGATGGAGGCACGATTTTCACACCTAAATATCAACGCATCGCGGATCAAATCTTTTCCGAAGGCGGTCGTCGTCCTGCCCCTTACGCGGGGATCCCAACTTTGCTGGATGCACCTCAGAAACCTGTAGAAACGATACAAGATCTGCAAGTCGCACTGTTCGGCGTCCCCATGGACTTGGGCGTCACAAACCGCAACGGAGCACGGTTTGGTCCACGTGCCTTGCGCGCGATTGAACGCGTTGGACCCTACAATGATGCCCTTGAAACCGCACCGCTGCATGAAATGGCGGTGGCGGATATCGGCGATGTTCCCTTTCGCAGCCGGTTCGATCTGGCTCAAAGCCATGAAGATATTGAAGCCTTCGCCCGAAACATCGTCACGCAGCACGTCTTGCCCATGGCGGTGGGGGGCGATCATTCGATTACCCATCCCATCCTGCGTGCCGTTGGCGCCGAAGGGCCTGTCGGCATGATCCATATCGATGCACATTGCGACACAGGTGGCTCTTACGAGGGTGAAAAGTTTCACCACGGCGGCCCTTTTCGCAACGCCGTGCTTGATGGGGTCCTAGACCCTGAGCGGACCATTCAAATCGGCATTCGCGGTGCAGCAGGTTACATCTGGGAGTTTTCGACTCTGTCAGGCATGACCGTCATTGAAGCCAAAGATATTACCGAAGAACGCCTGCCCGAGATTGTCGCTTTGGCGCGTGATGTTGTGGGTGATGGCCCCACCTATCTATCTTTTGACATTGATAGCCTTGATCCGGCATTTGCGCCTGGAACAGGCACGCCCGAAGTCGGCGGACTAACCCCGCGCGAAGCCATGAAATTGATCCGTGGCTTCAAAGGAGTGAACTTTGTGGGCGCAGATGTCGTCGAAGTCGCCCCTGCCTATGACGCCACGTCCAATACCGCTCAGAACGGGGCTCAAATGCTGTTTGAGATCCTGAGCCTTATGCAATTTTCCCCCTCCCTTCCTAAGAAATAAAAGGACTAAGTATGACAATCACGCGTATTGAACCTGACACGCGCATGAGCCAGATTGTGATACATAAGGACATGATCTACCTCGCCGGTCAGATTGGCGAAGGCCCTGATGTGACCGCGCAGACCACCTCGATGCTCGCTGAGGTGGACCGCCTGCTGGCTGAGGCGGGCAGCAGTAAATCCAACATCCTGCAGGCCCAAATCTGGCTGTCAGACATCGGAACTGTTGGTGAGATGAACGCGGTATGGGATGCATGGATTGACCCAGAGAATCCACCCGCGCGCGCCTGTGTCGAAAGCAGACTGGTCGCGCCCGAGTTTTTGGTTGAAGTCATGATCGTTGCGACCAAAGATTAAGCCATGGTGCTTACGTTAAACGCACAGCAAACAGCAGCGGCTCTGCCTATGGGGCCGCTGATTGATGCAATCGGTGAGCTTTTTCAGGCTGGCTGCGAGATGCCGGTGCGCCATCATCACTCGTTTGAAATTCCCGGCGAAGAGGCCGGCACGTTGCTGTTGATGCCGGCTTGGAAAGTTGGTGATCATCTTGGGGTCAAGATGGTAAACGTAGTGCCAGGCAATGGCGACCGCGGTCTTCCCGCGATTTCCGGTGTCTATATCCTGAGCTGCGCCAAGACGGGCGCTATTCAAGCCATACTCGATGGCGCTGAACTGACCGCTCGGCGCACTGCCGCGGCCTCTGCGTTGGCTGCACGATATCTGGCACGAAAAGATGCACGTAAACTATTGATTGTAGGCGCGGGTGCGCTGGCACCGCACTTGATTGAGGCGCATTCAATTGGGACCCGTTTCGAAGAGATTTCGATTTGGGCGCGTCGTCCCGAGCAGTCTCACGCGGTGGCAGCCAAAGCCAGGGCCAATGGATTTCCGGCCACAGCCGTAACAGCTTTGGAGCCTGCGGCGCGTGAAGCCGACCTAATCTCATGCTGTACCTTGTCGCGAAAACCCTTGATTTTAGGGGACTGGCTTGCGCCGGGCGTACATCTGGATTTGATTGGCGCATTCAAAAGGGACATGCGCGAAACCGACGATTCAGCCGTCCGCAAAGCCACCGTTTTTGCAGATACCTTTGATGGCGTTTTCGCAGAGGGAGGCGACATTTTGCAACCGCTTGCCGCTGGTGCAATTCACAAGGACCATGTGAAGGCCGACTTATACGATTTGTGCCGCGGCGCGCACCCTGGTCGCGTGTCGGATCAAGAAATCACTTTGTTCAAATCTGTTGGTGCTGCACTTGAAGATTTGGCTGGCGCAATGCTGGCCTATCAGACTTTGGCAGGCTGACCCCAGCCAAAGTCTTTGATCTTCTCAGGCGGAAAACACCGTAATCCGCTCTTTTTCGAACGCCAATGACACGTTGTCGCCGACCCGAGGAGAAAGGGCGTTTGAATTTCCGCGAACGCGGATTTCGTGCCCCTGCGCTTGCACAAGCCACTCTGTTATTGGGCCCAAGTCGCGGGCAAATGACACGGTGCCAATCCCGCCGTTTTCCACCTTTTGCAGCGATATCGCCTCGGACCGTATAGCGGCCTGCAAAGGGCAACCAGGTGACTGATCTACAGAGACACCAGTATCAACGCCCAGCACGTCTAGCGTTTTGCGATTGCTGCTGACACCGGGCAAGATATTGGCAGAGCCGATAAAGTCCGCGACAAACGGACTGGACGGGTTTTGATACACTTCACTTGGCGCGGCTGTCTGCTGCACAATACCTTCGCTCAGCACAACCAGTTCGTCCGCCAGCATCATTGCCTCTGTTTGGTCATGGGTCACCAAAACCGTCGTCACACCAAAGCTCTGCTGGAGACGGCGCAGCTCGATCTGCATACTATCGCGCAGCTTTGCATCGAGCGCCGACAGGGGCTCATCAAGTAAGAACAATTTTGGTCGGATCGCCAAGGCCCTTGCAATCGCCACACGCTGGCGCTGACCGCCTGAGAGCGCCGAAACAGGCCGGTCTGCAATGTGAGGCAGATCGATTACATTCAACAGCTCCTCGACGCGATCTTTCTGCTCTTGCGTGCTCGCTTTGCGCAACTTCAGCCCGTAGGCGATATTTTGTGCTACCGACATATGCGGAAATAGGGCGAGCGATTGAAACACCATCCCAAACCCGCGTTTGTGTGGAGCGAGGGCTGTGATGTCTGCCCCATCCAGCAACAGTCGCCCCCTGGTCGCTTGCTCAAACCCGGCGATTATCCGCAGCAAAGTGGTCTTGCCGCAGCCAGAAGGTCCCAGAAGGCAGACAAAGGTGCCTCGGTCCACCTTTAGATCAATGTTCGAAAGCGCCTGTACATCGCCAAATGATTTGGAAACGCCCTCAATGTGAAGATGAGTATCGGTCATTGATAAGACCCTTTCAAAAGAGATTGCCTTTGCCTGCAATCAGCTTGTCGACCAAGACAATCAGCAGAACATCGGCAGCGATTATGAAAACCGAAAGCGCAAGCGTGGAAGGATCCAGCGACGACACGGTGCGGCTGTACATCCAGATCGGCAGTGTATTCACGTCGATTGTGTACATGAAGAAGGTGATCGTGAACTCGTTAAAGCTAATGATGAGCGCAAAGATAAGACCGGCCAAAATCCCCGCCTTCATCAAGGGAATCACGACATCCCAAATCGCGCGCATCGGCGAAGCACCGAGAGAGATAGCGGCCTCTTCGAGTTCCACGCTGATGCCGTTCATTGCGCTTAGACAATTGCGCAGCACAAACGGAAGTACGAGAGCCACGTGGGGGATGGCTATGCGCCAAATACCCAGTTCCAAAGCGAGACTCTCTGCGATCAACAGAAAGGCAATCCCGAGCATCACAAGAGGAAACACCAATGGTAAGGTGAACAACAGTTCCATCCCTGCGCGCACCTTGCGCTGACCGCGCGCTAGCGCATAGGCCAGCGGAATACAGACGCCGGTGGAAATCACCATAACAATCGTCGCAACCACCAGGCTTGTGATAGTGGAATCCACCACCGACTGTGCACTGGATGGGTCGTCGCTCGTAAACAACTGCAACACGTCACCATACCAGCGCAGCGAATAAGAGCTTGGGGGGAAACCTGAAGTGTCAGTCGCGGAAAACGACATGATGGTGACCACCAAGACCGGCAGGGCTGACACCAGAATTCCAACCACGGCCAAGGCCAACATCACAAAGCGATAGCTGCCGCCATGTTCGGTGGGAAGAAGCGCAACACGCATAGGCTAACCTTTCGTCTTTTCTGTCGTGACCCGCACCAACCAAGCCGAGGTGACCAAAACCAACAGCGTCATCAGGATCAAGATCATCCCCGCCGCCGCCGCGCCGGACCAGTTGAACAACGGAGAGATCATGTCGCGAATGGCCACCCCCAACATCTGCACACGACGTCCGCCCAAGAGCAGCGGGATGGCAAATGCACTGGCATTAAAGGCAAACACAATGGATCCCGCCCCCACCAATGCAGGGCGCAGCAAGGGCAGCGTGACATCTTTTAGAACGCGCCAATTGTTGGCCCCCAACGAACTTGCGGCCTCTAGATGTTCGCGAGAGATGCCGCGTACAGCGCTGACAATGGGAAAGACGGCCAAAGGCAACGAGGTCTGGATCAAGCCAAGCAAAACGCCAGTTTCGTTAAAGAGCAAAAACAGTGGGCGCTCAATCAGCCCGAGTGACTGCAGTACCTTGTTCAGCGCACCAGACGGACCAAGCAGCAAGGTCCAGCCATAGGCCTGCACCAGCAGGTTCAGGATCATAGGCAGCAGGATGGTAACGGTCAGTAGGCGTCGCGTCAGCGGAGAGGTGAGGCTGGTCAGTAGGAATGCCAAAGGCACCGCCATGAACATCACCGCAATGGTTGCAATCAGCGCGAGCCTTAACGTGAGCCACACTGAACGCCCGAAAAATGGCGTCATTAGGTCTTGGTAGGCACGGATTGAGAAGCCTTCGATCGCGGTGCTCTCCCCTGAAAGGGAAAACCGCAGGATAAATACACAAGCCACCAGAAACGGCAGCAAGGCAATGAAAGCAGGCGCTGCGAACGCATACGCCTGCCATGTCTTCAGAGTTGTCGTCGACATCTATTCACTCAGAGTACACGTCATGAAAGAGTCTGCTGATACTTACTGATCCATTGTTCACGTACGTCGGCGATAAACGTTTTGTCGTGCACCACGGCCTTATCACTCAACTGTTCAGGCTTTACGATGAATGGGCTGGCTTTGGCTGCTTCGCTCATAACGGCTTCCTGGTTGATCGGACCGTTCAGAACGGCCTCGGCCATAACACCCTGAACTTTAGCGTCGAGCGTGTAGTTGATGAAGGCATGCACAGCGTCATCCGCACCGGGCTTTTCCTTTGGCATGATGGTGTACATCAGATCGGCAAAGAAGCCTTCTTCGACGTCATAGGTTGCGCCCATATTAGACTGCTCTGAATTGGCGAGTTCTTTAGCAAAGAAGGCTGGCGCATAAACGCCACCGATGTCCAGCGCGTCAGAGCGGAACAGCTCTGACAACTGCGCAGGGTTTTCGCCAAATGTCAGGATATTGCTGCGCAACTCTGCAAGTTTGGCAAAGGCCTCTTCGCTGTTTGTGCCATCGCCGCCAATCATCTTGCCGGTTGCATAAATCGTGTCCAGCGCATCGGTCCAGGTCGCAGGTGGCAGGAACAAGCGGCCATTGTAGGACGCATCCCACATCTCGGCATAAGATTTTGGTGGCTCTTTAAAGGTCTTGGTGTTGTAGATCAGCCCGCCAGTCCAAAGGAGATATCCAATGCCGTGACCATCGGCACCCGTACGGAAACGCGGATCAACCTTAGCGAGGTTCGGCAATTGATTCAGGTCGGGTTTGGCCAGCAGCCCGTCGCCCGCCAGTTCAACCGCGCCGACACCTGCAAGCGTGATCACGTCATACTGCGCTCGGCCGCCAGACGCCCGCAGTTTGGCAACCATCTCAGAGGTTGAGCCCGTGCGATCCGCAATCACCCGAGCGCCGGTCATTTCCTCAAACGGTTTGGCAATATTTTCCAGGATCGCGAGACCGGTATTGTCCGACCAGGTCAGTAGGCGGATTTCTTTGCCAGAAAGGCTACCGCTGGCATTTAGGATGGAAGGTGCCGCCAAAGCCGCAGCCGCACCTGCGCCGGTCTTAAGAAGGCCGCGTCTTGTTAGAGTGTATTTCACGTCCGAAACTCCTGTTGGGTTGCTGGTTTTTTGTTTTCGACGCCATTCGAGAGCAAAAGTTAACTTGAGAAAATTGCAAATAAACGAAGATAACTTGCGGAATTAAGCAATGTTCTAGCGACGCTATTTTTCTTAGCAGACAACAGGCCTTTCGCTGAATTTTTGCGCGAAATAACGAGAAATGCGGCGGTATCGGAAAGCCGAACGCGCTGAGTTGTGATTGATGCTATTTGCTTGGGGTTCATGCAGGAGACTGATTTCCTGTGATAGTGCAGGTTGGCAGTCTACGGTTGCACTTTGCGAGGCTCAGCCGTTCTAGATGCGCAGCGTTGTTCCGCACTATTTCCGATTCCTTTGCGCAAGTCCGAGCCAAAGAATCTGTCTCTATCGTGCCGTCGCGTGGAACTGACCACATCATACGAAATGGAACAATGTAGTCATTGGAGCAGTCGCCGCGAAAAAGGCGCTGCGTCTGCTTTGGAGTCTAATACCTGACGACGGACATCTTCGCCACGCAGGCCATCCAGCACGATCCGGATCTTCTCTTCAGATGAATAGTGTTTGCGCGTGGCGCGCTTGATGTCTTTGACGATCTTCTCGCCGGGGCTCTTCGTTGTCTTTCTCATCTTCCACTCCTCGGTGGATACGATGAGCAACAAACACTCTCTTAGCAAATAACGCTATTTGGACCCATAGGCGCTGACGTCAGACAGATCAGAGGTGCTGGGACTGCAGTGAAAGAAATGACCGCGAGTCCATTCTCGCGCATATCGTCGAACACGATAGTCACGACATCTCGCCGAAAACGCCTCAACTATCTGGTCTGCCGCAATCCCGTTCAACCGCACTAACGCACGCAGCACATGTCCGGTGGCAGACTGCGCCTTAAGCGCTGGAAGTTCTTGAAACGTGAGATCCGCAAAGGCGGCCGCGACGGTGAGATGACTTATCGGTTCGGCATTTCGCCCGCCGAGAAACCTTACCAGAATCTGGAAACCCCGCTTGTTGTCGGATTGATCAGCTCGGAATGCTGCCAATAGTAGACCGGCATTCACCGAAAGAACCCCGCAGCCCTGCACCGCCAAGTCCATCATGCTCTTGGCATGTTGCTCCGTGTCGATGGCTTCGACCTCGAGCAGTTGATCCAATAGCGCATCGATCCCGACTGCATTCAAGCCCGCGATCTCACGCGCAACCTGTCGGAACCGAAGATCGAGGGACAACACTGTTCCGCCCTCGCGGGTTGCCACGGACACGGTGTCAAACTGATCTCCTAGGAGATCAGCCATCTGCCGAACCTGCGTGTCTTCGAACTCGGGTATTCCAATGCCGACCGAAGTCACGCCTTCATCAATTCTTGCTACAACTTCATCGATTTCCGCTCGCATCGAGTTGCGCGCGTCTTCGGTGTGATCCGTGCGAACGATGCGGTCACCCTCCGAGTGCAACGTCATCGATTCCGAGGCTGCTTCCCCGATACGCTCGGACCATGCGCGCAATTCATCGATTGCGGAAACAGGAATCAGGACGCCTCCAAACGTGTTCGCGACACAGGTAAGAAGATCCAATTTCGCGAGTACCCATGCCGTGATGCTATCAAGTACGAGCGGACCACAATCGTCCTTTCCGAGAGGGAGACGTTCGACCTCCCTATCATGCGGATGGCCGGTCGCGATAAAGAGTGTATTGCCCGACTGCCCCAAGCTGAAAGCAATCTCCGGAAGACTCGCAGGCGACATTTGGGCCAACGCACCAAGAGGAAGCGGATGCTCGCGGTATTTTGCGAAGAGCTGTTCGACAAATGATCCTCTTTCGCGAATGACATCGAGGATCGGTTCGATATCGCCATCGATCATCCTCATAAATTGAAAAGCGCGCTGTTCCGGGAAGCGAGCTTGGAAGGACGTTGTAAGCCTGTGAAAGAGGTGGAGTGCTTTGGGCTTGATCTCCGCCACCGTCCATTCAGATGGTTTCAAGCCTGTATCGGTTGTAAACACATTTCCGACTGACTGGCCTACCGCCGCAGCAACGATTGCGTTTGTTGCGTTAAAATGCTGCCGCGCTTGGTCCTCTTCTTCCGCCACGACGAATTCGAACGGGTCACCATCGGGCCGTGTAAGGCTCACCCATGCTCCACGTTCGACAACGCCATGTTGAGGAAGCTCCGGAGCGCGGTCATCAAACGCATCCATCAGCATCATCCCGAAGAACGCCAGGCAAACCTCTGGATTATCCTCATTGTGCGTTACGACTTCATAGGCTTGCTCGAGGACATCCGCACGTCCACGGCGCCATAGGAGTTGAATGAGTTTCAGTTGGTCGCTTGGCTCGCCATTCAGGTCTTCGACTACGACCGCATCAAGAAGTTCGTCCGCCCTTCGTCTCTGATTGGAGCGCCTAAAGCTTGCCAGAGCGCCAAGATGATGCACGCGTTGGTCAGCTCTAGGTTCAGAGCGCGTCTGAACCATGGAACGGCCTCCCGTGGCTTTCCGAGCGCGACGAAGAAGTGGCCTCCGGCCCGTTGAAGATCTACGTCGCCATCAGCGTAGCGACGCAGCTGAGAGAAGAAGGTTTCTCCGGACTGCCTAGGTTTCGACACGCGCGCATGGGCAACCGCTAGTCGAAAGCGCTCGTGTCCAGGCAACTGAGGGTCGACGTGCCCATCGAGAAGGTCGATCACGTCTTCTTGCCAATCCAGCTTTGCGGCGGCTTCCGCGAGTTGAAGCCTCAGGAATCTGCTGTCCGGCGGACCCATATCCAGGGCTCGCCGAACGAGATCCGCGGCGACATCGTCCATGCCGGCTCGTTTGCAGAGCAGGCTCGTCGTCAGCATTGATGCGGCATCCTTGAGCCCTTCAGCGATTGCAAGGATTGCTTCAGCATCATTCGACTGAGACGCCTCAATCGCTCCGAGCACCTCGAGAAGGGTGTCCACCGGAATCTCGGAGGGACGTTCGATGTCTTCCGCGTTCATCTCGACGACTGAGATGGCTTCGGCCCAATCGCGTTCTCGAATGGCCCACTCCAACTGCATGATGGCCTTGTCTTCAAATGGCAGCTGAAAGACGCGATCCAGTATGTCTTCACAACCAAGGTCCAGCGCCACTGGACCTGTCGCGTTTTTGTGCCGCCCCATGTGCTCGTTTAGGCTACTTTCCGTTCGAAAGCGACCGGGCTTTTCCAGCCCAATGCTGAGTGCCGCCGGCGCGAGTTATAGAACCCGTTAATGTATTCGAAAATTGCCATTTCGGCCTGCCGCCTCGTTTCCCATGAACGCCGCCAGATCAGTTCAGCTTTGATGGTCTTGAAGAAAGTCTCGACTGCCGCATTGTCGTAACAATTTCCCTTGCCTGACATCGACACTTTGAACCCATTTTGGCGCAAGATCTTCTGATAATCGTGAGAACAATATTGCGATCCGCGATCCGTATGATGGATGCAGCCCTTCGGCGGCGAGCG
>NZ_FQWM01000003.1:267201-268291 GCF_900129685.1 Cognatishimia maritima | reverse complement strand
AGTGCCAAGGACTATGATCCAGATTGGTACGGCAGCTATTTCCATTTTGGCAATGTGCAGTTGATGCTGCGCCCGCACCATCATACGCCATGGGCCGATCAACCCAATACGTTGCATTATGAGAACTGGCTGGACCAAGACGGACAGGGCGGAAAACGCTGGCGGTATGCCAAAGAGCAATACAAGCCGGAACCTTTGAACCATCAGGGGGTACGATCAAGGCTTGAGGATCAATGGCATTCGTCTCCATGGGTTGGGGATCGTTCGGTCGAGATGATCGAAAAGCAGGGTGACAAACCCCTGTTTGCATGGGTGTCTTTTCCCGACCCGCACCCGCCTTTCTTAGCGCCGAAACCTTGGTGCGATTTGTATGATCCAGAGGATGTGGTTGTTGCCAAGCATCGCGACTTAGATTTGGAAAATCGCCCGTGGTGGCACCGGGAGTTTTTGGAAAAACGTGGCTTGGTTCACCACTCTGCTTTGAGTGATGAAGACGGTGTCGCTTGGAGTGTTGGCGGTGACATGAGCGAGCGGGCGATCCGTGAGCTGACGGCGATCTACTTTGGAATGATCACGGCCGTCGATACGCAGGTGGGGCGCATTCTTGACGCTTTGGAAGCCAAAGGCGAACTTGAGAATACGGTCATCATTTTCATCTCGGATCACGGTGAATGGCTGGGGGATCATGGTCTTTTGCTGAAAGGGCCGATGCTTTATGACGGATTGCTTCGCGTGCCTTGCCTGATGTCTGGCCCCGGCGTTGCGCCGGGCGTCGTCGTCGACGATCCGGTTGGCACGGTGGATATTCGCAGCACGTTGATTGATCTTTGTGGTCTGGCTGGCGAAGACGATAACGGTGCGTCTTGGATGGGTCTGATCGACGGAAGCGCAAGTCGCGACTTTGCGGTGAACGAATGGGAAGTGGATTCCCAGCGTAGTGGTATGGACATGGACTTGATCACTGTGCGCAGCGGGCGGTACCGGATGTCGGTGGACCTGAAAACCGATACGGGTGAGCTTTATGACATGCAGGAAGACCCCGATGAGATGGTCAATCTGTTTGACGATCCGGGTGCGGGCGCGGTGCGCC
>NZ_FQWM01000003.1:259754-267191 GCF_900129685.1 Cognatishimia maritima | reverse complement strand
TGTCTGGCCCCGGCGTTGCGCCGGGCGTCGTCGTCGACGATCCGGTTGGCACGGTGGATATTCGCAGCACGTTGATTGATCTTTGTGGTCTGGCTGGCGAAGACGATAACGGTGCGTCTTGGATGGGGTTGATCGACGGAAGCGAAAGTCGCGACTTTGCGGTGAACGAATGGGAAGTGGATTCCCAGCGTAGTGGTATGGACATGGACTTGATCACTGTGCGCAGCGGGCGGTACCGGATGTCGGTGGACCTGAAAACCGATACGGGTGAGCTTTATGACATGCAGGAAGACCCCGATGAGATGGTCAATCTGTTTGACGATCCGGGTGCGGGCGCGGTGCGCCAGGAGCATATGGATATGATCCGCAGCCGTGCGAAGGATCAGATTCCGCGCGCGCCTCGGGTTGGCTGGCACTAGGCAGGGCCGCCCAGCCTAATCGTACTGAACAATCACACATTCGAAATCGCGCTAGGAAGCCCGCATTTTTCATATATATACGACCAGTAGCTGGAGTATATCGGGTGCTGACGTCAGACAGAGGTGAGGGCAGCATAGCGGAGCTGTGTCGTCGTGAAGGGATTGCCACGAGCCTGTATTATAGTTGGTCGAAAGAGTTCCTCGAGACTGGCAAGAAGCGACTGGCTGGGGACACGGCGCGTCAGGCGACCGGTGTTGAGGTGAAGGATCTGAAGGCGGAGTCATCGGCGCTGAAAGAGGTCGTTGCCGACCTGACCCTCGAGAACAGGCTGCTCAAAAAAACATGTTCGAGGATGGGGGAGACGACGAATGAGATATCCCGCCTCCGAGACGCTTGAGAACATCCCTCTGGTTGACGGGTCGCACCTGCCGATCAAACGCACATTGGAAAAGCTCGGCATCCCCAGAACCACGTTCTATCGCTGGTACGACCGCTACCTGTCTCTGGGCGAAGCTGGCCTTGAAGATCGCCATTCCCGGCCCGGCAGGGTCTGGAACCGCATCCCCGACAAGGCACGCAAGCAGATCGTGGAACTGGCTCTGGAAGAACCCGAGTTATCGCCACGCGAACTTGCGGTGCGGATCACTGATACCAGGCGCTACTTCGTCTCCGAGGCTAGTGTTTACAGGCTTCTGAAGGCGAAGGATCTGATCACCAGCCCAGCCTGCATCACCATTAAAGCGGCCGATGAGTTCCATGAGAAGACTGTGCGGCCGAACCAGCTTTGGCAGACCGACTTCACCTATCTCAAAGTCATCGGCTGGGGTTGGTTCTATTTGTCGACAATCCTCGGCGACTACAGCCGCTACGTCGTCTCCTGGCGCCTGTGTACAACGATGAAAGCTGACGATGTCACTGCAACGCTGGAAAACGCTTTGGCAGCATCAGGTTGCGACAGTGCCACCGTTGCTCATAAGCCCCGGCTGCTCAGTGACAACGGCAGCAGTTACATCTCCGGTGACCTGGCGAGATGGCTTGAAGGTCAGGGCATGGACCATGTTCGGGGAGCGCCCAACCATCCGCAGACCCAGGGCAAGATCGAGCGATGGCACCAAACCCTAAAGGACCGCATCTTGTTGGAAAACTACTACTTGCCTGGGGCGCTTGAGCAGGCAATCTGCGACTTCATCGATCACTACAACCACAACCGATACCACGAGAGCATCGGCAACCTGACACCTGCCGATGTCTACTTCGGTCGGGCCGAAACCATCCTCAGGCGCAGAAAGGAGATCAAAAAACAGACAATCCAGAAACGACGCTTGCTGCATCAACAGAACGCGGCATAACATGAGTCTACAGCGAGCCTGATACTCCTAAGCCAACCAATCGCTCGTGTTCCAAATCATTCGATGACGGACAATATCTTAAATCAGCGCATTGGGACAGTTAGACTGATTTGATAAGAGAAGGTTTTTGCTTCAGCTCCACTCCTAAGTGGATTCGTTGAGCCGATGTCGCTCTCTTACCAAGTCGCCCGATTTGGACCTGTTGACTCTGATATTAAGTAAACGTTCCTAAAAGGTCGGCGGCGTACAGGCGCTGATCAATACACATTTTTCTGGCCCAACTTGCCGAAACCGGTGCGATTTACGGCTATCGAAGTAATAGGCGTCCCCTGGTCCCAAGATTTTGCGTTGCGCGCCCACAGTGATTTCGATCCGCCCTGAAATCACGACTCCGCCTTCTTGACCGTCGTGTTCATACATCACGCGGCCAGTGTCTGCTTTGATGGCGTAAGTTTCCTTAAGGATCATCATGTCGCGTCCAAAGAGATTGCTTCCAACCTGTTTCAGCGACAATCCCCCTTTGCCGATCTCAGTCAGCTCTTCAGCTGCATAAAAAATGGTCGGTCCGGGATCCGGTGCAAATGCAAAGAACTCTGACAGGCTGATCGGAATGCCATCAAGAATCCGTCGCAGGGCACCAACGGAAGGGTTCATTTTGCCTGATTCAATCAAGGATATCGTGGAGTTCGTCACATCCGCTTGTTTCGCCAATGCGCGTTGAGATAGGCCAGCACGCTCGCGGATTGCACGGAGCCTGAGTCCCAGTTCGATATCTTTATTCGCAGTGTTTGACATGTTTTGAATCCTCAACACTTTTCAAATGAAGTAAATAATTTCAAAGGCTTGCTGTCTACAAGAAACAGACTTTTTTGCCGTAGTTAACTTTCCTACCCTGCTTAAATCTTGCCGCTGGATGAAGCGCGTGAATGGGAAAAATAGAGATATGTTGAACTCAGAAGTAAGTGCTCGCAAAAACCAAGCGATTTCACGTGGTGTTGGGATGCAGACACAGGTCTACGCACAGCGTGCCAAGAATGCTGAGGTTTGGGATGTAGAATGCAATCGCTATATCGACTTTGCCGCAGGTATTGCCGTTGTGAATACCGGGCATTGCCATCCAGTGGTGATAGAAGCAGTTCAAAAACAACTGTCAGCGTTCACCCATACCTGCCATCAGGTTCTGCCTTACGAAAACTATGTGAGCCTTGCAGAGCGTCTAAATGCGGCGGTTCCGGGGGAGGGTCCGAAGAAGTCCATCTTTGTGACAACTGGCGCTGAAGCCGTAGAAAACGCGGTTAAAATCGCACGCGCTGGGACGGGCCGCCCAGCGGTAATTGCCTTTGGTGGAGGTTTTCATGGCCGGACCTTCATGGGCATGAGCCTGACCGGCAAAGTCGTGCCTTACAAAAAGGGGTTTGGTGCGATGATGCCAGATACGTTCCATGTCCCTTTCCCGGTTGAAATACACGGTACCTCTGTTGATCAATCGATGGATGCGCTTGAAGGCCTGTTTAAGGCCGACCTCGATCCAGAGCATGTGGCCGCAATCATCATTGAACCTGTGCAGGGGGAAGGTGGATTTTATCCAGCTCCTTCAGAGCTGATGACACGCCTCCGCGCTGTGTGTGACGCACACGGTATTCTGCTGATCGCCGACGAGGTGCAAACCGGCTTTGGCCGTACTGGCGCATTGTTCGCAATGGAGCATTACGACGTCTCCGCTGACATCACCACAATGGCAAAGGGTCTTGCGGGTGGTCTGCCTTTGGCCGCTGTCACTGGACGTGCGGAAGTGATGGACGCTGTACTTCCCGGCGGACTGGGTGGAACCTATGGCGGTAACCCGCTTGGGATTGCAGCCGCACATGCTGTTATGGATGTAATCGAAGGCGAAGGTCTTTGCGCGCGTGCTCAGGAACTTGGTGAACGCCTGAAAGCTCGCCTGACGGCGTTGAAGCCGACGCTGCCAGAATTAGTGGATGTACGCGGTCCGGGTTTCATGATTGCTGCAGAGTTCAACACAGCAGATGGCGCTGCGCCGAACCCAGATTTCGCCAATGCGGTGCGCGCAGAGGCGTTGTCTCGTGGATTGGTGTTGTTGACCTGCGGGGTCTATGGAAACGTGATTCGCTTCTTGGCTCCCCTGACCATCGAAGATGAAATTTTTGAAGAAGCATTGGGCATCCTTGAAGCGTCCATCGCAACTGTGAAAGGCGCTTAATATGACTGCAGCATTCGTAAAACTGCCACTCAATGATGCTTCGCTTTTAGAAAGCCGCGCCTATGTGAACGGTGTTTGGGTTACGTCTAACAAGACTTTTGCGGTGACGAATCCGGCGACGGGCGATGTCATCGCAGAGGTCGCAGACCTTAGCGTCGAAGATACACGATCAGCCATTGATAGTGCCTATGCTGCGCAAAAAGACTGGGCTGCACATACGGGTAAAGAACGCTCTGCCATCTTGCGCAAATGGTATGATCTGATGCTGGAAAACGCAGATGATCTGGCGACCATTCTAACCGCAGAAATGGGTAAGCCTTGGGCGGAAGCGCGTGGAGAAATCCTATATGGTGCATCCTTCATTGAATGGTTCGCTGAAGAAGCGAAACGCGTTTATGGTGACATCATTCCGGGTCACCAGCGCGACAAACGTATTGTGGTCCTAAAACAGCCGATCGGCGTCGTGGGCTCGATCACCCCGTGGAATTTCCCGAATGCGATGATCGCCCGAAAAGTGGCACCGGCCCTCGCCGTGGGCTGTAGCTTTGTTGCTCGCCCGGCCGAACTCACACCTCTGTCGGCTTTGGCCATGGCCGTTCTGGGCGAACGTGCGGGCATCCCAGCCGGGATCTTTAATGTAATCACATCGAGCGATAGTGCTGCTATTGGCGAGGAGCTGTGTGGCAACGATAAAATTGCCAAGGTGACCTTCACCGGCTCCACGCGTGTTGGAAAAATTTTGATGCGCCAGTGCAGCGACAGCATCAAGAAGGTGTCGCTGGAACTGGGCGGCAATGCACCGTTCATCGTGTTTGATGATGCGGATGTCGATGCGGCAGTCGAAGGCGCGATGATCGCAAAATATCGCAACAACGGCCAAACCTGCGTTTGCGCGAACCGGGTCTATGTGCATGCGGGCGTGTATGACGAGTTCGCGGCCAAACTGGTTGAAAAGACCAAAGCGCTCTCTGTGGGCAACGGCTTTGCTGATGGCATCACGACGGGGCCGATGATCAACGCAGCGGCTGTTGAAAAAGTTGAAGCCCACGTGGCTGATGCGGTTTCCAAAGGGGCAAACATCGCCCTTGGCGGTGCACGCTCTGAACTGGGTGGCGCCTTCTTTGAACCCACCGTTCTGACCGGTGTGACCTGTGAAATGATTGTGTCAAAGGAAGAAATTTTTGGCCCGGTCGCTCCGCTGTTCAAATTTGACGACGAAGACGACGTGATCGCCATGGCAAACGATAGCGAGTACGGGCTTGCCTCATATTTCTACAGCCGTGACATGGCACGCATTTGGCGTGTGGCAGAGGCTTTGGAAAGCGGCATGGTTGGTGCTAATACCGGCCTGATCTCAACCGAAATAGCGCCTTTTGGGGGCATCAAACAATCCGGTCTTGGCCGTGAAGGGTCGAAGTACGGTATCGAAGACTACCTAGAAATCAAATACCTCTGCATGGGAGAGATCGGATAACGATACCAGACCATTGCTCTGTCACAGTTAATAAGCGATGCCAGTATCATGTTGGCTCGGTTGGTACTCCGGTGGTGTTGATTGCTATATAGGGCGAATCTTGATCACTTTGTTTGGTAGTTTCACTCATCTGATTTATCCTCCTGAACTGAAGTGGTCCGCCACAGAGTTAGGAAACTGAGGGTCGAAATTGGAAACAAGCAAGACAAACTGGGGGCGTTTGCGGTACGGGGCGAAAGGACACTCTAAGCGGTTTTGCGATGCCGCTTGACGATGCCGAGCACGCTTTTCTTGCTGATGCCGAGGTCGCGGGCGATCCAGCGATCGCTACGTCTTTCCTCAACGGATGCAAGAACGTTCTGCGCAAGTTTGTCTGATTTTGGACGCTGCCCCGGCTGGCGCTCTAGTTTTTCCCGCGCGCGCGAGCCGTGGCGAGGCCAGTTTTTACGCGCTCGCTAATCAGTTCTTGTTCAAATTGCGCGATCCCTGCCAGCATCGTCGCCATCATGCGTCCATGCGGCGTGTCCAATTCGAAGGTCAGACCTGACATTGCGACGACCGAAACTTTCCAGCCTGAGAGTTTGTTGAGGGTATCGGGCAAGTCTTGAGTGGAGCGCCCCCACCGTGAAAGCTCGGTGACCAACACGGCTTCAATTTTCCGGGCTTGGGCCAGATCTATGATTTTTGATCGCTCCATTCGGTTCGACTTGGTGCCTGACGCAGTTTTCATGAAAACATCCATGAAATCATAGCCACCGCGCTCTGTAAATTCGCCCAGCTCACGCTGTTGGTTCTCGCAGGATTGGTCGGCTCACGTGGTTCGTGTGGTTGCGCCAATTTGAAGTTGGCAACAATTCGGCAGGTGCGAACCGATTGCTGGACCATCTGGAATATCTACATCATATTAGCCTCCCGCTTGATTTGGTTGCGGGTGTGCCGGAACATCGAGTCACCCGCCTCCGTCGTCAGGGTGAAGGTATTTCGCCGATGGACTGCGCGATCTGCCAGACGATCGGCGCTTGGCTATCCTAGCTGTCTGTGCTCTGGAGTGGCGAGCCGCAATTTCAGACGCGATAGCTGAGACCCATGACCGAATCGTTGAGAAAGACCTAGCGCGAAGGGCGGCGGCTTTGCACGGTCCGCGTGGAGAATGCCAGATCGGCAGTTCAACAGACCGCCCGATCTTTCCGGGATTTGGGTGCCGCGCTTCTGGAAGCCAAAGAGGACGGCCCATCTTTGGAAAAGCCGTCGAAGGCAGTCTGAGCTGGGAGCATCTGCCTGATCTGGCCGCCATTGCCGCGAGATTGTCTGATACGTTGTCGTCAGATCCGATTGCGCACGTCTTTCAGGGGCACAATAGATTCAGGCGCTCTATCCGGCGAATGCTGTGCCTTCTGAATGTAGAAGGTGCCAATATAGCCTTGCCTCTCATAGAGGCGACGGCGTTGATCCAGAGCGGTACGAGGCATGACCAACCAAGGGATTTCCTACGTCGGACATCCACACGGCATCGGCATTTGGACAATCAAGAAACCGGAGGCAGGCGTCTTTGGGAAGTGGCAGCGTGTTTTCATCTGCGGGACGCTTTTCGGTCGGGCGATATGTGGCTGAAGCAATTCAGGCGCTTTGGGTATCTAAATCGGGTGTTGGTCGTCCAGGCGGCGAGGCGGCGGAGAATGTTCAGCTGTCCGTGCCGCTTGATCCGGATACATGGCTGGCAGATCGGCACGCTCAGATGGTGATCGGGCTGCAATATCTGTCGAAGGCTGCGAAAATGGTGGTATTCCGGGCGGCGCTATCATGGATGGCGTTCTCAGCTTGAGCTGCTTGCCAATGAGAACACCTTCCGACGCAGCCGATCCCTTGTTCAAACTTCACAAACGTATTCCAGATACGCGGATCACCGACACCATGCGAGAGATAAACGAAGCGACCCGATTCACTGATGCGTTCACCCATTTGCGCTCCGGTGT
>NZ_FQWM01000003.1:83895-259744 GCF_900129685.1 Cognatishimia maritima | reverse complement strand
GGTATGGACATGGACTTGATCACTGTGCGCAGCGGGCGGTACCGGATGTCGGTGGACCTGAAAACCGATACGGGTGAGCTTTATGACATGCAGGAAGACCCCGATGAGATGGTCAATCTGTTTGACGATCCGGGTGCGGGCGCGGTGCGCCGAGAGCATATGGATATGATCCGCAGCCGTGCGAAGGATCAGATCCCGCGTGCGCCTCGGGTTGGTTGGCACTAGGCAGGGCCGCCCGGCCTAATCGTACTGAACAATCACGCATTCGAAATCGTCCGGGCTGATCACTTCTGTGTGGTGGCCTTTGCCGTGTTTGTCTTCCATGTGCCAGACGTCGCCGGGACCAATTACGCGCGCCTCGCCATCGCTGGCGGTGACGCGGACCTGACCGGCAAGGCAGATCAGCCTTTGTGCCACTGGGGTAGGGTGTTTTGGTTCGTTCCAGCCGGATTTCAGCCTGAGGAATAGGCAGGTCTTTACAGGCTCGGGTTCAGAAATCTCGATCTTTTGTGCGGGCGGCGCAAAGCTGCGTTCCGCATAGGTGACGTCAATGTCTTCCCAATGGCTTTCGCCGTCATCGCTGGCAAATAAGCGGTGGTAGTGCATGGCGCGTGCTCCTTTGCTGACCTTGCCAGCAGAGCTTGCGCCATGGACCGCGATTCTGTCCAATCGCGCCTATTCGGGAATGATCGCGCCCGGATGCGTGATGACGCGCGCGGCCAGATTGTGGCCAGCTTCCATCTGTGTCTGTGTTGGCTGGCCAAGCACGTAGGCTGCGAGGTAGCCCGCGTTAAAGCTGTCTCCGGCGGCGGTGCTGTCGATGACTTTCTCAACGGTGTTGAGGTTCTGCGCGATGGCTGCGCCCGCCAGATCAAGCGGGCCTTCGGCGCCACGTTTCAGGGCACCGCATGCGACGCCCGCCTCGGCAAGGCGCGCAAGGACGTCCGCTTCGGTAGCATCCTCAAACAGCGCCATTTCATCGTCAATCGAAGGCAGGGCGATATCGGCGAGTTGCCACATACGAGTGTTGATTTCCTGCGCGGTGGCCTGATCTTCCCAAAGACGCGGACGGTAGTTGCTGTCGTAGGCAAACGTGCCGCCTTCGGCGCGAAAGGTTTCGATAAACTGGATCAGGCGTGCACGCACCACCGGCGGCAGGATCGCCATCGAGATGCCGGAGACATAGATCAGATCAAAGCGCGACAGCGTGTCGAGCGAGACTTCGCACGGGTCTTGAAAGAGGGTGCGCGCCGCCGCGTCAGAGCGCCAGTAGGTAAAGCTGCGTTCGCCGTGTTCGTCTGTGTCGACGGCATAAAGGCCGGGGATTTTGTCGTTGCGGGTTTCGATGCAACTTGTGTCCAGACCATAGCCTGTCAGGGCTTTGCGGATGATGTCGGAATAGGGATCGGTGCCTAGGGCTGTGCAATAAGAGACCGTCACATCCGTCTCTTTCAGGGCGCGCTTCATATAGACGGCGGTGTTGTAGGTGTCGCCTGCCACGCCAAGGGCAATTTTGCCGTCGCGGCCATTCACCAGCTCAATCATCACCTCGCCGATGCAGCACACCGACTGGATAGGGCGTTTGCTTGTCGCCATTTACAATTCTCCGAAAGTTTTCCGAACCTGTTCCCAGGCGTCATTTAGGTGTTCGCGCAGTGCGGTTTCTGCGGCATCTGGATCGCGCATCAGAATGGCTTCGAAAATCCGTTGGTGCGACTCGTAGTTGTTCTGGTTGCGATCGGGTAGGCGGGGCATCTGGGACCAATGTGGGGCGAGCCAGCTGGTGTAGGCCTTGTTGATCGCGGGCAGAACCGGGTTGCGCGGGATATTATAAAGCACACGGTGAAAGCCGATGTCAGTTTGATAGAAGGCCTCGCTGTCGTGGATTGCCGCACCGTTTGCGGTCAGCGCCTCTTTCAACGAGACAATATCATCCTTGCTGGCGTGTTTGGCGGCCTCGCGCACGAGGGCGGATTCAATCAGGATGCGGCTGTCAAACAGGTTCCGAACGCCGCCGGGTTCGTGCAGCAAATGCGAGACCACGCTTTCCATGGAATCAAAAGCCGCGTCATAGCCCGGTTTGCGCACCACAGGGCGGTGGCGGGGACGGGCCTCAATCAGGCCCTTGTTTGAAAGTGCGACAACCGCTTCGCGCACCACGGTGCGGCTGATGCCGAATTCTTCCATCAGGTTGCGTTCGGGGGGCAGGGGCTGTCCATCGGCCAATTCACCTGATTGGATTTTCTGCGCGAGCTTTCTGACAACCAGATCAGCCGCGCGTCCTTTTTCCTCACTCCCTTGCACCGCGCATTCCTTTCGTACCGTCTACCACGTCTTGTGGCCTCATAGCTGTCTAGAGCAGAGCCGAGGCCGAGTAAATGTTGTCACAAGGGCGGATCGGTCCAGCCGCTGCCTCCCAACGGTTGCCAGCGATGGTGGCGCTGCCGCGTTGCATCCAATCCGGCTACCGCGCCGTAACAATTGCGTTGGACCTGTGTCTCTCCTCTTGGCTATATGATCACACCAAATAAGACAAGAAGTCTATAAAAATGCCGAGATCAGCCCCAAATTCGGAGAATTGCCTTGACTGAATCGGTATTTTGATGAACAACGAATGACGTTTGGTATGACCAAAAAGGGATCGTTGTGACGCAATTTGATATTCAACCCGGCCAGGTGTTTGCCGCACAGATGTTTATTAACGGCGCGTGGACCTCTGGCAGCAGCGCAGAGGTTGTTGAGGTTGAGAACCCCGCCAATGAAGAGGTGATCGCCACCACACCGCTGGGCACGGCTGATGATGCTGCGGCTGGGTTGGAAGCGGCGCGCGATGCGCAGGTTTTGTGGGCAAAGGTGCCAGCAGTGGAACGCGGGCGTGTTGTCCGCAAACTGGGTGAATTGATCCTTGCGCGGACGGAAGAGTTCGCTCGGCTGATTACGACCGAGCAGGGCAAGCCGCTGGATCAGGCGAAGGGCGAAGTGGGCGCGACGGCAGAGTTTCTGTTTCACGCAGCAGACAACGCACGGCGCATTGAAGGCGACATTCTGGTTTCAGACAATCGCAATGAGGAAATCCACATCCGTCGCCATCCCTATGGTGTTGTGGTCGGTTTGACCTCTTGGAACTATCCGGCGGCGCTGGCGACCCGGAAACTGGGTCCTGCGTTGGTGGCGGGCAACGGTTTTGTCTTGTTGGCGCATGAGATCACGCCGCTGTCAGGTTTGTATATTGCGGCCCTGGCCGAGCAGGCGGGCATTCCGAAGGGATTGTTCAATGTTGTCACCGGGCGCGGTCCGGTGGTGGGGCAGGCGTTGGTGGAACATCCGATCAGCGCCATGGTCACTATGACCGGCAGCAACCGCGCGGGGCGCGAAATTTTCCGTGCAGGGGCGGATGGCATGAAAGTGCTGCGTCTGGAGCTGGGCGGCAAAGCGCCGTTCATCGTGCTGGAGGACGCGGACATCGACAAGGCCGTCGAGGCTGCGGTGGTGGCGCGCTTTACCAACTGTGGTCAGATCTGCACCTGCAATGAACGCATGTACCTGCATCAGGACATTGCGGATGAATTCCTTGAAAAATTTGTTGCCAAAGCGGCGGCGCTGACCATCGGCGACCCGATGACCAACCCCGATATGGGGCCAAAGGTCAGCGGGCCGGAAGTCGACAAAATCGGCTCTATTGTGGCCGCTGCAGTGGCCGAGGGCGCAGAGGTGCTGCTGGAAGGCGGGGCCTTGACCGAAGGCGCCTATGCCAAGGGTCATTGGATCGCGCCGACAGTGCTTGAGGTGAAAGACAACAGCAATTCTGTTGTGCAAAACGAGGTCTTTGGCCCGGTGGTGCCTGCAGTTCGCGTGGGCGATTTCGTAGAAGCGCTGAAACTGGCAAATGACACCCATTTTGGCTTGTCGGCTTACTTGTTTACACAGAACCATCGCCGGATCATGCAGACGCCTTATGCGCTCAACTTCGGGGAAATTTATGTCAACCGCGCCAATGGTGAACAGGTTCATGCTTTCCACAATGGCTGGGGGCAATCGGGCCTTGGCGGTGAAGACGGCAAATACGGTTTTGATGGCTATTTGCGCAAGCAAAGCCTTTACATGAATTGGGACTAGGCCGGAACGGCCAGACCCGTCTGCGGGTATGCGGATCAACCGCATCGGGAACGGAAAAGACGACCAACAATGATGGCAGCGCCGGGGATCAGGTGTCGCCACCGGGAAAGGAACAAAAGAGATGGCAAAGATCGTCAAGGTCACGGTTCGGGTATTTGATGTCCCGTTGGCCGAAGTGCTTTCGGACGCGAAACACGGGGATCACACCCATTTCGAACTGGTGACCGCCACCGTGCAATTGGACAATGGCGCGGAAGGCACTGGTTACACCTATACCGGGGGCAAAGGTGGCCGGTCGATCGCGGCGATGATTGAACATGACTTGGCCGATTGGCTGGTTGGGCAGGACGCAAGCAAGGTTGAAGACATCTATGACGCCATGCAGTGGCACCTGCATTACGTTGCACGCGGCGGGATTGCTTCGTTTGCGATTTCTGCGGTCGACATTGCGCTTTGGGACCTGCGCTGTAAGGCGGCGGGCCAGCCGTTGTGGCAATACATTGGTGGGACCTCCCGCGAATGTCCGGCCTATGCGGGTGGCATCGATTTGAATTTCCCACTGCCAAAGCTTTTGGCGTCAATCCAAGGTTATCTGGATCGCGGGTTTAAAGCGGTGAAAATCAAGATCGGCCAGCCGACGCTGGAAGAAGATGTCGAACGCATCAAGGCCGTGCGCGAGTTGATCGGCCCGGACATCAAGTTCATGGTCGATGCGAATTATTCCATGTCCGTGGATGAAGCGATCAAGGCGGTCAAAGCCTTTGAACCCTTTGATCTTGTCTGGTTCGAAGAACCGACCATCCCGGATGACTACAAAGGGTTCGGTGAAATTGCCGAACAGTCTACCATCCCGCTGGCGATGGGGGAAAACCTGCATACAATCCATGAATTCGAATATGCGTTTGAGCAGGCGAACCTTGGGTTCGTGCAGCCTGATGCGTCCAATTGCGGCGGCATCACGGGTTGGCTGCAGGCTGCCGAGTTGAGCCGGAAATACGGCGTGACCGTCTGTTCACACGGCATGCAAGAGCTGCACGTCAGCCTTGTGTCGGCGCAGGAAAACCGGGGATGGATCGAAGTTCATTCTTTCCCAATTGATGAATACACTTTGCAACCGCTTCAGATTGAAAACCACATGGCACTGGCTCCGATGGAGCCGGGGGTCGGTGTGACCTTTGACTGGGGCAAACTAGAAGACGCACATAAGGAAATGCACTCATGAACGCTGAAACGATGACAGCGGCCTTTTATCGCGGCAATAAGACCTTTGCCGTAGAAGAGACGCAACGCGCGGTGCCGGGCGCAGGGGAGGCGACGATCCGCGTGGCCTACTGCGGGATTTGCGGCACGGATATGCATGTATTCCATGGCAACATGGATGCGCGGGTGGGCGACAACCGTGTGATTGGCCACGAGATGTCCGGCGTGATCGACAGCGTTGGTGACGGTGTGACGGGCTTTACGGCGGGACAGAAAGTTGTTGTGCGCCCGTTGGACCCCTGCGGCGATTGCCCGGCGTGTAACGCTGGCCATCCACATATCTGCCACAAGCTGAAGTTCCTTGGTCTGGATACCCATGGCGCCATGCAGGAATTCTGGACCGTCCCAGCCCATACGCTGCACGTGCTGCCGGATGATCTGCGTCTGGATCACGCGGCGCTGATCGAGCCTGTGGCCGTCGCCTGCCATGACGTGCGTATGTCCGGCCTGAAAGAAGGCGAAGACGTTGTTGTGATCGGCGGTGGGCCGATTGGCCTTTTGGTTGCCATGGTGGCGCGGGATGCGGGCGGCAAAGTCACGATCTCTGAAGTCAATGAAAAGCGTCTGGCGATTGCCGAGAAGCTTGGCTTTGAGACAGTGAACCCGATCAAAGCCGATCTGGTTGCGACCATCACCGAAAAGACCGGTGGCAAAGGCGCGGATGTGGTCTTTGAGGTGTCTGGCACGCAGCCGGGTGTGGATGCGATGACAGCGGTTGCTGCAACCCGTGGCCGGATTGTCATGGTTGCCATTCATGCCAAAAAGCCAGCGGTCGATATGTTCCAGTTCTTCTGGCGCGAGTTGCAGCTGATTGGTGCACGGGTCTATGAGCCGGAAGATTACGAGAAAGCGATCAACGTCATTGCAAGCGGCGGTGTGGATGCGGACACGGTCATCACCGACGTCAGCCCTCTGGCCGACATTCAATCCGCGTTTGAATCGCTGGATTCCAGCCCCGACGCGATGAAAAGCTTGATCAAAGTGGGGGACCTGTCATGAGCATTCTTTCCCGGTTTGATCTGAGCGGAAAAACCGCGCTCGTCACTGGCTGCAAACGCGGCATTGGGCGCGGGATGGCCGAAGCACTGGCGGAAGCTGGCGCCGATATCGTGGGCGTCAGTGCATCCTTGGAACTGGAAGGCAGTGCGGTGGAAAAATCCGTCCGCGAGATCGGGCGCAATTTCAAAGCCTATCAATGCGATTTCAGCTCTCGGGATGCGGTGCTTGGCTTTGCTGCACAGTTGGAAGCGGACGGCGTCAAACCTGATATCCTGATCAACAATGCTGGCACCATCAAACGTGCACCGGCAGCGGAACACGAGGATGCGCTGTGGGATGAGGTCATCAATGTGAACCTGTCCTCGCAATTCATCCTGTCGCGTGAAATTGGTCGCGGCATGATCGAGCGCGGCAAGGGCAAGATCATTTTCACGGCATCTCTGCTGACGTTCCAGGGCGGCATCACTGTGCCGGGTTACGCGGCGTCCAAAGGCGGCGTTGGTCAGTTGACCAAAGCTTTGGCAAACGAATGGGCTGGCAAAGGCATCAATGTGAACGCGGTTGCGCCGGGGTACATCGCCACGGACAACACGCAAGCGCTTCAGGATGATCCCGTGCGCTCCAAAGCCATCCTAGAGCGTATCCCGCAGGGTCGCTGGGGCACGCCCGAAGATTTCGCAGGTCCTGTGGTTTTCCTTGCATCAGACGCAGCAAACTATGTGAACGGCGAAATTCTGGTCGTCGATGGCGGCTGGATGGGCCGTTAAGAATCCACCGCCTCTCCGGGCTGGGTCCCGGGCAGGCATTTTGGGGAGGGGCAATGCGATAGAGGCACCAAAGTTAGGACCGGGGCGACCCCTCGTTAAGCTGGAAGAACTTGGCGAGGCCGTGGCCCAAAGCAGATTCGACGCACCTTAACTGCTGGTCCTGACGCCGCTATCGCATTGTCGCCCAAACTTATGTTTGGCGCGGCGGTGCTATTCGTTTTCGGGCCTCTGTTCGTTCGGTACGATCCCTAGCGCGATCTTTTTCCTCTCAAACATGCGTTTCAACCGCAGATCAAATTCGGCGGGTGAAAGTGTTTCGTCCTCTGCGCGTGCAATCAGCAGGGTCCGCAACGCCTCTTTTTCTTCGTCAGAATACATTATGCGCTCCTGTCTTAAGGGCATGTCCTCTTACGGCCCACGCAAAACCAGTTCGGCGTTGAGTTTGCGGAGGCCTGACCCTTTCGCCGCATCCCCATTCGGTTGCAGCAGGGCCATGGCTTCTTGGGCCAAAGCATCGATGGGCAGGCGAATGGTTGAGATGCCGCCGGCGAGCCAGCGGTAGTAAGATGGGTCCCCGTAGCCAATGAAGGCCAGTTGCTTTGCAGAACCGGGGCCATGTTCCATCAGGGCGCTCAGCGCGCCGTTGGAAATTTCCACGCCGCCGCAGACCAGTGCGGTTGCCGATTTACCCTTTAGCAGCTTGCCAAAGCAGCTGCGTCCCATCTCAAAAGACGGGCTGCCGGTGTGCACAAGTGCTGCGTCTTCGCTCAGCCCGGTCGTGGTCAACCCGGCGCGGAAAGCGGCGAGACGTTGTTTGCCCGAGGACAGATTGTTGTTGGCCCCAATAAAGCCAATCGCGCGATGGCCTTGCTGTGCGAGGTGCACCACCGCGTCGTGGATTGCCTTGTGATCATCAATCAGAACAGTGCCGCTGGTGCCGTCGATGGCGCGCTGGCGCACCAGTTGGATGACGTTCAGTCCTGACGCGGATGGTTGTTCATGCGGGGATGTGGCAGGCGTCGGTACCATCAAGACCGCCATGGCCTGCACTTCGCGCAGCCGCTCCAAAGCCTGACGTTCCAATGCGCTGTCGTCATTGGTCAGGTGGATGATCAGATGTAATGAGTTTGCTTCACAGGCGAGCGCCATGGCGTTGGCGAAGCGGGCATAAAATTCGTTGGTGATATTGGGCAAAAGCAGCCCGACGATCTTGGTGCCGTCCCCGCGCATGGCTTTGGCGGCGGCATTGGGCACATAGCCCAACTCACGTGCCCGCGCCTTGATCGCCTCGCGTTTGTCTTTGTGGACATTGGGGTGATCTGACAGCGCGCGAGAGACCGTCATGTGGGAAATCCCCAGATCCTGCGCGATGGATTTGATCGTGACGCGTTTTGTCAAACAAAGCCCCTTGGTGTTTCCGCCGTCCTAGCAAATTTGCCAATTCCTGTCTTGACAGAAATTCACTTGATAGACTAATTGTTCACGTGAACAAATCAAGAGGAATCATCGTGTCGACCGAGTTGGACCAACGTTGCCGTGACCTTGTTGTCGAATTGGGCCTTGGGGCTGCCTCTGACGTTTCCGAGGTGCGGCCCCTGACCGGCGGCGTGGCGTCTGACATCGCGATGGTGGTTCTGCCGGATCAGAAAATCTGCGTGAAATTTGCCTTGCCCAAGCTGCGTGTGGCGGCGGACTGGCAAGCACCGGTGCATCGCAACGCGGCGGAATACGCTTGGTTGAAAGTGGCGGCAGATATTTTGCCGGACAGTTCGGTGCGCCTTTATGGCCGGTCCGAAACCGCGCATGGTTTTGCGATGGAATTTTTGGACGGGCAGGGGGTCTATCTTTGGAAAGACGCCTTGCTGGCAGAGGCCAAAGACCGAGGCGAGGCGGCGCGCGTGGCCGATATGCTTGGCCAGATTCACAAGGCATCGGCTGCGAACGGATTTGACACCAGCGCCTTTCAGAACCGAGATGATTTCCGGGCGCTGCGGATCGAACCCTATCTTGGCTACACGGCCCAGAACCACCCTGATCTTGCGGCTATTCTCGGCGCGCTTGAAGAGATGCTTTATGACGGCAACGCGGTGCTGGTGCATGGTGATGTCAGCCCCAAAAATATCCTTTTCCGGGATGACGTGCCTTTGGTGCTGGATGCGGAATGCGCGACAATGGGGGACGCGAGTTTTGATCCTTCATTCTGTCTGAACCATCTGGTGTTGAAAGCCATTCATTTGCCCGGCTCTAGCGATAGTTTGCTGACTCAGGTGCAAGCCTTCTGGGCGGCTTATGCGACCCATATCACATGGGAAGCGCCCGCCGATCTGGAAGCGCGCATTTGCCGGTTATTGCCTGCCCTGATGCTGGCGCGGGTCGATGGCAAATCACCGGTGGAATATCTGGATGAGGCCGGTCGCGAGACGGTGCGTCGCGTCGCCATCCCCTTGATCAAATCGCCTGTCACCACGGTGGCAGATTTCGCTGACAATATTGCAATTGCGCTGAAGGAAATCCGTTCATGACTGCAATCAAATCCATCTCTGGGCGTCGCGTCTGGGACTCTCGTGGCCATCCAACTGTTGAGGTCGATGTGATCTTGAAAAATGGTACCTTAGGCCGGGCGATTGCGCCTGCCGGGGCGTCTCGGGGCACACGTGAAGCCATTGACCTGCGCGATGGCGGCGACAGACTGCAAGGCAAGGGCATCGACAAGGCGCTGGCCAGTGTGAATGGGCCGATTGCTTCGGCCTTGGTTGGGCGCGACGTAAATGACCAACTGGGCGCGGATACGGCGATCTTGGAACTGGACCCGTCGCCGTTGAAAGAAACGCTGGGCGGGAACGCGACAGTGGCGACATCTCTGGCGCTGCTGCATGCGGCGGCGGCCAATGCAGGCGCGCCGCTGTGGAAACACGTGGCAGACAAATACGGCTGCACCCCTTCTTTGCCTTTGCCTGAAATTCAGATTTTTGGCGGCGGGGCACACGCTGGCCGTCGGGTGGATATTCAGGACTTTATGATCATGGTGCCTGGCGCCAAAACATTTGACGAGGTGATGGAAATCACCAATGAGGTCTATTTCGCAGCTGGCGACATCATGGCGTCGCGCGGCAACCTGGCAGGCGTCGCAGATGAAGGCGGCTGGTGGCCTGTCTTTAAAAGCAACGAAGAAGCCCTGGAAACATTGGTTCAGGCGATTGAAAAAGCGGGCGAGAAGCCGGGCGAAAACGTCGTGATTTCGCTGGATATTGCGGCGTCGGAATTTGGCAAGGACGGCACCTACCGTCTGGCGCTGGAAGATCGCGACATGGACAGCGGTCAGATGATCGACATGCTGGGTGGCTGGCTGGATGCCTATCCGATCGCCTCGATCGAGGACCCGTTGGGCGAAGATGACAAGGCCGGGATGATCGAATTCACCCGTCGCTTTGGCGACCGCGTTCAGATCATCGGCGATGACTATCTTGTGACAAGTGCCGCGCTTGTCGAAGAAGCGATTGCGGATCAGGCCTGCAATGCGGTGCTGATCAAGGTCAATCAGATCGGGACGATCTCTGAGGCGGTGGATACGTTCAGAGCGGCCCAGAAGGCCGGGTGGGGGACAATCGTTTCCGCCCGGTCGGGCGAGACCGAGGATGCCTCGATCTCGCACCTGAGCACCGGCTTGGGTGGGCGTCAGTTGAAAGTCGGGTCGTTCCAACGGTCCGAACGTATGGTAAAATGGAATGAGTGCCTGCGGATTCAGGACGCGTTGGGGCAGGGCAGTTTTGCGGCTGGCCAATCCTTGGCAAACACCTGGTGGGGCAAAGCAAACGATAAGGACAAGTCAGAATGAAATTGATGCGCTACGGAGACCGCGACGGCTCTAAACTCCCCTGTATCCTCGACGCGGACGGCGTTGCACGCGATGCCTCCAGCATCGTGGGGGATTTTGGTCCGCGCGCCCTGACACCCGAGGTGATCGCGCAGTTGAAGTCTGTGGACCCAGCCAGCTTGCCGGTTGCAGACATCGACGGAAAACGGATCGCGCCGCCAACGGCGCAGCCTTTTAATATCTACTGCATTGGTCTGAACTATTCTGATCACGCAGCCGAGGCAGGTCTGCCGGTGCCGGATGAACCGATCCTTTTTAACAAGGCCTCGGTGACCTACTGCGGTCCGAATGATGACATCCTGTTCAGCGAAAAGATGACCAAGCTGGATTGGGAAGTGGAACTGGGGATTGTGATTGGCAAGAAGGCCCTGAACATCTCCAAAGAAGACGCGCTGGATCACGTATTGGGCTATGTGCTGGTCAACGATGTCAGCGAACGCGCCTGGCAGATGGAGCGTGGCGGGCAGTGGGCCAAGGGCAAAAGCTTCCCGAATTTCTGCCCAACCGGCCCGGTCCTTGTCTCTGGCGAGGAAGTTGGTGACGCCAAGGCGCTGTCGATGTGGCTGGATGTTAACGGCAAACGCATGCAGACCGGCAATACTGACACGATGATTTTTGATGTGGCGACAATTGTCAGCTACCTCAGCGAATTCACAGAATTGCAGCCGGGCGATCTGATCTGCACCGGGACGCCTCCGGGCGTGGGTGCGGGCATGAACCCGCAGGTCTGGTTGAACCCCGGCGACAAGGTCACCTTGGGCATCGAGGGTCTGGGCGACCAAGCCCAGACTGTTGTTAAACTATGACCGGGCGGCTGCAGGGTCGGCTGGCGGTCGTCACTGCGGCCGGTCAGGGTATCGGTCGCGCGGTCGCAGAGCGATTGCGCGCCGAAGGGGCCATAGTGCATGCCACTGATTTGAACGCGAACCTTCTGGATGGCTTTGACGGGCCTGTGTCTGCGCTTGATTGCACGGATCCAAAAGCGGTGCAGGCGTATTTCAGCGGCTTTGAAAAAGTGGATATCCTCGCCCATTGTGTTGGCTTTGTGCATCAGGGCACGGTTGAGGAATGCAGCGACGAAGATTGGCGCCGGTCGGTGCAGATCACGTTAGACAGCGCATTTTACACCTGTCGCGCGGCCTTGCCGAAGATGAAAGACAATGGCGGCAATATCGTCGCCATTGCCTCGGTGATTGGGGCCAACCGTGGCTTTCCACGTCGGGCGGCTTACGGTGCGACCAAGGCCGGGCTGGTCGGGCTGATCAAATCGATTGCCTGTGACTACCTGCCCAATGGCATTCGTGCCAACGCAGTTAGTCCCGGTACAGTGCAATCCCCCAGTTTGGATCAGCGCATCGCCGACCTCGCCAAGACATTTGGCGATGAACAGAAAGCGCGCGACTTCTTCATGGATCGTCAGCCGACCGGTCGCTTTGGCACGCCGGAAGAGATCGCCGCCCTGTGCGCCTACCTCGTTTCAGACGAAAGCGCGTTGATCACCGGACAGAACGTCGCGATTGACGGCGGCATTACAATTTAGGGCCCGACGCGGCCAACGATAGGAGCCAATTTGATGAGCAGTTTTGACCTAAAAGGGCGCCGCGCGGTGATCACAGGCGGTGGACGTGGCATGGGATTTGCCGTGGCCAAACGTTTCCTGGAAAGCGGTGCGGCTGTGTCTTTGTGGGACATTAGCGATGAGACGCTGGCCAAAGCGGCAGAGGCGCTTTCTCCATTGGGTACGGTCATCACCCAACGTGTTGATGTTTCAGATTATTCCAGTGTTGAGGCCGCAGCGGCGGAGACCGAACAACAGCTTGGCGGGATCGAGCTTTTGGTCAATTCGGCGGGCATTGCAGGCGTCAACGTGCCTGTCACCGAATATCCCATCGAGACATGGTACGCGGTGCAGAACGTGAACCTGAACGGGATCTTCCACACCTGCCGCGCGATTGTACCGATCATGCAGAAATCCGACTATGGCCGGATCGCCAATATTTCATCGATTGCGGGCAAAGAGGGCAACCCCAATGCCTCGGCCTATTCGGTGTCCAAGGCTGCAGTAATTGGCTTGACGAAGTCTTTGGGAAAAGAGCTGGCGACCTCAAATATTCGCGTGAACGCGCTGTGTCCGGCGGTGATCCAGACCGAGATGCTGGACGATGTGACGGACGAACAACTGGCTTACATGCTGTCCAAGATCCCGATGGGTCGCCCCGGCACGGTCGAAGAAATTGCAGCCATGGTGTCCTTCATGTGTTCTGAAGACTGTTCTTACACCACGGGCTTTGTGTTTGACCTTTCTGGTGGTCGCGCGACCTATTGATGATGATCTGAACAGCCTTGGTCCTGCAGGTTTAGGGCTGTTCAATCGCCGATCACCTCGTCGGGTGTTCCCTAGTCTAAAGCGAACGGATCGCCACCGTCTGCCAAGTCATGAGAATTGCCGCGATCTCTACCACTCAGCGAAAGAGCCGTCGGGGTGGGCCCAATTTGCATCTGAAATGGTCCAATCGGCATGCGCGGCGCGAACCGCCTTTTCATCCACCTCTAGCCCTAGCCCCGGCCCTTTTGGCTGAGGCAGCCATCCGTCGACGGGCATCAGGACGTCAGAGTTCAAGACATAGTCCGACATTTCGCCCTTGTTGCTGGTCTTGTGACTTTGCTTGTAGTCCAGGCCCCAGCTGGTTTCCTGAATAGTCACACTCGGGCAGCTAAAGCCGACCTGCATGGACGCCGCCAGACACATTGGGCCATTTGGGGAATGCGGGGCCACAAGCACGTCATAGATTTCAGCGAGCCGTGCAACCATTTCGAGGTTTGAAAGACCCGTCAAAGAGATGTCGGGCTGCACAATATCAACCGTGCCGGCATCCATCAGGCGCTTGAACTGGCCCGGCGTGATCAACCGCTCGCCGGTCGCGATGGGTATATGCGGGCAGGCACGTGCCAAATGTGCGAGGTTCTCATCGTAATCTGGAACGAAGGCTTCTTCGATCCACATCAGCGAAAAGGCGTCTAGCTCTTTTATCAAAGGCTTCAATGACGCTCGGGAGAAGCGACCGTGAAGATCAACGGCAATCCCAATTTCAGCGCCAAGCGCGTCTCGGACGGAAGAGATGCGTTGGCAAAGGTCGTCGATCTCTTCGTGTGCGCGCAAAGGTGCGATGCTAGCCTTTGGGGTCAGCTTCACGGCGTCAAAGCCTTGTTCAACCCGCTTTTTGGCGTGTGCGACAAGCGCATCGGTGGTTTCGCCATTGATCCAACCGTAAGATTGGATTTTGTCCCGTACCGACCCGCCCTTCAATTCATAAATCGGGGCCGACAGTTGCTTGCCTTTGATGTCCCAAAGGGCAATCTCGATCCCGGCCAAAGCCGACGAAAGCACCGGGCCGTCGCGAAAGAAAGACCCCTTGCGCAATGACTGGGCGAAATGAGTGATCGTGCTGACATCGCGGCCAATAAGATTCTGCGCCAGATCGCTGATTGTCCCGACAATACCGGATTTGCGTTTTGGTACGATGGCTTCACCCCAACCCACTGTGCCATCATCGGTCTCAACGCGGACGAAAATCCAACGTGGCGGGACGGTAAAGGTTTCGATACGCGTTATCTTGTTCATTTCCGACGCCATTTTCAGTGTTGAGGGCAGGGCTGGGTAACGTATAGCATGCGATACACCAGTGTCGCACGTGCCAGATAAGTTGTACTTTGTGTAGAAACTGGTATATCAGATGTCAATTATCTTTCGGAGAGAACGTGAAAATCAATTCCCTAAGTCGCCCGAAATCTTTGACAGAAATCACCTACGAACGTCTGAAAGCGGCGATCCTTGACGATGAAATCGAACTCGGCGCTCAGCTGTCGGAGCTGAAATTGTCGAAGTCGCTTGGGGTCAGCAAGACCCCCATCCGTGAGGCGTTGCAAGAACTACGTCGCGAAGGACTCGTGCATGTTGACCCGCAGCGCGGAAGTTTTGTTTTTAGTCTGACAGAGCAAGAGATCGATCAAATTTGCACGCTGCGTTCTATCCTTGAGGTCGGAGCCGCGCAGCGGCTTTACGAAGTTGGCCGGACTCGCACCATCAACAAACTTGAGAAAATTGTAGATGGGATGGTGACCCTTTCCCAAAAAGGCGATGCACGTGGGTATGTCAAATTGGACTCCGAGTTTCACCAGGCGATCGTGGAGGGCGCTCAGAACCGATATTTGGTGGCAGCCTATCGGCCTCTGAGTGCGCAGGTTGAGGCGATGCGTGCACGTAATTTGAAAAGCGCTGAAGTCCTGAAGCGCTCGGTCGACGTGCATCGCAGTATTTTGGAAACCCTGCGTCAGGAAAACCTTGAGGCTTTCTTGCAAACCACGCGCCAACACATCGAACAAAGCCGGTTGGATTTCCTGGATTGGCTGCAGCGGTCAACTAACACCGAATAATTGAGCCGAATGAAACGTCATCTGTGATGACAATAGACTCGCGCCTCAATCTAAGATATCAGATGTTAGGCACCATAGGCGGCGGGAGCTGGCCGATGGCGTTCGGAGTGTTTCTGGATGTTTCATTCAGGACAGCCATTCGACAGAGGAGGATAGAATGGGTTTGCAGTTTAGAATGAAGGGGATCTTGGCGGCGTCTGTTGCGACGATCTCTTTGGCCGGCATGGCCATGGCCGAGGGCTTCAAAGAAGCGCCAGCACTGGCAGAGATGGTTGCGGCGGGCAAGCTGCCCTCTGTTGAAGAGCGTCTGCCGTCTGAACCAATGGTGATGGAAGTTCTGGATTCTATTGGGGAATACGGCGGCACATTGCGCCGGGCGATTCTTGGCGGGGGCGACCAGCACAACATGGTGCGTCTGATCTCGAATGAGAACCTCGTGCGCTGGAGCGCGGATTGGTCTGAAGTCAAAACCAACATTGCTGAAAGCTATGAAGCGTCCGCGGACGCAACAACATACACTTTCAAATTGCGCGAAGGCATGAAGTGGTCAGATGGCGCACCGTTCACCGCCGATGACATCATGTTCTGGAACGAGGTGTTTAATGACAAACGCCTGACCCCTGTGCAGCACAGCAACTTTGTAGGCGCTAGCGGTCCGGTTCAGGTCACAAAGATTGACGATTACACAGTCGAGTTCAAATTTGGCGAGCCAAACGGCCTGTTCCTGCAGAACATGGCCTATGGTTTCGGCTACTACGTCGTGAACTATCCGGCGCATTATCTGAAGCAGTTCCATATTGACCATAACCCTGACATTCAGGCCTTGGTTGATGCAGAACCTGCGGCAACGGATTGGATTTCGCTGTTCAACCTGAAAGCCGGTCCAATGCACACGCCGCTGTTCTGGCAGAACGCAGACCGTCCAACGCTGCATCCTTGGCATATTGTCGAAGGTTACGGCTCTACAGAGCGCATGGTTGCTGAGCGCAACCCCTATTACTGGAAAGTGGACGCCGAAGGTCAGCAGCTGCCCTATATTGATCGCGTGACCTGGGATCAGGTGGAAGATCCGGAAAGCATCCTGTTGAAAGCCTTCAATGGTGAAATCGACTATATGGCACGCCATATCGGTCGCTCGTCCAACTTGGCGGCCCTGACAGATAACAAAGACCGTGGTCAGTACGGTTTCTATCAGGTGGCTGACATTCCGGCGAACGTTGCGATCCTGATGTTCAACTTGAACAACCCTGACCCGATCAAGAATGAGATCGTAAACAACATCGATTTCCGCAAAGCGGTAAGCCACGCGGTCGACCGTCAAGAGATCATCGATCTGGTCTATCTGGGCGATGGGACACCGGCACAGACAGCGCCACATAAGGTTGCGCCGTTCTACCAAGAAAAGTGGGTGAAGCAGTTCACCGAGTTTGATCCTGACAAGGCAAACGAACTTCTGGATAGCATCGGCTTGGACAAGCGCGATTCTGATGGGTATCGCCTAGGTCCGGATGGCGAGCGTTTCACGCTGGTCTTCCTAGTCGCCGATGTTTTTGGTTTGCAATATCCAGACGTGATGGAACTGGTGGCAGAATATGCATCCAATGTCGGTCTGGATTTCCAGGTACGGTCCTCTGACCGTGGCCGTCTGCAGGAAATCACGGCTAGCGGCGAACATGACGCCTACATCTGGAACTGTGGCGGTGGTCAGGTTGACGCCTACACCAACCCATATTGCTATGTGCCAGTGGGGACTGCGGTTCACTGGGCGCCGAAATGGGTTGCTTGGGGAGTTGGCGCAGCCGATGGTATCGAACCACCTGAGCACATCAAGAAGCTGTTTGAGACCTACGAAGGTGTGACCACCACAGCAGATCCTGAAAAGCAACTGGCTGCGTTGAACGATCTGATCGAACAAGCCACAAGCCAGCTTTTGACTGTTGGCCTTGTGCAAAGTGACGGTGCCTTTGGGATCGCGCGCAACAACCTGCGCAACTATCCTGATCCGATGCCAATCGCCGGTCAGCTTTGGACGCCTGCGCCCTATACCGCGCAGTTCTACTTCGAAGGCGGGGACAACCTGAAATAATCCGACCTTTGAAAGAGTTGCGTCTTTTCATCTTCCAAGTTGGCGCAACTTAAACCAAGCGGAGCTGCTCCCACCCTCCCCGGCAGCAGCTCCGCGACCTCTTCATTTAAGGCCCTGACAGATGCTCTGCTTCATCTATCGCGGAACGCGCTCCATGATCGTAACCGGCTTACTGGTTTTGATCGTGCCCCGAGCAATCGCAGCATCCCGCTTGTCGGCGTTTACGTCGCTCCCGTGGGCTAGGGCCTCTTAGATATGACCGTTGGCACGATGCATCACCTAGACATTCCCGCGATAGTAACGCCCGTAGAGATCGCGAAAATTGACGTGTGGGCGTTTCGCGAGCCAACAAAAGTGGCGGTCGAAACTTCATTCGGTCGCATGTCTGACCGTCGGGCCGTCGTTCTGCGCGTTGAAGATCGTGATGGCTGTTTCGGCTTTGGTGAAATCTTTGCCAATTGGCCCGTTGCCGCGCCAGAACACCGTGTGCGCTTATTGGTTGAAGACATTTGCTGGCTTCTAGAAGGCCAACGTCTGACGCGCCCCGCGCAGTTATTCGACTATCTGACCGATCGGGTGCGCCTTGTCGCCCTTCAGGCCGGGGAGTTCGGACCATTTCAGCAGGTCATCGCGGGGCTCGACACCGCAATCTGGGACCTCTTTGCCAGAAAATCCTGTCGCCCGCTTGCTCAGTATCTGAACAAGGTGGCTGCGAACGAGGTGCCAGCCTATGCCAGCGGCATCCACTTCAACGTGCGGCATCAGGCTGTGGCACAGGCGCAGGCCGTTGGGTTTGATCGGTTCAAGATCAAAGTCGGCTTTCATAAGGACGCTACAGTAGAAGCGCAGGAGATTTTGAATCTTCTAGAGAGTCTCTCCGACGATCAGACGCTTTTGGTTGACGCCAACCAAGCCTGGACCGCTGCGCAAGCAGAGACCTTTCTAAGGGCTACAAACGGCGCGGGTCTGGGGTGGGTTGAAGAGCCTATCCCTGCGGATGCCGATGAAACTGCCTGGCGCAGCTGTGCCGAGGCAACGACAACACCCCTTGCTGGCGGCGAGAATATCGCCGGATACACTGACTTTGACGCGGCGCTGTCCGGGCGGTTTCTGTCAGTTTTGCAACCCGATGTTGCCAAATGGGGGGGCGTGACCGGCTGCACCTTTGTTGCAACCGAAGCGCGCAAGCACGGTAAAACCTATTGTCCACATTTTCTTGGCGGCGGGATCGGCCTTTTGGCCTCTGCCCATCTTCTGGCGGCTCATCCGGGCGGACAGCTGGAAATGGATGTCAACGAAAGCGCTTTGCGCACAGCTTTTGGCGACGCGTTTTTGCCAAAGGTAACCGCTGGCCAATGGACCCTTTCAACTGAACATGGCCTCGGGGTGACGCGTTTACCCGAGGCCCTCAATCAATATCTTGTTGTTCATCAGGAGATAGCACTTTGACCACCAAATTTCCTGCCAACCCGTTTCGCAGCGCATTCGAAAACCATGCCCGTCCGCTTGTCGGCATTTGGTCGGTGCTGAATTCATCCAATGTTGTCGAAGGCCTGTCGTATTCTGGCTTTGACTGGATTCTCATCGACAACGAACATTCTCCGACGGACCTTGGAGACACGCTGGATCACCTGCGCGCGCTTTCAGCCTCGGACATCGTGCCCGTGGTGCGCCTGCCATGGAACGACCCGGTTTTGATCAAGAAATACCTCGATATTGGCGCGCAGACGATCATGCTGCCCTTTGTCCAAACACCGCAAGAAGCAAAGGCGGCGGTTGCGGCAGCGATGTATCCGCCGGATGGAAAACGTGGCTATGCCCTTATGCACCGGGCAAGCAGGTACGGGCGTCACAGCAACTATGCAGAGGCCGCTAAGGACAATGTCTTTATCATCGTGCAGCTTGAGACACCGGCAGCGCTTGAACATACCGAAGAGATCGCAAAAATCGATGGGATTGACGCAATCTTTTTCGGGCCCGGCGATCTGTCGGCCACAATGGGACATCGGGGCAATCCTGCGCATGCAGAGGTCCTAAACCTCATTTGTGAGAAATCCAAAATCGTGAAAGCTTTGGGCAAACGCACGGGTGTGCTTGCGCCCGGTGCCAGCGCGGCCGAGTTCTTTATCGAAGCAGGCATCGATTTTGTTGCTGCAGTGACGGACGGCGGGTTGATGTTTTCGGCCTCAGACAGCGCCGCACGGCATTTTGTCAGCTTTGCCGAGGGTGTCGTGAGCAAAGGCGCGGCAAAGGTCGCAACGCCTGCGAACAACACGCAATAATCCGAAACACAGCGCAACCGCGCAAACAATTAAGAGGTGACCTGTGAGTTCATCATTTCCCCAGGCCGGCATGCAGTTTATCGACGGCGCATTCTGCGACGGAACCGGCGAAACCACCATTCAGTTGATCAATCCCGCCACGGGCGCGGCGATCTTGGGGTTTGCCTCGGCCAGCCCGGCAGATGTCGAGAAGGCGCTGCATGCCTCTGCAAAGGGATTTTCGATCTGGAAGGCAGAGACACCAAAGGCACGACAGAAAGTTCTGGCGCAGGCAGCTGCCCTGATTGCCGAGCGATGCGAAGAAATCGCCAGCGACCTGACGCGGGAATCCGGTAAGCCAATCAAAGAAGCGCGGATCGAAGTAAATACGTCCGCCGAAATCCTGAGCTACTACGCCGAAGAGGCAAAGCGGGTTTATGGGCGGCTTGTGCCTGCCGTGACACCGGGGCTGACGCAAAGGGTGATCCATGACCCGGTCGGCCCAGTTGTCGCGATGGTCGCGTGGAACTTCCCGGCGGTGAATTACATGCGCAAGGTTGCGGCGTCGCTCGCTGCAGGTTGTTCGGTGACGATCAAACCTTCTGAGGAGACGCCGCTCACCGGCCTTCATTTCGCGCGCGCCTTCCAAGATGCCGGTCTGCCTGCGGGGGTTTTGAATGTCGTCTACGGAAACCCAGCAGCCATTTCACAGCAGATGTGCGCCTCTGACATTCCGCGCAAACTGTCCTTCACAGGCAGCGTTCCGGTCGGACGTGAACTGATCAAACTGGCAAGCGAAAACCTTATTCGCACAACCATGGAACTGGGTGGCCATGCCCCCTTCATCGTGTTTGAAGACGCTGATATCGATCACGCGGCAAATTTGATGGTGGCAGGAAAGTTCCGCAATGCGGGTCAGGTGTGCGTGTCGCCGTCGCGGTTTTTGGTGCATGAGTCCGTGCACGATGCCTTTGTGGCGCGCGTGATCGAGAACGCTCGCAAACTTAAGATCGGCGATGGGCTTGACGAAACAACCGACATGGGGCCTCTGGCCAATGTGCGCCGTCGCGAGGCGATGGAGCATTTGCTTTCAGACGCCCTGAATAAAGGCGCATCCTTGTTGTGGCAGGGTGCGGTTCCAGACAGCGAAGGCTTTTATTTTGCGCCAGCCATTCTTGGAAACATCGCGCCGGACAGCCTTTTGCTGACTGAAGAAATTTTTGGCCCGATCGCGCCGATTGTGACCTTTGCCTCGGTCGATGAGGCCATCGAAATGGCGAACTCCGTGCCCTATGGCCTTGCGGCATATGCCTTTACCTCAGATCAGGGAACCTTGCGCCGGGTCGGAGACGAAATCCATGCTGGTATGACAGCGATCAACACGCTTCAGGTGGCGTCTCCTGAAACCCCATTCGGCGGTCTTGGCTGGAGTGGTTGGGGATCAGACGGTGGCCCAGAGGGGCTTTCGGCCTTTCTGTCCGTGCGCTTGGTGAACGAGGCTTTGGCGCCGGGAAAATAACACCGATCAAGGCATCGCATGGTGGCTTTTGGCGCTGTGCTCCCGCTTCATCAACGGGGCAGGGCACAGCGCAGTCATAAAGAACATGATAAGCGGCGACACAAAATGTGTGCGCCCAAAGAGAGCCTGCACCGGTGCTTTCATGTTACTGAGAGCGCCGCAAAACATGTTCTCTTGTTAAGGCAACCAGCCGCGCGTTACCTCTGCGCGGCTTGCTTTCGAAACAACGGAAGCACCAGCAACAGAATGCTGATTATGGTCGCTGCCGCCAGCACAGCGCTGATCGGGCGTGTGAAGAATGGCTCTAAAGAGCCCTCTGACAGTATCAAGCCTCTGCGCAGGCTTTTGTCCAGCAACTCACCCAGCACAAGACCCAGTACCAAAGGAGCCATAGGAAAGTTAAGCTGTTTCAGGACAAATCCGATCACCCCGAACGCTAGCATCGTCCAGACGTCAAATGGTCGTGACGCGATCGCGAAAGCGCCCACTGTGCAAAGCACAAATATGATCGGAAGAAGGCGCTCCCGTGGGATACGCAGCACCATCAATAGGGGCGTCGTCAGCAAGACACCTGCAATTGTCATAACGACAGCGGCGAGAACAATAGCAGCGACCACGCTATAGACCATATCAGCACCCGTCAGCATGATCAGAGGTCCGGGTTGAACACCGTGGATGACAAGGGCGGCCAGAAGCACCGCAGAGGGTGCAGAGCCGGGGATCGCAAGCGTCAACACCGGTATGATTGCACCCGGAACCGCGGCTGAATTGCCGGTTTCGGCCGCGATCAACCCTTCTGTCGATCCTTTACCAAACAGCTCTTTGGAACGGCTGAAGCGCTTAGCGATGGCGTAGGACACCCATGCGCCGATGTCCTCTCCGACGCCGGGGATCAGCCCCATCAATGTACCCGCAAGTCCAGAGCGCCCGATGGTGCCCGCGTTGCTTGTAAGATCGCGCGCCTGAGGCAGCAGCCGTCCTTTGTTCTGCGACAGCTTCGGCGTCTTTGAGTTTGAGATGCTGGACAGGATTTCGACCAATCCAAAGGCCCCCACCATGGCCGGGATCAAGCTGACGCCACCTGTCAGGTCTTTGATATCAAACGAAAACCGTGCATAGGCAAACACTTGTTCCTGACCAATCATAGCGATGATCAGCCCCAGAAAACCCGCTATCCATCCCTTGAGGGGGTCATCCATGGCGGTCAAGCGTCCTGAAATGACGACTCCAAAAAGAGCCAGCCAGAAGAATTCGTAAGACCCGAAATTCAACGCGTAATCGGCCAGGATCGGTGCAGTAAAGAGCAGCAGGATAACCCCCACCATCGTGCCAAAAAACGAACCGATTGTCGCCAGACCCAACGCCTCTCGGGCGCGGGATTGGCGGGCAAGGGGGTAGCCGTCCAGCGATGTCGCCGCGCTTGCAGGCGTGCCTGGCATGTTCAGGATGATTGCCGTGCGGCTGCCGCCATAGATCGCGCCAACATAAAGGCCGAGAAGGGCAGTGATGGCCGCGACGCTTTCCATCTTGAATGTCAGCGTGGTCAGCAAAGCAAGACCCATAGTCGCTGTAAGCCCCGGCAGCATCCCGAAGACGATCCCGAGGATCGTGGCCCATATGGTGATCAACATCATCTCAAGCGAAAGGGCCGCAGAGAAAGCTGTAAGGATAGCTGAGAAGTCAGGCATATTTACCTACGGAAGTTGCACGAGGAAAAGCGTCTGAAACAGGTACTGGCACAGGAAGGCCGTTGATATGCCCAGCAGGCTGGCAATACCGATCGTTTTGCCGATATGGCGCGGCGCGCGTTCTTCTGGTCTCAACCAATGCTCAAAGGTGATGACGAAGCCAAAAACAAAGAGGAAGGTTGCAAGCAGAAAGGGGACGTTGCCAAAGAGCACCGCGCCGTATGATAGCGTAAGGGCAAGTGCTGCAAGCGCGCGTTTTCTGTTCTGAGGTGTTCCGGCGATTGCGTCCCAGTAGCTATGCGACTTGCCATCGGCACGCGCTTTGCGAAAGGCTAGCAATGCACCGCAAAGGGCCAGTGCCGCTCCAAGTAGCGCTGGCGTGAGTCCGGGTGCCTGATAAATCGACGCGCCCTGCGCCTCAAATCGCGGCATCGACCATGCGCCAAAGACCACGAACAGCCCCAAGCCGCATAAGACCAATCCAGAGATCCGATCCAACGCGTGATTTGTCATGTCGCTCTCCTCCCTTGGAAAAGGGCTGCCCAAGGCAAGGGCAGCCCACCATTATTATGGACGTGGAATTCCCAGGTCTTCTGGGCTTGTCACAGAGGTTCCGGCGTCATGCAGCAACCAAGCATTCAACTGGATAGAAGACCAGACTTTCTCCTGCGCCTCTGCGCCAGAGTGAACCGTCATCAGTGACCCCCGACCTTCGGTGTACTCTGCAAGAGCCTCAGAAGTTGCTAGGCCTGCCCAAGCCGCGTCAATTTTGGCAGAAACGTCTTCTGGCACGTCACCGGGCACGAAGATACCGAAGTAGATCGGCGCAACCGGCACATCCGGCAGGCTGCCAGAGATAGACGGAATAACGCCGACACCGGGCACATCCGCGTCCCCATCCGACAAGATCGCGATGGGCTTCAGTTTACCGCCACGCAGCATATCGATTTGCTCGGAAATCAGCTGGGTGGTGGCCTGAGTTTCACCCGAGACCGTTGACAGAACTGCCGCCGCACCGCCGTCATATGTGGCGTGGATATAGCTGCCGCCAACGGCATTGGAGATCGCTTCGATGGCCGAATGACCCGCCGAGTTCACGCCCGACGTTCCAACAGACAAACCGCCCGCTTTCAAGGCTTCGACAAAGTCTTCGATCGTGTCGATGTCAGAATCTGCAGGGACCGAGATGACGCTGGCCAAAGCAGAGTTCAGATAGAGGTCCCAGTCCTTGATCGAGGTGTCCATTTTGCCGGTCACGGCATATGTCCCAAGGTCCTTTGCGGCACCCGCCGTCCAGGTGTAGCCATCATGCGGCGCGTCCCAAGCGGCTTGGCTGCCAATCGAGCCAGATGCACCCGGTTGGTTCACGACCACAATGCTTTGTCCAAGCGCCTCCTCAAGCTCGGACGCGACAACCCGTGTGACCTGATCAGTTGCCCCGCCCGCGCCCCAAGGCACGATCAGCTGAATTGGCTTTTCGGGCCAATCTGCGAGCGCAGGGCTGGCCATAACAATCGAGGTCAGCGCTGCGGTAATCATATGTTTCATCTTCATAGTCTCTCCTCCACTTTCAATGTCTAGGTTGGCTCGTTTGCCAAATTGCCAAGCCTGATTGCTTGGTTCTGTGCCTCAAGCGCCAACCGCATCACGCGCAGTGTGTGATCCTGTGGGCAGGCGCTTTCAGTGCGATTCTCGATGTCATTGCGCAGACGCACGAAGTAGGGGGTGCCGGCATCGGACCCATCCAAGTAGGTGCACTCGGAGCCATTCACTAGGAAGACGTGGTCTGTACCCGGGCGTCCCGCAATATCCATGTATTTGCGAATTTCAATGTAACCTTCGGTGCCCAATATGGTCAGCCGACCATCGCCCCAGTTTGGGGCCGCGTCCGGCGTGTACCAGTCGAGCCGCACATAGCCTTGTGCCGTTGCACTGCTCAGGTTCATCTCGCCAAAATCTTGAAATCTAGGATGCTGCGGCGTGTTGAAGTTACCCACGGTTGCGCGCGTAACGGTGGCGTCAGTTGCTTTTGTAAAGTGCAAGAACTGGTCTATCTGATGGGTCCCGATGTCTCCTAGAATGCCGCCGTAATCCTTTGGGTCCCAGAACCAATCGGGACGCATATGTGCGTTCAATCTGTGTGGGCCAACGGAGAGAGTATGAACAACGTCGCCTATGCGTCCCTCGGCGAGCAATTTGTCAACAAGTGTGATGGCAGGGACTTCGAAACGCTCGGAAAAATTGACGCTCCAGATGCGGCCGGTGGAATGAATGCAGTGCTCTATCTGCTCAAGTTCCTCAGGCGTCAGGCACCCCGGCTTGTCCATCATCACGTCTTTGCCGTGCAGCATCGCCTGAATGGACAAAACCGCTCTTTCGGCAGGAGGGGCGGCGATAAGAACAAGCGAGATGGATTGATCTTCCAATATCTGTGCCAGATCGGGCACTCTTTTCGCATCGGGAAAACGCTTTAAGAACCCCGCCAGTGGTCCGGGCGTGCCCTCTGTCCAAAAGGCGGACAGCTCAGCACCGGCGTCAATCATGCCCTTTGTCATGCCGTAGATGTGTCTGTGGTCAAGCCCGATGGCTGCAAACTTTAAAGGTTTCATGTCTGGCCCTCGACCGTTTCTCGGCATCCGCTTTTTGCGGAACGCTCGATTGCATCAATCAGGCGATGCACCTCAAGCGAGGTTCGGCCTGTGATCAGAGGCGCTTCGCCATTGCGCCAGCTCGCTGCAAAATCTGCGATCAAATCTCTGTGCCACTCGCAGGGGAAATCCATTGGATCACTGCCGCCGCCCGTGCCGGTCACTTCGCCGGTTTTTTCGATTTGGCCATCGCGCCAATGAACCACCAATTCACCTGCGGTCAGCCGCACCGACGCATGTTCTGTGTCGAGTTCGAGCGACTCTGCGCCGCCGGGGAAGCTGGCAGTTGTCGCGACAATCGAGCCAAGCGCACCAGACGCAAATCGCAATCCGGCGGCTGCAAAGTCTTCGGCTTCCATTTTGTGCAGAGGGGTTGTGCCTGCGAGAGCGGAGACTGTTTTGACAGGACCTGTCAGGCTTAGCATCAGATCAAGGACATGGATGGCCTGTGTGATCAGGACGCCTCCGCCGTCAAATTCGTAGCTCCCGCGGCCCGCATGATCGTAATAGGATTGGTCACGCCACCATGGAACCGTGACGCGCGCGAGGTAAATTTGGCCAAGTTTTCCTGATCGCACCAGGTCTGTCAGGGTCTTCGCCCCCAACCGATAACGGTGCTGAAAAACGACACCAAGCGTCACACCTGCGGTTTCGCAGATTTGCACAATTTCCGCCGCCCCTGCCAATGTGCGCTCAACCGGCTTTTCCATCAGAATGTGTTTGCCCGCTGCGGCGAGTGGCGCAACAATGTCTTTCCGCGCGTTCGGAGGGGTGATTACGATGGCTCCGTCGATGTCTTTTGCGTCGCAAATCGACTGAATGTCCGAAAACGCGGGCCATCCGGTTTCCTGCGCAACGTCAGCACGACGTTGCGGGTTGCGCGTATAAACTCCTGCAACAACAACGTCTTGAGACAGTTGCTTTAACGCAGCGAGATGGGGCTTTGACGCCATGCCCAGCCCGATTACAGCCAGTCGCATTGGGGAATTTGCGTCCCTATTTTGGGTGTTGCTAGCCATTTTTATCTCCCACCATGTCTTCTATGGTTTCGGTTATGCCTTGGCGCATGATCTTGACGAGCTTCGACTGAACCATCTCTTGAAATCTAAGGCTCTGGGCGAGTTGCGCAGGGACAAGATCGGGAAGGTCGAAAATTGCTTTGACCAAGCCTTCAGCATTGTCAGAGTGCAGGGTGCAAAGCGCAGCAAACTCTGCTTCCCTTGGATCACGCAGGGCGTAAGAGTCGCCATCGTCGTGCCGACCGATCAGGTACTTGATCCAGATGGCTGTCGCGAAGGCAAAGGTGCGGATATCGCCGTCGTGCTCCAAAGCATGAAGCGCAGGCTCGAAAATGCGCTGCGGCATCTTCTGGCTTCCATCCATGGCAATTTGGTAGGTTTCGTGCGCGATGTTTGGGTTTTTGAAGCGATTGATCAGCGCTCGGCCATATTGCTCATAGTCCACACCATCAATTTGCGCCAACGTCCGCGAAGCGGCCCGGATGTGCATTTCAATGAGCGCAGCAATGCGTGTGTCTGACATTGCGTCTCGGACATAGCGGCAGCGCGAAAGAAATCCTGTATATGCCATAAGCGAATGGGCGCCATTCAGCATGCGTAATTTCATCTCTTCATAAGGTCGAATATCGCGCGTAAACATCACGCCAACCGAGTCCCACGCAGGTCGTCCGGAACTAAAGCTGTCTTCGATCACCCATTGCGAGAACGCCTCGGTCTCGATCGGTGCGCGATCAGATATCCCGGTCGATGTTTGGACTTCTGAGATAAGGGCATCGGTGGTTGCGGGTGTGATGCGATCCACCATTGTGCTTGGAAACCGTGTCGTTTCTTCGATCCAATTCGCCAGTTTGGTGTCAACACATTGGGCGAAGGACAAAACCGCTTTTTTCAACAGTAGCCCATTGTCAGGCAAATTATCACAAGACATTGCCGTAAACGGATCAAGGCCTCGGGCTTGTCTGATTTGCAAGGCACGAACAATAAGCCCGACGGCTGAACGCGGTGCATCTGGATTTTTCAAATCATGGGCAATTGCCGGGTCAGAAACGTCAAGTTTCCCTGTCGCACGCTCCAGGCAATAGGCCTTTTCCGTAATGGTCAAACTCACAATGCGCACGTTTGGCTGCGCCATGGCTTCGACGATGGGGTCGATGCCGTTGGCGGCAGCTAGGACACCGGCCACAGAACGGATGACCCTGAACTGCGGTTCCTCGGTGTCGTTGGGTCTTATGACCAGATGATAGTGGCCATTTTGTTCATTAAGAGCATTGGCCGTTTCAGCACTGCGCAGGCTGACTCCCAAAATACGCCAGTCGCCGCCGAATTTGGCGAGGACATCGTCTGTATAGACAGCTTGGTGGGCGCGATGGAATGCACCAATTCCAATGTGTACGATCCCTACTGCGTGCGCGTCTGGATCATAGTCGAGATCGTTTTTGTGGTCTGAGAATTTTAGCAAAGCATCAGTCATGCGATCTCTCCGCCGTGCCCATTCAGCCCGGTCAGGGCTGCCTCGATGCCGCGTAGCTCTGCGAGCCCGCGCAGACGGCCTACATAGGGGTATCCAGGCTGAGCGGTCCGTCTGAAATCATCCCCGATTTGATGCCCGTGATCGGGTCGCATGGGTATTTGGTGGTCGGGTCTGCCGCTCTCTTTGCGCGCCCGCTCTTCTTCAAGCACGGCCTGTATCAGCGCCACCATGTCGGTGTTGCCTTCCAAATGTGCGGCCTCGTGAAACGATCCGGGGAAGGCCTCGCCCTCACGCCGAACATTCCGCAGATGCAGAAAGTGAACGCGATGTCCAAGCCGCCGCATCATTCCAGCAAGATCGTTTTCTGGATGGACCCCGAGCGAGCCGCTGCAGAGTGTGATCCCATTGGCGGTGCTATCCAACGCGTCAACAAGTTGTTTGTAGTCCGCCTCTGTAGACATGATCCTTGGCAAGCCCAAAAGGCCAAATGGCGGGTCGTCAGGGTGACAGCACAAGCGCAAACCCAGATCTTCTGCGACAGGTATGATTTCATTTAGGAACGCGAAGAGATTGGCCTTCAGATCCGCGGCGCTAACACCCCGATAACTGTCGAGATGATCTTTGAAAGTGGCAAATGTCAGCGTCTGGTTCGCCCCGGGCAATCCTTTGATAATGTTTGCGGTAAGGGCATCTTTTTCGGAGTCTGACATGGCAGCAAAACGGTTCTGCGCTAGCGTTTGTGTCGCGGCATCGAAATCTGCTTCCGCACCGGGTCGCTTCAGGATCAGCAGGTCAAAAACCGCAAAATCGATGTGGTCAAACCGCATGCATGTCGACCCATTTGGAAGCCGCCATGCAAGGTCCGTCCGCGTCCAATCAAGGACGGGCATAAAGTTGTAGCAAATCACCTTAAGACCTGCGCGTGACAGGTTTCTTAGGCTCGATTTGTAGTTTGCGATATGCTGCTGCCAGTTCCCATCGCGCCGTTTGATGTCCTCTGAAACTGGAAGGCTTTCCACAACATCCCAGGTTAGCGCGGACGCTGTACCGTCCGGCCGTGTGCCGATTTCTTGGATGCGCTTTGATATCTCATCCTCCGGCCAGATGTGACCGCTGGGAATGTGATGCAATGCACTGACCACGCCGTGGGCGCCAGCCTGTTCAATGTCTGAAATGCTAACAATGTCTGCAGGTCCAAACCACCGCCACGTGTGCTTCATGGATTTTCCCCCAGACGATATGCCCGTTTTGCAAGATGGTAAGAGAGCTCCACAATGACTTCAGCGGCTTCGTCTTCGCCAAGGCGTGCTTCCGCAACTTGTCGCGCAAGGAACGCACAGTCGATGCGCCGTGCCAGATCGTGCCGTGCAGGAATGGACGGCAAAGCGCGCGTGTCGTCGTTGAAGCCAGCAGTGTTGTAGTAGCCTGCGGTTTCGGTTGTGATTTCGCGGTAACGCCGCATCCCGTCTGGGCTGTCAAAAAACCACCAAGCTGGTCCGAGGCGTAAACAGGGGTAAGCTGCGGCCAGCGGTGCCAGTTCGCGGCCATAGACGCTTTCGTCCAAAGTAAAGACAATCAGCGACAGGCGCGGGTCATGTCCATGTGCATTCAGCAATGGACGCAGCGCGTGCACAAAGTTGACCCTCGATGGAATGTCAAAGCCCATGTCGGGGCCGAACCGCTTAAATATTTCGGTACTGTGGTTGCGCACAGAGCCAACATGGAGCTGCATCACAAGCCCATCTTCCAGGCTCATACGGGCCATTTCGGTCAGCATCTGACCACGGAACTGTTCTTTTTGCTCCGACGTGGCGCGTCCTGTGCAGATATCTGCAAACAGCGCTTTGCATTCGCTTGGTGAAAGATCGCAGGTCAAGGCCGTGGGGTGCCCATGATCCGTCGCCGTTGCTCCAAATTCGATAAACAGCTTGCGGCGTTTTCTATGGGCGCCCAACAATCCCTGCCAGGTAAAAGTGTCCTCGCCGGTGAGGTCGCCAAGTGCCGCAAGCGATTGAAGAAAGCCCGGGCTGTCAGGGTCGGTGACGCAATCTGGGCGGTACGTGGGGATCACGCGACCTTTCCAAGCACTGTCTTTTACAGTTGCGTGGTGCTGGAGGTCGTCCAGACAGGAATCCGTAGTGGCGATGACTTCAATGTTAAACCGATCATACAACGCACGCGGCCTAAAGGCGTCGGTTTGCAGAGCTTCGGCAATGGTATCATAGCTTTTATCGGCATTTGATGCGGTCAGTGGCGCGTCAATGCCAAACAAGGTTTCTAGCGTGTGGTCCATCCAGTGACGGACAGGGGTGGAACGGAACAGGTAGAAGTTTTCTGCGACCAACCGCCAGATCTGTCTCCCATCGATATTTGTTGGCGCTCCATCCTTTGTAGCGACGCCCAACATGGCATGATCAATGCCCAGAGAAACCAACATGCGTAAAATGTAGTGGTCAGGTGTGACAAGAAGCTCTGCCGGGTCAGTAAACTTTTCATTTGTCGCAAACCAAGCGGGGTTGGTGTGCCCATGGGGACAAACCAGCGGCAGTTCAGCGATTTCTTTGTACAGACGGCGGGCAATACTGCGCGTCGTTGGATCAGCGGGGAAGAAACGATCCTGATCAAGCATCATCTTTTACCGCTTCGATTGCCGAGTTGATATGCTTTGTCACCAAAGCCTGCGCCAATTCCTCATCGCGGGCGACAAGCGCATCGACAATCGCAAGGTGCTCTTGAAATGCGATGTTGATCCGGTTGGGTAAATTGCTTGTCAGCACAATGCGCGCCCTATCCGTATGTGCTTTGACAGAATGCGCCAGCCGCCAAGCAGACGGCAACTCGGCTAAGTTTGCCATTTCAGCATGGAATTCTTCGTCAAGTCGGAAGAACTCGATGTAGTCGCCATGTGAAACAGCGACGCTTTGAAGCGCGATGATTTTATCAAGGGCACGAAGGTCTTTGTCCCCGGTACAGATGATCTTCACCACCTCTCGCTCCAGCGCGCGCCGGATAATGATACCCTCACGCACGCGCGCGTCATTCATAGGCGCGACCATTGTCCCGACTTTGTTCTGTGTGCTGATCAGCCCATCTTCGATCAGTCGCAGGTAGGCGTCCCGAACAGGCGTTCGGCTGACACCAAACCACTTCGCCAACTCTGCCTCGTTGATCGGCTCCAGCGGTTTCAGATTTTCCAGAATGATGTTCAACCGCACAGCTTCATAGATCTGCGCACCGATAGGGCGCGAGCGATCGATGTCTCCGATGAAGGGCGGCTTATCTTGCGATTTCGCAGGTGCGTTCTTTGGATTCGTCATTTTCATCCCCTTATTTGAATACAAGCACACATGTATACATGAAGGCAAGGACAGATTGAGTTGCCGGCTTAGCGACTAATGCCTGACTGCTAAGGGTTTGAAATTTTGTGATTTTTGGCGATTGCAATCGTGCTTTGGCAAAACCCTTGCCTTCAAGAGGATGAAGATGCCGCTGCTTGCAGAGACGGATTGTGTTCCCGTTGAGGTGTCAGAAAATCAAATTTGCGAACACAAAAGCACGGACCACTTTCCGTTGAAATTTCTGGGGATCCGCAAGTGAGAAAGGTGATTTGTTCCGCCGGCGCTTTGCCAGAAAAACGCCCTAGATGGTGCGCGCCGCGGTATGCTTTTCAGGATGTTAAGGCAAACTTGGCGAAATGCGCCGCCGATCGATCCGCCCGGGAGATGCATTGGTTAAGTCGGACGCACGACCCCTTTTTTCAGAATGATGTTCCCATAAAGGCGTCTTTCACCGGTTTGAACAATTGCAAACGCTTCCGTCGCACGCCGGTAGAACTCAAACCTTTCGATTGGCGCCACCTGGCACGCGCTGTTTGCGGTTGCGTCGATGATCTGTTGAAACTCTTGAACCACCGGCGGATTCTCTGGGTCGCCCTCCACCACAGCCATGACCATCGCGGGCGCTTCAACATAGCTATCAAGAGGCAACACCGAAAGAATTGAGGTAAGCAGCCGCGTAGCATCGACGCCGTCGGACCTAACAATCTTTTTGGCACAGGCCTCTGCGGGAAAATTTGCATCAGCGATGACAATCTCATCACCGTGCCCCATCGCACAAAGTATTCTGAGCAGATCTGGCGACAGTGCAGGATCAATTCCAAGTAGCATGTAAGGGTCCTCTCAGGTTTTTCTGAGCCGTTGTGTATTGATGGTCTCGTGTGAAACTTCGTAGGCGGGAAAGGCGCGACTAAGGTCCAAATTCGACCACGACTTTGATAAGATCATCTCTGGCGTGGGCAAGACTTGGCATTTGCTCTGCTAGCTCCTCCAACGTGATAACGCTTGAACAGAGGGCACTGGAGTTGATCAATCCGTCACGCATCGCAGAGATGACCCAATCAAAATCGGACTGCAGCGCGTTCCTGCTACCTATCAGTCGCATCTCGCGCTTGTGAAACTCGGGGTCGCTGAAAGTGATGTCGTCCTTGACGACACTGACCAGAACATAGGTTCCACCGTGTGCGACGGCCTCAAATCCTGTGTTGATCGCACCAGCATGTCCTGTTGCATCAAAAACGACATCGTACCCATCACCGCCACTCTCGGCAATTGCCTCACTGATCGAGGTGCAGCTGACCTGAAAATCAAATTGATCTTTGGCCATGGCCAGACGCTGTGCGCTCAGGTCAAGCAACGTGACCTCTGCTCCGAGCAATCGGCTGAATAAAGCGACGCCAATGCCAATTGGGCCAATCCCAGCAACGAGGACGCGGTCACCTTCCGTAACTTCGGATCGACGGACGGCATGCGCTCCGATCGCTAGAAATTCGACCATTGCTGCTTGAATGGCTGATAGCCCTATAGCGGAATAAAGATTTTGGCTTGGTACAGCAATTTGCGGGGCCATGCCTCCGTCTCTGTGGACGCCCAAAACCTCGATGTTTCGGCAGCAGTTGGGTTTTCCGCGATGACAAGGGCGGCAGTCTCCGCAAGAAATGTAAGGATTTATCACCACCAGGTCGCCTGCTTTCCAGGCCCCCGTGTCTTGGGTGACGCGCCCACTGAGTTCATGCCCAATGACGCGCGGATAGTTCAGAAATGGGTGTTTACCTTGGTAAATATGATAATCGGTGCCGCAAAGTCCCACGGCGCAAATATCAATCAACACCCAATCGTCGGGGATATCCGTTTCGGGTTCGCGTAGCTGGATTTCGAACCTATTCGGCGCTTCAACGACGCCCATTTTCACGAGATTGTGTGCCAACTTACCCAACCTTTCTGAACGTGTTGTCCGCGCGATCACGCAGACCCACATCAAATACGACGAGATGGGCCGCGCGTGGCTTAACTGACTACTCAGTCTTAGATGCCTCGCGCGGCGGCTATTTTTGCTTTCTAGCGCTCTGTCGTCCCAGATCGGGAGACAGCGTCAATGGCGACTGCAAGAAGCAAGATCGCTCCGGAGAACATAAGCTTGTCTGCTGCGCCGGCACCGGAAAGATCCAGCCCGTTTCCAAGCGAGCCAATCACAAGCGCACCAAGGATGGCGTTCCAAACCGATCCGCGCCCGCCAAAAAGTGACGTTCCGCCGATGACGGCTGCACCAATGGATTCAAGAAGCAAGGAGCCCCCAGCGAAAGCCGTGTAACTCACCGAGCCAAATCGCGATGCACCGAATATGCCTCCGATTGCGGCCATTAGCCCGACTATGGCAAACGCAGAAACGCGAATCCGTTTGACATCAATACCGACGCGTCTGGCGCTTTCAGGGTTGCCTCCAACCGAAAAAATGGCCCGACCATAGGGAGTTGATGTCGTGACCCAACCGACTAGGGCGGTGATAACCATGAGCAACACGATCAGCATCGGAACAGAACGATAGGAATTCAGCGTCGCGACCGTTGCGAGAACCAAAGCTCCGAAGAAGGCGATTTGCCCCCATGTCGCCGCCGGGCTGTCAAGCTCTAGCCCGCGGGCTGATCGCTGAGATTGCTTGCGCAAAACGGTCCATGCAAAATAAAGCACGCAAAGTATACCAAGCGCCCACCCTAAAGCATCGGGCAAAAGGACCCGCGCGAAGGCACGCACAAATGGGTCTCCAACATTCAAGTTACCTGTGGGCAGAATTTTTTGCATGACCCCTTGGAACCCAAGTAATCCTGCCAAAGTCACAACGAAGGAAGGGATACCAACGTAGGCCACAAGAATGCCCTGCGCTGCGCCAATCACTATGCCCAGTGCCATCACAATGAGACAGGCAAATGGAGCGGGAACACCCATGAGAACAAGGACACCAAGAAGCGCCGCACAAACGCCTGCCGTCGCTGCGGCAGATAGGTCAATCTCGCCCAATAGGAGCACCACGGTAATGCCCACGGCCAGTGTCGCAATGACAGCCGACTGCATGAAAAGGTTATAGATATTTCGTGGACTCAAGAAAATGAAACGCATGCTTTGGGCGTCTGGGTCCCCCCAATACTCCCATAGCGGAACGGCCAGTCCAAAGTAGATCCATATCGCTGCCAGTGCCAGAAGCACTGGAACGAACGCACCAAAACGGGTTTCACGCATGGCTTGCAAGCGGCCGACCAGCGACACTTTATTTTCAGGCTGCATTCTGTGCCTCTTTGTCTAGGCCACGCGTCATTGCGCTGACAATTTGATCTGGTGTGACGTCATTTTTGTTCCAGGTCGCGACATTGGCGCCATGGCGCAACACGCATATCCTGTCGGCAACTTCGAAAATGTCCCGCATATTGTGGGAGATGTAGACAACCGCATGGTTCGTGTCGCGCAGCCGTTTGACAACGTCGAGCACTTGCCGTGTCTGAGCGACTCCCAACGCTGCGGTCGGTTCATCTAGCATCACAACGGACCCATCTGCGCCGACGGCCCTTGCAATGGCAATCGCCTGCCGTTGACCACCTGAAAGACCGCCGACCTTTGCGCGAACGGATTTCAGCGTTTTCACCTGCAGTCTATCGATCGCCTCTTGCGCTCTGACTTCCATTTCAAGGTCGTCTAATGGGCGCAAAAATCGTGGAAGAAACGAAAACCCGGGCTTAATAGGCTCCGCACCGAGGCACAGGTTTGCCGCAACATCCAAGTTCTCACAAAGTGCAAGATCCTGATAAACAATTTGGATTCCAAGATCACTTGCGTCATGGGGAGAGTTAACTGACACGGCCTCTTCATCAATGAAAAACTGCCCTTCGTCTGCAGTGTGCGCCCCCGCCAGAACCTTCATTAGTGTCGATTTTCCGGCACCGTTGTCTCCGACAAGGGCCATTACCTCGCCACGTGCAACTTCGAAGTTGACCCCTTTCAAAGCGTGAACACCACCAAAACGTTTGTGAATGTCACTTACGCGTAAGTGAGGGGATGGGGCCGTTGGCCCCATTGATTGTTTAGTCTGAGACATAAATCTCTCCGGTTACATGCAGAATGCTGTTTTGGCAGCCTCGCCCTGACAGATCATATCTTTTGTGATCGAAGGATCGTTCTCAATCACATATGCAACGCCTTCGTCACCGACCGCGGAATAGGAGCCGACAGGCACATATGCGACTTCGGCACCAACGCCATTGGTCACCTTGTCTGGTGCCAGATCAGAGAAGTCTTCGTCGTTCAGCAACCGGACTGTGACCTTGGCAGCAGCTTCGGCCATATCTGCAAGCGGGCGCCAACCACACTGGGTCTGTTTACCGAGCAGCATCAACTGTTGCGCCTGTACGGTGCAGTCGAGGCCAGACACTGGCACTGTCCCAGCCATACCCTGTTCTTCGAGAGCAGCCACTGCTGCGCCAGCGTTACCATCGTTGGAGGAAACGACGCCTTGAACATTGTTTTCAAGCTGAGTCAGTGCCTGGTCCATAGAACGGCGCGCGATTGCCGGATCCCAACCTGGTGTCCAGTTTTCGTACCCCATAATCCGTTTGCCACTTTCAAAGTAGGGTGTCAGCGCACGCACTTGACCATTGTGAATGACGGCCGCGTTTGGATCAGTCGGAGACCCCTTGAGGAGGACAAGCGTATCGCCATCCTTGGTATTCTCGATGACGTGGGTGGCTTGATCAAAACCCATACCTTCAAGATCAGCTTGAACCCAGAACGTGGTGTTCATCGAGTTGATCATGCGGTCATATGCAATAGTTGGCACACCTTCTTCGGCGGCGGTATCCGCAATAATTGCTGAACTTTCGCCATCGATTGGGATAACGACCAGAACCTTCGCTCCTTGCGTCAGCGCCTGTTCCGCCTGACGCTGCTGCGTCGCGGTGTCATTGCCCGCGTTATAGACTTCGACTTCGACGTCTGGCGCAATTTCGGCCATTGTGCTGACAAACGCCGCGGCGTCTTGCTGCTCCCAGCGTGGGTTGACGTTTTCAGGCAGCAATAGCGCCACCATATCGGCAGCCGAGACCGCGCTCGCCGTCATGCCAACGCCAGCCATCATGGTTGTCGCGAGCAATACTCGTTTCGCTGTGTTCATCTTCTTCTCCTCCTAGTTGAACAATTCGTTCGATGATTTCCCGAGGTGCTTTGCCGGCCGATTGATGAATTCCACCCATCTTGCGGCGCTATACTTGGTCCGTTTGACGAATGGCTGACATTGACCGGTGACACCTTTATGTCTTTAATAATAATAAACCTAAGAATAGCGCGTCGCTGCTATCAAATGTTTTTAATTTTTTTGAACATTTGAAAAAACAGCGATAAGGTGGTTCTCAAGCTTTGTGGGAGTGGATGAAATGGCGCGTACAAATGAGCGTTTTGTGAACGCACACAATATGCTATTAACACATTGTAAAAAAATAGAAATATCAGATACTCTGCCGTCTGAAAACAGTCTTTCCGATCTGCTGGGCGTCAGTAGGACTGTGGTGCGCAGCGTTTTGAGTCGGTTTCACGAGGAAGGCATTATTACTCTCTCTGGCAGGAAGAGATTATTGAATCGTGCCCCGCGAAAGTCCGACTTTCTATCGCCGCCGCCCACATTGATCAGTATTGATGAGCTTGAGAATCGCTTTCTCGATTGGGTGCTGCGTATGGACGTCCCTCCGGGTGAGGTTCTGAATGTTACGCAGCTGGCGAAAGACTTTTGTGTTGCGCCACATACTCTGCAAGAGTTTCTGTCATCGCTTAATCGCTTTGGGATTGTTCATCGCCGACCGAAAGGCGGCTGGGTGCTGAATGGTTTCACTGCAAACTACGCAGTGGAGTTGTCAGATTTCAGGACGGTATTGGAACTCAACTCTGTAAAGCACCTTATTGCACTGCCTGAAGCGCATGAAATTTGGGGCCAAATTGAACAGTTGGAGCGCAAACACAGAAGTCTTTTGGAACGCATCGAAACATCATTTCACGACTTCTCGCAGTTGAACGAACAGTTCCACACAACTGTGAATAGCGTTGTGACCAATCGATTTGTGAAGCAGTTTCAGAAAGTTATATCGTTGATTTTCCACTATCACTTTCAATGGAATAAATCAGATGAACGGCTTCGAAACGAGGCCGCCATTTCGGAACACCTCGCCTATATTGATGCGCTAAAAAGCCGGGATTGGGATCAGGCAGAGCAGGCCGCAAGACGCCACCTGCAAACCTCGAAAGCGACATTGCTGAATTCGCTGGAAGCAAACGGCCATATTCTCTAGCCCAAAACGACACAGCCACCAACTTTGGACCAATTGGGATCGATTCAACTTCGGAGGCTTGCAAAAATGGTAGGTCGCTCGCCGCTTATTCCTATTTGGGCGCGGCTTTGAAAGCGCGTAGGACTGAGCGCGTTGCCAGCATCACCGGATCATGTGTTTCCTTCAGAATGCTGACACGATCAAAGCGATCCGGGTCAGCGTTCACCGCCTGACGCAGGGCGTTGCCAAAGGCCATGCGCAGCTCGGTCCCGATGTTAAACTTGCAGATCGCCGAGGTCCGCGCCAAATGCGTCCGCTGCGCCACCGGCACACCGGAGCCACCGTGAATGACCAAAGGTACATCCGTCAGGGCTTCGATCGCGCGGATACGAGGTTCGTCCAGCCCCGCGCCGTCCTTATCCTGCTGCAAATGCACATTGCCCACGGAAATAGCCATGGCATCAACACCCGTGTCCCGCGCGAATTGCGCAGCTTCATCAGGGTTCGTACCAGCCGATTGCTCACCACCAGAATAGCCAACAAAGCCAATCTCACCTTCGCAGGACACGCCGGCCGCATGGGCCATTTCGGCAATCGCCGCTGTCTCATCAATGTTCTGCTGCAAAGGCTTGCGCGAGCCGTCATACATGATCGAAGTAAACCCGCTGTCGAGCGCGATTTTGCACTCTTCCAGCGTATAGCCGTGGTCCAGATGCGCGACGACAGGAACCGAGGCATGTTCGGCCAGATAGCGAAAGGTTTTCCCAAGGATTGGCAGGGGCGTGTGCGCGCGACAACTGGGACCCGCCTGCAAGATCACAGCCACGCCTTCGGCTTCAGCCGCCGCCACATAAGCGCGGGTTTCTTCCCAGCCAAGCGTGACCAATCCGGCCACCGCATGGCCCTGTTTCAACGCGGGTTGCAGAACGTCTGCAAGTGTAACTAGGCTCATTTAAACTTTGCCACCATGTCCATGATGCCCGGGATCGTATGCAACTGCGCGGCATGGGTAGGTTGGAAATATTGCTTCAGGCTGCGCTGGCTTAACCCGCCCAGAATGGTGAAGTAATACATTTGGTAACCGGGCAGCACGGCGCAGGGGTGATAGCCCTTGTCGATGCAAATCGTCGATCCATCCATGATGTGATAGGCATCGCCCGGTTCATTATCCGCCCGCTGCAACATCTGCATGCCAGAGCCATAGTTGGGTTTGAAACGGAAATTATAGGTCTCGTCATGGCGGCTTTCGATCATCTCGCCATTCTCGTCCCACCGGTCCGTGTCGTGCTTGTGACTTGGGAAGCCTGACCAGCCGCCTTCGCCCACGGTAAAGAGTTCACTCACCAGCAGGCGGCCCACCTTGTCGTGGTATTTCGTGCCAAGGATGTGTTTGATTTTACGGTGTGTTTTTGTGTCGTCAGAGCCATATTGCACGAGATCAATCTCTGCCTCGCGCACGTCAAACGGCTCTAGCACCTTGTCGTATTTTGCACCGGCGATGAAAACCTCGGTCTCCTCGCTTACGCAGGTAAAGCGGGTTTTGGCACCAACCGGCACGTAAACGCCTTCGGGTTCGCCGCCCCAAACGTCTTCGACACGATTGCCGAGCGCCGGATACCTTGCGCCTTCGACTTCGACGTCCACCGTGCCGGTCGCTGGCACGATGCAGGTCTCATAGCCCGGCACAGCATAGTCAAATGACTCACCCTTCTTTAGCTTCACGATGTTGAAATAATTCAAGGGAACCAGCGCGTCCTCGGCGTCGACAATAGGTTTGTTCTGGTTGTCATGTGGCGCGATATGCATGTCGCTGGTCCTTTATGCGTCAGTAGGGCCGTCATGGGCGGCCAGAAAATCTTGAAGTTGCTGAGGGGTTGGCATCGCAGGGGCGCAGCCGGGCTGGCTGACCACGATAGAAGCACAAGCAGAGCCGCGCAGGATGGCCTCCTTCAGGTCACGCCCTTCTGCGATCCCGGCGAGGAGGCCCGCCATGAAACTGTCTCCCGCGCCATTGGGTTTGACGGCAGTCACTGGATAAATGCCGGTGCGGATTTCTTGACCTTCAAAGAAGGTGACCGCGCCTTCATGGCCCATTTTGTAGATAATGAATCGCCCGTCTTGGGACAGCTCCTTGGCCATGGCGAGGCCCTTGTCGATGCCACCTGCCATAAAACCAAATTCTTCGTCATTGCCGACGATCATGTCGCTGGCTTCCCCGGCGCGGGTCAAAACATCTGCGGCCACTTGAGGGGAAGGCCAGGAATAGGGGCGGTAGTCGATGTCAAAAATCACCGGCAGGCCCGCCGCCTTGGCGTTTTCAAAGGCTTTGAAGGTCGCCTCACGAGAAGGCTGTCCCGCAAAGACGGTTCCCGCCGTGATCAAGGCTGAGAAGCGCGAATAGTCAACGCGATCAACGTCTTCTTCGGTTACTTGGAAATCTGCTGCTCCATTGCGATAAATCACATTTTGAAAGTCTTCGATGCAGCTTTCGTAAATCGCCAATGAGGTCCGCGCCTCGCCGCCTTCGGGCCGCACATAGGTGGTGTCGACGCCGTAATGCTTTAGCCGGTTGGTCGCAAATCGGCCCACAGCGTCATCAGACACAGAGGTCACCAAAGCCGCCTCGCAGCCCAATTTGACCAGACCGGCACAGATATTTGCGGAGGAGCCACCCAAATCGGCACGAAACACCTCGGCGTGTTCCGATTTCGTGCCCACTGGGTCGGCAAACATATCCATACCGGCCCGGCCAAAGACCACAAACTTACGGGTCTTGATGGCGTTGATCAGGTCGCTCATTCAGACGCCCTTCCGCTGCTTGCTGCGGGAGGATTCCCAATCGAGATGCGCCTCGCGCACGCGCTCGCTGTCGGTGATATGCGGCGTGCCGACTTCCCACCATGTGTGGCCTTCGGTGGTCCAGCCCTCATAGGGGTCGACTTTCATAACAATCACATGGCTGCGGTCGCTGGCTTTGGCGCGTTTGAACGCTTCGCCGAGTTCCGCAGGATTAGACACTGTTTCAGCGATTGCGCCTTGCGAGGCCGCGTGGGCTTCAAAATCCACACCGAACGCTTCTGGAATTGTCGGACAATCCGCCAAGAGGTTGTTGAAACTTTCGTTGCCGGTGTTGTTCTGCAGCTTGTTGATGACCGCAAACCCGCCGTTATCCAGCACTAGAACAATCAGCTTCTTTCGGCTTAGAACGGATGAATAGAGGTCCGAATTCATCATCATGTAAGACCCGTCGCCAATAAAGACGATGGTGTCTTGATCCGGTTCCCGTTCGGCTTGGGCAATACGTGCGCCCCAAGCGCCGGAGATCTCGTAGCCCATGCAGGAGAAGCCAAATTCCACATCCACCGTCCCGATATCCAAAGTGCGCCAGTTGGCGGTGACTTCGGCAGGCAGGCCCCCCGCTGCGGCGACAACGCGGTCGCGCGGATCGCACAGTTCGTTCACAACGCCAATCGCTTGAGCATAGGAGTTCGGGCGGTTCCCATGGGCGACATTCTCCGCCACATAGGCATCCCATCTCACGCGCTCGGCCTTGGCGAAATCCGTCCAGCTTTGCGGGGCCATATAGTCCAGCGCCTTATCCAGCGCTTTCAGGCTGAGTTTTGCGTCGCCTACCACCGGGAGGGAACGGTGTTTGCCCGCATCATGGCGCGCAGCGTTGATAGAAATCAGCTGTGCGTCCTGGGCAAAGGCTGTCCAGGATCCGGTGGTGAAATCTTGCAACCGGGTGCCAACGGCAACAATTACGTCAGCTTTTTCGGCTGTGTTGTTTGCACTGTCAGACCCTGTCACACCAATCGGGCCGATGTTCAGATCATGGGTCGCGACCATATTGGCGCGGCCCGCGATGGTTTCGACCACAGGAATTTGGTGTTTCTCAGCAAAGGCGGTCAATTCTTCCACCGCGCGAGAATATTGCACGCCGCCGCCTGCGATGATCATCGGGCGCTCGGCTTTGGACAGCGCCGCGATGGCATCGGCGATCTCTGCCTCATCCGGCGAAATGCGGCGAATGCGGTGCACTTTCTTTTCAAAGAACACAGCCGGGAAATCATAGGTCCAGCCCTGAACGTCTTGTGGCAGACCCAGAAAGGCCGGGCCGCAATCTGCTGGATCAAGCAATGTCGCCAAAGCCGCTGGCAAAGATTGAATGATCTGCGCCGGGTGCGTGATGCGGTCCCAATAACGCACAACTGGTTTGAAGGCGTCGTTTACGCCAAAGGTCGGGTCGTTGAAATTTTCCATCTGCTGCAACACAGGGTCGGGCAGGCGGGTCAGGAAAGCATCGCCACACAAAAGCAACATGGGCAGGCGGTTCGCATGGGCCAGTGCCGCTGCGGTGATCAGGTTAGATGTCCCCGGACCGGCAGAGGCCGTGCAGAACATAAAACGCTGACGCAGCCATTGTTTGGCATAGCCAGCCGCCGCAAATCCCATGCCCTGTTCGTTCTGACCACGGTAAAGCGGCAGTTCCTCACGATGGTTATAAAGCGCTTCCCCAAGGCAGGTCACATTGCCGTGGCCAAAGATTCCAAACCCACCGCCGCACACGCGCATTTCCTGCCCGTCGATTTCAATGAATTGGTTCGAGAGCCAGCGAATAATGGCCTGAGCCGTGGTCAACTGGATGGTGTCAGTTGCTGTCGTCATATCGGGCGACTTTCTTCGTCTTTGGGCATTCTGCCGAATGGGGATTGCGAGTTTTCGAATCCCACGATACAGTTTTTGCAACCGGTTGCAAACTGGTTTTAGAATTTGATCAGGGGAGGGGCCTTGTGACAGCGATTGGTATCGGCATCCTTGGTGGCGGCTATATGGGCAAAGCGCATTCTGTCGCGATGGCCGCGGTCGGTGCGGTGTTCAACACCACACTGCGCCCGAGGTTAGAAATGATCTGCGCGTCCACGCCTGAAAGCGCGGAACGTTACCGCAAGGCCTATGGGTTTGCGCGCGCCACTGCCGATTGGCGGGCCTTGGTCAATGACCCCAAAGTGCAAGCCATTGTCATTGCCACGCCGCAGGAAACCCATAAGGAGATCGCTGAAGCAGCGCTGACCTTGGGCAAACCTGTCTTGTGCGAAAAGCCGCTTGGGGCGTCGATAACCGAAAGCGCCGCAATGGTCGCTGCCGCCGAAAGGGCGGGCGTCGTGAATATGACGGGGTTCAACTATATCCGCACCCCGGCTAGCCAGTTTGCCCGCAAGTTGATTGCCGATGGGGTGATTGGCGATGTGACTTGGTTCCGGGGAGAACACACTGAAGATTTCTATGCTGATCCAGAGGCGCCTGCGACTTGGCGCACCACTGGCATGGCCAATGGGACCATGGGCGATCTGGCCCCGCATATGATCAATGCTGCGCTTGCCCTGATTGGACCGATTGATCAGGTCATGGCCGATGTGGAAACCGTGCACAAAACGCGTCCGGGTGGCGCGGTCACCAATGATGACCACGCCCAAATGATGTGCCGTTTTGCAAACGGTGTCATGGGGCACATGTATTTCAGCCGTGTCGCGACCGGGCGCAAAATGGGCTACGCCTATGAGATCACGGGCACCAAAGGCGCGATCCGTTTTGATCAGGAAGATCAGAATGCGATCTGGCTTTATTCCATGGACGAACCCGAAGCCACACGCGGTTTCCGCAAAATCCTGACAGGTCCGGCGCATCCCGACTACAAGCCCTTCTGCCTCGGCCCGGGTCACGGCACCGGCTATCAGGATCAGATCATCATCGAGGCGAAGGATTTCCTAGAAGCCATCGCCAACAAACAGAACAAATGGCCGACCTTCAAAGACGGCCACGACGTGAACCGTATTGTCGCTGCGGCGCTTGCCAGTTCGGACAGCAAGTCCTGGCAAGACGTCAACGCATTCTGAGCATCGGAAAGGAATAAGATGACCATCAGAATTGGCAACGCCCCCTGTTCTTGGGGTGTGGAATTTGCAAATGACCCACGCAACCCGACTTGGCGCGAAGTGCTGCGCCAATGTGCGGCGGCGGGGTATAAAGGCATCGAATTGGGCCCTGTTGGCTTTATGCCCGAAGACCCGGCAGTATTGGCTCCGGCGTTAGAGGAATTTGATCTGCAACTGATCGGCGGTGTTGTCTTCCGCCCGTTCCATGATGCGGACGCGTGGGACGATGTGCTCGACGGTACGCATCGCACGGGTGCAGCCCTGAAAGCCCATGGCGCGAAGCATATGGTGCTGATCGACTCGATCTCTCCGCGTCGCGCGCCAACGGCGGGTCGGGCTTCGGAAGCTGAACAGATGGACAAGGCAGAATGGGCCGCTTTCCGGAACCGTATTGCCGAGGCCGCACGTATTGGCACCGAAGAGTATGGCCTGACGGTGGGCATTCATGCCCATGCGGCGGGTTTTGTTGACTTTGAGCCAGAGCTTGAACGGCTGCTGAATGAGGTTGACGAGAAGATCCTGAAGATCTGCTTTGACACTGGCCACCATTCTTACGCGGGCTTTGACCCGGTTGCGTTTATGAAACGCCATGTGGAGCGCATTTCCTACATGCACTTCAAGGATATTGATCCGAAGGTGAAGGCCAAGGTGATCGAGAACCGCACAGACTTCTATGAAGCCTGCGGCGATGGCATCTTTTGTAATCTCGGCGAGGGCGATGTCGACTTTCCGGCGGTGCGTCAGGTGCTGCTGGACGCGGGCTTTGAGGGTTGGTGTACCGTCGAGCAGGACTGCGATCCGCTTTTGGACCCGGACACTCTGGGCGATGCGCGCAAGAACCGCGAATATCTTGAATCCATTGGCTTTAACTGAGGAAGCTTCGATATGGCAAAATTGAAATGGGGCATGATTGGCGGTGGCGAAGGCAGCCAGATCGGCCCGGCACACCGTATGGGCGCTTTGGCAGATGGCCGTTTTGAAATGGCAGCCGGCGCGCTTGATCACCGGCCAGACATCGGTCGCGAATATGCGCAGCGCTTGGGCGTGGCCGTGGATCGCGCCTATGGCGATTGGCAAGAGATGCTGGCAGGTGAAAAGGACCGTGAAGACCGGATTGATCTGGTCACAGTGGCGACCCCGAACTCCACGCATTTTGAGATCACGAAGGCGTTCTTGGAAGCCGGGTTTAACGTGCTTTGTGAAAAGCCCATGACAATGACTGTCGAAGAGGGCGAAGAGATTGTTGAAATCGCAGAAAAGACCGGCAAAATCTGCGCCGTCAACTACTGCTATTCCGCCTATCCGATGGTGCGTCAGGCCCGCGCGATGGTGCGGAATGGAGAGATTGGCAAGGTGCGCGTTGTGGTCACGAACTTCAGCCACGGCCACCACGGTGACGCGACCGATGCGGATAATCCGCGCGTGCGCTGGCGCTATGATCCGGCGATGGCGGGCGTGTCGGGGCAATTTGCAGATTGCGGCATCCACGCGATGCATATGGCGAGTTTCATTTGTGATGATGAGGTGGAGTCACTCTCTGCTGACTTCGCCTCGGCGATCTCAAGCCGCGAGTTGGAAGATGACGCGATGGTCAATTTCCGCATGCAGGGCGGTACGATTGGACGTCTTTGGACATCTTCTGTCGCCATCGGCCGCCAGCATGGATTTGAAATTCAGGTGTTTGGCGAAACCGGCGGCCTGAGATGGCATGCAGAGCAACCGAACCAACTGATTTACACGCCGGTCGGTGGGCGCACCCAGATCATTGAAAAAGGCGAAGGCGGTTTGCACGAAGATGCGCAGCGCCTAAGCCGCGTGGCGATTGCCCACCCAGAAGGTTTCCCATTGGCGGTCGCGAACATCTATTGCGATCTCGCGGATGCCATTCGGGGCGAAAAGCGTGACGGGCTTCCCAATGCTGCGGATGGATTGCGGTCGATGGCAGCCGTGCACACGGCGGTCGCTTCTGCGAAAGAGGGGGGCGTCTGGATGGACGCGCGGCCTTCTATCTTTCGGTGAAAGCTACGGCCCGAAAACCAAATTCTGAATGGGGCGCAATGTGCCCCGTTCGACAATAGCGCAGGGAAAGATGCGCGTTTCCGGGTAGCGGTCTTTGTCGTCCAGCATGGCGACCATCAATTCAATCGACGACTGCACAATCTGGCGGATGGGTTGGTGAACGGTGGTCAGATTGATGTTCTCCCAACCTGCCATTTCCATGTCGTTAAGGCCAATGATGCCGATATCATCGGGGCAAGAGAGGCCGCTGTCTTGTACCGCAGATAGCGCGCCAATTGACAAGACGTCATCACCGCAGAAATAGGCTTCGGCGGGCGCGTCCTGCAACAGGCGCAGCATTTCGTAGCGGCCTGCCTCAAAACTGTAGTGATCTGCAAAGGACGCGGTCACTTTGACTTCGGGATGTTTGGCCAGTTCCGACATAAACCCGGCATGGCGATCCTGGGTCGAGGTCGCGCTTAGGGGGCCGCCCATAAACGCGACATGTTTATAGCCGCGCGCGATCAAAGTCTGCGCCACCAGACGCCCGGCTTCGACGTTGTCGATGCTGACAATGTGCACTTTGGGCGCTGACGTCGCCCGCCCGAAGGAGTGCACCACCGGCACGCCTGCATCTTTGAAAGCGCGTGAGAACCCTTCTGGCAAAGTGGATGACGCCACAACCGCACCGTCGACTGAATACTGCCTGAGCATGCGCACAGAAGCCTCTGCATCTGTTTCGTCAGAAAGGTTTACAAGCAATGGTCGCAAGCCACGATCCTGCAAGCCTTTGGTAAATAGATCAAAAACCTGAAGGAAAATCGGGTTGTGGAAGTTGTTAGAGACAAGGCCGATCAGCTTGGTGCGGCCCGTGGTCAATGAGGAGGCCAGCGCGTTCGGGCTGTAACCCAGCTCTTTTGCTGCTTTCTCCACTTTGCGGCGCATTTTTTCAGAGACCGAGGCACCATCGGTAAAGGTTCGGGAGACCGCCGAACGGGAGACGCCCGCGCGCTCTGCTACATCCTTTAACGTTGCTGCCATCATGTCCTCTCGGCGTCCAACCTCCGGCAGGAGGCCAAATCACTAACGTCCTTTAATCGCTGAAGCCCAGAGGGGAAACATAATACTGGCGGTTTTGATCTCCGGCGAAAAAAGTGTTGTTTTATGGTCTAACACTGACTGATTGCGCGTTTTTGCGGCGCTTAAGGTGTGTTGCGACCGGGGCAAAGTATGCCCCAGCGCTGATTTGCTTTGGACTGGCCAACCAGAGGGGTGGCCAGAGGTTAGGGCGCGACGGCCTGCCCGGTTTCCACTGACTTCAAGGCGGCCTCGGCCAGTTCCAAGGCGCGCAGCCCATCGGTGCCGGTGACGGGCATTTCTGTCCCGTTTTCCACCGCATTCACAAAGGCTTCGATCTCATTGGCGTAGGCGCGGGTGTAGCGCGTCATAAAGAAATCCAAAAGCGGCGGGCGGGTGTAGCCCGCACCATTGGCGATCTCGATATTGGCTTCGTGCTGGTTGCTGGCTGAAACACCGCCTTTTGACCCGTGCACCTCGATGCGCTGATCATAGCCATAGGTCGCCCGGCGCGAGTTTGCGATCGTGCACAGCTTGCCGCTGGCGGTGCGCAGGATCAGATTTGCGCTGTCAAAGTCGCCAAGTTCCCCAATTTTGGGATCGGTCAGGACCGAGGCGGAGGCCTGAACAGAAACAACCTCTTCGCCAAGTAGCCAGCGCGCGACATCCAGATCATGGATGGTCATATCGCGGAAGATACCACCAGAGCGCGTGATGTAGTCATAAGGTGGTGCGCCCGGGTCGCGAGACGTCAGAGAGATCATCTCCACATCCCCGATTTGTCCGGCATCAATCGCCGCCTTCAGTGCCATAAAGTCCGGGTCAAACCGACGCTGGAACCCCAGCATCAACTGACCGTTTTCAGCCTCGACTGTCGCCAGACACTGGCGCACCCGATCCACATCCAGATCGACCGGCTTTTCGCAAAAGACAGCTTTGCCGGCCTTCACAAATTGTTCGATCAGATCCGCATGGGTGTCAGTCGGAGTGCAGATCGCGACCGCATCCACATCGTCAGACGCTGCGATGTCATCAATGGTGCGGATGTCGCAGCCAAACTGCGCGCGCATGGCCTGCGCCGCCGCTTCCATAGGTTCCGCCATGGCCACAAGGTTCGCCGTACGGACAGAGGACACGGCGCGCGCATGAACCTGCCCGATCCGACCTGCGCCAAGGATTGCGAAATTTACGCTCATTCATCGTCCTCAAGCGTTGGGGTAGGGGCCTTAAAGCGCATGTTCCATGAACTCCTCACCGGTTTTAGCACCGGTGATATAAGACACGACATCTTCGCCGGTGTAATCCCCGCTTTTGATGTCGAGGTCGGCGCACATACGGCCGCGACGGAAGACAACAATCCGGTCCACCAGATCAAAGACCTGCCGCATATTGTGGCTGATTAGGATCAGGGGTTCGCCTGCTTCCTTCAAGGTACGCACGATGTTTTCCACCTGCGCGGTTTCCTGAACACCCAAAGCTGCTGTCGGCTCGTCCATGATCGTCAGACGCGAGTGGAAAGTTGCGGTTCGCGCAATCGCCACACATTGCCGCTGACCACCCGACATATTGCGGATCGAGTTGCGGATATTGGGGATTTTCACTGCTGTCCGGTTCAGCCCTTCAATGGTGGCCTCACGCATCGCCTTATAGTCCAGCATCCGGAACGGGCCGAGCCAGTCAAACTTTGTGATCTCGCGACCAAGGAACAGGTTGTCCGGCACGTCCAGATCGTCGGCCAAAGCCAAGGTTTGGAACACGGTTTCAATGCCGGCTTCGCGTGCATCCAGCGGGCCTGCAAAATTCACCTCTTCACCGTAGAGCCAGACCTTGCCACGGGTGCGCTGTTCAACGCCTGTGATCTGGCGCACGAAGGTGGATTTACCCGCCCCGTTGTCACCCATGATGGCCACATGCTCGCCCTTGCGCATTTTGAAGTTTGCGCCTTCTAAGGCATGCACGCCACCATAATGTTTGGTCAGGTCTTGGGTTTCTAGAACGTATTCTTCGCTCATGGTTTCTCTCCTGACTATGCTCGGTTGCGTTGTCGGTATTGGTCAAGAATGACCGCAGCGATGATGATCGAACCCATAGCCATCAGCTGGTAGGACCCATCAAGCTTCACGTAGGTAAAGCCAGAGCGGATCACGCCCAGAACCATCGCGCCCAGCACGGTGCCAATGATCGAACCGCGACCACCGGTCAGGCTGATGCCGCCGATCACCGCCATGGCGATGGCGAAGAGTTCGTAAAACTCCCCCATACCCGCCTGCGCCGTGGAAGCTTTGGAGCTGAGAACGATGCCCGCGAAGGCCGCCAGCATAGAGGCGATCATATAGACCATGACCTTGTGGCGTTTGACGTTGATGCCCGACATCCGCGCGGCTTCTTCGTTGGAGCCAATCGCATAGGTGTGTTTGCCATACACAGTGTAGCGCAGGATGAAGTGGAAAATCGCCGCCAGTGCAAGGAACCAGACCACAGGCATCATGCCGGACCCGATGAAGGAATAGCTTTCTGTTGGGAAAGAGACGGGGTTACCGGATGTCCACCAAAGCGCGATACCACGACAGCCAAGGAACATGCCCAGCGTTGCAATGAAGGGTGGGATGCGGAAATAGGCCACAAATGTCCCGTTGATCGCCCCGATCATGGCCCCAAAGGCAAGGCCTGCGAGAACGGGGATGATGACCGGCAGATCCATCGCCCATGGGCCGAAAACCGCCTTTGGGTTTGGGTTGCCGTTAACGAGTTCGGTCTGCGCAAAGCTCATCGCGATCATCGCGGTAGCGGCAACCAAGGGGCCGGAACTCAGATCGATGCCTGCGGTCAGGATGACCTGTGTCACCCCGATGGCAATGATACCAATGATGGCGACCTGCAGAATGATAATTTTCAGACGCGCTTCGTTAAAGACAGAGTCAAAACGGTCGCGTGTGTCGAATAGGAAGCTTTGGCCGTTCATATAAGGCAGAACCTGCCCAAGAATTTCAAAAATGGCGATGATGATGATCAGGGCGAGCGCAATATTTAGCTCGTTCGGCCATGATCTCTTGGACTTGTCGAAAACAAGCCCGCCGGTGCCGTGGCTGGTGTCTGCCATTGGTCGGGGTTCCTTCTGGCGTCAAGTCGTTCCTCAGGGCGGCGGCATCTTGCGCCGCCCTGAAGAAAGGGTGGGATTTGAAGTTAGTTTTTGTCCAAGAAGTCATTCATGTTGTCTGGCGTCACCAGAACGAACGGAATGTAGACCTTGGTGTCGACTTTCTCACCGTTTGCGAGCTTGATGGCCGCATCAATAGAGCCTGTGCCCTGACCAACAGAGTCTTGGAACACGGTCACGTCATAGTCGCCTGCTGCCATAACCAGCAGGGCGTCCTGAGATGCGTCAACACCACCAACCTGAACGTCAGCCATGTCCATACCTGCGGCTTTCATCGCCTGGATCGCGCCAATGGCCATTTCGTCATTGTTTGCTAGAACAAAGTCAAAAGGCTCACCAGAGGACATCCAGTTGGTCATCAAATCCTGCGCTTCGTCGCGGGACCAGTTGGCCGGTGCTTCATCGATGATTTCCATGAAGTTGCACATGTCCATGCCGATCACGTCATGCACGTCCTTAGAGCGTTGAACCGCAGCTTGGTTGGACAGCTGACCGTTCATCAGATAGCCGCGCGCGCCATTGCCTTTGCCTTCGGCGCGCAGGTTTTTACAGACCTCAAAGGCAGACAATGTGCCTGACTCAATCTCGTTTGAAGCAACGAAGGCTTGGGTCGGCGGCAGTTCGTTTACGTTGTCTGGTTCGCGGTTCACAAACACCAGCGGGGTGTCGCCCGCTGCAGCTGTGATCGCGGCACCCGCAGAAGTATCAACGATGTTCACGATGATCGCATCAACGCCTTGCGCCACGAAGTTTGTGACCTGATCGATCTGTTTTGCAAGATCGTCGCTGGCGTCTTCTTGTTGGTATGTCAGACCATCAATGGACTCTGCATATTCGACCATACCGTTGCGCAGAACGGTCAGCCAGTTGTCGTCAAAGCGCGAAAAGGTTGCGCCAATCTCCAATGCGAAGGCACCTGTGCCCATGACTGTAACAAGGCCAGCCATCATAAATGTTTTCTTCATAAGTTTCCTCCCTAGTTGGTGTCCGGAACACCTTTTTTACTCACCGGATCGCCCGCTGTGCGGGCTAGACAAAACTCCGCATCACGCCGCTCTCTGCTGCGCGTGTGAAGCAATGAAATTCATGGATTGCCTGAGGGCCGCCTCTGGCGCTGCAAGGTCGTGAACCTCTGGCGCGAAACATTCGAACGAAAATGCCCCTGTGTAGCCCGCGTCGATCAAGGCAATGATCTGCTGCACAGACCCCAGTTGGTCTGCGGCCGTCACAAGCCCTCTGTGCGCGTCAACGATATCGGGTTTTTGGATCGAAACATCGGCCAGACCAGAAATATGTACGATGCCGGTTTCCGCCGGAAACAGCGTGTCTTCCTCGGCCAGATAATGGTGAAACGTATCATGTACGATCTTTATGCAATCGGTTGCATCCAAAGATCGCATGATTTCAATAGCCTCGGACTTCAAACGAGACGACGATGATTGAAACCCAAGCGGCTCAAAAAACGCCTTCATGTCTGCCTGTCTTAGCATTGGGTGAATTGCTTCAATCCCCGTGACCAATTGATCAACGCGGTTGATGTCTTTCCGCTGGTCGCCATCGTTGCACGGGATCAGGCTGATGGCCTCCGCCCCGGCTTCAACAGCGCTGTCGATCAGCCATTGGCTGTCCTTTGCGATGGTTTCAGACCACCGGTTGCAAGGGTAGATTTGCGAAAGACCCAGCAGGCGAAGCCCATGATCACGCACCATCGCACCTGCGTCTTTTGCCGAAAGCCCATCAAAAAGAGGGCGGTTCAAGTCATTGCGTAGCTCAACACCCACGCAGCCCAAACGCTGCGCGGTCTTTAGCACATCGCGTAGCGGCGCGTTGGCCATCGTCACCTGATTTAACGCAAATTCGAGCATGTCTCTCCCTAGACCGCCTGTTTTTGGCAAACGGTCCCGACTCTACCTTCCACTGCAAAGCTGCGATCATTTCGGGGCTAAGTCAACTCATTTTTGCAACCGGTTGCATTTTGCCTTTCCGTATGAAGATCTGCAACAAACATGATCTGTCACACGCAACCCTGCGCTACTCCGCGTACCAGCTTCAGGGGATGGGTAAGAACTTGGAACCGATTGCACTTCGGTAGATATGCACGGTTTCATGTGTTGCGTCGGTTTTCCAACCGCATTTACAGCGCGCGATGAAGGCCAAGACGCGTAGAGTTGACGGTCGTAACAAGTCTTTTCTTATCCGCCATAAATATAACATAATCTATCTTACACGCTATATGTTTTGCCTGATTGGTTTCATTAGCGAAGTACTAACTAGGTACGAATATAAGGAGCATGGAAAGGCAAACTGATCTTTCTGGTCGAACGTGTCTGCGGGTACACCGTCGACCTGCGGATCCCGTATCGTCAATCAAGGCCGACTGGAATGAAAGGATATTTCGGAGTTCACTCTACGCCAAGTGTTCACGATCACTGTTCAGGCATCGCTCACTATGACCCGGGCAACATTCTTGAGGTTAGCGTGGCGGACCACCTCATTGGAATCTGTCACGATCCAAATTCCTTCGCTTGTCTCGTCAATCGCGATCAGCCCGGTCGTGCTCGTTGCCTCGACTTTGCTGTGATCGACAGCAAAAATTACCTGTTTGGCAATACGTGACATCGCCTCGACCATATCCGCCTCACATTGTTCTGCCATGAGAAACCCCCGTTCGGGATGCACCTGAGCAGCGGTTACGACACAGAAGTCTACTTGCATTTTCTCTACGGTGTGAAACGCCGTGCGATCATAGGAAGCTCCATCGTAATCGCGTAATTGCGTGCCGGCAAAGTAGACCCGGTTACCCTTTGTCATCGACAGCTTACTCGCCACAAATGCTGAATTTGTTACGACCGTGAGATCCTTCTTCATCTGTAGAGCTTGGGAAACGAATCCTGAACTGGACCCCGCATCAATGGCAACAGACGCGCCATTGGGAATAAGCTCGACCACCTTGGAGGCGATACGAGCCTTGGCTTCACGGTTGTGATGCATCCGAATCTGGAATGGTGCCGTCATCGGGTTTTCGATACTGACAATGGCGCCATGGACCTTTTCAACCTTGCCGGCATCAACCAGCGGCTTGACGATCCGTCGGATCGTCTGATCCGAAACACCCAGCATTTCGGACAGTTCCGTGACGGTCAAAGTACCGCGCAAAGCCACGGCGTTGAGGATCTCTTGGTCATATTTCGCCATGGTTATTCCTTCCCAGAAATCCTTCTCGTACGCAACCGTCAGGCGCGAAATCAAACAAATTGCTTTGGCGTCACTCCGAATTTGCGCTTGAAGGCCGTGCGGAAGCACGAGTCGGATTGAAAGCCGCAGGCTATGGCCACTTCCAGAACGCTCATGTTGGTGATCTGCAACAGTTTCTGCGCCTTTCGCAACCGGTGATCCTTGATGAACCGTAGGGGTGAGGTTCCTGTCTTTTCTGCAAATTGCCGTTCAAGCTGGCGCCTTGAAATGTTGAACTCGCAGCAAAGATCCTGCACGGAGATGTCTTCCTCATAGCTGCTTTGAATGCGTTCAACCACAGCCAGAAAAGTCTGGTTTCGCGAACCATACTTGCGTGCCAGGGGAATGCTTTGCGGAGTGGTCGGGGGGCGGCAAGCCGGCCGGTTGAGTTGCTCTTGCACCTTGCTTGCGATCTCGCGGCCATGGCGTGTTTCAATAAGGCCAACCACCAATTCCGTCGCTGCATCACTGCAAGTGCTGGCGCAAATGCGCGGGGACACCGAGTAGAGCTGATCAACGGCTAGGATATTCGGGTAAAGCTCCTTCATCGTTTCCATCCATTCCCAATGGACGGCGACGGGGATGTCGCTTAGCAAACCGGCGCGCGCCAAAGTGAACACCGCATTCCCCTGCAAGATAAACTTGTTGCCGACCCGGTATTGCCGGCGCACCCATGCGATTAGCTTGTCTTCCTTTGCGGTGGCAGCACTGCCCCAATTCAAGACGACCAAAGTATCGTGATGCAATTGACCCACATCGGCATCACAAGACAATTCCGCTCCGCAGGCAAGTTTTTGAACCGACCCATTCAGCGAGGCATAATGCCATCTGTAATGCCTTCGTCCCGAGATTTCGTTCATGGTGAGCATGGGTTGGGTAATTGCACTGCAATCCGCCAACGTTGCACCGTCACCCAACATGATGACCACATCCTGAACAATTGGCTGTGCTCCTGAGTTGAAGGAATTCCGTGCCGGGTGTTCCATGACTTACCTCCTTTGGGTTGCACTGGCGACGATCTCGCCCTTTTCCGCCCTTTGAAAGCGCCGGAATTCAGAGTAATTTGCGTCATCGACTTCTCAATTTCAACATCTTTCCACATTTTTTGTTGTTTTTTGTTGTTTTTGTGGCAGTCTAATTCCGAATTCAGTGAGGAATCGGAAATGACCACCCATTCAGCGAAGCATCTCATCATTGGCGGAGGCATCATCGGATGTTCGACCGCGTACCATCTTGCCAGAAACGGCGAGAAGGACGTCGTTCTGCTTGAAAAGGCCTCCTTGACAGAAGGCGCAACCTGGCATGCGGCGGGCCTCGTCGGGCAGTTGCGCTCATCTCGCAATACCACCCGCATGTTGAAACGTTCGGTGGCCATGTATGACCGGCTGGAAGAAGAAACCGGTATGGCCTTCGATTGGAAGAAGGTCGGCAGCTTGCGGTTGGCGGCAACCAAAGAAAGGTTGCTGGAAGCCAAACGCCTGACGACAATGGCCAAAAGCTTCGATCTGGAAATGGAGATGATCACCGCCAAAGAGGCCAAGGAGTTGTTTCCCTATATCGACGACTCAGGCTTGCAAGGCGCGGCGTTTATCCCCTCGGATGGTCATGTTGACCCTGCCAGCCTGTGTCAGGCCATTGCCTCAGGCGCCCGCAAATACGGCGCGCAAATCCGGCAGGATGTGAAGGTTTTGGATTTCGAAATCAAGGACGGACGCATCACCAAGGTGATGACCAGCGAAGGCGACTATGAGGCTGAGACCATCGTAATGGCCGCCGGAATGTGGAGCCGTGAATTGGGTGCGAAGCTGGGTATTCATGTCCCAGCTTGCGCGGTTGAGCATCAGTATATCGTGACAGAGCCGCTTCCTGATGAGGCGCTGGTTAAAGGCTTGCCCACCCTGCGCGACCCGGAGCGTCTTGTGTATTACAAGCCCGATGCCGGTGGCCGCCTTGTAATCGGCGGCTATGAAGAAGGCACCCTACCCTTTGGCGATAATGGCATCCCAGGAGAGTTCGTGCGCCAATTGCTACCGGACAACCTCGACCGGTTCGGCCCACTGGCGGAATTGGCCGCACAGGTGACACCGGTCCTGAACGAAGTTGGCATCCGCTCGGTGATCAACGGCCCGATCCCCTATTCGGCGGACGGGGACTTTGTGCTGGGCTGGGCGCCGGGCTTTGACAACCTGATGATGGCAACCGGATTCCTTTATGGCATTGCCGCCGGCGGTGGGGCTGGCGAGATGATCGCCGAATGGATCACCGAAGGGCGCCCCAGCCTTGACCTTTGGCCGCTCGATTGCCGCCGCTTCGGGCCGCATCACGGCACCAAGTCTTTCATGTACCCGCGCGCGGTCGAACACTATGCGCATCATTACAAGATGCGTTATCCCGGTCAGGAACATGAAAGCGCCCGCAACCTGCGTCTGTCGCCGCTATATGACATCCTAAAGAAGAAGGGCGCGGTCTATGGATCCAAGAATGGCTGGGAACGTCCACTGTGGTTTGCTCCGGAAGGCGTTGAGCCTGTAGACCAGCTCGATTTCCTTGAGCCCGGCTGGCACAAGTTTGCCGCCGAGGAGCACAAGGCGGTGCGCGAAGGCGTGGCTCTGATTGATCAATCGAGCTTTGCCAAATTCGAAATCATCGGCCCCGGCGCACTGGATCTGTTGCAGCACCTTGCCGCCTGCAACATGGACAAGCCCGACGGCACCGTGATCTACGCACAATTCTGCAACGAAACAGGAGGCATCGAGGCCGATGTCACCATAACCCGGCTTGGGCGAGATCACTTCTATCTCGTCACTGGCTCGGGCTTCGGCACACATGACGAAGACTGGATTCGCCGCAACATGCCCAAGGACGGCTCGGTCCAAATGATCGAGGTGACCTCTGGCCGCGCAGTTATTAATATTTGCGGTCCCAAGGCGCGCGACGTGCTGCAAGCGGTCTGCGAACAGGACGTTTCCAACGAGGCGTTCCCCTTTGGTACGGCCCGCGACATCACGGTTGGTAGCGCGCCGGTTCGCGCTGTACGCATCGGGTTTGTCGGCGAACTGGGTTGGGAACTACACGTCCCGACGGAATTCGCTGCCCATGTTTATAAGGCCTTGCACGGTGCAGGTGAGCCTCACGGCATTCGAGACATCGGCTATCGCGCCATCGACTCTCTGCGTCTGGAGAAGGGCTATCTTTATTGGTCGGGCGACATTACCCCCGACTACACCCCCATCGAGGCTGGGCTTGGGTTCCGCGTCCATCTCAAGGCCGGCGGTGATTTCCTTGGTCGCGAGGTGTTGGCGAAGCAGAAGGCGGAAGGGCCTGACCGCAAACTTTGCACCTTTGTTACTCCCGTCAAACTACCACTCTATGGCGGTGAAACCATCATCCATGACGGCAAGACGGTCTCACTCGCGACCAGCGCTGGCTTCGGATATTCGGTCGGACAAACGATCATCTTCGGATATCTGGAAAACGCGCTCTGCGGGGAAACCACATTTGAGATCGAAGTGTTCGGTGAACGCCACCCAATCACAAGGGTAGACGGGCCGTTGTTTGACCCGCAAAATGAAAAATTGAAGTCCTGAGGAGCTGACATGTACGAGCATACGGAAACCGTTCTGGCCACGTTGCGGAAGACTCCTGGCTTTGAAACTGTTGCGTCGGATCGGTGTAGTATCACGCGTCTTGGCGGGCTGACCAACCTTGTCCATCTTGTTGAAACCCCAACTGCTCGCGTGATTGTGCGCATCCCCGGCGAAGGCACCGATGAATATATCGACCGATCAATCGAGATCACCAACGCCAATGCCGCCTGGCGTGCCGGTATTTCTGCCGAGGTTCTATGGGCCGATGCCAATTCGGGCGAAATGGTCACCCGAGCGATAGAAAACATTGAAACTATGACGCCCGCGTTGTTTAAGTCTCGCTCAGGGTCTCCGGAGCGAGCGGGTAAGGCGTTGGCCAAGCTGCACAATTCGGGCGAAGCGTTCGAGTTTCGCTTCGAGCTGTTCGCCATGATCGATGAATACCTCAAGGTACTGGCAACAAAAGACGTGGACCTGCCGGAAGGCTACCACGTGGTGGTCAAGGCGGCCGAGCCGATAAAGGAAGCCCTCAACGCCAACCCAGCCCGCTTGGCGCCGTGCCACTGTGATCCACTTTGCGAGAACTTTCTTGACGATGGCGAGGCCATGTGGATCGTTGACTGGGAGTATTCCGGCATGAACGACCCGCTTTGGGATGTTGGTGATCTTTCGGTCGAAGCCAATATGGACGAAAGTCAGGAGGCCGAACTTCTACGCGGCTATTTCGGGCGCGAGCCCACCGCAGAGGAAAAGGGGCGCGTTGTGATCTACAAGGCCATGTGCGACCTGCTCTGGACGTTGTGGGGGTTGATCCAACACACCGACAACAATCCGGCAGAGGATTTCTGGGCCTATGCAACCACCCGCTTTGATCGTTGCAAGGCGCTGATGAACAGTGATGATTTCCCAGGGCATGTGGCTGCGGTGAAGCTTGGCTAATACTCTTCCCAAGCAAACGAAAAAGGGCGCCGGTCCTCACCGGCGCCCTTTTCCATTCAAACCGTTTCATTCAGCCATTGACGACATCCAGCATGGCCTGCAGCAGTTCAGGCGTGGTCGCGGTGACGACCTTGCCATCAGACTTCATTGTCAGGTCATTGCCCTCCCAATCAGTGATGACGCCCCCTGAGGCCTTGATCAAACCGACAAGAGGCAGAAAATCGTAAGGCTCCAGCCTGCAATCCACCACCGCATCAATTTGTCCCGATGCCACCAGCGCATGCGGGTAACAATCATAGGCCATCCGTCTGGTATGGCCTATGCGGCAGAGCCGCCCGAACAGGTCCGGGTTCATCGATTGAAGCCGCTCCGCTTCGTTTACATAGATCATCGCCTCTCCCAACTCGCGGGTATCGCGGCACCGAATCCGTGCACCGTTCAGTGTCGCCCCCTGCCCTTCAAGGCCGATATAGGTTTCATCCAGCGCCGGCATGCGGACTAGGCCAATCTTGGGGCGACCCCCGACAAGGTATCCCATCAACATGCCGAATAGGGGGGAGCCGGTAATGAAAGTCCGGGTGCCGTCAATCGGGTCAATGATCCAAGTTTCTCCGTCCAAGGACCCGGAAATCCCGTATTCCTCGCCAAAGATACCGTGCCCCGGAAAGGCGCTTTGCAAGGCGTCTCGGATGAAAGCTTCGGTCTCGCGGTCTGCTACCGTCACTGGGCTTTCGTCGGCCTTGGCGTCAATATCCAGTGGCGCGCGGAAATGTGACATCGGGATCGCACTGGCTTCGCGGGCAATCCTTTCGGCGATTTCACCGATCTTTTCTATCGGGGGGCTCATCATTTCTCCTATTTGGCTACTTGGATGTCTGTGCCCCAGTCGACCAACGCGGCGGAGGCAATTTCTTTAGGCGGTTCCTTGTCGCAGACAAGGTAATCAACCCGTTCCGGGTGACCAATATCGACCGGCGCGACCCGGCCGAACTTGCTGAAGTCCGCCGCGATGATGCTGGTGTTGGCCTGCCGCATGATCAGGCGCGAAAACCGAGCTTCCTCAAGGTCGTACAAAAAGAACCCCTTTTCGTTGATCCCGGCAGAGGACAAGACCGCGAAGTCGGTGTTGAAGTTCGCGGCAAACTCCATGGCATCCGCGCCGAAAGCTCCGCCGTCATGGCCCCGCAATTCCCCGCCAGCCAGAAACACCCGGTTTTCATTGCGGGTGGCCAGGCGGAAAGCCACATAGACTGAGTTCGTCACCACGACCAGTCGGCGGTGGTCGCGCAATGCGTCTGCGATATGAGCGGTGGTACTGCCAATATCGAGAAACAGGGAAACATCATTAGGCAACATTGAGGCGACGTGCTGTGCAATCCGCTGTTTGGCGATTGGATTCTCGCGATATCGGGCATTGAAATCGGCCTCAGTGCTATCGCTGACGATACGAACGCCACCGTGCATGCGCTCTACCAAGCCATCATCTGCAAGAACCTTGAGATTTCGCCGCACGGTTTCTTCGGTCACATCCAGAGCCTCGGCCAGCGCATGTATCCGCATCGAGCCACCAGACCGGTGCAGTTCGTCCAGAATAGCCTTCTGTCGGTGATTAACCCGAGTCTCCATGATTCTACTCCATTTCCGCAGTCAACACCGCGGCTGCACCTCTAAATAGCCACTAATTTCCACAAATTTCCACATATTTTTTACCTTTTACAACGTTTTCTAACTTTTTATGTTGATTTATGTTGGTTTTTGGCGAAACATTAATTCATTCACGCATTTTCAGACGCCTGATCTTGCGAAACCCACAAAATCAACAGCTGGGAGGCTGACCATGACAAAATTCACACCTTTTTCTGCGGCGCTTCTGACAGCCCTCTCGGCAGCGGGCGCGATGGCCGAGGTTGAATCTCTGGATCCGATCAAGCTGACGACGCATGACTGGACGGGCCAGATCATCACCACCACCATCATGGGGGAAGTTCTGAAAAAGGCTGGCTATAATGTGGAATACGTGCAGGCCGATTACATCGCTCAGTTTGCCGGACTTAAGACCGGCGACCTGCATGTCGCTATGGAAATCTGGGAAACCACTGGTCGCGAGGCGATGGACGAAGCCTTTGGCACCGGCAAGGTCGTCAACATGGGTCCAACCGGTATGAAAGCCATCGAGGAATGGTGGTATCCGTCCTATATGGAAAAGCTGTGCCCCGGCCTGCCCGACTGGCAGGCACTGAATGACTGCGCCGCCGAATTCGCCACCCCTGAAACCGCGCCGATGGGGCGTTACCTAGGCGGTCCTGTGACTTGGGGCGGCTTTGACGACGAACGCGTCGAGGCCCTAAGCATGGATTTCGAAGTCGTGCACGCTGGCACCGACGCTGCGCTTTTTGCCGAACTGGAATCGGCCTATCAGCGTGAAGCCCCGATCGTGCTTTGGATCTATTCTCCACATTGGGCGACCGCCAAGTATGACGGCAAATTCGTCGAATTCCCGCCCTACTCTGACGAATGTTACAACGACCCGTCTGTCGGCGTGAACCCGGACTCGGCCTATGATTGCGGCAAGCCGACCGGTCCGATCTGGAAAGTGGCCTGGTCCGGCATTGCCGACAAATGGCCGGGTGCTGCCAGCGCGATCAACGCCTTTGACATCGACAACGACACGATGGGCGCCCTTGTCGGCAAAGTCGACCTCGATGGTGAAAGCATCAGCAGCGTTGTTTCCGAATGGATGAGCGCTAACGAAGCCACCTGGTCGTCCTGGATCAAGTAACCCTCCTTGATCCGCTCGGAGAAGGCGGCCACTCCCCGCGCCTTCTCCCCCCTTTCCCAGCAATCTGGCCCGACAAGGCCAAATCCCCGAGGTGACTATGGAGCGTTCCGTAAAACTGGAGTGCCGAGGTGTTTGGAAGATCTACGGCCCACACCCCGAAGACTTCCTTAAGAAACACAATGACGCACCAACCTCAGAAGATTTTGAAGCCGCCCAAATGGTCGGTGCCGTGCGCGATGCCAATGTCCAAATATTTGAGGGCGAGATTTTCGTCATCATGGGGCTTTCCGGATCAGGAAAGTCCACGTTGGTGCGCTGCCTTTCGCGCCTCGTTGAGTCAACCGCGGGCGAAATCAACTTCGAAGGCCGCAATCTGCTGACCATGGGCGACTCTGAATTGATCGATGTGCGTCGCAAGAAAATGGGCATGGTCTTTCAGCATTTCGCACTGCTGCCGCATCTGACCGTTTTGCAAAACGCCGCTTTCCCGCTGGAAATTCAGGGCTTCCCCCTGAAAGACCGCGAAAACCGTGCCCGTCAGATGATCGAAACCGTCGGCTTGCAAGGGCGTGAAGACCATTATCCCCGGCAATTGTCCGGTGGCCAGCAACAGCGCGTTGGGATCGCGCGTTCGTTGGTGGCCGACCCTGATCTGTGGTTCCTTGATGAGCCGTTCTCGGCGCTTGATCCGCTGATCCGTCGGGAAATGCAGGACGAATTCCTGCGTCTGCAATCTATGCTGCACAAGACGATCGTGTTCATCACCCACGACTTTGACGAGGCTATCCGTCTGGCCGACCGCATCGCAGTGATGAAAGACGGTTGTATCGAACAGATCGACACGCCCGAAAACCTGGTGATGAAACCGGCTACGCCCTATGTCGAGGAGTTCACCCGCCACATTCCCCGTGCTAAAGTCATGCGGTTGAAATCCATCATGTCCGCCGGAGTCCCAGAAAACGACTATGCCGGAGACCTGCCCGGCCACCTTACAGTGGCCGACACCATCCTTCAGTTGGATGATTCTACTCTGCCATTCAGGGTTCTGGACGAAGACGGTCAGCCGGTTGGCACCATCGACTCGCGCGCAGCAATCGATATCATGGTTGGACGGAGCGCGGGATGACGAGGTTTCTCAAATCCCTGACCAATGGCTCGAGGCCGTTTTGGCTGGGCCTATTCTTGGTGACTTGGGCTCTGTCGAAGTGGTCGTTCAGCCTGTACCAGGCATTGGACGCGCGCTGGATCATCCGCTTTCCCAAGCAATACGAACTGCCGTTGGATGGCTGGATTTCGGACGCTATGTCCTGGCTTGTGGAAGATGCGCATTTTGGCCTGTTCTCATTCCGTGACCTCACCCGATTCATCGCGGGTGTGATCGAACTTCCCTATCAATTGGTTCGATCAATGCTGGTAGATGGTTTCTCGGTCGGCCAGGGGCAGCAGGCTATTGAATTAGCACCCTCGATCAGCTGGATCGCCATCATTGGCACCATGGCTGCGGTGGCAATCTACGCGAAAAACAAGTCTCTGGCCTTGCTGGCGGGTCTGTGTTTTGCCTATCTGGCTATCTTTGGCCAATGGGAAAGCGCCATGGTCACGCTGGCCTCGGTTTTGATCGCAGTGCCGATCGGTGTGGCGGGCGGTCTCATGCTTGGCATTCTGTCTTATCGCCACCCATGGGTCGAACGTGCACTGCGCCCGGTCCTCGACCTGATGCAGACCGTCCCGGTCTTTGCCTACCTCGTGCCGATCTTGTTCCTGTTCGGTTTTGGTCCGATCTCTGCCCTAGTCGCCACGGTGATCTACGCCATGCCGCCGATGGTACGGATCTCAACAGTGGCGTTGCAGTCTGTGCCGGAAGAGATAATCGAAGCCGGTCGAATGGTGGGCTGCAAACCCCGTCAGTTGATGTGGAAAGTGATGCTGCCTACCGCGCTTCCGTCACTGATGGTCGGGGTCAATCAGGTGATCATGCTGACCCTCAACATGGTAATTATCGCATCGATGATTGGTGCTGGCGGTCTCGGCTATGATGTTCTGACCTCACTGCGCCGGCTGGATATTGGAGGTGGCATCGAGGCCGGATTGGCCATCGTGGTGATGGCCATCGCTCTGGACCGTGTCAGTCAGGCCTTCGCCATCCGTCGCGTGCGTCCCCGCCCAGATCCGACACTCCCAGTATATCAGCGCCATCCGCTGATAAGCACGGTCCTTGCGCTGATTTTCGTGACCACTTTGACGAGCTTCTACCTGCCTGCATTCCGCGTGCTGCCTGAGGCCTTCACCATCACCACCGGTGCGTTCTGGACCGCGATGATGGAGTGGATCAACATCACCTTCTTTGACACGTTCGAAGCCATCAAGACGTTCTTCCTGACCACCCTTTTGCTGCCGGTAAAACGGTTTTTCGGTGGCATCCCTTGGGCTTGGGGCATCATCGCTGTTGGCATCGCAGCAGGGCGTCTGGGAGGTTGGAAACTTGGCCTTATTTCTGCTCTGATGACACTATTCATCGCGGCAAACGGGCTTTGGGCCAAGGCGATGGTCACCGTCTATCTGGTATCGGTCTCGGTTCTGATCGCCAGCGCCATCGGTATTCCTTTGGGCATTTGGGCTGGTCAAAGCGCCCGCGCCAACAGCGTGATCGGCTCATTAATCGATACGCTGCAAACCATGCCCAGCTTCGTGTACCTGATCCCGGTCGTGATGCTGTTCCGGGTGGGTGACTTCTCGGCCATGATCGCGGTGGTGCTTTATGCCCTGGCCCCAGCCGTGCGCTACGCCGCCCATGGCATCCGGTCGATCGACTCCGAATTGATCGAAGCTGGTAAGGTCTCAGGCTGTACCGAACGCCAACTTCTGTGGCGGATCAAACTACCGCTGGCCGCGCCCTCGCTACTGCTGGGTCTAAACCAGACCATCATGCTGGCCCTTTCTATGCTGGTCATTACCGCGCTCGTTGGCACCCGTGATCTTGGTCAGGAAGTCTATATCGCTCTGACTAAGGCCAATACCGGACAAGGTATCATCGCCGGGCTTGCGGTTGCCTTTATTGCCATCATTGCCGACCGGATTGTCACGGCCCTTTCAAAGAGCTCGCAGGAAAGGCTGGGTGTGAAATGACGATGGCTCTCGAACACGCATTCGCAACTGCCCGCGCTTTGCCCTGCTGGCAGGGCACGCCCGAAATCGAACAGCTGGGCGGCGGTATCACGAATGTTAACCTGCTTGTCACCGACAACACTGGAAAATATGTGGTGCGCTTCGGCGAGGATATTCCCGAGCATGGGGTGATGCGGTTCAATGAACAGGCGATCTCCTACGCTGCACAAGAAGCGGGAATTTCGCCTGCGATCAATCATACCGAACCGGGCGTTTTGGTTCTGGACTTCGTCGAGTCAACGCCGCTGAAGGCCGCTGACCTGCATGATGCAGAAACGCTGGTGAATACCGTACACCTGATCCGGTCTGTGCATGAAACCGTAACTAGCAAAGTGCGCGGGCCCATTCTGACCTTCTGGGTGTTTCACGTCCTTCGCAACTATGCCGCTTTCCTTTCTCGCAACGCTTCTACTCAAATGGACCGCCTTCCAGAGTTGATGCAAGAGGCTGCGGCGCTGGAGCAAGCGGTTGGCAAGGTTGATCTTGTTCTTAGTCACAACGACCTGCTTCCCGCCAATATCCTCCGCGGCCCAGACCGGCTTTGGCTGATCGACTGGGAATATGGCGGCTTCAATTCACCCTTGTTCGATCTCGGAGGTCTCGCCACCAATTGCGACCTGCCGCCGGAGGCCGAGATGGTGATACTGGAAACCTATTTCGGCACTCCGCCGGACGAGACCCTAATGAACAGCTATGGCGCGATGAAATGCGCCTCGCTGCTGCGCGAAACCATGTGGAGCATGGTCTCGGAAATCACCTCCGAGATCGACTTCGACTATGCCGCCTATACGGCTGACAACCTGGCCCGCTACCGGCTGGCCCTTTCCGAATATCAATCCCAAAGAGGATAAAAATGAGCGATTTTCCTAACACCGCACAGGCCGTCATCGTTGGCGGCGGGATCGTCGGATGCTCGACGGCGTATCATCTTGCCAAGATGGGCTGGGACGTGGTTCTGGTCGAGCGCAAGAAACTCACATCAGGGACAACCTTCCACGCTGCGGGTCTCGTCGGCCAATTGCGTTCAAACGCGAATATCACCCAGCTGCTGGGCTATTCGGTCGATCTTTATAATTCACTGGAACAGGAAACCGGGCTGGGCACGGGCTGGAAGATGAATGGCGGGTTACGGCTTGCCTGTAATCCGGAGCGATGGACCGAAGTGAAACGCCAGGCCACCACGGCACATTCCTTTGGGTTGGACATGCAGTTGCTGACTCCGAAAGAGGCGCAGGAATTGTGGCCGTTGATGACCATCGACGATGTCATTGGTGCGGCCTATCTGCCGACCGACGGTCAGGCCAACCCCTCTGACATCACCCAAGCGCTGGCCAAGGGCGCGCGCATGGCCGGGGCGCGGATATTCGAAGACACCAAAGTCACGTCAGTCGATATTGAAAAGGGTGTGATCAAGGCTGTCGAAACCGAAAAAGGCCGGATCGAGACCCCGATCGTGATTGCTTGCTGCGGCCAGTGGACCCGGACTTTCGCGAAATCCGTAGGTGTAAATGTGCCGCTGGTGCCGATGGAGCATCAATACATGGTGACCGAACGGATCGAAGGTGTGCCTGCCAACTTGCCCACGCTGCGCGACCCGGACCGTCTGACCTACTACAAGGAAGAGGTTGGCGGGCTGGTGATGGGCGGCTACGAGCCCAACCCGATCCCCTGGGCCACCAACGGTATTCCGCAAGGCTTTCACTACACGCTTCTGGACAGCAATTTCGACCATTTCGAACAGCTGATGGAACTGTCGCTGGGCCGGGTTCCGGCACTGGAAACCGCCGGGATCAAAGAGTTGGTGAACGGGCCAGAAAGCTTTACGCCGGATGGCAACTTCATCCTTGGGGAAGCGCCGGAACTGAAGAACTTTTTTGTTGGAGCCGGCTTCAACGCCTATGGCATTGCCGCTGGCGGTGGCGCGGGCATGGCGTTGGCGGAATGGGTTGCTAAGGGTGAGCCTCCGTTTGACTTGTGGCCTGTAGATATCCGCCGCTTTGGTCGCCCCCATTTCGACGACGACTGGATTCGCACCCGCACGATCGAGGCCTATGGCAAGCACTACACCATGGCCTGGCCCTCTGAAGAACATGACTCGGGCCGACCTTGCCGCAAGTCGCCGCTTTATGACACGCTGCGCGCCCAAGGCGCCGTGTTCGGCGAAAAACTCGGCTGGGAACGTCCCAACTGGTACGCTGACACGGCGGCAGGTGAAGATCAGCGCGACATTTACACGTTCGAGCGCCCGAACTGGCACACGCCAGTGGGACGAGAGCATAGCGCTTGCCGTGAATCGGCTGTCCTTTTCGACCAGACCTCATTTGCCAAATTCGCCCTGAAGGGCCCGGATGCAGAAGCGGCCCTCAGCTGGATCGCTGCCAATGACGTGGCCAAGCCGGTCGGCTCTCTGATCTATACCCAGATGCTGAATGATCGGGCTGGCATCGAATGTGACCTGACCTGTGTGCGTGTCGCCGAAGACGAATACTACATCGTCACAGGCACCGGCTATGCCACTCATGACTTCGACTGGATTTGCAAGAACATCCCCGACGGCATGAATGCGCAGCTGTTCGATGTCACGTCTTCATATGCGGTCTTGTCGTTGATGGGACCCAAGGCACGTACAATCCTTCAGTCGGTGACACGTGACGATGTTTCCAATGAAGGCTTCCCATTCGGCAAGGCAAAGACCATCGGCATCGCGGGATGCCCGGTCAACGCCTTGCGCGTCACTTATGTGGGCGAACTCGGCTGGGAACTTCATTTGCCAGTGGAATATGCCACCGCGGTCTATGACGCGCTGCACAAAGCCGGTGCCGAACACGGGCTGGTCGACGCAGGCTACCGGGCAATCGAAACACTGCGGCTTGAGAAGGGCTATCGTGCCTGGCCATCCGACATTGGCCCCGATCACACGCCTGACGAGGCTGGGCTGGGCTGGGCCGTGAAGATGAAGAAGGATATTCCGTTCAAGGGACGCGAGGCCGTTGCCGAACAACGAGGCGGCAAACTTAAGAAGATGCTGGCCACCTTCACCACTGATGGCGACGTCATTCTGTCCGGCCGGGAAACCATTTACCGCAACGGCGAGCGTGTCGGCTACATCAGTTCGGCCGGTTATGGCCACACGATCGGCAAATCCATAGCAATGGGCTACGTGCGTCATGACGGCGGGGTGGACCGCGACTTTATCAACAGCGGGACTTACGAGCTGGAAGTCGCCACCGTGCGGGTCCCTTGCGAGGTCACGCTGGCGCCGCTGTTTGATCCCAAAATGGAGCGGGTGAAAGTGTGATGGACGATACTTCCGTCATCGTCTTAAACGGTTCGGGCGCGTCGAACATTGTTCTGGTCTGTGAACATGCCTCGCAGCATATCCCGGCCCGCTACGGTGGGCTGGGGCTCAGCGAGGAGGCCGCGAACAGCCATGCTGCCTGGGACCCGGGCGCCTATGGCGTGGCCAGAGATTTGTCCGATATCCTAGATGCGCCGCTGGTCGCCTCGACTGTCTCAAGGCTCGTCTACGACTGTAACCGTCCGCCTGAATCCGACAGTGCCATCCGCGAAGTGTCGGAAATCCATGACATTCCCGGCAATCACAATCTGACACCGGAACAGCGGGCCGAACGGGTGGATAGCGTCTACCGGCCTTTTGAAACTGCCCTGTCCGACCTGATGGATCAGAGACAGACTGGCGTTCTGGTCACGGTGCACAGCTTTACCCCGGTATTTCACGGAAAGCCCCGCGAGGTTCAACTGGGCATCCTTCATGACGATGACACCAGCCTCGCTGACAAAATGCTGGTAAAGGCAGCGACACACACCGCACTGAAAACCGCACGCAATGAACCCTATGGCCCCGAGGATGGGGTCACGCACACCTTGAAACAACACGCGCTGCCGCGAGGATGGGCTAACGTTATGCTGGAATTTCGCAACGATATGATCGCAACGCCGCAGCAACAGCATTTGGTTGCAAATGACACCGCGGCACTAATTCTCGATGCGCTGGATGCGCTTGCTTTGACAAACAGAATGGAGACTGGCCAATGTCGGGTTTGATTTCCCTTGAAACCCTGAAATCGGAGGCAGAGGCCGGGATACTGGATACAGTGCTGGTCTGTCTCGTCGACATGCAGGGGCGGCTGATGGGTAAACGCTTTCACGTCTCGAATTTCCTGGAGAGCGGCTACAAGGAAACCCATTGCTGCAATTACTTGCTGGCCACGGATCTGGAAATGGCTACGCCGGAAGGCTACGCCGCCACAAGCTGGGAAGCGGGCTATGGCGACTATGTGATGAAGCCCGACCTTGGTACCTTGCGCCGCATTCCCTGGTTGGACGGCACAGTATTGGTCCTGTGCGACGTCATCGACCATCATACCCACGAACCGGTACCGCATTCGCCTCGTCAGATCCTGAAACGACAGGTCGCCCGGGCCGAGGCCATGGGCCTAACGCCCTATATGGCGACCGAACTGGAGTTTTTTCTGTTCGAGAAAAGCTATGACGAGATCCGCCGCGGCGGTTTTCGCGATATGGCGACGCTGGGCGGCTATAACGAGGACTACCACATTCTGCAGACCACCCGGGAAGAGCATGTCATGCGCCCGATTCGCAACCTGCTGGTCGAAGCCGGTGTGCCTGTGGAAAACACCAAAGGCGAAGCCGAGGCGGGTCAGGCCGAACTGAACATCCGCTATGCCGATGCCCTGTTGGCCGCCGATCAGCACACGGTCTCGAAACAGGCCATCAAAGAAATCGCCGATCAGAAAGGCCACGCTGCCAGCTTCCTGCCCAAGGTTCACCATGACAAGGTCGGCAGCGCTGCGCATATTCACCAATCGCTGTTCCGCGACGGAGACAACGTGTTCTTCGATCCCGAAAATCCGCGCAGCATGTCAAAACTGATGGGCAGCTATGTGGCGGGGCTGATCAAATACGCCGCCGACGGCATGGTCTTTCTCGCGCCTTATGTGAACAGCTACAAACGTTTCGTACCGGGAACTTTTGCCCCGACCAAAAGCGCGTGGTCGGTCGACAACCGCACCGCTGGCTTCCGTTTGGTCGGAGAAAATACGAAAGCCGTGCGGATCGAATGCCGTATCCCTGGATCCGACATCAATCCCTATCTTGCCTGTGCGGCTCAGCTGGCCGCAGGACTGGCGGGGATCGAGGAAGGGCTCGCCCTGCCGGAACCGGTGACAGGCGACCTATACGCGATGAAAGACATCGCCGAAGTGCCACATACGTTGCGCGCCGCGACCGAAGCCCTGCGGAATTCGGACATGTTGCGCAGCGCGATGGGCGATTGGGTTGTCGACCACTACACCCGCGCCGCCGAAGTAGAACTAGAAGAATTTGACCGCGTCGTGACCGATTGGGAAATCGCACGCGGATTTGAGAAAGCCTGACACTCATGACTCTGAAATGTATCTCTCCGATCGATGGATCTGTCTTTGCCGAACGCGAAACCCTGTCGCGTGAGTCAGCGTTTGAAGCCGCTGGTCGCGCCCGTAAGGCGCAAGCCGCATGGGCAACGCGCCCGTTGGCCGAACGCTCGGCCTTGGTGATGAAAGGTGTTGAAGCCGTGGGGGCGATGAATGACGACATCGTGCCCGAACTGGCGTGGCAAATGGGGCGCCCAATTCGCTATGGTGGCGAATTCGGGGGCTTCAATGAGCGTGCCAGCCATATGGCGGCCATTGCCGAAGACGCTCTGGCAGACATTAGCGTAGGCGAAGACGAAACCTTCAAACGCTATATCAAGCGTGTCCCGCACGGGGTCGTGTTCGTTGTGGCGCCATGGAATTACCCCTACATGACCGCGATCAACACGGTTGCTCCGGCCCTGATCGCGGGCAACACCGTGATCCTGAAACATGCTACTCAGACCCTTTTGGTGGGCGAGCGCATGGCGCAGGCTTTCCACGCGGCCGGTGTGCCAGAAGACGTGTTCCAGAACGTTTTCCTAAGTCACGATGTCACTAATGACCTAATCGCGGGCAATGCCTTTGATTTTGTAAACTTCACTGGCTCAGTCGGAGGTGGGCGCGCGATGGAGCGCGCGGCGGCGGGTACATTTACCGGTGTTGGAACCGAATTGGGCGGCAAAGACCCGGCCTATGTCATGGAAGATGCCGATCTTGGTGCAGCAGTTGACACGCTGGTCGACGGAGCGATGTTCAATTCTGGCCAGTGTTGCTGCGGAATTGAACGGATTTATGTGCACGAAAGCCTCTATGACTCTTTTGTTGAATTGGCGGTAGCCATCGTCAAAGGCTACAAGCTGGGCAATCCTCTGGACGCAGAAACCACCATCGGCCCTATGGCCAATGTGCGCTTTGCCGATGAGGTGCGTGCCCAAATCGCCGAAGCAGTTGAGGCCGGCGCCATCGCCCATATTGCCCCCTTTGCCGAAGACGATGGCGGCGCCTACCTGACCCCGCAAATCCTGACAAATGTCAACCATGACATGCGTGTGATGCGGGACGAAAGCTTTGGCCCTGTTGTCGGCATCATGAAAGTCGCCTCGGATGACGAGGCTATTCGCTTGATGAATGACAGTGAATTCGGCCTGACCGCATCGCTCTGGACACGGAATCTGGAACGGGCGGAACATGTGGGCGACCGGATCGAAACAGGCACTGTGTTCATGAACCGAGCCGACTATCTGGACCCGGGCCTATGCTGGACCGGTTGCAAGAACACCGGGCGCGGCGGGGGGTTGTCGCAAATCGGCTATCACAACTTGACCCGTCCCAAGAGCTACCATCTTAAGAAAATCACTGCCTGACACATCCCCTTTGTCGGAACAGCCGGAAAATTGAAGGAAATACCACATGTCTCTCGTTGGAAACTGGTCTTACCCCACCAACATCAAATTCGGCGCAGGCCGGATCAAGGAGCTGCCTGAAGCTTGTGCAGCCCTTGGCATGAAGAAGCCGTTGCTTGTCACGGATCGCGGATTGGCCGACCTTCCGATCACCAAGGAAACACTGAATATACTCGACGCTGCCGGCCTTGGTCGCGGATTGTTCTCCAATGTTGATCCGAACCCAAATGAAACCAATCTCGACGCCGGAGTCGCCGCCTATAAGGCTGGTGGTCATGACGGCGTGATCGCCTTTGGTGGCGGCTCGGGTTTGGATCTGGGCAAGATGGTGGCCTTTATGGCCGGTCAAACCCGCCCGGTCTGGGATTTCGAAGATATCGGCGACTGGTGGACACGCGCCGAAGCGGATGCAATCGCCCCCATCGTTGCCGTACCGACAACGGCCGGCACGGGTTCTGAAGTAGGCCGCGCCAGCGTCATCACCAACTCAGAAACCCACGCCAAGAAGATCATCTTTCATCCCAAGGTTCTGCCCGGCGTCGTCATCTGCGATCCCGAGCTGACCGTGGGCATGCCGCAGTTTATTACCGCAGGCACCGGTCTTGACGCCTTTGCCCATTGCGTCGAGGCCTTTTCGAGCCCGCATTACCATCCGATGTCTCAGGGCATTGCCCTGGAGGGCATGCGACTGGTCAAGGAGTACCTGCCCCGCGCCTATGCCGACGGGTCCGACATTGAAGCACGCGCCCAGATGATGAGCGCGGCCGCCATGGGTGCCACAGCCTTTATGAAGGGCCTCGGAGCGATCCATGCCATGAGCCATCCGATCGGCGCGGTATTCAACACCCATCATGGCACGACAAACGCTGTCTGCATGCCCGCCGTGCTCGAATTCAATGCGCCCGCAATCGCGGATCGGTTCAACAGCGCTGCAGCATATCTGGGCATTTCAGGCGGATTTGACGGTTTCCGCGCTTTTGTGCAGGACTTCAACGACTCGCTGGGCATCCCACGAAAGCTGGGCGATCTGGGTGTAACCCAAAACGCGATCCCCGAACTGGTCAAAGGCGCGATTATTGATCCATCCTGTGGTGGCAACCCGGTAAAGCTGACCGAAGATAATTTGAGCACCCTATTCCAAGCTGCTCTCTGAAACGGCTTAACGCCTCTACAGACAGGCAGGAAACACTGGCGCGGTGATCATTTGAAGGTGAATGGCCGCGCCTCTAATCCTCGCCTCAACGGATACGGATATGCTTCTTTTCGACTTTGACGGTGTACTGGCGGACTCGCTGCACATCTACACGGAAATCTGCACCCAAGCGGCCCAAAACCAAGGGTATCAAGCGGAACTGCCGCCCAATCCGTTTGCTGAGCTTGACAAAATCACCTTCGAAGCTTTGGCTTTGCAGCTTGGACTTTGTCCATCAACTTTCACAGCTGATGCCACACTTTTGCTCAAACAGCGCCGGGACATAGCCCCAACCTTTGTGGGCATGATCGAAACTCTGCGCCGCCTTTCGTCCGAAACGCCACTGGGTATCCTGTCGGCCTCCCCCAAGGCGTTCATCCAGCGCTTTATTGGGTACCATGAAATTTCCGAATTCTTCTCGGTTCTGCTTACGCGAGATGACCCCGGAACCAAGGCAGAAAAAATCATCGCAATACGTCAACAGGGCACCTATTCACCTTTGGCACTGGTCGGTGATGGTGTAAGCGACATCTCTGCCGCAGCATCCGCAGGCATTTCCTCGATTGGCGTTTCCTGGGGATGGCAAATGCCCGAAAAATTACAGAACGCCGGCGCCGATTTTATTGCCGAAACACCGGCGCAAATCCAAACTTTTCTGTCCTATCTTCAAACGTAAGTTGGCTTAGAAAACAGCGCGCTGCCCCCTAGCGGAACGCAGGTCTTTTTCGATGCGGAAGAGAACGTGGATCTGAACTAGGCATTCCTCTGCAATTTGCGCCACGTCAGATTGGGTGACATCATGCTATTTCGGGCCACGCCGCCCGGCCAAACGGAAACACAAGATCACGAAACACTATTTCAAATTGATTTACGAATATTCCGTATGTGGTGCGATTATTTTGAAGACCTTGGTGATAACAGGACGGACGTAAGAATCTTTACTAATTGGTCACTCCAAACAGGGATTCGGAAATCGGATCAAAAGCCCCTGGTTGAGTGGCATTTCGAGAGCCACAAACAGCGATATGGAGTTTGGTCACCCCTTAATAAGCCTACCGCCACCATCGCTTTCGAAAGAAACTAGGTTATTAAAATGCGGGTGAAATGGGACCCAACCCTGATCGTGAATTACGTGTTTTTGAATTAACGAAACACATCCCAACTTGATTATCGCGCCAAGCGACTGTTTCAATTGGAACTCTTCGGTGTCTATTTCGGAAAAAATCTCTTAGATATAAAATCTTAGTTCATCTCGTCGATCGCAGGTATCCCCCCAACTCTTGCAGGCACGGCATCAGATAAGAATGCCTTTGCTTGCACAGGTGGCGCAAATAAATGCGGTGCGATGCAGTTCACATTCCATCAACGAAGACTGCAATCATCCTTGGCATTTCTCGCCTCCTTTCTTGTTTCATTTGACAACGCATCATTAATATATCACAATATATCTATCGACAGTAGGAGGAGACTTGTTGATGAAACGCACTATTTTTGCGGCAGTTATTGCCGCGTTGCTTCCAAGCTTTGCATTCGCCGCTGACTGGCCTGAGCGCCCAGTCACAATCGTTGTTCCTGCAGGTGCAGGCGGCGGCACAGATGCCACCGCTCGTATGCTGGCTGATCGCCTGCGCGATAAGTTCGGTGTGCCCTTTAATGTTGTGAACCAAGGCCAGGGTGGCGGTGTTGTTGGCATCAACAACATCAAAACGGCCGATCCTGACGGCTACACGATCGGCGTGATCTATAACTTTGCGCATTACGCCCCGATGGGTCAGGCGGATTTCAACGCTTCGGATTTCACAGCTATTGCGCAGTACAACTTTGACCCTGCAGGTTTCAATGTGCGTGCAGAGAGCGAATGGAACACAATCGGGGACGCGCTTGACGCAATCAAAGCGGCTCCGGCTGACTATTCTATTGCCTGCGGCGGTGGGTGCGGTGGCTCTTGGCCAATTGCAGCTGCGACGCTGTTTAACGAATGGGGCGTCGATCTTTCACAGGTTCGAATGATTGCCGGCCAAGGTGCCGCGGGCGCGTTGCAGGACATGGTTGCCGGCGGCTTTGACGTTGTACCAACATCTGTTCCTGAAGCGGGTGCTTTGATCCAAGCGGGTCGCGTGAAATCTTTGGCCGTATTTGGGTCCGAACGTTTGGCGGCTTTCCCAGACATCCCTACCCTGTCTGAGCAGACTGATCTTGATCTGTCCCTCGGTGCATGGCGCGGTGTGGTGGCCCCAGTTGGGCTGGACGCCGAGATCGCTGCAGAGCTGGAACAAGCCATGAGCGAGATCGTCAACGACGAAGGCTGGCAGGCGCAGATGACAGAGCGCGGTTTTGGTATCCAATGGCGGGATTCTTCTACCTTTGCCGACTTCATGGCCTCTGAAGAAGGCACAGTGCGCGAGATCGTCGCGACGCTAGGCCTGTAAGAACGAGTGAACTATGCCGGAGCGGCCACGCTGCTCCGGCGTCTCTGCGTCACCCGAAAGGACTTTTGATGAAACTGGACGACCTCATCAATGGCGTTGTGTTTCTTGTTTTGGGGATCGGCATTGTCGCCTATGCCCAGTCGCTGCCCACAATGGCACAGATCGAATACGGTCCCGGATTTCTGCCCAGTATCGTGGGAACCGGTATGGCCTTGGCCGGTGCAGCATTGATTATTGCTCGGATCTGGAAAAACGTCGGGATTGTTGACGGATGGTTCGCCTTCAATGGCAATGGTTTGCGTGGGTTACTTGGCGTTGGCATATTTCTCGCCGCCATTGTCTTTTACATTCTGACGGCAGACACGTTTGGGTTCCTGATTGTCGCGCCGATACTGTTGTTTGTCATCGTTTATTGGTTTGAGCGCCGATGGAAGCTCGCCATCACAGTTAGCATCGTCGGCACCTTTTTACTGCATACATTCTTCTATCAGATCATGAAGGCACCGCTGCCTTGGGGCATTCTCATTGAATATTCCGGAGCCCTGACATGGTAGCCTATGACTCCCTGATGCTCTTGCTGGAGCCAACCACGCTGGCAGTCATACTTGGCTGCGCAGTATATGGCCTCGTTGTTGGTGCGATCCCTGGATTTACCGCTACGATGGCGGTCGCCCTTTTGGTTCCGATGACCTATTTTCTCGACCCGGTTCCAGCACTTGCAGGAATTGTCACCCTTGCCGCCATGGCGATTTTTGCAGGCGACATCCCCGGGGCTTTACTGCGCATGCCCGGCACACCTGCCTCAGCAGCTTACGCAAATGAATCCTATCTTATGGCGAAACGCGGTGAGGCTGAAACCGCCTTGGGCGTCGGGCTGGTCGCATCGGCACTGGGCGGGGTTTTTGGGGCACTCATGCTGATCTTCGCCGCGCCCATGCTTGCTGAAATTTCCCTGAACTTCTCAAGCTTTGAATACTTCTGGCTGGCTTGCTTGGGGCTGGTCGCAGCGATTGCTGCCTCCAATTCGACCCCGGCGAAAGGGGCAATATCGCTGTTTATTGGCCTGACAATTGGGATGGTTGGACTTGATCCGGTTATGGGCCAACAGCGGTTTACATTTGGCAACATCAACCTCATTGGCGGTCTTGCCTTTATTCCGGTGTTGATCGGGCTTTTTGCTGTATCAGAGGCGTTCCGCTTTGGTGCAAAACCTGTCGAACGCCCTGACATTTTACCTATGTCACCCAAATCCTTGTTTGTTGGGGTCTTCAGCCATGTGCGCCGCCTGAAATGGCCAGTCTTACGAGGCTCGGGCATTGGGGCGGTGGTTGGCGCCATCCCCGGCGCAGGAGCTGACATCGCAGCATATATTTCATATGCCGTTGCGCGCCGGTCGTCGCCTCGTAAGGCGGAATTCGGGACGGGCACTGTTGATGGCATTGCACCAGCCACAGCCGCAAATAATGCGGCCGTTGGAGGTGCATTAATACCAGCAACGGTTTTCGGCATCCCTGGCGACAGCTTGACGGCGGTGATCATCGGCGTGCTCTACATGAAGGGCCTTAACCCGGGACCAACCGTCTTTATCATGCAACCAACCCTGCTGTATGCCATTTTCATCGCGTTTTTGATTGCCAATATCGTGATGGTTCCCCTCGGCTTTGGCGCCATTGTTCTATTCCGCCGTATCCTGTCTGCCCCCCCCGGTGTTGTCATGGCTCTTGTCACACTGGCCTGTATTGTCGGGGCGTTCGCGGTGGAAAATACAACTTTTGCTATTCTGGTCATGCTGGCCGCAGGTCTTTTGGGATTTTACCTTGAAGAGAATGACTTCCCGCTGGCACCCGTGATTTTGGGCATTGTTCTTGGGCCAATACTTGAGTCGACCTTCCTTGCCTCCCTCGCAAAGTCGCAGGGATCCTTCATCGAATTCTTCTCGCGGCCCATCGCGGGCAGCCTCGGAGCAATTACCATTGCAATCATCGTCGTTCCCTTATTGTATTCAACGCTCAAACGAAGAAGGCGCAAAATATGAGTAGTGACCGTCCTGAAAGCCGATCAAAAGCGGTCTATAAGGATATCGAAGAGAAAATTGTGACGCTCGTCATTTCACCCGGACGGCTGGTGACAGAGCAAGATCTTTGTACCCTCAGCGGTTTTGGGCGCACACCCGTGCGCGAGGCGGTTCAAAAGCTTGAACGGGACATGTTGGTATCTGTTCTGCCTCGACGCGGCATTCTTATCGAACCAATTGATGCCCAGAAAGCGATCAAAACGCTCGACGTGCGGCGGCGGTTGGAGCCTTTCCTGACAGCCCGCGCGGCCAATTTTGCGGAAAGCACAGAACGGTGGCGTTTTGGACAACTGGCGGAGCGGATCGAGGAAACAGGACAGACCGGAGATACTCTGGCGTTTATGGCGTTGGACCGCGAGTTGAATGATCGCGTCGCCGAAGCCGCACGTCATGACATCGCCTGTAAGGTTGTTTTCCCGCTTCACGCAATTTCTCGACGTATTGGTTACCTGCTCGCGCGCGAAACGAATACAGGTCCGGGAAGCGCTGTGGATAACCACAGCCGCATGGCGCGCGCTCTTGCTGAAGGCAATGAAGCGGCTGCCCGCGACGCGCTGGAAGAAACGTTTGAAACATCAGAGGCAACGGCACTCAAGGTCGAAGCCATGATCGACCGAGGACAAATTAAGTTCCCCGCGGCCTAACCGGCCAAATCACATCTCACCCTTCCCAACGTTTGAAGCGATTTCAAACGGCGGAGACTCTTTGACTATCGAAAGGAAATCGAAATGTTGATGCCACGCAAAAAGACCCCTGACCTGTCGGTTCAGTTGGTCACCGGAGACCAGTTCACCCTATCGGAGGAAACAAATGAACGCGGAACCGTTGTGTGTTTCTATCGCGGTTTGCATTGCCCAATCTGCGCAAATTACCTGAAAGAACTCGAACGTCTTACACCAGAGTTCAACGAACGCGGTATCGGCACCGTTGCGGTGTCGACCGATGTTAAAGACCGCGCGCAGGCGATGGCGGAAAAGGTTGGTATGTCCAGCCTGCGTCTGGGCTATGGCGTGACGATCGAAGAAGCCATGGATTGGGGGCTTTATATCTCCACATCGCGCGGCAAGTCGTCCTTGGATATCATGGAACCGGATCTGTTTTCAGAACCAGGCATATTCCTCGTACAGCCTGATCGCGCGCTCTATTACGGCTCTGTTCAAACCATGCCATTTGTGCGTCCGCACTTTAAAGAGCTTCTGGCCGCCGTCGACGGCGCAATGGCTGCAAACTATCCAGCCCGTGGCGAATATCGCCCAGACTAGTGTTCTCCCAGACCCGTTTGGTATCCTTCCCAATCAAACGGTCATGTGAACCCGGGTGATGCCGGGTTCACACTTTTTAACTCATAGAATGAGGCTCCTGTGATCCACCTATATGCATGGCCCACACCAAACTGCCGGAAAGTGTCAATCCTTTTAGAGGAACTAAGCGTTCCCTATCAGGTGCATTCCATCGACATTGGCCAAGACCAACAGTTCGCCCCGCAGTTTTTGGACATCAGTCCAAACAATAAAGTGCCCGCGATTCACGACACAGAAACAGGTGTCAAACAGTTCGAATCCGGTGCAATCATGGTTTATCTGTCTGAAAAATATGGTAAATTTCTACCAACTGACGTGACGAACCGTGCTTCGGTCATGCAATGGCTGATGTGGCAGATGGGTGGACTTGGTCCAATGGCCGGTCAGGGGCACCACTTTATGAAGTTCAACCCGGGAGCGTCGGCCTATACTGAGGATCGATTGAAAACAGAAATCGCGCGCCTCTATCGGGTGCTCAATGATCAACTCGCTGACAAGGCCTATATCGCGGGCGACTACAGCATTGCCGACATGGCCATCTGGCCCTGGGTCTCGCGCTATGAATGGCATCAGGTCGATCTCGGTGCCTATCCAAATGTGCAGACCTGGTATCGAAATATCCTCAAAAGAGACGCAGTGCAGCGCGGATACCACATTCCGCATGATGCTGGTCCAATTCCACAGGGGTGATCTTATGATTCAGGTTCTAGGCCGCAACAATTCGATCAACGTCCAAAAGGTGATGTGGTGCGCCGCTGAATTGGGGCTCGATGTTGAACGCGTCGACATGGGCGGAGAATTTGGTGGCATCGAAACGCCAGAGTTCTTGTCGCTCAATCCAAACCGCCAAATCCCGGTGTTGATTGACGGCGATTTCACAATCTGGGAATCCAATGCCATCGTAAGGTATCTTTGCCTGCAATATGACACGGCTACTTGGGTGCCAAGCTGCGCGAAACAACAGGGCCTCGCCCATCAGTGGATGGACTGGTCCCTGACCAGTTTGCATGCTGCAGTGTCGACCGTCTTCCTGCAGCTGATCCGGACGCCCGTCGCAGAACGTGATCCGCAGCTATTGGCGGACGCACATGACCGATCAGTGAAGCTATTGTCGATGATAGATGCCCAACTTGAGGGAAAGAAATTCCTTCTGGGAGACCACATTTGCATGGCCGATATCCCTATTGGATGCGCGGCCTACCGTTGGCATGCGCTTGAGATTGATCGACCAGAACTTAAAAACCTTGAACGGTGGTACAAAAGGCTAAGCGAGAGGCCGGCCTTTCGCTCTCAAGTCATGCGTCCTCTGACATAAATCCATCCGGGCAAAATCTCTCGGAGGTCTAAGCCGGTAGCGCATTATGGCAAGTGTTCAAGGTCCACTTGCCGTTTTGCCTTGCCCAGACTTGGGTCGTGACCGCTTTGATGTCAAAGTCGGTATTCGTCTCCAGCGTTCTCGTTTGCTGGATTAAATCCCCAATCATCACGGCCGTGTCCCCAATCACACGGATTTGCAGATTGTCCCGCCGCACGGATAAAAACCGAAAGCGATCCCGGACACCGGCCAGATAGGCATCTTTGCCATCAACATTCCCGTTCAGGTGAACATGGGCCAGATCGTCAGCCAGCATCGCCGCTAGCCCGTCGACATCATTGTTCATCAGCGCATTGCAACGCGCATTTTCAGCAGCTTCAAGCTCTGCGATATCAGACATGACAGCTTCCTTCTTATGCAATTTGACCCAAGAAACTGCGCGTACGCTCGTGACGCGGCGCTTCAAAAAATTGTTCCGGGTCGTTTTCTTCAATGATTTCACCGTGATCCATAAAGATCACCCGATCCGCGACCTTCCTTGCAAACCCCATCTCATGGGTTACGCAAATCATTGTCATCCCGTCAGAGGCCAGATCGATCATCGTATCCAACACCTCGTTGACCATTTCAGGGTCCAAGGCCGAGGTGGGTTCGTCAAAAAGCATCACCTTAGGGCGCATGCAAAGTGCCCGCGCGATGGCAACGCGCTGTTGCTGACCGCCAGAAAGCTGTGCCGGATATTTGTTGGCCTGCTCGGGAATACGGACGCGCTTTAGATATTCGTGTGCGATCTCTTCGGCCTCAGCCCGTGGGACACCTGCCACTTTGATCGGGCCAAGAATACAGTTTTCAAGGATAGTCATATGTGGAAACAGATTAAACTGTTGAAACACCATGCCAATTTCGCGCCGGACCGCTCGAACGCTTTTGGGATCATTTGTCAGGGCCTTGCCATCAACACGAATGGTACCGCCTTGAATCTCCTCAAGCTGATTGATGCACCGGATCAGCGTCGATTTGCCTGATCCAGAGGGTCCGCAAATAACAATCTTTTCGCCAGATTGTACGGTCAAATCCACGTTCTTGAGTGCTTGAAAAGCGCCGTACCATTTCTCAAGACCTTGCAGTTCGATAGCAGGCAGTGTCTGAGCCTGCAAAGCAGGCTCAGGTTTTGTTGGGACCATGTTCATGGATGTGTCCTTTGCGCTCACTTGGTGACCACACCAGAGAAGTCAGGCAGGGATTCCTCAAACCACTTTTGGTAGGTGGCTTCCAACTGACCGCTGGCTTTGATCTCGCCCAGGAAAGTGTTCACATAGTCCATCATTGCATCATCATCCGGGTGCACACCAAGCGCCAGAATGAAGCGGTTCATCTCAAACTTCTCGTTGAATTTGCCTGGCGCAATCTGATGAATTTGCTTCATGCCGATGTTTGACACGCCAATCGCCTCAACTTGGCCACTCAGCAGCGCCTGCACTGCGCTGACATCATCGTCAAAGCGGCGAATGTTCGTGCCCTCTGGCGCGATCTTTGTCAGCGTCGCATCCTGACCACTTGCCCGAGTTACACCAATCACATGACCCGGCAGATCATCTGCATCTGAGATATCCAAATCAGTGGGGCCAAAGATGCCAATGCGCACGGCTGCATAGGGCTCGCTGAAATCGACTTTTTCTGCACGCTCGGGTGTGATTGCAAGCGACGAAATCAGCAAGTCAACCTGACCGCTCAACAGATAAGGGATGCGGTTCGGGCCTGTGACCGGCACGATTTCCACATCCACACCCAGTTTCTCACCCAGCATCGCCGAGATATCGGCATCATACCCATCTGGTTCATTGTCGGAATTCATGAACCCGACTGGCGGAAAGTCCACAAGCATGCCGACCTTCATCGAACCTGCGTTTTGAATGTCGGAAATGCTGTCGGCGGCGGCGTGCTGCGCACCGAGAACGCTCAACGCGAGCGCGGCTGATGCTGCGATCAGGCCCTTTGTTTTAGCTAGTACCATGTTTCTCCTCCTAAATGGTGTAGCGGTTGCATTTGGGCCGCGCGGTTAACGTGCGACGGCCCGGTCAAATCTGGATTCAAGGCGCTTTGCCGCCAAAGACAGCGGCCAGCACAGAATGAAGTAGAGAACAGCAACGAGGCTGATCACCACGAAAGGTTTGAAGGTCGCGTTGCTGATGACCTGCCCCGCCCGGGTTAGTTCTGTGAACCCAATAATGGATGCTAGGGAGGTGCTCTTAATGAGTTGCACCAGAAATCCCGTGGTCGGGGCAGCAGCAATCCGTGCCGCCTGAGGCAGGATCACGTCCTTCAAGCGTGTGACATAACCATAGGCCAAAGCATCAGCTGCCTCGGTCTGGCCACGCGGCACAGCTTGGATACATCCGCGCCAAATCTCGCCAAGAAAGGCGCTGGCATGCAAAGTCAGTGCTACAGCCGCAGCCAGCCATGCGCTGGTCGGAAGGCCAACGATATTAAGACCAAAATAAACGATGAAGAGCTGCATCAACAGCGGCGTGCCCTGAAACAAACGGATAAAGCCCGTCGCGGCCAACCTTGCCGATGTGTTGTCTGACACGCGAGCAAGGGCAACGGTCAGGCCTCCTAACGCACCGCCTAGGAATGCGATCAACGAAAGCGCAATCGTCCAGCGGATCGCGAGTACGATATAGATGACTTCGCCTGTTCCAAATTCACGGATCATCTTTGCCTCCTACCTGTTGACCGGATAGGCGAACCAAGAGCGCCCAATGAGAGAAAATGCGATCGAGAAGGCAATCGACATCACGAGGTAAATCGCAGTCGTCACCAGATAGACCTCGAAACTCGCAAATGTCAGTGAATTCAAATCGTTACTGGCAGCCGTCAGGTCAGTGGCAGAAATCGCGGATACCACACTTGAGCCAAGCATCAAAAAGATGAACTGGCTGGTCAAAGCTGGATAGACAGCGCGCAGAGCTGGCTTGATCACGACGTAGCGCAGGACTTGGAGCCACGAAAGGCCAATGGCCTGAGCGGCTTCGATCTGACCACGGTTAATGGAATTGATCCCGGCCCGAATGATCTCGGTTCCATAGGCGCCAAAATTCACGGTCAGGGCCAGCAATGCTGCTTGGTTGGGCGACATACGAATACCCAAGGCAGGCAAGCCAAAAAAGATGAAATAGATCTGCACGAGGAATGGCGTGTTGCGAATGATCTCGACATAGATGTCGACCACCAGATTCAGCAGACGGATGCCCGATGTTTTCCCAATTGCGCCAGCAACCGACACGGCGAGCCCCAATAGCATCGCCATACAAGACATCTGAATTGTAAACCAAGCCCCGAGCAAAAGCGTATCAAACGCCCCGAAAACCGGTTCGAAATTAAACTGATACAACCTGGCTCCTCCCGTCGTATCGCAAATTTTCCGAAGATGCAGAGGTCGGCTTCACTCCAGCGGTATTTGTATCGCAAAGTTCTATTGCAGACACAGTTCAGATCGACGTCATCACCTTCTTAATATATCACAGTATATTAATAGATATGAGTCAAGTGGATTTTTTGGGACTTAAGATTTGGTGGCCGCGTGATTTCAGAAATATCTTTGTGCACATAAGTCGGATCGCGATGCCGAAGCGGCGCGATCCTCCCTGAGCAGGCGCGACCGATGGAGATAGTGCCCGGCCGCATAAGACGCGGTCGGTACGTTCGTGTTCAGATATGAGAGATGATCAGACTTCGGTCAGGATCTCGTTAAATGGCAGTCGGGACTTTGGCAGCTTTGCGTTAAAGTCCGTATCGGAGTCGGAGTAGCCCAGAGTAACGATGAAAAGGCTGCTGTACCCCTTTTCACGCAAGCCGAATTCTGCATCCAACGCGCGCGTGTCGATGCTTTCCATCGGTGTAGCATTGATGCCCAGCGTCGAAACGCCCAAAAGTAATTCCCAGAGATTAAGGTACACCTGTTTGTTTCATTTGGTGAGCGTCTGGCGGCGCTAGAGGCACATTATGGGGTTACATTGCTCAATCGAACGACCCGCTCCTTTAGCCTAACGGAAGAAGGGCGCACGCTCTTGGAGGGCGCAAGGACGGTGCTGGACGAAGTCAAAGACTTGGATTCCCGCATTCGCTATGGCGCTGAAACCGTTTCTGGCCTGATCCGCATCAGTGCACCCAGCGACATGGGACGAAACACCATTTCTGAAGCGATTGCTGAATTTCTCGAACGCCACCCTCAAGCCATGATCGAGCAATCTTTGGCTGACGGTTATGTGAATATTGTGGGTGAAGGATTTGATCTCGCCATACGGTTTGGACATGTTTCAGACAGTTCGCTGCGGGTTCGCAGGATCGATGAAATGCGTCGCGTCGTTTGTGCATCGCCAAGCTATTTGAGTGCGCATGGAACGCCCGAGTCCCCTTCCGATCTAAAGGATCACAACCGCCTGATTATGCGTTTTGGCCGCGATCTTGACAATGTTTGGCAGTTTGGCACCGGACCAAATCGCCAAGAAATTCTTGTCAGAGGAAATCGCGTCGCCAATGACGGGGAATTGGTGAGGCAATGGGCGCTGAAAGGATATGGCATTATCTTAAAGTCCGAGCTCGACACGCGCGAGGACCTGCGTGCAGGTCGGCTGATCCCACTCCTAACAGATTTTTTGCCGCCGCCAATCCCACTCCAGATCATGTTTCCGCCGGGACGCACACTGCCAAGGCGTGTCCGAACCTTTGCGGACTTTCTAGTCGATTACATCAAACGAAAGTCATTCGAGTCAGTCGCCAAGCCTTGTTAAAGACTTGCGCTTTGAAAAAACTTCCGACCGTAAGGCGCGGGCGCTCAAATTGTTCAAGCGACCGCCTCTGACGCGCAAATTTTACCACCAGTCGCCCCAGACTAGCAGGCAGACGCACCACGTTCGATGATCACTTGCATCACCTCGTCAGCGTCACGTCTCCACCAGTTATCCGCCGAGAATATCTCCACTTCGACAAGGCCCGCAAACCCCTCTGCTTCGACATCAGAACGCAGGCCACGAATATCGATCACCCCATCGCCCATCATTCCGCGATCTGTCAGCAGGTCTTTGGTTTCAAGCAACCAGTCACATACATGAAAGGCCAGCAGGCGATCCTGTCCTGCGCGTTTGATCTGTTCCTGGATGTCTGGGTCCCACCAAACATGGTACACGTCCACTGCAGCACCGATACCTGCGCCGAGACGATCACAGATATCAAGTGTTTGACTCAAGGTATTCACACAAGCACGATCTGCGGCATACATGGGATGCAATGGCTCGATGGCGATCTTAACCCCGACAGAGCGGGCATAGTCCAGCGTTTGCGCCAACCCGTCTTCGACGATCGCGCGCGCGCCCTGAATATCCTTGCTCCCCTCGGCCAGCCCGCCAACTACCATCACAAGGCAGTCCGCTCCGATTTGAGCGGCCTCATCCACTGCGCGCCTGTTGTCGTCAAGCACCGCCTGAGTCAAAGCGCCTTCGGCCGTGTACCAACCGCCCCGGCAGAGGCCTGACACCTGTAGACCGGCATCTTTGATCTTTTTAGCTGCTTTTGAAACACCAAGGTCCTGAAGCACATCACGCCAAGGCGCAATGCCGCCTAGGCCGTGCCGAGCGCAGCCTTCGATACACTGCTCAAGGTTCCATTGTTGTTTGACCGTTGCCGTGTTCAAAGACAGGCGGTTTGCTGAAACGCCGGTCATTGGGTCACACCGTAAGTTGCAAATACGCTGGCGGCGCGCCGGGCGGTCATCTCTGGGTCGGGGAATAGTCCGGCATCGCTGCCCAGCCGGATCAGGTCTGCCAAGTGTAACATTGACCGCGCGGCCTGCTGCCCTCCGAGCATGGTAAAGTGGTCTTGATGACCATTCAGATAGGCCGAAAAGACCACGCCGGTCTTGTAAAAGCGTGTTGGCGCTTTGAAGATGTGGCGTGACAGGGCGACCGTCGGTTCCAGTTGAGCGAGGAAAGCCTGTGTATCGCCAGCGCTGAGCGCGTTTAAAGCGTTCGCAGCCATCGGTGCGATTGGGTCAAAGATCCCCAAAAGGGCGTGGCTGAAGCCTTGTTCGTCCCCGGCAATCAATTCGGGATAGTTAAAATCGTCACCCGTATACATGCGCACATTGGCCGGCAGGCGGTTGCGCATCGTGATTTCTTTCTCAGCGGAAAGCAGCGAAATTTTGATGCCGTCAATTTTCGAAGCACTTTCGGCAATAATGTCCAAACAGATGTCCATCGCGATATCGTGGTCATCTGATCCCCAATAGCCTTTCAAAGCTGGATCAAACATCTCGCCCAACCAATGCAAAATCGCCGGACGCTGCAGACCACCCAAGATGCGCGCGTAGACCTTGCGATAGTCATCGGGCGATTGCGCCACGGCTGCCAAGGCGCGGGATGCCATCATGATGACCTGCCCGCCTGCGGCTTCAACCGCCTCGCATTGCAATTCATAGGCTGCAATGACGTCATCCAAAGTGACATCCGGGCCGGGTTCAAGATGATCTGTCCCCGCGCCGCAAGCCACAAGATGGCCGCCAGATTTGGCCAGCGCGACACTTTTCTGAATAAGCTCAAGCGAGGTATTCCAGTCCATACCCATTCCGCGTTGCGCGGTGTCCATGGCTTCGGCGACGCCGAACCCTAGGTTCCACAGGTGCTCTCGGAAGGCGAGTGTGCGATCCCAATCAACGGCGCCTTCGATCATGGGCGCATTATCGGCAAACGGGTCTACTACAACATGCACCGCGGCATAGACCGTGCGCACATCGCGTTGAATCGGAGACACTGCGGCAGGATCAATCCCTGGCTTGATAGTAAAGGATTCAGTCCCGCCGCCTGCGGTCGGCAATATCAACTGTGCCATAAAACTCTCCTTAGATGTCCAGATCCGGCAGATCGACCCAACGACGGGTGCGGGCACTTTCGTAACCAGCTTCTGCCAATTGGACGCCTTTGGCACCCTCGACCAAGTCGTATTTCCATGGGGCATCTTCAACAACGTGACGCAGGAACTGCTCCCACTGCACTTTGAAGCCATTGTCCAAAGGAACGTTGTCCGGCACTTCTTCCCAACCCGCGTGGAAATCCATTTTGTTTGGCTCATCCGGGTTCCAGACCGGCTTGGGCGTATTGACGCGGTGCTGGCTATAGCAAGAGTGCAAGCCAGCCACAGCAGACCCGTGCGTGCCATCGATCTGGAAGGTCACCAGATCATCGCGTTTTACGCGGGTGCACCAGCTGGAATTGATATGGGCGACGATGTCGCCTTCCAGCATGAAGGTCGCATAAGCCGCGTCATCCGCTGTGCAGTCATATTCGCGCCCAGCTTCGTCAACCCGTTTTGGAATATGCGTCGCCGTCGTGCACGACACGGACTTGACCGGAGCGACCACGTTATCAAGCACATACCGCCAATGGCACAGCATGTCAGACACCATACCACCACCATCTTCAGCGCGGTAATTCCAGCTTGGCCGCTGTGCAGGCATCCAGTCGCCTTCAAAAACCCAATAGCCAAACTCGCCCTTCACCGACAGAATTTTGCCAAAGAAGCCGCTGTCACGCAGCCGTTTCAGTTTGACGAGCCCTGGCAGATCAAGTTTGTCGTGCACGATGCCGTTCTTCACATTCTTTTCACGCGCGTACTTCGCAATCTCAAGCGCTTCGGTTAGCCCCTCAGAGACAGGCTTTTCGCAGTAAACATGTTTACCGGCGTCGATAGCCTTGCGCAGCAACCCCGGGCGCAACTGCGTCGAGGCAGCATCAAAGAAAATTTCGTTATAAGGGTCTGCCAGTGCCGCATCCATATCGGTGGTGTAGCGTTCAACCGAATGACGCGCCGCCAAGGCCGCGATTTTGTCCGCGTTCCGCCCGACGATGATCGGATCAGGGATAAGCTGTTCGCCGTTATCTAGGGCAATCCCACCCTGATTGCGAATAGCCAGAACTGATCGGATCAAATGCTGATTCATACCCATACGGCCGGTCACGCCGTGCATAATGATGCCAATATTCCGAGTTTTTGTCATGTCATCCTCCAAAGTCTTGATATTACCTACTAGTCAGTAATATAAATGGCAAGTGGATTTTTCGCTGACGACGTGCAGTTAAAGACAAAGCGTTTCTCGTGTGGACCAACGACCATCAAGATGCCAAAAATCACATCGGTTCAAGCCGCGTATTGCTCAGATATGCAGGTCTACGGCGGCTTGTCATTGGAGTTGTGCGTGTTCGCAGGATTCACCACACTATGAATGGCTTACGAACTGCGCGTGCTCCTTACGTAAGCAAGCACCATTTGGGTAATTTCCTGCGTGTGCTTGTCGAGCCAATCGTCATCAATTTTTACCTCGAATACCGATTCCAAAGTGTGGCGATTGGAAATTGGGAAGTAGCACAAGGAAGCGATCTTAATATAGAGATCCACCGCTGAAATACCGGCCCCCATTAATCCCTCCTGAATGCCACGGCTGACGACTCTTTCGATCTGGTCCAGAAGCTTTGTCTGAATGCCGGCCGCATCTTCCAACGTTCTGATCGTATGCCCACCGCGTAGGTTTTCGGTGTTCAGCATCGAAATGAACCATGGGTTCTCTCGGAAATGTTTGACCGTGAACTTGACCAGCATCTCAATTGCCTCGATTGGGTCGAGTTCATCCAGATTTAGCTTCTCTTCCCCTGCCCTGATCCGAACATAGGCTTCACGCAGGGCAGCAGTGTAAACGGCATCCTTGTCGCCAAAATAGTCGTAGATGAGTGGTTTGCTAACGCCCGCTTGGCGCGCAATTTCGTCCACGCGCGCACCGGCATAGCCCTTTTCAGCAAATTCGATGAGAGCCGCGGTGAGGATCAATTCCTTTGACGCACTGGCGTCGCGAGGCCGCTTTTTGCCAAGTTTTCGACCCTTGGTCTTTAAAGAGTCGGTCACTGTAACATGCGGCTCACTCAATTGATTTACTCCTCTTGAAAGCGTTGCTTGCGACGGCGAAAGAGCCCTCCAAATACCACCAGTAAAACCAATACAACAAAAAAGGCCGAAATTGGTCGTGTAAAGAAAGGAAGGATATCTCCGTCGCTAATGATTAGGCCTCTTCTCAAGCTTTTATCAAGCAATGTGCCCAAGATAATGCCTAACACCAAGGGCGGCATGGGATATTTCATTTGGCGCAAGATGAACCCCAATATGCCAAATGCGACCATGACCCAGACGTCAAATAGACGTTGGCTAATGGCGTAAGGCCCAATCACGCAAAGCGTAAAGACGATTGGCATCAGATAATGGTTTGGAATCTTTAGGACCGATACAAAGACCGGGGTCAAGGTCACACCAAAGACTAAGATTGCCACCGTCGCCAACAGAAGCATGATCGCAACCGTGTAGATGAAACCGGGTTGGTCGATCATGATCATCGGTCCAGGACGAACACCGTGAATAAACAGCGCAGCGATCAACACCGCTGACGCGGCAGACCCGGGAACGGCAAGCGTGATTGCGGGAATTAAAGAGCCCGGAACGACGGCGCTATTACCGGTTTCAGCAGCGATCAAGCCTTCTTCTGAACCCTTGCCAAACAATTCGCGCTCTTTGCTGCGCGCCCGTGCCGCTGCGTAGGACGCCCAAGCACCGATATCTTCACCCACACCGGGCAAAATCCCAACAACGGTCCCGATCACTCCGGATCGGAAAATTGTATAGCGGTAGGATAACAGCTTAAAAACGTTCGAGGGGCCTTTGCGCGCCTTCTCGGTCGTTTCCGTAATGACGCCTGCACGAGACGCTATCGTTGTCAGCACCTCAGCAAACCCGAACACACCAACCATGGCAGGTATCAACCCAATCCCACCCGAGAGAGGCTGGAACCCAAAATCGAAACGAACATGCGCGTGAATGCCTTCCGAACCAATCATCGCAACTGCAAGGCCAAGAAACCCCGCGATGTGCCCCTTGAGCGCATTGCCGTTGGATGTGAGCTGGCCTGAGATAATGATGCCAAACACAGCAAGCCAAAAGAATTCCTGAGCACCGAATTTCAAAGCAAACGCAGCGAGCGGCGGAGCGATCAGCACCAACAAAACGATGCCCACAATCGTCCCGAGCGCCGATCCAAGGGTCGCCAAAGTCATCGCTTGTTTCGCTTTGCCCGCCATAGCCAGTGGATATCCATCTAGCGAGGTCGCAGCGCTTGCAGGTGTGCCCGGAATGTTTAGCAAAATCGCACTGCGTGATCCGCCGTAGATTGCGCCGACGTACATGCAGATCAGCACCAATATGGCTGCATCGCGCTCTAGCCCGTAGGTCAATGTCGTCAGCAAGGCGACGCCCATCGTTGCTGTCAAACCCGGTAGGCTACCGACAAAAATACCCAGAACCGTCGCCCAAACGACGTGGAACAACATCATTGGCTGGGTCAATTCAAAGAGGGCGACAGAGAGGTAATCAAAGGTGCTTGTCATGGCAGACGCACCAAGAAAGCATATCTAAAGAGAGCTGATATTGCAGCCGACATGACCAATCCAAAGAGCACCGCTTTGATCATTAGGGGGCCCCTGCTGGTCTCAGTTTCCGCCGCATCGGACCCCAAACGAAATGTCGCGATCGCGATAAAAATGGACGTCGCCCAGAAAAAGGGAATTCGCCCCAACATCACAAGCGCATAAAATAGACAGATAACGAGCATCTGAAAAAGAAGGCCGGGCTTCTGCACACTTATGATCTCGGATGCCCGAACCTTCATGTTTGTTGCAACCAAAAGCACCCCGCTCAGGGCAATCAGTAGTCCCAAGCCCATCGGTACAAGACCCGGAATGCTGGCAGGATGGATGCGTCGAACTTCAAGCCGATCCATTGTGAAACCGCCCCAAGTCAAGGCACAGCCGAGCATGACAAGTATCAGCCCGAACACCAGATCAGCCGTCTTCATGTTTAACATTCGTACCGCTCTCTTAGATACAAGAACACCGTGCGGCCATTATAGACGCACGGTGTAAAAAAGGTTTGCTGTTACTCGCAGGAAATGCCGATTTCAGACGGATCAAGGACAGCCTCGCCCCGATGCACTCGTGCGCAGGCTTCTGCAATAACGACAGGCATCGCTCGCTTGATCGCTTCCTCGCCATAGCTTGGCGCAAAAACCGCGCCTCGGCTTGATGCATATTCTTGCAATTCAGGCGACGTCATTATCCGACGCTCCCAAATCTCGTTAACAGTCTGATAGACCTCTTCCGGAGCACCCTTTGGAATAAAGACACCGAAGTAATCTGGCGCGATTTCCATATTAGGCAGCCAGTTGGTGATTGGTGGCACCGGGTCCAAACCTTCGACGACAAGATTGGTGTCTGACAACACGGCCAATGGACGCAAATTGCCTGCCTTTGCCATCTCTGTCTGCTCTACGGCGAGCTGGGTCGTTGCCACGACTTCGCCCGATACCGCCGCAATCACCGCAGGATTTCCGCCGTCATAGCTTACCATCCGAGCGCCAAACTCTCCGCCAGCAGCTTCTTGAATCGCTGCGAGAGCCATTCCACCTGAGGAGTTCACACCCGCCGTTCCGACCGTGACGTCTTGACCACGCATGGCTTCCAGCAATGCACCAAAGTCATCGTAGCCCGATCCTGGGTTGACGCTTACCAGAGGAACGTTCGCGACATGAAGGTAGACCTCATAGTCGTCAATCGAGGTGTTTTCGAGCATCCCAGTGACAGCATAGGTCGCGTTATTTGCGATTGCATTCGCCGTCCAGGTGTAACCGTCACGCGGAGCGTCCAGCGCTGATTTGGTCCCCAGCGACCCAGATGCTCCGGGTTGGTTCACCACAACAACAGAAACGCCCAGTTCTTCGGCAAGGATCGGTGCAACCACTCGTGTGACCTGATCTGTCGATCCCCCTGCTGACCAAGGCACAATGATGTTAATCGGTCGATCCGGTTTCCAGCCATCTGCCATTAGGGCCGAAGCGGAAAGCCCCAACACCACAGATGCGCGCAAAATATCCCTTATCATAGCCAACCTCCCTTATTACTGACTAGTAGGTAATTAAGGAGTTAGATGTCTTTTTGTCAACTTCATTCTAAAAGTGGCATTGGCAGTACGGCGCCCTAACTCAGAGTCTTCGCCACTCTCAGCTTTCGAATACGCGCAAAATCGCAATCGTAGAAGCACGTATTTATAGAACGTTCACAGTATCTTAGGTGACACCAATGGTCACTCTCAATGCACATCCCAACGATGTATTCCACAAAGCTTAAACGACAAGGCATCGGCACATCCGATATGCGTGCCAGCCAGTGCTGCGATTGAAAGCCACATTTCTGTCCCCTGAAGGCTTGGCGACTCTGTCGGTGAAAACGCAAATCCACGCTCGCGCTGCCAAGCGCGTTCAATTCCGATCAAGCTTTGCGCGATACAGCTGGTGATATCATCGGCGCGGTGGTCTGTTTGCCTTGCCGCCAGCATCAAGGGATGCACGATATCAAGAACGTTGCATGCAGTACGATCTGCCCCTGAAAAGTACCGGCGTTTTCTAGCATAAGCGAGGACTGCATCAATAACAGCCTCTGAATAGGGCAATGGCTGGGCGAACTGCGCGTAGGTTCCTCGGGTCAGACGATAAAAGCCATTGACGGCCTGAAGCATATCGCTATCGGTTTCGGGCGACCACAGGCCCGTTTGCGCCCTGCAAGCGAGCGCAAGCCAACCAAACAGGCGCGACAAATGCGGTTGGCCACCGAAATAGCGGTTGTTGACATAAGCCGCCGTCCCAATGGCATCAACAATCCCCCCGCACTTCCAGCCACGGTCCTCCCATGGAAGTGCCGCCAGATGTGCCTCGATTTCCAACATGATCTGATCTGCCCAGACCACTCTGTGACGCGGTTTTGATCCAAGGCATTCCAGCGCATAAGTCACGCACAGTATGTCGTAGCCGTGCACACCATCGGGCGTCAGGGTGTTAAGATTGGAAATCTTAGCTCCTGGCTCAATTGAAAAAAGCCCCGTTGCCGCGTCTTGGCGGCTTGCGAAATGTTCGATCCACTCAGATCGCAATTGTCCGTCTGCTTGCGCGTCAAACATCGCGGCAATCTGTACCGCATCACAATCTGGCCGGATCGGGTTGACGGCATCGTTGCGCGGATCGCTGTAGACATAACCAGCGCGCGCATCGCTGCGGTGACGGGCAAGGATCGTTGTCCAGTCCGACGCTGCCAGATCGGAAAGGCGGAGAAGACTGTCTTGCAATGCATCTGATGCTTTCTTTGCAGGCTTGGTCCGGCGGTCTCGGATAATCCGGGCCGGATTGCCACCGACAAGGGCGTAATCGGGGACGTCCGAAGTGACCACAGCGCCCGCTGCGACGATCACATGGTTACCGATATGTACACCATCGGTAATCGTCGCATTTGCACCAATCCAAACATCGCTCCCGATCATGATGCCTTTGCTGACAACGCCTTGGGATGAAATCGGTTGGTCTGGGTCATCGTGGATGTGGTCGAACCCCCATAGCCCGGCACCCGCCGCGATGCGAACATCATCGCCCATGCGCACAGTGCCTACGACGCTGACATGGAGGTTAAACGAACAACGCGCCCCGGCGACTAACGCGCCATCAATCCGCACGCCGGCGGCAACGATACAGTCGTCGCCAAACGTGCCCGACTTTGCAGTCCAATAGGCGTTGGGTGACACGAAGCCCCCCTTGCCAAAGGAAAAGCGGCCAGTGTCCAGCAATATGCGTCGAAATGCGTTCTGTTCGGCGCGCTCCTCATCGCTGGCCTCATGACTGAACCTCCAAGGAGAGGCGTCATAAGGAGACAGCGATCTCATTTTACATCCCAAACCGGGATCACCCGTAGATTTTCACGGTCTTGCATGAGTTCTTCATAACTCGGCAGCGACGGCGGTGGGCCGGGATCACGATCTGCACCCATCCCGGCATAGATTGCAGCGGCATGCCAATGCTCCCCTGGAGACAGGTCGGCCGTCAACTGAGGGGCCCAACTGCGGGGATAGATGACATTGGTGTTTGGATCAGCATGGTGAACACGCCCCCATCGTTTGACACCAGCCTCGACCCAAGGCAGATCAAGGTCGATGATCTCTGATCTGTCGGTCTTGGTCGTCACGCGCGCAAAGCGATATTGCAGTTCTTTGGGTTTGTCGGGTTCAGTCCGATGTGCAACGGCAGGTTCGGCGGAAAGCGGAAGCCATCCTTCGCGTTCCACGGCAAAGCCGCCCTCACGGCTCATCACGGTTCGATTGGTGGTAATGCGATGGATGCGGATGTGCCAAGGTGGCCTTGCAACAACCCAACTTTCCACGTCCACGCCCGGCATGGGCGACCAAGCGGAATACAGGCGGTCCGCCCCGATCCTCGCCATCTTTTCATTGCGCCGCACGTGGTAATGCGCGCCGTCCTCCGAGAAGGCGATCATATTGTCAAATACGCCCGAAGCAAAGCAGCGTGGGTCGCTTTCGACCGAAAATCCATAGCGCGTCGAATAGGCGAATTTGTTATACTTTTCGGGACCTTGACGCATCGCAAAGGCCTCTTGTCCTCCGGTCAGCAACACGGCATTTCCGGGTTCCTCCCAGTGAATCATACCGGGTTGATCAAGACAGGTTACGCCCTCGCTGGGCGCGACATACGGGGCTTCGCCTTCGCTCCAGAATGGGTGATCTTCGCCAAGCGCCAAAGGCGCGAAAGCCTTAAACGCCCAGTAGGGTGAGCCGGGAGAATTGTAGCTCTCACTCATCAAAAGGTTTGGGTACCCATAGCCGACTGGCAGAACGCCGTCGCGATCTGCGATGGGCAACTTTGCCCAATAACGCATATTCCGCGCCCAATATCCGCGAAGTTCACCCCAAGGCAGCGCCTCAACATCTGCCAGAGCCAAGGCACCCCAAATACCTGCTTGGGCAAAACGGTAGGTCAGTGACCGTCCATAGGCCAGACCCGCGCCATTGCTGTCGTACCAGTGTCGGATTTGGGGGACAAAAACCCGCGCGCGTTGCCGGAATCGTTCGGCGCGCGCTTCATCACCGAGCCCATGGTCTTTGCTCAGAGCCGCATGAATGAGGCCATAAAAGTGCATGGCAAAGGGGATATAATGCTCTGCTCGGGGTTGGTGACCATCACGGTACCACCCCTTCTCCATCTCACATGTTTCGAGAAAGTCGAGGTCATCTTCGACACTTGAGCGGTCATAGGGCACGCCCACGCGATCAAGTCCAAGCGAAACCAAAACGTGAAAGAAGTGCCAGTTGTTGGGCGCAGGAATGCACGTCAGAGAAGTGACCAACCAATTTGACAGATTGTCTTGCTGCGCCTTTGTGAGCGGGTCCCAGAATACATTGGGCGCAAGTGCCAAGGCATATCCGATGGCTGCACTTTCCACGATTTTTTGGTCAAAATCTTGCGGCGGGCCCCAATAGTCACCATGCGATGGATCGGTGCCGTTGATTAGCCCCTCGACGAACAGCTCGATCCCTTCGAAAGTCCCGCCTCCGGCCATCAGTGGCGCAAACCCCCATAACGGGCGCGACAACCCTTCAAGGTCAGCGGCTTCCTCAGGAAAATGTGCGCCTGCAGATCCCAGACGCAGGCGACCACGGCTGTTAGAAAACTGTCCCATCAACGGCTTGCTTAGGGCGACGAGGGCGTCAACCGCATCCGCCCGCGTGGCAAACGGGTTTCCATACATCGGGTTAAATTGAAACTGTGTTTCGGTCATTGGGATGCTCTTAATTGGAAAACGCTATTCAGCGACGGAAAGGGGAGGCATGATCTTGCGGTTGCGTGGATCGGGGCTTGGCACTGCAGAAAGCAACGCCTTTGTATAGTCTTCACGCGGGGCATCGCAGATTTGGTGCGCAGTGCCGGTCTCGACGATCTGCCCCTTATGCATGACCACGACCCGGTCACAGAAGTACCGCACAACGCCGATGTCGTGGGCAATGAAAAGGATCGCCATGCCCAGTTCATCACGCAACTTCAGCAGAAGATCGAGAACCTGCGCGCGGATCGAACCATCAAGGGCCGAGGTTGCCTCGTCAGCAATAATGATCCGCGGTTCAAGCGCAATCGCCCGAGCGATGCCAATCCTTTGGCGCTGGCCACCTGAAAACGCATGTGGATACCGTTCCATCATAGCGGGGCTGAGGCCGACAATCTCGAGCAATTCAGCGACCCGGTCTCGCATCGCCGCCCCTTTTGCGATGTTGTTTACCCACAGAGGCTCGGCAATGATCTGTTCAACCGTCATGCGCGGATTGAGCGAAGAATATGGGTCTTGGAAAATCATTCTGATTTCACGGTAGACCTGCTTGTCTCTGAAGCTGTTCCTGTCAGCCAGATCTCGCACATCGCCGGAACCAGTTCGATAGAGCGCCTCCCCGGCTTCGGGTTGGTATTTTCCCATGAGCACCCGGCCCAGCGTTGTCTTGCCTGATCCACTTTCTCCGACAACACCAAGTATTTCTCCGGGCCACAGATCGAACGAGACATCTTTGAGGGTTTGAACACCCGGATCTGGTTTTCCCAACAACTTGCGCTGACCGGGGAAAAACAAACTTAGATCACGCGCCGAGATCAGCGGGGTTCCCTCGGTCGGAGGGGCGGGCCGAGCCTCTGCATTATTAAGCCCAAGCGACGCTCCGATCAGGGCCCGTGAGTAGGAATGTTTGGGTTCGTGGAAAATCTGCTCAACCGCGCCATGTTCAACAACGTCGCCGCGAAGCATCACAACAACATCATCTGCGATCTCTGCAACGACGCCCATGTCATGGGTAATGAACATCACCGCCATACCATGGCTGACCTGCAGTTCACGGATAAGCTTCAATATGCCAGCCTGAGTCGTGACATCTAATGCGGTTGTTGGTTCGTCGGCGATCAAAACATCCGGTTCGCATGCCAGCGCCATGGCGATCATGGCCCGCTGGCGCATGCCGCCGGAATATTCAAACGGATAGCGATCCACCGCCCTCTCCGGATCATGAATATGAACGTCGCGAAGCGCCTCAATCGCGCGTTTGCGTGCCTCGTGTTTGTCCACATCCTGATGCAGCATAATGGCTTCGATGATCTGTGCCCCAATCGTGTGAACCGGCGAGAGGGACGACATCGGCTCCTGAAAAATCATTGCGATACGCGCACCACGTACTGCTCTGATTTCGGCACCGTCGGGATCAAGGCTGGCGAGTTCAAGCACCTCCCCTTCCTTCAGATCAAATAACGTGACGGCGCCACTGGAAATGACCGCTGGTTCGACGATGTTCATGATTGCACGCGCGGTCACCGATTTGCCGGAACCACTTTCCCCGACAAGGCAAGTGGTTCTCCCAAGACGCAAGTCAAAGCTGACATCGCGCGCTGCTTTTAGGTTCATCTTGCCAAAGGTAAAATCGACGTTGAGCCGGTCGACGCGCAAGATGACGTCATCGTTTGGTTGGGTCATGGTGCCCTCAATGTGTATAGGGATCGGCAGCGTCGCGCAGACCGTCTCCGATAAAGTTCATCGCAAGCACTGCGACGATGATTGCCAGCCCAGGCGCAAGCAGCCAAGGTGCTGTCGCCAAGACACGAATGTTCTGGGCCTCTTGCAGCAACACGCCCCAAGAAATAACCGGCGCTTGCAACCCGAGACCGAGAAACGACAGCGCGGTTTCGGCCAAAATCATGCCCGGAATTGCCAGGCTTGCGGCGGTGATGATGTGACTGGTAAATGCGGGCACCATATGGCGGAGGACCACACGCACGTGGCTTGCTCCATCGTAAAGCGCCGCAGAGACGTAATCCTCGCTTTTCAGGGCCAGGAACCTGCCTCGGACCACCCTGGCTAGTTCGGTCCAGCCTAAAAGCGAAAGGATAAGGGTGATCGCAAAATATATCTGGAGAGGCGACCAATCTCTGGGCATCGCCGCTGAAAGCCCCATCCAAAGTGGGATCGTTGGAAGGGACCGCAAAAACTCGATCACCCTTTGTGTCGCGGCGTCAAAAAGTCCGCCGTAAAAACCTGCCAGACCGCCGATCAAGACCCCCAGAAACAGTGACATGGAAACACCGATAAGCCCCACTGAAAGCGATATCCGCGTGCCATAGATTAGGCGGCTTAACATATCGCGTCCCAGCCGATCAGAGCCGATCAGGAACAGGGGTTTTCGCTTTTTCTCAGGGCCGATCAGATGGCGATTCATAGGGATGAGACCAAAGAGTTTGTATTCAAACCCCTCCGCAAAGAAGCGCACATATATTTTTTTGGTTTCGTCGATACGGAATACGCGTCGCAGGGACTCTGCTTCGACTTCTACTTTGTAATCATATACATAGGGCTTGATCCGCCAGCCATCCGCGTCGCGATCAATGAAATGAAGCGCTTGAGGCGGGGCATAAGTGTAGCGCGCCTGAACGTCGTGCGGATCCTTCGGAGCGAGGAATTCAGCAAAGATGGCGACGATGGCAAAAACGGCCATGATCCACAGCGAAACGCGCGCCAACCGATGACGACGAAACCGTGCGCGGATAAGCTGCCACTGGCTCTCTGTACCACCGTATTGCAATCCGGGTTTCACCGCATCAAGCTGCGCGTCCTCGGTTGTCGCCACGATGTCTTTATCAGCTTCAGCTGCGCTAAGGTTTTCGGTTGTCATAGTCATAGTGTCCCTCACCTTGCACCAATCATGCCCATCCGGATCCGCGGATCGATCCAAGCGAGTAGGATGTCGGAAAGAAGTGTTCCAATCATCGTCAAGAAGCCCATGAAAAGGATTAGCGCACCGGCCAAATACATATCCTGGCTAAGCAGGGCTCGTAGTAGAATTGGTGAAAGCGTCGGCATGTTAAGCACAATGGCCGTAACAAAGCTGGACGAGATCACCGTCGGCAATACCCACCCCACAACCGAGATCAGCGGATTCATCGCGACCCGAACCGGATAGCGCATGATAACCTTGTGTCGCTTTAGGCCTTTGGCGCGGGCGGTTAGCACATAGGGTTTCTTGAGTTCATCAAGAAGATTGGCGCGCAGCACCCGGATCAGGGTCGCCGCCCCACCCGTTGCGATGACAAGCACCGGCGCCCAAACATGAGAGGCAAAGTCTAGAAGTTTAGCGAGGCTCCAACGTTCGTTGGCAAAATCAGGCGAATTCAGACCCGTTATCGTGACGCCAAACCAGACATAGCAGACATACATGAGGATAAGAGCAAATAGAAAATTCGGCACAGCAATTCCGAGAAATCCGACGATTGTCGCCACGTAGTCACCAACCGAATATTGATAGACCGCAGAGTAGATGCCAATCGGGATCGCAATGCCCCACATCACGACAATCGCAAGAATTTCGACGGTCAGCGAAATGCCAATCCGCTGTGAAAATATCTCTGCGACTGGGCGCTTCATTTCGAACGAAAATCCGAAATTGCCGGTAAACATACCTTCCAGCCATGCCCAGTACTGAACAAATAAGGGGTCATCGAGTTTGTATTGCGCACGAATGGCCTCGACAACGTTTTCATCTGGCACCTCACCCATACTGGAAAGGCGTGCGATATAGGATGTCACAAAATCTCCGGGCGGGAGTTGAATGACAACGAACACAACCATCGACAAGATCAGCAGCGTCAGGATCATGGCAATCAGCCTTCGGGCCAAATATGCGATCACGTGGTGTTCCTTTCTAGTAGTTTCACCCGCGCGCAGGAGGCACGCGCGGGTGAGATGTCAATATCCGTCGCTTTAGTTCTTATAATAGAGTTGCGACGTACCCATTGGACCGGGCTGTGGATATTGCCAGGCAAACGGTTGCACTTCAGGAACATTCCCAAGCCGTTTATTGGCGACGACATAACCTTCTGGCGGCAGAGAAATTCCGATTGCCCAGAATTCATCCTGCGCGATATCAAGGATTTCTCCAAACAGCCGGGCCTGCTCTTCGCTAGAACCGCTTGTTTCAAGCTGCCTGTAAAGGTCCATTTGCGCTTTCGCGGCTTCGCTTGGCATTTCTGCGCCAGCGCCGTCTGGATTCATGAACCACTGAGCCCATTTATAGGCAAAAGCAGATTCTCCGTTGAACGGCAGGTAGTAGCGCGGATCAAGGATCGCATCGCCAAGACCGCCATCACCCCACCACATGTGCATGTCATGCTGGTTAGAGCGGAAGTGCTCATAGGCAAAGCTGCGTTCCACATTTCGCTGATCAAGCGCAATCCCGATATCGGCCCAGTATTCCACCAAAAGCTGTGAAATATCGTTGAACTCGATGAAATCGGAAGCCGTCAACAATGAGATGGTGATCGGATTGCCCTGGCTATCAAGACGAATACCCTCATCGTTGCGCTCTGTCAGGCCCAAACCGTCCAAAAGCTCGTTCGCGAGATCGGGATCAAACTCCGTGTATTGCGTTGCCAACTCTTCGTTGTAGAAGGCCGACTCAGGACGCGGCGCGGCCTGATGCGGTGTACCTTGGCCCGCAAACATTACTTCGATGATCTCTTGCCGGTCGATAGCGTGGCTTAGCGCGACGCGGAAATCTTTGTTCTGATAAAGTTCCCGCTTTGCTGGATCTTCGTGGTTCAGGTTAAGCTGGATGACAGCAGAGTTCATCCGCGCATCGATTGTTTTTGTGAGGCGGTACCCACCCTTTTCCTGGCCGTCAAATACAACTGGTTTGTTTGTCACAGTTGCAAAGTGGCGGTTGGAGAAGTCGATCTCACCGTTGATAACTTTCAACAGGATATCTTCGGTGTTTTCCGTCTGCACATACTGAATGTCGTCGATGTAGGGCAGCTGATTGCCTGCAGGGTCAACTTTGAAGAAATACGGGTTTCTTTCAAAATCAATAACTTGATTGATCCCGTCATAGTTCGTCACCTGGCGCCAAGCATTCAGCGTTGGACGCTCTGCTGTGGTGAAGTTGAAGTAGCAGATCTGCTCAAAGGCCTGAGACCAGCTATCATAACCGCGTTCTTTTGCGACTTCAGCGGCGTTCTCGTTGTGATCTGGCACAAACTGCGAGCAGAAGTGTTTCGGTGCATTCACAATGAACGGTCCGTCCACAGCGGCCAGTCTTTGCATGAGCGTACCGTTTGGCTCAGCCAGCGTGATTTTCACTGTCACGTCATCAATCGCTTCAGCCTTGATTGTCCCCCAATCGATGAACCCCGGACGGTGCGCTGCATAGTCCTCGTGGCTAAGAGTCTCGATCGCAAAAACCAGGTCCGCGGACGTGAAAGGCGCACCGTCGGACCACTTATGCCCTTTGCGAGTCTTAAACGTGAATTCTGTTGCATCCGCATTGGCTTCAAAGCTCTCTGCGATGTTTGGAATGACTTTCTGCCACTTCAGATCGAAAGCGACAAGCGGTTGGTATGCGACTGTCCTACGAATCCAGCCGTTGTCAAAAGTTCCCTTAAGGGCCGAGCGCCAAACGCCACCATACTCACCGATACCTTCGATGGGTTCTAATACAAGCGGGTTCTCCGGTAGGCGTTCTTCGACGGGTGGAAGCGTTCCTGCCGCCACCTGTTCTGCAAGTTCTGGGGCTTCAGAATAGTCAGCGGCCCATACAGAACTCGCCAATATCCCAAGCATGCCGGTTAGCATGCCTCGTTCAATTAGTCTCATCTTAACCTCCCTGGTTGGTTTGGGGTGATTACCCAGTTTTCAGTCCTCTTAAGTTCGCGCCGAACACAGGCTGTTCAGCACCTTCATGTCGTCGACAAAGTTCTCCTCCCTGTCATCTGCGACAAACTCTAGAAATGCGATTTTGGCACCGTCCCAACGCGGGGATTGCTCCCAATGCGCGAACAGCGTTTGCCAATCGGCCTCGCCTTCGCGCAATGGCCGCCGTTGGTCGCGCGGCGTATCGGGTTGCCAATGAAAAACATGCAAATGGCTAAGCCATGGCTCCAAAAGCGAGAGCTCGGTCAACCAGTCGGCCGGTGCACGGTCCGGAACCGGCTGCCAAAGTGAATAAAGGTTTGAATGATCCGCCATCGTCAAAAGCTTGATGGTGTCAGAAGCGGTTTCAGTCAGCGTGCCACGGTGATATTCGACGCTGACAGCAATTCCGTGACCTGCGGCAGCATCCGCAACCGCGATGAGATCTCGTGCAGCATCACCCCAAAGTTTGTCACTGGCGGTCGCGCCAGACGTATCACCTGCCCAAACCCGTAGATGGGATGCACCAAGCGCCGCAGCGGTTTCGATTAGGGGCGCAATCTCTGCCTCTGCGTCTGACACGCCTGCACGGAAGTAACTACCATATGAGCGTTCCTGAATTCCAAGTTGCGCGGATCGGTCTGAAATCTCTTGCGCACGCCCCAAAGCCCCGGGCGGGAGGTGCACATCGGCACCCCACTCGATTGCTTTGACTCCATTTCCAGCCGCAATGTCCAAAATGGCTTCAGCGCTCTGGTTCCGAAAGGTCACCGAGCATAGTCCAGGTATGGGGGCCTCTGCGATCATGCCACCCGATCCCACTCATCCGGCGAAATGGCATACCTTAGTTGCTCTCCGCGAGAAAAGCGTGCGATCTCCTCCAGCACCATTTCGGTCATATCAAGAACTTCATGCCCTAATGACCCAGCGATATGTGGTGTGAGCATCACATTTGGCAAATCCCAATAAGGAGACTCGTCCGGAAGCGGCTCTGGGTCGGTCACGTCGAGAATGGCGTTGAGGCGGCCAGACTGAAGATGAGGCAAGAACGCATCATGGTCGATAATTGCGCCTCTGGCCGTGTTTATCAGAAGCGCCCCTTCTCGCATTTGGGCGAACTGCGCTTCGGAGAAAGACTTTCGAGTCGTTGCCAGTAGGGGTTGATGGAGCGACACAACATCGCTGCGCGATAGCAACTCATCCTGTGACACAAGATCAGCGCCGAGCGCCTTCGCCTCGGCCGTCGTCAGGAACGGATCTTGCAACAACACGGTCAAACGGTGCTGTCGAAGCAACCGCAATACCTGGCGGCCAACGCGTGACGCGCCGATGACACCAACAACCTTGTCACGGTTGCCAACACCCGCATAAAGCGCCTCGCGCCGAACGGACATTGCACTGCGCTTCTCACGATAGAGTTTTTCCCATGTGAGAACGGACTTATTATGCCAGAGGATCGCACCAAGGGTGAATTCAGCAACAGGTAGCGCGTTCGCTTCCGCAGCTTGCGTGACAACAAATCCCCGCGCCATTTGCTCTTGGGTCAACAGGTTCTTAACCGTACCGGCAAGATGCGCCACTAGCCGTAGCTTAGGCATCTGCGAAAGCAACTCATCGGTAAGCCTTTCAGACCCCCAGCCCGTCACGAGAACTTCTACTTCCGATAGTACCGAAGCACATACTGGATCGGTCAGCGTTGATACCGGCGCGGCATGCAAAAGATTTGCGGATTTCTGTAAATTTGCAAAGGAATTGCCAGGAAAATGGACACCAAAAACTGAACTATTTACCTGAACGAGAGTTTTTAACATCTTGCCTGCTTCCTTTTGCGCCAAGAATCGCGCCACGGATGCAGTATGCATTGTTTTTCATTCTATGCAAATATTTTAGATATTTCACATATTGTGCAATTTTTTGCATATAGTTTTTCGTAACTTCCCACCAAGACATGCGTTTCCATCACACAGAAAATTCGCGCGATTTGCTGAAAGCCTCTGCCACAAAGGGTCTTTGACGACCTGAAGATTTATTTGAAATGACAGAGAAGTTTTGGCCTTAACGGGATGGCATCGCCACGCTCTGGCGTCTCACGAGGTGACCGCCGATTTGAACCTGCGCAACTGGTGCATCATTTGCACTGCTGCGCGCAAGCACCAGTCGGATCGCTTCTTTACCGATTGCAGTCCAATCAACACGGATGGTGGTCAGGCCAGGCTCGGACATCTGCGCAACGGGCAAATCGTCGTACCCCAAAACGGAAACATCTTCCGGCACACGAATGCCGTGGCTTGTAAGCGCCTGAATCGCGGCCACAGCAACCAGATCATTGCCGCAAAACACTGCCGTCGAAGGACAGCGTCCCTTTGGAAGCCACATTTCTTCGGCCTCAAAAACGGCTTGCCCACTAAGGCTGTCAATATGGAACTCGCGAAGGGTCACGTCTTTTTCGCCAGCAAACTCTTTGATCCCCGAAAGAAAACCCTCGATGCGTCGCCTCAGCGTCCAACGACCGGTGTTCTGCAAAATCGTCAGATCCGTGTGCCCCATTTCGAGCAAATGCTTGGCCGCAAGGCGCCCGCCGAAGTAGTTTGCCGGCGAAACGGAGTCGGCAATGAGGTCAGCATCGAGACCATTCACAAGAACAACCGGAATTTCGCGCTGCCTTAGGTCGCTTAGGATTTCATGCGGGGGATCAATCCCTAGAAAAAGCAGCCCTGTGCGTTCGCGTAGCGCCGTCTTTGGCAGTCGACCGCCCCCTTCCAGCAGCGCAAATTGAACAGAAAGCCCCGAAGCCTCGGCCGCAAAACGAATGCCATCTATGACTTGACTGTAAACCGCGCTTACGTCGGTCACCGCTTGTGCCTGCCCAACAAATAAAACAGCGCGATCAATCTTTGCTTCCAGAGGATCTGTGCCTCGGCGAAATACATAGCCAAGATCCCGCGCGGCCGACAAAACCTTATTGCGAACTGGGTCCGAAATGCCCGGTGCTTGCGAAAGAACACGTGACACCGTTGATATAGAAACGCCAGAAACCCGCGCGACTTCGGCCTGATTGACTCGCTTCAAGATCGTCTGGCTCCCTGAAAATTCACCTGTCGCAATTTTTTGCATAAACCGCTTTGCAACTCAAGCGGCCAAATGCCACAAAGCTTGAGGGTATGCCAAGTGCGCCACACTTTGATTGCCCCCTTCGACCGCCTCTGAAACTCAGATGCTGGTCAGAAGTAGGTATGATTTTCCGCTATAGTTTGCGCTGCGAAGGTGTCGCCACGTGGTCAACAACGAAGGGTCAGCAACAGCCCGCACCTGGGTCAGATACCCTGAATGCGGAACCGCCAATGCCCCACGAACTTGGCAAAGATCTTGTGTACTTATTCCATAAAAAACATTTGACTTCGCCCGAAAATGTTTTTTATACAATATATACCGTTTGCGGCCAGGCCATGAGTCGGCGCAATCACTGGGGGAGAATAAGAATGAATGGCACTCAAACCATTCTAAGTGCGCGTGGGCTCAGCAAACACTATGGAGGCGTTGTCGCTCTTGACGCCGTTGATCTGGAATTGCGTCAGGGTGAAGTTTTGGCTGTTGTCGGCGACAATGGCGCAGGAAAATCCACGTTGATCAAGGCTCTGACCGGTGCGATTTCCAAAACCGCGGGCCGGGTCGAGATGGACGGCGAAGAGGTCGTGATCAACTCTCCCAGCGACGCCAAACGCGCCGGGATCGAAACGGTCTATCAGGACCTTGCGCTGGTCAACGAGCTGTCGATCACAAAGAACATGTTTCTGGGGCGTGAAATTCGCCGAAATGACGTGTTCGGCCGCCTGTTCGGCGCATTGGATTTTGCCAAGATGGACTCTGAAATCCGCGCGCTGTTTCAGAAGCTCGATATTCGTATTGCGGACATCTATCGCGAGGCAGAGGCCTTTTCCGGTGGGCAAAGGCAGGCCGTCGCACTGGCAAAAACCGTCATGTTCGGCAAGCGGATTGCGATTTTGGATGAGCCGACGGCGGCGCTTGGCGTGCGTGAGAGCAAGATGGCGATGGACCTTGTGCGCTCTCTGAAAGACCACGGTCTGTCGGTCATCATGATCACCCACAATATGCAGCATGTGATGAACTATTGCGACCGCGTGATGGTGTTGCGGCTGGGGCGACTGGCCGCTGTGCGCGATGTCAAAGATGTGGACGGAGACACGCTGGTGGGGTTGATCACCGGCGCGACCGAGGGAAGGGCCGCGTAAGATGACCCACACAGGCGATAATTCATCGACACAAATCTCTACGCCAACTGCAACAAGTTCCGGCTTTGACGTTTTGCGCCACCAGTTCCAGCAAATCTGGCAGGTGCTGGCCGCACTGGTACTGATCTACTTGGTGTTCTTTGTTCTATCCGAGCCATTCCGCAGCTTGGACACACTTCTTTCGATCTTTGGGCAGGCTTCAATTCTTGCGATATTAGCCTGCGGCACAACGGTAGTGCTGATCTCTGGCGGGCTGGACCTGTCGGTCGGGTCGATCTTTGCCGTGGTGGGCGTCGTGGTTGGCATTATGTTGGCAGAATACCAACTTCCTGTACCGCTCGCTGTCGTTATCGGCCTTCTGGCCGGCGCAGGTATGGGCGCGCTGAATGGGACCATTCAAGTCCTGACGAAAGTCCCCGCCTTTATCGTCACCCTCGGCGGGCTGACGGCCTATAAAGGCATCGCCGAAATCCTTGCAAGCGGCCGCGATCTGTCACGCTTTCCTGATAGTTTTCAGATGCTTGGCTCTGGCTATATGGTCCCCATGGGGATCATGTTTGCGGTGGCGCTTGTCACCGGGCTGTTCCTTGCCAAAACCCAGTTGGGCAATCATGCCTACGCCATTGGGGGCAATGAAGAAGTCGCGCGGCTTTCAGGCGTCAATGTGCGAAAAAGCCGGATCTATTACTACATGATCGGCGGCGCGCTGGCGGCCACCGCGGCGATCCTTGAGGTCTCTAAACTGAATTTCGCCATGCCCGCCCGCGGCCAAAGCTACGAACTTTTCGCCATTGCAGCGGTCGTCATCGGTGGCACCAGCCTGTTTGGCGGTCGCGGCGGCGTCGGCAAAACGTTGATCGGCATGCTGATCATGCAGACCATCATTGTCGGCCTGTCCTATCTGGGCGTTGGCACCTCGGTGCAGCGCATCGCCATCGGCATCATCATCATTCTCGCAGTCTATTGGGACGTCTGGAAGCGCCCGGCCCGTTGACGAGAACACCAACTCGAGGCGGGGGAGGAGGAGACCCCGCTGCTAAGACCACCCACTTTTAAGGGCACAATATATCAACTTGGAGGAAGAAACATGAAACTGAAACATCTAAAAGGCATGGTTGCCACACTTGCTGTCACCACTGTCATGGCAGGCGCGGCCCTCGCCGAAGACCTGCGGATCGCCTATACCGGATATTCGACGGACAACACATTCTGGATCGGCGTTGCCAAAGCGGCCGCCGCCAAGGCAGACGAAATGGGGATCGAATTGATCGACCTCACCGCGTCCTCACCAGACGCAGCGGCCCAAAAAGACGCCGTGGATCGGGCAATCAATATGGGCGTCGATGGCATCATCATTGGCTCTGTCGACAACCGCGCCTTTGACGCGTCTTTGGACAATGCCAAACGCAAGGGCATTCCAGTCGTTGCTGTGGACACCGGCATTGATCACGAACATGTCGCAAGCCTTGTACAGACTGACAACCTTGCGGCGGCTGGCATTGCGGGCGACTACATCGTGGATCAGATCGAAGGCGGTACCGTCCTGATCCTTGGTGGCTCGGCCGGTCACCAAACAGGCAACGCGCGCCGCGATGGTGTGAAAACCGCAGCCGAGGCTGCAGGCCATGAGGTGATCTTCCAAATCTGTGATTGGCAAGACGCCTGCGCCTATGAAACCACAGTGAACTTCCTGCAGTCCAACTCTGACATCACCGCGATTTTCTCTGCTTGGGACCCGGGTGCATTGGCGGCCGTCTCTGCTGCGACCGAACTCGGCAAGCTGGATGATCTGGTGATCGTCGGTTTTGACGGCAACCCGGCCAACCTTGTGTCGATCGAAGCAGGTGAACAATCTGCAACAATCAAGCAGGACAACACCCGTATGGGGGCCGAAGCGGTGACCAATCTGGTCGGCTTGATCAAAGGCGAGTCTGTGCCAGCCTTCACTCCGATTGATGGCATTCTGATCACATCAGACAACGTCGCGGACTTCAAATAAGTCTCCCTGAAGTCGCGGGGCGCGTGCAATGCGTGCCTCGCGACCGATCTACTCACAAACGGAATAATTCATTTCATGCAAGCTCTCGTTATCACATCCGTCGGAGAAACCGCGTTCAAGACGGTTGCAGAGCCAGAGGTTCGACCTCAGGACGTTCTGTTGGATATTTCCTACGTCGGGCTTTGCGGAAGTGATCTGAATACATTCAATGGGTTGAACCCCCTGACCACCCTGCCCCGCATTCCCGGACATGAAATTGGGGGTCGCATTATTGGTACCGGGTCCAGCGTGCCACCCGAATTTCAGAATGGGCGCGCGGCCATCGTCATCCCCTACACCACGTGCGGCACATGCTCTGCCTGCCGGTCTGGCCGCGCAAACGCCTGCCGCCACAACGAAACGCTGGGCGTACAGCGCGAGGGTGGGATGTCAGCCCAAATCGCGGTTCCACATGAGCGGCTGATCCTGAACGATACCCTGTCTGACCGCGCGCTGGCGCTGGTCGAGCCGCTTTCGGTCGGCTTTCACGCCGTGGCACGCGGGCGCGTTTCCCAAAAGGACACGGTGCTTGTTCTTGGCGCGGGCATGATCGGCGTTGGCGCGATCCTTGGGGCGCTGGCGCAAGGCGCAACCGTCATTGTGTCAGAGGTAAGCGAGACAAAACGCGATGCCCTGCAGGCACTTGGCGTCGCACGCGTCATCAACCCACATACGGAAGACCTTGGTGCCGTCATTGACGCAATGACCGAAGGCCATGGCTGTGACGTGGTGATTGAGGCGGTCGGCATGCCAGAAACCTTCCGCAGTGCTATTGATCTGGCATGTTTTGGCGGGCGCGTGGTTTACGTGGGCTACGCCAAGTCAGAAGTTGCCTACAACACCTCTCTGTTTAATCTGAAAGAGCTGGACATCCTCGGGTCGCGCAACGCAACGCGCTCCGATTTCGAGGCTGTGATTACCTGTCTAGAAGCAAATCCAGACCTAGAGGACCGCTTGATTTCGCGCGTGTTCCCTTGGGCAGAGGCAGACAAAGCCTTCCCCTATTGGCAGGCCAACCGCCAAGAAACATTCAAAGTATTGATCGACATGAAGGCAAACCAAGATGGCTGATCCCACAGTTCTTAACAACCAATACGGACTAAGTGGCAAGACCGCTTTGGTCACCGGCGGAGGCACGGGCCTTGGTAAGGCGATTGCGACCGCTCTTGCCCAAAGCGGAGCGCGCGTCGTGATTGCGGGACGGCGACAGGAGGTGCTTGAGGCAGCTTGTGCCGAGATCGGCCATGGAGCCGAATTTATGGCGCTGGACCTGACCGACATCGCCGCGATCCCAAGCGCGGCGTCGGCGCTACATGAAAAATTCGGCACGTTTGATATCCTGATCAATAATGCCGGAAATACGCTGAAAAAACCCTTTGTAGAGTCAACGTTACAGGAATTTGACGGCGTTTTTGACGTGCATGTACGGGGCGCACTGGAACTCAGCCGCGCCATCGTCGCACGGATGCTGAGCGAAGGTCGCCAAGGCAGTGTGCAGTTTATCTCTTCGATGACAGCCTACATCGGGCAGCCGAATGTTTCGGGCTACACAATCTCTAAAACCGCAATCAATGGCGTGATCCGCGCCCTTTCTGCCGAATTTGCAGAACATGGCATTCGCGTGAATGGCGTTGCGCCGGGTTGGATTGACACGGATGTCTTCCGCACCGCGACGAAAGGCGACCCAGAACGCAAAGCCAAGATCATGGGCCGCATACCAATGGGCAAGCTGGGTACGCCAGAAGACATCGGTTGGGCCTGCGCCTTTCTTGCGTCACCTGCTGCCAAATACGTCACCGGCCAAGTTCTGCTTGTGGATGGTGGCGGGGCGACCGGGTTTTAGGAGCGCGACATGACCGACGCGGAACTGTTTGAGTTGATCAAAACACAACTGTTCACCGCCGTTGTCGGCGATGTTCTGGATGCGCTCGGATACCGCAATCAGTTTCTGCCCCAACCTATCAAACCCCTGGTGCCCGGTATAAAGCTGGTCGGGCGCGCAATGACTGTTCTTGAAGCGGATTACTTAGAAGGCGACGGCAATGGCCCGCTTTCTGACCAACCCTTTGGCTTAATGTTCGCGGCTTTGGATGACTTGAAAGAGAACGAGATTTACGTCGCAACCGGTGCATCGCTGACCTATGCGCTTTGGGGCGGGCTGATGTCGACGCGTGCGCAGCACCTGAAGGCGGCAGGGGCCATTCTCGACGGCTACATCCGCGACACAGATGAAATCCGGCGGCTGGGCTTCGCAACCTTCTCGCGCGGGTCTTATGCGCAGGATCAAGGCGTGCGCGGCAAGGTTTTGGACTACCGAGTTCCAATTTCCATCGGCGGCGTCACGATCCACTCCGGCGATCTGATTTTTGCCGATGACGAAGGCGTCTTGGTGATCCCAAAAGAGGTCGAAGCGCAAGCCATCCAAGACGCGCTTGAGAAAGCCTCGACAGAAAGCGAAGTCGCCCGCGCCATCAAAGCCGGGATGTCAACGCAAGAGGCCTTTGCAACCTTCGGCGTTATGTAAGAAATTCAAAAAATAGGAGCAGCTTGAGGACCACACATGTCACGCGACAATTCGACATACAAAGACTCGTTGAACCGCAGTTTGGATTATGTGGCGACCCTCGGCACAGAGGCCGCCCTGCCGTCCGAAGTCGAATTGACGCGCCAGCTTGGGATCAGCCGCACCACCGTGCGCGCCGTGCTGTCGCATCTGGATGAGATTGGCGTCATCGCATGGTCAGGCCGCAGCAAAACAGTGCTGCGCAAACCGCGCTCCAAAGATTACTTCGCCAAAGAAGAGACGCTGTCGACGCATGAACAGGTCGAAACCAAGTTCATGGAATACATCCTCGGCGGCGATTTGAAACCGGGCACCATCCTGCACGAAAGTGACCTCGTGAAAGAGTTTGGGGCCAGCACCTCGGTCCTGCGTGAATTTCTGATCAAGTTTTCTCGCTTTGGACTGATCGAAAAAGAACCCAACCGGCATTGGGTGTTGCGCGGCTTTACAAAGAACTTCGCCATCGAACTGTTCGACGTGCGGGAAATGTTTGAACAACGCGCCTTTCAAAGGCTGCTGGCGGGCGACCCAGAGGCTCCCGCCTATCAAAAACTGATCAATCTGGAAGACGCCCACGACAATATCGTCGCGCATATTGATGACGAATACCTGAATTTCCCGCGGCTGGATGAAGCCTTTCACAGCATCCTGATCGGCGATCTGAACAACCGGTTTATCAAGGATTTCTTTGAACTGGTTTCGGTGATCTTTCACTACCACTACCGCTGGAACAAACAGGACGAACACGAACGCAACCTGGCCGCCGCCAAGCAGCATTTGGCGGTGATCCACGCGCTAAAGGCCAATCAACCGGATCAAGCCACCACACATTTCCAAGCCCACTTGAACGCCGCGCGCGACACTTTGCTGCAATCTGTTCAATGGGACAGCGCCGCCGAGGCCACAGAAGACGAAAGCACAGCATGACACATGACCCACGCCTATTGGTGCTGTCGGAAAACGACAATGTCGGCATCCTGACATCAACCGTAAAAGCAGGTGAAACCATTCAGGTCGCGGGCGAAAACGTCACCCTGCCCGATACACTTGGCCTTGGGCACAAACTTGCCTTGCGCAATATCGCGAAGGGCGAGGATATCCTGAAGTACAGCTTTCCCATCGGCTTCGCTGGCACCGATATCCCGCTTGGCACCCATGTCCACGTGCACAATCTGACTAGCCGCTACACAACCGTCGAGATCATGGAGTAACCAATGTCCGAAATGATGGCATGGCCGCGCAACGACGGCCGCAAGGGAATTCGAAACGTGGTGCTTGTCGCCTATCTGGTCGAATGCGCGCATCACGTGTGTAAACAAATCGCTCGCCCCTTTGATGAGGCCGATGTGCAAGTGATCGGGTTTTCGGGCTGTTTCCCATCTGACTACGGCCAGGACATGATGGAGGCACTGTGTACCCACCCAAACGTGGGGGCCGTTCAACTGGTATCTTTGGGGTGCGAGAACTTTAAGAAACAGCAACTTGCATTGGCCATTCGCGCCTCAGGTCGTCCCGTCAATGTGACCACTATCCAAGACACCGGCGGCACCCGTGCAGCCGTGGATCAAGGTCGTACTTGGGTTGCTGAAACAAAAGCCCAACTCGCCGACGCACCGAAAGTACCGATGGCTGTCTCAGAACTGGTGATCGGCACCATCTGCGGCGGCTCGGATGCCACAAGCGGCCTCACCGGTAACCCGGCTGCTGGTGTCGCCTTTGACATGCTGGTCGCCGAGGGCGCGACCTGTATCTTTGAGGAAACCGGAGAATTGATAGGCTGCGAGCACGTGATGGCAGCCCGCGCGGCGACAGACGATTTACGCCCACAAATCATCGCCACCGTCGACAAAGCCGCGACGTATTACGCGGCCATGGGCTATGGCTCCTTCTCCAATGGCAATGCGACAGGCGGCCTATCGACCATCGAAGAGAAATCCCTTGGGGCCTATGCAAAATCCGGGCAAAGCCAGATCAACGGTCTGCTTCGCCCTGCCGAAAGGGCAAAAACCGGCGGGCTTTACTTGCTAGATGTCGTGCCTGACGGCGCACCGAAATATGGCTACCCAAACATCAACGACAACGCCGAGATCATCGAATTGATTTCCTGCGGCGCGCATGCGGTGATCTTTGTAACGGGTCGCGGCTCGGTTGTTGGCTCTGCCATTTCGCCGGTTCTGAAAGTCTGTGCGAACCCCGAAACCTATGACCGCATGTCAGACGATATGGACGTCAACGCAGGGCGCATTTTGACAGGGGGCGCAACGCTCCAAGATGTCGGTCGCGAAATTCACGACAAGCTGATCGGTCTCGCCAGCGGTGCGCGCACCGCATCCGAGGACCTCGGCCATGTCGAATTTGTTCTAACCTACAAAACCCCAACGCCGCCGGAACCAAGCTGCCATGTCTAAGGAATCCAAACGATGCTGAACGCCGCGCACCGTCTTTCATTTGGCACATCAGGCTTAGGCGGGCTTTACAAACCGCTCGCCCCCGGCGAAGCAGAGGCGGTTTTGACCGCCGCGTGGGACAGCGGCACCCGTTACTTTGACACTGCCCCACACTATGGCAACGGGGCTGCCGAGGGGCTGCTGGGGAATTTCCTGCGGGATCGTGAGGGGTGGGTTCTGTCCACCAAAGTGGGGCGCGTCCTGACACCGGACCCTAACCCGCCTGCCGTCATCAACGGCTTTCACAGCAGTTGGCCGTTCAAACAAGAATTTGACTTCAGCTATGACGGGATCATGCGTTCTGTCGAGGACAGCTTTCAGCGGCTGGGCCTAAACCGAATTGATATCCTCTATGTGCACGACATCGGCGAACCGGCGGCGGGCACCGACACACCTGAACACCGTGCGGCTTTGCTGGACAGTGGCCAGAAAGCGCTTGAACAGTTGAAAGCCGACGGCACCGTTGCTGCCGTTGGACTGGGCGTCAATCGCGTTGAAACCTGCAATGATCTGATCGGGCAAATGCACATCGACCTGATCCTTTTGGCCGGGCGCTATACGCTACTGGACGGGTCTGCACGGGAGGGGCTGCTTAACAAGCTTGCTGCCCATGACATCCGCCTGGTGATCGGCGGCGTCTTTAATTCCGGCATTCTGGCGACCGGACCTGTTGATGGGGCGCATTTCAATTACGCCCCGGCCTCGCCCGAAATCCTAGAGCGGACAAGCGCGATCAAGGCGATCTGCGACAGCCACGATGTGCCGCTTGCGGCGGCAGCCCTGCAGTATCCAGACCGCCATCCTCTGGTAGCCTCGACCCTGATTGGCACGTCAAAAGCCGCCTCGTGGCTGCGCAATGTCGACCAGTTCAACCGCGCGATCCCCGAGGCCCTTTGGGCAGATCTTGCCAGCGCAGGCTTCATTGAACCCCAGCCATGATCATCGACGCTCATCAACATTTCTGGTCACTCCGTCGCGGCGACTACCCGTGGCCCAACGACACGGTCGCCCCAATCTTTCGCGATTTTGGGCCAGGTGATCTTGCGCCGCTGTTGGCCGAGGCAGGCGTAGATCAGACCGTTGTGGTGCAGGCAACGGATACGGTGGCAGAGACCGAATTCCTACTGAATCTCGCCCAGCAAACGCCCTTTGTTGCTGGCGTCGTGGGCTGGGTCGATCTGGCGGACCCTGATGCCGTGACAACAATAGAGCGGCTTCGCGCAAACCCTTTGCTTAAGGGACTGCGTCCCATGCTGCAGAACATCGCAGATACCCAGTGGATCCTTGATCCGGCGCTGACCCCTGCCCTGGCCCATATGGCGGAAACCGGCCTTCGGTTTGACGCCTTGATTCAGCCCCGCCACCTGCCCGCGATCTTGCAGCTCGCGGAACGTCACCCGGACTTACAAATCGTCATTGACCACGTGGCCAAACCGGCAATGGGCAAAGGACAAGTGCCCGACACAGATTGGATGGCTGGGTTTGCGGCTCTCGCGCAATGCGACACCGTATGGTGTAAATTGTCAGGCATGGTCACCGAAGTTGGTCCGGGCTGGACACGCGCTGACATCACACCATTTGCGGAACACGTGCTGGACAGTTTCGGACCACGGAAAACAATTTTTGGCAGTGATTGGCCGGTGGTTAACCTCGCCAGCGATTACAAATCCTGGATCGAAACGGTGCGCCGCCTGATCAAAGATTTCAGCGAGGACGACCAACAACGGATCATGGGTTCAAACGCCCGGCAATTCTATCAACTCTGACACACAGTCTCCCGGAGGACTTCATGGTGCAACGCATGGGCATGGTGATCGGCATCAACGCCGACGACATCCAAGAGTACAAACGGCTGCATGCAGACGTGTGGCCCACTGTCCTGAAACGACTGAAGCAGTCCAATATTTCGAACTATTCGATCTTTCTGCGTGAGCCGGAAAACCTGATGTTCAGCTATTGGGAATATACCGGATCAGATTTTGAGGCCGACATGGCCGAGGTCGCCAAGGACCCGACAACGCAGGACTGGTGGAAGGTCTGCGGTCCCATGCAGCGCCCTCTGGACAGCCGTTCAGAAAACGAATGGTGGGCCAGCATGGAGCATGTATTCTATCTGGAATAGAAACCGTTCTGGCTATTTCTGCGGAAACTCAAACTCTGGCAGTTGGCGGAAGGCTACACGCAAGGCATCGCTCCAACCTTCTGAAATCTCTCGGAAATAGCGGTCATCATAGTTGACGCGAAAGGTTCGTCCTGTTGAAAGGCTGTCCTTGTCATAGACTTTGACGTCAATCGGAACGTCTACCGAAAGGTTGGCTTTTATCGTACTGTCAAAAGACACCAAAAGCAGTTTGATCGCCTGTTCAAAGCTCATGTCCGGCTCATAAAGCCGCACAAGGATCGGGCGCCCGTATTTGGTTTCGCCAATCTGGAAAAACGGCGTGTCGTAACTGGCTTCGATGAAGTTGCCTTCTGGGTAAATCAGAAACAGACGTGGCTCTCCATCACCGATCTGTCCGCCCACAATCATCGTCGCGTGAAAAGAACTGTCCGCCTCTTGCCCGGCTTTGGCATGGTTTGCGATGACCTCTCGCAGGGTATCGCCGATCAGCTGCGCGACCTGGAACATGGTATCAGCTCGCAGGATCGAGGGATCACGTTCGGAGGCGGATTTGGAGCGTTCTTCCAATAGGCTGACAACCGTTTGCGTCGTCGCAAGGTTGCCTGCGGTCATCAAAGTGATCGACCGTTCGCCGGGTTCCTCCCAAAAGAACATCTTACGAAAGGTCGAAATATTGTCGACGCCAGCATTGGTGCGGGTGTCCGACATGAACACCAGCCCCTTATTCAGCATCATTCCCACGCAATATGTCATGCGCACCTCAAAAGTCGTTTGTGCGCATTAATCAAGTCATTGCTGAACTTGCAAGCGCACCTGTAATTTTTCTTCGCCCGCACCCTGACGAATGCCCAGAATGGGCGCCGCATCGCGATAATCTCGCCCCGTTGCAATGCGCACATTGTGATGGTCAGGTGAGATCCCATTGCTGACGTCAAAGCCAACCCACCCCAATTCGGGGACATGCACTTCGCACCAAGCATGAGTGGCCTCTTGTTCAATGCGATCCGTCATCAGCAAATAGCCCGATACATAGCGCGCCGGGAAGCCCAGCTCGCGCGCAATCGAAATCATAATATGGGCGTGATCCTGACAGACCCCTTCCCCCGACGCCAAGGCATCTTCTGCCGATGTCGTAGTGTTCGTGACACCAAGGACATAAGCGACCCGCTTGCGAATTTCAGCCGACAACGCATGCAAAAGCGCAATATTATCTACATCTTTTTGGTATTCTTTCATCGTCTTGGCGAGGTCACGCAACTCTGGTCCAAGCATTGTGTTCTCGGTTTGCGCCTCAAACAACCAAAGCGGCGCATAGCCACGATGCGGCCCAACGACTCCGGCAGTGTCCTCGACCTCAACAAGACCTTCGCTGACAATCTTGATCTGGGTTGCGCCATGATCGACCTTGAACAGCTCTGTTGCGTTTAGAAAATGGTCCAGAAAAGCGACCTGTGCGGTCGCCCCTTCCAGCGTCAAAGACCAATCTTTGACAGCCTGACCTTTGCCATCCCGCGGTTTCAGACGCAGTTGCTGCAAGGCATAATGCACCGGAACGTCATAGTCGTAGGTGGTGACATGCCGAATTTTCAGCTGGGTCGTCTTAGCCATAGAATCGGAAGTCCTTTTCGATCTGTCCGGCGAGTTTCGCAGTATCTGAGATGAAAGAGGACAAGAATTCGTGCAGTCCTTCATCAAAGACCGACTCAATCGACCGTTTCTCGACCTTTCGGCAGAGTGTCTCTGCCATAGCATGGCAGTCATGGCGGACGCCATAGTCCTCTTCCAGGTCGCGCAGATAGGTTCCGATCCTTTTAGTACCAAAGGCCAAAGATCGCGGCATCCTTGCATCCAAAAGCACAAAGTTCGCAATGCTCGCGGCAGAGGTCTCTGCACCGTGCAGCCAACTGTAGGACCGTTCGGCAGAAACACTGCGCAGGATGATTTCCCACTGCGTGTTGTCGATCGACGTCCCAACGTAAGCCGCCGAGGGGAGCAGAACGTAGTATTTCACATCCAGAATCCGCGCCGTGTTGTCCACACGCTCGATCATTGTGCCAAGGCGGGAGAAGGCAAAAATATCATTGCGCAGCATCGTTCCGTGCAGCGCGCCGCGCACGACAGATGTGCGAAAGCGGATTTGTGTCAGAATGTCATGCATCGACCGCTCAGTGACCGGTCGCGCAAGCGTGTCCTTCATTTCCATCCAACACTCGTTGACCGCTTCCCAGACTTCCGAGCTAAGAGAAGTTCGGACTGTCCGCGCATTGTTCCGCGCGGTTGTAATTGCAGACATCACCGATGACGGGTTTTCTCTGTCCCGCAGCATGAAATTGATGACGTTCTGCGCCGTGACTTCGTCAAACTTTTCCTGGTAGGCAACGTTCATACCAGCCGTGGTCAGGATGGATTCCCATTCATTCGATCCATCGCTGCCGCGTGTCAAAGCGATGTGCCACCCGGCCTCCAAAAGACGGGCGATGTTTTCGGCGCGTTCGATATAGCGGAACATCCAGAACAATCCGCCCGCAGTTTTTCCAAGCATCATGTCTTAGTCCCCCAGTACCCAAGTGTCTTTCGTGCCGCCCCCCTGTGATGAGTTCACCACAAGCGATCCCTTCTTCAGCGCGACGCGGGTCAAGCCGCCCGGCGTGATGTCGACCCGCTTAGGCGAGACCAATACGAAAGGCCGCAAATCCACATGTCGCGGGGCGAGGCCTGCTTTTGTCAGGATCGGCACGGTCGACAGCGACAGCGTTGGCTGAGCAATGTAGTTGCTGGGCTTTGCGCGCAGTTTCTTCTCGAAGGCCGCGATCTCTTTCTTGGACGCGGCCGGACCAACCAGCATGCCGTAACCGCCTGACCCATGCACTTCTTTCACAACAAGCTCCGGAAGGTGTTCCAGCACGTATTTCAGGCTATCCGCTTCGGAACAACGCCATGTTGGCACGTTCTTTAAGATGGCTTTCTCGCCGGTGTAGAATTCGACGATGTCGGGCATGTAGGAATAGAGCGCCTTATCGTCGGCAATCCCGGTGCCCGGCGCGTTGGCGATGGTGATATTGCCCGCGCGGTAGACGTCCATAATACCCGCCACACCGAGCATGCTTTCAGGATTGAAAACCAGCGGATCAAGAAAGGCGTCATCGACCCTGCGATAAAGGACGTCAATTGGCGTGAAACCCTGCGTCGTGCGCATAACGACACGCCCATCTTCCACAGAGAGATCACCAGATTCCACCAGTTCCGCGCCCATCTGATCGGCAAGGAAAGAGTGTTCAAAGTAAGCCGAGTTGTGAATCCCCGGTGTCAGCACCGCCACAACGGGTTTTGGGTTCGGTGAATTCTGTGGTGCACTTTCCGCCAGCGCGCGGTGCAGCAACGTCGGATAGGCCGAGACCGGACGCACGTTCAACTTGGTGAACAGTTCTGGGAACATCTGCAACATCGTCTCGCGGTTTTCCAGCATATAGCTGACACCGGATGGGGTGCGCGCGTTGTCCTCTAGCACATAAAATTCATCTGGTCCGGTCCGCACCAGATCGGTGCCCACAATGTGGGTGTAAACCCCGCCCGGAGGGTTAACGCCCACCATTTCGGGCAGGAAGGCTTCATTGCCGGCGATGATCTCTTTGGGAATCCGACCGGCGCGGATGATTTCTTGGCGGTGATAGATGTCATGTAGGAAGGCGTTGATCGCGCGCACGCGCTGTTCAATGCCTTTCTCAAGTTTTCGCCATTCGTTGGCCGCAATGATCCTTGGGACAATGTCGAAGGGGATCAAACGTTCGTCCGCCTCCGCCTGTCCGTAGACATTGAATGTGATCCCGATGCGCCTGAAGAAACTTTCTGCTTCTGTGGATTTTTTGCGCAGAAGCTTTAAGTCCTCTTGGCTGAACCAATCGAAATAATCTGCATAGGGCTGGCGGGGCTGATCAGCGGCCGCTAGCATCTCATCAAACATCGCTTTTTCCGTATTCATGGATCAAGCGTGGCATTTTTTTCGGGGAGTGCAAGCAAGTAACCCGCTTCAATTCACGAAATGATCAAAAATATCTGCTTGCAAATTTGAAATTTTTGAAAACATGCCTAAAATTTAGGCGGCCGTCTTTTCGGACGTTTTGGCAGTTTGAGACCTCCCGCACCGCTCGGCGCAGGCATGGTGAATCAGCAGGTGCAATCCCTGCACACGAAGCTAAACGCCGACGTTGCAGACGCGGGCCAAGGTGCCTTTGTCAGCCACAATTTCGGTGCCGGTCAGTGCGGCAGAGGCATCAGACAGCAAAAACACCGCGGCCTGCGCAACCTCGGCCACTTCCGGCACCGCGCCGTCGGTGTGCCATGACTGAAACAGTTTGGCGGTGTCAGGATCTTCGGCCACACGTGCGACATGCTCTGTCATCGTCAGTCCGGGCGACAGCGTGTTCACACGGATGCGGTGTGGCCCAAGGCTCCAAGCCATAGAGGCTCCCATGGCGCGGATCGCGCCTTTGGTGCCTGCGTAGCCTTCATATGATAGGTCAGAGGCCGTTGCATGCACGGAGGCGACATTCACGAGGCTTCCGGGGCGTCCGTCGTCGACCATAATGCGCGCTGCGGTCTGACATCCAACCAGAACCGAGCGCTGATTTGTCAACCATAGCTGATCCCACATCTCAATCTCGGCGTCCAGAAACGGCGCGGTCAGGGTCAGGCCCGCGTTGTTGACCATGCCATCCAACCGCCCGGTTTCGGCCCGTGCCTGTTTGATGGCACCGGCAAAAGCCTCTGCGTCCCGCACATCCGTAATGAACGGCAGCCCGCCCGCCTCGCGGATCGTCGCTTCTGCTTTATCGGAGTAGTCAATTCCCACTGCCACGGCCCCTTCGGCCAGCACAGCCTTAAGTACGCCAAGTCCAATGCCCGACCCCGCGCCGGTGACGATAATCGTGCGCCCCTGAAGTGTAGTGGTCATTTGACAGCTCCTGCAGTGACGCCAGATACAATCCGGCGTTGGAAGACAACAAACAGTGCCAATAGTGGCAGCGAGCCCAGAACCGCTGCCGGGAACAGCATGTCCGGCTGGATGTTTTGGTTGCCAACAAATCGGTAAACAGAAATCGTGACGGTAAACTTGTCCTTATCCGTCAGCAACAGCAGCGGATAGGTGAAGTCGTTCCAAACCATCAGCATGACAAACAGCGAAAGCGTGGCGGTTGCTGGCCCCAGCAGTGGGCGCACAACATACCAGAAGATCTGCCAGTCGGTGCAGTTGTCCAGTTTTGCCGCTTCCATCAGGTCTTTGGGGATCGCGCCAATGAACCCGACATAGAAAAACACCGCAAGCGGCAGGTTCAGGGCGGTAAACGCAAGGATGATGCCCAGATAGCTATCAAGCAGCCCAAGGTCGCGGAAAATCACATAGATCGGCGTGATGGTCACAAAGTTCGGCGTCGCCAGACCCAAGGCGACCAGCAGAATGATCCCCCGCGCAAAGCGGCTTGTGTTCCGCGCCAGCGGAAAGGCGGCCATAGACCCCAAAAGCGCGGTCAGGATCGTTACAGAGATGGTGATCCCGATCGAATTGATCACAGCCCGGATATAGTTCATGCCCCCAAAGGCACGCGCATAGTTCTCCCATGCGAGGCTTTCGGGCAATGCCAACGGCGCTTGCGCGATTTCTGTCGCGGTGCGGAAGGACATGGTGATCATGTAAAGCAGCGGCAGCAGCATCACGATGACAAGCGCCACCACCAAGGTATTCGCGATGTAGGTTCTCACCTGCGCAACATGCATCAGACATCCTCCCGTCTGCGGAGATACCAGTTCTGGAAAACAGCCACGGCAATCACAATCACCAACATCACAATCGACAGTGCCGAGGCAAAACCGAATTTGTAGCGGCCAAACAATTGTTCGATGATCTCAAGGCTCAGCGTCCGCGTTGCCCCATCGGGACCACCGCGCGTCATAATAAACGGCAGCTCAAATGTTTTCAGCGTGCCGATGGTCGAGAGCATGATATTGATCGTAAAGGATGGCGCCAAAAGCGGCACCTCTAGCCAGCGGAAACGCTGCCAAGACGAGGCGCCGTCCAAACGGCCGGCCTCATCAATATCCGACGGTATATTGGCATATCCAGCCAAGAAAATCGCCGTTGTGTAGCCAGTGAACATCCAGATATGCGCAATCGCAATCGCATAAAGCGCCGTGTCCGGGTCGCCGAGCCAGCCTTTGGCCAACCAGTCCAGGCCCGCTCCGCGCAAAAGCGCGTTCAGACCACCAGAAAACGGCGAATAGATGAACTGCCAGACATAGCCAACCACAACAAACGACATCATCGCGGGGGTGAACAATGCAGCCCTTGCGAAATTGCGAACCGCGGGCAGCCGATGCAGTAGCGCGGCAAAAAACAAACCTGCAAGCGTCTGGAAAAGCACGACAATAACCGTGAACTTCGCGGTGACCCAAAGGGCATCGGGATAACGGCTGCGGCTGATGATCCGGTCATAGTTCTTCAAGCCAACAGGCTCTGCCTCCCCCACACCAGAGAAGTCCGTAAAACTCATCTGAAAGGTCAGAAGGATCGGATAGACAAAGAACACGCCCAATACGATCAAAGCGGGCAGTGTGAACAAGAACATGGATTTTCGCGATGTCATGCCGCTGCTCCGTCAGGTCATGGTGGGCCGGAACACAGCATGCTCCGACCCGATTTCAGGTATTATTGCGCGTCCTCGACAGCCCAATCCCAGCGTTCCAGAACCTCTTCATTGGATTTAGAGGTATCCAGCAAGAAGCCTGTCAGACTATCCCAGATTTCGCCTTCCAGCGGCTTTGGCCACTGCAGCAAAGCAAATGGGTAGTTGATGATGCCGCCGTTTGCACGCGCAGCGTCGTAAGGCGCGGCAAGATCAGGTGTGCCGCTTGCGCCGTCATCAAACGGAGAGTAAGCGGATTCTGCATCCAGCATCACTTGCAAGTTCTCTGGCTTGGCGAACCAATCGACAAATGTTTTTGCCGCCTCTTGTTGGTCGCTGCGGGCCGCGATGGACCAACCGATACCAAAGAGATCAAGTGCGACACCAGAGTCCTGCGCGGATGGGATTGGCGCAAAGACGTAATCCAGACCTTCAACTTGGCTGAATGCACCAATGTTCCACGCACCCTGTGGCATCATCGCGAAGTTGCCACCGGAGAATTCGTTCAAAGCGGTGCTCCAAGGATCAAGACCTGCTTGCTGGTCTGGATCGAAACACTTCGCTTCTTGCAATTCACGGATCAGGTCGATGCCAGCGTTGAAAGATGCGTTCTCGGCAAATGTCTGTTCGCCGGAACCCAAAACCTCAGGAGCAACGTCAGAGCCTTCGATGCCATTCGCAATCAGGAACAAAGGTGCAGAGAAGCCGCCGGTGAAGATCAACGGATTGATGCCCGCGTCCGCCAAAGCGCCACAGGTCGCCTTCAGCTCTTCGATGGTGGTAGGCGCTTCGGTGATGCCAACTTGGTTCAATAGACCCATGTTGACGAAGTTGCCCATGCCGATGACTTCCAGCGGCATGATGTAGTTCGCATCGCCAGAGGACAGCGCAGCGTTCAGTTCGGCGGGAATGCGGCTTGACCACTCATTATCCTGACCAAGGTCTTTCAATAGACCCGCATCGCCCCAGATTTTCACCAGCGGCATGTCGGTCATCATAACGTCAGGCGCGTCGCCGCCTTGCAAACGCGGCGGGATGACGGTGTCGGTGTCCAGACGTCCGATATAGCTGAGTTCAACATCAATTTCGGGGTGTTCGGATTCGAACTTTTCAATCAGCTCAGGCAGGCCTGCAGGTTCAGCTTCGTTGCCTTTCCAAGCCGTCACATCCAATGTGACTTGTTGCGCAAGGGCCGGACCGGCAAGCAGTGAAAGCAGAGCAACACCGCTAAGCAGCGTCTTCGTCGTTCTTTTCATCAGATAGTCCTCCAAGTTGTCCAAAAAATCCCCAGTGTTTCCGCCTTCGAACGGAGTCCGTCGCCATTTAAGATCAACGGAATCACCCTCCCCAGAGTCATCCATCATAGGAATTTGAGTATTTAATATCATAAAATGACAGTGATTGTACTATCTTTTTTATGAGATCAGCGCATTTTGTCGCACAACCTGACCCGCATCGTGGTTTTCCGGCGATTTTGCGCGCATTTCCCTTGGGTCAAGGCCGCTCAACACGCGCAAAAAAGTTAAGGGCGCGATTCCCGGTGGAATCACGCCCCTGCGCTTGCGACTTCGGAAAATCGATCCTTAAGACATCCGTCTTACGATGACATCTGCGGGCTGGATCGTCAGTTGCTCACCCTTGCCAAACAGATGGCCGACCTCTACCTCGGACGGCCCGTAGTTAAAGACAACGCGCAAATCGCCGTTGTCACGCATCCGAATATCCTGCGGCAGGTCGACCCATTCAATCCCTGCCGCGTCCATTTCCGCGCGCAGAAGGTCATCCAAACTCGCGGCGTCCAAACGACCGGCGACATAGGTCACCTTGCCGCTGCGCAGGATGGCAGGCGTCCCGTCTTCGGTTGATTTAAGAACCTCGACACCGTCCCCAACCATGATGAACTCGCGCCACCCTTCGAACGCTCCGCCGTCTTTCAGTGGGATCGGCGAGAAGGGGCGACGTGTTTCGATCCGGCGCACCGCGATGTCGATCAGGCTTTGCAAATGACCCGGCGCAAGCGTGTCGGGGATCGCAAAGTTTTTGGTCTTGGCCCCGGTCCACGGCCCGGCGACCACACGGCAATCAGCATCGGCCAGTGCCGCGGCGAACTCTTCGGTGACGCACATCAGCATTGGGATTAACACCAGCTTTCGCCCGGACAAGGCCTCAGCCGTTGGCGGGATGATATCGACATTCACGCCAGCCCGCCGCAACGCGCGGTAATAACGCATCACCGTATCAAAATGCGAGACATCCGCCCCATGGGACTGATAGCCCAAAATCCACTGGCTTTCATAATCAAAGACCAAGGCCACCGCGGACCGATCTTGCACCGGCGCAGGCTGCAGTTCTGCCAGTTCCGCCGTCACCTCTTTGCACAGTTCGTAACCAAAATTCGGCTGCCCATTCGGCAACAGCAAACCCTCATGCATTTGTTCCTGCCCAAAATGCGGCTGCCGCCAGCGGAAGAAACTCACAACCTCGGCCCCGGCGGTGAAAGCTTCCCAGATCCAAAGACGCCCTGCGCCTTTGGCCGGGTTGTGGTTGAACGTGCCCCAATTGAGTGGCCCATAGGGCTGCTGCTCCATCACCCACCAGCGGCCATTTTCCGTGCCATTCCGCACCTGCCCACAGGTGCGATACAGATCGTGGTGAAACGGATCAAAATCCGGATCGCCCACACCCATATGGCGTTTCAGCAGGTCCTCATCCCCAATCTCACGCTCCAAGAAGCCAAGCGGATAGGCATCCCAACTGGAAATATCGAGATCCGCGCTGACATCATAATGGTCAAAGTCAAAGAATTTGCCCATGAAGTTATGTGCCACAGCACGCCCCGGAGACAGCTGCCGCAGGATGTCGCTTTGCACCTTGTTGAAAGCGACCACCTGATCGGAACTGTAGCGGTGAAAATCCAGCCGATGGATCGGGTTGGTCTCTGTGACAGCGCCAACGGGCAGTTCAATCTCGTCAAAACTGCGATAGACCATCGACCAAAAGACCGTGCCCCAGGCTTTGTTCAGCGCATCGATCGATTGATACTTCTGCGCCAACCAATCACGAAACCCGCTTTTGGCAGAATCTGAATAGCTCATCACCGTATTGTGGCAGCCATATTCATTGTCTGTCTGCCAAGCGACCACAGCGGGATGTTTGCCAAAACGACTGGCCATCTCGCGGGTGATCCGGGCGCAGGCATCGCGATAGCCAAGGTGGCTGAAACAATAATGCCGCCGCGACCCAAACCCACGCACCCGGCCATCTTTGCCAACAGGCAGCAAGTCAGGCATCTGGTCCACCAACCATTTCGGCGGTGTCGCGGTGGGCGTGCCCAGCACAACCTTTAACCCTTCGGCCGCCAATACCTCTATCGCGCGGCCCAGCCAGTCAAAGTCATACTGCCCCGGCTCCGGCTCCATCAGGGACCAGGCAAATTCCCCGATCCGAACAAACTCTATCCCTGCCTCGCGCATCATCTGCGCGTCCAGCGGCCAGCGCTCTTCTGGCCAATGCTCGGGATAGTAACAGACACCGAAGGTCTGGGTTTTCAGCGGTGCAAGTGACATAGTCTCTCCCTTCGCGCAAAACGCGTTCTTTTCTTTTTTGTTTCAATTTTGATCGGGGATTACTTCACGGCGCCCGCCGTGATCCCCGCCATAAAGTGGCGTTGCAGGAAAATGAACACAGCCAACATCGGTGCAGTCAGCAGGCTTGCACCCATCATGATCGAGCCCCAGCTGATGTCGGTATTCCCGATCAGCGACCCCAGCGCGACGGGCGCTGTCATCATGCTGCGTTCATTGGTGATCAGAAGTGGCCAGAGGTAGTTGTTCCAGCTGTGCAGGAACAGGATGATCGACAGGGCCGCAATCATTGGGCGCGCCAGTGGCAGAGCCACGTAGAGGAATATCTGCCATTCCTTCACCCCCTCAACCTGTGCCGCCTCAAACAGCTCTTTGGGGAGCATCGAAAATGCCTGCCGCATGAACAGCACCCCAAGCGAGTTGAAAAGCGGCGGCAGGATCAGCGCGACCCAAGTGTTGGCCATGCCAAAGTCACGCGCAATCATAATGAACTGTGGGATCACCACCACGAAGAACGGCAGGGTCATCGTCCCTAGGATCAGGGCCGTCACCACCGTCTTGCCATAGAATTGGTAGCGCACAAGCGCCCAGCCCGCCATGGCCGTCAAGGTCACCGACAAAATGGTGTAAACAATGCCGACCACCACAGAATTGAACAGGGTGCGCAGAAACGCTGTGTCGGCCTGTAGATTGACAAGATTGCTCCAGGCTTCTTTGCCCGGCAGCAAGAGGATTTTTGGACTAAAAAGAGCGGAGTCCCCCATGCTTGCAAAGATGAACATCATATAGACCGGCATCAGCCAAAGGATCGCGACAGGCACCAGCACCGCATGAATCAGCAGGCTATTGAAACGATCCGTTTGCTGCCGCGTGCGCACACGCTTGGCGTTCTGGCTTGTCATTTGTGTGGATACAGTGCTCATTCGCGCTCCCTCCCGACCCAAAGGTTCAGGGCAGATATCGCCACCGCCAGCGCGGCAATGGTATAGGCAATCGCCGAGGCGTAGCCGAAATTGAGGTTCAAGAAGCCCTGCCGATAGAGGAACAGCCCCAAGGTTTCCGTCGCACCCCCCGGTCCGCCCTGATTGGTGATCAGGAAAGGTTCAGCAAAAAGCTGCATAGAGCCAATCACCGACAGAACAATGCAGAACAGGATTACGGGCCGCAGCAAGGGCAGCGTGATATAAAGGAACTGCTGACGCGGAGAGACATTGTCGAGTTTCGCAGCCTCATAGACATCCTCGGGGATCGATTGCAGCCCAGAAAGAATGATGATCGCGTTATAGCCCATCCACCGCCATGTGACCGCGATGATAATGACAGCCATCGCCGCATCTGGGTGACCAAACCAATTGGGGCCTTCGATCCCCATCTGGCCAAGTGTTTTGTTCACGATCCCGAATTCTGCGTTGAACATCAGTCGAAAAACCGCTGCATAGGCCGCTTCGCCGATCACCACAGGCGCGAAAAACGCGAACCGCATCAAACCGCGCGCCTTCAAGAGCCGCGAATTCAGCAGCACCGCCAAGATCGTTGCCAAGGCAATCATCACGGGCACTTGGATCAGCAAGATTTTCAGCGTGTTCCAAAGGGCGTTGAAAAAGGCAGGGTCCTGATAAATCCGTCCCCAGGTCATACCGGGGTTCCAGCTCCAGGGCAGACGCCGTGTCGACAGGAACGACAGGTAGAAGGAATAAAGGATCGGCCAGAACCAGAAGACAGCAAAGATCGCCAGATAGGGCGTCAGAAATCCATAGGCTGTCAGGTTACGTTTACGCATGGTGCTCTCGAGTCAGTCGTTAAGTTGAGTGCGCGGGGCTTGGAAGGTTGCCCCGCGCACTCACTCAGTTTGCATTATTCGGCTATGGGCAGCCCAGTGTTGAAGCTGATCTGACGCGCAGCGTCATCCAGCGCTTCCTGAGCCGTGGAAAACTCGCCGTTGATATATGCAATCTGAGTGGCCTGCATGACTTGGTCAGCGTCACCGAAGAACGGCGTGCCCACCGCGGGGACAATGTCGTCAAGCGTGGCCAAAACATCGAGCCAGACTGTCTGACCACCCCAGAAGTCACGTGGCTCTGCCACATAAGGGTCGTCCAGCGCGCTGAGCAGCGATGGCACCAGACCATATTCACGCAGCATGGTGATCTGGCCTTCATTGGTGCCAAGCGTGTAGTCGATATACTTATACGCCGCTTCTTTGTTGTCGCTGGTGTTGCTGATCGCCAAGAGAGACCCGCCAACGTTTGCTGCACGTGGGCCGCCTTCTGCAACTGTAGGCATCAGATACATGCCCCATTTGCCAGCGTGATCTTCAGGCACGTTTGTGCGCAAAGAACCTTCGAACCATGCCCCGTTCATCTGGGTCGCAACTGCGCCAGCCGCAGAGTTCTGCAAACGCTCGCCAAAGTCACCTGCGGTCAGCAAGCCTTCGTCGACAACGGTTTTCAGCACGTCCAGTGCCGCCACACAGCCGGGCTGATTGATGGAGATGCTTTCGCCATCCAGCGTGAAGTAGCCGCAGCCCTGCTCGTTCGCGATCATACGGAACCATTCCGCGCCACCGTTCAGGTTGTCATTCGTCATAACAACACCGTCGTTGGCTGCCTGAACTTTTTTGCCTGCTTCGATGAAGTCATCCCAGGTCACGATAGAGGCTGCATCAACACCCGCGTTTTCATAGAAATCGCGGCGGTAGAACATCATCACCGGACCCGTGTCCCAAGGCATCCCGTGGATTTTGTCGCCGGTGTCCAGAGCGGTCATTTTGAACTCTGGGAACTTTGCGGCGTCGTCATCGCCAAAACCAAGCTCCGCAAGGTCTGCGGCGCAATCAGGGAACTGCGCGGTGATCAGTTCCATTTCGACGTTCTGGAATTGGAACACATCCGGCAGACCAGTACCGCCGGCAGCACAGGCCGCCAACACGCGGCTTTTGACCTGCGAATATCCCATCTGTTCGACATTCACAGTGATATCTGGGTTCAGAGCATTAAAGCCCTCGACAGTGGCCATCAGGCTGCTTGCGGCAACCCCCCAGCCCCAAACAGTGATCTCTGACTTTTCAGCCATAGCCATTCCGGCGGTCAATGCCAGAACGGCGGTTGCAGTGATCATGCGATTATGCATGCTGGTAATCCTCCCTATTGCGCTTGTGTTTATGGTACGCTCACAAATCAAAGGTACATGCGGAAGGAGGAGCCGTCTTGGACTTAGGAAAGATAAATTCATCCAAACGTAAGATTGGTGGAAAAAAAATCTGGGACCCGTCCCGCAGCATTGTCGAAAAGCTCCCGAACGAGGTCGTTTTGGGGCGCGGCGCGCCTCGGATTATGGCCACACCGCATTGGCATGCGCAGGTCGAAGTCAATTTTGTGTCAAAGGGATCAGTCACTTACGAGATGTACGATGCCCATTGGACAATTCCCGAAGGCTGCTGTGCTTTGTTTTGGGGAGGTCTGCCGCATCGGCTGTCTGATTGTTCTGAAAACGGCCAGATGGAGGCGATTCACCTGCCGCTGGTGCATTTTTTCCGCCTGAAACTGCCTGAGTTCGTCAGCGAGACATTGATGGGCGGCGCAGCTTTGGTCACACAAAAACCGATTCTCGAGGACCAATATTCCGTCTCGCGTTGGTGCGAATATCTGCGGTCTGGTGATCCGCACAAGCGGTATGTCGCCACCGAAGAGATCCTTTTGCGCCTCGAACGGCTGGCATTTGAGCCTTATGAAATCGTCGAGGTGACCAAATCCAACGGCACGCCAATAGAAGATGGCGGTGCAGGTAATTTCGACAAGCTGACGCAGATGCTGGACTTCGTGACCCAGCACTTCCGCGAGGAAATCGACGCAACGGCAATCGCGGAGTCCATTTCGGCGCACCCGAAATACGCCATGAGCGTTTTTAAGAAATCCACCGGCATGACGATGAACAACTACGTCAAACTGCTGCGCTTGTCCTATGCGCAGTCGTTGCTGATGCAGGACAATGACAACGTCCTGAACATCGCCATGCGCGCGGGGTTTGGCTCGCTCAGCCAGTTCAACAAATGTTTCCGCAGCCACGTTGGCATGACGCCGAGTGATTTTAAGAAGCAAGCGCAGGCGCGGCAGATCAATTACAATTGAAACGGGATGGATCGGGCGCTTCGTCCGATCCACTACCATCCTATCGCTGTGATCGGATCGTCGCTAACTCAGAAATGCCTGCGTGATCGCATCAACATCCGCGTTCAAGGCGGGGCCAAGCGCGGATATTGGCGTGCGCTGCCCGTCCAATCGCAAGGGCGAACGCATCAAAGTCGTCTCAACGCCCCCTATGGCCCCAACCTTTGACAACATGTCCAAAGCTTTGAAGGCTTTTGATTCCAGCAGTTCCGGCCATTTAAGGACACGCGCGCACCAGATGCCCTTGGCCGACAGGTCGCGTTCCCAATCCGCGGCACACCGGGTCAATAGTCGCTTTGAAACCAAAGCCCGCACCTCTGCCCGTCGCGTGAACGTCGCCCCCGGCTCATCTTCAAAGGGGATCAATTCTGGCATATCCAACCCCGCAGCCAAAAGCGTGAGCGGCATCATCGCCAGCGCCAATTGACCCTTGTCGGTTTCATAAACCCCGTAGGGTGCCGACAGATACCCGTGCGCCGACCCTTCTGCCTCGCGTTCGGGCAGTTTCTGGCCGTTGTTCAAATAGGTGGTCAGCAGTTCGAACTGCACATCAGCCATACATTCCAAAAGGCTGGTTTCCACCAAGGTCCCCTCGTTGTGCATGGCCTGCCGATATAGCCCAGCAAGCAAACCTTGCGCCAAAGTCGCGCCCGTCAGCAGATCAGCCAGCGGCACACCAACCGGGACCGGCCCAGAGTCACGGTTGCCGTTTAGCCACATGATCCCCGAACGTGCCTGCGCCAGCAAATCCTGACCGGGCAGATCTTTCCAAGGCCCTTCGGTGCCATATCCAGAGACGGAGCCATAAACAACTTTGGGATTGATCGCCCGAACGTTCTGGAAACTTAGCCCAAGCCTATCGATCACGCCGGGACGGAAGTTCTGAATGACAACATGGGCCTGCGCAGCCAACCGCAAGGCTTGCGCACGGCCAGCCTCGGTTTTCAGGTCCAGCGTTATGCTTTCCTTGCCCCGGTTGATCGCATGAAACAGCGTCGAGTCGCCCTCGATCATCGTGTCCGACAGATACAGCCGCCGACAGAGATCACCGCCGCTGGGGTTCTCGACCTTGATGACACGCGCACCAAGGTCCTGCAGCCGCAACGATGCGTAGGGACCCGCCAGAAACTGGCTGAAATCCACAACAACCACACCTTTAAGCGGCAACGCCATGGCCTAGGCCTCGGCCGAAGCCGCGACCTCGGCAAAAACCGCCTCGGTATCTTGCCCCAGTTTAGGCCCCACAGCCGACGCCATCGGCGCGCTGCCATCAATGCGGATGGGGCATTTTGTGGTCAAAGCCTTAGCACCCCCTTCGGAGGTCAAGGTCTGCACAAGCTTTGCAGCTTTGAAACCCTCGGTTTTGACAAAATCCACCCAATTGAGCACCGGCGCGCACCAGATGCCCGCAGGCTCCAGAATATCCAGCCAATGCTGCGTCGGCTGGGTGGCAAAAACGTCGGCCACGATCTTTTTGATCTCATTGAGGTGACTAAACGCCTTATCCTGCCCGAATTCCGCAATCGCAGGTGTGTCCAGCAGATCGGCCACCACCTTCAGCGGCGTCATGGCAAAGGCCATATACCCATTGGCGGTCTTGTAAATTCCATACGGTGCAGGCTGGTAGGGGTTTGCGTTGCCAACTTCGTGCCGCACGGGCTGGCGGTTGTTGTCGTTCAGGAAGCAGGTGAATTGCTCAAACGTCAAGTCAACTGCTGTGGTCATTAGGTCGACCTCAACCAACCCGCCCTGCCCGGTTGTGCCCCGTCGCAATAGACAGGCAAGGATGCCCTGCACCAGATTGCCCGCCGTCGCGACGTCCAGCATCGCAAACCCTGTCGGCACCGGACCATCTGCTGCATTCCCGTTCAGCCAAGCAATGCCCGAAAGGGACTGCACCAACAAATCCTGCCCCGGCTTTTTGACCCACGGCCCTTCGGTGCCATAACCCGAAACGCCTGCATAGACCAACCGAGGGTTCAAACCCTTAACGGTCTCATAGCCCAGACCAATCCGCTCCATCACGCCGGGACGGAAATTGTGGATCAGCACGTCCGCCGTTTTGATCAGCCGCTTCACAGCTTCAAGATCGCCCGCGTCTTTCAAATCCGCCGCGACGCTTTTCTTGCCGCGATTGAAGGTGTGAAACACAAGGCTGTCGCCCTCGAGCATCTGGTCATTCACCACCATAGACCGGCACAGATCGCCCCCCTGCGGACGCTCGATTTTGATCACCTCGGCCCCCAGATCAGACAGCCGCATAGCGGCAACCGGCCCGGCCAAAAATTGAGCGAAATCCAGCACGCGTAGACCAGAAAGTGGCAGGGTCTGAAGGCCGTCTGACATGAATATTTCCTTTGACTATTCAGTAAGGCTGGCGCCGAACGGGCTTTCGTCCGGTCGGAAACCAAGGGATTGAGAAAGTTCGATGGCGGACAGTCGTAGTGTCGCCAGTGTTTCTTCGGCGCTGGATCCAAGTCCAATTTGCCCGATAAAGCCTGACGTGATCGCCCCCACGATGCCGCGCGCGTCAAAGACCGGCACACAGAGGTTGCGCACGCCTTGGATCATCATACTGGGCGTGTCCTCGTATCCATCTTCCCGGATGCGCGCCAACCTATCCCGGACCTGCGCGCGCTCAACGCTTGGAATGCGCGCAAGATAGCGTTTCTGGGCGTCATCAGATGTATAGGCGAGGATCACGTGGCCAGAACTGGTCTGATCCACCGGGAACAGCGCACCCGTGCGCACCGCATACCCCGCGGGCAATGGGCTGTGCACCGAACTGATCACCAAGACATTGCTCCGGTTAAGAACCCCAAGGTGACAAGACTGGCTGGTGCGCGCCGCAATCCGTTCTAGGATCGGCAGCGCGGATTGGATCAAACGCTCTGTCGGATCATGGCGATGGGACAGCTCAAACAACTGCAAAGTCAACGCATACCGCCCGGTGGCCGGGTCTTGGGAAAGGTAATCGCGATCCGTCAGGTAAACGACCACACGATAGATTTCCCCCATTGTACGACCAAGGGCGTCGACGATCTCGTTCATCGTCAACCCATCGGGGCTTTCTGACAGCAATTCCAGCACATCCAGTGCCTTTTCCACTGCCGGCACCGAAGACTTTGTCTTCCGAGCCGCCCCTTTATCTTTGTCGTCCTGCGCTGCCATATTGAATGTCCCCGATTACAAGGCCTTCAGCTTAGCAAGTTCGCGTTTGGCAAAACAGAGCGACATGAGTTCATTTTCATTGCGCAGACCCTGTTCCGTCGTCAGGTCCATCGCACTGCGCACAGCAGATTTCACCGCCTGTGTTGCCACGGTGGAATGACCCGCAATCAACGCGGCGATCTCATGCGCCTTGGTCAGTTCCTCGCCATCTTCGACCAGCCATTCGATCATGCCCGCCTTTTCGGCGTCTTCTGCTGAAAACCGCTCTCCGGTCAGCAAGTATTTCATCGCCACGCCGTAGCCACACATCCGGGTCAAATGCTGCGCCGCGCCGCCTGCCCCGTTCCAGCCCAAGGCGACCTCTGGCGCTGCAAAAACAGCCGACTTTGCGACGACCCGAAGATCACAAGCGAGTGCGATCTCGAGGCCGCCGCCAAGCGCCCATCCCTTGACCGCCGCGATGGACGGTTTGCGCAAGCCCAGGATGGGTGGGAGATAGTCAAAGCGGTTGCGCCAGGCCCAAAAATCTTCGTAGCCTTCCAGCGCCTTAATGTCGGACCCCGCGCAAAACGCGCGTTCACCTGCGCCCCGGAACACCACGACATGTGCGGCTTCGGTTTCATTCGCCTCGGTGCAGCAGGCTGCGATCTCGCGATACATCTCGGGCGTCAGCGCATTGTGTTTGTTGGGCCGGTCCAAAATGATCTCGGCAACATTGCCTGTCAGTTCAAAGCGCACTCGGCCATCGGGGCCATCAGGTTGATCGGACATGGGACCTCTCAGTTGAATTTCAGATTTGGCAGCCAAAGCGACAGCTGCGGTATAAATGTTAGGACAAACAGCATCCCAAAAAGAAGGATGTAAAACGGAACCGCCGCGCGGATGAATTTCGAAATCGGCACCCCTGTGATCGAGCAGGTGGTGAACATCAAAGTCCCCAGTGGCGGCGTCACACCCGCGACCGTCAGGTTGAACACCATGACGATGCCGAAATGCACCGGGTCAATGCCAACCTTCGTGATCACCGGCACAAGGATCGGTGTCAGCAAGATCAGCGCAGCAGAGCCTTCGATGAACATGCCAACCACAACCAGCAAGAGGTTGATCAGAATGAGCAGCAGATAGGGGTTCTCTGTCAGGGCCAGCATTGCTTTGGCGAGTGCCGACGGGATTTGTTCCCACGTCATATAAAAGCCAAAGGCGCTCGCCATGCAGATCACCAATAGGATCACGGCGGTCGCCTGCATCGTCTGTTCTAGGATGGGCTGAATATGCGACAGTTTCAGGTCGCCATATAAAATGCCAACAATCGCGGCAAAGGCGACAGCCATGGCCCCGGCTTCAGTTGGGGTGAAAAAACCCAACCGAATGCCCAGCACAATGCCAACCGGGACCATCAAGGCCAGAAAGGCCGAGGCAAAGGCGCGGCCGCGCACGGACCAAGGCGCCGGGGCATCAAAGGCAGGTTTCAGTTCCAGTCGACGCGCCTCATAGGCCACGGTCACCATCATCCCGGCGCAGATTACCACACCCGGCACGATCCCTGCCAGAAACAGCTGTCCGATGGAAACGTCGCCCATAAAGCCATAAAGGATAAGCCCAATGCCCGGTGGAATGATCACCGAAATAATCGAAGACGACGCCGTGACGGCCGTTGAAAAGGCCGGATCATAGCCGCGACGGCTCATTTCTGGGACCAAGATTTTGGATTGCATCGCCGCGTCCGCATTGGCCGAGCCAGAAACGCCACCCAAAAGCGTCGACAGCAGCACATTCACCTGCGCCAACCCGCCCTTCCAGTGGCCTGTCATGGATTCCGCAAAGGCCATCATCCGAGAGGTGATACCCGCGTAATTCATCACGACGCCCGTCATTACAAACAACGGCACAGCCAACAATGGAAAGGAATGTGTGACCGCCACGGCGCGTTGCACAAAAAGTTCCGGCGGCATCGCGCCAGAAATCAGAAAGAACGACAGCGCGGCCATGCCAATGGCGATGGCGACCGGGATGCCAATCCCAATACCCAGAAGCAAAATGAAAATGGGCGCAATCGTCATAGCAGGTCCTCTGACGACACGTGCTGTGGCTCGCCAATGATATTAAGAAGGCGCAGTGCCGAGGTGACAGACATGCCAACGAAGGAAATCGTCGTCGCGAGGTAGACGTAGCTAAATGGGATATCGAGAACGGGCGACGGGCGGGAGGCCCCTTTTTGCATCATCAAGACGCTCAGATAGGCCACGTATGCAAGGAAACACAGGACCACCACGTCGCCGAGTTTCAGAACCGCTGACCGCAATGGCGGGGACAAGCTGTCGATCAGCAGCGTCACGCGGATATGCCGCCCGTCGCGCAGGGCTGTCATCGCGCCGATGAAGACCACCCAAGTAAAGAGAATACCGGAAAGTTCTGTGGTCCAGACCGCGGGCTTTTCTGTCACATAGCGGGTCAGAACCCCCCAAAGGACCGACAAGACCAAAACGGTCAGAGCTGAAAATGATATCAATGTCTCCGCGCGCCGGATCCATCGTCCCAGAGATTGCATCACGAACCCTCCCAAAATCCGCGAGGCCCGGCCACCAAATGGCAGCCGGGGTCTTCCGTCGTTTAGTTGTCTAGGATTGCACGAACTTGGTCATACAAACCTTCGGACCAATCTGGGAACTTGGTATAGACATCCGCTGTCGCAGCTTGGAAAGCTGCAATGTCGACGTCGCGGTTAAAGGTGACGCCTTCGGCTTCCAGCTTGGCAATCCACTCTTCTTCGCTGCCCAGCATCAAGTCGGTCATAAAGCCACCGGCCTTGACTGCTTCGTCATTGATGATGTCCTGAATGTCCTGCGGCATCGCGCCAAAGACATCAGAGTTCATCATCAGACCTGTGAAGCCCTTGAAGTGACCTGTCAGGGAAATAACCTTTTTGGTCTCATGCAGCTTTGCACCATAGATCGATGGCAGCGGCGCTTCGGCCCCTTCGACGACACCCGCAGAAAGCGCAGAATACACTTCACCCCATGCGACCTGCGTCGGACGCGCGCCCATCGCATTGAAGGTTTCCACCCACATAATGTTTGGTGGTGTGCGGAAGGTCATACCCGCTGTATCCGCCGGAGAGCTGATCATCTTATCAGACAGCATGTGTCGCGACCCAAACAGCCAGTTCAGCGACAGAAGTTCCAAACCGGACTCATTGCGCAGCTGGTCCTTCAGGCCGGCATAAAGATCAGAGTCGACGATCTTTTGAAAATCACGTGGGTCTTCCATCAGGTAAGGCCCACCCAGAACGCCAAAGTCCGCCACGAAGTCACTGAGGTAACCCGGATCGGAAATCGTGATGATTGGGGCACCAGCGCGCACCTGTTCAAACACTTCAGGGTTAGATCCCAATTGCGCGTTCGCAAAAATCTCGATGGCCACGCGCCCCTCGGTGCGCTCTTCGACGTTCTTCACAAACTCCTGCATCGCCTGATGCAACGGCTCTTTGTCAGACGTCACATGAGCCAAACGGAAAGTGTAATCCTGCGCGGCAGCAAGAACCGGAGCCAGCGCGATCGCTGCGGTTGCAGCCACAAGACGGCCAAAGCGGCCAAGTTGATGTGTCATGTTGTTCCTCCCACGCCGATTAACTGCAGCCTCAACCCATTTGAGGCATCGATTCGGTAAGTGTGAATTTTCGACGCATCTTTTGGTAACACGCACTTTTCATATTTCAAAGTTAATTTTATACTTGAAAGCAAAGACCGGGCTGTGCCAATGTTCTCTGCAGGTACTTGGGGGGAGGCCCGAATGAATCTGAAAGGCATGACATGGGATCATCCGCGTGGATTTGATCCCGTTGTGGCGGCGTCAAACGCCTATGCAGCCACAACCGATGTGCAGGTCTCATGGGACAAGCGCTCGTTGCAGGCCTTCGCCGACGCGCCAATTTTGGATCTGGCAGAGCGTTATGACTTTATTGTCCTAGACCACCCGCATGTCGGACAGATCGCTGAGTCAGGCGCGCTCTTGCCACTGGATTCCAACATCGACGCTGCCGCCTCTTTGGGCGGCTCTGCGGAAAGCTACGTCTGGAATGGTCAGGTCTGGGCCTATGCGATTGACGCTGCATGCCAGATGGCCGCTTATCGACCCGACCTCAAAGCGCCATTGCCCAAAACATGGGAGGCGTTTCTGGCGCCCGATGCCGCAAAGTTCCGCCCGCTGACACCGCTTTTGCCTGTCGATGCCTTTGACATGTTTATGACCTTGGTCGCGGGACGCGGCGAAGAGGACATGCCGCTGAACACTGAGAAATTCGTCACGGACAAAAACGGTCTCTATGCGCTGAACATTCTGCGCGCGCTTTACAATCTGGGCCCGGACGAACAGGCCGACATGAACCCCATCGCGGTGCTCGAAGCCATGAGCACCACCGACGATTTCGCCTGTTCGCCCTGCCTGTTCGGCTACGTGAACTACGCAAGGCCCAATTTCCGCGACCACCAGATCGCCTATTTTGACCTACCGCTATGCGAGGGCTACGACCGGCCCCGTGGTATTCTGGGCGGCGCAGGGATTGGCGTTTCGGCAAAAACAAAAGAGCCCGAAGCCGCCAAAGCCTTCGCCAAATGGATCACATCGGCCCCAGTGCAATCTGGCCTCTATTTGCAAAACAATGGCCAGCCTGCGAACAGACACACCTGGATCGAACAGGGCAGCAACCCCGAAGTCGCTGGTTTTTTCAAAGGCGGGTTCCACACTATCGACAACGCCTGGACCCGCCCCCGCGACGTCTGGTTCCTCGGCTTCGTGGACGATGTTTGCGAAATATTCCCATCCTTTTTCCGCAAGGCCATCCCGGCAGAGACGTTCCTCGGCCAGATCAATGCCCTGTTTCAAAAGCACGTACAGAAGGACACGTAGATGCCAGTTGCCGTAATCACCGGAGGAAACAAAGGACTTGGCTTTAGCCAGTCACAACGGTTTCTGGACGCAGGTTTTGACGTCTGCGTGGTTGCCCGCAGCGAAGGCGATTTTGCCAAGCTGAACGGCAAAGCGCATTTCGTGCAATGTGATGTCGCCGCCGACCGAGAGGCGTCTTATATGGACGCTATATGTAAAGAGTACGGCCCGATTGCCGCGCTGGTGAACAATGCGGGTGTGCACCTGAAAAAGCCCATCTGGGATGTTGCCGCAGATGAATTGGACACGGTCCTGAATATCAACGTGCGCGCGATGTTTGCCGCCTGCGGCGCCTATGTGCGTCTGCACAAAGAAACCGGCGGCGCGATTGTGAACATCGCCTCGATGGGCGGCATTATGGCCCTGCCCTCTGCGGCCGCCTATGTCACCGCAAAAACCGCCGTGGTTGGCCTGACGCGCTCGGTCGCTGTCGACGCCGCGCAATTTGGCATTCGCTGTAATGCTGTCAGCCCCGGCTTTATCGATACAGACATGACCCGCGCAGTTCTGGCCAAAGACCCGGCGCGTCGCGACAAAATCGAAGGCCGCATTCCGACCCATAACTTTGGCGCTGCCGAAGATGTGGCAAACGCCATTTTCTACCTCGCCTCCGATCAGGCCGCCTATGTGAACGGCGTCAATCTGCCCGTCGATGGCGGCTACGCCATTGGATTTTAAGGACTAAGCAGCATGTCACGCATTGAAACCAAACTCACCGCGGCCAAGACCATCGCTTTTACCGATCAGGTCACGCCCGACGCAATCCCGGAAGGCCACGCACGCCTGCGCCTCGCCGTGGCCTCGATCTGCGGCACCGACCTGCATTACTTTTCGCATTTCGCAAATGGCATCTTCGTTTTGAACAACCCGGTGACACTGGGCCACGAAGCCTGCGCCTATGTGGTGGATGCCAACGGCAGCGACTTGAAAGAAGGTCAGCTTGTTGCCCTCAACCCCATTATGAACTGCCAAACATGCGAACCCTGCCAGCGCGGCGAAGAAAACCTCTGCACCAGCAAGAAATTCCCAGGCTCCGCGACTACAGTGCCGCATCTTGACGGGTTTTTCCGCGAGACCATCGACCACCCGGCCCGCTGTTGCCGACCAGTGGCCGATGACGTCGACCCGCGCCACCTTACATTTGCCGAACCCATGGCCTGTGCGCTGCATTCCTTGAACAAAGGCGGCGTGTCCGCCGGGCAAAAGGTGCTTGTGACCGGTTGCGGCCCGATGGGGCTGTTGGCCATCGCCGGTGCCGCCGCGCGGGGCGCCGAAGTCACCGCGATAGATTTGCGACCCAAAGCCGTTGAATTGGCGCTGCGTGTGGGCGCAACCAACGGCCTGATTGCGGGTGAGTTTGAAGAAAAAGACATCGAAGGCAGCTTCGACGTTGTGGTGGAAGCCAGCGGCGCGATCCCTGCTTTCAACTCCGCCCTGAAAGCCGTGCGTAAAAAAGGCACGGTTTCGATCCTCAGCAATATGCAGATGAAGCCCGCCGAGGTGCTATTGAACCTCATCATGCTGAAAGAGATTCAGGTCGTCGGCTCCTTCCAGTTCAACAAGGAATTCGAAGAAGCGGTGCAATTGATCGAAGAGAAGAAGATCGACTTCGACGCGCTGACTGCCGCGAGCTTTCCGCTGGCAGAAACCGACAAAGCACTTGAGCTAATGGCCTCTGGAGCGGCCTTCGGGAAGATCATCATCCTCGGCTAGCCGAGGGTTTCCACGGGGAGGGGAAACAAAAAGAACAGGCGATGCAATGGGTTTTGGACGGCTTTCAGAGTGGTCCGCCATTCACGTTGCTTCGCTGCGAAAGGCCTCGGTTAGAGGCTCCATTTGCCGAAAGGCATCGACCTGGAAAATAAACGACAATCTCAGGTCATTCATCTAAGTAACCAGTGTTTTTGTACGATTATAAAGCCGACAAACTAGACGGCTTTCACGAATTGTGCGGATTTCTCATCGTTATGCTTGTTTTTGGTCATACCAAATGCTACCAAATCCAAGGAGGCGAACAGAATCAGAATCGCGACGCATGTTGCGCACTGGCACTGGATCGACGGCGTTTGGAAGGCGCCGATAGGAAAACGGTCTGCATGGCACGCCAAGCAGACTTGGGGAGAAGATAATGACGAAGACCTACGATCATATCGTGATCGGCGGCGGCTCTGCGGGCTGTGTCGCGACCTCGCATCTGGTGGAAGCAGGGGGCAAGAATGTCCTGCTGCTTGAGGCCGGGCATCATCACCGCCACCCGCTTTTGGATATGCCGCCCGGTGTTTTCAAATTGCTGAAGAACGGATCGAAATTTTTCAAAACCCATGAATCTGTGCCGCAGGAACACCTTGGTGGTCGCCGGTCAGAGATCCCACAGGGCAACGTTTTGGGCGGCGGGTCATCGGTAAATGGCCAGGCCTATGTGCGCGGTCGGCCCGCCGACTACGACGAATGGAACGACATCCTGCGTGGCAACAACGACGCCGTCAGCTGGGCTTGGGAAGACGTCCTGCCCCATTTCAAGACGCTCGAAGGTAACCGCAAATTTAATGACGATCTGCACGGGGCCGACGGCAAGTTGGTCGTTTCTGACCCCGGCTATATCGACGACATGGCGCGTTGGTTTGTGCAGGCGCTGCAAGCGCAGGGCGAACCATTCAATCCAGACTTCAATGGCAAGAACCAACGCGGCGTGGGCTATTTCCAGTTCACCTACAATCAGGGGCAGCGCATCTCTGCGGCCTATGCTTTTATCGAACCCCTGATGCGCGCCAAAGACCCGCGCCTGACGGTGCAGTTGAACGCACAGGTGCAGCGCATCCTGATCGAAGACGGCCGCGCCGTGGGTGTCGAATACAAAGACAAATCCGGCACCGTGCAAACCGCGCGCACAAATGGCGAGGTGATCCTTTCGTCGGGCGCGCTGATCACGCCAAAAATTCTGATGCTCTCGGGCATCGGCCCGGCAGAGCACCTGAAAGAGCATGGCATTGACGTGGTCGCCGATTTGCCCGGCGTCGGAGAGAACCTGCAGGATCACCCGGATGTTGCCATCGTCGCCCGCGCCAATGGCCCCTATGGCTATTGGAAACAGGATCGCGGCTGGAACATGATCCGCAACGGGATCGAATTTAAACTCTTCAAACGCGGCAAGATCACCACCACCGGGCTCGAGGCCGCGACCTTTGTGAACCCAACCGATCCCGAAGCCCCACCCACACACGAAGCCTACTGTATTCCGATCATGTATCTGGATGACGAAAAGCTGAAAGAGGTGGGCGACGGCTACGGCGTCTCGATCCAGATCGTTTTGCTGAAACCGTATTCGCGCGGTGATGTGAAACTGGCCTCGGCCAACCCGGACGACATGCCGTTGGTGTCACCCAACTTCTTAAAGGATGAACGCGATCTCGACGCGATGGTCACCGGGCTGCGCTATTTCCGTCAAACCATGGAAACCAGCCCACTGGCAGACAAGGTTCAGGAAATTGTCGCGCCTCATCCGTCAAAGTTCACCGACGACGGGCTGCGGGACCACTGCCGCGAGTTCGTGAAAACCAACTACCACCCGGCAGGCACGGCCAAAATGGGCGCCGACGGAGACCGCATGGCGGTTCTGGATTCCCGCATGCGCGTCAGGGGAATCGAAGGGCTGCGGGTCTGCGACATGTCCGCCGTTCCAGAAATTCCCGCCGGAAATACCAACGCGCCCGCCATGATGCTGGGCCATCGCTGCGCCGAAATGGTTCTTGGCACGTTGTAACATCATACCAATATCGCATCTTTGTATGACGATAATGGAAAACTTGAACTAATTATTGACAATATCTCGAATTGTCTATCCAATCTGACCAGACTTGGTCATACCAAAACTACCAAGCCTCTGGGGAGGGGCCACCACATGCAGGACTTTGGAAAACTCTTTCGGGAGAACAACATCATCTTCGTCACACTGGCGCTGTGTCTGGTGTTCTTCCTGATCAGCCCACGCTTTCTGAGCGTCGACAACATGTCGGCGATCTCTCGGCAAATCGTGCCAATCGGCCTGATTGCCCTGGGTCAGTTCTTCGTTGTTGTTTCAGGCAACATCGATCTCTCTATGGGGATGGGATCTGTCCTGTTTGCCATCGTTTTGGGCGTGATCTTTGGCGTCACCGGGGGCGTGGCCCTCGGCATCGTGGCAGTGATCGTCTTTTCGCTGGCTTTTGGCTTTGTGAACGGGCTTTTGGTCGCCAAGTTAAAGCTCCCGTCATTCATTGTGACACTTGCAGGCCTATTCATTGCGCAGGGACTGTCTGGGCTGATCATTCCGCGTGGACAGCAAATTTTCCTGATGGGTGGGTTCTTCCGCTTTGTCGGCGCTGAAAAATACTTTGGCTTCTATGCAAGCTTCCTGTTCCTCGTCGCGCTCTTTGCCCTTGCCTATGTGGTCTACAACCACACCCGCTGGGGCGCCTATGTGATCGCGATCGGCAACAGCGAAGAGAACGCCAAGCTGGCGGGCATCAACGTTGATCGCGTGAAAATCGGTATCTTCATGTTCTCTGCTCTGTGCAGCGGGTTCGCAGGTGTCATCCTGTCCTCGCGCATGGGCTTTGTGCAGCCGGGCCTTGATGGCAATGGCCTGCTGCTGGACGGAATTGCCGCAATCATTATCGGCGGAACGCTGATTTTGGGCGGACGCGGCACTGTTACAGGTGCCTTCTGGGGACTGCTGTTTATTGGCGTCACCAACAACGCGTTGAACCTGCTGAACGTCACCGACGTGTGGCATCAGGTGTTCAAAGGGTCAATCATCCTGGCGGCTCTCGGTGCGAACTACGTACTGTGGCAATCCCGTCAGGCGGAGGCGCAATAATAACTACCAAAAAAGGAGCGGGCATTCCGCATCCTTTCCATCGTATTCAACTAGGAGGAAGACATGAATACATTCAAAAAACTGACTGCGGGGCTGGCACTCGCCGGTTCCATGATGGGCACCACCGCGCTTGCTGCTGATGGCACGCTGGATGTCGTGTTCATCAACGACGGCCACGTCGCGCCCTATCACGTCGCTTGGCTGTCTGGCTTTGAGGACGCCCTGAAAGCCTATGACGAAGCGTTTGACGACGTGAAGGTCACAGGCCGCTGGCTGTCCGCCGAAGGCTCTCTGGAAAAAATGATCCAGCAGGCCGAAGTCACCATCAACGAAAAGCCTGACGTGATGTTCGTGAACGCGATCAACGTCGACGCGTTCGAACCACTGGTGGCCAAGGCACAGGCCGAAGGCATCACATGGATTGCTGTGCACTCTCCAATGGACAGCGCAGACTACAGCTTTACCCTGGGTGACGTTGTGAACGGCACCAACCAAGGTATGGCGATGTGCGCCCTTTCCGGCGGCGAGCCATACAAAGTTGGCATCATGCTGGGCCAAGCAGGCAACCCATCCGGCGAAGCACGCCGCGAAGGTATCCTGAAAGGCATCTCTACCTGTGACAACATTGAAGTTGTGGCAGAACAGCCTGCTGACTGGGACACCGTCAAAGCGCAGTCCATCACAGAAAACTGGCTGACCCAGTTCCCTGATCTGGACGCGATTTCTGGCGTGACCGATGGGTACATGTACCCAGCGATTGCTGTGTCCCAGAACTCTGGCCGTACAGACATCGACTTCTATGGCTATGACGGTGACATTCCGATCATCCAGCAAATGGAAGGCGGCAACGTCAAAGCGGACATCCTGCTGTCCGGTACACGCGAAGGCTGGAACTTTGTTCAGATGGCATACCGCATCTACAAAGGCGAAGAGATCGAAAAAGTTTACGACTTTTTCACTCCACTGGTCCTGAGCAAGGAAAACCACGAGATCGCACTGGCCAACGGCTTCCCAGCTGACGTTCAGGTCTATCACGTCGAAGACGCACTTGAAGTGGCTGCCAAAGGCTACCTCGAGTTCGGCCCAGACTCCGTGAAGTAAAAGCACCAGCCCCGGCGCTCAAAAGTGGGTGCCGGGGCCCACCGAAAGGAAGTCCAAGATGGCAGATATTACGGCACCCCAACGCCGCAGCTTCTCTCTGGATGGCCTGACCCTGCGCTACGCGGTTTTGGTCGGCCTCATTGTGATCGCCTCCATTGGTTTCAGCATGGCCAATGAAAATTTCTATTCCATGACCAATATCGGCATTCTGCTGCGCTCGATTTCGGTTCTGTTTCTGGTCTCCATGGGGATGACCTTTGTGATGCTGACCGGTGGTATTGACCTCTCTGTCGGCTCTAACGTTGCCTTTTCCGGCGGTGTAGGTGTGGTGACATTGGTCAGCACCGGCAGCCCATGGCTTGGCTTCGCCGCAGCGATTTTGGCTGGTATGGCCATCGGCTGGATCAACGGTTTTTTCATCGGCAAGCTGCAACTGTCGGCCTTCATGGTCACCTTGGCGACCTTTGCCGCTGCCCGCGGGCTTGCGCTTGTGATTTATGACGCGGATTCCATCAACGTGCACGACCCTGTCTTCCTGTGGCTCGGTGGCACAAGCTGGGGCAACCTGCCTGTTGTGATCCCATTCGTGGCGCTGATGTTCGTTGCGCTGTCGATCCTGCTTTATAAAACCACCTTTGGCCGCGACGTCTATGCGACCGGCTCCAATTTCAACACCGCCTTCGTGCTGGGCCGGCAACCAGGCCGCAAGCTGATCTGGGTCTATGTGCTAACCGGCGCCTTGGCTGGGCTGTCAGCCATCATCACCGTCGGCCGCGTGTCTTCGGGCCAACCTTGGACAGGCCTGTATCTGGAATTTGACGCCATCACTGCCGTTATTCTTGGGGGCACCGCCCTTGCTGGCGGACGCGGCAAGCTGCTGGGCACCATCCTCGGCGTGCTGCTCTACGGCATCATCATCAACGGGCTCGTCCTGACCGGCACCAACCCCTACCTGCAAAGCGTCATCAAGGGCGCGATCCTTCTGGGCGTCGTCCTGCTGGACACCTACACACAGCGAGGCAAAGCGTGATGAAAAACCGCATTGATATGAAGGGCATCGACAAAAGCTTCTTTGCCACCCGCGCCTTGAACAATGTCGACTTCTCTTGTGTCTCAGGCGAAGTGCACGCGCTTGTTGGTCTGAACGGGGCTGGGAAATCGACCCTGATGAAGGTCCTTGGGGGCGTGATCTCACGCGACTCGGGCACCATCGAGGTCAACGGCACCCCGGTCGAGATCAACTCCCCCGCCGACGCCAGCGCGCAGGGCATTTCCATGATCCACCAGGAATATTCCCTGATCAACGAGCTGACCGTTGCAGGCAATATCTTCTTGGGGCGCGAACTGCGCAAATCCGGCCCGTTCCTTGATAAAAAGGAAATGGCGCGGCAGGTGAAAGAACAGCTGGACCGCTTTGGTCTGGACCTTGACCCCTATAAACCGATCCGAGAGCTGAACTCCGGTGAAAAGCAGATCGTAGAAATCATCCGCGCCCTGATGTCAGACAGCTGGCTCATTGTGATGGACGAACCGACCTCTGCCTTGTCTGAAGAAGACAAGGGGCGGCTCTTTGAATTCATCCGCCGAATGAAGGCCGAGGGCATCTCCATCATCTATATCTCGCACCATATGCCAGAAATCTTTGGCATCGCAGAACAGGTGACTGTAATGCGCGACGGCCAGATCGTCCTGTCTGAACGCACGGCTGAAACCACCGAAGATGCCGTGATCGCCACGATGACCGGCACCGAGCTTGAAAACTTTGTGAAACCGCACAAAGAAATCCTCGGCGAGGTGCTGGTGAATGTCGCGGGGCTAACCAAAAACGAAGCCTATCAAGACATCTCCTTTGATGTGCATCGTGGTGAAATCCTCGTACTGACCGGCCTGCGCGGCTGCGGCGCCCCGGAACTCGCCAAGGCGATCTTTGGCTTGGATGGCGACTATAACGGCACGATCACCTATCGCGGTGCGGCTTTGAAACCGGGCCGTGGCCCGGCGGTGGCAGTCAGCGACGGCATGGGGCTCGTCACGGAAAACCGGGACAAGAACGGCATCCTGCCGCAGCTTTCGGTGCGTGACAATATCGCCCTGCCCTTCCTAGAGAAATCGGTGAAAGCCGGTGTGCTGGACGGGCGCGCCATTGAAAAAGTGGTGACCAAAGCCATCGCCGACACCTCGACCAAAACCTCCAGCCCCAATCAGGAAATCCGCTTCCTGTCCGGCGGCAATAAGCAGAAGATCTGCTTCTCCCGCTGGCTTGACCCGGATCTTGAATTCCTGATCCTGCTGGAACCCACCCGCGGCATCGACGTGCACGCCAAGGCCGACATCTACCGGATCATCGAAGATCTGGCAGAGCGCGGCGTCGGCATCTTGATCTTGTCCTATGAAATCGACGAGGTCATCATGCTCGCTGACCGGGTGATCACGCTTTATCAGGGCCAATCGGTCTCTGAGTTCACCTATCCAAACTTCGACAAGGATCAGATGCTCGCGGACATCGCTGGCGTCGGCCAACCTCACTAAGGGACCCAAAGATGTATTATCAGTGCTTTATCGACAACGAATTCATCGACGCCTCCAACGGCGCACGGATGTCGGTGGTGAACCCAGCCAATGGCGCACAATGGGCTGAAGTGCCCGCCTGTACAGGCGAAGACGTCGCCCGCGCTCTGGCGAGTTCACAAAAAGCACAGAAATCTTGGGCGCTGCTCCCGGCGTTTGAGCGTGCGAAATACATCTACAAGATCGCTGAGGGGATCGAAAAAGAGCGGGATTTGCTTGAAGAATTGCTGGTGCAAGAACAGGGCAAATCCCGCGCCGAAGCGGCTGGTGAGGTAACGGACACCATCCGTTACATGACCTATTCGGCAGAGGCCGCGCGTCGTCTGCGCGGGGATATCTTCCCATCCGACAACCCACGCGAACAGCTCTTTATCTACAAGGTGCCCTACGGCGTGACCCTGGGTCTTATGGCCTATAACTACCCGCTGGCGCTGATTGGCCGCAAAGTCGGCCCGGCGCTCGTGACCGGCAATACCATGATCATCAAACCACATGAGGCCACCCCGGTGACCGCCTCGGTTTTCTGTCGCATCGTGCAAGAAGCAGGCCTGCCTGCGGGTGTGATCAATATGCTGACCGGCACCGGTGCCGAGGTCGGCGCGCCGCTGACCGAAAGCCCCATCGTGCGCATGATCACCCTGACCGGGTCCATCCGCGCGGGCCAGATGATTGCCGAGGCCTCTGCCAAGAACATCACCGCGCTGTCGCTGGAACTCGGCGGTTCGGCACCGTTCATCGTACTGAAAGACGCCGACATTGACGCCGCTGTCGAGGCCGCTGTTGTGGCGCGCTTTGCCAACGCCGGTCAGGTCTGTATCTGCAACGAAACGGTGCTGGTGGAAGAGGCCATCGCCGATGAATTCACCGAAAAGCTGCTGAAACGCGCGGCAGAGGTCAAACTGGGTGACCCCGCCACCAATGGCGGCATGGGGCCAATCACAACGGCGGGCGCGCTGGAACGGGTCGAAAAGATCGTCGCGGACTCCGTCGCGGCCGGTGCCAAAGTCGCCCTGGGCGGCAAACGCCCTGCGAACGCCCCGTTTGAAGGCGGCAACTGGTACGAACCTACTGTTCTGGTCGATGCCACCCCCGAAACTGCCGCTGTGCAAGAAGAGATCTTCGGCCCCGTCCTGCCCATCGTGCGCGTCAAGGACTACGAAGAAGCGCTTTCTATCGCCAATGCCCGCCCGGATGGCCTCTCGGCCTACCTCTGGACACAAAACCCGTCCGTCTACATGGACGCCATCCAGCGCCTAGAAACCGGCACGATCTTCCTGAACTCCGGCATCACCGGCCTGATCCAAGGCTACCACAACGGCCACAAACTGTCGGGCGTCGGCGGCGAAGATGGCATTTATGGCATCGAAGGCTACCTGCAAAAACGCACGGTTTATCAGAAATTCTAACCTCCCTGCTGGGTCCAAGTTTGCAATCCTTGCAGCTTGGGCCCGTTTTTTGGGGGGGATCAAGTGGATCCACGCGCTTAGTCAGTTGTGACGACACCGATTAACAGTTCAGCCAATGCTGCTTCTAAGGCAGGTACCAAATCTGTGCTGTCATCCACAACACCCACATCCGTGTTGATCTGGAACGCGATCGTCAGCCCATAGTCCGCGTAGTGACGCAGGCTAGAAACATACCCAGGAATCCAGCCGCCATGTCCGTAGACCCTACCAAACGGTGTCTCAGAATAAATCGCGGTTCCTGCGCCATAGAGAATGCCCGGGGCATCCGGATGCACGGAAACTCCGTCTAGCAAGCGGTCCATGTAGTCGGACCCCAAAGCTCCACCTGAATAAAGTGCCTGCCCCCAACGCGCCAAGTCTTCCGACGTTGAAGCAAAACCACCACCGGTCCATTCGACAACCGGATTCCAAGCCAGCACACCATCATCATCCATGGTGTTTGCCTCCTATCCAAAAGGATTTTCGCCAATTGTGTAGCCCGCCGCCAAGCCCGGAATGGTGCGCGAACGCGATGGAAGGGTGTTGGTCAGTTGCAGCGGTTCAAGAAAGCGCTTTTGCACCAACTCGAAGGGACTATGGCCTGTCGCCGCTTCAATCGCCAACCCAAGCAAGACGTACCCGGTATCGCTATAGGTCCACCCTTCCCCAGCAGGAAAAAGTGCGGGTTCATCAAAGACGAGCGCTACTAGATCAACCGGGTCGAACGATCCGGTGTCACCCATCGCGATCAGCTTTTGGCCCGCATCCGTCATGTGGACATGATCTGGCACGCCCGCGCTATGTGTAAGCAGATGATCAATCGTTATTGTTGCCGAGTTTGGCACCCGATCAAACCATGGTTTTGAACCAAGGTGGCGCGATACAAGGTCTCGGCGTTTCAAAACGCCATCATCTTCCAACGACAGAATAAGAGCGCCCCAGAATGTCTTACCCACACTCGCCGCAAGCATGCGGTGCGTTGGTGTCATTTGCTGCTGAGACTCGGTGTTGGCCACGCCGACTGCAAAATTCTCGACCGCACCATCCGAGGCCGCAACACTGATGGTCGCTCCAGGAAACCCATAAGTTTCCCGGGACGCCTCAAGCAATGCCAAGACGGCTTCGCGGGTCTGCTCTGTTCCTGCATGGCTTGCCGTCGGCGCAAAACCCATCAGGCAGATCAATGCAGTTCCGATTTTGGAGGGCACGCTCATTGATTTGCTCCTCGGTCAGCAGGGATCACCTGAGTGACCGCACCTTTGCCGCCAAGCATGCTGTCGCGGTTCCACCAGACAACCGCAGCCGCGACGACCACCAAAATCCAAGTGTCATAGGGTTGGGCGTCAGGCCAAAATGGGTTGATCAACTGCCAGTGAAACAGCATCGGCAGCAACAGACTGCCGCGGGATGCATTGAAAAGGGGCGTTGCAATCACAGCAATCGCAATATTTCCCATAAGGAAAGGAAAGAAGTTCCAGCTGGCAAAAACCGTATTTGAAAGGAAAAAAGCCGGTAGGTGCCAGATGCCCCAAATCGTTCCGATGATCACACCCGCCCAAAGCGGCGCAACATGGCGTTGCAAAATCGGTTGCGCCACGCCGCGCCAGCCGAATTCCTCAATCGGCCCAAGAAAGAGCATCATAAAAAGGACCGCCACCATGGCACCTGCGCCTTCTGGCGGCATCGGGGCAATCAATGGCCCGCCCTTCAAAAGCGACCCCGCCATGAACACCAGCGGAATGCCAATAATGAGGAAGGCCGCCCAAACGGGTGACACACGCCAAAGCAACAGGCGGCTCAGGAAAGCCTTCAGCCCCGAAACACCCGAAGCGGTCAATATTAGCAAAAAGGCGGAAAGCGCCGGGGCCCAAGTCGCGAGAAAGAAAAACGGATGCGACCCGCTGATCTCGCCAAACAGGGCCACCGCCCCTTCGGGGGCGATGATGTAAATACCCACCACGCCCCAAGTGATGGCGAAGGTCAGAGCGTAGAACCCGATCAGGGTCCGAGACTTCAGATCGGTGTGCTGTTGCTGAATAAGTAAGTCTGTCACAGGATTTCTCCTTTAAGAGTTGTTCAAAGGAATTCCGCGGCCCCACACTTCGACTGCTAGCAGCCGGTCGACTTGAGGACCGTGAATATTCCAAGCCATTTTCCTGTTCGCGTCTTTTAGTCCACGCCCCTCACCGGGTTCATGAACTGGAAACTTCCCGGCTCCGCACCGAGAGCTTTTTCTATGATTGCCTGCATCACGCGCCTCCGCGCCCGAAGTTCAGCCTCGGTAAAGCCGAACATGTCGCCGTCCGTCAGAAACTGCGCGCCCGTGAAGAGGAATTGGATTGTCTCTAGGGGCTGCGCGACGTCAAACACGCCCTCCGCATTCCCCTGCTCGACGATTTGCGCAAGGATTGGTGACAACCGCAGCACCGTTTGAATGTTCGTGAGTTCGTGCAACTCTCGGTTCTCAGGCAGATGCAGCATCTCTGCCACCTCTAGGCTGTCGTCCCCACCCATGTGACTATTGCCCAACAGAGCTGCCATCTTTTGCATTGCCGATAGGTTTGGGGCTGCAGCCACCTCCTCTGCCATGGCGACGATCTGATCAAGCGTCTTGTCTACGATGGCGCGCAAGATGTCGGGCTTTGATTTGAAATAGTAATAAAACGTCCCCTTCGCGACGCCGATCTCCTGAATGATTTTATCGACCGAACACTTCGCATAGCCATGCGTGCGAAACAGCCGTTCGGCCGTCTCAACAATCTCTGCGCGTCGTTCGTCGGGGGCTTTTACGATTCGTGCCAAGTCAGGTCTCCAATTGAGACCTATCTACTGACTGACGGTCAGTCAGTCAAGAGGTAACGCAAACTTTGCATGGATCACTTGCGTACCAGAAAACAAACTGGTCAGAGACACTCTGATCAGCCCCAACCATTTCAAGGGCTAAAGACGCCCCCTACCCCGCCGCAATATCCACGCCGAACCACTCAAAATCCGTCTCGGCGTCATTGATCCAGCCATGCTGGGAATTCGGCGGGAAGAGGATCAGATCGCCGGGCGCATAGCGCAGGCGGTCCGTCTCGGCGCCTTCTGCGTTGTAAAGTGTCAGAAAGCCACTGCCTGCCGTCACGAACAGCGCATAGTCCCCCGGCCCCGCATGCATCGGCACCGTACCGCCACTGGGCACGCGCCCCTTGGCGAAGCTCAGCCCGCGGGCGGGCATCTCGGCAAGGACACCATATTCAATCCCAAGTTCGGCAACCGCATCCAGTCCCGGTGCCTCTTGGATGTCGCTCTTGTCGCTGACACGAATGACCTTGGCCATGGCTATTCCCTCCTGTCGATGTCTATTTGGCCGCCACCTCTGGCGCATCGCTGATCCCGCCGCCCGCGCGCGATACCGGCGTATCCAGCCCCAGCCGTTCGGCCCGTTGTGCTTCTAATGAGGCTTTCTGGCGCACCGCCGAATAGCGATCGATGGCCACCGCCGCCAGCAACACCGAGCCGCGCACAATGTCATAGATATAGGGCGAGGCATTCATCAGGTTCAGACCGTTATCAATCAGCACCAGAAAGACCGCACCAATGACCGAGCCAACCACCGTGCCAGACCCGCCTGTCAGCTTGGTGCCGCCAAGGATCACCGCCGCGATCACCGTGAATTCTATCCCGATCCCGATACCCGACTGCAGCCCACCAACCCGAGCAATCAGGATCAGCGCGGCGATGCCCGTCACAAGGCCGCTAAAGCCATAGACAAGGATCAGCACCTTATTGACCGGCAGGTTGGTCTCTTTGGCTGACCGTTCTGAGTTGCCAATCGCCCGCGTATAGACCCCCATCCGCGTGCGGCTTAGGACATAGACGCCAATGATCAGGATCACCAAAAGGATCAGGATCGGCACCGGAATGCCCCAGATGCGCCCATTGCCCAGAAAACCCATCTCGCGAGGGACCGGGATGTTCTGTGCACCCGTCAAATGGATCGCCGCGCCGCGATAGATCGAATAGGTCGCCAGCGTCGTGATCAGCGGCGATATCTTGAACTTCACCACCAACAGCCCGTTCAGCGCCCCCAAAAGCGTCGCGCAGGTCAAGGTGGCCGTGAAGGCCAAAAGGTAGCTTTCCGTATCCATGTAAAGCTGCGCAAATAGGGCCGAAGTCACAAACAAAATTGCCCCAACCGAAATATCAATCCCCGCCGTCAGGATGATAAACGTCATCCCAATCGCCATAATGGCGGTGACGCTCGACTGCACCAGAATGGCCTGAAAATTCGAGAAGGTCAGAAAGACCGGCGACACCACCGACAGGACGCCCGCCAACACGATGGTCGCCATGGCAATCGCCACCCATTTCTGACGTGACATCAAAGACCTCAGTGTCTCAACCATCACGCGGCCTCCCCTTCCCCAGCGGTGGCACTTGCCGCCAAAGAAATGATCTTCACCGCGTCATACTCTGCACGCTGGAATTCCCCCACCAGACGACCCTTGCGCATGACCAGCATCCGGTGCGTGGTGTGCAAAAGTTCCGGCAGATCAGAAGAGACAATCACGATGGTCTTGCCCATGCGCGCCAGTTCCGCAATCGCCGCGTGGATGTCGAACTTCGCGCCAATATCGACGCCCTTGGTTGGCTCATCAAAAATCAGAATCTCAGGCTCCATCGCCAACCAGCGCCCCAAAAGCACCTTTTGTTGGTTGCCACCGGACAAGTCGCTGACGTCGTTTTCAATATGCGGGACCGAGACATTCATCTGCTCCACAACCTCTGCCGCCTTGATCCGTTCGCCTTTGAATCCCAGACCTGCAATCCGTTTCTGAACAAACCGTGCAATGGCCGAGGCCGAAAGGTTCTCGCGCACGGGGCGATTCAGGAACAAACCGTTCGTGCGCCGGTCTTCGGTGATATAGCAAAGCCCCCGCGCCTTCATCGCGGCAACTGACCGGTCGGTGACCAATTCGCCGCCAATGCGAACCTCGCCGGTTGCGGGGCGCAGGCCAAAGATGGCCTCGGCCACCTCGGTGCGCCCCGCGCCCATCAGGCCCGATATCCCCAGTATCTCGCCACGATGGACTGTGAAATTCACATCCCTGAAGTCAGACGACGACAGTCCGCGCACCTCAAGTTCCGGCACATCGGTTGGCTCTGCCAAATCGACCTGCGCGTCCTTCAAGGTCCGCCCCACCATCATCTCTTCCAGCGCACGTTGCGGCACGTCATCCAGACGCCCCTGCCCCACCTGCTGTCCGTCCCGCAGCACAAGGAAGCTGTCGCAGACGCGGTAAATCTCTTCCATGAAATGAGAGATAAAGATGATCCCCAGCCCGCGCTCTTTCAGCTTGTCGATGATCGCAAACAGCTTTTCGCGTTCGACGGCGGTCAGGGAGGTTGTCGGCTCATCCAAGATCAGCACCTTGTCCGCATGCAGCAGCGCCTTGGCGATTTCCACCACCTGCTGTTTGCCTGCGCCAAGCGTTTCGATCAAAGCCCGCGGATCAATCTCGATCCCCAGGAAATCAATCTGTTCGCGCGCGATCCGCTCTGCATCGCGCCAGTTGATCCGTGCCGGATGCCCCGGCAGGTCCGACACACAGATGTTTTCTGCGACGGTCAGTGACCCAAACAGCGAAAGTTCCTGGTGCACCGCTGAAACGCCATGTTCCGCACCGTTGATCCGCTGCACCGGCTGACCCTCCACAAGGATCTCGCCCTCGGTTGGCTCCAGCAAGCCGCAAAGCATGTTTTTGGTAGTGGACTTCCCAGCCCCGTTTTCGCCGACCAAGGCCAGCGCCTCTCCGGGGTGGAGATCAAAGGTCACGCCATCGACCACAACCTTACCCGCAAAGGCCTTTTTCAGCCCACGCACGGAAATCGCCGGTTTCACTGCCTGATGTTTCATGTCGCGCTCCTTGACGACCCAAGGCGCATCGCAAGCCAGGTGCCTAGGAAAATCAGGACACCTTGAATGATCAGCTGGTCATAGAACGGAATGCCCACAAGGTTCAGCCCATTGGTCAGGATCGCAAGGATGCCAACACCCAAAAGCGTGCGTTCGACAGAGCCTTCTCCGCCGTTCATCCCGGTTCCGCCCAGCACCACGGCCCCAATAATGATCAAAAGCAAGGTATCGCCGACACCCGGAATGGCGTTGCCAAGGTTGGCGATGGAAATGAAACCCGCCGCCCCGGCCAATGCGCCTGCAAAAAGGTAGACGCTGAAATCAATGAACCGTGTGTTGATGCCCGCATGGCGCGCGGCTTCTGCGTTTGACCCGACCAGCATCACATGCCGCCCCCATGTCGTCTGCGACATCAAAAGAACCGAGAGGGCCACCAAGGCCAGCGCAACCAATGTCACTGCCGGGATACCCATCCAGGCCATAAAGCCGAAATCCAGCATCCAGAAAGGTGTACCTTTGACAGCAATCCCTTGGCTCAGAACAAAGGCAATGCCCCGTGCAATCAATTGCGTGGCCATCGTGGTGATAAAGGGCGTCAGTCGGAAGTAGCCAATCAGAACCCCGTTTAAAGCCCCAAAGCCAAGTCCGACGATGACCGCCGTCACCGCGCCAAGCGCCACATTGTCGGTCTCCGCCATCACGATGCCTGCGATCACGGCACTGGCGCTGATAACGGTGGAAATAGAAAGATCGATCCCCCCGGCAAGGAACACCACGGTCATGCCGATGGCGGCAATCAAGACCACCGCGTTCGCGCCGAGCATGGCTTCGAAATTGCCCGAGGTCAGAAAGTAGGGGGATAATAAAGAAAACCCCACCAACAGCACCGCGATGATCTGCAATGCAGGGTAGGATTTGAGAAACTTAGCAACTGACTGCACGCGCCTATACCTTCAACGAAAGGCAATGCGCCAACAGGGGCGCATTGCTTTTTTGGTCGTGATCAAGCCTTACTTGGGCGCGCCCCAGATTTTGGCTTTATTGGCTTCAGCATCTGCTGCTGTGTAAAGGTTGCCGCCAACATAGTTGAGGCGGTCAACGGATTCACCGGCCATGATCTTCGCAGCCAGGTCAACCGCCTTACGGCCGGTTGCCTCTGTGCCCATGACGACAAAGGCGTCAGCCGTGCCGGACAGAACCGCTTGGTAGCCGTCGTTTGATCCATTCACACCGGTGATCACAACGTGACCTTCTTCACCTTTTGGTACCAGCTTGCCAAGGTCGGCCAGCACGGTTTCCACCGCTGGGATATGCGTGTCGGTTGCCGCAAACACAGCCGCTACATCCGGGTTCGCTTGGAAAGCGTTCTGCGTACCAGACAGCGCCCGCGCAGAATCCCAATCAGTTGGAACCTCGATCAGGTTGACGTTCTCCAGCGCCGCGATGCCTTCGCGGAACCCTTTCGAGCGGTCGATGCCGTTTTGGTCATTCAATGCGCCGATCAGCTCAACGATGGTGATTTCACCTTCGTAATCCGCTAGCACCTGCGCGGTGTATTCCCCAGCCAGACGGCCATCGATCAGGCTGTCCGGACCAACAAAGGCCTGAACCACACGGCTATCAGGCAGGTCACGGTCATAGGCCACAACCGGTATGTTGGCTTTCTTGGCCGCCAGCAGCGCGCGCTCGATGGTATTTTGATCCACCGCACACACGAGAATGGCGTCGACACCCTGCGCAATCAAAGACTGAATCTGCGCGTTTTGCTGCTGTGCGTCGCCATCGGCCACAACTTCGATGACCTCATAGCCACGGTCAGATGCCTCGGCTTTGATGCCATTGTTCACCGCCACGCGGCTCTCAAACAGCTGGTCCACAGAAAGACCAATTGTAATCTCCGCATAGACGGCACTCGCCGTCATCATCGCGCCGGCCAACACCGCCCCGAAAATCTTCTTCATGATCTGAACTCCTCCACAAATACGATCATCCGCGGCTGACTCCTCCCCGCGGAACTCTAGCTAAACCAAATCGTTGCTCAGCTTGTTTTCATATAAGCAAGTTATTTTAATATATGCAACAACTCATACGAGGCGAAAGTTCTTTCCTTGCCCGATGCGCCAGATCATTGTTCCTGAACCAAAAAAACGGGAGGCCAAAGCCCCCCGTTTTCAGGTCACTGTCCCGACGATTCCGCCTTTTATCTGACCTGCGTCGCTTGCATGTCATGCATGACTGCGCTTGCGCGAGGTTTACTTCGCATAGGCCAAATCTGGCAGGAAGGTCGCAATGGCTGGGATCATCAGCAGCAAGATCAGCGTGATCACCTCCACCTGCAGGAACCACCAGATGCCGCCAAAGATCTCTTTCAGCGAGAAGGTCGGCGCGACCCCTTTCAGCACAAAGGCGTTCAATCCAACCGGCGGCGTGATCAACCCGATCTCCAGCGTTTTCACAACCACAATCGCCAACCAGATGGGATGCGCGCCCAGAGCAATCAGCGGCGGAACAAAAATCGGGACGGTCAAGAACATCACCGACACCGGGTCCACCATGCAACCAAGCACCAGCAGCAGCAGCACGTACATGATAACGATCCCCATCATCGACATATCCAAGCCGATAATATAGGCCGACACCGCACCCGAGACGCCGCTGACCGCAAGGTAGGACGAGAAGATCAAGGCACCCACAAGGATGATAAAGATCACCGACGTGGTCTGCGCCGTATCTAGGAAGACCTCTTTCAGGACGCCAAAGTTCAGACGGTTGCGCACGAGGGCAATCAGGAAAGACCCCACGGCCCCAATCGCCCCTGCCTCGGTCGGGGTGATGATCCCGGCGTAGATCCCGCCGATCACGATGGCACCCAGCGTCAGGAAGCTCCAGACACCCTTCAGCGACCCCAAGCGTTCCTCGATCGATGCCTTTGGCAACGCTGGCGCCAACTCTGGGTTCCGGCTGACGCGGATGTAGATCATGACAAGATAAGCGACTGCTGTCAGCAGGCCCGGAATGATGCCGGCAATCAAAAGCTTCGGAATGGATTCCCGCGCGATGATGCCATAGACGATCAGGTTGATGCTGGGCGGGATCATCCCCGCCAAGGTCCCAACAGTCGCCACGCAACCTGCGGCCAGCTTCCGGTTGATTTTCAGGCTGAGCATCTCAGGGATCGCAACCCGCCCAAACACAGCGGTCGAAGACGTTGTCGACCCGGAACAGGCGGCAAAGGCAACGGCCGCAACTGTGGTTGCAAAGACCACACTGCCTTTCAGATGCCCGAACCATGCCCGCGCGGCGACATAGATGTCTTGCGTGATCCCCGCTTTGGCGGCGACATGCCCCATCAACAGGAACAGCGGCACTGCGCTTAGGGCGTAGCCAGAGCCGATGTCAAACAGCCGGCCGCCAATTGTGTCCATCGTAATGACCGGTCCGCGAATAAACGCAAACCCCAACGCACCTGCCAAAAGCAGGGAAATACCCACCGGGACGCGCATCACCATCAATAGACCGACCATCCCGATCACGAGCGGGACTTGAATGGCTTCAATCATTGTACATTCTCTTCTTCTGCAGTCGGGTGAAGGGCGAATTCGTTTTCAGCGGCTTCCTCAAGCAACTCGTCTTTCGCGAAAAGGTTGATCAACTGAAGCAGGAAACGCAGCGCAAACAAGGCCAGTCCAATTGGAATACCGGCGCGCGCCCACCAGGTCTTCACTTCAATGATCCCAAGGACGGTGTCGCCCATGACATAGGCGCTAAGCGCAGACTCCGCACTGGTCCACGTCAGGACCGCAAAAAAGACGAAGGCGACACTCAGATACGCAGCTTGAACTATCTTGCGGGCTTTGCGCGGTATGTGGTCATAAAGAATGCCCACGGTGATATGTGCGTCGCGCCGTTGCGAAAATCCCAGCCCCAGATAGATCAGATAGACAAACATCAGGCTGACGTATTCGTAAGACCCCGGCACACTGATTTTAAAGAGCGACCTTGTGATTACCTCGAGCACGGTGATCGACATCATTGTAGCGACCGCCAAGGCTGAGACGTAGCAGGCGATCTCTTCCAGCCGTCGTTGTAGCCATATCCCGCTGCTGGTTATACTTGCCATCGAGGCATCCCTCCCTCAAGAAGTAGAATTTTGAACAGGTTCACACTTTTTGATTTGTACCGAGTTTACGGTCTTCCGCACAATTCTGCAGTGTTTTGATGTTGTTGCGCCGCCCACAACCTGTTCAGTCGTAAGAGGGCGGCGCATTGTCTTCAGGCGAGTGGCCTGTACTTGGTCTTAGAGGTCGTCGTGCTTTTCAAGAAGCGCTACGAACGCATCCAGAACAGCCTGACCTGGGAGACCGTCGGCTTCGCGGGCGTCAACCCAGTTCTGCCAAGCGGTGTTACGCACACCGATCATCTTTTCCCATTCTGCGTCGTCTAGTTTCACGACTTCAGTCTGCTTGTTCAGCGCATCAACCGCTTCACCTTCAGTTGCTTCCAGCAGCAGGCGGGCCTGCGGTACTGTCTCGTTGCGAACTTCTTCGATCACGGCCTTCACGTCTTCAGGCAGGGAATTCCAAGTATCCAGGTTCATCGCAACAGGAAGCGGGAAGTAGAACCAGTCTACAGCGTCCCAGTAGCTAAAGATTTCACCAAAGCCGAAGGCATAAGCGTCCGCAGGTGCACCGATGATCGCCGCTGTCACAACTTTACGCTCTGCCGCCGCTGGCAGTTCGCCCCAAGGGATGCCGTAAACAGTGATGTCCAGTGCTTTCAAAATCTCAGCCGCACCACCGTGCGCGCGGATTTTGGCCGCTTTCAGATCTTCGATCGAACGGATCGGATCGTGAGACAGCATCTGGATGGAACCCCATTGACCTGGGTACAGGTACTTCAGGTTCATCGCCGTGAATTCAGCTTCAACTTCTGGCGTCTGGAACAGCTCGTGACCGGAATGCACGTGCGCCATTGGGTTGTCTGTCATGAACGGCAGCGATGTCACGTTCGCCAGCGGGAACAGGCCAGGGTTATAGACCGGAGAGAAATCCCCCATGTCAAACGCGCCAACCTTGATGTTTTCAGGCTGGCCAGACAGCTTGCCCAAAGGACCGCCGAAGATGCGGGTGAACTTCACCTTACCCTCGGTGCGCTTCTCGACTTCGTCCATAAACCAGCGTGTCGCAAGGTTTGAGGGGCCAACACCCGTGAAGGCGTGGTATTTGATGTTGATTTCTTCAGCCGCCGAAAGCGTCGGCGCTGTAAACGTTGCGGCAGCGGTCAATGCGGCTGCACATAGCGTTTTAATGAGTTTCATTTCAGTTCTTCTCCCTATCATAGTTTATTGTCTTAAAGACGAAGGGCCATCGCCCCGAAAGGCGACCCAGCGGGCAGTCGACAACCTCCTCCTTGTCGATTTTCACCAATATGGTTCTGCCTCCTGCCTGTTTTGTTACCTTTTGTTTTCCTTAGGGGGTACGGGGGATCACGCCCGGAATTTGCGGATACCCGCAGCATAGGGGGGCACATCCGCAAATTTGGTATGTGACACGGTCACTTCCGCACCCAGCTCTCCTGTATCTCGCACCCTGCCCGACGCAGCAGCACCCCAACTGGGCACTTCTCTCCGGTGATCCGTTGCAGCTCAGCGATTTGTTCATCGCTCGCATCGGTATCCAAGATCACCGTCAATTCGATCACCGGAAACGGCGTGCCGATCTCGGCCTTGCCGAAAACGCCGCGCGTATCGAAGTGGCCACAGACCTTCAGGTCCATGCCGCGCAGCTTGATTTTCAGCAGCCCCGCTACATAGTTCCCGATCACATTTGTGCAGCCCAAAAAGGACGACAGCATGGTCTCCAATGGGGTTGCAAAAAGGTCGGTGCCCCCGCGTTCGGGCGGCTCGTCCGTGGTCACAACTTTCCCGCGCGCCACCATCTCGGTCCGGGCGTGGGTCACAGCGTGACCTTTCACATCGATCTTAAACAGATCTGGCATGACATGTGCCATTCGTGTCTCCTAGTTTGCGCCGGTCACTTGTGGTTCACAAAAATCCGAAACCGCGCGCATCGTGTTGGGTTGCATCCAGCAACAGATGAGGGGCCTGCCATTGGGGAGGGTACAACCCCCGTCATCTGTTGCTGGCTGTAAGGCAGTCACCTGCCCATTCCGTTACCAGCGGCGCGCTAGAACAGCGCCAGCCCCGGCGTTTTGACGTTGATGCGATAAAGCCCGGTCGAAGAGGTGAAATACAGATCCGTCAGATCCTCACCGCCCCAAGCAAAATTCGCCGTGAACTCCGCCATGCGGATCACCCCAAGCGTCTCGCCTTCCGGCGTGATCACATGAACCCCGCCGGGTCCGGTGCAATACACATTGCCCTTGCTGTCGATCTTCATCCCGTCCGGGTGGCCTTCGCCCTCGCCGACCGTGACTTCAACCCAAACGTCCCCGCCTGTCGCCGAGCCATCCTCGGCAATATCAAACTTGCGGATATGCTTGCGCTCGGTGTCGTTCACATAAAGCGTCTTGTGGTCCAGCGAGAAACACAGCCCATTTGGCTGGGCAAAATCATCGGCCAACTGCGTGATGGTCTTGCCATTGGGCGTCACGCAATAAACCCCCTGCGCGCCCATTTCCAATTCCCGCTCAACGCCGAAATAATCCATCCGGCCATAGGTCGGGTCGGTGAAGTAAATCAGCCCATCCTTGCGCACCACGATGTCATTCGGGCTGTTCAGCTCCTTGCCATCATAATGCGTCGCCAAGGTGGTGATGCTGCCATCTTTCTCCGTCCGCGTGACCGAACTTGTGGCGTGCTGACAGGTCAGCATCCGCCCTTCGGCGTCATAGGTATTGCCATTGCCCATATTGCTCGGCTTGCGAAACGAGGCCACTTTGCCATCTGCCCCAAGCCGGAAAAGTTCATTGCCAGGGATGTCCGAAAACGTCAGATGCTTTTCCACCGGATGCCAGATCGGACCTTCGGTGAACAGGAAATCACCCGCCACTTTTTCAAGGGTCGCACCGGCATCCACGATGTCATGCATCCCCTTGCTGCGCACTTCAATGCTCATGAGCCGGCCCTCAGCTCCTTCACGCGACTACCGCCCGCGAACCAATCGGTCTCGTCGACCTCTTCAAAGGTGACCCAAACGTTCTCTTTCGGAATGCCTGCTGCCTCGGCGATAGAGTCGGTCACAGCCGTCTGCACCTTGTCTTTGATGCCCTCTGGATCATGTTCTATCACTTGTTTCACGATGCGAATGTTTACAAATGGCATCGGCGTCCTCCCTTATTCTGGCGACCCCGTTTGTGAATCGCTCTTGTCTTGCTGGAATCAAACTAGACATCCTTGGGGCCACAGTATGCGTCATCACACGCAGCGAATACGCGGAGACGCACAACACCCTTGCGGTTTCCCGCAAGCCGCTGAAATAATGTGATTTATTTCTGCTGCCGCCCCATCCAGACGCGCAGGTTTTCTTCTTCTTTGCGCAAGGCGTCCGCATTGAGGATACCCTGACTCAACGCCAAAGAGATCGCCCGCGTCCGGGAGTTATAGGTCGGCCCCCATTCGCCCACCGGAATATCCCCCTTATCCAGACCTAGCTTTTGGTAAAGGTGCTGCAAGCGGCTTTGCGCCCCGCGCAGAGATACATTGCGCCGCGCCGCCATCGCCTTGTCTGTCAATCCAAGGCACAGATCCACCAGGGCCTCATATTCCAATTCACTCAGCCCCAACAGCCGGTCCCCTGCCCGCTGCTGAACGCCACGCACCTCGCGGTCGATCACGCATTGTTCGGCAACAAAGACACCCTGCAAGGCCAGCTTCAATTGCTCCGCCGGGGCCGATTTCAGGATATAGCCATATACGGCGGCACTGGGCACAATCTTGGTGATCCCGCGGATATAGGCTTCTTCGGTATAGTTCGACCAAAACAGAATCTTGGTGCTGGGCTTCTTGGCCCAGATGGTTTTTGCGACCTCTACCCCGGTCATACGGGGCATCTGCAAATCCAGAATGACAGAGTCATATTCGGCGGCATCAAATTCTTGGATAGCCTCCGCACCATCTTCGGCCATGGTCAGAACATTTAAGTCCGCCAAAGTATTCCGCGCCACTTTCTCCAGAAAGGCACGGTGCAACTTGTCATCTTCGGCAATCAATAGGTGCATCTGGGGTCCTGCAATTTTGGGGTCTTAGATCATAACGCCAGCGGTTCGCCCGCCGCCTGTCCGGCAGTCTGCGGCACACTGATTTCCACGCGCGTGCCTTTTGGGTCGGCCAGCCGTTCAAACCGCACCGTGGCCGAAATCAAATCGGCCCGCGTTTTGATATTGCTGATCCCGCTTTTGGATTGCAGGTCGGCCTCTGAAATGCCGGTGCCATTGTCATCAACCCGAACGAACATATTTGGACCATCCTGCGAGATACGCACATCAATGCAATCACAGGCCGTGTGTTTCAACGCGTTGTTAACGGCCTCTTGCACGATCCGAAACATGGCGGTGCGCACAGTGTCCTGCAGGGTGTCCATTTGTCCATCGGTCTGGTCCTGCACACGCATCTTAATCTCTCGGCGCATGTGTTTCTGACAGCGCTGTAAATGCGCTTCGACGGCTTCTGAGAATCCGAACATCTGCAAGACGCCGGGCTTCATGGCTTCGACAATGCCGCGCACCTCATCGAGGCAATGATCCAACTCATCCTGCAGCGCATTGATTTCTTTCTGCGCCGCAACAGAGCCGCCATCAATCCGCGACATACGCCTGCGTATGCGCGCCAAATCAGCCAGCGTCTGATCATGCAAATCCATGCCAAGCCGCTGCCGTTCGCGCTCCATGCCTTCGGTCAACCGCAAGGCCCCCAAACGCAGCGCTTGCTCGCGTCCGGTCGCTTCCAATTCAGCAACGGCAGATTCCTTCGCCTCCTTGCCGCGCTCTAAGGCAAACAGATAGGCCGATATCAAATCCGCCGCCCCCTGCGCCAGAACCACAAGTTCCTCATTGTAGAAATCTGTCTTGTGGCTTGAAATCGCAAGCGAGCCAATCAAAGCCCCCTGCACCCGCAGCGGCACGACGATGCGGCTGTGCAGATTTGCGTCAAACAGGGGCTTGCTGTCTGACCCTTCAAAATGAAACCTCGGGTCGGTCCAAGCATCGTCTGTCAGGATATAAGGCGTGTCCCCGCGCAGCACGTCGCGGATCGGACTTTCCTCAGTGGGCCTTGCCGGGCTCTGGGTATGGCTCCAAGACGTGTGCATCCGTGCCTCGTAACAGATCTGCATCCCCGCGGGGTGCAACAGCACAATATCCAGATGGTCATGCGCAATCAGCGCACGCAGCCGGTTGGCAAAATTTTCAAGAACAAGTTCATAATCCGTCGGCCCAGCAATCGCCTGCGCAATCGACAGATAGCAATCCAGAGCTTCTCCAGCATTTGGCATTAACGCAGATACCCCCTCCTCGGGCATATGCAGTTGACCATACTCTGAATTCCGTTTCAACGTAACCTCGATATGATTGGTCTGGGTGATGGGGCTGCGCGGCACCTAGGCCGCCGCGCTGCTTTCAGTTGGAAGATCCGCCAAGGGGCGCAATCCCGCGATCAAGGCTTTGGTGGCATCAAAAACTGTTGGGCTGCAGCCGCGCGAATTCAGGGCAATTTGGTAAAGACGCGTGATTTCACGATCACCGATAATGGCCACCTTTGGCCCATCCCAAATCGCACGCAGCGTGACCAACTCAGCCCCGACAAGAAGCCCAGACAGTTCGGCCTTCAGCATGTCATGCGGCGTCCCGTTCAACAGGGCTTTGGCGCGAAGGCCGAACAATTTCGCTGTGACGCTCACAGGGTCCAAAAGCGCGCTTTCCACCGCCCTAAGGAAAACGCCGTCGTCCCAGCCAAGGCTTTTTGTGCAGTGTCGCAGCACTGATTGATCCGACAAGATCGTGAACAGTTCGCCGGTCATAAAGGTCGTAAAACTCTGCACCTGACCTGCGGCGATATTCGCCCATTTGGAATGCATTCCCGGCAAACAAACAGCGCCCTTGAAATCCGGGCGATCCGAAAGGAAGCCAGCAATCCGCGTTTCCTCTCCACGCATCACATCTTCGGGTCGGGTCTGACATAGACCATGCATAACTCGCACCAAGATACGCTGATCAGAGGTGGCTATGGTGACGGTCGCCGTTGGGTCCATTGGGGTGCAGGGCACATTAAGGTAGGCGGTTTCAGACCAACTTTTCGCCGACCCAATCACGCCACTGATCATAACCGGTGTGACCTGATTTTCATAGAGCCAAGAGCTGATCACCGCAAGCAACCGATCCTCAAATTCTGAGGGGTGAAGCGCAGCCGTGTCGCAGTCGGCAAAGGCGGTATCCAACGCCTCGCCACTGTCCCCAATTGCGTAGGCGCAAATGTGGGTATTGCCCCAGTCCACAGCGATCCAGCTAAGCCTTTTCATCCTCTCCTCCACATAGGGTTCGGCGGATTGCACCGGCCTGAAACCTAACTGATAGTTCTGCGCGGAATGCGCTAGAATCGGAACTGGCAAGCGCGCAGTGTTTTTGCGGGTTCCCGCAAACCTCGGTGGCGCGCGTGGTTGAGAAATGGTGGTGTTGAGTACGTTTCCATTTTATTTCAATCACTTATGAAGTTCACAGCTGTGAACAGCCCCATTTTGGTGCTCCTTAGCGGCAAGTTCACAGTTGTGAACTCAAGCCGCCCGCACCTGCCGAATGTTGATCAGCCTCGACAGATCAAAGGCCCCCTGCCCCGCCTTCTGCGCCAAGGTCCGCAGGTATCCGCCGGGCGAGCTGTAGCTTTGGAAATCTCGCAGCATCACCGCCAAAACAACCGCCGCATTCTCCGCCCCCATCGTGGATTTCGCATGTCGCCAAACATCCTCCGAAAGCCCCATCATCGGTCGCACATTCTCGGCAGCATGGAGCAACTCATTCCAGCATCGGATCGGGTGGTTTGCGAAGTCCTGCATCTCAGAACAAAGCTCTTGAACCCGATCAATTGAAATCGCAGGAGGAGGGTTTTGAGGCGCTGACCTAGCCTCCTTCCCTTCTCTCTGCCTGTGGTCTGGACGGTCTGCGTGCCGGATGTTGCTTGATGCAGTTGGCTCGAAATCGGATGTGGTTCTTGATTCAGATTTATCTATTTTAGAACTGTATTGGTGCTGCTCATTTTGATCGTCACTGGTGCTCATTTCGTTGGTTTCAGCAGCATCCGACAGTGCAAATTCAGCCTGTTTCAATGCCGCAGCCAGTTCCAATTCCAGAGCCTTCAAAGCGTCAATATCAAGCTTCCGGCGCAGGGTTCGGGCTGTCAGGAGAGCTTGGTCGCTCAGCGCGTCCCATAGGCCCGCTTGGGGTTGCAACTCGGCTCCTAGGTCTGCCAGAGCAGCGAGGTCGCGGCGCATCAGGCTGACGGATTCTCGCAGTGTGCGGATGGTTTCCTCCGTCGCCCGTGCGGCTTCTGCGGCTTCGCAGATTTCAACGTAGCGGGTCACCAAGGGTGACAGGTCAAAGCCGAACGCAACCCGTTGCGCACCGCGCGTGCGGAGGTAGCGCTTGCCGTTCGGGCTGTCGCGGCGGATTAGCAACCCAGCGCTGACCAGTTTGGCGAGGTGCCGGCGCATGGTCGAACAGGGCATGCCATTCAGCCGGTGGCAGATGGTTTTGTTGGATGGAAAGACGACCAATTCGCCCGCCGCCAGATCCAACATGGTGCCCTTATGAAAACTAAGCATTGCCTGCAGGACGGTGAGGTCACGATCTGTTAACCCAAACTGCACGCGGGCCACGGCGAGTTCTTGCAGCACGTCCCATTTGCTGATCGCGGGCCGCAAGGGCGACACGGTGGCTTTAGGTTTCGGTGCCAAATCGGCAGCACGAAGGGGTCGCCGGAACGACGTTACGGGGGAATAGTCCATGAAATGTCACGAAGACAAAGAAATCCCGCTCCGCGAATCACTTTGGACTTGCGGTTATCGTTGGGAGGCTCTAGCTTGAAATTGCTACAAACAAGTTAGGGTCTCGTGGAGTGTATCTTTGCGGGACCTTTTCTTTGGCCTAGTCGTGCCTCCTGTTTTTGTTACTGCTCATGCTCAATCTTCGCGGCGCTGAAGCCAGCGCGCGTGAAGCTCTTCCACGAGGTCTTGCGCCTCGTTTTCAACCCAATCTGCGAATGGGCCGTTGTTCAATGTCAGGGCAATCCCTGCGTTGGTGCGTTTGACCGACCCAGCACGTTTGCCGCCAATTTTCAGGCCGCGCTGGGGTGCTTTGCTGGCTGGCGTCTTTGCCGCTTTGGGCTTCAGGCCCGCGGCAACATAGGCCTCAACCGCCTCAAATGCTTTGGTCGAAACCTCGCTTGGATCATCGGCCTGGCCGGTTTCGGTCAATCGGATCGTCGCAGCGACGTGGACGTCCTCGGCCACGGTCAGCAACTTGTCGGCGTCCACAGCGCTGCTGCGCAGGTTTTTCGCCAAGGCCTCCCACCGGGGGCGGCCAATGCCATGGGCCGCGCCAATCACGCGCACGAGATCAGCACCGACGGCATCCACCACGGACAGCGCCATCGAAATCGCGGATTTTGGCACGGTCAACACTTCGGCGACCTGTGTTTGGTTGCCAAAGCCCGAGGATACCAGTTCCTGCGCAAAGAGGGCCTTTTCGATGAAAGACAGGTCACGACGCGCCATGTTTTCGGAAATCTGCGCCTGGACGGCGCTGTGATCGTCCATCGAGGCGACAAGCGCGCGGATCTTGGTGACCTTGTCGGATTGTTTGATCGCCTCTAGGCGACGCCGCCCATAGACCAGCAGGTATTTTTCAGACTCAGATGGGTGGCGGCGCACCAGAATGGGCACGGTTTGGCCATTGGCCTCTATCGCGTCGCGCAGGTCAATGACATCTTCGGGGTCCAATCGGTCCGCCGGGCGGTCATCGATCACATCTGCCGGGTCCAATTCCCACACGCGGTGGGCATCGACTGCGTCGCGGGCGGAGCGCAGCGCGCGGTTTGACGACATCATCGAGGTCGCGGCAGAGGCTGTTGGGGCAGGGGAGCCGGCTCTGGCAGCAGAGATACTGTCGAGCATCGACAGGCGTTTCTTTTTACTGGTTGTCATGCCGCCCCCATGTCTCTTGGATCAGTTGCGCGATTTCGTCATTGACCGCATTCAGGCTTTCGATGGCGCGGTCATAGGTGGACCGGGTGAAAGCGCTGCGCTCGACCTCGTAAAGCGTCTGTTTGGTCAGCCCGGCATCGGAAATTGCCGTGGATTTCAACATGGTCGAGTTAAGAACAGAATCGCCGTACATTGTTCGTAAGAAAGCTACGATCCTGTTTTGCGGCGCATCTTGAGGTTCGTATCGAGTCAGCAGATAGCGCATCCAATCGTGGGACATATCCGCCCCGCTTTCGGCAATCACATCCATCAGGTCCGCTGTCATCCGCAGGAACTGGCTCATCGACATAACGTCGAGCATTTCGGGGTGAATTGTCACCAAAACACCCGTTGCAGCGGAAAGCGCTGACATGGTCAGAAAGCCCAATTGCGGCGGGCAGTCGATGACCACCACGTCATAGTCTCCATCGACCTGTGCTAGCGCCTCTTTCACGCGGAAGAAGAACAGCCCGGCATTGCCCTGCGCAAGCGCGCGGGGGGTGTCGTGTTCGAACTCCATCAGCTCGAGGTTGCCGGGGATCAGGTCCAGATTCGGGAAATAAGTCGGGCGGATGATCGACGAAATTGGATCGGGATCATCATAACGGATTGCATCGTAAAGCGTGCCGCCATCCACGAGATCAAATTCGGGCTGCACCCCGTGCAGTGCCGTCAACGACGCCTGCGGGTCCAGATCAATGGCCAGAACGCGGTAGCCGGTCAGGGCCAGCCGCTGCGCCAGATGAGCGGCGGTTGTGGTTTTGCCGGAGCCGCCTTTGAAGTTCATCACGCCGATGATCTGCATATGGTCGCCGTCGCGGCGTCCGGGCAGGTAATCGCCGGGCTTGCGGGCGGTTTTTTCCAGCAGAACACGCAGGTCTTGGATGTCCTGCGCCGAATAAAGCCGCCGATTGCCGGGTGTCAGTTCGGGGGAGGGGCCTTTGCCATCCAGATGCAATTTGCGCAGGTAGGAATCATTGACCCCCAGAAGGGCGGCGGCCTCTCCGGAGGTGAATTTGCGGATCGCTTTCTGCGCGTTGGGCGGAAAGAGGTTTTCGCGCTGCGCATGCAACTGGTTCGCCAGCCATTCAGAGTGCTGACGGATCACCGCATTCAGGTCGTCTAGTGCAATATCTTTGCTCATCTGCTGCTCATCCCCGCGACGTGATCACGGTATTTGGCGTTTTTGCCTTACTTTTCGTGACTATTGTCCGAAAAAGGGGAGTCGCGCAAGATTTTTCTACATTTGGTGGTCAGGCCGGGTAGGGGACACTGCCGCTTTGGGCCGCACCAAGACGCCATAGGGGCGTCAGGCGGGCGGATTACACAGCGCCTGCACGATGAAATTCGCTGTCGCGGGCGAGGAGGCCATCGGCAGGTCATAGACAATAGCCAACCGCGTGAGCGCCTTGACATCGACGTCATGCGGCATGGGGGAGAGGGGATCAATAAAGAAAATCAATGCGTCTAGCTTGCCTTCGCAGATCAAGGCGCCAATTTGCTGATCACCGCCAAGGGGGCCGCTTTTGAAACGGTGTATGTTCAGCTTTGGATTGCTGTCCTGCAGTTTGCCGCCCGTGGTGCCGGTGGCATAGATATCGACGCCTTCCAGCAGAGATGCGTGTTTTGTCGCCCAGTCCACCAGCGCGGGTTTGCAGGCGTCGTGTGCCACCAAAGCGAATTTTAGTCGATCTGTCATATGGCCTCTGCCCTTTGTTTGTCTTTGAGGCAGAGTGCGCAGTCAGGCCGAGGTTGTCCAGATGCCAAGCGCACGCATTTGCTGGGACATCTGATCGAACGAGCCGCTGACGTGTTTCTGGATGACCTCGCGGGCACGTTCGGCGTCATTGGTGCGGAAGGCTTTGAGCAATTCGCCATGTTCTTCGATAATGGTCGACAGCCGTGTCGGGCTGATGCGCAGGCGGGCGGAGTGCACGGTCAGCGCGGTGCGCAGGCGCTTCCAAGTGTCGGCGGCGGCGTCATTATAGTGGTGGTTGGCGATCAGCTTATGGAATTCGGAATCGAGCTGGCGGAAATGAAATAGGTCACTTGAATCCAGCGCGACAATCTTGTCGTGGATGACTTCGAGCTCATCCACAACCTCGGGCAGGGCGTATTCAGCGAACCATTCGACGAAGTATGGTTCCAGCAGTTGCAGCACCTCAAAGATGTTCTGAATGGTGTTTGCATTGGCGGAAACGATGACGGCGCCTTTGTTGGGCAGGATCTCGACAAAGCCTTCGCCCTGCATGCGGCGCAGCACTTCGCGGACCGGGCTGGCGCTTTGGCCGTATTCCTGCGCGAGGGCAGAAACCTTCAGCCGATCCCCGCCGGATAACTTGCCGCGGAAGATGTCCTCAAGCAGTGTCAGATACAGCGATTGCTCGTGGTCTTGGTGGGCTGCCTGGTCTGCCATCGGAGGCTCCTCTGTCGTGGTCGTTCGGCTATTCTAGTATGATTAGCGCAGATTCATAGAAAATTTCCCATGAAAATAACGTTGTTTTCCAGTCTGTTGAAATTTTTATATCATTAAGGTGATAATATTGTCGACGATTTGACCTGAATCATACTAGGATGATTTCAGCAAAATACGATTCGGAGTTCTCGATGCCCGACCAGACTAAGATCGCGCCCATGAGCGCCGCAGCGCCTGTCGAAACGGCAATTCTGCGTAAGCGCACTGCCGCTGAATTGGCGAAGATCGCCGGGATCGAAACCCTGATTGCGCGGGTCGGATTGCGGAACCAGCTCTTGGTGAAAATCACCACCGAAGATGGTTTGGTCGGATGGGGCGAAAGCGGCCTGTCTGGGCGCGAAAAATCCGTGGCCGCGACCGTTGAACACTACGCAGGCTTTTTGGTGGGGCAGGATTCGCGCAATATCGCGCGCATTTGGCAAGAGGCCTATCGCAGCCAGTATTTTGAAGGCGGGCGTGTCCTGACGGCGGCGATTTCGGCCATCGACATCGCGCTTTACGATTTGTTGGGCAAGCGTCTGGAAGTGCCTGTTTATCAGTTGCTTGGCGGCAAGCAGCGGGATGTGATCCCGACGTTCGGCACCACGATGGGAAAGTCAATTGAGCAGCAATTGAAAGACGTCACCTTGCTGGTGGATGAGGGCTGGATCTGCATCCGCACCTATCCCGGCAGCTTTGACGACAATGACATCTTTGATCCGCGCGCGACGCTTGCGAAGACGGCTGAAGAACTGATTGCGATCCGTGAGAAATTCGGCAACAGCATTTGCCTTGGCGTGGATATGCACCACCGCTACACGATCGCGGAAGCTGCGGATTTCTGCGCGATGATGCCGCGCGGGACGTTGAACTTTATCGAAGAGCCGATCCGATCTGAAACGCCGGAAGCCTATGCCATGCTGCGTGGCATGACGGATATTCCTTTCGCCGTGGGGGAGGAATTTGCGTCTAAATGGGAAGCGGCGCGTTTCTTGGATGCCGGTATGACCCAGTATATGCGTCTGGATGTGAGCAATATCGGCGGCTTCACCGAAGCGATGAAAGTCGCCGCGATGAGCGAACGGCATTACGTGGATATCATGCCACACAATCCGCTTGGCCCGGTCTGCACCGCAGCAAGCGTGCATATGTCGGCGGCGGTGCCAAACTTTAGCTGGCTGGAAACCCGCCAGACTGCGGTTGAAAAACTTGGCTATCACGACGCCTCGTTGTTCCCGAAACAGATTGAAATGAAAGGTCCGGTCTACCTGTTGCCCGAAGAGCCCGGTCTGGGCATCGAGGTCAACGAAGACGCGCTGCGCAGCCAAACGGCGGAGCACGTAGAAGGACCGCATCTAAAACGGCCAGACGGGTCTGTCACCAACTGGTGATCTGACGCCTTGTTCTTGGGAGGAGCATTCATGGCACAGAGATTAAGGCCCTAGAGGGAATTCGGATGACTGATCCGGTGGCGCTGCGGGTCGGTGTGAATTGACATCTAAGATATCAGATGTTAGGCGCTTCTTATAACGGGCTGACAGCTGTGTTGGTCCTGTGGCAACTGGAAGAATTTTCGGATTTCACGTCCAGGACTGCCATTCGACAGAGGAGGAAAGAATGGGACTACAGTTTAAATTGAAAGGGATCTTGGCGACGTCAGTTGCGACGATCTGTTTGGCCGGTATGGCCATGGCCGAGGGCTTTAAAGAAGCGCCCGAATTGGCGGAAATGGTGGCTGCGGGAACGTTGCCTCCGGTTGAAGAGCGTCTGCCTTCTGAACCGCTGGTTCTGGATGTTCTGGACTCCATCGGGGAATACGGCGGCACATTGCGCCGGGCGATCCTTGGCGGGGGCGACCAGCACAACATCGTGCGCCTGATCTCGAACGAAAACCTCGTGCGCTGGAGCGCGGATTGGTCCACGCTGCACCCGAATATTGCGGAAAGCTATGAGGTGTCTGACGACGCCACGACCTTTACCTTCAACCTGCGCGAAGGCATGAAATGGTCTGACGGTGCACCTTTCACCGCTGACGACATCATGTTCTGGTATGAGGTCTTTAACGACGATCGTCTGACCCCAGCCAAACACCCGAACTTTGTGGGTGCAGGTGGCGCGGTCCAAGTGACCAAGATCGATGACACCACGGTTGAGTTCAAATTCGCAGAACCCAACGGCTTGTTCCTGCAGAACATGGCCTATGGTTTCGGCTATTACGTCGTGAACTACCCGGCGCATTATCTGAAGCAGTTCCATGTCGACCATAACCCTGACATTCAGGCGTTGATTGATGCAGAACCTGCCGCAAGTGACTGGGTGTCGCTGTTCAACCTGAAAGCCGGCCCAATGCACACGCCGCTGTTCTGGCAGAACGTCGACCGTCCGACGCTGCACCCCTGGCACCTGACCACCGCTTACGGCGCGTCTGATCGTGTTGTTGCGGAACGCAACCCTTACTACTTCAAAGTGGATGCCGAGGGCCAACAGCTGCCATACATCGATCGCGTGACCTGGGATCAGGTCGAAGATCCTGAAAGCATTCTGCTGAAAGCCTTCAATGGTGAAATCGACTATATGGCCCGCCACATCGGCCGTGCGTCTAACCTGGCCGCGCTGACCGACAACAAAGACCGTGGTCAATATGGGTTCTACCAAGTGGGTGACATCACCGCGAGCCAAGCGGCTTTGATGCTGAACCTGAACAACCCTGATCCAATCAAGAATGAGATCGTGAACAATATCGATTTCCGCAAGGCTCTGAGCCATGCGGTGGATCGCCAAGAGATCATCGATCTGGTTTATCTGGGCATTGGCCATCCGGTGCAGACCTCTCCGCACCCATCGGCGCCTTTCTACAATGAAAAGTGGTCAAAGCAGTACACCGAATATGACATCGACACGGCAAACGCCCTGCTGGATGGCATCGGTTTGGACAAGCGCGACTCTGATGGCTACCGTCTTGGCCCAGATGGCGAGCGTTTCACGCTGGTCTTCCTGGTTGCAGACGTCTTTGGCTTCCAATACCCGGACGTGATGGAAATCGTGGCCGAGCAGGTCAAGGAAGTGGGTCTGGACATTCAGGTCCGCGCGACAGACCGGTCGCGTCTGCAAGAGATCGCCTCGGCGGCCGAGCATGACGCATATATCTGGAACTGTGGTGGTGGCCTAGTGGACGCCTATGCGAACCCATACTGCTACGTGCCTTACGGTAGCGCCGTCTACTGGGCACCGAAATGGGCAGCCTGGGGCGTTGATCCAAGCACTGGCGAAGAGCCTCCTGCGCACATCAAAGCGCTGTTTGAAGCCTATAGCGGTGTGACCACTTCGGCGGACCCAGCGGTGCAGGAAGCTGCGCTGAAGGATCTGATCGAACAGGCGACCGGTCAACTTCTGACCATCGGCCTGCGTCAGGTGGACGGTGCCTTCGGGATCGCGCGCAACAACCTGCGCAACTATCCTGATCCGATGCCAATCGCCGGTCAGCTTTGGACACCTGCGCCCTATACTGCGCAGTACTATTTCGAAGGCGGGGACAACCTGAAATAATCCGACCTTTGAAAGAGTCGCGTTCTCTCTTCTTCCAAGTGACGTGACTTAAACCAAGCGGAGCTGCTCCCACCCTCCCCGGCAGCAGCTCCGCGACCTCTTTATATAAGGCCCAGACAGATGCTCAGCTTCATCTATCGCCGAATGCTCTACATGATCCCAACCGTCTTTCTGGTTTCGGTCGTAACATTCGCAATCATCCAACTGCCACCTGGTGACTACCTTGATACGCTTGCCGCTGAACTGAATGATTCAGGCGGTTTGGACGAAGGCACCATGCAAGCGCTGCGCGACCAATACGGGTTGGGACAGCCGATGTATGTGCAATACTTCAAGTGGATGAAGGGGATACTGCTGCACGGTAACTTCGGCATCTCGTTTGAAAAGAACGTGCCGGTGAATGACCTGATCTGGGATCGACTGGGCTGGACCTTTGGCATCTCTTTGATGACGCTGGCCTTTATCTGGATGACGGCGCTGCCGATCGGGATTTACTCCGCGGTCAAGAAATACTCTGTCGGTGACTATGTCGCGACCTTCTTTGGCTTTATCGGCCTCGCGATCCCGAACTTCCTGCTGGCGCTGGTGATGATGTATGTGGCGTTCAAGTATTTCGGCCAAAGTGTCGGTGGACTTGTCAGCCCGGAATACCTTGACCAGCCTTGGACATTGGAAAAGATCGGCAACCTGCTGAGCCGGATCTGGATGCCAATTGTGGTTGTGGGCACCTCTGGGGCGGCGGCGCTGATCCGTATTATGCGCGCCAACCTCTTGGATGAACTCTATCGCCCCTATGTGGTGACCGCACGCGCCAAGGGCATGAGCGAATTCAGCCTGTTGATGCGCTATCCGGTGCGTGTGGCGCTGAACCCATTCATTTCTACCATCGGATGGATTTTGCCGACGCTGGTGTCGGGCGAGATCATCGTGGCGGTGGTGATGAACCTGCCCACCACGGGGCCGCTGTTGCTGCGGGCGCTGCTGGTGCAGGACATGTATCTGGCCGGTTCGCTGATTTTTATCGTCTCCATCCTGACCGTTCTGGGCACGCTGCTGTCTGACGTGCTGCTGGCGTGGATTGACCCGAGGATCCGTTACCAATGACAACGCTTTCAACAACGACGCCGCTGCCTGACGATACCGAGGTGCCAAATGTGCTTGGCCCATGGGCGCTGATGTGGCGCAAGTTCAAGCGCCACAAGGTGGCTTACCTGAGCCTTTGGATCGTTGGCTTCATCTATGCCATGGCCATCTTTGGCGACTTCCTTGCGCCGGGCGATGCGGCGGACACCAACCGCCGTGCGATTTTCCAACCACCGCAGGGCATCCATTTCATGGTCGAAGATGCCGAGGGCAACCGCAGCTTCCAGCTGCATGCCAAGCAGATGAAAATGCAGATAGACCGTGCGACCATGCGGCGCTCTTATGAGCCGGATCCAGAAGATATCATCCCGCTGGGCTTCTTCGTGCGCGGTGCGGAATATGACTTCTGGGGGCTGTTCACCTGGGACCGTCACTTCTTTGGACCGGTTGATCCCAAGGACCGTGTCTATTTCTTCGGCGCAGATCGCCTTGGGCGTGACATGATGAGCCGGATCATCATCGGCACCAAGGTTTCGATGTCCATCGGTCTGGTGGGTGTGGCTGTGTCGCTGGTCGTTGGCGTGGCATTGGGTGGTATTTCGGGCTTTTATGGCGGCTGGATCGACAACCTGATCCAACGTCTGATCGAATTCCTGCGCTCAATCCCGACCATCCCGTTGTGGATGGGGCTTGCCGCCGCCATCCCGCTGGGCTGGCCGCCACTTCGGACCTATTTCGTCGTGACGCTGATTGTCTCGATGATTGGCTGGACGTCACTGGCCCGAGAGGTACGAGGCAAGTTCCTTGCGATGCGGGATGAGGACTTCATCATCGCGGCGCGACTGGACGGGCTGACCGATTGGGAAGTCATCCGCAAACATATGGTGCCGAACTTCTCGAGCCACATCATTGCTTCGCTGACTTTGGCAGTGCCTTTGATGATCCTTGCGGAGACCTCGCTTAGCTTCCTCGGCATTGGCCTGCAGCCGCCGATCATCTCTTGGGGCACGCTGCTGAAAGAAGCGCAGAACATCCGTTCAATCGTTGAGGCCCCATGGCTTCTGATTGCGCCCGGTGCGATGATCGTGGCCGCGGTTCTGACACTCAACTTCCTAGGGGACGGCCTACGTGACGCCGCAGATCCAAATGCTCATTGATCCCAAAGCCGATATGACCAAGCCGCTCGTTGAAATCCGGAGCCTGAAAACGCAGTTCTTCACCGATGATGGTGTTGTGACTGCTGTGGACGGGGTTGATCTGGACGTGATGCCCAATCGCACGATGGTGGTGCTGGGGCAAAGCGGGTCGGGCAAATCCATCATGGCACGCTCGATCCTGCGGATCGTGGATCAGCCGGGGAAGATCACCGAAGGGTCGATCCTGTATAATCACGCAGATGGCCGCACGATTGATTTGGCCAAACTGCGCGCCGGGTCGCCCGAGGTGCGCGAGATCCGGGGCAAAGACATCTCGATGATCTTTCAGGAACCGATGTCCTCGCTTGGTCCGATCACCAAAATCGGCAAGCAGATTGTGGAAACGATCCTGCTGCACCGGAACGTGACCAAGATCGAGGCCAAGGAAATCGCCATTGATCTGCTGGATCGCGTGGGTATCCCGCGTCCTGCGGAACGGTTTGAGGCCTATCCGTTTGAACTTTCGGGTGGGATGCGTCAGCGGGCGATGATTGCCATGGCGCTGTCCTGTGAGCCACGTTTGCTGATCGCCGATGAGCCAAGCACCGCGCTGGATGTGACGACGCAGGCGCAGATTTTGGACCTGATTGCCGAACTCAAAGAAGAGCGGCAAATGGGTGTCATGCTGATTACCCACGATATGGGTGTGGCTGCCGAGGTCGCCGAAGACATCGTTGTGATGTATCACGGCAAGATCATTGAAAAGAACGATGTCTATTCGATCTTCGATGCACCCAAGCACCCGTACACGCGGGCCTTGCTGGCGTCGGTCCCCAAACTGGGTGGCCAGCGCGTACATCGCTTGCCCGACATCCATGAGTTGCTGAAAAACCCGGATAACCCACCGGCCCCGATCCCGGCAAAACCACGCCCTCCGGCGGGTGAGCCGATTGTGAAGGTGCGCAATGTCAGCGTCGAGTTCCCAGTGGGCGGTGGCGTATTCAGCAAACCGACCGGTGTGATCCAAGCGGTGAACAATGTCTCCTTTGATGTCTATCGGGGAGAAACCTTTGGCATCGTCGGCGAAAGCGGTTCAGGCAAATCGACCCTAAGTCGGGCCATTATGGGCATTCGCCCGCCAACGTCTGGCTCGATTGAGTTCCTGCGTCAGGACAAGCCACCGACGGAAATTAGCACGGCGGACAAACATCAGATGCGCGACGTGTGGCGCGATATGCGGATGGTGTTCCAGGACCCGCAATCGTCGCTGAACCCGCGTCTGCGGGTGATTGACCTGATCGGGCAGTGTATCGAAAAAGCCGAGGGCATCGGCCGCAAGGAACTGTCGGAACGGGTGGCGAAGCTGCTGAAACAGGTTGGCCTAAGCCCAGAGTACTTGCTGCGGCACCCCAATGCGTTTTCTGGCGGGCAGCGCCAGCGCCTTGGCGTGGCCCGTGCTTTGGCCACGCGACCAGAACTGGTGATCGCGGATGAAGCGGTTTCGGCCTTGGACGTACCTATTCAGGCACAGGTTCTGAACTTGCTGCAAGACCTGCAGGAAGAGTTCAAGCTGACCTATATTTTCATCTCGCATGACCTTGCGGTTGTCGATCACATCTGTGACCGGGTCGCGGTGATGTACAAAGGTGAGATGGTCGAACTTTTGACTCGTGAAGAGCTCGCCGCTGGGCCAAAGCATCCCTACACCAAGTCCTTGTTGTCTGCAGTGCCGATCCCTGATCCGCATCTGAGAGACCGTAAGAAGGTGGTGTAAGCCCCGCAACTGCTGAGACAGACCGGAGACCGTTTTGACCCGCAAGCCCAATGTCATTCTGATTTCGACGGATCAACATCGTGGAGATTGCATTGGCCCGGAAGGGCGCGGGGTCAAAACGCCGAATATCGACAAAATCGGCGCAAGCGGTGTGCGGTTTTCAAAATGCATCACGCCCCATCCCATGTGCCAGCCCGCACGTGCGTCGATCCTGACCGGGAAATTGCCTTATACAACAGGCGTGCGCGACAACGGGCGTGATCTGGATTACAGCTTTGGCGCGCAGGGACTTGCCGGGATATTCGGCGATGCCGGATACGACACGCATTTCATCGGCAAGGCGCATTTGTCGAGTCAC
>NZ_FQWM01000003.1:0-83885 GCF_900129685.1 Cognatishimia maritima | reverse complement strand
ATCCATTTGTTCAGCGTCGACATACCAACACCCAGATCGTCAGCAACCTGCTTGCGCGTCAGCCCACTGGTTAACGCGATGCGCACCGCATCTTTGCGGAATTCGTCCGTCCGTTTCAGTCCCATAGTTCGTCTCCTTTGCTGCAGTAAATGCTATCAAAGGAGCGGCATCAAACCGTGACAGGTCCATTCTGGATCGATGCTTGCTTGCAAACCAGAAATGTTTTGTTGGCGTCGGCCTTGGTTGAATGTGTTATAGTGAATGCTCTGTGTATTGATGAGCTCATCGAATTCTTCGTACTCGGATAGCTTGGCAGGTGCCACAAACTGTTGTCCATTCCTACCGACGCCGGACACATTGGCTGGTAACGACTCTAGGAGCGCCATTGCGTAGATCCGTCTGAGCTCACGGATGTCCTTCGGGACCTGCTTTTCAGCCGCTTCGATGCCGCGTTCAAGCTGCGCGATCTCAGATCGATGACTTTGTTCGCGAGCGGCGATGAGTTCGTCCTTGCGCCCCAAGATTCCGGCAAGATGTCCTTCGCCGCGGTGGAGCCTTTCAAAATCCCTCGGGTAGACGTTCTTATAGATCAGCACGGCAAGAAGTTTTGTGGCGTCGAGAACGTTTTCGCCATCTGTTTCCAAGTTCGCGACGTAGATCGCGTACTCGTTGAAGATGTTGTGGATGAGGCGAAGGTCACTTAGATAGCGCGACACTTCGCGTAGGAATTGCTGATCGAGACTTCCGTCCAACTCCAGCCGACTGCCCTGCGCCAGAACCATATCGATCGAGTTCGAACTGTTGATGATTGGAATGACTGGGATGATGAACTCGAAGAACTTGGTCCGGTCTGTATTAACAAATATGTCGTCGCGTAGTGCATAGAGGAATCTAACCTTACGCTTTACTCCCACATTGCCGTTTACGAGACTGTTGATCTCGCGAAGAGTGACAAAGATGTCGGAATCCTCGAAGCGATCTAGATCCTCCACGACGACGAGGTCGTATCGAGTCGACTGGAAGAAGTATACAATCTCATCAAGGTGACGATTGAGGATAGAATCCTGATCCTCCGAGGACGGCCTTATTTCAATGTCTTTCAGCGAAATGCCTTTTAGCGACAAGCCAAAGCTGGCCACGTAGAAGTGATGGATTGCGGACCAAAGAAATATCAGCGCGAAAGCTGTTATCGAGATGTCTAGCCAATTCGTGAAATCGAAGGGCTTGAAGTACGATCCGTCAAAAATCCCGTTGCGATTGTGAAACGCATGCCAGACAGCGAGTATTCCGGAAAGAATGTAAAGTGAGCGGAAGATCGACCAGAAACTTGGCGATTGGATGCGTTTGAAGCGCGAGAGCGGCAGTTTGTCTGCATCTGCGCCATAGAGCAATTGCTGGAGTATGCTCCGCTCAATCTCCTGCCTGGTCACTGTGCGTTGTTCATCGCCTGCTTCGGGCAAAAAGGCGGCAAGCGAGATGTGCAAGGCCTTGCGGGGATAGGATTTCAGGAACGAACGGATGATGCTGCTTTTGCCAGAACCATAAGGCCCAGTAAGAGCGATGTTTGAAACGTCAGGGCTCTCAGTCGCGAACGCCAAGGCGGCCGAATACACCCCTCCTTGGTCTGCTTCATCGGTGGGGGCAAGATCGACGAACTTCGCGGGCCCCTTTCCAGATGCAGATATTCGGCGCAACGTCTCGGCTAATTTGAAGAGCTTATCGGAGATCCAGAGGAAGATTTTGGCGCGACTGATATACATGAAAAGCAGTCTACCATGTCCACAAAATTTTCCCAGCCAAGTTATGGACTTAGTCGACAACGCTAGTAAAATTCTGAAGCTTGGCGCGGCCGCAGCGAAATCGCGCTTCGTCCCGAGTCTGTGAGTTCGCTCATCTCCAGATTTCGCACGCGCGGCAAATGGCCGGTAAGCGGGCTGCGGATGCAGCATCTTGACTGGTCGGTGAACGTAAGCATTGGGCCGATCACGTCTGGCGTACGGCTTCAGTCCAGATCGACGCCGCCGAGGCGCGGCACATGGACATGCGTCCGGACAAGGGCTGCAGCGGCCGCGCCCGCGATGGCGCTGAAGAGATGCGCCTCCCACGAGACGCCGGGTTGGCCCGGAAGAACGCCCCAGAGAATTGAGCCATAGAGGACACCGACCACCAGTGCCGCGCCCAGCGTGATCAATGAGCGATCCACGAAGCCGCGCGCGACGAGGAAGCCAAACCAACCGAAGACCAACCCTGACGCACCGATATGGATGGCGGAGCTTCCGAACAGCCAGACGAGTCCGCCGCCGAGGCCGATCACCACTGCGTTCACCGGCAGCAAGGCCCTCGTGGTCGTGGCCACCAGCAGCCCACCCATCACCAGGAGCGGCGGCGTATTGGCCATCAGGTGCGCGAAACTTCCATGCAGGAGGGGCATGGCGATGACGCCATCCAATCCGCTGACGTGCCGGGGGATCAGGCCGAAGGCCGGGTTCAAGCCGTAACCGATGATCCAATTGACGAGGTGAATCGCCCAGAGCAGTGCGACAAAGGCGACAAGCGCTGCGGCGCGCCGGAAGAAGGCGCGCATGTGATCCCGGTTCATCATGTTGGCGACAGTAGACGTCACCACAGCGCCTTCAACGGCTTCCGCACGCTGCACAGGGTGCCACCTCCGGGAAAGGGGGTTTGAGGCGGCCAACTTGGTCAAGGCCCAAGGCAAGAGAACGGCCTCGATCTTACACGGTGTTCCCCGGACGAAAGGGCTGCGGTTCACGCTCGGGGCGCTTCAGGGCTTCGGCGGATTTGCGGGCATTGTCATCGATCGTGCTGTGCCAAAGCTTCGAGACGAAGGCCCGGGCGTCTTGGACTGTCATGTCTTTCAGCGAAGAGGACAGCGCCATGAAAAGCTCATCCTCGCTAATCGCGGCGGCGCGGTGCATGGCATCCGCGTAAAATGACGGGTCGTTGAGAACCTGCTCGCGCAGCGGCATCCGCGCGAGGTTCTCCTCCGGGATCGCCATGAAGATCGTGTCCTGAACTTCGGTCAGATAAGCGCGGCGCGATGTGGACACCGGCTTTCCCGCCGCCTTGGCCTCGAGAAATGCCTGCCTTGTCCTGTCGAGCTTTGCCCTTGCATGGGTCATGATGACATCACGCTTGCGGTCAAGCAGCGCAAATCCGGTGCAACGCTCGATATGAGCAAGAAGCTCTGCAACCTCTGCCTCTACATCAAAGCTCTCGAACCACGGAGCTTTTCCCAGTCTCGCCACCATGCGCCTACCTTCGTCCATTCAATAATATATTATCGTATATCATATTCAGCAGATCGCAAGCAGATGGCGCCCGTCATGCAGCCAAACATGGAAAAAGGGGAACCGTGATCCCACGGCTCCCCTTTCGATTCAGATCGTCTCCCCTCGCGCGCCGATTAGGCGACCAAGGAGAGCCCCGCGCCCGCGTCCTGCGGCTGCTCACCGCTGTCGATGAACGGGATGATCGAGAAGGTCTGCCCGCCGCGCTGTTCTTCGTTCTGCACGGCGTTGACGCGCAGGTCGCCATCGGGCGTGTTGATCAGAAGCGACAGGTAGTCATTGCCCGTGCGGCTGCTTTTCGCCATCCACGCCGAGCCGACGCGGATCGGTGTGCCCCGGGGCGAGCTGACCTCGATCCGGTAATCGGGGTGGGTTTCCTCGGATTTGTAGCTGTTCTCGATCAGCATGAACTCCAGATCGAACATCATGTTGGCGATGTAGCCAGTGAAGGCGTTGTCCGCGTCCATGGCGGTGAGCTCGCCCGAGATCGAGCCGGACTTCATCAGGCCGTTCGAGACCAGCGGGATGATCTCGAATTCGCCGCTCTGGGCCGCGCGCGCCTGTTTCGTCTGCACCGCGTTGATCCGGAACGGACCCAAACCGACATCGATCTGCATCGAGATGTAGGGGTTGCCGCTGGTATTGCCGGTCTCGTTCCAAGCCGTCCCGATGCGCACCTTGCGGCCTGTTTTGTTGACTGCCGTCACGTCAAAATCCGGGCTGCGTTCGGACATCTTGGCCCGCGCCTCCAACTGGATGGCGATGTCAAAGCGCGTCCCGTGGATCATGCCGGTGTACTGAGCGGCTGCGGTCTCGACATTGCGGGTGAGGGTTCCTGCGAACATGGGATAGTTCCTTCTTGGATTGGCCGCTGCCTGACGTCCTTGCCAGCGCATCCGGGATTGCTTGCTCGACCCCTTGAGGGATCACAAATCAGAAAGCCTGCTTTCCTTTCAGCCCCGCCCAAGGGTCAGAGCTGCCGTCCGAGTGGGAATGCCCCCGCGCCTTCGGGTGCTACGCCCCTCCCCTGCCCGTCTGGTCTTGATTGGCTGCCCGGATTTTCTGCGGCGTCCTTCGATTGCGCGACGAAGAACTCCGTTTCTTTTCCGTTCAAACGTTGCCCGCTCCGGTCTGTCAGGCCGATGCAGCTACCATTCGGCACATAGGTGATGAGGTACTGACCGAGCCGGTCCTTGTGGACAACGTAGCCGGTATTGGCCCAGTGCACGGTCTGCCCGGCATCCACGGCGGCCTTGATTTCATCGAGTGTCATGCGATCCTCCTCAAGAAGACTGGTGGGTAAACGCCGCAAGAAGCCCGATCTTCCGACCGGGCTTCTATGCAGCATTCGTTTGGCAAACGACCGAGAGCTGTCAGGCGCTTTGCGTGGCTTGCGTCGCGCGCGCCGCCATCCAATCTTTCAGGCCAAGAACCGTTCGTCCGGCGGCGACCTCGGAGGCCCAGGCAACCCTTGGATCGCCGCAGGGCTCCTCGCTGACGTGCTGCTCGATATGGCCATTGGCCATCCATGGCTCAGGCTGTATGCGTCGCAGCCAGTCCGCCATACTCGGGATACGGCCTTGGCAGTCTTCACGGATATGCTGCTCGCCGATCCAGCGCACGGGGATGTCCCGACCTGCGCTATTGGTCAGGGTCAGACCGAAGACACGTTCAGCATCGAACAGACCTTGGGTATGGTGGCGCAAGGCCCGGTGCGTGAAAAGCGCGAGGTGCTCTTTCGAGGCGTCAAACCAATCGTGGACGGCCTGATAGTCAGACGGCACCCCGCCGAACTTCCGGGCAGAGCTTTCGGCATGATGAAGCGGATGGGCCATCTCAAAGCCCCTCGTCATAGCTGTGCGAGCATTCGACATAGCGGTCGGCGTGATCGAGGGTGATGCTGTCGGCTGCGATGTCCCAGGTCAGCGTGCCGAAGCCGCCCTCGTTGTTCTCGAACCCCGGGTGATGGTGATAGGCGAGCGACCAGGCGAAGTCGCCCACTGCGGTGACAAGCGGTTCCGGCAGTTGGACCTCTGCAGGCTGCACAATCACATCCTCGACATTGCCGGAGTCGCCATAGCCTTCGTATTCGGCAGTGATCTCGCTGACGCCAAGCGCGCGCAGTTGCGCGATCAGTTCCGCTCGGGTTGCTTTCAGGGTGGTTTCGCGCTCTGCACGCCACTGAGCCGCCATTGCGGCATAGTCGATCTGGGGATTGGTCATGGGTCTGTCCTCTTGTCTGAATTTGGGTGGCCGGGCGTGGCATTGGTCTGCCCGCGCCCGGAAAGCGCAGCCCGGACAAACCCCGATCCGCGACGCCCGACCGAAAGCTCGCTTTGACATTTCAGGCAGCTTGTTCTGCCGATCCAGCGGCTCGCTGGCCCACGATCCGGGCCAGAATGGTTCCCGTGTCGATCCCGTTCCCATGCGGCAGGAACACCCGCAGCTGGAAGGCAATGATCTCGGTGAAACACCCCATGGCCTTGAGGCCTTCGATCATGCTCTTGTCGGCGCCGCCCAACTCAAGGCATATCTCGCCTGCGACCCGGCGACGGGTCAGGGTGAGACCCCGGCCCAGATCGACAGGCGCGGTGGTGCCGAGGGCGGCGGTCAACATCTCCTGCGGTGTTTGCGGGTTGGACACGAGGAAGCGGGCGCGCAGCGCGGCCGCGCCTTGCTCGCTCAGAGTCCGCCCGATCATTGCGGTCGCCCCGTCGGGCGTGACCCGGTAGATGCGCTCATTGGTGGTCGGAATGTCCTTCCAGATCGGCAACAGCAGCCCTGTCAACAGGTAGAGCTTGGTCGTGGTGGTCTTGGGCAAGGAGGCAGCCTCGGCATCCCAAAGCCTTGCAAACTCGGGCTTACCGATGTTCTCCCAGGCCGAGGACCCGAACCGCGTCTCCTCCAGATAGCTCGACCCGTTGGGCCGCACCGCCTTGCGCATCAGCGTGACAATGTCCTCGTCATACATCTGCATAGGGCGCGCCGAGATGAGCGCCGCGCGGCCGGAGGCGCGATTGACCATCGGCAGCTTGTCCGGATTGCGCGATATGGCCTCTTCAGCGCCCAGGACATGGACCGGGTCCGTCACCTCGAGCCCGATGATCCGCGTCACGGCGCCAGATTTCGGGCAGGTCCAGAGATCCTCTGTGGAGACCTGCTCGATCTTTTCGCCACGCAGGGTTTCCACGCCGAGATCGAGCGTGCCCGCCGCGCGCGCCCGTTCAGTCTGATCGGCAATCCGGCGCATGAACTCGGCAAAGAGCGCGTTCTGCATGTGGATGGGCAGGGCCAGAACCCGGTTCAGAAACCGCTGGATTGGGGGAAGCTCCTCGAGAAGCACACCGTCCTTATCGATCAGCCGCAAAGCGGTCCAATCGGTAAAGCTCTCGTAACTCATCGCCTCGGCGCGCCCGGCGGCAAGATCGGCGAAATACCCGCGTAGCGCCGCCCGTGCGATTGGGCTTTCGAGATTGTCCTCCTCGCGGAACATCCCCTGCGAGCCGGTCTCGCGCTGGCCCTTGGTCAGGGCCCCCAGCTGGTCGAGGCGTTTGGCAATCGTCGAGGTGAAGCGTTTCTCGCCATGCACATCGGAGGTGCAGACCCGGAAGAAGGGCGCGCTGACCTGGGCCGAGCGATGCGTGCGACCGAGCCCCTGGATGGCCGCATCGGCGCGCCAGCCGGGCTCCAGCAGGTAGTGCCGCCGCCGTTTCTGGTTCTTCGCCGTTTGCGCCGCATGATAGGAGCGGCCTGTGCCACCCGCATCCGAGAAGATCAGGATATCCTTCTCACCGTCCATGAAGGCCTGGGTTTCGGATGAATTGCTGCTGGCGGCGCGCTTTTCGATGAAGAGATGACCATCCTCGGCCTTGAGGGGCCGGATGGACCGCCCTGTGACTTCTGCCACGGCCTCGTCGCCAAAGGCCCAGAGGATCTGATCGAGCGCCGAGGGGATCGGCGACAGCGTCATCAACTCCATCATGGCCGCGTCACGCAAAGCGAGCGCCTCGCGCGAGACAACGAGCGCGCCGGTCTCATCCCGCAAGGGTTCCGCGACCATGTTGCCGTCGATCTCGACCAGTTTCTGGGCGTGGATCGGGAAAGCCTGCTCGAGATAGCCCAGAACATAGTCGCGCGGCGTCAAGGCACCCTCGACGAGCTCATCTCCCGCGTCCATCGTCTCAAGCCGACGTTTCAGCAGGCTCTCACCCGTTGAGACCACCTGGATGACGCAAGCCTTGCCCGCCACCAGATCGTCCTTGATGGCGCGCATGATGGTCGGCGCCTTCATGCCCATCAGAAGATGGTTGAAGAAGCGCTGCTTCGTGCTCTCGAATCGGGACTTGGCCGAAGCGCGAGCGGCCGAGGCATTGGTCTCGCCAGAGGCGTCGTTAACGCCGGTCGCCGTCAGCGCGGCTTCGAGATTGTGGTGGATCGTCCGAAACGAAGCCGCGTATGCGTCGTAGATCTCGATCTGGGCCGGAGTGAGCGCGTGTTCGAGCACGTCATACTCCACCCCATCAAAACTGAGGGCGCGCGCCGTGTAGAGCCCGAGCGTCTTGAGATCACGGGCGACCACTTCCATCGCCGCGACACCGCCGGCTTCCATCGCTGAAACGAAGCTCTCGCGGCTTGAGAAGGGGTATTCAGGCCCTTGCCCCCAGAGCCCCAGCCGCGCGGCATAGGCCAGGTTGTGCACGCTCGTGGCACCCGTGGCCGAGATGTAGAAGACGCGGGCGCGGGGTGCTGCCAGTTGCAGCCGCAGGCCAGCAAGGCCCTGCTGGGAGGGTTTGACCCCCCTGCCCTGCTCGGACCCTGCCGCGTTCTGCATGGCATGGGCTTCATCAAAAGCCAGCACGCCTTCAAAGTCTTCGCCCAGCCAGTCGAGGATCTGGCTCAGTCGCGTGGTGCCGCAATTGCCCGCGGACCGCAGCGTGGCGTAGGTCACGAAAAGGATACCGTCACCCATAGGGACTGGCTGGTCCGGTTTCCATTTGGAGAGCGGCTGGATGTCGGCTGGCGAGCCGCCGAGATCGGTCCAGTCGCGGATGGCGTCCTCGATGAGCGTGGCGGATTTGGAGACCCAGATCGCCTTTCTGCGCCCGGCCAGCCAGTTGACAAGGATGAGCCCCGCGCATTCGCGCCCCTTGCCGCAACCGGTGCCGTCGCCGAGGAAATAGCCAAGGCGATAGGCCCGTGCATCCGGGTCATCATCGGCGCGCGTCAGCTTGGCCTGGTCATCATCGATCGTGAACCGGCCCGGCAGGTCACGCCCATGGGCATCATGGGCCATGATGATGGTCTCGAGCTGCGCCTCGGAGAGATGTCCCTCCTCGATCAACCTCGCGGGCAGGCGCAATTCCGCACTGGCGGCACCTGAGGGCGCCGGCGGGGCCACAGAGGCCATAGCGATGCTCTCGACGAGCGGCGTGGGATGTTCCTGCGCACCCGCGATCTCGATCCGCTGCGGACGGTAGCGCGCATAGATGTCCGAGACCGGCGTGTTGTCGCGCGGGGCCTCAAAGCTTGTGAAGCTGAGCGAACGGACGGCATTGGCCCGTGGTTTGGAGGCGGCGACAGGCGCAGCGGCGGTCTTGCGCGGAGCAGAGGATGGAACGGTCGGCCGCCCGTGAGGGATCACCGCCGCCTGTTGTATGGGGCGCATCTCGGTCCGGGTTGCGGCCACGGCATCGACATATGCCAAGGCTTCATCCAGATCCAGCACAGGGACGCTGATCATCTCGCCGACCTCCTGCACCTTGTCGAAGACCATGAGCTGGGTTTCGACAGAGGTGCCGAGCTTGCGGTAGACCTGCCCTGGCATCGGCAACGCCAGGCGCGGCGTGAGCAAACCGCAGGCGCGTGACCAATGCGCGGCATCGCGTTCGGGCGTGAATCCCGGCGGCATGATCGCCACCAGCCGCCCGCCGGGTGCCAGACGCTTGGCAGCCGCGACGAGATGTTTGGCGGCGATGTGCTTGTCTCGGGAGCGATCGACCGAGGAGGCGAAGGGCGGGTTCATCACCACCACGTCGGGCAGAACCGGCGTCTGCAGCAGATCGTCGATATGCTCGCCGTCATGGCCCGTCACCTCGCCGCCGAAAACCGCGCGCAGTAGGCGCTGGCGAAAGGAGTCGATTTCATTGAGCACAAGCGTGGCACCGGCCCGGGCGGCGAAAGCAGCCAGGGCACCAGTGCCAGCCGAGGACTCCAGCACGGTTTCGCCCTCGCGGATCGCCGCGGCCCGCAAGACCAGCGCCGCAAATGGCAGCGGCGTGGAAAACTGCTGCAGCCGGATTTGCTGCTCGGAGCGGCGGGTTTCCGTCAGGAGCCGCGAGGCAAGCAGCCTTGCAGCGGCGATGTCACCTGAAGCACCTTCCCCACGCAGCAGCACCTGAACAGCCGCGGCCTGCATCAGGTCATATGCCATGCGCCAGTCCCAGGCACCGCCGGCATCGCTGCCATGAAACGTCTCGCGCATGATGCGCGCCAGCGCTGAGCTGCGCAGGGGTTGGTGGTCGATCTCCGTGCCGATCTGCGCGAGGGCAGAGGCGAGGTTAGCGTCGGAGATTGAGAGAGCCGGATTTGCCGGTTTGGGCTTGGTCATGGGGATTTCCTTTGGATCAGGGTCTGAGTTCCAAAGGACAAAAAGCCCGCTCTACACTTTGAAGGCGTGGAGCGGGCAATTTCTTAGCGGGGGGCCTGCACCCCGATCATGGCCACTGCTGCGCAGCATGAAGAACGCGCAAAATGGTCACCATCTCAGGGCTTTCAGCATAAACCACGATGTAGTTCGGCCGAACAACCATCTCCCTAGTCCCGTCCACACGGCCCGCCCGGTACATCTGAGGGCGTTCTGGAAGGAGGGACGTCTTGTGTTCAATCTCGTCTTTGAGAACTTGGGCGGCATCCGGGTTGTCGTCAGAGATGTAGTCAATGATTGCCAGCAAGTCGGCTATGGCCGTGGCTTTCCATTCAAGATTTGGCAAGGCGCTTCCCGTCAATCAATGCCTGGGCGTCTTGCATCGCCTTGGCATGGGGCGTTGTGGGCCTTGGATCGTCCAAGGCTTCCTGTACCTTCGCCCTGAACCAGGCGTCATAGGCATCCGGATCAGCAGTCAATCCGGCAGGCAAGCCGCCTTCTGCGGCCACGCGGGTCAGAAGAATACGCACCGCGTCGGAGAGCGTCAGACCGACGCCCGCAAGTGCGTCCGAAGCCTGTGCTTTCAGCTGATCGTCAACACGGACATGAAGCATGGATGTTTGGGCAGGCATGGATGGTCCTCCAGTTGGTGGGAGTGATGTATCTCATTTGAGATACGGTTTCAAGTTGGCAGTATGTGTGCACGTGGTCCCGTGGTGTTGTCTCAGCGGGAAACTCAGCCACCCTGCCCCGCTAGGAACTCCGCCAGCACAGGACTGGCCTCGCCTTTTGCGGAGCTGAGCAGCTCCGAGCCCGCAAGCGAGGCCTTCGACAGGCGTACGAGCCAACCGGTTTCCTCGATGCGGTAGCAGCGGCGTTTTTGCCGCCCACGCCTGTAGTGCGTCGCGGTGACGATCTGGCAGGTGCTGCCATCGGTGAGCGTCACGGGTGCTGCGAGCCTGATCTTGTCGCCTTCCTCGTAGTCAGGGATCGAAGCCCAGTCCCGGCAACGCTGGCGCCAGGCATGGGCGTAGCTGTCAGGGTCCTTCAGGTCGGAGAGAAGCGCCAGAAGGCTGAGCGGCGCGCGGGACTCGACGGGGCCGGCGCTTTCTTCCATGTCCTTGTAGCCCCAGCAGCCGTCATCGTATCGGGTGAGGAAGACAGCCCCGAAAGTGATGGAGCCATCCGGATCGGTCACATAGGTTGCGTCTTCGACAGCGGCGCCGTCGAGATTGGTGACCCTTGCCGCCGCATACCAGGTGGAGGCGACCTTGCAGGCCTTGACCAGTTCGGTTTTGCGCGTGTCGCTCTCGAAGCTGCAAAGCCGGGCGATTTCCGCTTTCTCATCTGCATAAGTCTGGACGCGGCGGTCCGTGTAGAAGAGCCATCCCATCTCAGAGTCCTTTCTCTCATTGGGGAAATTGTTGTCGCCAATGTCCCGAGAGGGCCCCAGGCCCAGCAGGGTATTGGCGATGCGTGTTTGAGAAAGGGCGCGTTACGCCGCCCTCCGGTCATCGATTTCCATCAGCGCATCGAGCGGCACGCGGTAGGGCTGCATCGCGTCAAAATCCTCGCAGTTTCCAGCGTTCTGAACGATCGCGAAGGTGTCGCAGGCATCCTTGAGGATGACCCGAAAGGTGCCGCCGAGGCCCGAGGGTACTTCGTAGGTCCCGCCGATGAGATAATCCGAGGCCCGGCGCACGAAGACGCGGATGCTGTGGCCATCGGTGGCGAGCCGGATGGCCCCTCGCCCCCGGTCGATGAGCACCTGCACGTCATCCAGGATGTCGGTGTAGAACTGGCCGGTCAGATCGCGAAACGCCATGCGGCGCTGCGCCATCCAGTCGGTATCCCGAAACGGGTTCATGCCATCGGCAAACGCAAAGGAGGGATTGGCTTGCTCGGTGGTGACGATGCGGGTGGTCGTGCCGTCGATGCCGTTCGAGCGCAAATGCACGCCATTGCCGACGATGAGGATCAGGGCCGGCCTGTCCACGGGCCCGTTCCAGTTGGACAGGAAAGTTTTGCAGGCGCGCGCATGTGCGATTTGCGCCGCAACGGCTGAGGCAGAGAACTTGAGAATAGCCATGGGGATGTCTCTCTGTTCGGTGTGGGAAAGGGTCGACCCGCGCGGGTGGCATGGCCCATGCGCAGGTCGCGTGAGGGCTCAGGCCGCTTGGGCGACCTCGCTGCCAGGCTCCGGGGTTTCCACGATCGGCGCCGTTTCATCAGAAGCGACACCGGCCGTCTGCATCATGGGCGGACACCAGGCGGCCACGGCAGCGCGCTGCGCGTCCGTGAGCGTGGCGAAAGGCTCGGCGAAGAGCTTGTCGCAGAAGGCGACGATCTCCTTCTTGCTCGACGAGGCGAGCGTCACCGCCTCCTGGGCGAGGCCTAGATCCTCGCCGAGGATCTTCAGGAGCCAGGCCTTCTTGAAGCGGTTGAAGAGCGCTGCGTTCGGCGTCCAATGGGCGCGGATGTCAGGCATGATCTCGATCTCGAAGTCATGCATAAGGCTGTCGCGCTGGCGGTCTCGCGCGAAACAGGACTGCGTGGTGCTGGCCGCGGCATAGGCCAAAAGCTTTGCCTTCTTACCCGCATCGAGCGCGCGAAACGCCGCAAACTGATCGGCAGGCGAACGCGTGTCATCGAGCCAGGCCAGATCAAGCGCAGCATGCGCCGCCGCCACTTGCTCGAGCGAGGTCTCGTCGATCTCGTCCATCTTGGCATGGCTGCGGTATTCCTTGCGGGCCTCGACCTTGATGGCCTGCGTGACGCTCATGCCGCTGGCCAGAACGTCACTGACCAGCTTGAAGAGCGTCAGATCGAGCGTGGCTTCCGCATGCAGCGCCATTGCGGCGCCAAGGGCCATCGCCCGCTCGGTCTTGAGGTCTTCGGCCAGCGAGGCCGGATAGGTGATTTCGCCGGCGTCCGGGGCCTCCTCCCCCGTTGGGTTGCTTGAAGAGCCACGCGCGCCCTCCTCTTTGACGGTGTCCTCAGGGCGCACGAGGCCCACATGGAGCGTCACCTGACCGTTCGACCAGGACGCGACCACGCCTGCACGGGCCAGATCCTCGGAGCTGTAGGCCTCCTGCAGGTCGCGGGCTTCCTCTTCCAAGGCATCCACGCGGTCGTAGAGCGCATTGTAGGCATCGTCTTCGAGCCCTTCATCCTCCATTTCGAGCTGCAGCTTCTCGAGTTCTGCGGTGATCTCATCGACGCGCTTCTGGGCCGCTTCATCCGGCTCAATCGGGCCGGGATAGACGCGGCCATAGTCCGCCATGGTCGCGTAATCATAGCGCACCACCGCATCGGCCCAGGCAAAGCCCAGTTTTGCGCGGGCCTCTTCGGCGGCGGCACCGAGCTTCTCGAGCAGGATGGTCTCGACCAGTGCTGCATCCTCAAGCACGGAATGCTCTTCCAGAAGGTCAGCCGCGACAGCACCGCCCCGCGCCTCGTAGTCCGCGCGCACAAAGGCCCCAATATCATCGCTGACCTGCACGCCGCGGGATTGGAGCGCTTGACGCACGGTATAGGCCTGAAGGTAGCTGTCCTCCTTGGTGAGCGCCTTGTAGACCTCCTTCTGCACCTCCTGGCTCGGGTGCTCGGCAAAGGCCTTCATCGTGTCGAGCGTGATCGTCTTGGCCCGGGCCGCGGCGCGGATGTCGGGGTGGATCAGGCCATAACGCAACCGGCCTTTGACGGCGGCAACCGTCGTGCCGAAGGTCTTTGCGATGGTCTCGGGCGTCTGGCCGTCGACTTCCATCATCCGCGCGAAAGCCTCGAACTCGTCAATCGCGTTCATCGGCGTTTGCGTGATGTTCTCAGCGAGCGACAGCGCTGTGGTCACATCGCAATCCTCGGGCACGATGCGGCAGTCGATCTTGGTCTTGGCGGTAAAGCCCTTCGCGGACATGTCCGAGATCAGCTCCTTCAGCGCGGCGTGACGACGACCACCCGCCAGTACGGCGTATTTGCCGTCGAGTTTCTGGACCAAGAGCGGCTGGAGGAGACCCAGCACCGCGATGCTGGCTTTCAGATGCGCGATGTTCTCGGGGTCATAGGTTTCCGGGGAGTTACTACGCACATTTGCAGGGTGGGCTGTCAGATCGCCGATGGCGACGGAGACGGGTTTGAAGCTTGCAGTCATGGGATGTCCTTTTCGGTTGATGAGGTGTTGCCCGCGCGTTCACGCGCGTAACCAATCCCCGGAATCGGGGATCATCACGACAAAAGGCCCGCTTTGCCCTATTGAGGGGCAGCGGGCCTTCATCGTCTCAGATGTCAGGGGGGAGGAGTCCCCTGCCCTTCTACCAGTCGCGCGCCAGCATGATGGTCAGCACGCGCATGGTGGTGGCAGGATTGTCCGGGGTCTCAGCCCCGTAGCGGAAGTCGGAATCTGCTTCGTACAAATCCAGTTTCCAGAACACCGTTTCGCCCCGGATCTCGACCGCTCCGAAATCATGCCATCCTTCGGGATCGTTCTCGGGCTCGAAGGTCTCGAACTCCCCGGTCGCCTTCACCGCCTCGGCCATGAAGCCGTCGCCGGCCTCCATAAGCGAACGGGTCACATGCATGCGGCCCTGGATGGGCTGCGCGAGCGGTACTCCAAGGCATGCGAGCCTGCGAAATGCATCGTTCTGCGCCGCGATCACACTCGGATCCGGGCATTCTGTCTGGGGCTGTGCAGTGATGGTCATAGGGCTCTCCTTTGAGAAGTTGAAACACCCATCTCAAAGCCCGCTTTTTCTTTTCCGCGGGGCGGAGGAACCGAAGAAGAAGGTGCCCTACCCGAACAGCCCCTTGGGTCTGTAATTCGGGTTGGGGATGGTTTCGATCCAGCCGCCCTGTTCCTTGATGCTTTCGAGCGCTGCCGAGAGCGGATACGCGCCCTCGGACGAGCTCCACCAATAGGCGCCGCGTTTGAAGGTGATGATCTTGCGGCGGCCGTCCTTGTAGCAGGCCACCCGCAGCGTTTTGGTTTCCTTACGTGACATGGGCGTCTCCGTACTCGCTGTGGTCAGGCGGCCTCGGCGCTGCGCCCTGCCCTACCCGCCTCTGATAGCGCGATCAGATAGTCGCAGGCGCGCTGCGCATCCGCGGCGTGCTTGAAGATCGCACCCTTGTCCGACCGAAGAACGCGCAACCAGTTTTGGAGATACGCCGCGTTCATCTCGAGCGTATGGGCCGTAAAGCCGAGCGTCTGGCCAAGGAACACCGAGGTCAGTTCGGCGACGATCTCTTCGCGGGCATAGGCCGTGTTGCCGAAGCGCGAGAGGCCGTAGTCGCGGTTCAGCCGATGGCGCGCCTTGGTGGCATGGGCCAACTCATGCGCCCAGACGCCGTAGAAATTGCGCGGGTCCTGGAACCGCGTGATAGATGGCATGTAGACCTTGTCCACGGGCGGCAAATAGTACGCCTCCGTCCCCGTGAAGACGGTTGTGATGTCGATGGCATCGAAAAACACCTGCATATGCGGGATGGGCTCGGAGGGTGGATGTTCAGGCACTGGCTCCGGGTCGGGGTAGAAACTGTCGGGCAGACCCTCGATCTGGCAGGCATTGAACACGCGGTAGGATTTCTGGAAGCGGAAGATGCGGGCCTCCTCGGACTGATCATCACTTTTCCCCTGATCATCCTCGCCGCCGGGGTCTTTGCGGCTTTGGCCGTAATAGACAACGACAGAGGACTTCTCGCCCTTGCGAACCTTTGCATCCAACGCATTGGCCTGCGGCAGTGTCATCCAAAAAGGCGAGCTGTGGCCCGCCATCACGGTGCGCATGGTCAGCAGGAAGTTGTTCACGCCCTGATAGGGTTCGCCGCCCACGCGCAGGGGGCGAGAACTGCCTCCTGCGGTCCAGGGCTTGCGCCACGGCAGGTCGCCGCGCTCGATGATGCGGATGATTTCGTTGGTGATGACCTCGGAGGCATCGAATTTGGGCGTGCGGGATCGGGCCATGGCTGGCCTCCTTTCGAGTGTTGATGAGGGGGAGTGACGACTAGGTTAACCGACAGAGCCGTGGATCGTTGGTGATGCTGGCACCGAGCTTTACGACCATGTCGATGTAGGTGGTCAGAGAGACGGACCTGCAAGAGCGCCAGGGTTCGGTGTCGTCTGATCCGTCGCGGATCACCCGCGGCAGGTTGGCGAAGGCAATGACATCGGTGACGGGTCGAATGTCGATGAAGGGTGTCCCTCGTGCGACTGCAAGAGTGGCCAAGGGAAAGCGCTCGATCGGCGCGAAACTCGAGACGGTGCTCCACCCGAGATGGAGGAATGTCCCACTGTCTCCGCAGATCACATGGGCATTCGGCAATGTCCCCGCCAGCCTGAGATAGCCGAGATCACGTAGGACAACCTCGCGTTCGAGATGCCGCGCCAGCGCCGTTTGGCCAGTTCTGCGCAACTCTCCATGCCGCCACCAAGCGGCAGCAGTTGTGCGCAGTACGCGCAAGACAATTGTTTGCATGGGGAAGCCCTTCATCCAGAACGGCAGACCGGAACCCGGCCCGGACCCATCTGAGGGACCCCAAAGGCCCTCATCCGTCAGTCACAAAACCCGAAGAACACTTTTACTTTTCACCAGCCAAACGGTCCGGGGTAGCTGCCGATGGTCCGACACCACCGCGGACCCCAGTGGCTGCATGCAGTAAGTGCCGGTTCCGGTCCAAAATCGGCAAGCCAAATCGGCAAACCCGGTCCGACTGCCGCAGTCTTTGACATATTTTCAATAACTTATCTTATGTTCTCGATCGGCAAAAAACGCGCATACGGCGACTTCTTAGGCCCAAAGAGCAGAAGCTCCGGCGTTCAGAGCAATGCAGCGTTTCGGAAGAGCATGGGAAACGAAGGCTCAGCACCTCCTGACAGCTTGAATTTCAGCAATATTGCCGCTATATACCGTCAGTATCACTGTAGGAGCATAGATCATGCACATCACGAGCTTTGCTGAAGCTGGGCAATTCGAACCGCGCAAGATCGCCGCGGTGCTACGCACATCAGCAGAAGAGATCGCATTGACCGTCGGCTTGGGAAAAGACGCGTTGCAGAGGCGAACCCGCATCGGTTCGGACAAGACGCAGCGCCGCCTGCGCGAATTGGTAGAGGTGCTGAACAAAGTCGAGCCCCGCTTCGGCTCGGAACTGATGGCCTATGCATGGTACCGGTCAGAGCCCCTGCCCGGCTTTGATGGCCGGACAGCCATGCAGCTGGTTCAGGAAGGCAAAGCTCAGCAAGTTCTGGAATACATCGATGCAGTCGATGCGGGCGTCTTTGCCTGATGCGGCTGAAAGATGGGCGCTACACAGGGCCACTCTATCGCGCCCTGAACCCGGTCTATGCGCGTGAACCTCTGTCCGGACGAGGCGCCGAACTCTATGGAGGGCGCTTTAACGCCAAGGGCACCGCTGCCCTCTACACCTCGCTGGATCCCGCGACCGCTCTTAGAGAAGCCAACCAAGTCGGCAGCCTGCAACCCACGATCCTGGTGTCCTACAAGGCCGACCTTGGGCCTATTTTCGATACCCGCAATCAGGACGGACTTGACCGGTATGGCGCGACAGAGGCGATGCTTGCCGACCCTGCATGGCGCATGAAGATGCTCGGCGGCCAATCAGTTCCGACACAGGAATTGGCACGCGCCCTCATAGCAGATCAGTTTGCGGGGCTTCTGATCAAGAGTTTTGCGAAGGGTGCGTCGTCGTCGGACTTCAACATCGTCCTGTGGGCCTGGACTGACAATAAAGGTTCTTTGGAAGTGGTGGATGATGAAGAGCGGCTGTCGCGCATGTGAGTTGTGAGACTTGGTGCCGGATCTGTCCACCGCGGTGGACATCGGCGGGTCGGAGGAACACGGATTGATCGAGTAGTATCGCCCTAGTGGAGTTTGGCTCTGTCGCGTTGATGCATGTGGAGAGACCGCGCGTCATTGGACTGGTTGCCGGCCAGACGTCCACCGCGGTGGACATTAGGCGGTTTGCAAAGCAGTTTTGGACAGACGTTTGATCAAAGCCACTGGATCAAACTGGTCTTGACGTTGGCCCAAGGTGATACTGTGAAAATACGCTCCAAAGTCCCTGATGCGTTGTCCAAGTTGTAGCATGATGAAGATCGCGCATGACGCTTTCTGAGCTCCTACAGCATTCTTGGCTTTCTCGAAAGTTTCTGGGTGAATGCCCATCATGGGTGCAAGTGTTCGCGCATGGTTTTCAATGTCCAACCAGTTTCTAAGGCTCTCTGTGGAGAACGATGTCGCCTGATCGCAGACTGAGGTCAGCAAGTCTGCTTTCAGGGCCTCATCGCCTATGTTGCTATCTAAATCTTTTTTTTCTTCTTCAGACTTAGATTGATGCCGGACAGTTTGTCCGTCATTGGCGGGCAATTCCATAGTTTCAGGCGGGTCATTCGGGGTAGACAAACTCTGGCATTCTGCATCTGTATTGGCGAGCAGAGCGTGGTATTCGGGGAGGCTCAGCTTCCTGCGTAGAGCTTTCCGTGCGAGGTTGATGAATGCGTTGCTAGGATCGTGCTCCTCCAAATGGGCGAGCTTTGTAAGGATCTGTTTGCGGACAAATATCCGATCCCGCCGGTTATTTTCCATCTCATGTGCGATGGCGATAAGCTCGCTCGCACGTTGGAGGAGGGGAGTTAGAGACAGTCCATAACTGATGCATTCCCCGCTGGACGAGCGAACGCGGTAGCGCTTTCGATTTGAACTGTCATTGCGTTTGATGAACCCGAGTTCGACGAAGCGGTTGATGTGTCTGCGGAGTGTCCGTTCGTCGATTCCGCCGACGCGCTGGCAAATCGAGTCGTTGGACGCGAAAACCGTTTCACCATGGCCGGGCTTCAAGAAACTGAGCATGGCTTGAAGTGTTTGGATGTGGCCAGGACGCAGACCGAATACGCTACGTGCATCTCTCAGTGCCCTGAAGATGGTCCAGATGTCGGTTTCAGCCGCAGAAATTGAGCCGCGTGATGCATCAGCACCAGCGGTTCTGATCGATAGTTTTGTAAATGCCATGGTTTATTCACGACGACCGTTCGGCCCACAACTTCCCAGTCTCTTCCCGAGATTTCGCTCAGAAAAAGGCGATAAAAATCGGTCCACCGAATCGGTGACTCTTGACCGGTTTGCTGGAGGTTGCTACATCATGAGTGCTAATCGAATGATGAGGGCTCTCCAGGGGAAACTTTGGGGGGCTCTTTTCTTTCTGGTCTTCGCTTTTCTCCTCTGCTCGCGTTACTCTGTGTGGCTCGGGGCTTAGGACCCAGAGCCGCTCTCATTCCGCCACTGTTCGAAGAGCTGCAAAAGCGTTGCCTCCGCGCGCTCTTCGATCCATTGGCCGAATTCTGGGTGGTCCTTCTTGGCGATCTTGATGACGATCGCTTTCTGATCGACTGTCAGCGTTCCCACAGAGCTACCGTCCGCATCTTTGACGACGGACGTTAGGCTGCCGTTGGCATGTTTCTTGTCGCTACGCGCCTTGTTCGAGCAAGCCGAGTAGACTGCCTGAAACTTTTCCGCGCTTGGAGTGTCGTCGGGCAGGGCGGCAATCACCTCTTTGGCCGTGCTCACCAAATCTATCTTTTTCGAGAAAGCAGCCAGGTCACCCCACTGCCGTCGTCCGATGCCATGTGCCGGTCCTATCAGCTGTACAAGCCCTTCTGGCAGTTGCTCTATGACGACGCGATGGTTGGACACGCCCTGCCGTGTCAAGCCGAGAGCATCCTGGATGACGTTTGGCTTGTAACCTGATTCCTGCATCTCTTTGATAAAAAGAGATTTCTCAATGAAAGACGGGTCTAGTCGGAGATTGTTCTCTTGGCCCTGTGCGATCAGAGATGCGTCGTCATCCAAGGTTCGGACGATCGCCTTGATCGTTCCACCGACCATGCGGATCGCTGCAAGCCTGCGTCGTCCGTAGATGATGCGGTATCTGTCCGGTTGCGCTGATGGTCGGACCATAATCGGCACTTGTTGCCCATGCTTGCGAATGCTTTCGGCCAACTCATCAATACTGGAATCCTCCAGAACCAACCGATCGCGCAGACCATCCATGTCAATCTGATCGGGCTCGATGTCCCGAATGGAATTCGCGGTGATCTCGCGCAAAGAGTCGCGCAAGCCGCCAACAGATCCTGGCAGTTTTGCCGCTTTTGGCGGGGTAGGGGAGGAGGCCGCGCTCTCCTTCTCGTCCTTTGGAGGCTGATTGAAGATATTTCGGGCCATCAGCGACGCCCCCATGCCATTTGAATTGTTTGTTCCAACTCATCGCCAACGCCGTTCACGCTGGTTAGGGCGCGATCAATCGTTTTCCTGATGAACTGGCTCGGATCAACTTCGTAGACGGTTTGCTGGGTCATGCCGGCGTCCGAGATTGCTGTAGACTTCAGCATTGGCTCAGTCATGACCTGTCCGGCCAAGATCGATCTCAGGTAGCCCGCCATCTGGGTCTGAGGCCCGTCCGACGGCTCGTATCTCGTGATCAAGAACTTTACGAAGTCCCATGTAACGCGCTTGCCAATGGCTTCTTCGACAGCCTTTACCGTTTCCGAAGCAAGTTTCAGGAACTGGCTCATTGAAGCAATGTCGAGCATGCCTGGCACGACCGTTACCAAGAGTCCCGTCGAGGCTGCCAACGCCGTTAGGGTCAGAAAGCCAAGTTGAGGCGGGCAGTCGATCAGCACGATGTCGTAACTCGCCTCAACTTCCTCGAGCGCCAAGGCTAGGCGCTCCGCAAATATGGGCTGCACCCGACGGGCGAGGGCGTTTGCCGTCTCAGTTTCGTATTCCGAGAGCATTAGGCCCGCCGGAACCATATCGAGCTTGTGGAAGTAGGTCGTTTGGATGACGTCGGAGAGTGGAACTTGCTCCTCATATCTCAGAGCATCATAGATTGTGCCGCCTTCAGCGAACTCGAGCTCAGGCCGAAAACCGAAAAAAGTGGTCAGACTTGCCTGTGGATCGAGATCCAAAACCAATACTCGGTAGCCTCGCAAGGCATACCGTTGTGCAAGATGTATCGTTGCTGTCGTTTTTGACGATCCGCCTTTGAAATTGACGACGGATATAACCTGGAGACGATCGCCCTCACGTCGACCAGGACGGTAACTTTCTGCGTTCTTTCCAGTGCGTCCAAGAACATCGCGCAACTCATCAATCTCTTGGGCTGTGTAGAACCGGTGTCCGCGGTTGTCTGTATGCACTTCCGGGAAGCTGCCGTCCTTGTGCCGGTTGCGCAGGTTGGATGTGCTCACGCGCAAGAGGCTGGCAACTTCGGTAGAACTGAAACGGCGCAGGGACTTTCGTTCTTCGGGTTCGAAAGCGATCTTCATCTGGCGATCCAAAGATTCCGCCAGATTGTCTGCAAATGCTCCGATGTCGGAAGAGCCTATGCCTTGCGTGTATCCAACGTTACGATCATCCATGTCCTGCCGCCCATTCTCGGCCTCTGTTGAGGCTCTTGGTCATTCTGACGGTGTACAGCGTGTCTGACGCGTTTTACCGTCAGAACGGGAATGCCACGATCCAGTGAGTCCGGCAAGAAGAATCTAGATGTAGTGTGAAAGTTATCCACAGCACCAATTCGTACAGTCACATCAAGATAAGCGCAAGACTTTGATTTTATTGCATTAAGTCTACGAGCTCGTGTTTCAAGCCACTCATGAGAATTGTTTGGACGGTATTGGCTAAACCCATGCAACCAATGGCACAATTGACCTTCTGACGGTGCTTGGAGCGATAGATTCAGCTGTTTGAGCCTCTGCTAGTTACATTTGGGAGTGAGCCGATTCTGATGAAATTAGTCCAAGCCGCTCCGCTCGTTCGAGCAACATCTTGACCGAAGACGGCTGCCAGCTGGCACGACCCCGAGGGGTGCGCTCACGCATCGACTCCAGCCGATCACAGATCGCCTGAAGCGTGATGTCCGGGTCTGCCCCCTTGATGGCCGCAACGATGGCAGGCAGTCGATCGTCGGTTTCGCGGCGTCCGGCGCGGCCAAGCACTTCATCGGGCAGAAAGCCGTCGCGCACATATGCTTTCACGGCGCGGAGCAGGCGGCTTTGGGTCCAATGGCGATCTGGGGGCAGGGGGCCATTGATAATCCGCAGCACGTCTTCCCAAGCCATATCGGGGCGCAAGCGGCGCACATGGGGCACCCAATCCTGCGCGGTCTCGTTCAGGCGCTCCATGTAGCCGTCCTGTCGCGCCAGCCGGACCTTGCGCAGCGCAGCAGGATCCTTGGTGCGAAGTCCAGGGTTGCCGCCTACGCGCCCTTTGGCGCGTGCCGACGCCAGCCCCGCCTTGGTGCGTTCGCGGATCAGCGCGCGTTCGAACTCGGCCGCGGCGCCCAGAACCTGCAGTGTGAACTTGCCCTGTGGCGATGCCGTGTCGATCGGGTCCTGGAGGGACCGGAAGAAAGCGCCCTTGGCCTCCAGCCGCTCGATCACCTCCAGCAAGTGCGACAGAGATCGCGCAAGCCTGTCGATCCGCACGACGACCAGCGTGTCGCCGGTCTGGACACGCTCGAGAACACGCGCAAGCACCGGCCGCGCGCGATTGCCGCCAGAGGCGTGCTCTTCAAAGATCTCGACGCATCCCGCGGTTTGCAGGGCTTCAGACTGGGGCAGGGGGGTCTGATCCTCGGTTGAGACGCGCGCATAGCCTATCAGGGGCATGAAATCGGGCCGTTTGCAATTTAAGGTATCGCTATTAAACGACTGTTTGTAAACGAATGCAAGTAAGGTTTCTCTCATTGAGCTGGCGTACAATCCCTACGTTTCCTTGAGCTAAACGCGACCCGAGATTTTCCGCCGCCAGTCGCGCACGCGCACTACATAAAGGACGCTGGCAGCGGCCACAAAACGCTTGGGTAGTGCGCAAAAATTTTGTATTTTGCACATATGAAATCGCAAACATCCGCTTTGACTGATGATTTCAATGACCCCCTCATCACCATCGAGGAGGATGAAAAGGCTCACGAAGAGGATCTCTGGTTCCTGCCGGGACCACTCGAAGAAGAACCAAATGACTTGCCTCCCGGGCCACGGGCGGAACCGCCCGACACCGCTGTCATCCATGACTGGGCAAAGGCAGAGGGGGTTCACGCTGCGCGACTGGCACGGGTCGCTGGACGCCTGGGCGCGCTGGATGACCGGCTGCTGCGCGGCCCTGAAGGCTGGCGCCATCGCCTCGCCCTTATCGAAGCGGCAGACCTCAGCTGGTTTGCAGGGGATCGGGTCAGTGCTGATCGTCTGGCCCTTTGGTTATCGATGCGGCTGTCAGGCGCACAGGATGACTCAAATGCGCTTGCACGCGTCGGATGGGCTGTTCGGCGCCTGACGGGCGGTCCCGGACCAGAGATTGACCTGGCCGCCTTTCTGGATCGCCGGGATCCCGAGAATAGTGAAGACAGCGCCGAGCGGCTCAAAGATCGCGCGGGCGGATGGCTGGACGTAATGGCCGCCGCAGCCGAGCTCCACCCAATCACGCGTGCTTGCATGGGCTTTCATCTCTGGAGCCTGGCGGGGCTCGGACAGCACGGCGACCAGATCGAAGCCGCCGTCACCGCGTCCAGGATCGCGGCCAGCGACGGAAGCGGCGCCGTCTTCGCACCGCTGGCTATGGGCGGGGCAGGGGGGCTGCGTGTGTCGGGATTGCCGCCTGAACGCTTGGTCCGCTGGTTGGATGGGATGAACAGCGCGATCCTAACGGCGATGCGAACGCTTGACGAAATTGAAGCTTGGGCGGGTCAGGCAGAAAACGTCATGGCGCAATTGTCCGGCCGAACGCCTGTTGCCTTACGGAAGATGTTCACCGATTGGCCCTTGGTCTCTGCCCCGATGGCTGAGGCGACGACTGGAGCCAGCCGCGCCGCCGTTCAGCGCAATCTGACCTGGATGGAGGCAAGCGGTTTGATCCGCGAAGTGACAGGACAGGGACGGTACCGGGTTTGGTGCGCGGCAAGGCATTCTCGCTAGCGCTTTTTGGGAGGGTCCGTCCAACAAATCCGTCGAACCCATCTGCAATGTTTGAAGGTATTATTCCTGTTTCAATTGTTGCTTTTCTGACCGAATAGACTCCTGAGGTTAAACCGACAGCTTGCCCTTCAACCCAAGTCTCAACTTTCCAGCATGCGCGACTTCAACATAGACGCCCATGTCCATGTGGCCGAGATGCTTGCGCAAGAGATAAGGGATCTTCAGGTCGCGTTCCGCCGTCTCGGGATTTACCTCGGTTGCAGCGCATCTTTTGGTGCGCGAGAGGATCCGCAGCGATACGTCGCCAAAGGACAGTACGGATCCGATGGCGTCGAGCTCGGCGAATGGGGGCAGGCCGTCAATCACGATATTCGCGCGGAACCGGGCGGGATGAATACGTGCCCCGATGCGGCTTTCCATGTCACGCACGGATGCAAGGTTGAGCACCGAGATCGCGCTCATCATCTGGGGTGAGACAACTGAGACATCCGTAAAACGATGCGGGGCAGAGGAGACGAAGGCCGGCGGTTCCGGGTCCGATAGCTGCAGTGTTTCGTGCAGGAATTGTGCGGCCTCAAGGCGCGCCTCAGGGTCGTTCGTGTCAAACTGCCGGACCGTGCCACCCGAAGCGATCTCGAACGCATGGGTTGCCGCGTCGAAGCGGGTTTTCAGACCGGCAAGGCCCGCCTCCTTTAACAGAACGACAAAGCGGTCCTTGGGCAACGGTTGCGGGTCTTGGGGATCGAAACCGGAGTTGTAGCGGGCAAAACCGAACAGCCTGTCACCGGGAATGCCTTCGCCAGCGGAAAGGATCATCCGGTCCATGGTCTCAGCGCTGAGGCCCTTGACCGGATAGCGGTTAAGCTCGACGATCCTCAGGTTGCCGTCGGTCATGTTGTGTCCCTTCACTGCCACTCACTTGCGGACTCTCTACAGGTCCCAAAGATCATCGCCGCACGCTTCGCTCAGCCAAGGAATCTGCGCCTGTGCGTCGGCCAGGTCCCTGCGGAGTTGGACAATCTCGCGATCCTTCTCCGCCAGTTTTGCGCGGAGGTCATCAATCGTTTCGTCGACATCCTTTGTCGCAAGGTGAAGGGTCATTGATTTACAGCCTCCTGACCGTTCTGGCCGACTGGCCCGAAGGTTTCAAAGTGGATGTTCGCTGGTGGTACGCCTGCGGCTTCAAGGTCGCGTTGCAAGCCTGACAGGAAGGCGGCGGGGCCGCAAAGCATGTATCGGGCATCGGGGCCCGCGCCGAGGGCGAGGAGGCTTTCGGCGGTGATCCGGCCCTTGACGTCATAGTCCAAGCACTGGCGATCATCGGCCCCGGGTTGGCTGTAGAACACCTGTTTGCGCAGGCGGGGGCTCGCCTCGATCAGGCCCTTGACCTCTGCGCGCAGGGCATGGGCCGTGCCGTTCCGTGCGCCGTGCACATACCAGACATCGCGCTCTTCCTGGCTTACGTTGGCCCAGAGCGCGGACAGCATCGGTGTCAGGCCGACACCTGCACTGACCAGCACCAGCGGGCAGTTGGAACAGGGCACGACAAAGTCACCCGCAGGTTTCTGTGCCTCGATGATGCTGCCCTCGCGGGTGCCGTCATGCAGGAATCGGGACACAAGGCCCTTGTCCTCGCGCTTGACGCTGAGCCGATAGAAACGCCGTTCCTGCGGCGGGCCTGACAGGGAGTAAGAGCGCTTGGAGGTGCCCCGCTGGCCGGGGATCTGCACCTCGATGGGCAGGTGCTGGCCGGCCTCGAATGGATCGAGCGGGCGGTCATCGGCGGGGATCAGGTAAAAGGAGGTGATATCGTCGCTTTCGCGGACCTTCTTGGCGATTTTCAGGCGGCGAGACAGGTGATCCAGCTTGACCCACCTGAGCGGCACTGCTCCGGGGCGGTCGATCACGGCGTCGATCTCAACCTCGATCATGCGCCAGGCGTCAGGGTCATGCGCGCCCCTGGGCGACCAGTCGATGGTGGCGCGACCGCTGATGTGCAAAAGGCCGCCGGTTTCGAAGTCGATGAAGAGAAGGCCCACGTGCGGGTCCGCGACGATATTGCCGATCGTGTTGAAGAAGTTGTTGCCTGCGTAGTCGGGGATCAGCAGCCGTGTGGGACTGGCGGCATGGACAAAGCCGGGCGCGCCGCCCCTGTGGCTGGCGTCATAGCCACGCGCGGCGCCTTCCGCCATCGGATGGCCAGAGCCGATGAACAAGGTGTCGGCAGTGTGGATGCGGGCGATCTGATTTTCGTTCAGCGCGTCCGAACGCGCGGCGGGGCCGGGTATGGTTTCCTCCCGGGTGACGGCGCGTTCGTGGATGTATTGCGGGCAATTGCCAAAGGTCTGGCGGATGTCGATGGCGTAGCCGTTGCCCGACGGCCGGACGTGCCCGCTGAAGCGGTTGCGGCGCCGGGTGGCCAGTTGGATGCCTAGAACACCGATATCGGTGCCCGCGTCAAAGGCGGCAGCAAGCGGATCATCGGCACTAAGGACGGTGTCCATATTGATATGACGCGGATCAGGCGAGGTGGCAAAGCCGTCCGGGCCTTCCACCAGCGTGACCCAGGTTTGTCCCGACGCATCCGCACCCGAGACGACGAGGAAGGGCAAATTCGTATGAAACGCCCTGTGCTGTTCGGGGAGATGATCGCGGATGAAACCGCCGACCAGCGCCGCCATGTCGCCGACGCCGGCACGTTCCTGCGCCGCGCGCTCGCCTTCGTGGAAGGGATTGAGAATCTCGGTCGTGGTCATGGCGTCTCTCCTATGGGCGCGCGCCGGGGAGGGAGGGGCCCCGGCGCGCAGGTGCATCAGGCCAGTTCGGGGATCGGCGATTTGGCCATGGCCACGAAGTTCGGCTGCGCCTCGATCCGGGACAGCCAGGCGCGCACATTCGGATAGGGGGCGAGGTCGACGCCGCCCTCGGGGGCGTGGGCGATGTAGCTGTACCCCGCCACATCGGCGATGGTGATCGTGTCCGTCGCCAGCCAGTCGCGATCCGCCAGATGCGCGTCCATCACCTTGAAGAGAGCGTGGGCCTTGGCGACAGCGGCCCCGTGATCGTGGCCGGTGCCGAAGACCTTGACCAGTCGCGCGGCGCACGGTCCGGCATAGATATTGTCGGCGGCAACTGTCAGCCAGCGCTGCACCTCTGCGGCGTCCTTCGGATTGGAAGGCATCCAGTGCGAACTTTTGGCATAGGTCTGCACCAGATAGATCAGGATCGCATTGCTGTCGGCCAGCGTGTAGCCGCCATCGTCAATCGCCGGAACCAGACCGAAGGGGCTGATCTTGAGGTACTCGGGTGCTTTGTGCGCGCCGTTGGCCATGTCGAGATCGATGGTCTCGTAGGGCAGGCCGAGGAATGCCAGCATCAGTTCGACCCGGTGGCAGTGGCCGGATTTGGGGTTACGGTAGAGTTTGATCGGGTTGGTCATGTCTTTTTTCCTTCAAGGTGAGGTCAGAGGCCTAGGTCGCTGAGGCCCGGGTGATCGTCGGGGCGGCGGCCCAGCGGCCAGTGGAACAGGCGCTCTTCTTCAGAGATCGGTTTTTCGTTGATCGAGGCGTGGCGATGCGCCATCAGGCCGTTTTCATCGAATTCCCAGTTCTCGTTGCCATAGGCGCGGAACCAGTGGCCGCTGTCGTCGCGATACTCGTAGGCGTAGCGCACGGCGATGCGGTTGCTGGTGAAGGCCCAAAGCTCCTTGATCAGGCGGTAGTCCATTTCCTTGTTCCACTTGCGGGTCAGGAATTCCTCGATCTCCTTGCGGCCTTTGGGGAACTCGGCGCGGTTGCGCCACTGGCTGTCCGGCGTATAGGCCAGCGCTACCTTGGCGGGGTTGCGCCCGTTCCAGCCATCCTCGGCCAGCCGCACCTTTTCGCGGGCGGTCTCTTCAGTGAAAGGCGGCAGCGGGGAGCGGGGGGCTTCGTTGGTCATGCTGTGCGGTCCTATTGATCTGTGTTGACATGACTGTAATTCGCTTGCTTCTTCGGAAGAATGACGTCATTCAAAAAGTCACTATTTCGCAGAATGGAATAAATGGCGGGTGCTATGGACCGGATCCAAATGCTCGAAGTCTTTGTGGCCGTGGCAGAAGCGGGCAGCTTCGCCGGCGGCGGGCGTGCGACAGGGCTGAGCGCGCCGTCGGTTACACGCGGGGTCAATGAGCTTGAGGAGCGTTTGGGCGCGCGGCTCTTCACGCGGACAACGCGGGTGGTCCGGCTGACGGATGTAGGGCAAGGCTACCTGGAAGAGGTGCGGAGCATCCTGGCGGACCTTCAGGCCGCGGACGATCTGGCCTCGGGCACGGCGGCCCGGCCCACGGGCCTTCTGCGTGTTACAGCCCCGGTCGAGTTCGGGCGCATCCATGTGGCCCCCATTCTGGCGGATTTTCTCGATACCTACCCGGATGTCTCGGCGGAGCTGTTGACGGTTGACCGCGTGGTGAACCTTGTTGAAGAGGGCATCGACGTCGGCCTGCGGATCGGTGAGCTGCCGCCTTCGGGTCTGATGGCGGTACGTGTAGGGCATGTCCGGCGGGTCGTCTGCGCATCGCCCGGATATTTGAAGGCACATGGCGTCCCGAAAACACCTCAGGACCTGACGCAGCATAAGATCGTCTCGATTTCAAGCGTCACGCCGAACACCGAATGGCGGTTCGGCAAGGAAGGTCTCGACGTTGTCCGGCTGAAGCCGCGTCTGCACGTTTCCAGTATCGGCACAGGGCTGGCGCTGGCCCGCACAGGCTGGGGGCTCACAAGGGTCCTGTCCTATCAGATCGGCCCGGACTTGCAGGCGGGTACTCTGCAAACGGTGCTGGAGCCCCATGAACCAGAACGCCTGCCCGTCCATCTTGTTCATCAAGAAGGGCGGCGCGTGTCGGCCAAGCTGCGCGCGTTCCTCGACTTCGCCCGTGACAGACTGCGCGGGGTACCAGTTCTGAACGGCTGATATTATTCCGTATCGTAAAATTATCTATTCAGGAATGAGGCCGTTCATTCTGTTTATGTACTGAATTAGCTCTGATCCCAACGAAAGGGATCGACCATGGCCACACTCAAAACCAAAGTCGCCGTCATCGGTGCGGGCAGCGCGGGAATGCGTGCCTACCGTGAAATTACCAAGACGACGGACGACGTACTACTGATCGAGGATGGACCCTACGGCACCACCTGCGCCCGGGTCGGCTGCATGCCATCGAAGCTCCTGATCGCCGCTGCCGAGGCGGCCTATGCAGGCAACCACACCGCGCCGATGGGCGTGACTTATGCCGCACCGCAGATCGATGGCGCCGCCGTCATGGCTCGGGTGCGCAGCGAGCGGGACCGCTTCGTCGGCTTTGTCGAAGAGACGGTTGAAGGCTGGCCGGAACAGCACCGGATCCGCTCCCGTGCCAGTTTCCTGTCCGACACCACGCTAGCGCTCAGCGACGGGCGCAGGGTCGAGGCCGAGACGATCATCATCGCCACCGGGTCGCGGCCCAACATTCTGCCATTCTTCGAGAATTTCGGTGACAGGCTGATCGTGAACGACGATGTGTTCTCCTGGGATACCTTGCCCAGTTCCGTCGCCGTATTTGGCGCGGGCGTTATCGGGCTAGAACTGGGGCAGGCGCTGCACCGGCTCGGCGTACGGGTCAGCCTCTTTGGCCGCGACAACCTCGTGGGCCCACTGAGCGACCCCGAGGTTTTGGCCCAGGCGAACCGCATCTTCACGGCTGAATTCGACTTCCACTCCCATGCCGACGTGACCGGCCACCGCCGCACTGACACGGGCGTCGCCGTCGACCTGAACGGCGAGACGCTGGAGTACGAATATGCCCTGATCGCCACGGGCCGGCGGCCCAATGTCGACAAGCTGGGGCTGGAGAACACCTCGCTTAAGCTGGATGCGCGGGGCGTGCCCGTGTTCGACCTTTACACCGGGCAATGCGGCGATGCCCCGATTTTCATCGCGGGTGACGCCAACAACATCATCCCGCTTCTGCACGAGGCCGCCGACGAAGGGGCAACCGCGGGCTACAACGCCGCGCATTGGCCGGACATTCGCCGCTTCACCAAAAGCGCGCCGATCTCGGTCATGTTCAGCGATCCGCAGATCATGATGGTGGGCGAGACGCACCGGGCGCTGACCGAACGCGGAGCGGATTTCGCCGTCGGGTCGCTCGACTGGGCCGATCAGGGTCGTGCGCGGGTGATGGGCGTCAACAAGGGCCTTCTTCGGGTCTACGGCGAATACAACACCGGCCGTTTCCTCGGGGCCGAGATGATCGGACCGCGTGCAGAGCATCTGGCCCATCTGCTGGCTTGGTCGCTGCAATCGCGCCTGACCGTGGACGAGATGCTTGAGCGCCCGTTTTACCACCCCGTCATCGAGGAAGGGCTGCGCACTGCGCTGCGGATCCTCAACGCCAACCTGCAAATGGGCGCCATGCCCCCGCCGCGCTGCATCGACTGCGGCCCTGGTGCCTGAACGACATCAAAGGAGAAAGATTATGAGACAGACACGACTGGGCCTTTCCGACAATGCCCGCAAAACCAGCATCGCCACCTTGCAAACCGCCCTGGCCGACGCCTTGTCACTGCGGCTTGCGGCCAAACAGGCGCATTGGACAGTGCGCGGACCGCATTTTCAGCAACTCCATGAACTTTTCGACAGCTTCGTCGCGCCGCTCGACGCGGAAATCGACGAAATGGCCGAGCGGATCGCGACACTCGGGGGTGCGCCCGATGGGCGGGCCGAGGCTGTGGCGGGCAACTCGGGGCTGCAGGAATATCCACTGGGCGCAACCCGCGGGGTCGATCACCTGGCTGCCCTTGCCGATCGATTTGCCGCCTTGGGCAATACTGTACGTGAAGGTATCGACATAACCGACGAGGCGGGAGACGCCAACACTGCGGACCTGCTGACCGCCACCTCTCGGTTTCTTGACCAGTCGCTCTGGTTCATCGAGGCGCATCTGGATGTGGCGTGATTGGCGTATTTGTGGACAGGAGGAGGGACAAAAGCCTCCTTCTTCCCGATTGACGCTCGAACATAATTCACATTTTCGGTTTAGTTAGCTGGCAAGGAACTTGCTCTAGGTCCACAACCGCTCCTGCACCACTTCGCCAGGTAACTTGATTTTACCAACGGAGCGTCCGACAGCCAGAAACCCGTTGAAATCACGGCCGGCGCCTTGGGACCCGGGCAGCCAGGGCGCAAACTGATAATGTCGCCCCAGCCCGCGCCCTGATCCTTGACGGTACCGCGAGGCCATGGGCCATGCAGAGAGCCTTGCCGCTGTTGGCGCCGCCCGTGTGCGCAAGGGTCAGCGCCATGTCGGGTATAACGCGCTGCTCTTTGCAAAACACCGGATTATCCTTGACGAAGGCATGCGCGTTGAAAGCCTCTACCCCGAGCCGCAGGCGATGGCACTGCTTTGCCTCGCACTTGGGGCCGGGCGCGAAGGGCGTCGAGATCGCCTTTCTCAAGCGGATGCCTGGGGTCGGAGTGGATGATATCGGTAGAGGATGTCAGTTTGGGCTGCATGATGCCATCGTCCGCATCGTCGACGAGAGGCAGGAACCCGATATCCAATGTCCCCTGTTACAGGCCCTGCATGATCTCGAACGCCGAGCCCGGACGCACCATGTCGATGGTGCGGTCGGGCGCCGCGAATATCGCGTCGACATGGCGCGGGGCGGCCTCGGCGCCGGGGAACAGCGCGTTGGCGCGTTTGGTCGGTGTCAAACCGTTTCCAGATCGCACGAACAGCAGATCGCCGGTGCGCGCACGCAGCTGCTCCAGCCAATCGCTGACGGTCGATTGGTTCATGTCCAGCAAGCGCGCCGCTAAGCGACCCGGCTTTCTGAATCGTCAGCAGGATGTGCAATTGCCGACCGTCGATTGTAAGGTAATCAGAATCTGAGCCTCCCCAACTGAATTGGTCCACCGTTGTGTTTAGGAAACGGATGACCAAGAATGGCAAGCAAGAGACCGAAGCCTGAAGAGATTGTATGGAAGTTACGGTAGGTTGAAGTTCTGATGGATCAAGGCATGTCCCGTCGTGATGCGATCAGACAGATCGGAGATGCTGCGCCAGCGTTCTATGATAGTTGCCAGTCGCCTCGAACGCGATCCGAACCGTCAGGTCGTAGCTGGCGAGGATGTCAGACAGGCGCTGGAAGTCTTCCAGCATGTTCATGATTGTCAAACGTCGGTGACGCATTTTCCCAGGGATGCCGATCAGCGTCTCATGGCGATGTTTAGAAATGTCGATAGCGACCAGCACGGTCGAAGCGGTAGAATAGGTGGTAGTCATAGCCAGTCTCCTCATCAGTGTGGTTTGTGCAAAACCAATGTTGAGACCTGAGACCCAGTTATGGCCACCCGCTGCGCTATTTGGGGGCTGCGGGTGGCCATAACCATAAACAAACGCTTCTTCCCAAGGTGCTAGGGCCGGAATTTGTCGCCGAGGCTGCCCGAGATTGGTTAGCCGCCATTGGCGCCAAGACAGCTTACATCGAACCGGGGAGCCCTTGGGAGAACGGATATTGTGAAAGCTTCAATCGCCGGTTCAGGGATGAGCTGCTCAACGAGGAGATGTTCTAAAGCTTGCGCGAAGCACAAATCTTGATCGAACAATGAAGGAGACATTATAACACAAAACGCCCACACAGCGCACTGGGCAATCGGCCGCCAGCGCCTGAAACCATCGTCCCGATGGATCACAGGCAAATTATGCATTAACACTCAATGTTGGCCATTTAAATGGGGCTGATCACCCCTGCACATTCTGTGCGTAGCGGGTAGCACGAGGATAATCTCAATGCGATGCGTTTTAGGATCTCGAAGGTTCGTATCCAGCAAACACCGGTTTCTTTCATAGCTACGCTGCTGGCGTTGCTCGGCCCGAAACAGGCAGCGAGATTTTGTGCGAACGTCGCGAAGGCGCACACCGGAAAGGCCTCTCGCTGGGGTTAACAGTCTACAAATGTATGCTCGAACCGAAATCGATCGCTGCCGCATTGGGGTTGACCATCTTCAGGTCCGGGCGATAGTCCGCCAGCCCCGGAAAGCATCATCCAGATGCATCGGTCGTCGATCATGCGCCAACAATCAAATTTGATCTCCCAGTTGATGCTGATCAATTGCATGCTCTTCTTTCATGCATTTCATTAGGAACTCTAACGATCTAGAAGGTGCGCGCGATCGAAGTCGTGCGAACACAAATTTCCGCTCTGCTGTCAGGCGCTCCGAGCGAGGCACCAGTGCAAGTTCATGATCTGGACCCGAAATATGTGGTAATGTGTGCATTGGCAGCAATCCCACATGCCGTCCGGCCGCAAGCAGAAGCGCGAGCGAATCCAGTCCCCTCGCCCGTGCAATAGGGCTGCGAATCGGCAGCTTCTCAAGCACTGACGCTTCAAACGCCCTCTCTTCGGAACGTACGGCAAGCCCAAAACCAATTTGCCCCAGATCCTCGGGGCTGGTGATATCAGCCAGTGCCGATTTCGCGCCGCACAATACGAAATACTCACTAAATAATGGCATTGTTTCAAACTTGGCTTCTTCGATCGGCAATCCGACAACACACGCGTGCAAGTCGCGATCTGCGACCTTGCCCAGTAGACTGCTTGGCGGGGCAGTTTCGATTTGAAGAGAAACATCCGGAGCTGCTTCTTGAAATTTGGCAATGCTTTCGATAAGACGTGCTGCTGGGTTTGTCAGGCAGTGATCCGACACTCCAATCCGCAGGGTACCACGGAACTTGGAGCGCGCGCTGGTCAAACGGCAACGCACTTCTTCCATCGAATCTTCCAATTTGATTCCTGCATAGAAGACATTGCGGCCCAGTTCGGTCAGTGCAAAGCCGGTCCTTCCGCGATGACATAGTGTACCGCCTAAGCGAGTCTCCAGTGACTTAACATGACGACTAATAGTGGAGCGGTCTAGTTTCAGCCTAGCCTCGGCGGCACTGATGCCTCCAGCTCTTGTCACTTCGGTGAAAACACGAATTAGCTCAAGGTCTTGCGAATGTATCTGCAGCCGATTCAGTCTCATATCGCCTCATTAAGTTGTGTGAGATGCAAGTAAGCGTGCAGTTACTTGCACTTTTCACATCATACCGGACGGTTAACGATCAGACCACCCTAGTTTACTCAACAGAGGACTATTCGATGAAATCGATCATTTCCACATCATTGCTCGCGGCAAGCTTAGCTCTGCCGGTCCAGGCCGAATCCACTTTTGAAAGCATCAAGTCGAGTGGGAGCGTAACAGTCGCGACTGAAGCGGCATTTCCACCCTTCGAATTTGTCGAGGACGGCAAAATCGTAGGGTATGGAAAAGATCTTCTAACTGAAATCGTGACTGAATTGGATGTAGAACTGGAACAGCTTGACCTGCCTTGGCCTGGGGTCCTGCCGGGCTTGATTGCAGGAAAGTTTGACTTTGTCGCTACAACCGTCGCAATCAACGAGGAGCGCGCCAAAAAATACGCCTTTACGATGCCTATTGCTGATGGTCAGCCCTATTTCGTGACGCGTAAGGGTGAAACACTGTCCTCGGAAGACGATCTTGCAGGTCTGAAGGTGGGAACGCAACTTGCCTCGTTTGCCGAACCGATCGCGCGGGCTCTGGACGAACGCCTGTCCGCCAAAAGCCAAGGCTACGCCGAGTTGAAGCTTTACCCCACGTTCCCTGATGCCTATGTCGGGCTTGCATCCGGCGAAGTAGACGCTGTCATCCAGGCACTGCCTTCCTTGGCAGTGCTGGTGCGTGACCGGCCGAATCTCTTTGAACTTGGACAGCCAGTGACCACCGGGGTTGAGTACACTTATCTGGCTTGGGTGACGCGCCCTGCAGATCTCGATCTCCGCGACTATCTTTCAGCCAAGCTCAAAGAGATGCGCGACGACGGTCGTATGGGAGAGTTTCAGAAGAAGTGGTTCGGCTTTGAAATGGACATCCCGACCGAAGGCTATCTGCCAGAAGGGGCGTTCTAAAACCGATGCGCTTCGAGTCAGAGATATTTGTAATGGCACTGCCCCAGGTTTTGGTGGCAGTGCTAACCAACGCTTGGCTGGCTGTTGTAATTTGCTTTTTCGCGCTAATCACCGGCGCCCTTTTGACGGTTGTTAGGACGTTCAAGGCCAAATTAGTGAACAAGATTGTGTCTTTATTCATATCCTTCATTCAGGGAACACCAATCCTAGTACAGATTTTTCTAGCCTATTATGCCCTTCCCGCGGTGGGCTTGAACCTTTCGGCAATCAGCGCCGGCATTCTAGCGTTAACTGTAAATTCGTCAGTGTTCATTACGGAAATCTTTAGAGGCGGTTTGCGCAACCTTGAGGACGGGCAAATCGAAGCGGCGGCGACACTTGGGCTTAAACCATTTCACATCTGGCGCTTAGTGATCTTTCCTCAATTGCTGCGCGTCTGCATTCCCATGCTCGTGAGCGAGAGCAGTATGGTTCTGAAGGCCACCGCGCTTCTTTCAGTAATTACTGTTGTAGAAGGTCTGCGCGTCGCGCAGCAGATAGGTGCTAGTGAGTTTAGTCCGTTCGAGCCCTATCTCGCAGTCGGGGCCGCTTTCGCCGCAATTTACCTGGTGATCGTTGTGATCGGAAAATTGCTTGAATCCCGACTTGCGTTGATCGGAGGGCGTCATGAATCTTGATTCGAACGTTATTCTTGGAAATTGGCTCCTCTTTGTACAGGGGCTTGGGATCACTGTTTTTGTCTGCACCATTTCCGTCGCCTTTGGTTTTGCGGCGGGAATCTTGTTCGCCTCGATGGTCAAATTTCCTTCCCCGCCTGTGCGATGGGCCGCCGGCACAATGCTCGTTTTGCTCCGCGGCGTGCCGTTCATCGTGATCGTTTTCGTTTTACATTTCGGACTGTTGTCAGCAGGGCTGCAACCGTCACCGATGGTGAGCGGCATCTTTGCACTCTCGCTCTTTGCTGGCGCCTATTTTGCTGAGATGTTCCGCGGTGCGCTTGATGCAATTCCGACTAAACAATGGGAAAGCGGTCAGGTCGTCGGCATTAGCCGATTTCAGACACTTATTCACATCATTATACCGCAGATGATCCCGCCATCCATCCCGGCAACTGTCAATATCACGATCATGACGATTAAGGAAAGCTCGGTTATCAGCGCAATTACCGTAGGTGAACTTACCTATCAGGGGCTGGTTGTTCAGGGTAGAACCTTCGCGCCTTTCGAAGTCTTCGCCACCATCGCACTGTTTTACTGGGGCATCACATTCACCGCCGCGAGTTTGGGTCGTTGGGCTGATCGCCGTCTTGGTAAAAAACAAGGCGGCAACGTTCGGCGGAGCAAATTAGGTTTGAAATTCCTTGAGTTGGAGGCCAAACCATGAGCAATCAACCTCGTGATATCATTTTTGCGGCCGAGAACTTATTGAGAAGGGCTGGAAACCTTCGCATTCTCGATGATGTCTACCTTGATATTGAGCGCGGTGAATGCTTGGGCGTGATTGGCCCCTCGGGCAGCGGCAAAAGCTCCTTACTCAGGGCTATGGCAATGCTGGACCCATTAGATGACGGCTTTATGCTGCTTAACGGCCTGCCAATTGGAAAGGGACGAACAAAAGACGGACTCGTATTTCGCCCTGACAAAGCCGCACGGTTAAAGGCGCGTCTAAGTATCGGCATGGTCTTTCAGGACTTTCAACTGTGGCCGCACCTTAGCGTTAAGAGGAATATTGAGCTCGCCCAGGAAATTTCGCTCGGGATCGCACCGGAAAAAGCGGCGCAAGCTGCGCAAAACCTGATGCACCGACTCAAAGTGTCCCATCTTGGTAAGGTTTTTCCCAACAACCTGTCCGGTGGTCAGAAACAGCGGGTTGCGATTGCGCGCGCCTTGGCGTTGAAACCTCAGGTCTTGTTGTTTGACGAGCCGACTTCGGCGTTAGACCCAGAACTTGTCAATGAGGTTTCCCAGCTCTTTATGGAACTCAAGAAAACAGGCCTGACGCTTGTTGTTGTGTCCCATGAGATGGATTTTCTAGGACGGGTCTGTGACCAGCTCGTCTTCATGGACCAGGGCAAAATTATTGCTCAAGCTGACCCCAATACGATGATGCGACAAAGCCAAAACGAAAGAGTGCGGCGGTTCTTTCAGACCCTTTAGCTCTCTAAAGAGAAGTGACCGATGTTTTATCTCTACCACCTATATTTAGAAAACGACCCAGGAGATGCAGATATGCTATCACCCAACATCTCACAAAATGAAACGCCTGAACAGCGCTATTACCGACTGAAGGCTGAAGGCAGTGAAGGTAAAAGCACATTCCCTGAACTTCAAAAGGTGGAGCGCCTAAAACCTCTACCGGAGATCCCGGAGGCGAATTACCTGTTTCAGGATCAAGTGCCCTCGAGGGGATATTGGTCAGGCCATCTTCGGCGCGGCGACGGACTGCGATTGGTCGCAGACAAGGCCACAGGCATTGCTACAAATTTCTGGAATCAGAATGACCGGTCCGAGCGCTTCAACCCTGGCGACACAATCAAAGTGCAATGGACGAGTGACATTACTGTCGGTCGTGCACTTTTGTCGGACATGGGGCGCGCAATGGCCTCTATCACCACAGATACGTTCGGCAAATCCGATTGCCTTGCTGGAGCGTCTTCACCCGACCGGGACACACCTGAGGAGTGGGCTGACAGCCAGTCGCATTTCCGCCGCGCCTGCCTAAAGAACGGACTGGACAAGCGAGATGTCGGCCCCGTGATCAATTTCTTCTCGCCGGTTAGCGTTGATAAAGACGGTAGGATTTTTTGGAATGCCCCATCAAAACAGGGCCCGTTCACACTCGACCTCAGGGCCGAGATGGATCTATTCGTCGTGCTCACCAATTGTCCCCATCCGCTGAGCCCCGATCAAGAAGCTGGAGGCTTGACAGTTACCCACTTTGCACCCGCCGCATGCTCTGAAACCGACTTAACACGGACGGGAACGCCCGAAGCCATTCGCGCTTTTGAAAATACTGACGCACTCTTCGGCCAGCGCAAACGCAAATCTTGAGGACCATACAATGCTTGATCAAACTAAACCCAAATCTGCCTTCACGTACCACATCCCTGCAAATGTCGGTTGGTCCGGTGTCATCAAAAAGGCGCAGAGGATTCGCATTGTGGACCTTCACGGCCAGCAGGCGGTCGACACTCTCTTTTACAATGCCGAAGACACAGCTGAGCGCTATTCGGCCCAAGACACAGTAAGGGCACAAATGTCGCCCTATGTCACTACTGGGTCCAGACTCATGTCTAACGAGGGCAACGTGATGCTGACTGTGTTGGATGATAGCGTTGGCCATCACGACACATCCGCTGGGGCCTGCTCATGCGAGGCGAACACGGTCCGCTTTGGGCACGAGGTTCGCCATTTGCACGCTTGCCGTGATAACTTTGTGATCGAAGCGGCCAAATGGGGTATGGAGAAGCGAGACATCGTTTCCAATATCAATTTCTTCATGAATGTGCCGATAGATGAAAACGGCGCTCTTGCCATTGTTGATGGCCTCTCAGCACCCGGTAACTATGTTGAACTGCGCGCCGAGATGGATTTAATTTGCCTGATATCGAACTGCCCGCAAATCAATAACCCCTGCAACGGGTTCAACCCTACACCGGTCGAGGTTTTGATCTGGACTCCGGAGGACGCCTGATGGATTTGCAGATTTCCCGGATAAATGCGCTTTATGCATCTGGCGAAGAAACCGTTGTTTCTTTGTTGACCAAGGTATTAGCGAATGTTGATAGCTATGCCGACAAAGCTGTATTCATTTCACGTGTCGCCCATAATGATGTTCTAAAGAGAGCCGCGGAACTCGACGCCCTTCCTCCAGAAAAGCGAGGCCGGTTATATGGTGTCCCCTTTGCAGTGAAAGACAATATCGAGGCAGCGGGATTGCCGACGACCAAGGGTCTCGCCACACCGCAACCTATAGCTCAACGCAATGCTCCCGTCGTTCAGCGCGCCCTGGACGAAGGCGCAGTGCTGATCGGGAAAACCAATCTCGATCAATTCGCTACAGGTCTCGTTGGGGTGCGCTCTCCTTACGGGGCACCGCGTTGCGTGTTTGACGATCACATGGTATCTGGTGGCTCAAGCTCCGGTTCCGGGGTCGCGGTGGGGGCGCACCTTGTGTCTTTCGCTTTTGGCACCGATACAGCTGGTTCCGGTCGTGTGCCAGCAGGCTTCAACAATGTGGTGGGCGTGAAGCCAACAAAAGGGATCTTATCCGCTACTGGCGTCTTTCCCGCCAATCGGAGCCAAGATTGTGTGTCTGTGTTCGCTCTATCGGTGACGGATGGTGATCTTGTGCGCCAGATTAGCCAAGGCGTGGATCCTGAAGATCCATATTCTCGCTCAGCGCATCAAGTGGCTCTGCCCCTGGGAAAGCTGCGCATCGGCATTCCAAATTCTTCGAGCATCGAGTTCTTCGGCGACAAGGAGGCAGAGCGGGAATTTGACCGGGCTTGCGAAGCCTTACGCACGCAGGGGCATGATATTGTGCCTTTCAATTTCGATCCCTTTGCGCAAACTGCGCGTCTACTATATGAAACCGCGTGGGTCTCCGAGCGCACACATGCCTTGCAACCTTGGCTTAATGGAGCCGAGGACGAGTTGCATCCGACTACGCTGAAAATCGTCGGCGGCGGCTTACAGTATAGCGCAGTGGACGCCTTTGACGCAATTTACAAAGCCGCTGCTGCCAAGCAGAAGCTTGCAAGTGTCTGGGATAATTTTGATGTCATGCTTCTGCCCACAACACCTACTTTTTTTTCGGTTGCAGAATTAGAAGAAGAGCCGATCAAGCGCAATTCACAGCTTGGATATTACACCAATTTCGTAAACCTTCTAGACTTGGCAGCTTTGGCAATTCCTGCTGGCTTCCGCGCCGACAAACTGCCCTCTGGGGTCACCCTTGTTGCCCCAGCCTTCACAGATTGCGACCTGGCTCGTATCGGGGCCGAATTTCATGCGTATTTGTCGCCTGTATCAGGGCGCGATAAAATCAAGATTGATACCTCGCAGTGCATTCCCCAATGCCCGGAAAGTTTCTTGGACATCGTTGTGGTTGGCGCTCACCTTGAAGGTATGTCTCTGAACAAGGGCCTGACTTCGCGTGGCGCTGTCTTTGTAAGTGCAGAAAAGACAGCCCGCGAATACCGTTTCTATGTATTGTCGGATGAAAAACGCCCTGCTTTGGTGTATGAGCCCGGCTTTGACGGTCCAGGTATCGACTGTGAAATCTGGCGCATACCAAAGGTAAATATCGGCGATTTTCTCACAACAATTGATCCGCCTTTAGGCCTAGGTAGCGTCAAACTATCGACCGGCGTATTTAGGAACGGATTTATTGCGGAATATCAAGCGATCAAAGGTGCAAAAGATATTACTGAATTCGGAGGATGGCGAAGTTTCAAATCGGCCGAAGTTGTCTCATGAGCGGTGATGCCGCGCACGCAAAATTCCTTCATAGTCAGAAATCGTTGAGTCGATGTATTTTAGTTAATCAGCGTGGCGGCGCGCGTCACTCTTTGTAGCTCCGCGTATCTGGAATACGTTTGTGAAGTTTGAACAAGGGATCGGCTGCGTCGGAAGGTGTTCTCATTGGCAAGCAGCTCAAGCTGAGAACGCCATCCTTGATAGCGCCGCCCGGAATACCGCCATTTTCGCAGCCTTCGACGGTTATTGCAGCCCGATCACCATCTGAGCGTGCCGATCTGCCAGCCATGTATCCGGATCAAGCGGCACGGACAGCTGAACATTCTCCGCCGCCTCGCCGCCTGGACGACCAACACCCGATTTAGATACCCAAAGCGCCTGAATTGCTTCAGCCACATATCGCCCGACCGAAAAGCGTCCCGCAGATGAAAACACGCTGCCACTTCCCAAAGACGCCTGCCTCCGGTTTCTTGATTGTCCAAATGCCGATGCCGTGTGGATGTCCGACGTAGGAAATCCCTTGGTTGGTCATGCCTCGTACCGCTCTGGATCAACGCCGTCGCCTCTATGAGAGGCAAGGCTATATTGGCACCTTCTACATTCAGAAGGCACAGCATTCGCCGGATAGAGCGCCTGAATCTATTGTGCCCCTGAAAGACGTGCGCAATCGGATCTGACGACAACGTATCAGACAATCTCGCGGCAATGGCGGCCAGATCAGGCAGATGCTCCCAGCTCAGACTGCCTTCGACGGCTTTTCCAAAGATGTGCCGTCCTCTTTGGCTTCCAGGAGCGCGGCACCCAAATCCCGAAAAGATCGGACGGTCTGTTGAACTGCCGATCTGGCATTCTCCACACGGACCGTGCAAAGCCGCCGCCCTTAGCGCTAGGTCTTTCCGTGTATTTTGCTATCGGCGCCGAATGCGAGCAGTTTCTACAGAGCTTCGGGCTATGAACATCACAGCGGTGCCTATTTGTTGCTAAACGTAGCCGAATTCAGTTTCGGTTTCGAGAACTTGTTTTATCAAGCTAAGCATCCACTGATCGCGAAACCGGCATAGATCACTGACCGTATTCCTTTAACGCTGATTAAATGCCCGCTGCTATGACCTGCTGCCCGCAATCTGGACCGTTCTGAGCTGGAATTTTTCAATTATGATCCCGAGAGTGGGAGAAGGAGAGTTCCATGAAGAAGAGCAAGTTTACGGAAGCGCAAATCGCGTTTGTGTTGAAGCAAGTCGAGGAGGGCACGAGCATTGCTGAGGTTTGCCGCAAGACCGGGATTGCGGAAGCCACGTTTTATAACTGGCGCAAGTAGTATGGCGGGCTGATGTCTTCTGAGATGAAACGTCTCAAGATGTTGGATGAGGAGAACCCGGGGTTGAAGCGTCTGGTGGCTGACCTTTCTTTGGATAAGGCAGTGTTGCAGGACGTTATCAAACGAAAGCTCTGAGTCCTGCCCGTCGCCGAGAACTGGTCGATGATCTCCGCGCCGTTTGGGGCGTCAGCATCCGGCGTGCCTGTGGCGTGTTGCGGGCACATCGCTCGACCTACCATTACAAGGCACACGGCGACGAGCAGGCCGAACTCAAAAACCGTATCAAAGAGATTTCAGAGACGTTTGTGCGCTATGGCTACAGGCGCACCCACGTCCTGTTGGGGCGCGAAGGGTGGCTGGTGAATGCCAAGCGTGTCTACGTCTCTACAACGAAATGGGCCGGCAACTGCGGAACAAAACGCCGAAACGCCGGGTCAAAGCCAAGCTCCGGGAGGATCGTGTGGAAGCAACTCAAAGCAATGAGACTTGGGCAATGGACTTTGTGCACGATCAACTGGTCACAGGCCGCAAAATCCGCGTGCTGACCATCGTGGACACCTTCTCGCGGTTCTCGCCTGCGACTGATCCGAGGTTCAGCTACCGAGGCGAAGATGTTGTCCAGATGCTTGAGCGAATATGCGGCAAGGTCGGATCCCAAGTCCATTCGTGTCGATCAGGGATCGGAGTTCGTCTCGCGTGACCTGGATCTTTGGGCCTACCAGCGTGGCGTCGTTCTGGACTTCTCTCGGCCAGGCAAACCGACAGATAACGCCTTCATCGAAAGCTTCAACGGCAAGTTCCGAGCAGAATGTCTGAACCCGCACTGATTCATGAGCCTTGACCACGCCCGGTCAAAAATGGAGGAGTGGCGTAGGGACTACTACTAAGTGCGTCCTCACAGCGCAATCGGAAACAACCCGCCGATCTCGCTGATGAATGGCTCAGAAACGCAACAAGCACCCTGAGCCCCAACCCCTGGAAAATCTCTAGCCGGGTGGTCCGAACAAGGGGAGCGGCTCAGTTTGCTACTTCAAAAGCAAGAGCGAAATCTGTCACAATAAATTAGTATTGCCGTTCAATTTGGATCTAACAAATGGACCTGTCGCTGTTTGATGCTGCTCCTTTGATAGCATTTATTGCAGCAAAGGAGATGAACTATGGGACTGAAACGGACGGACGAATTCCGGGCTGATGCGGTGCGTATCGCGCTGGCCAGTGGGCTGACAAGGAAGCAGGTGGCATCGGATTTGGGCGTCGGCCTATCGACGCTAAACAAATGGATTACGGCGCACCGCGACACTGATGTTGTGTCCGACAAAGACTTGGACCTCGCCCGCGAAACTGAACGGCTTCGGCGCGAGAACCGTATCCTGAAGGACTTGCAAGGATCAGGAAACAGTCTGGGGGACTGTTTTCCCGCAGCAAGAGGGATATTCTAAAAAAGGCCGCGGCCTTCTTCGCGAGCCAAAAGCCATGAGGTTCCGGTTCATTGAAGAGCATGGCCGCGAATTCCCGACCAACCGCCTTTGCAAGGTTCTGGATGTCAGCGAACGTCGCCTGCGTGCCTATCGTCACCGTCCAGCCAGTCAAAGGCAGCGGACCGAAATGATCGTTCTGGCGCATATCAAGGAGCAATCCCGTCTCAGCCTGGGCAGCTATGGTCGGCCACGGATGACCGAAGAGTTGAAGGAGATGGGCCTGAACATTGGCCATCGCCGTGTCGGTCGACTGATGCGTGAGAATGGCATTCGCGTTGAAAGGTCGAGGAGATACAAGGTGACGACCGATAGCAACCATGCTTTCAACATCGCACCTAACCTGTTGAACCGAGACTTCCGCGCCGACCGCCAGAACCAGAAATGGGCGGGCGACATCAGCTATGTGTGGACCCGAGAAGGATGGCTGTACCTCGCGGTGATTTTGGATTTGCATTCACGGCGGGTGATTGGCTGGGCAGTCAGCAATCGGATGAAACGTAATCTTGCGATAAGGGCTTTGAAAATGGCCGTGGCACTCCGTCAGCCTCCCAAGGGCTGCATCCACCACACCGACCGTGGCAGCCAGCCAATACTGCTCTCACGACGACCAGAAGCTGCTGCGTCAGCATGGAGTCCAGGGGTCGATGAGCGGCAAGGGCAACTGCTATGACAACTCCGCCGTCGAGACGTTCTTCAAAACGATCAAAGCTGAGCTGATTTGGAGACCGTCATCGCAGACGCGTAGAGAATCTGAGTTGGCCATCTTCCAGTACATCAACGGCTTCTAAAATCCGCGCCGCAGGCACTTAGCACTGGGCTGGAAAAGCCCGGTCGCTTTCGAACGGAAAGTGGCTTAAACGAGCATTTGGAGCGGCACAGAAACGGGACAGGTCCAAAAAGCATATCTTCCTGACGAGCCATGGCCAGTTAAATAGCAGCAGGCTATTACTGGCCATGGTATTAGATGGGTCCCTATTTTTGAGCGGCTCTAGAGAGGGCGAACAACTGATTGACGACGGTAGTAGTCTTCAAGAGTGTCGGCGCCGAGCACACCGCCGCCACATCCGCTGAGGTTACAACCGCCGTAAGAAACGCCATGGTTGAAGAGGTTGTGGCCGTTGATCCAAGAGTTACCAGCGACAAGTTTCTCGGACACGCGCTTCGCGCGGTCTAGATCAGTCGTCCAGACGCTGTTTGCAAGTCCGTACGGGCTACTGTTAACCAATTCAATAGCTTCGTCTTCGTCCTTGAAGGTCATGATATATGCGACCGGTCCGAAGATTTCCTCACGGGCAGCAATATTCTCGGGTGAACCACCTAAGAGGGCCGGCTTGATGTAGAAGCCGTCGTGACCAGGAACTTTCTCTTCACCGCCAGCAAGGTAGATTTCAGCACCTTCTTTTGCTGCGCGTTCAAGATAGCCGAGGACCCGGCTTCGCTGTTTTTCGCTGACGACAGGGCCGATTTGGGAAGCTTCTTCGCCACCATAGCCGATCTTCATCCCTTTCATTTCTGCAACAGCTTTATTGATGAACTCTTCAGCAATGTTTTCATGAACAAGCCAGCGAGAAGCAGTGCAGCATACCTGACCCGCATTCAGAGTAATGGCGCCAACCAAACCTTTTGCAGCCTGATCTACGTCGACGTCATCAAAGACTACTGCGGCACCTTTGCCACCAAGTTCCAGCTTGGCCGGTGTGAGATTGCTGGCACAGGCCTCTGCAACCATTTTACCTACCTCTGGTGAACCAGTGAATGACATGCGGTTGATGTCTGGGTGCTTAGCAAGAGCTGCACCCGCTGTCGCACCGCCGCCGGTGACCACGTTCACTACGCCGTCAGGGACACCAGCTTCAGCTGCCAATTTCGCGAAGTATAGTGCCGTCAGAGGCGTTTCTTCTGCGGGTTTGATGACAACAGTATTGCCAGCTGCAAGTGCAGGCGCGACGCCCCAACCCAACAGCAAGAACGGGAAGTTCCATGGGAAGATGAATCCACAGACACCATAGGGGAGGCGTACCGACCAAGCGTCGCTGCCCTCGACGTTAAATGGCACGCGAGGTTCAATTTCTGCACTCAGATCAGCATAGTAGCGGAAGGTGCCGACAGTATGAGGAATGTCAAAGGCGAGGGCCTGTTCTCTCGGCTTGCCTACATCCTTGGATTCGAGTTCACCAAGAATGGCTGTGTCACGCTCAATTAGATCCGCCAACTTGTTGATAATCTTCGCACGGTCTTTTGACGGCATGGTTGCCCAGCCCGACTTATTGAATGCCTCTCGGGCCGCCTTGACGGCAATATCAATATCTTCAGCGCCGCCATCGGCAAGTGTTGCAATGGGCTCACCCGTGCCTGGGTCAAAAGTCCGGAAAGTACCGCTAGATTTCGCATCGACCTGTTTGCCGCCGATTGCCAGTTTTAGTGGAGATGCCAAAAACCCGCGCACCTCCGAAGTAACTTTCTCCATCATGTTCATCTTAGTTCCTCCTCCAGGAATTTTTCGAAGTAATTTGGTCGTTTTCTACGTTTTGCCTTCAGATCGCATGCGTCGTCGTACGTATCAGTATGCCGCGAACAAGCCCGTCACAGCCTCAACCGCATAGCTTGGGCGAGGCTGTTTCAGGTTTGGCAACCCGTCTGCTGCAAATTTAGGCAAGGGAATCTGGTTTTGAGAAGAGCCAAAAACGTAGATTTTCATGGAGCCAAATACGGAATGGGAAAAATCCCCTGGTGCCGCGAAGGCAGGCTCCAGAATAGTGAGCGGCCTAGCGAGGCGCAGCCGCATGAGAAGAATCTTGGCTGCGAAGTCAAAAAAGCGACTTCTCCGATGAAGTTGAACACTGACCTATTATTGATGCAACAGCTTCTTCGAGCACCCATCAAGTAGATCGCCAATAAGCATATATTTTAGGCATCCAGGACTGCTTAAAGGCAAAATATGGGCATTGTTTGAAATACGGAAAAGACGGCAAAGGCTCCTCGATATCCGCGTTCTTTCTAATGGATTCAGCAGAGTGTGAAGCGACGCACAGAAGACACGGACTCAGGACAATTTAGGGATACTCCGAGCAGCAGGTCTCAGTGGGCAAAAACATTGGCACCATAAAAATGCTGCATCTTGGACCTTTTCAGGACCAAGATTCGGATGTTCTCTATAAGCTGCGAATGTGAGGCTGCTGACCATATTCCATTTCGGATGATCCTTGGGTCCCAGCCTTGAAGAGCCAACTTTGTAATAACGTAGGGATACATAGTACGATGAAAGTGGAAAAGATTGCAGGCGTGACAACTGGTGAGATACCGGCGCTGCCCGCCCCAAACGAAAACGCGCAGGGGAAAGACGTGGCTACGGCTAACTCCGGCGGGAATCCTCTCACGCTCGGTATGTTCCGAATGTCAAAAGGTGAAGCGCTTCCGTACAGCTACGCATTTGATGAATTCAAAGTGGTTCTCGAAGGAGAAATCACGGTTGCCGACGATCAGGGTAACTCGACTGACTTCGTGGCTGGCGACGTGATGAAGTTCGGTAAGGATACAAACGTAACCTTCTCAACAAAGTCGTCGGCCTTGATGGTCTACGTTGCTCAACGCGACCAATAGGCGTTTGGTTTTAATAACGTTCAATTCTGCGGAGGCTGATTGTGAACTGGAATGCTTGCAAGAGGTGCCAACAGGCTAAAGGGATGGGCTGGGAAGTCCAACTCTTTTGCAACGCATTAACAACAGCACGCGGGGAGGACTCATGTCATATAATGTTGCGATAATCGGAAGTGGCCCTTCGGGATTCTTTGCTGCGGAGGCGTTACTCGCGGCCGAGATGGGTGTCCGTGTCGACATGTTTGAGCGGCTGCCCGTGCCATTTGGCTTGGTAAGGTTTGGTGTTGCTCCTGATCATCAGAAACTGAAATCCGTAATTTCTGTTTTTGAAGAAATAGCGAAAGACCCCAACTTTTCTTTTTTCGGCAATGTTGAAATAGGAAGAGATATTGATGTTGCGCAGCTGAGAGCGACCTATGACGCGGTTATCGTTGCTACGGGTGCCAATTCCGGACGGAAACTTGGAATTGTTGGAGAGGATCTGGTTGGGAGCTTCTCGGCTCCAGAATTCGTCGGCTGGTACAACGGTCACCCTGATTTCCAAGATCTTGAAGTAGATCTTTCAAATCCTACGGCAGTCATTATTGGCAATGGAAATGTGGCACTTGATGTGTGCAGGATACTTGCAAAGAGCGTGGAAGAGCTTAGCGAGAGTGATATCTGCGATCATGCCTTGCAAGTCTTGGCTAAAAGCAAAGTCAAAGACATCTATCTAGTGGGGCGGCGTGGTCCTGTACAAGCCAAGTTTACACTAAAAGAGCTCCGGGAATTTGGTCAACTTGACGTTGCACAGCCTATCGTTATTCCAGACGAACTGGAACTCAATGATGCATCGACAGAAGAGCTTGGCGCACCTGCAAATTTTGTTCGGAAGAAAAACCTAAGCATCCTAAACGATTTCGATGTCGAGGGTTCTGAGTCTAGCAAGCCCAAAAGGGTTCATTTCAGGTTCAATCTGTCTCCGAAAAAGATCGCGGGAACAGAACGCGTCGAAGAAGTCCTTTTTGAAGAAACCCGACTTTCGGGGCCCGCGTTTGTGCAAAAGGCCGAACCTACTGGAAAGGAAGTTTCAATTCCGGCCGGTCTGGTAGTGTCGAGTGTTGGGTACCGTGGCTCAAAAATCCCAGGTGTCCCGTTTGATCAATCTTCTGCAACGATCCCGCATCTTGACGGTCGTGTGAGAGATGAGAGCGATGAGATTGTTCCGGGATTGTACGTGGTCGGTTGGATAAAGCGCGGCCCGAGTGGCGTTATTGGGACCAATCGCGCCTGTAGCGTCGACACAGTATCTGCTGTTTTGGACGACTTGAGAGCAGAGACTCGCAAGGATGAGGAGCTCGGCCGCCGTGACGCGCTAATCAAATCATTGTCGGAGCTTCCAACGGACTACGTTGATTTTTCCCGTTGGGAAAGGATTGACACACTGGAGCGCGAAGAAGGCGCTCGCCGCGGAAAACCGCGTGAAAAATTTACCAGAGTTCAATCAATGCTCGACGTTTCGCAAGATGCAGAGGCCTCAAGCTTTTCCACAAGTAGAACGGCTTAGGGGGAGAATTGGAAAGCAAATTTCAGTGATTGCAGCCGTATAGTCCGCGCCGAGACGCGTAGATAAATACCGAACGTATTTCGAGGCGGATCATTGCGGGACAAGAGAACGCAGAGCGACATGATTGCCTGTATAATAGGGAGCTAGACAAAAAATGACTGACAAAACATCACAACAAGAGCCCACCAGAAGGGCATTTTTGCAGACATCAACTGCTGCTGTTGCTGCAACTGGTCTGGGTGGCCTTGGCAACTTCATTGCTACGCCAGTTTTTGCAGATGGCCTTGCCGCCGGCATGACCGGAGGGCCAACTGGTTTTGAAGGAGCCGAGCGGTTCCAATACAATGGCGAGATGTCCGAAGGCCGGGCGATCGAAGGCATCAAAGCGCTGCAAGCAGCGGGCAATGCTCCGCAGAAGATCCGAATCCTGTTGCCCGAAGGGACAATTGATCAGCTCAAGCAGCCGTTCCGCGACGGCGCAACTGCCCCGATAGATGTTTGGACCCGCGAAACTGGTGTCGAGATTGAAATGGTCGGCGCTCCGGTGGCTGATATCTTCAAGAAAGTTATTCAAGACGTCACAACGACGGGTGGATCTTTTGATATCTACACAGGGCCTTGGAATTCGACAGGCGATTTGGTTGCGTCAGGTGGTGCCTATGATGTTTCCGAGTTTGTTGAAAAGTATCAGCCCGACTGGGGTGACCCTGAGCGTGGCTTGCCAACGCAGGAACTCGTGAAGCTGCTCTATACGTATAACGACAAGTTCTATCCTATTGCCTTGGATGGGGATTTCCTCACCTGGTATTATCTGAAGGGTATTTACGACAAGCCTGAAGTCCAGGACGCTTTTGCAAGTGAAGTCGGACGAGAATTGGTTGCGCCCAACACCTGGAAAGAACACGACGAAATCGCCAAGTTCTTCACGGGTAAGGACTTCGGCAACGGAACCATGTATGGCAACGGCATCTTGATGAGCCGCTTCTGGGGGCTTCCGTCCTTCTATATGCGCCTTGCCTCGATGGATACGCCGAATCATCATTTCTTCACGGAAGATGGAGAGCCAAACCTCAACACAGATCTTGCGATCCAATGTGCGGAAGAACACGTGCGTTCTTTGGAGTGGTCACCGCCAGATGCGCTCAGCTTTACTTTTGTTGAAGGCTGGTCATCATTATGGAATCTCCAAGTACCAAGTATCTGTACTTACACTGCAATTGCAAAATTCGGCGACGGCAACAAAGCAGACGGGTCGAAAAAGTCCAACGCGTCTGGCTTGATGGCGACACACAACCCGATTGGTCGGAAGCACGGTGACCACATCAACCGCCGTTCGATCTTACACTACAGTATTAGCGGATGGGTGTCTTCAACTTCACAGAATGCTGAAGCCGCATACCTCTTCCTTCAGTGGCTAAGCTCTACGAGGACTTTTTCACTCATCATGGCAAGCCCGACCGGATATTTGGATCCAATGCAGCAAGCCAATTTCGATGAGCCATTGGTTGCATCCAACTACCAACAATATGCCATGGAGACCATTCCTTACACCGTTGCGCGGTCCGTTCCAGGTATCAATTTTGGGGGCCAAACAGCATTGGACAATGCGCTGGACGAAGAAATTCAGGCTGCATTGACTGGTCAGAAAACTGCAAAGCAAGCAATGGATGCTGCTCAGGGGAAATGGGAACAGATCATTCGTCGACAAAAGCGAAAAGGCATTGTCGAAGCGATCCAGGCCAGCCGAAAAACATGGCCTACAATTGTCGACCCGATCTGATTAATCGGCAGGGCCGCCTATTTGGTGGCCCTGCTCCGGCCTGATGAAGGGTCCATTGTTAAGACCCACAAAACGAGGAGTGTAACCATCAAACGTTCTTTTCGCTCTCTAGCTGTGAAATACGCATTGTTACTGCTGGCATGTGCCGTTGTGATGTATCCTCTTTTTTGGATGATAACCATGGCGTTCAAACCATTTGACGAATGGACAACCGGCAGTGGCCTTACATGGCTTCCACAAAATGCAACCTTGGGTAATTTTGAATACCTTTTCTATGGCCAGACTGAAGGTCTGGTAGTCACTTTGGACCGCACGATAGGAGGTCCGCTATGGGCCAGCCTTGTGACATCGACATGTGGTACCATAATAGCTGTGGTAGCAGGCACACTTTCATCCTACGCCGTGGTTCGCTTTAACATTCTGCCGTCGCTGGCATTATCTGTCTTGCAGCTTCGACTGTTTCCACCGCTTGCAGTCATGATTCCGGTTATGGTGATGTGGGCATTTATTGGTGGTGTCGATACCTGGTGGGGATTGTCACTGATTTATGGTATCGTCACTTTGCCATTTGCCTTCTGGCTCATGAAGACTTTCTTCGACGAAGTCCCAATTGAGATCGAAGAAGCAGCACGAGTTGCTGGAAGTTCGTATTGGCGAGTTTTCTATCGGATTACCTTGCCGATTGTAAAACCTGGTTTGGCAACATGTGTATTGTTTGTCTTCATATTGAACTGGTCTGATTACCTTTTGGCATTGCTTCTTACACAGAAGGAATGGGTAACGTTGCCAGTTTACATGAACACACTCAACACCGCGCTTGGCGAGATGTATGGAATGAAGGCCGCTTTAGGTTTCATTGCAGCAATCCCCCCAATCTTCCTAGGGCTGCTCATTCAGAAGCACCTAGTCCGTGGGCTTACGTTTGGAGCACTGAAACAATGACAGAGTTGTCAAGCAATACATCAGCATCGTTGGCGTCCAACGTAGGTGAAAAACGTGGTTATTGGTCGAGGGTCGGCCGTGATGGTCGGAAGCTCGGGAAGTGGTTCGTAGCGCCAACTGTGGCTCTGCTTATCTTCATCGTTATCTTTCCGCTTCTGATGCAGCTATATCTTAGCTTCACTTGGTGGACACCACTGGACGGTGTGCCGTGGTATCAGGCCTATGAAAGTTTCAACTGGGGTGAGAACTATCTCATTCTGGCATATGATCCGGCCTTTTGGGCAGCTTTATGGAGGACTGCAATGATCATGCTGGTCGCTGTGCCAGCGCAATTTTTCCTTGGCCTGGGTTTGGCCTACCTGTTCATAGACAAGTTTCCCGGGCGGAAAGTTTTCTACTCTATTGTCTTGACCCCGATGATGGTTGTGCCAGCGGTCGTTGGTTTGATGTTCTTCCTGCTGTTCCAAGGCACAGGACCCGTTAATGACTCCCTCGGTCTCCCTGCCAGCTTTTCGTGGCTCACTGATCCCAATCGCGCATTAATTTCGGTGATTATCGCTGACACTTGGCAGTGGACGCCCCTTATGTTCCTTATCTTGCTGGCGGGCATGTTGGGTGTGCCATCGGATCAGCTCTTGGCGGCCCGGCTCTTGGGAGGAAGCAACTGGCAGAACTTTTACAAAATTATTTTGCCGCGCATGAAGTCTGTTATCGCAATTGCTATCGTTTTAAGGTTGGTTGAATGTTTCAAGATATTCGATCTGATCTTCATCATGACGAGTGGTGGACCCGGCGTAGCCACAGAGACAATTTCGCTGTTCCTCTACAAGAAGACTTTCGCTGATCTGGATTGGGCTTACGTAGGCGCCGTCGGACTGGCTGTCTTGATCGTACTCAGCCTTATCGCTGCATTCGGGCTCAGTCGCGTTGCAAAGAATAAGGGATAAGCGGATGTCATCAATTCAAATTAACAACGTAACCAAACGTTTCGGTGAATTTACCGCAGTAAGCGATCTGTCGATAGATATCGAAGACGGGGAATTTGTCGCTCTTCTTGGCCCATCAGGCTGTGGAAAGACAACAACAATGAATATGATCGCCGGTTTGGAGGAAGCCACCGAAGGCGAAATCCTTTTCAATGGGCAGGACCTGTCGCATACGCCTATTCAACAGCGCAACATCGGGTTCGTGTTTCAGAACTATGCGATCTTCACGCACATGACCGTTTACAAGAACCTGTCTTACGGTCTTGAAGTCAACAATGTGCCAAAGGATCAAATCACCAGCCGTGTAGCGGCGATGGCGAAGAGGATGAACCTGACCCATTGTCTGGATGCGCCAGCCGCAAGTCTTTCTGTGAACGAGATGCAGAAACTGGCGATTGGGCGATCTGCGATTGCTGAACCGCGGATTTTCCTTCTGGATGAACCTTTGTCAAATCTCGATGCAGGGTTCCGCGCGTATATGAGATCGGAACTGAAGGTACTCCAACGCGAATTCGGCCAGACGATGATATATGTAACGCATGACCAGATTGAGGCGATGAGCCTCGCAGATAAGATTGCGATTATCGATCAGGGAAAACTGATGCAGTATGGTTCACCCCTCGAAGTCTACAATAATCCCTGTAATCGCTTTGTTGCCAACTTTGTGGGTAGTCCAAAAATCAACCTACTTGATGGGCAAATCAAAGGAGCTAATGGGTCAACAAAACTTATTACCCAAGGTGGGGCAGAAGTGGCCCTACAAGGCAAGATCAGTTCTGATTTTGCCAAACTTAAGTCTTCTAAAGGCGGTTCAATCGGTATCCGCCCACAAGACATCTACTTTGGCGAGAAGCGCGCTTCGGACGATATTCAGCTACACGGATATGTCGAGGAATTGGAGCGTGTGGGCCCGAAACGGCTTGTTCACCTTCAGGTACACCGAACTCAAATCGTCGCTGAAGACGAGCGAGACGCATTGTCGATTGGCGATGAAGTCGAATTCTTTCTGACAGCGGACAAATGTATGGCCTTTGATCTTGATTCTGGCGACAGGCTAACTGGGGGCGCAGCATGACTGCTATTGAACTTAGAAAAGCAACCAAGAAATACCCTGGCTTCACTCTTGGCCCGATTGATTTGTCGATAGAGCAGGGGGAGTTTTTTGGGATTTTTGGGCCACCGTCTTCTGGGAAGACCTCGATCCTGAAGCTTATTCTTGGGCTGCTTTCTCAGGATGAAGGGCAGGTCATTCTCAGTGGAGTGGATTGCAAAAACCTTGAAGTGTCCCAACGCGGTATTTCCATGGTTTTTCAAAATCTGGCGCTGTTTCCACACATGACAGGGCGTGAGAACATCATCTTCCCATTGGCTGAAAGAGGTGCGCCGGAAGAGGAGATCACGAACCGTTTGGACTCTGTTTCGGAGGTTCTTCACGTCAGTCACATCCTTCACAAAAACCCGTCTCAGATGTCAGGCGGAGAAAGACAGCGTATCGCCCTTGGTCGCGCCTTGGCAGACGATAGTCGCGCAATCCTGCTCGACGAACCAATTTCTGCCCTTGATGCCCGTCTGCGCGAAAACATGCGCGTCGAGCTCAAGCGCCTGCAGCGCACCAACAACCAGACCTTTGTCTATGTTTCACATGACGAAGAAGAAGTGATGGCGATTTCGGATCGCGTCGCCGTTATGATTGATGGACAAATTGCGCAGGCTGGCGAGCCTGACGTGGTTTACAATTACCCAAATTCAATCCGTGTGGCCGAAGTGATTGGAACGCCGCCAATGAACTTCTTTACAGGTACCTTTTCGGCCGACGGTCGGTATTTCGAGTGTGACAAGCTTACAAAACCAATACCGCTTGCTCGAAAGGTGAGGCCGGGTGAACCAGGGACTCTTGGGGTACGGCCAGAAGATATTCACGAAGATGCGGGCGATGACAGTCACGAGATTTCAATCAGTTCGGTCGAACCTCTTGGAAGTCATACTATTATCAATGCTGAGCTGGGTGAACAGCTGACCAAAATTCGAGCCGAAGGCAGGATCATTAAGCCTGGTGATCACGCTGGACGCGTTACTTTTGATCAACGCCGCCTGCATCTGTTTGACAAAGACGGCATCAGACTTCCCGAAGGCGGAGAATAGCCTGCGGAAAGTCTTTTGATCTCATAATCCTTAGGGAGTGAAAACATGACAAATGTAACTACTACTGTAAGAGGCGCATGCCCTCAGGACTGCCCCGATACGTGCGCGTTCATCTATACCGTTGAGGATGGAAAGTTGAAGGATGTGAAGGGTGACCCTGACCATCCCGTAACACGCGGGCGGCTGTGCACGAAGCTCAATGATTTTGCTGCTCACCACAATAACCCTGATCGTATTTTGTATCCTATGAAGCGAACTGGTCCAAAGGGATCTGGGGAGTTCAAACGTATTTCCTGGGACGAAGCGCTGGAAGAGATCAAGTCACGTTGGACGGGCATTATAGATGAGTTTGGTCCCCAAGCGATCATGCCTGTCCATTATCTGGGCCACCAAGGTGTTCTTAATGGGCTCACTGCAGGGGATGCTTTCTTCAACCGATTAGGGTCGACAATTGCGGAAAAGACATTCTGCGGTGTTGGCAGGGAAATCGGTACACACCTCAGCATCGGAGGGAGTACCGGTGTCGATCCGGAGAGTCTGGTTCACTCGAAATACATTATCCTTTGGGCCGTCAATACGCTGAGCTCTGGTTCGCACCACTGGCCCTTTATCGAAGAGGCGCGCCGTAATGGTGCAAAGGTCGTTGTGATCGACCCGCTCAAGAGCCGGACTGCCGTTCAAAGCGATTGGCACATCCCTATTCGTCCTGGAACCGATGCCGCGCTTGCACTTGGTATGATGAACATCATTATCTCTGAAGGCCTAACCGATGCGGAATATATCGCTCAGCACACTGAAGGTTTCGAGGAACTTGCCGAACGAGCAGCCGAATATCCGGTGGACAAGGTTTCCTCTATTACGGGTATTCCCGAGGCAGATATCCTGACGTTGGCGCGCGAATACGCCGGGAACAACCCATCAGTAATTCGACAAGGCGTTGCAATCGAGCGCCACCGGAATGGCGGGCAGACTGCGCGGGCGATCAGTTGCCTGCCTGCATTAATCGGCGCATGGCGCCATGTGGGTGGCGGTAACCTCGGACTAACTTTGGCACCGTTTGCTCTTGATTGGGATGCAATGTGCAGACCGGATTGGATCAAGGAAGGTGCTCGTGTGATTAACCTGCACAATCTCGGATCGGCTTTGAATGAACTGTCGGATCCGCCGCTAAAGTCTGTGATGATCTACAATATCAATCCCGTTGTGCAGTCTCCAAACACAGAGATGATCAAGAAAGGTCTCTCGAGGGAGGACTTGTTTGTTGTGTCCAGCGAACTCTTTCTGACAGATACTGCAGCCTATGCTGACATCATCCTGCCAGCGACAATGCAGGCCGAGCAGACCGATGTCATGTTCTCATGGGGACACTTTTACTGGACGTACAATCACAAGGCCGTTGAAGCGCCCGGCGAAGCGATCCCCAACACGGAATTGTTCCGTCGACTTGCTGAACTGATGGGATTTGATGAGCCCGAATGGAAGCGAACAGATGAAGAAATGATCCGCGACTATTTGGATTGGGATTCGCCATTTATGGAAGGTATCACTTTGGAAGACCTTCAAAAGAACGGCTATGCCAAAGTGGCGGCAGGGGACAAAGACACCAGAACACCCCATGCGGAAGGAAACTTTGATACGCCTTCAGGAAAATGCGAGTTCAAATCGAATTTGGCTGCAGACGGAACATTTGTGCCGCCGCCATTCAGAGCGGGGTATAACGGACAGCAACTCGCAGGATACATCGATCCGCTTCCAGGATACACTCCCCCGTTTGAGTCTCCTGAAAGTGCACCTGAGCTATCTGAGAAGTTTCCGCTAAATATCATTAGCCCCAAATCGCATGGCTTCTTAAACTCTCAATACGCAAACGAATTCAAGCAATTGCGCAGAGAAGGAGAGCCAATCGTGATCATGAACCCTGCTGATGCCAAGCAGCGCGGAATTGAAGACGGCGACGCCGTTAGCGTTTTCAACGACCGTGGGTCCTTCACTGGTGCGGCGAAAGTGACTGACGATACCATGAAGGGCGTGATTGCGAGTTTTCATGGCCATTGGCAGAAAAAGACTGGCGGCAACGGCAGTCACAAAGGCTCCGTAAATGCAGTAAGCTCTGAACGAATGGCCAATCTTGGCTCTGCACCAACATACTCTGATATTTTGGTTGAAGTCACTAAAATCTCAGCCGTCTAAATCTAGTTAGGAAGAAATAATGCCCTTTGTTGTTACTGATAATTGCACTGGATGTCGCTTTACCGATTGCGTCGAAGTATGTCCTGTTTCTTGTTTCCATGGGGACGACGACCGGGTCTATATAGATCCGGTGGCTTGCATCGACTGCGCCGCCTGTGTGCCCCTTTGCCCCGTTCAGGCAATCTACGAAGATCTGGATCTTCCTGAGGAAAAAGAGCATTGGACAGAGGTTAATGCTGAAAAAGCGCCAACTCTACCCAAAATTATTAAGAAACAGCCTCTCCTAGAGGGAGCGGAAGAGCGTATGGAAGCATTAGGGTTTTCCAGAGACAACTAACGGCAAATAGAATCTTTTCGTTCCAACCAAAAGCTTTAAATAGGCAGATTGCTTTTAATCAAGCAGCGATTGGAGACGGAAACAGGAGACTTTAATTTGAGGAGGATCACCTACGGCAAAGTGAGAGAAGAAAACCTGCGTACACATCGGGAGATGATGATCTAGATGAAATAGGTTCTTAGCTTTAGATAAAGCTTTCGCAATATCGAGATAGTGCATGGTTGTGCTCGATGGAACGGAAGCCGTTGCAATAAAAACTGGGACGTCGGCGTTTTTTGGATTATCGTGACACGGACAAACATTCCGCAGAGTAAACTTTAAGCTGTGGATGGAAATGCTTTGATGCGTCATAATCTACAAGGATAGTAGGTTTGCGAACGCACGAAGTAACACAATCAGGTTCGTTACATAGAGATCGAGCAAATGTTGTTTCAGTCTGCGCAGAAAACTCTGCTGAATTTAGATAGGGGACTTCTTGTGCGATACATTCATTCCGTACGATATGAAATCATTGTGACCAGGCAGGTAGAGTAGAGCGCTTGTATCCGATCTTTTAGTGACGATTCCCGCAATGCGATATGTTGCGAAACTGCGAGGCTTCCAATTCAAACGGAAGAGAAGCCACCTCACAAGTTTTCGCAGCGCCGGCGTTAATTCTTGGATATGGTATCGCCATGCAGCCTAAACGTGTATTCATGCCAAATTGCACTAGAGATAATTGCGTTCTTAAGGCCCCCTTTCAATTTTTTGTAGCATACTTTTCGTGGCGATGTATCGGAGGATTAACTTTGGATGAGAAGTTGGATTTGAGGACTGATCTGCTAGGTGGCGACCCCGTAGACTGCATAAATGGCTTAATAAGATGCTCGAAAAAATTGAGATCTTTTCAAATTCAGTCCAATGTGCGGTGGACCATGAGATTGTGGGGATAACACTTTGGAACTTATGCTCACAATCAACCACGAAGCGGAAGCATCCCTGCAGGTACAAGTGTTTGATCAGATCCGAGACCTGATCTTGTGTGGCCGCCTGCGCGCTGGAATGGCCTTGCCGTCAAGTCGAGCATTAGCAAACCAGTTAGGTGTTTCGCGCAACACAATAATGTTTGCCTACGAACGGCTCGCTGCCGAGGGATATACTGCCTCTCGCGGCACTGCCGGCATGTTCGTCACATCAATTCCTCCAGATGATCTGCTTTTGGTTCGCAACCTCAAAGATGAGCTTGTGCCAACAGATGATATTGAGAATCAATCTAGCGATCCTCTCTTATGTTTTGCCGGATCACCGGGCGGAGAAGTGAATCGGCCGGCTTTCGATTTTTGGGTAGGGCGGTCCGCTGCCGGTGCATTCCCGCTCAAGACTTGGCGCCGAATAGTCGGGGGCATCCTGTCTGCGTCGGATGGCCCTCGATATCTAACCGATTATTGCGATCCTGCCGGTCTGCCAGAACTACGAAAAGCAATTTCTGATCGTTTGGCGCGTAGCCGTGGCATGGATGTCAGCACTGACCAGATCATTGTCACAACTGGCGGACAAGATGCGCTCAATCTCATATTGAGAGTTCTGAGAAACCACACCCGACGGCTTTGTATTGAAAATCCCTGCTATATTGGAGCGTCGTTGTTGTTTCAGCAGGAAGAGCTTCCAATAGAGCCAATTCCTGTCGACGACGAAGGCATCCGAGTAGACTTATTGCCAAACAAGAGGCGAAATCTGCTGTTCGTTACGCCATCCCACCAATTTCCAACCGGTGTAATGATGTCCTTGAGCCGACGTTTGGCCTTGCTAAAGTGGGCGGAGGAAACGGAGAGTTTCATAATTGAAGATGACTACGATAGCGAATTTCGCTACAATGGCCCGCCACTAACGGCCTTATCGGGTCTCGATCGGGGAAGAAGGGTCTTTTATGTTGGATCATTTTCCAAGTCAGTGGGCGCAGGTGTACGGCTAGGCTTTACAGTACTCCCAAGATCTTTCTGGAACGATGCACGTGTATCGAAGGCCCACATGAGCAATGGGCAATCTTGGTTGGAACAGAAAGCGTTGGCCGAATTTATCAATGAAGGGCACTTTGATCGCCACGTTAGGAAACTAAGTCAGATATATAAAGCGCGAAGAGATGTCCTTATTGAAGCCTTGAAAGGCCATTTTGGCGACCCCAAAATTACTGGGCAGGACAGCGGGTTGCACTTCGTTTGGCATTTGCCTGAAGGCATCGGAAGTGGTCAGATTATTCAGGAAAAGGCGCGGTCAATAGGAATAGGAATCTATTCTTTAGCGAGCGGCGCCGCATTTGATTTCAGTGGGGAGCCTCCAGGAAACATGGTAATGCTTGGATACTCATCTTTGACTGAGTCGGAGATATGCCAAGCTATCGCCAGACTAAGTGATTTGCTACGCGATCAGGGCATCTTGAGCCTTGAGAAATAAATTTGACATTAGATTCTTTCAGACAAGAGCGCTCAGGTTTAACCAATCCCAAAATACATCGCCAATTACTGGGAGAGGCTGTATTCTTCATCACCGATTGTAGCATCGAGCTCAGCCGCGACTGCGTCGAGAGCTACCGTCGTCAGAGAAGTTAGGCTGGCTGGCGTCCAAAATTATGTGAGAGTCCGGCGCATCTTATTGGTTTGGTTATGCGGGGTGTTTGCGGTGATGGGCACATTCTATACTGATGGATTGGATGCCCCTCCTGCCGGTTCATTATTGAGCCGCCCGAACTGCTTCAGCTTGTGGATATTGCAGGAGGATAAAATGTCTGAAGCTTTCATTGTCGGCGTTGATTTGGCGAAGCGCGTCTTTCAAGTCCACGGTGCCATCGCCACGGGCGAAGTGTTGTCAATCCCGGAGCAAGAAGTGGCTGAGCCTCCCCTACTGATTTGGTCCGCCGCTATGTTTAGGAAACGGAGGACCAAGAATGGCAAACAAGCGACCGAAGCCAGAAGAGATAGTTTCGAAGTTACGGCAAGTTGAGGTGTTGATGGGGCAAGGCATGTCCCGTCTGGATGCAATCAGACAGATCGGTGTTGTTGAACAAACCTATTACCGCTGGCGTAAGAAGTATGGCGGAATGGGTGTGGATCAATTGAAGGAGCTGAAGCGAATTCAAAAGGAAAATGAACGGCTCAGAAGAGCTGTGTCTGATCTTACGTTGGACAAATTAATCCTGAAGGAAGCCGCAAAGGGAAATTACTAAGCCCCGCTCGCCGTCGCGCATGTATCGATCACGTTCGAAGCCAGTTCAAAGTATCGGAACGCAGGTCACAGGACCTGTCGGATTCTCGGGCAGCATCGCTCCACACAAAGGCATATCCCGAAAGGCCGCGCCGATGAGGATCGTTTGGTTGCTGACATGATCGAATTGGCCAGACAGTTTGGCCGCTACGGCTATCGGCGGATCGCGGCTCTGCTCAGAGAGGCGGGTTGGTCCGTGAGCGATGGTCGTGTCGAACGGCTGTGGCGACGAGAGGGGCTGAAGGTTCCAGCAAAACAACCGAAGAAGGGGCGGCTCTGGCTGAATGATGGATCATGCGTGAGGCTGAGGCCCGAATATCGGAACCATATCTGGAGCTATGACTTCGTGCATTGCCGGACAGATGATGGAAAGGTCTTCCGGACACTGAACATCATTGATGAACACAGCCGTGAATGCCTAGCGATCAAGGTACAGCGCAAGCTGAACTCGACAGATGTCATCGACGCGCTGACGGACCTGTTTATCCTGCGCGGCACTCCGGTATTCATCCGGTCGGATAACGTCCTATGTGCGGAATGATCGGCTGATTTGGCATCAGATCATTGTCATGCTGAAGCGTTCCAGCACGTTTGAATGTGTGTCAGTTCGGCATTTTGGTCAACAACATGTCTCTCCCATAACAAACACAGAGTACGCTTTTGCGGCTCTCACCGTCCTTAAGACGAGATCTTTTGGTCGTTGAGCAGAAGGCCTGAACATTATCTACGAGGTCGAATTCTCGCCTATACGGCCCTTACAGAGAAAGGTCCTTCTGCGTCGATCATCCCTCAAAGAAGGGACGATAGGGTTCGCCGCGTTTGATGATCCCGTGCACGGTACGGGCCATTTTTGCGGCGATTGCGGTGTACGCCTTGCGGCGCAAATGGGTGTTTTGACGATCTTTGGCAATGTATCGCTCGAACTTGTCACGGAAGCTGTTGGTCTTTTGCATGATGGCCACCTGACCAGCCATCCACAGCGTGCGGCGTAATCTGGCATTCCCATATTTTGAGAGCTTGGTTTGGCCACGGAATGTGCCGGATTGGATCGTCGCGAGGTCCATCCCACAGAACTTCAGAAACTGGCGGTGATGCTGAAAGCGGCGCAGATCGCCTGCCTCTGCCAAGATGGTCAGGGCATTGATTGGCCCGATCCCCGGGATAGAAGTCAGCAGTTGATAGTCGCTGTTGTTCGCGAGCAGTTCGACAGCACGGTCCTCAATCTCATTGCGCTGTGCAATCAGGCTGCGCCCTTCGCCTAAGACCAAACGGAACATCCTGGCGGCGTCGGAGTCTGGGGCAATGGGCAAGCCTACAGATGACTTGGCGGTCTGATAAATGTCTGCAAGTAAACGCTCTTTTGAGACTTTGCAACCGACAACCTCCCACGCATCGGTAATGAATGCCTCTTGGCTCATGTCTGAGATAAAGTGTGGCGAAGGATAGCGTTCGAGGAACGCAAAGAACCAGTCGCTGCGTGAACTGCGATGAAAGCGGTCAGCCTCAGGCCAATACAGCGGCAGGTAATGAGTCAGCACCCGGTGCCAAAGTTCCGTCTTTGAGCGCGAGACGATGTTGTGCGTCTTGGACAACTCCTGAAGATCATTCGTACCGCACAACAGTGGATCGTGATAGAATTGCTCGTTCCCGATTTGCATCATATGCAGGATGACCTGCGCATCCTTGGGGTCGTTCTTGTCCCAGCTGTTGTTCAAGGCTTCACGGGTGCGCGCCAATGCGACCGAAGACACCAACTTCACATCAAAACCGGCGTCCCCAAGCCGGTAAGCCAAAGCGCGATGGTAATTGCCCGTCGCCTCAAAGGCTGCGCGGACAGGACGGTCATAATCCGAGAGTGTGGCAATCAATCGGTTGAAGTCGTCGAGCCGATTCAGAACCGTTAGGCGGCGACGCCGCGTTCTACCCGGAACAGCAATCAAAACTTCATGGCGGGCCTTTGCGATATCAATCGCAACCAAAACAGGCGCGGTTTGTGCAATAGTGGCATCGGTCATAGTCGGTCTCCCTTGCGGTGTGGTTTGTTGCAAAACCACTGTAGAGACCTGAGACCCGGCTATGATCACCTGCTGCGCTATTTGAGGGCTGCGCAGGCAATCATAGCCTCTAAATCAACGTCATTCCGAAGGTGTTATGGCCCTGAGTTCGTAGCACAGGCTGTTCGGGACTGGGATCACTGCCGTCGGCGCGAAGACCGCCCACATCGAGCCAGGGTCACCCTGGGAAAACGGATACTGCGAAAGCTTCAACGGCAGGATGCGGGATGAGTGTTTGAACGAACACCTGTTCGAAAGCCTGCGGCATGCCCGCAATCTGATCGCATCGTGGCGCAACGACTTTAACCATCACCGCCCGCACACAAGCTTCGCTGGCCGAACGCCAGCAGAATATGCTAACCAGTCAAAGAAAGACCAAAACCTGAACAGAGCTAACCCAAATTAGCGGACTTTAAGGGGAGCAGGTCACAATTTGTCTCCGGGATTTACATCGAAGGACGCCGCTGACAAGTTGGTCAGGGACATCGAGCGCTGCATAGTCAACTGTTGGCGATCAGGTGTCGTTAAAGTTTGACCTAGACCGCATTTCGGTCTTTGCGAGTAAATCTAAGACGAAAAGGTTTGGCTGGGGATCACTCTGCCAAACTTTCATAGACCAGCATTGCTCCTGCCAGATCCTCCAACGCCGCGCCAACGGATTTGAATACGGTGATCTCCTGATCGTCGGAGCGTCCTCCATGATCACCACGACAAAGATCGAATAAATCGGCTTTCACGTGCTCTTTAGAGATCAATCCCGCTTTCAGAGGCTGCAGAATATCGCCTCCTTCGGCGAAGACCCCATCGCGGGTATCCGCAAATACCGAGGCATTCACGATGGCATCATCGTCGCATTCTCGCATGTCCGGTTTGAATGCTCCAATCAGGTCGAGGTGCGAACCGGGTTTTAGCCATTCGCCAAGCACCAGCGGCTCACGCGACAGCGTACAGCAGGAGATCACATCTGCGTCCCGTGCAGAAGCTTCTAGATCACCGCACGCGCTTGCAGGGAAACCTAAAGCCCGCGCCTTTTCGGCAACCAATTCGGCTTGCTCAAGGCGACGTGCCCAGATCTCGATGACATCAAATTGGCGATGCACTGAATGCGCCTCGATCAGGTTGAGCGAGAGTTTTCCTGCACCAACAATCAGCAAGCGTCGAGCATTAGGCCGCGACAGATATTTAGCTGCCAATGCCGATGCGGCCGCCGTGCGCCGTGCGGTCAGTTCTGCGCCATCCATAATCGCCTGAAGTTCACCTGTTTTGGCAGAACTGAGGATGTATACGCCTGCAATCGCAGGTAGACCACGGGCTCCGTTGCCAGGCACCACATTGACCATCTTTACGCCAAGATGATCACCGGATCGCCACGCGGGCATCACCAAAAGCGTGCCAGCCTCTTCACCGGGTACGTCAAAACTGTGGTGGTGCCGAACCGGCATGTCACAGCCCGTTTCAAAAAGCCCGTCGATCGCATCAATCAACGGGCTCATTTCTAGTGCTGCAGAGGTTTGTTCGGCAGTCAAAAAATGTGTCATGGTTAGCCTTTGGTGGCGGTCACCATAACTTCAACAAGGAAGTCCGGTGTGACAAGTTTGCTTTCCACGCAGGCGCGTGCTGGCGGATTTTTTGGGTCAATCCAAGCATCCCAGACTTCGTTCATCTCTGCCACGGTGGAGATGTCAGAGAGCCAGATTTGCGCCTGTAGAATGTTAGACTTGCTGCTGCCCGCCTCAGCCAACAAACGGTCAACCTCGGCCAACACCGAAATGGTCTGAGACGTCACATCTGGGCCTTCGCCGATCTGACCAGCAAGATAGATCATGTCGTTATGGATCACGATCTGGCTCATGCGGTTATCGGGTTCTTTACGTTCAATCGCCATTCTTCGTCTTTCTATTTTGAAGGGAGTGAGGGAGAAAACTGCATCAGGCTGAGAATTTCAAACAGCATCTGCGCACCGTATTGGGCGGTGTTAGTGGTGGGGCAATAGGCCGGAGCAACTTCGACGATGTCGCCTTCGACAAAGTTCAAAACTTTGAATCCCTGGAACAATTTCATGGCTTCACGTGTCGAAAGGCCTACAGCTTGCGGCGTTCCGGCGCCGAGGCCTGGGGCGACTGCTGGATCGAGGCTGTTGATGTAAAAGGACATGGGCTGGTGCATCCCCTACGACCTGTCGAGCCAATGCGATAATTTCTGGCAGACGTTCCTCGGTGATATCTTTTGCCTCAACCACGGTCGTGTCTGACATTGTTGAAAACTCCCAGATGTATCCAGCATCGCCCCGAATACCGATTTAAATGTTACCTCTGGATCCAAAAACCCATCCGAGACGGTGTTACGAAAGTGCCCCGAGGGTCCGTACATATCTACAAGCTCACGCTTAAGCCGCCGGTTCCCAGCATCATGATCAACCTCATGTTTTGGTGAGGACTCTCCATACAGCTTTATCCATTTGTACAATGAATGTGTGCTGACACCTAGACGCTCGGAGACCTCGCGAACTTGATTGCCTCGAACTTTGATTTGCTGCACCGCATCGCGCTTGAAATGGCCACTGTAATTGCTTGTCCTCATCGCGGCGCTCTCGCCTCAAAATTTAGGAGCAAAGAGTCTACAAATCAAGGTGCACCTCGAACTGTGCTCTGGGCTATCGCCCGCCAGCGCCTGAAACCATCATAGCGCTGCCAATCCGCCCAACAACACACTCACGATCACACTGGACCTGCCAGCTGAGGCCGCTCACAACAATGAAGGAAGACCAAACGGCAATACCGAAAATATCCCATCGGTAATGTTGGAAACTTCACATGACGAAACCAGCCCGTAATTCTAAGAAATCCCGAAATTACTATGCCTGGGTGGCAGAAGGTTGGGTATCAGAGCACGATGCCTACCATGGCCCTATTTGGGACACTCTGGGCTATTGATAAATCATGAAACACGGAAAAGGTGCAACAAAGCGGATGGGCGATCCAATTCCTCAGTTTAGACCGTATAGGCGACCCATCGCGAGGGCGATTGGAATGGACACTACAGTTTTCAAAAGGAAGACTAGAACCAGATCGGTAAAGTTCACGGGGATTGCGGACTTAAGCAGAATCGCTCCAGTTTCGCTCATACAGATTACCGTCACTGTACCGGTAACACAGATTACAAACTTGGTCAGCTGTGATTCAATACCTTCCGCCGCTAGGAATGGAAGCAGTAAATCAGCAAAGCCAACCAAGAAGGCGGGCGCAGCTTCTGAGGCCTCGGGCATGCCGATTGTGGACAGGAGAGGTTCCAAAGGGATCGCAATGAATTTGAAGATCGGCGTGAACTCTGTTGCCACAAGGGCGAGGATACCGATAACAACGATCAAAGGGAAAACGGTCATGTAAAGTTCAAAGGTGGTCAGCACACCATCTTTTAAGATCCTGCCTAGACCCGGAGCCTTCTCTGCCTTTTTGTAAGCAATATCGCTGGCGCGTTGCAGTTTGCTGCGGGATACGTCCTTTGGCAGCTCCAACATTGGGTTCTTTTTGCCTTGATAAAACTCATCGGACTTCAACGACAGCGGCGGTACCCGCGCGATCACCATGGTGGACACAACACCCACCACAAAAAGGGTGAAGAAAAAGTAGAGGAAAGTGCCAACTTCGAGGCCGCCGATGCTGGTGGTATAGATAAAGACCGCTGGCATTGAAATTGTGCCGAAACCCAAGCAAAGGATGCTAACTTCACGCGCCGTATACATCCCCTTTTTGTAGTCGATATCTGCCGCGATGATCCCGTTGGTGCCAGAGCCGATCCAAGAAGTTGCTGTCAGAACGGAGGCGCGGCCCGGAAGGCGGAACAGGCGTTTGAACATCGGTTGCAGATAGACGCCGATGAACTCAACCCCACCGAAATCCAACAGAAGCGGCAGCAAGGTGGTCGCTAGCAGGAAGATGACCAGCAGCGATGGCATTAAATAGATGATGATAATTTCGCCGGTATATTCGTTCCAGACCGCTTCGTGGCCCAGTTTCCAATAGGCCATAATCGACATAACTGCCGCTGCCACGCGGAAAATTAGCGACATCACGGATGTTACAAAAATTGATTTGAAATACTTGTTCATACCAGCGCCGCCCGTGAGCGTACCGCTGACTGAACCAAGTGCGGATAGCACCATTAGCGCGACGATCACCAAAGGCAGTTGGCCTTCGACCGGAGCGCTGATTTTGTCCTGAATAAGAGAAATTAAGATTGTCAGTTCACCATCCCATTTGAATGGAATCATGAAAAAGGCGAAGCCGCAAAATGATCCGATGATCATCTTCAGCCATACAAGGCTGCTTTGCTGCGTTACTGTTGTGTCTGTTGGCATAGCATTGTTCCAAGTTAGAAGCGACCAACGGAACACGCTGTTTTGAAAGGGAAGTCCCGCCTCAGGGGGCGGCGGATCCACGAGTTCGCGTTGGTCGCTTGCAGTGCTTCGAGTCCACTTTTGAAGTCAAGTGCGACCCGCGATAGAGCTTGTCACAGTCCTAAAAAACTTGGGAACGCGAATAACTTTCGCTCAGCGGTGGATAAAACGTTTCTTCTGATTTGAAGCCGAAAGGGCTGACCGGACTGGGTTGTCAGATTGCAAAATCTTCTTTTTGGGCCTCGGTCACCAGCCAATCCCGCAACACGATAGCCGCCGAATTTGACGGAGCGTTTTCTTCAATCGCGACACGGTACCATGTGCAGCGTATGGTGCGGTCATCGACCTTCACCAACTGTTCAGAGGCGAGTTCTTTGCCGCAGATGATGTTGTCAGCTAGAACAAGGCCTTCGCCGTCAACGGCCGCTTCTATGGCAAGGGAAAGATCGGAGTGCACCTTCCCTTCTTTCCAACGCTTGCCTTCCTTTGTGAATTCCGTGAACCAATGCTGCCAAATATGTCGCCCGTTGTCGTGGATAAGCGGAAACTCCACAAGGTTTCCCTCTGCTTCCGGCTCAAAGTTCGGGTCCAATTTGGACTTCGCCATGGCTGGAAATCCGTCGATCGGGAACAAACGGTCACTTTCGGTGCGCGACCGTAACAAGCGCTCTTCAAAGTGCACAATCAGGTCAACTTGATCCTCGTCTATGGAAGGCGTGCGCCATTCTGATCGCAGGTTGCATTCGATTTTCGGGTGCTGGTCACAGAACTCTGTGATCTTTTTTCTGAGCCAACGCGAGGCAATCGCAGGTTCCGCCGAAATGTTCACGGTGCCCGATTGGGACAACCTCAACAGGTTGTCGCAGGCATCGCTGAGAATCTGCAAGCCATAGGCGATTTGAGGTTCCAGATGCTTGCCATCTTCGCTGAGCTCGATGCGATTGCTGTGCCGTTCAAAGAGGGACACACCCAGCCATTCTTCAAGGTTTCTAACATGTTGGCTGACAACGCTGTGGCTGACATGAAGCTCTGTCGCGGCCTTTGCGATGCTTCGATTTCGGGCCGCAGATTCAAACGCGCGCAGGGCGTTGAGGTGCCGAAGAGAACTGAACATTGGATCACCGTAGGTTTTACCTTCGGTCAGCACAAGATAAATCTAATTTCGGAATATCGTTGTGCCCCGTAGGTTTTGGGGGTGGTTTGCAAGATTTGGCATCGTTTTTGGCGATGATTGCTCAATTTGCAAGCAGAATGAAAACAGAACACGACAATCGGAGAGTGGATCATGGCCAATCCAAACCAAGTGCGGAAGAATTTGATCGAAGGAAATGCAGCGTTGCTGGTGATCGATATTCAGGCAGGGATCTTCATTGGCCGTGACGATGATGCGCGCAGTATTGACCACATGCCGGGACATGCGGCGCGACTGCTGAAAGCGCGGACTGCGATCGACAAGGCGCGTGAAAGCGATATTCCTGTGATCTTCATCCAAGAAATCCATCGGGCCAATTTGGTGGACTTCGGGCGAGAGCTGGATGGCGATGAAGATGTGCATTGTCTGGACAACAACCCAAACACCGACATTGCGCGGGAGCAGATGGGTTTTCGCGATGACGACTATCTGATCCAGAAACGCCGCTACTCTGCCTTCTACGGCACCGATCTGGAAATTCTGCTAAAAGGGTTAAAGGTCGATACGCTTTTGCTGGTCGGCGGGCTGACCAACGTATGTGTTCACTACACATTCGCGGATGGTCATCAGGGTGATTACTACTGCCGTACGATCGAAGACTGCGTCGCGGCCTCCAGTACAGAGGCACATAGCGCAGCACTTGCACAGATGGAATATCTACAGGCCGGTGCAATCCGGACCCTAGATGAAGCCCTTGAGGCGATGGACGCCTACGCTTCAGAACGCGCAGCGTAACTTTACCTTTGGGAGCCAATCCATGGCGACTTTGAACAACAATCTGGCGGCAGCCTTTCTGGCTCTGTTGGCTTCGGCCATCCTGAGTTTCTCAGACAATTTCGTTGCGGCGGTGTCTGAGATTTCAGGGCTGTGGCAGTTTCAAGTTGTGCGGACATTTTTTGCGGTGCCTATGTTGTTTGTCATCGCCATGGTCTTCAGTATTTCGATCAAACCGCGCAGCATGCGCGCTTTGGTTTTGCGCAGCTCGACAGTTGCAGCGGCATTGCTGGTCTATTTTGCGACTTTGGGACTGCTTCCCGTGTCGCAGGCAGGGGCTGGCCTTTTTAGCGCGCCAATATGGGTGATGCTGTTCTCTGTAACAGTTCTGGGTAAACGGATTGGCCGCCGTCGTGTTGTCGCCATGGCGGCTGGCTTCGTCGGTGTTTTGCTCCTATTGCAGCCGGATGTCACCAATCTGACCGCCTTGTCGGTACTGCCACTCTTGGCAGGGGCACTTTATGGGTTGGGCGCTTTGTTCACCAAACACTTCTGCGAGGCTGAAAGCGCACCCGTTTTGGCACTGGGCGTTTTTACTGCGATGGGGATCGCAAGCCTTGGATTGATGATCTATTTCACCCTTTTTCCGGTCCCTGTTGAAAACCAACAGTTCTTCACACGCGGATGGGAGGGGATAAGCCCTCGTTTCCTCGTCTTAACCTTTGGCCAGGCCGTTGGCGCGACAGTCGCGGTTTCGGTGATCGCGCAGGCTTACCGCGCAGGCGAGACTGACTTTGTGGCCGTTTGCGAATACTCCTTCCTCGTCTTCGCTGCGATCTGGTCTTTCGTGCTTTGGGGGCAATCCACGGGTCTGCTCGCCCAGCTTGGCATTGTCATCATTCTGATCTCGGGTTCGGTCATGTTCATTCTGGATCGAAACGCTGCAAAACGTGCTGGTACTTCCGGCGCCCCCTCACATAATTAATAGTTGGGATACACCATGGAGTTTAAGTTCTCACCCTTGGCCTATGTGCCGTTTGTTTCTGTTGAGAATATGATCAAACTGGTCAATTCGATCGGCGCAGAGACATTCATGTCTGAGCTGGCGGTTGCCATCGAAGAAGATTTCAAACGCTGGGAGCTGTTTGACAAAACCCCGCGTGTGGCAAGCCACTCTGACGTGGGCGTTATCGAATTGATGCCGACCTCTGACGGCGAGATGTATGGTTTCAAATACGTCAACGGCCACCCAAAGAATACCAAAGAGGGTCTGCAAACCGTGACCGCCTTTGGTCTGTTGGCGGATGTAGACAGCGGCTATCCGAAGCTACTGACCGAGATGACCCTGCTGACCGCGTTGCGCACTGCGGCGATGTCGGCACTGGTTGGTCGTCATCTGGCGCCAAAGGGATCAAAGACAATGGCCATGATCGGCAACGGTGCTCAGTCAGAGTTCCAATGTCTGGCCTTCAAAGCTGTTTGTGGCATCGAAAACGTACGCCTGTACGACATCGACCCAGCGGCAACTGCAAAATGCGCAGCGAACCTAAAATCTGCTGGTGTGAATGTTGTCTCTTGCAAGACCGCAGAGGAAGCGATGGAAGGTGCTGAGATCATCACCACCTGTACAGCTGACAAGCAATACGCAACCATCCTGACCGACAACATGGTGGGTGATGGTGTGCACATCAACGCCATTGGCGGTGACTGCCCGGGTAAAACCGAGGTTGCCGAAGCCGTTTTGCGCCGCTCGGACATCTTTGTGGAATACCCGCCACAAACACGCATCGAAGGCGACATTCAGCAGCTGCCTGATGATTACCCAGTCACCGATCTTTGGCAGGTGATGCGCGGAGAAGCCGAGGGCCGCACACATGATCGTCAGATCACCTTCTTTGACAGTGTTGGTTTTGCGGTTGAGGACTTCAGCGCCCTGAAATACGTGCGCGCAAAAATCGAAGGCACAGAGTTCTTTGAACACCTCGACATGTTGGCTGATCCTTCCGATCCGCGTGATCTCTTTGGGATGCTGAGCTAACAACATGCAGGCAGATATCCTTTCGACCGCGCGGAATATTCTAGAGCGTTTGATTGCCTTTCCGACGGTCAGCGACACCAGCAATTTGGCCTTGGTCGAATACGTTGATGGGTATCTGCGATCCCATGGTGTGGAACCCATTCGGGTTTCGCACGGCACTGAACCCAAAGAAGCGATTTATGCCAATATTGGTCCCCGCAAGGATGGGGGCGTTTTGCTCTCGGGTCATACGGATGTTGTTCCGGTCAAAGGGCAAAACTGGGACCGTGACCCATTTCAATTGACCGAAAGGGATGGCAAACTTTTTGGTCGCGGCTCCTGCGATATGAAAGGGTTTGTGGCGCTGTCCTTGGCGACGGTACCCTATGCCCTAAAGGCCGGTATCGCCCGTCCATTGCAAATCGCGCTCAGCTTTGACGAAGAAGTCGGGATGACCGGCGCACCGATCATGTTGGATCATATGCAATCCAGCGGCTTTCCCAAAGCCGAAGCTGTAATTGTAGGCGAGCCGACTACGATGGATTTGGTGACCGCCCATAACGGCGGTTTCGGCTATCAAGTGCATGTGCATGGTTTTGAGGTGCATTCGTCGATCATGCACAAAGGGGTCAGCGCTGTGATGATGGCAGCGCGGCTGATTGAATGGGCCAATCAGATGAATGATCGCGCTTCAGCTCGTGATCCGTCTGTTCCTAATGCTGCCTTTGATCCCCATTATTCAACTATCCACGTCGGGCAAATTTCGGGCGGAACCGCGCTGAATATCACCGCCAAAGACTGCGCTTTTGTGATCGATTTCCGCATCGTTCCAGGAGATGATTTTGCGGAGTTGCTGCAAGCCTTTGAAGCTGAAGTTGTGCGACTTGATGCTTGTATGAAAGCAGTGCGCTTAGAGGCTGGCATCTCGATTGATCGAGATTTCTACGCGCCGGGATTGATGGATGAACCAGATAGCACCGCATTGAAATTAGCTCGAAGACTGTCTTCTTCGCAGAAAGAGCGCGTGGTCAGCTTCTTGACCGAAGCTGGACTCTTTCAGCAACATGGCTATTCAACAGTGGTCTGTGGCCCTGGCGATATTGCTCAGGCCCATCAACCCAACGAATTCATCTCTTTGGATCAGTTTGCCAAAGGAGCGGGATTTATGGCGCAGCTTGTTGAATGCCTTACTGAAGTCGAAGGAGCATAGCGTGGCTTGGTTCTTTCTCGCGATGGCTGGCTTGTTCGAAATCGGATGGGCCGTCGGACTCAAATATTCTGACGGTATGTCAAAACCAATCCCCACGCTGCTCACGGGAGCCTCCATGGTGATCAGCATCGCGTTTTTGGCAGCAGCATTGCGAGAGTTACCACTCGCGGCGGCCTATGCAGTTTGGACAGGTATTGGTACTGTTGGCACCGCACTGTTCGGTATCTTCTATCTAGCAGAAGCAGCAACGGAGTTGCGGCTTCTTGCAATAGGTTTGATCGTTGTGGGGATAGTCCTGCTGAAGCTCGCTCCCGCTTCATGAGCAATGCTCAGTTAGCCACTGACGGAAAATCAATCACTGAGCGTCAGAAATTCGCAGTCTGCCAAATTATCTGCCCGTGTAATAGTGTGGGTTCATTCAAAACAATGGGCATTAGTGTTGGCCAACAAAGGATTATCAAATGCTGACAAATTCAGACCTTGATGAATTGACTGCTTTCCGGCGTGAGTTGCACAAACGTCCTGAATTGTCAGGTGAAGAAGTCGAAACTGCGCGCGCCATCGTTGAGGCGCTGAAGCCGCTCAATCCGTCAAAGGTTCTGACAGGCCTTGGCGGTCACGGGGTCGCGGCGGTTTTTGATAGCGGAGTGGAAGGCCCTACTGTCCTGTTCCGTGCAGAGCTAGATGCCCTGCCCATTCAGGAGATTTCCGACAATCCTTGGAAGTCTGAGATTGACGGCAAAGGGCACCTTTGCGGTCATGATGGCCATATGACCATACTATTGGCGCTCGGTCGCCAAATTGCGCGCGAACCGGTTGCGAAGGGGCGTGTTATTTTGATGTTCCAACCTGCCGAAGAAGACGGGAGCGGTGCAAAAGCGGTTGTGGCAGATCCAGCCTATAAGGAAATCCAAGCCGATTGGGCCTTTGCGATCCACATCGAGCCGGGGCGCCCATTTGGTTATGTTTCCACTAAAACAGGGCTGATCAACTGTGCCTCTCAGGGGCTGGAAATCAAACTGGCCGGCAAGACCGCACACGCGGCTGACCCTGAAGATGGAGTATCACCCGCACGTGCGGTCGCCAGCTTGATCCCTGCGCTGGATGGTCTGGGGCAGGGGGGCAAGTTGGATGACGACTTCCGCCTTGTGACAATTACCCACGTGCAAATCGGCGAGCCTTCTTTTGGCGTCGCACCGGGCGAAGCTGTGATCTATGCGACTTTGCGCACGGCTCATGATGAAGCGATGGAAGACATCGACAAAGACGCGCGTGCTTTGGCGCAGGCACAGGCGGAAAAATATGGTCTAGACGTGTCGTTTGACGTCTTTGATGCTTTTGCGGCTTCTATAAATGATCCCGAGGCGACAGATGTTGCGGTTAACGCGATGACAGCAATTGATGTTGAAAGCGGAGATTTTGGGCTTCCGATGCGCGCCTCTGAAGATTTTGGTGTATTTGGTTGGGGGGCGAAAGCCGCGATGCTATGCCTTGGTCCGGGACATGATTATGCTGCGTTGCATAACCCCGATTATGACTTCCCTGACGATTTGATCCCCGTCGGTGGTGCAATTTTTGAACGTATTGCACGCGATTTGCTTGGGCGTGCAGAGAAGTAATTAAGGACGTTAAGAATGATCAAGCTTCTGGGCCTCCCTCAGGACAACAACAGCAGCTATATGACCGGCCCAGCGATGGCGCCGGCCCGTATTCGGGAAGCAATTGCGTGCGACTCCGCGAACATGTGGAGTGAAACCGGCTATGACCTTGGGAACAAGGACTTTTGGCAGGATGCCGGTGATATTGATCTGCAGAGCAAAAGCGGTGCAGAGGCTTTTGAAGCAATCAAAGCGGGTGTTGCGAAGCAGATAAAAGAAGGTCATCGGGTTCTAAGTCTTGGCGGCGATCACTCTGTCGCATTTCCTGTCATTTCTGCTCATGCAGAGCATTATGACGGGCTGAATATCCTTCATATCGATGCCCACCCTGATCTTTATGATGACATGCAAAGCAATCCGTTCAGCCACGCATCGCCCTTTGCCCGGCTGATGGAAAGTGGCAAGGTCAAGAAGCTCGTTCAGGTTGGTATTCGTACTCTAAATGCACATCAACGCGAACAAGCAGAACGCTTTGGCATCGACATTCATGAAATGCGCGACCTCAGCCGCGTGTCAGAGATCGCTTTTGAGGGGCCGGTCTACTTATCCTTCGACCTAGATGCGCTTGACCCCGCTTGCGCTCCGGGGGTGTCGCACTATGAGCCCGGCGGGCTGTCCACGCGTGAGGTGCTGGATATCATTCACACATTCAAAGGTCAGCTTGTTGGCGCGGATGTGGTCGAGTTGAATCCACACCGCGATCCAGCAGATATCACCGCGATGGTCGCGGCGAAGATTGTGAAAGAACTCATCGGTCGCTTGTTGCAGGACGGCTAAGACCTGTCTTACACCTCTAGGCGGGAGATGCGATTGAGCAACCATTCAGTAAACGTATCTGCCGCCGGTTTTCTTTTGTCAGATTTTGGGCTGGCGAGCGCGTACCAAACGCAATGAACGCGGCGGTCATCCACTGCCACCAATGTGCCTTTCTGTATGGTTTGCGCGCAGAGGATATCATCGGCAAGAATAATTCCGTCACCATCTGCCGCCGCGTGGATCGCCAATGACAGATCGGAATAGACGCGTCCTTCTTCCCAGGCCTGCGATCCCGGTTGGTGAGCCGAGTACCATTTCTGCCAAATTTCACGCCCATTATCGTGTACCAAAGGGGCTGCATTCCAATCGATTTTGCCGTCAACCTTCGGCAGGCTGGCGGCCAATTCCGGAGAGCACGCAGGATAGCCTTCGATAGGAAAAATCCGTTGTTTTCGCACTCCCTTCATGGGCAGGCGTGTCTCAAAGTGGATGATCAAATCGGCATGATCTTCACCCAGTTGAGGAGGCAGCCAGGCAGGGCGTAAGTCCACGTCAATATTGGGAAATTCGTCGCAAAACTCTGCAACATATCTCCGCAGCCAAAGTGATGCGAGTGCAGGCTCAGCGCTGATAACCAAAGTCCCCTTTTGCGTGGCGCTGAGAAGGTCTGCGCAAGCATCTTTTAAGGTCTGCAACCCCGCCGATACCCTTGGCAGTAAAGACCGTCCATCATCGCTTAGTTTGATGCGGTTTCCAGTGCGCTGAAATAGCTCAGTATCAAACCACGCTTCAAGGATTTTGATATGCTGGCTGACCACTGAATGGCTGACGTTAAGTTCGGCAGCAGCCTTAGAAATACTCTCATGTCGTGCAGCAACTTCGAAGGCCCGCAGGGCGTTCAAATGGCGAAGATAAGTTGTCATTACGTGAGCGTAGCAAAAACCATTGCTGAGAGCCAGTTTTTCCTGTTTTTCTAAATCTTACCGCATCGCTACCGTGATGTGACCTGCACCACAACCCCAATTGAAAAGACTTCACATGGCCGCATTAGACACAAATCTCGATGCAAACCTGTCGCTTCAGGTTCGTGATCTTCACAAGTCCTACGGCTCTCACGAGGTGCTTAAAGGCGTTTCTCTTGAAGCGCGTGAAGGTGATGTCATTTCGATGCTCGGCTCATCCGGTTCTGGTAAAAGTACCTTCCTGCGCTGCGTCAACCTTTTGGAAACCCCCAACGCAGGCACGATCACCGTGCACGGTGAAGAGATCAAGATGAGCATGAACAAACATGGTGCGTTCCGTCCAACTGATCCCCGCCAGGTCGAGCGTATTCGGGCTCGTTTGGCGATGGTGTTTCAATCGTTCAACCTTTGGTCCCACATGACCATTCTAGAGAATGTGATCGCAGGTCCGGTACATGTTCTGAAGCAGCCAAAAGCCGAAGCGATTGAAAAGGCAAAGGCAGTGCTTGAACGTGTCGGCATGTTTGAACGACGCGACTACTATCCAAGCCACATTTCAGGCGGCCAACAGCAACGCGCTGCGATTGCGCGCGCATTGGCCATGGAACCCGAAGTGATGCTGTTTGACGAACCGACCTCTGCCCTTGACCCGGAATTGGTTGGTGAGGTTCTGAAAGTCATTCGCTCCCTCGCAGAAGAGGGGCGCACCATGGTTGTTGTGACCCATGAAATGGGGTTCGCGCGCGATGTCTCTAACAAAGTGATCTTCCTACATCAGGGATTGATCGAAGAGCAGGGGAATCCTGCAGAGATGTTCACGAACCCTCAGACACAACGCTTCCAAGAATTTCTGGCAAACGCCCGAGACTAAAAAGCGGTGACCAACATCGCGCCCTCAACTCCAACAACCCCTCAGGGAGATAAGTCAATGAAACTTACCAAAACACTTGTTGCATCCGCACTAACTGCGGCCACACTGATCGCAGGCGGCATGGCCTCTGCTGAAACTCTGCGCCTTGGTGTGGAAGGTGCATACCCTCCGTTCTCTAAGAAAGAAGCAGACGGGTCATTGTCCGGCTTTGACATCGACATCGCAAAGGCGCTCTGTGCTGAGCTGGAACGCGAATGTGAGCTGGTCGAGCAAGAATGGGACGGCATGATCCCAGCGCTTCTGGCGAACAAATACGACGCGATCGTTGCCTCTATGTCGATCACAGAAGATCGCAAAAAGAAGGTCGACTTCACCAACAAGTATTACGATACCCCAACTCGCTTCATCGCCAAAGAAGGTGCTCAATTTGAGTTGACCAAAGAAGGCACCGCAGGCGTGAAAATCGGCCTTCTACGCGGTACAACCATGCAGTGCTACGTAGAGAAGCATTTCCCAGATGCGGATATCAAACTCTACAACACTCAAGAAGACGTATTCGCTGACCTCGTAGCGGGTCGCTTGGACATGCAAGTTAACAACACTCTGCAAGCTATTGACGGCTTCCTGAACACCGACCAAGGTCAGGGTTTCGCCTTCCTCGGTGGCAATCTGGATGACGTCGCGTGCTTGGGTGAAGGCACAGGAATCGCGGTTCGCAAAGGCGACTCTCTGACTGCAGAGTTGAATGCGGCGATCGAAGCGATCCGTGCAGACGGCACCTACAAAGCGATCAACGACAAATACTTCGCGATCGACATCTACGGTAAATAATCACGGTTTCGGGACGGGGCTGCTAACCGGCCCCGTTGCCCTCTGACTGGCGTGACCTGCGCATAAACCCTAAGGCGGTGGCTTCCTGATGGATACACTCATTCAATACCGACAGGTTTTGATCGACGGAACGATTGTGACAGTATCCCTTGCGGTCCTGTCCTTGATACTTTCGATCGTGTTCGGCCTTTGTGGCGCCTTTGCTCAATTGTCTGAGTCAGTCACCTTCCGACGTCTCGGTCTGCTCTACACAATGTTCGTCCGTGGCGTGCCAGAGTTGGTTTTGATGATGCTGATCTTCTTTGGGGGTCAGCTTCTGATCAACGACATGGGCCGTGTCACCGGGCTTTGGGGCTATGTGGACGTCAACCAGTTCTTTGCTGGGGTTCTGACCCTTGGCTTTATATTTGGCGCCTATATGGCAGAGACTTTCCGTGGCGCCATACTCGCGATCCCCGTCGGCCAAATTGAGGCCGCCAAGTCTGTAGGCATGTCACCTCGGCAAGTTTTTGCAAATGTGACATGGCCACAGATGGTTCGTTATGCGTTGCCAAGTTTCACCAACAACTGGTTGGTTTTGGTAAAAGCCACGGCGCTTGTGTCGGTGATTGGATTGCATGATCTGGTCTGGAATGCCTTCTCTGCGGGTCGCTCCAACCACAAGCTTTTTACATTCATGATTGCGGTTCTGGCGATCTATCTGGTTATCACGGCACTGTCGGATTTGGCACTGCGTTGGGTCGAGCGGAAATACAACGTCGGCACAAGAAAGGCGTAAGACATGGAAGCCGAACGGACCTTTTGGGAATACCTGCGTGACTTCAGCGAAAACCAAGCGCCGCTTGATTTCGTGCTGGTCTATGACAACCTCGATAAGTTCTTCGAAGGTGCGCTTGTCACGCTTCAACTGACCTTTCTTGCACTGCTGATTGGCGGTCTTATGGCAATCCCAATGGCGCTGGCACGCGCCAATAAGGTGAGTGTCCTTAACCCAATCATCTGGTGCTATACCTACGCCTTCCGCGGCACGCCGCTTCTTGTGCAAACTTACCTCTTTTACTTTGGCCTCGGTCAATTTGAAGCGGTACGCGAGAGCTTTCTGTGGTCTCCGATCCTCAGCGATCCTTGGTGGTGCGTGTTGATTGCCTTCACATTGAATACAGCGGCTTATACAACCGAATTCCTGCGTGGTGCGATCGAAACGACACCTCGCGGAGAAATCGAAGCTTCCGTTGCTGCGGGCATGTCGCCTTGGCTGCGTACCCGGCTGGTTGTGCTTCCAAGCGCCTTCCGTCGTGCGTTACCCGCATACTCAAACGAAGTGATCTTCACCCTGCATGGTTCAGTGATCGCAAGCACTGTAACGTTGCAGGATTTGCTGGGCGTTGGCCGTTGGCTGAACGGACGCTACTACCTCGCCTATGAAGGGTTCGTCACCGCAATGCTGTTCTATATGGCCATTGTATTAATGATAACCGTCGCGTTCAAATTGGCAGAGAAACGGTACCTCAAACATTTGCGCCCGCGTGAAAGCACCGAAGAGACGGCGGCGTCAGCAACGGTCTGATAACACTTTAGTAAATCGCTAACACAGCCAGGAATCGACTCCTGAAGCCCCTTTGTTGAGGGGCTTTAGTGGCTAACTACATTGTCGAATACGATCCCATTGCCTGCAAGGGCCGGTGTGCACTGCGGTGGGCTAAAGCTGACTCTGTCTGGCGAACTGGGTTTTGGTCGAAGAAAATACTGAGTTACATCTCTGCGATGATGCGCTGACCGTCTGCCATCGGCACCCATGTAACAGAATAGTGTCCGTCGCCCCGGCTGTCCGAGACTGGATCGCCGCCGCTGGCGCTAAGACAGCTTACATCGAACCGGGGTGCCCGTGGGAGAACGGATACTGTGAAATCTTCTACAGCTTGCGCGAAGCACAAATCCTGATCGAACAAGGGAGGAGGCATTACAACACAAAACGCCCCCACAGTGCACTGGGCTATCGCCCGCCAGGCGCTTGAAACCATCATCCCGACGGATCAATGGCCGATGGTGCACTAACAATCAAACCGGACCAGTCAGATAAGGCTGCTCACGGGCATGGCCGATCTTTTCTGCATGCTGAAGCACTCTGAGTTGACGTTGGACGTCTCGTTGTTTGTTCCTCATGAAAACTTCTTCCACCCCAAATTGGGTAATTTACAGAAAGTCCCGCGGGAGTCCGTACATATTTACACCGCGCTATCAAATCGCAATATGAAGGCGCTTTACGCCCGCCTGACGAGTACGCCAAGACAGTTTCTGGGATGGCGCACCGCAACCGAAGTCTTCAGCGAAGAGAAGCTGAAGCTGAGATAACGGAAACCGTCGCAGCGTTCCTTGAGTAAACAAAGGCGCGCGCTTGCTTCAACCGTGATATATTGAAATCTAAGGCGATCGCTTGTTTATCACGGATAGTGAGCCTTCAAGACACAATGTCGCGTCACCGACCAGGTGATCAATAAGCGCGCGCACTCTTGTGGAGAGATGTCGGTTTTGCGGGAAAAGTGCAGCAACAACATAAGGTGAGACACGGTTCTCTGCAAAAAGCTCTACTAGATCTCCGGAGTCCAACGCATTGGCGACTGTATAAGCGGGGCATCGAGCTATTGCGACCCCAGATGCCGCGATGTGAGCTGCTCCTGCGGGCGCGTTCATCCGAAATCGTCCGCTTACCGGCACTGCCTCTATTTGGCCATTTATGTGAAACCTCCAAATCGTCGGCTCGGTGTTATTGCCGTCAAGAATGCACTCATGCGCCAATAAAGCGTGTGGGTGATCTGGCGTGCCTACACGCTCCAAGTAGTCAGGTGATGCACATACGACCAAAGGCATGTGACCGAGCTTTCGCACTCTGAGAGAGCTATCTCGCATCGGGCCAATCCTGATGGCGAGATCAAAGCCCTCCTCGATAATCGACACCCTGCGGTCAGAGAACTGCAAGTCGAGTTCGACATTCGGGTGTTCCGAGGCAAACCGTGCAAGCGAAGGCGCAAGCCGTAGTGCGCCGAATCCAGTCGGCGCTGAGATGTGGATCACGCCATGCAACGAAGCCTGATCACTTCTGATCCTTTCTTCAAGCTCATCGAACCCTTCGAGAAGCGGCTCGCACATGGCTAAGTATGTCGCGCCCGCATCTGTCAGTGAAACACTGCGTGTCGTGCGATTGAGCAGCTGCACGCCAAGCGCGTTCTCAAGGTCAGCCACATATTTGCTGACTAAACGCGAAGATCGGCCCATGCGCGTTGCGGCGATAGTAAAAGAGGCGTTCTTTGCAACTAGCGCAAAGGCCCGCATGCGATCAATCTTGTCCATACTATTGCGCCCTTTCAGGGCTTAAAGTTACGCTGAATTTGGCAATTATCCCCCAGCAGTGCAGCGTGTATCTGCTCTTTAGGATAAGTAGAATCACTGGAGAGACTAATGTCAAACGCTGTTCGCATTCACCATTTCGCAAAATCAGGTCATGCACATCGAGCTTTGGTTTTTGCAAAACTCGCGGGGATCGCCCATGAAGTTGTTCCAGTCAATTTGGTAGCCGGCGAGCATAAGTCGCCCGAATTTCTGGCGATGAACCCGAATGGTCAGGTGCCGGTTTTGGAGCATGGCGAAATCACCGTGCCAGATTCCAACGCAATCCTTGTATACCTTGCCCGGACTTTCGCGCCAGATTGGCTGCCGAACACGCCGGTTGATGAGGCCAATATCCAGCGATGGTTAACGCTGGCAGCCGGTGAGATCGCCTTTGGCACCTGTGCCGCACGATTGATCACGGTATTTGGTGCACAGTTGGACCCGGATTTCGCAGCGGCTACGGCCGAAAGAGCTCTGCAAAAGCTTGAAAAAGGGCTTGAAGGTCGTGATTGGCTTGTTGGTGACCGGCCAACAATTGCAGACGTTGCAACGTATTCCTACACCGCTCACGCGCCGGAAGGGAATATCTCGCTTGACCCCTACCCGAATGTGCGCGCTTGGATTGCCCGGTTTGAAGCCTTGCCAGGATTTGAAGCCATGCCGGCAACAGCCGTTGGCCTAGTGGCTGAATAAACGGCCCCTGAAAATAGCTCCTACGCCCTCGCGGGGGCTCATTTGGGCGGAGGTGACTTAGCCTCTCGCTCGGGACCGCAAACAGCGTTTTTGAACAGGGCGGTTCTAACCCGCAAGGGCTGCACAGAACCGTTCAACGGCAGAAAGTGCTGGCAGACAATTGCAGCTTGAATTCAGCCCGTCGCGAGAGGAGCAAAGGGAACTTACAATGGCACAGATACATAAATCGCACAAAGGTGAGTTGCTGCTGCAAGAGCGTCTCAACACGCCGCAGCTAATCGTCGACGGACTGCCGCATTTTATCGACCGCGATATGCCGCCGCAGCACGCGGATTTCTTTGCTGGTCTGTCCTACCTACCATTGGCCACGCTCGACAATCAGGGGCGTCCGTGGATCAGCCTTTTGGTCACGACGGCGGACAATGACCCGTCCATCGGCATCAAGGTGGAGGGTAAAAACACAATGGATGTCGTCGCCCAGACGTCCCCTTTTGACCCATTTGCGCGTGCCTTGCAGCAGCAGCCGACATCCCCCGGGGAAGAACGGCTTTTTGCTGGCGTTGGGGTCGATTTCAGCAATCGTCGTCGTAACAAACTGGCCGGGTCAATCGGCACGGCTTCCGTCGAACAGGCAGGAAAACTGCGACTTCGCCTCAACTCCGATCAACATCTTGGGAATTGCCCGAAATACATCACCGTGCGCACATTGGTCCCCGCGCAGCGCAAGGCGGAACTTTCTTATGACAGCTTTGACACAAGCACATCGGCCCTGCCTGCGGATGCCAAAGCCGTAGTTGACCGCGCAAGCACTGTCTTTCTTGCGACGAAACACAGTGCCAAGGACAAGGCTTCGGGCGTCCAGACTGATATGGGTGTCAATCACCGTGGCGGCGCCCCTGGTTTTACGCGCGTCTACGAAGAGGAAGATGGTGACGGTGTCGCGACATATCTGGTTTTGCCGGACCATTCCGGCAATCGCTTCTATCAGACCTTGGGCAATATCGAGACCGATCCACAAGTCGGGCTCGTCTTTCCCGACTTCGCCAATGGTCATGTCCTTTACGTGACCGGTGAGGCTGAAAACCTGCTAAATGCGGACGCCGAAGCGCTCATGCCGCGCACCAACCTGTTGACGCGCATCAAGGTCACCGGCGCGGTCCTGGTCAATAATGGCCTCAACCTCAGGCTGACGTCCGAAGAGCAGCTTTCGCCTTACAACCCGCCGGTAAAGTACTTGCAGCAGGAACTGGATGAAATGGGGCACGCCATTGCCACCCAAGACGGTCTGACTGCTATCACAGCCACGCTCGCGTCAACGCAAGACCTTTCCGAAAGTATCAAGACGTTCAACTTCGAGCTGTCTTCCCCGATCGATGCGCCTATGCCCGGCGGCTTCGGCGTATTCGACTTCTCGAAGATATTGGATACCGGATACAGCCATATGAACGAGGCCAACCCTAAGTTGGTCAACGAGGATTATGTGCGCACCTGGACGATTTCGAGCGCACCGGATTTTGATGCTGAAAGCCGTTCTTTTCGCGCTGGCAATCGGGTCAGCGTTACCGTCAAGCGCAAGCCCGGCGGTCTGATGTCAAATGTTATGCACGACAATGCAGACAAGCTGATCGCGCAAAAGATACCGGTTGATTTCAAGGGCACTGGGGCCGGCTTCACGTGCTTTTCTCCAGACTCTGAAGGGGGCCCTCCTGCCGTCCCAACAAGGATGCTTTGGGTCGCAGGCGGCGTCGGCATCACCCCATTCATGCCAATGTGGGACGGGATCAAAAAGGTCGCGATCGCGGTTCCCGGCCATCTGTCGACCGATATCGTTCTTGTCTTTGCCGGACGCGATGACGACATTAATGTCGTGCGGCATTTTATTTCGCAGAGCAGCGCCATACCGTCTGGTGTGAGCCTGAATGTGCTGGCGTTTCAGAGCGCCCGGGAACAGGCGGAAAATTCTCTATCTACTTTCGATGACCTGAGCCAGAACCTCTCAGACGGCGGATTGACGCTTGAGCAGAGACGATTGCAGATTGACGACCTACGAAACGTCGCAGACTTGCAGGATCGCGAGGTATTTATGTGTGGGCCCGATTCTTTGATGGATTGGAGCGACGAAGCACTTACAAAGTTAAAGGTCGCAGAAACGCGACGACATCGCGAGTCCTTTATCTTCTGATGGATGGCAGAGGAATTTGGTGTCTTCATCAACTTCCTCTTTGTGACCAATGGAGCCTAAAAAAGAGCTTAGGGCATTGCCGATCTTTTCGGCATGCTGAAGCACTCTGAGTTTGCGTTGGGTGTCTCGTTCTTCGTTCGTCAGAGAATTTCCTCCACCCCAAATTGGGTAACTTACAGAAAGTGCCCCGAGAGTCCGTATATGTCCACAGTCGTTGATCATATTTGAAGCGGGAGCCACTGTTGATCGCTCTAATGTGGATGGTTAGTTCCGGAATTTTACCCAGAACTGGCCAGGGCGCCGCACAGCGAAACAGAACGATCGAAACTTTCAAATGCCGACAAATCCATCACAGATAATTAGACGCACTTGACGAAATCGTGTTTGTCGAAGGCTAGTTTGGCCAAATGAATGATTTCTTGTAATGAGTCGATCCGCGACCGTCCTAACCCAACAAATGCTAAACGCCTTTCTTTGATCTAGTATCCTGTTGGATTAGTCGACTATATTAAATGTACAATATTAGCTTACTAACATCATAGACGATCATAGGCGGTTTGTGTAGAGCCGGAAGCAGTGGCTCGTAACCTTACCAAATTTACTTGCAGCAGGAGAAAGCGATGACCCGCAAGCCCAATGTCATTTTGATTTCGACGGATCAACATCGTGGAGATTGCATTGGCCCGGAAGGTCGCGGGGTCAAAACGCCGAATATCGACAAAATCGGCGCAAGCGGTGTGCGGTTTTCAAAATGCATCACGCCCCATCCTATGTGCCAGCCCGCACGTGCGTCGATTCTGACTGGGAAATTGCCCTATACAACAGGCGTGCGCGACAACGGGCGTGATTTGGATTACAGCTTTGGCGCGCAGGGACTTGCCGGGATATTCGGCGATGCCGGATACGACACGCATTTCATCGGCAAGGCGCATTTGTCGAGTCACGACACCTTTGCGCCGACAGGTAAGCCTGAGTGCCACAAAAGTGCCAAGGACTATGATCC
>NZ_FQWM01000009.1 GCF_900129685.1 Cognatishimia maritima | reverse complement strand
GCGGGGCGCACCCGTTCGATTATCAATGACCCGCAGCACCCCTATACGCAGGGTCTGATCAACGCTTTGCCGCAGCAGACTCAGCCGGGTGAACAATTGCGCCAGATCCCCGGCAATATGCCCACGCTAAGCCAAGTGCCACGCGGGTGTTCGTTCCACCCGCGCTGCGAGTTCGCGACCGATACATGCCGCAGCCAGATCCCACAGACAGGCCAATACGGCGAGGTCGAAGTTGCCTGTCACGAGGTGCAGCGCCTGCATTTTGAACAGCCCACCCGTGAGGAGGCGCAAGCATGAAAGACTTGAATGAGCCGCAAGCGCTGTTGCAGATCAAGGCGCTTGAGAAGAAGTTCGACCTCGACAAGGGCTGGTTGGAGACGATCAAATTCAAAAAGGGTCGCCTGACGCAGGAACGCCGCGCGGTGCATGCGGTCAATAACGTCAGCCTTGATGTGCATCGCGGCGAGGCGGTCTGTGTGGTCGGGGAATCCGGCTGTGGCAAATCCACGGTGGCGCGGTTGGTGGCGGGGTTGCTTAGCCCGACCAAGGGCGAGATCTATTATGATGGGCGGCGGATTGATGACTTGAGCCGTCATAATATGCGTCCGCTGCGCAAGAAGATTCAGATGATTTTTCAGAATCCCTATGCGTCATTAAACCCGCGCATGACCATTCTGCAGGCCCTCGAAGAACCGGTTCGGCATCACAACCCCGAGTTCTCGGATTCTGCGGTCCGGGACCGGGTGGGAGAAGTCATGCGGTCTGTCGGCGTTGATCCCGCTTGGGCCAAACGCTATCCGCATGAATTTTCAGGTGGCCAGCGCCAAAGGATCGCTATTGCGCGCGCGCTGACGGTGGACCCGGAATTCATCGTCGCAGATGAGCCGATCTCGGCGCTGGACGTCTCGATTCAGGCGCAGGTCTTGAATCTGATGCTGGAAGCCAAGGAAAGCCGGGGTCTGACCTATCTGTTTATTACCCACGATCTAAGCGTGGTAGAGCATTTCGGGACCCGTGTTGTGGTGCTTTACCTGGGGTCAATCTGCGAAGTTGCGGATACCCGCACTCTTTTCAGCAATCCGAAGCATCCCTATACTAAGGCCTTGTTGTCGGCCGTACCTCAACTGAAAGATGATCGACCCAATCATATTCGCTTGAAGGGCGAAATTCCGACACCGATCAATTTGCCTCAGGGCTGCCCGTTCAAATCCCGTTGCGCCTTTGCCAACAAACGATGCGACGAAGAAAAGCCCAAGGCTATTCAACAGCCCGATGGCAGCCTCGTTGCCTGTCACGCGGTTGAAGAAGATCGCATGACACCCCAGGCCTAGGCCCCGGAGCACTTGGACATTGGAATTTAACTGGCTGAAAGACTTTGAGACCTTGGCGGCGTGCCGGAATTTTTCCCGCGCGGCGGAGGAACGTCATGTCAGCCAGCCGGCGTTTTCACGACGTATCCGCGCGCTGGAAAACGCGGTTGGCGTTCAGTTGATCAACCGCGAAACCCTGCCGCTGTCCTTGACCCCGGCGGGGGATGTCTTTGCGACGCAGGCGCGGATGATGTTGAATATGCTGGAAGAAACGATCGAGCGCTGCCAGTCGGTCGATGCGGCAGGTGAAAACGTGGTGCGTCTGGCTGCCAGCCAGTCGCTTTATACCACCTACTACAAAACGCGGATCGCACCCTTTGCGCCAGAAGACGATATCGCGATTGATCTCAATTCGGCCTCTTGGCCTGCAGACAAGTTTGTGATCAGCCTGCAGCAGGGCCATTGCGATGTCATTCTGAACTATTGGCATCCCTCGATGGCCTACCTTGCGCCGCTGGAAGTCGCCGCATTCAACATGCTGACCTTGCATGCGGATGAATTCATTCCCGTGTCCAAAGCCGGGCCGGATGGCCGTGCGATGTTCACGCTGGATACGCAGGAAAAGACCCGCGTGCCGATCTTGTCCTATAGTGCGGCGTCCGCCTTCCGCCCCGTTTTGGATGAGTTGCTACGCCTGCAACTCGCAGGGCCGCGCACTTTGGTTGTCAGTCAAAACGCCCTCGCGAACTCGGTCAAGGCGCTGATCCTGGAAGGCTTCGGTCTGGGCTGGTTGCCAAAACGCATGTGCCGGGCAGAGCTTGAAACGGGCGAATTGGTGATGCTGCCCAACCCAAAACTGCGCACCAAACTTGAGGTCCGCATGTACTGCCTGCGTCAAAACACCAAGCCGCAGTTGACCGCGCTTTGGCAAGGGCTGCAGGATTCCCTAAGCGACATCCGCTCTGCCTGAACAAAGGCTTTGCGCCCGATACGCGTTCAGGATATGCGTCTGACCCGAGATAAAAGCTGAAATTACGGGCGTGGCGCGCCCATAAGGTGACTGACTCCATGGCCCCCATTGACGACAAGACAGCCGTTAAATCCGCAAATGAGGTCGCTCGGACCGTATTGCAGAAAGAAGCCGCCGCAGTGGCGCAGATGGCGGACGAGCTGCCTGCAGACTTTGAGGCGGCGGTGGACTGCATCCTTGGCATTGCCGGTCGGGTTGTGATTTCGGGTGTCGGCAAGTCGGGCCACATCGGCCGCAAGATTGCCGCGACCTTGGCCAGTACCGGTACACCCAGCTATTTTGTGCATGGGGCCGAAGCCAGCCATGGCGACTTGGGTATGGTCACGCGGCATGATGTTTGCGTGCTGATTTCCAACTCTGGCGAAACGGCGGAACTGCGCGACATCACGCTCTATACGCGTCGGTTTAACATTCCAATGATTGCGATTTCGTCGAATCCGGACAGCACCCTGATGAAGGCCGCCGATTTTAAGCTGGCGCTGCCAAAAATCCCAGAGGTCTGCTCGATCGGCAAGGCGCCCACGACCTCGACCACGCTGACGCTGGCGCTTGGCGACGCACTGGCGGTTGCCGTGATGGAAGCGCGCGGGTTTTCGGCGGATGAGTTTCATACCTTCCATCCCGGTGGCAAACTGGGCACCCAGCTAAGCCGCGTGTCGGACCTGATGCATGGGGCGCAGGAACTGCCGGTTGTGGCATCTGATTTGCCGATGTCCGAAGTGTTGCTGACAATGACCTCTAAAGGGTTCGGCGTGGCGCTGGTTCTGGATGCCGACGGCCTGCTGACGGGCGCGGTCACCGACGGCGACTTGCGGCGCAATATGGATGTGCTGATGGGCAAAACCGCCGGCGAAATCGCCAGCCCGAACCCGGTGTCGGTGCCCTCAGACATGCTGGCGGCGCAGGCGCTGGCGCTGCTGAATGAGCGCAAGATCACCACATTGCCGGTCACTGACGGGGCAGGCAAGCCTGTGGGCATTTTGCATATCCATGACCTTCTGCGCGCAGGTGTTGCATGAAAACCGTTATCCTGATCCCGGCGCGCTATGCGTCCACCCGTTACCCCGGTAAACCTTTGGCGGAACTGACGCAGCCGGATGGCAGCAAGAAAAGCCTGATCCGCATGAGCTGGGAAGCGGCGCAAACGGTACAGGGCGTGGATGCGGTATACGTTGCCACGGATGATGACCGGATCAAAACCGCCGCCGAAGCCTTTGGTGCTGAGGTCATTATGACCTCTGAATCCTGCGAAAACGGCACCGCGCGCTGTGCTGATGCGCTGGCGAATGCTGGGATTGAGGCTGATCTGATTGTGAACCTGCAAGGCGATGCGCCGCTGACGCCCGCTTGGTTTGTCGAAGACCTGATTGCCGCAATGAAAGCCGACCCAGAGGCGCAGGTGGCCACGCCCGTGTTGCAATGTGATCCGCTGACTTACGGGCATTTCGTCGAAGACCGCAAAGCGGGCCGCGTTGGGGGCACCACGGCAGTATTTAACGCCAAGGGTCATGCGCTTTATTTCTCTAAGGAAGTGCTGCCCTATATTGATGCCCATAAGGTGCCTGCGGAAAACATCCCGGTTTATCACCATGTCGGTGTCTATGCCTATCGCCCGGATGCACTGGCCGCCTACACAAGCTGGCCGGTCAGCGAATTGGAGACCCTCGAAGGGCTGGAGCAGCTGCGGTTTCTGGTCAACGGCACCACGGTGCGCTGCGTGATCGTGGAAGGCCGGGGTCGAGTGTTTTGGGAACTGAACAACCCCGAGGATGTGCCTCGGATCGAACGCGTTTTGAAGGAACTTTAAGCCATGACAGTAGCCACCACCGGGCCTAAAATCGTCACCGTTGGCGACATTGAAATCGGCGGGGACCGCCCCTTTGCCCTGATCACTGGCCCCTGTCAGCTTGAGAGCCTTGATCACGCGCGCATGATGGCAGAGAAGATCGCGGAAGCCTGCGCTTCAACCGGCACGAAGTTCATTTTCAAAGCCAGCTATGACAAGGCCAACCGTTCGTCCATTTCGACGCAACGTGGTCTGGGCATGGATGAGGGGTTGAAAATCCTTGGTCAGATCAAGGATGAATTCGGCTGCCCGATCCTGACTGACGTGCACGACGCGCGCCAATGTGCGCCGGCGGCAGAGGTCTGTGACGTGATCCAAATCCCGGCGTTCCTGTGCCGTCAGACGGACCTGTTGTTGGCTGCTGGGGAAACCGGCGCGGCAATCAACGTTAAGAAAGGGCAGTTCCTTGCCCCATGGGATATGGGCAACGTGGCCGAGAAAATTGCCTCTACCGGCAATGAGCGCATCATGCTCTGTGATCGCGGAACATCCTTTGGTTACAATACGTTGGTCTCTGATTTCCGAGGCCTGCCGACGATGGCCGCGACGGGGTATCCTGTGGTGTTTGACGCCACCCATTCGGTGCAGCAACCGGGCGGGCAGGGGACAACATCTGGTGGTCAGCGCGAGTTCGCGCCGGTTCTGGCGCGGGCGGCGGTTGCCGTTGGTGTGTCGGCCTTGTTCATCGAAACCCACCAAGACCCGGACAATGCGCCAAGCGATGGTCCGAATATGATCCCGGTCGACCAGATGCAGGCGCTGATTGAAAACCTGGCGGCTTACGACCGGATTTCAAAAGGCAATATGGGCTAAACACGTCCCGGTGTTGCCAATGCACCGGGCGCTGGCTTCACGGAATAAACAGGCGCTCCTTGCTATCAGCGAGTCACATCAACTCGTTGGAGGACGCCCATGCCAGACACCACCGCTCGCCTTGGCCTGCCCATCATGGCCCCCGCTCAGGCCCAGAAACATGTCACTCACAACGAGGCGCTTTTGTTGCTCGACGGGGCGACGCAATTGGTGCTGGATGGGATCGGAACCAATAGCCCGCCAAGCACGCCGGTTTCGGGCGAAACGCACTTTATCGGCGCTGCTCCCAGTGGCGTTTGGGCGCAATACGCGGGGGCATTGCGCAATGGCAGGACACGCAATGGGTCTTTCAAGCACCGCAAACCGGATGGTGCGCTTGGGATGTGGTTGGGGATCAGCTTGTTGTCTATGACGCAGGCGTGTGGCGCAGCTTGCACAACAACATTGACGGTTTGGGCATCGGGGCCAGCTACGATGCCGTCAATCGACTGTCCGTTGCGGCGCAGGCGAGCCTGTTCAGTCATGTTGGAGCCGGGCATCAAATGAAGGTGAATAAGGCCGCGACAGGCGACACTGCGTCCTTGCTCTTTCAATCGGCTTGGACAGGTCACGCGGAGATGGGGCTGGCGGGCAGCATGGATTTCAGCATCAAGGTCTCTGACGATGGGGTGGCTTGGACCGACGCCATGGTCTTTGACGCCCTGACCGGCCATGTCACCGGCGCGGCGGTGCAGGCGTCGGTGGGGGATTTCGCGCCGGGCAAACTGGCACAGGCCACGTTCACCTATGGCCCGGGTAACCTGCTGGGCACGGTCAGCGAGGCGGCGGGGCAACCCACAGGGGCTGTGATTGAACAGGGGTCAAACGCGCAGGGTGACTATGTGCGCTTTGCCGATGGCACGCAGATCTGCACGGCGCAGGTGGTGGTAGATGTCGATCAGGCCACCGGGGCGCTTTATTGGTCGGGTGCGCAGCAACATGCTTTCCCGATGGCGTTCAGCGCAACCCCTGTTGGGTCGGGCGCACTTGCATCGTTGGCGTCTGGCTGGGTCAATGGCCGGGCAGGCAGCGCAATTACGTGGGACTTCGCAGCGTTTGCGACGGCTTCCACCACTGGAGAAACCGCCGATCTGATCGCTATCGGTCGGTGGTACTAAAGCTAGAACCGCTGGATGCTAATCCCGCGCTTTTCGAGTTCCGCCTGGACGGCGCGCGCGATATCGACTGCGCCGGGTGTGTCTCCATGCAGGCAGATCGTGTCGATTTTTGTGGGAATCTGCGTACCGTCTTCGGCGATGATGGCACCCGCCTCGACCATATCTGCAATCCGAGGCGCCGCGATTTGGGCATCGTGGATAACAGCGCCGGGAAGCTTGCGGTCCACTAGGGTGGCATCACTGTTGTAGGCGCGATCGGCGAAAATCTCGCAAGCGATCTGGCAGCCCAGTTGTTCCGCCGCGCGCTGTTGTGCCGTTCCAGCGAGAACCATGATCACCATATCAGGCGCGACGGATTGCGCGGCTTCATAACAGTGGCGCGCCATCTCTTCATCTTCCGATGTCATATTGGCCAGCGCGCCATGCAATTTCAGGTGCCGCACTTCGGTGCCCGCCGCGCGTGCCATCGCTTGCGCTGCGCCGATTTGATAGCGGATCAGGTTCTGCAAAGACGCGGGCGCAAAGCTCATGCGTTGGCGGCCAAAGCCGTGCAGGTCCGGAAAGCCTGGGTGTGCCCCGATGCCAACGCCATTTTCCGCAGCTTTCGCCATCGTGTCTGCCATCACGTCCCAATCGCCCGCATGAAAGCCGCAGGCGATATTGGCCGATGTCACAATGTCCAAAAGGGCTGCGTCGTTACCCTTGGTCCAAGAACCATAGCTTTCACCCATATCTGCGTTCAAATCGACTGTGCGCGCCATTGTGTTCTCCGTGGTTTCAGACGGTTTCTTCATCAAATTCGTCACCGGCGATCATGCCGCTGATCAGATTGTAAGACAAAAGGTCCCCCATAGTGCGCGGGTCGCGAATGAGGGGCTTTTTCTGTTGCCCATAGGTTGCCCGCAGGGCGGCGTCGGCGCGTTCGATCTCAATTGCTTCGTCAAGGTCGACGATGCGGAACCAAAGCTCGGCCCCCGCCGGGGCCTGCGCGACGCGGGGCAGATCGCAGGGCAGAACGGTGCCAATCCGGGGATAGCCGCCGATGGTCTGGCATTCCGCCATCAGCACAAACGGCGTGCCATCGCCGGTGACCTGAATATCGCCCGGCATGATGGACTCCGACAGAACGTTGCGGCCATTGGCGGCTTGAAAACCCTTGCCTGTTGGGGTCAACCGAACGCCCATACGGTTGGCGCGCGGGTCACGTTTGAGCGGCGTGGCCTGAAAACGTGTGATGTCGTCATCGGCAAAAACATGGGTTTGAAAGCTGCGGACCATGCGCACCGGTCCCCCCAGAAAGCGATCATCTTCGTCCAGATAATCCCCGGTTTGGGTGCCGTTGTCCTCGCCAAGGTCCAGATTGTCGCCCGCTTGCAGGGCAGCGCCCAGACCGGCAGACACATGGGTCGCCCGGGCGCCCAAAAGCGGCTTAGTGGCAATCCCGCCGCCCACGTGCAGATAGCCATAGCACCCCCGCAGCGCTGCGCCGATCACCAGCCGTGCGCCCGCAGGCAACATGTGGCTGGCGTTCCAGGCCAGCTGCGTGCCGTCGATCTGCGCACGCATCGGTGCGCCAGTGAGTGCAATGCGGACGTCCTCGGAGGCTTCGAATTCTCCGCCCAGACCCATCATTTCGATCACGGCATTTTCGGTGGATTGCCCCAGCAGCGCAGCCCCTTCGGACACCGCATGACGGTCTGCGACCCCACCGCGCGCGATCCCCATATCGACAAGCCCGTGCCGCCCAAGGTCCTGCACCGTGACACCCGGCCCGGCGCGGTGAATTTTCAGAACGGCGGTCATGTGATCGGCTCTTTCGTCGCCCCACCCATGGGGTCATTGCGCAATGTGTTTAGGGTTTCGGGTGAAGCGCTGTGAAACAGCACCTCATCGCCCGGACGCAGCACAAAGGGGTCTTTGGCGTTCGGTTGAAATAGTTGGATCGCGGTCTGTCCGACATGCCGCCAACCGGTGGGGGAGGCCGCAGAAAAAAGAACCATTTGCCGGATGGCCACCGCCAAGGCCCCTTGCGGGATGGTCTGGGTCAACTGGCTTTGACGCGGGATATTCCACGCCTCGGGCAATTCACCCAGATAGGGCTGCCCGGGCGCAAAACCGATGGTTTGGACGCGCACAGGGGTTTCCGTCAGGCTGCGGATGGCCTCGGCTTCGTTAAGGCCTGCAAGTTCGGCGGCCTCGGCCAATTGCGGGGCGCGGTCGGTGCCAAAGACCGTCGGGATGCGCCACAGGCGGCGGCCTTCTGGGAGGTCGGCCTGATACCAATCGCGGCTGTTCAGCAGTGCCGCAAGCCAAGTCTGTAGCTGCGCATGGGGCAGGTGCAGCGGATCGAACCGGACGCAGACCGACACCAGCGAGGATGAGATTTCGGTGATCCCGTCCCATGCCTCGGCCCCGACGGCGGCACGAAACGCCAGAGCCGCGCGGTTCGCCGGTTCGCTGAGCGTGCCGTCAAAACTGACCAGCATCCCATCGACCCCGGCCGTCTGAATGATGGGAAAGGCGGAGGGTTTATTCTCTAGCGGTTTCACATTTGCTCCGGCAGATAAGTCACGATTTGCGGAAACAGCACAATCAGGATCAGCGCAAGCACCATCAGGAAAAAGAAGGGCAGTGCGGCTTTTGCGACGGTCAGAATGTCGCGTCCGGTCAAGGATTGCAGCACAAAGAGGTTGAAGCCGACCGGTGGTGTGATTTGCGACATCTCGACCACGATCACAAGGAAGATGCCGAACCAAAGCGGGTCAATGCCAGCTTGCAAAACCATTGGCATGATCACCGACGCTGTTAGAACAACAACCGAAATCCCGTCCAAGAAACAGCCCAAGATCACGAAGAAAATGGTCAGCGCCGCCAAGAGCGTGAAGGTCGACAGGCCCAAGGAGCCTATCCATTCTGCAAGCAGACGCGGGATGCCGGTAAAGCCCATGGCGACCGTCAGGAAGGACGCGCCAGCCAGGATGAAGGCGATCATGCAGGAGGTCACGGTTGCGCCCATCAGCCCGTCCACAAACGTGGCGCGGGTCAGGGTGCCTGACCGCCATGACAGGATCAGCGCCAGAATTACGCCAACCGCCGCTGCATCCGTCGGAGAGGCAATACCGGCATAGATTGAGCCGATGACGCCAAGGATCAGCACGACAACAGGCACCAAGCGGCGGGCGCGGAAGAGTTTTTCTCGGAACGTTGCGCTGATGTCTTCGGTCGGCAGCGAGGCGCGGTTTAGCAATGCCCAGATCACCACATAGCCAACAAAAAGCGACACCAGCAGGACGCCCGGCAGAACCCCTGCCACGAAGAGGCGCGCGATGGATTGTTCGGTCGCAACACCATAAACGATCAGAATAATCGACGGCGGGATCAACAGGCCCAAAGTGGCCGACCCGGCCAGCGTGCCGATCACCAATTTTTCCGGGTAGCCGCGTTTGGACAGCTCTGGAATTGACAGTTTCCCGATGGTCGCGGCCGTGGCCGCAGACGAGCCAGAGACCGCCGCGAAGATCCCGCAGGCAAAGACATTCACATGCAAGAGTTGCCCGGGCAGGCGGTTCATCCATGGGGAAAGGCCGGTGAACATGTCCTCGGACAGGCGTGAGCGGAAGAGGATTTCCCCCATCCAGATGAAAAGCGGCAGCGCAGCCAAAGCCCAGGAATTGCTATGGCCCCATAGGGTGGTCGCCATGACCAAACCCAGCGGTGCGTCCGAAAAAAGCGCCATCGCAGCGACACCAACGCCCAGAAGCGAGAAGGCCACCCAAAGCCCTGCGCCCAAAAAGGCAAACAGCAGCACCAAAAGAATGATGGAAAGAACAGCAACAGACATCGGGCGCTCCTATTCGCTCAGCAGGTTGTCGCCCTTGCCGTCCCAGGACGCTTTGCGCCCCCGGAGCAAGCCGATCAACTCATCCGCCAAGGCAATTGTCAGAATGACCAGCCCAACCGCCACTGGCAGCTGTGGTATCCACAGCGGGACAGAGACCATGCCGGAACTGCGGTCACCAAAGACCAAGGATTCTTCGACCAGAAGGACAACGTAGAAGGTGGCATAGGCGCTCATGCAAAGGGCGATGCCGACCACAATGATCTCGGCGATCCGCTGCGCACTTTCAGGCAAACGCCCGGTCAGAAGGGTCACGCGAATATGCCCCCCCGCGCGCAGCGTATAGGCCAGCGCCAGAAAACTTGATGCGGCGAGGAAAAACCCCGTGAAATCAGAATATGACGGAATGGTCAGCCCGATCCCGCGCCCCACAAGGGCTGCTGAGACCTTGTCTGCAAGGTTCAAAAGTACCTGCGCTGCCACAAGCGCGACGATGGCCAGAATGAAAAAAGCCGCAAGTGCTCCGGCGGCGCGGTAGATGAAATCAAGTGTGCGTCGCATAGTGTGTCCCCCCAGAAAAGAATGGGCCGAAAGCGACTGCTCGCTCTCGGCCAAAGGTTTATTGCTGGTAGGCCTGCAACAGGGCTGCGCCCGTGTCGCCTGCTTTCTCACTCCAGCTTTCCAGCATCTGGGCACCGATCTCACGCAGCCCGGCCATCAGTTCATCAGACGGCTGAACAATGGTGATGCCGTTTTCCTGCAGCACGGCAACCTTTGCGTCGGTTTCGGCCTTGCTCATCTCCCAACCGCGCGCTTCGGCTGCGGCGGCGGCGTCAAGAATAGCGGTTTGCGTGGCTTCGTCCAAACGGCGGAAAGCGCGTTTGTTGACGACAACGATGTTCTTTGGAATCCAAGCCTGAATGTCGGTGTAATGGGTCAGGAAATCCCAGGCTTTGGAGTTCGCGCCCGTGGAAGGCGAAGTAATCATTGCTTCAACCCGTCCGGTGCTGAAGGCCTGCGGGATATCTGGCACTTCGACCTGTGTTGGCGCGGCCCCGGCCAGAGAGGCGAATTCTTCTAGCGTCGCGTTGTAGGTGCGGAACTTCAGGCCCGCCAGATCATCAACAGAGGTGATCTCTTTGGTGGTGTAAAGCCCCTGCGGCGGCCATGGCACGGCGTAAAGCGGCATCAGGCCTTGTGCGTCTAGGATCTCTGTGATGACACCTTCCTGAGCGGTCCAAAGGCGTTCGGCGTCATCATAGTTGGTCGCAAGGAAGGGCAGTGCGTCAATGCCGAAGGCGGGGTTGTCATTGGTCAGAAGACCCATGAAAAACTCACCCGCTGGCACTTGACCGCTGCGCACGGCTTTACTGATTTCCGGGTGTTTGAACAGCGACCCGGCAGAGTGCACCTTGATTTCAAGCTTGCCATCAGTTGCTGCGGCAACGTCTTTGGCAAATTCGTGGATGTTCACGGTGTGGAATGTTGCGTCAGGATAAGGTGTGGGCATATCCCAAGTGTCGGCTTGTGCGGTGACTGCGAGGCCCGCAACGGCGGCGACAGCGCCGGTCATAATTCTTGTAAAGGACATCAAAAACTCTCCCTGAATGTGATGTGGTGTTATATTTGCATAACGCTGGTAATTTGTCAACGTTATGCAAAGATGAGGTCGGGATCGTTTGCAGTTTCCTTGCAAAACATGGGTTTATCTGCATAAATTATCGGTAACTTACTGAGGTTTTGCAGGGAATACGCCATGATCGAACCATCCGAAGAATCGCGTCGCATCGTTTCCTCTCGTCATTTGGCCGAAGGGCAGGGCTGGGAAATGTCCGAACTTGAGTATGGGTTGATCGTTGTTTTCAACGCCTTCACACGTTGGACAACCCGCTGCATGGCCGCCGCAGGACAGGCGGACCTTAGCCCTCTGGAAATCCTGATCCTGCACAACGTCAACCACCGTGACCGCGAAAAACGCCTGTCTGACATCTGCTTTCTGATGAACATCGAAGACACGCATACGGTCAACTATGCGCTGCGCAAACTTTTGAAGGCAGAGCTGATCAGTTCCGAAAAACGTGGCAAAGAAGTATTCTATAGCACCTCAGACAGCGGCAAAGACCTGTGCGAAGCTTACCGCGAAGTGCGCAAACAATGTCTGTTGGCCGGGCTTGAGACGCAAGAGGGCACAGGGGCGGAGATTCGCGAGATCGCGCGTAAATTGCGAAATCTTTCAGGATCTTACGACCAAGCAAGTCGCGCGGCTGCGTCGCTTTGATCGCATAACTTACATTATGTAATATTTAATGGTGTGGCGTGCGGGTGCTAAGTCCGCACATCGGGTCCCTCTCGACCAAGGCGCTCCAGCCGCGCGATGTCGTGGGCGGCTTGGATCACTTGCGCCAGTGCCTCCTGCGGGTCATCAAACAGCGCGCCTGTTCCAGCCTCGAAGCGCTGCAGGTAGACGCGCAGTGTCGCGCCCTCGGTGCCGGTGCCGGACAAGCGGAACACAATCCGCGCACCGTCTTTGAAGAAGATGCGCAGGCCTTGGTTTTGGCTGTCAGAGCCATCCACCGGGTCGTGGTAGGCAAAGGAATCTGCACTTTCTACGGTGAGACCGGCAAAGTCCTGGCCCGACAAGTCCGCAAGCCGTGCGGCCAAACCCTCCATCAAGTCCGTCGCCAGCTCCGAAGGCAGTGCTTCGTAATCGTGGCGCGAGTAGTAGTCGCGCCCATAGGTCTGCCAGTGATCCGCCATGATCTCTGTGACGCTTTGTTTGCGCACCGCCAGGATGTTAAGCCACAGAAGCACGGCCCAAAGCCCATCCTTTTCGCGCACGTGATCGGAGCCGGTGCCCGCACTTTCTTCGCCACAGATGGTGACACGCCCGGCGTCCAACAGGTTGCCAAAGAACTTCCATCCGGTCGGGGTTTCATAGCTTGCAATCCTTAGCGCCTCTGCGACCCGGTCACTGGCCGAGGAAGTCGGCATCGAGCGCGCAACACCGGCAATGCCATTGCTGTAAGCCGGAGCGAGATGGGCGTTGGCCGCCAACACGGCAAGGCTGTCAGAGGGCGAGACATACAGCCCTTTACCGACGATCAAATTGCGGTCACCGTCACCATCAGAGGCCGCGCCAAAATCCGGCGCGTCGTCGCCCATCATTTCTGTCATCAGGGTTTTCGCCCAAACCGGGTTTGGATCGGGATGGCCTTTGCCAAAGTCAGGCGAAGGTTCGCCATTGATCACGGTGCCAACGGGCGCGCCAAGGCGGGTTTCCAGCAAGGTTTTCGCATAAGGGCCGGTGACAGCATGCATCGCATCAAACCGCATACGGAAGCCGCCCTCGAACATGTCGCGGATGGCGTCAAAATCAAAGAGATCTTCCATCAGCATGGCGTAATCGGCAACGGGGTCGATGACCTCGACCACCATGCCTGCCACGTCCTGCGTGCCGCACGTCGCCAGATCGATGTCAGCCACATCTGCGATTTTGTATTCGGAAATCTCTTGCGAGTGGGCCAGCATCTTGGCGGTCAAGGCTTCGGGCGCGGGGCCGCCGTTAGCGCCGTTGAACTTCAGCCCGAAATCGGCGTCGATGCCGCCGGGATTGTGACTGGCCGACAGGATCAAACCGCCGTCTGCCGCATATTTGCGGATCAGATGCGACGCCGCCGGGGTCGACAGCAAGCCCCCCTGCCCGACGATCACACGTTTTGCGCCATTGGCCGCGGCCATTTTCAGGATCGTTTGAATGGCATCGGTGTTGAAAAACCGCCCGTCTCCGCCAAGCACAAATGTTTTGCCCTCGGCCCCATCGATGGCGGCAAAAATGGATTGCACGAAGTTTTCCAAAAACCCCGGCTGCATGAATTCGCGGGTTTTCTTGCGCAACCCGGATGTGCCGGGTTTCTGGCCCGCGAAGGGCGTGGCTTGCACTGTCTTAATCGTCATCATCACACCAATAATCTTGAAACCGTTCTTCGTGCCACACCGATGCCTAGCCCTTGCGCGCCTCGGCGTGGTAGGCGTCAATCAAATCCACTTCATCCCGAGAGCCTAGGATCACCGGCACCCGCTGGTGCAGATCGTCAGGATTCACGTTCATGATCCGCTGCGTCCCGGTCGAGGCACGACCGCCTGCCTGTTCAATGATAAAGCCCATTGGGTTGGCTTCATAAAGCAGGCGCAGGCGACCACCCATATCCGCGTTTTCGGAATCCTGTGGGTAAAGGAACACACCGCCGCGTGTCAGGATGCGGTGCACTTCGGCCACCATCGAGGCCACCCAGCGCATGTTGAACCGCCGACCGCGCGGGCCGTCCTCGCCCGCAAGACATTCCTGCACATAGCGCGCGACAGGCGGCTCCCAGAACCGTTGACGGCTGGCATTGATGGCATATTCGCTGGTTTCAGCCGGCACTTGCATGTCTGGGAAGGTCAGCAGGAATTCCCCAGTGCCATTCAGGTGTGTAAACCCGTTCACGCCGTGGCCGGTTGTCACCACCAGGGACGTCGATGGCCCATACAGCGAATAGCCTGCGCAAATCTGTTCTGATCCTGAAATCAGAACCGACGCGTCGGTCAGATCCGAAATTGGTTCCTTCAATTCCACAATCGAAAAGATCGACCCAACAGAGACATTAAGTTCAAGGTTTGACGACCCATCCAAAGGGTCAAAATAGATGATATAATCCCCGGCCTTCGCTTCGTCCTTCAGCCAGACCACATTGTCCAGTTCCTCGGACACTAACGCCGCAACCCGGCTGCAATTGGCGCAATGCAACATGAACTGATCGTTTGCGATCACGTCCAATTGCTTTTGGGTTTCGCCCTGCACATTGGTTTCTTCTGTCGCGCCAAGCGTGCCCGAAAACGCGCCGCTGCGGATTTTATGAGAGATCGTGCGGCAGGCTGTGGCAATGTCCTCGAGCAGAAAGATCAGGTCTTTGGAGACGTCGTGCTTGCGATACTCTTGCAGCATGAATTGGCGGAAGGTCAGGTGGGTGTCTTTGGTCATTGCAAAATCTCTTATCAGCGCATGGGGCTATTTCGGCCCTGTCTAAGCGATCATTGCCTGCGAACCAACCACCCAAGCGTGTCTTCTGTGTGACCCATCGGCTTATATTCGGCCCCCAAAGGTGTGGAATAGCCCAAAGAGGCGATATGGCTGAAAATATAGTCGTAATTTATTTCGCCCTGATCCGGTCGACCACGCGCTGGGACCCCCGCGAATTGGATATGGCCGATGAGTCGCATCAGGCGGCTGAGCCGATTGCAAATGTCCCCTTCGCTCAGTTGCACATGATAGCAATCAAACATCAGCTTCACATTTGGTAGGTTCAGTTGATTGATGATCTCTGCGGCCTGCGCGGTGGTTGATAGGAAATACCCCGGCGCGTCATAGACATTCAGCGGTTCGATAAGGATTGTCATGTCCTTTGATGCAGCCTGCCTGGCCGCATATCGCAGGTTCTCTAGAAAACAGGCCTCTGCTTCCTCGCCTTCGGCAAAGCCCGCCATCACATGCACATTGCACGCGCCAAGGGCCGCGCCCCAGTCTAGGGCTTCGTCAATGGCGTCACGCGCTTCACCTTGACGATCCGGTAGCGCGCTTAGACCCATTTCGCCCTTTGTCGCATCGCCACGTCGTGTGTTTAACCCCAAGAGCGGCAATTGCGTTTCGTCCAACGCGGCTTTGATGTCCGGCAATGACTCCTGATAGGGCCAATGACATTCAACGGCGTCAAACCCGGCTGCTTTCGCCGCCCGAATAGCCTCTGGCAAAGGACGATCTGCCCAGAGAAACCCAAGGTTTGCCGAAAATTTCAATCATCCCACTCCACGTCGAACTTGGTGATCAGGCGCTGAACGTCCGTGTCGCTCAGCCCGCGAGGCTGTAGACCCCGTGTCATCATCGCAAGTCGCGCGGTATCTTCAAGTTCTTCGATGGCATTGCAGGCCGCTTCGACATCTTTGCCCGCCACCACCGGCCCATGGTTGGCGAGCATCACGGCAGAGCGTTTCCCAGCGAGTCCGCGCACCGCGTCCCCCATCGCCGGGTCACCGGGCAGAAAGAAGGGCAGCAGTTTTACCTTGCCCAGTTTCATAATCCCATAGGGCGTAAGCGGCGGTAAAAAATTGTCGGCATCCACATCCGGCATCATCGACAGCGCCACCGAATGGCACGCGTGCAAATGCACCACTGCACCCGCCGTGCTGCGCGTGTCATAAAAGGCTGCGTGCAGCGGCATTTCCTTGGTGGGCTTGTCGCCATCTACCAGAACGCCCTTGGCGTCAAAGCGGCTAAGCCGACCCGGATCAAGCCGCCCAAAGCTGGTCCCGGTAGGAGAGACCAACAGCCCGCCGTCTTCAGTCCGGGCTGAAATGTTGCCGGTCGAGCCACCGGTCAGCCCGCGATCAAACATCGACTTGGCGAGCAGGCAAATTTGCTCTCTGAGGTGGCTTTCGGTGCTCATGCGGTCAGCTTTGCCTGCGCTTCGGTGAAAAAGTCTTCCTGCCCGAAGTTACCGGATTTCAGGGTAATCGCAATCTGATGTCCGCCGGAGTGGCAGAAACACCATGGCACGCCGGGCGCGATTTCGGGGCCGACGTCCAATTGATCTGCGCCAAGGGCTTTGGTGACGGCACCCGACGTCTCTCCCCCCGCAACGATAAAGCGGCGTGCACCCAGATTTCGGGCCTCAATCGCACAGGCCGCTAGGGTCTGTTCAATCATTTCACCCGCCTGATCGACGCCCAGAATGTCCTGCGCGGCTTTCACGGACTCGGGCTTTGCCGTTGCATAGATCAAAGGCGACTTTGCCAGATCTTGCCCGGCCAGCCAAGACATGGCGGCGCCCGGGCCCTCTTTCGCCAGTATCAGCGGATCAAGTTGATAAGCCGCCCTGCCCTGCGCTTTGTAATGCGCCACCTGTGCGTTGGTCATGGCCGAACAACTGCCCGACAACACAATCGCGCGCGGATCTGTGTCTGGGGCCTGATAGCTTTTGTTGTCGCCAGACAAGACGCCCGAACGCAGGTATAGCAGCGGCAGTGGCATCGCGATGGCGGACCCGCCGGTCAAGAGCGGCATGCCGGCACAGGCTTCGGCGATCGTGAACAGATCTTCGTTGGCCACCGCGTCCACAATGACATGAGACAGGCTTTCGCCGCGCAGTCCGGCGAGTGCCTCGCGAATGGCATCTGCTCCAACAGCGACGGTCAGCCGATCCACCAGATCGACCCGCCCGGTCACCTGCGGCGCAAGCAGCCGCATAAGGTTGCTGTCTCGCATGGGGGTCAAAGGATGATCTTTCAACGGGCTTTCAGACAGCGGCTGTTGCCCGACAAAAAGATTGCCCATAAAAATCGACCGCCCGTTTTCAGGAAACGCCGGGCAATAGATCGTCTGATCCGTCCCGATCTGCGCCATCAGCGCCTCGGCGACTGGGCCAATATTGCCCTCGGCGGTGCTGTCAAAGGTCGAACAATACTTCCAGAAAAACCGCTGCGCGCCAGCCGCCTGCAGCCACCCCAGTGCTTTAGTCGTTTCGGCCACGGCCTCTGCGACCGGCGCGGTGCGGGATTTCAGGGCAATCACCTCAAACGCCGCCGTCTCAACCGGCGGCGTCTCGGGTGTTCCGATGCGCAAAGAAACATGCACCCCACTGCGCGCCAATAGCCCAGCGAGGTCCGTCGCCCCGGTAAAATCATCCGCAATCGCGCCGAAATAGGTGCCCATAGCTTTCCCTCATAAACCTAAATCTTGCATATGGGGATTTAACGTATACGTCAATGCATGCGTTAAAGCAGGGGAGCACATCACCTGCTACCGGTTAAGAAACGTGGGCAAATGCGGATGGTGGCGCGTCTGGCTGGTTCACAAAGCAACAAGGGCTATTTCCAACTCAGAAAGCGTCCGACAGATCGGATCTTGCGAGGAAGGCGTTCTTTGACCCTGATTATTGCCCCATGAGCACCCGAGCTTGCGCTCATTCTTCATGGTGCGAAGTCTAAGGGGCCGCAGGCTCACTGATCGCTGGACAAGGCACCGTTTCGCAGTATTTGAACCAGTGTAAGCTTTTCTGGATGTAGTGAGGTTGGTGATCTGTAATCACAAAACGGTGAATAGAGAGCGGCTAGACTCATACTAACCGGTTGGTTATGTATGTTCTATGAACACGCAAGATACAAAAACCCAAATACTTGATGCAGCGATAGAGCTATTTTGGACCTCGAGCTATCATGCGACAAACATGAATGCTCTCAGCGACGCCGCTGGAATGAATAAGGCGACAGTCTACCAGCACTACCGGTCAAAGGAAGCGATTGCCATCGCAGCCGTTGGGCGTGCGGTTGAGCGCACCGAAGGGTGGGTTTTCAAGGACAGTTTTGAGATGTTCTCTGATCCGTTGGATCGTCTGCAATCGATCTATCAGCGCATCTACGAAAGCCACAAGTCGTTGTTTGAAGCAGATGGCTTGATGCGCGGCTGCCCTTTCGTGAATATCGGTGTTGAACTCGCTGTGAGCAGCGATGGTGTTTGCGAAGCTGTCAACGAAGCTTTCGCCGTGTTCGAACGTTACTACGCGCTGATCGTCGAAGACCTTGCAAAGGATGGGCGGTTGAAACACGACCTGCCCGCCCCGCAACTCGCATCTGATCTACAGGACAACATGAATGCAACTTTGGTGACCTCGAAACTCACAAAGAACCCTCAGGTCATTCTAGATGGCGCGGATCGCGCAAGACGCTACCTCGTCGGGTAATTTTTTTACCCTGAAAATAACCAACCGGTTGGTAATAGGAGATAAGATATGAACAGAATGGCAACGATCGGAACGCTCGACCTAAAGACCATTGAGTCCCAGCACGTACGACGCATAACAAAAGCCCCTCTGCGCATGGCGGGGTCCTTTGACTTCGCCGTTTCCCAAGAGGTGCTGTTTCCGCGCATCTCGGAGCCGGAAGAAATGGCGAAATGGTTTCCCCTCCTCAAAGGTGGCGATCTGGATCATACGACATCCAAGGCCAGTGGAGATTGGGGCGAAGGATCGAAACGCCAGTGCTACACCAACGGCATGGGCACGCTGTTCGAAACAATCCATTATATTGATGCACCGAACGCCTACACCTACGAGGTCAAGAACTTCATGATGCCGATCAAGGACCATCTCGCGCTCATGGCTTTGACACCGAATGGGACAGGCGGGACGACGATGTATTGGCACCAGTACTTCAACCTCAAGGGCATCGCGATGCGCCACATGTTCCCGACAATGATGTTGGGAATGATGAACAGAGGAATGGCGACCCTAGCCAAGGAACTTGGCGGAAAGGGCGGGCGCATAAAACGCGTCTGATCTAACCGGGCTCACTCTTTCAACAGCTTGTCTCGTTGCCGTCGATCCCTCTGGGTCGACGCGCGAGGGCGGTGTGTCAGAACAAATCCAACAGGTCATCTCATGAAACCTATCTTCTCCCTTGGCACAAACATGCTCGTGCCAAGCGTTTCACCCCCGGCATTGTCGCAAGCCACGCCGACTCCGCTCAATATCGTGTCCATTTTGAGCGGCCCTACGAAAACTCCCGCTGTCACAGATCGTACGGATGTGGATTTCAACAGGTTGCCGATGCCACTAATGAAGGTCCGACCGGTAGTGCGTGCAGGTCTTAACGGTCTGGCGCGCAACCAACCTATCGTCATCCCCGGCATCATGAACAAGATCATGGATTGGATGGGACGGCGCGTTCTAACCCGTTCAATGAGCGCCGGTATGTGGGGAACGCTGATGAATAAGGCCGCTCCGGACTCCTTAAAAGTCAAACCACGTGCCTGATCGCGCCAAGAACGGGAACCCCTCTTGCTGCGGGTAAATAGCCCCTGACTGTTTTCTGATCATTGCAAGTCCTTGAAATTACAGCGCTCCAGTCGAATTCGATCATTCTCCTGAGCGAGCCTCAAATCCTATTTGGAAACCAAGTCTGTGGCTCTTAGTGCCCCTCCAAAAAACTTGTCCGGAAAGCTTTTCGCCCCGCGACAATGGCGCCATATGAGTCGTCTTTTTTGGAACGCTTTGTTCTGAAATTGATTGGTGAACTGTCAAAAATGAAGTGCGAGGCTCCTTCGAGTTTGAAACACGATGGAGAAAACCATGCTAAAGAAAATTGTTCATATTCTGGCTGCAGCTGCCATGACAACCGTCACAGCAGGGACGTTCGCGTCTGCACAGGACGAAAAGGTCTACCTAATCGACTTTGTCGTAATGAATGACGGGTTCGATCTGAAAGAGCGTAATGCATACGAGGCCGAAATAGCTCCGATTGCCGGCGACTACGGAATGGCAGTTATTCATTCCTATAACCTGACGGCTCATCTCAGTGGGACAATGAGTGATGCCGTGCGCCTCAATGTCTGGGAATTGCCAAGTCCTTCAGCCATGCAGGCGGTCATCAATGACCCACGATATGCGGCAGGTGTTCCGCGCCGAGATGAGATCCACGACATGGAGTCGTTGACACTCTACATGGCTTCTTCCGACGAAACCGGACAGCAAGTGGCCGACAAACCGGTGCTTATCGATCTGGTGGTCTTGAATGAAGGCCAAGAGGCGGCGGCACGTGATGCGTATGAAATGAAGGTGGCATCAATCGCCGCAAAATACGGATTTGAGCAGGTCGCGAGCTTTCCGGTAATCCAGAAAATCGCCGGAGTTGGGCCGGAACAGCCCATGCGTCTAAATCTTTGGAGCCTTCAGGACCCGGCCGGCATGCAAAAACTGGGGGCCGACCCAGAATACGTTGCACTGGAGAACGAACGGAACGCAATTCATGACTTCTCTCAACTGACATTGTTCTTTGGTCAGGCTCGGTCCGAATAACTGGCGCCTGTCACAAGGTCCTTCTTGTCTCGGATTGCCTCATAGAGAAAATTCGCAAAGACACGGACACGCGCTGTCGTTCTCAGATCCGGGTGGGTTAATATCCACCCGGTTTTGTTCTGGATCACTTCGGGCACCACCCGGCGCAATCCTGGGCGGCGGTCCCCAAGCATACAGGGCAGTACAGCAAAACCTAGCCCGGCTTCGGCCGCCCGGGTCTGCAAAATGGGATCGACAATCGACCAAATTGTGCCACAGCGCGGAAATTGACTTTCCCGCACCCAGACCGGCCTGTCTTCGGCGTCTCCCCAGCCGATCCATTTCGCAGTCGGAAAATCTCCTTCAAAAGTATGACTCTCGATGTAGCTCGGTGTGGCGTAAATGGCATCCGCAAAGTCAGGCAGACGGCGACCAACAAGCGTGTCTCCGGGTGTCGCGGAGAACCGCACGACGATATCTGCTTCCCGTCGCTCCAAGTTGGCAAAACTATAAGAGGTATCGACCGAAAGCGATATCTTGGGGTAGCGGCGCCCGAACTCGACCACATCATCCATGAGCAGTTCTTGCAAAATCGGCGCTGGTACACTGACCTTGATCTCTCCTTCAAGTTCTAGATCTTTGCCGAGAACTTCGCGTTCGATTCCAAGCACCTGGCTCTCGATCTGGTCGGCGCGAATTCGAAGCGACTCGCCAATCGGCGAGAGCTCAAGCCCCTTTGGTTTTCGTTCAAATACCTTGGCCGCAAGAGCTCGTTCCAGGTTTTCGATGCGTCTGGAAACTGTGGAGACCGAAACCTTTAGAGAATCTGCGGCTGCACGGACCGTTTGCTTGCGGCAGACCGCCAGAAAAAATCTAAGATCATCCCAATCCAGTTTGGACATTTGGTGGTTTGTTTTGTGTTCCAAATTTGATCGCCTCGGCCATGAAACTGTCTCTTTGAGTTCGAATACGGAACGCAAGTAAAGAGGTCATGTCAACTCGCAGAGAGAGAATTTAGTTTGTAAACTGCGCACGTCTTGCGGAAACATAATCCGCCACGTGATCTACAAGGGCCCGGACGCGGGCTATTTGCCTCAGGTCTGCATGCAGCAACAACCAGATCGACCTATCGGGTTTGGTCTCCGTATTAGGGACCCTGATCAATCGTGGATCGCTATCGGCCAGAAAGGCGGGCACCCAGACAATCCCAAGGCCCGCTGCGGCGGCTTCGATCTGCATGAAAATCTCGAACAGAGCGTGGCGTACAGGCAAGCCGGGAAAAGGCGTACTTTTCACCCAGCTGGTCGAACCGCCCCAACCGACCCATTCCGCGCCACGCGCCGGGGTTCCGGTCGCGAGATTGAAGCGGTCCACATATTCCGGTGTCGCATATGCGCCCACGACATAGCGCACAAGCCGCCGCCCAATGACATCGTCATCGACTTTGTAAGACGCCCGGATCGCAACATCAGCCTCGTTTCGAGTCAGGTCGGAAAACTTGTTTGTGCCTACGACCTCGACATTGATGTCAGGATATTTCGAGGCAAAGCTGGCAAGAATAGGTGTGAAGAAACTGCCGGCGAAGGATGGCGGCATGGACACTTTGACCGTGCCTTTCGGCACAGCGTCAAGTCCAGCTACCGACCGGAGTACGGCACCTGCGGAGTCTTCGACCGCATAGGCGTGATCAAGCAACGCTTCACCGGGTTGGGTCAGCGCCAGGCCGACGTCTGATCGGTCAAAAAGACGGGTGCCAAGAGAGCGCTCGAGTTTTTCCAGCGCTCGCCGCACTGTCGCGTGATTGACACCGAGCTCAACGGACGCTCCACGCAAACTACCGCTTCTCGATATGGCAAGGAAAGTTCTTAGGCCGTCCCAGTCAAAATCACGAACTGCATCGGACATAGTGCAATCCTTACCTCTCTATGGCGGATCGAAATCGATCCACAATGGTTCCATTTCGGCAGTATCGCAACAAAGCCGATCCTGTCAAACCGATAGTCATCGGTAGAATTTCTGCCTGAAAGACTCGAAAGGAAGAGGAATGAATTTCATCATAAAGGTGGTGGCTGTTGCGGCTGCAATCTCAGTCGCCACAGTGACGGCCAGCTTTGCCACCGACCCTCAGGATCCCACAAAGGCTGACTGGCTGACGTTTATCGACATTCATCAGGTGACATCAAAACAAGAAGCGCTCGAATACGCCGAGTTTGTGCGCCCGATCGCCGAGAAATACGGGGTCGATTTGATGCAGATCTACGATGTCGTCAGTGTTGAAGCCGGAGATGTTGAGGGAGACTGGGTCTATCTTTTCCGCTCGCCTGACCCGCAAACGTTCGGCGCGCTTCTCAACGATCCGGAATATGCGGCCAACATCCCCAATCGCGACCGTATCCACGACATGGAATGGGTCAAACGATTTCTGCTTAAGCCTGTTTTCTTGAGCGAGGAATGATCTAGTGAAAGCTCTCGCCTCGACACCTCCGTTTCCTGATTTCTTTTCCTTGTTTGTCAGGGCCGTTGTTGCGGGAGCGCTTTCCGTCCTGGTCGTGAAATTTGTCATGGACCCGCTCGCGCTTGCCACGATGGGTGCAACCTTCGCCGCACCAAGCATCTACGCATTTATGGCAAAGTCCCTCCTCGATTTGGAGGTCGGATTGACGGCCGGGACATTGATCCACTGGGCGGTTTTTTGCGTGGTCGTCCCACTCATCTGGTCAGCAGCAAGCCGGGGCACGCGCCGCACGGCAAAAGCGGTCTTGGCATTCACGACAGCCATCGGCTTCTGGGTGTTTCTGATGTCTGTTTTGATGCCGCTTGCCGGGCTGCCGCCATTCTACAACTTCAACCAGACGACGATTTGGTCCGGGGTAGCCTTCGCCATTCTGGGTACCGGGCTTTCGGTCGTTGCCATTCTTCCGAACGGCGAACGGACATGAATAGACCCGCCCGTTCTGACCGACCAAACGCTCATTGCCTAGGCTTTCACTGCGCTAGTCATTTGAAGGGATCAGTCGTGCCGCTTGGGAAAACCAACTTCAAGACACAGAGGAAACGCCATGTCTCACCCAGATATCACGCTTGCAGAAGATACGATACATAATCCATCTGAGCCGCGACATTACATGAGTGTTGAGAGTGTATCAAAACACATCTCGATACGGTGTGGAGAGGTGACCCTTGCGGACACCAGCAATGCGCTGCGTCTTTTAGAGATTGGACGACACATGTATGCGCCGGTCATCTACGTCCCCAAAGGCGACGTCGCATGCGCGCTCGAAGTCACAGCTCGTGAAAGCCACTGCCCCTTGAAGGGTGATTGCAGCTGGTTCTCAGTAAACGTTGCAGATGGCGAGGACATCGCGTGGAGCTACGAATCCCCTTTTCCGTTTGCAGCAGTAATTGCGGGCTATGTGGCTTTTGATGCCGAAAGGGTCACGATCGAGGAAAGCCCTAAATGAACCAGACACTGACCGCAGCTTCTCCGAACAATTTGATTGATCTCTTTCAAAGGACCCGCGCGCGAACGGATGCTCTTGTCGCGCCGCTGTGTCCCGAAGATATGATGCTGCAGAGCATGGAAGATGCGTCACCTGCGAAATGGCATCTGGCGCATACCACGTGGTTTTTCGAGGAGTTCATTCTGAAGCCACACGAGCCGGGCTACACCTCACTTGATGACAGGTTCGCGTTTCTTTTCAATTCCTACTACGTGCAGGCAGGCCCTCGTCACGCTCGTGACAAGCGCGGGCTGGTCTCGCGCCCTGATGGGCAGGCTGTTCGGGACTACCGCTCCCATGTAGAAGACAGCCTTGCCGCCCTGTTGAGCCGCAACCGGGAGGATGCCGACGAAATCGCGAGGTTGGTGGAACTGGGTTGCCACCACGAGATGCAGCATCAAGAGTTACTGGTCACGGACTTGCTTCATGGTCTCAGCTTCAACCCTTTGATGCCCACCTACAAAGACCCCGAGCCCGTTCAGGTAACCGAGGAAGTTCCTCTGACATACACCCGCCACCCAGGCGGAATGGACGAGATTGGTCACGCAGGCAATGGCTTCGCCTACGACTGCGAAGGTCCTCGTCACAAGCTGTACCTGCAAGACTTCGATATGGCGGACCGTCCGGTCACGAACGCCGATTGGATCGCGTTCATGGAGGATGGCGGGTACCGTGATGCGCGCCATTGGCTGATGGAAGGACACGCCGTTGCAACGCGCGAGGGGTGGCAGCACCCGCTCTATTGGTGGCGCCAGGATGACGAATGGTGGACCTACACATTGCGAGGTCCTCAGCCCGTGGCGCTGAACGCCCCAGTTGTTCATGTCAGTTACTACGAAGCCGAGGCCTTTGCGCGTTGGGCCGGTGCACGTCTGCCCACAGAAGCAGAGCACGAGATTGCCTTCCGAGATGTCCCAATTGAAGGGAATTTGATGGGGGAGGCTAAGGACACCGGCGCACTTCGCCCGCTCCCAGGTCAAGGGGTGTGGGGCGACGTCTGGGAATGGACGTCATCCGACTTCGCGCCCTATCCGGGATTTCGAGCGCCGGAGGGAGCCTTGGGCGAATACAACGGGAAATTCATGGTCAATCAGAGGGTTTTGCGTGGCGGTTCCTGTGCAACGCCGCGCGAACAGATGCGCCCGACATATCGTACATTTTTCTACCCGCACCAGCGTTGGCAAATGCTTGGGCTACGTCTGGCGAAGGACGTGGTGTGATGGACGGCGAATTTGATACCGGAACGGGGCTGAACGCTGGTCTAACTAACTTGGAGCTTGTCGCGGACGCGCTGGAAAGCCTGTCGCAATCCCTGAAAACGTTGCACCCAAAGTGGCTCTACGATGCCCGCGGTAGTTCACTCTTTGAGGAAATTACAGAGCTTGAAGAATACTACCTGACCCGAACAGAAACAGAGATCCTTCGCAGACACAGTTCCGATCTTGCCGCTCATGTCCCAGAGGGCGGAGCGCTTGTCGAACTCGGTGCGGGTGCATCAGTTAAGACGCGGATCCTCTTGGACGCTTGCGAAGGACTTGCTGCCTACGTTCCGACAGACATTTCTGCGCGGTTTTTGCAAGAGACGGCTGACGCGCTTGCGTTGGACTATCCAGGTCTATTGATTGCGCCAGTGGCAGGCGATTTTCTGAAACCGATCCTCTTGCCGGACTCTGTTGCCACGCTGCAAAAAACGTTGTTTTTCCCCGGTTCGACCCTTGGTAATCTCGATCCAGCTGTCGCCAAAGATTTGCTCAAGACCGCGCGTACCTTGTCATATGCTGGCGCCTTTATCCTTGGGATCGACCTTTTGAAAGAGGTCGAAACGTTGAAGGCCGCCTATGACGACACGAAGGGCGTTACGGCTGAATTCATTTCGAACATCCTGGTTCGTCTGAACCGCGAAGCCGAGGCAGATTTTGATCCAACGACCCTCCGCTACGAGGTGCAATGGAACGAAACGGACGCCCAAATTGAGATGCGCCTCATTTCGATCATTGCCCAAGAGGTCTCAGTTGGGGGACACCCGATCTGGTTCGAAAAAAACGAGCCTATCCTGGTCAGCGTCTCTAGGAAGTACACTTTAGATCGGCTGAGGGAACTCGTGATCGGAGCGGGCTGGTCGATCCACCGGATATTTACAGACGACGCCGAGCAGTTTGCAGTGGTTGTTTTGCGGTAACGTTGACCCGATGACGGACATCAAAGATGTCTTGTAGATTTTCGTCGAGAGAGTCGAAAGAAACGGCGGCTATGATGCCGTCTTTGATGGCTTGAAAGCACAGTATTCGCCGCCGAAAATTTGTAGACGTTCGAGATGAAAGATGGCTTGCGGGGTTGATGTGGCCACTCGCCAATGGAAATGACCCAATGCACACTACAGGCATTGGGTCATTTGATTCAGTTGTACGAGTTTCCGCACGACCACGTTGTTCAGTTCGTTCGGCTCGCCAAATTCCGCGACGGTCCGGGGACGCAAACGTTAGCGCCCGCTGATCGCCTCTTCGAGTGACTGAAACCGTACGATACTGTAGGCTCCGCTGGATTTGTCTACGCCGTTGTTCAGGACTGGAGAGCGCTGAAGTTGGTTTACGGTGGCATAGACGTAACCATCATGTCCCACAGCAAACCCATCCGGCCACGAAAGGCGCTCGTCAGATTGGTGCAGTACCTCGTATGTGCCATCCGCCTTGGTCACACCGATCGCGTTGTCCGTGATCGCAGTGATGTAGACATTTCCAGCGGCATCGACGGAAATCCCATCCGAGATGGCCTTGTCACCGTAGCGCTCGACACGTGCCTCCAAGTCAGAGTCGGAAAGCGAGGGGTCAAGTAAGTCACGTGTCCGAACGCGGTAGAGTGACTCGCTGGTCATTGGACCAAAATAAACCCAGGTGTTGGTTGGATCGACCGTTATCGGGTTGATGCCAACTCGCGCAGGCTGTCCGCCGAAGATGAGTTCTTTACCGTCGACCATCATGGGCAGGTCTTCGGGCAAGGTGAATCTGGACCCCTCCAGAACACGGCGGGCCTGTCCGGTTTTTGTGTCGAGAACCACAATAGCCGAGTTTTGTCCATCTCCGGTGTCGGCGATATAGATGGCCCCATGGTCTTTATCTACGGCGAGATCGTTGAGAAAAGAGGTCGGACGAGTCGCAGGCTGACCAAGGCTGTACACCGCATGAAGTGTTTCAGACTTTGTATCCCAACCGACAACGCGACCGACGTGATCTTCGCGTTGCCCGTCCAGCATCCAAAGAATTCCAGATCGATCAACCTGCAACCCAAGCACACCGTTCAGACCCAATCCTTTGCCATTGGGCGCGCGAGCCCAATCCTCATCGGGATATGGTCGCGTAGAGCCGTCGGCGAAAACTTCGGCCATCCGTAAATCGAGCCCATAGAACTCGTGCACCGAGATAAAAACCCGGCCTTCAGGACCTACGGCGATGTTTCCCGGAGGGATCTCTCGCCCCAATTCGACATAAGTCTCTAACTCACCAGCAAAAAGCTGGGTCCCAGACGCTACCAACAGGCACGCTGCGATTGTTTGCTTCAACATTTTCCTCTCCCTTTCCCCAGCTGATGGGGCCTCCAATAGGTGTTGCCGATTCAGAACTGCGCTGGTGATTGGGACACGAATTTGGTGGCAAGGTAGCTCTGAAGCCCCTCGATCCCGCCTTCGGACCCATGCCCGCTGTCTTTCAATCCGCCGAACGGCGTCTCGGCGGAAATGATCGCGTAGGTGTTCAGGCCAATTGCGCCGGCTTCCACTTCGTCGCCAATCTGCACAATTCTGTCCGCGTCTTTGGTAAAGGCATAGGCTGCCAGCCCATAACTCAATCGGTTCGCCTTCTCGATCGCTTGATCAGTGTTCTCGAATGGGCTGATCACGGCTAATGGCCCAAACGGTTCTTCATTCATGGCCGCCGCGTCATCGGAGACATCGGTCAGGATACTCGGCTGCCAAAAGAACCCGGCGTTCTTGATACGCGCGCCACCAAGCGCCAATTTTGCACCACTGTCGGTTGCTTGGGTGATCAACCGCTCCATGGTCGTTATCCTACGGTCATTCGCCAGCGGACCCATCTGCACCGTTTCGTTGCTGCCATCGCCAATCGTCAGTGCGCGCGCCGTCTCGGTGAACTTTTCGGTGAACCGATCAAAGGCGCTTTCTTGCACATAAAATCTGGTTGGCGACACACAGACCTGACCCGCATTTCGGTACTTGTTGCGTGCGGCAAGCTCTGCGACTGCGTCAACATCCACATCGTCAAAGACAAGCACCGGTGCGTGCCCGCCAAGCTCCATCGTGGTGCGGATCGAACGCTTTGCCGCAAGCTCGCCAAGGTGTTTTCCGACCGACGTCGGCCCGGTGAATGAAAGCTTCCGCACCTCAGGGGAATCCAGAAGATAGGTCGAGATCATGCTGGGCACGCCATACACCACATTCAGCACCCCACGTGGCAGGCCGGAGTCGTGCAACGCCTGCGTCAGCGCTTGTGCCGTCAGTGGCGTTTCCTCGGACGGTTTGATGATACAGGTGCACCCGGCGGCCAGGCTTCCGGCAATTTTCCGCATCGGCGCCGTCGCCGGAAAATTCCAAGGCGAGAATGCCGCAACAATTCCGACCGGCTCCTGAATAACCGATTGACGCCACCCCGGCGCGCGGGACGGCATCAGGCGCCCGTAAGAACGCCGCGCTTCTTCGGCAAACCAATCGAGAAGATCGGCGGCAGCGAGCACTTCGGCGCGCGCATCAGCAATGATTTTGCCTTGCTCCAATGTCAGAAGCTGCGCGATTTCTTCCTGGCGCTCGCGAATTAGGCTCGCGGCCCGCCGAAGATAGCTGCCGCGCTCAATCGGGCTTGTCCGCCGCCAACCCGGCAAGGCATCCGCAGCAGCGCTCAGCGCCAAATCCAGATCTGCAGTTGTTGCCACGGGCACCTTTGCGATTTCCAACCCGTTGGCTGGATTGAGCAATGGCAGGGCTTCGCGCCCGTCCAGCTTTTGCCACTGCCCTGCGATGTACTGATTTACATCCATTTTCGTCTCCTGACCTTCACGATTTCATCGCCAAACTCGGCGTTCAGATCGTAAGCTAGGAGCCGCAGTCGCATAACTCCAAGGCAATTATCGCCTAGCAGAAATGCTCGAGGGGTATGGATTGTATATAGTATTGGCAGATGCGTCCGTCAGTCCGGGATTTCCAGTTCAAAACCCCATTTGGCGGGTTCTTGCTGCAGGATTTCATGCGCGACGTGAACAACAGCGGCCTCGACAGCTTGCGCTGCTTTTGACAATGGGCGGTCAAAGGAAGTTGCAATCACTAATTTGCGGCGCATCGCGGGGTTTTTGATGGGTGCGGCGATCAATTGTCCGGCCTCCAATTCCCTGCGGAACAACGGCTTTGGCAAGATGGTCAACCCGAAACCGGAATGCACCAGCTCCTTGATCATCAGGACAGAATCGACCTCGATTGCCGAAGTAACCCGCGCTCCGGCCGCCAAGAACGCATCCTCGACAGTCGAGCGCAAGCCGTGTTTTGCGGTTGGCAGGATAAGATTGATCTTAGCGGCTTCGGCTGCGGATACGGCGCCATTTGTGGCCAAATGTTTGGGCCAGACCGCAGCGGATCCGATCAGAAACATCTCGTCGGTAGCAAAGGGTTTGGCGCGGATGTGGCTAGGGTTGATTGTTTTGGCATTCAGAATAGCAAGATCAACGTTGCCGGTTGATAGCCAATCTTGAACAAATCCCGAATAGCTTTCCTTCAGTTCCAGATCAATGTCCGGGTAGGCCGACGAACAGTAACGCATTAAATTTGGGGCAATTAGGACACCAAAGGAGGGCGGCAGACCAAGCGCAACACGTCCTTCGATCTGCCCGGCGCGAGACATAACCTGACTCTTGGCAAGTCTCAGGGAATCGAACACCGCATCCGACGCGCGGATAAGCTCTTCTCCCGCCTCGGTCAGGGTAACGCCTCGTCCATTCCGCTCTAGAAGGTCGACGCCCAACTCTTCTTCAAGCCCACGGATGGTGCGGCTGACCGCCGGCTGCGCCACGTTGAGGTATTCGGACGCCTTCGTGATCGAGCCATGCTCGGCGACATAGGCAAAGTATCGCAATTGTCGTAGATCCATTCATGCTCTGAAAGCATAACTGCAAGATCGGATCAACCATTTTTTGATACCGCATTGGCGGTCATCCTACGCAAAACGCAGGAGACCGAAATCGATGGATGATTTGACACCACTTCAAGAAATTGGGACGCCGACAATCTCGGACGCCCTGGAGGCGCTCGGGCTTCAGGGCGCGACAATCGGGATAACCCCCGCCTGGCCGTTCGGCAAAAGGGTCGTTGGGCGCGCCGTCACCGTCGGGCTAACCGCAGCGGGCGAAACGCCTCCAAGCAGCCATCTGGGCGTGAACGCGATTTCCGGGGCAAAGAAGGGATCGGTTTTGGTGATCGACAATGGAGGCCGGACGGATGTGTCAAGTTTTGGCGGAATTCTGGCCACGGCCGCCTCACTGAATGGTCTGGAGGGCGTCGTTATCGACGGCGCCTGTCGCGACATCGACGATTACGTTGGGCTGGACTTCCCCGTTTTTGCAAGAGGCAGCGTCGTTGCCACGGCACGGCGCAGGGTGATGGAACTGTCTACCAACAAACTTGTTCAGCTTGGCGGCCGTCAAGTCCGGCCAGACGATGTGATCGTCGGGGACAGGAGCGGGGTCGTTGTCGTTCCAAAGGAACATCTTGCAGCGGTCATCAGCAAGTCCTGCGAACTTGAAGCTCGAGAACAACAAATGGTTGCCGATCTCAGGGGCGGGATGGATCTGGCGGAGGTCGATGCAAAATACAGCTACGAGCAAATGCTCACCACCGATGCCAATGACGATACCCATTCAACCAGAGAGGACGATTGACATGACAAGCTTGGAAAACCGTATCAAGCCATTGGGCACGTCAACGATCTCAGATGCGTTGGACAAACTGGGCCTCGAAGGTGGGGTTTATGACATCAATCCGCTTTTTCCCGGCCAGCTGATCTGTGGGCCGGCCTTTACCGTGCGGTATGTCGCGCGTGGGACAAGTGGTGGGACCGTTGGCGATTTCATTGATGACGTTGCACCGGGTTCTGTCGTCGTGATCGACAATCAGGGGCGCACGGATTGTACGGTCTGGGGCGACATTATGAGCCGGTACGCTCACAAGGCGGGCATCGAAGGCACTGTCATCGATGGCGTGTGCCGTGATATCTCAGGGATCGGAGCAAGCGGACTGGCGGTGTATTCGCGTGGGTTTACGATGATCACCGGCAAGGACCGTGTCGCGATGGAACAGGTTCAGGTGCCGGTGTCACTGTCCGGTGTCCGCGTCCAGCCCGGAGATCTGATCTACGGTGATGACACCGGCGTTGTCGTTATTCCGCTGGCACATGCCGAAAGGGTCGTAGAAGCGGCCGAGCGCATCGCAGAGCGCGAGCAGATAATCAGCGAGATGGTCGATCAGGGCGTGCCGTTGCGCGAGGCGCGATCAAAAGCAGAGTATCACGCCCTTCAAAGCGCTGAGATCAAGCCGGTTGGAGCGTGACACAATGCCGACGGTCGTAACAGATATTCAACGCACAGGGCCAAAATTGCGTGACGCATTTGGCCAACTGGGCGTGGCAACCATCCACGAGGCCCAGAACCGGACAGGGCTGCTCTCAAGCGATATTCGCCCGATCCATCCTCAAGATGCAATTGTCGGGTCGGCAGTGACATGTTCTGTCGCGCCCGGAGACAACTGGATGATTCATTTTGCTATTGAACAGTGCCAAGAGGGTGACATCCTTGTCGTCGCGCCAACAAGCCCATGCACCGATGGGTTCATCGGCGAATTGCTGGCCGAAGCAATGAAATACCGTGGTGTCCGAGGTTTGGTCATCGACGCCGGAGTCAGAGATACCGCAGACCTCAGAGAGATCGGGTTTCCCGTTTGGGCACGCGCGATTTCGGCTCAGGGCACGGTCAAACAGACGTTAGGGGATGTGAACCTACCGCTGGTTTGCGGCGGCCAGCTGATCTCTCCCGGCGATCTGGTCGCTGCCGACAGCGATGGTATCGTTGTAGTAGCGCAGCAGAAATGCGAAATGGTTCTAGCGGAGGCGACCAAGCGACACCGGGATGAGATTCAGAAGAGAAGAGAAATTGTTGCGGGGGCAAGCACGCTGGATCTGTATGATTTGCGCCAAAGGGCGGTTGAGTCAGGCTTGGAATTCATTCCGCAGGTAAATCTCTGAGTTCCGAAATTCAGACGGCCTTCCAAACGTTGACCAAGGTTCACACACATCTCTGACGATGCATAATTGGCGGAGAAATCTCATAACCGCTGCACCTCGTCAGGTCGGAACCAAAACACATGCACGTTCTCAAAATCACTTTTGCCGGGCGAGAAGTAGTCCCGCCCGGCAAGAAGTTTAGTTTCTGCGAAGCCAATCAGAGATCGCCCGGCCAATTGCTTCTGGCTGATCTTCCTGAATGAAGTGAAGCCCCTGGCCGATATAGACGGCCTCCAAGTCGCCGATTAGATTGCTATAGAACGGGACCGCCTGCGGTGGGACAAGCACGCCGGGCTCTGCGTAAGTCAAGAGTACCGGCATCTCAGTCTCGGCCATGAACTTCTGGATGTCCTCCATCAATTCTACGTTTCGAGCAGGCTCTCCGCCGATCGGTACCTCGCGGGGCCACATCCATGTGGGCAAACGGCTTTCGACCGTTTCGTATGGGGCGCCATAAGCTTCTTGCGCCTCTGCGCCGAGTGATCGGTTAATCATCATGGGTAGGATACCCTCGACAAAGAAGTTGTCTTCCATGACCATTTTGTAGCCTTGCTCTTGGTCCCTCAGTGCACGGAACATGCCTCCCATGTCTTCGCCCATCGCCTCGTAGCTTGGCTGCGGCATAGCCGGTGGCAGGACGCCCTCCATGAAGGCAAGGCGGTTGACTTTGCCGGGGTGACGCATTGCGAAGTCCCAGGCAAGCGCAGCCCCCCAGTCGTGTCCAACCAGCGTGATCCCGCTCAGGTCCATTTCGTCGATGAATGCCTCGAGGTATTTTGCGTGGTCGTCAAACGAATAGGTGATCGTAGGCTTTCCAGAGCCTCCCATACCAATTAGGTCAACGGCAATTGCGCGGTGCGTGTCAGAGACATGCGGGATAATGTTGCGCCACAGATAGCTTGAAGTGGGGTTTCCATGGATGAAAAGGACCGGGTCGCCGTCTCCCGCCTCAAGATAAGTCATGGAAGAATCCAGGACGTCGACAGCCTGCGGCGACAACGCCAATTCCTCTGAGACATTTGGCAAGGGTAGCTTCGCATCCTGGCCGAACACGACCAAGGGAGTTGCTGCAAGAGCTGCCGCTCCGGCGAGCGAAAGAATATTCTGCTTGAATTTCATGTTGTGGTGTTCCTTCTGGTGGCTGTGCCGCAGATATCGAATGTCCAGAACTCTGAGTATCTACGACGATCCGGCTCACTTAGAGACGGCGGGTGGTGAGGATGATTGAGGCGTTTCCCAGATCGAAGATCGCGTCCCTCTCTTCGATGTGAGACTGGTATTCTGGGTCAGCGCCCATTTTCTTCATCGCACTCTCGGGATCTTCGGTCTCGAAGATGTTCACAAGATTTGCCTCTTGGTTTCCGCGGAGAATTCCCTGCACTTCAAAAGGGACATCGACCCGACGCAGGCCATTCCGCTCCATGGCTGGCCGCACCTTGTCAAAGTAGGCGGTTGCGTCATCCACGGTCTTGCCGCTTTTGATGGGAAGAATGTCGAACAAGACAAAGGTCATGATTTCGGCTCCATATTTTCTGTTCCTTGGTCTGCCTGCATTTCGCGATCCGTCGGTTAAGCACGAAGCCTAGCCGTTCGCGTGGTTTCTTGCGCAAGCAATGGAAAGTTATTAGGATCACCAATGCGACACAATTTGCCTAAATGATACATAGTGGTGCACCAGTGAGACAAATCGATTGGGACGATCTAAGGCTTTTTCTATTATTCATCCGAGGTGGTTCTACGCGCGCAGCGGCTGACTCACTGGGTGTCAGCCACTCGACGGTTGCCCGTAGGCTCGATGCATTGGGCGTTCGTGTCGGAACGCAACTTTTTAAGCGCATATCCGGTCGCGTGGAAATGACACAGACGGGTCAGGATGTGTTCGACACGGCTGTCGCCATTGAAGAGCAGTTGATTTCACTTGATCGGCGCGCTTTTGGAATGAACCGGGACTTGGCAGGCACGGTCACGCTTTCGGCGGGAGACGTTCTATCGGTGCCTCCCTTCCTCGAAGTCCTAGAGGACTTCCGACTTTCTCACCCTAAGGTGGATCTCCGCCTAATCACCAGCGCATCGTTGTCAGATCTTGATCGACGCGACGCGGACCTTGCCCTGCGCTTTGGCGACAGCCCTGATGAACATCTTGTTGGTCGACGACTTACCCAAACCGCCCGGGCAATCTACGCTTCAAAATCTTATCTTGAGCGCACCGAGCGCGATCCGAATGGTCAACACGCCGGCTGGATCAGCTTTAGCCCCGCTGGATCGCGGGAAAGTTGGAAGAAAAGCACCCCATTCGCAAAACTCAAAACCAACTTGAGATCAAGCGACATGCGAACGCAACAAGTCGCATGCCGCGCCGGGACAGGACTGGCCTTACTGCCTTGCGTGTTGTGCGACCCGGACCCGGGCTTGCTCCGCATCACCGATCCCGAGTTCGTTCCGCGCCAAGATCTTTGGCTGTTGCGACATGCGGACACTCGCAACAACGCGCGGGTCCGCGCACTAAGTGAACATCTTGCGCAGGCCGTGACCGCGATGTCAGGCCTACTAAGAGGCGAAACCGCTGAGACGTATCGCTCATGGGTCACTGACCTGTAGGATAAACCCGGGTCAGTTTTTATGTCTTGGCTTTAAGAGTGGCCACAAAAAGCTTCTCCTCTTCTTCAAAGTTGGCTGCTGCGACCGATAGACGGTCGAGCAATAGGCGAACACGGTTAGGAACAAAGTCGCGGTTGGCGCGCACAGCATACACCGACATCTCACGCCGCCAGAAAGGCGCTAGGATGGGAATAATCTCACCTGTCGACAACAGATCACCGAACCCTTTGTTCGCCATATATGCAATTCCCATTCCGCGACGACATGCCTCGGCAATCGCGGGCCCAGCATTGAGCCGCAGACTTGGAGAAATCACAACATTTAGTGGCGTTTCGCCTTCCTCAAAAGTCCAGCCATTACCGCGAACACCGATGCATCTGTGACTTGTCAATTCTAACGGGTGCTGAGGGATACCATGTCGGTCAAGATATTCCGGCGATGCACCAGCTACGAACTGGCGTCGCGCCAGCGGCAACGCGACAAGCGAACTGTCTCGTAAAGGACCGCTCCTGAGAGCGACGTCATACCCTTCCCTCACAAGGTCCACTTGGCGCGCTTCATAGTCGACCTGAATTTCAAGATCCGGAAACTCTTTTGAAATATCGAGAATCGTCGGCGTTATGACTGCGTCGGCAAACGACCCAGCCAGTGCCGCGACGCGCAACCTGCCAGACATTGCCTTTGTGCCATGTGCTGCTTCCGCCAAGGCCTCTTCGATTTCCTGATGCAGTGGCTCGACCCTGTCACGCAGCATCTCACCTGATTGTGTAAGATGCACTGTCCTCGTGCTGCGCTCCAGCAACCGGACACCCAATTCGCCTTCAAGACGCGCAACCTGTCGGCTGACATGCGCGACCGATACTCCTATCGACCGTGCAGCTCGGGAGAACCCCCCTGTCCGCGCGACCGACAAAAACTCTTTTAAGCCTTCGGCTTTCATTATTACCATCCTGCAAAGATAATTTTACAATATCGATAATTATAACATTAAACTGAGATGTCTAGATCAAGCTGGAAGCAACGATAGGAGAGCTTTCAGAATGACTTCGAATCTTTTTCAGCCAATTAAAGTTGGCAAGATGACACTTCCGAACCGGGTCATCATGGCGCCAATGACACGTGGTCGCAGTGGTGCAGACGGTGTCCCTACAGCGACGGTCGCGGAATACTACGGGCAACGCGCAAGCGCCGGTTTGATCATCACAGAAGCAACAGCGATCAACGCGCGCGGTGACGGCTGGCCCGGCGCACCGGGAATCTACAACGACAAACAACAAGCGGGATGGTCGCTGGTTGCCGACGCCGTTCACAAGAACAACGGCCGCATTTTTATGCAGATTTGGCACATGGGCCGGAGCGTTCTGAGCGAGAACATTGATGGAATGGCGCCGCTTGCACCGTCTGCCGTGGCGGCAGAGGGACAGATCCCCAACAGCCAAGGTGTGCCGACCGACTTCGATGTTCCAAAGGAAATGACGTCCGAAGAGATCTCGCAAACCGTATCTGACTTCGTCGATGCTGCACAGCGGGCTGTCGACGCAGGCATTGACGGCGTCGAAATCCACGCTGCCAACAACTTTCTTATCGACGCATTTCTTCGCGACGGGACTAACAAGCGGACGGACGCGTATGGAGGCTCAATCGAAAATCGGACACGGTTCCTGCTTGAGGTTGTCGACGCCGTTGCGGAGAAAATTGGAAGCGACCGGGTCGGCGTCCGTTTCTCGCCGACAAATGGCGTCTTTGGGATCGCAGATAGCAACCCCGGCGCGCTTTTCAGCTACGCCGCAAGCCAATTGTCTTCCCGCAACCTAGCGTACCTCCATCTGCTGGAACCGCTGGGTGAGGGAGAGCACCCGATGAAGACTGACGTCCCAAGCGTTAGCCATCTGATCCGGGAAGCTTATAAAGGCGTCCTGATCCAAAACGGCGGTCAAACGCCGGAGTCAGCATCTGCCCTTATCGAAAGCGGGCAAGCGGAGGCCGTCGCCTTTGGTGTTCCCTTCATTGCCAATCCGGACCTCGTTTCCAGATATCAGAGCGGCGCAGAGCTCGCCGCTCCTAATCCGGATACTTTCTACACTCCGGGACCAGAAGGCTACACCGACTACGCGCCTCTGTAGCGTGCCCCAAAAGCGCCGGCAGTCCATTCTTGGGGCTGCCGGTACGTTCAAATGACAACAGACATTATTCTCAAGAAAAGAAAGTGAGTTCGACATGGCTTCCCTCTTGGAATTCGTATCCGGATTCTTGATCATGAACTCGATGGCGCATCTCATCATTGGCTTGACTGGCGCGCGCTTCCTGTCCCTCTTCGGATACTCTGCTACGGCGAACATCGCCTATTCGATCGGGTGTATGGTCGCCGGGCTCGCAATACTATTTGTTCGCCAAGACCCTAGTGCCGTTGTCTCCAATGGTTTGGTCTTGGGCTGCGTATCATTATGGGTCATTTTTCTGCTCACCGGTCGGTTCTTTTTCGCGATCTTCGCAAACGATCGCTGAAGGCCAGACGCATTCCATCCCATTGCAACGTTCCCCTCAACGTGGCGCTCGGCAGTTGATCCTATGCTGGCACAAATGGATACACGCGTGCCCTTATTGGCCAAAATCCGTGCCGTCGCTTCGCCCAGGCCGGAATCGTCAACCGATTGCCCTGCGCCGCAGTTGCCTATTGGAGCCAATTGACGCGCGCGCTGGTCCACAAGATTGTGGACAGCGTTTCATCGCCGACGATATCTGCCAACTGCGCCCGCATCGAACGGCGACTCTTGATGGTTTCGGGAATGGCATGTCCAGCAATGAGCGCTAAGGATCCGCCATTTCCGAGGAGTTCCTTACCCGCCAGACGATAACAAAGCTAAGTCCACTTTCGTGCGAGCGCCTCTGCCTCAAGTTTTGCCGCCTTCATTGCCGCGTCGGCGGCTTCAACAGACGCAAACATCATCGGGCGGGCCGAGATAAAATCAATCTCCGTCACACCCAGAAACCCTAGGATTGCAGCAGTATGTGGTGTCAATGAGTCCAAACCAAAAAACGGTTCACCGACACCATACCCCCCTCCCGCGGCGCTAAGAACCGCAACCTTTTTGTCGCCAAGCAGGCCCTTCATCCCATTGGCATCCGCAACAAAGGTCAGCCCGTTCCGCGAGATGTGGTCGAAGAATGCCTTTAGCGTTGAAGGCATGCCGAAATTATAGATTGGCGTTCCAATGACGATAACATCAGAACGCAATACCCGTTCAGCCAAAGCGTCTGAATCGGCAATGGCTTCTCTCATCTCCGGCGTGTGTTCGGTCGCAGATATTGAAACTGCAGCAGCCTCCATTGCGCCAAAGTGGCGGGGCGTCTGTTTTACGAGATCGAGCCGATCTACAGACAATTCGGAGCATCGCTGGCTTAGCTCAGAAACAAAAAAGGCAGACAAAGCGCGAGAGTGGGAGCCATCTTCGCGCGCAGAGGCATCAACGTGTAGGAGTTTCATTTTTTTCCTCGACAATTCTTACTGATTGCCTGTGTGACGCAACACAACTGACATAACCTGTCAGTTTGGGGTGCCTATAAAAAACCCTCTGAGACACCGTTTAGGAAACCAAAAAATGGCAAACCATATTGTAGAAACTGTGACCTTCAAACTCGTCGAGGGCGCAGATTCAGATGCCTTCGTCATCGCCGCCAATGCGATGACGAATTGGATCGAAACACAGCCCGGCTTCATTCGACGCCGCCTGTCCTGCACGGAGGATGGGACTTGGATAGAACATATCGAATGGGCCGATATGGAAGCCGCTCTCGGTGCCGCTAAGGGGATTGGGACAGAGTCCGGCAATGCGGAATTTCTCAAGGCGATTGATGGATCGAGTGTGGCGATGAGCCATTCCCGGCTTGAAGTTAGTCTAGGCTAGAACGCGTTGCGACGCGCTGAAAGACTTGCAGAAATCGTGGAGATCGTTCGTGATGGACGGCTCCACACTGCGCGCGACCTTGCGGAATCTCTCGAAGTCTCTGATCGAACAATCTACAGGGATATGGACACGCTCGCCGCCTCTGGGGTTCCTATAGAGGGGGAGCGCGGCGTCGGCTACTTGCTACGAGAGCCCGTTTTTCTACCTCCCCTGGCTCTTTCTTCGACCGAGTTGGAAGCCCTTAGTCTTGGCATGGCCATCGTGCGCGAGGCTGCAGACCCGGAATTGCAAGAAGCCGCAATGACTCTTTTGGGGAAGGTCGAAGGACATGCATCAATCCGCAGACGCTCGCCCAAATCTTGGGGCTTCGGTGTTTACGCATTCGAACAAGCGAAACCAGGCTTTGTTCACATGCCGCTCATTAGGCGAGCGGTCCAAGAACGTCTGAAACTCAGAATCACCTACGTCTCGTTGGCAGGCGACAAATCTGAGCGGATCATCCGTCCCCTCCAGACGGACTATTGGGGCCGAGTTTGGACCTGTTCCGCATGGTGCGAGCTTAGAAACGCCTTCCGTGCTTTCAGGATTGACCGGATTAGCGGTTGTTTTGACACCAATGAGCACTTCGATGTCGAACACGGGAAGACAATTGAAGATTACCTGGAAAAAATCGCGAAAACGTTTGAGAACTAGAGATAGGACCCAGTCCCGGCGATAAAGGCCTAGGACAGTTCCTTAGTTCTGTCTGTCCACCGGGTTTTGGCCGGACCACATTTGGCGGAAGGCCATCGTGATCCAAAGTACGCTTGTCGGCCGCAGATTTCACTTGATCATTTGAAACACGCTTGGTCCACTCGGTAATGCTCGGCATTCTGGCGCTGGGATAGCAACGAACGTCTGCTGCCGAAAACTTGGCAACTGCTTTTTTGCACCCGCAGCGAATGATTGGTTTCTGCCGATTCTGTTGAAAAACAACTTGTTGCTTAAGCAGCATTTCCTCGCATGTGCAGCGCAGCAGAATTGACCGAGGCGGCCACTGAGAAGGGCAAGATTTGAGTATTCCCAAACCTCCCTTTCGCCCCGTGAGGATCAAGCAATCGGGTCGCAGACAAACTCAGACTTCATACCAACGAGATTGGAAGTCTACGAGCTCACTTCCGATAGTGAATTCCCGGCGGATGAGTTGGTAGCACTCCAACTCTAAACTCGACCGCATCAAGGATGCTCAGTCGCCGTCGGCAACGCCTTGTGCTCGGGCTTTTGCGCGGCGTGCGCGGTAGCTTGGCAGCAGGATCAGGATGGCCGCGATGACGAGCAATCCCAGCGTCATCGGACGTTCCCAGATAAAGGACACGCCGTCATAAAGCTGCATCGAGCGCGAGAAGTTGTTTTCCAGCATGCCGCCCAGAATGAAACCGATCAGCAGCGGTGCCAGCGGATAGTCGGCGAATTTGAGCGCGGTTGCGAAGACGCCAAATCCAACAAGAATGAGCAACTCGGTCGCGTTATTCTGCCCGATATATGCGCCCATCAAGGTAAAGAACAAAATGAATGGGATCAGGAAGTTGCGCGGGATTGACAGCACCTTTGCGATATAAGGGATCAGCGGCAAGTTCAGGATCAAAAGTACAAGGTTGCCAATGAACATCGACATGATCACCGCCCAAAAAATCTGAGGCTCGTCGATCATCAGGCGTGGGCCGGGTGACACGTTGAGGGCAATCAGTGCCCCCAGCAGGATGGCGGTGGTGCCAGAGCCGGGGATGCCGAGTGTCAGCAACGGCACAAACGATCCAGTGCAGGCAGCGTTGTTGGCTGTTTCTGGGGCAGCGAGCCCCTTGATAGAACCTTTGCCAAACTCTTCTTGCTCGGCCTTCGGGGCAATGTTGCGTTCCACTGCATAGCCCAAGAAGCTGGCGATGGTTGCGCCCGCGCCGGGCAGAACACCGATAAAGAAGCCTTGTATGGACTGGCGACCAATGACCGGCGCGATGGAACGCGCCTCGGAACGCGTGATGCGCAGGTCCTTGATCTCGCCGTCGGCAGTTCCTGCCACTTTGGGTTTCAGAACCAGAAACAGCGCTTCGGGCAGGGCGAACATTGCCATGGCCAGCGTGATGAAACCAAAGCCGGATTGCAGGTCCATGATGCCAGCCGTAAAGCGTGGCAGGTTGAACAATGCACCTTCGCCAACGGTGGCCATGATCAGTCCAAGAACGGTCATCACTATGGCTTTGGCAACCTGACCTGTGCCTGCAAAGGCAGCAATGGCAGACAGGCCAACAACCATTAGGGCAAAGTACTCAGCGGAATGAAAGAGCAGCGCCACAGACGACAGCATCGGCGCGAAAATCATCAACAACAGAGCACCGATGGTGCCACCGGCAAAGCTCGCGACGGCGGCGATGGTCAGCGCCTTGCCTGCCTTGCCTTGTCTGGCCATCGGATAGCCATCAAAACTTGACGCGACAGTACCGGCAACGCCGGGCGCATTCAGCAGAATGGACGAGGTAGAGCCGCCGAAGATTGCACCGTAGTAAACACCGGCGAGTAAGATCAAAGCGGCGGATGGGTCGCCCATGGATATGGCGATAGGGATCATAATGGCGATGATTGACATCGGACCCAGTCCGGGCAGCATTCCGATGAATGTTCCAATTAGGCAACCTGCGATGACCATCAGCAGGTTTTGCAACGACATTGCGGTCTGAAGACCGATCAGAAGTCCTTCTAACATATCAACCTCCGAAAATGCCGGGCAGCGGGCGCATGTAGATGCCCAGTACCTCTTGCACCAAATACCAGACAATCATCGTCGCGATGACAGCAACCGAGATCATCAGGATCCATTTGCGTTCACCCAAAACGAATGAGCCAAAAAACAAAAACGCGGTGGTCGAGATGATGAAACCCACCGGGCGCAGACAGAGCGCGTAAGCGACCATCAGCGCCAGAAGCACAATCGCCTGACCCAACTTGTATTCGTGCAAGCGGCGGTAATCGATTTCGGCTTCTTTGGGTTCGGATTTTTCAATGCCGGACAGTATCACCAGACACGCGCCAATCGCGAGAACCGACAGAACTTTGGGGAATGTGCTTGGCCAGATCGGGTTGCGCTTCATGAATGGCGCAAGGCTTGCGTCCATCGTGAACCATGCGGTGTACCCGTAAACAAGACAGATTCCGAGCAATATCAATGCTATCCAGCGATCAAGCGCCATGTCCTACCCCCCTAGTCAAAAATGGCAGAGCGGTGAAACGCTCTGCCAGAATGGATTTCCTTAAAGGAAGCCCAGTTTCTTCATCAGATCGCCGATGACTTTTTCCTGATCTTCCAGGAAGGCTTTGAAGTCGTCGCCTGGGTTGTGGATGTTGACCCAACCGTTGCGTGCGCGGACTTCTTCCCACTCGGGGGTGTCGTACATCTTGGCAATTGCTTCCTGATAGGCTGCTGTTTTCTCAGCCGACAGACCCGGTGCGCCAAAGAACCCACGCCAGTTTACAAAGGTCATGTCGATGCCTTGCTCTTTCATAGTCATTGCGTCCGCTGCCGCTGGAACACGCGCGTCTGCGGTTATGCCAATGATTTTGACTTCGCCTGCATTGGCCAGATCAATCGCTTCGGACAGACCGGTGGAAAGCGCTGCGATTTCACCCGAAAGCAGGGCTGCCATGGCTTTGCCGCCTGCGTCGTATGGGATGTATTTCACGTCAAGCGCATCTTTGCCTGCCGCTTCCATCGCCATTGCAGCAACCAAGTGGTCCATGCCGCCCGGAACCGAGCCACCGCCAATCGCGGTCGCCGAAGGGTCGGCGTCATAGGCCGCAATCAGGTCGCTCATGTTGTTAATCGGGCTGTCTTTGCCAACAACCATTGCTGCATAGTCACCAATGGTGCCTGCAACCAAGGTCAGATCACGGAAGCTCTGTGGGAATACACCGGTCAGCGAGCGGATCACGATTGGGGTCGAATTGACCATCAACGTGCCTTCATTGCTGTCGGCGTTTTCGATCAGGTAACCAATGGCTTTGCCGCCGCCGCCGCCAGACATGTTTTCGTAGGACGCGGACCCAACAAGACCGGATTTTGTCAGGGCTTCCCCTGTACCACGTGCGGTTCCGTCCCAACCGCCACCTGCACCACCGGGGATCAGAAAGTGAATGCTGTCAACAACCTGATGGCCACCAGCGGCAACCGGTCCAGCAAAACCAAAAGCGGCTACAGCCGCGATCAGAGCGCGACGGCCCATTTTGAAATTCGTCATATTGTCCTCCCATTTGACAACTGTCCGCAAGGCGGCTCAGTTAAGGAGGCATAATGCACATCAACCTGACACTAACCTGTCACCAAGACAAAAACGTTTCTGGGTAGAATGAAATTCCTTCTAATCGAAGACAACCGAGACCTTGCCAGCGCGATAATATCGCGGATGCGGTTGGACGGACATGTTATTGATCATGCAGAGAAATTATCGGATGCAGCAGCCTTCGTTGAGACCGGGGAGTATGATCTGATCCTGTTGGATATTATGCTGCCTGATGGCGACGGGCGCGACTTCCTGCAACAGCATCGCGCCAGCGACTTGGACACCCCAGTGATCGTGCTCACGGCGCGAAGCCAGGTGTCAGATCGAATCGGATCACTTGATCTGGGGGCCGACGACTATGTCACCAAACCCTTCGATCATGCCGAATTGGAGGCCCGTTGCCGCGCCGTCCTACGTCGCAAATCAGGCAATTCCAAAACGACGGTCGAGATTGGTGGCGTCGTGTTCGACCCCGTGGCAGGCCACCTGACCGTTGGGGGCGAAGCCGTTACGATGCGCAATCGCGAGTTGCGTCTGCTTGAACTGTTCCTCAACGCGCCCGGTCAAATTTTTCCCAAGACCAAGTTAGCTGATCGATTATTTTCCTACGATGAAGATGTCTCGGAAAACGCGATTGAAGTGTACATTGCACGCCTGCGCAAACACTTATCGGCCTCGAACCTCAGGATCATCACCTTGCGCGGCCTTGGCTACCGGTTGGACCGTGATGAATAGCGTTGCAACATCGGGATCGCTCAGGAACCGGCTGATGCTAACATTGATCGGCGGCGCTGCAGTGCTCGCTTTGCTGTTGTTCTTTACTGTTCGCAACTATGCCGTACAGGTGGCGCAACAAGGTCAAGACAGCATCCTTGAAGCTTCGGCTAAATCCATGCTCGACGCTGCCACGATCCGGGATGGTGTGGTAGAGCTTGACTTGCCCTACTCAGCCTTTTCGATCCTCAGCACCGCTGCTGACGATCGCGTATTTTATGCCATCTTACAGGACGGGAATTTCCTGTCTGGCTATGAGGACCTGACATTCTCTGACAGTCAAACCTTCCAGAGCGACTACATTCGCGGCTCGGGTGTTCGAAAAATCAGCGCAAGCCGCACCTTGATCGGCGCCAATCGCAGAACGGAACTCCAAATCGTTGTTGCCCAGACAAAAGATGCGCTTTCCGAAACCCTTGACCGAATTTCACGCAATACAGCGCTCTTGGGCATCGGCTTTTTTGTACTGGCGGTGGCTCTGTCCTTTTGGGCCACGTCAACCACCATTGGCCAACTTGGCAAGCTGACAACCTCCGTCACGCGAAGGGGACCGCAGGACCTGAGCCCATTTGCAAAACCCGTGCCTAGGGAAATGGTACCCTTGGTAAGCTCGCTGAACTCGCTGATGGGGCGGCTCGATCAATCGTTAAGCCAGTCGGAAGACTTCATTGCGGAAGCCGCCCATCGGGTTCGAACGCCGCTGGCGACGGTTCGGTCGTATGCAGAAGCGACGTTGCAGCGCGTCGACAAAGAAGAGAACCGCGAGGCAATGCGCTCGATGGTGAAAGCCATCGACGAAAGCTCGCGCGCTGCGGGCCAATTGCTGGATCATGCGATGATCACTTTCCGGGCAGACCATCTTGAACGGGACGAGATCGACCTCGTCGATCTGGTGACAGACCTGGTTCAGCGAATGACGCCGATTGCGGAAATGAAAGACCTTTCACTTAAGGTGCTGGGGGTTCCGCGCGCTCCCTATTCAGGCGATCCAGTCCTGATCCAGAACGCCGTGCGCAACCTTATCGATAATGCGATGAAGTATGGGCCAGCAGAGAGCTCCATCGAGATCACCGTTTCCGCAAACCCAAGGCCACGGATTACGGTTTGCGATCACGGCTCCGGGTTCCCATCGAGCGAGATCGGAACTTTGACCACCCGTTTTCAGCGCGGGGCAAATGCGAAAGACACAATTGGCTCGGGCCTCGGGCTGACCATCGCACAGGACGTTGCAATGGCCCATGGCGGCGGGATCGAACTAGAAAACCAGCCGGAGGGCGGCGCGTGCGTAACCTTATCGTTTTAGCTCTGGTCTTTCTCTGTCATGCCGGATGGGCACAGGATTGGGAAGATCAGCAAATCTTCAAAGAGGCACAAGCGACAGCGACCCTGCGTATCATCTCAAGTACGGACACGGATTTGTTTGCTCCACTGATCGAGGCTTTCGTCTCGCGAAACCCAGATATCGCCATCGAGTATCTAGTTACCGGCACGGCGGATCTCGACCGACGGTTTCGGAGAACACCCGACGCTTTCGACATTGCTATCTCCAGCGCCATGGACTTGCAGTTTAGACTTACGAATGACGGATACGCCCTAGAGCTGGATGGCGTTTCGCACCCAGCTTGGGCGCAATGGCGGCGAAGCTTGTTTGCATTTACCTCAGAACCAGCCGCGATAGTCATCAATCGAGCAGCTTTCGACGGGCAGCCAATCCCACAAACCCGGCAAGAGTTGATCGAAGCCTTGCGCGCGCGACCGGAGGTGTTTCGTGGCCGCGTCGGAACCTATGACGTCCGCCAGTCCGGGCTAGGCTATCTTTTCGCAACACAGGACGCGCGGGCGTCTGAGACATTTTGGCGGCTAATGGAAGTGATGGGCGGGCTTGATGCCCGACTTTACTGTTGTTCGGGCGATATGATTGATGATCTCACCAATGGGACGATCGCTGTCGCCTATAACGTGCTGGGAAGCTACGCCGAAGCGCGCGCAGAAAGCCAGGATGTTTTCGAAATCATACTGCCCTCTGACTTTCCAACTACAATGATGCGGACAGCCTTGGTCTCCAAGGAAACCGGTGAACCGGAGGCAGCCCAGCGGTTCATTCAGTTTCTTGTCACATATCAATTCGAGCCAACGGACGTAACTCGCACGCTGCCACCGCTTCACGATAGAGAGAATGGCACCGAACGCGCAACCATTGCGCTGGAACCCACTTTGATGACATTTCTTGATGCTCTGAAGCGAGATAAGTTTCTTACAGAATGGGAAAACGCGCTGATCCAAAACTAAGGTCTTTCGAGCGCCTTGCGATTTCCCGCTTCCGGACATTAGTTGATCTTGCAGCATCGGCTATTTGGCTCGCAATTCGTTTTCGCACTGCGTTATTTTAGGTCTTTTCTGAGTTGGCGAACGGCTAGCACCCTTGGCCAACATTGTTTAAATGTCGATGCGCTCTGCAATACTCAGAGCATCTTCCAATTCGACGCCAAGGTAGCGCATTGTGCTATCAACCTTCGTATGGCCAGGCAAAAGTTGAACAGCACGAAGGTTGCCAGTCTTACGGCTTTGGAGTAGCCCCCTGAAAGGGGTCCACCAACTGGGATAAATTTGTCCCGCAAATTGGAGGATCAACAAGGTCTAGAAATCGAGCTTCGGTATCAGAATGCAGTGCCAGAATTGTATGAGAATGAGGTAGCTGAACAAAGCTTGAAGCGTACTCTCTAGTTCCTGAGAAGCCGACAAAAGACATCATAAATGGATGGAGCTTTCTTCGGCTTTTGAACTTATGCCTCGATACCGTTTTGTTGAGAATATGATTGTAAACCCTAGGAATAGAAGCTGATACGTATTCTAGGATTTTCTCTATGGAGATTATGTATCCATTAATTGGTGGCTTGTGGTGGCAATTAACGTAGTAGAACCTTTGTCTTTGGATACTTGTTTTGGAAGTTTGGTTTGATCTCTTTTGCTTAAGTTCGAAGGTATCCTTGAGACCTTTGTTTATTGTTTCTCTTGGTGCTGTAGCTCTCTTAGTTTTCATATTTTGGGTTTCATTAGGTAGTAAAAATTAATGGCATCTCTGGATCACTCAGAGTTACCTCAAATGCCTTTGCTGGCTGGGAATCTAGAAACGGATTCTTCGTTGCATCAATGTGCCTTCTAGACTCAGAATTTGACTGGGATTTGCTGGCCTAATTCTAAATCTATATATGCAAAAATACCCCAAAAACGGGTATCAAAATTAAAAATATTTAATTTTTTCAGGAGGTTAGATAAATCAATATATCAAACTTTTGCACAGAAGTACATCTGATTAGCTCATCAAAGTAACAAGCAGAACTCACGGTTGTCTATAACTTTGAGTTACACAACGTCAAATTGCCAAAGTCGACGTAAGTATTTGATTTTAGGATTTTGTGGTGCCCCCACACGGACTCGAACCGCGGACCTACTGATTACAAATCAGTTGCTCTACCAGCTGAGCTATAGGGGCACTGAGGGGTCATTTAGACCAAGCTTTCGGCGGGCGCAAGATAGGTTTTTACGCAACCGTGCTGATTTTTTCACAGCAAAACACCCCGATCAAATGTCGGGGTGCCCTGATCGTTTGCAGCCTATTTCGCGAAGTCCGGGATCGCGGGTGCGGGTAGGATCTTACCAGTCACTTCCCCGAAACCGACCTTGAAGCCATCCCCCGATGCTGCGCCGCGCAGGGTCAGCGTGTCGCCGTCTTCGATGAAGCTGCGGGATTCGCCGGTGTCCAGCGTCAGGGGCTCTTTGCCACCCCAGCTGAGTTCCAGCAATGAACCACGGTTTTCCTTTTCCGGGCCAGAGATCGTGCCCGATCCAAGCAAGTCACCTACCCGCATCGAACAACCCGATGTTGTGTGATGGCACAGTTGCTGCGCGGCGGAATAATACATCTCGTTGTAGTTGGTGCGCGCGATGATGGATTCAGAACCACCTTCCGGGGTCAGGCCAACTTCGAGATCAATGTCATAGAGCATCGGGCCTGGCTCTTTCAGGTACGGCAGTAGCGGGCGTTCGCGCTCTGGCGTCGACGTGCGGAACGGCTCGAGTGCGGCGCGGGTTACGATCCATGGGCTGATCGAGGTCGCTGTAGCTTTGGCTTGGAATGGACCAAGCGGCTGGTATTCCCAGGCCTGAATGTCGCGCGCGGACCAGTCATTCAGCAGCACGTAACCAAAGATATTGTCGTCCGCTTGTTGCACCGAAATCATGCCGTCAGAGGGTTGGCCGACGATGGCGCCCATTTCCAGTTCGATGTCAAAACGCGCGCAGGGGCCAAAACGAGGCAACTCGTCGTTTGGTCCTTTCAACTGGCCGTTCGGGCGCACGACGTCGGTGCCAGAAACCACCACAGAAGAGGCGCGGCCATTGTAGCCGATTGGGATTGAGAGCCAGTTCGGCGGCAGGGCGTTTTCAGGGCCACGGAACATGGTGCCCACGTTGAAGGCATGGTTTTTGCCTGCATAGAAGTCGGTGTATTCGGCCACCACAAACGGCATGTGCATGGTGGCATCCTCTTGCGCCACCAGATGCGTGGCGAGATCCGCTTGGCCCGCGGCCCCTTCCGCCAATGCCGCTTGTAATTCAGAGCGCAGGGCGGCCCAAACCGCAGGGCCCGCCGCCATCACATCGTTCCAAGCGCCGTTTTGCAGCAATGGACCGCCGTCAAGAGGCAGCTTGCCCGCCGCTTCGAGCGCCGTGAGGTCAAGGATTTGATCCCCAATGGCCACGCCGCACCGCGCTGCGCCGCCATCGGTGGAAAACACCCCGTAGGGCAAGTTGTTCAGAGGAAAATCGGTGGTTGCAGAGTTCGCGCTCGCAACCCAGCTTTTGAGCAAAGTCATGGTCGGTCCTTATTATCTTGGCCTTATCGTTTCCAGTTGCCTTCAGGCGTGCCATCGAAGTGTTTCTCGAGGCTCTCCCAGCAATCAATATAGTCATCCTGCAGCGGGGCTTCTTTGGCGGCGAATTCCGTCAGGTGCTGCGGGAAACGGGTTTCGAACATGAAGGACATGGTGTTGTCCAACTTCTCTGGCCCAAGGTTGCTGTGCGTTGCCTTGTCGAAGGCGGTTTTGTCTGGCCCGTGCGGCAGCATCATATTGTGCAGGCTGATCCCGCCCGGCGCAAAGCCGTCTGGCTTCGCATCATATTCGCCATAGATATTGCCCATCAACTCGGACATGACGTTCTTGTGGTACCAAGGCGGACGGAACGTGTCTTCCATCGTCATCCAACGTTCGCGGAATAGAACGAAGTCGATGTTCGCTGTGCCCGGCACGCCGGATGGCGCGGTCAGGACGGTAAAGATAGACGGGTCGGGGTGATCAAACAGGATTGCGCCAATTGGGCAGTAATCCCGTAGGTCGTATTTACACGGCGCGTAGTTGCCGTGCCATGCCACAACATCCAGAGGCGAATGGCCAATGAACGTCTCGTGGAACTGACCCTGCCATTTGATCACCACGCGAGATTTTACCTCGCGATCTTCAAAGGCAGCGACCGGAGTCTTAAAGTCACGACGGTTCGCCATGCAGTTTGCGCCAATTGGCCCACGGCCCGGCAGTTCCAGTTTCTGTCCGTAGTTTTCGCAGACAAAGCCGCGCGCCGGTTTGCCGTCAGGCAGTTCAACACGATAGACCAGCCCGCGTGGCAGAATGGCGATCTCTTTTGGTTCAATGTCGATCACACCCAGTTCGGTGCAGAACCGCAGGCGGCCTTCTTGTGGCACCACCAACAATTCTGAATCAGCCGAAAAGAAATACTCGTCCACCATGCTTTCGGTGACCAGATAGACATGGGTTGCCATGCCCGCCTGTGTATAGACATCGCCTGCCGTGGTGACCGTGCGCATGCCGGTGACCCAAGTCAGCACTTCGCCTGAATGCGGGATCGGGTCCCAGCGGTATTGGCCCAGGGAAATCACGTCATCCAGCACGTGCGGGGCGGACTTCCAATAGGGCACGTCGATCTTTTCAAATCGTCCGACGTGTTTCACAGAGGGACGAATACGATAGCACCAAGTGCGTTCGTTCTGATGGCTCGGCGCGGTGAAGGCGGTGCCCGAAAGCTGTTCTCCATAGAGACCATAAGCGCATTTCTGCGGGCTGTTCATGCCCTGCGGCAACGCACCGGGCAGGGCCTCGGTTTCAAAATCATTGCCGAATCCCGGCATATAGCCCGGCGTCGTTCCCATAGTGTTTGTGGAACTGGTCAATCCGGTTTCAGTCATCGCAATCCTCCCTGGATGGCACAAAAGCCAGCACGCTTTGTCTTGCCCCCTAAGATCGTTGTAAATGAAACGATGTCAAGAAATTTGTTGCAACTGAAACGAATTTGAGGGCAATTTGGAGGTACCAACGCGGAGTTGATAGCGATGACACAGGACCTACCGGGCTTTGATCTGGAACATTATGTGCCCTACCAGTTCTCGGTGATTTCGGCGCAACTTAGCGCCAATCTCGCTGCGCTGTACCGGGATCGTTTTGGGATCAGCGTGGCCGAATGGCGCATTCTGGTGAACCTCGCCTATTCCGACAGCCGCACGGTGCGCGACATTCAGCAGCGCGTGCGTTTGGATAAGGCCAAGGTCAGCCGTGCCGTGGTGCAGCTGGAATCGCGTGGCTTGCTGACCAAGGAAATTGACGGCACCGACCGCCGCTTGCTGCATCTGGAACTGACGGACGCCGGTCGCCAGATGGTTTGCGAATTAGTACCCTTGGCCAATAAATTCCAAGACCAAGTCGCGCAGAAACTGTCCCTCGACATCGCCGACCTGCAATCGCAACTTGCCCACCTAATGAAGGAGCTCTCTGATGGCGAAACTTTATGATTACTGGCGCTCGTCAGCCAGCTACCGCGTGCGCATCGCCCTTGGTCTTGCGGAACTGGATTACGACACAGAGGTCGTGAATCTGCTGGAAGGTCAGCACCTGAAAGACAGCCACCTTGCGCGCAACCCGCAGGGCCTGGTTCCGGCGCTAGACATTGATGGCTACACGATGACCCAGTCGCTGGCGATCATCCAATACCTGGATGAGACCCTAAAGCTGGGTCTGCTGCCCAACCTGCCAATAGAGCGCGCCCAAGTCCGCGCCCTGTCTTACGCGATTGCCATGGAAATTCACCCGGTCTGCAACCTGCATGTGGTGGACTATGCGGTGTCGGAATCCGGCGGGCAAATCGACAAAGAGCAATGGATGCAGCATTTCATCGACAAAGGTCTGCGCGCCTATGAGGCGATGATCGGCGATGGCACATACAGCTACGGTGACACTGTCACTTTGGCTGACATCTGCCTTGTTCCACAGCTTTACAACGCCGATCGTTGGGGGGTGGATTTGACGGATATGCCAAAAATTCGCCGCGCGCGGGCGGCGCTTGAGGCGATCCCGGCATTTGCCAACGCGCATCCTGATAAGTGCAATAGATAACAGAGGGCCACGCCCGACCCTGGGTGGGCGCACAAAACGATCAGTCGATTCAATTGGTGGCAAAATTCGAAACCGACCTTTGTGCCGAAACCGCGCAATACGCCCTCCCGGGGGGAGGGTCGGGCGTGGCCCGGGCTTGCAGCCCGCGCCTTTTACGCAAGGAAACGGCACTTTATCTGACGCTTTCCTCATCTTTCGCCGCTTGGAGACAGGGCACTCTGCCTTCTGAAATCGCCCTGTCAGAAAGCCTGCCCAATGACCACAAAAACCGTCCTCATTACCTCCGCCACAGGCCGTATTGGCAAAGAACTTGTCGCGCGGCTGGCGCAAAACCCAGATATCAAGGTCCGCGCCTGCTACTTCAGCGAGTCCAAAGCCGACAGCCTAAAAGCGCTTGGCGCGGATGAAGTGGTCAAGTTTGACTTGTCCGACCCCTCCACTTGGGACGCTGCGCTTGAGGACGTGACCGCCGTCTATTCAGCATCACTTGACCCGATGCTCGAAGGCCACCTGAATTTCAGCAAAGAGCTGGGTCGGCGCAAAGACCAGATCAAACACGTCGTGCGCGTTTCCTGCATGGGAGCTGACACCAACACGGCCTCCTATATTGCCGACCAACACGCCTCTCGTGACGGCGCAGCGATCCCGCTGATGCTGCAGCACTACTGGTGGGGCGAAAAGGCACTGATCGACGAAGGGCTGAACGTCACCGCCCTGCGCAACAACTTCTTTATGAACCACCTGCTGAAAACCGATTGCGACACCATTGCCGCCGAAGGCTGGTTCTCCAACCCACTTGGCGACATGCGCAACTCCTTCGTGGCCACCCGCGACATCGCCGAAGCCGCCGCCGTTGTCCTGACAGAAGGCCCCGACCGCCACGCCAATAAATTCTACGACATCACCGGCCCTGCCCCGCAATCGATGGCCGAAATCGCTGCCGATCTGGGGCGAGCTATGGGCAAAGAAATCACCTATCGCCCGCAGTCCATGGTCGATTTCGAAAATGACTTCGGTGCCACCCGCGCGGAGTTCTTTGAATACCTCACCAACGGTTTCTACACCCGCTGCAGCCCAGATTTCTACAATCTGACCGGCCACAAACCGACCAGCTATTACGACTACCTGACCACCAAAGGCGCGTCAGGCGAAACCGGTCTGGAAGAACTGTGGCAGGGCAACCTTTGGAAGAAAGGCGAAGACGCCATGAAAGACGCGGCAAAGCTGTGAGGTAGGGCCAAATGGAAACGGGCGGCCCGCGCCCGTTTCACATCAGTTCAACCGGATGCCAACCAAATCCTGATCGCCCGGCAGCTGGCTACGTTCTAGAATGATCTTGGACACCGCCCGCGCGCGCACCGGGGTCATTTTGGCCATGATCGGTGCCGCGGTGCGCGGGTTCATCGTGCCCAGCACCATGATCGTCACCTCGATGTCCATCTCATCCATGATACCTGCGGCCTCTGCGGGCTTCATGTTCTTATAGAAACTAATTAGGCGTTCCAGATCATCGGTTTGCTGGGCTTCCACCCGCGCCAGAAGGTCCTCGATCGAGGTTTTCAATTCGGTCAGCGCGGCCTTTTCGATGCCCAGCTTTTCCTTTGCCAGCGCCACTTCGGCTTCACGCAAATCCAGGGCGGCGCGTTGCTCGTCCATCAGACGGCGCTCCTTGGCGAGGTTGCGCAAGACCTCCTCTGGGGTCTCACACAGTCCAATCTCATCCCCCAGTCCAACGACAACAGGGGGTGGCGCTTCGGCCGGGACCGGGCCGGTTTCCTCGGGCGCGGCTTCCTCACCCGCGGCGAGCACAATTGGCGCAGTTGGCGGTGGCAGGTCCGCGCCCGATGTCAAATCCGGGAAGGACACCGCGGCCTTCGCAAAGGCCGTGGCCACCAGACCACCGATCAACAATTTGCCAACGAGGAACTTCGCCATGGATTAGGCCTGCCTTATGCTCGGGATTCAGAACGAGAGGTTTCAAAGAAGCGCCGCACCAAGTCTTGCTTGTTCCGGACCACGCGTGCGCCGGGGATTTTCTGAGCGGGCTGGCGACGTGTTGCGAACATCGGTTCATCGTCTTCGAACAGATCTTCCATCGCCGCCTCGGGCTGCTGCGGTTCTTCAAGGTTCAGCTTTAACTGATTCACAGAGTCTTCGGTCTTATCAACCGCCATCGAGAACTCTTTCACCAGCGGCTCCATCTCTTTCAGCGCAGCCATCAAAACCTGCACCTTCCGAGAGACATACCAGCCATAGCCGATGGCCCCAAAGAGCAGGGCGATGATGAATATATCAGTAAGGGTCGCGGCCATTTTCCGTCTCCTCTTCGACTTCGATCTGGCGGGTGATACGGAGCGCCGTATTCCCATTGTTGCGTTTGCCCATCAGGGCTTTGAACATTTCCGTTTCAGCACAGACCACCGTGGCTTCGTGATCGTCTTCGATCCAAAGGTTGATGGTTTCGCCCGGCTTCCAATTCATAACCTGCTGGATCGGCACAGCGACTTCGGTCAGCACCGCCTCAAGCTCCACGTTTGAACGCTCGATCTGGCCAGCAAGCTGTTCTTTCCACGGGTTGCCATCCTCAGACGGTTCACCAAAGTGGATCTTGCCCAGCTTGGGGCGAATGGGTTCCAGCGCGTCATACGGGATGACAACATCCACATTGCCGGTGCGCCCAGCCAGAACCACCGCGATCCGCATGCGCACACAAAGGTTGGCGGGCTGCGTGACAGAAGCAGAGTCGGGGTCGGTCTCAATCCGGTCCAACTCAAGATCGACATCTCCGACCATGGCGAGGCAGCGCCGCAATTCTTGTGCAATTGTATTACCAAGCCGCGCGCCAAATCCCTTTTCGATGCCGGTGAACGTGTCAGAATGCCGCTCGATCTCGCCCTTCGGGTCCCCGCCCAGCATCAATTCCATCGCGGTCAGCGCAAAGGTGGCATCCATCGCGATCAGGATTTCCCCATCAAGGTTCTGCGCTGCAACCACACCCAGTAATGCTGGCAGGTGCAGCGACTCACTGGCCTGCGCCATCGGCAGATAATCCAGTGAATTCAGGGAGGCCTCACACAGTACACCCGTCAAATCGGGGATCACCATAGATATGGAATCCGCAAGACGTTCCCCGATGATGTCGAGCATGGGCAGACGCTCGAACGAGAAATCCGACATGCGGATGATCTCATCGATCACATTGCCGCTCTGGGCCGCAATTTCGTCCTGTGTCATGGTCTGGCTCATCGTCGCCCCTACTGCACGATCAGATCGCTGATCAGAATTTCTTGCGGCAGGTCATTGCCCGCTGCCGCCCGCGCCCGTTTTAACAGTTCCGACTTTACGTTCAGAATGCCCGCCATGCCGCGCACGTCCGCCTCGGTCAGGCTGCGAGCATAGCCATTGAACAGGTCGCGCATGAACGGCTGTCGGCTTTCCATCAGCGCACGCGCGCCGTCATCCGGGCGATAGACCAAGACCACCGTCAGCTTCAGGAAGGCATTGCGCGGCTGGCCCTGCGCATTGACGCTCGTGATATTGGTCAGGATCTCACCAAATTCGAGCATGCCTTCATCAACATCGACAACTTCTTCCTCACCGTCTTTGGCTTTCTCATCGCCTTCCGCATAGGGGTCATCCGACCCTTTGCCGCCACCGGCCTTGGCATAGTCTTCGCCGTCTTCCGGCGGCGCTTCGGTTTCTTCGACGTAGTCCGGTTCGTACTGTTTTGCGTCCTGCTGAAACGCCATTTGCGCTAAGAAAAAGCCGCCGCCCAAAGACGCCAGAGACAACACAACCGCCGCCAGCAAAAGCAATTTGCTGGACTTGCGCTTGGGCGCGTCGGCCCCGCCATCCGGGGAATCGCCAGTGTTTTCTGCGTCTTCGGCCATAGATTTCTCTTAATCCCTCAAGAACTATAATCCAATTTATTCTTAGGAAAAGCAAGTATAGACATGGATATTTACTTGGACTCCAAATATAGATTAGTATATTTTTAACCACAAGAAGAACACTTAATTCGACTCCTTCGGAGGTCACGTGCAGAATCTGATCAAAAACCTGATGGACCTGGGGCAAAAGCGCCTGATGATTCTTGGCGCGGTTGCGGTGGGGATGATCGCCGCGCTGATCCTGGGGTTGTCCGCCGTGACATCGCCGAACTACGCAACGCTGTACAAAAACCTGTCGCCTGCCACCGCCACCTCGGTTGAGGCCACGCTGGCCAACGCAGGGTTTGATGCACGGATGTCTGAAGATGGCCAGTCGGTCATGGTGCCTGCGAACCACTTGGCACGTGCCCGTATGGTGCTTGCAGAAACCGGCCTACCCATCGAAGGCGACCCGGGCTGGGAGCTGTTTGACGAAAACTCTGGCCTTGCGATGAACACCTTCATGCAGCGCGTCAATCGCCTGCGCGCGATGGAAGGCGAATTGGCGCGATCTATCCAAACGCTGGAAGGCGTGCAAAGCGCACGTGTGCATCTTGTTCTGCCCGAACGCGAAGCCTTTTCCCGTGAACGGCCCAACCCACGCGCGTCGGTCATTGTGCGCGCGGTGCCGGGCCGTGCGGTCAGCCGCAAGCAAGCCTCGGCCATCCGCAACCTTGTTGCCTCATCCGTTGCGGAACTTGAATTGGGCCGCGTGACGGTCCTGTCGGCCAGCGGCGAAGTTATCCTTGCCGAGGCGTCGGAAGGTGATGGTCAGGTCACACTGCAAAGCACCAAATCCTCGATCGAGGAGCGCTTGGCGCAAGAAGTTCAAAACATGCTGACCGCCCGCGTTGGCGCCGGCAACGCCCGCGTGCGTGTAAACGTCGAATTGACCAACAGCCGCGAAGTTGTGGTGGAACACAGCTTTAACCCCGATCAGCAGGTTGTGCGGTCAACCAAAAGCGACACCGAAGAACGCCTTGGCAGTGAAAACGCGGGCGGCGGTGTGGGCGTTGAAAACAACATCCCGGCCGCGCTGCAAGACGGCGCAGGTGGGGCCAACAGCACCAGCCAATCGCGCACAGGCGAGACCGTCGAATATGAAATCGGCAACACCCGCCGCGAAGTCATCCGCGAAGCCGGCGAAGTCAAACGCATCTCTGTCGCGGTGCTGGTCAACGGCATCTACAACGTTCAGGACAGCGAAGTCATCTATCAAGAACGCGAGGTGGCCGAGATTGAGCGCCTGACCGAACTGGTGAAAACTGCCGTCGGGTTTGACAGCGCGCGTGGCGATGATGTTTCGGTCGATAGCCTGCGGTTTATGGACTATTCGATGGAAGTCGGCGACCCGATCAGCATGTCCATCGGCGATCAGATCACACAGAACATCGTGTCGATCCTGCAAGGCCTACTGGGCTTGGTCGTGGTTGCTTTAGTGATGATCCTTGGCGTGCGCCCTGCCCTGCGCACCCTACTTGAAAAGCCAAAACCTGCACTCCCCGCTGCTGAAAAAGCCGCCGCTCTGACCGGCCCAGATGGGGAACCCGTGCCCGCCGCCAATGCAAGCTCAGAGCTCCTGCCACCAAATGGCGACCCTGCACGCCCTCAAACAGAGGCCAATGCGCACGCTCTGCCCAAAAACACATCAGACACACAAAAGCCAAAACAGAATCGCGATCCTTTGAAACCGCTTGATCTGGACACCCACGCGCCGGGCATGACCAGCATCTTTGATCTGGATGACGACGACGGCCCGCATGAATACATCGAAACGCTGGGCGTGCGCGGCAACCTGATTAAGGCGCGTGTCGAAGCGATCCAGAGCATGGCGGAAGAAAAACCAGAAGACGTGCTGCGCGTGCTGCGGACCTGGCTCAGAACAGAGGCCGAAGCATGATGGCCCTAACCCTGCGCGATTTTGATGCCGAAAACGACCGCCACGCCAAAGGCGCCGCCAATGCATCGGACGCGCCGCTTTACTCCTTCACCGAAGAGGAACTCGGCAAGTTGATGTCCGAGGCACGCCAACAGGGCGAAGCGCAGGGGCACGCCGAAGGTCTGGCAGAGGGCCGCCGCGAAGCGCAGGCCGAAATTCAGGCGCAAGCTGTCGCCGCCACCCAAGCCCTACGGGACCAACTCGCCGTCTTCGTGTCCCAAGACACCGAACGCCGCGCCGAGTTGGAGCGCGACCTGATCGATATGGTGCTTGAAATCGCCGAACGTGTGGTGCCGGATTTCATCAAGCTGCACTCTGCAGAACAGGTTCAGACTCGTCTGGCAGAGGCGATCAGCAAAGGTGCGCGGCACGCGGAACTTGAAATCCGCGTTTCGCCCGAGACCGAAGCGCTTTTGGCGCAAAACATTGCACAAATCACCCCGCCCGATCAGCCCGTCGCCCCAAAGCTGATGGCGGATACGACGCTCAGGAACGGCGAGGCCAAGATGACTTGGGAAAACGGCCTGATGACCTACAGCCTTGATCGCGTCTGCGATGAGATCCTGAAGGCGCTGCGCCATGCCTCTGAGCAAATGAAACACCAAACCCAAAAGGTCTAAGCCATGTCAGACGAGACCCCTACCCCGGATCAAGACCCCAAAGACCCACAAGACACCGTGTCCTCCGTCGCCCTCGAAGACGGCATGGACGCAGCAACTTTGGAAAAGGCACTCGCCGATGGCAAGGGCCGCAACATCGACGCGCTTTATAACGTCAAACTGGACGTGCGCGTGGTGCTGGGCCGTAGCCGGATGTCCATCTCGGACCTCTTGGACCTGACTCGTGGCTCGGTGATTGAATTGGACCGCAAAGTGGGCGACCCGATTGACATTATGATCAACGACCGCATGGTCGCGCGCGGCGATCTGGTGAAGGTCAACGGCGATTTCATCGGCGTGGCGCTGCGGGAAATCGTCAAAGATTTCATCCCCGGCAACTGACCCAGACATGCCCGTTTCGATGACATTCCTAAGCCGATCCGCCCTGATCGGCCTCGGCCTCGCCATCCTGGCTGGCCCTGCATTGGCGCAAGACGCCGATGTTGGCAGCCTGCTGCGCGATCTGTCATCGACCTTTGGCGACACCGAACCCGGAAGCGATGCAGGCGCAAGCCTCTCTGGCCGCCTGATCCAGATGTTCGCCCTGATCACCGTGCTTTCCGTGGCACCGGGGCTATTGGTTGTGATGACCAGCTTCACCCGCTTTGTGATCGTCTTTTCCATGCTGCGGTCTGCCCTTGGCCTAAACCAGACGCCGCCCAATATGGTCCTGAACGCCATGGCGCTGTTTATGACCTATTTCGTGATGGAGCCGGTTTTTAACGATGCCTATGAATCTGGCCTGCGTCCGCTGATCCAGAACTCCATCACCGAAGAACAGGCTGTCACCGCCATCGCCGACCCCTTCCGCGCGTTTATGTTCGCAAACACCCGCGAGAAAGATATGGCGCTGTTCCGGGATATCGCGGGCGATGCAGACGAAACCGCATCAATCGAAGGCCCCGAAGATGTCTCTTGGCGCGTTCTTGTGCCCAGCTTTATGATCTCGGAATTGCGCCGCGCCTTCACCATTGGCTTTCTACTGTATCTGCCCTTTATCGCGATTGACCTGATCGTGGCTTCGATCTTGATGAGCGCAGGTATGATGATGTTGCCGCCTGTCATCGTCTCCTTGCCGTTCAAAGTGATCTTCTTTGTGCTGATTGATGGCTGGTACATGCTGGCCGGGTCGCTGATGGAGTCCTATCTGCCCTACGCCGGGGGCGGATAGCGGACACAGCGCGCAAACGATTTACTAAATTTTAAAGGTTATTGTTGCATCGCAAGAATAGATTACGTTATTCTTGAACAACTATCCTTGAAACCCCTCCGATCGGGGCAAGACCATGAACCAATTCGCTTCCTTTAGACGTGCAAAGCGCCTGACCGGGCCGGAGAAATCCGCGATCCTGTTTTTGTGCTTGGGCGAGGAACGCGGCAGCGCCTTGATGCAGCAATTGGACAGCGGCGAAATTTCCAAAATCACCCGCGCCATTTCCGCAATGGGAGAGGTTCAGGCCGAGATCGTCGAAGAAGTCATGCGCGAATTCGGGCAGAAGATTTCAAGTTACGGCGGGATCACCGGCTCTGTCGAAGCGGCACGCGGCTTGCTTAAGGGCTTCTTGCCAGAGGACCGCGTTGACGAGATCTTAAAAGAGATCGAAGGTTCCAACACCGGCGATCTTTGGAAAGACCTTTCGCTGCTCGATGAAAAGATGCTGGCCGATCACCTGCGCAAGGAACACAACCAGACGGTCGCCGTCATCCTGTCACGCATCACGCCCGACGCGGTTGCCAAGGTCCTGCCACTGCTCGGCGAAGAACGCTCCATCGACTTGGTGGAACGCATGGTCAATATGGAAGCCCTGCCGACAGAGGCGATCCGTGCCATCGAAGAAAGCCTGCGCCATGAGGTTTTGGCCAAAGCCGGTCAGAACGCCGAGGCAGAGGCAGAGAAACAGTTGGTGAAAGTCTTTAACAAGCTGGATTCCAAACTGTTTGGCACGCTCTCTCGCGGTCTGGAAGAAAAGATGCCCGATAAGCTACGGGCCATAAAACAGAAGATGTTTGTCTTTGATGACCTCGTTCAACTGCACGCCAGCGCGCTGGCGAAAGTCATGCGCGAAGTCTCTGGCAACAACCTCCCGCTGGCCCTGCGCGGTGCCGAAAAAGAAGTGCGTGAACATTTCCTAAAATCGCTACCGGCTCGGTCGCGTGACATGCTGGTGGATGAGATGAAAGCCATGGGCGCTGTCAAATCCCGCGATGTGAAAGCCGCGCAATCTGAGATGGTAGAGGTCGCGCTGCGTCTTGCGGCATCCGGCGATATTGAACTGCCTGAAAACGATGACGACGATATGATCGAATGATCAGCGGTAGATCGCTGAACTTTGGAAGTTGATCGGCGGGATATCGATGGTGATCGGCACAAATTGCCCACCAAAAGAAGAACTTAGCAAGGAAACCGCCACACTGTTGGTCGTAAACTGCGGCGGGTTCAGCACATCGGAAATCGCCACGTATTTGGTGATCAGACCCTGAACAACCTCGGGGTCTTTCAGCTTCTCGATATCAAAGCGTTCTTCAAAAATACGCTCTTGCTGCTCAAGCTCCAGCGCGGCCATCTCTTTCGGCAGGCCAAGCGCCGTCCGAAAGAATTCACCCATTTCCTTGTCCTTCAGGACATCAAGCCACTTGTCGATCTCGCCGACTTTTTCACGCAGCTCCAACACCGTGCCGACCGTGTTGTTCTGTTCTGCGTTCTCATTGCGAAAAACGGTGTTGAAGTAATTATCAACGATGCTTTCTTGCCAGGCCACATTGGAAAAATCTGGCGTCTGCGGGCCGGCCTCTGTGGTAAAGCCAAGCGCATCATGCAGATCTCTCAGGTTGGCATTGGTCAGACGATTTACCAGCGATTCATCATCGCTTGGATCGCTTTCCAGAACCTTTCGGATCATCGCCTTGCCAAAGATCTGATCCTCCAGATCAAAGGCGCGCATCACAAAGGAATAGACTTCGAAATCCTGCACAAATTCTTCGGGCGTGGTGATCGACGCGATGCGTTCACGAAACGCATCTGCCGTCCGTTCATGCACGGCTTCGTTGCGCAGGGTGTCGATCTGACGGTCCCGCGTCGCATCAATCAGGTTCAGCGCAAGCTGACTGCCCAGTCCGGTGATGCTGAGAACCATGTCGCCCCCTACTCCGCCGCCGTCGTTTCGGCGTCTTTGCTCTGGAGCATTTCCAGCAGGCGGGCTTCGTATTTGATCAGCGGCCGTAAAGCGCGCATGGCTTTATAGAAGTCGCGGCCAGACACGTGGTTGGCGGCTTCAAAAATATGGCCGCCAATTTCTTCGTGGAAGATCGGGACCAGCTTCGCCAGGTCTTTCTGAATGACCGGCACCAGTTCATCGCGAATATCAGGGCGCAGCAAACAGGACTGAATAAAGTAATAGACGTTCTTAACTGGCGTCCCCGCCTCGGATTCGTCCAACAAATCAACGCCGCGCACAATGTCGGCATGATTTTCAATGGTGAGCAGCTGCCGCCGGTCCGCATTGCGGATCACGCAGCCATTCACCACGATTTTTTCGTTTGGTTTCAGAGTCAGACGTAGCGCCAAGCTCTACTCCATCACGTGCATCGGATTGCCTTCCAGGCCCCGCAGGATGCTGCGGTTGATATCCAGAAGGGGGCGCACTTTCTGTTCGCCTTTCAGCACACCCTGAGTATGAGAATCCACCCAAAGTGCCAGAGAAATCAACCCTGCTTTTAAATCTGGTGCCAAAGCGTTGCCCGGATCAGCAAGGTCATTGCGCAATGCCATCCAAACACGCTGATTGTACCAGAGGGTCTCTCTGAGACCATCTGCCAACAAAGTCAGCTTGTCCAAAGACTCTTCGGCCTGATCAAACGCCAGTGATTTTGACTCCAGTTCCGCGGTCACGGTTGACAGGACGCGCCTCTCAATCTGCCGCGGTGACTCCGTTTCGGAGATTGTCCGCTTATACGCAGCTATGCTCATGTCTAGTTTCTTTCGAACTATTGTTTTTTCTGCCTCACAAGAACTAGAGTATCGAATTGAGGTTAAAGCAGGATTAATCCTTTAGGTGATTTTGTCAATTTTCAACTCAATTCTAGGTTTTGTTTCAGAATTGAAACCAAACTGTTGCTCTACCCATAGGTTATTGGCCCCTTTTTGACCTTAATTCGCCCCTTTCCTGCCAAACTCCCTGAATATTTAACTTTTTTGACGCCCTATGCCTTGCGAGGGCCGCCTTGGTGCAGAAGCACAGTATTTGAACACTCGTTTCGGTTGCAGCCGGAGAGGAAGCCAGACATGCGTATTTTGGCCGTTGATGACGATCAAGACATCCGTGACCTGCTGTCTACCGCGATCTCCGCAGAGACAGACCACAAGGTTTGGACGGCTGAAACCGGCAAGGATGCTTTGGATATTATAAAGACAGCGCGCCAGCCTTTTGATTGCTTCTTGCTGGATATCCAAATGCCCGAGATGGACGGTATCGAACTTTGTTCAGCGCTGCGCGGCATGTCGGAATACAGCCAGACCCCAATTCTGATGCTGACCGCGATGCAGCAGAAAAAGTTCGTCGACCGCGCCTTCAAAGCAGGCGCCACGGATTACATTTCCAAACCCTTTGAATTTCTGGAACTGTTCAGCCGTCTGAATGTGGCCGAACAGATCGTCGAGGCCCGCGAACGCACAGCGCGCCGCAAAGCCGAATTGCTAGCTTTGAAGGATGACCTCGCACGCAGCTACGAACACAGCCTGTCTGAACCCGTCGAAATCCTCGGCGTTGAACGCATCGTGGGCTATGTTTCGTTTGAAAATTACCTGCTGCAGCTGTCGCGCATGAAAATGCTGACGACCAGCGTGTTTGCCCTAAAAATCCTGAACGTCGAAAAGGTGTTCCGCAATCTGTCGCGCTCGGCATTCCGGACACTACTGTCGGACATTGCGCAGTTGCTTGGACAGACCTATTCGGCGGAAAGCGACCTGATCACCTATCGCGGCAACGGTGTGTTCGCTTGCGCCACCAGCAGCCGCCGCAGCTTCTCTCAGTTTGAACTGGAGAAAGCCCTTAATAAGAAGATCCGCGACCTAGCGGCGACCCGTATGGCAGGGGTCACAGTGCAGATCTGTTCCGGGGAACCCGTCTCTCTCATCTCTCTCACGCGGGCCGGAACGTTGTCGAGTCTTCAGAATGCTGTCTCCCGCGCAGAAGCCCGGGCAGACAGCTATTCTGAAATCCTTCATATGTCCTCGCGTCTTGTGAACAAGACCGCGCGGGCGCAAGGGATGCAGCGTGAGCGTCAGGCGTATCAAAGCCTGCTCAACGATGCGATCCAGGAAAAAGACCTGCTGAAAACCTCGCAGCTTTAAGCCACTTCTCCATAGTGTTTGTCCCGGCTCATCTTGCCGATGCCCGGATTCAAACTATTGGTCGGATCGCAGCACTTATAATGCGCAGCAAGGTCCGGTTTGGCCGCATAAAGATGCCCGACATTATGTTCCGCCGGATACTCCGCCCCGCGTTGATCCAGCAGCTTTAACATCTCAGCCTTCAAAGCCTTGGGATCGACGCCTTTTTTCACAATGTAGTCCTGATGCAGCACATGGCACATGAAATGACCGTAATAAAGCCGGTGTGAAATCTTGTCGGCAATCTCGGGCGGCAGTTCCTCGGACCAGTCTCGATCATTCCGGCGCAGCGCCACATCCAGCGCAAGGATGTCTTCGACCTCAGAGGCATGAATGGCCATATAGCGCACCGCCGCCCCGGCCGCTGCGAAGCGATGCAGGCCCGCCAGTTTCGCCTCGCGATCATCACAGGCAAAAAAGTCGCCGTCGCGATCGGCAAAGAGATCAGAGAGGTAGCTTTCAGCCTCAGCAATACCCCCGTCCCGCATTTTCAGGATCAGGTGGTGCTGGTAGCGATCCCGGGACTGCATCATGCGCTTGGGCAAAACCCGTGGTGTGATCCGCGCCAAAAGCTGCATGCAGCGATCGGTCAGCGTCCCCAAACCGACCTTCCGCAGCCGCGCATCCATCGCGCCTTTCAAGGCAAAGAAGGTCGGCAGCCGGTCCGTCCCCAGCCAGTCGATCATCATCACCGTGTCTTTGCCGTAGCGTTCCGAGATATCAAATACCTCGCGTTCCATATATTCAGCGGACACGGGTAGCGTCTCAAATGCGCTAAGGATATGACGGCGCAATTCGGTCAGGTCATCGACCGCATTGGTGCCGATATAGAATGTCTTCTGGGCGGGCGGCTTTTCATAGGTATCCAGCCGCACGGCAAAGACCGCGAGCTTCCCGGCACAGCCCGCGCTTTCGTACAGCCGCCGTTTATCGGCATTAAAGCGGGCGGGAGTCTCGGCATCCACCTGCCGCACCTCGCTGGCGTAATCCGTCGATGAGGCCTTGCGGTTGCCCATATCCGGCGTGCTGTCGTAGTCGCCGCTTTCAAGCCGCGTCAGCATCTCTTCGGGTGTGTCCCCCAGATCGATCCCTAGATGGTTCACCAGGTGCAGCTGCCCATCCGCATCAATCTGCGCATACATCGACAGTTCGGTGTAACTCGGGCCCCGCTCGACCAGCGATCCGCCAGAGTTATTACAGACCCCACCAACTATTGACGCGCCGATGCAGGACGACCCAATGACCGAATGCGGTTCGCGCCCCAAGGGGGCCAGCAGCTTCTCCAACGCAAAAAGGGTCGAGCCGGGAAAGGACAAGACCTGCGCGCCGCCATGCAGCAGTGCCAACTTGTCCATGCGGCGGGTGTTGATCAGCACCACGTCGCGGCCATAAGACCCTTTTGGTGTGGACCCTTCGGTCAGCCCGGTATTGGCCGCCTGTAAGATCACGATCTTATCTGCCGCCACGCAGGCCTCCAGCACGCGCCACAACTCCAGTAACGTCCCGGGCTGCACCACACACAGCGCCTCACCCTCCCCAGAGCGAAACCCGCGCCGGAACCGTTCCGTTGCCCGCGCCCCGGTCAGAACATGTTTCTTACCGACATGTTCCCGAAACGCCTTAATCAGATCAGCATTTTGCATCTGCGCACCACGTGAAATTGGTATAACTTTTTTACCAATACATGCATTTCGCGATACCAATCAAGACGCGAAAGGTCGCATACCCAGTCTTACGGAGGGCGCCTTCCAACAAAAAAGCGCCCCATGTTCGCACATGGAGCGCCCTGCATTGTTCATGTTGAAACCGGCTTAGCCGATGATCTCGTTCAAGGTCGCGGATGGGCGCATCACGGCTGCGGTCTTGGCTGGATCGGTTTTGAAGTACCCGCCCAGATCAACCGGCTTGCCTTGCACCGCCACCAGCTCGGCCACGATCTTGGCTTCATTGGCCGCCAGCGCCTCGGCGATGGGTTCGAAGTGGGTTGCCAGCTCCGCATCCTCGGTCTGGCGCGCCAGCGCCTCGGCCCAGTAGCGCGCAAACCAGTAGTGGCTGTCGCGGTTGTCAGGCTCACCAACTTTACGGGATGGCGACTTGTTGTTGTCCAGGATGCCCTGCGTCGCTTCCTCGGCAGCGCGGCCCAGAATGCCCGCTTTCGCATTGCCTTGGCTATCCGCAAGGAAGTTCAGGCTTTCACCCAGTGCACAGAATTCACCCATGGAGTCCCACCGCAGGTGGTTTTCTTCCATCAGCTGCTGAACGTGTTTCGGCGCAGAACCACCGGCACCGGTTTCAAACAGACCGCCGCCGTTCATCAGCTTCACAATCGACAGCATTTTGGCCGAGGTGCCCAGTTCCAGAATTGGGAACAGGTCGGTCAGATAGTCGCGCAGCACGTTACCGGTAATGGCGATGCTGTCTTTGCCAGAGGTGATGGTTTTCAGGGTCTGCGCCGTCGCTTCACGTGGGGCCATGATCTGGAATTTATCAGCCACGCCCGCCGCCTCAAGCGCCGGTGTGACATAGGCAATCAGCTGCGCGTCATGGGCGCGGTTTGCGTCCAGCCAGAAGATCGCTTCAGAGCCGGTCAGACGCTGACGATCCATCGCCAGTTCGATCCAGTTCTCAATCGGTGCTTTCTTCGCGGTGCAGGACCGCCAGATATCACCCGCCTCAACGCTGTGGCTGTGCAGGGTCTCGCCATTGGCCAGAACAATGCGGATCACACCGTCTGCCTGTGCTTCGAAAGTGGTGGGGTGAGAGCCGTATTCCTCGGCCTTTTGCGCCATCAGGCCCACGTTGGCCACAGCGCCCGCGGTGGTCACATCCAGCGCGCCGTTTTCTTTGAAGAAGTTGATGGTTTCGTCATAGACGGTGGAATAGCAGCGGTCCGGGATCACGCAGTTGGTGTCGCCCTTGGTGCCGTTTTCATCCCAGCCCTTGCCGCCGGCGCGGATCACCGCAGGCATCGAGGCATCGATGATCACATCGGATGGCACGTGCAGGTTGGTGATGCCTTTGTCGCTGTCGACCATATACATCGACGGACGGTCCAGCGCTGCGATCTCTGCTTTGATCTCTGCCGCGTTGGCCATCGTGTCAATCGCCGCCAGAACGTCACCCAGACCGGCATTCGGAGACCCACCGGCCGCTTTGATCGCGTCACCGTATGTGTCCCAAACTGGGCCCAACCATGCCTTGACTGCGTGACCAAAGATAATCGGGTCAGAGACCTTCATCATGGTCGCCTTCATGTGCAGGCTGAACATGGTGCCATCGGCTTTGGTGTCTTCAATCGCCTCTGCAAGGAAGGCAGCCAGCGATTTCGCAGACATGAATGTCGCGTCCGCCACGGTGCCCTCTGCCAAAGGCCATGCCTCTTTCAAAACAGTGACCGCGCCATCTGCGCCCACAAATTCGATCTTCGCATCACCCGCCTGCGCCGCAGTGATGGTTGCAGAAACCTCGTTGGCGTAAAAGTCATCGGCTGGCATAGAGCTGACTTTGGTTTTGCTGTCAGCGGACCAGGTGCCCATGGAATGCGGGTTGTTCTGCGCGTAGTTTTTCACAGCTTTCGCCGCGCGACGGTCAGAGTTGCCCTCGCGCAGGACCGGGTTCACGGCAGACCCCTTGATGCTGTCATAACGCGCGCGGATGGCTTTTTCTTCGTCGCTTGCGGGTGCTTCCGGGTAGTCTGGCAGCGCATAGCCTTTGGCTTGCAGTTCTTTGATCGCAGCCACCAACTGCGGCACAGAAGCAGAGATGTTTGGCAGTTTGATCACATTGGCCTCTGGTGTTTTCACCAGCACACCCAAAGCCGCCAGATCATCTGACTGGCGTTGTTCTTCGGTCAGCACCTCTGGGAAGGTCGAAATGATGCGGCCTGCCAAGGAAATGTCCTTGGTGCCAACGTCCAGATCAGCCGCCGCCGCAAAGGCGCGCACGATCGGCAAAAGAGACGCGGAGGCCAACTCCGGCGCTTCGTCTACAATTGTATACAATACGTCTGGTTTCGATGTGTCGGTCATGAAATTTTCGCCTTTCACCGTTCCTGGATGGGTTTGCGAAGCTTGGCATCTTTGCCAGATTCGCACGTTCTGGGGTCTTTTAGCCCCTCAACCTTGCGTCAAGCTGTCGCCGCAAGGGCACAAAGGGACTCGATTGCCGCCCTTTTAGATCAGGTCGCCGCAGCAATCAATGCGCACTTCGCACCTGCGGCAATGAAGGTCAGTCGCCTCGATGTGCGGCTTCGATGGCGGCAATGTCGATCTTGCCCATTTCCAGCATCGCATCAAAGGCCCGCTTGGCTTCCTCCCCACCCGCAGCCATAGCATCGTTCAAGGCTTGCGGCGTGATTTGCCAAGAAACGCCCCACTTGTCTTTGCACCAGCCACAGACACTTTCTTGGCCGCCATTTTGAACAATGGCCTCCCAATAGTGATCTGTTTCCTGCTGATCTTTGGTGATGACCTGAAAGGAAAAGGCTTCGCCGTGCTGAAAATGCGCCCCACCATTGACGCCAATGCAGGGGATACCCAGCACCGTGAATTCCACGGTCAGCACATCGCCTGCCTTGCCCGACGGATAATCGCTTGGCGCGGTCTGAACGGTTTCAACAAAACTGTCAGGGAAAAGGCCCGCATAAAACCGCGCCGCCGCTTCGGCGTCCTTGTTCAGCATCAAGCAAATGCGCCCCTTCGGCATGCCCATTCCCCGCGTTGAATGTCAGCCTAGCGCGCTAGGTGTTTGGCATCGTGCCGCATTGCAGCATCGGCGCAAAGCCTCCATAAATCATGCGCTTGCCGTCAAAAGGCATTACCATCAAGGTATTTTGAATCTCTCCTTCCTCTCCCAGTTTTGCCCAGCCCGCATCACGGGTTTCCTTGTCAGGCCAAACCGTCCAGGCAAATACGACGGTTTCATCGTCTTTGGCTTTTACGGACATTGAAAAAGAGGTCACTTCGCCCTCGGGCACATCATCTCCCCAGCACTCCCACATGGCCACCGCGCCGTTCTGCTGAAAGATAGGCCAGATTTTTTGTGCATATTTCTTGTAGGCGTCCTTCTGGTCATTCGGGACCGCCGCGATAAATCCATCAATATAAGACATGTTCCAAGTCGCTCCTTTATTAAAACTAATGACGGTCGTTTCGTTTGTTTGGGCGCAGGCCCAACTATGCGAAAACCGCGCCCCTTTCGTAGACTTCAGTGTAATGATCGAACTTTGTATCAAACCACCCTGTCCCGCGCGCAGCAGAGGCCAAAGCATTATGCAACTCGTCCTGCGCCGCCATCGGCAAAAGCGCCTCAAAGACATCCCAGCCTGCCGCGAACTCATGCGCTTCAAAGCCAAGGATTTGCCCCTTCAACCCGGTGACGACCGGAACCAAACTGCCTGAAATCACCGAAGGCACGTGAATGCGCACCTTCATAATCGGTTGCAAAACAACCGTCCCGGCCTCGACAACAGCGGCGCGCACCGCCGCTTTCCCGGCCATGCGGAAGGCAAAATCTGAACTGTCGACGGCATGGTGTTTGCCGTCCTGCAAAGTGACCGCAACGTCGACCACCGGGTAGCCATTGGGTCCGACTTCCAGCGCCTCAATCGCACCGGCTTGGACAGAGGGAATGTAGGTTTTGGGCACGGTGCCGCCCTTGACGGTGTCATCAAATTCAAAGCCCGCGCCCCGCGATCGGGGCTGGAGCCGGATCTGCACATCCGCGAACTGCCCGGCACCACCGGATTGCTTGCGATGTCGGTGGGAGAAATTGACCTGCCGCAGCACAGTTTCGCGCAGCGCGGGCGGCACAGGAGACTCATCAACTGCAATGCCAAAGAGGTCTTTCAACGCGCCTTGAAGTCTCTTCATATGCAAAGGGCCCTGTGCCGCAAGCACTGCGTTGCCGCTGCTGGCATCAACCTCAACCCGCATGGCCGGGTCGATCTCTTGCAGCCGCTCAAGCGCCCCTGACAGCCGCGCCTCATCGCGTTCATGGGTCGGGGCAATCACCCGGCGATACCGTGGCGTATGAGCGTCGGCCCACCCGGGCAAGACCAAGCGCGTGTCTTTTGAATAGCTAAAGCCCAAGGCCAATTGATCGGATTTCACCGCCAGGCCCAAACCACCCTCGGGCACCTGATCCCCGCCCCCGGCCAAATCTGTCAGCCCACCTAGCGTCTCGCCACCCACCTTGCTGCCAACGGCAAGCGGCCCCGCCAAGGCGCGCAGCAGGACTGCCTTGCCCAGATGTTTCACCTGATCCGCCAATACGCCAACCGCCACGGCTTGTTCGCCTTTAGAAAGCCGCGCGCGGGCAACAGAAACCGCCGGCGCTTCGTGGCGCAAAGATTTCATCAGCCGCAAAACCCCGTTGCCGTGTTCCGCCGCGCCCAGCAACGTGGGCACAAGATCATGGTGCTGTAGGGTCTGGGTAGCAATCTCGTAAATATCATCGGGCAAGGGCTGCTTGTCTTCGATCAGCTGCTCCAACAACGCGTCGTCAAAATCCGCGAGTGTCTCCAGCAACTCTGTGCGAGCCTCGGCCTCGCGATCCAGCGCCTCGGGCGGGATTTCCGCCAAAGCAGACCGCTGCCCTTCTTGATAGCGCCACGCACGTTCAGAGATCAGATCAACCGCGCCAACAATTTCACCACTCTCCCGCAGCGGCACCTGCCGCAAAACGATGTGGTGATTGCAATAGGTCTGCAGGGCCGCGGCGATCTCGCTGATCCGGCTTTGTGCCGCATCCACCTTATTGACGAAGATGATGCTGGGGACATCTGACTCTTCTAACAGGCGCATATAAGGTGCAACGAGATCCGCCGCGTCTGCATCTGCCGACACGCAGAGGACAGCAGCATCCGCTGCGGCCACCGTGGGACCTGCGTGCGACAGATTCTCGGTGCCGCCATCCATGTCGATGACGGCCCAATCTTCATTCAAAAAACAAAAAGGGGTGGCTGTGCCCACCCCCGCAACAGTCATTGGCTTTCCGGCTGGCCCCTCTAGTGACGCCAATGCCTTTGCCAGGGTGGTTTTCCCCGATTGTGACGGCCCGATAATCGTAACGACGCGCATTCTTGTCCCTCCCCAGCGGTTTGACCCGCCCGAATGGAACCATGCGCTTGCCCGCGTCTACGCCCTGCCTCTGAGATCAACGACCAATCCTGCGCGGCCTATCGCGTCGCGTTGGCGGAGAGTCGTCTTAAGTCAATTGTTGGACAGGAATCCCCATCCGTCAAGTCACCTGCAAAGCAGGCCTAAAGCAGCGCCGTCCAAAACCGATAGCGTTGTTGGCCCGTGACCTCCCTAAGCAACCCGCGCTCTTCAAAGAGTTTCAGGTTGCGCCGCGCCGACATCGGCGCGCAATTGGCCAGCCGCGCCGCCAGTTCTGCCGAGAACACTGGAAAGCGCAGGGCGGTCTCAACCAAACTGGGCGGGGTGCGTCCCGACAGGTCCGCTGTCGCCTCCTTTGCCCGCGCGCGCCAAGTCAGCAAACGTTCAACTTCCAACAGGGCGGCCAAGGCCCCTTGTTCGGCCGCGCGGTAGAAGGACCGCACCGCATCTTCGGGCGTTGAGGCACGCATGTGTAACGCCGCCATGCCTTCGGGCATCGGCAGAAACGGCGCCTGCCCCCCTGCCCCGATCAACACTGCCGCCGCCATCGGCTCCAGCGCTTCATCGGGCGCGGTGATCTGCATCCTTCGCCACAGAAACAGCCCGCAGGCTGCACGGGTCAAAGGGTGCAAGCCGCCCATCGGCTGCATCAGCCGCACCCAGTCCTCGCCCGCGTGATCCAATTCTTCGCCCAAAGCGCGATCATCATTGGGCAGCTCTTGCATCTGCGCCACTTTCTGGCGTCCTAAAAAGGCGCGCAGCCCGTCGTCCATCGGCTGGCCATGGCGCATGCCAATCAAACGCCGCACCGCCCAAGAGGCGCGTTCCAGATCGCGGGTTTCTTCTTGGGAGCTGATCCGAAGCGCCCGAAAAAGCGCGATCTGTTCCGGCTTCACCCAAACCCCCTCGCTGCGCAGAATGGCCGCGACGCTTTGCAGGGCAATCCGTTCCACCACATCCGAGGGCAAAGCCGCCAGCCGTGCGCCATAGCGCGCCACGGCCTCAGCGGCGGCAACCAGCGCTTTGTACTCGGCACGCTCTGCGCGGTCCCAATCGGTGACTGCGGGCGGCGGTTTCTGGCGGGCAAAAATCAGGGGGCTTTCACCGGGGGCAAAATCCTCGGGCGGTCCGGGCAGAAACCACAGGTCTTCCTCGGGGGTTTCTTCGGCATCATAAACAGACGGCGGCAGAACGCCGTCGTCATAATCGTCGTCTTTATTATTCGGATCAGACCCCATGGCACAAACCTAGGCCAGTTCCGCCAAAACTCGAAATCATTTCCCCACAAAAAAACCGGGCGCAGAACGCCCGGCTTTCATACTTTGCTTTGGGTCAGCTTATTCCGCCGGAGCGCCGACGCTTTCAGGTGCAGTGGACGCAACGCCCGCCTGTTCCCGTTTGCCGTCGTTCCAAATGGCTTTGACCAGTGCGAAACATTGCAACACCATCACAACCGAGAACGGGAAGGCCCCGATCACCATCGCGGTGGTAATGGCCTTGTGACCGCCCGCAATCAGCAGCGCTGCCACAACCGCACCCAGGGCAATACCCCAGAAGTAGATATGTGGACGTGCTTTCGGGCCTTCGTCACCTGCCGCGTTGATGGTGTTCACGATCAGAACCGCAGAGTCAGCCGTTGTGACCAGATAGGTCATCAGCAGGACAACGATGATCACAGACATGATCCAGCTTAGCGCATCGCTCAGCATGAATTGGATCATCGCAAAGATCTTGTCGCCGTCCGGTGCACCGGCGATGCTACCGTTTGCGCCGCCGTTCAGTTCCAGATCGATGGCCGTACCACCGGCCCATGTGAACCAAACGAAACACATGATGGAAGGAACGATCATCGCGCCAAGAACGAACTCACGGATGGTGCGACCTTTGGAGATACGTGCCAAGAAAAGGCCCACGAATGGCGCAAAGGCCACCCACCATGCCCAGTAGAACACAGACCACGCACCCTGCCAGCCTTCCAGCTTGGTTGCGACAGAGCCTTCAACACCATCAGTGCGCCAGACGCGGAACAACAGGTCAGGCAGTGCGATGATGTAGTCCCAGATGCCGACAACCAGCGCCTGCAGACCAAAGAAGGTCGAGCCGAACAGCAGGAAGAAGGACAGTAGGAAGATCGACAGACCCATGTTCAGGTTGGACAGCCACTTGATGCCTTTACCAACACCAGACAGCGCCGACGCAGTGGACGCTGCCATGATCGCAAGGATCGCAACCACGATACCAATCGTGTTCGCCGTGCCTGCTTCGTTTGTCAGACCGCCAACGCCGATCCGGGTCAGACCCGCAACGAACTGCTCCACACCAAAGCCCAGCGTTTGCGCCACACCCAGAATGGTTGCAACAACCGCAACGATGTCGATCACGTGACCCAGAGGGCCAGACAGAGCTTTACCGAACAACGGAGTCAGCGACGACCGCATGGTCAGTGGCAGACCACGACGGTAGCAGAAGTATGCCAGCGCCAGACCGGCAATCGCGTAACATGCCCAAGCGCCAAAGCCCCAGTGCAGGAAGGACCATTTGTAAGCGTTGCGGATGTTTTCGGCGGACGACCCTTCGACCATACCCTGGATGACTTCAGGGTTGTTGCCGAAGTGATACATCGGTTCTGCAACAGCCCAGGTCAGCATGCCGACACCGATACCGGCACCAAACATCATCGAGAACCAGCTGAAGTTCGAGAACTCTGGCCGATCTCCTTCGACACCCAATCTCAACCGTCCGGCAGCAGGCCAAAGGGCGAGGACGATACAAAGGATCACGAATAGAGCGACGATCCAGATGTACCAATAGGCGGTGTTTGCCAAGATGAACCCGTTGATCGTGTTCAAGATCCGACCAGCAGACTCTGGGAACACGACGGCCCAGATCACAAGCGTGGCAATGATGATCTTGGAAATCACCGCAACGTTTTTACTGAACCCGGCATAGAATCCGCTATCTGCGGTTTCAATGTGCAGGTCCATTAATGGGGGTTTAATAGACATAGATACCTCACTGTCATTTTGTTTCGGACCAGCATTCAATCGCCCCGACCTCCCCAGGCCCGCGATATGTCGTTGACTCAGCCAACGTCGATGTTGTTAAGGCGTCCGAAACCTCAAGAGACGTTGGTCCCTTGATTTTACTTGCTGTTTCAAGTTTGATAATTAACAACATTCCCTCCATTGGTTTCACACCAAGGAAACCTAGAATTGGTCAAACGCGCAGTTTTATCGTCTCTAAGCGACATCGACATACGTTTATTGCGTATATTTCTGACCGTCACTGAATGCGGTGGCTTTGCGGCTTCAGAGCTTGAACTGAACATTGGCCGCTCCACGATCTCCAAACATATCGCCGATCTGGAAACGCGAATCGGCCTTATTTTGTGTAATCGTGGCCCTGCCGGCTTCTCTTTGACCGAGGAAGGTGAGCAAGTTATTGCCGCCACGCGCCGCCTCTTGTCGCGCATCGATGAATTTCAAAACGAGATCGACAATGTGCATGCCACGCTGACGGGCACCCTGCGCATTGGCATCTTTGATCAATCCTCAACCAACCCCGCGGCCAAGATACATCATGCCATTCAATTGTTTGACAACCGCGCACCAGAAGTTGATCTGGAGATTGTGCTAGAACGGCCAAGCGCCTTGGAGTCCCGCATCGTGCTCGGCTCTCTAGAAACGGCAATTGTGCCAATGTACAAACTGGCGCCCTCTTTCAACTATCTGCCGCTCTATTCCGAACAGATGACGCTCTATTGCGGAGAGACCCACCCGCTTTATGGCAGCGATCCGTCTACCTGTGCAAAGTCGCTGAACCTCGGCCAGTACAAATACGCGGGCTACGGCTTCAACTCGCCAAACATGATCGCAGGGCGTGGTCTGGGCCTCACGCGTGCTGCTCGCGTCAAAGAAGAAGAGGCGCTCTCGTTGCTAATCCAGTCAGGCCGCTACATCGGCTATCTGGCAGATCATGTTGCCGAAACATTTCTGAAAACGGGCAAGGTCTGGGCAATTTCGCCGAAGGACACGCGCTATAGTACCGACTACGGCGCGATCACCCGCAAACAATTGCGGCCTGACCGCAAAACGGAAGTTTTCCTGAAATGCCTGCAAGAGGCGCATGGGACAGACAGCGCTAAAGGCTCTCTCCTAGCGTGATCTGCGGCTGCATCTGTTCGGTGACCCAAGGTACATCTTCGCAGGGACCCGCAAGGATGATCTCTGCCGCGCGCACTCCAATCTCGCGGCGACAGGCATCTGTCGTTGCAAGCCGCAAAGGCAGCCCTTCAAGGATCTGCAGATTGTTGAAGCCCGCCAAAGCAATGTCTTTGGGTGGCGTCAGCCCGGCTGCCAGACAATGCATATAACCACCAACACTCATCACATCGCTGGAATAATAAAGACACTCCAAATCCGGCGAGCGCGACAGCACTTGTTCGGTCAGCTGTCGACCACGTTGAATAGAGGAATCTCCCGGAAATTTCTCGGCGTCATGCAAAGACAGCCCCGCCTCGGCAAGGCCCATCTCAAACCCTTCAAGCCGTTTCATCGCGCGGAAATCCTGTGGCATCTTGGTGCCGATAAAGCCAATCTTGCGAAACCCACGGTCGACAATAACCCGCGCCATCTCGCGCCCGGCATCCAAATGCGAGATCCCGACACAATGCCCAACGGGCGTCCCATCGGTATCCATCACCTCTACCACCGGGCAATGGGCATTGCGCAGCATATTGCGGGTGGTTTCCGTGTGCTCCAGCCCCGCAACCACCAAACCCGAAGGCCGCCAGCTGAGCATTTCGCGGATGACGCTTTCTTCTTCCTCAAGGTCATAGCCCGAGACCCCAACCACCGGTTTCAAATCACTGTCGCGCAGCACTGAAGAAATGCCCGAGAGGACCTCTGGGAAGACATAGCTGTTCAAAGAGGGCACAACGACGGCCACCAGATTGACCGATTGCGAGGACAAAGACCCGGCAATGCGGTTGGGCACATAACCGATGGACCGCGCCGCCGCCTCAACCCTCTGGCGGGTTTTTTCGGACACGTCGGGTGCCCCCCGCAGGGCGCGGCTGGCGGTCATTTCACTGACACCCACCAGTTCCGCCACATCTTTCAAATTCAACCGCTTCGTCATGCGCGCATCGTCAATGACCCGCCTCCCAACTGCAAGCACCATTCTCTCTGCCACTGGAAATAACATGCGCGCGGGATAGAGACTTGCATTTTTACGTCGTTATCGATAACGGTTGCGCCAACGTTACCGCTAACAATTTGACTGGCGGCAAGAAACAAGATCGGAGACATCGGGATGACCCTGAATATCGCAATCAACGGATTTGGCCGCATTGGCCGCAACGTGCTGCGCGCCATCGTGGAGCAAGGTGTCGAGGACGTAAAAGTCGTCGCTATCAACGATTTGGCCCCAGCCGAAACGCTGGCACACCTGCTGAAATTCGACTCTGTTCATGGCCGTTTGAATGCCGACGTGCAGGTAGATGGCGACGACATGGTTGTGAACGGCCAAAAGATCAAACTGACCGCGATTCGGAACCCCGAAGAGCTGCCATGGGACGGCGTCGACATCGCGTATGAATGCACCGGCATCTTCACCACCCGTGACGGCGCGGCGAAACACCTGAAAAACGGTTCCAAGCGCGTGCTGATCTCTGCCCCTGGCAAAGAGGTCGACCGCACCGTTGTCTTCGGCGTGAACGACAAAGACCTGACCGCAGACGATGTGATCGTTTCCAACGCATCTTGCACCACCAACTGCTTGGCACCCGTTGCCAAAGTTCTGGATGACACCTTCGGCATCAAAACCGGCTACATGACCACGATCCACGCCTACACAGGCGATCAGCCAACCCACGACGCTGCGCACAAAGACCTCTACCGTGCCCGCGCCGCCGCGCTGTCGATGATCCCAACCTCCACCGGCGCCGCCCGCGCGATCTCCGAAGTGCTGCCACATCTGAAAGGCCGCTTGGAAGGGTCTGCCATTCGCGTGCCAACCGCAAACGTCTCTTTGGTTGACCTGTCGTTCGTGCCAGAAAAACCAGCAACCGTTGAAGCGATCAATGCAGCGATCAAAGAAGCCGCAGAAGGCCCGATGAAAGGCGTCCTCGGCTACGAAGAGCGCCCGCTGGTCTCCATCGACTTCAACCACGATGCGCATTCGTCGACCTTCGCGGCCCCACAAACATCCGTGACCTCCGAAGGTCTGGTGCGTGTGGTCAGCTGGTATGACAACGAATGGGGCTTCTCCTGCCGCATGGTCAACACCGGCCGCGCCATGGGTACGCTTCTGTAAGAACCTTCAAAACGTTTGCCGACGAAGCCCGCGAGACTGTCTTGCGGGCTTTTTGCATACAAATTAGACACCGACCCGTTTCAGACGCGGAAAACACATAAATCGTCGGTCGTCGCATTTCCTTTCGTGAAATTTTTCCTATTTTTTTCACAGCGACAGAATCAGGCAATTTGCAACGCCGTGGTCGCCACTCCGGTTTTGGCAGCCGATGCGCTGCCCCTCAAAAAAGATGGACGAAGAATGATCGACACTGCGCGCGCCAAAACACATGCAAAGACCCATTTGATCGTCGGGGACGGCACAACCGCCGTAGCCTTCCTGGAAAAATGCGCGCTGGAGTCAGGCGACCGGTTGATCCTTCTTGGGAAAAATATTGCAGAACTCGGGCGCGGCGCGGCCTACGCCAAAGGCGAGGCAGGCACGCCTTGGCGCTATGCCTATTTGCTAAATTCGCCCGCCGATGACATTGATCGAGAGTTCGCGCGATGGCTTTCCGACAATTGGCAGAGCATTCAAAGCACAATGGCTGACCGCACTCCGAATTGGCTTGCATCCGCACAGCCGCTTGTTGATGCGGGCAATATCCACGGTCTGAATGCACCGCGTGAATTCTATGGCGACTTTATGGTCGAACACACGGAAAAAGTGCTGGCCGCGCTACGCATCAAGGGCGTTCAGGTCGAGCTGATCAATGATGAAGCCACGGCAATTGATACCTCTGATGCCGGTAATTTGGTGCAGACTAACGCCAATGGTGTCATCTACGCCGACTCAGCCGACATCGCTCCGGGCGGCCCCTCGACCCTACGCATCGAAGGTGACGAAGGCGCTTTTGCAGTGCCAAATGTCTTTGGCTTTGAGGCCCAGATCGCAGAGCACATCAAAGCGGGTCGAGAAATCTTTTGCATCGGTGGCAACGCCGCCATGCTGGACGTGCTGCGCCTGTGCCAAAGTTTGCTGCCCGATGCCGACGTCAAATTGGCCTTTTGCGCACCCGATGGCGAAGTCCCTGCGGCACTCATTCCGCGCTTGCCGCGCAAACTCACTATTCCAAGCTTTAGCAAGGGGCACGCAACGGCAGAAAGCTTCCTCAAGGAAGTGCGCCGTGAAATTGACGCGGCCTTGGCACGTGGCGATGAAATGCGCGAAATCCGTGCGGGCTTTCGCGCGCATTTCCTTGAGAACCCGTTATCGGCATACATCACAAACGCCAACGAGGCCCGTATCGTGCCAGCCACGCTTCGTTTCTGGCTGCGCGGCGGCACCCGCGACACCATTCAAGACCTGCACGGCTTTATAAAATCTGGGCAGGCGCGCATCGTGACCGGTCTGGTGCAGAAGGTCGAACATGGCGCAGATGGTGCTACGGTACATGTCATCGACGCGAGCGGCGCAGTCACACAGGACGAAACGGGTTTCGTCATCAATACCGCCGGCGCAGGACCAAACTCCCGTTATGACCCCTTGACCGAAGACATGCTTTCCAAGGGTTTGATCCACAATTGTCCGATCAGCAAAGGCTTGAAAGTTGGGGCTGGGCTACGCACTGCACTCCCGTCTGTGCGCCACTTGTCCCCTGCGACCACTGTCATCGGCGACGAGGTGATGGCAATGCCTCTTTATGACGTGCACATGCTACGCCACTTTGTCGCCAAGGCCTAAGCAAGGCTGCACCGACAAGACAAATAGAAACCCCCGCCTTCAACGCGGGGGCATCATGTTGCTCGGTTTTCGGCTGACAAACTCAGATGCGGAATATCGGCTGAAACAGCCTTGGCATCCATTTGCTGAACCGCAACGGCGCACCGGTTGCCGCAAGGCATATGCAGGCCTCGCCGGGGTCGGCGTGCGGCGTGTGCTCCAGATCGTCATCCGCGATCTCCAGATCCCCGACACCAAACCGGCCCGTCGCGTCGCTAAAGCTGCCCTGCAAGACCAATGTCAGTTCCAGCCCATTATGACTGTGCTCTGGCACCGCTTCGCCGCCGGGGATGTAGAGCAAACGGACAGAGCCCTCTTTGCTGTCTTCCAAAATCGACTGGCGCACGCCAAACCCCAAAGACTTCCACTTGGGCGGCTGCCCCTTCAGGGCCTCCATCACAGGGCCAGGAAACACGCCGGATTTCTTGTAAACCACCTCTTTTGGTGCAGGCTCGTCCAGCCGCGCCAGAATACCCGCTTTCAAATCAGCAGACACAGCCACCGCGTCGCTGTCCAACATGACAGCAGCCCCCGCCACCTCATGCGCCGTCAGCCGCGCACGACAGTCATCGCACATGGAAATGTGGCTCGCCATCACCAAGGCGTAAGGGTGCGCCAGATTGCCTGCCGCATAGGCCGCCATCAGCGGGTCAGAAATATGATGCCGAATGTCAGTCATCCGCTCTCAGTTCCTTCAATTCATGCCGGAGTTTCTCAAGCCCCAGCCGGATGCGGGACTTGATGGTGCCTAACGGCAACCCGGTCTCCGCTTGTATTTCGCTATGAGAAAGCTCCCCAAGGTAGGCTTTCTCAACCATTTCCCGTTGTCCTGGCTTTAGCCGTGCCAAAGCCATGCGCAGGGTTTGGGCCTCTTGTTCCACCGCCATGATCTGACTGGCATCTTCCTGAGGCGACCCCCCGTCTTTCAATTCTTCTGAGAGCTCTTCCGGCATCGGGCGGCTCTCTTTGCGCAGCACATCAATCTGACGATTGCGTGCGATCTGATAAATCCAACTACTGACCTGCGCCCGGTGCGGATCAAACAGATGGGCCTTGCGCCACACGGTCAACATGACCTCCTGCACGATCTCTTCGGCTTGGGCCGCAGACACGCCGGACCGCATGACGAAACCCTTCAGGCGCGGTGCGTAAAAATCAAAGAGCCGCGCAAAGGCCGCGCGATCCCGATCCTGTTTCACCGCCAACATCCAGACCGTTTGGTCCGAATAGTCCTGTTGCACCGCTTCGTTCAAAGTGTCCCGTGTCCCACGCCCCTGCCGCTGCGCCAGTATGGCACGGTGCGGTTGATCATTCAGGGTTCGCTCCAACGTCAGCATACCCTCAATACGCAGTGGGTCGAGCCTTGGATCATTTTTTTCTTCGGACCGAGAATTTTTAATCCGAAGGCGAATTTTTCCCGTAGAATCATAAAAGAACCAAGGAGAACGCATGTCCTTTGACATCCCAAGCCCCCTGCCCCAACGCATTGCCATTATCGGCGGAGGCATCTCGGGCATGGCCGCTGCCTATCTGCTGGCCGACCGCCATGACGTGACCCTATTTGAGGCCGCACCGAAATTGGGGGGACACGCGCGCACCGTGATCGCGGGCAAAGCGGGCGATCAGCCGGTCGATACGGGCTTTATTGTTTTCAACTATGTGAACTACCCGCATCTGACGGCCATGTTCCGCGACCTAGATGTGCCCGTTGTCAAAAGCGACATGAGTTTTGGGGCCACCATCGACAATGGCCGCGTCGAATACGGCTTGCGCGACCTCGCCGCCGTGACCGGCCAACGCCGCAACCTCTTGCGCCCCAGCTTCTTTCGCATGCTGCGCGATATCATGCGCTTTAACGGCGGCGCGGAACGGCTGGCACAGGACGGCACCACAATTGGCGAGCTGGTGAACGAGATGCAACTGGGCGAGTGGTTTCGCCGCTACTACCTGATGCCCATCTGCGGCGCGATCTGGTCCACCCCACCCGAAGAAATCCAAGGTTTCCCCGCGCGTTCCCTCGTGCGGTTTTTCCGCAACCACGCACTTCTGTCAGCAACCGGACAGCACCAATGGTGGACGGTGAAAGGCGGCAGCGTTGAATATGTGACGCGTCTGGCGCAAAACCTCACCGACCGGGGCGTCACCCTGCGCACCGGCGCGCCAGTGACATATGTCCATCGTGATGCCGCAGGGGGTCAGATCACAAGCCCCGGCGCAGAACCGCAGCGCTTTGATCAGGTCATCTTTGCCTGCCACTCTGATGACGCCCTGCGCATGCTGGCCAACCCAACACCAACCGAAGCCGCCGCACTTGGCGATCTGCGCTATCAGGACAACCATATGATCCTGCACGCCGACCAAGCGCAGATGCCCCATCGCAAAGCCTGCTGGTCCAGCTGGGTCTATAAAGCCGACGCCCGCGATACGCGTCCGGCCATCGGCGTCACCTATTGGATGAACCGCCTGCAGAACATCCCTGAAGATGACCCGCTGTTTGTGTCCCTAAATCCCGTGCGCGATGTTGACCCGTCGTTGGTCTATGACGAAAAAACCTTCCGCCATCCGGTCTTTGACCTTGCGGCGCTGAAGGCACAGGGCACGATTGCCGACATCCAAGGACAGAACCAAACTTGGTACGCCGGGGCCTATCTGCGCCACGGCTTTCACGAAGACGGATTTGCCAGCGCCGTGCGCGTGGCTAAGTCGCTTAATCGGGTGACCGTATGAGCCGCGACATGGATAGCTGGCCGGAACACATCCGCGCCACCACAACCCACAGCCGGGGCGGCGACCTGTCGCGCAGCTTCACCTATTCGATCGACTATGTGCTGATCGACCCAGACGCCCAGCGTGGCCCCCTGCTCTTTTCGCGCAACCGGTTCAACCTTGCCTCTGTGCACGATCGGTCACACGGCGGACCACAAGGCAAAGGCGCAGGCGACGCATGGGCCCGTCGCGTTTTTGCAGAGGCCGGGCTTACTGATTACGACCTGCGCCTTCTGACGCAACCCCGCTTTCTGGGCTATATATTCAACCCCGTCAGCTTCTGGCTGGCGATGAAAGGCGACGATCTGCTGGCGGTCATTGCTGAGGTCTCTAACCCGTTCGGAGATCGCCATTCCTATCTGTGCCACAACCCAAATTTCGAGCCTATTACACCTGAAAGCACGCTCTGTGCCGAAAAGAACATGCATGTTTCACCGTATTTGGAAGTGAGCGGAGATTATTCTTTTAATTTCAATGTGTTAGATAACTCCATCCTTATCAAAATTTTGCTAACCCAAGGAAATCAAACGCTTTTTGCCAATCTGCGCGGCACCCGCGCCCCGCTAACCAATCGTGCCATCCTCTGGGCCGCCTTACGCCGCCCCTTTGGCCCCCTGCGCACCGTCGCGCTGATTTACTGGCAAGCGCTGCTTTTGAAACTGCGCGGCGCGACCTACCGCACCCGCCCTGCCCCACCCGAAAAGGAGATCACCCGATGACCCTGCTGACTGACGCCGTGAAACACGAATTTCTGAACGCCTGCGGTCAGATCAAAGTGGGTCGCCTGCGTTTGCGCACACCTGATGGGCAGGTCCATCACTTTGGCGACAGCGGTGAAGAAGGTGATATGGACATCAAAGATTGGTCCGTGATTACCGCACTGGCCGCACGCGGCGACGTGGGCTTGGGCGAGACCTATGTGGCGGGGCTGTGGGAGACCACATCAATAGAACGTCTGGTCGCGGTTGCGCTGCGCAACCTCGATACCTTTGAAGGCTTCGCCAACCCCAGCCGCCTCAACCGATTCAAGTTCCTGATCGTGGATCGTCTGCTGCGCGCCAATTCCGTGAAAGGCGCGTCTCGCAATATCAAAGCCCACTACGATGTCGGCAATGAATTCTACCAGCTTTGGCTTGATCCTGGCATGACCTATTCCTCGGCACTCTTTTCGCCCGAAGATAGCAGCCTGCAACAGGCCCAGACCCGCAAATACGACCGCGTGCTCAGTCGGCTTGGAGATGGCGAACGGGTGCTTGAAATCGGCTGCGGCTGGGGCGGCTTTGCCGAACGCGCCGCCGATCAGGGCCGCGCTGTGACAGGGCTGACGATCTCTCCCAGCCAAAAGGGCTATGCCGAAGCGCGGCTGGACGGCAGCGCCGAGATCCGTTTGGAAGACTACCGCAAGACCGAAGGCACCTATGACAACATCGTCTCTATCGAAATGATCGAGGCGGTCGGCGAAAAATATTGGCCAAGCTATTTCAACACCCTGAAAGCGCGCCTTGCCGAAAGCGGCCGTGCAGTGGTTCAGGCCATTACGGTGCAGGACAGCTACTTTGACCTCTACCGGCGCGGCAGTGATTATATTCGCCAATATACCTTTCCCGGCGGAATGCTTTTGTCGGATGCGGTCATCGCCGATCAGGCCCGCCGTGCCGGGCTGACCGTGTGTGACAACTTCGCCTTTGGTCAAGACTACGCCCGCACCTGCCGCCTTTGGGCCGAGCGCCTGCGCGATCAAAGCGAAAAGGTTCTGACACTGGGCTATGACCGACAGTTCCTACGCAGCTGGGTTTTCTACCTCGAAATCTGCGCGGCGTCTTTTGCGGTTGGTCAAACGGACGTTGTCCAAGTGGAGTTGGCCCATGCTTAAACGACTGCCTGATCCGCCTGCCGCCTTTGACGACAAAACAGGGTCTATGACCTTCGACTTGCGCCAACACCTGTCAGGATCCATCAAATCCGAAGGTGTCATCTTTGGCCCAACCGGCCGCCTCGTGTCTCGCTTTGTTGCGGACATGGAAGGGGAATGGGACGGCAATCGAGGACAACTGCGCGAGGCGTTTCGCTTTGCAAGCGGCGCAACAGAACAGCGCTGTTGGTCGATCACGCTAAGAGACGACGGGCGCTATACCGCGACGGCTGGCGACATCATTGGCCAAGCAGGGGGTGTGATCGAGGGCACATCGGTAAAATCGCTCTACCGTCTCAAACTCGGTGCCGACGCCGGAAACCACATCGTCTCGGTGGAGGACTGGATGTACCTGTCTGAAAGCGGCGTCATCCTCAACCGCAGCAAGTTCCGCAAATTTGGCATCAAAGTCGGAGAGCTTTTTGCAACCCTGCGCCCTGTCTCAGGGACTCCGTCTTCGGATCTGTAAACGAAAGCCCTCCAAGGGCTTCGGAGGGTAGCGCACATAATACGCCAAAAATATGTGCTACCGATGGATGCTAATAAGGCGCTCTCGTAGAGGGTTTCTATGCGAAACTAGCCGAGCAAGGCTTTGACCTGCGCCAATGTCTCATCGGCAAGGTCCTGCGGAACCTCCCTGCCCTTCACCTCCAAGCGCATGCCATTTATTCCGAACTGCACAGAGAGGCTCCCGCCGCCCTCCAACGGAACTGCCGGCAGCCTGTGATATTCATTCGGCCGGCCACCCCGAGAGGGTTCCTTTTCAAGCGGTCCCTGATCTTCAATCGCTCGCTCTAGCGCCTGCATTTCCTGCTGGGCGGTCAAAGCACTTTGATCTGCCAGTGCCGCCCGCAGCCGAGGCTGCGCCCCACCCCGCAGCGCCGCGGCCACCTTGAGCCCGGTGCGCTCAGTCAGCTCCTTCGGAAACTGCAACAAATCCCCCAAGGCTTCATGTACAGCCGCAAAACTGCGAATCTTAGAGCGTTTAGATTTCGACCCGTGTTCGAACAACCGATTGATGGCCTCTTCAACCGTCTCAAACACCCCACTTTGTGCCGAAACCACCGCAATCCGCCCGCGTTCATAGTGCGAAAGATTGGCCCGGACTTCGTTTTCTTCGACCATGTTAACGTAGGCATCGGCACTATCCGCAGGGCGACGCAGAAAGGCGGGAATACGCGCAAATTGCGGATCTTGCCCTGCCAGCGTTTTGAAAGCGTCCAGTCGACGATGCCCGGCAATCAGCCCATAGCCCTCTGCCAGCGCAACCACCTCGATCGGGGCGCGCAAGCCATTTTGCCGGATGGAATTCAACAACTCCTCGCGCGCTTCAACGGTGTCTTCTATGCGGTCGCGACGCAGGTAATCTGCTTGAATGTCTGCAAGCGGAATCGATTCTATTGCACGCCCTTCTTGTTCGGCCGACCGCCATTTCTCCGCATCGGCGCTATCTCTGGCTGCGGCCACCCGATCACTAACACCCGCCATTCCGCCAAGCGCGGCAGCCTCTCCGGCAACCTGTGCAATTGGCGGCGCCATCCCGCTCCCCAAAGGCGGTTTCGCGGCGAAACCCTCATCAAGCCTCTCGAGTTCTGATTGATCCGGTGCCACCAAACGTCTGCGTTTTGCCATCACTTGTCCTCCATCTGCGTATCGCGCCACCAGCTTCCAATCAGCAGCTCTTTGAACTCCGCGTAGGTGCGATCAAAAGTTTCCCGACCACGCACATAGGTATCTCGATTGAAGTCGCGGTAGTCCGCTTCATAAATCCCGTTCACCTGTTCGCCAGCCTGGCCCACCAAAGCCGTGTAGTCCTGCCGGTAGGCATTCATAAAATCGCCAAAATAGGCCTGGATCACATTTGCCATATCGGTCTGCTGGCTGGCGTCAAAGCGGGTGACAATCGCCCTCACTACATCCCATTCAAACTTAAGTTCCGGTAAACCCGCCGCCCGCGCGGCAGTGTTTTCACCGTCTTCGATGCTGGCAAATGTCGAATAGAGCATGTCAAAGAAGCGCCCAGTGGAATCAAACTCCAGAAACGATGCCCCAAGAGGGACAAGCAAGATATCAGCTGCCGCCAAACCATTGATCGTCAGATAACCGAGGGCAGGGGGCGTATCGAGGAAGACGATGTCGTATTTATCCAACACGCCTTCATCTTCCAAGAAATTGGTCAGGCCATCCCACAGCGGCCAGTTGCGTAGACCCATGCGCCAAACAGGGATCTGGAACTCGGCCCAATAGAGATTAAGCTGCGCCCCGATCAGGTCGATGTTCGGCCAATGGGTTTTCTGGATCACATCTTTGGATGTCACCCCAAGCGCTTCCTTCAGGGTTTCATCCAAGGCGATCTCGGGCTGCCCACCTGCGGCGCGCACTTCGTTTTCAGCAACCACGGCCTTGGCGTAATCCTTGGCAATCAGCGGGAAGACGGTGCTCCATTCATCCGGCACCTTGCCACCAAGGATTGAGGTCATGGACCCCTGAGAGTCCAGATCAATGACCAGAACCTTGTATCCATCCAGCGCCGCCGACATGGCCAAATGCGCGGCCGTAGATGTCTTGCCAACCCCGCCTTTGAAGTTCGCGACGGCCACCACCTTGGCAGGCAAGCCCTCGGGCCGGTAGGGCAGGTATTCTTTGGTGCTGACGCCCTCTTGGTGAAAGTAATGGCGAAGCACCAGGACCTCTTCCAAAGTGAACCATTTTGAGCCACCGACGCCTTCGCCCTGGGGCAAGTCTGGGTTGGCCTTCAAGACACGGCGCAGATGGGCCGGGGCGATGGGGATCAGGTATTTGGTGATCTCCCAGATCGAGAATTTCCGCAACCTCTTTTGTCCATCCGGCGCATAGCCACGACGCGCCATGTCGGCACGTCCCTTGGCGCAGAAAGCGGCGGCTTTCGCGAATCGTGTGGTGTCGATAGGGTCGGGTAACTTCTCTGCCGCAGCCTTGGGATCGAGGTTCAGATACGGGGGCAGGGGAAGTGTGGGAGCTTTGCTCACTGTTCGTTGCCTCTGATTATGTTCGCCTGTTTATCGGATATATCCGAATCTAGCGCACATTTTGCAAAGGCGGAAGCATTGCCTTTCTTGAAGGTACATAATTTGGCTTTTGAAGTCCAAAGATGGCCAAGTGGCTCCTATTCCTATTCCAAAAATAGAAAACACACCCCCAACAAAGAGTTTATTTTGTATAAGAACTTTAGATTCTTTGGGTTCGAATAATACTTTCGAATCAAGGAGTTAAGTAAGTTTGGGGACCTGCATCCGGGACGAAAGGCACCCGTTTACAGGCCTTAAGGTGCCTGGCTACGGGATCAATGGTACCCAGATGCAGGACAAAGGGCACCGATTCCCGGTGGGTTCAAAAGACCGCAAGATATGGTGGTTTTCTGCCGCTTTGGCCCCATATTTCTGGCTTTCGGACCTGCCAATGGGTCGTTTTTGACTCCCTGAGTCGGTCAGCGACCACCTGATTCGAAGGGAGATCGCACCCCATGAGTCAAGCGGAGTCTTTGGGTACCCGTTTGCGGGATGGGTTAAAGAACCCAGAGATTTATTGCGCTCGGGTACCTATTTATGCCAGTCTCTCGGGCAAAATCGAGTCAGTGAGAATCATGGCGCAAACCCAGATTGATATGGATAAACTGACCGGCGCATTGCGGCGGGAAACGGTCAAAAAGAACGTGGCCGCGATCCATATCAGTGGCAAACTCAGCCTTCTGCAGCGCAAGCTCTCCAACGTGCTTTTGCTCAATGCCTATGACTCTTTGACCTCTGCCCAAAGCCATTCGATTGATGCGCGGACGTTGGCGATGATGGTCGGATATAACTCCAACGATTTTGATACGCTGCGCGCGAGCCTGCGTGCGCTCGCCGAAACCGTGGCCGAGTGGGATATGCTGGATGAGGATGGCAAGCAGGAGTGGGGCGTCAGTTCGCTTTTGTCCTTTGCCAAACTGAAAAACGGCATTTGCGAATATGCCTATTCGCCGGCCTTGGCGCAAAAGCTGCATGACCCGAAAATCTATGCGCTGATCAATGTGCATATCCAAAAGAACTTCAGTTCCGGCCACGGGCTGGCGCTTTATGAAAACTGTTATCGCTTTGTCAGGACCGGCAGCACCGGCTGGTGGTCGCTTGATACCTTCCGCAAACTGATGGGGGTGGACGGGTCGAGCTATTACGAGAGCTTCAAGCACCTCAATGCCAAGATCATCAAACCCGCCGTCGCCGAGGTGAACAAAAGCAGCGATATTGAGATCACGCCGGAATTTCAGAAAAAGGGCAGGGCGGTCACCGACATTCGGTTTCTGATCAAGGAAAACCCGCAGCTTGCCATGTTCCAGATTGATGACAGCGACGGGACGCGGAACCTGCCTGTCTATAAAGCGCTGCTTGCGCAGGGGATTTCGGACCGGCTGGCGCGGCAATGGATTGCAGAGCACGGCGAAGACTATGTGCAGGAAAAGCTCTCTTATATGTCTGACCAGGACACGGTGAAGTCCAAGGTCGGCTATCTGACCGCGGCGATCCGGGATGATTACAAGCCAGCGCGCGAGGCAACGCCTGAACCAACAGAGGCCGCGCGGCAGCTGGCGGAGGCGCGCGAGGCGAAGCGGCGCGCGGAAGAATCAGAGGTTGATACTCGCCGTGCGGCCAAGGCCGAGCGCGGGCGGCGCTTTGCTATTGTGGCCGATGTGGTGGCAGGCCGGAACCCGACTCAGCGGGATGCGGACAAGCGGCTCTTTATGGCGACGCTGGACGACGACCTTTCACGCGAGGAATTCCGCGCCCATGGCTGGAATTCTGCGCTGAATTCCTCGGCCATTTTTGCCTTCTGGGAAGACCTTGTGCCGGGCGTTTTTGACGACTAGGAAAAAATACCCCCGATCCGTGATAAATTCTGGGGCACTGTTTCCAAGTTGCGGACAATTCACCACGTCCGACTGACACGACTGTGGGGAATCGATCACAGGCGAATGCGCCTTTGACGGGCAAGAACGCGCTGCTTGGCAAGGGATCAACCCTAGGTTACACTGTATACAAGTGATGAAAAAACAATCAGAACCGACAACCTGCTGTTTTTGAAGGTTAAAGTCGGGTTAAAAACCAGAGGTGTCAGGCAGTCCCAGTTGGAAAATCGCAAATGCTGCACTCAATCCAAAAGTTTGCCCCATTTGCGCCATAATTGTCCTGATAACTTCAACAATGAGACTTTAACAAAGCCCCGCCGGTTTGGCCGATGCAGAAGCATCCCACCCAAGGGCTCTGGCAAACGGACGCAGAAGCTTAGATGTCCCGCAATTTGGCGGTGACGCGACTGGAGAAAAAGATGAAGATCCTTGCCGTCGATGACGACGAACTGATCCGCGAAATTCTAAGTGCGACCCTTGAGGCGCATGGGTACACGGATGTGACCCTGGCGGAATCGGGCGAAGATGCCTTGCAGAAGATCGCTGCATCGCCGACGCCGTTCGAAGGCTTCATGTTCGACATTCAAATGCCGGGGATGGACGGGACGGAACTGTGTCAGCACGTCCGCCAGATGGAGCATTACAAAAATTCGCCGGTGATTATGATCACCGCGATGAACAACAAAGAGTATGTCGACCGCGCTTTTATGGCGGGCGCGACAGACTATGTGACCAAGCCTTTTGATACGACCGAGTTGATGACGCGCATCCGCTTGGCGGACCGCCTGCAATCTGAGGCACGCAAAGCTGCCGCTGCTGCCGCAAGCGCGCCGGCTGCTACGGCTGCCGCGCCGAAGCCACCGTTCAAAGACCCGGTCACCGTCAAAGATGTGCGCGGCGTGGTGAAGAGTGCTGCGCTGGATAACTATGTCATGCTGATGTTGGAGCAGAAGCAATTTGCCATGGCGGCCTTTGCGATCCGCGTGCCAGAACTTGAGGCGGTGCATGCCGGCTCTGACATCGAGGAGTTCACCTACGTGGTCACCGATGTGGCTGAGGTGATTTCTGATTGTCTGGTTGGCGCGCAGGCTTTCCTGTCTTATCTCGGTGGTGGGGTTTTTGTCTGTGTTGGGGCGAAGAACAAATTGCCGACGGCAGACAGCCTGCATGATGAATTTGTGATGATGCTGAATGACCCCGATCTTGTGTATTGCGAAGAGGTCGCCACCGGCTTTACCGCGCAGATCGGCGAAATTGCGGCACCGAAACTGTTTGAAAAACGCGGCGACCTGCGCTTTTTGGATCGCGCGGTTGAAAAACTGAACGAGGTGTCCAGCAGCCCGCGATCGGGGGGCGGCCGTTTCGCCGCCTAGGCTGACCCATTGAACCCCCCGCGGCGCAGAAGTGCCGCGGCCGAGCGCCAACTGCGTGGCGCGGCTCGTGTCCAGAGGGCACCAGATGGCCAAAAACGACAGTAAACCATGGAAAACGTTAACCATTTGTTAACGACCGAGGCTGATTTTGCCACACAGGCACCGTCAATCGTGGTAACCTGAGTGGGCAATAAAATCAGCGCCTGAAGAGCGTTGAGGAATAAGATGTTGGGTGAGCAGACAATGATGCAGGGAATGGACGCCGACAAAGCGGCCCTTCTGGAGGCCGGACTCGCGAAAATTCGTGAGCGGTTCATCGCGTCTTTGGAAGATCGCATCGAAAGTTTCTGCACACTCCTAGAACGTCTTGAAGATCCAGAGACGGAAGAATCCGCCTGCATGGAAATTCGCGCACAAGCCCATAAGCTGCATGGCATATGCGGCAGCGTTGGCCAGCCCCGGATGGGGGCCCTGGCGGCGCAGCTGGAACAGCATATCGACACGCTGCTTGCAGGCGAACGCCCCCTCAACACCGACTTTGTCGATGATCTTCTGAATGCGCTGCTCGATGAAATGGAGCAGAATGTGGATGGCGCATAACACAGACTTTTGGCATGCGCTTAAAGCGCTGCGCCGATGGTTCGGGTTCTGGATCTTACTCGCCGCTTTGACAGTTGCGTTGCTGGCACGCGCCACCGCAGCAGATGCTCAGCAGGCACAGTTCTCAGCCGATACAGAGGTTTTCACGGTGGGGGTCCTTTCCACCGAGGGCGCGACGCGCGCGCTTGAATCCTGGCGGCCCACGATTGACTATCTGAACCGCGAAGCGCAATTCGCAGAATCCCCATATCGTTTTAATGTGCAGCCGTTTTCCCATGCGGCCCTGATCGAAGCCATGGCCACCGGCGCGGTCGATTTCGCGCTGACGAACCCGGCGATGTACGTCACGGCCGAGGTCGAAAGCGGCGCACGGGCGGTGTTGTCGCGGGCGCGTTTCTGGGAGGAGCGGACCTATAGCGATATCGGTGCCCTGATTTTTGTGCGCGCCGATAGCCCGGTGCGTCAGATCAACCAGTTGCGCGGTGCCAGCGTAATGGCGGTTGCCGCCAGCGATTTTTCCGGCTGGTGGCTGGCCGAACAGGAATTCCGTCGCCGCCGTTTGGATGTCGAAGACATGCTAAGCGAGCTGGTGTTCTCGGGCGGGAACCAGCGCGAAGTGGTTTATGCCGTGCAGACCGGACTTGTTGATGCGGGCGTGGTGCCAGCAGGTGTGCTGGAACAATTGGCGGCTGAGGGTGTGATCAATCTGGACGATTTTGTCCCCCTTTCCCCCATGGCCTTCCCGGATTTTCCGTTTTGGGTGTCGACCCCGCTTTATCCTGAATGGGTGCTTTCGGCCAATGCAGAGGTGCCAAATGACACCTTGGCTTTGGTCATCAATGCGATGCTGAGCATTGATGCAGAAGCCGAGGAATCCATCGCCGCCGGCAATGTCGTGTGGCAGGCCCCGCAGAACTATCAAGAGGTGCACGACCTTCTGATTTCCCTGCGCGTGCGTCCTTACGAAAATTACCTGCTGCAGGCCACCGCGCGGATCTTCAGAAGCTACAAGTGGGCCATCCTTGGGATGACCACTTTTATCATTTGTTCGCTGCTGTTCCTGATCCTGCAATTGCGCCGCAACATTTTGCTGGCCGAGCAACAGAAGGACGTGCTGGAAAGCGAAATCAGGTCAAAGATTTTTTATCGCAGCGCGGTCGAAGAACACACCGTCTTTTGTATGCTCAAACCCGATGGGCGCATTTTGCATGTGAACGAAAGCTTCTGCGCAACAACGGATCGCGAACGATCGATGCTTTTGGGAACGCCGTTGTCTGACCTGCTGCCAGAGCGTGAGCAAGAGATTCTGCGCAACGATATTATGAAAGCGATGGAGGTCGGCGCGCCGTGGGATGGGCCGCTGAAAATCCTGCGCGAGGATGGCACTGCGGCTTGGGCGCAGTGCACCGTGATTCCTGTGTCTGGCGCGGGTGATCTGCTGTCTGAAATCGCGGTGGTCGCCACCGATATGACCCAGACCCGCAAGGGCATTTCCGATGAAAGCTTCCATGACAGTCTGGAACTGATCGAAGATCAGGTGGTCGTGCTGCGCCCCGGATCACTGGACCTGCTGTATTGTAACCGCACCGCCACTGAAAAGCTGATCGAGGATCGCGTGGGTGGCACGTGGAAAGGCCGCAGCGCGAAGGACATTCTGACTGACAACGACCTGCGCGCTTTGGAAATGCGCTGCCAAGCCTTGGAAGAAGGGCCGCAACGCCGCATGACCTGGGAGGTCACCGCAGGCGACGGCACGCCATATGAAATTTCGCTGGAATATGTCCAGCCCGACAATGATGAGCCGCGCTTGATCGCGATCTATCGCGACATCACCGCGCGCAAAGTGGCCGAGAAAGCCAAAAACGAATTTGTCGCCACGGTCAGCCACGAATTGCGCACGCCTCTGACCTCGATGAAAGGCGCGCTGGGTCTGGCGAAATCTGGGGCGATTGGCGAACTGACCCCGCAGATGGACAAGATGATCGGCATGGCGGCGGATAACTGCGACCGGCTGGTGCTGCTGATCAACGACATTCTCGATATGGAAAAATTCGAGAACGGCAAGATGGACCTGAAACTTGCGCCGGTCGACATGCTCGAAGTGGTCGAACAGGCGATGGAGTCCAACAAGTTCTACGCCGAGAAGTTCAAATGCACGATGCGCCTGCATCTGGAAGAGGTCGACGGTGGCTTTATGACCATGGGCGAGAAGGATCGCCTGCTGCAGGTCATGGACAACCTGATGTCAAACGCCGCCAAGTTCTCGGGTGCGGACAAAGAGATCATCGTGTCCTTGTCGGTACACCGTGGCCGCGTGCGCTTTGCATTGCGTGACTTCGGCCCCGGCATTCCGAAAGAGGCGCAGGCGACGATCTTTGACAAATTTACCCAAGCCGATATGGGCGACACCCGGTCCCAAGGCGGCACTGGGCTTGGTCTGGCCATCGCGAAGATGATTGTCGAAAGCCACAAAGGCGCGATTTTCTTCGCCTCTGAAAATAATATTGGCACCGAGTTCTTCGTTGATCTGCCGCGACTGGTCGGCCAGCAACTGATGCCGCTTGAAAAGCTCGACAGCGAAGTTGCGATGTTCAGCGGGGCAGGGATGGAAACTGATCCAGCGGCAGAAATTGCGGCGCGCGAGGAAATCGCAGCGAAGGCGGCGGCGCAGGTTGCTGATGGGTCCGAAATGCAGGTTCTGCTGTCTCAGCTGCAATCGGGCGGCTTTCAAGTGGAATTGGAAGTCGGCAGCGTGACCGTTAGCCAAGTCGTCAGCGGCAAGGGTGTTGTTGGTCAGTCCTCGGTCTTTAATTGGCTGTCAGACGAAGGGCGGACTTTGGTAACAGACCTCTTTGAAAAAGAGATGCTGTCGAACCTCAAGGTCTCTGTCTTGCAGGCCAAGTCGGAAGACATGAACATGTCAGATGGCGCGATCTTGAACAGCTTGCGGACAAATATGTACAGCAATTGGCTGAACATGATCCCGACATTGGATAGCACCGAAGATGGCTTCCGCCTGATGGCGGTCGGCTCTAAGGACTTGCCGCATGTGGATACCGATGATGTCACGTTGGTGCAGGCGGGCGATGCGGCGCAGGCCATGGTGCTGGCAGGCGAAGATCAATTTGATGCCATCCTGCATTTTGACAAAGTGGGCTTGGCCCATTGCATGACGATCATCCCCGTCACAGGCGGACAACTGCCAGACTCGCTGCCGGTGATTGTCATGGTAACACAGGTTGAAGCGCCAGAAGCGGAACGCGGCGTGGTTTCAAGATTTGCGCGGCCTTCGGGTGCAGGACGTGGGAAAGCACGTCGCCGGGCGCGCGGTTAAACGCAGAACGTTGGATAACGAGGAAATTGAATATGGGTGAGCTGACAAAAATTCTGCATGTGGAAGACGAGGGCGATATTCGCGAAATCGCAAATATGGCGCTGGAATTGATCGGCGGCTTTACGGTCGCGCAGGCGGAACTGGGCACGGTGGCGTTGGACATCGTCGAAGATTTCGCGCCGGACCTGTTGCTCTGTGATGTGCAGATGCCGGGGCTGACCGGGCCAGAGACCATTGCCAAAATTCGTGAGATTCCGGGCTATGAGCAAATTCCAGCGATCTACATGACCGCCAAAGTCGGGGAGTCCGAAAAGGACAGCCTTCTGGGCCAATATGAACTGGGCTTTATTGCGAAGCCGTTTGACCCGACAACCCTCGCGACCCAAATCCGCGAGATGTGGGCAGCTGGATTTCAGAACGCCGCTTGATAAGAACAAAGGCCAGCCCCCTCCCGTCGGTGGGGGCCGGTCTACGGCTACGTCTCCCCGCGCATCTGACGCAGATAGCGATTGCGCGCCACCTCTTCGAGGGAGGCGCTTTCGGCCAGATCGTCCTCGCGGCGCTTTTCAACCAGGGTTTTATCCAAGACCGCTTCGTTTGACCGCGCTTCGGTGTAGGTGTCAAACAGCTTGCCTTCGATCTGGGCCGCATCTTTATCCAGCCGGGCCATTTCTTTTTCTAAGAAGGCGCGGCGGGTTTGGATGGCCTTTAAGAAACCCGCCAAAAACGGCGCGGCCTCGGGCGTTGAAATATGCGCCTCTTTCGCGAGACGTTCATCCAGCTTGTCAATTTCGGATTGCACCTGCGCTTGATGGGACCGGATCAGCCCCATCTTGGCCGCGTGGCCATCCAGCTCGTGTTCCTTGATCCGTTGCAGAACCTGCAGGGCCTGAATGCGACGGGTGCGGTCCATTATGCCCCGGCAAGATCCTGACGCGCCTCTTCCATTTCATAGAAAGACGGCTGCAGCGTCGTCGGGATATTGCCGCGTCCGATTTCCACGCAGATGGTCGGCGAATGGTCATGCAGGATGGCGATAAAGATATCGCGGATCACGTTATAGAACGCGCCGTCCTGTTCTTCGATTGCGGTCAGGCGACCAGAAAGAGGGGCCACAAAACAATAGGCCAGGAAAACCCCAAGGAAGGTACCAACCAGCGCGCCGCCGATCATTTCGCCCAGCACCGCAGGCGGCTTGTCAATCGACCCCATGGTTTTGATAACACCCAAAACCGCGGCAACAATCCCGATCGCGGGCAAGCCGTCGGCCACGGTTTGTAGCCCATGTGCGGGCGTCAAAACCTCGTGATGGTGTTTCTTTAGCTTTTTGTTGATCACATCCTCAGTTTGGAACGGATCGTCAAAGTTCAGCGCCAGCATGCGGAAACTGTCGGTGATCAGATCAATCGCATGGTGGTCGTGTTGGATTTTTGGAAACTGCGAGAAAATCGAACTGTCATGCGGGTTTTCGATATGCTCGTCCAGGGCAAGGATGCCGTCCTTCTGGTAAATTTTAACCAGACCGTACATCAGGTTCAGCAGATCAATGTAATCGCTTTGCTTCCACTTCGGCCCCTTAAGGGATTTGAAGACCGCCTTGAATGTAGCGATCACATCTTTGAACGAATTCGCTGCGACAAAGGCGCCCAAAGAGGCGCCGCCGATCATCATGCCTTCGTAGGGGAGGGCGTGTAAAATCGGCCCCATTTCCCCGCCCGACCACAAGAAGCCGCCAAAGACGAGGACGATGACAAGGATAAAGCCAATGACAATATTCATTTTGGGTCGCTTTTCGCAGCTGCTCTATTTGCCTTATTTTTGCCATAGGCAAGGGTATTCTAGCAAGGATTAAAGGCGAATTCAGAGGATAGAATGCGCTTTTTCATGGAAAATACAAGAATAACTATGGATAAACCACTCAACCATGGCTAAACTTAAAGGATAAGTTAACGTCAAACGTTGCGCTTGGGGAAGAACATGTCTGGCAGCGAAAACATCTTGGTCGTATTGCTTGAAGAAGATGACCTTCGGATGGTGCATCGTGATTGGCCGCGTAAAATGCGGCTGGCGGTGTGCTTGATGCCAAGCGGCGATTGCCAGTTGCTGCTGTTCCGTCAGGAAGAAGCGGGGATTTTCGCCGCGCGTCTGCGCAAGCAACTTGGATTGCGCGCCAAAGAGATCTGCGTCTACCCGCCGGTGCACGGCTTCCCAACACGGCAGCTGCGCTATTCCGATCAACGCAGCCTTGCGACGTTGCTGGCGGACTCTCCGCAGCTGGTTGAAGAAGCGGATGACTATTCGGTGAACTTTGCCTTCGCGCTTGAAGAAGGGCTGGAACCCAGCGCCTTCCTTGGGGTCGACAGCGAACCTATGGTTACAGCAGCGCCGGTTGCCAGCGCGCAGGCAGCGCGTGAGGTGGAAGTCGCCACATCGGATGGCGCATTGCATTTCGCAAGCCGCCGCGCGCCGGTGCCGCCGCCCGCCCCAGCCGCTGAAAAACCGCTGCGCAATCTGCACCTTGATCTGGGTCGAGAGGCCGCGCGCCGCGACCCGCCTGCGCCCAAACTGCCAAAGGAAAAGGGCGCGGTGGTCACCAGCGCGCAATCAGTTTTTCCGGGGGCGGCCTTTACCTCGCTTGCGGATATGAAGGACGAGACCGATGCGCCCGCCTTTTCCATAAGCGAAGATGGCAACCATTTTGTGATTTCCGGCGGGGCAGGGGCCCAATTGGATATTCGCAATGCTGGCCAATTGTTCCTCCGCGATGACCGCCAGTTGCTGGCGATTCAGCGGGCCGAGGCTGGGGACGCCGCGCCGGGCACGGTTCGGATTGAAGCCGATCTTTTGCCAGCATCGCTGCGGTCGGTTCTGCGCAAAGCGATTGGGGCAGTGGACGTAAGCCACGATGCGGCCTTCCTTTATGTGACGCTGCCTGTGGACGGCGCGGCACCAGAAGAGAAGACCCCGGTTGTTGCCGAAGCGTTGAAAAAGCCCTCGCCACAGGCGCTGAAACGCCGCCGCCGGTTCCGGCTTTTTGCACTCACCACGCTGACAACATTGGCGATTTTGGTGATCCTTGGTATGCAGCCCGTCAATGGCATCAGCCAAAACGCGAAAATTGGCCCCATTGATTGGAGCCAATTCCGACTGTCGATGCAGGCGAATTAACCTTTAGCGCAGCGCGCTTCTGAGGTTCTCAAACACTTGCTCATCCAAGAGCGACGGCTTTTCTTCGATCACCAAAGATTCAGCCAGACGCGGCGCTTCGGCGACCATCTCTGGTTTTGCCATCTCGACCGGTTCCGCCACTTGGACCGGAGTCACAGCCGGTGCGGGCGCTTCTGGGGCGGCGGCCTGTTGGGTTTGGGCAGGGGCTGGCGTTTGAACCGGCGCGGGGGTAGGGGCCTGAAGTTTTTCGTAGGCCAGCATCACTTCGATCCGGCGGTTTGAAGCGTCGGTCGGGGCCTCTGGTTTTAAAAGCTGGGTCGCGGCCATGCCCGACACGCGGGTGATGCGGTCAGGCGTGACGCCATTGTCCTTTAGGATACGACGCATCGCATTGGCGCGGTCGGTGGACAGATCCCAGTTGTCATACGATTTGCGATTGGTGAACGGCACGGCATCGGTGTGGCCAGAAATCACCATATCGTTTGGCAGAGCGGTCAGTGACTCACCCAAAAGCGCCATCAGCTTCATCGTGGTCTCATTCATCGTCGCGCTGCCGCTGGCAAACATCGGCTTGCCCTGGCTATCAACGATCTGGATCAGCATGCCTTCGGGGGTGCGTTCAAAGATGATGTTTTCCTGTAGCGGCGCGAGGTCCGGCGCTGCTTCCATTGCCTGCAAAATCTTGCTCTGCAGGTCTTCGAACCGTTCGATATCCGCCGTGTGATCAGGATTGGGGTTGTCGATGTCACCGGCTGCCATCTTTTCAAATTGCTCAACCTGTTCAGAGGCATCCGCCGCCGCCGCCGAGTCCATCTTCGCGACATCCACCGCCTCTGCGAGGTGTTTTGGATCGGTGGTTTCAGCGGGCGCGTCCGCCTGACCTGCCAAATGTGCGTTGGTCACCGCGTCCTCAGTTGAATCGGACTGGAAGGTTTCGCTGGCGGCACCTGAGGCTGGATTCTCATGGTGACCCTGGCTTGTGCCGCGCGTTTTCATTTCGGGGTCAGCCGTTGGGGTCGTGTCCATGACTTCCCATTTCGCGGGGGAAGGGTCATCGATCTCACCAAACTCTGCGCCGCGCGCAACGGTGGAGCCATTGGAGGCCGTCATCGTGCCGGGCGGGCCAAGCGTCGCCCCATCCAGAACACCGCTACCGCCGGGCAGGGTGGCGTTTGTAAAATATTCGGCAATCCCGCGCAGCTTCTGCTCGTCAGAGGAGGATAGAATCCACATCAACAAAAAGAACGCCATCATGGCGGTCATAAAGTCGGCATAGGCCACTTTCCATGCACCACCGTGGTGGCCGCCGCCTTCGACGACTTCGATTTTCCGAATGATATTAACGGTGCCATCAGCCATCGTTTTATTGCCTCACGTCCGCCGGTTTGCCCGGCTTATTCTCAACGCTGGCTTCTGCGCAGGTTGGATCGATCAAGATATCACGTCAAAGATCGACCTCAGGAAGGCGCAAATAAGGCAAGAATGTGGCAGAGATTAAGGCGGGCGCGGTCGTCGCGTGCCTTAACGGATGCGGGGTTGGGGTTTTTCGGGGGTTTCCCGGCTGTATTTTCCCAGTCCGGCCTGTTTGGCGTAGGCCGCTTTGCGCTCTGAATAGTTGGGCGCGACGAGGGGCATGGAATCGGGCAATTCAAAGACCTTGCGGTATTCTTCTTCGGTCAGTCCATGCTCTGCATTCAGGTGGCGCTTCAGCATGGTGAAGCCTTTGCCGCAGCAAAGACAAAAGACTTTGTCGTCTGTCACCGCCTCTGACAGGGGCAGGGCAGGCGCGGGGGTGCTGCGCGCTGGTGCAGCAGCGGCTTCGACCGCGCGCGGTACAACGGCGGCGGCACGCGCCACCGGGTCCGTTGCAAAGACCGGAAGCAGGCGACGGGCCAGATCAACGATTTGGTCGCTTGTCACGTCAGGGCGTTGGGCAAAGGCCGCGACAACAGTTGCGACGGCACTTGCGGAGGGGGTGTCAATTTTGTTCATGCTAATACTTGCTGCAATGGTCTAAATCCCTGGTAACAGCGCGCAATATACGGGTCTTGTTACATTTTCGTCAAGAATAGTTACAGTTCTCATGCCGAAAACGTGATGCGTAAACCCCTGTAAAACTTGGGGTTGAGCCGACTTGTCCTTACATGCGCGCCGGGTTGAGGGATCATCCCGGCATCAATCCTTGGCCATCAGTGAAGGTACTTTGGGCGGGTCTCATCCACAGGGGAAAGAACCGTGTCCAGCAAAGGGGCATCCGCATGTCGGCGCAGAACGCTGGCGGCAGATACAAGGATTTCTCTGAGGGCGAGATCGCCAGTATCGGTTTCGATCAGGCGGTCAATTGATGCAACTGCCTTAAGCGCGACACGTGTGTCCGCTGCGGACGCAAGGGCTCCTGCCATAGCTGCTACTCCATTCTGAGTGATGAAAGGCGCATTCTGCTGCCTTGGACCAACAATATTATTCCTTGGGTTAAATTTTTGCCAAAATTTGGTGGCAAAAAGAAATTAATGGTTAAAGGAAGTTTTCCTTGCCTTTGATCTTGGGGATAACAGCGGTCTGAACGGACGCCATTTGGTGGGGCTTTTGGGAAATTTCAACAATGATCAAAGAATCGCGGTATTGTCTGTATTTCGAAGACGAAGAATCGGGCGGAATTAAGGCGCAATGTCAGTGAGCACCGCATACGCATATATTATCGACAGCGATCCCGGCATGGCGCTGTCCTTGCGCCACTTGTTCGGTGCGATCTGTGATGTTGGCGCAGAGATCTTCCAAGACCCCGCCAGCGCGGTGGCCGCCTCCGATGGGGCGCGCCCACCCGTCGTCATTCTTGGGCGCGTGGCAGATCGTGAGGATCACATTGCGGCACTGAAATCCGCCGGGTTCCCTTTTGTCATGGTCATTGACCGCCGGGACTCTGCGCAAGAAGCAGAGCGCGCGTTGTTGGCCGGGGCGGACGATGTCATCGGCTTTCCGTTCTCCTTGCGCCTTCTGGCGCTGCGGTTGCGGGCGCGGGTGGGGCTGTTGGACTCTCCTGAAGGTCTTGAAATTCTACAGGATTCCGAAAATTGGGACGACGGAGCGTATATCGCCAGCCGTGCCGGGCTGACCTCGGCAGAGGCGCAGGTCGCGCATATTCTGATCAGTCACGCCGGTGAAATCGTCAGCCGCGATGAGTTGAGCTATGCCATTGATCATCGGCCTTGGGACTATGGGGATCGGAAGTTCGACGTGCATGTTGCCAAGATCAGGAAGAAGCTGACAGCCGTTTTCGGAGAGCACATCACCGTGAACACAGTGCGCTCTGCAGGTTATACGTTAACCATTGATGAGATGGGCATGCAGCGATTGATGCGCTGAGGGCCGGAAATATTCGGCCTGATAGCGCTGTCAACGAAAGAATTGTAAATATCCACAGCTCAATTATGTGATCCACATTTCTTGGTTTGAGGCACAATTGGTTGTGGATATCTTTTCCATCCCACCTAAATCTGCCCATGCCCGTTGTTTTATTGACCGTTTTCGAGAGCAACAACGCGGTTTCTCAACTTAGAGACGTTCTAAACGCTCAGGATGAGACCAGAATACGACTTTGGGATGAGTGCACCGGATTTACAAAGCAATATTTCTCCTTTTGGGAGAATATGGTTACCTTGAGATCACGAGATATTTATGTCGTGAGGGAATATATAGTGGAACACAGCGGACTCATCGGGCAAATCTGGGGTGGATCATTAACCGTAGAGGCAGAGCAAGGGGCGTCCCCCTTGGCAGCGGTGCTTGGCTCGCTGATGGATGTGCCAGTGGTGACTTTGGCGTCCGACACTGAGATGACACGCCCCTTCGCGGTTATGGAAGAAACCGAAGTGCTGCCGGGCGCAAGTCTTGGCGATGTGCTGGCCGAAGAGCTTTCCATCGACATTCCCTATGGCGCACTTGTCCTTGTGCAGCCCAAGGATTTTGCGAAGGCGCAAGATTTGTCCGGTCAAAAACTGGGTGAGATCATCGGCCATATCATTCTTGAAATGGCGCAGGGTGTGCATTCGGTTGATGGTGGGTCCACAGATCTGGCACAGCTGGCGCTGAGTGGGCAGATGGTTTCCGCTGTGAAACTGGCGGGCGTGACGGCCTCTCGCGTCCAATAACCCCCAAGGATAGGTTGGTTTAATCTATCCTTAATCACATTTATCTTTGTTTTTTCCTTGCTTTGTGGTCTCTTATCCTTAACGAAACAGAGTTTTCGCGAGGCAGATAAGAGATGCAAGCCGTGATCAATCCATTGCTGTCCATGTTGGGCGCCGCTCCGGCGGCCCAAGGTGCTGTGCAGGGGGCATCTGCGCAAAACGGGCAGGGCGGCGGGTTTCTGAACCTCATTACCGCACAGCTTGCGCAGCCCGGCCGCGCGATCCCGGCAGCAGATGGGCCTGCCATGGCGATCTTTGATGCCCTCGCGCCAGACCTGGAAGAGCTTTCAACCCTGATCACAGAGATCGAAGCGCTTGTGGATGGCGCGGACCTTGGTCTGGATGTCAAAGAAGAGATCGGCGACATCTTCGCGACACTGACAAACCTGCTTGGTGCGTTGGAGCAGATCAAAACCACGCTGATGGCGGGGCAGGGCGAGGAAGGGTTGCAAGCTGACGGCAAGATCGATCTGACCGCCTTTGAGATGGGCAAATTGCCCCTGCTGGCTGCACCGACGGTTGTGTTGAACGCGCTTCAGCAAAATCTTCAAGCGCTCCCCGCCAAAATCTCGGGTTCTGACGCGCTGGCTCCATTGGTAAGCGAACCGCAACTTTCAGCGATTGCGGCGATCACAACAAAGGTTCAGGCGGTATTGCGTCCGGCAGCGAAACCCCAGCACCCGGTCGCGATTGCGCCAGTGCTGGAAGACGTCGGGCAGCCTGCGCCGCAGGTGGTCGTGCCGGCAGCATCGCAGCAAAACCAATCGTCGCAGGCAAGCCCCGCGGCCACGGTTTCGGGTTTGGTCCAAACCACACCAACGCAACCGACGCTGCCTGAGGTGGCAAATGCAAACGCCGCAGTTCAGGGCGCGGGTTCTGACTCGGCTGCCCCCGCGACGTCTCAGGCGGCTGAAGTGCTGGGTAAACTGGCCGCTGATCAACTGGCTGAGAAGCCTGCAGGACACGTCGTGGCTGATGTTGCGGCACGCCTCACGACATCGACCGCTGGATTGGTGGATGTGCCGCGCGAGATGACGCCGGTGATCCCGCAAGAAGTTGCGAGCGTGGTGCAAGCATCGGGCGCGGTGTCAGAGGCGGCGCAGCAAGTGTCTCAATCGGCCCGCCCCGACGCGCCGCAGACCAAATTCACGCAGGCTGTCGTTGGTCAATTGCGCTCTGTTGAATTCAGTGAGGGCACCACCAAAGTGGAGTTGAACCCACGCGGATTGGGCAACGTCGAGATTGAAATGAAGACCAACAGCGATGGGTCGCTGTCCGTTGTGGTCCGTGCCGAAAGCGCACATGTCCTAAGCAGCCTGCGGGGTGAACGCGAATTGCTGGCGCAGATCATCGGGCAGGGCGGCGAGGCCTCGGTCGACTTTCAGGAATTCAGCGAAAACCAACAGCAAGATGTTGGGGGTGAAAACGGATCAAGCGGTGGTGCAAGCGGCGATGGTGGCGCAGCATCTGCCGAAGATGGGGCCACAGCGACCGAAACCGCGACCATTGGCAATGGTCAGCTGGACCTGATGACCTAGGAGAGATCGCATGGCATTGTCCCCCATATCCTCAGGTGCAGCGACCGGCACCAGCAGCACGACCTCGTTGTCGCAGCTGGGCGAGGACTATACGCGTTTCCTGACTTTGCTGACGGCGCAGGTGCAATACCAGGACCCGCTGCAGCCGATGGACGCAACGCAGTTCGTGTCCCAGCTTGCTCAGCTCAGTCAGGTGGAGCAGGCGGTCAAAACCAACTCGAACCTCGAAGGCATCGGCGGGCAAATTTCATCACTGCTGTCAGCCAGTGGTGCGGACCTTTTGGGCAAGGAAGTCACCGTTTACTCTAACCAACTGACGCTCACGGACGGTGTGGTCGACAGCTATTATCAAGTGCCCGAGGGCACACAATCGGTGACTGCAGAAATCCGCGATCCGTTGACAGATACCGTGGTGCGGACAATGACGGGCCTTTCGACGGAACATTCCGCCTTGCAAAAGCTGGAATGGGACGGGTTGGACGACTTTGGTAACCCTGTGCTTGACGGGAGCTACGAGGTGAGCATCACCGCGACGGATGCAGAGGACGCGGCTGTTCAGTCATTCGTTTACCGTAAAGCCATTGTCCAAGAGGTGCTGTTCACGGAAGGTCAGAACTATTTCAAACTCTTCGGTGATGAGACCGTGCCGGCAGAGGCGATCCTCGCGGCGGCGACCTAATTCACATCATTGATCAGGCTTTAGCGTAGACTGCGTTCGGCGTGGAATTCGTTGATTTTGGCGGTGCGCAAGGGGCGGAACTTCATATGCAGTTTCCGCACGATATCAGTCGCCAGTTCTTGCTGATTGATGTTGTCTTCTTCGCCCTTTTCCAGCCAGAGCGTCGATTCAGCCATATCAGAGATGATGCCCACTGTGGCGTCGCGCATGCGGTTACGGCCCTCTAACCCGTTTAGGCGCTCAAAATCGGCAGCGCCCGCGATATAGACATCCAGATCCAGAAGAATATGCAGCACAGATTTCGGCTGCAGCACCTGAATGGTGAATTTGCCAAGCGGCATCTTGTATAGGATTTCTTCTGCTGTGGCATGGGCCGCGCCCGCTTTTCCGGCTGCGTCTCCATCCTCAACTGCGGGCTGCGGCTCTGGCATGAGCATTTTCCCAGCAAAATAGCCAGCGGGCCCCAGGATCAGGGGCCCGAGCAATATGAGGATCAGTTTCTTCATGGGGTGCTAGTAGGGCAGGATCACGTCGAGGAAATCTTCGCCATAGCGTGGCTGTTGCACGACGGAAATCTGCCCGCGACCGCCATAGGTGATACGCGCCTCGGCGATCTTGTCATAGCCCACGGTGTTGGCGGTGCTGATGTCCTCGGGGCGGATGATGCCCGCAACGCGCAGTTCGCGCAGTTCAGAGTTCACCTTGACCTCTTGCCGCCCGGCAATGACGAAATTGCCGTTGGGCAGTTCCTTGATGATCAAGGCCGCGATCCGCAGATTGATGGCTTCGTTGCGGCGGATGGACCCGGCACCCGCAGAGGCCGAACTGTTGCCAAGGTCAACGACATTTCCGCTATCGGGCAGGTCATCGTCATCGACGCCAGGCAGGATCTTGGTGAGTTGGCTGCCGTAGCCAAAGAAACCGGGGGCTTCGAGGTCCGTCGATCCAGAGCGTGAGCGTTCAGACTGGTTGCGCAGTTGCGCGTCGTCTTTGATGTTGATGACCACTGTCAGGATGTCTCCGACACTTTCGGCACGCTGGTCGTCAAAGAAGCTGCTAGTGCCCCGGTTCCAAAGGCTTGATGCCTCGGCGCGTTTGGGGGTGCGGCGCGGTTCGGCGGCTGGGAGCGGGACGCTGACGCGGTTCACTTCTGGCACCAACTGCGGGTCCATTTCACTGAACGCGGGGTTGCGATGTTCTTTATAGTTCTGCGTGCATCCGGCCAACACAAGGCTGGCACCTAGGATCAATGAGCCCAAAACCCGCTTCTGCGCGCGGTTCGCTTTGGATGAATAGGTCAAAAGAGAGCCTCCACAACGCCGTCGGCCCGTGCGACAGCGGTAATTGTCTTGTTGCTAGAGAGATTCACCACGCGCACCTCCTGGCCGAGATGGGCGTCGCTGATGGCCTTGCCTGTTGCGGTCAGCTGCAAGGGACCGTATTTCAATTCGATGATGACACGATCGCCACGCGCCACAATGATCGGCGGGATAACAGATTGGCGATGCACCGGGCGGCCCGGGGTCAGCATCCGGCGGACTTGCATGCCGTTTAGCCCGTCAAATTCAGTCACGGCAAAGCTGTGGACCCGCGCCCATGGCATGTCGACTATCTGGATGTCAGCTTCGGTTAAGATTTCTTCGGGCATGACGCGGCGGGTGACCACGGGCACTGGAATGTTCAAAATCGCGAGGCCCTGAATACGGCGGATGTCTCCGCGTTCCGTCACAAGGTTGGCGATGAACTGGCCGCTGTCCGGGTCAATCCAGAATTCTTTGATAAATTCGCCTTCCGCCGGGGTGCCCTGCGCCATGCGCACCGAAAAGCTGCCATTGGTGGGCAGGGTGGGCCCAAATTCCTGCTCGGCGCGTTCGATCACAAGGTCGGTGACTGGCACGGCCAAGGCCACGCCGGGCAGAAGGGCGATCCAGAGGGTGATCAGAAAGTGGATGGCGCGACGTGTCATGGCTTATTTGATCTGGTTGGCGGTCTGCAGCATCTGGTCTGCGGTTTCGATGGATTTCGAGTTCATCTCATAAGCGCGCTGCGCCTGGATCAGGTCGGTGATCTGCTGGATGATATTCACGTTTGAGTTTTCAAGGCTGCCCTGCCGGATCACACCGATGCCGGGGTCGCCGGGTACTACGGTTGTGGCTTCGCCCGACGCGCTGGTTTCTTCCAAAAGGTTGTTCCCGATGGGCTTCAGGCCTGCGTCGTTCAGAAAGGTCGCCATGGTCATTTGACCGAGTTCGGTGGGAGTCGTCTCGTTTTCCAAAAAGGCCATCACCACACCTTCGGCGTTGATCGTGATCTGCCGTGTGCCGTCTGGAATTGTAATGCCCGGATCGACTTCGTGACCGTCGAGCGTCACAATCGTGCCTTCGGCAGACAGGTTGAAATTGCCCGCGCGGGTGTAGCCAAGTGACCCGTCAGGGCGGTTCACAACAAAATACCCGCGGCCTTCGATCGCCAAGTCCAGCGGGTTTTCGGTTTGGATCAGTCCGCCTTGCGTGTTCAACCGCACCATGCCCGCGCCTTGCACACCAAGGCCGACATTCAGGCCAACCGGGCGGGCCGTGCCCTCGGTCGAAGTCAGTGCGCCTTCTTCCAGCATGGTCTGATAGATCAGATCCTGAAAGGCGGCGCGGCCGCTTTTGAAGCCGGTGGTGTTGGCGTTGGCGATGTTGTTGGCGATGACGTCAACATTGGTTTGCTGCGCCTGCATGCCGGTTGCTGCGATCCCAAGTGCCTTCATTGCCTCATACTCCTGTTATAGTCCTGCCATGCACGCGGCATGGGGTCAGACGACGCGACCCAGCCGTTGGATGGCTTGTTTGGTCAGTTCGCTCTCGTCGCTCATCAGTTTCACCGCGCGTTCATAGGCGCGCTGGATGTCCATCAGGTGGATCATTTCGACCACCGGTTTTACGTTGCTCTGCTCGATATAGCCTTGCGAGAGGCGGGCTTCTTCGGTTTGCTCGGCCACCGCGCCACCTTCCAAGAAGAGACCATTGCCAATCGGGGCGAGCTGATTGGGATTGTCCACTTTGAAAAGGCCGATGCGGCCAATGACACCACCGTTCTGATCGGTGATGGTGCCGTCCAATGCGATGGTCACGCTTGTGCCGACTTCGGCTGGAATGGTGATCGGCGCGCCGCTGACATCCACCACGGGTGAACCGCCCAACGTGACAAGCTGCCCTTCGGGATCAACCGTTAAACGACCATCGCGGCCATAGGCAATTTCACCGCCGGGGGCCTCGTATCCCAGAAAGGCATCGCCATTGACGGCCACGTCCAGCGGGTTGCCCGTGGGCACCAAGCTGCCCTGCGCCATGTCGACAAAGATGCCTTTGTCCTGAACGTAATTGACGGCCTGCGTTGAATCGCCGGTGTTCGCGGGATCGACCGCTTCAAGAATGGGGTGCTGCGCCTTGTAGCCCGCGGTGGAGGCGTTCGCCATATTGTGCGCTGCAAGGTCAAGGCTCCGCTCAAGCGCGGTGGCCAAGGAAAGGGAGACGTAATTTGTGGTTCCCATGTTGGCGCCTCTGTTTACGACGTTCCTTCAAGAACAATTCGTGCGAATACGAAATAACCTTGGTTGTTGCTTGTTAAACTATCCATCAATATAAAGATTAAAACAAGATGTATTTGCGAATTTGCAAGGATAGTTAAAAAATCATGAACGCAATCTTGCAGAGGCTGTGGTTGATCTTGCTGGGGTCCGTGTCTGCGACGGCCCTTGTCGCCGCCTCTGCGCCTAAAGAAGAGGTAGCTGAACCTCTCGCGCCCAAGGTTGAAAAGAAAGAAGAAATCCTCGCCCCAAGGACAGGGGTACAAACCTTGTTCGATCTGGATTTGCGGCGCTGGCCGGAAGAGCGTTTTTACGAAAATCTCAGTGCCCAGATCGATGCTCTGTCACATTCGCACGGCGTCGAAGGGCGCGTCGTGATGATGGATATCGCGGAAATCTACCTGGGTCAGATGATGCTCTATGAGGCCGGATCGGTGCTAGAGGGGATCAATGGCGCAGGGGCAAGCCGGGAGATGCGGCTGCGCGCTTTGCGCGATGCGCATAGGTTGCTCGATGGCTATCCAGTGGATGATTTCGAGACCTCTCCGCTTGCTGCGCCAAACCGCGTTGACCGCGCCTTCTGGGCGGTGTTGCAGGCGATTTCGAGCGGCGATCCGGTTATGCTTGCCGAGAATTTGGAGCCAGGATTGTTGGGGCTGATGCACCAGACACGCCCGGTGGCCCACAAAATGTTGCCGATCCTGACGGAAGCCATGATCGAGGTGGGGGCGCATGTGCATGCCGAACAGGCACTGCGTCTGCTGGAGGATTTCCCAGATCTCAGTGAGGCCCCGGTTGGGTCTTTTTTGCGGGGCCGCGCGCATCAGTTTATCAACAATGAATCCTCGGCGCTGGCGGCGTATTTCGAGGCGGCGAAGGGCTTTGATCGCTACGCCGCACGGGCACGATTAGCTTTGGCGAAGATGGCGCTGGATGATGGCGGGCGTGGCGCGATTTTGGCCGCGCGAGATGTCTTGGAGCACGGCAAAAACTCTTGGAAAGGGGACTTTCTGGAGGTGCAAAACCTGCAGACGTTGGCCGAAGTTTACGTGAAAAACCAAGATGATATCGCCGCGCTGACCGCCTATGGCACGATTATGCTGCGGTTTCCGGGCACAGCGGCGTCTGATCAAGCGGAAGAGAAAGCCTCGGCGCGATTGCAGGCTGTTTATGCGGCCGGAGAAGCGGGGGATATCCCCCTGTCGCACTGGCTGTCCGTGCATTACCAGCTTGTGCCGGCGTTTCGGTACTATGCGGCCTTCCCGAAGTATGTGGAACGGGTTGGTGACCATTTGTACAAGACCGGTGGCACCAGCATGGCCGCGGATGAATACCAGCGCGGGCTTGATCTGTTGCGCGACCTGCGTATCCATCACCCGGAACGTGCGGATGATGACTTGGAGTTCCAGCTTCACCTAAAAAAAGCCGAAGCTCTGGCCGCTGGCGGACAATATCGCGAGGCAAAGGAGCTGTTGGCGTCGCTAGAGATGCCGGATGCAGCGGATCAACGTGAGGTGGTCAATCGCCTGCGTGCCAGTGTCTACGCCAAAATCGGAGATGCCGAAGGGTTGCTGCGCACCCATGTCAAAACCCCGACGCCCTCCAACCTGCGGCATGTGGCGCAGGCCCTGTGGGCCAAGGGCAATTGGGCAGAGGCGATCACCTTTTATGAGCGTCTTTGGCAGGAGTTCCCCGGCCAGTTTGATGCCGATGACGCGACCTATCTGTTGATTGCGGCGCACCGGGCAGATCGCGATGACGTGACCGACCGGGTGATTTCGTTTTTCCCGAAGCTGACGGAATCCGAGGGCTGGATGGAAATCGCGCAAAGCTTCCGGACTGATCCGCCACCGGTCTTTCCATTGTCGCGCTACGCGGCGGATAACCGGATTGATCGGCTGCAAAAATCCTTGGAAAACCTGAGCAAATCGGGTCTTTAGAAGGATAAATTCAGGGTAAGGTCGCGAATTGTAAGAATAAAAATTCGGGAACATTAATAAAATTCGCTATTCTTTAACGTTCTTTAAAAGTAGTTCATGTATATCTTAAGCTGAGAGCAACTAATAATAATTTTTCGAGGCGAGCAAAATGTCCATTTCAAGTGCATTGCAGACCGGGGTCAGCGGCCTGAAGGCGAACTCTACCGCGGTTGGTGGGATTTCGGAAAACATTGCCAACGCGAACACTGTTGGCTACCGGCGCGGCTTTGCGCAGATGGTGACAACCACGGCGGGCAACAGCGGTGGCGGCAGCGGCGTTTTGTCGGTGGTCGCAAATGAGATGATGGACATCAATCAGGCAGGCGGCCTGATCTCGACCACCTCAGCGACAGATATGGCGATTGGCGGCAATGGGTTCTTCATCGTATCGGTGAATCCAAACGACACGGTGCAAACCAACTATGCCTTGACGCGGGCAGGGTCTTTCCTCCCGGACAAAGACGGCTTCTTGCAAAACGCGGCCGGGTATTACCTAGCGGGCTTCCCTTACGATTCAAGCGGGCAGCTTGGCAATGTCGACCGCAGCTCTTATGCGTCGATGGAAACCGTGAACATCGGGAACATCACGCTGTCAGCAGCACAGACGACCGAGATGGAAATTACCGGCAACCTGCCGTCGCAAGATACAGGGCTGGCGACACCGGGTGCGCCGTTTGAAACCTCGTCGGAATTCTTTACGGGCCTCGGGGAATCCCAGCGTATTTCCTTTAGCTGGCAGCCGACCACCAATGCCAACGAATGGGATGTAACCGTCCGTGACCACACTGGCGCAGACCTTGGGTCCATGACTGTGACCTTCACAGACTCGGGCGCCATGTCAGGCGCGCCGGAGTCCTATACCAACATCACCTCCGTCGCGACCGCGCCTTCTGCGTTCTCCTTTGATGCGGCCACAGGGATGGCGACGATCACAGTTGATAATGGTACCACTCCGCAGACCTTAACGATCAGCATGGGGGAACCCGGAACCTTCACCGGCATCACGCAGTTTGCGGGCGATTTTTCGCAGTCATTTGATCGTGATGGGTCCAGTGTGGGTGAATTGATCCGCACTGAAATCAACGAAAACGGCACGCTGTTCGGCGTCTTTGACAACGGCATGCGGCGCCCACTTTACGAAATCCCAGTGGGTGTCGTCGACAACCCCAACGGCCTGATCGAGCAAAAGGGCAACGCCTATAGCCTCTCAGGTGAAACCGGGGCTTTTGCCGCGCTGCGCGCCAATTCAGGGTCCACCGGGTCGATCAACGCAGGGGCCCTGGAAGGCTCTAACGTGGACATCGCGCAGGAAATGACGGACCTGATCCGCGTTCAGCGGGCGTTCTCGACCAACGCGAAGGTGATCACAACCGTTGACGACATGATGGAAGAGACAACCAGGCTGAAACGGTAATCAAGCTTGGAGTGGAGGCTGACTAGATGAGCCTTTCGGGCGCCCTCTACGCTGCAGGGTCTGGCCTTGCAGTCAATCAAACGATGTCCCGTGTGACAGCGGGCAACGTCGCCAATGCCATGACCGAAGGCTACACGCGGCGCAACACGCTGCTGGTCAGCACCTCGCTGGGCACCGGCGGCGTTTTGGTCGCGGAAATCCGGCGTGAGATCGACACCGCTCTGATCCGCATGTCGCGGTCTGAAAACTCTAAAATGGCAGAGCAGCAGGCTATTCACGAAGGGCTGCGCGACTACACCATCTTTCTGGGCCAGCCCGGCGATGGCACCTCTCCGGGTGAGAAATTCGGCGAGTTCAGCTCGTCTTTGACGACGCTTGTGAATATGCCAAGTTCGACCGCCGCGCAGCAGGGTGTGATCTTTGCGGCGGAAAACCTCACGGCGTCGATCCGCGATGCGAGCGATCGTTTGGCCAGTGTGCGCGCCGATGTGGATATGGAAATCCGTTATGAGGTGTCTGACCTCAACGACCTGCTGTATCAGATCAAAAACCTGAACTTGAAGATCCGAGATTTTGAACCGGGCACGCTGGAGGCGGCGGGGTATAATGATCAGGTCGATCAGGTGCTGGACCAAATTTCGGGCATCACTGATATTCGGGTCACGCGGACCACGGATGGTTGGGTCAACGTCTATACCACCGGTGGCGCGGCCTTGGTGGAAGGCGATCAGGTGCAGGACGTCACCTATAATCCGGGCGACGGCACGTTTTTTGCAGGCACGCAGGAAATCACCCCTGGCGTGCCGGGTGTGCGTGGTATTGAACATGGAAGCCTTGCGGGCTTTGCGGCGCTGAAGCGCGATATCATTCCCGAATTCCAACTGCAGTTGGATGAATACGCACGTGGGATCATCCAAGCCTTTGAAAGCGCGGACGCCTCTTTGGCGGTCGGGCAGGCGGGGCTGTTCACGGACAACGGTTTTGCCTACGATCCGGCGAATTTGGAAGGGCTGGCCTCGCGTTTGCGCGTGAACGACGCGGTGCAATCTGGCGCTGGCGGATCGGCCTGGATGGTGCGCGATGGGTTGGGCGCGACTGCGCCGGGACCGGCCTCGGATTCAACACAGGTTCAGGCCTTTATTGATGGCATCCACCAAGCCATGAATGCCGACCCATCAACGGGGATCAACGCCTCGGTCACGCTGTTTGATTACGGGTCCAATATGGTGACCGCACAGGGCGTGGCCACCTCGCGGGCCGAGCAGAGTTTCAACGCGGCCCGCTCTGCTGCTGAAGTCATTCAAGCCTCGCGCAAAAACGTCGAAGGCGTGAATATCGACGAGGAAATGCAAAAGCTGATGATGATCGAGCAAAGCTTTGCCGCCAATTCAAAGATGTTGACGGCTGTGGCAGAGATGCTCGATACCTTGTTAGCAGCAGTCTAGGAGGCAGGGCATGAGCTGGTTGTCCACGCGGATGTCGACCTACCAAATCAACTACTTCATGCGCAGTAGCGTATCTGAAGCGTCTTTGGCGTTGCAGCGGGCGGGGCAGGAACTGTCATCCGGGCGGCGGGCGGATATGTTTGGTGATCTGGGGCCACGGGCCGGGATCGCGATTACGATGCGCGCGCGAGAGGAAAACACACAGTCCTTTCTGGACGCCAATAACGTGCTGGAACACAAGCTGGACGCGATGCTGCTGTCGGTCGATGCGGTCCGTGCGCCGGTCGAGGAAGTGATGCAACTTGCGCTTCTGAATCAGGAAAGCGCTGGGACCGGGGCCTTTGCCATTCAGCAACAGGCGCGATCTGCGCTGGAGGCGGTTCTGAGTTCGCTGAACAACAGTTTCAATGGCGAGTTTTTGTTTTCTGGCACCTCAAGCGAAGTGCCCGCGATGAACCGCTGGAGTGAGGTCAATCCGGGGACGGGCCTGTCGCCTGAGGATGTCATGGCGGCGATCATCGGGACCGGGCCTACGGATGTAGGTTCTGCAAACGCTATTGTGGCGGAGTTGGACCAGCTGTTTGCCGGTACGCATGGGACAGCAGGCTATAACTACGAAGAGACTTTCTATAACGGCACGCCTGAATTGGACGGGTCCAGCAATCCGAATGAACGGATCAAAGGGCGTTTGGATGCCGGGCAAGAGTTGACCTATGGCATTCAGGCCAACGATCCAGCCTTCCGCGATATCATTAAAGGGCTGGCGATGCTGGCCACTGTCGATATTGAACAAATTCCCGATCCCGATGCCTATAAGGCCTGGATGCAAGAGGCTGTGCAAACCCTCGCCAGCGGTGTGCAGGGTGGTTTGGATGCCTCTGCGAATATCGGGTTCAGCCAGAATTTGGTCGAAAAAGCCAAAGAACGGCTGGGGGATCTGTCCATGGTGCAACGCAATCAGATTGCGTCCTATGAGAACATCGACCCCTATGAGGTCGCCACGCGGATGAAGGGTTTGGAGACGCAGCTGCAGGCCAGCTATAGCGTGTCTACACGACTGTCTGGCCTGTCTATCCTAAACTGGTATCGCTGATTTAGCCGCTAAGTGCGATGCGGCGCGGGCCTATTGGGCCCGTGCCTCAAGTGGCATTGCTGCGCGCAGAGGTTCTGTCGGCGGCAGGTCCATATCTTCTGGTGCGCTAAGTTTGTAACCACGGCCGTGAATGGTTTCGATATACTGCGCCCCGCTTTGCGCGGCTGCGGCGATTTTCTTGCGCAGCTTGCAGATGTAGACGTCGATCACCTTGTCAAAGGGCTGATCGGCACTCATCCCGTAGACCGCATCATAGATGGCGTTCTTGGAAATCACCTTGTTCGAGTTCAGCGCGAGGTGCTGAAAGATTGAATGTTCGCGCTTTGACAGCCGAATGCGGGCCCCCGAAACGATGGGGTCGCGGCCGTCGAAATAGGCGGTGACTTCGCCGACAACCACGCTTTCGGCCGCATGGCCGTGGAAACGACGCACGATGGAATTGATCCGGGAAAAGACCTCTGAGCCTTTGATCGGGCTGACAATCACATCGTCTGCGCCACGATCAAGCGCGGCAGCGGTTTCGGTCGAGTTGCGGAAATCACGCAGCACGATCAATGGGTTGGCGCATCCAGAGGCCCGCACCGCACGAATTTGCCGGTGGGTGTTTGCGGATTCACCAATCAGAATGGCGCGGTGCTCACTGCCGGGTTGCGACAATGGGGCCAGGCCTGTTTCAAAGAACTCTTCACCGACAAAGAGCGGTTGCAAGCCAACGTTCTCAAGCTCTGCTTGAAGGGATGCTCGACGTTTCTCGCGTGGCTCGAAAACATAGGCGCGCATGGCCACCTCCGTTCCACCTATTCATGTTATCCTTTATCGCTAGCAAGGATAAATCATGCTTTCAATAATAAAAAGAAAAATAATTAAGATTAATTTAGGGTTAATGCTGGACGTGGCAAGAATAATTGGGTAATTCTTGGGTGGGCATACAGGAAAGACCTATGGAGCAGTACCAAACAATTTCCGACCGCCTGACCGCGATAGTCCTTTGCGCCGCGATGCTGCTTGGCAGCGTCCTGTGGGCGCAGGATGCCAAGGCAGAGGTGCGCATTAAGGATATCGCCAGCTTTGAAGGTGTGCGCGAGAACCACCTGATTGGCTACGGGCTGGTTGTCGGCCTTCTGGGCACCGGCGACAAGCTGTCAAACAGCCCGTTCACGCGGGAATCCATGCGCGGCATGCTGGAGCGGCTCGGCGTCGCAAATATCGACGCTGATCTGTTGAAAACCAAAAACACAGCAGCCGTCATGGTGACCGCCAAACTTCCCCCTTTTGGCCGTCGCGGTGCGCCGATTGACGTCACCGTATCTTCGCTTGGCGATGCGACCAGCCTGCGAGGCGGCACCTTGCTGGTGACGCCGCTTGCAGGGGCTGATGGCGAGGTCTACGCCGTCGCGCAGGGCGCCGTGGCCGTCTCTGGTTTTCGGGCCGAAGGCAATGCCGCCACCATCACCGAAGGCGTTCCAACGATTGCCCGGATCGACAACGGTGGCATTATTGAGCGTGAAGTGCCGTTCAGCCTTGCTGAGCTCAGCAGCTTCCGCGTGGCTTTGCGGACTCCTGATTTCACCACGGCGACCCGCGTGCGCGATGTGGTGAACACGGAACTTGGCGCGCAATACGCGCAGGTCTTGGACCCGGGCACCATTGAAATTCGCGTACATGACAAGGGCAATGTGGCCGAGTTTGTGTCGGTCATTGAAAACCTGACTGTTCAGCCGGACTCTGTAGCGCGGGTGGTTGTGGATGAAAAATCCGGCACCATTGTGATTGGCTCCAACGTGCGAATTGGCCAGGTGGCGATCAGCCAGGGCGGCCTTACCGTTAAAGTGCGCGAACGGTTCAATGTCTCGCAGCCGGAACCTATTTCGATCGGCGGCACCACAGTGATTGTGCCGGACACGGAATTGGACGTCGAAGAGCAAGACAGCAAGTTCACTATTCTTGAGGGCGACGTCAGCCTGCAAGACCTTGTGGATGGACTTAACGCCATCGGTGTTGGGGCACGGCAGACGATTTCTATTTTGCAGGCAATCAAATCCTCCGGCGCGCTGCATGCGGATCTGGAGATTATCTGATGACTGACCTGCCACTGATCTCTTCCCTCGCGCAGGCCAAGGCGCAGATGGCTGAACAGAAAGCCGCGCTGTCGCAAGACGACGTGCAGGCCGCCAAGGATTTTGAGGCGGTGTTCCTGCAGCAGTTTGTCGATGAGATGCTCAAGACAGTCGACATGGGCACCGGGGACAATGACGGCCAGATGTGGCGGACCTTTATGTCCGAGGCACTTTCAAAGAGTCTGGTAGAGCAGGGCGGGCTGGGTATGACGGCCAATGTCCAGCAGATGATGGCGGCCTATAAGCCAGAGTAACGAGGGTCACGATGATTGCTGCGCGCCAGTTTCGCATGAATGAACGCAAGAAATCCCGCACGGGTGGTGCCGGCGATCCGACGGCGATGGATTTGCAGAACATCGACGCCTTTGCCGAAAAGCTGCGCGAGGCGATCACGCTGCTGAAAAAAGAGATCAAGGCCATCAACGACGGCGACCTGAATGTTGTCAGCGACATGTTCGAAGAGAAGTCCGGCCTGCTGAAATGGTTGGAATTGAAGAAGCCACTGGTCGAGCCATTCATTAAGAAAGACGCGGCCCTGACACGCCAGTTGCCGGAGCTTTTGCAAGAGCTGAGCACCACGGTGACAGAGAACAGCACACTTTTATCGCGTATGGCTGCCGCCGCCGGTTCCGTAGCGCGCGAGATCGAAAAGGCGACGCAAAGGCATAGTCTGGATGGCCTTTATGGTAAGTCTGGGCAGAAAGTCAGCGACCAAACTGTGTCAAAAATGACAATAGATCGGGAATTTTGACCCCGAAATCAGGGATTTATTAAGAAACGTAAACCGCGCTTTAACCAAGGCGCGTATAGTGTTGGTGTTGGCGCTAAGCCGCTTCAGTCAGAAGACTGATCATATAATAGAGAATAAGAGGAGAGCATTAAATGTCGTCCATTCTCACTAACAGTTCCGCAATGGTTGCTCTGTCCACCCTTAGCATGGTGAACAAGAGCCTTAATGAAACTCAGAACCGCGTTTCCACCGGCCTTCAGATTTCTACCGGTAAAGACAACGCTGCATATTTCGCTATCTCCGAGACGATGAAGGGTGATAGCGGCATGTTCAAGGCCATCAACGAAGGCCTGACATCCACTAAGAATTCCGTCGCAACAGCCCGTCTTGGCGCTGAAAACGTTCAGCAGCTGACACAGGACTTCTCTGAGCGCGTCGCGTTCGCACAAGGCTCTGGTATTGACCTGGCCGACGTTCAGCTTGAACTGGATTCTCTGGTGACTCAGATTGGCACAGCGATTTCTCAGGCGACTTTCAACGGTGAAGATTTGGTTTCTGGTGCGGTTGTGACACAGACTGTCGTAACTGGTATCAGCCGGACTGGCGGTACATTCGCAGCCACAACCATGACCTTTGACTCTGTTGATCTGGGCGCAATCCAAACTGCGCTGGCCGCGGTTGACCTGACCACCTCGACCAACCTTCAGACTGATCTGGCAACTGCTGAAACCCAACTGGGTCTGGCGATTGAAGCTGTGACATCTCTGGGCGTGACCGAGAAAACCATCGAAGGTCAGCAAGGCTTCTTGGACGCATTGGGTGACACGCTGGACAGCGGTGTTTCCTCCATGGTTGACGCGGATATGGAAGCAGAAGCAGCACGTCTGCAGGCGCTACAGGTTCAGCAACAGTTGGCGACACAGTCGCTGTCTATCGCGAACCAAGCCCCGCAGAACATCCTGTCTCTGTTCCGTTAATTCAATCGGAATAGCGGTTAAGCTGCTTCAAAGGCTTTCCGTAACGATTGATTGGATAAAGTTCTCCTTTGAAGGAGCGATGATCGGCCACCCACCCCCGGGTGGCCGGTTTTTTTATGCGGTGGCGCCAAGGTCGATGGGCACGTCGATGCCTGCTTCCAGAAGCATGCGGAAGATTTCAGCAAAGGCTTGATCAGACGTCATTTTCTCAGCCTTGCGTTGCGCGAGAAAGGCGTCGGCCGACCGAAAGAACTGCGCGGCTGCATCGATTTCAGGGTCCGAGCCGGGCTTGTAGGCCCCGACGCGGATCAGATCTTCCATATCGGCAAACTTCGCCAGCGCTTTGCGCGCCTCATGCATGATTTTGTATTCTTCGTCTGTATGGCAGGCGGGCAGCATCCGCGAGATTGAGCGCTGGATATTGATCGCCGGGTAACGGTTTTTCTCGGCAATGTTCCGGTCCAGCACCAAGTGCCCATCGACAATCCCGCGGATTGCATCGGCTATCGGTTCGTTCATGTCGTCGCCGTCCACAAGCACGGTATAGATCGCCGTGATATCGCCTTCGCCGTCGCGCCCGGGACCGGCGCGTTCCAGAAGGTGGGGCAGTTCTGAAAAGACGGTGGGCGGGTAGCCTTTGGTGGTTGGGGGTTCGCCGCTAGAAAGGCCGATCTCGCGCTGCGCCATGGCAAAGCGGGTGACGGAATCCAGCAGCAGCAAAACCTGACGGCCCTGCGTGCGGAAATGCTCTGCCACGGTGGTGGCTGTATAGGCGGCTTGTCGGCGCAACAGCGGCGCTTCGTCGCCGGTGGCGACGACAACGACAGAGCGTGCCATGCCTTCGGGACCAAGGTCTTCTTGGATAAATTCCTGCACCTCGCGTCCACGTTCGCCGACAAGGCCAATCACAATGACATCGGCGTTGGTGTTCCGCGCGAGCATCGCCATCAGGGTGGATTTGCCAACGCCAGAGCCTGCAAAAACGCCCATCCGCTGGCCTTGGCAGAGCGGGGTAAAGACGTCGATACATTTGATTTGGGTCTGCAGTTTTTGCCCTACGCGCCGGCGGGCAAAGGCGGGGGGAGGGCCGTTGCGCCCAGAGGATCGCGTGCGGCCTTTCTTGAAACGTGGCGCGTGGCCAAGCGGCCTGCCCAGCCCATCGACAACGGTGCCGATCCAGCTGTCATCCGGGCATATGCCTTCTTCGTGTTGGATCAATTCCACCGGGTCGCCGACGGCAACGCCGTTCCAGGTGCCAAAGGGCAAAAGCCGCAGCCCGTCTGAATCAGCGCCGATGACCTCGGCCATCACGGGGCCGTTGGCGCCTTTGACAATGCAGCGTTGGCCGATGCCAACAGCGCGTTGCAGGCCGGAAACGGTCAAGGACATCCCAACAATAGACTGCACGCGGCCCATGATTTGCATGGCTTCCAGCGAAGATATCTTGGCTTTCAGTTCCAAAAAAACCTTGGACACAAGAATAAACCCTATGTTAATCTTTGTTATACTTGCTATAATCAACAATAAATGCGCAGGAGTCCATGATGAATATCGAAGTGACAAATCTATTTGAGCTTGCATCGCAAAGACTCAAGTGGTTGTCCGACCGGCAGAAAGTGGTGTCCGAAAACATCGCGAACGCCGATACGGCGGGGTATCGCGCGAAAGAAGTCGAGAGTTTTGATTCCTATCTTGAGGTGGCTGCGGGACAAGCCGAAGCGCCAGGCGCCGCTATCTTTGAAAGCGAATCCACATGGGGCGCGGACCTGTCAGGCAACAATGTGATCCTTGAGGAGCAGATCCTCGAAGCGAGTTCCACCGCGGGTCAGTACAAGATTGCCGCCAACCTGTATCGCAAAGCACATGAGATGCTGCGCGCCGTGTCAGGGTAGGGGGCAGATAAATGGATAGCCTCAGCCTCATCGGAAAGATTGCCACCAGCGGCCTTCGGGCGCAGGGTGAGCGCATGCGGGTGGTGTCTGAAAACGTCGCCAATGCGAACTCCACCGCAGACACGCCCGGCGGTGATCCGTATCGCCGCAAGACCATCAGCTTTGGTGAGTTGATTGATGACGGCAGCGGTGTGTCGCAGGTAGAGATCGTCGATATTGATCGCGACTTGACAGATTTCACTGTGCGCTATGAGCCATCCCATCCGGCAGCGGATGATGCGGGCTATGTGAAAATGCCAAACGTGAACCCGCTGATCGAGATGAGCAACATGCGAGAGGCGAGCCGGTCGTATGAGGCGAACCTGACGATGCTGGAAAACGCCCGCCAGATGCGGAACCGTTTGATTGACATGATAGAATAGGGCTGAACGATGAGTGATTTTTCTTCGATCCGTTCCAATGCCGCCATTCAAGGGGCATACGGGAACGCAAAGTCCCTGAAAAGCCCGGCGCAGGTTGCGGAAGGCTCTGACGCACCGCAGTCTTTTGGCGACATGCTGCGCACAGCGGCCGCGCAATCTGTCGAAAACGTGCGGCAGGGCGATGAGGTCGCGACACAGGGCCTGACCGGCAAGGCGGGCATTCAGCAGGTGGTCGAGGCGACCATGACGATGGAAAGCACAGTGCGTGTGTCTGTCGCCGTGCGCGATAAGATCGTGGAGGCCTATCAAGACATCATGCGCATGCCGATCTAAGGATCGCTTGCGTCTTTTACTAAGGATGCCCGAATGGACAGCACAGGCGCATATGAGGTCATCCGGCTGACAATCAACACCATACTTCTGGGCAGCGCGCCGATTTTGGCGGGCGCGTTGGTGGTGGGCTTGGTGATTTCTTTTGTCCAAGCGCTGACACAGATCCAAGAGATGACGCTGACCTTCGTGCCTAAGATCATCGCGATCTTTGCGATATTGGCGCTGACCCTGCCTTTCATCTTTGGCACGCTGACCAGACTGTCGGATCGGGTCTTTGACCTGATCGTCTCCGGGGGCGTTTAGATATGGCGCGCGGTTGGGGCAAGGCACTTGGGATGATCGTCGCGGGCTTGCTGGCTCCGGCTTTGGCTCTGGGTCCGGCGGCGGTGCAGGCCGATCTCTTCACCAACCTCTATGCCTCGGCGGCACCCGTGCCAGCGCCAGTTGTGCAGGTGCCCGCAAAAAACCGGCCCACCACCGGCGCGCGCTGTGTGGCGGCGATCCTAGAAGCGCAGCAAAAATACGGCATCCCGGATAATCTGTTGCTGTCGATCGGTATCCAAGAGGCCGGGCGCAATGGCCCTGCGGGGCTGGCTGTTTGGCCATGGACGGTGAATGCCAACGGCGAGGGCGCGTTTTTCAAATCGCGTTTGGACGCCCAGAATTGGGTGCGTGAAAAGCAGGCACAGGGGATCACCAGCATCGATGTGGGCTGTATGCAGATCAATCTGCGTTGGCATGGCGACCAGTTCCCAAGCCAAGAAGCCGCCTTTGATCCCGAGATGAACGCGGACTACGCCGCGCGTTTTTTGCTGGGGCTTTATCAGGAAACCGGCAGTTGGCAGAAAGCGGCAGGGCGGTATCACTCTGCAACCGATGTGCATCAAGCGCGCTATCTGGCGTCGCTTGAGCGGAACCGCAAGGTGGTCGAGCGTGACATTGATCGTCTGACGGCCTTGGCACGGTCTTACGCGCCGGTTGCTGTGGCCGAAGTCGTTGCGCCGCGTGACCCACCACCCCCTGTTTTCTGGGGTGTTTCGGACGGCAGCAGCTATTCGATTTACTCTAACACTGAAATCCGGCCCATGTTGCCGGACTACAAAGAACTTTTCTGAGGACTATATGACCGCGTCCAATACAGACACACCCAACGTTACCGGCGGTTTCGCGCAGTTGCTTGCGAACCGCGATGTGGTTTTTGCGCTTGGCGTGGTGATGATCCTTGGCATGTTGTTCGTGCCATTGCCGCCGATCCTGTTGGATTTCGGCTTGGCAATTTCCCTGTCGCTGGCGGTGCTGATCCTGATGGTGGCGCTGTGGATACCGACGCCCTTGGACTTTAACTCTTTCCCGACGCTTTTGCTGGTTGTGACCATGCTGCGGCTGGCGCTGAACGTCAGTTCGACGCGGCTGATCCTCAGCCAGGGGCACACTGGGACGGATGCCGCGGGCAAAGTGATCGAAGGGTTCAGTCGATTTATTGTCGGCGGGGATTTCATCATCGGGATCGTGATTTTCTCGATCCTTGTGATCATCAACTTCATCGTGATCACCAAAGGTTCGACCCGGATCGCCGAAGTCGCGGCGCGGTTCAGCTTGGACGCGATGCCGGGCAAACAGATGGCGATTGATGCGGACCTTGGCGCGGGCATGATTGATGAACACGAGGCGCGCGAGCGTCGCCGGGTTCTGGAAGAAGAAAGCGCCTTTTTCGGCGCGATGGACGGTGCCTCAAAGTTTGTGCGTGGTGATGCGGTTGCCGGTCTGATCATTACCATCATCAACGTCGTCGGTGGCATTCTGATTGGCGTGGCAAGCTATGATCTGACGGTTGGTCAGGCGGCCAGCAACTATACGGTGCTAACGATTGGCGACGGTCTGGTGACCCAAATCCCGGCGCTTGTTGTGTCCTTGGCCGCGGGTTTGCTTGTCACGAAGGGCGGCACAAAGGGTGCAACCAACGAAGCGGTTCTGAAACAGCTCGGCAACTTCCCGCGCGCGCTTTACATGGCCTCGGCGCTTTGTTTTGTGGTGGGTTTCCTGCCGGGGTTTCCTTTCGTTGTGTTCGCCGTCCTTGCAACGGGCATGGCGGTTATGGGCTACGTCATGCAGGGATCACTTGCGGATCAGGCCAAAAAACAAGTTGCGGATGAGCTCGCCCGTAAGGAGGAAAGAGAAAAGCCGGTTGATCCGATCAAAGAAATGCTGAAACTGGATGATCTGCGGCTTGATCTGGGCAGTGCTTTGGTGCCGCTGATCAACTCTCCTGATGCGGCGCTGCCGGGCAAGGTGAAAAGCCTGCGCAACCTGTTCATCAAGGATTATGGCTTTGTGATCCCACCGGTGCGCATCAAAGATGACGCGACGCTGCCCGCCATGAGTTACGCGATTTCGATCCACGGTGTGGAAACTGCCAAGGGCGAATTGCGCCCCGGTGCGATGATGGTGATTGAACCCTCTGGTGCCGCTGTGGACATCCCCGGAGAGCGCACGCGCGAACCGACTTTTGGTCTGAACGCGATTTGGGTCGACCAAAGCCGCGCGTCAGAAGCCGAAGCGCGCGGCATGACGGTTGTGGACCCCGAAAGCGTCGTCACGACACACCTGACCGAGATCATCAAAGAGCATATGCCCGAGTTGCTGACCTACGCCGCCACGCAAGAGTTGGTGAACGGGCAAAGCAAAGATTATCAGAAGCTGCTGACCGAGATTTCCAACAGCGCGCCGCTGGTTCTGATGCAGCATGTTTTGCAGGCGTTGATGAGCGAGCGGGTGTCGATCCGCAACCTACCCAAGATCATTGAAGCGGTGGCCGAGGCTTCGGGCACCACGAAAAACGTGCAGACCATCGTCGAACATGTACGCGCGCAACTGAGCAAACAGATTTGCCAGAGCCTTGTCGACCCGCAGGGCTATGTGCCGGTGGTGACGCTGGGCCAGACCTGGGAAACTGAGATGCAGAACGCGATTTCCAAAACCGGGGATGAGACGAATTTCATCATGTCGCCGCAACGGGTGCAGGAATTTGTGCTGGCCGTGCGTAAAGAAATTCAAGAGTTTGCCGCCGGGGATCAATGGCCTGCATTGCTGGTCGCGCCAGATAGCCGCCCCTATGTGCGCTCGATCCTAGAGCGCGTCAGCCCGATGACGCAGGTGATTTCCCACAATGAAGTGCACCGCAAGGCCTCGCTTAAGACAGTGGCCACCATTGGCGGCTAAGAGATGGACCTGAACTCCTATATCGCGACGGTGCTGTTTGGCTACTTGCTGGTGGTTGGGCGGATTGGCAGCGCGATGATGTTCCTGCCGGGATTTGGCGAAGCGCAAATTCCGGTGCGCGCACGGCTGTCGTTTGCCTTGGTCCTGTGTCTGGCGCTTTATCCGGTGGTGCCGGTGGTCGCAGGCGCGCCAAACACGCCGACCGCGATGTTTCTGTTGCTGATGGCTGAGATCACGGTGGGCGTTTGGATTGGTGTCACCGCGCGTATCCTGCTGTCGGCGATGGATTTCGCGGGCTACCAAGTGGGGCAGGTGTCGGGTCTTGCCAATGCCTTTGGGCCGTCACTCGGTTCGTTTGAAGGCGCGACTTTGGTTGCGACGCTGCTGTTGATTGCGACCGTTGCCCTGATCTTTGTGACGGACACGCATCACATCATTTTACGCGGGATGATGGAAAGCTATGCGGTCTTCCCACCGGGTGTGATCTTTGCCGGTGATCTGGCCAAGCAGATCGTTCATGCGGGCAGCAAGAGCCTTTATATTGGGGCCTCTATCGCTGCGCCGTTTTTCGTGATGGGTGTGATCCTGAACCTTGGCATGGGTCTCGCCAACCGGATGATGCCCCAACTTCCCGTCTTCTTTGTCGCTGCAGCCATGCTGATTGCGGTTGGTCTCTTTATCCTTGGTGTCGCAGCGCCTAGCATGATCCACCACTGGCTGGGAGAATTCAGCAGCTGGTTCGGATTGTTTAGGTTCTGAGCGATGGCAGAAGAAGACAGAAGCAACAAGACCCAGGAGCCGACCGAGAAGAAGCTGCGCGATGCGCGCAAGAAAGGCGATGTCCCTGCCTCGCGCGAAACCGGCAATATGATGGTTGTCGTGTCGCTGATTGGGGTGGTGGCGATTGCCTTGCAATGGCAGGGCCCAAAACTGGTGGATGCCTTGGCCTCCTTGGTGGACAACGCCGGGCGCATCCATGTCGGTGTTGAACGTCCGGGTGTTGCGACTTTGGGCGATGTTTTCTGGGATTTCATCAGCCGGATCGTGCTGGCGATCGCGCCAGTTTTTGGGCTGATCCTGTTGGGCGGTATCGTTGGCGTTCTGATTCAAGGAGAGACGGTTGTCGCTGCTGAGCGGATCAAACCAAAATGGTCGAAAATTTCCATTTTCGAGGGCCTCAAGCGTCAGTTCTCGGCCAATACGCTGGTTGAATTTGTCAAAAGCCTTGTGAAGGTTCTGGTCGTGGGTGGCATGGCGCTTTGGGTGACAAATAGCGCCGTCCGCGACATCTGGCAGGGCACGGGGTTCGTGCCAGAGCATCTGCCGGGCTATATGTCAGATGCCACGCGACAGCTTTTGATCATGGCCGCGGTTTTTCTGGTGCCGGTGGCCATTCTCGACATTCTGTGGAAACGCTTTGACTGGCGCAGAAAGCAGATGATGTCGGTCAAGGAAATCCGGGATGAGATGAAAGAGGCCGAAGGTGATCCCCTGATCCGTGGGAAACGCGCGCAGTTGCGACGCCAACGTGCGCAGCAACGGATTGCCACCGCAGTGCCGACGGCCAATGTGATCCTGACCAACCCGACGCACTACGCTGTGGCATTGCGGTATGAACAGGGCGTCGATGTTGCGCCGGTCTGTGTGGCCAAAGGGGCAGACTTGATGGCCCGCCAGATCCGTTTGATCGCGCATGAACATGAGGTGCCGATTATCGAGAACAAACCGCTCGCGCGCACGCTTTATGACGTGATCGAGGTCGACGATCAGGTGCCGGTTGAACATTGGGAAGTGGTGGCGGAAATCATCAGCTTCGTGATGGCACTGAAACGCGATCCAAAGCGAAAGCCACCCACTGGATCTGAGCTGCGGACTGATCCGAACTAAGGCTGCGTTGCTTCGCTAAGCTTTGCCGCAATCTGTTTCGCAACTTTGGCGACACCCCAACTGAGGGGGCGGACCTCGTTGACCACATCGCGCACCGGCACCCATTCTGCTGCTGCCGCGTCGTCGCCCGCCTTGGGGATGCCTGAAACATAAGTGCAGGGCACGACGGCCAGCAGATAGTGATAGAGGATCGCGCCATCCTCATCCCGGCCAATCACATCGACATTGGTCAAATAGGCCTGCGGTGTGCCGATGACGGTGGTTTCCTCAAAAAGTTCCCGCACGGCGGCCTCTTGCGCGGTTTCACCCAGTTCAACGTGTCCGCCGGGAAACCCCCACAGGCCAATGCCGGGCGCCTTGCCCCGTTGCACCATCAGGAAATGGCCGTCACGCAGGATAACGGCGATGGCACCAACTTTGGGGGTGAGGGTGGGGGCGGACATGGCGGACCTTTTGTCGATTTTGCGCCACCCTGCGCGGAGCGGGGCCGAATGGCAAGGCGTCATTCGGCAAAGTGCGCAGGCGGTGCGGGTACTGGCCGCTTATTGCGCGTTGAAGGTAAAGAGTTGTTCACCATTTAGCCGGTAGCCGTCGATCAGCAATTTGGCTGCCTCGCTGGTCAGCCACGCCTCAAGCCGCAGGGCGGCGTCGTGATTGACATGGGCATGGCGGGTCGGGCTGACAGGCAGGTAGGCATATTGATTGAACAGCACCGGGTCGCCTGCGAAAAGGAGTGTCAGATCGCCTTTGTTGCCAAAATTCAGCCAGCTTGCACGGTCGCTGAGGACATAGGCATTGAGGCCTGAGGCCACATTCAACGTTGCCCCCATGCCAGCCCCTGCGGCGCGATACCATTCAGGCGACAGGTCAGCACTGTCAAAACCCGCTTCCGCCCAAAGCGCTTTTTCCTTCTTGTGGGTGCCACTGTCATCGCCGCGCGATGCAAATCCTGCTTGAGTGGCTTCAATGCGCCGCAGCGCGTCTGCTGCCGTTGCAGCCTCGCCGACTTTGGCGGGGTCATCATTGGGACCGATCAGGACAAAATCGTTGAACATGATCTCTCGGCGGTGGGGTGCGAACCCTTCGGCCACAAAGGTTTCTTCGGCCGCTTTGGAATGCACCAGAATGGCGTCCACATCCCCGGCGCGACCCAGCCGCAGGGCCTGACCTGTGCCGACCACCAAAAGATGCACATCAAGGTCGATGTCGTCTTTGATGGCAGGCAAAAGGATCTCTGCGAGGCCCGAGTTGTGAAAGCTTGTTGTGACCGCGAGTTTCATTTCGTCCGCCTGAACGAGCGTCGCCGTGGCCAAAGTGAGCAGGGCAAAAAGGGGTCGCAGGATCATTCGACAATGTCTCCGTTCAAAAAGGCCTGTGCCTGGGCCGTCATGGGGTTTTCAAAAAATGTGGTGGCAGGGGTTTGTTCCAAAAGCGCGCCCTTGTGCATGAAAATCACATCATGCGCCAGACGCCGCGCCTGTCCCAGATCATGCGTGGCCATGATCAGACGCGTGCCCGCCGCGTGCACTTCTTGCAAGAGGTCCTCGATTTCGCGCGTGGCGCGGCCATCAAGATTGGCGCAGGGCTCATCCAGAAACAGCACCTCGGGGTCGCGGATCAAAGCGCGGACCAGCGCCATTTTTTGGCGTTCGCCGCCGGACAGGTCAGTGGCGCGTTGGTTCAGGGCTTTGCCAAGATGGACACGGTTGAGCCAGTCGGTTGCGATGCGAAAGGCGTCTTTGCGCGAAGTCCCATTCAGGCGCAGCGGGTAGGCAACGTTTTCAAGCACGGTCCGGCGCATTAAGATAGGGGTCTGAAACACAAAGGCTTGCCGGTCACGGGCCTGTTTGTCAGGCAGCGCCCATTGGATGTCACCACCCGCCAGCCGCTCCATCCCGTGCAGGGTTTTCAAAAGCGTGGATTTCCCCGCGCCATTGGGGCCAAGCACGATGGTGGTGCCGGTGCCCGACAGCGAAAGCGAAACGCCGTCCAGCAACAGACGCCGGCTTTTGCGCACCTTTAGGTCGCTTGCGCGCAGAGGCAGGATCGACGTCACCATCGGCCACGCACCTCGGTGCCAGAAACGCGGTGGATCGCAAGGTTCACCACAATCGCAAGGAAAATCAAAACAAAGCCTAGGCCGAGCGCCAAAGCGAAATCGCCTTTGCCGGTTTCAAGCGCGATTGCGGTGGTCAGGACGCGGGTGACATGATCGATATTGCCGCCGACAATCATAATCGCGCCGACCTCTCCGATGCCGCGCCCAAAACCGGCCAAGGAGGCCGTCAGCAAGGCGCGCCGCCCGTCCCAAAGCAAGGTGCCCATGCGCTGAAATCGCGAGGTGTTCAGGGAAATCAGCAGATCGTGGTATTCGGCCCAAAGATCACGGATCGCCTGATGGGCAATCGAGGCAATCAGGGGCGTCAGAATAATGACCTGCGCAATGATCATCGCGGTCGGCGTAAAAAGCAGGCCAAAGACGCCAAACGGTCCAGAGCGGGAAAGCAACAGGTAAACGATCAGCCCGACCACAACCGGCGGCAGGCCCATTAGGGCGTTCAAGATGGCGATGACCGTGCGGCGATAGCGAAACCTGCGCAGGGCAAGCCAGCAGCCAAGCGGCAGGCCAATGAAGGACGCAATCAGAACCGCGCTTGTTGTGACGTAAAGCGACCGCAGCGAAATCTCGATAAGATCCGCGTCCAAAGTGAAGATCAGCCAAAAAGCCGCCCGCAGTCCCTCAAATATATCCGACATGCGTTTCCGTCCGTGTGTCCGCCTTGCAATCTAACGCCCAAGATCGCAGTGAGGCGAACGGAAAACGGCATTCTGCGTCGCTTTTTGTGTATTCTTGCTGTGGGGCGCTGCGTCGCACCCAAGTGAACACAAAATTCCCAAAATTTCTGGCCTTTCATGTTCATTCGCGCTATTTCGAGTGTGAAATGAAAATATCGAGGTCCCAGATGGCCCTAAATGACCGCCAAGAACAGATACTAAGCCTGCTGAAATCCGAAGATCGGGTTGAAGTTGACGATTTGGCGAGCCGTTTTGCCGTGACCACGCAGACCATCCGGCGCGATCTGACAGAACTCTGTGACCGGGGATTGGCCACACGGACCCATGGCGGGGCGCGGAAACTCGTCTCTAGTGCGTCCTTTGGCTACGAAGAGCGGCGCCTGCGCAATGCACAGATCAAAGAGGCGATTGCGCGCCGCGCCGCGGACCTGATCCCGAACGGGGCGTCGATCATTCTGAACATTGGCACCACAACAGAACAGGTTGCCGCCGCGTTGGCCATGCACGAGGACCTGACCGTCATCACCAACAATATCAACGTCATCCACATCCTGCGCGGGGCGCGGTTGAATTCATTGGTGATCGCTGGCGGGTCCGTGCGCCAATCTGACGGGGCGGTTGTCGGGGCCGAAGCAGTGGAATTCATGCGGCGCTACAAGGCAGATTTCGCGATCATCGGCACTTCGTCTTTGGACGAAGACGGCGCAGTTTTGGATTTTGACGAGCGCGAAGTCGCTGTTGCCCGCGCCATTCTGGAAAACGCGCGCACGAAAATTCTGGTGGCGGATGCGTCCAAGTTTGAACGCAACGCCCCGGTTCGGATCTGCGGTGTCGCTGATCTGGATTACGTCATCACTGACAAACGCCTGCCCCAATCCTTTGTCGACGCGGCAGAGGCGGGCGGTACGAAACTTATCACATTGGAAGACGGATATGTCTGACACTCAAAAAACCTATGATCTTTTCGTTATTGGCGGCGGCATCAATGGCTGCGGCATCGCACGTGACGCGGCAGGCCGAGGTCTGACCGTTGCTTTGGCAGAGATGAATGACCTCGCTTCGGCCACTTCGTCATCCTCGACCAAACTATTCCACGGCGGTTTGCGCTATCTGGAGTTCTTCGAATTCCGCCTCGTTCGAGAAGCTTTGAAAGAGCGCGAAACCCTGCTGACGGCGATGCCCCACATCAGCTGGCCGAAGCGCTTTGTACTGCCCTATCACAAAGACATGCGGTTTGATTCTGAAACGCCAACATCCAAGCTGCTGACCACCTTTATGCCATGGATGAAGGGCCGCCGCCCCGCGTGGCTGATCCGTTTGGGTCTGTTTATGTATGACCACCTTGGCGGGCGGAAAATTTTGCCGGGCACCAAGACGGTTGATCTGACATCGGGGCCAGAGGGCGCACCGCTGGAGGATCGCTTTGCCAAGGCTTATGAATATTCCGACTGCTGGGTGCAGGACAGCCGCTTGGTGGTTTTGAACGCGCGCGATGCGGAGGCGCGCGGGGCCAAAATTATGACTCGCACCAAGGTGACATCGGCCCGGCGCGAGGGCGACCTGTGGGTGGTTTCAACAGAAGATCGTCATACCGGGGCCACGCAGGAATTCCGCGCAAAGATGCTGGTGAATGCCGGGGGTCCTTGGGTGATGGATGTGATCCAAGGTGTGGCTGGGATCAACAGCTCTGAAAACGTGCGGCTTGTTCGGGGCAGTCATATTGTCACCAAGCGGCTTTACGATCACGACAAATGCTACTTCTTCCAGGGCGAGGACGGGCGGATCATCTTTTCGATCCCGTATGAGCAGGACTTTACATTGATCGGAACAACCGATGCTGATCACGCGAGCTTTGATGAGCGCCCGGTCTGTACGGATGAAGAACGGGATTACCTGCTGGCCTTTGCCAACAACTATTTCAAACAGACGCTGACGTCAGATGATGTTGTTTGGACCTACTCTGGCGTACGTCCGCTGTATAACGACGGGGCAACCAGCGCGACGGCCGCGACGCGGGATTATGTGCTGCGCGTGAATGAGGACGGCGGTGCGCCGATCCTGAACGTGTTTGGCGGCAAGATCACAACCTATCGGCGTTTGGCGGAAAGTGCGCTCGAGAAAATCGCCGGGTTCTTTCCCCATCTGCCGGGGAAATGGACCGCTGGGCAGACATTGCCGGGCGGCAATTTCGCGGTTGATGGCGGTCCGGCTTTGTTGGACCAAATCAAAGCCCGCTACCCGTTCCTCAGCGACAAAGACGCGTTGCGTTTGCTGCGCACCTACGGGACCGAGGTCTTTGACATCTATGGTGAGGCCAAGTCTGCCGAGGCACTGGGCGAAGGTTTTGGGGCCGGAATTACGGCGGCTGAACTGGATTGGGCCAAGCGTGTTGAATGGGTGCAATCCGGTGACGATTTCCTTTGGCGTCGTACCAAATTGGGTCTGCGTTTGACAGATGACGAACGCGCCAAGGTGGATGCTTATATTTTAGGCAATGGCAACGGATAGACCATAATCAGACGTAACGTTCGCGAATCGAATCTTGTCGATTTGAGATGAGATTCGCCATTTCAGGGCGCGAAAGCGACAGAGTGTTTTTTGGATGCGTTCAAAGAAAGACGACTGCGTAATAATAAGCCGCTGAAAAATAACGCGTTTTACAAACAGAGAAGGCCGCGCATTGCTGCGCGGCCCGCCTTATCCAGCGTCATCCTCCAAAACCCTGATGCGCCGGATATTCAAATAAAATCATCGTGAGACTAGACTTGCGTGACAATTGCGTCTTGTCAAATCTGCATTTGCTTTGGGTTGTGAAAAATTTTCATTCTCCCGTATAGGGCGTGTCTAGGCGGCGTGATGCAGGGTGCTGACATCACCTTTCTGATAAAGCGCGCCGAATTCTGTTAAGAGGAAATCCTGCAGGCGCACCTGTTCTTGTCGTACAAAACCGACCGTTGGCAGCTTTCCTTGGCGCATCAAATCCACCGCGCCCAATACGCCAGCGGCTGTGGTGACTTGGATCGCACTCCAGATGCGGCCATCGATCTCTCGGGCGAAGGATTTGTTGATATAGCTTTTCTCGCGCAGGCTGCCGTCCTTGTGGCCTTTCGCAGTGCAGAACACCAAGACCACATCCTGATCCGTACGGGGCAGGGCGGCCTCAAATATTTCTTTCAATAAATCGCGACGCCGATCCAACCCAAGGTCATGCAGCAAGAGCTTCAAGATCTCACAATGACCGGGATAGCGGATCGATCGATACGACACCGCGCGGGCCTTTCCGTCGAGCGTTTCCGGCAATGTGCCAAGACCGCCGGAGGTGTTGAAGCATTCATATTCAACGCCGTCATGTCCAAGGATTTCGTAATCTTCCAGGGGCTGGGTTTTGGTGCGTTCACCGTTCACGATGGCATCGCAGGGGTTGCAGTATTCGTTGATCAGCCCCTCGGTTGACCAGGTAAGATTGTATTTTAGCGCATTGGTCGGATAGAGCGGCAACGCCCCGACCCGCATGTGCAGGCTGTCGAGCGTGTCGAACTCTTCAGCCAAGGCCGCGCCGGCAATGCCGACAAACCCCGGCGCAAGGCCACATTGCGGCATAAAGGCTGTCTTGGCGTCTTGTGCAAGATCGCGCACGGCTTGTGTGGCGGCGACATCTTCGGTCAGGTCAAAATAATGCGCCCCAGCCGCTTTGGCGGCGGTGGCGATTTGTGGAGTCAGATAAAAGGGCGCTGCGGAAATCACAGCATCAAAATCTGACAGGGCCGCTGCCAACCCGTCTGGATCATTGGCGTCGATCTGTTTGGTTGCGATATCAAGGTCTCTGATCGATGACAGGGCCGCCAGATCGCAATCCGCGACGCTGACGCGATAGTTTGGTGACTGTTTCAGGAGCGTCGCGATCATCTGCCCGATGTTGCCTGCTCCGACCACACAAATGTTCCAACGCATTTTTGGCCTCCTTCTCCTAATCTCAGGATGCGGAGCAGGCTGTTCAAAAGCCAGCCAGCAAGGCGACGAAATGTTGGTTGGGATTGTCAATATGACGACAAATCTGACGATATGTCAGCGGCGGTCGATCCGACGCCCAAAGACCACATGGGTTTTGGTGCGATTGACGCCGGGGATCGCGCCGAATTCATCGGTGAGAATATCAAGATCTTCGATGCGCGGTGCTTCGGCCACAATGATCAGGTCGAATTCTCCATTCACCGACAGGCATTGCTTCACCTCAGGATAGGCCGCGATCCTGCGGATGATCTGCGCGGTCTCTGGCTGGTGCACGGCGAGTTGCACAATCACCTGCACCATCGGCGTTTCATCAGGCTGCCCAAGCACCACCGTATAGCCCTTGATCTGCCCACGTTCCTCCATCCGTGCGATACGTTCATGCACAGTGGTGCGTGCCACGCCAAGCGCCTTTGCAATGCTGGCGGTGGACTGCCGCGCGTTGGCCTGCAGGGCGGCAATGATCTTGGTATCAAGCGTGTCTTTCACGTGTTTTCGGCCTGTCTGGTGGACGAGAAGAATGACGCCTTTCAGGCGCACGACCTAGCGTCAAGGTCCATGCTAATCGTCGGGCCGTGCAAAGCGCAAGGAAAATCAATGATGTATTTCAATTGGTTAATCGACATATGACGCTGTATTCGTCATGCGCATGGCCCCATGCAAAACTGGCATTTGCACATTTCCAAGCCGCGCCAATACTGGGACCATAATAAACTGGGAGCGTCTATTATGAAAAAATTTACCACTGGCGTAGCAACTGCTGCGCTTCTCGCCGTGCTGTCTGGCGGGGCTTTTGCTGAAACTGTGCGCGTTGCTTATGACGCTGATCCGGTTTCGCTTGATCCCTATGAGCAGCTGTCTGGCGGCACCCTGCAACTGTCGCATATGGTATTTGACCCGCTGGTCCGTTGGACCAAAGATCTGCAGTTCGAAGCGCGTCTGGCGGAAAGCTGGGAGCAGATTGACGAAAACACCATGCGGTTCAAGCTGCGTGAAGGTGTCAAGTTCCACAGCGGCAATGATTTCACCGCGAAAGACATCGACTGGACCTTTGACCGCATCAAGGAAAGCGCGGACTTCAAAGGTATTTTCACACCTTTCACCGATGTTGAAGTTGTCGACGACTACACTGTCGATCTGAAAACCGCCGCGCCTTATCCGCTGATCCTGCACACGGCGACTTACATCTTTGCGATGGACAGCGCCTATTATTCCGGCACGACCGACGACGGCAAAGACAAAGCGGAAATCGTCAAACACGGTGACAGCTTTGCGTCTCGCAATATGTCAGGCACGGGTCCGTATATCGTCACCGACCGTGAACAGGGCGTGAAAGTCACGTTTGATCGCTTTGACGGCTATTGGGACACCGCGTCTCCGGGCAACGTTGATGAAATCATCCTGACCCCAATCAAAGAAGACCCAACCCGCGTTGCAGCCCTGCTGTCAGGCGACGTTGACTTTATCGCGCCTGTGCCACCGACCGATCTTGATCGCGTGGATAAGGCTGAGGGCGTGAACCTGATCACCATGCCGGGTACACGGATCATCACATTCCAAATGAACCAAGAACGTGTTGAAGCCTTTAAGGACAAACGCGTGCGTCAGGCGATTGACTATGCCGTGAACAACGCCGGGATCGTCGACCGCATCATGCGCGGCTTTGGCACCGTGGCGGCGCAAGCCTCCCCCGAAGGGTATCTGGGCTACAACCCTGATCTGACCCCGCGGTTTGATCTGGACAAAGCCAAGGCGCTGATGGCCGAGGCGGGGTATGCCGATGGGTTCTCGATCACCATGATGGCGCCCAACAACCGCTATGTGAATGACGACCGGATCGCGCAGGCAGTGGCGTCTATGCTGTCTCAGATCAACATCACCGTTGATTTGCAGACCATGCCAAAAGCGCAATACTGGCCCAAGTTCGACGAGCGCGCGGCGGATATGATGATGATCGGCTGGCACGCGGATACCGAAGACTCCGCAAACTTCCACCAGTTCCTGTCTGCCTGCCCAGATGCCGATACCGGCAATGGTCAGTACAACTCTGGCAACTTCTGTAACCCAGAAACCGACAAGCTGATGGACATGTCCAACACGGAAACCGATCCCGCGAAACGGGGTGAGGCGCTGCAGAAGCTGGAGGCGATGCTTTATGACGAAGCGGCCTTTATCCCGCTGCATTGGCAGAACCTCGCTTGGGGTGCCAAGGACAATATGAACGCGGAAGACATCGTAAACGCGTTGAACTTCCCGTACTTCGGCGACCTCGTGGTCTCTGAATAATCCCTGTGGGTCCGGGCTGGCCACGCTTGGCTGGCCCGGCCAATTCCGTCATAAGACATCAACGGTGTCTTACTCCGCCCCTGATTGCGTGAACCGGGGGCCGGAACGATCTAATTTGGGTGGAGATCATGTTTGCCTATCTCGTAAAACGAGTTTTTCAGGCCATTGCGGTGATGTTTGTCATCTCGTTGATCGGCTTTGCCATTCAGGGCAACCTGGGTGATCCGCTCCGTGAGTTGGTGGGGCAGTCGGTCTCTGAAGAGGTGCGTCAGCAGCTGCGCGAGGAGCTTGGGCTGAACGATCCCTTCCTGCAGCAATATATTCGCTTTGTTGGCAATGCGATCCAAGGCGATCTTGGGACGTCCTATTTCTTTAAGGAGCCGGCGCTGGACGTGATCATGAAAAAGTTGCCCGCCACGCTAGAGCTGGTGTTTGGCGCAACAATCATCATCATTGGCCTCTCGGTGCCCTTAGGTGTTTACACGGCGATCAAACCCAATGCCGTTCTGTCACGCCTGATCATGGGTCTGTCGATTGTCGGCATTTCAATCCCGGTGTTCCTGACCGCGATCATGATGATCTTTGTCTTTTCGGTTGAACTCGGCTGGCTGCCAAGTTTCGGACGGGGTGATCTGGTGCATGTCTGGGGCTATTGGGAGACCAATTTCCTGACATTCGACGGCTGGGCGCATATTATTCTGCCGTCCATTGCCTTGGCATCGATCATGTTGCCGCTCTTCGTGCGCCTGATCCGGGCAGAGATGATGGAAGTTCTGGAAAGTGAATACGTGCGGTATGCCAAGGCAAAGGGCATCAACCCATGGCGCATCTATTTCGTACACGCGTTGAAAAACACGCTTTTACCGGTGATCACCGTGGGCGGTGTGCAGATCGGGACCATGGTGGCCTATACGATCCTGACTGAAACCGTGTTCCAGTGGCCGGGCATGGGATTCATGTTCCTAGAAGCTGTGAACCGGGTCGATACGCCCCTCATCGTGGCTTATCTGATTGTCGTTGGCTTTATCTTCGTGGTGACCAACACCATCGTTGACCTGATCTATGGCCTCGTGAATCCAACCGTGAATCTGGCGAGGATGGGCGCATGAGCGAGCAGAGCATCGACACCCACGCGCCACATCAGGCAACCCCGTCCCGGTGGGAAAAGATTTGGGATTCGAACATGGCTTATAGCTTCCGGCGCAATCCGGTTGCGATGGCCAGCATGGCGATCTTCCTGCTGATCGCGCTGCTGTCTTTTCTGGCACCGGTTATTGCGCCCTATGATCCCTATGATCCGGCGTCGATTGACCTGATGAACTCGGAATACCCACCAGCGTGGGTAGAGGGTGCTTTGCCAGAGTTTGCATTGGGCACCGATGATCAGGGGCGCGATTTGCTGTCGACGATCCTTTATGGCACCCGGTTGTCGATCATCATTGGCCTCTGCGCCGTCGCGTTGCAGGCTTTCCTTGGTATTTCGATCGGCCTGATCGCTGGCTATATCGGCGGGCGCACCGACAGTTTGCTGATGCGGATGGCAGATATCCAATTGTCGTTCTCGACCCTTATGGTGGCGATCATCTTCCTTGCGGTCACCCAGGCGCTGTTTGGGTCAGAGACCTTTAACCGCTATGCTGTCTTTTTCCTGATTGCCGTGATTGGCGTCGCCGAATGGCCGCAATATGCGCGGACGGTGCGGGCGACGGTGCTGGCGGAGAAAAAGAAAGAATACATCGACAGCGCGCGAGTGCTTGGGTTTGGACCGATGCGGATCATGCTGCGGCATATCCTGCCGAACTCGCTGTCGCCGATCTTTGTGATCTCGACCGTGCAGGTCGCCAACGCGATCATTTCCGAGGCGTCGCTCTCGTTCCTTGGCCTTGGCATGCCACCGAGCCAGCCGTCTCTCGGTTCGCTGATTTCGGCGGGCTTTGACTATATCTATTCCGGCAGCTGGTGGATCACCGTTATTCCCGGGATCGTGCTGGTGGTCCTGGTTCTGGTCATCAACCTTCTCGGTGATTGGGTGCGCGATGTGCTCAACCCCAAACTTTACAAGGGGTAGTCTGATGTCATTGCTTTCTGTCCGGGACCTGACCGTCAAATTTGCAATGCGGGATCAGACCGTGACCGCGCTGAACGGGATTTCCTTTGATCTGGCCAAAGGCGAACGGCTTGGCATCGTTGGGGAATCCGGCGCGGGGAAGTCGATCACTGGCTTCTCTTTGATGAACCTGCTGAGCCGTCCCGGCTATATCGACAGCGGCGAAATCCTGTTTGATGGCCAAGACGTTGTCAAAATGTCTGATGCGGAACTGCGCCGGGTGCGCGGCAATCGTATGGCGATGATCTTCCAAGACCCGATGGTCACGCTGAACCCTGTGCTGACGATAGGCCAGCAGATGGTGGAAACCATCCGCGCGCACCGCAAAGTCAGCTATGACGATGCGCGCCAAATCGCGATTGTAAAACTGCGCGAGGTTTACATTCCGTCGCCAGAAGAGCGGCTGGAACAATACCCGCACGAACTGTCCGGCGGTATGCGGCAGCGGATCATCATTGCGATTGCTTTGCTGTTGGACCCGCAGTTGATCATCGCGGATGAACCCACAACGGCGCTCGACGTGACCATTCAGGCCGACATTATGGAACTGATGCTGGAACTGTGTCAGTCCAACCAAGTGGGGCTGATCCTGATCACCCATGACCTTGGCGTGGTCAGCCAGATGACAGAACGCACATTGGTGATGTACGCGGGGCGTATCATCGAAGCGGGGCGCACCCGTTCGATTATCAATGACCCGCAGCACCCCTATACGCAGGGTCTGATCAACGCTTTGCCGCAGCAGACTCAGCCGGGTGAACA
>NZ_FQWM01000014.1 GCF_900129685.1 Cognatishimia maritima | reverse complement strand
AGCCCAAATTTCCTAATACTGCACGATCGACGAACGGGTGCGAAGCACACACAGCTGACACTGCTCCTAGTGCGACCTTTACCAAACCAGACCTACACACCCAAGGTCAGCGCGGCGAGTCAGCTCCTCCAAGTGGGCTAATGGCACATCAAACAGTATGTGATCTTCTTGCTTTTTAGGGCCACAGATCGTGCGCATTTTTTCAAACAATAAGATCGGCCGTCCACACGCGCTCAAAATTGGCACCGGCTTCACGCTGGACGTTGCGAACCGATTCAGAATCCCGGGCTTCATACTCGCAAATCATTCTCTTGCGGTCTGTGCTCCAATAGCTTCTGAGCCACGTCACATCGTAAAGGTCGAGGCAAGGAGCCATGAGCTCTTCGGTGGCGGCAAGTTCCTCTTTTGTCAGTGGCGGCTCGAAACTACGTTCGACGATGAATCTGGGCATCTAGAGTCCTTTTCCTTTGGTCATTTTGCGGCGGGATTGATTCGCGGTCCGCGCGATCTGGCGCGCGCGCGCCGTGAGTTTAGAGGAGGAAGACCACTCATCAAGTTCAGCGGGCGTTACCGGGTTTCCAACCTCCTCGCCCAATAGCAATGCAAGAGACTGAGCAAACGCTTTCTCGTTCTTATTCCCGATCTCATTGGCAAACTCATACGCTTTCCGAGCGAAATCAACCGCTCGAGAAGCGTCGCCATTCTTTCGTTCGCGCTCGGCGGCGATGTTTAGAATATAGGCTAGGCGAGACTTGTCGTCGGTGGCTTCGAGAGCCCTTATCGCGGCTGTAAATTCTTGGTCGTTTTGCTGCGAGATGGCAATGATCGCGCGAGACAATGGACCCATGGCCCCCTCTCCAATCTTGGTGGCGAGCTTTCCCAGATCGGTGGCATATCCAATCGCCGTGTCCGTGAGGTTCTGTTCCAGCGCAATCATCGCGGCCCAGGTCAGGCACTTGCATTCACGCCAGCGGTCTTCGATGTCGCTGGCGAGTTCCAGAGCTTTCTCAATTTCAGCCGCGGCGCGGACTAGGTCTCCTTCCCAATAGGCTAGAAGTCCTCGGCTCCAGGATACCTCAATGTCGGAAAGGCCTTCTTGCTGCGCCAACTGATCGGCGTCATGGCTGAGATCGGTGGCCTTGGGGATGTCACGGCCCAGTTCCAGCAAACAACGGGCGGAATTCGCAAGTTGCCTCACCTTTTTTTGCGCATCCATTCGCCTTGCTGCATCAGCGGCGCGTGTCGTTGCCGCAACCGCTGCCTCAAGGTCCCCCAAATCCTGAAAAAGGACGGATAGCAAGTACTCGCCCTGCGCGACCTCATCCGCCATAGCGTGCTGACTGGCTTTGGATATCAGCGATGAGAGGTCGGAGACCAGATTGGGAGCATTACTGTTCGAAATTCCCGAACTTGATAGGACTTGGACCCCCAATAGGGATACGGTCAGACTGATCCGTTCGCTGCCGACATTGAGCTTTCCGGTATGGAACAGACCCTTTCGAGCCAATTCCGACGCTTCGGAATTGGCAAAAGACCTCAATGCATTTTGCCCCGCGATTACTGCCGCGCGAGCGGCGAGAATGTGGTGATCGGACATCGCGCTATGGTGCAGGACCCGAGCGGCCCGGTCAGGGTTTGCAGTCATTTCCATCGCCAGAAGTTCGGCAACCTGGCCATGCATGAGACGCCGCCTTGTGTTCGATAACCTTTCGTAGGCAGCATCTTTTACGAGGTCGTGGATGAACTCAATTGAGCCCGCAGGTAGCGGTCTTATGACCTCGTGGTTTTCAAGTTCTTCGATCACATCTAGAGCTATGTGGATATCCATTCCGGATGCTTCGATCACTATGTCTATTGGAATGCTACGCCCAAAAATAGATGCCCAGGAGGCAAATGAGACTGCCGCCTGGGACAACCGTTCGATGCGGTTGGAGAGAGATTCTTGTAGCGAAACTGTTGTCGGATCATTGTTCGCGCGGGCCAGCTCCATCAAATAAAACGGATTGCCTTGTGCTTCCCTTACAAGGCCACTCACGTCAGTAGCCGGACGCAGCGCGTGCGCTAGTGCACTGGCTTCGATCTCGGATAGCCCGGTCAGGGCGATCCTCTGAGCGTCGCTGCCAAGTCCCGATATTAGCGTCTGCACCGCTTCATTGTCGTCGACCTCACCGGCGCGTGCAGCCAAACAGAAATGCACCTGATCACCGGAGAGATGCCGGATAAGATAGCTCAGCAACGCGCAGGAGGACGCCTCCATCCATTGCAGGTCATCCAGAGCAATCAGGACAGGACCGAGTTGGGATAGATCGGTCAAGAGGTTTCGAAAACCGTCGAACACCTGCTGTTCCGTCAGGGTTTCGGAACTGCCCGACCTGGCATGAAGCATATCACGCAACTTGTGTTGAATATCCGAAACAACCTCAGTTTCGGCCGATTGATCCAGCGCATCCATCCAAACACCGAAAGGGCGCGATCGTTCAACTTCGATCGCACGCGCCGAGAGGCGGCGTGTTCCGTACTCTTTGCCTATTTCGGATAGAAGGGCGGTTTTTCCAATGCCAGGTGCGCCAACGATCAGGGCGACGGCGGGGCTGGAGCCACCGAAGGCGCTCCGGATAAGCCGACGCTCTTCCTCACGTCCGATGAAGCGGGCCTGATCAAACGCATCCGAACCGGAAGCATCACCTTTGGTCTGCGGATTTTCACAAGACGTTTGCAGGTTTGGCGCATGCAGCGGAACGGCTTTGCAGGCCTGATCAAGTGCCTGAGACGGCTCAACCCCAAGCTCCAGCTGAAAGATCTTGCGGCATTGTGCCGCCTGCACCGCCGCATCTTCTGGACGCCCAAGTGCCAATAACAACTCAATAACCCTGATGTGAGCCGGTTCCTCAAACGGATTCATCCCAACAAGCTTGTGTGCGTATTCAAGTGCAGCAGAGGGTTGGTCGCTGTGGCGGGAAATAAGCGTATCAAGGATCTTCGCACGGAGCCTGCCATATCTTGATCTTTCCGACTGACACCATTCGTAGAAACCATAGCAATCTGATAGTTCCAGACCGTTCAGAAACTCACCCCGATACAACATCTCTATGGCAAGCAGTTTATCGGTCGTGTTGCTTTCAACGTCACCGGAAGCAGCATCGATAAGTGCAACGTCCACGTCTATAGCAGCGGCGTTCAATTCCACCGTGTTTCTGTTTGCCAAAATCGTTTCCGGCCCAAGCGTCGTGCGCAATTTGCTCAAGGACCAGCGCAAAGCCCCACGTGGGTCCTCCGCATCTTCCCAAAGCAAATCGCAAAGCTCGCTGCGTGAGTGAGGGCGCGGGCTGGAAAGCAAATACCCCAGCAAGCCACGGGTCTTCTTGGAGGCCGGAAGGTCGACAGCTTGTCCGTTCAGCTTGACTCGCATGTGTCCGAAAAGTTCAGCATGCACGGGAGGCGTTTCTCGATTTTCTTCCCTTGGCTGCAAAATTCCACTTTCTTCAAACGCTGGTTCAAACGATCGGCTGCGATGGTGTCCTGGTCAACAAGTAACACACGGGCTTCCAAACCCGGAAATCGGAGAAACAAAATGACGACAGCACAATTCGACCCCGTAGCATATAAGACAGCAACCACGCAGCAATGGCAAAGCGCCGCCAAAGCTTGGAGCGAATGGGGCGGTACGCTGCGTGAATGGCTTGGACCCGCCACTGAAATCATGATCGACGTCGCCGAGATCGCCAAGGGCGCAAAAGTTCTGGACGTGGCGGCTGGCGCGGGAGATCAATCGATGCAGATCGCTGACCGTGTAGGTTTGGAAGGCTATGTACTGGCCACAGACATTTCTCCAAACATTCTGGACTATGCTGCGGCCAACGCTCAATCCAAGGGCTACGGCCAGATCGACTTTCAGGTGATGGATGGCGAGGATTTAACAGCGCCACCGGAACAGTTCGATGCCGTCGTATCCCGCGTCGGTCTGATATATTTCCCTGACCAGATGAAAGCCCTGAAGGGCATCCGAAAGGCCCTGAAACCGGGTGGCTGGTTTTCCGCGATTGTCTATTCCACACCAGAAAACAACAGCTTCTTTTCCATACCCGTCGGCATCATACGAACTGCGGCGCAATTGCCTTCACCTGCAAAAGGTCAACCCGGACCGTTCAGCCTCGGTCAGCCCGGTGCCCTGGCGGATTTGCTGCGGGACGCTGGCTTCCAACACGTACTCGAGAAAACCCTTTCCGCCCCGCTGGAGCTACCAACCGCGGCCGATTGCGTTCGCTTCGAACGTGAAAGCTTTGGAGCACTTCACGAAATGCTCAAAGGGCTCGACGCAGACGAACAATCTAGGGTTTGGAATGAAATCGAAACCGCACTGTGTGCATTCGAGAACCGCAATGGCTTTTCCGGCCCCTGCGAACTGATCGTCGTCGCCGGTCAGAAGTGACCTTAAACAAAACAACAATACCGTGGTCAGCAAGCCGCATCGCAACATAAGGATCGATGCTCGGGATTACGCGCCACATCGAAAGCAAAGGAAACCCCCAATGACAAAAGTAGCAATCATCCAAGAACCCCCAGTCTATCTGAACCTTTCCGCCACCATGGACCGCGCCGTAGAGCTTGTCGAAAAAGCGGCCCGGGATGGTGCCAAGCTGACAGTGTTTCCCGAAGCCTGGTTTCCCGGCTACCCTACCTTCGTCTGGCGTCTTCCGCCCGGTGCAGGCATGGGCAAAACCGACGATCTTTTTGCGAAATTGCAGACCAACTCAATCGACCTGAGCCAGAACGGTTTCGCGCCCTTGCAAGAGGCCGCTCGTGAAAACGATATGGTGATAGTTGCAGGCTACCAAGAGCTCGACGGAGAGGTTTCGGGATCAACTCTGTTCAATTCTTGCATCACCATCGACGCCGACGGCCGTATCGTGAACAACCACCGCAAACTGATGCCGACCAATCCAGAACGTATGGTCTGGGGTTTTGGCGACGGGTCCGGTCTGAACGTGGTCGATACGGCCGTTGGTCGCATTGGCGCCCTGATCTGCTGGGAGAACTACATGCCCATGGCGCGCGCTGCGCTTTATGCCCAAAACATCGACATCTACGTAGCCCCCACCTGGGACAGCGGCGACACCTGGCTGGCCACAATGCAGCACATCGCCCGAGAAGGTGGTTGTTGGGTGATCGGATGCGCCACGGCGCTGGAGGCATCGGACATCCCCACGGACATCCCGCACTATGACGAACTGTTCCCGAACAAAGACGAATGGGTCAATCCGGGTGACGCAGTCGTCTACAAACCCTTTGGCGGTGTTTCAGCCGGGCCTATGCATCGTGAAAAAGGACTGCTGGTGACCGAAATCGACGTCAGCGCCGCGCGCGCTTCACGCCGGAAATTCGACGCAAGCGGCCACTATGCCCGCCCGGATGTTTTCAAGCTCTCAGTTAATCGAGCAGCAATGCAACCCGTCGCGTTTACCGAATAGCCACAAGGAAAGAAGGAGAAATACCATGTCCAATTCAACTTATAGCGGCCAATGCTTCTGCGGGACCGTAAAATTCATGGTCTCGGGAACACCGGAAGGAATGGGATATTGCCACTGTGAAAGCTGCCGCTCCTGGTCGGCGTCTCCTGTGAACGGCTTTACGCTCTGGGATCCTCAAAACCTAGAGATCACGGAAGGCGAAGGCCATGTTGGCGAGTACCACAAGACTGAAAACAGCCATCGTAAATTCTGCACGAAATGTGGCGGGCACCTCATGACTGATCATCCGGGAATGGGTTTGGTGGACGTCTTTTCGGCAATGCTCCCAGAACTTGAATTCAAGCCCGGATT
>NZ_FQWM01000010.1 GCF_900129685.1 Cognatishimia maritima | reverse complement strand
TAGGTCTGGTTTGGTAAAGGTCGCACTAGGAGCAGTGTCAGCTGTGTGTGCTTCGCACCCGTTCGTCGATCGTGCAGTATTAGGAAATTTGGGCTCGATCCAAACCACCGCTGCGGCGCGAACGTAGGTCCGGTCCGAATTGGCGAACGGCAAGTACCGCCCGCCAACATGGTTCAAATGTCGATTTGCTCGGCGATGCTCAGCGCATCTTCGAGTTCGACGCCAAGGTATCTAACTGTGCTGTCAACCTTGGTATGTCCGAGCAGTAGTTGAACCGCCCTGAGATTTCCGGTTTTCCGGTAAATCTCCGCTGCCTTGGTCCGGCGCAGCGAATGGGTGCCGTATCCACTGGGCTCCAGTCCGATCGCCGCCACCCAATCCCGCACAAGCCGACCATATTGGCGTGTTGAGATATGCGGGCGGTTGTGAATCCGGCTGGGAAACATGAACCGGCAGCCGATCATCTCTGGCGACTTGATCCACGCGGCAACCGTATCCCGAGTGTTCTCAGTGAGTTCAAATTGAACTGGTCGCTTGGTTTTGCTCTGGATCACTGAAACACGTTCGCGGACGCGATCGTCTTTGACAAGATCAGTCACGGCAAGCTTGACCAGATCACAGCCTCGAAGTTTGCTGTCTATGGCGACGTTGAACAAAGCAAGATCGCGTAGGTTGCCTGCAAGTTCGAGACGCGCACGGATCGCCCAGACCTGTTTCGGCAACAGCGGACGTTTCTGGCCGCTGATCCGACCCTTGTTCCAGGCTCTGCGTTTCGGGGTGACAGCGGGAAGTTGGACTCTTGGCATGATATGCCCTCCGATCCTCTCCCCCAACGCCCAAGCATCAGCGCCGCGCTGACGATGTCATGGTACAAGCGGTGTGTACGCCTGCTCTCAGAAGTCAGCCGAGAACACCATTTCTGCCGATGCATTGGCGGCAGTGAGCCCAACTTGCGTGTATCTGCGCGATGATTGAATGTCTGCAATGCCGTGCTTCACGCCGGTTGTGCGATCCGGGCAATCCGTTGGAACTTCTTGCGATAGGCAGCGGGTGTCATGCCAGTGCCGCGTTTGAAAACCCGTCGAAAGGACGCCGGATCGTCATAGCCGATGGAGACCCCCACGTCGTCATTGCTGATCTGGTCCATCTCCAGCATCTGCTTAGCCTCTTCAACCCGCAGCGCCTGCACGTATTCGATCGGGGCAAAGCCCGTGGCCGTTCGGAAGCGGCGTGAAAACGTGCGCGGGTTGAGACCCGATCGTTCAACCATCTTCTCCACCGGGTTGGTGGTGGCGTAATGTTCGGCAATCCATTCCTGACTGTCGGTGATCGGGCCATCGTTCGATTCCATGGGCCGGGTCATCACCGCATAGGGCGACTGGCCCTCGGCATGCCCCCCGATCAGGAACACCTTAGCGGTTTCAATCGCAACCTGATAGCCACAGAAACGTGCAATCAGGTAGACCACCAAATCATGCCAGGCGCTGACGCCCCCGGCAGTGACGATCCGGTCTTCCTCCGCCGCCAGGCACAGCACCGATTCCGTCTGGAACGAAATATTGGGGAAATGCCGCTGGAACATGTCACGATAGGCCCAATGCGCCGTGGCGCGATGACCATCCAGCAAGCCCCCTTCGGCCAAGAGCAGCGATCCCGAGCAGACCGACGACAACAGCGCCCCGCCCGCGTGCATCGCCTTCAGCCAGGCAATCTCACGCGGGTAGCGCCCGTGCGGAACATCGTAGATCGTGGTGTACATGTCACAGACAACCACCGCATCAGGGGTCTCGACATCGCCGATGGCGGCGTGCGGCTCCACCGGGATATTGCCAATACAACGGAAAGGTTTTCCATTGGCGGTAACAATCTTCACGTCCAGCAACTCATCCCCCGGTTTGCCGATCACCATATCCAGATAAACAGCCCCCGCCGACATCAACACATCATAAACCCCATAAAGCACCGAAGCCGACGTCTCGGGCGCGGCCAGCAACAAGATCTGCGGCTTTTTTGCCATTTTCTCAATTCCCCCTTACGGCACAAATGTCCAAAACGGCCCGGTTCTGACCGATCTGCCATAATCGCTTGTCCAGTATGCCGCAAAACTGGCAAAATTGCCACTGAGCACGCCAGGCCCTATGCGTTACCCTTTCTGAAAATGAAAGAAAGGATTTGATCATGAGCACCCCAGACACACATATTTCCGGCTTTGAAGGTGAGCTTCTGACAGCAGGGATAGGCGGCTATGACGCGGCCCGCGGCGTCTGGAACGCGATGATCGACAGGAGGCCCGCACTGATTGCGCGGTGTCGGAATGCGCAGGATGTGATGGCAGCTGTGCGCCATGCCGCAGCCCATGATCTGGGCATTTCAATCCGCGCAGGTGGCCATAACGTTGCGGGCCATGCAGTTTGCGATGGCGGGTTGATGGTTGACCTTACCCAGATGCGGGGTGTCAGCGTTGATGCCGAACGACGCGTCGCTTCGGTGGAGGGCGGCGCACTCTGGGGGGACGTGGACAAGGCCACCCAGGCCCATGGGCTGGCCACCCCCGGCGGTCTGATCTCGGATACAGGCGTGGCAGGCTTGACGCTCTCGGGCGGCATCGGTTGGCTTCGGGCCAAGCACGGGCTGTCGATTGACAACCTCGTGGCGGCGGATGTGGTGACGGCCGATGGCACGCTTGTACACACCAGTGCCAATAAAAACCCGGAGTTGCTTTGGGCACTCAGGGGCGGTGGCGGTAACTTCGGTGTGGTGACCCGGTTCGAATTCTCCCTGCACCCGGCCGGACCCGAAGTGATGTTCGCCGCCCCGATTTACGCAATAGAAGACGGCCCCGGTCCGATCCGCGCCTGGCGGGATTTCATGCTTAAGCATGACGGGCTTATCGGGTCGTTGTGCGAGTTTTCCACCGCAGGCGGCGAAGACTTCCCCGAGGAAAGCTGGGGTAAGCGCGTTTATACTCTGGCCTGCGTGTACAACGGAGATGCAGCCGAAGGCGAGGCGCTTATGCAGCCGCTGCGGGAACTGGGCGATATGGTCACCGATTTCTCGGGCCGGATGAGCTATTGTGAGGTTCAGACACTGTTTGACACGCTGATGCCCGCCGGTGACTTCCGTTGCTATTGGAAGGCGCGCTACCTGACCGATCTTTCTGACGAGATGATTGATCTTGCCATGGCCAATGCTGAGGCCGCGCCGTCGGAAAACTCGATCTCCTCACTCTGGAACTTCGGCGGGGCCACCGCGCAGGTGCCCGCAGATGCCACCGCCTTTGGCGACCGCTCTTTCGGGTGGATGTATTCGCTCGATGGCGTCTGGCCGGATGCCGCAGACGACGCGGCAAACATTGCCTGGGCGCGCGATGGCTGGGACAGTGCCGCGCGCTTCGGGCATGAGGGCCGCGCTTATCTCAATTTTCCCGGCCATGGCGAAGACAATGATGTGCTGACCCGTGCGACCTTCGGGGCAAACTACCAACGGCTGGTCGAAATCAAGACGAAATACGACCCGCAGAACCGCTTCCATTTTAACCAGAACATCAAGCCGGAGGCGTGAGGCATGACCCGCACCAACCCGACCCCGGCCACTGACACCGATGCAATTTTCTTGACCGAAGGAGGAGCCGAAACTGAAATCATGTACCGCCACGGTTTCGAACTGCCTGAGTTCGCCATGTTCCCGCTGCTGGAAAACCCCAAGGCCGTAGTCGCCATGCGGCAAGTCATGTCAGATATGCTGGACGTCGCCGCCGAATTTGGCCTGTCGTTCATGCTGACCGGGTTGGATTACCGCGCCAGTCCCGATTGGGGGGCCAAGCTGGGCTATTCGCCCGCTGGTCTGGCCGAGGCCAATGTCGCCAGCATCGAGTTCCTGCGTGAAATCGCAAAGCCCTATGCTGGCCAGATCCCGCAACTTCTGATCGGTGGCTGCATTGGGCCGCGTGGCGATGCCTATGGGTTGAACACCGAAATTACTGCCGAAAGCGCTGAAGACTATCATTCGGTGCAACTGGAAACGCTGAAAGCGGCAAACGTGGATTTCGCCTGTGCGGCAACCTTCAACAACATCCCCGAGGCTGTCGGCGTATCCCGCGCTGCAGCGAGGATAGGCGTTCCGCTGACCGTTTCATTGACGCTGGACAGTTCTCATCGGCTGCGCTCCGGGCCGACACTGGCGGAAGCCATCCCTGAGATTGACCGTCAAGCCGGGGACGCCGCGCCGGATTATTACCTGCTCAACTGCTCGCACCCGTTGGAATACGAACCGGCATTGACCGAGGGCAACTGGATAAATCGCCTGCGCGGCGTGCGGCCCAATGCTTCCAAGATGGAGAAAATCGCATTGTGCAAACTGGGCCATATCGAAGATGGCAACCCTGTGGAACTTGGCCAGCAACTGGGCGACCTGCGGGCGCGCTATCCACATATGGACATCTTCGGCGGCTGCTGCGGCACCGGCCACCTCCACCTGCGCGAGATCGCCAGCGCGCTGGCTTAGACGGGTGAGAAGGCAGCAGCACGGAACGGACCTGCCGTTCGGGCTATAGATTCCCATGGCCAGATACTCCCGCGCCTCGATTGTTGAATCCAACCGCGGCGAATGGGCGGATTGAAATCTGGCGGGATCAACACCTGTGAACGGACGGTTTGGTGAAATCTGCTGCGTCGCCGCAAATGCCTCCCTGCACTCGCGAAGGCTTTCTGCGTCAGCACTAGCCGCAATTTCAAAAGGCGGATGTGTTTAAGGTTTTCCAACGCGGGCCAAGGTCAGTCCCCCACAGAAATCGAGCACCATGGCCCGCATCGAAAAACCTTAAACAAAACGGACCTTGACGGGTCAGGCATGCGCGGCAGCGACCGATGATGTCAAGCCGTACGCGGGCGGCATGAGTGTGCGTGATCAGCAGAAACAGCGGGCCTTGCCTGAATTGCAGAACCGTGAAATCGTCTGTCCATGGATGAAGCTGCACCAGTTCTTGCACCCGCGGTTCGGGCATATCGCGGATCGACCACCGATCCGTTGCGTTGGGTGACCTGGGCCCCGAGAAAGGGTGACATCCTTGTGTGCACGCCGCCCAAATGTGGAACAACCTGGACTCAGACCATCCTCGCGATGCTGGTCAATGGCGGTTCGGATCTGCCGGAAAAGGTGCCGGTGCTGTCTCCCTGGGTTGACGCGGACCTTGGGGTTTCCGCCGATGAGGTTGCCACGACACTGGCCGCACAAAAGGGGCAGCGGGTGGTGAAGACGCATACGCCAGCAGATGGGTTTCCGATCTGGGAGGGTGTGACGGTCATTGCTGTCTATCGACACCCGCTGGACATCTTCTTTTCCCTTCGCAAACACGAGGCCAACAAAAAAGTGGTCGCGCCAGATCATCCGATGAGTTTACCGGTCCCGGACTCCATTCGTCAGTTTATCAACGAACCATTGGACCCGGAAGATTTTGACAAAGACACATTGGCGTCCCTTACCCTCCATTATTCCAAAACTGTCCTTTCCGGACGCTATCCGCACCTCAACGTCTTTCACTATTCGGACATGTTGAGCGACGGTCACCGCACCGTACGACATCTGGCCCAGGCAGCTGGCATCGAAGCCGGCGCAGAGCTGATTGATCAGGTCGCAGAGGCCTCGGCCTTTAGCGCCATGAAAGCTAGAGCAGTCGACTATGCTCCCGTGGGAGGTACCGGCTACTGGAAATCCGACGCCGGTTTTTTCGATTCCGGCAGTTCTGGCAAGTGGGAAGGCCAACTCTCGCAAGCCGAGATCGACCTTTTCAACACCCGCCTAGCTGAACTTGTGCCTGACGAAAAGGCACGAACCTGGCTGGTAGCGGGCGACTGTTAGTGGGAAACAGCCGACATGCCCACTCTGAGCTTCACCCGGTCGATGACCAGGTCGAGGAGTGGCAATCGTTCTTCAGCGGTATCAGCCCGAAGTTGCCAAAAACTGAAATGTTAAACCATCAGGCTTCGGCTGACATCAACTCGCACTCCATGAATACGAGCCGTTCTTTCAGTGCGGGTGGAAGGTCATTGTAGGGCTCGACTGCTTTGAACCCGAGTTTTTGATACAAATTCACGGCCTCTGTCTGTAGCGGCCCGGTATTAAGACGCATCGTCGCATAGCCCAAAGCGCTCGCGATTTTCATGATTCCTGTTGCCAGACGTCTTCCCACTCCCGAACCTTGCACTTGCGGTCTGACGAACATCCGCCTCATTTCCGCGATGCCTTCCCCCAAGTCACGCAGGGCGACACAACCAAGGGCGTCATGTCCACGCCGCGCCATGAGGAAGCAGGATTTGGGTGAGTCATACTCCCCCGGAAGGCGATCAATTGCTAACTCGTGGGCCTTGTAGTCGACGTGCTTTTCCAACTGGTCACGGGACTCGGAATAGCGAAGCTGGTGCCAGACAAGATACTCGCGCATCAAGCCTCGCACCGCCTCAATGTCCCTCTCACTTTTTGCAAATGACAACTCGATTGCGCATTCCATTTTCTTCGACCTTTCCCGTTGTTCATGTGGACAACTGTTCATCAAACCTCATACCCCAAGCGCTCAGAACCTTGATGGGTAGACGTACATCATGTTCTGAAAGTCCAGTTCGCTCTGGAAGGCCTCGGGATGTGACTTCATCAATTCAAGCATGAAATCGCGCCTTTCCCGGCTTCGTATATTGTTGTCTCTTTTTCTTACTTCGGGCATCCATCGGACAGGCGCAAATACGTAGCGCAGATACGCCAGACGCCGAAGTATTGGAGTTCCGGTAAAATTGACCTGGCTCATGGTTCCGCCCTTTCCACATCATTTGTGTGTCCGATCGTAAGCGGCGGTCTGAAACGATGGTATCCATCCAGAATTTGTGCTGTTCTTAAAAAATGAAGAGCGCGCCCAAAAACTGGACAAGTATCAAATCCTTCCTTTCGGTCGTCCGCACCGGCTCGACGCTCGCAGCATCACGAGAGCTTGGCGTTACACAGCCAACCGTCGCCCGCAGGATTGATGAGCTCGAGCACGAGCTTGGATTGGTCCTGTTCGATCGTGATACGCGGGGCTTTCATTTAACGCCTCAAGCCAGAAAGCTGGTGGCAGAGGCGGAACAGGTCGAGGCTGCGGTGCAGTCCTTCGGTGCTTCCGCCGCCGAGTTGAGCTACAACGTGACCATTCCGATCCGGTTTTCTGCACCGATCCTGGTATTTACGGACGCGATCTACGAAGTCCTGGCCCAGTTCAGGGCTACCTACCCTGATACTCCAATAGAAGTGATCCCTAGCAACAGGATCCTGGACCTGAACGCAGGCGACGGCGACATCGCCCTGCGCATTACATCCGAGATCAAGGATGAAGATCTAATCTGCCGCAAGCTCGGCGTTCTGTCAGGAGGGCTTTACGCGTCCCGTGACTACCCTGACCCGCTGCCTTCGCACCCAGACCAATTGGAGCGTCACAAATTTGCTTTGTTCGACGGTCAAAATGTACCTCACGCGCTCAACAACTGGTTGCTTGATCTGATCGAACCGGATCAAGTGGCGACCAAGTGCTCTGATCTTGGGTCCATGGTCGCGACGATCAGCAAAGGCGAGGTCCTGGGACCATTGCCCAGACCCCTTGGCGAAAAAAACGAGAAACTGACCGCCTGCCTTTACACACCCGACAACCTGTCGGTACCGGTGTGGCTTGTCATTTCCCCTGCAGCATATCGGCGGAAAAACGTGAGGGCCTTCGTGAAATTGATGGCTAAACGATATCAGTCCTTTGGGTGGTAATTCGTCGAGCGTGAGGCCGGTTCGGGGCCAGAGTGGTCGTTTTCCTGGTTTCGTCAGTTGTCTCCTTCGTCCCACAGTATGTGAATTCAGGACTTCAGAATTGCTGCATAATGCCCTAATGACCGCATCCAGCTCTGCGATGCGGCGACGATTTCGCGGCGGCGCAGCAGGTTCTCGTGCTGCATGCGCACGCAGCAAGATTTTGGCACTTCTGGTGTGGGCTCTATCCCGACATTCGCACAGCGAACGCAACACAGTTTACCGCCTACCTAAAAACGTGGGCTTGACCTAACAGTCCAATGCACCAAATTGCATCGGCCCACGCATTCACCCCCCCGTATGACTCATATGGCGGGTCATTTGCCCTTCGATGACCTGACGCGAATAGTCGAAATCATGCCCTTTGGGCTTTAGCGAAATCGCGGCGCGGATGGCGTCTTCGAGCAGTGCATCATCTTCGCTGGCCCGCAGGGGCGCACGCAGGTCGGCCATGTCTTCTTGGCCGAGGCACATGTAAAGCTCTCCGGTGCAAGTCAGGCGTACGCGGTTGCAGCTTTCGCAGAAATTATGGGTCATCGGGGTGATGAAACCGATTTTCTGGCCGGTCTCTTCCAGCCGCACATAGCGTGCCGGGCCGCCGGTGCGTTCAGAGAGTTCGGTCAGCGTGTAGGTCTTTGCCAATTCCTGACGCAGGTCATGCAGGGACCAATATTGCCCGATCCGGTCTTCTTCGCCCATGTCACCCATGGGCATGACCTCAATCCAGGTCAGGTCCATGTCACGATCGGCGCACCATTTAGTGATTGGGATCAGCTCGTCTTCGTTGAAGCCCTTTAGGGCAACCGCGTTGATCTTGACCCGCAGCCCGGCCTTTTGGGCGGCATCAATGCCACGGATCACGTTTTCCAAACGCCCCCATCGGGTGACGCGCTTGAATTTCTCGGCATCCAGCGTGTCGAGCGATATGTTCACACGTCGCACGCCGCAGGCCGCAAGATCATCGGCAAAGCGATGCAGCTGGCTACCGTTTGTTGTCAACGTCAGTTCTTTGAGGGCGCCGGTTTCAAGATGTTGCCCCATCGCGCGAAAAAACGTCATGATGTCACGGCGCACCAAAGGTTCGCCGCCTGTAATGCGCAGCTTCTCAACGCCCAGCCGCACAAAGGTCGAACACATACGTTCCAGTTCTTCGAGCGTCAGCAGGTCTTTCTTCGGCAGAAAGGTCATGTCTTCGGACATGCAGTAAACGCAGCGAAAATCGCAACGGTCTGTCACGGACACACGCAAATAGTTGATGGCGCGCTGGAAGGGGTCGATCAGTGGGGCGGTCATGGGTTAAGACTTAGGGATAGGGGCAGACCCTCGCAAGGGAAAACGCCCCGTTGGAGGTGTGTTTTGCGTGTGATCGCGTTGTGTTTATTGGTTGTTGGCGGGTTGGCCGGATGTGCACCCCAAGACGTGGCGGAGGTTGATACGGGTCCAGTCGGCGTGTTGGACGCGCATGCCGGGCTAGAGGACTTGCGGCCTGTCGCGCGGCCAGAAGATGTCGCGCAGGTTGCGACAGGAGAGATCAAGTCTGGTGAGCTTGGCACAACGATTGCCACATTGGACGCCACGGAACCGGGGGTTTGGCTGCGGACGCCCTTGGTTGATCGGCAGCAATCGGGCACCATTGTGTTTGGCGGAAATCGACTGACGGTGACCCTGATCCCGATTAAAGGACCAGAAACGGCAGGCAGCTTTATTTCTCTGGATGCCATGCGCCAGATCGGCGCGCCGTTGACAGGTTTTCCTGAGTTAACAGTCTATGGCAGCTGATCAATCCGGCAGATGACGCGCGGCCTCTTTGCGCGCGAAAGGTTTCATCTTGTCGCCGTACTGAGCCAGAAAAGCACGGGTGCGATCGGCATCATGGCGCGACAGGTCACGCAGCCACCAAGCGACGGCTTTTTGAATGAACCAATCAGGATCGTCTGCATAACCGGCAGCCCAACCCAAAACGCGATCCCGCGCTGCCAGTTCATGGTCTTTCGGGTGGTTCTGTTTGGTCCAGGGCAGGGTGATCACAAGCACTGCGCGGCGGGTCCACATGTGATCTGATGTCGTCCACGCCTCAACTTGATCCAGCCGTGAGGGATCAGCGACAAGGCGTTTTTGTCCCGCCATACAGGCGTGATCGGCGATGGCCCAACTGTCAAAATCAGGGACCCAAGACTGGATAAGCGCCCACGCGGCGTCATCGGGGCGCAAACGTGCCTGCGTCAGAACCTTCGCTGCCGCAAGCCGCGCCTCAAATATGTCGGTCTGCCAAAGCGCTGCTGCCAATTCCACGCGGTCCTCAACGCTCAGGGTTTGTCGCCAAGTTTTGGTCAGGTCATTGATTGCCGGGTTTGGGATACCAATCACCCGGCGCGATTGCTTGTGGTAGGCGGCCATCTGCTCGGCGCGCCCGGGTTCCGCAAGCGACTCTAGGGCGGCAATGGCCTGTGGGAGAGCGAGCGTCATTCCACCGTCACGGATTTCGCTAGGTTGCGGGGTTGGTCCACGTCCGTACCTTTGGCAACTGCCGTGTGGTAGGCCAGAAGCTGGGCGGGAATGGCGTAAAGGATCGGGGAGAGGACCGGGTCAATCTCGGGCAGCACCACTGTCTGCCAGACGCCGTCGCCACCTTCCTTCGCACCGGGTTTGTCGGTGATCAAAAGCACCTTACCGTTGCGGGCCATGACCTCTTGCATGTTAGAGATCGACTTTTCAAAAAGCGCATCCTTGGGGGCTAGAACCACCACCGGCACGTGTTTATCAATCAGGGCGATGGGGCCGTGCTTTAGCTCTCCGCTCGCATAAGCTTCGGCGTGTATGTAGCTTATTTCTTTTAGTTTTAATGCACCTTCAAGCGCCAGTGGGTACATCAGGCCGCGCCCTAAGAACAAGATGTCTTTCGCTTCCGCAAGCTTGCGCGCCGTATCTTCCAATTGACTTTCGCAGTCCAACGTTTCGTTCAAAACGCTCGGCAGGGCGCGCAATTTGCTCAGCAAGTCGGTGCATTTGGTTGCTTTTATGGCGCCGCGATCCTGTGCTGCCTTCAGGGCCAGCATCAGTAGCACCGTCAACTGGCAGGTGAAGGCCTTGGTCGAGGCAACGCCGATTTCGGTGCCCGCAAGGATCGGTAGCGCGATGTCGCTTTCCCGCGCGATGGAACTTTCGGCGACATTCACGACCGACAGGATTTTGTCGGCCTTGCCCTCGCAATACCGCAGGGCCGCAAGCGTGTCTGCGGTCTCTCCAGACTGGCTGACAAACAGCGCCACGGTGCCTTTGCTGATCGGGGGTTCGCGATAGCGGAATTCAGAGGCGATATCGACTTCGACCGGAATACCGGCAAGCTGTTCAAACCAGTATTTCGCCGTCAGGCAGGCATAGAACGCCGTGCCGCAGGCGACCATGGTCAGGCGATCAACCTTGGTGAAATCCAGATCAGCGCCGGGAAGTTTTACACCGGTGCCATCCTGCGTCAGGTAATGGCGGACAGCCTCCCCAATCACGGTTGGCTGTTCGGCGATTTCCTTGGCCATAAAGTGCTTGTGCCCGGCCTTGTCCACGCGGGTTGAATTCAGCTGAATCTTGCGTTTTTCGCGGTTGGCAATTTCACCTGCCTCGGTGCGGATTTCCAGCGAGGTACGCGTGATAACAGCGCTGTCGCCTTCTTCCAGATAGGTGATTTCATCTGTCAGCGGTGCAAGGGCGATGGCGTCAGAGCCGACAAACATCTCGCCGTCGCCGTGACCAATCGCCAAAGGCGATCCTTTACGGGCCGCAACGATTAGGTCGTCTTCGCCTTCAAACAGAAATGCCAAAGCAAATGCGCCATGCAGCCGCGCAAGGGTGGCACGGGCGGCATCCGCTGGGGACATGCCTTGATCAAGATGCTTTTGGGTCATCATCGCGACGGTTTCAGTGTCTGTTTCAGTCTGAAACTGAATGCCAGCGTCCGCCAGTTCCGCGCGCAATTCGCGGAAGTTTTCGATGATGCCATTGTGCACCACGGCCACAGGTCCCGCGCGGTGCGGGTGGGCGTTGTCCACAGTTGGTGCGCCATGGGTCGCCCAACGGGTGTGGCCAATGCCGGATTTCCCAGTCAGCGGTTCATGCACCAAAAGGTCAGAGAGGTTCACAAGCTTGCCAACCGCACGACGGCGATCCAGCCGTCCGTCGTGGACGGTCGCGATCCCTGCGCTGTCATAGCCGCGATACTCAAGGCGTTTGAGCGCCTCAACCAACAGAGGGGCGGCTTCGTGATTGCCCAGAACGCCTACAATTCCACACATTAGGATTGCCCCTTATCTTTTTGTTTCTTATCCTTTTTGGCGCGCAGCATCTCAAAAAGTTTGCGCGCCATGTTGGGTTTGTTGACCTGTTCAGCCCGTGCCAGCGCCAATGCGCCATCCTCGACCGGCTTCGTGATGACAGAACCGCTTGCGGTCATCGCGTCATCGCCTACGGTGACTGGAGCGACCAGCATGGTGTTTGACCCGATAAAGGCGTTTTTGCCAATTGTGGTCTTGTGTTTCATCACGCCATCGTAGTTGCAGGTGATGGTGCCCGCACCGATGTTTGCCTTTTCGCCAACATGGGCGTCGCCCACGTAAGAGAGGTGATTGACCTTCGCGCCTTCGTCGATGATGGCGTTTTTGGTTTCGACAAAGTTGCCGATCTTGACGTCTTCGGCCAGTTCCGTGCCCGGACGCAGTCGTGCGTAGGGGCCGATGATGCCACCGCGAGAGACATGCGCCCCTTCAAGGTGGCTAAAAGCACGGATGCGCGCGCCGCTTTCCACGGTCACTTCCGGGCCAAAAAATACATGCGGCTCAATCACCGTGTCGCGGCCAATCACCGTATCAAGGCTGAGCCAGGTGGTGGAGGGATCAACCAAAGTGACCCCATCTTCCATCAGTGCCGCGCGGGCACGTGCCTGAAAGGCGGCCTCGGCCTCGGCCAAATGTGCGCGGGAATTCACGCCCATGGTTTCACTTGCGTCGCAGGACACAGCGGTTGCGGTCATGCCAGCGTCATTCGCAGCTTTCACCACGTCGGTCAGGTAGTATTCGCCCGAGGCATTGTCGTTGGATGTGGCATCCAGCAGGTCAAACAAAACTCGACTGTCGGCCAGCATCACTCCGCTGTTGCAAAAACTGATCTCGCGCACCGCTTCGCTGGCATCGGCGTATTCGACGATAGCCTTCAGGGCGTCGCCCTCCATAACCAAACGGCCGTATTTTTCCGATGTCTCTGCCTCAAACCCCAGCACAACCACCGCGTGATCCTTGCGCGCAGCACACATGTTTTCCAGCGTATCGGGCTGAATGAAAGGCGTATCACCATAAAGCACGATGACGTCGCCCTCAAAGCCCGCCAATGCGTCTTTTGCCACCATCACCGCGTGGCCGGTGCCCTTTTGTTCGGCCTGCAAAACAACTTTTGCCTCTGGATCATAGGCTTCGGCTGCGGCTTTCACGTCGTCAAACCCATGGCCCGCCACAACCACCGTGCGCTCTGGCATCAATGACGCGCCCGTCCGCATGGCATGCACCAGCATTGGCGCCCCCGCAATTTCGTGCAAAACCTTCGGCAGGTCAGAGTTCATCCGGGTGCCTTTGCCTGCGGCAAGGATGACGAGGGCGATGCTCATATGTTTTCTCTTTGTAATTGGTCTGCGCTCGTTTTATCCGGTTGGCAGAAGGGCGCAAGGGATTGCGCTATCAAAGAAGGTTGCGAGTTGTAACAGCCATTGCAGGGTATGGGCGGGTTTTCGCCCTGATTGCAACGGCCTGAGGGCGTCAGAAAGCGGGCAGGATGAAATCGGTAATTTTTGATCTGGATGGAACTTTGGCGGATACCTCCGGCGATTTGCTGGCCGCGGCCAACCATTGTTTTCGTGAGATGGGACATGGTGACGTCTTGCAGCATGGGGATGATGCAGGCGTGGCCCTGCGTGGCGGGCGCTTCATGCTGACGGCGGGTCTCAAACGTGTCGGGGCCTATGATGTCGATACGGTTGATCGCTATTATCCGGTGCTACTCGCGGCTTATGGCGAGGCCATCGCGGAACACACCACGCTTTACCCCGGTGCGATGGAGGCTGTCGAACAACTGAAAACGCTGGGTTTCGCTGTTGGCGTTTGTACCAACAAGCCCGAAGGACTGGCGCGGCAATTGCTGACCGAACTTGATGTTCTGGAGGCGTTTGGGGCCTTGGTCGGTGCAGACACGCTGCCTGTGCGCAAGCCTGACCCGGCCCCTTTGGTTGAAACTGTTCGGCGGCTTCGTTGTGATCCGCGCCAATGTCTTTTGGTGGGCGACAGCGACACCGACCGCAACACGGCGCGCGCGGCGGGCGTTCCGTCGGTTTTGGTCACCTTTGGCCCCAGCGGAGAAGATATGGCTGCATTGGAGCCAGAGGCCCTGTTAGAGGACTATGCCGCCCTGCCGAAAGTGGTTCAGGCATTGCTTGGCCCTATGTCCATCTAACGTCTGGACATTCAAAAGACTGGATTTCGAATTCTAGAATGGGAGATGCGCACATTGACGCCCATCACCCCAACCCGCAGAGTGACACAATGACAGAAGTATTCACCGGCAGTTTCACCCAGCAGGAGCCGATCCCAGAAGAGGGCATCGAAGCCGCGCTGAAGGTCATGCGTTCGGGCCGGTTGCATCGTTATAATGTGGCAGCGGGCGAGGCGGGCGAAACCGCTTTGCTTGAAAAGGAATTCGCGGATCAGCTTGGTGTGAAATACTGCCTCGCGGTCGCCTCTGGCGGCTACGCGATGGGGGCAGCCCTGCGCGCCATGGGCGTGGCACCGGGCGCGCGCGTTTTGACCAATGCCTTTACATTGGCCCCGGTGCCCGGCGCGATCGCCTCGGTCGGGGCCGTGCCGGTGTTTGTAGGCGTCACTGAACAATTGGTCATAGATTTGGACGATCTGGAAGCCAAAGCCGATCAGGCTGAGGTCTTGATGCTGTCGCATATGCGCGGGCACCTCTGTGACATGGATCGTTTGATGGAGATCTGCCGCGCCAACAATATCCGCGTGATCGAGGATTGCGCCCACACCATGGGGGCCAGTTGGCGCGGCGTCGCGTCAGGTCTGTGGGGCGATATGGCCTGCTATTCGACGCAGACCTATAAACACGTGAATTCGGGTGAAGGTGGGTTCCTTGTGTCCAACGACCCGGAGTTGATGGCCAAGGCGACCATTCTGTCCGGTTCTTATATGCTCTATGGGCGCCATTTGGCAGCACCTGATCCTTCCTATTTTGAAGAGATCAAATACCTGACGCCCAATGTTTCGGGCCGTATGGATCATCTGCGTGCCGCCATTCTGCGCCCACAGTTGCGTAATCTTGCTGCCCAATGCGCTGCGTGGAACGCGCGGTATGACACGGTGGACACTGGGCTTGCCGACACGCCCGGACTGACGCGGATCGCGCGGCCAGAAGAAGAGACCTACGTTGGATCGTCGATCCAATTTCTGCTGCTGGACTGGGAAGAAGCCAAAATTCACGAGGTCATTGCCCGCTGCGCCAAACGCGGTGTCGAACTCAAATGGTTCGGCGGCAAAGAACCTGTCGCCTTCACCTCGCGCTATGACAGCTGGCGCTATGCCCCGTCAGAACCGATGCCAAAAAGTGACCGCGTCTTGAAAGGCGTGATCGATATGCGCATCCCGCTGACCTTCTCGGTTGACGGCTGCGCCCTGATCGCGCGGATCATCAAAGCCGAAGTCAGCGCGGTGTATCAGGCTTCGTGACGCACGAAGGTTTCTAAGCGCATTCCAGTCGACTCTCTCAGCAGTAGGCCGGCGTGACGTGACGTCTCGGCCTGTTGTCGTTTGCAAAGAACGTCGCGTCGCAATCGCCGCTCGGACTTGCGCGGGCGGGCTCTCGTCTCGTATAAAATGAACAAACGTTCAATAACGGGGTTGCCCATGTTTATGCACACACTGAATTTCGATCTTGGCGAAGAGGTCAACGCGCTGCGCGAGATGGTGCATCGCTGGGCCCAAGACCGCGTGCGCCCAATCGCGCAAGAGGTTGACGCGAAAAATGAATTCCCAGCGGAACTTTGGACCGAAATGGGCGAGCTGGGGCTTTTGGGTGTGACCGTGCCCGAAGAATTCGGCGGTGCAGGCATGGGTTATCTGGCGCATGTGATTGTGACCGAGGAACTCGCGCGGGCTTCGGCCTCTGTATCGTTGTCTTACGGCGCGCATTCGAACCTTTGCGTGAACCAGATCAAATTAAACGGCAATGCCGAACAAAAGGCGAAATACCTGCCCAAACTTGTGTCTGGTGAACATGTCGGCGCACTGGCGATGTCGGAAACCGGGGCCGGATCTGACGTGGTCTCGATGCAGTTGCGGGCCGAAAAGAAGAACGACCGCTATGTGCTGAACGGCAACAAGTTCTGGATCACCAATGGCCCCGATGCGGACACTTTGGTTGTTTATGCGAAAACCGATCCAGAGGCAGGGTCCAAGGGCATCACGGCCTTTCTCATCGAAAAAGACATGACCGGTTTTTCGACCTCCAAGCATTTCGACAAACTGGGGATGCGCGGGTCAAACACCGCTGAACTGATCTTTGAAGACGTCGAAGTCCCGTTTGAAAACATTCTGGGCGAAGAGGGGCGCGGCGTGCGTGTTCTGATGTCCGGTCTGGACTATGAACGGGTGGTTCTGTCTGGCATCGGCACCGGCATCATGGCGGCGTGTCTGGATGAGGTCATGCCCTATCTGGCAGAGCGTAAGCAGTTTGGTCGCCCTATCGGGGACTTCCAACTGATGCAGGCTAAAATCGCCGATATGTACACCAAGATGAACTCAGCCCGTGCCTATACCTATGAGGTCGCAAAGGCCTGCGATCGGGGTCAAGTGACGCGTCAAGATGCTGCGGCCTGTGTGCTTTATGCCTCGGAAGAAGCCATGGTTGTCGCCCACCAGGCGGTGCAGGCCATGGGCGGCATGGGCTTTATGAATGAAACCCCAGTCAGCCGAATTTTCCGGGATGCCAAACTGATGGAGATCGGCGCAGGCACCAGCGAAATCCGCCGGATGCTGATCGGTCGCGAATTGATGGGGAAGATGGCGTAAACGCCAAAGAAATGAATTTTCAGGAGGTTACGCCGTGAAGTTGAATTCAAGTGCGATGCCATCATCCGAAGCGTTCAAGGCCAATGTTGCGGGCCATATGGAAGCGCTGAACGTCGTTTCTGAGGTCGCGCAAGCTGCTGCCTTGGGCGGCGGAGAGCGGTCGCGAGAGCGTCACATTAGCCGGGGCAAAATGCTGCCACGCGAACGGGTGGCAAACCTGCTTGATGCCGGTTCGCCTTTCCTAGAGGTCGGTGCGACAGCGGCCCATGGCATGTATGATGGCGCGGCGCCCTGTGCGGGTGTCGTGGCCGGGATTGGCCGGGTGCATGGCCAAGAAGTCATGGTGGTCTGCAACGATGCCACCGTGAAGGGCGGCACCTATTATCCGATGACCGTCAAGAAACACCTGCGCGCGCAGGAGATCGCCGAGGAATGCAACCTCCCCTGCATATACTTGGTGGACAGTGGCGGGGCGAACCTCCCCAATCAGGACGAGGTTTTCCCCGACCGCGACCATTTTGGCCGGATTTTCTACAATCAGGCCCGGATGAGCGCGAAGGGTATTCCGCAGATTGCAGTTGTGATGGGGTCTTGTACGGCGGGCGGTGCTTACGTGCCCGCGATGTCTGACGTGACCATCATTGTCAAAGAACAGGGCACAATCTTTTTGGCCGGTCCGCCGTTGGTGAAAGAGGCGACAGGTGAGGTTGTCTCTGCCGAGGACCTTGGCGGTGGCGACGTCCATACACGGCTATCAGGTGTGGCGGATTATCTGGCCGAAGATGACGCCCATGCGCTGGCTTTGGCGCGACGGGCTGTTAGCCACCTCAATCGTGCGAAGCCCACGACCGTCAATTGGCAAAGCCCCGAAGACCCTGCTTATGACCCGGCTGAAATCTTTGGTGTGGTGCCTGCTGATTTGCGCACGCCTTATGACATCCGCGAAGTCATCGCGCGGGTCGTGGATGGTAGCCGGTTTGATGAATTCAAACCGCGCTTTGGCGAGACTTTGGTGACCGGCTTTGCCCATGTCAAAGGCTGTCCGGTTGGGATCGTCGCCAACAATGGCGTGCTGTTTAGCGAAGCAGCGGTCAAAGGCGCGCATTTTGTGGAACTTTGTTCGCAACGCAATATCCCCTTGGTTTTCCTGCAGAATATCACGGGCTTTATGGTTGGCCGCAAATACGAAAGTGAGGGCATTGCGCGTCATGGTGCAAAGATGGTGACCGCTGTAGCCAGCACCAATGTGCCCAAGATCACCATGTTGGTCGGCGGTTCTTTTGGCGCAGGCAACTACGGCATGTCGGGGCGCGCCTATTCGCCTCGGTTCCTGTGGACCTGGCCGAATTCGCGGATCTCGGTGATGGGCGGCGAACAAGCCGCGGGTGTTCTGGCGACAGTCAAACGCGACGCGATTGAGCGGCAGGGCGGCAGTTGGTCCGCGGATGAGGAAGCGGCCTTTAAGCAACCGACAATTGACATGTTTGAACGTCAAAGCCACCCGCTTTATGCCTCGGCCCGGCTTTGGGACGACGGCATTATCGACCCACGCAAGACCCGCGATGTTCTGGCGCTGTCGCTGAGCGCGGCACTCTGTGCACCGATCAAACCGACGAAATTTGGTGTGTTCCGGATGTAAGCCGTTTGGGGGTTTGCCCCCAGACGCAGCCAAGCTGGGGGCCAGCCCCCAGACCCCCGGAGTATTTATGGAAAGATGAAATTCAGAGAGCCTGAAATGGACCTGAGGAGACGCCGATGTTTGACAAGATTTTGATCGCCAACCGTGGTGAAATCGCCTGCCGCGTGATGGAAACCGCGCGAAATTTGGGCGTGAAAACTGTTGCGGTATATTCGGATGCTGATGCGGGGGCGAAACACGTCGCGATGGCCGATGAAGCCGTGCATATCGGCAGCTCTGCCCCAGCGGAGAGCTATCTTAAGGGTGATGTGATCATTCAGGCGGCGTTGGGCACGGGCGCGCAGGGGATTCATCCGGGCTATGGGTTTCTGTCTGAAAACCCCGATTTTGTCGATGCGGTCGAGGCAGCGGGCCTGACTTTTATTGGTCCTTCCGCCAAGGCCATTCGCGCCATGGGCTTAAAAGATGCGGCCAAGGCTCTGATGCACGAAGCAGGCGTGCCGGTTGTGCCGGGCTATCACGGCGCCAATCAGGACGCCGGCTATTTGCAGGCGCAGGCGGATGAGATTGGGTATCCGGTCTTAATCAAGGCCGTTGCTGGCGGTGGTGGTAAAGGCATGCGTTTGGTTGAGCGCGCTGCGGATTTCTCTGACGCGTTGCAATCTGCGCAGAACGAGGCGACGACGGCCTTTGGTAACCCGGACGTCTTGATCGAGAAATACATCCAGCAACCGCGTCACATCGAAGTGCAGGTTTTTGGCGATGGCCAGACGGCAGTGCACCTGTTTGAACGCGATTGTTCCTTGCAGCGACGTCACCAAAAGGTCATCGAAGAAGCCCCCGCGCCGGACATGCCGTTGGATGTGCGCGAAGCGATGGGGCAGGCCGCCGTGCGCGCGGCAGAAGCCATCGGTTACAAAGGCGCAGGGACGGTGGAGTTCATTGTTGATGGCTCCGAAGGCCTGCGCACGGATGGCTTTTGGTTTATGGAGATGAACACCCGCCTGCAGGTGGAACACCCCGTGACGGAGTTGATCACCGGTGTCGATCTGGTGGAATGGCAGCTGCGCGTGGCCTCTGGGGAGCCGATCCCTGTGGCGCAAGAGGACCTGACGATCAACGGTTGGGCCTTTGAGGCGCGGCTTTACGCAGAAGATGTGCCAAAGGGCTTTCTGCCTGCAACCGGCACACTCAGTCATCTCGCCTTCCCGGAAGGTTGCCGCGCTGACAGCGGTGTGCGCAGCGGGGACACGATCAGCCCTTTTTATGACCCGATGATTGCCAAGGTGATCGTGCATGGGCCGTCCCGTGCGGCGGCGCTCTCCAAGATGCGGCAGGCGTTGGCGGGATGCGAAGTGGCGGGCACCGTCACCAACCTTGCCTTCCTCGGCGCGCTTTGTGCCCACGACGGTTTTGCCAAGGGTGAAGTCGACACCGGTCTGATTGCGCGGGATATTAATGCGCTGACCGCGATGGAGGCGGTCTCAGCAGAGATCACAGCCCAAGCGGCTTTGGCCGTGTCAGGCGTGTTGGACAAGCCTGCCGATGCACCGGGGTTTGTTCTGTGGCGCCCATTGCGCCATCGGGTCTATTTACGTCAAGGAGAGGAAGATATCACGACCAAGATCAAAGTCCTCTCTGAGGATCAAGTCGCGGTGGAGGTGGATGATAAAGAAGTTGTCGCCCAACGCACGCCAACCGGCTGGCGCATGGGGGGCAAGCGCGTCGCGCAGTCTGTTGTTGCAGGCGGTAAAGTCACCGTGTTTGAAAACTATGGCGTCGCCTTTAATGTGGTAGATCCTTTGGATCGTGCCGCCGCTGGTGGGGCTGCGGGCAATATTATTGAGGCCCCGATGCCGGGGCTGGTGAAAGCGGTTTTTGTCAAAGCGGGGCAATCCGTGACGGAAGGGGATCGTCTGGCGATCCTTGAAGCGATGAAGATGGAGCATTCGCTGCTGGCCGCGCGCGATGGGACCGTTGCAGAAGTGCTGGCCGAGGCAGGTGCGCAAGTGGAAGCCGGGGCGGCGCTGATCCGGCTGGAGGATGAGGAGGCTTAGGCCATGATCACGCTTCACCATGTGGCGGCATCTCGGTCGTTTCGCACGCTTTGGCTGCTTGAGGAATTGGGGCTGCCTTATGCGGTGAAACACTACAAGATCACCGATGGGTCCTTGCGTGATCCGGGCTTTTTGGCGATATCTCCTGCAGGGCGTGTGCCCGCGTTGGAAGTTGACGGAAAGGTCATTTTCGAAAGCGCGGCGATCACGCAATATCTTTGCGAATCCAGACCGTTATCGGGGCTTGCTCCGAAGCAGGATGAGGCGGAGCGGGTTGATTATCTGCAGTGGCTTTCCTTTGCCGAAACGCAAGCCAGCATCATTGCGTCGTTGAATTTGCAGATGGTCTTTTTGCGACCGCCTGCAGAGCCCTCTGTCGCGGTGTTGAAGTTGGAAGTCGCCCGCCTGAAGCTGACATTGCGCCCGCTCGAAGAATTGTTGGGTCAGCAGGATTGGCTACTTGCCAGTGGCTTTTCGGCGGCAGATACGATGTTGGGGTATAATTTGACGGCGGTGCCGTTTTTTGTGGACCTAGCAGATTTCCCAAACATCCGCGCCTATGTTGAACGTATGCAAGCACGTCCGGCATTTCAGCGTGCCAGAGCACAAGACGGGGCGCAGGAATTCTATTCTAAACCGTTCTATTCACCTGAGGATTATGCGTAAAATGCCTGAATTTGTTGAGATTTTCGAAGTTGGTCCTCGGGACGGGTTGCAAAACGAAAAGGCGCAGATTGCAACAGAAGATAAGATTGCATTGGTGGATTGCCTCAGCGCTGCGGGCTTCAAACGCATTGAAGTGGCGAGTTTTGTTTCTCCGAAATGGGTGCCGCAAATGGCGGATTCTGGCGCGGTTTTAGCCGGGATCAACCGAAAATCCGGCATTTCCTATGCGGCGCTGACACCGAATATGAAGGGCTTTGAGCGCGCGGTTGAGGCCAAAGCGGATGAAATCGCGATTTTTGCTTCGGCTTCCGAAGGGTTTTCCAAGGCCAATATCAACGCGTCCATTGCCGAAAGTTTGGAGCGTTTTGCGCCTGTGGCAGCGGCGGCACAGGCGCAGGGCATTCCGGTGCGTGGCTATGTCAGCTGCGTGACGGATTGCCCCTATGATGGAAAGACCGACCCATTGGATGTCGCGCGGGTCGCGAAGGCACTGCTTGATCTTGGCTGTTATGAAATTTCATTGGGCGATACGATTGGGCAGGGCACACCTGAAAGAATTCAAGCGATGTTGAAGGCCGTCATCGATGTCGTGCCTGTCACACAATTGGCTGGGCATTATCACGATACCTCTGGTCGTGCCTTGGACAATATCGAGACGTCGCTGGAGCTAGGGGTGCGGGTCTTTGACGCCGCTGTCGGGGGTCTTGGCGGTTGCCCCTATGCGCCGGGGGCGGCTGGGAATGTCGCGACCGAAGCGGTGGATCAACGACTGATCGCATTGGGCTATCAAACGGGGCTTGATGCGGCCATCATTTCCAAAGCAGCGGACATGGCACGCGCAATGCGGGCAGGGAGCTAGGATAGATATGTACAATACAATTTCCATTTCGACCGATGCGCGCGGTGTCGCTACTTTGACTCTGGATCGGGCTGAAAAGCACAATGCGATGTCCGCCGAGATGATGCGCGAATTGACCGAGGCCGCGAAGGCGCTGGGTACTGACAACAAGGTGCGCGTTGTGGTTCTGACGGGTGCCGGCAAATCCTTTTGCGCGGGCGGTGACCTCGGCTGGATGAAAGAGCAGATGGCCGCTGACCCGGAGACGCGCTTTGTTGAGGCGCGCAAACTGGCAGAGATGCTGCAGGCGTTGAACACACTGCCAAAACCGCTGATTGGCCGCCTGCAGGGGAACGCTTTTGGAGGTGGGGTTGGTATGGCCTCTGTCTGCGATGTGGCTATTGGCGTCGAGAGCCTGACTATGGGGTTGACCGAAACCAAGCTGGGACTGATCCCGGCGACCATCGGCCCTTATGTTCTGTCGCGTATGGGCGAGGCCATGGCGCGGCGCGTCTTTATGTCGGCGCGGCTTTTCGAAGCGGCGGAGGCTGTGACACTGGGCCTATTGGCCAAGGCGGTCCCAGCAGAGGACTTGGACGCCGCCGTTGAGGCCGAAGTCACCCCTTATCTGGCCTGTGCACCTGAGGCCGTCGCACGTGCCAAGGCGCTAGCGCGTCGCTTGGGACCTCGGATTGATGACGCAGTGATTGACCACACGATCTCTGAGCTTGTGGCCTGTTGGGATGGCGATGAAGCGAAAGAAGGCGTGGGCGCATTCTTCGAAAAGCGCAAAGCCGCTTGGGTGCAATAAATCTCATGTAGGGCCGCCATCGCGGCCTTTGTTATCGCCTAGGCCGTGCAGCATTCGTCCACGCATTGGGGAATCGAGTGTCAGTACGGCCTAGGGTGTACACCAAGGCGCGGTCTCAATTTTTTGCAAATTTTTAACCGGTGTTGCCGGGGTGGCGGCTTGCGAGCGCATCAGAACCGGATTGAAACCGGCTTTATTTGTGGGCGAAAGGCGCCTTGGTGTGGGTAAATTCAGGTTTCAAGGGCTTGCAGTGCCGGACATAGCAAAAGCGTCACACCCGGGCCAGATTTGGTTGACCCCACCCAAGGGCAGGGGTAAACCCGGCATGATCTGTACAGCCATCTGAAATGCCGTTTGTCCCGGTGACATGCCGCATGAAAGGAGCCACCCGTGGAAGAGATGCTGAGGGAATACCTTCCCATCCTCGTCTTTCTGGCCATCGCAATCGCCTTGGGCCTCGTTCTAATCCTTGCTGCTGTCGTTGCCGCTGTGCGCAACCCGGACCCTGAAAAGGTTTCAGCTTATGAGTGTGGATTTAACGCCTTTGACGATGCCCGCATGAAATTTGATGTGCGGTTCTACCTCGTGTCGATCCTCTTTATCATCTTTGACCTAGAAATCGCGATGTTGTTCCCTTGGGCTGTGGCTTTCAAAGACATCAGCATGGTGGGCTTTTGGTCCATGATGGTGTTCCTTGCTGTTCTGACCATCGGCTTTGCCTACGAATGGAAGAAAGGGGCTCTGGAATGGGAGTGATGACCGGAGTCAATACGGCTGGCGCTGACAAAGAGGTCGCGACGCAAGCCCTGAACGCAGAGTTGCAGGACAAAGGTTTTCTGCTGACCTCGACCGAGGACATTATTAACTGGGCGCGTACCGGCTCGTTGCACTGGATGACCTTTGGTCTGGCCTGTTGCGCGGTAGAGATGATCCAGCTGTCGATGCCACGCTATGACCTTGAACGCTTTGGCACCGCGCCGCGTGCATCCCCGCGCCAATCTGACCTGATGATCGTGGCTGGCACTTTGACCAACAAAATGGCCCCCGCGCTGCGCAAGGTTTATGACCAGATGCCAGAGCCGCGTTACGTGATCTCTATGGGGTCCTGCGCGAATGGCGGTGGCTATTATCACTATTCCTATTCCGTTGTGCGCGGCTGTGACCGTGTGGTGCCGGTCGATGTCTATGTGCCAGGCTGCCCGCCAACGGCAGAGGCTCTGCTTTACGGCATCCTGCAACTGCAACGTAAGATTCGCCGCACGGGGACATTGGTACGATGAGCGACGCCCTGAAAGAACTCGGTGCCCTGATCGAGGCCAAACGCGCCGATTGTGTGTTGGCTTGGGATGTGACCCACGGCGAGTTGAACGTGGATGTGGCTCCCGCCAACATTGTTGGCTTTATTGACTTCCTGAAAACCGATGCGACCTGCAAATTTACGGTTCTTGTCGATATCACGGCAGTTGACTACCCAGATCGCGTCAAGCGGTTTGACGTTGTCTATCATCTGCTGTCGATGCACCAAAACCACCGCATTCGCCTGCGCGTGTCGATCCGCGAAGACGAGATGATCCCATCCGTGACAGGCGTGCACCCCGGCGCGAATTGGTTTGAACGTGAAACCTTTGACATGTTCGGCATCATCTTTACTGGCCACCCGGACCTGCGCCGTTTGCTGACAGACTATGGTTTCCGCGGCCACCCGCTGCGCAAGGATTTCCCGACCACGGGTTACACCGAAGTGCGCTATGATGACGAGCTGAAACGCGTTGTCTACGAACCCGTCAGCCTGCCGCAAGAATACCGCCAGTTTGATTTCATGTCCCCATGGGAGGGCGCGAATTACATCCTGCCGGGCGATGAGAAAGAGGGGGCGAAATAATGGACGGCTCCAAGTTTGATGACGGCAGCGTTGACGCGCTGCAGGGCGAACAGAAAATTCGCAATTTTAACCTGAACTTCGGCCCGCAACACCCTGCGGCACACGGGGTTTTGCGTCTGGTTCTGGAACTGGATGGCGAAATTGTCGAACGTTGCGACCCACACGTTGGTTTGTTGCACCGTGGCACCGAAAAGCTGATGGAAAGCCGCACCTACCTGCAGAACCTGCCGTATTTTGACCGGTTGGATTACGTCGCCCCGATGAACCAGGAACACGCTTGGTGTCTGGCCATCGAAAAGCTGACCGGCACCGAAGTGCCGCGTCGTGGCCAGTTGATCCGCGTTTTGTTCTGCGAAATCGGCCGGGTGCTGAACCACTTGATGAACGTGACCACGCAAGCGATGGACGTTGGCGCGCTGACACCGCCGCTTTGGGGGTTTGAAGATCGCGAAAAGCTGATGATCTTCTATGAACGGGCCTGCGGTGCGCGTCTGCACGCGGCTTATTTCCGTCCCGGCGGAGTGCATCAGGATATCAACGACAAGCTGATTGATGACATCGAAGAATGGGCCATCACGTTCCCCGCGCGTCTGGATGATATCGACGGTCTGCTGACCGAGAACCGGATTTTCAAGCAGCGCAACGTCGATATTGGCGTTGTAACCGCGAAGGACGTTCAGGAATGGGGCTTCTCGGGCGTTATGGCGCGCTCTGCGGGCCTTGCATGGGATCTGCGTCGAGCGCAGCCCTATGAATGCTACGACGAGTTTGAATTCCAAGTGCCTGTCGGCAAAAACGGCGACTGCTATGACCGCTACCTGATGCGCATGGAAGAGATGCGTCAATCGGTGTCGATCATCCGCCAAGCCATTGTGAAACTACGCGAAGCGACAGGCGACGTTCTGGCGCGCGGTAAAATCACGCCGCCAAAACGGGCTGAAATGAAGACCTCGATGGAAAGTCTGATCCACCACTTCAAGCTTTACACCGAAGGTTTCCACGTGCCTGCGGGCGAGGTTTACTGCGCGGTCGAAGCGCCAAAAGGCGAGTTCGGTGTTTATCTGGTGGCCGATGGCACCAACAAACCCTATCGCAGCAAAATCCGCGCGCCGGGCTATGCACACCTGCAAGCCATGGACCACATTTCCAAAGGCCACCAATTGGCCGATGTCGCTGCCATTATCGGCACGATGGACATCGTGTTTGGGGAGATCGATCGCTAATGCTCCGCCGTCTTTATCACGAACAACCGGACAGCTTTGCTTTCACACCGGCGAACCAAGCTTGGGCCGAAGCGCAGATCACCAAGTATCCCGAAGGCCGTCAGGCCTCTGCTGTGATACCGCTTTTGTGGCGCGCACAGGAACAGGAAGGCTGGGTCACGAAGCCCGCGATTGAGTACATCGCGAACATGCTGGATATGGCCTATATCCGCGTGCTTGAGGTGACCTCTTTCTACTTTATGTTCCAGATGCAACCGGTTGGGTCCGTTGCGCATTTGCAGATTTGCGGGACGACGTCCTGCATGATCTGCGGTGCCGAAGACCTGATCGCAGTCTGCAAAGAAAAAATCGCCGCAAACCCACATGAATTGTCTGCTGACGGGAAATTTAGCTGGGAAGAGGTTGAATGTCTGGGCGCTTGTACAAACGCGCCAATGGCACAAATCGGTAAGGACTATTATGAAGACCTGACCGCCGAAGGCCTCGCCAAGATGATTGACGATATGGCCGCTGGCCAAGTGCCTGTGCCGGGGCCTCAGAACGGGCGCTATGCGGCAGAGCCATTGTCTGGCCTGACCTCCTTGACCGAATACGACAGCGGCAAGACTAAGTATAATGCGTCTGCACAGCTTGCGACTGATCTGGGTGACAGCATCAAGCGCATCGACGGTTCTGAGGTGCCTTTGACCACGCCATGGATTGGCAAAGATGGCAAGGTTGCAGGCCGCGATGCCGCTGACCCAACGCCCGCTGTGCCTAAGCCTGCGATGCCTGCCGCAAAGCAAGCTGAACTGCGCAAGAAAATGGCGGAGGAAACCACCGCCAAGCCAGATGTCAAACCGGCCGCAGAGCCAACCACACGCGAAGATGTCGCTGAAAAGCAGCCAGAGGTGCTGGACGCTGCGCGGGACGGGCAGGCAGACGATCTTAAGCTGCTCAAAGGTGTGGGGCCTAAGCTGGAACAGACTCTGAATGAGTTGGGATTCTTCCACTTTGATCAGGTCGCCGCTTGGGGTCCCGAAGAAATCGCTTGGGTCGACAGCCGGTTGAAGTTCAAAGGCCGTATCGAACGCGACGGCTGGATTGAACAGGCGAAAATCTTGGCCGAGGGCGGTGATACAGAATTTTCAACCCGGTCTAAAAAAGGTGACAAGGCCGGAGAGTAACAAAGGTGACGGGGACAGAACAGGATCAGAAATTGGCGCGCAAGGGGCGTATGGTCAGCCTTGTGATTGCCGGGACGCTGATTGTCTGGATGGCCCTTCAAATCGTGTCACCAATGATCGGATTGCCAGGCCGCTATGCCTTGCTGTTTGATTTTGCGGCACTGGCGGCCCTGTTTTGGGCGCTGGTCAACGGGTATCAACTTTGGCGCGCGCGCCAGAGTGGTGATGGAAAAGAAGAAGGGTAAAACGGGATGCTCAAGGATCAGGACCGTATCTTTACCAACCTATACGGCATGCACGAACGCACTCTTGCGGGCGCGAAACAGCGTGGTCATTGGCATGGCACGGCGGGCATCATCGAAAAAGGCCGCGATTGGATCATCGACAATATGAAGGCCTCTGGTCTGCGTGGTCGTGGCGGCGCGGGCTTCCCGACCGGTTTGAAGTGGTCCTTTATGCCCAAGGAAAGCGACGGGCGTCCGGCATACCTCGTGATCAACGCGGATGAATCCGAACCGGGCACCTGCAAAGACCGCGAGATCATGCGCCACGATCCGCATACGCTGATCGAAGGCGCGTTGATCGCCTCCTTCGCGATGAATGCTCACACCTGCTACATCTACCTGCGCGGCGAATATATCCGCGAACGTGAAGCGCTGCAGGCCGCTATCGACGAATGCTATGATGCTGGTCTTCTGGGCCGGAACGCCGCCGGGTCTGGCTGGGACTTTGACGTCTTCCTACACCACGGGGCCGGGGCTTATATTTGCGGTGAAGAGACTGCGCTGATCGAAAGCCTTGAGGGCAAAAAAGGCATGCCGCGCATGAAGCCGCCGTTCCCGGCTGGCGCGGGTCTATATGGCTGCCCGACCACTGTGAACAACGTGGAATCCATCGCGGTTGTGCCAACGATCCTGCGGCGCGGGGCCGAATGGTTTGCGGGCTTTGGCCGGGCAAACAATGCAGGTACCAAGCTTTTTGCGATCTCAGGCCATGTGAACAACCCATGTGTGGTTGAAGAAGCCATGTCGATTTCCTTTGAGGAACTGATCGAGAAACACTGCGGCGGCATTCGCGGCGGTTGGGACAACCTACTGGCGGTTATTCCGGGCGGCTCCTCTGTTCCTTGTGTGCGCGGTGAAAACATGCGCGACGCGGTCATGGATTTTGACTACTTGCGCAATGAGCTTGGGTCGGGTCTCGGTACGGCGGCTGTGATTGTCATGGACAAACAGACAGACATCATCAAAGCGATCTGGCGTTTGGCGAAGTTCTACAAACACGAAAGCTGCGGCCAGTGTACGCCATGCCGCGAAGGCACTGGCTGGATGATGCGCGTGATGGATCGTCTGGTGAAAGGCGAGGCTGATCTGGAAGAGATCGACATGCTTTGGGATGTCACCAAACAGGTCGAGGGCCACACCATCTGTGCATTGGGTGACGCGGCAGCTTGGCCAATTCAGGGTCTCATTCGCAATTTCCGCGAAGAGATCGAAGACCGCATTAAAGCTAAGAAAACCGGTCGCGTCAGCGCGATTGCGGCGGAGTAAATCGGATGCGGGGCGCGATCATTCTTCTTCTTACGGCAGCGGTGGCCACCTCTGCCTGCTCGCGTCTGAAAAAGGACGATGGCGTCCGCTTTGACGGGCAAAAGTTCCGCATTAAGGCCACCAAAGCCAGCCGCGATGATCGCAGCATGTTTGTCAGCACGGCGGCACCGGCCTCCAATTCGATTGAGGGCGCGCGCGAGGCTGCTGCCTATGGCGGCACTCGCTATTGCATTGAGCAATACGGCACATCCTTGATTGCATGGGCCCATGGCCCAGAGGCAGAGCCACTTTTTGACGGCGACCGTTTGGTGCTGGAAGGGCAGTGTAAGTGGTGAGCATGCCATTGGCATATCAGGGCGCACGTTCAAAGCGAGGCCCAGCCGCTGGTCGGCAATTCCGCGCCAATTCGGGCGTGACGGAAGGCTGTTATTGCATATCAGCCGCTCAGATCTTTGATCTGAGCCAGGCAGGGCGTCAGGATGACGCCTTCTTTGGCATGAGCGGAGAAACGATATGCGCATGATTTTGATTGCAGGCCTGATGGCAACCACCTTGATGACCAGCGCCAGTGTGGCGCAGGCCAAGCGGCCATTGGAAGAGGTGACCAGCATCACCGAGGGGCTTTTGTGGATTGGCATCGCCGATGAAATCCGTAAAACCTGCCCCAATATCTCGGCACGGATGTTCAAAGCGCTGAACCGCATCAACAATATTCATGCCGAAGCCAAATCTTTGGGCTACACGAAGACCGAAATTGATAGCTTCCGCAAAAGCGCCGCCAACAAGGCAAAGCTGCGCCGTCGCGGAGAGGCCTATCTTGAAGCAAATGGGGTTGTCTTGGATGACCCGGAAACCTACTGCGCGCTTGGCCGTGCGGAAATCGCAAAATCGAGCCAGATCGGCGCGCTGTTAAGGGCGAACTAACTATGTCTGACCTACGCAAGATCATTATTGACGACACCGAAGTGGAAGTGAACGGCGCGATGACGCTGATCCAGGCCTGTGAAGAGGCCGGGATCGAAGTGCCGCGTTTCTGCTATCACGAACGTCTGTCTATTGCCGGTAACTGCCGGATGTGTCTTGTCGAGGTTGTGGGCGGCCCGCCCAAACCCGCTGCGTCCTGCGCGATGCAGGTGCGTGATTTGCGCCCCGGTCCGGAAGGCCAGCCGCCGGTTGTAAAAACCAACTCGCCCATGGTCAAAAAGGCCCGCGAAGGCGTGATGGAATTCATGCTGATCAACCACCCGCTGGACTGCCCGATTTGCGACCAAGGTGGCGAATGTGATTTGCAGGATCAGGCGATGGCCTATGGCATGGCGGGCACACGTTTCAAAGAAGCCAAGCGCGCGGTCGATGATCTGGATCTGGGGCCATTGGTGGCCACCACCATGACCCGCTGTATTTCCTGCACGCGCTGCGTGCGGTTCACCACCGAAATTGCAGGCATCACCCAGATGGGACAAACCGGTCGTGGCGAAGACGCTGAAATCACCAGCTATCTGAACCAGACGTTGGACAGCAACCTGCAGGGCAACATCATTGATCTTTGCCCGGTGGGTGCGCTGACGTCGAAACCCTACGCCTTTACCGCGCGTCCTTGGGAATTGACCAAGACGGAATCCATCGACGTGATGGATGCCTTGGGGTCAAACATTCGGATCGACACAAAAGGTCGCGAAGTTATGCGCATTCTGCCGCGCAACCATGACGGCGTGAATGAAGAGTGGATTTCGGACAAGACCCGTTTCGTTTGGGATGGCCTGCGCCGTCAGCGATTGGATCGCCCGTATGTGCGCGAAAACGGCAAATTGCGTCCGGCCTCTTGGAGTGAGGCGCTAACCAAAGCCGCCGAGGCCATGAAAGGCAAAAAGGTTGCTGGCCTCGTTGGCGATCTTGTCTCGACCGAGGCAGCCTATGCGCTTAAGGCGCTGGTCGAAGGGCAGGGCGGCAACGTCGAATGCCGTACTGACAATGCGCGTCTGCCGATTGGCAACCGTTCTGGTTACGTGGGTACCGCCGCAATCGAAGATATCGACAGCGCCAAAGCCATCATGTTGATTGGCACAAATCCGGAAGTCGAAGCCCCAGTTCTGAACGCCCGCATCCGCAAGGCGTGGCTGAATGGTGCAAAGATTGGTGTGGTGGGCGAAAAGCTCGACCTGTCCTACGAATATTTCCATATCGGCGAAGACCGCAAAGCGCTGGAAGGCCTGTTGGGGCCAAACACCAAAGACGCCCTGGGCAAAGAAACCCTTGTGATTGTCGGCCAAGGCGCATTGCAAGAAGCCGACGGTCTCGCGGTTCTGGCGCATGCTCAGAAATTCGCGGAAATGACGGAAAGCAAGTTCATGGTTCTGCACACCGCAGCGTCCCGCGTGGGCGCAATGGACGTGGGTGCAGTGACCGAAGGCGGTTTGCTGGCGGCCACAGACGGTGCAGAGGTGATCTTTAACCTTGGCGCGGATGAGGTCGAGATCGATGCAGGTCCATTTGTGATCTATCAAGGGTCGCACGGTGATCGCGGTGCAAACCGCGCGGACGTGATCCTGCCTGCGGCGGCTTACACCGAAGAAAACGGTCTTTTTGTGAACACAGAGGGCCGCCCTCAGTTGGCGATGCGCGCGAATTTTGCGCCGGGTGAAGCCAAGGAGAACTGGGCGATCCTGCGGGCACTGTCGGCTGAACTTGGCGAGGCGTTGCCTTTTGACAGTTTGGCACAGCTGCGCACGGCGATGATCAAAGAGGTGCCGCACCTGAAGAAGGTCGATCAAGTTGTTGAAAACGAATGGCAACCGTTGGAAATGGACAAGCTGGGTGATGCGACTTTCCGCACAGCGATCAAAGATTTCTACCTGACCAACCCCATCGCGCGCGCAAGCACTTTGATGGCGGAACTCTCTGCCAACGCCAAGGCGCGTGGCGAAGCAAAGATCGCAGCGGAATAACTCGGAAGTCAGACCAGAACATGCAAAGCCTTCTTCATATCACCGCAACGACACTGGCCGCCGCCAGCCTGTCGGGCTGCGTGATGCAAGACGCGCCTGCATCGGATGTCGATCTGACTTTCGCGCCGATCTACAAAGGCGTGCGCACCGATCTGCTGGATGGCGATCTGGTGAATTTCCACGTGGAAATGCAGGGCGCGCGAAGCGGGGCAGACGTTCATGCCTACGCCGCCTGTGCCGCCGCGCAATATGCGTTGATCCGCGGCTATGGCTTTGCGCGCCACGTGCGCACGACAATTGAAACACGGGCAGACGTCTGGACTGGGGACGCGGTTTACACCGTCTCGGCCAGCTTGCCCCGTGGTCTGAAAACCATCGACGCCGAAGTTGTGGTTTCAGACTGCGCTGAAAATAGAATACCCACGGTGTGAGGACATATGGCTGACTTCTTTACCACCCCCCTCGGACTAGGCGTCCTGATCGTCGCCCAGGTTCTGGCCGTCGTTGGCTTTGTGATGATCTCGCTTTTGTTCCTTGTTTATGGGGACCGCAAGATCTGGGCGGCTGTGCAAATGCGGCGCGGACCAAACGTGGTTGGCGCGTGGGGCTTGCTTCAGACGGTCGCCGACGCGCTGAAATACATCGTGAAAGAGATCGTGGTACCAGCAGGGGCGGACAAAACTGTCTTCCTGCTTGCGCCGCTGACCTCCTTTGTTCTGGCGATGATCGCTTGGGCGGTGATCCCATTCAACGATGGCTGGGTGCTGTCAGACATAAACGTGGCGATCCTTTACGTCTTTGCGGTTTCTTCGCTGGAAGTTTACGGCGTGATCATGGGGGGCTGGGCATCGAACTCGAAATACCCGTTCCTTGGCTCTCTGCGCTCTGCGGCACAGATGATCTCTTATGAGGTTTCCATTGGCCTGATCATCATCGGTGTGATCATCACCACTGGCTCCATGAACTTCGGCGACATCGTAAAAGCGCAAGACGGCGACTACGGCTTCTTCAGCTGGTACTGGCTGCCGCACTTCCCGATGGTCTTCTTGTTCTTTATCAGCGCTTTGGCGGAAACAAACCGTCCGCCGTTCGACCTGCCAGAAGCGGAATCCGAATTGGTCGCTGGCTATCAGGTCGAATATTCCTCAACACCCTTCCTGCTCTTCATGGCCGGTGAATATATCGCGATCTTCCTGATGTGCGCGCTGACAAGCCTGCTGTTCTTCGGCGGTTGGCTCTCCCCAATCCCGGGTCTGCCAGATGGCGTTTTGTGGATGGTTGGTAAAATGGCCTTCTTCTTCTTCATCTTCGCGATGGTGAAGGCAATCACACCACGCTACCGCTATGACCAGCTGATGCGCATCGGTTGGAAAGTCTTCCTGCCGCTCTCGCTCGTTTGGGTGGTTGTGGTGGCATTCCTCGCAAAATTCGAAGCTTTCGGCGGTGCCTATGCACGCTGGGCGATTGGAGGCTGATCGGTGCGGTTGGCTACACACATAATTTCCGGAGTAGTTTTCTGGTTGTGTTCTCTCTCCAGCGCGCACGCTGATATGAGCCCGCGCCAATTTGTTCTTGGTAGTTGCCCAGAGCAATTGAAGGCCGTTGAAGCTACATTTAAAGGTTCCGAGAAGTATAGCCGAGCTGAAGACAATCCGATGATCCTTAGGTTTTGGAACCAGGATCAAATTGCTAAGAAAAAACATACATTGATCCCAAACAGTGAATCAAAAGCTCTCATGGCAGTAACTGGTCTTGCTTCCCTGAGTATAGCGAACGCCGCTAAAAGCGTTCACAAAGTAAATGCTCCGATTCCTGTTTTCGCCGACATGCTGGATCGTCAAGAAAGTCTATTGAACTGTTTACTTGAAAAGGCACACGACTTCCCCGAGGAAGCGAAATTTTTTGTTAGACACGCTAAATACTGCCAATTTTCAGAGACTCTGTCAGAATTTTCCCATGTTTTCCGAAATGGCAATCCAGAAAAACGAACTGCTGAAGAAATCTTCATAGCAGCCAACAACCCTGATCCTCTTTGTCGAGATCCAAAGGGAGCTAGAAAACAATGACCCAGATCGACTATACCCGCGCTGCCAAATATTTCCTGCTGGCGGATTTCGTCAAAGGCTTCAAGCTGGGGTTCAAATACTTCTTTGCCCCCAAGGCGACGTTGAACTACCCGCATGAAAAGGGGCCACTGTCCCCACGTTTCCGCGGCGAACACGCGCTGCGGCGTTACCCGAATGGCGAAGAACGTTGCATCGCGTGCAAGCTTTGCGAGGCGATCTGCCCGGCGCAGGCGATCACCATTGACGCCGAGCCGCGCGAAGATGGCAGCCGCCGCACCACGCGTTACGACATCGACATGACCAAATGCATCTACTGCGGCTTCTGCCAGGAAGCCTGCCCAGTGGATGCAATTGTCGAGGGGCCGAACTTTGAATTCGCGACCGAAACCCGCGAAGAGCTGTTCTATGACAAGGCGAAACTGCTTGAGAACGGCGAGCGCTGGGAAGCCGAAATCGCGCGTAATCTGGAACTGGATGCACCTTACCGATGACCGACTCTTCAAACCCATTCGAACAGATGATCAAGCAGTATCAGGACATGGCGAAATCCATGAACCCTGCGCTTGAATCATTCACGCCCAAAGGGTTTGAAAACCTGTGGCCAACGATGCCCAAAGACATGATGGAAATGTTCTTTGGCAACACCTTGAACAAAGACGGTCTGGATGCCAAAACCCGCCTGCTGCTAACGCTCGGTGCGTTGACGGTGTTGGGCGGTCAGGCCGAGGCGCAAATTCGTATGACCGTGCGCCACCTGCTGGAAGCGGGCGCAACAAAACAAGAAATCGTCGAGACCATTGGCCAGATGTCAATGTTTGCCGGCATCCCCGCCATGACCAAAGTGATGGAACTTGCACAAGAGGTCTTGGACGCAAGCGAGGAAGAAGACACATGACAATTGCAGCGCTGGCATTTTACCTCTTTGCCTTCTGCGTGATCGCAGGGGGGCTGTTGACCGTGATCAGCAAAAACCCGGTGCATTCGGTGCTTTGGCTGATCTTGGCCTTCCTCAGCTCGGCAGGCTTGTTTGTGCTGCTGGGTGCCGAATTTGTCGCCATGCTTTTGGTCATCGTCTACGTCGGTGCGGTCGCGGTGCTGTTCCTGTTTGTCGTGATGATGCTGGATGTGGATTTTGCCGAACTGAAGGCAGGCATGGCGCAATATATGCCCATCGCGATCCTGATCGGGATTGTGCTGCTGATGCAGTTTGGCCTTGCCTTCGGCGCTTGGGAAGAAGCCGAGCAAGCCGCTGACCTGCGTCAGGCGGTGGCACCCGAAGGGGTAGAGAACACCGCCGCGCTGGGTCTGCTGATCTATGAACAATATTTCCTTCTGTTCCAACTTGCCGGGCTGATCCTGCTGGTCGCGATGATCGGTGCGATTGTACTGACCATCCGCCACCGCCGCGACATCAAGCGCCAGAATGTGCTGGAGCAGATGTGGCGTGATCCAGCGGATGCGATGGAACTGAAAGACATTAAACCGGGGCAGGGCCTGTAAGGGCCTCACGGAAGAAGAAAGACCGAGGGACACACTAATGATCGGACTTGAACATTACCTGACGGTGGCGGCGACGCTTTTCGTCATCGGCATTTTCGGGCTCTTCCTGAACCGGAAGAACGTCATCATCCTTTTGATGTCGATCGAACTGATGCTGCTGGCGGTGAATATCAACCTTGTGGCCTTCTCCAGCTTCCTTGGGGATTTGGTGGGGCAGGTGTTCACACTCTTCGTTCTGACCGTGGCCGCCGCCGAGGCCGCCATTGGCCTTGCGATCCTTGTCAGCTTCTTCCGCAACCGTGGCACCATCGCGGTTGAAGACGTCAACGTGATGAAAGGCTAATTGAGCATGGAAACGATCATCCTCTTTGCGCCTCTTGTCGGGGCGATTATCGCCGGGTTCGGCTGGCGTTATATTGGCGAAACCGCCGCGCAATATGTGACCACGGGCCTGTTGATGCTGGCCGCGCTGCTGTCTTGGGTCGTGTTCCTGACACATGGCGCAGAAACCCAGCACATCCACATTCTGGATTTCATCCAATCCGGCACGCTGGATACCAGCTGGTCGATCCGTCTGGACCGCCTGACCTCTGTGATGCTGATCGTGGTCACCACGGTTTCCGCTCTCGTGCACCTCTATAGCTTCGGCTACATGGCGCATGACGAGAATTTTGGCAAAGATCAGCACTATAAAGCGCGTTTCTTCGCCTACCTCAGCTTCTTTACCTTCGCCATGCTGATGCTGGTGACAGCCGACAACCTTGTCCAAATGTTCTTTGGCTGGGAAGGCGTGGGCGTCGCATCTTATCTGTTGATTGGCTTCTACTGGAAGAAGCAAAGCGCGGGTGCGGCAGCGATCAAAGCCTTTGTGGTGAACCGCGTTGGCGACTTCGGCTTTGCGCTGGGGATCTTTGGTCTCTTTATGTTGACCGACAGCATTGATTTTGACGTGATCTTTGCCTCCGCACCGGAACTGGCTGAAACGACAATCCGCTTCCTCTGGACAGACTGGAACGCCGCGAACCTGTTGGCCTTCCTGCTGTTTGTCGGCGCGATGGGGAAATCGGCGCAGTTGATCCTGCACACATGGTTGCCCGACGCGATGGAAGGCCCGACGCCGGTGTCTGCGCTGATCCACGCCGCGACCATGGTGACCGCAGGTGTGTTCCTCGTGTGCCGCATGTCTCCGCTGATGGAATATGCGCCGGAGGCGACCGCCTTTATCACCTTCTTGGGGGCAACCACCGCTTTCTTTGCGGCAACCGTGGGCCTCGTACAAAACGACATCAAACGCGTGATCGCTTATTCAACCTGTTCGCAACTTGGCTATATGTTCGTGGCGGCGGGTGTGGGTGTTTATTCCGTCGCGATGTTCCACCTGTTCACACACGCCTTCTTTAAAGCGATGCTGTTCTTGGGGGCGGGCTCGGTCATTCACGGCATGCACCATGAGCAAGACATGCGGAACTACGGCGGGCTGCGTAAGAAGCTGCCGTATACCTTTTGGGCGATGATGCTGGGCACGCTGGCCATCACCGGCGTTGGCATCCCGCTGACACACATTGGTTTCGCGGGCTTCCTGTCCAAAGACGCCGTGATTGAAAGCGCCTATGCGGGCACTGCCGGTGGCTATGCCTTCTGGATGCTGGTCATCGCAGCGCTGTTCACCAGCTTCTATAGCTGGCGCCTGATCTTCCTGACCTTCTACGGCAAAGCGCGCGGTGACAAACACACCCATGACCACGCGCATGAAAGCCCGAAGGTGATGTTGATCCCGCTTGGCGTCCTCTCGTTGGGTGCGGTCTTTGCCGGGATGATCTGGTACGAAAGCTTCTTTGGCCACGACGTGAACAAGTTCTTCGGCATCAAAGGCGGTGATCACCATGTGGAAGCCTCCCATGAGGAAAGCGACGACCACGCGGCGGCGGACACGCATGCCTCAGCCGATGAGCACGCTGATGATCATGGCGACGATCACGCGGCTGACACAGCGGCGGATGATCACGGCGCAACCGGTCTGGCACATGGCGAAGCCCCACAGGGCGCGATCTTTATGCACCCGGACAATCACGTGCTGCATGATGCGCACGATGTGCCAAAATGGGTCAAAGTCAGCCCATTCATCGCAATGCTTTTGGGCTTTGTAACCGCGCTTTGGTTCTACATCTGGAACCCAGAGATGCCAAAACGCCTCGCCGACAATATGCGTCCGCTTTACCTGTTCCTGCTGAACAAATGGTACTTTGACGAAATCTACGATTTCCTCTTTGTCCGCCCAGCCAGCGCGATTGGCCGCTTCCTGTGGAAACGCGGTGATGGCAACACGATTGACGGCTTCCTCAATGGCGTGGCCATGGGCATCGTGCCCTTCTTCACCAAACTGGCCGGTCGCGCGCAGTCTGGTTACATCTTCACCTATGCCTTTGCGATGGTGATCGGGATCGCGGTTCTGATCACATGGATGACGCTCAGCGGAGGAGCGCACTGATGGATAACCTTCTTTCCATTGTCACTTTTATCCCCGCGATTGCAGCGGCCATCCTGCTGGTGTTCCTGCCGGGCGGGGAAAGCAAAACCGCTGCGCGCAACGCGAAATGGGTGGCGCTGATTGCAACCGTGATCACCTTCTTGGTGTCGCTGTTTATCTTGGCGGAGTTTGATCCAAACGACACTGGCATGCAGTTCGTTGAAGAACGCGACTGGCTGCTCGGTCTGAAATACAAGCTGGGCGTTGACGGCATTTCTGTTCTTTTCGTGATGCTGACAACCTTTATGATGCCGCTGACCATCGCGGCATCGTGGGACGTCAAGGTCCGCGTCAAAGAATATATGATCGCCTTCCTGTTGCTGGAAACCCTGATGCTGGGCGTCTTTATGGCGCTGGATCTGGTGCTGTTCTATCTGTTCTTCGAAGCAGGCCTGATCCCGATGTTCCTGATCATTGGCATCTGGGGCGGCGCGAACCGCATCTACGCGAGCTTCAAGTTCTTCCTTTACACCTTCCTCGGCTCCGTGCTGATGCTGGTGGCGATGGTCGCGATGTTTGCCGATGCAGGTACAACCGACATTCCAACGTTGATGAACCACAGCTTTGCCTCTGACAGCCTGAACATCCTTGGTGTTCACGTGGTGGGCGGCCTGCAAACGCTGCTGTTCCTCGCCTTCTTCGCGAGCTTTGCAGTGAAAATGCCGATGTGGCCGGTGCACACATGGTTGCCCGATGCGCACGTGCAGGCCCCAACGGCGGGTTCTGTTGTTCTGGCGGCGATCCTGCTGAAAATGGGTGGCTATGGTTTCCTGCGCTTCAGCCTGCCGATGTTCCCGGTGGGGGCAGAGGTGCTGACCGATCTGGTTCTGTGGATGTCGGCCATTGCGATTGTTTACACATCGCTCGTCGCGCTGGTGCAAGAAGACATGAAAAAGCTGATCGCATATTCATCGGTCGCCCACATGGGCTATGTGACCATGGGTATTTTTGCAGGCAACCAGCAGGGCATTGACGGCGCGATCTTCCAGATGCTGAGCCACGGCTTCATCTCTGGCGCGCTCTTCCTCTGTGTGGGCGTGATCTATGACCGCATGCACACCCGCGAGATCGACGCTTACGGCGGCCTTGTGAACCGCATGCCGGCCTATGCGCTGATTTTCATGTTCTTCACCATGGCCAATGTCGGCCTGCCGGGCACCTCTGGCTTTGTCGGCGAATTCCTGACCCTGATGGGCGCCTTTAAGGCCAACACATGGGTGGCGGCGATTGCCACATCCGGCGTGATCCTGTCTGCGGCCTATGCGCTGTGGCTCTATCGCCGTGTTGTCATGGGCGAGCTGATCAAAGAAAGCCTGAAGACCATCAAAGATATGACCCAACGCGAAAAGTGGATTTTCGCGCCACTGGTCGCCATGACACTGATCCTTGGTGTTTACCCGGCGCTTGTCACCGACATCATCGGCCCGTCGGTCGAAGCGCTGATCCATAACTACGAAACCGCCTTGGCGCATGCACCTGCTGCGAACCAAGTTGCCGCGACACACTGAGGGAGCGTGCCACGATGATCTCTGCTGATCTGAATATCATCCTGCCGGAAATCTTCCTGGCTGTGTATGCGATGCTGGCGCTGATCGGCGCGGTCTATACCGGGAAAGACGGGCTTGCGCCTTTGCTCACCTGGGTGACCGCAGCCGTGCTGGCCGCCGTGGGCGTCTGGATTGGAATGAATGGCGAAGGTACCAACCTCGCGTTCAATGGCATGTTCCAAGACGACGGGTTTGCACGTTTCGCGAAGGTCGTGATCCTGATCTCTGCCGCTGCAGTCCTGATTATGAGCCAAGAGTATATGCAACGCCGCGGGCTGCTGCGGTTTGAATACCCTGTGCTGGTGGTGCTGGCGGTTGTCGGCATGATGATGATGGTCTCTGCGGGCGATCTGATGGCGCTTTATATGGGCCTAGAGCTGCAATCGCTGTCGCTTTACGTCATCGCCTCCCTGCGTCGGGATTCAGTGAAATCCACCGAAGCAGGTATGAAGTATTTTGTACTTGGTGCGCTGTCCTCCGGTTTGCTGCTTTACGGGTCCTCGCTGGTCTACGGCTTTGCGGGCACCACGAACTTCGCAGGTATTATCCAAGCGGCAGGCGAGGGGCACACCTCGCTTGGTCTGCTCTTTGGTTTAACATTCATCGTGTCGGGCCTTGCCTTCAAGGTGTCCGCCGTGCCGTTCCACATGTGGACGCCAGACGTTTACGAAGGCGCGCCAACGCCGATCACAGCGTTCTTTGCAACCGCACCAAAAATGGCCGCCATGGCGCTTTTCGCGCGGGTTGTGCATGACGCCTTTGGTGGTGTTGTCGGCGACTGGCAGCAAATCATCGCAGCGCTGTCGCTGCTGTCGATGTTCCTTGGCGCGGTCGCTGCGATTGGCCAAACCGACATCAAACGCCTGATGGCTTATTCGTCTATTGCGCATATGGGCTACGCGTTGATGGGCCTAGCGGCGGGCACGGCCTTTGGCGTGCAGGCGATGCTGATCTATATGGCGATCTATGTGACAATGAACGTTGGCACCTTTGCTTTCATCCTGTCGATGTCGCGCGATGGCCAGCCGGTCACCACGATTGATACGCTGCACATGTATTCCAAGCGCGAACCGGGCAAAGCATTGGCGGTGCTGATCCTGATGTTCTCTCTGGCAGGAGTGCCGCCGCTGGTGGGTTTCTTTGGCAAATTCTATGTGCTGCGCGCGGCCTATGATGCCGGACTGGCGTGGCTGGCAATTGCCGGTGTGATCGCGTCTGTGATCGGGGCCTTCTATTACCTGCGGATCGTTTTCTACATGTATTTCGGAGACGAAGGCGAAACGCTCGACAAAGACCGCAACCCGGTTCTCTATGGGATGCTGATGGCCTCTGCCGCGATCATCGGTCTGGCGTGGCTTCCGGGGTTGAACCTCTTGGGGGTTGAGGCGATTGCCGAGACCGCCGCTGCGGCTCTGTTGAACTAAGCTTTTCAGAAAGATGAAAATGGCGCGCCTTTCTGGCGCGTCTTTTTGTTAAGATGCCTTCGGCGAGAGTATTTTTGCAAAGGTGAAACAGGGGTGCGCTATGACTGACTGGCCCACAGGATATGGACGCCGGGTTCTGGCAGAGGTCGACAGCACCAACGCGGAAGCTGCGCGGATCGCGCCGACTTTGGCCGGGCCAGAGTGGATCTTGGGCCTGCGCCAGACCGCTGGGCGGGGCAGGCGGGGCCGGGATTGGCGCTCGCAAGAGGGGAACTTTGCCGCGACTTTGGTGCTGCAACCCAATGAAGCGCCAGATGTGATTGCACTGCGCAGTTTTGTGGCCTCGCTTGCGTTGTTTGATGCTTTCGTGGCGGTGACCGCGCGACCAGAGGCGTTTTCGCTGAAATGGCCCAACGATGTCCTGCTGAATGGCGGCAAGGTCGCGGGTATTCTTCTGGAAAGCGCAGGCTTTGCGGGCGGCAGACCCAGCCATATCGCCATCGGGATTGGCGTGAACCTCGCCCAGGCGCCCGACGCTGCCCAACTTGAAGCGACCGCCACGCGGCCCGTTTCTTTGATTTCCGAATGCGGCGCGCAGGTCGATCCAGAGACCTTCCTTGATGTGCTGGCACCGGCCTATGCCCATTGGGAGCATCAATTTGTGACCTATGGGTTTGAGCCGATCCGCACCGCATGGATGGCCCGCGCCGCCCGCATTGGCGAGGTGATCACCGCCCGCACCATGCGCGAGGAATACGTGGGGACCTTTGACTCTGTGGACAAATCCGGCAATCTGGTGTTGAAGACTGCCCAAGGTGCCGTGTCTATCCCGGCAGCAGATATCTTTTTCTAAGGCGGGTGCCTATGCTTCTGGCGATTGACTGCGGCAACACCAATACCGTGTTTTCCATCTGGGACGGAGAAACCTTTCTTTGTACCCTGCGCACTTCAACCCATCACGCGCGGACGGCAGATGCCTATTTCACGTGGTTTTCGACCCTTGTGAACCACTACGGGATCAAGCTTGATATCACCGATGTGATTATCTCCTCTACTGTGCCGCGCGTTGTGTTCAACCTGCGGGTTTTTGCGGATCGGTTTTTTGGCTGCCGGCCCTTGGTCGTTGGCAAACCCGAATGCCTCTTGCCGGTCGACGTGCGTGTCGATGCGGGAACGCAGGTTGGCCCGGATCGTTTGGTCAACACTGTGGCGGGGTTTGATCGTCATGGCGGCGATCTGATCCTTGTTGATTTTGGCACAGCGACCACTTTTGACGTTGTGGCTGCGGATGGGGCGTATATTGGGGGGGTGATTGCGCCGGGTGTGAACCTCAGCCTAGAGGCCCTGCACCAAGCCGCCGCCGCCTTGCCGCATATCGATATTGCCAAGCCGCAGAACGTGATTGGCACCAACACCGTTGAGTGTATGCAATCCGGGGTGTTCTGGGGTTATGTCGGTCTCGTCAGAGAGATTTGCGACCGTATCAAGGCCGAACGTGATCGGCCGATGAAAGTGATTTCTACGGGGGGGCTCGCCCCGTTGTTCCAACAGAGCTACGCGTTGTTTGACGCGTTTGAAGATGACCTAACGATGCACGGGCTGACCGTGATCCATCAATATAATAAGGACAACTGACACATATGAGCAGTGACCGTTTGATCTACCTACCCCTTGGCGGGGCGGGTGAAATTGGCATGAACGCCTATGTCTATGGCTACGGGCCACAAGGCAAAGAACGCCTGATCCTTGTCGATCTGGGCGTAACATTTTCCGATATGGAGACCACGCCGGGCGTCGATCTGATTTTCCCGGATATGACCTGGTTGATCGATAACAAAGACCGGCTTGAAGCGATTTTCATCACCCATGGCCACGAAGACCACATTGGCGCGATTGGCCAGTTTTGGGAAAAGCTGGGGGCGCCGGTTTATGCGCGCGCCTTTACGGCCAACCTCGCGCGCCACAAAATGCGCGACCAAGGCCAGCCGGATGAAGCAATCCGCACCGTTTCAGCCTGGCCTGAAGTGACCGCCGCAGGCCCCTTTAATGTCGGCTTTCTGCCGATTTCCCATTCCATCCCCGAAAGCGCGGCCTTGGTGATCGACAGCCCCGACGGGCGTGTCATTCACACCGGGGATTTCAAACTGGATGAGACGCCGATTGTCGGCGAAGCCTTTGACCCAGACCTGTGGGCCTCTGTTGCCAAAAAAGGCGTGAAGGCGCTGGTCTGTGACTCAACCAACGTGTTTTCGCCCCATGCGGGCCGGTCCGAGGCCACGGTGGGTCCAGAGATTGAAAAACTGGTCGCTGCAGCGCCTCAGATGGTGGTCGCGACAACCTTTGCGTCCAACGTCGCACGTGTGAAAACCTTGGCAGAAGCGGGAGAACGGGCAGGTCGCTCGATCTGTCTGATGGGACGTGCAATGCGGCGCATGGTCGAGGCGGCGATTGAAACCGGAGTTCTGAAGGACTTCCCAAAGGTGATCAGCCCTGAAGACGCCAATAATATCCCGCGCGAAAACCTGATGTTGCTGGCGACCGGCTCACAAGGCGAACGTCGCGCCGCTTCTGCGCAGCTGGCGCGCGGCAAACACAATGGCATCACGCTGAAAGAGGGCGATATGTTCCTTTTCAGTTCCAAAACCATTCCGGGCAATGAAAAAGGTGTGATCCGCATTATCAACCAATTCTCTGAAATGGGCGTTGATGTGGTGGATGACAGTTCCGGCCTGTATCATGTGTCTGGTCACGCCAACCGGCCTGATCTTGAGCGCATGCATGACATCGTGAACCCTCAGATGGTGATCCCGATGCATGGCGAACACCGCCATTTGCGCGAACACGCCAAGCTGGCTGAAAGCAAAGGCCGCCAAAGCGTGGTTGCCGTGAATGGGACCATGCTGGATCTGTCCGGCAATGCCCCAAAGGTGACCGAGTTTGTTGAAACGGGCCGCACTTATCTGGATGGCTCGGTCAAGATCGGCGCGCTCGATGGCGTTGTCCGCGACCGTATTCGCATGGCGCTGAACGGCCATGTGATTGTGAATGTCATTTTGGATGAAGATGACGAACCACTTGGTGATCCATGGGTCGATCTAATGGGGCTGCCAGAACAAGGCAGCAGCTTTGCGCCGCTGGTCGACGTGCTGGAAGAAGACCTTTCGCAGTTCATGGGCCGCGCAGGTCAGAAAACGCTGGCGGATGACGATAAGCTGGAAGAAGGGCTGCGTCGCGTCGCGCGCAATTCCGCGCGGGATGAGATCGGCAAGAAACCGGAATGCACGGTGATTATCAGCCGGTTGAGTTAGGGGTAGGCCGGGCTTCAGCCCGGCAAACTGAATGACAAGATAGCCGGGCTGAAGCCCGGTCTACGTCAGTCCATCACCTGCGCGTCAACCAAGCGAAATAGCTGGGATGAATATTCATCCTCAACAAAGCGCAGGGTGCCTTCAACAGTCACCTGCGCGAACTCCGGTGTCTCGGCAATAGGGCGTTTCAGCTGTACTTCTAAGACCGGCCCATAGCCTTCGCCGCTGCCACAAAACGGGCAGTTCTGCGGGTCATCCACCAGCAAGAATGACATGAAAAAGGGCTGCGCTTCGACGGGTACGACATAGCCCGTGACCTTCACCGTCATGCCATCTTGCAAGGACGGTGGGTAATCTTTCTTCCAGGTGAAATCGGACTGTTCCACCGACATCGCTTGGGCAAATTGGTTCCAGGCCACTTCAGGCGATGAACCCAAAGCGGCCTGGGGTGCAATCCAGCCTAAGGTCAGGCTAGTGATTATGGCCAGCGTGCGCGTGGTTGTTTGCGTCGTGGTCCAAAATTTCAACATGCAGGTCAACCTCTCCAAAGGGTTCAATCAAAACGGTCACCTCTATTTCGTCACCTTCATGCAGGTGCGCAGAGACGCCGTTTAGCCGAATGAACACCGTTTCCGGCCCAAGGTCAAAATCTTCGCCCGGCGTCAGTGGAAAAGCGCCGAGGTCCACCGCAGTACCACCCGCTTTAGTAGAGGCGGCCATGACATTGGCGGACTGAGAGATTTCGGATTCTACGCTCACCAATGTCGCGGGGGTTGCGCCATTGTGCTCAATCTCGAAGAAGACTTGAACGGAATTGCTGCCTTCTTCTGGTGCGCGCGCCCATCCATGAAGCAAGCGAACCTCGCCGATCTTGGCGACGTGATCATCGTCTTCGGCAAAGGCAGGCGGGGCCATCAAAAAGGCAGTCAGGGCGATCAAGGATGCAAGGCGCATAGGTCTCTCCGTTTGTCTTGAGGGTATGTTATACCATAACAAGTAACGGTTCTATGACAGCCAGCGATAAATGCGGAAAACCGCGCAATTAACTTGCGCGGCGTTCGTCGAAACTTAGAGCAATAAAGCTTGGCAGGTGATCGCCCATGCCAACAACATTTGAACCACTGTCACGACCGCCACGTCCACGAGAGGATTTGCGGTTCGTGTTGCGCGCAGGTTTGGGAGTATCCTGTTGGACCTCGTCGTTGCGCGCCTCTTGTTTGCGTGGTTCTTGCTTGGGCTTGTCGTCTGCTTTCGCGCGCGCTGCGGGTTTTTTCTCTTTCAGTTGCCCCGGCACTTCGATGCGCGGGATATCTTTCTGGAGAAGCTTTTCGATGGCCTCGAAATTCTTTTCGTCGCGCGGCACACAGATCATGACGGTCTTACCGCTGCGGCCGGCACGGCCGGTCCGGCCAATCCGGTGCACGTAATCTTCGGCGTGGCTTGGCACGTCAAAGTTAAACACATGGGTCACATCAGGAATATCAAGACCGCGTGCAGCCACATCGGAGGCCACAAGGAAACGCAGCTCTCCAGAGCGGAAAGCGTCCAGCGTCTTCGTCCGTTGGGACTGGTCCAGATCACCGTGAATAGGGGCCGCATCCAGCCCGTATTTCTTCATCGACTTCGCACAGATATCAACATCGGACTTGCGGTTGCAAAAGATGATCGCGTTTGTGCAGGCGTCGCCTTCTTGTTTGATCAACTCGCGAAGAACACTGCGTTTTTCGCTGCCTTCGCGATCACGGCGCGAGGCTTTGAACATCACAACGCCCTGTTCGATGTTCTCAGACGCGGTTGCCTGACGCGCGACTTCAATGCGCACCGGGGCCGACAGGAAGGTATTGGTGATCCGCTCGATCTCTGGCGCCATGGTGGCCGAGAAAAAGAGGGTCTGGCGTGTAAAAGGCGTCAGGCCGAAAATGCGTTCGATATCGGGGATAAAGCCCATATCCAGCATCCGGTCGGCTTCGTCGACAACCATGACTTTCACGTCAGACAAGATCAGCTTGCCGCGTTCGAAATGGTCGAGCAGACGGCCAGGTGTGGCGATCAGAACATCGACGCCTTTGTCGATGATCGCCTCTTGCTCCTTAAAGCTGACGCCGCCAATCAGTAGCGCTTTCGTCAGTTTCAGGTGCTTTGTGTATGCGTCGAAGTTTTCTGCCACCTGTGCAGCCAGCTCTCGGGTTGGGCACAGAACAAGGCTGCGAGGCATGCGCGCGCGGGCGCGGCCTCGGGCCAGCAGAGAAATCATCGGAAGGGTGAAACTTGCCGTTTTCCCGGTTCCGGTTTGCGCAATACCCAGCACGTCTTTGCCTTCAAGGGCAGGGGGAATGGCACCGGCTTGGATGGGGGTTGGGCTTTCATAGCCCGCTTCGGCAACAGCTTTCAGAACTTTTGGGTTCAGATTCAGGTCGGAGAACTTTGTCATGCGTATCCGTGGTTTACGGACAAATTCACGCCCGTACATCTAGGTGGATCGAGCCCTTTTGGCCCCGCGTTACAACGCGGTCGTGATCCTTGGCTGTCCCTTAAAGCATTCAGAGGTATGCGTCAACGATGGCGCGGACTTGATCGCGTCATAGGCGCGGTTGTTTACATATTGGAAACAAATTTAAACAAAATCAGGAAAGTAGCGCTGCTGTTTTGCTCCAAGATCAAGCCGATATTTGCGCAAATAGCCTGTTTCCTGCAGCGCCGCGCGCAGGCGCGGTGTCGCAAGGCAAACTTCTTCGAAAAAGGCGCGCAGGTCACCTGTGCCGTCTTCCGTCAGAGATGTGAACAGTTTGTGGCGCTGGATGCGACCGGACAAGGGATCAAGCGTTTGCTCCAGATCAGACCGGTAGGACCCGCGTTCTAGTCGAAACGCCATGACCTGCAGCCATTTTTCCCAGTTCTCGATGTGGCGATGACAAAGTTCCATATCCGCACTGACCATATCATTCAGGTCATCTGATTTGTTTTCAAAGGCGCGATGGATCCCAAACTTAACATCGCTGAGACCAGTGCGAACAAAGATCTTGCCCACCACGTGGCTGACAAACCCGCTTTTCAGAACGCCGCCGAAGTGTGGGTAAAGCTTTTGCTCTAGCGCGCGCCCCTCAGGGCCTCCGGGCAAGCGTGCTTTGCAATAGGTTGTTGATGGGTCGATATCGGTTAGCCCATCGATGCAGAGCGATTCTGTCGGTCGTACCCGCGAGACCGGCAAGTCATCTGGGCAGGCTGCCAGACTGTCGGCGACCGAGTGCTCCGGGCACAGAAATTCGTCCACATCAATGTGGCACAGCCAATCTAAATGCTTGGCACGCCGGTAATAGTAGGACGCATTGCGCACCTGCCGGACCTGGTGTTTCACCGGTCTGCGGCCCATCGTGCTTTTCCAATGATCCAGATCGGTAGAGATCACCTTGACGTTGGGATGACCAGACAAGGCTTTTGCCGTGCGCTTGTTGCTGTCATCCAGAAAGACCGCAATTTCTGCTGCGCCAAGATCAAGGTGGTACGCCACAAATTGCAGAACGTCTTCGGTCGGGGCTTTGATCGTGCTGACGACGCCCCATCGTGGGGGCGTCATAGTAGCACCTCAAAATGCGACGCGCTGACTTCATTGCGGTGACTATGAGGTCGTTGACTGCTCATACGTAGCATCCGCTTTGGGGTGTAGAGTATTGAAAAATATAATCTAAACACCATATTTCGCGCGGGCCTCATTGCCTGTGGCCCGCAAGAGCCACCTATACCATCATCTCTTTTGTAGCGGTCAATTTCACGTCTGGGTAGTCCCTTGCGACGCGATCAATGTCCCATTGCAGACGTGTCAGATACACGATGTCACCGTCATGGTCGTGGCTGATGTGCTGCTTGTTGGCCTCGGCAAATTTTTCAACAGCGGCCTTGTCGCCACTGACCCAGCGGGCGGATGTGAACTGGCTGGCTTCAAAGCGCACGGGTAGGCCGTATTCCAACTCAATCCGGCTGGCGAGAACCTCAAACTGCAAAGCACCGACGACGCCCACGATAAAGCCCGACCCGATGGAGGGCTTGAACACCTTCGCAGCGCCTTCTTCGGCAAACTGCATCAGCGCTTTCTCAAGGTGCTTGGCTTTCATCGGATCGCCCGCCCGCACGCCTTGCAGCAGTTCCGGCGCAAAGGACGGGATGCCGGTGACGCGGATCGCTTCGCCTTCGGTCAGCGTATCGCCGATGCGCAACTGACCGTGGTTTGGAATACCGATGATATCCCCCGCCCAGGCCTCTTCGGCCAGTTCCCGGTCAGAAGCGAGGAACAACACAGGGTTCGAAATCGCCATCGGTTTTTTGCTGCGCACATGGGTCAGTTTCATACCGCGTTTGAAGTGGCCCGAGGCCATGCGCACAAAGGCCACCCGGTCGCGGTGCTTGGGGTCCATATTCGCCTGAACCTTAAAGACAAATCCGGCGACTTTCTTCTCTTCGGGTGCAATCGCGCGCGGTGATGCGGACTGCGGCTGAGGTTCTGGGCCGAAGTTCGCGATGCCATGCATCAGTTCCTGAACGCCAAAGGAGTTGATCGCAGAGCCAAACCAGATCGGGGTCATGTGTCCTTCAAGCACAGACTGCGGGTCAAGCTGCGGCAGCAGCTCTTTCGCCATCTCCACCTCTTCTAGGAACTTCTCTAGCAGCTCAGCTGGGACGTGTTCCGCCAGTTTCGGATCATCCAGCCCGTTGATCTCGACGCTTTCCGCGACCTTGTTGCGGTCGGCGCGGTCCATCAACTCCAGCCGGTCACGCAGAAGGTCGTAACAGCCAATGAAATCGCGCCCTACACCGATAGGCCAAGAGGCGGGCGTGACGTCAATTGCAAGGTTTTCCTGTATCTCGTCGATGATCTCAAATGTATCGCGGCTTTCGCGGTCCATCTTATTACAGAAGGTCAGGATCGGCAGGTCGCGTAGGCGGCAGACTTCAAACAGCTTCTGCGTCTGGCTTTCCACACCCTTCGCGCCATCAATCACCATGACGGCCGCATCGACAGCAGTTAGCGTACGATAGGTGTCTTCAGAGAAGTCAGAGTGGCCCGGAGTGTCGACCAAATTGAAGCGGAAGCCGCTGAAATCAAAAGACATTGCAGAGGCCGAGACCGAAATGCCCCGGTCCTGTTCCATCTTCATAAAGTCCGACCGCGTGCGGCGCGCTTCGCCTTTGGCGCGCACCTGACCCGCCATCTGAATAGCGCCACCATACAGCAGGAACTTTTCAGTCAGCGTGGTTTTACCGGCGTCTGGGTGCGAGATGATCGCAAAGGTGCGACGACGCGCGATTTCGGGCGGCAATTCTGGGCGGTTTGATGCGGTGTTCGACATGAGCGCGCATATAGCGCCCGCGCCTTAGTGGCGCAATGGCAGATGCGCTTCGCCCGACGCGGCCCGACGTAGGACCGCAGCGGCATTGCGGCGTTGCAACAGAGCACGATCAGATTGGGCTGCGGGCACCGTTGTCAGCCCCGGCTGGCTTTGACTGAACCGCGCCACAAGCCCCTTGGGAAGGACTGGCTCTGTGCGCTGGGTCACTTGCATGGTTTCGGCGGCGATCCCCTCGGCATAGACGAATTGGTGATCGTCCAGCAGCAATTGGAAATAATCCACAAAGCCGCCGTTTTGCACGTGAACGTCTTGCCCGTTCAAAAGGTGGCGCGCGGTCACCATAACCTCGGCGCGACCGGCCTCTATGTGATCTTGGCGCTGGTAGACAAATAGGCGGTGGTTCGGATGCAGGATCAACGGGCGTAGGTTGTTCAACACGCCCTTTGCGATGACGACAGGCGCGAACGGACCCGAAGCGCGCTGGGTCGAGCGGCCAATCCAGCGGATCGGCTGCGCACCGGCGTCGCGGGTCAACACCATGTCGCCTGCGCGCAGCGTATCGATTGGCCGCTGGGTGCCATCCGCCATCGTGATATGTGTGCCACGTGTGAATGACATGCAATGGGTCAGGGCAAGGCGGCGGTGCGCGTTCTCGCGGTCGATGCCAACCAGACGGTATTCTTCCTTTGGCGAGAAATCAGAGAAGCCATGTACATAGATCGCTGCAACGCTGCCTGCATCGCTTACCTCAACAAAGACCAGTGCCTCCACCGTGTCTCCGCAGGTCCGCATCAAAGTCAAACAGCAATCCAGATAAAGCCCAGCAAAGGCGGTTCCGACAGATGAGGTCGGCGCGATACGGAAGTGCCCGTTTGTGTCAGGCGTGAGCGCAAGAGAAGACTGGCGCGCTGCTTGCCGCAGCGCATAGCTGTCGTCTAGGGTCAGATCGGTGGCAAATGACAGTGCATCACCTTCATTTGCCCCATGCACAACCCGCAGATCGTCGGCGCGATAAACAGGAAGCTCCTGCGCGATAGGTTTTTGCTGTGGTCCTGCGTCGAACATGCCCTGTCCCTTTTGTCTTGCTTTCCTACGGTTCTGCTGACCAATTATGGCAAGATGAGGGATCGGCCTCGGCAATTTGCTGGCCTTCTCGCGGTAAAACAGCGAAACAAATCAATGAAAGGGAGAGCGACATGGATCTGGGAATACGCGGAAAACGGGCTTTAGTTTGTGCCAGTTCAAAGGGGCTTGGCCTTGGCTGTGCAGAGGCCTTGGCCGAAGCGGGCGTGGACTTGATCATGAACGCGCGCGGCGCTGAGGCGCTGGAAGCCGCCGCTGCAGACATTCGCACAACTTACGGAGTTCAGGTCGAAACGGTTGCAGCCGACGTAACAACACCCGAAGGGCAAAAGGCCGTCTTGGATGTCGCCAAAGGTGTCGACATTCTGGTGACAAACGCCGGTGGACCACCTCCGGGTATGTGGACGGATTGGGACCGTGAGGATTTCATCAAGGCGCTGGATGCCAATATGCTCGCCCCGATTGCGCTGATGAAGGCGCTTTTGCCGGGGATGATCGACAAGGGGTGGGGGCGCGTGGTCAATATCACCTCGGTTTCCGTCAAGGCCCCGATCCCCGTGCTTGGCTTGTCCAATTCGGCGCGCGCGGGCCTGACGGGCTATGTTGCCGGAACCGCACGGCAAGTGGCGGGGCAGGGTGTTACGATCAACAACCTGCAACCGGGTATCCATGCGACCGACCGCGCGGTGTCATTGGACAAAGGTGCAAGTGCCGCCGCTGGTGTGTCCTATGAAGAGGCGCAGAAACAGCGCTATGCTTCCATTCCAGCAGGCCGCTACGGCACGCGGCAGGAATTTGGCGCGACATGCGCGTTTCTGTGTTCCCAACACGCGGGCTTTATCGTCGGGCAGAATATCCTGCTGGACGGCGGCGCAACCAACGCAACAATGTAATGGCAAGGGGTACGGGCGTGTCGCAGGGATTTTCACTGGCCGATCATCTGTTTAACCAAGACAGCATCTCTGAACTTGCGGCAGAATATGCGGCGGCCCTGCCGGATTTTGATGCGCCGGGCTTCACGCATGAGGTCCTCAGCCGTTTCCCGGACCTCGCGTTGCTGGAACGGTTGGAGTGGATTGTCGATTGCCTTGAATCCCGCCTGTCAGATGATTTCCCCACCATGGCGGATCAACTCGAAGCTGCCATGGTGCCAGAGCTTGACCCCAAGCAAACAGACGATGATTTTGGCCGCTTCATACATGCGCCGCCCGGCTATTTGGCAGTCCGGCACGGTTTGGAGCACCACCGCGACCGGGCGCTGGACCTGATCTATGAAACCACCAAACGCTTTTCGATGGAGTGGCCGATCCGCCCCTTCCTGAACCGCTGGCCCGAGGAAACACTGGCGCGGCTGAAGCTTTGGGCGACAGATGAAAACTATCACGTGCGGCGGCTTGTGTCGGAAGGCACGCGGCCCAAACTGCCTTGGGCCAAAAAACTGACGATGGAGCCGACCACGCCGCTGCCTTTGCTGTACATGCTGCACGCGGACCCAACCCGTTATGTCACGCGATCAGTGGCTAACCATTTGAACGATATTGCAAAAACGCACCCGGATTTGGTGGTGGAAACACTGGCGCGCTGGAAAACTCTGGGCCAGCAAGAGGCCAAGGAACTCGATTGGATGACCCGCCATGCGCTGCGCACCCTGATCAAACAGGGGCATGAGGGGGCGATGGATCTGCTGGGGTTCAAGGCGGACGCACCTGTTAGCCTAAAGCGTCTGACGCTTGGTGACACAACAGTTGCTGCCGGGCAGGCTCTGACCTTTGATGTCGAACTAGAAGCGACAAAGCGAAGCCCGGTGATCATTGACTACCTGATCCATTTTCAAAAAGCGGGCGGTAAACTGTCGCCGAAAGTGTTCAAGCTGAAACAAGCGGTGTTGAAACCGAATACGCCACAGGTCTTTGCCAAAAAACACGTGCTCAAAGCCAATGCCACTACGTTCAAACTGCATCCGGGCGCGCATAAGCTGGTGATCCAAGTCAATGGCCGCCACCTTGGCGAAGCGGATTTCCAAGTCACGCTCTGACACACCGATTTTCACAATCGCGTGGGGCTATGTCACAGTGCTGGCTTGCAAAAATCTTGGCTGCTAAGTCGATCCTAAGACTTAGCAGAACAGGACAAATCCATGCAGGCCACAGCGGTTATCGCCCTCTTTGCCATTATTGTACTCGCGAGCCTGTATATGGCCCCACGTCGCGCGACCGTTGACGGATTTTTTTCCGGCACAGGACACGCGGGGCAGGCGCCCGGCCTCTGGACCTTGGTTCTAAGCCAGGTGACCACATGGATTTTTGCACGCTCGCTGATGAACGCGGCGATCCTTGGGTTCTTTTATGGGATCGCCGGCGTGCTGGCCTACGCGGCATATTACGGCTCTTTTCTGACCGGCGGGTTTATCGTTGGACGCATGCGGTCCAAGGGCGCGCGGTCGGTGCAGGATTGGTTGCGCAATCAATTCGGCGCGGTTGGAACAGGGTGCTACAACGTTGTGATTGCCCTGCGCCTGCTGTCCGAGGTCTTTGCCAACCTGATCGTTGTTGGTCTGATCTTTTCTGCCGCCTTGCCAGAGGTCGGATTTGCCAAGGAAGGCAGCATTCTGATCGTGGGTATCCTTGCGCTGGCCTACTCCGCTTGGGGCGGTCTAAGCGCCGCGCTGCGCACCGATGTCATGCAGATGACGCTTTTCTTGGTGGTTTTCGCCGTGGCGTTTCTTGCCCTCGTGCTCAGCCCCGGCTTTAGCCTTGGTGCGGTGTTGACCGCAGAAGGCGCATCCGGGCAGTACAATGGTTGGGTTCTGCTGATCGTGGCTTTCCTACAAGTCTTTTCCTACCCGGTGCACGACCCGGTGATGATGGATCGCGGTTTTCTGGCGGATGAGGCGACGACCCGCAAAAGCTTTGTGCATGCCTTCTGGATTTCTGCGCTCTGCATCATCGCCTTTGGCTTCTTTGGCATTCAGGCCGCGTTGGATGGGGCCGCCTATGAGGGCGAGTTGATTGGCACATGGGCGACCGTCTTGCCAATGTGGGTCTTTGTGCTGCTGCTTGTGTCCTTGCTGGTTTCTGCGCTTTCGACGCTGGATAGCGCGTTGTCCTCTGCTGCACGGCTGGTGGTTGAAGAACTCGGTCTGGCCCCGAAAACCCTGAATGGCGGACGGTTGTCCATGCTGGTCTTTGCCGTGGCGGGTGGGGCGTTGACCCTGTGGGGCAACCAGTCCTTGTTTGATGCGGTGGCAGTGTCGGGCACGGCGAGCATGTTCCTGACGCCTGTGATTGTTGCTGCGCTGCTGGGACGTCGTCACGTAGCGCAATGGGCCTATCTGGTCAGTTTCGCGGCGGCTATTCTGGGTGCGGCTGCGTATTTCCTGCGCAGCAATGAGGCCGTGGCCGCGCTTTTGGTTGACGGCCACAAGTACGAACAGCTTCTGCAAATCTGTATCGTAGTGCTGGTTGTGGGCTTTGTTGCAGTCTTCGCAGGTTCGCGCAGGGTTGAAGCCTAAGCAGACGCCTGTTACACCCGGTCAAAATCCGATGGTTTTCATCGGGCATTGACCGGGCATTGCAAGAGGCCGCTGTGAGCGTACAGGTTCCGACCCAATCACCCCCGCGGCTTGAAGTACGCAATCTCTACCGTCAATACGGCAATCGCACGGTTGTGGATGACGTATCCCTCAGCATTGAACCGGGGCAAGTGACTTGCCTTTTGGGCCCATCTGGCTGCGGGAAATCCACAACCCTACGCATGATCGCGGGCGTCGACATGCAGGACCGGGGCGAGATCTATGTTGATGGCAAGCTGATCTGCGACACGGTCTATCGAGTGCCCCCAGAGCGCCGAAAAATCGGCCTTATGTTTCAGGATTTTGCGCTTTTTCCGCATATGAGCGTCGCTGACAACGTGGCGTTCGGATTAAAGGACTCGGCCCCCAAGAAACGGTTGCGGGTCGAGGAACTGATGGAAAAAGTAGGCCTGTCCTGGGCCATCGACCAAGCGCCGCATCATTTGTCGGGCGGCGAACAGCAGCGCGTGGCTTTGGCCCGCGCCTTGGCCCCACGCCCGCGCATTATGCTGATGGATGAACCCTTTTCGGGTTTGGACAATCGTCTGCGCGACGACATCCGCGATGAAACATTGGCGCTATTAAAGGACGAAGACACTGCCGTATTGCTGGTGACCCACGAACCCGAAGAAGCGCTGCGGATGGCCGATGAAATCGCGCTGATGCGGGATGGCCGGATTGTGCAGCAAGGCTCTCCCTACAATATCTACAACGCGCCGGTAGATCGCGAGGCGATGGCCTTTTTCAGCGATATCAACATCATTCGCGGCACAAGCAATGGCGCGTTGACCGATACGCCGTTTGGGCAGTTCCTGACACCGGGCTGTGCCGAAGGGGCTGCTGTTGAAATCGTCATTCGCCCTCAGCATTTACATCTGGATTTCGACCGCGCTGGACAAGGGCCAGCCCCAACCGCAGCCCATGGTCAGGCCGCTTTGGGCATCGTCGAACGCGCACGGTTTATGGGCACCGAAAGCCTTGTTGAATTCCGTATGGACTATGACAACAGCAAACTGAAAGCGACGGTGCCGAATGTCTTTATGCCCAAACCGGGCATGCGGTTTTGGCTTACGTTGCGGCGTGACAGGTGCTTTGTCTTTCCTGAAAAAGCAAAATAATATCAATGCGTTCTACGCGAGACTTAAGGCTCAAAGTCAACAGGAACGCCAAAGGGTGGCTTGTCCAATGTGGTCCCTGTCAGCGCATGCATGAAGGCCACAAGGTCCGCAATCTGCTGATCTGAAAGATCGCGCGGTGTGATGTCGAGTTTCGCGGCCTGCCGCTCCATTTCATAGCGGTCGGACTGCACAACAAAATCAATCGCGGCAAGCCAAGGCACCTCTGGCAGGTTTGCCATATCCCGGCTCCACGCCAGCCGCGCGCCGGCCGGGTCAATGTGATGGCGAATGATGCCTTCCAGATCAGGATAGGCTCCGTTGTGGCCGTAGGGGGCAGTCAAAGCCACGTTGCGCAACATCGGGGTGCGGAACCGATAGGCGTCATCTAGGTCGTCACTTTCGCCCATACGTCCGACGTCACGCACCATCGGGTCAAAGCGCCGGGTGCGTCCGGGGCCAAAGGCGGGCAGGCCAAGCGCATGGAACTTTTGATCGCTCATCAACGATCCTGAATGGCAGTCGCTGCAGCCAGCCTCGCCATAAAACAGCGCCATCCCCGAAAGTTGCTGCGCCGTCAAAGCCTCAAAATCTCCCGCCAGATATTGATCAAATGGGCTGTCGATACTGCGCCATTCCACGGCTTGAAAGGCCGCCAAAGCATTGGCGATTTCGGTGATCGCGACCTCTTCGGGCGCATCAATGTGATCAAACGCTTCAACAAAGCGCGCGCCATAATCCCCCGTTATGCGCACCGTTTTCGCAATGATCGGCCAAGGCGCATCAATCCGGTCGTGCACGGCCCCCGCGACCTGATTTTCACCGGGGTTACCGGCCATTTCAAACTGCGCCACCAGTGGAAAGATTGCCTGCGCCGCCAAAAGCGAATTCAATCCCTTTGGCAGCCATTCCTCGGCAGGGGAATTGAACCCGTTTCCATAGTCATCCGACAGGCTCAGGCGACCGTCGTGAAAGAGCGTGTGCAGGTCTTTTGCACCTAGATTCCAAAGTGGCGGCGCATTGCGTGGAATGCGCTTGCGAATGCGGTCGGCACCCATGCCAGCGGTGCGATCTGGACCGAGGCCAACACCCCCTTCGCCAATACCCAAAGATAGCCCATCGCCGGTGCCGTGATCAGGATGATGACAGGTCCCGCAGCTAATATTTCTGTTCCCTGACAATATTTTATCGTAAAATAGATCACGCCCTAGTGCCGCCTGTTTCATGTCAAACGGCAGGAAATCTGCGTCCGTCAAAGGGGCCGGAAGATCGCTGGCCATAGCTGGCAGAGCCACTAGAAATGAGAGACCAAAAACATGCGCGCGATAGCTTTTGGATTGGCCCTTTTGGGAACGCCGGTGATGGCGGAAATTGAACATGCCCGTGACCTTATGGAAGAGGGGAAATTTCAGCAAGCCTACGAAGAACTCTGGCCTGCGGCGCGTTCTGGCAATGCCGACGCCGAGGAGTTGATCGGCGTAATGTATGCCATGGGGCTTGGGGTAGAGCGTGACGATCAGCGCGCGTTTGAATGGTATTTGCGCAGTTCGCTGAAAGGGCATCCCGGTGCGCAATCTGGGATCGGCTGGTATTACGAAATCGGGCGCGGCATGCCTGCGCCGGATCTGGTGCGCGCCTATATGTGGTACACGCTGTCGGCCATCGGAGGCGACCCGGATGCTGCGATCTCTTTGGAAGAGGTCGTGAAGAAAATGACGCCGGAACAGATCGAAAAAGCGCATGTGCTGGTGAATGACTACAAGGTTTGGATGTATCCCTTCCGCTAAGGGAAAAGGGAAAAGGGCGAGGCACTTAAAGTGCCTCGCCCCAGATCAATGCACGTGGCTTATTGCACGTCGACCGCGCGCGCCGCTGCAACAGCAGCTTCTGCTTCGGCAACCGATGCGTTCAGCGCGTCAAAGATGACCTCACCATTGGCAACGTTGGATTTGAACCAGTCATAAACCGGCGCTGCCGCTTCCTTGAACATCGCCTTTTCTTCTGGCGTTGGCACGTAAAGGTCACCACCGCCCGCGACGAACTCTTCGTAGGCTGCGATTGATTTACGCTTTGGTGACGCAAAAGTCGCCTGCTGCAGCTGATAGAAGCCGTCGCTGACAACTGCGCGCAGGCCTTCCGGCATGTCCATCAGTTTTTCATTGTTCATGAACCACAGGGCACCCATGTAGGCGTGACCGTCCAGCGTGATGTACTGCAGACCAGCATCAGGGAATTTCATACCCATGATGTCTGTGATGCCGTTTTTAGAGCCTTCAACAACGCCGGTTTGGAACGACGTGAACAGCTCTGGCCATGGGATCGGGGTCGGGGAAGCACCAAGGGCTTTCACCAGCTCTTGTGGCAGGTCCGCAACCACGGTCCGGATTTTCAGACCTTCCATGTCAGATGGGGTCTGAACACGGCGCTTGGTGTTGGCAAAGTTGCGCCAGCCGCCGGTGTTACCAACCGTCATCAGGCGGATCATGCCGCCGGAATCTTCCATCACCAGACCCTTCAGCGTGTTGGAAAACTCGCTGCCGCTCGCCAGAGCGGTTTCCGCAATCCGGTCGTCCGCCATCAGGTAGGGCAGGTCAAGCACCTGCACATAGGGGAAGATGCCAGACACGCCGCCAGAGGTGCCCACATAGACGTCAATCGTGCCGTCCCCGACGCCCTGCAGACATTCAGCGCCGTTGGAACACAGTTGTGTGCCCATGAAGATTTCGACTTCGATTGCGCCGTTGGATGCGGCTTCGACGTAGTTTTTGAAGACGACAAGACCATCATAGTCTTCGTCGTTTTCATTGGCGTTGGCGGTTGCGCGGATCGAATAGTCCGCCGCGCTTGCCGCGGTCACCCCGGTGGCTGCCACAAGTGCAGCGACCGAAAGTGTTTTCAGAGTTTGTTTGAGCATAGTTATTCCTCCCTGTTACTCAAAAACCTAGTTCGCAAATCCCGTCAGACGCGGGACCGTCATGGATATTGCTGGGATATATGTGATTAAGAAAATCACAGCAATTTCAACAGCTAAGAAGGGCAAGATCGCCTTGGCGATGGTCTCTACCTTCTCTCGTGAGACCGCAGCAGCCACAAAGAGGACAAGCCCCATCGGCGGCGTCGCAAGACCCACGGTCAAGTTCACACTCATAATGATCGCAAAGTGGATCGGGTCCACGCCGAGGTCGATAAAGATCGGCCCCAAAATCGGCCCCAAGATGATGATCGCCGGGCCTGCATCCAGGAACATACCGACGATGAACAGCAAGAGGTTGATCAGGAACAGCAGGACCAATGGGTTCTCACTCAGGCTCAGGATGAACTCGGCAAGAATCTCTGGTGCGTGGCTCAGGCTTACGACCGTCTTAAAGGCCATCGCGGCACCGACCAGCAGCAGAACAACCGCGGAGGTGATGCCAGCCCGGATCAGAACGTCTGGCAGGTCCTTAAAGCTCATGGTGCGCAGAACACCAAAGGCCACGATCAAGGCATAGGCCACGGCGACAGCCGCCGCTTCGGTCGGGGTAAAGACGCCCGCCAGAATGCCGCCAAGGATCAGAACGGGTGTTTGCAATGGCACCACGGCACGTTTGCAGACCATACGGAAGTCATGATTGACCACGCGACGCAGGCCCAACATCAAACCATGGGTCACAAGAATGCCACCAAGGTAGGCCAGCCATTTTGCTGTGCTGGTCGCCTCTGCGCCGAGTGGCACGAATTGCGCCAGCAGAAGACCGATGTTCAGACGCACAAGCACAAAGGAGAACCAATATTCCAGCGGGCCGAGATTGATGCCCGTCAGCACCACACGCTTCGCAGGGGGCAGGTTATAGCGGTCAGCGGTCAGTCGGACCATGACCATCAGACCAACGCCCACCATAATGCCCGGTACGATCCCGGCCAGGAACAGCGCGGCGACGCTTTCACCCATGACATAGGCATAGATGATCATAATGCCCGAGGGCGGAATGATCGGTCCGATCACGGAGCTTGCCGCCGTAACGGCTGCTGCAAATTTGCGAGTGTAGCCTTGTTTCTCCATCGCAGGGATCAGCATGGACCCGAGCGCAGAGGTATCTGCCACGGCAGATCCAGACAGGCCCGCAAAAAGGATCGAGGACAGGATGTTCACCTGCGCCAGACCACCACGCAGGTGCCCCATCAGCGCTTGGGAAAACTCCACCAAACGAATGGTGATCCCGCCGCGGTTCATCAATTCCCCCGCCAGCATAAAGAAGGGGATCGCCATCAGCGGGAAACTGTCCATCCCGTTGTAAAGATTGCGATAAAGCAGGGTGATGTCTTTTTCCTGACCGTTCATCCACAGAAGGATGCCGGGGGCCGCAAGCAGACCAAAGAAGACCGGCAGGCCAATGGTCAGGAAAATCAGGAATACGGGTAAGAACCAAATTAGCATTATTCTGCGCCTCCCATGTCGGCTTCGTCGATTTCAGGCAGACGATCACGTCCACCCATCAGCCCTACGAGGCTGCGCAGTAAGAGTTCGATATTGACCGAGATCAGCAGCACGATGCCCACAAACAAAGACATCATCATCCAGCTGCGCGGGATGCGGAACCATTCGTCAAATGTGATCGAGGTTGGCAGATAAAGCGATGCCGTGGCAAAACGCCCGCCAAAACCGGTGACTTCGCCGTAGCCGATATTCACCGACACCAGCAGTACCACCATCGAAATCGACAGCAGAAACAGGTTTAGGATATCACCAACCCGTTTGGGCAGCAGATCCGGCACCGTTTCAATCGCCACGAAGCCGCCACGCCGAAAGGCCGTGGGGGCCATCAGCCCCATCATCCACAGCATGCCAAAGCGCGCCGCTTCATCCGGCCAGGGCAGGGCGTTATTCAAAAGATAGCGATAAAAGACCTGAATCAGGATTGCCGCGACCATAAAGGCCACCGCAATACATCCAATGCCACGTCCAATCTTTAGGACGAAGGCATTGATCACATGCAACGGTGTTAACACCGCCAATAATCCCCCCATGAGGACCTCCCTATGTTTTAGGCCCGCCTCCTCAAGCGGGCCGTGCGCTTATGACTGCGCGAACTGGCCGTATTTTCCGGCATAAAAGGCCAATGCGTCTCCCTCGCGCATTTCGGCCCGCAGAACTTCTCCGAGAATGATCTTGTGGTCTCCGCCTTCAAAATGCGCGCTGCGTTTGCATTCAAACCGCGCCAGCGCATTGGCAATGACCGGCACCCCCTCGGCATTCACCTCATGTGGTAAATTTTGCAGCGCAAATGCATCTTTTGCAAAGCCCCAGCAGAGCGAATCCTGCTCTGCCGCCAATATGTGAATGGCGTAGTGTTCGGCCTTGTCAAAATACGGAAACCGCCGAGATGTCTTGCTCGGCGACCAAAGCACCATGGGCGGGTCCAGTGAAACAGACGAAAAACTATTGGCGGTGATGCCAACCGGCCCGTCCTCTGACATCGCGGTCACAATGGTTACGCCGGTCGCAAACCGCCCAAAGGCATCGCGCAGCAGGCGGGTGTTCTCGGCGTCTGGTTTAAAACTGGTCACTGGCATATTCATTATGGAACCTCTTTGCCGAGCGCGGCCTCGTACAGACGATACCAGCTTTCCCGGTCCAGTTTCACTTTCAGCGCATCAGAGATTTTGCTGATACGGTCGAGGTTGTTGGTGCCCATGACGGGCAGGATCTTGGCCGGATGGGCCAGCAGAAAGGCGACAGCCACCGCCGCACGGTCCACACCAAAGGCATTTGCGATTTCATCCATCACGGCGCCCATTTGCCCAGTGTTGCCGATCAGGTTACCGCCGCCCAGAGGGGACCACGCCATGACAGCATCGCCCTGACGCTGGTGAAACGCCAGATCGCCATTTGTGAAGGGGCTGATTTCACCCAAAGACAGTTCGATCTGGTTGGTCACCAGCGGTGTTTTCATGGCCGATTGCAGCAACTCCCAGTCCCAAGGACGGAAGTTGGAAACGCCGACGTTCTGCACCTTGCCAGAGGCCACGATGTCATCCAATGCGGCCCCGGTTTCGTTGTGATCCATCAGAGGGTCGGGACGGTGGATCAGCAGAAGGTCGATTTGCTCAATCCCCATCGCATCCAGCGAAATGTCGACAGATTTCTCGATGTGGGCGCGCGAGGTGTCGTAGTATTTCACCTTGGCATCGGAATAGCGGCCAATCGGCGCGACGATATCGCATTTGGTCACAATTTCCATCTGGTCGCGCAGGGCAGGGTTCGCCTTTAGTGCACCACCCAAAACCGCCTCGGCCCCGTAGTCGCCGTAAATATCTGCCTGATCAAAGGTAGTGATCCCTTGTTCCAGACAGGCTTGGATCTTCGCTTCCACATGGGCAGGCGAGGTGTCTGTGTCATCGCCCAAACGCCACATGCCATAGACGATGCGGCTCATGTGGAGGGAGGAAGAGAGTGTAATGCGATCCATTAGCGGCGGACTCCGTTGCCGAGGGGTGTTGCGGGTGTTTCTGCTGGCACACGGCCATATTCATGCGGCAAGGAACAGGTTTTCAACTGCGGTAGAACACGGCTGCCAAAATGCTTGGCCTCGTCGATATGCGGGTAGCCCGAGAAGATGAAGGCACGGATGCCCATCTTTTGGTAGGCTTCAATTTTCGACAGAACCTGATCGGTTGACCCGACCAGTGCCGCACCACAGCCCGACCGCGCCCGGCCCACGCCAGTCCAGAGGTTGGGTTCAATATAGCCGTATTTGTCGGCCAGCTCACGGTTCTTCGCTTGATGGCTGACACCCAAAGAGCCTGAATCCAGCGCGCGTTCGCGGATCATGCGGCCGTATTCATCATCCAGTTTGGACGTGATGTAGTCCGCATATTCCTGCGCTTCTTTTTCGGTGTCGCGCACAATCATGTGGACGCGCAGACCGTAGTCCAGCGTGCGGTCGTATTTTTCTGCGACCGCGTGCACCGCTTTCATCCGGCCTTCCAGCTCTTCCATCTTTTCAGGCCACATCAGGTAGACGTCGCAATGCTCGCCACACAGATCGAGCGCGGACGGAGAATAGCCACCAAAGTAAAGCAGCGGGCCGCCGTTTTGCTGATAGGGCTTCACCGGATCAGTTGTCAGGCCTTTGAAGTTGTAAACTTCGCCTTCGTGGTTGATTTCGTCCTTCGTCCACGCCTGACGCAATATCTGCACAACCTCGCGCGAACGCTGATAGCGATAGGCGCTCTCTTCCTTTTCGCCGGGGAAGTCAGAGCTGATGATATTGACGGTCAACCGGCCCTTCAGCATGTGATCCAGCGTCGCGATGGTGCGCGCCAGCATGATGGGTTGCACCTCGCCACAGCGAACAGCCGCCAGAAGATTGATCTTATCAGTGATCGGGGCGCAACCCGCCACGAAGGACAGCGTGTCCTGTCCAACTTGGTAAGAAGACGGGCAGAGGATGTTCCGAAACCCTTGCTCTTCGGCGACCTTCACAATGTCAGAGCAATGCTCCCAAGAGCTGCGCAAGTCGCCATCTGGCACGCCAAGGAACTCATAGTCATCTGAACAAAGCGCCGAGAACCAGGAGACTTCCGCCGCCTGCAGGTCAGGGGATGTTATCGGAATGACAGTCATTTCTTTTCCTTTGGCTTGCCTTCACTTGAGACTTAGTTAAACATCCAAACAAAGGTGCATCAATGGTGTATCAATTATTTTCCGCAGGGTGAAAGGGATGTATCAATTTGTCCAATCACAAGCGTAACGCACTGCCTGTCTACATTCAGATCGCGGAGTTGATCATCCGCGATGTCAGTTCCGGTCGTCTGACAGACGGCGACCGTCTGCCGCCCGAAAGAGACATGGCAGCGGAATTCAACACCTCTGTTGGCACGCTCCGCAAGGCGCTTGCAGAACTCACAAATAAAGGACTTTTGGAGCGAATTCAGGGGTCTGGCAACTATATTAAGACCGGGCAGGTAAGGGACTCTGTCTATGGGATGTTCCGCCTTGAACTGCCCGAAGGCGGAGGATTGCCGCGTGCCGACATCCTGTCTGTGGCGACCCTAACAAAGCCCTCTGACCTGCCGCGATTTGGCTTTGCAGATCGTGCCGCACGCATCCGTCGACTGCGCTATTTGAATGATACAATTATCGCGGTCGAGGAAATCTGGCTCGACGAATCGGTAGGGGTGGTTACGGCAGATGCGCTGTCTGATTCCCTCTATCGCTATTATCAAAAGCAGCTTGGCTTCTGGATCACGCGCGCCGAAGACCGCGTGAGCATCGGAAATGTGCCGGATTGGGCACCGCAAAGTTTCACAAGATCACCGGGCACCCCGGTGGGATATATCGAACGTTTCAGTTGGGCAGACCAAGACCTGCCCATCGAATTCTCTAGAACATGGTTTGACACGGATCAGGCGCTCTATGTGCAGCGCCTGAAATAAGGGAGTACGGCATGACCCGTGACATCAAATATGGCATCATCGGCTGCGGCATGATGGGCCAGGAACACATGCGCAATATCGCCTTGCTGGAAGGGGCGCGTGTGGCTGCGATCTTTGAACCAAATGAGATCATGGCAAACGCGGCCAAAGCGATTGAGCCAAACGCCGCACTTTGTGGCTCTCTTGAAGAGCTGTTAGATCGGGACGATCTGGATTGCCTGTTGGTTGTCAGCCCGAACCACATGCATGTGCCGCAACTGGAAACCATCGCCGCACGCAACCCGCTGCCTTTGCTGATGGAAAAGCCGCTGTATACGGACCCGGCGGATGAGGCGAAGCTGCTGGCTTTCCGCGAAAGCTACCCCGCGCCGATTTGGGTTGCGATGGAATACCGCTATATGCCTCCAATCCAGACCTTTGTTGAACAGGTGCAAAAGGCCACCGGCGGCGTGAAAATGCTGACCATCCGCGAACACCGATTTCCGTTTCTGGAAAAAATCGGCAACTGGAACCGCTTCAACAAGAACTCTGGCGGCACTTTGGTGGAAAAATGCTGCCACTTCTTTGATCTCATGCGCCTGATCATCGGGGCAGACCCCGTGCGGATCATGGCCAGCGCAGGGCAAGAGGTGAACCACCTTGATGAAAACTACGATGGCGAAGCTTCAGACATTTGGGACACCGCCTATGTGATGGTTGATTTCGCCAATGGCGCGCGCGGCATGCTAGAGCTTTGCATGTACGCCGAAGGCAGCACCTTTCAAGAAGAGATCAGCGCCGTGGGACCAAACGGCAAGATCGAAGCACTGGTGCCGGGGCCGGGGCGGTTCTGGCCGACCCACCTCGGAGAGCCGCCGGTGTCGCAGGTCATCATCAGCCCGCGTACTCCTAAGGGGCCGCAGACGGTCGAAATCCCCGTGGACCCAACCATTCTGGACGCCGGTGATCACAATGGCTCGACATTCTACCAGCACGTCAAATTCCTTGAGGTCGTGCGCGGAACGGGCGCGCCTGAAGTGTCATTGATGGACGGAATTCAAGCGGTGAAAATGGGGCTGTTGGCACAGGAATCAGCCACAGAAGGATGTGCGAAAACCTTCTAATCTGGCCTGAGGTTTTACACGAAGTAACGCGCGCAAGTCATTGCGCGCGTTATTTATTGTGCAGGTGTATGTTCTAAGTCGTCGGTTGGGCGCAGCACCAGCCATATCAGTGCACCACCCGCCAGAACAAGGAATGGCACCATCGCCAGATTGACCGCATTCCAACCCTGAACTGCGTCTCCGCCAGAGCAGTTCATCAGCCCACCAGAAGCCAGCGATGCCATTGTGACGCCGCCAAAAACAATCAGGTCATTCATACCCTGCATCTTGCCGCGTTCACTGGGCGTGTGGGACATGGTCAGCATTGTTGTCGCGCCGATAAACCCAAAATTCCAACCGACCCCCAGTAAGATCAGGGCGATAAAGAAGTTCTCAAGCGCCACACCCTGCATCGCAACGCCGCCAGCGCAGGCCAGGATCACCAGACCCAAAGCAACGATTTTCTCCGCCCCGAAACGCGCAATCAGATGCCCGGTAAAGAACGACGGCGCAAACATCGCCAGCACGTGCCCTCCCACGATGTCTGCCGCATTGTTTTGAGTGAATCCACAGCCAACCACCGCCAAAGGGGTAGAGGTCATCATCAGGTTCATCAGCGCATAAGACACAGTCGCGCAGATCACAGCGACAGCGATTTTGGGCGTCGTGATCAACTGCCACCGAGAGCGGCCTTTCGCGGCGTCATCCACATCGTCGGCGCGCTCTCGCACGTCCAGAAAGCAAAACAACAGTACGCCCACAAGGTTCAGAACGAACACCGCCGCATAGGTGCCCATGAATGGGATCACCATTGCATCCGCTGTGACCTTCGCGATCTGAGGCCCGATAATCGCCGCTGCCAAGCCCCCCGCCATCACGTATGAAATGGCCTTGGGCCTGAATGCTTCCGACGCGCTATCGGCAGCCGCAAAGCGGTAAAACCCATGCGCGCTCATATAGATTCCAGTGAAAAGGCTGCCGATCAGAAACAGCGTGAAACTGCTGGTATATAGCCCATATGCCCCAACCGCGGCCCCAATGGTGCCACCCGCCGCGCCGACAAAAAATCCTGCGCGTCGCCCGTGTTTTTGCATGAAATTCGACATCGGCGTCGCGGACACCATCGACCCCAAAACGATGAACGATATCGGCAAGGTCGCAAAGCAGACGTTGCTCGCCAGTGACTGCCCGGCCAGCCCGCCAATGGTGAAAATCATCGGCATTTGCGCGCCAATCAGCGCCTGTGCGAGTACAAGAATAAAAACGGTGCGCTTCGCGCGACGATCATCAATCACATCAGTCATGCGAAATGGCTAGTCTGGTTTTCCTCCTATGAAAAGGACTTAGATCAAAGAAACTGAACCAATCCGTTCACAATTCGATTTTGCGCATGAAACGGATTTGACAGACCCGCGTGGATCAGGAAAAAACCGGGCCAAAAGGACCAAAAGCACCATGGTCGGACGGATTATCACATCAGAGGCCTGCGTGGCCGAAGGCGCCGCGTGGCTGGCCGATCAGGACGCCCGATTCCATCAGGCGCTAGAACTCACCGGCCCCTTGCCAACACGTCTGCGCAAAGACGGGTTTGATCAGCTGCTCAGCGCCATTGTCTCTCAACAAGTCAGCGTCGCTGCCGCCCGCGCCATTTGGAAACGCATGAAAGACGCAAAGCTGACCGGGCCGCGCAAAATCATGTGGGCCAGCGAAGAAGAATTGCGCGCCGTGGGGCTGAGCCGCCAAAAGATACGCTATGCCAAAGCGCTTGCCGAAGCGCGCATTGATTTCAAAGGTTTACGCGATAGACCGAATGCGGAAATTGTCAAAACCCTCACCCAAGTCAGCGGCATCGGCGTCTGGACCGCAGAAATCTATGCCATGTTCAGCCTTGGCCGCGCCGATGTCTTTGCCCCCGGCGATCTTGCTTTGCAAGAAAGCGCGCGCATGCTGTTTGGCCTTGAAAAACGCCCGGCCGAAAAGCAACTGCGCCAAATGGCCGAAGCATGGTCCCCATGGAGATCGGTTGCAGCGCGGCTCTTGTGGGCCTACTACCATGTTGAAAAGCAAAGGGAAGGCATCGCATGACTCGGGTTTTGAACACGCTCCGCAAAGAACCACTGTCCGGCGACACACGCTCGGTCGTTGTCTTTCTGCATGGCTACGGCGCCAATGGGCAGGACCTGATCGGTCTGGCGGACCCGCTGGCGGAACATCTGCCCGACACGCTGTTTCTGGCCCCCGACGCGCCCGAAACCATCCCCGGAATGCCGATGGGGCTGCAATGGTTCCCGATCCCTTGGATTGACGGTTCATCCGAAGAAGAAAGCGAACGCGGCATGACCGCCGCGGTCGAAGACCTGAACGCATTTTTGGATGCGATGATGGTCGACGAAGACGTGCTGCCTGAACAAGTTGTTCTGTTTGGTTTTTCCCAAGGCACCATGATGGCCCTGCACGTCTCCCCCCGCCGCGAAGACCCGGTGGCCGGCGTCGTCGCTTTCTCAGGCCGCCTGCTGCGCCCCGAGCTTTTGAAAGATGAAACCGTCAGCCGCCCACCGGTCCTGCTGGTGCACGGCGACCAAGACGATGTTGTCCCCGTGCAATCCCTGCCGCAAGCCGCCGAAGCCCTGCAAGAGGCAGGTTTCAAAGACATCTTCGCCCATATTATGAAAGGCACCGCGCATGGCATTGCGCCCGATGGGCTGAGTGTCGCGCTGGCCTTTATGCGGGATAAGCTGGGGTTGTAGGGGCGACGACGTAGGCAAGCTGACGTTTTTAATTGGGTGCAGCGAATGACTGTTTTGAGCCGATTCTGTTGAAAAACAACGTATTGCGAGCGCAGAAAGTGGCGGCCTGAATGTAGCGTGAGCGCCTTTCTGATCAGGCTGTTCGGGGTTTCTGCGGTGCGGGAAAGATCTTTGCCAGTTTACGGAGGTTCTGGGCGGTTGCAGCGAGAAGGAATTCGTCATTTGCGCCGCATGGTCCACGTAATCGGAGGCGGCGCAACCCGAGAATGCGTTTGAGGTGAGCAAAGAGCATCTCAACCTTCTTTCGGAGCTTCATTGATATCTCGTATTGGCGGGTCTTGGCAATGTCGCGGGCCACCTGGCGAGCGTCTTCGTGTTCTTCCCGGGTGATTTTGCGGGCATCGGCGTTAGGGCAGCACTTGGGCTTGGATGGGCAGGCCTGGCAGGTTAGCTTCAGCGCGCGATAGCGAGCTGTGCCTTTGCCGGTCGGGCCGCGGTTCGGGTCTGAGTAATTGCGCCGGAACTGTTTTAGGGCATGTCCCTCGGGACAGATGTATTGATCGTTCTCAGCATCCCATTCGAAGTCGGCGCGGGTCCATGTGCCATCGTTGCGCCCGGATTTATCAAAAACAGGAATGTGCGGTGCAATCTTGCGGTCAACCAGCCAGCCCAGCATTGGCCCGGTGCCATAGGCCGTGTCAGCGATCAGGCGTTCAGGGTGCAGATCGAACTTGGCCTTCACCCGCTTCAGCATGGTCTTCGTCGATCCAACCTCAGCCTGCCGGATCGATCGCGTCGCCTCCACATCGACGATAACCCCGTGATCGGTGTCGATCAGATAGTTGTCGGAATAGCTAAAGAAAGCAGGGCCTTTACGTGCCGCCGTCCATTGGCTGGCGGGGTCGGAATGGGAGGTGAACTTCGGTTGCACCTTGCTGGCGGCACCGAATGCAGCTTCATCCAACGTGTCGAGATATTCGCGAACGGCGCGAGGGGCATCGGCCGGGTCGATGTCGGAGGCGTCCCACTCTTCCTTGGGTGTCGAGTTCTGCTTGTTGGCATCCGCCTCGATAAGGCTGGCATCAATTGCCATGCGCTGCCCGCTCACCAGACCCTCCGCGATGCAGCGCGCCACAGTCGTCTCGAACAGATGACGCAGCAACTCACTCTCGCGGAACCGACCATGGCGGTTCTTGGAAAACGTCGAATGGTCTGGAACGCGGTCCGTCAGATCGAGACGACAGAACCAGCGATAGGCGAGGTTCAAATACACCTCTTCGCAGAGCCGCCTTTCGGATCGGATGCCAAAGCAATAACCCACCAGAAGCATCCTGATCAGCAGCTCGGGATCAATCGAGGGGCGGCCTGTGTGGCTGTAGAAGTCTGTAAGATGCGCACGGATGCCAGCCAGATCGACAAACTGGTCAATCGACCGCAGCAAATGGCTCTGAGGCACGTGATCTTCCAGCGAAAACTCGTAGAACAGCGATGCCTGCGCTTCCTGCCTCGGTCCCATCATCGTTCAATCCCCCGTCTTATACGGAATTGAATCACCGGCTTCGGTCTCGATCAAGGGCGAGTTTTTCAACGAAATAAGCCCAAATTTCCTAATACTGCACGATCGACGAACGGGTGCGAAGCACACACAGCTGACACTGCTCCTAGTGCGACCTTTACCAAACCAGACCTA
>NZ_FQWM01000001.1:777058-1020790 GCF_900129685.1 Cognatishimia maritima | reverse complement strand
CGGCACTCAGCATTGGGCTGGAAAAGCCCGGTCGCTTTCGAACGGAAAGTAGCCTAAACGAGCACATGGGGCGGCACAAAAACGCGACAGGTCCACTTCTCGCCGGGGCTCTTCGTTGTCTTTCTCATCTTCCACTCCTCGGTGGATACGATGAGCAACAAACACTCTCTTAGCAAATAACGCTATTTGGACCCATAGGCGCTGACGTCAGACAGTTTCGTTCACGCTTTTGAAGATCGAAATCCGATAACCCGAAGCGTGAACTCTTCGACATAGTCAATCAGACTATCCACCGCGATGGCTGCGGCGTCTCCGTTCCCTTTGCTCACGGCGTCCGCCACAGCAGCATGGGCATTGAACATCTGGTGGATGTCGCCATGACGTTCTTGGTTGAGCACCCAGAACCGGCGCGACAACCCTTTTACTGATGTAAGTGAGCGTGCCGCAAATTTATTGTCTGCAGCCGTGATGAGCAGGGCAAAGCATCTTGCGTCAAGCTCGGTCATCGCCGCCTGATCACCCGTTGTACCCACCGCGCGAAACCCGTCGGCGATCTCCGAAAGCTCGCGGCGTTGTGCGTCGGTTGCCCGTTCGGCCGCCGATCGGGCAACGAGTCTTTCAACAACACGGCGCAGCTCTAGGGACCGGAACTGTTCAGTATGGTCAATCGGACATACCTGCGCACCCCTTCGGGCAACGATTCTCAGCAACCCTTCGTCTGCAAGCCGCTGAATGGCTGACCTGACCGGTGCACGGGTATGCCCCGAAGCCTCGATCAGATCAGTTTCCGAAACCCACTGGCCCGGTGCAAGCTCGCCATTAACGATCATGCGCTCAAGATCCTGAAAAGCTTCGTCTTTCAAGGGCATCGTTATGATCTTGTTCATCGCTTCGCTAGGCATCTGCGGGTCCCGGGAGGTTGCTCTGTTTTCAGAAACATAGACTTTGGAATGACATGTTAGCAAGGCGATCTGACATTATTATATTGACATGTTAAGATGCAGATGTTGACATGTTAGTTGAAAAATCAGGGAGACCTCAATGACGACGTTCAAGACATTTGCACTCTCCGCGACACTATCGCTGACAACAGCGACCGGGGCCTACACGCAGGAAGTAGTTCGCGTGGCCGAGCCGAACTGGGCCAGCGGGCGCGCCATGGCGGGCCTTATCAAGGTAGTCATCGAAGATAAACTGGGTGGACAAGCCGAGCTGGTACCAGGCACCAACGCCGTCATCTTTGCCGGAATGGACCGGGGCAAAGGGGAAATTGATGTGCATCCTGATGTCTGGCTGCCAAACCAGTCGAATTTCACAAGCGAGTATGTCGATACCAATGGGACTGTCGCCCTCAGCGAAGGCAACTATGAAGGCTTTTCGGCCTTCTGTGCGCCGCGCGAATTTGCCGAGGCCAACAACATCAAGACAGTGTTCGATCTCGCGACGCCCGAGGCAGCGGCGCTGATGGATCGCGATGGCGACGGAATGGGAGACATCTGGGTCGGTGCGCCGGGCTGGGCCTCTACCAAGATCAACTCGGTCAAGGTGCGGGACTATGGCATCACCAATTTCTTCACGCCGATCGAGGCCGAAGAGGAGGTGGCGACCGCGTCGATCTCCGATGCGATCAACAAGGGCGAAGGCTATGCTTTTTACTGTTACGCCCCGCATTACAACTGGTTCGTGTTCGATATGGTTCGGCTTGAGGAGCCTGACTACGATCCCGCGAAGTACGACATGAAGCAGCCAGCCGAGGACGCGAACTGGTTCGAGAATTCCAAGGTCGAAACCGCAGATGAGCCGAAATCCATCCATGTCGGCTATTCCAAATCTCTGGAACAGCGCACACCGGATGTGGCGGCGTTTCTGGCAAAGATCGACATGGACACCGAGACAGTGAACAATTTCACCCATGAGATCGTGGTCAAGCAGCGCTCCAGCGAAGATGTAGCGCGCGAATGGATTGCTGCCAATCCCGACATCGTCGACGGATGGCTCGGCCTGAACTGATCTGCGACGGATCCCGGGTTGTCGCCCGACCCCTCCCATCGGTCGGCAACCCGCTTGCCTCTGGTAAACCTAACATTGGCGCATCGTCCATCGACGGCGCAGGAGGCGGCATGAACGCAGTCCCGGACAATTTTGACCCTAACGAGGCCGTCATTGATTTGCAGGGGGTCTGGAAAATTTTCGGAACCCGCAGCGCAGAGGCCATGGAGGCCATTCAGGCGCGCGGTCTGACCAAGCCCCAGGTGCATGAAGAATTTGATTGTGTGGTAGGCGTGGCCGATGCCACCTTTCAAGTTCGGCGGGGCGAGATTTACTGCATCATGGGTCTATCGGGAAGCGGTAAATCCACCCTTGTCCGCCACGTGAACCGGTTGCTGACGCCAACCGCCGGCAAGGTGGTGGTCAATGGCACTGACATCATGGCGCTGGGCGAACAAGAGCTGCTGAAAGTGCGCAACGAACATATCGCCATGGTGTTTCAGAACTTCGGTCTGCTGCCGCACCGGTCGGTGCGCGACAACGTGGCGATGCCGCTTGAAATCCGTGGGTATTCGCAGAACGCACGCTGGAAGGCGGCAGAGGACGCGCTGGCGCTTGTGGATCTCTCTGACTGGTCCGAGAAATTCGCGCATGAGTTGTCGGGGGGTATGCAGCAGCGTGTGGGTCTGGCTCGGGCCATTGCTGCGGACGCCGAGGTGCTGTTGATGGATGAGCCCTTCAGCGCGCTTGACCCGCTCATTCGCCGCCAGTTGCAAGAAGAATTCATGCGTCTGGCCAACCAGATGAATAAAACGACTCTGTTTATCACCCACGATCTGGAAGAGGCCGTGCGCATTGGCGACCGGATTGCCATCATGAAGGATGGGGTGATCGTGCAGACCGGTACGCCCGAGGAAATCATAATGAACCCCGCCGACGATTATGTGATGGATTTTGTCGGAGGCATTTCTCGCATCAACCTGATCCGCGCCCATTCCCTGGCCCGTCCCCGGGCTGAGTTTGAGGCGGAACACGGCCCCCTGACAGGTGAGGAAACCGTGGTTTCGGGCAATGACACGCTGCGGCAAATCATCGTCAAGGCTGCCGACAGCACGGGACCCATCGTGGTGCAGGATGATGACATTGGCACCAGTGGAGTGATCACCAGAAACGACATCCTGAACGGGGTTATCCTGGGGACCGAAGATTCATGACAGACGCCACCGAACATATGCCACTCGCAACATCCAGAAGCAGATCGCAGGTCAACGCATTTGTCACGTTGAGCGAGAATTACTATGCCCGCCAGTTCAAGGCGATTGGCGACAAGCGGGGGTTTCTTTTCACCTGGAATTGGGCCGCGTTCCTGCTCGGGTCGATCTGGTATGGGATCCGCAGCCTCTGGGCGTACTTCCTGCCCTTTGTCGCACTTGAAACCATCGCAGTGGTGCAATTGGCCCGTGGTTTATGGGGGGATCTTGGCGCGCCAATCCTGGCCCGTCTGCCCGGTATCGAGGCGACGCTGGCGCAGCGTTACGAACAACTTGCCGATGCGAAGGACAACGATCCTGACAGGGTCGAGGGATTTCAAAATGCTATTGCATCGCTGGAGCGGGCGATTGAAGGGATCAAGGCCGACGCTGCCGCTGCCAATGCCCAGGCGCTGACACTTGTGCTTTCGGGCCTGGCCGCCCTTCTGGTGATCAAGTCAATTCAGGCAGTGCTGGCCAACACGGCCCTGCAGATGCGCTTTGCCAAATGGCTGTCGGATCAGAGCCTTGGGCACGGACTCAGCCTTGCCAAAACAGCGCTTGCCGCAGCCCTGACCTTGATCACCTATGTGACCTGCTCACTCAAGTTCGGCTTCCCCGAGGCAGTGCCTGCCCTACAGGGATTTCCTGCGGACCAGTCCATACAGGCATCCGTGGCCGACAGTATTAAGGCTTGGATCACCCGGGCGTCGATCCAGTCCGAATGGTTCTTTGACGGACTGGTCTTCTGTATCCGGTCGGTCCTCGACACGCTGGAAACCATTTTCGTGGAAACCCCCTGGCCTGTCATGTGCGGCTTCATTCTGCTGCTCACCGGGCTCAGCGCCGGGTTGCGGGCGGCCATCTTCACCGGCGCGGGCCTCGCCTATCTGGGTTACCTGGGGTTCTGGGACAAGAGTATGCAGACCCTTGCGCTTCTGGGCACCGCCGCCTGTATTTCGGTCACGCTTGGCATTCCTCTGGGCATTGCCTGTGCGCGGTCGAGCAAGCTCTATGCCATTGTACGACCAATCCTCGATTTCATGCAGACCATGCCGGCCTTCGTCTATCTGATCCCGATCATCGCGTTTTTCGGCACGGGCAAACCGGCAGCGGTTATTGCGACGATGATCTTTGGCGGCTCGCCTGTTGTGCGCTTGACCGTACTGGGCCTCAAGGGCGTCCCGGAAAGCGTTCGCGAGGCCGCGATGGCCTATGGGGCCAGCAAACGATATCTGCTGTGGAAGGTCGATATTCCGCTCGCCATGCCGTCAATCATGGCCGGGATCAACCAGACTATTCTGCTCAGCCTCGCCATGGTGGTGATCGCTTCGCTGATCGGAGCCAAGGGACTGGGAGAGGACGTGCTGGAAGCACTGCAATACGCCTCGGAAGGGCAGGGAATTTTGGCCGGTCTCGCCATTCTGGTCTGCGCCATGATGCTCGACCGGATCATTCAAGGAAAACGGAGATAAGGCAGATGACTGTCACAGTAGCGATGTTAATCAAATATGAAAACGACAAGAAGGCGGCGATGATCCAGACGCCCAGTGACAGGGCCGAGGCATCCCGGAACGCTGTGGCGGCGATGGGGGGCAAATTGCTCTATGCCTATGGCACCTTTGGCGAATACGACATGATGTTCGTCTATGAAATGCCGGATATGGCGTCGGTTGCGGCCAACATGATGCTGGCTGATGCCAGTGGGATGTCTAAATATCACAAGATCATCCCGCTCTTCTCAAACGACGACTTTCTGGCAGCACAAGCCAAGGCCGGTCGGATGAAAGACAGCTACGCGGTGGCCGGAGAATGACGGCAAGCACGCTCTTCTTCGGGGGAGACATCGTGACGGTTGACCCCGGCCACCCTGCGCCTGATGCGGTGCTGGTGTCCGGGGACCGCATTGCGCATGTGGGTGATTTGCAATCGGCTCGGAGTCTCGCTCCTCCCGACACGCAAGAGATCGACCTTCAGGGGTCTGTTCTGCTTCCTGGCCTAATAGACGCGCATTCACATCCTCTCTGGGCGGCCAAGACGCGCGGTGCACCGGTGGTGGACGTGCGCGCGGAAACCGTACCGACCTTCGATGCTGTTCTGGCCAAGATCGAACGGCGTGTAGCCGCCGCGCAGTTGGGCGAGCATTTGCTGTTCTTCGGGTTGGATGCGCAGCTTCACGAGGGGTTTCGTACCTTGTCCCGTGATATGCTGGACGCGCTGGCTCCGGACATTCCGCTGGGGGTGCAGACCTCCAACTGCCATGCGCTTTACATGAATTCTGCCGGGTTTGACGCCTGCGGGATCGGACCGGACACGCCTACCCCGACAGGGTCCGTGATCGAACGAGATGCCAAGGGCAACCCGACCGGTAAGATTGCCGAGGCCATCACCTGGAAAGCGGTTGAGACCTTTTACGAAGCCTGGGGAGATGACCGGCTCAACTCGGAGTTTAAAGCGACGATTGACGCGTTCATCTCAAACGGCATCACAACCACGACAGAGCATCTCTACCTGCCGTTCTACAAATCCTACTATCTGCGTGCTTTGAAACAGCGTTGGCCGATGCCGCGCATCGCTGCGTATCAGCAGGCGGTGACGCCCGACATGGCTGTTGAAGACATGAATATTGGACCGGATCGGCTCTGGATGGCTGGCGTGAAGATACATGCCGACGGATCGCCCTTCATTGGCAATATCTGGCTGACCAAACCTTACCTGACCAATGACGTGACGCAGATCCGGATGGGCCTCGCCCCGGGTCACACCGGGGGAACAAACTATCCCGCCGCATTTTTTGAGGACATGGTGCGTGCTTATGTGTCGCAAGGCTGGCAGATGACCATCCACACCCAGGGCGACCGCACCATAGATATGGTTCTTGATCTGCTGGAAAAGGTGTTGTCCGAGGCCCCCCGGCCCGATCACCGATTTCGTCTGGAACATTGCGCATTGATGCGTGACGACCAGATCGACCGCTGCATCTCCATGGGTGTGTTGGGCAGTTTCTTTATCAATCACATCACCCATTGGGGTGCACCGATCGAGGACGTTCTGTTTGGTCCGAAACGGGCCGCGCATTACGTGCCGGCCGGGTCGGCCGCTGCACAGGGCATGCGCATATCCCTTCATGCGGACACACCAATGACTGATCCCTCCTGCCTTGAATTGATGCAAGCCGCCATGACACGCAAAACCAAGGAAGGGCGTTGTGTTGGCCCCGATGAACGGATGACCGTCGAGGCCGCCCTGCGCGCCGTCACAATTGATGCAGCCTATCAGATCTGCAAAGAGGATGTGCTGGGCTCGATCACACCCGGCAAATACGCGGATTTCGCAGTGCTGGCACGCAATCCGCTTTCTGAACCCAAGGATAGCATCGCCGAAATCAAGGTGCTCGAAACCTGGCTTGCCGGGCAAAAGGTATGGTCGCATGATGGATAATTCTGTTCCGACCTATTCCTTCGGTGGATTTCTGGGCGCGGGAAAAACCACGCTGATCAACCACCTATTGCGTCAGGCAGATGGACGACGTTTTGTTGTTTTTGTGAATGACTTTGGCGCCTTGAACATCGACTACGACTTGATCGAAACGGTCGAGGCAGATCGCATAGCGCTATCCAATGGCTGCGTGTGCTGCTCGCTGAACGATGACCTTGTCCAGTCAATGGTAGAGTTCTGTCGGTCCGATCCACCGGATGCGTTCATGATCGAAGCCAGCGGCGTGGCCAACCCGCGGGCGCTGGACGCCTCCCTTCAAGCCCTTGCCCAAGCGGGCCTCGCGCATGCACAAAGCCGGGTCTACGTTCTGGACGCCGATCAGTTTGGCGGCCTTGACTATGCAGACACCGAAGACCTCGTGGATCATGCAGCGGCAAGTGATCTTGTCGTTGTCAACAAATCCGATTTGGTAGACAGCGAGCGCATGTCTGAAATCACTGCTCTGCTTGCAAGATCCGCCCCCCGTGTCAATCTGCATAAAACATCTTATGGGCAGCTTTCTTTCGCGTGCATCGAACCGGCTGGCCTTAAAGTGGCAAGCGATGCCGCACCTTTTTGCGAAACCGTGAATGCGGAGGCGTTTGAGACCTACTCGTTTGATGGCATTCCACTTTTGTCGCAAACCCGCCTCAACGATCTTGCAGACGCGCTAAAAACCATGTGTCTGCGCGCCAAAGGCGTTGTCCGTTTGGCTGAGGAGCCCGATACGGCGTTTCAGGTGCAGCTCGTAGGACAGCGACTTGACGTTCGACCCCTTGAAATCAGCTCCGACCGATCATCGCGCCTGGTCGCAATCGGTTGGCTTGATACCATAGATCCTAACATTCTGGAAAACCTATTGGGGATTGACCCCATAAGTAGCTCACCGCACGACCACCATGCGTAAAGCTGCCGTAAGCAACACGCCGGGCCTAGCCATCTCCGGTCCCCACCAGATGGTTTTCCCAGGCAAGCCCACCCCAGTGCCGCGAATGATCAGGATCGGAAAGCTCCGCAGGGACCCCTATAGAGCTTCTGAGACGTTTTGAGGAAATCTTCCCCACTGTTTCTGCGAAACGCGGGCGGAATATTCAAATCGCTACGCGCATCGCGCAGCGCCAAATTTTGCAGATGCAGCGAATGACCGAAAAGCGGGCTGCGACCGCAGAATGTATATGCAGAATGTATATAGGGTGTCGAATGGCCGGTGAGCAACGATTCCCAGCTGATCCAACTATGTCAGCTACGCGGACATAGCGAGCTTTCGCAGCAGTTGCGCTAAGGTCTGCTTTTCTAACAACTCAGTTCATGGCCATTGCAGGCCTTGTCGGCGGGCCCATTGTCTGATGCGGTTTTCTAAAGATCGTCAATTTCCGGAACGTTTCCAAGCCTGACAAGGAAGTTTGGTGATCCGACTTCGCCACTGTCAGGGTCTTCTTCAATCATGTAGGCATCCGCACCAGCGCAATCCTCGGACAGCGCCTCCCGCTCTGCTCTATTCTGAGCTTCTGCTGCTGTTGAATATTGAAATTGCTTACCAATTTTCAAGCTTGCTTGTCTGTTGCGACCGGATTTCTGCTCCACATATGTCTGACAGATATAGTGAATTTTTGATGTGCTCTCGTCTGCGTGCTTCATAAATTGATCCTTTGCGCGTGTTGTAGCGCGCCCGAAGTTAGATGGGAACGGGCAACAGGTGTGTTTTCGGCATGAGCGATCAGGGTAGAATTTGGCGTGCACTACCGGGTCGGCTTTGCCGTTGTGTTGGCTTCGTGTTCTAGGCGAGCAATCCGCAAACGGTCGTTTTTGGCTTGTCGTTGCTGGGTCTCTTCTTCGACCAATTTTCGCACGATCCGTGTGGTCTTATCCATCGGTGTTTCCGCCTTGGGAATTTGCGTTTTGAACAAGCTCGATTTTGTCAGCTTTGCCATTTGAGTTTCTCCTTCTTGTTTCATCTGAGCGCGTGTAAATCAGCGCGCTCAAACCGGTGCCAAGCATGTGACCGGGCCACCGGCACCGTGTACGCTGTGCGCCGGTCGGTCATTGCGTAAATGTATCTGAATATCCGGGGCGGCCGCGGCGCGCATCAAAGCCCCATAATCCATTTGAAACCGCATTTCCGATCCAACACAGAGCGCAGGATCTTTCATACCGATAATAAGGTGATCGCTTGTCGCACCGATAAGTGTCGTGCCAACAAGCATCGAAAGCCCCGCCATATCCGAATCTTGTTGCCCTACGGCAAGAATAAGCCGCGTTGTTCCTAAGGTGTCGGGCGCAGACTGAATGGTTGCCTTTAGGTGGTCAGCGAGGCTTACGGAAGGTTGCACCGGCTTAATGTCTACCTCGATGACTTCGGCGATCAACGTGCAGGCATCTGAAAACAGGCCGCCAATTTGATCTCCTGTGACCGGGTCAACACCAAGCAGTATCGCTTCTCCAAGGCGCAGATCGTTGATCCGGCCAATGGCATGTCGCTCAAGCGCCCAAGGCAAGGTGGCAGAATTGCCGCCAGAGACCGTTTCAAGGAATGGGCCACACTGGCCCTCGATGTCATTGGCAAGCGCAGTCAGCGCCTGCATTTTCGCCGCAGTCGGAGCAATGCCGCTCAGACAGGCAAAGTTCGCCCCAATGCCTTTCAGCGCCACACCGGGCAAATCCACCACATGCTGCGCCATAGCGCCAAGGTCCTGTGACCTGATCCCCTCGCGCTGATCACCCAATTCGACCATCAGGATTACGCCGTGAACCGTGTTTTGCTGGCGCGCTGCGACGGCCAAGGCTGCGATCACCGCTTTTTCTGTGTTGTAGCTCGCTTCACAAACCTGCACCACGTCATCGACCTGACTGAGCATCGGCGTTCTGATCAGGGTGATCGGGCACGTCATTCCTGCCTGGCGGAGCCGCTTTGCATTGGTCAACCGCGCGTCAGCCAACCCCTCGGCGCCACCGTCGAGCATGGCCCGGGCAATAGCCGGATGACCACATACAGCTTTGGTCACTGCCGTCACACGGATGCCACGTCGCTTCAGCCGCTCGACAATGGTCCGTGTGTTGTAGCGTATCTTTTGCAGATCAATTTCCAGGCGCGGGCTATTCAAATTGCGGCCACGGGCGTTCGTTGCTGCAGACCGGGATAGGCAGCAACAACCATCGCCAACAAACGTGCCGATGGCCTGCTAAGCGCATCGGTTACCGGCAGGCGCAGCTTTTCAGTTTGGCTAGCAATCGTGGTTGTAATCTCTGCCTCGGACATGCCTTCGTGATTGAGTGTAACGCCAATGACCTTGGTGTCAGAAAACGCCTCGATCAAAGCAATCTCACTGGCCGGCGTGGGCATTGGCATATTGGGAAAATCACAGCGATGTGCGCGTTTTGGAGCGTGCTGCAGGATAACAGCGTCGGGTTGGCTGCCGCGCAGAATAAAGGCGGATGTGCAAAACGCAGGATGGCTGAGTGCGCCTTGACCCTCGATCAAAATGACATCGGGCTGCTCGGCCTCCGAGGCGGCGACAATCGCACCCTCAAGTTCACCGCAGCAGAATTGGGGCGGGATCGCATCCATGGCCACGCCATATTTTGCGCCCTGCATCAAACCCGTCTGGCCGGTCCCAACCAGCACGGTCTTGATGCCTTTCGCATTCAATGCACCGGCCAAAACCGTCGCAGTCGTCCGCTTTCCGATGGCGCAATCCGTGCCAAGAACAGCGATCCGCAACGCCTCAACATTTGCGACGCTGCCATCGAACAACCGCATGTCTTTGCTGAGCTTAGGTTTACGGATGTCGCGGACAGTGACCTGATTTTCCAATGCGGCTTGCGCAATTTCGGTGTCATCGCTCAGGTACTCATGCAGGCCAGAGACGATGTTCATACCACGTCCGATCGCATCCAGCACAACACCGCGATCAGATGCCGAAAGCCGCCCAGTCGATGGAGCCATTCCATAGATAAATGTATCAGGCATGAAGGTCGCGTGGGCGACGGCGGCATCCAGGTCTTTGAGAATGGGTATAGTGTTGCTCAAGTCATCAAGAACGTCGCCGCTATTCTCACCACTGCGGCTGCTGTCGATGACCGAGACGATCCTGTAGGCTTCTGAATGGCGCACAAGGCCGTTGGCCGTCTTGCCATCAATTTTGGCAAAATTGCCCTCGCAAAAGACAACCGCCGCCGGGATCTGCGTGATGGCAGTGGGCTGCGCCGATATGTTACGCGTCATGGGGAGCGCCCGAGCACCGCTGTTGGGGCGGCGACCGGTTTCTACCGTGTGAATTTCTGATTTCATCTTATGTCCTTTTTGAAGGCGAGGTTTTCGCCCGTCTGACAGTTGAAGCGAGGAATTTGGTGTCTTGCGCTCAGTTATTTAGAACGCACAGCTCTCTGGATTTTTGGAAATTCCGGTTGCATTCCCAACGGTTTCCAGATCTGTCCAGATGGGCATTCTCTGGGATATTGATTGCTTCGCAGCCTGTATCAGTCGCTTGATACCCCCTCTGACATTTCCATCCTTCGCCGTAAGATGTATCGTCAAAAAATGCGAAGTCTGGGATGACGACGGCCACGCAGAGACCATCCTTTTCGAGAAAACCGCGCTCACATGACCAGCGTCGACCGTAGCGCGTACCATTCAGAAATCCGTTGATCGGAACCGCAATTGCCGAGCAGCTGTCATCCACCTGTTCAAATCCGCGCTCACATTCCCACCCAGACCCGCGGGATGTCTCTGTTAGATAACCGTTTTCCGGCACAGCAACCTCTTGGCAGCTATCGCCAACTTGGAAAAAACCACGCAAGCAGCGCCAGCGCTGGCCAGAAGGGTCTAGAAATCCATTTGGGGGCACAACAACTGCAACGCATGCCGCCCCATCGACCTTTCTGAAACCGTGGTGACAGTCCCATCCGGACCCATAGGTGCGGTTTGTCTCATAGGCATCTTTCGGGATCACAATCTCAGCACAAGTGTCACCAGCCAGCCGATACCCGATGTTGCATTCCCAGCCGTCGCCATAGCTTTGTTCGCGGGCGTTTTCAGGCATGGTCTGGGCGATCGCAGGCAACGCAAAGGCCAATAGCGCGAAAATTGGTCCGAAGAGAATGCCCCTAGGTAATCTGGCACCTATCAAGCCATGCCTCATGGCAGTGGCCTGTGACGAAGGTCGTGACGCATTGGATTTATGACCCATCCAACTCAAGCCCCGCGAGACAAGCGCTTGCAAGACGGCGGTCTGAGGCTTCTGAGCCCGGGCGGATCGCCCACCCTGTGTCCATCATGGCATTGATACGGCCAAAGCCGGTGAGGCCCTGAAGAACAGCGAGCTTTTCGGTGCGTTCGGGATCTGCCGCCGAGGTTCCGAGACACAGCGGAACCATGGCCAACGTCACTTCGTCTGTCGCAAAGTCCTTTGCCATAGCTTGGGCGTTGCTGTTTGTTGTCCAGCCCCCCCAAGTAAAGCCGATAATAGAAATCGCGACAGCACCGACCAAAGCACCGTAGATGCTTGGCTTAGTCCATTCGGGAAAAGTCATTTTTGATCCTTTGACGGAGAAAGCGCCGCCTCACTATTTTTACGCTGACACGTTTTGGTGTCAGAGGCGTATATACGTTGTGCCGATTGGCACCGCGCTGTTCGTGGCGCTGATCATTCTGACCCCAGTTCTGGGGCCAGTGCAGCCGTCAAAGTTGCATGTACTTAGGGCAAGCCCGATGCAGTCGCACGCGATAACATCGGCACCCTTCCCAAACGTCATTGCCTTGATGTGGCACGTGACAGTTGAATTTTGATGATAGAAGATAGCCGTCCGCTCCGGCAGGCGATACGCCTCTGCCGAAGAAAACCACAACTTTGTACCCTGTATATAGTGTCTTAGCGCTGGAATTACAATGACAGTCGGCTTGAACGAGATTGTCATACCGCCCATGGCCTTTGTTTTGAGGGTGCCTTTATTTTGAGGGCCGGAGCGAACCTTAGTTATTGTGTGCCGCAACTCGCCCATTAGTGCCCGCACCCGCTCCGCCTATGCCCAAAGTGGACATTCGTGCGTCGCGGAACATTCTACACTTTGGGCTCAGAGCTGCCAGTGGCAAAGGTGGCTTCAGTTTCGATAGCGGCACTTCCCCAAGCTCGCCTATCCGGCTTACAACTAGCTACAGACCCCGCGCTTCGATCGGCCAGATGTCGCGCAACTGCTCGCCTGCGAACACGTGGTAGGCGGCAAAGAGATTGATCGTCGGGTCGCAATGCGGGGGCAAGCATTCGATCCTGTCGCCCGGGTGCAACTTGGCCTCAGTCACCAAGCGTGCGTGTTCGTCGCTGATGGGTTCGAAGACCGCTGTTTCTGGTGCGCCGAGGACAATCCGCGGGGCTGCCCCATACTTGTCTGCGAACCATTTGTCGCCAGCGTCCGTTATCGCATGCGCGTCCCAATGGGTGCTCAGCACTGACGACTGCACCCGCAGGGCGGGCTTGAACGGCCAAGCGGTCCACCCCGGCTCCACGTTCAGATACTCGACATCCATCAGGGCATAGCTGCCACACTGCAGCTCGGTCAGCGGTCCGGACAGATCGAGGTTCATCGACCCCGTGCTACCGCCCGAAACGATAGGGTCATCGGGTAGAATATGTGACAGCGCAAATTTGAAGGCAGCAAGGCGGCTGGTAAACTCGGCATGGGCAGCCGATCTCTCTTTGCACGATGTCATGTGCGACAGCTGGCCGGCATAGGCCTGCACCCCACGCAACCGCAGGGTCGGAGACGCGCTGACCAAGTTCCCAAGTTCTGCTGCCGCCTTGGGCGTCGCACAGCCGGACCGCGCGCGGCGCATGTCGAGGTCGATGAGGACGTCTAGAGCACCACAGGTACCCTGCAGCACAGATTCAAGCCGCAGAGCCACGTCGGGGTGATCGACCACGGCAATGATTGTCGCTCCAGATGCTGCCAGCGCCGCGATGCGTTTGCACTGGGCGTCGGTCGAGATAATCGAGGTCAGAAGGAGTTCGGCCCCCAACTCACACGCGGCTTCGGCTTCGCTCAGGGTGGCCACGCAAATGCCCGTGGCACCGAGTTCAAGCTGCCGCCTTGCGATATCGAGCGACTTGTGCGCCTTGAAATGCGGACGGAACGCCTTGCCTGCGTCTTTGACCAGCCGCATGCCCGTCGACAGATTGGCCTCTAGCACAGGCAGATCGAGAATGAGCGCCGGTGTCGCCAGCGCGGACCGTGCCTGAAGGTCGCCAATCAGATGGGAATTGGGATGCGGCCTGCTCATGCGGTCACGAGGCAGGCCAGCGCATCTGCGGCGGTCTCAATGTCTCTGGCAGTCACATCCATATGGGTCACGGCCCGCAGGAGCCTTGGCGACTCCACTCCGATGCGGATGCCCTCGCTTTCCAGTTTGCGAGCGAGCGTGATGGTATCGGCAGCTTCATCGAGCAGTTCAAAGAACACCATGTTGGTCTCGAACGCCGATTGTGTCAGCCGCAGGCCGTCGATCCGGGCGATACGCGAGGCTAACAGGGCGGCGTTCTCATGGTCTTCGGCCAAACGGTCGATATTGTGGTCGAGCGCATGCAGACAGCCCGCCGCCAGCATACCCGCTTGCCGCATACCGCCCCCAAAGCGGTGTTTCCACTCCCACGCGGCGTCAATGAAGCCTGTCGATCCTGCCAGCACAGACCCTACGGGGCACCCCAGCCCCTTGGTGAAGGACATCCAGACCGAATCCGTGTGTCTGCCGAAGTCCGACGCATCGCACCCCAATGCGACGGCGGCGTTCATGATCCGCGCCCCGTCGATGTGGAATGCGATGTCGTGTTCCCTGGCGAAGGCAGCGAGTGACGCGATGCGCTCCGCCGGCCAGACAGAGCCGCCACTGCGGTTGTGGGTCTGTTCGGCAAAGATGGCCGACACCCGTGGCGCGCGCGTCCCCTTCGCGCTGCGCATCAGGTCGCGCACCTGCGCGGGGGTAAAGACGCCCGCATCTGTTCTGATTGTCCGCAACCGAGCCCCCGCAAAGACGGAAAGCGCGCCGGATTCGGACGTCTCCACATGGCTGGCCTCGGCAGCGATGACTTCGCTGCCAGGGGAGCAATGCACCATCGCGGCGATGTTGTTGCACATCGTGCCCGATGGCAGAAACAGTGCCGCCTCTTGCCCCAACAGATCGGCAACCCGCTCGCATAGATGCGTCACCGTCGGGTCGCGATGCTTGCTTTCGTCGCCCACCTCTGCGCGGGCCATGGCCGCGCGCATCGCTTCGCCGGGCCGGGTGCAGGTGTCGCTGGAAAGGTCAATGAAAGCGTTCATGCGGCCAGATCCAGCTTTGCCAGAAACTGCCTGGTGCGGTCATTGGCGGGGTTGGCAAAGAAGGTCGCCGGCGGGGCGGATTCCACGACCTCCCCCTGATCCATGAAGACGACAAGATCGGCCACCGCGCGGGCAAAGCCCATCTCGTGGGTGACGACAATCATGGTGACCCCTTCGCGCGCGAGTTCGATCATCACGTCGAGCACTTCACTAACCATTTCGGGGTCGAGAGACGATGTAGGCTCATCAAACAGCAAGAGCTGCGGATTGGTCATCAGGGCGCGGGCGATGGCAACGCGCTGCTGCTGACCGCCAGACAGTTGGCCGGGAAACTTCAACGCCTGATCGGCCACGCGCACCCGCTCAAGAAGCTGCATCGCATGGGCTTCGGCCTGCGATGCGGTCTGGCGCAAGGCATGGATCGGACCCAGTGTCAGGTTCTCCAGCACGGTGAGATGCGGGAACAGATTGAACTGCTGAAACACCATGCCCGACAGCAGACGAATGCGGTGCACAGCGGCGGGGCTGTCATCCAGCACGGTGCCGGCAACCTCGATCCGGCCACCCTGATGCGGCTCCAGCCGGTTGACGCAGCGCACCAGTGACGACTTGCCGGACCCCGAGGGGCCGCAGATCACGACCCTTTCACCTGCGCCAACATGCAGCGTCACATCCCGCAGCGCATGGAAATCCGCGTACCACTTCTGCAGACCGTCGATCTTGACGAGTGCTTGCGTCATCGGGTGTCCTCCCGGCCGAGACGCGTTTCGATGAATTGGCTGTAGCGCGACATGGCGAAGCAGTAGAGGAAAAACACAAGGGCGACAAAGATATAGGCCTCGGTGGAATAGCGCACCCAGTCGACGTCCCTGAGTGAGGCCTTGGTCGCGCCGAGCATGTCGAAGATGCCGATGACGGACACGAAAGTAGTGTTCTTGAAGGCGCGGATGATGTCGTTCATCAGGGCCGGGATCACGATCCGCAGGGCCTGCGGCAGGATTATTTTGAACATGGAAGGCCAGTAACCAAGTCCAAGCGCCTTGGCCGCGTCATACTGCCCGGCGGGGATCGCCTGCAAACCCCCGCGAACGACCTCCGCCGCGTAGGCGCCGAAAAAAACCACCATGCCGATGAGCGCGCGCAGGAGCTTGTCGACGGTCAGATCGCTTGGCAGGAACAGCGGCAAGAGGATGATCATCATGAAGAGGACGGACACCAGCGGCAGGCCGCGCACGATCTCGATCACGCCGATGCAGACCGCACGGATGACCGGTAGATGCGAGCGGCGGCCAAGGGCCAGCACGACCGCCAGCGGCAGCCCGAAGACCACCGAGGTTATGAAGACGATCATGGTCAGCGGCAGACCACCCCATTGGTTGGTGCCCACATATGGCAGCCCGAAGATGCCGCCGAACATCAGGACGGCAACCGTGACGGCTGCCACTGCCCAGACCACGAACAGCCGGGCGGACCACAACCGGGGCACGGAACTCAGAACGGCCAAGCCCGTGACGAACAGGACCACGAGCGCCCCGCGCCAGTGCTGATCGTAGGGGTAGGTACCAAACAGGATGACGCGATATTTCTCCGCCACCACGGCCCAGCAGGCGCCAGAAGCCGCGCGACAGGCCGAAGGGTCCGTGGTGTACCAGACAGCATCCGCCACCGCCCACCGCCAGACCGACGGCAGGATCGTGGCAAGGCCCGCTACAAAAACAACTGTGATCGCACCGCTGATCCAGCCGCTGAAAAACCCGTCCCGGACGGTGCGGAGCCAGCCGTGATCGCTGTCCGGGCGGGGCAGGGTGCGGCCCTCACCGGGCCGGGTATGGGAGATCCTGGGCATTGCTCCTAGCGCTCCTTGATCTGAACGCGTCGGTTATAAAGGTTCATAAGTGCGGAGATTGTCAGCGCAATCGATAGGTAGAACACCGCCATCAGCAAAACGCATTCCAGTGCCTGCCCACTCAGCGTGGTGGTCGTGTTGGTGACGTTGAAAAGCTCAGGATAGCCAACCGCGACACCAAGGGCGCTGTTCTTTAGCAGGCTGACATATTGCGCGGTGGCAGGTGGCACCATGACCCGCAGGGCCTGTGGCAGGACGATCAGTCGGAACCTGTCATAGCGGCTAAGCGGGATGGAATCCGCCGCCTCCAGCTGTCCCCGCGACACCGATTGCAGGCCCGCGCGCACGATCTCTCCGATGAAGGCCCCGATATAGAGCGAGAGGCCAAAGAAAAGCGCGATAAACTCGGGCGAAATTGTCTGGCCTCCGCGGTATTTGAAACCCTGCAAGGTCGGGCTGACAAGGGTTGTCGGCGTGCCCAGCAGAAGCCATGTGCCCAACAGGGCGGCAATGCCCGCGCCCGCCAGTGCCGCAAAGCGTCCGTTGGCCTTGCCGGTGTTGCGCAGACGGCGGTCCATTAGGCGAAAGGCCGTGGTCACGCAAATGACAACCAGAACGAGCGCCAGAAGGAACGCCGTGAAAAGGCTTGTTCCATTCTCCAGCACCGGGATGTTGATGCCCCGATTGGTCAGATAGAGATGGCCCGCAATCGGTGACAGCGCGTCGCGCGGGCCCGGTAATTGGGTCAGCAACAGGTACCACATGACCATCTGCAATAGCTGCGGCGTGTTGCGAAAAAGCTCGACATAGATCAGCGCAAAGCCTGACAGAAGCTTGTTGGCCGACAGTCGCGCGATGCCCAGTAGAAGACCGATCATCGTAGCCCCGACGATGCTGGCGATGGAGACGGTCAGCGTGTTGATCGCTCCGGTCAGCAGCGCGTGAAAATAGGTGTCCGAAGCGTCATGCGTGATCGCGCCTTCGCCAATGGCAAAACCGGACTGCTGACCCAGAAACGCCAGACCGGTCGTGATGCCGCGTTCCTGCAATGCCTGCTGTGCGTTCAGCGCGAAATAGGCCAGCGCCAAAAGCACAAGGACCAGGACGGTGGCCTGATAGATCAGACCGCGAATTTTCGCGTCATTCCAGAACATGGCAGCCCAATGCGAGGTGAATAAAAGGGCCACAGCGCCCTTGGAAGAATAGGCGCTGTGGCAGGCTGATCCGTTTTACTTGAACGGAGGGGAGTACATCATGCCACCATCCGCAGCCAGACCGTTCAGGCCGCGCGCCAGTTTCAGCGGGGAGCCTTCACCGAAGTTGCGGTCGTAAACCTCGCCGTAGCTGCCCACGGTTTTTATGATGCGGTAGGCCCATTCATTGTCGAGGCCTAGCTTGGCCCCCAGATCGCCCTTGACGCCCAGCAGGTTTTCCACCTCCGGGTCGCCGCTTGTCTTCATCTCGTCCACATTGGCAGAGGTGATGGCGTGCTCTTCGGCGGCGATCATCGCGAAGATGACCCAGTTGACGATGTCGTTCCAGTTTGCGTCCCCCTGCCGTACCGCAGGGCCCATCGGATCCTTGCCGTAGATGCCGGGCAGGATGATCCAATCGTCGGGATTGTCTGCAAGGCTGGAGCGGGCGGCGGCCAGGCCGGAGGTGGACAGGATGTGCACGTCACAACGCCCATTAAAGAACGCCTTTTGCAACTCCGATTGGTCTTCGATTACGATCGAGTTGAAGGAAATGTTATTCTTCTGTGCCACATCAGCGGCCACTTTTTCGGAGTTCGATCCGGGCGGCACGCACAGATCGGCCCCGTCCAGTTCGGCCACATCGCTCACGCCAAGGTCCTTGGGCACCATGAAGCCTTGCCCGTCGTAGAAGGTGGTTACCGTAAAGTTGATGCCCAGTTCCGCATCGCGCGACAGCGTCCAGGTGGCATTGGCCGTGACGATGTCGACTTCGCCGGTTTGCAGCATCGGAAAGCGGGTCTGCGTGGTTGCCTTGACCATATTGATGGCTTCGGCATCCCCTAGGACCGCCGCGGCTACGGCACGGCAGGTATCGACATCGAGACCGACCCATTTGCCCTGGCTGTCGAGCGACGACATCCCCTGACGACCCCCGTTCGCGGCGCAGGAAACGACCCCCTTCGACTTGACCGCTTCCACGGTCGATCCGTCCTGTGCCTGCGCAGGCAGAGATACGGCAAGCGATGCGAGTGCGGCGCAGGTTGCGCCCGTGATGATTTGTTTCATTTCCTTCTCCCCAGTTGGTTGGTGATGACGGTTTCTTGATCAGCCGCGTTTCGGAAACGGAAGAACGCCTCCCGATCCCGAAAGGGCGTTGGGCGTGCGCATCGATTCCAGAATGCGGATCTTGGATTGATAACTGCGCTCCAGATGCGCACTCATGGCCTCGCGGGCGGCGGCGCCGTCTCCGGCCTCGACCGCGTCCAGAATGGTCAGGTGATCCTCAATGCCGCGCATCACCCAGTCCTGATCGTAGAACCGCGCAAGACGCATCAGCGTGCGGTAACGCACCCGGAGCGGCATATACATCTCGATCAGCAGCGCATTGCGGCTAGCACGCACCAGTTCGACATGGAATTCCATCCCGACGGCGTATGTATCGTCGATATCCACGCCTTCGACGGGGCTGCGGCTCTGCTCCAGCGCCTTACGGAACTCTGCCAGTTCCGGCGTCGGTCCGTTTTCTGCCGCGCGCTGTGCGGCCAGACATTCGAGCGCTTGGCGCACGTCAAAAAGTTCATGGATCTGTGCCACGGTAATGGCCCGCACGAATGTCCCGCGGACCGGCACGATCTCCAGCACTCCGTCCCGTGCAAGATCGCGGATCGCCTCGCGAATGGGCATGCGCCCGATCCCCAGCATGTCCGATAGACCCCGCTCCGACAGCGGCTCCTCCACGGACAATTCACCTGAAATGATCCGGTCCAGGATCTTGCGATATGCGACTTCGCGCTGCAGTTCTGATTTTCCCATATATGGTATACCAGCGGAATGTCATTGGAATGTCAAGTGGGCTGAAGTAACATCGTAAGAAGGGGCCGCTGACTTTGAGCAAGAATGCAGGCTGGGATTGAAGTGCAGCATTTGATGGAAGTTGCGGCGGCAAGGCGGGACTTTGCCGACCTTGGGTTTTCGGTCGTTGCTGATGCAGCACAAAAACCGCTGTAAGAACTCTGTCTCCGATACTGCAAAGACCCGGGGATAGCGGTCATCGATTCATGGCTCAGCGAAGTGTTGAACTGGAACTCCCAGGTCACAGACAAAGCGCTGCCTGCGGCAAGTAAAATTAGGTTAGTGGAATTGGTTATCCTACAACGAAGAACCCGGATTAATCCTTTACTGCGCGTCAAAACAAGATGCCCTAGGTTTCTACGATGCTGCGATACTCGGAGAGAGGTACTTGTTCAATTTTCTATAGTGCAGTTTCCAATCCCTGTTTGCGGGACGAACGATCTGATTGGGACAAGGTCTCCCATTTTTCGATGTCTTCTGGGTAGTCAATATCTGCCATAGAACGAGGATCCGTTTTTACTGCGCAGCCCACTGGAAGTGAATTGGTGAACATGCGTGCGCCGCTATCTCCAGTCATGCAGGTGAGCGCCTCAAAGTGTACTGAGCTGAAACACGCAGGAGCGCTTCGAAAGCCATTGCAAGAGCTGACTGAGGCTGTTCCGGTGGTGCACCTCAAAATTAGCTTCTTAAGAAGAGAAGTTGAAATAAAGGGCATGTCACCGAGAGAAAAAAGAACAGAATCTGCGCCTAGATCTTCGGCTGCCTTCAAACCTGCAAGGAAGCTATTCGCTTGGCTTCGGCTTACACTGTCCGGCGCAATGCAGTGAAACTCAGGTAAAAGTGCGCGAACGGCACAAGAGTCGGTTACGGCGACTAAATGGTCCGCTTCAAGATCAATGAGAGGCCGTGCCGCGTGTAAGATAAGTGGCTTCCCCAAAAAAGGCGCAAGCAGTTTATTATTCGATCCGAACCGTTCAGACTCTCCCGCCGCCAGTAAAACCGCGACCATAGTCATAGTGCGGCGCTCTGTTTCGCTGCCATAATTTCTGCCAGAACCGAAATCGCGAGCGTCAGTGGGGCTCTCGTAGACGGTATCGAACCAATCGGTGCGCGCAAGCGATCAGAGGAATTCTGCTCCAAGCCGATTTTCTACAACTGTTTGAGGCGAGACAGATGTGTTTTCTTACTCCCCAAGGCTCCTACATAAAAGGCTGGTGACATCAGCGCTTGCTTGATGAGCTCAAGTTCAAAACTGTGGTTGTGAAAGAAAAAAGTCGTGGCACAATATTTGTCCACCAAAATCGAATTTGGAAGCTCGGCACTGGTCAATAGTGTCTGACGTCAGCGCCTATGGGTCCAAATAGCGGTATTTGATAAGAGAGTATTCTTGGCTCATCGTAACCGCTGAGGAGTGGACGATGAGAAAGACAAGTAAGAGCCCCGGCGAGAAGATCGTCAGAGACATCAAGCGGGCAACACGCAAACAGTATTCAGCCGAAGAGAAGATCCGGATTGTGCTGGATGGCCTTCGCGGAGAAGACAGCATTGCAGAGCTGTGCCGCCGTGAGGGTATTTCCCAAGGTGTTTATTACAAATGGTCGAAGGACTTCATGGAAGCCGGAAAGAAGCGGCTTGCTGGTGACACAGCACGTGAAGCGACAACCGACGAGGTCAAGGACTTGCGGCGCGAAGCTCGTGATCTGAAGGAGGTTGTTGCGGAGCAAACGCTCGAACTGCGCTTGCTCAAAAAAAGCATGATCGCCCCCTCTCGGCAGATTGCGTTGCAATCGCCTGCCGGGCAATGGATGGGGACGACCACGAATGAGGTACTCTGCATCTGAGAGTGAGCCTGTGAACGCCATTGGTCTGAGAGAACAGGCGAACGGAGATCATTCGGTTGGTTGAAGAAAGCCATCTGTCAGCGCGTCTGACATTGGCCAAACTGGGTATCCCTCGCACCACATTCTACCGTTGGTACGACCGATACCTGCAGCGCGGGGCGGCTGGACTTAAGGATCAGTCTCCCAAGCCAAAGCACGTTTGGAACCGCGTTCCCGATGAGGTGAAGCGCAAAGTCGTCGACTTCGCCTTGAAGGAGACAGAACTGTCGCCACGCGAATTAGCGGTGACGTTCACGGATCAAGAACGCTACTTTGTATCGGAATCCACAGTGTATCGCACGCTTAAGGCACATGACCTGATCACCAGCCCTGCCTTCATTGTGCTGAAAGCCGCAAATGAGTTCAAACACAAGACGACAGCCATCAACCAGCTTTGGCAGACCGACTTTACCTATCTCAAGGTTCTTGGCTGGGGCTGGTTCTATCTCAGCACGATCTTGGACGACTACAGTCGTTACATCATCTCATGGAAGCTCTTCACGACCATGCGGGCTGAAGATGTGACAGACACCCTCGATCTGGCCTTGCAGGCCTCCGGCTGTGACCATGTCCATGTTGTTCACAAACCAAGACTGCTCAGTGATAACGGCTCAAGTTATGTCTCTGCCGACTTGGCTGATTGGTTACAGAACAAAGGTATGAAACACAGTCGCGGTGCGCCGTATCATCCTCAAACCCAAGGTAAGATTGAGCGCTGGCATCAAACCTTGAAGAACAGGATCTTGCTGGAAAACTACTTCCTGCCGGGTGATCTCGAAGCCCAGATCGAAGCCTTCGTCGATCACTACAACCATCAGCGCTATCACGAGAGCCTGAATAACGTCACGCCATCAGACGTATACTTCGGACGTGACAAAGCCATTCTAAAACAAAGAGAAAGGATCAAACAAAAGACACTCGAAACGCGACGCTTGCAACACAGGCAACGTGCCGCATAATCAAACCAACCAGATGAGCCAAACACTCTCTTAGTTTACGCCGCTCTTGGTTCCAAAAACTCTGACGACGGACATTTCTCATCGCCCACTCCTCAGTGGTTACGATGAGCCAAGAATACTCTCTTATCAAATATCGCTATTTGGACCCATAGGCGCTGACGTCAGACATTGAGCAATATGCCTACCTTCCGAACGCGTTGAAGGTGGGCGGTCGCAGATATGATGAAATCTCATTACGGCTTGTGCTGAAGACCGATGCAAGCGGAGGGTAGCCGAACCAGAGGCCGTTAACTTTTCTCGTTCAGACATACCCGTTGTCAGTGCAATGCAGCAGAACGGCGTTTTGATGTTGGGAGCAACCGCACTGCCCAAATGGCTATCCGAGATCGTAGCTTTGTGGCTGCCTTGCAGGGGTTGAAGCGGAAGTCTGATACTGCGGAAGCCGCCCCGCGATCGTTCGGGGCGGCAATGATTTCTCCGGGTAGGGCGCAGATCAGCGCAACGTTTCCATCGCGACAAAATCCATGTCGGTGAACTCTTTATTGTCTCCTGCCATGGACCAGATAAAGCCATATGCACCGGTTCCCGCGCCACTATGGATGGACCAACCGGGCGACAGGATCGCCTGTTCATTTGCGACCACCAAATGCCGCGTTTCTTCGGGGTCTCCCATGAAGTGAAATACGCGTGTTTTTTCCGCCATGCCGAAATAGAGGTAAACCTCAGAGCGTCGGTCATGGGTGTGGCAGGGCATGGTGTTCCAAACGCTGCCCTCGGCAATTTTGGTCACGCCCATCACCAACTGACAGCTGTCGCATACATCCGGGTGAATGTACTGCAGAATGGTTCTTACATTTGCGTCAGCCTGAGATCCCAGATGCACGTGATTTGCATCCTCTTGCGTCAAGAGCCGTGTCTCGTAGCGGTGATGCGCAGGCGTGCTGATAAAATAAAACTTTGCCGGGGTGCTGGCTTCTTCGCTCGCAAAAGACACGTCTTTGGTCCCCATGGGCAAATAAAGGCACTCAGAACCGCTCATCTCGTAGACTACGCCATCAGCCTCGACCGAACCCGGACCACCGATATTGATGATCCCCATTTCGCGACGGTCCAGAAAGTTCTCGGACTTAAGTTGATCGACGGCAATCAGATCAAGCGGGGCATCCGTTGGCACCGCACCGGCGACAATTGTACGGTCCAAATGACTATAGACCATTGTGACCTCAGCGGTTTTGAAGAGTCCCTCCATAAGGTAGTTGTCGCGCAACTCTTTTGTGCCGAAGGATTTTGTTTCCGTCGGGCTGCAAGCTTGTCGAATGTCCATGGGTGCGTAGTGTCCTGTGTTTGATCTTAAACGTCTAAATACTCACGAGATCGTCCAAATCTGTATCCACGATGAAAAAGTCGGGATGGGATTGAACAACTTTCTTAATATGAAGCTGCAGGCCGGTCAGATGGCGATCCATTTCCAAGCTGGCATGATCGGGCTCCCCAGCTTCAATGGCCGCCGCGATGGCGCGGTGTTCCTCTAGTGCCATATACATTCGACCCGGCTCGGGTAGGGTGAGGCGCCTAAAACGGTCCATCTGCAGTTTAACTTGCTGGGCAAAAGTCCAAAGTCCGGGGAGTCTGCCCACAATAGCGATTTGTTTGTGAAAGCTTTCGTCCGCCAGGTGAAATCCTTCCATGTCGTTCAAGTCCGCGAACTCTTGTTGTCGTTCAAGAAAGACATGCAGCTCTAGGATTTGGCTGCGCGCGGCGAATTTTGCGGCGGCTTTCGCTGTCATGTTTTCCAGCGCCCGCCGTGCGATCAGAGCCTCCGGCAGGTTCGATACCGGAATACGAGATACAAATGTGCCCGATTTCGGCACAACCTCAACGAGGTCTTCCCGCGCTAATCGCAACAACGCCTCGCGGATTGGCGTGCGGCTCACGCCGAAGTCCGCCGCTAGTTCGGTTTCAGAGATGGGCGCGCCGGGGTGCAATTCCATCGTAACGATCTCTTGATGCAGCTTGCGATATAGCTCTTGGGCCAAGGTTGGCTTGGCCTTCTGCTTAATGCGCGCGCTGGGCGAAGGCGGGGAATTATGGGCGCGCTTTCTTGTAAGGGGCAATTTCGGACACTCTTTTTGTAGGGTTGCTCCGCAGTTTTTACGCTGAATGCCTCTTTGTAAAAAGGGTGCTTGCCATTTTCGATAACTTGTATATTGAATATTCAAGTTGCTGTCAACGACCGGAGGGGGGTTGATAGCGTGTCGCCCAAAATCTGGGCCTCTAAGGGAGGAAGAAATGCCTTTTAAGACTATTCCAACACTCATTGCTGCGGGCTGCTTGACCATCGCGAGCGCCAGCGCCTCATTTGCCACCGAAACTCTGAAATGGGCGCACGTTTATGAAACGGGCTCGTCCTATCACCAGGTCGCCGAATGGGCGGCCGATGAGGTTGCCAAACTGACTGACGGTCGTGTCGAGATCAAAGTATTTGCAGCATCCACATTGGGCAAAGAAGTTGAAATCAACGAAGGTCTCGGAATTGGTTCCGTCGACGTGATCTACACAGGTCCAAGCTTTGTTGAACGCTATTATGGGCCAATCGCTATTTCAGATTATCCGTTCATTATGCGCGGCTATGATCATTGGCTGTCCTATCGTGGCAGCGACCTGTTTGCCGAGCTTTCTGAAGGTTACAAAGATGCCACCGGCAACCACGTTCTCGGACTGGTTTATTACGGTCAGCGTCACGTGACATCGAACAAACCAATCCTGAAGCCTGCCGATATGGAAGGTCTGAAAATCCGCGTGCCAAACTCCCCGGTCATGCTGATGTTCCCGAATGCGGTTGGCGCAAACCCAACTCCGATGGCCTTCTCTGAGGTGTACTTGGCTCTGCAACAAGGTGTTGTCGACGCGCAGGAAAACCCGCTGCCAACCATTCAGTTCAAAAAATTCTACGAAGTTCAGTCCAACATCAACCTGACGGGCCACATCCTGAACTCTCTGCTGATCATCGCCTCTGACGACGCGTTGTCCCGCGTGGGTGACGATGCCGGAGTTGTGCGCGACATCCTAGAGCAGGCGGCAATGAAGGTTTCCGAGGAAATCTATCAGTCTGAACTGGATCTGGTTGCTTGGTTCCGTGAGCAGGGCATCACGGTGAATGAAGTCGACAAAGGCCCATTCCAAGATGCTGTGCGCCCAATGCTGACAGGTGACAGCGTGCCATACACAATGGACCACTTCCGTCGCCTTGGCGAACTTTGATAGGTTGCCAATTTGATGGAAAACCATGCCGTTGAAAATTCTTCGGGCAAGGGGAGCGCAGAATCTGCGCCCCCCAATATCGACTTTATAGACAAAGAGGCGGATGTATCCGATTTCAGCGTCTTTGATCTGCCCGGTCTGTTCGCACTTTGGTGTCTGGCGTTCATTGTCTTTTTGCAGTTCTTCACACGTTACGTGCTGAACGACAGCATCGCATGGACCGAAGAAATTGCGCGCTACACGCTGATTTTGGTCGCTTTCCTTGGTGCGATATCTGTCACCAAGAAGGGCACCCATATTTTTCTGGAATTCTTCTATCGCTATCTGTCACCCGCCGCTGGCAAATGGCTGAGCATCGCGATGGAAGTGATTTGCCTTGTGTATTATGGGTATCTGGCGATCCTCGCTGTCGAACTCGCGCAGAAAACGCGCACCAAGATGGCCTCGGTCGAAATTCCAAAGAGCCTGCTGTACTGGAGCGTCGCTGGCGCACTCGCGCTGATGACACTGTTTACGACAGTCTGGCTACTGCGGAAATTCAAGCAATCGCCCGCCGACCTTTTGCGTGACCTCGAAGAGCGCTCGCTCCACGACGTCCCTGATTAAGAAAAGACCACTCATGGAACTTATACTTCTTTTCGTGGCGCTCTTCGTCCTGTTGATTGCAGGTGCGCCTGTCGCAGTGGCGCTGGGCGTCAGTTCGCTGCTTTTCATTATGCTCGATGGGCTGCCCAACGTCGTCGTTCTACACAACATGGTGAATGGCATTAACTCTTTCCCGCTTATCGCTGTGCCGTTCTTTATCATGGCTGGCCACTTGATGAATTCTGCCGGGATCACCGCCAAGATTTTCGCATTCGCCCGCTCTGCCGTGGGGTGGATGTACGGCGGCCTGGGGCACGTCAACGTCGGTGCAAGCGTCATCTTTGCAGGCATGTCAGGCGCGGCTGTTGCCGATGCAGGTGGCCTTGGCAACATTGAAATCAAGGCGATGCGCGAAGCTGGCTATGACACTGATTTTTCGGTTGGCATCACGGCGGCTTCCTCGACAATAGGCCCAATTATCCCGCCATCTTTGCCTTTGGTTGTTTATGGCGTGATCGCGGATACGTCGATCGGTCAACTATTTGCAGCCGGTTTGATCCCGGGTCTGCTGATGGCCTTTTCCTTGATGGTGATGGTCGCGGTCTACGCCAAACTCAGGGACTACCCACGAGATGAGCGTTTCAGCATGCAGTTATTCCTTAGCACGCTCTGGAGTGCTGTCCTGCCGCTGTTCACACCCATTATTATTGTGGGGGGTATTCTGACCGGTATCTTCACACCGACAGAGGCCGCGATCGCGGCGGTTGCCTATTCTTTGGTGCTTGGTCTGTTTGTATATCGCACACTAGATAGAAAGCGCATTTTGCGTGTCTCGATGGATACCGTGGAAACGACAGCCTCGATCATGATGATTGTCGCAGCGTCCTCGATTTTCGCTTGGATCCTGACTGCCAATCAGGTCGCCCAAATGTTTGCGGAATCTTTGCTGATCGTGACCGACAATCCGACCGCGATTTTGCTCATCATCATGTTGATCGTGCTTGTTGTAGGCTGCTTCATGGAGACCCTCGCCGCGATCACGATCCTGACACCGGTTCTCTTGCCCGTCGCGATGCAAATCGGGATCGACCCGGTTCATTTTGGCATTATCCTGATCCTCAACTTGATGATCGGATTGCTGACGCCACCTGTGGGGCTAGTGCTTTATGTTTTGGCCAAAGTGTCAGAGGTGCCCTTTGAACGCTGCGTCGTCGCCACGGCCCCGTTCCTCGTGCCGTTGGTAACCGTCCTGTTGATGCTGATGTTCATTCCGGCGCTGTCAATGTGGTTGCCCACGGCAATCTACCGCTGAACCAGCCTCTCTAAAATGAGATCAAAAAATATGACGCAAGATAAGCTTTTCGATTTGGCGGGCAAAACGGCGCTTGTGACTGGATGCAAACGCGGCATTGGTAAGGCCATGGCCGTAGCCCTTGCCAAAGCAGGTGCAGACATCATTGGCGTAAGCGCAACACTTGAGGCAAAAGGAAGTGACGTAGGTGCAGAAGTGCATGCAGCAGGGCGCGCGTTTTCGGCCTATGCATGTGACTTTGCAGACAAAGCCGCGGTTCTGGCCTTTGCAAAGCAGGTGCAAAAGGATCACCCGCAGATCGATATCCTGATCAACAACGCCGGCACGATCCGTCGAGCGCCTGCGGCAGAGCACGGCGACGCGATCTGGGATGAAGTCATCGAAGTGAACCTTTCCTCGCAGTTCCGTCTGACGCGTGAAATTGGTAAATCGATGGTCCAACGCAAGAGCGGCAAGATCATCTTCACGGCCTCTTTGTTGACGTTTCAAGGCGGGATCACCGTGCCGGGATATGCGGCGAGCAAGGGCGGCATTGGTCAATTGACGAAAGCGTTTGCTAATGAGTGGGCTGCGCATGGTGTCAACGTCAATGCCATTGCCCCCGGATATATAGCAACGGACAATACCCAAGCCCTCAGAGAGGATGCCGATCGCTCGGGGGGCATCCTTGCGCGCATCCCGGCCGGGCGTTGGGGGGCACCGTCAGACTTTGGTGGTCCAGCTGTTTTCCTTGCTTCGTCAGCTTCTGACTACGTCCATGGAACGGTGCTAACCGTCGATGGCGGTTGGATGGGACGATAGAATCTCCCCCGCATGGCACTATCTCAACTTCCAGGGAACGACTGTGCCACGCGAGTATGCCCGTCAGCTTCGGCTGGCGGGCATTTTTTATTTCGCGCCGTCCTATGCCACTAAGTGTCTGTGATCACCTGATCTCCGACCAAAAAGGAATGGCGCGCCGACAAAGTCGGCGCGCCATGTAAACACTTCGGACACTGTCAGTCGGATAGCCACCCGCTCGTAGGGGAGCAAAACCCGACAACTTAGCTGCGCGGTTTCAAGTTCTCGGGATCGTAGAGTGGGGCGTAGCCTACACCGGCAACCTCAAGTTCATAGACCTCATCCATATAGGTGGTGTGCACCACCTTGCCGACTTCACAGTAAGACTGCGGCAGGTAGGCGAGGCCGATGTTTTTGCCAACCGTCGGGCCAAACGCCATGGATGTCACGTATGACCGGCGGCCAAGCTCATCCACTGGTACTTCACCCGTGTCTTTGTCCATGATCGGCAGCGTGCCGACCGGGTAACGTGCCACGCCGTTGCTGTCGGTGTTGTCGTTCATCACCAAGGTACAAAGCATCGCCGGTTGTTTGTCGCGCGCATGGTACTCAAGGTGTTTCGCCTTGCCGACGAAGTCCGCTTCTTTCACCTTTGGGCGCGCCAGATCGGCTTCGAACAGGTTATACTGTGTCAGCAGGTCGGCGTTCTGCAGCCGTAGGGATTTCTCCATCCGGCGGGTGTTTGCATAGGTTTCAACACCAACCGGCGTGATCCCGAGCGAACGAAGTTCGTCCCAGACAGCAAGCCCATCTTCATAATCCATATGCAATTCCCAACCCTGTTCACCCACATAGGAAATGCGGAAGGCGGTCACGTCTTTGCCCGCGATCTTAAGCGGCTTCAACGTCGCAAATGGGAAGGCGTCAACCGAGAGGTCCTCCGGGTTTTCCACCAGCTTCGAGAGGTTCTCGCGCGCGTTTGGACCCCAGATGCCTATGGTGATAAAGTCGGTGGTGACGTCTTTGATTTCGACATCAAAGCCTTTGTCCTGCGCCACGCGTTTCATGTATTGGAAATCGCGCGGACCAGCGTCGGCTCCGTTGATCAGGCGGCAGCGGTCCTCAAATCTCAGGATGGTAAAGTCAGCCCGGACCATGCCTTCTTCATCCAAGAAGTGGGTATAGATGCCGCGGTTGATATTGCGATCTCCGCCAATTTTCGCAGCCGATAGCCATTCCAGCAGCGCCACGTGATCTGGGCCGGTGATGTCGGTCAGGTGGAAGTGCGACAGGTTGATGATGCCGCAATCGGAAGACATTTCCAGCTGCTCGGCATTAGAGACGCGCCAGAAATGGCGGTTGTCCCATTCGGCTTCTCGCACCGGCACCTGATCTGCATACTTCTCTAGCAGATGCGCGTTTGACGCATAGCCATGCGCCCGTTCCCAGCCGCCAAGCTCCATGAAGTGGCCGCCAAGTTCCACTTCGCGCTCATAGAACGGAGAACGACGGATATTCCGCCCATTGGCAAATGGTTCGCGCGGGTGCACCGGTGGATTGTAGATCTTTGCGGCGGTTTCTTCGCAGCGGCCCGCGATGAAGTCTTTCTCTAGCTGGTAGTCATTGAACCGGGAATAATCGACGGAGTTGTGGTCGATCTCTGTGCGCCCATCTGTCATCCAATCGGCGATCAGTTTGCCCATACCGGGGCCATCCTTGACCCAAACCGCAACCGCATACCAAAGCCCGCGCAGTTTGCGGCTTTCGCCCATCGAGGGGCCGCCGTCCGTTGTGGTTTGCAGCAGGCCGTTGAAAGAATGGCTCTCGTTAAACCCAAGCTCCGCCAGAATTGGCGTCAGCTCCATCGCGCGCTCCAATGGCTCGATGACGTCTTCCAGTTCCAGATCACGCTGCGACGGCGATAGGCGCGCCTGATCTTTTTCCAGCAATTCAGACGGATGCACCATGCGCACGTCTTTTTCGTAGTAGTAGCCCCATTCGATCTGACCGCCCTCGGTGGTGTTCGGATCGCCGGTGTCGCGCAGGTAGGCAGAGTTGCCTTGGTCGCGCAGCAGAGGGCGGCCGATTTCAAGCCCGGTGCCTTCGTATTCGTTGTAAGGACCAAAGAAGGTCAGCGGGTGGTCAACCGGCATCACCGGCAGGTCCTCGCCCGCCATTTCTGCGATCAAACGGCCCCAAAGGCCCGCGCAGACCACGACGTGATTGGCATAGATCGTGCCGCGATGGGTTTTCACGCCAACAACACGTCCGTTTTCGTGGATCAGTTCCAACGCAGGCGTGTTGGCAAAGGCCCGCAAGCGCCCGGTTTTTTCGGCTTGATCTACCAGCTTGCCTGCCACTGTCTGCGACCGTGGCACCACAAGCCCTGCATCCGGGTCCCACAGCGCACCTTGGATTTGGTCCTCTTCCAGAAGCGGGAATTTTTCCTTGGCTTCCGACGCCGAGATCATATGTGCGCGTGTGCCAAAAGCGCGGGCGGAATCGCATTTGCGTTTTAGTTCCTGCATGCGTTCGTCATCACCAACGCGCGCGACCTCCAGGCCCCCAATGCGAGAATAGTGCCCCATCTTTTCGTAGAAATCGACAGAGTACATGGTTGTCCATGTCGTCAGCAGATCATGGCTGGTGCAGTAGCAAAAATCCGACGCATGTGCGGTTGACCCGATGTCTGTCGGGATGCCGGATTTGTCGATGCCGACAATATCGTCCCATCCGCGTTCGATCAGATGGTGCGCGACCGACGCGCCAACGATGCCGCCAAGGCCCACGATCACAACATTGGCGCGTTCAGGAAAACTAGACATGGGTTTCTCCGCCGTTCTTTTAAGTCAGGGCAGGGAGGGGCTGCTTGCAGAACCCTTGCGACATCTTCAGCCCCCACATGTTTCGCGCCGATTTGCGCAATGCGGATAGGTCAAAGAGAGTCCCCCTACCGGTTTCATCCAATAGGCTACGCCAAAGACGTCCGGAAAAAACAGTATGATTGCGTCAATTCAGGATTAAAGCTACGACAGGTCAAAGCGATCAACACAGTGGGGCATTGATGCCAGCAACGCCGCATAAGGCCAATATCGACCGAAGCGCAAAGCCTGCTTTTGGCACGCGCCCGCGTCCGCGCGGCTCTCGGTTGTCCGTTGGGTTCATTTTGGCGCGCCGCTTTACGCTCTGCGCGTTTGCGAATTTCGTGGATGTGCTGCGGCTGGCAGCGGACGAGGGCGACCGTAGCCGGCCTATTCTTTGCAATTGGACGGTTTTGTCGGACACGATGGACCCGGTGCATTCCAGTTGTGGTGTGCCGGTGGTGCCGCAAGAACGGTTGGGAGACCCAGCGCGGTTTGACTACATCGTGGTCGTAGGCGGCCTGCTGGATGAGGATATGCCCGGCCTCAGCCCGGCCTGCGCGCAGTTTTTGCACCGCGCGGCCGATTCTGGTGTGCCTTTGGCGGGCATCTGCACGGGCGCTTTTATGTTGCACCAAGTTGGGTTGCTGGATGGCTATCGCTGCTGCGTCAGCTGGTTTCACCACGCGGATTTTCTTGAAAAATTCGAAGGCCTGAACCCGGTCGCTGACCAGATTTTTGTTGTCGACCGGGATCGACTGACTTGCTCGGGCGGTGTCAGTTCCGCCCATCTTGCGGCTTATCTGGTGGATCGTCATGTGGGCCGGGCGCAGGCCAACAAAAGCCTGCACATTATGATCATTGACGATGCCCAGCAGGCTGAAAAACCACAGCCCGGCGTGACCATGGGCTACAAAACGCGCGATCCGATTGTCATGCGCGCACTTTTGATGATGCAGCAAAACATCGACACGCCGTTGTCGATTCAGGACATCGCCCAAAGCATCGGTCACAGCAAACGCCAGATCGAAAGGCACTTCCGCACAGAGTTGGACATCTCCCCGCAAGCGGCCTTTGTTCAAATGCGGCTTTCGTTGGCGCGTCACCTTTTGACGACAACCGAAAAATCCATCGCGCAAATCGCGTTGGATTGTGGGTTTTGCGATTCCTCTCATCTCAGCCGCGTGTTCCGCAGCAACGAAGGCTGCACGCCCTTGGCGGTCAGGCGGGAACAGGCGACATCGTGAACGTCGCCTTCAGCCAGTCAAAGACCGCAGCGCTCGCCGGGCTTTGCCGCTCAGTCAGAAGGCTTAGGACATAGCCGTGTTTGCTTTCGATCTGGTTCGGCACCGCCCGCACAAGCCCTGAACCCGGCTCATCGACCTTCAGCAGACCTTCCCAGCCGAGCGCCAGCCCCAAGCCGGATTTCGCGGCGCTGATGACATGGTCATAGCTATTGAAGGCCACGGTGTTGCGGGCGGTGAACGGGCTGCCAAGGGCGGCACGCATCCAGTCATCCCAGGTAAACCAAGGCGCGTCGGTGCCCGACGCCAATTCAATCATTTTCAAGCCTGTTAAATCTTGTGCTGTGGCAATGCCGGGCGTCCGATCAAGGAATTCAGGGCTACAGACCGCAGACACCCTTTCCCGAAACAACAGCGCGTCGGTGTCGCCGACGTCTGCCGTCGGTGCCATGCGGATCATAATATCCGCATCCGGGTAAAAGCGCGCATCCGGTTGCTGTGCCGTTAACAGTGAAATTCCGATCTCTTCAAAGGCGGCCGTCAAAGAGGCAAACTCGGGCAGTAAGAGGAAGCTGGCGAAAGCGCTGTCAGACAGGATCACAACCTGATTGCGCCTGGCGCGGTTTTGAAAGGCGGCGAAGGCCCCTGCGGCCTCGGTCAAAGGGGATAGAAGCGCGGCGTGCAGCGCACGCCCTTCGCGAGTCAGACGAACCCCACGTCGTTCGCGTAGAAAAAGCGATTGACCAAGCGAGTCCTCTAACGCCCGCATGCGCTGGCTTACCCGTGGTTGTGACAGACCGGACGCCTTGGCTGCCATCGACAGTTGTTGATGCTGCGCCACCAGCAGGAACAGACACAGGTCCGCGCTATACCTGCCGAAATTGGTATAAGTATTCCTTATGTCGGCCATAACACGATCACCTATAAACTTGATTGATTGTAGAGTTTGGCTTTGGATATGTGATTAGCATAATACGATAGCGACAGCCCGACGCCACGCAATTTTTATTGAATTGTTGCGTGTGCCATGGCGCGCCTTCAAAATCATCAATGATGCACCTTGATGCCACCCGCGCACCGAGGCCCCGACAGGACAATATTATGACCGAAACAAAACGCCCCAATATCCTGATCTTCATGGTCGACCAGTTGAACGGCACCTTCTTCCCGGACGGTCCAGCAGACTTTCTACATGTGCCGAACATCCGCGCGATTGCTGATAAATCGACCCGTTTCCGCAATGCGTATACGGCCTCACCACTCTGCGCGCCGGGCCGAGCCAGCTTTATGTCGGGGCAATTGCCGTCGACCACGGGAGTCTATGACAACGCGGCAGAGTTCGCCTCTGCCATTCCGACCTATGCCCACCACCTGCGCCGCGCGGGCTATCACACGTGCCTCAGCGGCAAGATGCACTTTGTGGGACCAGATCAGCTTCACGGTTTCGAAGAACGTCTGACAACCGATGTCTATCCGCCGGATTTCGGCTGGACGCCGGACTACCGCAAGCCGGGTGAGCGCATCGACTGGTGGTATCACAACATGGGGTCCGTAACTGGTTCTGGTGTGGCTGAGATCACCAACCAATTGGAATACGACGATGAGGTCGCCTATAACGCCACCCGTAAAATCTATGATCTGGGCCGCCGCAATGACGACCGCCCGTGGTGCCTGACCGTCAGCTTCACACACCCGCACGATCCCTATGTGGCGCGCAAGAAATACTGGGACCTTTATGAAGATTGTGAGCACCTGATGCCCGAGGTGGGCGATCTGGGCTATGACAATCAAGACACCCATTCCAAGCGCATCTTTGACGCCAATGACTGGCGCAGCTTCTCGATTTCTGACGACGACATTCGCCGGTCGCGCCGGGCCTATTTCGCGAATATCTCATATCTGGACGACAAGATCGGCGAAGTGATGGAAGCGCTGCGTGGCACGCGGATGGATGAAGACACAATCATTCTCTTTGTGTCAGATCACGGCGATATGCTCGGCGAACGTGGTCTTTGGTTCAAAATGTCCTTCTTTGAAGGCTCCTCGCGCGTGCCATTGATGGTCTCCGCACCTAATATGACGCCGGGCCGCGTTGACACGCCGGTCAGTAATATCGATGTCTGCCCGACCCTGTGCGATCTGGCTGGCGTCTCTATGGATGAGGTCATGCCATGGACCACAGGCGAGAGCCTTGTGAAACTGGGGCAGGGGGGCACACGCGAAACACCTGTGGCGATGGAATATGCAGCCGAAGCGTCCTACGCGCCTATGGTCGCACTGCGACAGGGCAAGTGGAAATTCACCCGCTGTTCGCTCGATCCAGAACAGCTGTTTGATCTTGAGTCTGACCCGCACGAACTGACAAACCTCGCCGATGATCCAGCCCATGCAGAGACGCTGGCAGAGTTCCAAGCGATGGCCGACGAACGCTGGGACCTCGCCCAGTTTGATGCGGACGTTCGCAAATCCCAAGCGCGGCGTTGGATCGTCTACGAAGCTTTGCGCAACGGCAACTATTTCCCTTGGGATCACCAGCCCCTGCTTAAGGCGTCAGAGCGGTACATGCGCAACCATATGGACCTGAACGTGGTCGAGGAAAACGCGCGTTACCCGCGCGGTGAATAACTGACACAGCCCGGCGGTCTCCCCAAGAACGCCGGGCTTTTTTTCGCGCTGAATGGGACATCTGCGTCTCGTGTACCAATTCAAACGCAGCGCTGGCGCTATCATCCGATATCTGCGTCGCAATCATACAATTCGATCCCCGCACCCGCGCGCTATTCTTCGTGCCGATCCCTTCTCTAAGAGGCTGCCCATGACTCGTTTCAACGCCTTAAACCTCGTGAAACACGCGCTGACTGGACATAAGAACTGGACAGAGCAATGGCCCGAAGCTGAGCCAAAGAAAGAATATGACGTTGTCATTGTCGGGGCCGGTGGCCACGGCCTTGGCGCTGCGCATTACCTCGCCAAAGAGCACGGCATCACCAATGTCGCCGTGATTGACAAAGGCTGGCTGGGTGGCGGGAACACCGGACGGAACACGACAATTATTCGTTCCAACTACCTCTATGACGAAAGCGCGCGGCTTTATGATCACGCGGTTGATTTGTGGGAGGGACTAAGCCAAGACCTAAACTACAACGTCATGTATTCGCGCCGTGGCGTTCTGATGCTGGCGCATAATGTGCACGACGTGCAGAGCTTTCAGCGCCACGTGCACGCAAACCGATTGAATGGCGTTGATAACCGCTGGCTGACCCCGCAGGAATGCAAAGAATACTGTCCGCCACTGTCGATCTCGCCCAACGCGCGCTACCCGGTTATGGGGGGCGCTTTGCAAGAACGGGCAGGCACGGCGCGGCACGATGCGGTTGCTTGGGGCTATGCACGTTCGGCCGCACAACGTGGTGTTGATATCATCCAGAACTGCCCGGTCACGGCAATCCGGCGCGGCGCGAATGGCGCGGTTGAAGGCGTGGAAACCGCCAAAGGATTTATCAAGGCCAAGAAAGTCGCGGTCTCTGCCGCGGGCCATACCTCCGTCGTGATGGACACGGCAGGCGTGCGTCTGCCGTTGGAGAGCTACCCGCTGCAGGCGCTGGTGTCAGAGCCGGTCAAGCCGATCTTCCCCTGTGTGGTCATGTCCAACGCCGTGCACGCCTATATCAGCCAGTCCGACAAAGGCGAGTTGGTCATTGGCTCGGGCACCGACCAATACACCAGCTACAGCCAACGCGGTGGTCTGCCATTGATCGAACATACGGTGGCGGCGATTGTCGAGATCTTCCCGATCTTCAACCGCATGCGGATGCTGCGCAAATGGGGCGGCATCGTGGATGTGACGCCGGACCGCTCTGCGATCATTTCGAAAACGCCGGTTGATGGGCTTTACGTGAACTGCGGCTGGGGCACCGGCGGCTTCAAGGCCACGCCGGGCGCGGCCCATACCTTTGCTTGGACCATCGCCAAAAACGAACCCCACCCGATCAACGCACCTTTCACGATGGAACGGTTCCGCACAGGCCGTTTGATCGACGAGGCCGCCGCCGCGGCCGTGGCACATTAGGGAGACAAACCATGCTTTTGATCCATTGCCCCTATTGCAAAGAAACCCTGCCAGAGTCGGAATTCACCTATGCTGGTCAGGCGCATATCGTGCGCCCAGAGATGCCTTCAGAGCAGACAGACGCCCAGTGGGAAGAGTTCCTGTTTCTGCGCGCCAACCCCAAGGGGCCGCACTATGAACGCTGGCGGCATTTCCATGGCTGCGGCCGCTTTTTCAATGCTGTGCGCGACACGGTGTCGGACAAGTTCCTGACCACATACCCGGCCAACACGCCAAAACCTGATCTTGAAAGCCTGATCGGAGACGCAGAATGAGCAGCTATCGCGTTGCTGGCAAAGGCCGGGTCGATACCGGCAAGCCCGTAGATTTTACCTTTGATGGCAAGACCTATCAGGGGGGCGTGGGCGACACTGTGGCCTCGGCACTTTTGGCCCATGGTGAACACCTGATGGGGCGCAGCTTCAAGTATCACCGCCCGCGTGGCGCTGTGGCGGCTGGCTCTGAAGAACCCAACGCGCTGATTGGCACCCGCCGTGGCCCCGGCCGGTTTGAGCCAAACACCCGCGCGACCATGCAAGAAATCTGGCCGGGTCTGGAAACCCAGTCGCAAAACAAGTTTCCGTCGCTGAAATTCGACGTAGGCGCCGTAAATGACGCGGCCTATATGATGTTTTCTGCAGGTTTTTACTACAAAACCTTCATGTGGCCGCGCTCGTTCTGGGACAAGGTTTATGAGCCCTTTATTCGGCAGGCAGCAGGCCTTGGCGTCAGCCCAACCGAGGAAGACCCAGATCATTATGCGTCGCGCTATTTGCACTGTGATGTGCTGATCGTCGGCACCGGTCCGGCCGGTCTGGCGGCGGCCAAGGTTGCCGCGCAGGACGGGTTGAAAGTGGTCATCGTGGATGAGCATTCCGAAGCTGGCGGTACATTGTTAAGTGAACCACAGGCTAAGATCGACGGCACTCCGGCGTGGGATTGGCTATCAGCGACACTGGCTGAATTGAAGGCCACTGGCGTCAAAGTCATGACCCGCACCACGGCAATTGGCTATTACCACCAGAACTTTGTTGGCCTCTGCGAACGCGTGACCGATCACCTGTCGGCTCTGCCAGACGACACCCCGCGCGAACGCATGTGGCGCGTGCGCGCAAAACGCGTGATCCTTGCGCAGGGCGCATTGGAAAAACCGCTGGTCTTCCACGGAAACGACCGCCCCGGCGTGATGCTGGCAGGATCGGCCCAGACCTATCTGAACCGGTTTGGCGTTTTGGTTGGCAAATCCCCGGCTGTGATCACCAGCCACGACAGCGCATGGTTTGCGGCCTTTGATCTGGCTGACAGCGGTGCCAAGGTTCAGGTCATTGCAGACACGCGTGCTGAGGTTGATGCAGACCTGATCGCCGGTGCAAAATCGCGCGGCATCCCCGTGAAACTGTCCCATACGGTGACAGCAACATCTGGGCGGTTGCGGGTGAAATCCGTGCGCCTGAACCCGGTGGATGGCGGCTCTGTCGGCGCTGGCTCCAACGTGACCTGCGACGCGCTTTTGATGTCGGGCGGCTGGACGCCGTCGCTGCATCTCTTCTCGCACACCAAGGGATCGTTGACCTGGGATACGGACCTGACGACCTTCCTGCCCAATGAAACGCCAGAGGATTGCATCATTGCAGGTGCATCGCGTGGGCTTTGGGGCATTGAGGCCGCGCTGAAGGATGGTGTGACAGCCGGTGAACAGACCTTGGACGCGCTTGATCGCGCCGCATCGGGCACACACAGCTACGCGGTGGAAAACGACCGCGCCGGCACAGGTGTCACCCACAAGGAATTGCTGACCGACAAAAGCCCCGGCAAAGCCAAGGCCTTTGTGGATTACCAGAACGACGTGACCGCCAAAGACCTGCGCCTTGCGGTGCGCGAGGGCATGCGCTCTATCGAGCATGTCAAACGCTACACCACAAACGGCATGGCAACCGACCAAGGTAAGATGTCCAACATCAACGGTCTGAACATTGCCGCAGACGCGCTGGGCAAACCACAGCCCAAAGTTGGCCTGACCACCTTCCGCCCGCCTTATACGCCCACCACATTTGGCGCGTTTGCTGGCTACCACCGGGGCGAACATTTTGAGGTGACGCGCAAAACCCAGATCGATGGCTGGGCGCGGGAAAATGGCGCGGTGTTTGAGCCTGTTGGGCAATGGAGCCGCGCATGGTATTTCCCGAAGCCGGGCGAGGACATGGAAACCGCGGTGCGCCGAGAATGCGTGACGACACGCAATTCCGTGGGTATCTTTGATGCGTCCACCTTGGGCAAGATCGAGGTCAAAGGCCCCGATGCGGTTGAATTTATGAACCGCATGTACACCAACCCATGGACAAAACTGGGCATCGGGCGCTGTCGCTATGGCCTGCTGCTTGGCGATGACGGCTTTATCCGCGACGACGGTGTGATCGGTCGCTTTGGCCAAGACCTGTTCCACGTGACCACCACGACAGGCGGAGCCGCGCGGGTATTGAACATGATGGAGGACTACCTTCAGACCGAATGGCCTGACCTGAACGTCTGGCTGACGTCGACCACCGAAAACTGGTCCACGATCGCATTGAATGGTCCAAACGCCGCGCGCCTGCTGGCCCCGTTGGTCGAAGGCATCGACATCAACGACGAAGACTTCCAGCATATGTCCTGCGCCGAAGTCACTGTCGCTGGCATGCCCGCGCGCCTGTTCCGCCTTAGCTTTACGGGCGAAATCGGGTTTGAGATCAACGTGCCCGCACCGATGGGCCGTCAGCTCTGGGAAGCACTTTGGGCAGCCGGTCAGGCTTATGACATCACCGCCTATGGTACGGAAACCATGCACGTTCTGCGGGCCGAAAAGGGCTATATCATCGTTGGTCAAGACACCGACGGGACTGTGACCCCGCAGGATTGCGGTATGGGCTGGGCCATCGGTAAAGCCAAGCCTGATTTTGTTGGCAAACGCGGCCTGATGCGGCCCGATCTGGTTGCCAAAGGGCGCAAACATCTTGTTGGTCTTCTGACCGAAGATGACAGCAAACTGGAAGAGGGCGCGCAGATCGTCTTTGACCCGAACCAACCCAAGCCGATGACCATGGTGGGCCATGTGACCTCATCCTATCAATCAGATGCGGTTGGCCAACCGATTGCTCTAGCCTTGGTCGCGGGTGGGCACGATAAAATGGGCGAAACCGTCTATATCCCGATGCCTGACCGCACCATCAAAGCCAAGATCACCTCAACGGTCTTTCTTGACCCAGAAAACACGCGCCTGAAAATCGCAAAGGAGTCCTGATCATGCTGCATCCTGTTTCTCAGCATCAACCGGGCGTTCTTGTGGCCTCTGTCGCGGCACAGGTGTCATTGTGCGCGCCTGTTGCCCGGCTGTCACTGCGGGCGAAGGGCGACGTGACGCCTTTGACCGGCGCATTTGGTGTCAGCCTGCCATCTGGCATTGGCACCTGCGCCGAGACCGACCGCTTATCAGCGGTGCGCTTGGGTCCAGACGAATGGCTGATGAAGGCCGAAGTCGACGATCTGCCTGCAATCCTGTCGGCGGGCGAGCGGCTTTACGACACGCTTCCACACAGTTTGGTCGATGTGTCGGGTCGCGAAGTGACGCTTGAGCTATCGGGGCCAAAGGTGCTGGACCTGCTGACGCTGGGCATGGCGCGTGACCCGGAAATGATCCCGGTGGGAGACGCGCGGCGGTTGAACTTTGATGGCGTGACCGTTCTGCTTTGGCGCAAGGCCGAGGATCGGTTTGAGATGGATATCTGGCACAGCTTTGCGCCGCATATCCTGTCGCTTCTGAAAACCGGCGTCGCAGAATTGGCGGCCGAGGTTTAATCAAATTCTGACATGTAAACATGAAAAATGGCCTGCCAGTGTTTCCACCGGCGGGCCATTTATTGTTTCTGACAAGAGTTACCGCTGCTGGGTTTCCCAGTTCGGATGAACCCAAGGTTTCGCATTTGACGCTGGCAGCGTCTTGCCCAGGATATGATCGGCGGCTTTTTCCCCCGTCATAATAGACGGTGCGTTGAGGTTGCCATTGGTCACCTGCGGGAAGATCGAACTGTCCGCCAAGCGCAGACCATCCACGCCAATCACCCGTGCTTCGGGATCTACCACAGCCATCGGATCATCCGCACGGCCCATGCGGCAGGTGCCGCAAGGATGATAGGCGCTTTCGACGTGCTCACGGATAAAGCCGTTTAGCTCATCATCGGTCTGCACATCTGCGCCGGGTTGGATTTCGTGTTTGACGAAAGGTTTGAACGCGTCCTGCGCAAAGATTTCGCGCGTCATGCGAATGCAGGTGCGGAAATCTTCCCAGTCCTTTTCGTGCGACATGTAGTTGAACTGGATCTTGGGTGCCGCTGCCGGGTCTGCCGAGGCCAAGGTGACCTCACCCCGACTTGGGGATCGCATCGGGCCAACATGGGCTTGGAAGCCATGCCCTTCGGCGGGAGCCTTCCCATCATAGCGGATCGCCATCGGCAGGAAGTGATACTGGATATCCGGGTAGGGCACGCCGGGCGCAGAGCGGATGAAAGCGGCACTTTCAAACTGGTTTGACGCGCCCAGCCCAGTTTTGGTGAACAGCCACTGCGCCCCAATCATCGCCTTGGAGAAGATGTTCCAATGCTTGTAAAGCGTGATTGGTTGCGACGATGCCATCTGTAGGTAAAGTTCCAGATGGTCCTGCAGGTTCTTACCCACGCCCGGGCGATCCACATGCGCCGTGATGCCATGCTGTGCAAGTTCGGCGGCTGGGCCAATGCCCGACTGCAGCAACAGCTTCGGAGAGTTGATAGACCCCGCCGACAAAATGATCTCACGACGGGCGACGATCCGTTTGCCACCAGCGCAAACAACTGCCGTTGCACGACCTTCGGTGACCTCGATCTTTTCGACCAAGGCGCGGACAAGATCACAGTTCTGCCGTTTCAGGGCAGGGCGCAGATAGGCATTGGCCGCAGACCAGCGGCGGCCCTTGTGGACGGTCTGCTCCATCGGGCCAAAGCCCTCTTGTTTGTGACCGTTATAGTCATCTGTCAACTCATAGCCTGCTTGCTTCCCGGCTTGAACAAATGCGTCAAACAACGGGTTCGCGCGTGGTCCACGTGTCACATGCAACGGGCCGTTTTTCCCGCGCCATTCCGCATCACCACCATGCCCGCCGTCATGCCAGGTTTCCATACGTTGGAAATAGGGCAGCACATCGGCGTAGGACCACCCATCCGCGCCCATCTCAGCCCAAGTGTCAAAGTCATGCGCGTGTCCGCGCACATAGACCATCCCATTGATCGAGGATGACCCACCGATCACCTTCCCTCGGGGTGTCGCCAATCGACGTCCGCCCAAATGCGGCTCTGGTTCTGACCGGTAGCCCCAATCATAGGTCTTCATATTCATCGGATAGGACAGCGCGGCAGGCATCTGGATGAAGGGGCCAACGTCTGTGCCCCCATGTTCCACCACAAGCACCGACGCGCCTGATTCCGCCAGCCGATAGGCCAATGCACACCCGGCGCTGCCCGCGCCGACGACAACAAAATCTGCTTCCATGGGGCCCTCTTAAAACGCGGCTTCGACGGGGGTCATGCCCACGTAAACGGATTTCAGTTGAGAGTAATGCGCGATGGCAGATTGCGCGTTCTCGCGCCCAACACCGCTGGCTTTGACACCGCCAAAGGGCATCTCAATCGGGGTCAGGTTGTAGGTGTTGATCCAGCAGGTGCCTGCCTCAAACCCGGCAACAACGCGGTGCGCACGGGCCAGATCGCGTGTGAACACACCAGCGGCCAAACCGAAATCGGTATCATTGGCGCGGGCCAGAACCTCGGCTTCGTCCTCAAAAGTTAGAACCGACATCACCGGGCCAAAAATTTCCTCACGCGCGATTGTCATCTCGTCAGTGACATCCGCAAAGATTGTGGGTTCTAGATAAAGGCCGCCCAACGCATGCGCCTTGCCGCCGGTCACCAATGTCGCGCCTTCTTCGACACCTTTGGCAATGTAGCCAAGCGTGATGTCGACCTGCGTTTGCGAGACCATTGGGCCAAAGTTTGTGGCCTCATCCATTGGGTCGCCGATAGTGGCCGTTTCTGTTCGGCGTTTCAGTTCGGCCAAGAAACGATCTTTGATGCCCGACTGCACAAAGACGCGCGTGCCATTGGAACAGATCTGACCCGAGGAGTAAAAGTTCGCGTTGATGGCCGCGCTGACGGCGTCATCAAGATTGGCATCGTCAAAGATCACCAAGGGCGATTTGCCGCCCAGTTCCATGGTGACGTGTTTCATATCTGCCGCCGCAGCCGCATAGACTTTGCGGCCTGTCGGCACGGAGCCTGTCAGGGAAACTTTCGCCACGCGCGCGTCGCCAACCAATGCGCCGCCAACCTCGCCAAAGCCCTGCACCACGTTGAACACACCATCGGGCAACCCGGCTTCGGTCAGGATTTCCGCCAGTTTCAGCGCACCGAGCGGGGTCACTTCGGACGGCTTGAACACCATGGTGTTGCCGCAGGCCAAGGCGGGCGCAGCTTTCCAGCAGGCGATCTGTGTTGGGTAGTTCCAAGCGCCAATGCCAACGCAGACGCCCAGCGGTTCGCGGATTGTATATGCAAAATCCGCCCCCAGTTGGATATGTTCGCCCGTTAGACCTGCGGCAATAGAGCCAAAATATTCCAAGCAATCCGCGCCAGAGGCTGCGTCTGCCACCAGCGTTTCCTGCAGCGGTTTCCCGGTGTCCCGCGTTTCCAAGACGGACAGCTCGTGATTGCGTTCGCGAATGATCTCTGCCGCACGGCGCAAGATACGGCCGCGTTCGGAACCGGTCATCGCAGCCCAGCCCGCGCGCGCCGCATCAGCGGCGGCAATCGCCTGTTCCACAATCGCCGGGGTTGCCGCATGCAAATTGGCGTTGGTGGACCCGTCCGCAGGGTAGGTCGACACCAAAGGCGTACCAGCAGTGTCTTCGACGTATTGACCGCCCACATAGTGGCTGGCTTTGGGTTGCAGAGAAGCTGTCATGTGTAACTCCAAGAATACAGGGGTGGGACTGCATATTCGGCGCTTAGCCCAGCAAAAGGGCGAGGCTGTCCAATGCATTTTGTTCAGGGGTGGCGGTGCGGGTCTTGGCATCATGCAAGCCCCAGCGAATATAGGTGCCGTCAATATGTGCGGCGATGGCTTCGGCGATCACCTCGGCCTGATCCGGGCGCAGTTGGCGCAACTCGTGCAAAAGATTGGACCGCATGCGCGCGCGATAGATGGTCAAAAGATGCGCTACCTCGTGCGACTTCTGCGCGTAGACATAAAGGTTCAGCCAAACGCCCACGGTTTCCGGGTGTTTGTTCACCTCGGAAAAGCTGGTGCGGATAATCGTTTCTAGACGCTCGCGCGGGTCGGCCTGACCTTGCAAATTTGCGCGTACCTCATCCGAGAATTTGCGCAGGATGCTGCGCGCGGTGGCGATGAACATATTGTCCTTGCTGCCAAAGTAATGATGTACAAGCCCGCTCGACATCCCGGCACGGCGCGCGATTTGGCTGACCGTCACATCCATAGTGCCGGTTTCCCCAATCTCATCAATGACCGCCTGCACAAGGGCAGAGGTCCGTATCGGCTGCATTCCTACCTTGGGCATGTCTGACCTTTGATCTGAAAACAAAAGAACGCGAATCTACGTGTGTTTATTTTTAATTGACTGACCAATTAAAAAAAAGACCGAGCACAGAAAACGTGAACATTTGGTGGGAAAATATTGTGAATTCTGCTGATCAGCGGGCTTCTACAGCCACTTTGCGAACTTAAAGATCAGGAAAAGGGCCACGCCGCTTGCCACGGACCCAAGCGTCAGAAGCCAGAAGGCCATGTCTGTTTCCGTGCCCGGCATGCCTGCGACGTTGACGCCAAACAGTCCCGTCAAAAAGCCCAAAGGCAGGAAGATCGCCGCAACCACGGACAGCACGTAGCTGTTGCGTGTCAAAGCATGTGCGCGCTCTGCTTCAATGTGGTCCTGCATCGCGCTCAGCCGGTCGCGCAGTGCATCCAACTCTTCGACAATGCGCCGGGTGCGGTTGCTGGTTTCACGCAGCAACCCCAATTCGCGCGCCGAAAAAACCCAACTGTCTAGGCCTGAGAGTTCGGCAATCGCCTCGCGCTGTGGGTTGATAAAGCGCCGGAATTTGATGACCGTCTGGCGCAGGCTGTTCAGTCTGTCGGCACGCAGGTGCACACCGTTCTCAAGGTCATCTTCCAGCTGGTCGATATCTTCGCCAAGGCCAACCGACACTGTTTCAATGCGATGCGTCAGCTTGTGGGTCAACTCCGCCAAGAACTGACCAAGGCTTTCAGGCGCCTTGCCTTCAACCGCCTTTTGCCGGATCGCATCGACGGCCCAGACCTTGCGCAAACGGGCAGAGACGATCGTCGTCTCGGTGATCCACATGCGCAGCGACACCATATCCTCGGGCGCGCTTTCCGGGTTCAGGTTCACGGCCCGCAGGTTCAAGATCAGCCCGTCTTCGGTCATCTCACACCGTGGGCGGGTTTCACTTTGCTGCAACGCCAGCCCCGCGATTTCGGGCATGTGGTCCGCAACCCAATCTGCAAAATCTTGGTGGTTCAAATCGAAATGCAGCCAGCGATATCCCGCAACTGGCGCGGGCGCGGGCCAGTCTGATGTCACAGGCGTGACCGCATCCGGCGTGATGTCAAAGGCTGCAATGGGCGTGATAGTTTTGCTCATGCGAACAGCTTATTCCCAAATCAACATCGATCAACCGAAGTCTTTATCTCGACGCCACGCATCAATAATCCTTCTCAAAGAAAATCCCGACGCCGGTATTTCCGTTTGACCCCGTACCACCCTTCACGGTCAGGTTCGGCGTGATATCAAGGTTCAGGTTAATCTCTTGATTGCCCACGCTGTCGATCACAATTTCTGAATAGGTGTTTTCGTTCAAATAGGCCCCCGCACGCAGCTGCCCGGCACCGCTCTCTGACTGCGTGACGTCAAAATCGCTCAGCCCAAGCTGAGACCGAAGCCGCCCGGTCAACCCACCAGAACTGCGCCCCGAGAGGGTGGCAACAGCTGACACCAGCGAAGCCGCTTGCAGTGGGGAAATGCTGTCCAGGCCGCGCCCAAACAACAACCGCGAAATCGCTTCTTCTTGCGGCAGGCCGCCGTCGGTTTCAAACCGGATGTCGGGCGAGGAGGCCAGCCCCTCAAGGATCAGCCGCACGGCGCCGTCATCCGTCTGTGTTTCGGCCACAAAACGCAAGAAAGGGTCAAGCGAACCGCGCATGTCGATCAGCCCTTCATTCATCACGAAACGGCGGCCCAGAATATCAAAACGCCCCCGGATCAAACCAAAATTGCCGCTTGCCGCAACATCGGCCGTGGTGCCGCCCAGCCGGATTTGCCCGCCCAATTCGGCATCCAACCCGCGCCCACGCACAAAGATCTGGTTCGGCGCGACCACCACGATATTCAGCGGATAGGCCGCCGAGGACCCACCCGAGTCCCGAGGGCCAACACCCGCGCGATCCAAAGTCGCGCGCACATCGCGTGGTGCGTTGACATGGGTGACATCCAAAAGACCAGAACTGCCTATCGGGCTGCCCGAGGGTACGACGATCTCTGTGCGTCCAAGGTTAACCCGCCCTGCGATCAGGGCCTGCCCCTGCAATGGGCCATCCACGGTCACGGTTCCATCAAGGCTTGTTTGAAACAGTTCCGGGTCGGAGATGCCGAAATTTGCCAAAGCGATGGACAGGTTTGCGCGATTGGGCGCTTGCAACGAAACCGGCCCTTGCACGGTCACCGTACCACCTTCGCCTGACTGCGCACGAATGTTCAGCCGCGCTTCTGTGGCGGCAAACCGCACGTCGCCTGCCAGCCCAGACAGCACAATCCCGCTGTCAGGCATGGCCATGCGCCCGTCGCTAAGGTCGAGCTGCCCACTTAACGCCGCCACTGACGGCGCACCGCGCAGTTGGAGATCAAACCGTGACGCCCCTTGGATGGAATTGGGCGCGATAAAAGGGTTTGCCAGCGCAAGGGGTGCCGAGCCCGTCAAAGCGATATCAAGGCGCTGCCCAAGATCAAACAGCGTACCATTCGCTTGCAACGCAATGCCACCGGGGCCTGTACCTGTGGCGCGGACCGCGATGTTTCGCGGCGCGTTTTCATCAAACCGCAATTGTCCATCTGCCCGCAACGGGCCGCTATACTCCGGCACCAAAAGGCCGAGGTTCTCAAGACCCAGTTCAAATTCAACCCGGTCTCGCCCATCTTCGCCTTGGGCGGTCACAAAAGCCTGCGGGCTGCGCAGGCGGATTTCGGTGATCCGCAGCAGATCGTTAGCGAGGCCAATATCGATCTGCCCTTTCATCTCTCCACGCAATAAGGGGTCAAGCTGGGCAATCCCAGTCTGCAAATTATCGGCCGTCAGAACCGATTGCAGCGCATATCGCGCCTCGTTCAGATTGGCAGAGCCTTTGAGGTTAATATCAATCGCCCCACGAAGCGCCCGCCCAGCAAGATCCGAGAAGACCGCGATATCCGGGCTAGTGACATGCAGGTCACCGTCAAAGGCTGCGAAAAGCGCATCCTCCGGAGAGGTCAGCGAGCCGGTGATTGACGTGCCAGCGACATTGGCCACCAGATCACGCATGCTGATCCCTTGATCGCTGGTCCAGCCAAAGTCCGTGCTGACATCCGCCGGCCCCGATAGTTTCGGTTCGACAAGCGCCAATTCAACAAGCCTTGCCTCAAGCTGCAACTGTCCGGCATTGGCATCTATTGATCCGGTCGCATCGATCTGCGCCGCATCCGTGTGCAGGTTGAGGACCCGCAGCTCGGTCCCCTCAGGAGAGCGTTCGGCCACCACCCGCAGACGTGCGCGGCCCGCCAGCAACGGATCAAGGCGCGGTTCGCTGACTTTTAAGTCCTCGGTCGCGCCAAACACAGCGGCGTCAAAGCCACCGCCAAGGATGTCGTAGCGCCCGGACAGGTCAAGATGTGCAGACCCCGCGATGTCACGTCCTGCCAGCAGCGAGTAGCGCGAGAGGTCATTGGCAATCAGGGTCCCGCGTCCTTCTAGCGGGAAGCCTTCGGCCAAGGTGCCCAGCGTACCAGCCGCCGCTAGTTGCACGGCGTCTGACCGCAGTTGCAGTTTGTCAAAACGTAGCAAGCCATCCTGCACCCAGGAAAACGCCGCGCTGGCCTGATAGGTGCCATCAAAGGCCTCTGCCAGCTTAGCAGCGTCAAATGCAAGCCCATCTGCCGTCGCGGAGAACGTGCCAGAGATTTCGCGGACCGGCAGTCGATCGATATTGCCGGTGCCAATCAGTGCAAGTGAGGGCAGGCGGATACTGTCGCGTTCAAAGTCGCTGATGGAGATATCGGCGTTCCAGACGTTGGATCTTGTATCGTCAAAATCGGCCTCCAATCGCAGGGACCGCAGTGTCGTCGGCACGTCCGAAGTCGGCAAACGCACCGGGGTATCAGAAGTGATCTGCCCGGTCACATCAAAGGCTTTCGGGAGGCCGCCCACATCCAGCAGCACCGCGCCATTCAGCTGCAATAACCCTGTCTGCAGGCTGAAAACCTGCACATCGGTCAGCCCGCTGGTCGGTCGAAGAACATCCAATGTCAGCTCTGACCGTGCGCCAAAAAACGGGTGATAATCCGCGATGAACAGCGGGCGCAGGTCGCCTGATAGTGCGGCTTGGATACGGCGCTCGGGTCCGGTTTCTGTTGTGGTTTCCGTCAATCTAACGGTGCCGCCAAACTGCGTGTCCGCATCAGTTTGCAGCGCGATGTCGGCGGTGAACTCCTCAAGCGGCGCGTCACCTTTGACAGAAAACGCCAGCGCCGGTGTGTCGGGGATTTTCAGCAAGGTCGCGACCATCCCGCCCGCAGCTTCACGGAAGCCCAGATCAAGGGTCAATTGGCGCGTTTCATTGGCGAATTTGGCAGCGAAATTGAACTCGCCCAAATCGTCGCTGCGCAGCGCCTTGATATCCACATCCGCAGCGCCACCCGCAAGGGTCGCTTTGCCCGTCAGCGCGAGGTTCAGGGCCTGCCCCAAGACGCTTGCGTCGAAGGAAATGTCTTTGATGTCCAACGCGTCGATTTCGACGGAGACGGGCAGTTCCGGCACCGTGAATTGCCAAGACTCACTGTCCTCTGCCGAAACAGCAGCCTGCGCCAAAGGTTTGCGCAGCACCTCCACCTTCTCTGCTGAGATTTCATTGATATCGACGCGGCCCGACAGAAGCGCACTGCGCGACCACACAAGGCTCGCTTTGGAAATGCGCAGCCAGATGCCTTCGTCATCGGCGATGGTCAGTTCGTCAAAGGTCGCGTTCGACGAAAATGCCCCGGCAAACCCGTTGATGGTCACCTCGCGGCCTGCCTCAGACAGCGTGTCTTGCAACCAGTTTTCCAGCGCGGATTTCTCTGCCACCTCCGATGTGCTGTCTTGTGCAGCGACCGGCGGGGCGGCCCAAAAGGCAACCGCCAACAGCAAAGGGAAAATGAAATTCACAAATACGCGCATCAGAAGGCCTGCCCGATCCCGATGTAAAACTCGACATTATTGCCCGCATTCGAACCAACTGGCGCTGCGATGTCCAAACGAATGGGGCCAAGGCTCGTGTGATACCGCACGCCCAATCCCGCGCCGAAATGCCAGTCGCCGTCACCGTTGCCAAAGCTGTCTTCGCCGACGTAGCCCGCATCAGAGAAGGCGACGACCGACCAACTGTCGCTGACTTTGGTGCGCACCTCGGCAGAGGCTCCTAGGAAGGACCGCCCGCCCACCATGGTGCCGCCGCCAAGGTCAACCGCCAGCGATTGATAGGGCTGTCCCCGCACCGTGCCAGCACCGCCAGAAAAGAACAGCATATTGGGCGCAATGTCGGTGATATCCGCGCCCACAACAGTTCCGATCTGAAAGCGCAGCGCCGCTGTCAGCCGGTCTGACTGTCCCGGCGAAAAATACCCTCGCGTATCTGCGTAAAGCCGCGCGCCTGTAGAACTGCTGTTGAATTCAAAAAACGGCGTCAGTTCGACCTCGGCAAAATAGCCTTTGGTCGCGTCGAGTTCCTCATCGCGATTGTCGTAGGTCAGAACGGTGGGCAATTGCAGATAGGTCAACTGTCGTTCGCCAAGGTCATCGGTGATGTCCGAATAGCTATAGGCGACGGCAATCGAACCGCTGAATTCATCGTTCAGAACCCGGGTCAGACCTGCCTCAAGCAAAGCGCTGTTTTCCAGGTAATCCGGCTCATCTTCGCGTTCCAGACGGCTTTCCAGATAGAATGTTGTGTCGGGGTTAAATGTGGCTGGGCGATCAAATCGCGCGCCGAGCAGGTAATCAATCCCGCCCGTTTGGCCGGAAATGCCCGATACCTCGGCGTCAAAGCGCAGCCGTTCCGCCCCACCAAGCAGATTGCGATGCATCCAAAAGCCCGATAGCGACAGCCCTTCGATTGAGCCAAGTTCAGCGCCAAGACCAAAACGGCGCGGTTTGGCCTCTACCAATTCCAGTTCGATATCCAATGTGCCGTCCGCGTTGGGCACCTCTGCCTCTTTCACCACGACCGACCGAAACGTGCCCGTCCGACGCAGGCGCTGGCCGGTGCGCCGTAGTTCGGTTGGGGAAAACATCTGCCCACTTGGAATGCCTGCAATTTCGCGAATGCGTTCAGACCTGACATTGCCCTCGGGCGGGAGGATCAACTTACCAAACCGCAGCTGTGGCCCCGGCGACAGACGGATATCCGCCAACATCTGTGCGCGGGCGTGGTTGGCAGTCAGCATTTGCGACGACACTGCGGCTTTGGCGTGGCCAATATCGCGCCAGTCACTGATCGCAGTGTCCACCGCCTCACGGATGACACCAGCACGGGCGCGCTTTCCCTTGGCGTACCCCTCAGGCGGGGTGCTTTGCGGTGCGCGCGGGGCGATTTTGGCCTCGGAAAACCGGAACGCTTTTCCCGGCGTGACCTGAATATCAATCCGCCCAATGGATTGCGGCACCCGCAGGGGCGACATGTCGGCGGCTTCTTTGCCGTCCACGCGGATCGAAATCACCGGCCCATAATAACCCGCATCATAAAGCACAGCTAACAAGCGTTGGTAGTCCGACCGCGCTGCCGCCAAAACATCAATTGGCTGAGCGTCTTTGTCGCTTCTCAGCCCCGCGACCAAAGACGTTGCGCGCAGGTCATCAGACAACGACTCTGGCGCGCCCGGCGTGCCCATCTTGAACTCAAACGCCCCAAGCGCCGATGGCAGCACCATCGCAACCAAAAGAAGGCGGCACAGTCGGGATTTTACAGGGGCAACGATGGTCATATTCGTCCTCAAACACGGTACAGAGCCACGGTGAAAACGGGGATCAACCACGCGATCCCATCCCCCGCGTTCCCTTTCAACATAGAACGTCATGCGGGAAAGCACATGGTGAAAAGACCTAGATCACCGCCTTTTTAGGTGCTGCGTCAAAGCCCGTTGAATTTAGCCGATTGAAGAGCAGGATGGCCTGCCCAAATTGTGCTTTTGGGCAGACCAGCGAGATATCGCCGTTTTCGTTGGAACGTTTTGCGCGCCAGATCAGAACAGGCTGGCCAGCAGGAAATATAGGGGCATCCCCAGCGTCAGGTTGAAGGGGAAAGTGACCCCCAACGCCAGTGACAGGTAGATACCGGATTTGGCTTGCGGAAGCGCTAGCCGCATCGCGGCTGGAACCGCAATATAAGAGGCCGAGGCGCTCAGCACCATCATCAGGAATGTTCCGCCCAGGGACACACCCACCAGCTTTGCCAGCGCCAGCCCGAACAGGCTGCCGATAATCGGCATGACACAGCCAAAGGCCAGCAAGCCGCCTGAAATCTCCTTTTTGTTTTCCATCAGGCTGCGACCGGCAGACAGGCCCATGTCCAGTAGGAAGATCGCCAGTACGCCCGTGAAGGGGACAACAATAAAGGGATGCAAATCGTTCAGGCCGCTTTCGCCGGTGACGGCGCCAATGGTGAAGGACCCGATCAACAAGACAATCGACCCATTGCCAAGGATGTGCCGCAGCAGCGAACAATCCACCGCCGAAGTGCCGCCTTTGCGCGCGGCCAGCCAAAGGGCAGACATAATCGCAGGCACCTCCATCACGGCGGCAACGGCGACCATATAGCCCTCCGACGCAATCCCGCGCGCCTCAAGCAGGCTGACGGCGGTCACAAAGGTCACGATGGAAATCGACCCATAATGCCCCGCAACAGCCGCCGCGTTTAACCCGTCTAGCCGCGTCATAGCCTTCAGCAGGGCGTAGGCCACGAAAGGCAGCACAAACGACAGCACAATCCCGGCCAGAAGGCTTGCGATCAATTGCCCGTCGACACCGCTTTTGGCAACCGCTGCCCCGCCTTTGAAACCAATGGCCAGCAGCAGATAGATCGACATGATCTTGGCCGCGCCTTCCGGGATCGACAGGTCGCTACGGGCCACGGCGGCGATCAGGCCGAGGATGAAAAACAGGATCGTAGGCGCGAGCAGATTGCTCGCCAGAGAGGCGATTGAAAGTTCCATAGCTGTCCCCTTGGAAACTTGGTTAGTTAGATGTGATTGGTTTTGTGGCCGGATCCTGCGCCGCGCTTCGCAACACGGCAAACCCAAGCAGGCCCGACAAGATCGACCCGCAGACGACACCCAGCCGCACCGCATTCATCGTCTCGTCTGCACCAAAGGCCAGCGATCCAATAAACAGGCTCATGGTGAAGCCAACACCGGTCAGGCAGGCAACCCCATAGACGTGCCGCCAATTGACACCCTCGGGCAGTCTCGCCAGCCCGCTTTTGATGCCAATCCAGGTCGCGGCCAAAACACCAACTTGCTTGCCGACAAACAGCCCCAGGATAATGCCCAGTGTCAGCGGCTGTGTCAGGTCATCCATCGACAGACCTTTCAGCGTGACACCCGCATTGGCGAAGGCAAAGATTGGCAGGATCAGGAACGCGACCCAGGGATGCAGCCCATGCTCAAGCCGGTGCAGCAGTGCCTTGTCGCCATCCTTGCGTTTCAAAGGAATGGTCAGCGCGATCATCACACCGGCCAAGGTCGCATGCACGCCGGATTTCAGAACAAAGACCCACATGACAATGCCGATAATCAGGTAAGGCGTCAGTTTCTGCACGCCCATCCGGTTCAGCCCCACCGCCAAGGCAAAGCCCAGCATCGAGAATGTCAGGGCGTTGGTCGACAGATCAGAGGTGTAGAAGACCGCGATGATCACAATTGCGCCTAGGTCGTCGATGATGGCAACCGCCAACAGGAAGACTTTCAATGCGACAGGCGCGCGCGTTCCAAGCAGCGCCAGAATGCCAAGGGCAAAGGCGATGTCTGTGGCTGTCGGTACCGCCCAGCCATTCAGGTTCTCTGGTGTGCCGAAGTTCAGCATCACAAAGACAGCCGCAGGCACTGCCATACCGCCAATCGCAGCAAGGATCGGCAGCACCGCCTTATCGAAACTCGACAATTCGCCGTCCAGCACTTCGCGTTTGATCTCTAGCCCGACAAGGAAAAAGAAGATCGCCATCAAGCCGTCGTTGATCCACAGCAGGGCGGGCTTTGAAATCTCAAAGCTGGCAATGCCGATGCGGATATTGGCCCCCAATATGCTGTCATAAAGCGGGGCAAAGCCCGTATTCGCCGCCAGCATCGCGAGGACCGCCACGCCCATCAGGATCAAGCCCGCGCTGGCCTCAAGCTTCATAAAGTTTTGAATTTTCGAAAGTGCCTTATCCATGGTGTCCCCGACAGTTTAAGCCTTTGGCGCTGATATGGGTTGATCATAACATAGATTCAAATATATGTTTTCTCTGTTTTTCATAGGTTGGGGCTATGTAAATGCGACCCACGCTGCGTCAGTTAGAATATATAGTGGCCGTGGCCGACACCGGCCAAGTTGGCTTGGCCGCAGAGCAGCTGAATGTCAGCCAACCAAGCCTTTCGTCTCAGTTGGCAGAGGTCGAAGCCGATCTTGGTGTCACCCTGTTTCAGCGCGGGCGAAAAGGGGCGAAAGTCACACCTGTGGGCGAGGAGGTCGTCCGGCGTGCGCGCCAAATTCTGCATGAAATCCAAGACCTTCGGGCGTCCGCACAGGGCGGCGGCATTTTCCATGGCCGTTTGCGCCTTGGGGTTTTGCCCTCAATCGGGCCTTACCTGCTGCCCGGCGTGGTGCGGCGTTTGCACAAAGAGCACCCCCATTTCCGCCTGATCGTGCGTGAGGAAAGCACGCGTGATTTGGACGAGGGGCTGCGCAGCGGGCGGCTGGATATGATCATCTCGACCCCCGAAGATCACCCCGGCGCGCAGAAAACACACCTGTTTACAGAACGCCTGTGGGCCGCCATGGCGCAGGATCATCCGTTGGCCGACTTGCCCGCGACTTTGTCGCTTGCAGATCTCGCCGGGCAGACCTTTCTGACGCTGGGCGCGGGGCACCGGCTGTCCCATGTCGTGGCGGGGATGGCCGCCGGGGCCGGGGGGCGGGTGTCAGACGAATACGAAGGCACCAGCCTTGATGCGATCCGCCTTATGGCGGCCATGGGGGCGGGGATCGCGATCCTACCCAATATCTACGCTGCAACAGAGGCTCAGCGAGGAACAGACGTCAGCCTGCATTTTCTGTCAGATGACGCCGCTGCGCGCGAAATCGTACTGGTGCAACCGCAATTGCCTGAACCACGACCTGGAAGTGAGATTTTGGCAGATATCCTGCGCAGCGAGGCGCAAAAAATTCTGGCACAGGGACGTAAACCTTAGCCCTGTACCAGCGACGAATAGGTTATTCGGCGGCCTGAGGCTCTGGCTTAAGGGCTTTGGCGAAAAGGGTTGTCAGATATTCGGTGCCTTGGTCTATCACTTGGTCTCCGGGGCCAAGCAGCACCTGAATCTGCGCATCAAAATCCGCATAATGCTGAGTTGTCGCCCAGATCGAGGTGATCAAATGGCGTGGATCAACCGGTGCCAGCCGTCCTGCATCCACCCAGCCCTGTATGACGGCGACCTTTTCATCAAACAGCGCTTTGACGTCTGCCTGCAGATGCTCCATCACTCGTGAACCGCCTTGAATGATCTCATTCGCGAACAACCGGCTTTCCCTAGGGTAGGCGCGGGTCATGTCCATCTTGCGATCCACATAGGCCAGAATTTCGGTGATCGGATCGCCATCCGCCTTAAGCGCCTGCAATGGATCGGACCAACTGGACAGCATCTGGTTCAACAGCGTGACATAGATGTCTTCTTTGCCCGCAAAATAATACAAAATGTTGGGCTTTGAGAGGCCGGAGCTTTCCGCAATCTGGTCCAGCGTCGCCCCGCGAAACCCATGCTGAGAGAACACATCAAGCGCGGCATCGATGATCAATTCGCGATTGCGCTGCTGAATGCGGCTGAGTTTCTTTGGCTCAGTCTGTTGGTCTTCCATAGCCATGTTCTCCCAATGGATCGACGTTATCCAGCGGCAGGGACAAGGTCCAGCGTCTGAAAGCAAAAAATTGACCCGGCGTCAGAGTTTATCCAGTAAAGGGGCATTCGCCTTGTCGATCTGCGCCTCATACCAGCGCACGGCGCGTGCCATGTCCTGTTTCACGAAGGGCGCAAAACTTTCAGGCGCTTTGGTGTCTGGATCATGGTCAACAGACCAGACCATCATCGCCAAAAGCGCAGGCAACAGGTCACGCGCCTTGCGGGTCGGCAAATAAAAGACACGGCTCCGTTTTTCCGGGTCCTGATGGCGTGTCAGCATGCCTGAGGCCTCTAGGTCAGCAAGTCGGCTGGCGAGGACATTGGTGGAAATACCTTCTTCGGAGGCGAGGAAATCCCCATAGTAACGCTTGCCGTGCAGCAGGACGTCGCGCAGCAACACGAAACTCCATTTGTCGCCGAAAATCCCCGCCGCATAGCGCACAGGGCAGCCTTGCCATTCCATTGAACCTGTCTTTGCCATGCAGCCAATGTAGGGGTTTCAAAATCACTTGCAAATCAAAAGCGACTCACGCAATCTGTAAATCACTTGCAAAATAAAAGTGAATTGCGGGCAGGGTCCCATTTCACCCAAACAAGAAAGGTCACCCATGATCGTCCACGTTCTTTCCGTCCTTGCTTTTGTCGTCATCACATTCGCTGTGCAGGGCACATCACACTTTGTGCTGAACAAGGCGCATTACGACAGCGTCGGCATCTTACGTGACAAAATCATCATGCCGCTCGGCTTTCTGACTATGATCATTCAGGCGCTGATCATGAGCTTCGCCCTGCAAAGCTGGCAGGGAGGAGAGGTCACTTGGTTGGGTGGGCTTCTGGTCGCGGGTGCCTTTGGGGGTTTTCTTGGGGCTTATATGACACTGACCGAACCTGCCAAATACGATGTGCCCTCGATCCCGGCTTGGATGCGGACAGAGGCGCTCACCTCCTTTGAGCAATTTCTGACGTTTGGATTGGCGCTCAGCGCGATCCACCGTGTCTTTGGCTAAACGGGCGGGACATGAAAAAGGCACCCAATCTGGGTGCCTTCCACCACGACGGTGATCACTGGTTACGGAACATGGAAACGCCCGCACCACGGTGGAGGGACTGTACCGGGGCCGGGCGTTTCTATGTGGCGCGACAGGGTATTCTTCCCCGTCACGCTATGATGGAACTGAACTTATGAAGCCGCGCTATCCGCGTCGGCGTCACGATGGGACGAGAGAGAAATAAGCGTCAGGAGGGGGAGGCCGATGGCGCAAAATCCATAGGTCAGCAAAAACGTCGACATTTCAAATCCGAGGGCCCACTGAATAAGGACGCCAACGGTGCCAAGCACGCTGCCAAAAAGGAACATCACAATTGCCATGGGGGACTCCCGAGGTTTGTCGTGTCGGTGCCGCTTCTGCGGCGCAAATGCGTAAACTATGCGTCATTTGACAGCTACAACTATCCGGGGGAATTAGGGCGGGATTGTGGCGCCTCAAGGGCCACTTAGTGATGTTCGCCTTTAGCGTGTAAGATTGAGAAGAAGCGTCAGGCGCGCGACCGCAACGTGTCGGCAATGATCCAACCCAAAAGCGAAAGGGTTGCCATCGCGAAGGCGCAAGTGCTGTGCCAGCCAAAGAACCAGAGTTTTCCGGCAAAGGCGTCTTCGGCATAGGTGGCCGCGAATTGGGCTTGCCCATAGCGCGCAGTGGCAAAGGCGGCGATGGTGGCGACAACAAGGCCGATCAGTGCGACCGTTTGGTACTTTCTACGCGAAGAGACGCGCCATGCGGTCAAGATCCCGACAACCACGCCAACGGAACCGCCCGTCCAAAGCACCTTCGCACTCCACCACGGGTGGGCGCCAAGGGCTTCTGGTAGCGCCAGCAACCCAGCCACAAATGCAGCGAAGAATGCAACAGCAATGGCGATGACATAAGACATTAGATCGCGGCCCAATCGGTGAAATGGTATGGCTTCGGCTTGCGCTCTGCGTCAGGTGGCGGAGCAGGATGTTTCTCTTTCTTAGGCATTGTGACCTCCTTCCTAGCAAACAGGTGGGCCACCTGTCGCCAGTGAACCAGAGATATTTCACCCTGCTGACCCGCTTGTGAGCATACGTGTGCACGGCGCAAAGCTGTGTTACATCGTCCTCATGCAAAAGAATGATCCCTTCCGCCCCATGGATGATGAGGCGCGCGCGCTGATCGCGACACTGATGCAAAACGATCACGCGGCGCTTGCCGTGACGCGTGCGGATGGCACCCCTTCGGTCACGCGCATTGCCCTGGCGCTGGATGCCGGGGGAACACCAATCACGCTGGTCTCAGACCTGGCTATGCACACGCAGGCCCTGCGCACCGCACCAGCCTGCGCGCTATTGATTGGGGAACCTGGGGAGAAGGGCGATCCGCTGACCCATCCCCGTCTGACCCTACATTGCTGGGCCGCCTTTGTGACTCAAGGCAGCGACGCGCATACGGAAATGCGCGCGCAATACCTAAAGCAATGCCCAAAGGCAAAGCTCTACGTCGACTTCGCGGATTTCCACTTTGTGCGGTTTGAAGTTGTCGACGGGTTGCTGAACGCAGGGTTCGGCAAAGCGTATAAATTGTAAGGCGGGGTTCCTCCCCACCTTACTCTGCAAGTGCCGCTCGGAATGCTGGGGTAAAAGCCCAGCCTACGCCGTCAACATCCGGTAAATCTCATCCTTCAACGCGGCGCGTTTCTTGCGCATTTCTATGGCGTCCATATCGCCCACCGGCTCCACATTGGTTTCCGCCCGATGCACAGCGCGGTTCACCTCGTGATAGTCCTCGGCAAGCCGCGCGAAATGCGCATCGGATTGCTTTAGATCGGACAGTTTTGCGATGTGCTCTGGAAATTCCGCAGCCAATTCGTGTGGTGTATGAGACATGTTGCTTCTCCGTTCTGCCTGATTTCAAGCAAGTCTAGACCGACGAACTGCACACCGTTTTGATGGGGATCAAACTTTCAAAGAAAAACCGCGGCGAGGCGATCAAGCGCACGCTGCGGTTCTGTGTGGTGGGTCCGACGCGAAAGGCGTTCGCGAACCGGGGGGAGCTAGATCAGCGCCCAGTCTGTAAAGGCAAAGGGGCCGACACGCTCGGTGCCGGGGGGGCGATAGGACTTGGGTGGCGCTCTGTAGTTTCTCTTCGGCGTCTTTGTCGCTGCCGGCGCGCGGGGTTTTTCGCGATGCATGGCATCTCCTTCCTCGTTTTGATCCAGCCTAAAAGCCGGTATCAATTCCTTCTGATTACAAACGCTTACCGGACGAAAAAGGTTCCAATTGAGGAAGTGGGGGGCGGTCGTAGGCCGGGATTCAGCCCGGCAGCGTCAGTCTTCTATTAACCACGCCACAGCCAATTTAAGGCATGCCCAATTACATCCGCCCCAAAATCCCCGGCGCTACAGTGTTTTGCACAGTTGTTTTGGCGCAGCGCGGTGCAACATTGTTGGTGGATCAGATCAATCTGTTGCGAAAAGCGATTGCCGAAACCCGCGCCCAACGCCCGTTTGACATCAATGCGTGCGTAGTTTTGCCAGATCACATGCATTTCGTTTGGACACTGCCGGACGGGGATTGTGGCCTGGGTGTTCGCGTTGGTGCGATGAAAGCGCGATTTACAATGAAGCTCCGTAGGGCGGGCTTTAGCCCGCCATCCACGTTACCCGTTGTCCGAAATGGCAGATATGCCGGGCTAAAGCCCGGCCTACAGGTGTTCGATTTGTAGGGTGGGGTTTCACCCCACCGTCGCGAGACGGTTGCGACCGAGGATGGTGGGTTGGAAGCCCACCCTACGGTAGAAAGCAAAAAAGAAGGGCGGCAGTTCTGCCGCCCAGCGTTATAGGAAAAAACCTAGCATCGCTAGCAAGAGTGAAATGGTTCCAATAATGTCACCATATGATACTCGCCCTTCTATTTTGAACGAAAACCTCATCAGAGTTTCCTCAGTGAAGCCCATCCGGATGAGCAGCCATTGTCTACTCAGTATATTTAACCTGCCCTAACGAGGCAGGATGTTGGCTTCTCCTATGATCACTTGGAGCTGCCGCCGGCAGTTTTCCCTCGCACGTCACGTGGTTAGGGCCGCCTTAGCCTACTTCCCGCTAGGGTTTCGACATAGCGCTGCTAAGCGCTGAAAGAGTTTCGGGTTCAGCGTCCCGCTGTCCGATTCTCAGTCTAAGAACATTATGAGAACATTCACTTGTGAATACAACGAAAAACAGAATAAAAAAGGCGGCCCGAAAGCCGCCTCAAAATCTTACCGCGAAAACTTCTTATGCTTCAAGCGCTTCGGTTCCAGCGCGTCCGCGCCCAGCCTACGCTTCTTATCTTCTTCGTAGTCTTCGAAGTTCCCCTCAAACCACTCCACATGCGCCTCGCCTTCGAAGGCCAGAATATGCGTGCAGATCCGGTCGAGGAAGAAACGATCGTGCGAGATCACAACCGCACAGCCTGCGAAGTCCACCAGCGCGTCTTCTAAGGCGCGGAGAGTTTCCACGTCCAAATCGTTGGTCGGTTCGTCGAGCAGCAGCACGTTGCCGCCTTCCTTAAGCAGACGCGCCATGTGCACGCGGTTGCGTTCACCGCCTGACAGCAGGTTCAGCGGTTTTTGCTGATCGCCGCCTTTGAAGTTGAAGCTGGAACAATAGGCGCGGGAATTCACCTGCGCGTCGCCCAACTCAATGATCTCCGCCCCGCCGGAAATCGCTTCCCAAACGGTGTCTTTATCGTTCAGATCGTCACGCGACTGGTCGACATAGGACAATTTCACCGTGTCGCCATAGGTGACAGAGCCGCCATCAGGCTGCTCCTGACCGGTCAGCATTTTAAAGAGCGTGGATTTACCCGCGCCGTTCGGGCCGATCACGCCGACAATGCCGCCCGGCGGCAAAGAGAACTCCAGCCCTTCGATCAACTGCTTGTCGCCAAAGTGCTTGGACAGGTTTTCAACCTCGATCACCTTGGACCCCAGACGCGGACCATTCGGGATGACGATCTGCGCGCGACCGACCTTTTCGCGCTCGGACTGCGACGCCATCTCGTTATAGGCCGAAATACGCGCCTTGGATTTCGCCTGACGAGCTTTCTGACCCTGACGCATCCATTCGAGTTCGCGCTCCAGCGTCTTCTGCTTGGATTTGTCTTCGCGGGCTTCCTGCTCCAGACGTTTGGCTTTCTGTTCCAGCCAGCTGGAATAGTTGCCCTCGTAAGGAATGCCGCGGCCACGGTCGAGTTCCAGAATCCAGCCCGTAATATCGTCAAGGAAATAGCGGTCGTGGGTCACACAAAGGATGGTGCCCTTGTAGTCAATCAGGTGCTGTTGCAGCCAGGCGATGGTTTCTGCATCCAAGTGGTTGGTCGGTTCGTCCAAAAGCAGCATGTCTGGTGCTTCGAGCAGCAGTTTGCAGAGCGCAACGCGGCGCAGCTCACCCCCGGACAGGTCAGAGATTTTCGCGTCATCCGGCGGGCAGCGCAGCGCTTCCATGGAAACATCCACCTGACTGTCCAGATCCCAGAGGTTCTGCGCGTCGATGTCGTCTTGCAGCTTGGCCATCTCCTCGGCGGTCTCGTCCGAGTAGTTCATCGCCAGCTCATTATAGCGATCCAGAATGGCCTTTTTCTCGGCCACACCCAGCATGACGTTTTCCCGCACGGTCAGGCTTTCGTCGAGCTTCGGCTCTTGCGGCAGGTAGCCCACTTTGGCACCTTCTGCGGCCCAGGCCTCACCGGTGAAATCCTTGTCCAGACCCGCCATGATTTTCATCAGCGTGGATTTACCCGCGCCGTTGACACCGACGACACCGATTTTCACGCCGGGCAGAAAGGAGAGGTGGATGTTCTCAAAACATTTCTTGCCGCCGGGGTAGGTCTTGGAGACCCCCTGCATGTGATAGACGTACTGATAAGCTGCCATGTCGGGCTCCGGAAATTAGGGGATTCTGATGCGCGTTGTCGCGTTGGAGCGTGTGATAGCGGATGGGGTGGGGGATGGCAAATGGGGAGGTGGAATTCGCTAGGAAGCTGTGTCTAGATGTCAAATATGGAAATAAATTTTACACAAATCGAATTTACAAAAGAAGACAGAGAAGAACTTGGTGGTGATTTAACAGCAGCTCTGTTGACCTTGGGTCTATTCGCTGAAGAATTAATGCAATTTCAACATCTTCTTTTGATGTCATTGCATCCTTGGCCAGATGATAGCGTTTTCAAAAAAGCTTCGTCATCTAGGTCACATGCGTTAGTTCGCATTCTCAATTTAAAAGTGGTGGAAGCAAAGTACGCTTTCAAAGGTTTCGCAACTTCTGTTGCAATGCAAAAAAAAGCAAAAAATGAATGAGTGTGAGACGACCGAGTTAATTCTCAACCGTTGGAATGAAATTGACGACCAATTGGAGGCAAGTGAATTTATGAAGCTCGCCTACGAGATGCGAAAGCATCTGACTGGTCATACCCCAATCCGAGAAGTCAAAAAATGGTTGCCCCACATCGGTACGAACGCTGAGAACCGCTTCTTGTTTCACGAAACCAAGGCCAATTCATCCTTCATTGCTTGTGATGACTTGGTTTTTGCCTCTTTTCTAAACTTTCACTTTTCTAAATTTGACGGGGTTGAAGATAATCAAGTTCGATATGAGCGCTATCTGAGGTGGTTAATCGAAGCTTCGAATACAATCGTCACGGAATTTCACTGGGCATCAAAGTCCGTATTTTTGGATAAACTCAATAAAGATGTCAAAAAAGATATGGTCTATACGTTGGATGACCAATTTGTAGCCTCTTCTCGTGACATAAGCTTACCTGTATACTTTCCAATGCCTAAACGTACGTGACGCCTTGCTTAGCCTTAAGCCTGGCACCGCCGGTCAGCGCCCGACCCTCCCCACGGGAGGGCGCTTCGCACCCACCCAGGGTCAGGCGCCGCCCTTTGTTGATGGGGTGGGGCGGTTCAAACAGATGTGGTTTGGGGTGCGCCGCCCTTTGTGGGGATGTCAGACAAAACAAAATGCGTAGGCCGGGCTTTAGCCCGGCTTTGAAACGCTGGCGCGGTGCGTACTCGCACGCACCCTACGGGCGGCTCAATATGGAATACCAAATGTAGGGTGCGTGATTTCACGCACCGATGTGGCAAACAATCGGGGATGGATGCCGGGCTGAAGCCCGGCCTACGGGACAACGTGGGAGGGTGGAGTGGAACCCCACCCTACATGCGACCCGTAGGGTGGGGTTTACCCAACCGGCACCGCTTTCTCGAAAAACAAATCCGGGTAGGGATCATCATTGAACCGCTCAATCTGCGTCCAGCCGGTTTTGCGGTACAGCCGTTCGGCCTCGGGCAGGGCGGAGTTTGTATCCAGCCGCAACACCGTGATGCCCAACCCGCGCGCCGCGACCTCACATTCCGCCAGCAACCGCTGCGCAAGCCCCATGCCGCGCGCGGTGGGGTTGACCCAAAGCCGTTTGATCTCTGCCACCTCGGACCCGTCGCCTTTCAGCCCGCAACACCCCAACGCCGCACCGCCTGACATGGCCACAAAGAAGGCACCCAATGGGGGCATCATGTTCTGGGCCTCTGGGTCTCGGGACAAAGACACATCAAACCCGCGCTCAAACCGCGCGGCGAGTTCGGTGTAGTAGCTTTCAAGGCAGGCAATGGCAATGGGATCGGTCGGATCGAGTTGCTTTATGGTGATGGGCGTTGTCATGGTGCCTTGTGTCGCGTCTTCCTCGGTTTGTTGCCTATCTTTCCTGTGTTTCCAAAGATGTAAAGCGGGGTGCGCTTTGGCTCTGGACAAACTTTTGGCAGCAGATTCTATTGCGCATATGGGCAGTGGCATCAGAAAACGCGTGACACATCTGGAACCGGGCATGACCGTGGGTCTGCTGGGTGGCTCGTTTGATCCGCCCCATCAGGGGCATGTGCATATCACGCTGGAGGCTTTGAAGCGGTTCAATTTGGACCGGGTCTGGTGGCTGGTGACGCCGGGCAATCCGTTGAAGGCGCGCGGCCCGGCGGCCATTGCGCGGCGGATGCAGGCGGCGCAGCAGATCATGCAGCACCCACGCGTCACCGTCAGCGATTTTGAGGCCCGCGCGGGAACGCGCTACACCGCGGAAACCGTGTTGCGCCTGAAAGACAGCTATCCCGGCGTGCGTTTCGTCTGGCTGATGGGGGCCGATAATCTTGCGCAGTTTCATCGCTGGAAAGACTGGCGGCTGATCATGGATTCTGTGCCGGTGGGCGTTCTGGCCCGCCCCGGAGACCGGATCGCCGCGCGCACTGCGAAAGCCGCCGATGTCTACCGCGCCTATCAGATCAAAGGGCGCTACAGTCAGACTTTGGCGACAACCCCGGCACCCGCTTGGTGCTTTGCCAATGTGCCGATGGTGAACCTCAGTTCCACCCAGATCCGGGCGACGGGCAAATGGGTGGCGAAGCCAGAGCGGTAGCGCGCTTTCACGCACATGAAATTTCGGTGAATGACCGCCGCCCAATCGTCTTCGATCTTGCCTTCGCAGGCGGGCTGACTAAATTCGCTTCATGTCCAGAGCACCTACACGTCGCGCCCTATTAGGCGGTCTTGCCAGCCTTCTCGCCACCCCCCTTTGGGCCAATGCGCCCAGCACGTCCTTGCGCCCAATACCGCGTCCGGGCAGCGTCGCGGCCCGCGCGCCGGGCACGCCGGACGCGCTGTTGGAGGCGGCAAATCTTGGGGGCGCTGTCAGTTTCGCGGTGGCGGAGCTTGGCACCGGGCGCATCTTAGAAGCCTCAGAACCGCAGCTTGGCTTGCCCCCGGCCAGTGTCGCCAAGGCTGTCACAGCCCTCTATGCGCTTGATTTGTTAGGGGCGGATCACCGCTTTCAAACAATGGTCGTGGTAAATGGCCCGATTGTTGATGGCGTCCTCACCGGTGATCTCGCTTTGGTGGGGGGTGGTGATCCGACACTGAACACCGATGGTATGGCGAGTTTGGTGGCAAAGCTGGCGGCGCATGGGATCAAACGTGTGGACGGGCGGTTTGTCGTTTATGGCGGCGCGCTGCCCTATGTCGAAGCCATCGATCCCGGCCAGCCCAAACATGTGGGCTATGCGACCTCGGTTTCGGGGATTTGCCTCAACTTCAACCGCGTCTATTTTGACTGGAAAAAGGTCAATGGCGACTTTGAGACCGCCATGGAGGCGCGCAGCGAAAAGCACCGGCCCAAGGTGCGCGTCGCCCGGATCGCGCTCAGTGATCGCAAAGCACCCGTGTTTTCCTATGAAAACAGCGATGGCATCGACCGTTGGACGGTCTCGCGCCATGCGTTGAACAAAGAAGGCGGACGCTGGTTGCCGACCCGGCAGCCCGAAGTCTATGCGGGCGAGGTATTCCGCGAACTCGCCAAGACGCAGGGCATCACAATGCCGCCGCCTGTGAAAACCACAAGCCGCCCCACAGGAGAGGTGGTCGCGATCCTAGAAAGTGCGCGGCTTGAAGAAATTCTGCGCGGCATGTTGCGCTATTCCACCAATATCACCGCTGAAATGGTCGGCCTTGCTGCCACCAAGGCGCGCGGGGTCTATGCCGCGTCGCTGCGCGCATCTGGGCGAGAGATGGAGGCCTGGGCGTCAGAAACGCTGGGCATCACGGCTGCGAAGTTTGTTGATCATTCTGGCCTTGGTGATCAGTCGCGCATCCGTGCCGATGAATTGGCAAAGGCGCTAGCGATCCTCGCGCAGAAAAGCCGGGTCCATCCGATCCTCAAGGGATTCACGATGAAGGATGCTAAAGGGCGTCCGGTGAAAAACCACCCCATTGCCGTGCGCGCCAAAACCGGGACGCTTAATTTCGTGAGCGGCTTGGGGGGCTATATGAAAACCGCCTCTGGTGAAGAGCTGGCCTTTGCAATCTTTGCCGCCGACACCGATTTGCGCGACAGCCTGACCCGCGCCCAACGTGAACGCCCGCAGGGTGCACGCAGTTGGAATTCACGGGCGAAAAAACTGCAGCAGGCGCTGATTGAACGCTGGGGTGCGCTATACGCGAGTTGAGGGGGCGGGATGGCGCGCGCCAGATGCGCAATGCATGTTGCCCAAAGACAGGCTTGCCCTAAGATGACCGCATGAAACCAAAAACGATTGCTGAATTTCACGGATATATGACCGCGACAGACCGTGCGATCTGCGATGCGTTGCATGCTGCAATCCAAACTGAATTGCCCGACGCCGAAGGGAAAATCTGGCACGCGCACCCAGTTTGGTTTCTGGATGGCAATCCGATTGTTGGCTACTCAAAACTTAAGGATTGTATCCGTCTGATGTTCTGGAGCGGTGCGGATTTTGATGAACCGGGTCTGACACCCGGAACGGGCAAGTTCAAAGATGCCTCAGTGCGGTTTCAGGCTGTCGAAGATATTGACCTTGGAAAGCTGCGCCTGTGGCTTGCGCAAAGCAAGCTTTTGCAGTGGGACTATAAGAACGTGCAAAAACGCAAAGGTCGGCTAGAACGGCTGACCTAACGGTCACCGCTCTGAAATTTCCTTTCCATCCGGTCAAACCTTTGCTACATCCCGCCCGTTCGGGATGGTCTCGGATACCGGTCGCAGCCTACCCGGTTTGCTAAAACAAGGATCAAATTATGAAGACTCTTGTCATCTGCTCAGGCGGATTGGATTCCGTGTCGCTGGCCTACAAAGTGGCTGCGGAACACGAATTGGTGGGGCTGATCTCGTTTGATTACGGGCAGCGCCATAAGAAAGAAGTGGGCTATGCGGCCCGCGCAGCGGAACGCCTTGGCGTGCCGCATGACTTGATTGATATGACCGCGATCGGCGCGTTTCTGTCAGGCTCTGCTTTGACGGATGATCTTGACGTGCCAGATGGGCATTATGCCGAAGACAATATGAAAGTCACCGTGGTTCCGAACCGCAATGCGATCATGTTGGCGGTGGCCTTTGGCGTGGCCGCGGCCAAGGGCGCGGATGCCGTGGCGGCAGCGGTGCATGGCGGGGATCACTTTATCTATCCAGATTGCCGCCCGGGCTTTATCGATGCCTTCCAGAAAATGCAGGATGCGGCGCTTGAAGGTTATGCTGAGGTCAAGCTCTACACGCCCTTCGTACATATCCCGAAATCTGACATCGTGCTTGAAGGCGCGAAGGTGAACACGCCTTTCGCCGACACATGGTCCTGCTACAAAGGTGGAGAGACCCACTGCGGGCGCTGCGGCACCTGCGTGGAACGGCGCGAGGCCTTCCACATCGCCGGAGTCGAGGACCCGACCGTATATGCCGACCCGGACTATTGGAAATCCGTCACCATCGACGCAGAAGGGGGTGCGTGATGTATCGCATTACCAAGGAATTTCATTTCTCGGCCTCTCACCAACTGAAAGGTCTGCCCGACGATCACCCCTGTGCGCGGCTGCATGGGCACAACTATATTGTCGAGGTGGAACTATCTGCGCCGGAACTCGATGCCGTGGGCTTTGTGCTGGATTACCGCGAACTCGCGCCTTTGAAAGTCTGGATCGACGAAACGCTGGATCACCGCCATCTGAACGATGTCTTTGGCCACGATATGGTGACGTCAGAACGGCTGGCAAAAGAGGTCTATGACTGGGCCAAAGCGCGGTGGGATGCGGTCAGCGCTGTGCGCGTGTCTGAGACCCCCAAAACATGGGCAGAGTATCGACCATGACCATCCTGCGGATTGCAGAAATCTTTGGCCCGACCATTCAGGGCGAAGGGGCCGTGATTGGCGCGCCAACCGTTTTTGTGCGCGCGGGCGGCTGTGACTACCGTTGTTCATGGTGTGACAGCCTGCATGCGGTCGACAGCGAATATCGGCACACTTGGGCTAAGATGACCACGGAAGACATCTGGGATGAGGTCGAGCGCCTATCAGGCGGTGTGCCCCTTACCGTCTCACTTTCGGGCGGCAATCCGGCCATTCAGGATTTTGGTCCGCTAATCGCACATGGCAAATCCAAGGGCTTTGATTTCGCGCTGGAGACCCAAGGCTCTGTTGCGCGGGACTGGTTTTCAGAGCTGTCCCCGCTGATCCTGTCGCCCAAGCCGCCCTCGTCTGGCGAGGAGGTGGATTGGGACACGTTTGATGCCTGCGTAAAGGCAGCCGGTAACGCTGAAACCGTGCTAAAAATCGTGATCTTTGACGAGGCCGACTATCTTTGGGCCAAAGAGGCCGCCGCGCGCTACCCTGAGCTGCCGCTATATATTCAACCCGGAAACCACACCCCGCCGCCGCCCGATGCTGAAGATGCCAAGATTGATATGGACGGCATTATGCACCGATATGAGTGGCTGATTGATCGCACCTTGGCGGACCGTTGGTTCGCCCCAAAAATCCTGCCGCAACTGCATGTCCTGATTTGGGGCAACAAACGCGGCGTTTGATAGGAGAGCAAAATGGCTGATGAAAGCATCTATGCAGGCCTGACCCAATTGGGCGGCCAAACAGAACTGCCCGCGACCCCTGAAGAGGCGGTCATGGAACGTGTACCCAATCCACAAAAGGGCAATGACTATGCCGTGCGCTTTACCGCGCCGGAGTTCACCTCGCTTTGTCCGCTAACGGCGCAACCTGATTTCGCGCATATCGTGATTGATTATGTGCCGGGGGATTGGCTGGTGGAAAGCAAGTCGCTGAAACTTTTCCTCGGGTCTTTCCGCAATCACGGTGCTTTCCACGAAGATTGTTCTGTGACCATCGGCAAACGGCTGGAAGAACTGCTGGACCCAAAATGGCTGCGCGTCGGGGCCTATTGGTATCCGCGTGGCGGCATTCCGATTGATGTTTTTTACCAGACCGGCCCAGAGTTGGCGCATGTCTGGATTCCAGACCAGGGCGTGCCAACCTATCGCGGTCGCGGATAAAGGACGTATAAGAAAAGGGCGCGGCTTAAATCGCCGCGCCTTTCACCTTTGTTCAAATACTCTGGGGTGAATGCGCGCAGCGCAGAGGGGCAAAGCCCCAAACATTCCCCATTTATCAAAGCGTAATATGTCGCGCTCGTGCGCCGCGTTCGATTGCCGCCGCATGCAGCCGGTCAATTGACAACTCATAGCGGATTTCTTCCAACAGCCGCAGTTCCGGCTCCAGGATCATCCCATCCGCTGCCGCCACATCGCAGGCCAGCGCATAGGCCGTCTCAAACAGTCGTTCTGGCAGGTTGTCACGCACCAGCCCAAACAGCGCTGCCAGCCCGTCTTCCTGTTCAAAGAGGTCTAAGACCGTCTGTGAGACCACGGTCAGCCGGTCGATATCATAGTCACCAAACACCGGCAGGTTATTGACCGCCGATTGGATCTTAATCAGTTCCGCCGTGCGGATGTTTTCATCAGAGGCGGAAATTGCCACCATGACCGCCACCAGACAGTCTGCAGGTGTCCATGGGTGCGGGGCTTCTTGGGTCATTGTTTTGGCTTTCTTGGAATAAGTGCTTGGAAATAAGATATGGTGCGTGCGTAGGGCGGGCAAGCGCGAAAGGAAATTGGGCGGCGAAATCCTGCATTTGGCCCTTCAAAAGACTAAGGGTCGCTTCCGTTTCAGCACCCAGCGGGTCAACAAACATTGACCATGCTGCAAGAGCAAACTATGCAACGCCGGTCGCCTCTGCATGGGGCAGGGCGGCGATTTACTGGAGAGTACAATGTCTGATCTGCGCGATGCTGCGATGAGTTCAAAAGCCTGGCCCTTTGAAGAGGCGCGCCGGGTTCTCAAACGCTATGAAAAGCAAGCGCCGGAGAAGGGCTATGTGCTGTTCCAAACGGGTTACGGGCCATCGGGCCTGCCGCATATCGGTACATTCGGAGAGGTCGCGCGTACCACGATGGTCAAGCGCGCGTTTGAGCAGATGTCGGATATTCCGACCAAGCTGATCTGTTTTTCGGACGATATGGATGGCTTCCGCAAGGTGCCGACCAATCTGCCAAACCAGGAAGAACTGGCGCAGGATTTGCATCTGCCGCTGACCAAAGTGCGTGATCCATTTGGCACGCACGAAGGCTTTGCGCAGCACAACAATGCGCGGCTTTGCGCGTTTTTGGACAGCTTTGGGTTTGACTACGAATTTGCCTCTGCAACCGACTATTACACCGGCGGCAAGTTTGATGAAACCTTGCTGGTCGCTTTGGAACGCTTTGAAAAAATTCAGGAAATCATGTTGCCGACCCTGGGTGAAGAACGCCGGGCGACCTATTCGTGCTTCCTGCCGGTCAGCCCAAAAACGGGCCATGTGCTGCAGGTGCCGACTCTAGAACGCAATGTTGCGAAAGGCACGATTGTCTATCAGGAACCGGATGGCGAGAAAATCGAAATTCCGGTCACCGGCGGCAACGTTAAGATGCAGTGGAAGCCTGACTGGGCGATGCGCTGGGCCGCGCTGGGCGTGGATTATGAGATGTCGGGCAAAGACCTGATCGACTCTGTCACGCAATCCAGCAAAATCTGCCGCGCTTTGGGGCAACGCCCACCGGAAAGCCTGTCTTATGAATTGTTCAACGACGAACAGGGGCAGAAAATTTCTAAATCGAAAGGCAATGGCCTGTCGATGGAGGAATGGCTGACCTATGCTGCGCCGGAAAGCCTGCAATATTTTATGTATCAAAAGCCAAAGACCGCGAAGCGGCTGTTTTTTGATGTGATCCCGAAGGCAGTTGATGAATATCACCAGCAGCTGCGTGCCTATCCGGGCCAAGACCTGAAGGGGCAGTTGAACAACCCGGTTTATCATATCCACGGGCAGGACGTGCCTGCGTCAGACATGGTGGTGCCGTTCTCGATGCTGTTGAACCTTGCCAGCGTGTCCTCTGCCGAAGACAAAGATACAATGTGGGGCTTTATCAACAAATACGCCCCGGAGGCGACGGCGGAAACACACCCCGCGATGGATGCGGCAGCTGGGTTTGCCGTGCGTTATTTCCATGACTTTGTGAAGCCCACCAAGACCTACCGCGCGCCAACCGATCAGGAACGCGCGGCACTGCAGGCCTTGGCAGCGGCCTTGGCCTCTGAAGACGCGGCATTGGCGGCGATTGCAGAGAAAAACAAGATTGTTGGCAATGATGATCCGCTGCCCGTGGCGGATTTTGCCAGCGATGAGTTCCTGCAATCTGTGGTTTTTGCCATTGGTAAGATCCACGGATTTGAACCGCTGCGGGCGTGGTTCTCGACGATTTATGAGGTTCTTCTGGGTGCCTCTCAGGGGCCACGGTTTGGCGGTTTCATTGCGCTTTACGGCGTGCAAGAGACCATCAACCTGATCAACAGCGCCTTGGCTGGGGAATTCGCCAGCTAAGGATTAAGTCTGCATTTATGAGAAAGCCCGGGTTTTGCCCGGGCTTTTCATTAGCAACAGCCCCCGCCTGAGCCTGAGGCTGCGCCGCAGCAGCCGCTTTGGGCGGGTGAGACTGACCGGCTTCGTGCCGCCACAGCAGGTTTACACTGTGCGCCCAGCGCGATCAGCGGCAGCGTCACTACTTTCCGGTCCACTTTTGGCTCCCCAAGGGCGAATAGTTCTAATCCATTGTTAGAATGAGAAAATTCCACGCGCGCCTCTGCGTCGTTTAGGGCGGGGATTTCCTTTAGGCTGTGCCGCAATATCCCAAGCAGTTTGCCCGCCTTCATGTAAGCGCCGTCGCGCCCATCCAGCAGTTGCATCGTGACTTCGGAAAATCGCGCGACATTGCCACCGCAATCAATGCTGGTGACGGGCGCTGATTTCAGTTCGGTCAGGTGATAGCCCGCGCCGATGGTCGCATCAGCGGTGTGATAGACAACCGGAAAGTCGGCAGGCTGTTCGGCCAGAAAATCGGCAAGATCATTTAGGTGCATGGGTCCTCTTTCTGTTTAGAGCTTTCATTTCAATGATTCTTGAAATATATTGCATGGGAAAGCTAACGTTTCAAGAGATTTTGAAATATGGATGAGACATCTGCCCTGACCGCCTTTGCGGCGCTGTCCAACGAAAGCCGCTTGCGCGTTGTCAAAGCCTTGGTGGAAGCAGGGCCTGACGGCTTGAGTGCGGGGGAGATTGCCGAAAGGTTGGGGGCGACGCCGTCGCGCGCCTCGTTTCACCTTTCGGCCTTGGCGGACGCGGGACTGGTCACGTCGACAAAGCAGTCCCGAAGCGTGCGCTATGCGGTGCGGTTTGAAGCGATGGGTGGTTTGGCGCGCTACCTTTTGGAGGATTGCTGCAAAGGCAATGCAACGGCGCGGTCTTGCTGCGGATAGAACGGCCTCTGGCCTTTGGTAAAAATCGCGCTAGTTGTTCGGAATGGAGGGCTGAAGATGCGGAAATTGTTTGCGGTTGTCTTAGTGGTGCTGGGGAGCGTTGCCTACGCGCAGGGTGATGACATCCAAGCCACAATTGATGCGCAGATTTCAGCCTTTTCTGAGGATGATTTCGCGAAAGCGTTTTCCTACGCAAGCCCCTCGATCCAAAGGATTTTTGGAGACGAAGATCGGTTTGAGGCCATGGTGCGTAGGGGCTATCCCATGGTGGTTGAACCAAAAGAGGTCCGGTATTTTCAGACCCGGCAGGATGAAATCGGCTACCGTCAGCAGGTGCTGTTTCTCGACCAGTCCGGGGCCTCTCATTTGCTGGAATACCAGCTTGTCCAGATCGATGGAGAATGGCGCATCAATGGTGTTTGGATGGTGCCGCTGGGGCCCGCTGCCTAACCCCATTGAACCGTCACCGAACGCATAGATGACCCGCGCTTAATCCCTTTTTGCCTACCCTGATCCACGCCGCCGCTTGTCGCTTATCGCTGGATCAGGAAAGGGAATTGGATGAACAAGGCTATCACTGAGGGTTTGCTATTGATGCCGCCTGCGTTTTCGGCAGGGCTGAATGTCTGGTCAAGCGAGGACGGGACACCCGGATCAGAGACCTACGATGGGGCGGTGAATGCGGCCTATGTGCCGGCGGATGCAGATTTTGCGGGTTGTTTGGAGCTGTTGAAAAACCAAGCCACGCAGCGCTTGCGTTACATGGGGCAAACGCCGTTGCAACCGGGGTGTTATCTGCAAATCAAGGCGCGGGTCAAAGCCATGAGTGGCGCGCTGCCCAATGTGCGCATTGCTGCTTGGGCCGGGGATGGGACCGAAAGCCATGTGCCCGGTTTGGTCGAGGTGGGGCCGACTGTTGCACTGACTTCATACGGAGAGGTTGTCGAGGTCACGGCCATTATCGGGTCTGGCAATCGGGGTGGGGTTGATATGGCCTGGGGGACCACGCCGATTTACGCTCATATCGGGCTTGATCTGACTGGTGCGACCGGGGGTGTCGTGCGGATTGACGATATTGAGGTGGTCGATCTGACTTCGGCCTTTCATCGCGACATGATGGCGATGGTTGATGTGCGTGATTACGGGGCTGTTGGCGACGGCACGACCGATGATACCGCCGCCTTTGAGGCGGCTAATGCGGCTGCGAACGGGCGCACGGTGCTGGTCTCGGCTGGGACATACCTTTTGTCAGGGGGGATGGTGTTCACCGAGCGCGTCCGTTTTGAGGGCACCGTGACCATGCCGCGCGAGGCAATCTTTAGCCTGACCAAGAACTTCGATCTGCCCGCCTATATTGATGCTTTTGGCAATGAACAACTTGCCTTTGAAAAGGCGTTTCAGTCATTGCTCAATAGCGCCGAACACGAGTCGCTGGATTGCGGTGGGCGCAAGATTACCATCACAGAGCCGATGGATATGCAGGCGCTGGTGCCCAATCGGGACAGTTATGCCCAGCGGCGCAATATCATCAATGCGCAGTTTTACGTGTCGGGCGACAGCGCTTGGGAGGATGATGTTGCCACCTCCAGCGGGACCTATTCGACGTCGAATGCGCGCGTCCTGACCAATGTAACCAATGTGGCCAATGTGCAGGTTGGGTCTTTGGTGACGGGCAATGGCGTTGGGCGTGAGGTCTATGTGAAGTCCAAGAACAACGCGACGCAAGAGATCGAGTTGAGTGCGCCGCTTTATGACGCCGTCGGCACGCAGACTTACACATTCACGCGTTTCAAATACATCATGGATTTCTCGGGCTTCAGCAAGCTGCAGCGGTTCTCTCTGTCACATGTGGAATTGCTGTGTAACAGCAAGGCAAGTGGCATCCTTTTGCCGCCCGCCGGGGTGATCTTTCATGTGCGCGACAGCTGGATCACGCGGCCCAAGGACCGGGGGATCACAAGCCATGGAGAGGGCTGTCAGGGCATGTTGATTGACCGCTGCCAGTTCCTGACAGACGAAGCAGATGAACGGGCGCAGGATCGTAGCACCATTGTGCTGAACACCAACGCCAACGACGTGAAACTGCGCAACAACCGCGCGACGCAGTTTCGGCATTTCGCGGTTTTGGGCGGGTCCAATAATATGGTGATTGGCAACCATTTTTTCCAAGGAGATTCCGAACCAGATGGCGTGCGGACGGCGGGGATTGTTGTCTGTTCGGGTTATTGCTCGACCACGATTGCCGACAACTATGTCGATAATTGTTCGATCGAATGGACAAACGAGCGGGATGCGACCCCTGACTTTAGCAGTGGCTTTTCCTTCGCAGCCCTAAGCATCGACAACAATGTATTCCTGTCAGGTGATGTGGCGTCTTGGTTTGGCTATTTGGTGGTCAAACCCTATGGTGCCGGACATTTCATTGGCGGGCTGAGTGTGACCGGCAACAAGTTCCGCAGCGTCGATGGCGCGATTGATCGGGTGGACCGGGTGGATGAAAGCTTTGCGTCGCTGGATATGTCCAAGGGCAAGAACATCCTAGTGGACGGCAATACCTTCCATCAGATTACGACGCCGATCTACAATCCGCTGATGGTCACCCACGATCAGAATTCAGCGGCGAGCAGTTGGACCGTGCAAACCGGCGGGCAGTTGCCCTTTGGCGGGCAGGCGCGGTCGGTGCAGTCGGTTGTGACAACGGATCGTTTGCGCACATCTGCCAATCAGACGCGCTGGGCGGTGCCTTATGTGGATTTGCAACAGGGGAGCAATGGCGATCAAATCCGGCTTAACTGGCAAGAGCCATTGACCGGCGGGGTCGCGGTTAAGGTGTCGATGACGGCGGTGTAGCTTGATAAGTGTCTAGCGCCAGAACGCTACGTATTCGACCATCTCGGCGAATTTGCGCGCTGTCATCAGTGCGCCGTCGCCGTCTAGCCAAACCTGATCTGCCCCAACTGCTGCAATCAGCGAGGCCGCGAGACTAATCGCGAGTGAGTTTGTCATTGGTTGTGCCCTTCTTGCCCGATGGCAAGACTATGCCAGAGGGACCCGGAAGGGCGCAACTATACATAAGATAGTGGGCGGTGGGCCGCTGTTAGATCAGTTGCCCCATCTTGGCCGCGACATCTGCCATACGGGCAGAGAAGCCCCATTCGTTGTCATACCATGCCAAAACGCGCACGGTGCGGCCGCCAACAACCTTGGTTTGGTCGGGCGCAAAAATAGAGCTTTCGGTGGTGTGGTTGAAGTCGATGGACACTTTGGCTTCTGGGTCATAGCCCAAGACGCCTTTCATATGGGTCGCCGCAGCTTCGCGCACCACTTCGTTCACATCCTCGACCGTGACGTCTTTGGAGGCCACGAAGGTCAGGTCCACGGCAGAAACGTTTGGTGTCGGGACGCGCATCGAGGTGCCGTCGAGTTTGCCTTTAAGTTCAGGCAGCACTTCACCAAGCGCCTTGGCCGCCCCGGTGGAGGTCGGGATCATCGCCATGGCGGCAGAGCGGGCACGGTAGAGGTCGGCGTGGCGACGGTCGAGCGTCGGCTGGTCGCCGGTGTAGCTGTGGATCGTGGTCATCAGACCGTTTTCGATGCCAATCGCCTCGTGCAGGACTTTGGCCAGCGGGGCCAAGCAATTGGTGGTGCAGGAGCCGTTAGAGATCATATTGTCATTGGCGGTCAGCAGATTGTCGTTGACGCCGAAGACCACGGTTTTCTGCACGTTTTTCGCTGGGGCAGAGATCAGGACTTTCTTTGCGCCGCGTTCGAGGTGTTTGGCCGCCTTTTGGCCATCGTTGAACTTGCCGGTGCATTCCAGAACGATGTCGACACCGGTCCAGTCCAGGTCATCCATATCGTAGGTCGAGAACATCCGCATCGGGCCTTGGCCGACATCCATGGTGCCATTTTGAACGACAACGTCATTGGCGAAACGACCGTGGACAGAGTCATAGCGGATCAGGTGGGCTGAGGTTTCAATGGGGCCGGTCGCGTTGACCTTCACCACTTTCACATCCTCGCGCGCCGCTTCGGCAATGTGCATCAATGTGCAGCGTCCGATACGGCCAAAGCCATTGATACCAACTGTGACGGTCATCTGAGTGTCCTCGCTCGATCATTCCGGTTTGGGGGCGGTATAGACCTCAATTGTCACAAGAAAAAGAAAAAACACCTTTTTCGTCAATGTGTTAGCGATAACGGCGGGGTGTATGGGACCGTTGGCGATAACGGTGGCGACACCGTTTGCGATAACATGGCCTAGGGCAGGGATGAGAAGGCCGCGAGGGCGCGGGCGCGCGAATCTTTGAGGTCCACAAGCGGCTCTGGATAGCCCTGGAGCGCCTTTCGGATCTCGGCCGGGGCCTCCCATGGGGCATGCCGGTGTTTCACCGGCAGCGCCGCAAGTTCTGGCACGTAGGTTGTGATATAGGTGGCCTCTGCATCAAACTTGCGTGCCTGTGTGACCGGGTTGAAAATGCGGAAATAGGGCGCGGCGTCGGCCCCTGATCCGGCGACCCATTGCCAACTGGCGGCGTTATTGGCGGGGTCGGCATCTACCAGTGTGTCGTGGAACCATGCGAGGCCCTCGCGCCAGTGGATCAACAGGTTCTTGATCAGGAAAGACGCGACGATCATGCGCACGCGGTTGTGCATATAGCCCGTTTGCCACAGCTCTCGCATGCCCGCATCGACAATCGGAATGCCGGTCTGGCCGCGCTGCCAGCGTTGGAGCGCTGCGTCATCGTCGCGCCATGGGAAGGCATCAAATTTGTCGTTCAGGTTTTTGTGGTCAAGGTCCGGGTGGCGGTAGAGCAGGTGATAGGAAAACTCGCGCCACGCCAGTTCTGATTTGAAATGCGCGGTGTCGTGGGTGGTGGGTTGCTTTGCTATCGCGTGCCAGATCTGGTTCGGAGAGATTTCCCCAAAATGCAGATGCGGAGAAAGGCGCGAAGTGGCGTTCGCCGCGGGCACGTCGCGGTCTGATTTGTAACCATCGAGCGGCCCATCAATAAACGCTTCTAGCGCAATCCTTGCACCGGCTTCGCCAGGATTCCAGCCATCCATCATGTCAACGTGCCAGTCGCGATCTGGCAGGAGTTGATCCAGCAGTGCGAGGTCGTCGTGGGGCTTTTTCACCAAATCCAGTTTGGGCGCGGGCAAAGGTGCGCGCGGCGGGGCGGCAGCTTGGCAGCCGCGTTTATAAAACGGAGTGAAGACGCGGTAGGGGGTGCCGTCAGGTTTCTTGGCGTCCCAAGGCTCCCACAGCAGGGAACCGTTTAGGCTATGGACCTCAACGCCATTGCCTTGCAGCGTCGCCTTTAGCGCTTGATCCATTTCAATGCCTGCCGGGTCATAGCGGCGGGTCCATGTGACCGTGGTGATTTCGTTCTGGGCAACGAATTCGGGCAAGGCTGTTTGCGACGGGCCTGAAAGGAGGCGCAACTGCCCGTCAAGCGATTGGTTGAGCGCGTGCAGGCTATGAAAAAGCCAGACTTTGCTGGCCGCGCCCATTGCCGCCAGTTCCGATGGGTCAAACAGGTAAACAGGCAGCACGTCCCCCTTGGCCGCGCGGCTCAGCGCCGGGTTGTCCGCCAGCCGCAGGTCTTTGCGAAACCAATGAAGATGCTTGCCCATTTGTGCCTCTTGTTCTCATTTTCGGGCTTTCAGCCGCCAATGATCGAGATAGTGCATTGCACCTAAATGACCAGCCCGGCTGGATCAGGTCATTTCGCCAGCGAGGTCTTCAAGGATCGGGCAATCGGGGCGGTGATCCCCTGCGCACCCTTTGATCAGGGTGCTGAGGGTGTCGTGCATTCCTTGCAGGTCGGCCATCTTGCGTTCGATATCTGCGAGGTGCTCCAGTGCCAGCGCTTTGACCTCGGCGCTGCTGCGCTCTGCGTCGTCATATAGCGCAAGTAACCTGCGGCATTCATCGATGCTGAACCCCAGCGCGCGTGCGCGGGCGAGGAATTGCAGGCGGCGCAGGTCCGTTTCGGAAAAGCTGCGGTAGCCGTTGTCGCCGCGTTTCGGGGTGACAAGGGCGATATCCTCGTAATAGCGGATGGTCTTTGTCGGCAGGCCAGAGGCCTTGGAAATGTCACCGATGTTCATGCGCTTGCTCCTTGTTGGGACTGTGAGGTGCCAAAGCCACGCAGCCGCAGGGCGTTCATCACCACAAAGATCGAACTTAGCGCCATCGCTCCTGCGCCCAACATCGGTGACAGCTGCCAGCCGAGCCAAGGATAGAACAGCCCTGCGGCCACCGGGATCAGCAGAACGTTGTAGCCAAAGGCCCAAAAGAGGTTTTCGCGGATATTTTTGAGCGTTGCCTTGGACAGCGCGCGTGCTTTTAGCAACAAAGACAAGTCGCCCGACATCAACACCACATCGGCACTTTCAATGGCAATGTCAGTCCCGTCACCCATGGCGATCCCAACGTCCGCCTGCGCCAAGGCCGGGGCGTCGTTCATACCATCGCCAAGGAAGGCGACGGTGCCGAACTTGTCTTGCAAGACTTTGATCTTTGCAGACTTCTCTGCCGGTAGGACACGGCCAAAGGCTTCGTCGATGCCGAGTTGCGTGGCAATATGGCGGGCTGCTTCGTCTCTGTCACCAGAGATCAAGGCCGTGCGCACGCCATTGTCTTGAAGGGTACGGATCATGGCTTTGGCCTCTGGTTTGATCTGATCTGCAAGGGCAAAGACCGCTTGAACCGCGTCTTCGACGGCAAGAAAGACCGGCGTCTGGCCTTTTTCAGCCGCCGTATTAAGTGCGTCCGCAAAGGGCGCAAGATCCAGCTTGAGGTCTTCGGCAAAGCCGATGGAGCCGAGGTAGACCGTTTTGCCGTCAACCTCTGCGCTCAGCCCGTGTCCGACTTGCGCTTTGACATTTGTGGCCTTAGGCAAGGTCAACCCCTCTGCTCCCCGCAGAAAGGCTTTGGCAATCGGATGTTCCGAGCCGCTTTCGACGGCAGCGGCCAATTGCAGGACGTTTTCCCGAGTTGTGTCGGGGTGGGTCGCAATGTTAGCGATTTCGGGTTTGCCAAGGGTCAAAGTGCCGGTCTTGTCAAAGGCAACCACGTCAACTTCGGCGAGGCGTTGCAGAGCATCACCGCGTGCAAACAAAACACCAAGTTCTGCGCCGCGCCCGCTGCCGACCATGATCGAGGTGGGTGTGGCCAACCCCATGGCACAGGGGCAGGCAATGATCAGAACCGATACCGCCGCGATCAAGGCGTGGGTCAGCGTGGGTTCTGGGCCGAGGACATACCATGCGGCGAAGGTCGCAAGCGCAATGGCAATCACGATCGGCACAAAGATCGAGACAACCCGATCCGCCATGGATTGGATTGGCAGGCGTGTGGCCTGTGCCTGTTCCACTGTATTGACGATGCGGGCTAGCAGGGTGTTTTCCCCAATGTCTGTTGCGCGGATGTTCAGCGCGCCGGAGCCGTTGGTGGTGCCGCCTGACACGCGATCACCGATGGTTTTGGCCACCGGCAGGGGTTCGCCGGTCAGCATGGATTCATCGATGTCAGAACTGCCCTCAACAATCTCTCCGTCCACTGGCGCGCGTTCGCCAGGTTTCAGGATCACAATGTCACCAACAGCCAAAGCTGCAACCGGGACCTCGCGCTGTTCACCTTTCTGAAGGATCGTGGCCGTGTCTGGCATTTGGCCCAGCAGCAACTCAATCGCGGATCCCGCCTGCGCGCGGGCGCGATCTTCGAGCCAGCGGCCCAGAAGAATAAGGGCAACGATGACGGCGGCGGCCTCGAAATAGACGTTGCGCGCGCCTTCCGGGAACAATGCAGGCATGAATAGAACGAGGCTCGAATAGGCCCAAGCGGCAAGGCTGCCAAGCGCAACGAGCGTGTCCATATTCGGCTGGCCTTTGAACAGCAGCGGCAGACCCGTGCGGAAAAACCGAATGCCGGGGCCGAAAAGCACCAGCGTTGTCAGGATAAATTGCACCGCCCAGACTGGCATCTGCCCAAAGGTCATCACCTGCCAGTGGTGGAAGGCAGGCACCAAATGCCCGCCCATTTCCATCAAAAATACCGGCAGCGCCAACGCGATGGCCAATAGGGCGCGATTGCGGGCGGCATGGGCCGGTTTCTGTTGGACTGTTTGTGAACCGGACTTATCTGGCAGATGGGCGGAATAGCCTGCCGATTTGACGGCGGAAATGGCATCTGCCTCGGGGATCGTGGCCCCGGTCAAATAGGCTTTGCCGATCGCAAAGTTGACATAGGCGCTGTCCGTTCCGGGAACTTTCGCCAAAGCTTTTTCAACGCGCGAGGCACAGCCTGCGCAGGTCATACCTTCGATTTCTAGGGTCAGTGTATCCGTGGCCATCGTTCATTTCCTTCCGAGTGCCTCGTCTACATAAAGGTTCCAGTCACTGGAGGGTCAAGGGGTCTTTGGCACGGAGTCAGAAAGAAATGTCAAAAACTCGGTTTCAGTGTCCTGCCAGATGTCTGCAATCTCATGCGCGAGGGCTGCGTCCATGGCGGAGTTTGGGTCTGACAGGGTGTTTTCCAAACGCGCGAGCGCTTCGTGCATTTGGCACATGCCAAGGACCGCCGCCGCGCCAGAGAGTTTGTGCGCCAAGCTGCGGTCGTTTTCTGTCAAAGTGGATGGCGATGTGAGGCTTTCAAGCAGAGGCGCAATGTCGCGTGCGAATTCCTGATGGTGTTGGCGCAGATCGGACAGGCCGATATTGTCGACGACATCTTTCAAAACAGCAGGATCAAGCCGACCAGCTGGGCGCGCTTCTGGTTCTTGCGTCGTTGAATCGGCGCGTTGCACAGCGCCTGTGATGGCCGCAATCAATGCCTGCGAGCTGACCGGTTTGTGCAGCACATCCTGAATGCCGGCTTGGGTGATCTCATCTGCATCGGGGGGCAGCACCTGCGCGGTCAGAGCAATGATCACCGACTCTTGGGATGCGCCTTTGCCGTCGCGAATGGTGCGCGCGGCGGTGATCCCATCCATGCCGGGCATGCTAATGTCCATCAAAATTAGGTCGAATTTTTTGGCCTCGGCAGTGGCAACGCCCTGTGCGCCGTCCGTCGCTTCGGTCACTTGATGGCCAGCATTGCGCAGCATGTCGCCGGTGATCATGCGATTGATTTCATTGTCTTCGACAAGCAGTATATTGAACGACTGCATATGATCGGCGGGCAAGGGGCGCAGGGGCATCTCTTTCTGTGATGTGCTGACCTCGGGCAGTGGAACGCGGAACCAAAACAGGCTGCCTTCGCCAAGGATACTTTCGGCCCCGATTTCCCCGCCCATCGCACGCACAATGCGTTGGGTGATGCCAAGGCCAAGACCGGTGCCCTGTCTTTGCCGGGCGAAGCTGGCATCCCCTGCAAAGAAGTCGTCAAACACCTTTGGCAGTTCATCTTCCGGGATGCCCATGCCGTCGTCTGAGACGCGGAACTCGATCAGGTCGTCTTTGCCAAACAGGTCCACCTCAGCCGAAACCTGCCCGCTCGGGGCAAATTTGATTGCGTTGCTGATCAGGTTCAGCAGACATTGTTGCAGTCCCTGCAACTCGCCTGCGACCAGATGCGGTACATCCTCGGCCACTTGGACCTTGAGCGTAGTATTCAGGCGCGATGCCACGGCACGTTGGCTATCGACAGTATCTGTCACGATCTTGCGTAGGTTCAGGGGTTGGGGCTCGCGCAACTCAGATCCTGCATCCAGCCGTGACATTTCCAAAACGTCATTGATGTGGCGCATCAAGACGTCGCCAGAGGTGCGCATGGCGGCGACGTAGCTTGCCTGTTTATCGGTCAGCGGTGTGGCCTCTAGAAGGTCGGCAGCACCGATCACGCCGTTCAGGGGGGTGCGGATTTCGTGGCTCATGACCGCCAAGAGATTGGCCTTGGTGCGTTCGCCTTCTTCGGCTTGATCACGGGCTTGCAGCAAGTCGGCCTCGGCTTTCAGGCGCGCGGTGATATCGCGCACATAGGCGACAAAAATGTCATCCTGTGCTTCGGTGGTGGTCTGCATTAATGAGACCTCTGCTGCGAACTCTGTGCCATCCAGACGCAAACCGGTCGCCAGTTTCCGACCTTGTCCAACCAGCCCGGAAGCCGCAGGGTTGTTGTAAGACTCGGGCCCCTCGGGATTGCGGATCAAGCCGCTCAGATGCAGAAGGTCGTCGACGGCATCTTCCAGCCCAAACATGGTCTGCGCGGCCCGGTTGCTTTCTAGCAGAAAACCGTCTGGGTCGGTCACCAGAATACCATCGAGAGCCGTTTCAATCATCGTGGCGATGCGTGCGCGGGAAATGCGGATCGCCTTGGACGCTTCCCGCGTCTCGCGATAGTAAATTCGCGTCACAAAGAGGACCATCAGCAAGCCGATGATCAAGAGCATGGTCGCGCTGGCAAGTTGGCGCAACAGTGTGCGGGTCTCATCGCGGATCGACTGCGTTTGGATCGCCGCGTCGTTCAACCCCGTCAGAGCCAACTGCCGGACCTGATCTTCGACATCGCGGGTGAAGCTGGCAAGCATCGGAAGATCACGGAACAGCTCTGTGTCGCTGCCATCAATATAGGGCAGGGCAGCATCCAGATAGCTGCGGATCGCTTCGAATTGCTCGCGAAAGCCGTCGCGCGACAGGAAAGACGTGTAGCGGTCACTTTCTTGCAGGGTTTGAATGCGGCTGTAAAAGATATCGAAGCGGTTGCGGACCTCTGTCAGATCATCAACAGCGTCAGCGCTGTATAGAACCGTTGTCAGTCGGCGATAGTCGACCTCGGCTTGTGCCAGCGTCCAGATTTGGTTGTCCGCCCTGGCGTCAGACAGCGTGTCGATCTGCCGTAGGATGTTGGCCAGCATTGAGCCAATCTGCAGCAGCGCCAATAACAGCAGCAAAATAAATGCGGCTGTTCTGAACCCATCCGAAAAACGCATACCCTCTTGGCCTCACCTTGCGGTGCCCAGAGACTACTTCACAACCTCAAGGCGATCCAATTGCCAGATGCTGCGAGCATAGATGGTTTCGGTTCGAAAGTCTTGATCAGAGTCAAATGGATAGACAATCCACAAGGGCCCTTTGTCGCGAAGTGACATAATCTCGCCATTGCGCAAATAAGCGACAATCGCGCCGCCTTCTTTGGCGTCTTCAATGGGAATCGTCACCATATAGTCATTCACGGCATGGGCGCGAATCTCTTGGCCGTGGGCATCAAGTTCGTCCAGCAAGGCGTGGAGCGAGACGCCGGTAAACGTCTGCACCCCCTCCGTCCAGATGGTGGAGGTTTCAATTGTGGTCGGTGGCAGTTGTGCGAGAAGCCTACGGTCAAAGGCAGCTTTATCATCTGTGTTTGTGACCGAAATCTCTCCGCTCACGGTTAGGATTATGGGGCCTGCCGGGGTATCAAGCCCATTGGCCATAGTGGAAAGTGGCAAAAGAAGCAGGCCAAAGGCCATCAGTGCTTTGTGTAAGTTCATTCTAGGAACCATTTTTTCTAATCAAACGTGTTTAATGCGCGCCCCGAACAACTTTGAGCATGTTTCTTTGTAAAAAGCACCTATGCGAAAGACTAGGGGAGTATTGCTTTTCTGTGGAAATCTGTCTCCTTTGCACGATATACTCAACTTTAGATTTAGAGGCTCTTTGGGAAAATCGAAATCGAACAGCAGTTTAGTTTGAAACTGAGTTGCGATGGAGACAGTCGGCTTCAACCGATCGCATTTAAGGATAAGCGGTTTAGAGATGCGGATATTGATTGCAGATGACCACGGGTTGGTGCGCGATACGCTTGCGGCCTACCTGAAGAACGCGGGTGAGAAAGATGTGCACCTCGCCAGCACCCTTCAGGAGGCGCTGGATATTGGTCAGGCTGAAGGGCCATTTGATCTGTTGCTTCTAGACTACAACATGCCCGGCATGCTGGGGCTGACGGGGCTTGAACAGGCCATCGACGCCGGGGTTGCCAAAGGCGTTGCGATCCTGTCCGGGAATGCGCCGCCCAATGTGGCGCAGGATGCGATTGAACAGGGGGCAATTGGCTATCTGCCAAAAACCATGACCGCGCAAAGCTTGGTGAATGCCGTGCGTTTCATGGCAGCGGGGGAAACCTATGTGCCCGTTTCGCACTTGGCCGGTCAGGTGGATGACAATCCTCTCGCCCAGCAGCTAAGCCGCCGAGAGGCCGAGGTCTTGAACGGGCTATGTCGTGGGCTGGCCAATAAAGAAATCGCCCGCGAATTGAACTTGCAAGAAGTCACGATCAAGCTGCATGTGCGCACGCTCTGCCGCAAACTTGACGCCAAGAACCGAACCCATGCCGCGATGATCGCGAAGGAAGCGGGACTGTTTTAGGCGCGGCGGCTGTGGTGACCCAAACTGTCACCCGATGGTCACGTTACGACATTTCCTGTCCGAGATGGTTTCACCTCCGCGGAAAGCAAGTAGTCTCTGCTCTAAACAGAATCCCGAGCACGCAATACAGGTTCTAGATGAAAACGAATTTCGCGGGCGTTATGGCCCTTTGCTGCGGCGTTATGATCGCCGGGCAGCCGACCACGGCAACCGCAGAGCAAATTGGCTATGGCCGTTTGGTTGTGAATGACTTCCTTGGGGATGGGCAGGATCGCTGGCGTTCGGGGTCGATTGTGGGCAGTCACGTCTTTGGGCAGGTTGGGCAGAGTAATCAGCCAGATGCCTTTGGCGATGTGATTGAGTTGCGCATCTTGGGGCAGGTGATTGCGCCAGATAATTTGCAAGTCTTTGACGCAGACGACCGGCGCTATGCCGGGGCGCTGTCCATCGGGGCGCATACGCATTGGCAGCAGCAAGGCGTTGAATTTTCCTTAGGGGCCGACGTGACCTTGGTCGGGCCAAGCACCGGACTTGCTGATTTGCAATCGGGGTTCCACGATCTGATTGGTCTGCGAGACCCTGCCGACGCTGTTTTTGACAACCAGATTGGTGACAAGGTCGTGCTGACCGGCGTGGCTGAAGTGGGGTATACCTTTGACCTTGGCGGCAATGCTGCGCTGCGCCCCTTTGTGGAGGCGCGCGTTGGGGATGAAACGCTGATACGCACGGGGTTTGACCTTGTGATTGGACAATTTGGGCAGGATGAAATGCTGGTGCGCGATCCTGTGTCGGGCCAACGCTACCAGACCATCCGCAACAACCGGCCCGGTTGGTCGCTGATCGCTGGGGCAGATATCGCCCACGTGGACAGCAGCATCTACCTGCCGGCCTCCACCGTGACTTTGGAAGAAACCCGAGAACGCTATCGGTTGGGGCTGAATTGGCAGGGAGAGAAGGCCAGCGTCTATTATGGCGCAACGTGGCTGAGCCCGGAGTTTGCCGAACAAGGCGAAGGGCAAGTGGTTGGGGCCGTGCGCATCAAGCTGCGGTTCTGACCCGGAGCGCCGGTTCTGCCCACATGACTTCTGGCTTTTAAGCCACTGGTATCAATCCGAGATTCGATAGGGGCTTCCCAGAGCGAATCACTTTTGCTACGTTGGCTGCTAATAAGAATATGAGGCAGGACACAGGCAAATGGGAACGGGCTTTCTGGGCACGTTCGTCATCTCCTGGTCGCAAACTGAAGTAGACGGTCTTGGGGCTGCACCCATAAGCGCTATACAAAAAGGCGCGGTGTGGTCATGGCATGGAGACGCGGTGCGGGTCGATGGCCCAACCGAACTGTTGCGACTAGAGCGTGGCGAAAACGAACTGATCTTGCGGCGCAAGGCGGCCCGCATGGTGCGCAAGCTTGTTGGCGCGGCCATGAGCGGGACCAATGCCGTTGATGAGATCGAGGTCGAAGAACCTCTGCAGGACAGCACCTTTGTCGTCTCCGATGGGCAGCAAAGCTATACTGTCACTGTCATTCCGGTTGAAAACGGCACGTCGCTGTTGATGTTTGTCGACCAAATCCCGCCCAAGAACGCAGAGCTTTGGGTGATTCATCATGCCTTGGACAAAGCCGCGGCTGACCCTCAGGATCCGCTGGCGGCGCGGGTGATTTGTTTCACCCCCGGCACATTGATTGAGACACCTGGCGGTCCGGTGCCGATTGATGCGCTGCAAGAGGGTGATCTGGTCACCACAAAGGACAGCGGCCCGCAGCCCATAGAGTGGCTGGGCGCGCGCAAAATGACTGGCGCGCGGCTCTTTGCGATGCCGAAACTGCGCCCGATCCGCATTCGGGCAGGGGCCTTGGGGCCAGATTATCCCCAGACCGAACTTGTCGTATCGCCCGAGCACCGCATTTTGGTGCGGGGGGAAGTCGCGCGGGCGCTGTTTAACACGCCCGAAGTTCTGGTGTCGGCACGGCAACTGGAAAACGGACGCACGGTGTTGCAGGATTTTCGTGTGCGCGAGGTGACCTATATGCACCTGATGCTGCCCCGGCATGAGATCATCTTTGCCAATGGCGTGGAGACCGAAAGCTTCCATCCGGCAGACGCCGCCATGTCAGCGCTGGATGATACCGATCGCGCGCGGCTTTTGGCGCTCAATCCAGACCTTGCTGAGCGCCCTTATATCTACGGCGATCACGTGCGGCGGCAGTTGACGGCGTCCGAGGCCGCGATCCTGCGATATGAGGCTGCTTAAACGCGGCTGAGATTTGAGCACCTGCAGCGGTTTCCGCGTTGACTCCCCTACATTCCCCTCTATAAGCGCCATTTCATTGGTGTTGGTGGCCCCCGCAAGGGGATTCCTGTCATTCCGGCAATAACCGGAAAGAGGACAACGCCCTTCGAACCTGCGTTTGCGACCCGAAAAGTGGGAACCGGTTTTCGGATCAAGTCGCGAAGCACTTAACATGAAGGAGAACAGCCGTGACCAAACGCACGTCTGCCAAGTACAAAATTGATCGCCGCATGGGCGAAAACATCTGGGGCCGTCCAAAGTCCCCACTGAACCGTCGCGAATATGGCCCAGGCCAGCACGGTCAGCGCCGCAAAGGCAAAATGTCAGACTTCGGTCTGCAGCTGCGCGCAAAGCAGAAACTCAAAGGCTACTACGGCGACCTGACCGAAAAGCAATTCCGCCGCATCTACGGTGAAGCCGAGCGTGTCAAAGGCGACACCGGTGAAAACCTGATCGGTCTGCTGGAGCGCCGTCTGGACGCGGTTGTTTACCGCGCGAAATTCGTGCCAACCGTATTCGCAGCCCGTCAGTTCGTGAACCACGGTCACGTCCGTGTGAACGGCAAGAAAGTGAACATCCCATCCTACCGCGTCAAAGAAGGCGACGTGATCGAGGTGCGTGATCGTTCCAAGCAACTGGCCGTTCTGCTGGAAGCCGTTCAACTGGCAGAGCGCGATGTGCCTGACTACATCGACGCGGATCACTCCAAAATGACAGCGACTTTCGTGCGCACTCCGGGCCTGTCCGACGTGCCATACCCTGTCATCATGGAACCAAACCTGGTTGTTGAATTCTACGCGAAGAACTAATCTTCGCCGACATTTAAAGAATTTGAGAAACCGCGCTGGGAGACCAGCGCGGTTTTTTTTGTTTTTTGGACGCGCTGTAGTGCGCTTGTGATCAACTCGAGCAGTGCCGGGTGTAAAGTGCTAAGTTAGCAAAGCTTCACATACTAACTATCCTAACTACCCTTCAGAAATCTTCCCGGGGAACCCGTCTACTACAAGGTAGAGATAGCCATGCCGTGTTGAAGAAGTTAGCGCGGCAGAATGAGTTTATGACTGAAAATCAGACAAGAGCGCGATTCAAACCGGTCGGTAAGGCAACAAAGAACAAGCAAAATCCAATTCAAAGGTTTGTTGCAACCACTACCGCATAAAGTGTAGTGTCAGCACGTAGACGCTATATTTTGAGCAGGAAGAGCAATTATGGTAAACAGGCGGCTTGAGAAGTACGCACTTTTCTCAAAAGATTTCAAGGGCCTGCCTAATGGTTGGCACAACTTGCGCTCATGTAATTTCTTGGTAGGCGAGAACAGCACTGGCAAGTCTAGTTTTCTGCAATTGATCGAGCTAATTGATTCTCGCCAACACATGCTATTTCTTGACATCTTGGATGCAGTCGATGGGATCGAATCTGTTTTTGACGTTTGCTCTCGAATTAGTGGTTCTAAAGAAACAACCATTGGGTTTCTAATAAAAGAAAGGACGAAGCCGGACCAAGACCTGAGAATTCGTGCGCGACTTATCACGTACAAGGCTGTTAGAGATGAACTCCGTGTGTCAAATGTAACAATCGTGCACGACGGTACGGTCTTAAGGCTCAAGCGAGGCAAGGATAGAATTTCGTACCGCTACGATGCATTCAAGTATGACACCAGCGCCAGTCATGCCGAAAATGGATCCGCCATAGAGCACATTCACAACAATTCATCGGACCGCTTTAATCAGCACCATGATGTTGAATGGGAAAGTCAGCCGGACAATTGGATATGGTTGGAGGCATTGAATGCTGCAGTGCGCAACGAGAAGGGAAAGCCGCGAGTAACAGCAGTAAGTTATCCCCCTCTCGGTTGCCTGACGCATGGGCCTATGCGTGCTAAGACAAGAAGACTGCATCATGGATCTAAGAGCCAGTTTAGCAGTACTGGTGAGCATACTCCATTTATGCTGCGTGACGTACTGACTGGTAACCCTGAATTGGCGGAGTCAATCAATGAATTTGGTCGCGTAAGCGGTCTTTTCGATGAGATAGTTGTAAATACTATTAAGACCAAAGTGAAAGATAAGCCCTTTGTTCTCCAAGTCCGAAAGGCAGACAAATATTTCTATGTGGACGAATTGGGTTTCGGCGTTGGTCAAGTGCTCCCAATTATTACCGACATTTCATTCTACCCATCAGGCACCTCATTTTTGATTCAGCAGCCTGAGTTACATCTGCATCCAAAAGCCCAAGCTGCACTAGGTGATGTGTTCCACAATGCGACGCTAGACGGTAGCGCCCTAGTTGTTGAAACTCACAGCGATTTCATAATTGATCGTTTCAGAATGGCTCTAAAAAAGGGTGACCGAGATTTAAGATCTCAAGTGATCTATTTCGACAAGACGACGCAAGGTGAAAACAGCGCCCATGAAATTGAGATTGATGAAAACGGCTCGTTTGTAGATCCCCCAGAAAACTTTAGGAGCTTTTTTGTAAAAGAAAGTATTGAAAAGTTTGAGTTGCTTTAATGCCCGAATATATTCTTGACACCTGCGTGGACATTGATCCCAAGCACGCAAATTATCCGGCCTATTTTTTCAAAGACTTACTCTCTAATACTCGAGTCAAGTTAGTAATCGGAGGAACTAAAGCGCTAGAGGAGGCAAAGGCCAAGACAAAGCTAACTGAACTCTTGAACAACCTGCGTGATAGGAACCAAGTCATTGTCGTTTGCCAAGAAAAAGTTGATGATGCAGAGAAGCAACTCAACGACAGGATTCAAACAATAATTGGCGACGTACCACCTGAGTGCGACGACCTTCATATCTTTGCTTTGGCAAATGTGAGCGGCTGCCTACTCGTTATTTCACGCGATAATCGAATGGCCACTTGTAGAAACAATATCAGAAACTACGTGGGCCATGCATATTGCCCAGATATCTCAGTCATTCAAAACGAAGCCTCATACAAAAAAACAAAATAGAGCATTTCTCAAAATCGCACAGGTGTAGTTTCACGCAGTAATGCTCTCAACGCCTTAAGACCGTAGGTCGCGATGCGCGCGCAAATGATATGACCTGCAACTAAATTTTTTCATTAGTTCCTCAAAACTTGAAATATAACTTTACCCAGTAGAAATGATCGGCCAGCCGCACTTTGTGGCCCCCCTCATCCCCCAAAACTCCCCCTGAATTCCGTCGGGGTCAGCCCGGTGAAATCTCGGAACGCGGTGTTGAAGGCTGAGAGCGAGTTATAGCCCACCGAAAAGGCGATCTCTGTGATCTGGCGCTGCGGGTCGGCGAGGGCTTCGATGGCGTGGTTCATGCGCAGGCGGCGGAGGGCTTGGCGCCAGGTCATGCCGAGTTCTTCAGAAAAACGGCGCGCAAGGGTGCGGGGGCTGAGGGCGACCTGCGTGGCGATCATCTCAAAGCTGGGCTCGCCCGCCAGTTGGGTTTCGGTCAGGGCCAAGGCCTTGCGCACAGCGTCGCTTTTGCCCGAAGGTAGCCCCGCGCGCGAAGGCGTTTCCGCGAGTTTCCATGTGGTCACGGCCAGAAGCTGAAAAAGCTGCATGCCATAGTCATCCAGCGTCGCATCCGGGCCGTAGGTGCGGCAGGCCAAGACCAATTCGCGTGCCAGCGGGGTCATTTCAAAGACCGAGAGGCTGGCCTTGGGCGCGGCGACAAAGCCCGTGTCAAACAGCACCGAACAGGCCGACAGGCGCTGGGGCATGGCCACTGTGATCTCTCGTCCCGCATGGATCAGCGCGGCGCGGGCGGGGGGCAATGTCCAGCCGCGGCCCTCGGCCTCAAGCCGCATCGCGCCCTTGGCCGCGTAAAGCAGGTAATGACGATCCATCACCAGCGTTTTGCTGGGTTCCGGGTCAAAGTCTTTCACAAAGGCATAAGCCGGGGGCAGGGTCATGGGATGACTGTAGCGGGCTTGCTGCTATTGCGCGAGAGGCGTGGCCGTAAATCGTTTGGAGACCGGCGGGGCCGTCATCTTTGGCCCCAAGGCTGCTCCGATGGCGGCAAAGTTTTCGGAGGCGAGATAGGTCGCAAAGCCATCCTCGTTGTCCCATTCGTGTACGATTTCCAGCGTGTCTGCCTGTTCGGGGTTGAGGAAGGCCTGAAACTTTTGATTGCCTGCCATGGCGCGCACCTTCTGTGCCTCTTGCAAGAGCAGGGACAGCGCTGCGTCGCGGTCTTCGGGCTGAACGCGGAATTCGACGTGGGCGATAAGCATGATGGTGATCCTTATGGTTTTTCAAAGACATATCCCTGCGACACGCGCGAGGGCACGCCGGTGGGAAAGGGGACGACAGCGCGCAGGGTCAGCCCCGCCGAAGCGCCCATGGCGGTGATGTCAGCTGTGGAGAACCAGCGGTGACGCCATTTGAGCCAGATAAAGACCTGACAGAAATGCGGTTTCGAGATGGCCAGCAACAGCGTCCCACCTGGTGCCGTGATCCGCGCGAGGTGGGACATGGCTGCAAAGGGATCGGGGCAATGTTCAATCACATGGGCGCAAAGCGTCACGTCGTAGGGTTTTGCAGGGCTATGTGCTGCAAGGTCTTCGCAGATTGTCTGCGCCTGAGGATGGGCTCTTTGCGCTTCGGCCAGCATGTTGTCAGCGCGGTCCAGCAGCACGTGATCGACAGGGCGTTGCCGCATGGCGCAATAGGCCGTGGAGAAATCGCCGCTGCCCGCACCGACATCCACCATACGCAGGGCGCGGTCCGTTGGCGCAAAGCTGGCGAGGTGCCGGTAGGCGGCTGGGAAACGGTGTTGTTCCAGCATTTGACTCCAGATTGGCGCGGCGGCGTTGTATCGGTGATCAAGTTCCATGAGGCCCCTAACGTTTTGATCGACTTTAGGGGCGCATCTGTGGGTCGGCTTTCGTGGGTCGGACAGATTTGCGCTCTGGCCGGACAGTCAGGCGGACATGCGCCTGCCGAGTGGAAAACTTGGGCAGGTGTTATATCTTTGCCGCAACCCCGGCGGGTCTCGGGGGGCGGCGCACGAATTGGCATTTTCACCGGTCAGCAAGCCCAGTAGAACGAGGGCGAAGTGAAGGAACCGACATGACCAAGATCCAAGTTCAGCCGGGTATTATGGAAATCGCGCTTTATGAGGGCGGGCAATCGACCGTCGAGGGCGTGAGCGACATTGTGAAACTGTCGTCAAACGAAAACCCCTATGGCGCGGGCGATGCCGCAAAAGAGGCCTATCGCAAGTCCGGGCTGAACATGCATCGGTATCCGTCAACAGATCATGCGGATCTGCGCGCGGCCATTGCCGAGGTGCATGACCTCAAGGCAGAGCAGATCATCTGTGGCGTTGGCTCCGATGAGGTGCTGCACCTCATCGCACAGTGTTTTGCCGGGCCAGGGGATGAGATCATCTATACCGAACACGGGTTTTCGATGTATCCGATCCTCGTGCACGCCTGCGGGGCGACTCCCGTGGTGGTGCCGGAGCGGGAGCGTGTTGTGGATGTTGATGCCATCCTGAAGGCCTGCACCGACAAGACCAAGATCGTTTTTATCGCCAACCCCGGAAATCCGACCGGCACTATGGTGGGCGGCAACGAAGTCGCACGTCTGGCGGATGGTCTGCCGGAGGGGTGCCTGTTGGTGCATGACGGGGCCTATACCGAGTTCGTTGAGGGGTTTGACGGCGGTGCGGGGCTGGTCGATGCGCGCGACAATGTGATTATGACCCGTACGTTTTCCAAGATTTACGGGCTGGGCGGGTTGCGCGTTGGCTGGGGCTATGCGCCCAAAGAGATCATTGATGTCCTGAACCGTGTGCGCGGGCCATTCAACTTGTCGAACATGCAATTGGCGGTGGCTGAGGCCGCAGTGCGTGACACTGAATTTGTGGATCGCTGTCGCAAGGACAATGCGCGTCTGCGGGCTTGGCTGGCTGAGGCTTTGATGGAGCTGGGCGTGCCCTCTGATACCTCCTGCGCGAATTTCATTCTGGCGCGGTTCGCGTCAGAGGCAGAGGCCAGCGCCTGTGATGCCTTCTTGAAAAAGCAAGGGATCATTGTGCGCAAGGTGGCGGGCTATGGGCTGCCGAATTGCCTGCGGATCACGGTTGGGGATGAGTCTGGCTGTCGCCGTGTGGCCCATGCGGTCAAAAGCTTTAAGGAGCTAGCGGTATGAGCCAGATCTATGACCGCGTTGCTTTGATCGGTTTGGGGCTGATTGCCTCGTCGATGTTCTGGGCCATCAAACGCGCCGGATTGGCGGGTGAGGTCACGGGCTATGCGCGGTCAGAAGAAACTCGCGAGACGGCGCGTCGGATTGGGCTATGCGATAAGGTCTATGACACCGCGAAGGACGCCGTCAAAGACGCGGACCTTGTTGTTCTTTGTGTGCCGGTTGGCGTGATGGGCGCGGTTGCGGCTGATTTGGCACCGGCACTGAAACCCGGCGCGACGCTGACGGATGTTGGGTCCGTCAAGCGGCAGGTGATCAGCGATGTGACCCCGCACCTTAGTGATGACATTCATTTCGTCCCGGCGCACCCATTGGCAGGGACCGAACATTCCGGGCCTGAATCGGGATTTGCCGAGCTATTTGACAACCGCTGGTGCCTGTTGATCACCGATGACACCACCGACCGCAAAGCAGCGGATGACCTTGCCGCGTTCTGGCGTGGCCTTGGCTCGATGGTGGAAGAGATGGATGCCGACCACCATGATCTGGTGCTGGCTGTGACCTCGCATACGCCGCACTTGATTGCCTATACGATGGTGGGTGTGGCGGACGACCTGCGACGGGTGTCGGAAAGCGAAGTGATCAAATACTCGGCGTCGGGTTTTCGGGATTTTACCCGGATTGCCGCGAGTGACCCGACCATGTGGCGCGACGTATTTCTGAACAACAAAGACGCGACATTGGAAATTCTAGGTCGCTTTACTGAAGAGTTGTTTGCCCTACAGCGCGCCATTCGGCGCGGGGATGGCGATCATCTGCATGCCTATTTCACCCGCACGCGCGCCATTCGGCGGGGGATCATTGAAGCGGGGCAAGATACAGACGCGCCCGACTTTGGTCGTGGTAAGGCGCAATAGTGCGGCGGGCGCTGACATATCTTTCCTTGCTGTTAGCCGCAACGCTGGCAGAGGCCAGAGCGCCGGAAACTTCGTTAAGACCAGTTGCCCGCATCGATGTGTTCCCGGTGGCCATTTCCAGTTTCGCGCCAAGCCGCAGCCTGCGCCCTGTGGCGCGGCCTTCGCGGTTTGCAACGGTGCGCCGCAGCAGTCCTGTGAAAGAGACGGTGGTGGTTCGGCAGGCGGCGATTATCCCAGCGCCCAAACCGAAACGCACTGAAAGCAAGCGCGCGGTCTATACGCCGCAGGGTCAAAAGATTGGCCGCATCTGCCGGGATCGCGATTTGCAAGGGGTCGAGGTCGGCCGCGTGCCGGGGGCTTTGCCCGGTTGCGGGATCAAAGACGCGGTAAAGCTTTATTCTGTCAGTGGCGTGGTTTTGACCCGACCAGTGACCGTGGAATGTGACACCGCACGAGCGCTGAAAACATGGGTTGAGGGCGGCATGGACCGTGCGGTTGGGCGCACCGGCGGCGGGGTTGCGCGCCTGCAGGTGGCGGCGGGGTATTCCTGTCGCACCCGCAATCATCGCAAAGGTGCGAAGATTTCAGAGCATGGCAAAGGCCGGGCGATTGATATCTCGGGGTTTCATCTGGAAAACGGCGATAAGATTTCGGTCTTGGAGGATTGGGGCAGGGGCCGTTATGGCCGTATCCTGAAAAAGATGCACAAAGCCGCCTGCGGCCCGTTCGGGACTGTTCTGGGGCCGAATTCAGATCGCTTTCACAAGGATCATTTCCATTTCGACACTGCACGGCATCGCAGCGGTGCCTATTGCCGTTAGCGCAGCACCATCAGCGGTGCGGGGCCAATCGGCAAAAGACCAGCATAGGTGCGCCCGTTCTTAAACGTCAGCGTCAAGTCGATATCCTCGCCCGGTCCCGAGAGCGATGAAAACAACCTGAGCGCCTGTTCGACGCCGTCGATGACAAACGGATCAATCTGCCCGCTGTCCCGCGCCATGGCGACCATGGCCTGCCATTCTTTGGCGCGCAGAATGAGTTCGCCCTGCATATAGCCGACATCGTCGGCCACCACTTCCCCTGCAATCTGGATTTGCATCGGCCCCCATTCTGCCTTCGCAGTGCGGATTGCAAGCAAGGTTGGCTGCGGACGGCGCTCTTCAAGCGCGCGACGGTCCCATGGGCGGTCAAAGCCAGCCGTTACATCCAGATCAAGCGCGCTGAGGGTTTCGGGCAGGGCGGGGGTGCGCAGTGCGGCGGGTGGGGCAACGCCGATGCCTTGCAGGGCGATCAGGTAGCGCGTGCTTTGCGCCTCTAGGTCGTCATCTGTGCGGCGCAGCGCCACTTGCAGCGATGCGGCGGCGGTGCGCCATGCCGCGTCAGATGTCAGTTGCAGATTTTCGGCCGCGAAATTGGCGCGACGGATCGCAAGGCGCGTGTCCGGCGCAAAAACCGCCGAGGCCCGCATTTGGTCGCTGGTTATGTCGATGCTCTGAAAGGGCGACGACAAGGTCTGTTGGTTTGGCCAGACGGCAATCAGGTGGTTCGGACGATAGCTCAGTGCAAAGATCTGAAAGAAAGGTGCTGTCCAGGCCAGACCGGTTTCCGGGTCAGCCAAGCGAATGTCGTCAATCGTCGTGTCGATCCGGTTCGGGAAGCCGCGCAGATGCAATTCAGAATACTCGGCCTGCCAGCCCTCGGCGCGGCGCGCGTCAAACCATGCCTCATAGCCCGATTGCGCAGCGCGGGCGACGATGAACCAATAGGCAAACCAGCCAAGGGCCACGACTAGGATGGCAATCAGCAGACGTCTCATGGGTTTGGCCTCGTTGCAGTTCACGCGCTTTGGTGTTTAAACGCGCTTAGAACAATAGACCAGCGTGGAAACAAGATGTCGCTTTGGGTGTTTGGATATGGGTCACTTTTGTGGAACCCCGGCTTTGACGTCGCAGAACAAGCGGTTGCCAAGCTGCACGGCTGGCACCGCAGTTTTTGTATGTCTTCGATCCATCACCGGGGCACCGAAGACCACCCCGGCTTGGTTCTCGCGTTGGACGCCGCTGAAAATGCGTGCTGCAACGGCCTGGCGCTGCGGGTGAAACCCGGCACCGAGGACGCGGCACTGGCCGAGCTGCGAGAGCGGGAATTGGTGTCATCTGCCTATCTTGAACGCGAACTCCCTGTGACCCTGCAAGACGGGCGCGAGATAACGGCGGTGACCTATGTGATTGATCCGCATCACGTGCAGTACATCCATCTTGATCTTGAAGAGCAGGCGCGTGTGATCTCGACCGCTGTGGGTGGGCGTGGGCCAAACACCGAATACCTCTATAATACTGCTGCGCATTTGGCCGAATTGGGGATCAAGGATGCGGAACTGGATTGGCTGTCGGCACGGGTGCGGGATTTGACTGCCTAAACCCTAATACTTCTTGGCACAGCACCGTTGGCCGCTTAGGGTGAGGCACAGATAATAACAGCGTCAGGAGCTGGCCAAATGGAGCTGCCAGACCGAGAGGCCGAGCCGCATTTCTCACAGCCGGTGAGACAGATTTTTTCGATGTTGATCGTCCTCGGGCTGACCGGGGGGCTGACCTATATTGCCTTGCCGCGTGTTTTCCCGGTGTTTGAGGCAAATCCCTATCTGAACGGCTTTATCGTTTTCGTCTTTGCCATCGGCGTGCTGGCGTGTTTCGCGCAGGTATTTTCGCTGATCAGTTCGACGCGTTGGATCAAGGCTTTCGCGGGGCGGGTCGAAGGGTTTGAACAACTTCAGCCTCCGCAACTTTTGGTGCCTTTGGCGTCTTTGCTTCGGTCGCGGGGCGCGCGCGGGCAGATCAGCGCCACCTCGGCGCGGTCGATTTTGGATTCAGTTGCCACACGGATCGACGAAGCGCGCGAGATCACGCGCTATATCGTGAATATGCTGATCTTCCTTGGCTTGCTGGGCACCTTCTATGGGTTGGCAACCACGGTTCCGGCAGTTGTTGAAACGATCCGCAGCTTGGCCCCAGCAGAGGGTGAAGGCGGGATCGAGGTGTTTGGCCGTCTGATGACCGGTCTGGAAAGCCAATTGAATGGTATGGGCGTGGCCTTTGCCTCGTCCTTGTTGGGCTTGGCCGGGTCGCTGGTTGTGGGTCTGCTAGAGCTTTTTGCCAGCCACGGGCAGAACCGTTTCTACCGCGAACTTGAAGAATGGCTTAGTTCGATCACGCGTTTGGGCTTTACCGGCGCGGATGGTGAACAGGGTCTGGAAACCAATGTTTTGGGCGAAGTGCTGGACCATATGGCCGAACAAATGGACCAGCTGCAGGTGATGTTCACCAAGGCTGAAACCAGCCGCGCACGGGTGGAAACACAGGTCGGCGACCTTGCGCAGGCTGTGCAGGTGATGACCGAACGCATGGGCAGCGGCGGGGTCTCTGGTGAGGCGATGGACCGGCTTGTCGAAGGGCAAGCGGAACTGATTGCGGTTCTGAAAGATGCCGGTGGCAGTGGCGGTGGTATTGATGCGGAAAGCCGCATGCGCCTGCGCTCGATTGATGTTCAGATGCTGCGTATCTTGGAAGAGATTTCTGCCGGTCGGCAGGATTCCATGGCAGAATTGCGCAGCGACCTGTCGGCGTTAACGCAAGCGATCAGCAAGCTGGGTGACCAGCAGCCCCCACGCCGTCGCCGGTTCAACCAGACCAAGCCTGACGGGTCGCAGGAGGGCTGACCATGGCGCTCTCTCGCAGGACAGGACAGCGGTTCCAAGCCTCGATCTGGCCGGGGTTCGTCGATGCGATGACCGGGCTTTTGCTGGTTCTGATGTTTGTGCTGACCATTTTTATGGTGGTGCAATTTGTGCTGCGGGAAACGATTTCAGGTCAGGCAAGCAAGCTGGACGCGCTATCGGCGGAAGTCGCCGCGCTGGCGGATGCCTTGGGTCTGGAGCGGGATCGTGGCGATGCCTTGCAGGTCCAAGTGGGGACGCTGCGGGCGACGCTTTCGGATGCCGAGGCGCTGGCAGATCGCCAATCTGCGCTCATCGCGTCGCTGACGCAGCAACGTGATGATACGGCGGCTGCGCTGGCAGCGGCGCAGACGGAAATCACAAGCTTTGAGGCTCAGGTCGCCGCTTTAATTGCGGAACGCGATACGGTTTTGGGCAACCTTGCGGCTGTTGAAAGTGAACGCGATGCGCTGCTGACCGAGCAAGAGGCATTGAACCTCGCTTTGGCGCAAGCCCGCACAGAGATTGACGCACAGGCCGAAGCCGCGCGTCTGGCGGCGGCGCAACGTGAGGCGCTGGACGTGATGATCGCCGAGATGCGCGCCAAAGCCGCCGAGGATGCGGAAACCAACGCGGCCCTAGCGGCGCAGGTGAATGACCTTGAGGCGCGTTTGAGCGAAGAAGAACTGGCGCGCCTTGCCGAAGCCGCCGCCGCCGAAGCGCTGCGAGAGCGGCTGGAAAATGCCTCAGCAGAATTGACATCGATGACGCTGGCGCTGGAAGAACAACGCAAGCGCGCCGAGGAGACTCTGACCTTGCTGGCCGCGGCTGAGGCCGCGCAGGAAGACCTTGATCTGAAATTGGCAGCGGCGCTTGTGGCAGAGCAGAACCTGACCAATGACCTTGCCACTGCGGCTTTGGCTTTGGAAAACGCAGAAGTCGGGGAGGCCGAAACGCAGGCGCGACTAGAGGCCTTGGCGGCACAACTGGCCGAGGCAGAACGCGCGGCCGCAGAGCGTGGGGCAGAAGTGACCCGCTCTGAGGTGGAACTGGAGGCTTTGAAGGCGCAGCTTGCCGCCGCTTTGGCCGCGAAGCTGGAGGCGGATACGCTGGCCACCGACCGTGACGAGGTGGCGCGGCAACTTGCGGGGGCACTGGCGGCCAAACGCGCGGCAGAGGCCGCAGCGGCGGAGCAATTGACAGAGGCTGAAGAACGCGCGCGCCTGCTGGCGATCGCGAATGAGGCGCTGGCGGCAAGCCGGTCAGAGGCGACCGAGGCCGAAAAGCAGACTGCCTTGCTTAATCAACAGGTTGCTGCGCTGCGCCAGCAGTTGGGTGAATTGCAATCGCTGCTGGATGACAGCAAGGCGCGCGATGCCGCCGCGCAGGTGCAATTGTCGACCTTGGGGTCTGACCTCAATGCCGCCTTGGCGCGCGCGGCTGCCGAAGAAAAGCGGCGGCGCGAACTTGAAGAGGCAGAGCGGAAGCGGCTGGAAGCCGAGGCAGCAAGGTTGGCTAGTGAGGCGCAGGACCTAGAGCGGTACCGCTCTGAGTTCTTTGGCCGCATGCGCGAATTGTTGGGCAATCGCGAGGGCGTGCGGATTGTGGGCGACCGCTTTGTGTTCAGTTCAGAGGTGCTCTTTCCGCCCGGTGGCGCGGACCTCAGCCTTGAAGGGCGTTTGCAGATCGCGGCGATTGCGCAGCTTTTGTTGGATGTCGCGGATGAAATCCCGGCAGAAATCAACTGGGTGCTGCAGGTTGATGGGCATACTGACAATATTCCCCTCGTGAACGGCGCGCAGTTTGCCGACAACTGGGAACTGAGCCAAGCGCGCGCCCTTTCGGTGGTGCGGTTCATGGCCAACGATCTGGGATTGCCGCCTTCTCGGCTGTCGGCGAACGGGTTTGGGGAATATCAGCCGATTGACCCGGCCAATACACCCGAGGCCCGCGCGCGGAACCGCCGGATTGAATTGAAATTCACTGAAAAATAGGTGTCTGGCGGCGGGAAACCTGCCGCGCATAGGGATGCCCAAACAGAGGATAGCCATGAGTTGGATTGAAACCATTCCATTTGAAAAGGCGACCGGCAAGCTGAAGATGCTATATGAGCGCGTCACCGGCCCCGGCAACAATGTCGACAACATTATGATGGCCCATTCGTTGCGTCCGCACACAATGGAAGGGCACATGGCGATCTACAAATATGTGCTGCACCATTCTGGCAATACCGTGCCCAAATGGTTCCTAGAGGTTTTGGGCGTTTGGGTGAGCCACCTGAACAATTGCGCCTATTGCGTGGATCATCACTTTGCCGGAATGACCCGGCTTTTGGGAGATGATGCCCGGTCAGCGGCCATCGGTGCGGCGATCAAGGCGGGGGATATCGATGCAGTCCCGGTGGATGACGCGCAGAAACAAGCGATGCGCTATGCGCAGAAGCTGACGCAAACTCCTTCCGCGATGAATGAAGCCGATATTCAGGCGCTCCGTGATGTCGGGTTTGAAGATGGCGAAATCTTAGAGATCAACCAAGTCACCGCCTATTTCTCTTATGCCAACCGCACCGTGTTGGGACTGGGTTGTTCCACCAAGGGCGACATCATTGGGCTAAGCCCGAACAATTCGGATGATCCGAATGATTGGAACCATTCGTAGGGTTTCAAAGAGGGTAATTACGTTTTGAACGGCTTCGGCCGCGATGGACAAAAGCTATTGAACTATAGAGCGAGATCGCACACCGTTCGGACATGCTTTATGTGCTGACATATCCAGAATTTGAAACTGGGGTCGCTACCAAGATTGCCCGGTTCCGGTCATCTTATGAACCGGAAAGGGCAAAACTCGTTCCACCACATGTCACTTTGGTCTTCGGTTTGAGGTACGTGCAAAGATCGAAATTATTGTCGCTCTGTGAAAATGTGGCTGAGCACGCATCAGAGTTTGTTACAAAGTTCTCCGAATATGAAGTCATACACGATCCCTTTGATGGAACATATAAGCTACTTCTACTCGCCTCTATGGGTGGGCAGGCATTAAGTAAATTGCATAAACAACTCTATGACGGACCACATCGGGACGAACTGCATCCAGACCACCCATATCGCGCTCACATGACCATTGCGACCAACGAAGACAGAGCAGTTTTGGAAAAATTAGACCCATCAGAAATTGCGGCTTTTCCATTAACTGGAAGAATCCATTCTCTGGAGATTGTGGAGCTTGCTGGTAAGCGACTCAATAAGCTTCAGACGTTCCGATTGCGAGGACACAGGTCGTAGCGGTGGTCGAGTCTCGTTAACATAAAAGAAAACCCCGCCAGTTGGCGGGGTTCTTTGTTTAAGTAGTGAAAGTTAATCCGCGGTCAGAAGCGGCGGTTTCTTTTTGCCGGTGATCTGTGGCTTGTCTGGCCCGTCGATCTTCAACGCCAACTCGCCGTCTTTCACAGTGACCTTCACAACGCCACCTTTGGCCAGTTTGCCAAAGAGCAACTCCTCGGCCAGTGGTTTCTTGATGTGCTCCTGAATGACGCGACCCAATGGGCGTGCGCCCATCTTGTCGTCATAGCCTTTGTCCGCCAGCCATTCAGCAGCTTTGCGGGTCAGTTCGATGTGCACGTTACGGTCCATCAACTGGGCCTCAAGCTGCAGTACGAACTTTTCGACCACTTGCAGGATCACCTCTTTGCCCAACGGCGCGAAGGAAATCACAGCATCCAGACGGTTGCGGAACTCCGGCGTGAAGGTGCGTTCGATGGCGGCGGTATCTTCGCCTTCGCGACGCTCCCGGCCAAAGCCAATCGCGGCTTTTGCCAGTTCGGCAGCCCCTGCGTTTGAGGTCATGATCAGGATCACATTGCGGAAATCAACAGTGCGCCCGTTGTGATCCGTCAACGACCCATGGTCCATTACCTGCAAGAGGATGTTGTAGACATCCGGGTGCGCCTTCTCGATCTCATCCAGAAGCAGCACACAATGCGGATGCTGATCCACGCCATCGGTCAACTGACCACCTTGGTCAAAACCGACATAGCCCGGAGGGGCACCGATCAGACGGGAAACCGCGTGTTTCTCCATGTATTCGGACATGTCAAAGCGGAGCAGTTCCACTCCCAGCGTGCTGGCGAGTTGCTTTGCGACCTCGGTTTTACCGACACCGGTTGGACCGGCAAAAAGATAGTTGCCGATGGGCTTTTCAGGTTCGCGCAGACCGGCCCGCGCCAGCTTGATTGCCGACGACAGCGCCTCAATGGCGTTGTTCTGACCAAAGACCACGCGTTTCAGCGTTTTCTCTAGGTCTTTCAGCACCTCGGCATCGTCTTTGGAGACGTTCTTGGGCGGGATGCGCGCGATTTTGGCGACCACGGCTTCGATCTCTTTCGTGCCGATGGTTTTACGGCGCTTGGAGGCGACCACGAGATGCTGCGCAGCGCCTGCTTCGTCGATCACGTCGATGGCCTTGTCGGGCAGCTTGCGGTCATTGATGTAGCGCGCGGACAGTTCCACGGCGGTTTTGATCGCATCGGCGGTGTATTTCACATCGTGATGCTCTTCGAAGTATTCCTTCAGACCTTTCAGGATCTTGATCGTGTCCGGCACTGACGGCTCGTTCACATCGATCTTTTGGAAACGACGCGACAGGGCGCGGTCTTTTTCGAAATGCTGACGGAATTCTTTGTAGGTCGTGGACCCCATGGTCCGCAGCTTGCCGCCCTGCAGTGCAGGTTTCAGCAAGTTAGAGGCATCCATCGCGCCACCAGAGGTCGCGCCGGCACCAATCACGGTGTGGATCTCATCAATAAACAGCACGGCGTCCGGGTGATCTTCGAGTTCGGTCACCACAGCTTTCAGGCGTTCTTCAAAATCGCCGCGATAGCGGGTGCCTGCAAGCAACGCGCCCATGTCGAGCGAGTAGATTGTGGTTTGGGACAGCACCTCGGGTGTTTCGCCGTTCACAATGCGATAGGCCAGACCTTCCGCTATGGCGGTTTTGCCAACGCCGGGATCGCCCACCAAAAGCGGGTTGTTTTTGCGGCGACGGCACAGCACTTGGATACAGCGCTCAACCTCATGGTCGCGGCCAATCAGCGGGTCAACATCGCCCGCGTCGGCCTTGGCGTTGAGGTCAACGCAGTATTTGGCAAGCGCGCTTTCTTTCTTGTCGTCTTCGCTGGCTTTTGGGGCCGCGTTCACGGCCTCTTCTTCGTCCTCGTCATCCGCGCCGGTGACCGGGCGAGTTTCGCCGTAGGCCGGGTCTTTGGCGACGCCATGCGCGATGTAGTTGACCGCGTCATAGCGCGTCATGTCCTGTTCTTGCAGGAAGTAGACGGCGTTGCTTTCGCGTTCGGCAAAGATCGCGACCAGCACGTTTGCACCGGTGACTTCGGTGCGGCCAGAGGATTGCACGTGGATCGCTGCACGCTGAATGACGCGCTGGAAGGCGGCCGTGGGAACGGCTTCGGAGCCTTCGACATCCACAACAAGGTTTGAGAGATCTTCTTCGATGAATTCCAACAGTGTCTGGCGCAACTCGCCTAGATCAACGCTGCAGGCGCGCATCACACGCACGGCATCAGGTTCGTCCAGTAGGGCGAGAAGCAAATGTTCCAGCGTTGCGAATTCATGCCGTCGTTCGTTGGCGTGCGCCAACGCGGTGTGGATCGCGTGTTCCAGTGTTTTCGAAAATGAAGGCACTGCTCGTACTCCTTCCAACTGCGGCACCAAGGGTAGCCCCATGGAAACCAATGCCTGATACTTTAAAGTTTGGTCGATCTGCGACGAGCTTCAAGGCTTTTCTGTTAATTTCCGCTCACATTTGACGTCAAAATTGTGACTTTTGCGACAAACGGTCAAAATTCTGGCTGTCAGAAAAGCGGCGGTGGCGCAGGGGCGACATCAACCTATCGTACTGACCTTTAGCCTGACAGATCACAGGGCGATTGGCAATAACACCTGACGTTTATTGGATAATTCAGAATGAATTGCGTCTTTGCCGCACCTCGGTAAAGACCTCCAGCGCGGGGGCATCTTCCATCCCCAATACCTGCCGAATCTCCGCACTATCAGCGCGAAGAAAGGGGTTCGTCTTTTTTTCCTCTGACAGCAGGGAAGGCACCGTCGGCTCCCCCCTGTCGCGCGCTTCTTTGATTTTCTGGGCGCGGGCTTGCAGATTGCGGTTGCCCGGTTCGACCGTCAGCGCGAAGGCCGCGTTGGTGGTGGCGTATTCGTGGCCTGAGTAGACCTGTGTGTCACCGGGCAGCGCGGCCAGTGTGCGCAGGCTTGTCAACATCTGGGCAGGCGTGCCTTCAAACAGCCGACCGCAGCCAAGTGCCATCAAGCTGTCGGCGGTAAACAGCGCTTTGACCGATGGGATGTGAAAGGCGATATGGCCAAGCGTGTGTCCGGGTACGTCAATGACGTTCACCTTAACGTTCCCAAGCGAGAACGTGTCTCCGTTGTGAACGCGCAGGTCCAGATCGGGCAGGCGATGGGCGTCTGCTTCGGCTCCGATGACAGTGGCCCCATATTTGCTGCGCAATTCTGCCACGGCATCGATATGATCGTTGTGATGGTGGGTGATCAGAATGAAATCAAGCTGCCAGCCGCGTTCATTTAACGTGTCGATGATTGGTGTCGCCTCGGGCGCGTCGACCACCGCGGTCAACCCGGTGAGCGGGGCGTGCAGGATGTAAGCATAATTGTCCGTCCGGCAAGGGACGGTAATAATCTGTAATGGCATGTCTCTTCCCCTCAGATGATCCATGTTTTTTACATGATAGTTTCATCGACATAGAATGCCACTATGTTAATGTCACAGCGAATGAGCCATTTTTTGCGGTAAGATGCACCTCGACGTCAAAGACCTGCGCAATTTCTATTACCGGAGCATGCTGGGGCGGGCGGCGCAGAAGGCTGTCCGCGATGAGGTGCGTGGCCTTTGGCCCGAAGCTAAGGGGCAGACCATGGTGGGCTTTGGCTTTGCTGTGCCACTGTTGCGCCCCTATCTGCCAGAGGCCCGGCGCGTGGTTGGATTGATGCCGGCACCACAGGGGGTGATGCCCTGGCCCATGGGGCAGCCCAATGTCTCGGTTCTTTGCGAAGAAACCCTCTGGCCCATGGAAACCGGGCGCGTCGATCGCCTAGTCATGATGCATGGGCTTGAGAACTGTGAACGGCCTTCGGACCTTTTAGAGGAAGCCTATCGCGTGCTTGGCCCCGGTGGTCGCGCGCTGTTTATTGTGCCGCATCGGGCCGGAATGTGGTCGCGCAGTGATACGACGCCTTTCGGTTATGGACGCCCTTATTCCACCGGACAGCTTGAGGCGCAGTTGCGCAAACATGGCTTCATGCCCGAACGCAGCCGCACCACCCTGTTTCAGCCACCGAGTCATAAGCGCTTTTGGCGGCGGACTGCTCAATTCTGGGAAAGCACGGGGCGGGCCCTTTCGCCGGTTATTTCAGGCGGTGTTTTGATGGTCGAAGCCAGCAAACGGACGCCCGCGCCGACAGGGGGATTGGGGGAAACCGTGCGCAAGCCGCTTGAGATTTTGGCGGGCAAGGCAGACGTCGCCCCGATCTGAGAAAAGGTCAGGGTTATCCCCCTAAATTATCGCTTTTTCCAAATAGTGAGACCGAAGGAATCGCCGAAATGTTGGATTTGGGTGCAAAAAATTCATCCCAAATGTGGGTTAAAGGGTCGCAAGGGGGGCAAGGCCTTATAAACACGGGTTTTTTACCCAATCAGCTTTCTATCAAACGTTATTGATAGCTAAGGGCACCTCTGCTACACCCCGCCTGAAATTTACGGTTTTGATTTGTTTCGAGACCAGCAACGTCCCTGGAAACCGGCCGCGTCGGTAATCTGGGGCCTAAATATCGGAAGGGTGGACGTGTCCGAACCAGCTTCGATTTCGCAAGGCATTGCTGCACGCTATGCCACAGCGGTCTTTGAGATCGCGAAAGAGTCCAAGGCTGTCTCTGAGCTAGAGAGTGGCCTTGATGCACTAAGCACCGCATTGGATGACAGCGCTGATCTGCGTGAGCTGATCAATTCCCCTGTTGTCTCTCGTTCAGACCAAGCGGCGGCGATTTCTGCAGTCGCGACCAAAATGGGTCTGTCTGATGTGCTGAAGAACACTCTGGGTCTGATGGCCGACAATCGTCGCCTGTTTGTCCTGCCTCATCTGATCGAGCGTCTGCGCGCCCTGATCGCTGAGGATAAAGGCGAAGTGACCGCAGAGGTGATCTCTGCCAAGGCGCTGACCAAAACCCAAGCAGACAAACTGGCGAAGACGCTGAAAGCGCGTGTTGGCCAAGATGTGAAAATCAATGCGACCGTCGACCAGTCTTTGGTAGGCGGTCTTGTCGTTAAGGTGGGCTCGAAGATGATCGACACGTCGATCCGCTCCAAGCTCAACTCCCTTCAGAATGCAATGAAAGAGGTCGGATAAATGGGTATCCAAGCAGCCGAAATCTCGGCAATCCTGAAAGACCAGATCAAGAATTTTGGTCAGGAAGCCGAAGTGGCCGAAGTGGGCCGCGTTCTTTCCGTAGGTGACGGTATTGCCCGCGTCTACGGTCTGGACAACGTCCAAGCCGGTGAGATGGTCGAATTCCCAGGTGGCATCATGGGCATGGCCCTGAACCTGGAAAGCGACAACGTCGGTGTTGTTATCTTCGGGTCCGACCGGGACATCAAAGAAGGCGACACAGTTAAGCGCACCAACTCCATCGTGGACGTGCCAATTGGTCCAGAACTACTGGGTCGTGTTGTTGACGGTCTGGGCAACCCAGTGGATGGCAAAGGCCCAATCAACGCGGCAAAGCGCGGCGTTGCGGACGTGAAAGCGCCGGGCATTATCCCTCGTAAATCCGTTCACGAACCAATGGCGACCGGCCTGAAGTCCGTTGACGCGATGATCCCAATTGGCCGTGGCCAGCGGGAATTGATCATTGGTGACCGTCAGACCGGTAAAACCGCGATTGCCCTGGACGCCATCCTGAACCAGAAATCTTACAACGAAGCCGCAGGCGACGACGACAGCAAAAAGCTGTTCTGTATCTACGTTGCGGTTGGCCAGAAGCGTTCTACTGTTGCGCAGCTGGTGAAGAAACTGGAAGAATCCGGCGCGATTGATTATTCCATCGTTGTGGCAGCGACCGCGTCTGACCCAGCACCAATGCAGTTCCTCGCACCTTATGCGGCGACTGCGATGGCGGAATACTTCCGTGACAACGGCAAACACGCTCTGATCATCTATGATGACCTGTCCAAACAAGCGGTTGCTTATCGTCAGATGTCCCTGCTGCTGCGTCGCCCACCAGGCCGCGAAGCGTACCCAGGTGACGTTTTCTATCTGCACTCCCGTCTGCTGGAACGTTCCGCGAAACTGAACGAAGACTTCGGCGCAGGCTCTTTGACCGCTCTGCCAGTCATCGAAACCCAAGGTGGTGACGTTTCCGCGTTTATTCCAACCAACGTGATTTCGATCACCGACGGTCAGATCTTCTTGGAAACTGAACTGTTCTACCAAGGTATCCGCCCAGCGGTGAACACCGGTCTGTCGGTTTCCCGTGTTGGTTCCTCGGCGCAAACCAAAGCGATGTCTTCGGTTGCGGGTCCGGTGAAACTGTCCCTCGCGCAGTACCGCGAAATGGCGGCCTTTGCGCAGTTCGGTTCTGACCTCGACGCAGCGACCCAACAGTTGCTGAACCGTGGTGCACGTCTGACTGAGTTGATGAAACAGCCTCAGTATTCGCCACTGACCAACTCTGAGATCGTCTGCATCATCTTCGCAGGCACCAACGGCTACCTCGACAAAGTCGCGGTCAAAGACGTTGGCCGTTACGAAGCTGGCCTGCTGGCGCACCTGCGTGGCAAGCACGCGGACCTGCTGAAGTGGATCACCGACGAAGATCCAAAGATCAAAGGTGAAGCCGCAGACAAAGTGAAAGCAGCGCTCGACGAATTCGCAGCTGACTTCGCATAAGGGGTTCGGACAATGCCTAGTCTGAAGGACCTCAAAAACCGGATCGAGAGTGTGAAGAACACTCGGAAGATCACAAAAGCCATGCAGATGGTGGCCGCGGCGAAACTTCGCCGCGCTCAGGACGCTGCAGAGTCGGCTCGGCCCTACACAGAACGGTTCAATGCCGTTCTGGGTGGGTTGGCGGCCTCTGTCGGTGGTTCGGACTCTGCACCTAAGCTTCTGTCAGGCACCGGCAGCGATCAGACCCATCTCTTGGTGGTGATGACGGCTGAACGTGGCCTTTGCGGCGGCTTTAACTCGAACATCGCCAAGCTGGCGCGTGCGAAAGCTGAAGACCTGATTGCAGCAGGCAAGACCGTTAAGATCTTGACCGTCGGCAAGAAAGGTCGCGATGCGATCAAACGTGATCTGGGCGAGCATTTCATTGGCCATGTGGACCTGACCGAAGTGAAACGGATCGGCTATGAGAACGCGCAAGACATTGCACGTGATCTGCTGGCACGCTTTGACAACGGTGAATTTGATGTCGCAACGATCTTTTACGCGAAGTTCCAAAACGTTGTGACCCAGATCCCAACGGCACAGCAAATCATCCCTGCCGCGTTTGACGCAGCCGAGGATGAGGGCGCAACGACGCTTTACGACTACGAGCCAAGCGAAGAGGCCATCTTGGCTGATCTGCTGCCGCGCGGCGTCGCAACGCAAATCTTTGCTGCTCTGCTGGAAAACGGCGCTTCCGAACAAGGTGCACGGATGTCTGCAATGGACAACGCAACCCGGAACGCGGGCGAAATGATCGACAAACTGACAATCGAGTTCAACCGCTCACGTCAGGCCGTCATTACCAACGAGCTTATTGAAATTATCTCGGGCGCTGAGGCGCTCTAAGACCGGAGACGAAACATGGCAAACGCAAAAGGCAAAATCACACAGGTGATTGGCGCCGTTGTGGACGTGCAGTTCGAAGATTCCCTGCCGGAAATTCTGAACGCGCTGAACACCGAAAACAACGGTAAGAAACTGGTTCTGGAAGTATCCCAGCACCTCGGCGAAAACACAGTTCGCTGTATCGCGATGGACGCGACCGAAGGTCTCGTACGTGGCGCTCCAGTGTCTGACACTGGTGCACCGATCACGGTTCCAGTGGGCAACGCAACTCTGGGCCGCATCCTGAACGTTGTGGGTGAACCAGTGGACGAAGGCGCGCCAATCAACGCGACTGAGACACGTGCGATCCACCAGCCTGCGCCTGAGTTCGCAGAGCAATCCACGGAATCTGAAGTTCTGGTCACAGGCATCAAAGTTATCGACCTTCTCGCGCCTTACGCGAAGGGTGGTAAAATTGGTCTGTTCGGTGGTGCGGGTGTTGGTAAAACAGTTCTGATCATGGAACTGATCAACAACATCGCAAAAGTACACTCTGGCTTCTCCGTTTTTGCGGGTGTTGGCGAACGTACGCGTGAAGGGAACGACCTGTACCACGAGATGATCGAATCCAACGTTATTAAGCCTGACAACCTGGAAGAATCTCAGGTGGCTTTGGTGTACGGTCAGATGAACGAACCTCCAGGTGCGCGTGCGCGTGTTGCTCTGACAGGTCTGACCCTGGCAGAACAGTTCCGTGACCAATCCGGTACCGACGTTCTGTTCTTCGTGGACAACATCTTCCGCTTTACACAAGCGGGTTCCGAGGTGTCCGCGCTTCTGGGTCGTATTCCTTCCGCGGTGGGCTACCAGCCTACACTGGCGACAGACATGGGTGCGATGCAGGAACGTATTACATCCACTAAGAACGGCTCGATCACCTCGATCCAAGCGGTTTACGTTCCAGCGGACGACCTTACCGACCCTGCGCCAGCGACAACCTTTGCGCACTTGGATGCGACAACCGTTCTGAACCGTGCGATCTCTGAGCTGGGCATCTACCCAGCGGTTGACCCGCTCGATTCCTCTTCTCGTCTGATGGACCCCGCGGTCGTTGGCGAAGAGCACTACAAAGTGGCATCCGACGTTCAGCAGATCCTGCAGCGCTACAAGTCCCTGCAAGACATCATCGCGATCCTCGGTATGGACGAACTGTCTGAAGAAGATAAGCTGACTGTTGCGCGTGCGCGTAAGATCCAGCGTTTCTTGTCTCAGCCGTTTGACGTTGCGAAGGTCTTCACCGGTTCTGACGGTGTTCAGGTGCCTCTGGAAGACACGATTTCTTCGTTCAAAGCCGTTGTGGCTGGCGAATACGACCACTTGCCAGAAGGCGCCTTCTACATGGTTGGCGGCATCGACGAAGTGCTCGCAAAAGCCGAGAAAATGGCTGCGGAAGCCGCCTAAGAACGGACTGCCCCCGCGTGTGAATGCGGGGGTTCCCTGAAAGGAGGCCCCAATGGCTCAAACCATGCAATTCGATCTGGTCAGCCCAGAACGTGCGCTCGCATCACTGCAAGCGACCTCTGTGCAGATTCCGGGTGCGGATGGCGATATGACGGCAATGCCAGATCACGCGCCAACCATCACCACCCTGCGTCCAGGCGTTCTGACCGTGGAAGGTCCAGACGGCACCGCGAGCTATGCGGTGACCGGCGGCTTCGCGGAAATCAACGCCGAAGGCACCTCTGTTCTGGCAGAGAAAGCCATCGCAACGGCGGACATCACTGCGGAAGATATCGACGCTTTGATCGCCACAGCGAAAGACGCAGCGGACACCGCTGCTGCAGAAAACAAAGACGCGGCTGCCAAGAATTTGGCAGACATGGAAGCGCTGCGCGCGGCCCTGAACGTCTGATCTGTGTTCAATGATTTTGGCAGGCCCTGCAGCGCTGCGGGGCCTGTTTTCGTTTTGATGTCTTCCCGTGACGGTTGTACTGTTCCGCATAGATCAGAGGATGGATCATGCGAAAATTCCGAAGCCAATCATTGGGTGTCGATCAGGGAGAGGAATTGCTTTTCTCTGATTTCGAGAACGGCGGGGATATGTGGGTCGGTTCTGGCCCTCGGGAGCGACGCAAGCGGATCAAGTTCTCAGAACCGTTTCTGACCGTACCCGTTGTGCAGGTGGGGCTGTCGCTTTGGGACATCTCCAACGCCACCAACATTCGTGCGGACCTCGCAGCGGAAAAGATCAGCGAACAGGGATTTGATCTGGTGTTTCGCACCTGGCAGGACACACAGGTCGCGCGTGTTAGGTTAAGCTGGACCGCCATCGGAGAGATTGACGACGAAGACAGTTGGGATGTGCCCTAACTTTCAGGTCGCGACACCTTTGCTCAGGCAAAAGGCCCCGTAACAACGGGGCCTTTGTATTTGTTGATCTACGATTTGGATGGCTTAAGGCAGGATCACGGTGTCAATCACGTGGATCACACCATTGGTGGCCATGATGTCTGCTGTGGTCACGGTGGCACCGTCGACTTTCACCCCATTGCGCCCGTCCACATGCACGTCAGAGCCTTGTACGGTGGTCACGGACATGCGCTTGCCCGCCAATTGGTCAGACGTCACAGCGCCCGGTACAACGTGATAGGTCAGGATCGACACCAGTTGGTCTTTGTTTTCGGGCTTCAGCAGGGTTTCGACTGTGCCTGCCGGAAGCGCAGCAAAGGCAGCATTGGTCGGTGCGAAGACGGTGAACGGGCCGTCGCTTTTCAGCGTTTCCACAAGCCCGGCGGCCTGAACGGCTGCGACAAGTGTGGAGAAGTCATCATTGGAAGCAGCAATGTCTACAATGTCGTCCCCGTCTTCGATCATGGGCGCACAGGCGGCGGCAAATGCGGCAACGGATAGGGCGGCAAGTGTCTTAACTGCAAAGCGGCGGTTCATGGTTCTGTCCTTTCGGTTATTCCCTCAAAAAATCGAAACCACCGCGTCGGGTGGTATTGAGGGTACGGGGGCCGAAAGCCGCTGGATCAAAAATTTCTTTGGTTGGTGAAAATGGACACTCAGGAAAGGCGCATTCTTGTGACCCGCATTCTTGCGCAAGACTCTGTAATTGAGTGGAATTTTGGAAAATGATTACAGTGCACCAACTAAGTTACACTGTGCGCTGCTGCCCCAACACCAATTCTTTCGCGAGGCCATTGTGTATACCGCGGGTTTCCAAAGCTGCGATCAGCTCACGCGTGCTTTTGTCCGCTTTCGCTTTGAAATCGGCCGCAAGTCGCACCTGAAAATCCTGCTGCCCATCGGGGTTTGTCGCCTGTCGTTCGATATCCACCAAAAGCATGAGGATGCTGACAAGCCGATATTCAATCCGCTCGATAATAGACTTGGGCAGGGGAGTGGTGGTGAACAACAGGATACCCGCATTCAATGCGCCAGACTTGCTGCCAGAAAATAACACAGTGTAGTCGCCCTGATCGATACTTGGATCAGTGACAAGAACGCATTCGACAAGGTCCTGTAGGTTCATAGCAGATGTTCGCGTTGCTAGCTGGGCATTTCGATCGCCGGCGGCGTCGTGGGTGCCATACAATAGATGTCGTCTTGCCGCTCCCAATGAACGGTGCTGACCTCTGCTTCAATCACTATCAGCTCTTCATGCGCCCCAAAGATGGACACAATGTCCCCGAGGATGCTCGCGAAGAACTGCATTTGCTCTATGCCCATGCATTCGATCATAAGAATTTTCCGTCACACACACCGCAAAGGTAGCAGGTTGTGCGACGGAAAGCACTCTTAACATAAGTATTAGATGTATCTTGCGGCAGCGGGATCACAATCGGCAAAGAAATCTATCTAGCTGCCGGGAAAATTGGCAATAGGCGGACCCATCGGGCGGTCGGTCCGCCCAATGGCTGCGTCTTTTGCTTACTTGAGCAGGCCTTCGTACGAGCCTTCCAAGGTCTCTGTTTCAAACAGAGAGGAGACCGAGGCACCATTCCAGATGTTCATAATCGCATGAGCGAACATCGGAGCTGTTGGCAAAATGCGGATGTTTGGTGCTTCGCTGACGGGGCCAGTCGGCTGGATCGAGTCGGTGATGACAAGGCTTTTCATCACGGAATTGGTGATGCGTTCAACCGCAGGGCCAGACAGGACACCGTGGGTGATATAAGAATGTACCTCGGTTGCGCCGTGCTCCATCAGCACTTCGGCCGCTTTGCAGAGCGTGCCTGCGGTGTCGCAGATATCATCCACGATGATACATTTCTTGCCGGAGACATCTCCAATCACCGTCATCTCAGCCACTTCGCCGGGCTTCTCGCGGCGTTTATCCACGATCGACAATGGCGCGTTGATGCGTTTTGCCAGCTCTCGTGCACGGGCCACGCCACCCACGTCGGGGGAGACAACCATCAGGTCATCCATATTGCCTTTGAACTGGTGCAGAATATCCAGTGCAAAGATCGGCGAGGCATAAAGGTTGTCGACCGGGATATCAAAGAAGCCCTGAATCTGCGCGGCGTGCAGGTCCATGGTCAGAACCCGTTCGACACCCGCTTCGACCAGCATATTGGCCACCAGCTTGGCGGAAATCGGCGTGCGCGCCTTGGCGCGGCGGTCCTGACGGGCGTATCCGAAGTAAGGGATCACTGCGGTGATGCGCTTCGCAGAAGACCGACGCAATGCGTCGGCCATGATCAGAAGTTCCATCAAATTGTCATTCGCCGGATTGGACGTCGGCTGAATGATAAACATGTCTTCGCCGCGCACGTTTTCAAAGACTTCGACAAAAATTTCACCATCGTTGAACCGTTCGACGCGTGCGTCAACCAGCCCAAGGTTCCGGTGAATGGTCATGCGCCGCGCAATGGCTTTGGCCAGAGGCTGGTTGGCATTACCTGTGATAAGTTTCGGTTCCATGGTGCTTGGCATTTGCGCGTTTCCCCGTTCGCAAGATGACAGATTCGTGACGTTGGGCACGCTGTAACACGGCCATGCCAGATGGCAAAGCAATGCAACCTCTGGGCGGGGGAATTCGCACCCGATGCGACGCAAGCGCGACATTTGGGCCGTCGTGATCTCGTGGGCGCTGAAAGGGATTGCGATATGCGTATCAGTCCAGCAGCGGCAACCCCGACAAAGCAGAAAGGGCTATCACTGTGTAGGCCACGCTACGGTAGATCTTTTCATAGCGCGGGTTGAATATGCGCGCGCCGATCAAGCTGCCTGTGAGGGTTGGCAGGATCAAGGCGATCCCAAGCAGGATGGTCGAACTATCAAGCCGACCAAAAACGGCAAGCATCGGAAGCAACACAACATCCGTCGCAAAGAGAAACAGGAATGTATTCGCGCGGATGCTCTGGGCGGGCAAGGTGCTGGCCATATATAGCAAGATCACTGGCGGCCCGGGCAATCCAGCGACGCCCTGGCAAAATCCCGAAAGCCCGCCTGTTCCGTAGATCAAAGGAGGTGACAGAGTACCGCGATAGCGCAGCCCAAAGATCAGGCAGACCAACATGAAAAAGGCAATCAGCGACACCGCATAGCGAAACACCTCTGGCGCGACGAGCGTCAGTGTGAAAAGCCCAATTGGCAAGGCAACCACAAGACCGGCCAGTAGGCGCATCAAATCCTGTTTGTCGCAATCTCGAAAGGCAGGGCGGATCAAGGGGATCGGCCCCAGTAGGTCGAAGATGACCATCGTGGTTAAGGTTTGGAACGGTGTCAGGACCTGCGCCGCGATGGGCACATAAATGAGGCCAGACCCAAAGCCCGAGAACCCCCTGACGAGCGAAGCCAAGAACGCCGCCCCTGCCAGAATGATGAGTTCCGTATGTGTGAATGGCCCAAGCGCGATCATCTCTTGTTGCTATTGGCTTCGGTCGAACCTGTCTAGGGTTCAGCCTATTTGATCAAGTCTTGAAGGCGCGTTAGATCACGCCGATCTCTGCCAGGGCGGCGGCAAGTTCAGTTGGCAGCGGCTCTTCGCTTTTGCGAGTTTTGGGCAGGTCTGGCGGCGCATCTTCGACCTTCAGGTAGCGCCACCCCTGAAACGGGCGGCGCAAAGCGGTTTGCGTGCGGATCAGTTCTGGGGCTAAAACAATCGCGCATCGACGAATGCCATCGCCGCCGATGACTTCTTCCAGCCCAACAATCCGTTGCCGCGCCTGGATTGATCCCTTAATCACCCAGTACATTGAGCCACCAGCGAGAATCTCTGCCTCGCGGCGCGGCCACATCCGTGTGACATGGCGCGAGCAGCCGTCAGGTGCCTCAGATCGCTTGATTTTTTGCCAATCTTGCAGCCCATCGACAGTTTCTGTACCGACGCTCAGCTTCACAAGATGCAAGGATGGGGTTACCATATATGGTGCCTTAGTTCGTTTTTGACACAATTGATGGTGTTTTCTCTTGTGTCTTTCTGGATGTTGAATAAGAATAGAGGCCTGCCCGGGGCTTTCAAGCCCCGCAAGTCCTGCCAAACCTTAATAATAAGCCAAAACACTGAGGGAAATGATGAGTCGCTTTGCTGCCCCTATCGCCGAATCCATCTGGGATATGAAATACCGTTTCAAAGAGGCGGACGGGACACCGATTGACCAGACGGTCGAAGACAGCTGGCGCCGCATCGCGCGTGATCTGGCGAAAGTTGAAAAGAAGCCGGAAGAGTGGGAAGATAAATTCTATGCCGCTCTGGAGGATTTCAAATATCTCCCCGCCGGTCGCATCACCGCAGGTGCAGGCACCGCGCGCAAAGTGACGCTGTTCAACTGTTTCGTCATGGGCACCATCCCTGACAGCATGGCGGGTATTTTCGACATGCTGAAAGAGGCCGCGCTGACCATGCAGCAGGGTGGTGGCATTGGTTATGACTTTTCCACCATTCGCCCGCGTGGCGCAGATGTGAAAGGCGTCGCGGCGGATGCTTCTGGTCCGCTGTCCTTCATGGATGTCTGGGACGCTATGTGCCGCACTATCATGTCCGCCGGTTCGCGCCGCGGTGCGATGATGGCGACCATGCGCTGCGATCACCCGGATATCGAGCAGTTCATCACAGCAAAATCCGACCCTGCGCGCCTGCGCATGTTCAATATGTCGGTTCTAGTGACCGATGCTTTCATGGAAGCCGTTAAGGCAGATGGCCCTTGGGAACTGACCTTTGGCGACAGGGTTTTTCAGACAGTGAACGCGCGTGATCTTTGGAACAAGATCATGCAGAACACCTATGATCAGGCTGAACCGGGTGTGATTTTTATCGATCGCATCAACAAGGCGAACAACCTGAACTACGTAGAGCAGATCGCCGCGACAAACCCCTGCGGCGAACAGCCTTTGCCGCCTTATGGCGCTTGTCTGCTTGGCTCGATTAACCTTGCTCGTCTGGTCACCGACCCATTCGAAAAGGCCGCAGAGCTGAACGAAGCCGCGCTGACGGAACTGGTGCAAACCGCTGTCCGCATGATGGACAACGTAGTGGATGCGTCCAACTTCCCACTGCCAGAGCAAGCGCAGGAAGCCCAAGCCAAGCGCCGCATTGGTCTTGGCGTGACCGGTTTGGCGGATGCGCTGCTGATGCTCGGCCTGAAATACGGCACCGAAGAAGCGGCGGCACAAACCGAAGCGTGGATGAAAGCCATCGCGCATGCGTCTTACAAGGCGTCGGTCGACCTCGCGAAAGAAAAGGGGGCCTTTCCGCTCTTTGACGCAGACAAATACGTTGATGGCGGCATGGTTCAGTATCTGGATGAGGACCTGAAGGCTGAAATCCGTGAACACGGCATCCGCAATGCGTTGCTGACGTCCATCGCGCCAACCGGCACCATTTCCTTGTACGCGGGCAACGTGTCTTCTGGGATCGAGCCGGTCTTTGCTTACGCTTATACCCGTAAGGTACTGCAAAAAGACGGCTCTCGTACCGAAGAAGAGGTTGTCGACTACGCCGTGAAGCTGTGGCGTGACAAGTTTGGCGACAAAGAATTGCCAGACTATTTCGTCAACGCTCAGACCCTTGCGCCAACAGATCACGTGCGCATGCAGGCGGCGGCGCAGAAATGGATCGACAGTTCGATCTCCAAAACCATCAACTGCCCAGAAGACATCTCGTTTGATGCCTTCAAGGACGTCTACATGCAGGCTTGGGACACCGGCTGCAAAGGCTGCACGACCTACCGCCCGAATGAGATCACTGGGTCGGTTCTGACCGTGTCAGAAAAGTCCGAAGATGCGCCGGGCGAGAAGCCAGCGGATCACGTGGCGGATACGGGTGAGGTCATCTATATGTCCGACCCACTGGATCGCCCGCAATCCCTAGAAGGCGCGACCTACAAGCTGAAGTGGCCAGATTCTGAACATGCAATTTACCTGACGGTGAATGATGTGGTGATCAACGGACACCGGCGTCCGTTTGAGGTCTTCATCAACTCCAAAAACATGGAGCACTATGCTTGGACCCTCGCGCTGACCCGCATGATTTCCGCGGTCTTCCGTCGTGGTGGCGATGTGAGCTTTGTGGTCGAGGAACTGAAAGCTGTATTTGACCCGCGCGGTGGCGCGTGGATGGAAGGGAAATACATCCCGTCTATTCTGGCAGCCATCGGCGGCGTTATTGAAAAGCACATGGTGGCGACCGGCTTTATTGCAGGTGAAGGTATGGGTCTGAAAGCAGATCCGCATTCCGAAGCTATGGTGGTGAACGAAAGCCCGCGCGGCAAGGCGTGCCCATCCTGCGGCCAATACGACCTGCAAATGGTCGAAGGCTGCATGACCTGCCGCAGCTGTGGCCACAGCAAGTGTGGGTAAGGCCCGATTGAAATGACCTTAGAAACGGCTCCTTTCGGGGCCGTTTTTTCTTTGCAACGGCAGTGAACTCTTTTATCAGCAACGGCTGATCAGTAGGAGGTCAGCATGCAAATTCGGTTTGAAAATGCTGAAGTGCTTGGGGCGACCGGCTTTGAGCAGCGTTCTTTGGGCGTGGCGGGGTCTAAGTTGAATGCGCAGGCCGATGGGCGCGCTGTGGACCTCTCTGGCTATTGGGTTCTGCCTGCCTTTGTCGACATCCACGGCGATGGGTTTGAACGCCACCTCGCGCCGCGTCGGGGGGCGTTGAGGGACCTTGGGCAGGGGCTGATGTCTGTGGATGCGGAATTGGCGGCGAACGGCATTGCGACGGCGACTTTAGCGCAGTTTTATAGCTGGGAGGGCGGCATGCGCGGGCCAGAGTTTGCGCGACGTTTCCTTGCGGCGCATCGCTCGGCTGAAATGTTGACTGACACGCTGGTGCAACTGCGGTTTGAGACGCATCTGCTTGAGGACTATGCGAGTTTCGCCGCCTTGGTCGAGGCGTTTGATGTGCCCTATGTGGTTTTCAACGATCACCTGCCGCATGACGCTTTGAACAAGGGCAAACGCCCGCCGCGTCATACCGGGCAGGCGCTGAAAAGTGGGCGGAGCCCCGAGGCGCATCTGGACCTGCTGAAGCGGCTGCACGCACAAGCGGACCGTGTGCCCGAGGCCTTGAAACAGCTTGCCCAGGATTTGGCTGCGCGTGGCGTGCGGCTTGGTAGCCATGATGATGCGACGCCTGACATGCGGGCGGGATTTCAGGCGATGGGGATCGGTCTTGCGGAGTTCCCGGAGACGCTGGAAACAGCGCGCGCAACGAAAGAGAACACAGGCCATGTCATTCTGGGCGCGCCCAATGTCGTGCGCGGCGGGTCGCATTCCGGCAAGGTTTCGGCGGCAGAGGTGATCACTGAAGGTCTCTGCGATGCCTTGGCGTCTGATTACCACTATCCCGCGCTAAAACAGGCGGTGCTCCGTTTGGTGGATGACCAGATCCTGCCGCTTGAAAAGGCATGGGTCTTGGTGTCTAGCGGACCCGCGTCTTTGCTGGGCTTGAGGGATCGCGGTGATCTGAGCGATGGCAAGCGCGCAGATCTGGTCATTCTTGATCCAAAGTCGCGCCGGATCGAAGCGACGATGGTCGCGGGTCGTTTTTCACATTTAACGGGTGGCGTGGCAGAGCGCTTGCTGGGCTAACCAAATATTGCGCGTTTGCGGCGCGGCGGGGAAAGGGCGTATCAAGAGTGACCGCCAGCGACCCCGCCGCTTTGCGCTGTTAGGCGCTTGGCGCGACGCGGTTGAAATGGCCCATCTTGCGCCCAGACTTGGTTTCAGCTTTGCCATACAGGTGCAGGGCAACATGGGGTTCCTGCAGAAGCGCGGGCACCTTGTCCATGTCGTCGCCAATCAAGTTCTCCATCACAACATCGGAATGCCGCTTGCCATCGCCCAGCGGGAGGCCAACCACGGCGCGGATGTGCTGTTCAAACTGATCGACGGCGCAGCCGTTTTGCGTCCAATGGCCAGAGTTGTGCACACGCGGCGCGATCTCGTTCACGACAAGCGTATTGCCGGTGACAAAAAGCTCTACGCCCATAACGCCGACGTATTCCAGCGCATTCAAGATGCGGGAAGCGATAAAGACTGCATCCATGCGCAGCCGCGCGGGCAGGGTGGCCGGAACGGTTGTCGTGCGCAGAATGCCCCCGACATGCACGTTTTCGCCCGGATCAAAGCAGGCGACCTCGCCATTCAGGCCGCGCGCGGCGATGACAGAGATCTCGTGGCTGAATTTCACAAATCCTTCAAGCACCGAAGGCGAGCCCGCCATGTCGGACAAAGCCGCCGCAGCATCTGCAGCGGAGTTGATCCGCGCCTGCCCCTTGCCGTCATACCCAAACCGGCGGGTTTTCAGGATCGAAGGGGTGCCGATCTTTTCAAGTGCCGCATGAAGGTCATCAGCCGTTTGCACCGCAGCAAAGGGGGCAACTTCGAGCCCCAGTTCAGACAGGAATTCTTTTTCGGTGATCCGGTCTTGGCTGACCCGCAGCGCCTCGCGGCCCGGACGGATGGAGCGGTGCGCCTCTAAGATATCCAGCGCGGCGGTCGGGATGTTTTCGAACTCATAGGTGATCACATCGACCGACTGCGCAAAGGCCAGCAGGGCGGCCTCATCTTCGTAGACGGCAGTTGTGACCTGATCAGCAACCTGTCCGGCGGGTGGGTTTGCGCCGGGTTCAAAAATGTGAGTTTTATAGCCAAGCCGGGATGCTGCGACAGAAAGCATGCGGCCCAGTTGCCCGCCACCAAGAATGCCGATGATGCTGCCAAGGGGAAGTGCGTCAGTCATCAACAGGTTCATCCGCAATAGAGGCCGAAAGCGCCGCGCGCCAGTCATCCAGACGTTTTGCCAGTGCGGGATCTTGCAGCGCCAGAATGCCTGCTGCCATCAGGCCGCCGTTCTTGGCGCCGGCGGCGCCGATGGCCATGGTGGCTACTGGAAAACCACGTGGCATTTGCAGGATCGAATAAAGGCTATCCACACCAGACAGGGCACGTGTTTGCACCGGGATACCAACGACAGGCACGCGCGTCTTAGACGCCATCATACCCGGCAAATGCGCAGCGCCGCCAGCCCCGGCGATGATCACCTGCAGGCCACGTTCGGCAGCGGTCTTGCCATAGTCCCAAAGGCGGTCAGGGGTGCGGTGGGCGGAGACGATTTTCTTCTCGTAGGGCACGCCCAGTTCATCCAGCACGTCAGCCGCTTCTTTCATGGTGGGCCAGTCGGATTGGCTCCCCATGATAATTCCTACTTTGATGTCAGTCATGTCCGCCTCGAATAAAGGAGCGCGCACTATACCCAGATTGCCCCTTTAGGCAATGATGTCTGGGGTCAAACGGTCCTCGATATAGGCGATTTTGTCTTTCAGCCGCAGTTTCTGCTTTTTCAGCCGCTGAATGGTCAGCTGATCGCCGGTGCCGCGTTCGACCAGGGCGGTGATCGCGTCGTCCAGATCACGGTGCTCCTGCCTGAAAACCGCAAGTTCGACGCGCAAAACGTCATCGGTTTTCATGGACAAGTCGTCTTTAGCGTTCATGGGGGTCCCGTCGGTAGTGGTTTTGTCCAACGATAGCCTGTCCCAGGGTCAGAGCAAAGCCCTTGCGCTTGTTTGACACGGTGCCCATATTATTCGCGAACGGGTCGCCATAACGGGGCCCGCCTTATTCACTGTCGCTTTACGTAAAGGACGTGTCGATGAGCAAGATGACTTTGGGGTCATACCCCCACATGCTGGGTTTTGAGCAGCTGGAGCGCCTTTTGGAGCGCACAGCGAAGACTGGAAACGAAGGCTATCCCCCTTTTAACATTGAACAAACCTCGGATTTTTCCTACCGCATCACCTTGGCGGTCGCAGGCTTTGCCGAAGAAGATCTGTCAATCACTGTGGAAGACCGCCAATTGGTGATCCGGGGCCGTCAGGGCGACGATAGTGCGGACCGTGTGTTCCTGCACCGGGGAATCGCTGCGCGTCAGTTCCAACGTTCATTTGTGCTGGCGGATGGGGTCGAAGTTGGCGAAGCTGCGATGGAGAACGGGCTTTTGCACGTCGATCTCACGCGCTCCCGGCCCGAGACCGTGGTTCAAACCATTCAAATCAAAAAGGGGTAAGCCATGAACAGCAAGGTAAACATTGACGCGCTGACCGACGAGCGCATGGTTTACATCCGCGAAGTGGATGTGGCGGACCTGCCTGATGATCTGAAGGCCGAGGTAGAGGGTGTGGATCACCTTTACGCGGTTCACGCTGCCTCAGACGGAGAGCGCCTGGCGCTGGTGAAGGATCGCGGTTTGGCATTCGCCTTGGCGCGGCAGAATGACTATGCGCCGGTGACAGTGCACTAGATACGGTTCTTCAGGTCGGCAATGGCGACCAGACCCCGACCGTCCCGGGATGGTCCTCAGCTCTAGGTTAAACAAAAAACGCGGCCCAATGAGTCGCGTTTTTTCTTTTGTTTGGGTTGAAGGCCTACGCCTTGATCAGACCCATGCTTTCCAGCTTCAGGATCACCTGGTGCGCGCAGTGATCGACCTCTGTGTTTTCGGTCTCTAGGCGCAGCTCTGGGTTCTCAGGCACATTGTAAGGATCTGAAATTCCAGTGAATTCCTTGATCTTGCCTTCGCGCGCCAGCTTGTAAAGCCCCTTGCGGTCACGGCGTTCACATTCTTCGATGCTGGTTGCGACGTGCACTTCGACAAAAGCACCGAACTGTTCGATGTCTTCACGCACGGCGCGGCGGGTTGTGGCATAAGGCGCGATGGGCGCACAGATGGCGATGCCGCCGTTCTTTGTGATCTCAGACGCCACATAGCCGATGCGACGGATGTTGAGGTCGCGGTGCTCTTTGGAGAAGCCGAGCTCAGACGACAGGTTCTTCCGCACAATATCGCCATCCAGCAGCGTCACCGGGCGGCCACCCATTTCCATCAGCTTGACCATCAAGGCGTTCGCGATGGTGGATTTGCCAGAGCCAGAGAAGCCGGTGAAGAAGACAGTGAAACCCTGCTTGGAACGCGGAGGTTTTGTCTTGCGCAGTTCGGCCACAACCTCTGGGAAGGAGAACCATTCAGGAATTTCCAGACCTTCGGCCAAGCGGCGGCGCAATTCGGTGCCAGAGATGTTCAGGATCGTGACGTTGTCGCGATCTTCGATCTCATCATTTGGTTCGTATTGCGCGCGTTCTTGCACGTAAACCATGTGTTTGAAGTCGACCATTTTAAGGCCGATTTCTTCTTCATGCGTGCGGAATAGGTCTTGCGCGTCATATGGGCCGTAGAAATCTTCTCCTGCGGAGTTCTTGCCCGGTCCGGCGTGGTCGCGACCAACAATAAAGTGGGTACAGCCGTGGTTTTTGCGGATCAGACCGTGCCACACCGCTTCACGTGGACCTGCCATGCGCATGGCAAGGTTCAGCAAGGACATGTTGGTGGTGGAGGCAGGATATTGATCCAGCACGGCCTCATAGCAGCGCACGCGCGTAAAGTGATCCACGTCGCCCGGTTTGGTCATGCCGACAACCGGGTGGATCAGCAGGTTTGCTTCGGCCTCGCGGGCTGCGCGGAAGGTCAGTTCCTGGTGCGCGCGGTGCAGAGGGTTGCGCGTTTGGAAGGCAACAACCTTGTGCCAGCCCATTTTGCGGAAATAGGCACGTAGCTCGTTCGGCGTGTCGCGACGCGCTTTGAAATCGTAGTGCACTGGCTGCTGGATACCAACAACGGGACCGCCGAGGTAGATCTTGCCGGCTTGGTTGTGCAGGTAGTTCACGGCCGGATGCGCATCGTCGTCTGCGCCAAAAACCTTCTCGGCTTCGCGCGCTTTGTTCGGCTCCCAGCGGTCTGTCACGGTCATGGTCGCAAGGATCACGCCCTCTTGGTCGCGCAGGGCGATGTCCTGACCAATTTCAACGGACTCGGCGAAATCTTCGGACACATCCAAAGTGATGGGCATCGGCCAAAGCGAGCCATCCGCCAGACGCATGTTTTCAACGACGCCGTTGTAGTCTTCTTCACTCAAGAAGCCCTTGAGCGGGTTGAAGCCGCCGTTCATCAGCAGCTCCAGATCACAAATCTGGCGCGGGGTCAGGTCGTGGCTGGTCAGGTCCGCGGCCTCGACTTTCAGCTTCTGTGCGCTTTCGTAAGACACAAAGAGTTCGGGAATAGGGGCAAAGTTGCTTTGCATTAGTTTGGTCCTTGATTTCAAAGGATTGAGGCCCGAAGCCGTGCCTGTCAGCTCTGCGTGCAGGGCGTCATATTCGGCAAATTTTCGGGCGAGAAAAGCGTCTGTGAGTTTGACTTTGGTGGCCGCGCCTTTTGGAGTCAGCGCATAGGCGTAGCGTTGGCGTTTGTCGCTGCTGTCTTTGTCGCTGACTTTCACGAGGCCGCTATCGGTCGCATTGCGCAGAAGGGCGTTCAACCGTCCGAGGGAAACGCCAATGGCCTCTGCCGTCGCGCGCTGGGACGCATCCGGCGCCGTGTCAAGCTGGCGCAGGAGGCGAAAGAGGGTGTCCTCTTCGGCGGTTCCGGTTTTTCCGTTTGGAGCGGACATTGGGTTTGACTCAAAGTTTGTTCACGCGTGAACATATTTCACAAGAGGTGGTCTCAATAAAGACGAAAAATGCTTTGACTGCGCGAAAAGGACCGGTGTTGCATGCGGGCCACCCGAAACGAAAAAAGCCTCCCAGATGGGAGGCTTTCTGCGAGACTTATGTCTGACTATTCTTGTTCGGCGAGGAACTTTTCTGCGTCTAACGCCGCCATACAGCCCATGCCTGCCGAAGTGACTGCCTGACGATAGACGTGATCGGTCAGGTCACCCGCAGCAAAAATGCCGGGGATCGACGTGCGTGTGCTGCCTGCTTCGACTTTGACATAGCCGCCGTTGTGGGTTTCCAACACGTCTTTGACCAATTCCGTTGCAGGTGCGTGGCCGATCGCCACAAACACACCAGCACAAGGGATTTCGTTGATCTCACCGGTTTTCGTGTGTTTGACCTTCACACCCGTCACGCCCAAAGGGCTTTCGGTGCCGATGACCTCTTCCAACTCGTGGAACCAAAGCGTTTCGATCTTCTCGTTCTTGAACAGGCGATCTTGCAGGATTTTCTCCGCGCGCAATTCGTCCCGACGGTGGATCAATGTCACCTTCGACGCGAAGTTTGTCAGGAACAGCGCTTCTTCGACGGCGGTATTGCCGCCCCCGATCACCACGATCTCTTGGCCGCGATAAAAGAAGCCATCGCAGGTCGCGCAGGCAGACACGCCAAAGCCCTTGAACTTCTCTTCGCTTTCCATGCCCAGCCATTTGGCGCGGGCACCGGTCGCAAGGATCACCGCATCTGCCGTGTAGGTCGTGCCGCTGTCGCCTTTGGCAACGAAGGGGCGGCGAGAGGTGTCGAGTTCGGTGATGATGTCGCCGATGATTTCACAGCCCATCGCTTGCGCGTGTTCCTGCATTTTGATCATCAGGTCGGGGCCTTGCACCTCTGTGAAGCCCGGGTAATTTTCCACTTCGGTTGTGGTCGTCAATTGACCGCCCGGTTCAATGCCTTGCACCAGAATGGGTTCCAGCATCGCGCGGCTTGCATAAACGCCCGCAGTATAGCCAGCTGGCCCCGATCCAATGATCAGAACCTTCGTGTGTTTCGTCTCGCCCATATATCCCACCCATGCTTGCGATGTCGCGTTAGGCAAGGGATATAGCCATCGTTGCAGGGATCGAAAACCCCTGACATGGCCGCTATGCACTGGGCGCGATGAAGAAATGCGCATGTCTGGGCAATGATCGTAGCGTCACGTGAAATATTATTGCGCAAATTCACCGTGCTGTTATAAGAACTGCAAATTTTACGGAGAATTTGAATGGCTGGCACGCGGCTCGATCCCATTGACCGAAAAATCCTTTCAGAGCTGCAGGCGGATGGCCGGATGACAAATGTTGAGCTGGCCAAGCGGGTCGGGATCTCTGCACCGCCATGCTTGCGCCGTGTGCGCACGCTTGAGGAATCTGGCTATATTCGGGGCTATCATGCCGATGTCGACTCACGCGAGTTGGGGTTTGAAGTTCAGGTTTTCGCCATGGTTGGCCTGAACAGCCAAGCCGAAGCAGACCTTTCGGCGTTCGAGGCCCGCTGCCGCGAATGGTCTTTGGTTCGGGAGTGTCACATGCTGAACGGCGAGGTGGATTTCATCCTGAAATGCGTCGCGCCTGATCTGTCTACGTTCCAGCGTTTCCTGACCGAAGACCTGCTGAAAGCGGAGCATGTGGCAAGCGTGAAAACCTCGCTTGTGATCCGCGACGCCAAGGACGAACCGGGTGTTCCCTTTGACGTCTTGGAAGACCGGATCAACCGCAGCGCATAATTCCTAGTTCAGTTGGACGGCAGGAGCCATGCGTTTAGATAAATGCGCATGCGCTCGTCGATGCTTTGTGCGTTGTGGATTGCGCAGAAATGCAATGCCAGCGCCTGAAACAAAAAAGCCCCGATACCATCCGCTAGCAGGGCTGGGGATATGTCCTTGCGGAATGGGGCGTTGGCCAACCAAACAGCCAGAACCTCGCCCATGCGATTGATTGCTCCGGCGATTGGGTCGATCTCTGCTTTTGCGGCTGCGCCTGAGTGGCGCAAGATGACGTCAAAGACATAACGTTCAGACATCGCAAACTGGATGATCGGGCGCAGCGCGTTGAGGAGATCATCGACCGATGCGGGGGCATTGCGCCGTTCGATTTCATCGAGAAACTCATGCAGTCGCGGCCCGATCAAGGCCTCCATCAGCGAATCTTTGTCCTTGAAATGTGCAAAGAACGTGCCCTTCGCGACACCTGCCTGCGCCACCACCTGTTCAACGCGCAGGTTTTCGTATCCGCCTGATCGAACAATGTTTTCAGAGGCTTCCAGCAATTTCGCGCGCGTTTTCAGCGTTCGTTTCTGAGTTTTGACCATAGCCCTTCGTGCCATTTTTCTTGACCGCGGTCAAATTCGTTATTGACCATGGTCAATTTTGTTGATTAAGAAAGTGACCATGGTCAATTTATTGATGGAGGTCACATGTCGACCAAGAGAATTTTTGTGCTGGATGGGCACCCCGCAGAATCGTCACTTACGCGCAGTTTGGCGGAGACCTATGCCAAGAAAGCAAAAGAAGAGGGGCACGAGGTCCGCTTGATGCATCTTCGAGATATGACGTTTGATATGGATTTTGAGTTTGGCAGCTACAAGCAGATCAAACCGCTTGAGCCGGATTTGCAGACCTTTGTCGAAAATTTGGAGTGGTCGGAACATCTGGTTCTTGCGACGCCAATGTGGTGGGGTGGGCTGCCCGCCAAGCTGAAAGGGTTGATTGACCGCAGTTTCCTGCCGGGTCAGATGTTTGATACGCGGGGCAAATTGCCCAAGCCAATGTTTGGTGGGCGCACAGCCCGCGTGCTATTAACATCAGATTCGCCGGGCTGGTATTTCCGCTTTTTCCTGAAGAACGCGCTGAAATGGCAGCTGCGCCGCCAAGTGCTTGGATTCATTGGCCTTAAGACCAAGATCACGTCTTTTGCGCAGGCCAGCCACCCAAAACAAGGTGACGTTGTGCGCTGGCTTTCAACCGTGTCCGACCTTGGCGCGCGCGCAGCCTAAGTCTGGTGCAAAAAAAATCCCCGCTGGGTCAACCAAGCGGGGAGTTCTGGGGGAGGTAGGAGTGTGAACTCCGGGGGAAATTCTGGGGTGTCGCCTAGGCGATTTTGCGGGCTGGTAGGGCGGGCTTCAGTGTTACGGGTTTGCCTGAAACGTTCAGACGTTTCTTCGCCCAGGGTAGAACCACCTCTGGGGATTCTGAGGTTTTCAGGATCGATTGCAAAAAGCGTTGTTTACACATTGTGATTCTCCGACTCGCCCGACCGGGATTGTTCTCTGTTCCTGAACAATCTGACTCTGAATTGGGGCGGCGGTGCGGCGAGAATCCAATTTTTATGCGGATTTGCGGTGGTAATAGCGCGGCGTTAAAGCCGGATCACGGATATCAGGCGGCCATAGTCGGCCTCTTGATTGTGGGTTGAACGGCGATAGGAAAAGAAACGGCCGGGATCGCTGTAGGTGCAATGGCGTATCCATTCCGCGCCACCTATGCCTGCCTCGCGCAGGCGATGCAGGCCAAAGCCGGGCAGGTCAAAGTGATATCGGTCGCCACGGCCCTGCGCAAAAAACCGGGCATTGTCGTAGTCATCTGACAGGAAGGTTTCCAGAAACTCTGGTCCAACCTCATAGGCGCGCTGGCTGATGGTTGGGCCAATGGCGGCAAAGATATCTTCGCGTTCGGCCCCCAGTTCAATCATCGCTTCAACCGTGTTTTCCAAAACGCCATCCAGCGCACCGCGCCATCCGGCATGGGCTGCGCCGATCACACCATTCATGCGATCTGCGAACAGCACGGGCTGGCAGTCCGCTGTCAGGATCGAAAGCGCGACGCCTTCGGTCTTGGTGACCATGGCGTCTGCTTTCACCGCCTCGGATATTGGACCAGTGACTTTGGCAACATCTGCGGAATGTACCTGATGCACGCGTGCAAGCGATCTGACACCAAACGCTGCCGCGACTCGGTCGCGATTGATGGTCACCATTTCAGATTGGTCGCTGCTGCCAAGGCCGCAATTTAGCCCGGCAAACACTCCGGACGACGCCCCGCCTTTGCGCGTCAGGAACCCGTGCTTTACGGGCTCTAGGCTTGCGGTTGTCAGGATTTCTAGGCTCATGCGTCCACTCCGGGTGGTGGGTTTTGTCCCTCGGGATAGAGGGCGACCACTTTGAACAGATTTCCCATTTCTTCGGGGTGGGTCAAGCGCCGATGCGCGGCAACGTGTTCTTCGATCTGCACGGGCTCCATCAGTTCCGCAAGGACCTGCGCGCGGGTGGTGATGCCAAGCCGTTCCAGGAACACGCCCTGAGGGGTCACGCGCGAAAATCGGCAGGGTGCCGCCGCGCAGATCAGCTCGAAATCCACATGCGCTGTCAGGTCGGCGTCCCCCGGAAAGTCCAGCATGTCCACTTCTTTGTGGCCACGCACGGCCTGAATCGTATCCCCTTGCGAGCGCCAATCGCCATAATCTATCACAAGCGCCGCGCCGCCATGCTTTTGAATACGCGCACCGATTTCTTGCACAATCGGGGGGGTAGCTTCGCAAATTTCGACCAGATGGCCGTCTTCGGTGTCTTCAAGCCGATGGCGCAGCATCGGTTGATCAACAGCAGCGCCAAGCCCGAAACACATCTGGGCGTTTTCAAAGCCAACAAGCCGTTCGCGCCACAGATCGCCCTCGCGGATGAATTGCCGCACGGGCAGTGCATCGAAAAACTCATTCGCAATCAGAAACAATGGCCCGTCTGGCAGGGTCGACACATGATCATGCCATGTGGCGTCGCCCAGCAGTTCGCGCTGTTTTGCACGCAAAGTCGGTGACGCTTCGATCAGATGAAGCTCCATCGCGTCGTGAAAGCCGGGCGCCTGGCGGGTTGCACGCAAAAGGTCCGACATCAGAGTGCCTCGCCCTGGCCCGACCTCTGCTAGTATGAACGGTGAGGGCGCGCCTTGATCCATCCAGGCCTGTGCCAGCGACAGCCCCAGCAATTCGCCAAACATCTGTGTCATCTCAGGTGCCGTGGTGAAATCGCCCTTGGCCCCAAGCGGATCGCGGGTTGTGTAATAGCCATACTGTGGATGCAGCAGGCATTCAGACATATAGTCAGAAACCCGCATTGGTCCGATGGTGCGGATTCGTTCGATCAAGATGTCTTTCAGGCTCATGCGGCTACCTTTGCAGCCCGCCGGATCAGCCACAAGCCCACAAGCACCATCGGTAGACTTAGAATCTGCCCCATGGTCAATCCGTAGCCGCCTAGATGTAGGGCAAGACCCAGTGGATTGCCTTCAGAGACAAACTGCGGGTCAGGCTGGCGCACGAACTCTACCAAAAAGCGGGCCGTGCCATAGCCCGTAAAAAACACACCGGTGATGGTGCCGGGTGCCTTCAAAGCGTCTTTGCGCCACGCAAGCCAGAGCATCACCGTCAGCAGGACCGCGCCTTCAAGCAGCGCCTCATAAAGCTGGCTGGGATGACGCGCACAAAGTCCGGCAATTTGTCCGCAAGCTTGAGCATCGAATCCGGGGAAGGCGACGCCCCAAGGCAAATCTGTGGGCCGCCCCCAAAGTTCAGCGTTTATGAAGTTGGCAATCCGCCCCAGCAAAAGCCCAACGGGCACGCCAAGCACAACGACGTCTGCGATCGACAATTTTGGCAGACCATATCGGGCGGCAAAGATCCAACCCGCAATCACCACGCCCAACATCCCGCCATGAAACGCCATCCCACCTTGCCAGATTTTCAGGATGTCCTGTGGATTGGCGAGGTAATAATCAGGCTGGTAAAACAGCACAAAGCCAAGACGACCGCCGAGAATAACGCCCGCAATGGCCCAGGTCAGGAAATCCTCCAGCTGAAGACGATCCATCGGGGCACCACGCGCGGGCCACAAACGCGCCGTCTCAAGCGCGCGGCGAGAAATCTGCCACGCCAAGAGGATGCCCACGATATAGGCCAGCGCGTACCAGCGCAGCGCGAATTCGAAACCGGCAAAAGAGACCGAGAAAATCTCGGGCGATATTTCGGGGAATTGGATCATGGCCTGCATAACTGCCTCTGTGCCTTTGGCGCTGGGGGGAAGTCAACCTTGAGGCCGACGCCTTTTGTCCCCATATAGGGGCAATTGGAATGACACCTAGGCGGAGTGTGAAAGATGCAGACACGCAATAAGTTCATGGACGACATGTCCCAACTGATGACCAACGCCATGGGCGTCGCGCAGGGCGCAAAGGATGAGGCGGAAAATGCCATGAAATCCTTGATGGATCGTTGGCTGGCGGATCGTGATTTCGTCACCCGAGAAGAATTCGACGCCGTGCGCGCCATGGCGCAAAAAGCCCGCGAAGAAAACGAAGCGCTCAAGGCGCGCATTGAAGCGCTTGAGGGGAAGTGAACCTTCGTATCGTCCCCTAGGACATATGAATTGAACTAGGGCTGTGCCGATGAGCGCGGCCCTTTTTCTTTGAAGGTACAATATTTTGCATAATAACACGACAATTTGCGTTTCCACATGAAACAATCCACAACAAATTGCGTTATCCACAAATATTTCACTTTACTAGTGCGGTCCTAGCCACCTACCATATCTAGTGAGAGGGGTCGAAAAAAACACACCCTTTCGAGCAGGCACCAAGCGCTAGATGACGCTGCCACGTCCTGGCGCAAACCAAGAAAGAGGTGGCGCTATGGCAATTTCAGAGCAGTTTCTTGAAGAAGAAATTCATCCTATTGATATCGTAGAGCATATTGCGGAACACCACGATTGGACCTTTGATCGGATCGCGGATGACCAAATCGCGATGGCCGTTGATGGGCAGTGGCGGACCTATTCCATCACGCTGGCCTGGTCAGGGTTTGATGAAACCCTGAAAATGGTTTGCTCCTTTGAGATGGAACCCCCGGCGGACAAGATGGCAGAACTATATGAGGTTCTGAACAGCATCAATGACCAATGCTGGGCGGGCGGGTTCACCTTCTGGAACGAACAGAAACTGATGATCTATCGCTACGGGTTGGTTTTGGCAGGCGGGCAGGTGGCAAGCCCTGATCAAATCGATACGATGATCAACGTCGCGATCACAAGCGCGGAACGGTTCTATCCAGCAATGCAGCTTGCGACTTGGGGCGGCCGCACAGTCGAAGACTCCATGCAGGTCGCCATCGCAGAGGCCTACGGCCGGGCGTAAGCCAAAGTTTCGGATTTGAGTAGGGCGGGGATGCCGCCCTTCAATCTTGTCCTTCAGTCTCCGTCAGATAGCCACTTTTCAGCGGCCTCTTCTTCGTTCAGATCGAAGCTTTTGATGTCGATGCCTGGAATAAGCGCGCCTTCGATTTCGGCCGCTTTCTTTAGCCAAGCGGCGTCTGTCAGGACCGCGCAGCGGTCAAACTTTCCAAGCAACACAAAAAGACGCGGCAGATAGGTCATCTCGACCCCAATGGCCGCCAGAGTCGGCATAGTGAATTCGGGGATACGGTAAAGCATCGTCCCGTTTTCCATACCTTCCGAAAGCGCCATGATCTCATCCAGCGCGACGCGCATATTCACGGCGTCGATCTGCCCATTGAGGTCGATATCAATCCGGTTTGGCCCGTTCTGTGTAATTTTCAGCATCGTGTTCTCCCTCCCTTGAATAAGTATCTTACAAGATATTGCGCGAGCAGCCTTGATTGGGATCAAAATGGGCGGATTCAGCCCTCGACGCCTTTGCCGTTTCACGCCAAAGTGCGACCCAAGTAGAAGGAGCCGCAAATGGATATGACCTATTTGGCCGACAAAGGCCTCGTATTGCTGGGATGCGGCAAGATGGGATCAGCCATGCTTGAGGGTTGGTTGAACGATGGTTTGCCTGCAAAATCTGTTTATGTGCAGGATCCTTATCCGTCTGATTGGGTGAATGGCAGTGGAGTGCATCTGAATGCCGATTTGCCTGCAGCCCCGGCAATTGTCTTGATTGCGGTCAAACCGCAGATGATGGGCGACGCGCTGCCGGTCCTAAAGGCCATGGGCAATGGCACTACAGTTTTCTTGTCCGTTGCGGCGGGCATCTCGATCTCGACCTATCAGGATATTCTTGGGTCAGAGACACCCATCATCCGCGCCATGCCAAACACACCTGCAGCTGTGGGGAAAGGGATCACCGCGATCATCGGGAATGCGAAAGCCACAGATGCCGACCTTGATCTGGCAGAGCAATTGCTTTGCTCCGTCGGGCAGGTGGTGCGTTTGGAGGACGAAAGTCAGATGGATGCTGTCACCGGCCTGTCGGGGTCTGGCCCGGCCTATGTGTTCCATATGATTGAATGCCTTGCCAAAGCAGGCGAAGCGCAGGGGCTATCCGCAGACTTGGCGATGGCCTTGGCCAAAGCAACGGTCGCCGGGTCCGGGGCACTGGCGGAGGCCGCCACAGAAAGCCCCAGCCAGTTGCGCGTCAATGTCACCAGTCCCAACGGCACAACGCAGGCAGGTCTTGAGGTGCTGATGAACGAAACGCAGGGTTTGCCCGATCTGATCAGTCGAACCGTCGCGGCGGCAACCAACCGGTCGAAGGAGTTGGCCAATGGCTGAGATCATGTTTGAGGATTTCCTGAAGGTCGACATCCGCACCGGCAAGATCGTCGACGCGCAGCCCTATCCTGAGGCGCGCAAACCGGCGATCAAACTTTGGGTCGATTTTGGGGGTGAACTGGGGGTCAAGAAATCTTCGGCCCAGATCACAAAACATTACACGCCCGAAAGCGTGATTGGAAAACAGGTCATCGCTGTGGTGAACTTTCCACCGCGCCAGATCGGGAAATTCATGTCCGAAATTCTTGTGCTTGGATTGCCTGATGAGGACGGAGAGGTTGTTTTGCTGACCTCTGACAAAGACGTGCCAATAGGAGGGCGCCTGTATTGAAATCGCTACTGATTACCCGACCTTTACCTGATCCCGTCATCGCGGCGGCTCAAGAGCTATTTGCCGTCACGGTCCGTCAAGACAAAAGCAAGATGAGCGCCGATGAAATGCGCGCGAGCCTGCGCGACTTCGATGCTGTATTGCCAACCTTGGGGGATCACTATTCGGCAGAGATTTTTGCCGATGTGCCGAACCCACGCGCGAAAGTGCTCGCAAACTTTGGTGTTGGCTACAATCATATCGACGTAGAGGCGGCGCATGCGGCTGGTCTGCAGGTCTCCAACACACCGGGTGCTGTCACCGACGCAACTGCGGATATCGCGCTGATGCTGATGTTGATGACCTGCCGCCGTGCCGGCGAGGGGGAGCGCTTGGTGCGACGTGGCGAATGGCGTGGTTGGCATCCGATCCAGTTCCTCAGCTTGCATATGACCGGAAAAACACTGGGCATCGTCGGTATGGGGCGCATTGGTCAGGCCATTGCAAAACGCGCGCATTTTGGGTTCGACATGACGATCAAATACGTCAACCGCTCGACCAAAGAGATGGACTTCCCGGCTGAACAGGTGGCCACGTTGACTGAACTTGCAGGCCAAGTGGATGTGCTGGTTGTCGCGCTTCCCGGCGGGGAAGAAACGTACCATCTGATCAATGCAGAGGTCTTTTCAGCCATGCAGCCGCATGCGATTCTCATCAACATTGCGCGCGGTGAGATTGTGGATGAAGCGGCTTTGATCACAGCGTTGCAGCAAGGCGAAATCGGCGGCGCTGGGCTAGACGTTTATGAGAACGAACCTGATGTGCCGCTAGAACTTATCGCCTTGGAAAACGTGACGTTGCTGCCGCACCTTGGCACGGCAGCGCTGGAAGTGCGGACCGACATGGGTTTGATGGCGGTTGAAAACCTCAGAGCCTTTGCTGCTGGTGAACCTCTGCCAAATGGGGTCTAGGTGACCGGCTAGCCTTGCGAATAATACTTGCGCCGCGCTTCTTCTTGGATGGCGCGGCGAAGTTGGATATCCGCCAGCTTCTGCATCTCTGCTTTGCGCGCGTCAGGGTTGGTTGTGCCCTGAAGCACCTTCAATTGTGCTTCTTCTTCGCGCTTCAGTTCGATCTCTTTTGGCAGCGCGCCAGCCTCCGCCATAATGCGAAAACCCACGCTCTCCGCAAAATCGCCATCACCAGACGCCGGGAGTGGTTTGCCCGCGCCCTTTAGGTTGTCTAGCTGGCCCTCATGTTCGGCTTTGCGAATTTGGTATTCTGACAAGAACGAAAACTTCATGCGCAGTTCCTTCACTGGTCGTGCACATGAAACTTAAGCAATAAATGTGGTTGATGCTAGCGTCAGCGGCAATAGACTGCAGAATATGGGGTTATTGCCCCATCTCCTCGCGCCAATGGCGACGGCAGAGCGACACATAGGTTTCGTTGCCACCAATCTGCACTTGCGCGCCATCTTGCAGCGCTTTGCCGCCCGCATCATGTCGCACGACCATGGTGGCCTTTTTGCCGCAATGACAGATGGTGCGGACCTCACGCATTTCATCGGCGAGCGCCAATAGGGCAGAGGAACCGGGAAACAGTTCGCCGCGAAAGTCGACCCGCAGCCCATAGCACATGACAGGCACATTCAGGTCATCCACTGCGCGGGCCAACTGCCAGACTTGGTCTTTGGTCAAAAACTGTGCCTCGTCGATAAAAACACAGGCGACGTTACCTTGGGCCATTCGGTCCTCTAGCACCGCAAACAGATCTTCATCAGCCGTGAAGGTCTGCGCTTCGTCCGATATCCCAATCCGAGAAGCAATGCGCCCTTCACCGGCCCGATCATCCAATTGCGCGGTCAACAAGAAAGGCGTCATGCCGCGTTCGCGGTAATTGTGCGCGGCTTGCAAGAGGACCGTCGACTTGCCGGCATTCATTGTCGAGTATTGAAAGTAGAGCTTGGCCATAACCGCAATTAGACGGCTCGCGTCTGTGAAATCAAGTAAGTTGCTGTGGATTACGGCAAACGTCAATTTGGCGTATTCCAGCGGCCGATCAGATTGGCATCACTGGTCGCGAATTAGGCGTCCTTGGCAAAGGGATCTTCAGGATAACCGACGCCCGCAAGGTAAAGACCCTGTGGCGGGCAAACCGGGCCGCAAGCTGCGCGGTCCTTGGCCAATAGTGCGTCGCGAACGTCTTCTGGCGCCCAAGCACCCGCACCCACGCGTTCCAATGTGCCAACGAAACTGCGGACCTGATTGTGTAGGAAGGACCGGGCACGAACGTGGAAATGAACCTCTGGCCCCCAGGGCATCTCAACCCACTCTACCCTTAGTTCATCAAGCGTTTTCTGAGGGCTGGCCGCCTGGCAAATGGACGAGCGGAAAGTGGTGAAATCGTGGTTGCCCAGAAGGTAATCCGCACCCTTTTGCATCGCGTCAACGTCAAGCCGATGGTTGATCTGCCAAACAAGACCCGCTTGATGGGTCGCCGGGGCGCGGCGCATGAGAATGCGGAAAAGGTAGCACCGTTCCATGGCTGAAAACCGGGCGTGCCAGTCGTCGTCTACAACGGCGGCATCAATGATCGACACCGGATCAGGCTTTAGGTGGTAATTTAGCGCCTCGGACAGTCGAAAAGGCGACCAGTCCTTTTGCAAATCGCAATGCGCCACTTGGGCAAGCCCATGCACCCCGGCATCAGTGCGTCCGGCGGCGGCAATGGTGTGTGGACCGGGTTCGAGTTTCGCCAAAGCGGCCTCAATCGCGCCTTGCACCGAAGGCTGATCTGCCTGACGCTGCCACCCGGCAAAGGGCGCGCCGTGATATTCGACTTTCAAAGCAATCCGCATGCCTCGCCATAGCGCCTGATTGGGGCCGATTCAACGGCTAACCAAGGCCTCCGCTTGGCTTTTTCCTGCGCATTTCGCAGAACGCCCCTATGGAAACCACGGCCCTTGCTGCATATTTGACACCAAGAACGAAAGGGGCAGATGTGATCATTACCGACTTGGCCAACGAAGTGTCACGCCGCGTAGAGGCGGTGGGCGACGGCCTATCTGAAGCCCTGTTTGAACCTGTCATCCGCATTGGTGTGACGGGGTTGGCACGGTCGGGCAAAACCGTGTTCATCACATCGTTGGTTGCCAACCTTTTGGATCGCAGGCGGATGTCACAGGTCGCCGCCATTGCCGAAGGGCGCGTCTTGGGGTCCTATTTGCAGCCCCAGCCTGATGTGACCGTACCTCGCTTTGACTATGAAAACCACCGCGCTGCTTTGTTGGGACCGGATCCGCATTGGCCCGAAAGCACGCGCGCGGTCAGTGAATTGCGCCTATCGCTAAAAGTGCAGCCAGCGGGGTTGCTGGCAGGCTTTCAAAAGCCGCGCACGGTGCATCTGGATATTGTTGATTATCCGGGCGAATGGCTGTTGGACCTCGCATTGCTCGACAAAAGTTACGAGCAATGGAGCGCAGAAGTGCTGGACCGTCTGGTTACGCGCGCTGAAGGTGCGGGTTATCTGGATACGATTGCAGGCGTAGACGGCTCGGCCATACTGGAAGAACCGCAAGCGCAGCATTTGGCACAGCGGTTCACCGACTATCTTCATGCTGCCCGAGACGCGGGATATTATGACTGCACGCCCGGACGGTTTCTGTTGCCGGGTGATCTGGCAGGCTCCCCTGTCCTGACTTTCGCGCCTTTGCCCGCCGCTGAACAGGCCCCGCGCAAGTCGTTGCAACGAGAAATGGCGCGACGATTTGAGGCCTATAAGGCGAAGGTGGTGAAACCCTTCTTTCAGGATCATTTTTCTCGGATCGACCGTCAGGTTGTGCTGGTGGATGCTTTGGGCGCTATCCATCGCGGTCCGCAAGCGGTTGCAGATATGCGGCAGGCCATGACAGACATCCTGACAGCGTTCAGACCGGGCAAAAATGCCTTTCTCAACCGGCTACTGCTGGGCAAACGCGTTGAACGTATTCTGTTCGCGGCAACCAAAGCGGATCATCTGCACCACCGCCAACACGGTAAACTGACCGCTATTATGGAGGCGCTGACACGCGACGCGCGGGATCGGGCGCAATTTGCCGGAGCAAGGACGCGGTCTTTAGCGCTCGCTTCTTTGCGCACGACGGTTGAGGAAACGATGGATCACGACGGACGGTCGCTGGACTGCGTACGCGGCACTCTGCTTGATGGCGGTAAACAGGCCGCGTTCTATCCGGGGGAATTGCCGGATGATCCCAACCATATCCTGAGTGCGGCCAAGTCCGGAGCCACTTCGTGGTTGCAAGATGATTATCAATTCATGGCCTTTGCGCCGGCAAAACTCAGCCTGAAACCCGGTTTCGGACCGCCCCACATCCGGCTGGATCGTGCCGCACAATTTCTGATCGGAGACCGGCTATGATCCTGCAGATCAGACCTGCGGTGGCCTCCGATGTCGACGAAACACGCGACATTCTTACCGCTTCTCAAGGGCATCAGCCTTGGCTGTCGCGGCTGCGCTTTTGGCAATCGACCCGATCCTATTGCGATATGATGGTCCGGCGGGGATGGGTGAAAGTGGCCGTCAATTCGGGGCACATCCTTGGATTTCTGGCGCGGGATCAGCAATATATCCATGCGCTATATGTGGCGCGTGACAATCGCGGGCAGCACATCGGACATCACCTGTTGCGAGATGCGCAGATGCAGGAAGTGGCGTTGGAACTTTGCACCGCGCAGTCAAACGCGGGCGCACAACGGTTTTATCTGCGTGAAGGGTTCCGCGAAATCGCGCGATCATCGGGGTGGCAAAATGATCGGCAAGAGCCCGACATCCGTTATCGCTGGGAAAGGGGGGCGCTATGAGGTCCGAGACACCAAAAAACAAACCGGTTTTGATCGAACTCGACACGCCCGCGCCCTCGGTTCAAGACGCGCCAGAGTTGCCCGACGATCCGCTCCCGCAGGCGACAGGGCAGACAATGCAACAGGTGTTGACGTTGGGTGCGCGGCGCTCTTCGACGTTGAGCCGCTGGTTCTGGGGCCTGCTGCTTAGCGTGGTAACGGCGATTGTCTCCGTCTCTGCGTGGAATTTTTTGCAGTCGCTTTTGGCACAATATCCCCTTGTGGGGCTGGGGTTTTCGGCGCTGCTTGCGGGCCTGGCGATAGTTTCTGTTGTCATTGTTGTTCGCGAACTCATGGCGTTTCGCCGGTTGCGCAAGGTCGATAGCCTGCATCGGGCCGCCGATAGTGCGTTGGCTGATGAAAACCTTGAGGCTGCGCGCAAAGTCGCGCGGGATTTGATGGCGCTTTATGCCGCAAGACCCGAAACCGCTTGGGGCCGGGAGCGTCTGGCAGAAGGTTTGAATGACACTTTCGATGCCGAGGCTGTGTTTGCGCTGGCAGAGCAAGAATTGATGGCACCGCTGGATGCCGCCGCCCGCAAAGAGGTTGAACAGGCCGCTCGGCAGGTGGCGACTGTTACAGCCTTGGTGCCTTTGGCGCTGGCTGATGTGGTGACAGCTTTGGTGGCCAATATTCGCATGATCCGCCGCATTGCCGAGGTCTATGCCGGGCGGTCCGGTACGCTTGGCAGTTGGCGTCTGACCCGCGCTGTGATGGCGCATCTGGTGGCGACTGGCGCTGTTGCGGTGGGGGATGACCTGCTTAGCTCCATTGCAGGTGGCTCCATGCTCGGCAAGATCAGTCGCCGGTTCGGCGAGGGCATGGTCAATGGGGCGCTCACCGCGCGGGTGGGCATCGCCGCGATGGAAGTCTGCCGCCCACTGGCTTTCACACGACAAACCCGCCCATCGGTGCGCAAACTTGTCAAATGGGCGCTGACCGGTGTGTTTAGCTCTAACGCAGAATAGGGGGCTGATCCGCAGGACGCTGGATCTGCTCCAGCCCCAGTTTCAAACCACGTCCGATCCGATGCGCCAGCGCCGAAAACGCGCGCGCTGTTTCGGGGGCTAGCTCATCCTGCAGAACCTCATCAAAGAGAGCTAGCCACTGGGCAAAATGTGCTGGTGCAACATTGCCGGCCATGAGATGTTTTTGCATCGGGTTGCCGGAATAAGAGCGCTCTTTCAGAATGCCGTTGCGCCAGAACGAAGCGATCTTGGCCTCATGCGCAGGCCAGTCGCCCGCCTTGATATGGGCGGCAAAAACAGGGCCAAGTTCAGGGTGCTGCCGAATGCGCGCATAGAATTTGGCAACCACCCGGTCGATCTCATCCGCGCTGATCTCAAACAGTTGCATGGGATGGGCCATTCGCCGCTCCTTTGATAGGTGTCCAATACTCTGTTCGCATGGGCCATCAAGACGATATTTGCCGGATATGCAATGCGACGTGTTTGCGGCTTTACCCCGCTAAGACACAGGCCTATAACGCGGCTATGACCCGTGTACTGGCGATCATTATTCGAATTACATGCCCGGCGCTCTAAGCTATCGAGCCGCCGGGACAAGGCGTATGGGATACCGCGCCGATCCTCAATCCATTCCTTGATCTGACGACTGAAGGACGCCACAAATGTGCGCCGACACACCTGAATACAAAGACACGCTGAACCTGCCGAAAACCGATTTTCCGATGCGGGCAGGTTTGCCGAAACGAGAACCCGAATGGCTGAAACGCTGGGAAGAGATCGGCATATATGATCGCCTGCGTGAAAAGGCAGGGCGCAAGCCCTTCACCCTGCACGATGGCCCTCCCTATGCGAATGGCCATCTGCACATTGGGCACGGGCTGAACAAGACCATCAAGGATATGATTGTGCGCTCTCATCAGATGATGGGATTTGACGCGCGTTACGTGCCCGGCTGGGATTGCCACGGTCTGCCCATCGAATGGAAGATCGAAGAGCAATACCGCCAGAAGGGCAAAGACAAAGACGCGGTTGATGTGGTCGAATTCCGCAAAGAATGCCGTGCCTTTGCCGACAATTGGGTGAATATCCAACGGGAAGAATTCAAACGTCTGGGCATCACCGGGAACTGGGAAAAGCCCTATCTGACGATGGACTACCACGCCGAGGCGGTCATCGCGGATGAGTTTATGAAATTCCTGATGAACGGCACGCTATATCAGGGCTCCAAGCCCGTGATGTGGTCACCGGTTGAAAAGACCGCGCTGGCTGAAGCAGAGATCGAATACCACGATCACCAAAGCCACACGATATGGGTGCCGTTTGAGATCACCTTCCTAGGCGGCGAAGGCGAGGCTGACGTCGCCGAAGACCTGCTGGATGCCCGCGTTGTGATCTGGACAACCACTCCTTGGACGATCCCGTCTAACAAGGCGGTCGCTTACAACCCAAAGATCGCCTACGGCCTTTACCGCGTGGACGCGACCGAAGAAGAAAGCTGGACCTCTGAAGGTGATCTGTACCTTTTGGCCGATACGCTTGCCGAAGACGTGCTGCAAAAGTCCCGTGTGACTGCGTTCACCCGTGTGCGTGATGTGGCTGGCTCTGAACTGGATGGCGCGCTGTGCAAACACCCGTTCAATGGCATGGAAGGCGCTGACGGCTTCTGGGATTATGATGTTCCGATGATCGACGGCGACCACGTGACCGACGATGCCGGGACTGGTTTCGTGCACACCGCGCCAAGCCACGGTCAGGACGACTACGAATGCTTCGTGGCGCGCAACTGGATCGACCGTATGACCCACAATGTGGGCGAGGAATCTGAATTCCTGCCACATGTCCCGTTCTTTGCTGGCCTGCAGGTCTTTGACCGCAAGGGCAAAGAGGGCAAAGCCAACAACGCCGTGATCGCGAAACTGGTCGAAGCCGGTGGCATCATCGCCCGTGGCCGTGTGAAACACAGCTATCCGCATTCTTGGCGGTCCAAAGCGCCTGTCATCTTCCGCAATACGCCGCAGTGGTTTGCCTCTGTCGACAAAGAAGTTGGGGACGGACAGGACGCGCTGGGCAAAACCATCCGTCAACGTGCGCTGACAGCCATCGACCAAGAAGTGAAATGGCATCCGCAGACTGGCCGCAACCGTCTTTACTCCATGATGGAAACACGCCCGGATTGGGTATTGTCGCGCCAACGCGCTTGGGGTGTGCCGCTGACCTGTTTCACTAAGAAAGACACGCTGCCGACAGATGCAGATTTCCTGCTGCGCAATGACGAGCTGAACGCCCGCATCAAAGCCGCGTTCGAAGAGCACGGCGCTGACGTTTGGTACTCGGACGGCTTCAAAGAAAAGGTTCTGGACGGCATCGCCAACCCAGCCGACTACGATCAGGTCTATGACGTTCTAGACGTTTGGTTTGACTCTGGCTCCACGCACGCCTTTGTGCTGCGCGACCGTGAAGACGGCACCGAGGATGGAATTGCTGACGTCTATATGGAAGGCACCGACCAGCACCGCGGTTGGTTCCACAGCTCTCTGTTGCAATCGGTCGGCACCGCAGGCCGCGCGCCGTACCGCAATGTTGTGACGCATGGCTTCACGTTGGATGAGAAGGGCAACAAGATGTCCAAATCCTTGGGCAACACCATTGTGCCTGAGGCCATCGTCAAACAATACGGTGCGGATATCCTACGGCTTTGGGTGGCGCAGACGGATTATATGGCCGACCAACGGATTGGGCCTGAAATCCTGAAAGGCGTTGCCGACAGCTATCGCCGCCTGCGCAATACCATGCGCTATATGTTGGGCGCGCTGGGCAACTTCACCGAAGAAGACAGGGTTGCGCCTACGGATATGCCGGAACTGGAACGCTGGGTGCTGCATCGTCTGGCTGAACTCGACCACAAAGTGCGCTCTGGCTACAAAGCATATGATTTCCAGGGTGTCTTTTCGGCCATCTTCAACTTTGCCACGGTGGATCTGTCGGCCTTCTATTTCGACATCCGCAAAGACGCGCTTTATTGCGACGGTGACACATTGCGCCGCCGCTCCGCTCGCACAGTCATGGACATTCTGTTCCACCGCCTGACCACATGGCTTGCGCCGATCTTGGTCTTTACCATGGAAGACGTCTGGCTCGAGCGCTTCCCAGAAGAGGGTAGCTCTGTGCACCTGATGGATATGCCAGACACGCCCGCCGATTGGTTGGATGAGCCTTTGGCCGCCAAATGGTCCAAGGTGCGTTCTGTTCGCCGTGTCGTGACTGCCGCGCTTGAAGTGCAGCGGACCGACAAGGTGATTGGCGCGTCGCTAGAGGCGGCACCGGTTGTTCACGTGCGTGATGCCGATACGCTTGAGGCGCTGAAAACGGTGGCCTTTGATGACATCTGCATCACGTCTGGCATCCAATTGACCAACACCCCAAGCCCGGCAGAGGCCTTCCGCCTGCCGGAAGCAGAGGGCGTTGGCGTGGTCTTTGAAAAGGCAGACGGTGAGAAATGTCAGCGCTGCTGGAAAATCCTGCCGGACGTCGGTCAGCACGCTCATGCGGCGACATGTGGGCGTTGCAACGAAGCACTGGGCTAAACACAGGCAGATAGAAAAGAAAAGGCGCTCTGAAATCAGGGCGCCTTTGTCATGTCAGGGTTGATCCAGTCTTAGATCAATTCAGGCTCTTCTGGCGTTTCGCTGGCTTCTTCCATCGAGTCCAAGATTGAATCCATGATCTCAATCGCAGCCTCACCCTCTGTCGTATCAATCAATGGCGCAGGCTCTTCGCTTGGCGCGGCCTCAACGTCTTCGACCGGAGGCGCGACCTCGTCGACAGGTACTTCACCTTCTGCGCCGTCGATTTCGTCCAGTTCCATCACTACCGTCACAATCGTCACAGTCAGGCTGTAGCTGCTTTCGCCAGAAGTTGCGGTAGTGCCACCTGTTTTGAATGCGCGAAATTCGTCTTTGGTGATGACACCGTCCCCTTCAGGACCATCAATCGCTTCAAGGTTGTCGCTAATAAATTTGCCAAGCTTGGTGCCCTCAAGCTCTTCTAGGCTTAGGGTGCCGTCCTTGTCAGCGTCCAGTCTCGCGACTTGGGGGTGTGGGTTTGGCCGATTGGCGTGCCCGTGCGCCAGCCCATTCATCAATCCGATCAAAGGTATTCTCCTTTTTGATCTACTGCCTCGGCGAGAATTTACCATAACAAGGTTAAAACTGGGTTTCTGCTGATTCGCGGGAGAACCGCAGCGCTTGGCGATCACCTGAAAATCTGTTTCAGTGCCCAGGGTTGTCGTGGTTTAGAAATGATGGATCGGAAATGCCGTGCTGAGTGCCTGCTACCATAGCCCTGTTGGCGCGCTGACGCTCTTTGAAGAAGACGGTGCGATCACGCGTTTGCATTGGGCCGAGACAGAATCCGCACATACCGCTGTTCTGGATCAGGCCATCACGCAACTCGCGGCCTATTTCGCCGGAGAGCTTAAGGCGTTTGACCTGCCGCTGAGGGTCAAAGGATCAGAGTTTCAACAGGCAGTCTGTGCAGAGATGCAAAAGATCCCGATTGGCGAAACCTGCACCTATGGCGACATCGCGAAAACCCTAGGTGTCGCAGCGCAGCCGGTCGGTGGGGCCTGTGGTGGCAACCCGATCCCGATCATCATCCCCTGCCACCGCGTCATGGGGGCAGGGGGCAAGCTCACCGGGTTCTCGGGCGCTGGTGGGGTAGAAACCAAAGTCGCCTTGTTGCGCCACGAAGGCGCAGGCGGCCTTTTGATCTAGGCTTTTTCGGGCAGCACCTGTTGGATGACCCCGACAAGGACCAGATAGATCGAGGTCACAACCAGCCCCCAATGCGCCCAGCTGTCTGGGTGGAAATCGACCCAAGCAGCCCAGCCCGCAAAAAATGTCCAAGCCAATGCCATGGGCAATGACACGACGCGCCAACGCTCTGTACGCACCGGGTGTACAAAGCGTAGAGGCAGGAACATCGCAATCGCGAGTGTTGTTACAAGCGCGAGGCTGACCCAAAAGGTCGGCTCTAGCGCAAAGATCACGATGACGACCATGTTCCAGCAGCCGGGAAACCCGGAGAAGGAATTGTCCTTGGTCTTCATCCTCGTGTCAGCAAAATACATGGCCGAGGCAAAAGTGATGATGATAATCGCGAACCAGCCGGTCCAGCCGTCCATCAACCCGGATTTGAACAGGGCAAAGGCGGGGATGAAGACATAAGTCAGGTAGTCGATGATCAGATCAAGCAGTACCCCGTCAAACTCTGCCGCATGTTTCTTAACATTATACCGCCGCGCCAAGGGGCCATCGATGCCATCCACGGCAAAGGCCACCACCAGCCAAAGGAACATCAGGCTCCATTTTCCATCCACGGCGGCCAACATGGCCAGCATGGCGAAAACGGCACCGGTTGCGGTCAACAGATGGACGGAGAGGGCTTTGAAATGCGAGGTCATCGCACCCTATTGGCGGAAAAAGCGTTGGGTTGCAACGCCATGCCAAGGGACTATTTCACGATGTGCTCATCCTTGACGAACATATTGGCCCAAGCGCGATCAATCAGGTCAGGCGTCATCTGATAAGGAATGCCTTCAAATTCGCAAATCGAGATCATCTGATCAATCAGGAACACCGGCTGATAGTTCGCGTAGATGTTGTCAATCGTCGGGTATTTGGTCTTGAGCAAATGCACCAGCGCAGTTTCGTCCAGCGGCATGCCCTTCTTGCGCGCGACGAGGGCGAAGATCTTAAGGAAGTCCTCTTGGCAGGGGCCGTCAATTTTGATCTTGAAAAAGATCCGACGCAGCGCCGCTTGGTCAAAGATCTCGTTCGGGTGGAAGTTCGTGGAAAAGATAACCAGCGTATCAAAGGGTGTTTCAAACTTTTCGCCGGATTGCAGCGCGAGAATGTCGCGGCTTTCTTCCAAAGGCACAATCCAGCGGTTGACCAAGGATTGCGGCGGTTCTTGCTGGCGACCCAAGTCGTCGACAATAAAGATGCCGCCGGCGGCCTTCAGCTGCAAAGGTGCCTGATAGGTGCGTGCGGTTGGGTTGTAGACAAGGTCCAGCATATCCAGCGTCAGTTCACCACCGGTAATGACGGTTGGCCGGTCACAGCGCACATAGCGGGTGTCAAAACCACGGCGGCGGCGCAGACTGTTGGGGTCGTCAACCTCGGCCTCGGCTTTGGAATGCACAATCGGGTCATAGACCGTAATCACCTGACCTGCATATTCGATCGCACGTGGTACATAGACCTTATCGCCCATTGCGTCGCGGATACCGTTAGAGATCGAAGATTTACCATTGCCTGGAGGGCCGTACATCAGGATAGAGCGACCTGCAGAAACAGCTGGTCCAAGGTGATCCAGCAAAGCGTCCGGCAGGATCAGGTGCCCCATGGCATCGAGCAGTTGTTGACGCGAAATTTGGATATTGCGGATCGACTGGCGTTTGATCTGTTCGGAGTAGACGGGCAGAGGCACGGGCATTGCGCCATAGTATTCCGACTGCGCCAAGGCATCCTGCGCACGCACTTTGCCCGCGTCGGTCAGTTGATAACCCATTTCATTGCCGCTGTTGGCGTTCAGCGTGCCGGTGGCCTCAAGGAACTTTTGCTCGCGCGCCATATCGATCAGTTCTTGCGTGACCGCGCGTGGTAGGCAGATCGCCTGCGCCACATCGCTGACCATGTCGACATTTTTGCGGAACATGGTTTTCAGCAGGATGTCCCGCATCATGACAATAGGGAGCTTCATATCCTCAAGCCGCTTAGGGGCAGGGGGTGCAATCACGGTGGTTGCAGACGTGTCCATTGGCATATTCATGGCAAAGCCCTTGATGTCGTACATAATAATCCACCGCCAATCTCGCTGAGGAAGGTGGCAGGAATGGGGCGTTTAGATGGAAGTTGAGAGTGTATTGAGGGGCGTAATCTAGCGTCTGATCAGGCGAATGCGCCGATCAAAAGATAGGCCGCCAAAGTACCGCCAAGTGCAAAACCCATTGGAAATTCCTTGGTTTTGGTCCAACTTTCCCAATGGGGTACAAGGTTGCGCAGTGGGCTGTGTTTGGCAATCCTATGGGTCACCCACGCGGCCAGAAGGACAGCGGCAAAAATGATCGCCAGACGGCTAAGATCGCCAAGGGCCACAAAGGGCGCAGCCGCAGCCGCGAACTTGGCGTCGCCTGCGCCCATTACCCCACCGGCATTTAAGACAATGCCCAAAAGCAGCGCCACGATCAGGTGCAGATAGCGCCAGATATAGGTCTCCAACGAGAAGGCGAAAGGGCCAATGACTACGAATACCAAGGCCAGCGCCACAACCGCCTGATTGGTGATCTTCATCATCTTCATGTCGGTCCAGGCGACATAAAAACAAATGGGCGCGACAAAAGGCAGGAACCACAGCGCCTCAGCCGAGGTGATCTGCAGCATTAGGCGGCTTCCAGCGCCCGAAGGCTGCGGACAGCGGATTCAAAGTGCTGCGGATGGGTATCAATCGCCTCACGCAAAAGCGCTTTGCCGATCTCTACATCACCCTGTTTGATCGCCGAAAGCGCTAAGGTGTGCAAAAGCTGCGCGCGCTCGGTCTGTTCCATAGGAACAACGGGCAGAGTGTAGTTGCGCTGTGCGCCACGGGCGAGGACAAGGTTGTTTTTGGCGGTGAACAGACCCGCATCCTGACGGATGGCATCGGTGAACAAACGCTCTGCCTCGGTAAAGTCGCCACGGGTCAGTTTCGAATAACCCCAATTGTTCAAGACACCTGCCGGACGGGTCGTCAATCCAACAGCGATTTCATAGAAACTGTCGGCCTTTTTCCACTCTTTCGCAGAGTCAGCAACGACCGCCTCAAGACGGTAGCGTTTGAAGGTCTCATGCGTCGGTGGGATTGCATCCAGTGTCGCGTTTGCTTTTTCCCAATCGCCGGTACGGATCTGGGCGTCGGCCAGATCAACCTGGTCATCCAGCGTGCTTTCTGGGTGCTTCACGACTTTGCCCCAGGCGCCCACGGCCTCGGTGTAGCGTTTGGCGCGCACATAAGAGATCGCCAATCCGCGCTGAAGGTCGATGCGGTCAGGGTTCTCAGCAAGTGTGCGCTGGAAGTAGGTGACGCCCTCGTTGGGATCAGCGACCGTCAACATCAGGTCTGACAGGTCCGCGCCGTCAATGGCGTTGACGGATTCCAAAGCTCGATCAACTTCGGCGTCCCCGGCTTTTTGACAGCCAGCAACGGCGACCGCTGCACTTAACGTAAGGCCCAATAGGATAGATTGGCGCATTTTCTGCGTCCTCTTACTGCTCGACTCTACGGTGTCTTCTGGAGCAAGTAGTCATTGCTGCCCCGGCGCACCAATTTGAATTCTTCTTCTAATTGCGGGCCATCATAAGCGGGATTTTCCATTTTTGCGAGAGCCAAGCGCAGATTGTCGCGGATTGCGTCACTTTCGCCATTGTCCAGCGCATAGGCTTTGCGAAGGAGCTGTACCGCCTCAGCTGTCTGGCCTGCCTCAAGTAGAACGATCCCCAGATTGTTCCAGATTTCAGGGCGCGTTTCGTCCTGCTCTATAGCGTCGCGGAAGTTGTCTTCGGACTGACCAAGACGGCCGAGTTTCAAGTTCGCACTGCCAATATTTGCAAGCACATCAGCGGTCAGCCCCTCTTTGGCAGCGACACGTGTGTAAGCTTCAAGCGCGAGTTCGTATTCTCCGGCGTCCATTAGTCGGTGGCCGACAAGTGTTTGATCTACAGCTTCTTTTCGTGCATCTATGCTAGGCGCAAATGGGCTATCCGTGGATGTGCCGAGGCCGCCCGTTGAACAGGCGGCCAATGCAAAACCTAAGATCAAGAAGACCTTGGGAAGTCGTTTTCGTTTAGCTGTCACCGGGCCTACTGCGAAATCTGTGTAATATTCACGACAGACGGCGACACCAAAATCAGCAGAAGCGGCGGAACCGTCAGCATCATAGTGGCAAGGGTCATCTTGGTTGGCAACTTGTTTGCGGCCTCTTCGGCGCGCATCACGCGTTTGTCGCGCATTTCAGCCGAATAGACCCGTAGCGCATCCGCAATCGGTGTACCAAAGGTGGTCGATTGGTTCATCACCGTGACAAAGCTTGACACATCTGACACACCGCAACGCTCTCCCATATCGCTCAGCACGGTGGATTTGTCTTTACCGGCTTTCATCTCATGCGCAACGATTTCGTATTCGTCTGCCAGAGAAGGGTAGCTTGCGCGCAACTCCTTGGCGACGCGGATGATGGATTGATCAAGCGACTGCCCGGCTTCCACGCAGACGAGCATCATGTCCAAGCTGTCAGGAAAGCCATTGATGATTTCTTCTTTGCGCGTCTCAACCCGGCGGGTGATCCAGTATTTTGGCAGGAAGTAGCCAGCCGCGCCTGGTCCAAGCACCCACATCACTGTCTGCTGCGTGGTCGCATTTTCTGGTCCGAGCGCGAAGATGAAATAAGAAAGGCCAACGATCAGCCCGACAATCCCAAATGCCACCTGTGCAAGGTAGAAAGCCCGCACAGCGTCGCGGGATTGATAGCCCGCTTGCATCAGCTTCAACTGCATCGAAGACAGGTCTTCAGCGCTTTTGGGTTCTAGGAAACCCTTGTACTTCTCAAGCTTTTCATTGCTAGACGCGCGGCGCAGCTTGTCTTTCTTGGCGTCGCCCTTGGTTTTTTCAACTGTGCCTTCTCGACCGACATTGCCAAGTTTGGCCATTGGGTCATTCTTTTCTCGCATCATCATGGCGACGGCCAGCAGGACCACCACGACGCCCAAACCACCCACTGCGATCACCGGGCCGAACGGTCCGAGGGCATTTGTCAGAATTTGGGAGAGCATATCAAATAGGGGCATAGGAGCGTCCTTACACTTTGATGTTGGTGAGAATGCGCATCACGATCAGGTTCGCGGCAAGGAACAGGCCTACGGCGATACAGCCCATGATGAACCAAGGGTGATCCTTAACTTCGTCGTAGTAATTGGGGTCGCTGACGTTAATGAAAATCAGCGCGGCGACCGGGAAACCGGACAGGAATTTACCTGACCATTTCGCCTCTGCCGTGATGGCTTTGACGCGGCGGAACAGGCGGAAACGCGCGCGGATCACGCGGGACAGACCGGCAAGAATCTCGGCAAGGTTACCACCAGACTGCTGCTGGATTGTGACGGCAACCGCAAGGAAACGCATGTCCTGCATGTCCAGACGCTCTGCCATGTCTTTCAGAGCTTCACCAACGTCGCGACCATAGGCGCATTCGTCCGCGATGATGCCGAATTCAGTCGACAGCGGGTCAGGGCTTTCCTTGGCAACGATTTGAATGGCCGAAGAAAACGGGTGACCGACGCGCAGGCTGCGCACCATCAATTCAATGGCGTCTGGCAGCTGTTCTTCCAACAGAGCAATACGCTTGCCAGCTTTCATGCTGATCCAAGTATAGACACCACCAACGCCAATCCCGATGGACATTACTAGGTTTGTCACAAGACCAGCCTGCGTGCCGATCGAAAGGCCCAAGAAGGAAATCCCGCTCAGTGCGATCATAACCATGATCAACTGGCGCGGGCTAAAGGCGATGGCCGCCCGCTGCGCCTTGTCGGCCAGCATAGAATAAAGTGGGATCGACTTGGACTGCGCGTGCTGCGCCATCTCTTTGCGCAACTGCTCTAGCACGTCCTGCCGGGCCGCGCCTTTGTCGAGCATCTCAAGCCGGCGGCTGACCTTGTTGTTCAGGCTGATGGATTTGCCAAAGACCGTCAGATAGGCGCCCTCAACAAGGACGAGCACGCCTACAAAAATCAGGCCATAAATCATAAGTTCTGGGCTAATGGGCATCGGACTTATCCTGCGTTTGGTTCATAGATATGCGCAGGCAAGTCGTAGCCCCACATGCGGAAACGTTCAGAGAAGTGGCTGCGCACGCCGGTGGCTGTGAAATGCCCGAGGATTTTGTTGTCAGGCGTCAGGCCGGTGCGCTGGAAGCGGAAGATTTCTTGCATGGAAATCACGTCCCCTTCCATGCCGGTGATTTCGGTGATGGACGTCATGCGACGGGAGCCATCTTGCAGACGCGAGGCCTGCACAATCAGGTTCACAGCCGAAGAAATCTGCGAACGCACGGCTTTGATCGGCATTTCGATCCCGGCCATGGCAATCATGTTCTCCAGACGGCTGACACCATCGCGGGCAGAGTTCGCGTGGATGGTTGTCATCGAGCCATCGTGACCGGTGTTCATCGCCTGAAGCATGTCGATGACCTCTTCGCCGCGGGTCTCACCCACGATGATACGGTCAGGCCGCATACGCAGGGCGTTTTTCAAACAGTCGCGCGGGGAGACTGCGCCTTTGCCTTCCACGTTTGCAGGGCGGCTTTCCATACGACCCACGTGGGTCTGCTGAAGTTGCAATTCCGCCGTATCCTCGATTGTCAGGATGCGTTCGGAGTTGTCGATAAAGGACGAAAGCGCGTTCAGTGTGGTTGTCTTACCAGAACCTGTACCGCCAGACACAATCAAGTTTAGGCGCGTTGCGACCGCAGCTTGCAAATAGGCGGCCATCTCCTCGGAGAACGCACCGAAGTTTACGAGGTCATCGATACCCAGCTTGTCTTTCTTAAATTTCCGAATGGAGACCAGTGAGCCGTCAACAGCAATCGGTGGCACCATCGCGTTGAAACGAGAGCCATCCGCCAAGCGGGCGTCCACATAGGGGTTTGATTCATCGACGCGGCGACCTACAGCCGACACGATCTTGTCGATGATCCGTAGAAGGTGTTTTTCGTCTTTGAATGTGATGTCTGTCAGTTCGAGCTTACCAGCACGTTCCACAAAGATCTGTTGCGGACCGTTCACGAGAATGTCGTTGACGTCATCATCTTGCAGCAAGGTTTCCAGGGGGCCAAGGCCCGTAACTTCGTTGTAGAGTTCCTGAAACAGCGTCGAACGTTCTTGGCGGTTCAGAACGATGGACCGTTCCTGCAATACCTCTGTGGAAATGGCATTGATCTCATTGCGGAGATCGTTTTCCGTGGCTTTTTCCAACGCGGCGAGGTTCAGGTTATCCAGCAGTTCGCGGTGCAGCTCCAGCTTGATCTCACCCAAACGCTCCTTGCGTTTGCGATCTTTGTCGCTGGATGCTGCCTGCGCCTTGGCGGCAGGCATCGGCTTGCGCAAGACGGCACGTTCTGCCGCAGCCAGTGCATCGACAGACTCAACCATCGGTTCGGGCGCTTTTGAGACCTCTGCCTTTGGGGCGGCTTTGACCGCTTTGGCCGGTGCATCTTTCTTATATCTGCTAAACATAAAGGATGTCCTCAGGCAGCTTGAATGTTGTCTTCATCGAGTTCGAAGATGGATTTCGCGAGTTTCGCGATCTCTTTGCGGAGTGGGTTCTTGGATGCCAGCAAACCAAGTGGCTGACCGTGGTCGCTGGCCTGCATGACTGGGCGACCGCCGTCAGGCAGCATCACATCAATCGAAATGCCAAGGCTTTCCGCCATGCGTTTTACGCGTGATTTGCCCGAAAGATCGGTGAATTTCGGTGCGCGGTTCAGCACATAGCGCAGCTTGTCAAAGGGAAGGTCCTCGGCCTGCAGTGCGCGCTTCATCCGCATCGCATTCTGGGCGGAACGCATGTCGATCTCGAGTGTCGCAAAATAAACATGCGCTTTGTTCAGCACCGTTTCGGTCCATTGCACGACAGTGTTCGGCATGTCGACAACCACAAAGTCAAAGTGATGGCTGGCCATTTCCAGCACGCGCTCGATATCTTCTGAGGAGATCAGATCCAGCGGCAACATATCAGGCGGTGAGGTCAGAACGCTTAGCTTGTCCTCAAATTTTTGCAGCGCCTGGCCAAAGCTTTCGCTGTCCATGCTGTCGGTATCAGACAGCAATTCAAACACCGCATCGCGCCGCGGCAAATCTAGGAAGGTGCTGGTCGATCCGAATTGAAGGTCGAAATCCAACAGGCAAACCGATGGCGATTTTTCTTTTGTGACGGTCGCCAGTTCCCAGGCCAAGTTCACAGCAAGCGTTGTGGTTCCGGTGCCGCCCGCCAATCCATGTGCGGCAATGATCACACCATGGCGGCGTGGCGCCGAAGCATTAAGCGATACCGTTCCTGCTTCGGCAGGTTGGGTCGCTGGATCTGGAACAGGCAGACGCGCAGGTTCTTCTGGTTCAGCACGCATAGTTTCAACCACTTGTAGCAATTCTCCCGATGGGGGCGGGTAGGGGATAAATTCGTCAGCGCCCATGCGCAGAAGCTGGTGCAGCAATGACGGGGTGACATCTTCGGCAATCAAGAGCGTTTTGATGCCCTTTTCCTTGGCCGCAATGACAATTTTCTTAAGGATTTCTGGGCCGTCTTCGTCGAGGTCATCAATGGCCAAAGCAATGAACTCAAGCGTGTCTGCCTCTGGCTGTTCGAAAAACTGAAGAACGTCTTCAAAGCCAAGGTCGCCCCATTGTTCGCCCATGACTTCTTCCATATCGACAATCAATAGGTCAAAATTCTGAACGTCGCGGCAGACCGTACAGGCCAGGATCGCGTTCGGATCAGAAATTTTCGTTTCACTACTCGTCATTGCCCTACTTCCTTAGACGGTTCCGTCGTCACCAGTTGTTACTGGGGCGGCGGATGCTCGACTCGCGTCAAGCACACTCATCCCGTTGGAACTTTTCTGATCTCCAAACGGGGCAAGATTTGGGCCAAAAGATCGTAATTGTGCGGTATCGTGAGACTTTTGAAAGGCAGACGGGTTGTTATTGCCATATTGGGAACAATGAAACCGTGATGGCAGACAAAGAAAAGGCCCGAAGAACGGGCCATTTTCGTTAATTTTTTCAGGTTTCTGGCTTATTCGCCTTCGGAACTCGACGGAACCGCAGCTGTTGGGATTGGTACAGCGCTCGCAATGTATTCGCGATAGATCACCTGCGCGTATTTTCCGTCCAGAAGGTTGGGGTGGCCTTCGACAAAGCCCGAAACCTCGGTCACTGTGCGGCGATTGCGGCGCTCTTTGCCTTGCGTCACAATCAGCGGCTGCGTTTCGCCGAAAGAAACAACGGCTTCAAGGCGGTTCCGGCTGATGCCTTGGCTGACCAGATAGGCCACAGCCGCCTGTGCGCGGCGCAGGCCAAGGCGTTTGTTATAGGCTTGAGAGCCAACGGCATCCGTGTGACCGTAGACGCGGAACCGGACTTCCGGGAATTGGCTGATCCAGGTCGCTTGTTGCCGCAGCGTTGCTCGGGCAGTGTCATCCAGAACCGACGAATTGAACGCAAAAGTGACTGTGCTTTCAACTTCGTCCGCAAAACGCGTCGCAAGGCTTATAGTATAGCTCTTGTCCCCGTTTTGGATCGCGATGTTGTTGGCTGTTGCAGCTCCGAAAGCACCATGGGCATCGGTTACTGCACCGGCTTCCTGAAAGAAAGACGGGAACGTCTGATTTGGATTTTCACAGGCGGTAAGACCGACCATGGCGACTGTCGCGAGAAGTGCTTTTTTCATCTGCCTGTCTCCCTTAGTCCAGAACATAGCCGTAAGAGCCGTCAAAATCTTGCTTCGCCACTTCGCCGGCTGCACCTTTGGTGGGGCGGCTGCCGCTGGAAATCTGGCCGAACAGGAACAGGTCTTTCTCAGATGGCGGCTTCACGCGATCAGTTGGTAGGGCAATCGCTTCGCCGCGTGTCGGTGTGACCAAATGCGCAGTGATGACGATCACCAACTCTGATTGCGAACGCCGATAGTCAGCGCTGCGGAAGAGGGCACCAAGCACTGGGATGTCCCCAAGCCATGGAACTTGCGAGTTCAAGTCTTGGAAATCATCTTCCAAAAGGCCTGCAATTGCAAAGCTTTCGCCGTCGCGAAGTTCCACGGTTGTGGACGCATTCCGTGTCGAGAACGCAGCGATGTTGAAGGTGCCGTCATTGTAGCCATTCGCGGTGTCTAGGGAGGAAACCTCGGTGTTCAGCTCCAAGTTAATCAGGTCACCATCCACAACACGCGGTACAAACTGTAGGCTGACACCGAAGGGTTTGAACTCAATCGTTGTGGTCCCTTCGTCCTGTGCGACCGGCACAGGGTATTCACCGCCTGCGTGGAAGGTCGCCTGCTGACCGGATAGGGCAATCAGGTTTGGTTCCGCAAGGGAGCGAACCATGCCGCGGGTCTCTAGCGCTTCAAGCAGGGCGTTCAACTGCACGACGCCCGCATTGATGCCAAATTGGAATGTACCCTGTGCGCCGGAACTAAGGGTGATCGGGTCGCCTTCTGCCAATGCTTCAGCGTTCCCCGGTGCGAGGTAAGTGCCTGTGCTGACACCATTTCCGTCGATCGTACCATTCAAAGAAGCACCGAGCGCTTTGGATACCGTGCGCTCCATTTCGGCAAAGCGGACTTTCAGCATGACTTGCTGGACTCCGCCGACCGTCATCAGGTTTGATACCCGTTCCGGGGCGTAGCGCTCCGCCAAGTCCAGCGCGCGTTGCATTTTCTGCGTGCTGCTGGCTGTGCCAGACAAAACGATACCGTCATTTGCGGTGCGTACATCGATCTTTTCGTTCGGTAGAATTTGCTGCAAACGCTCTTTGAATTCGCTGATGTCGGCTGCAACACGAACGTTCACATTTGTGATCAACTGGCCTGCTGCGTCCAAAATTGTCAACGTTGTGGTCCCAGGCGATTTGCCCAGGACATAGATCGTACGATCAGAAAGCGTCGAAATATCTGCGATCGCCGGGTTGGCGATGCTGAGTTCCGCAAAGGGTGTTTCGCTCTCGACCACCACGGCCCGGTTCATAGGCACGGTCAACAGCGAGTTGGTTCCGTTCCGTACAACACGGATTGATTCAGCCGCCACTTGGCTGCTGATTATGGGAGTAATTGCGACGGACATCCCCAGCAGAGCCGCCTTGATAAAGTTCCGGTATGTCATGTGACCTGCCTCTCCGATCACGCCTCAATTAATGGGTCTAATTGCCCTTATTGGCATCAATGTGCGCCAATTCGCATTTTTTTGCAAGAATCAATGGCTTCGCTGCCGTTTTGCATGTGGGGCAGGGGCAACAGTCCCTGACACACGAAATGCGCCCCAGAGATGGGGCGCATGGCTAAGCATTTGAAAGCGCTTAGTTTGAGCATGGAATTGGGATGGCGACCACTTCTGCACCGCGGCGGGTGCGGATCGTACAAACCTTTTTCTCTTCTTTGACCACGGCGACTTTCTTCTCTTCGCGCTCGATACCCAGTAGCTTGATTTGATCGACTTCAATCGCTTCCGCCACCGTGTCATCTTTGGCACCAACGAGGGCCAGAGACAGGCGACCTGAATTCTGTGCCTGCGCCAGTGCCGCAACCTGTTCTGGCTTAACGGCGACGGTAACTGTGCGGGCAACGTTGCCGCTTACGCCTTCGACCTGCGCTTGCTGGTCAATCGCAATGAGGCGCACGCCGGGTTGGATCAATTTGGTAAAGTCGCGTGAGCTTTCAGAGCCGCCACCCTTGATTGAACCCGTCCAGTATACGTCTACACGGTCACCAGGGCGCAAAAAGCCGGACACACCACTGGCAACATCGACACGAATAGCGAACGCACGAGTGCCGCGCTCCAGCTGTGAGGTCAGGCCTGCGTCTTCGCCCGGTTTGGTGATTTTCACCTGCAAAATGGGCTCACCGATCTCCAATGGGCGAATAACGCTTCGTGGACGGTTTGCGTGGTCCGGGAAAAGGACGCTCTCATCCATGTAGTAGCCGTTTGGCAAGGACTCTTTCGGCCATTTGACCAATTTCACCATCTCTGGGTCCAGCGGGTCGCCGTAGCCCATTTGCGCAGTCGCCGCGTAAATTTCTACAAGTTCAATGGGTGGTGTTCGCGCTTCGCGTTCCTGCGCCAGCGCCGATTGATACTTCTGGACATAGTTTTGTGCCATGTGAACCGCGATGCCGGCAAGGCCAACGCCAACCAACAGCACTACTGCAAAAATACCACGCATCGTTTCGTATCCTTTTGTCTACTCGTTGGCCCGGGGCCGTTGTCTTCGCCTAGTTTCTACAGTGAATATGGCGAATTCAGGGTTTGACGCTGATTGTTTCGTGGCGATCGCATGCAAACTGCTTAGAATTAAGTCATAGATTTCGGCAGCATTATCGACTGTCGGTCAATTGCTATGCACATTCATCTCGATTTCGTGAGACGTACTATTCGCCAGCGACACCGGTTGCGCCAGCCGCGGCGGTCGTATCATGTGCTGCGATTGTTGCGCCAATGTTGTTCGCTAGAGTGCCAGTTTCGGTCTCGATCAATGTGTGAACAGCAACAGCCATCCCCACCACGACGGCAGTTAGTACGACCCAATCTACGGTGACTGCGCCGTTTTCGTCGCGCATGAAGGTTTTCAGATAATTTCTCATTTTCTACCTCCGCTGGCGGGACTTGCGAAAAACGTCGCGCCACAAATTAAACTCGGAATACACTCAGCGTTGTGCCAGTGACCGGTAAATAAAAAGGCGGCCAATATTAGGCCGCCCTTATTGAACTCAGCTAGGTCAGCCGATTATTCGCCTGCAACACCTGTTGCACCAGCTGCACCAGTTGTGTCGGCGACTGCGATGGTCGCGCCAATGTTGTTCGCCAGAGTTGCAGTCTCTGTCTCGATTGTAGAATAAGCTGCAACTGCAAGGCCAACAACGGCTGCGGTCAGAACAACCCAGTCAACTGTTACTGCGCCGTTTTCGTCTTTACGGAAGTTTTTGATGAACTTGATCATAGTGTGTCCCTCCAAAGGATCTCAGAAATTTCAGTTTCGACCGTATCGAGCCTTCAACGACCATCTCTCTCTTTGGCCTCTTCCCGACTTGGTATGAGCCTATATAGCCGTCTGATTGGGGCACGAATTGGGCGTGAATCGTGCGTTTTTGAGCGGGGCAGATTTTCTGGGTGAAATTCACATAACGCACTGAAAAATTGGAACATTTATTTTAACTTTTTCTTCATGGCTTTTGAGATTGCCTCGAAAAACGGGCGTTTTTGACCGTCGAGTTGTGCCAAATTCGCTGTATTTTACCGTGGGTGAAGCCGGATTCTCTGGCTCTGGCGGCGTTTTCTTGCAAGAATGGCTGAAAAACACAGGTCGGAGCAGTTCCGCGTGAAGATGAAACGACTCACAGGTGCCCTTTGCGCCGCTTTGATGCTGAGCGCGTCGGGTGCTTTTGCCGAGTCGCCGTCGCCGTTTCCTGATTTTTCGGCGAAACGGATCAAGCCCCCCAAAGCTGGCGCGGCTAAGCGCATTACCGTTCAGATCGAAGAACGCGCAAACCCTGCGGTGCCGCCACCCTTGCCAAAGTCGACCACGACGGCAGCTTTGACGGCGCCCACGCTAGACGGCGCGGCTGTCGATTCCACTACAAAGCCAGTTTCGCTTTATGATTGGTTCTGGACCACGATCCACCCGCAGTCGAAAGAGACAGGCCCGGGGCGCATACAGGACGCGTTAGAAGTTTTGTCGACGCCTGAAGGCACAGGCCAGCTTGTACCGCCAAGAATGCAACCCGTGCAGGATATCGCGAAACGTTATGGGCGGGACATTTTGCTGGCGACGTTGAACACAGATGTTTCGCCTGCCTTGGTCTTGGCGGTGATCTATGCTGAATCGGCGGGCAACGCTGCCGCGATCAGCCGGACCGGGGCGGTCGGCCTGATGCAATTGATGCCGGTCACATCTGATCGCTTCTCAGTGGCGGACCCATATGCGCCTGCCGACAACATTAAGGGCGGGGTGGCTTTCCTTGACGTTCTGCTGAAACGCTACAACGGCGATCCGATCTTAGCCTTGGCCGGATATAACGCAGGCGAGGGCGCGGTCGCTGAATATGGCGGCGTGCCGCCCTTCGCCGAAACAATGAACTATGTGCCACGTGTTCTAAGCGCTTATCGCGTGGCCAGCGGGTTGTGTTCCAAGCCGCCGCTGTTTGTCAGTGATCCCTGCGTCTTTGCCGCGATTGCCGAATGAGCCTCAGCAGTTCGGGACGTTGACCGCCAGCCCCCCAAGAGAGGTCTCTTTATATTTCTCATGCATGTCCGCGCCGGTCTGACGCATGGTTTCTATGACTGAATCCAGCGGCACAAGGTGTTTGCCGTCGCCACGCAAAGAAAGGCTTGCCGCAGAGACAGCTTTGATCGCGCCCAATCCGTTCCGTTCGATGCAAGGCACCTGCACAAGGCCCTTGATCGGGTCGCAGGTCATGCCAAGGTGATGCTCTAAGGCGATCTCCGCTGCATTCTCCACTTGCTCTGGCGTGCCGCCCATCACGGCACAAAGACCCGCCGCAGCCATTGCAGCAGCAGAGCCAACCTCGGCCTGACACCCGGCTTCGGCGCCGGAGATCGACGCGTTGAACTTCACAAGCCCGCCAATCGCTGCCGCAGTCAGCAGGAACTCGTCGATACGAGAGGTGCTCGCGCCGGGCACGTGGTCCAGCCAATAGCGGATGACAGCGGGCAGGACGCCAGCCGCCCCATTGGTGGGCGCAGTGACAACCTGACCACCCGCGGCGTTCTCTTCATTGACGGCCATCGCGTAGGCGCTGATCCAGTCGTTGATGGTATGGGGTGGGGCAAGGTTCATGCCGCGTTCTGCCATAAGGCTATCATGGATCGCTTTGGCGCGACGTCGCACGTTTAATCCGCCAGGCAGCGTGCCATCATTATCCAAGCCCCGCTGGATGCAATCATTCATCACTTCCCAAAGGCGTTTGCAGCCTTTGTTCAAATTGTCTGGCCCGCCGCGTGCATGTTCGTTGGCACGCTTCATGTCAGCTATGGACTTGCCGGACCGTTCTGCCATTTCAAGCATCTCGGCGGCAGACTTGAACGGGTAGGGCACCGGATCGCCTTCGTCTGTGTCTTTGCCGGCTGCCAATTCATCTGCGGTGACAACAAAGCCGCCGCCGATGGAATAATAGGTTTCTTGCAGGATCACATCGCCCTGTTTGTCCGTGGCCATCAGGATCATGCCGTTGGCGTGGCCGGGCAGGGCAGGGCCAAAGTCAAAGCGTAGGTCTTCGCGTGGGTCAAAGACCAAGGTTGGCAAGCCGTCAGGCGACACAGTTTTATTGTCGCGAATATCGGCCAAAGCGGTCTCAGCCTTCTCGTGCTCATAGGTTTCGGGCAAAAAGCCTGCCAACCCTAGCACAGTCGCGCGATCCGTTGCGTGGCCAACGCCCGTAAAAGCAAGCGAGCCATGCAGGCTGGCCTTTAACCCATGAAATTCAAATGGGCTTGTGCGCATCAGGTCCAAAAACCGTGCTGCGGCCACCATTGGCCCCATCGTATGTGACGATGAGGGGCCAACACCCACTTTGAACATGTCAAACACCGAGAGAAACATACCGGGCGGCCCTTCCGCGAAGTGAATCGTTGGTTTCCTATAGGAAACATGTGATGCGCACTCAAGCTTACAATACAGTCTTTCAGAGTTTGTGCGTATTCCCGACCAAAGTTGACGCCCAAGCGGCAAATGCCCCTCGCGCGGGTCAGAGAACTTGCCTATAACCATGCCAACGAGATCACGGAGTGCGCCATGCCCACGGAACTGTCGCCCATAGACAAGGCCAAGTTCGTCGCCGCCAAGAAAGCGGTGGAATATGTTGAAGACGGCATGCGCGTGGGGCTTGGCACTGGATCAACAGCCGCGTGGATGGTGCGTTGCCTTGGTGAAATGGTGCGCGAAGAGGGGCTGCGCATTCGCGGCGTGCCGACCTCGACCCGAACAGCAGAGCTTGCGCGGGATGTCGGCATTGAAGTGGTGAGCCTTGATCAGGCGAAATGGCTGGATATCACCATCGACGGGGCCGACGAATTTGATGCCGAACTGAACCTGATCAAAGGCGGCGGCGGTGCCTTGCTGCAGGAAAAGATTGTCGCGACGGCCTCGGACCAGATGATCGTCATCACAGACGCCAGCAAAGAGGTCGACACCTTGGGTGCCTTTCCCTTGCCCGTAGAGGTGATCCCTTTTGGCTGGCAAACCACGCAGGCGCTGATTGAAGAAACCTTGGCGGCAATGGATGTCATGGGACGCTCGGCCTCGCTGCGGATGAACGGTGAGCGGCCTTTTGTGACGGATGAAGGCAACCACATTCTGGACCTGCATCTGAAACGCATCGGCAACCCGCGCCAGATGGCGATGATCCTGAACCAGATGCCCGGTGTTGTGGAAAACGGTCTTTTCATAGACATATGTGACACGGTTGTGATTGGCTATGGGGATGGAAAGACGCAGGTGCGTGACATAAATGCAGGCACAATAGAAGAGAACATGCTCGAATTTGTAGAAAGCGAGAACCTATTCTCTGACCTGTCTGATTGAGGAATATCATGAGTTTTGACTACGATTTGTTTGTCATCGGCGGTGGCTCCGGTGGTGTAAGAGCTGCACGTGTCGCTGCGCAGGGTGGCGCGAAGGTCGCTTTGGCCGAAGAAGACCGTTACGGCGGCACCTGTGTGATCCGGGGTTGCGTGCCCAAGAAACTGATGGTCTTTGCCAGCGAATATTCCGGCATGGTCGAAGATGCGCAGTCCTACGGCTGGGACATTCAACCCGGCGCTTTTGATTGGGACAAGTTCAAATCTAAAATGCATGCCGAACTTGATCGGCTTGAAGGCGTCTACCGCAACATCCTTGGCAACAACGGCGTTGAAACATTCGACCAGCGCGCGATGCTGGCAGATGCGCACACGGTAGAGCTTGCCGATGGCACCAAGAAAACCGCGAAACATATCCTGATCGCGACGGGTGGCCGTCCAAGCCTGCCCGACATGCCGGGCATCGAACTTGCGATCACTTCGAACGAGATGTTCCATCTGGAAAAACTGCCAGAAAGCATTCTGATCATCGGTGGCGGCTATATCGCCTGTGAATTCGCGGGCATTATGAATGGCATGTGTGTGCAAACGACGCAGTATTATCGCGGTGCACAAATCCTGCGCGGCTTTGACGATGAGGCGCGTGGTTTGGTGTCTGAGGAAATGTGCCAGCGCGGCGTAGATCTACATCTGGGCACCAACATCCTTGAGATGCGCAAAGAGGGCGACAAGATTTGGGTCAAGGCGACAAATGGCGATGAAAAGCTGTTCGATCAGGTCATGTTTGCAACTGGGCGGGCACCGAATTCTGATGGTCTAGGACTCGAGGCGCTTGGCATTGAACTGGGTCGCAAGGGTGAGATTGTCGTCGATCAATACAGCCAAACGGCTGTGCCATCGGTCTATGCCATTGGCGATGTGACAGACCGTGCGAACTTGACGCCGGTCGCGATCCGCGAAGGGATGGCCTTTGTCGAAACCGTCTTTAAGGGCAATCCGACAAGCCCGGATCACGAGTTGATCCCGACAGCGATTTTCACGCAACCTGAGATGGGCACCATTGGTCTTTCAGAAGAAGACGCGCGCGAGCAGGAACCGATTGAAGTCTATGCGACTTCGTTCAAGCCGATGCAGCAATCCTTTGCAGGCCGGTCCGAGCGTGTGTTGATGAAACTGATTGTCAGCCAAGCCACACGCAAGGTTCTGGGCTGCCACATCGTGGCACCGGGCGCAGGTGAAATGATCCAGCTTGCAGGCATTGCCGTGAAGATGGGTGCGACCAAAGAAGATTTCGACCGGACCGTGGCGGTACACCCGACCATGTCCGAAGAATTGGTGACAATGAAAACACCGACCCGCACGGGTTGATTTTCTTTACGCACCACACAGGTTAGTGTGGTGCGTAAGTGTATTACGGAAGGGGAAATACCTTTATGGCAGGTAACAATGGCGGCCCTTGGGGCGGCGGCGGAAACAAAGGCGGCGGAGATGACAACCGCGGCAATAATGGCGGAGGCCGACGCCCACAGGACGACGGCCCGCAGATTCCTGACATCGATGACCTGATGAAAAAGGGCCAAGACCAATTGCGCGTCCTGATGGGCGGCAAAGGCGGCGGACGCTCTGGCGGCGGTCGCGGCGGACCTGGCGGATCAGGTCCAAGCTTTGGCAAAGGCACCATCGGCTTGGGGGTGGTAGCAGCGGTTGTGCTTTGGGGCATGGCAAGCTTTTACACCGTGAAGCCCGAAGAACAGTCTGTAGAGCTGTTTCTGGGTGAATTCTCCTCGATCGGCGATCCCGGTCTAAACTTTGCGCCATGGCCATTTATCACGGCCGAGGTCATTCAGGTGACACGCGAACAGACCGAAGACATTGGTGTGGGTGCGCGTGGCTCTGATGCGGGGCTGATGTTGACCGGGGATGAGAATATCGTCGACATCGATTTCCAAGTTGTTTGGAACATCAACGCGCCAGACAAATTTCTGTTCAACCTGCGCGACGCTGAATTGTCGATCCGCGCCGTATCAGAATCAGCTATGCGTGAGATCATCGCGCAATCTGATCTGGCGCCGATCCTGAACCGGGACCGTGCATCGATTGCCGAACGTCTGAAAGATTTGATCCAGCTGACGCTTGATAGCTATGATTCTGGTGTGAACATCGTGCGTGTGAACTTTGACAAAGCCGACCCACCCACGCAGGTGATCGACGCATTCCGTGATGTTCAGGCCGCCGAGCAAGAGCGTGACCGGACTCAGAAAGAAGCGGACGCTTACGCAAATGCCCGTTTGGCGGGTGCGCGCGGTGAAGCTGCGCAGACACTGGAAGAAGCCGAAGCCTACCGTGCTCAGGTTGTGAACCAAGCCGAAGGTGAAGCAAGCCGGTTTAAGGCTGTTTTGGAAGAATATCGGAAAGCCCCAGAGGTAACACGCAAACGCCTGTATCTGGAAACCATGGAAGAAGTGCTTGGTCGTGTGGATAAGATCATCATTGATGAACAATCTGGCGGCCAAGGCGTCGTACCGTACCTGCCGATCAATGAACTGAGAAAGGGGACAAACCAATGACACGTGCAATGGGTTTGCTAGTTGCTCTCGTCGTCGCAGCTGTTGTGGCGCTGTCCTCGATATTCATCGTTGATGAACGTGAACAAGTTCTTGTTCTGCAGTTTGGTCGGGTTGTCTCTGTCAAAGAAGATCCGGGTCTGGCGTTCAAAATTCCGCTGATTCAGGATGTGGCACGCTATGATGATCGTATCCTAAGCCGGGATCTTGATCCGATCGAAGTAACGCCGCTGGACGATCGCCGTTTGGTTGTTGATGCTTTCGCACGCTACCGCATTTCTGACGTGAACCAGTTCCGTCAGGCGACCGGTGCTGCGGGGGATCAGGCGATTGCTGTTGCAGGTCGTCGTTTGGACTCGATCTTGCGGTCTCAGACGCGGGAAATTCTGGGTTCTGTGGCCTCAAACGACATCCTTAGCACCGACCGTGCCGCTTTGATGCTGCGCATTCGCAATGGTGCAATCACCGAAGCGCGCGGTCTTGGTTTGGAAGTCATCGACGTGCGCCTGAAACGCACCGACTTGCCGCGCGAAAACCTGGACGCCACCTTCGCGCGTATGCGCGCGGAACGTGAACGTGAAGCAACCGATGAACGCGCACGTGGTCAAGAGGCCGCGCAGCGAATTCGTGCGCAGGCGGATCGTACCGTTGTCGAGCTTGTCTCGGACGCGCGCCGTCAGTCAGAGATCATCCGAGGTGAAGCGGACGCCAACAGAAACTCGGTTTTTGCAGAGGCCTATGGTGCTGATCAGGAATTCTTTGAATTCTATCGTTCGCTCGCGGCCTACCGCAATTCATTGCTCGAGAACAATTCGACTATGGTCATGTCGCCTGATAGCGAGTTCTTCAACTATTTGAAGTCCGACCGCGGGGCGCAATGATCGCGACTGTTCTTTGGGCCTTCGGGCTTGTACTGATTGTTGAGGGGCTGGCGTTCGCGCTGGCCCCTTCGCGTATCGAAGATGTGCTGAAAATGTTGGCTCAGCTTACGGTGACCCAAAAACGATCCATCGGAGGGATCGCGGTGTCACTTGGCGTGGTGCTGGTGCTGGCAGCACAGGTCTTGAATTAATGTCAGCGCTTGTTGCCAAACTGTGTCTGTGGCAAAGCGGATGCGCTGAAATTGATAGAAACCACATTCCCACTTTTCTGTTCCGCGGCAGCCAATGCTTCTTCCAGATGCGCACGAACATCATCGTCGCCACGGCTCTCGGAATGGCTGATCAGCAGCGGTAAGATCTGTTTGAGGCAATCATCTTCTGGGTTGGATTTGCCATACATTTCATCAACGGCCTTTTGCGTCAGGATGAAATGCGCTTTGAGAATTGGAAACTGGCAGTAATGCGCCAATCCAATCATCTCGTTCAGCTTTTGGGTGAACCATTTATGCATAATGTTGCCCGCCTATAAATTTGAAACGTGTAATTTTATCTCCGATATCGGTTGTATTGCTTTGATACTTGTCAATCGGATGTGTTCTGACAATGGTTTTTATATATCAAAAGAACCATTTCACGGAATGGAAGCAAAAGATACGGTCCAGATATAGGTTTTGAGAACGGCGTGCTCGATTTTTTAACCGTATGTAAATGAACGGATTTTCAATTAATCTCAGCCTGCACAAAAATTAGGCGGCGTCAGTGGTCATTTGGAAACAGGCCGTTTCTCTCTCACGGATTGTTCACAAGCCATTGAAGGCACAAGCAAGATGTTGTGGGTCTGAAAAAGCGCCCTATGTTAAGCAACAGAGCCTGCATTGGGGGCAGGCGTGCTGGAAACCAGATCAAAGGAGTTTAGGGAGTGAAACCAAAGGCTGTTTCCGTTCCAATGCCACAGCTAGGTCTCGCCAAAGCAATGTGGCTGTCGTTTTTTACGATTGTCGCACTGATGGTGCAGACATTGGTCGCGCAGGCGCGACCTGATAGTTTTGCCGACCTGGCTGATCAGGTCAGCCCGTCCGTGGTAAATATCACCACTTCGACGGTTGTCGCGAGCCGTACTGGCCCGCGTGGGGTCGTCCCAGAAGGGAGCCCATTTGAGGATTTTTTCCGTGAATTCCAAGACCGCGAAGGCGATGGGCCACGCCCGCGTCGTAGTTCGGCACTTGGTTCGGGCTTCGTGATTTCAGAAGACGGCTATGTTGTCACCAACAACCACGTGATTGATGGCGCAGACGAAATCCTTGTCGAGTTCTTCACCGGAGAAGAACTGCCCGCGACGGTGGTTGGCAAAGACCCGAATACGGATATCGCGCTGTTGAAGGTCGAAAGTGAAACGCCGCTTCCTTTCGTCAGCTTTGGCGATAGCGACACGGCGCGTGTTGGCGATTGGGTGCTTGCCGTTGGCAACCCGCTGGGGCAGGGGTTCTCTGTGTCAGCAGGGATCGTCTCGGCCCGCAACCGCGCGCTTTCGGGCACCTATGATGATTACATTCAGACCGACGCCGCCATCAACCGAGGCAATTCTGGCGGTCCGCTGTTCAACATGGATGGCGAAGTTGTGGGTGTGAACACTGCGATCTTGTCGCCGAACGGTGGTTCCATCGGCATCGGGTTTTCGATGGCATCAAACGTCGTCACCCGCGTTGTCGATCAGCTGCGTGATTTCGGCGAGACCCGCCGTGGTTGGTTGGGCGTTCAAATTCAGAACATCTCTGAAGACATGGTCGAAGCCATCGAAGGGCTTGAAAACACCAATGGTGCGATTGTCACCAATGTGCCGGAAGGCCCTGCCAAAGAGGCTGGAATCGAGGCGAATGATGTCATCCTGACATTTGACGGCCAAGAGGTCGAAGATGTCCGTGGATTGGTCCGGACCGTCGGCAACACCGAGGTCGGCAAAGCCGTGCGCGTTGTGGTTCTGCGGGACGGAAAGACCCAGACGCTTAAGGTCACTTTGGGTCGTCGCGAAGACGCTGAAACGGCCGTGCCTGCGTCATCCGAAGGCAATAGTGATGAACCAAACGAGAAAGACATTCTTGGACTCACCGTCACCCCTGTCACCAGCGCTTTGCGCGATGAGTTGGGTCTAGATGCGGATGCGACCGGTCTTGTGATTGCCAATGTCGATGAGACCTCGAAAGCCTTTGAAAAAGGGCTGCGTCAGGGTGACCTGATCGTGGAGGCAAGCCAACAAGAAGTGCTGTCGATTAGCGATTTGGAGCAACAGATCGCAGACGCAAAAGAAGCGGGGCGCAAATCCATTCTTCTACTTGTGCATCGCGGCGGAGAACCTCGGTTTGTGGCCCTTGGGATTGATGAATAGACCCAAGGCATCAACATGATCACCAAAAAGAAAAGGGCGCTCCGGCGCCCTTTTTTGTGGGGTTATTCTGCGTCGCGCGCAACCGCGATCAGTCCCAATTGGCGCGCGGTCTCAAGCGCGAGGATACCGCTGTTCAGCCCTTGCGGCTCTTGATAGCGCCGTATCGCAGCGCGGGTTCGGCTGTCCATGATCCCTGTAATGCGCCCACGATAAATGCTGCGCACGGCCAGTGCGCGCTGTACGGACGAAATAAATTCTGATGTCAGCTGGGCCTGGCAGGGTGCTTCAAACCAAGTCTCGCGGCGTTCTTTGACAATCCGCTGCACGGTTTCGGTTTTGTAAATCGCGGGCTGCAGGACCCGCCCGTCGGTTGTGACCTCGGCAGGTTGTAGCAAGATCTGTTCGGTGACGGTCTCCACCACAGCGGGCGATACCGCTTTGCCCCAGCACGTCCCCGGCGAGGCACCCGGTGGCCGTTGTCCCGCACCCTGAATTACCTCAGGTTCGCGCAGCGCATCGACGCCGCCACGAAATTGATCACCAGCAGCGCAAGCGCCAAGGGAGAGCGCAATCAGCGAGATCAAGAGGGGGTTAACTTTCATGCTCGGCCTCTCGGGCGTTTTTGCAGTGATAGCTTGTTTCGGCCCAGTCGCAAAGCCCGGGACGCTGGTGCAATGGGAAGTGATCATCATTGTCGTAATTCCGGACGCATTTTGCGCATTGGACCTATCGCAACTGTGACCAAAAACTTGCAATTGGGGGCTGGTCAGCCAGAGGAGGCGACATTAGGTAACGTGCAACTTTTGCAAGGGATGACGAGAAGAATGGCAAAGATCACCTATGTCGAATTCGGCGGCACTGAACATACTGTTGAGGTGGCCAGCGGACTGACCGTGATGGAAGGTGCGCGCGACAACAATATTCCGGGCATCGAAGCCGATTGCGGTGGGGCATGTGCTTGCTCGACCTGCCACGTCTACGTGGATGCGGATTGGGTTGAGAAGCTCGGCGCGCGCGATGATATGGAAGAAGACATGCTGGACTTTGCCTATGAGCCTGATCCGACCCGCTCGCGCTTGACCTGCCAGATCAAGGTGACCGACGCATTGGATGGTCTGAAAGTCTTTATGCCGGAAAAACAAATCTGATGGTGCCTGTGGCGCAGACCGGGGCGCGGCGTCTTCTGGACCGCTTGCTGAAACGAGTTTTGCGCAGCGCATTGCCGACTTTGGCGATTGGGGTGGCGTTGTTGTCGCCGATGGCCGCTGGTGCCGACATCACGTCAGCCAAGTTTACCGACCCAACCACACGCTATGCCCACGCCGTTCTTGGAGACGACATCGAATGGGGCGCGCTTGAGCTGCGGCTGGAAAGCGGCAAGCGACTGCGCGTTGTTCTACCCGAAAGCCGCGTTTTCGAAGACCTCGCTCCGCGCCTTGCTGACATCGATCTGGACGGCGATTTTGAGGTTATCGTTGTCGAAAGTAGCCAGACCCAAGGTGGACGTTTGGCGATTTATGATGAAACCGGCCTGATCGCAGCGACGCCCTTCATCGGGCGCAAGTTCCGCTGGCTGGCCCCGGTTGGGGCCGCAGATCTTGACGGCGACGGGCGAATTGAAATCGCCTATGTTGACCGGCCACATCTCGCCAAAACCCTTCGTATTTGGCGATTTGAAAAGGGCACCCTCACCGAAGTCGCAAAGCTAGACGGTGTGACAAACCACCGGATTGGCGAAGACTTCATCTCTGGCGGCATCCGCGACTGCGGCGACGGGCCGGAAATGGTTGTCGCCACGGCCAATTGGCAGACCATTGTTGCGGTCACGTTTGATGGCAGTTCAGCCGTCGCCAAAGACATCGCGTCATTTGCAGGCCCGAAAAGCTTTGCAGCGGCATTGGCCTGTCGCTGACCCATTCACCTTTGTGAAAATACTCCGGGGGGAGCCCGCAGGGCGAGGGGCAGCGCCCCTCTTTCCTGAGACACCGCGCTTAAATCAAAGCGCGCGCCAGCCGATGTCGCGGCGATAAAACCCACCGGGCCAATCGACAGCGTCGACCATCGCATAGGCCCGGTCGCGGGCTTCTTGCAGGCTTGCGCCGCGTGCGGTTACGTTCAGCACGCGTCCGCCAGTCGCAAGCACTTTCTCACCTTCGGCCTTGGTGCCCGCATGAAAGACAACGTTCATGCTGTCATCGGCAATCGCGTCCAGCCCTTTGATTTCTGTGCCCTTTTTGTAAGCTCCCGGATACCCATTTGCGGCCATAACGACTGTCATCGCGTGATCATTAGCCCAGTTCACTTGCGCTTCGCTTAGCCGACCTTCTGCGGCGGCCTGCATCAGGTCCAAAGCCTGTGCACCAAGGCGCATCATCAAAACCTGACATTCCGGGTCACCAAAACGCACGTTATATTCCACCAAACGCGGCTGGCCGTCTTTGATCATCAGCCCCGCGTAAAGCACGCCTTGGAACGGCACGCCGCGTTTCGCCATTTCGGCCATCGTCGGCTTGACGATTTCCGACATGGCCTTGGCTTCAATCTCGGCGGAAAGTACCGGCGCAGGCGAATAGGCCCCCATGCCGCCGGTATTTGGCCCGGTGTCGCCTTCTCCCACGCGCTTGTGGTCCTGCGCTGTGCCGATGGACAGAACTTCTTCGCCGTCAACCAACACAAACAAAGAGGCTTCTTCGCCTTCCATGAATTCTTCGATGACAACCTCGGCACCCGCGCCGCCAAAGGCTCCGCCGAACATATCGTCGATGGCATCAAGCGCTTCCTGTTCTTCCATGGCCACAATCACGCCTTTGCCTGCGGCCAGACCGTCGGCTTTCACCACAATAGGCGCGCCGTTTTTGCGGATATGCGCCTTGGCAGCTTCAGCATCTGTGAAATGCCCATAGCCCGCTGTTGGTGCCTTGGCCGCGTCGCAGATTTCCTTGGTGAAGGACTTAGACGCCTCAAGCCGCGCCGCGCCTTCCGACGGGCCAAACACCAAGAACCCCGCATCGCGCAGTCGGTCCGCCACACCTTTGGCCAATGGCGCTTCGGGGCCGATGATCACAAAGTCGATGGCATTCTCTTCAGCAAAGGCCGCAACAGCACCACCATCCACGATATCCAGCGTGGCACATTCGGCGATCTGCGCAATGCCAGCGTTGCCAGGGGCCACAATCAGACGGTCACATTTCGGGTTTTGTTTCACTGCCCAAGTCAGCGCATGTTCACGTCCGCCGCTGCCGAGAATAAGAATGTTCATCAGGTGCCCTTCCACATGGCGTATTCGTTTGGCCTATCGACTTGGCCTTCTGTTTGGGGCGTTCTAGTCTGTGCGCAACCAGCAATCAAGCGAGGCAGGATGTCTGAACTGTTTGACGATCCAAGAGAAGGCGAAAACGCCCCGGAATTTTCAGTTTCGGAACTTTCTGGAGCCATTAAGAAAGTCATCGAAGGCAATTTTGGCCACGTGCGAATCCGGGCCGAGATTGGGCGCGTCAGCTTTCCGCGCTCGGGCCATGTGTATCTGGACCTGAAAGACGACAAATCCGTGATCGCCGGGGTGATGTGGAAAGGCGTTGCCTCCAAACTGCCCATGCGCCCCGAGGAAGGCATGGAAGTTGTCGCCACCGGGCGGATCACCACCTTTGGCGGGCAGTCAAAATATCAGATCGTTATCGAAGACATGAAGCCCGCAGGTGTTGGTGCGTTGATGGCGATGCTAGAAAAGCGCAAGGCGCAACTGTCGGCAGAAGGTCTGTTTGACCCGGCGCGAAAGAAGCCATTGCCGATGCTGCCCGAGGTGATTGGGGTTGTGACCTCTCCGTCCGGCGCGGTCATCCGCGATATTCTGCACCGTCTTCGGGATCGCTTTCCGCGTAAAGTGTTGATCTGGCCGGTTGCGGTTCAGGGGGAGAAATGCGCGCCAGAAGTCGCGCGCGGTATCGAAGGCTTTAACAAGCTGTCACCGGGTGGGGCCTTGCCACGCCCCGACTTGATTATCGTCGCGCGTGGGGGTGGCTCTGTCGAAGACCTCTGGGGCTTTAACGAGGAAAGCGTTGTCCGCGCGGCAGCGGCATCCGAAATTCCGCTGATTTCTGCGGTCGGGCACGAGACTGACACAACCCTGATTGATTTTGCCTCTGACCGGCGCGCGCCGACACCCACGGCAGCCGCAGAACTTGCAGTGCCCGTGCGTCTGGAGATGCTGGCTTGGGTGGATGAGCAGGGCGCACGGATGACACGCGCGTTAGAACAAGGTGTATCGCAACGTGGCCAAAGGCTGCGTGATCTCACACGCGCAATGCCAAAGGCCGAGACTTTGCTAGACACTCCACGGCAGCGCCTTGACCGAGCGTCGGATGCGCTGCCGCGCGCTTTGCGTGCTGCGGTGGACACACGCCGCCTGCGGCTGACCGACAAAGCCGCTGGTCTGCGCCCGAACAACCTGCGGCGCATGATAGACGGCAAACGCAGCGAATTTGGACGCCGCGCTGACCGCCTTTCGGTGACACCCATCAAGCGCGATATCGAGCGGAAGTCAGACAAAGTGACATCTGTAACTCATCGCTTCAAATCTTCCGCGGAGGCGCAGATCAAGGCTTGGTCGACCAAGCTTGACGGGTTGGAGCGCCTGCGCCAGACGCTGGGTTACGAAGCAACATTGGAGCGCGGCTATGCGGTGGTCTGGGACGGCGATGAGGTCGTGACCAGCACCAAGGAAGCTGCGCAGGCAAGTGAATTGGCGATCCAATTCGCAGATGGACGACATGCCGTGGCAGGGGGCCGCGAAGTGAAACCAGCATCAAAGCCAGCGAAGAAAGCACCAAAAACCAAGCAAACACCACCGGACCAAGGCAGCCTGTTCTAAGCGGTCTGGGCCTCCGCTGCGGGGTCGGAGTCTGGCGGCACTTGCCCGGTCACTTCCAGAACACGATGATCCATCATCGCGCGCCAAAGTGGCGGACAAAGGGAAATAATCCCCATCACAGGCAGTGAACGTGGCAACATCGGCACATCGTCTTCGTCCAAGCGCAATTCGGTGTAATTGCGGCGGGGATTCATGTGGTGGTCTGAATGGCGCGGTACATTTAGCATCATAGCCGATGAAAACGTATGGGGCGCATTCCAACTGTGCTTTGGGCCAACGGGTTCAAATTTGCCGTTTTCCAGCAGGCGGCGGCGCAATCCATAGTGCTGGATGTAATCGCTGGCGAGGTGCTGCAGCGTGGCGTAAAGACAAACACTTAGCAGCGCTGCGATACCCATCCAGCCTGCCAGCAAAAAGGCCACCACAAGCGTCACGCTTGACCCAAAAAGATAGCCCCAATAGGGGTGTGTCCACTGAGGACGCGGGGTTTTCGCGCGCGCACGGTCTTTAGTCTCTGCCTCAAGCCCTTTGACGAAAGACCCAAACCAAGCGCGCGGCCAGAAATGATAAACGCTTTCGCCCATATAGGCCGAATTCGGGTCGCGATGGCTGGCGGCAAAAACATGGTGCACTTTGACATGGGCCGAGGCGTGGTGGCCAAACATCAGCGTCGTGTAAACGGCGACACCTAAGCGGCGTAACCAGCGATTGCCTTTGTGTATCAATTCATGTGCGTTGGCATTGGACACCTGCCCGAAGTACTGACCAAACAAAATCAGGCAAGCCGCCCTCTCCCAAAGCGCCAGCCCGGTTTTTCCGGAAAGTGCCAGAACCGCAACGGTCATCAGGAAAATATGCGAAAACCCAAGGAAAACAGACAGTTCAACACCCGCCGGAAACTCCCCGTCTGAGTTCTTGCGTGCGGCAGCCCCTTTGATCAATCGATCCATCGTGAAGACAAAGATCGTCAGGTAAGCAACGGCCAAAATCGCCCAAACGCCACCGAGAAAACCAGCGAGCGTCAACAATAGAACCGGTACAGCCGTTGCCAAATTAAACCACAGCATTGATCGCCTCCTGACCTGCGCGGATTTCCCATCGGGTACTGCCGTCAAATTTAGGAAAATTTGAGACGTCTCAGTGTTGCTCCTCAGGTGTTTTGCGCGCAACTTGTCGTGTGAATGTCGTTTTTGACCTCTTTTTTACCATGTTACATCGTTACGATTAAGGCAGCTTTTCAGCCAGGAATAAAAATGACTCAGCAAATCAAAAAAGGCGTTTGGAAGTCCGGTAAGGGCAAAGGCCGCCATACCCCCAAAGGCCGTCAGGTCGACGATGTCGCACTGGACGAGGTCAACGCGTTGATTGCGGGGCGCGACGTGTCTCGGGACATGCTGATCGAATTCCTGCACTTGATCCAAGATCACTATGGGCATTTGGCCGCGCGCCACATCCGTGCGCTGGCAGAAATCATGCGTGTCGGTCAGGCCGAGGTGTACGAAGTTGCCAGTTTCTACGCCCATTTCGACGTTGTGCGTGAGGATGAAACCCCGCCTCCTGCGCTGACCATCCGTGTTTGTGATAGTCTGTCGTGTGAATTGGCCGGGGCCGAACAGCTTCAGAAAGCGCTCGAAGACGGGTTTGATCCGGCAGAAGTGCGTGTTGTGCGTGCGCCCTGTATGGGCCGCTGTGATACCGCGCCGGTGCTTGAGATCGGGCACAACCACATTGACCATGCGACACCTGAAAAGGTGCAGGCGGCGATTGCTGCGGATGATACCCACGCGCATGTTCCTGACTATGAAACATTCGCAACCTATGAGGCCGAAGGTGGCTATGCGGCGCTGAAAGAACTGCGCCAGAACGGTGACTGGGAAGCCGTGCAGAACAAGGTTCTGGATGCAGGCCTTCGGGGTCTTGGCGGCGCGGGTTTCCCGTCTGGCAAGAAATGGGGCTTTGTGCGCATGAACGAAGGCCCGCGCTATCTGGCCGTGAATGGCGACGAAGGCGAACCGGGCACTTTCAAAGACCGTTACTATCTGGAACGCACGCCGCATGTCTTCCTTGAAGGCATGCTGATCGCCGCCTGGGCGGTCGAGGCCGAGAAAGCCTTTATCTATATGCGCGACGAATATCCGGCGGTTCTGGAAATCCTGCGCCGTGAAATCAAGGCGCTTGAGGATGCGGGTATTGTCGAGCCGGGCTATATCGACCTGCGTCGCGGGGCCGGGGCCTATATTTGCGGCGAAGAAAGCGCGATGATCGAATCCATCGAAGGCAAACGCGGAGAGCCGCGCCACCGCCCGCCATTTGTGGCGCAGGTAGGCATCTTTGGTCGCCCAACCTTGGTGCACAACGTCGAGACACTTTATTGGGTCTGTAAGATCAATCGCGAAGGGCCGGAATGCTTGAACTCGGTTGAAAAGAACGGTCGCATTGGTCTGCGCTCTTATTCCGTGTCGGGTCGTGTGAAAAATCCGGGCGTGCATCTGCTGCCAGCTGGTTCCACAATTGATGATATCATCGAAGCCTCTGGCGGGATGCTGGATGGCCACAGCTTCAAAGCCTATCAGCCGGGCGGCCCGTCTTCTGGCTTGCTGCCGGCCAGCATGAACGACATCCCGCTGGACTTTGACACGTTGCAGCCGCATGGCACCTTCATTGGCTCTGCAGCCGTTGTGGTTCTTTCAGAAAAAGACAGCGCCAAACAGGCCGCGATCAATATGCTGAAGTTCTTTGAGGACGAAAGCTGCGGCCAGTGCACCCCGTGTCGTGTGGGCTGTGAGAAGGCCGTAAAACTGATGTCGCAAGACAAATGGGACACGGGCCTGTTGGAAGAATTGTCACAAACCATGGTTGACGCGTCGATCTGTGGTCTTGGACAGGCGGCGCCGAACCCGATCCGACTGACGATCAAGCACTTCGCGGACGAAATCTAAGCCGCGCCCCATAGATTTGCCAAAAGGCCGCGTGTCACCCGATGCGCGGCCTTTTCAATTGCCCTAATCCACATTAACTGAGTGGGACGGCAATTCCCGGAGGCCACATGGCGTTTCTCTCAAAACTCAAAGACCGCTTGTTCAAATCCTCATCGCGCCTCGAAGAGGGGCTGGATGCGATTGTGGAAGACGGTGGAGAAGAGATTTCGGAAACGCAAAGCGAAGCGCCTGCCGAAGCATCTGAAAAGACCGAAACTCCGCAAGCGCCGCCATCGCCGGAACCACCCGCTGCTGAGGTTGCTCCGGCGGCGATTGAGCCCGAACCGCGCGTTGAACCGACCGCAGCCGCGCCAAAGGTGCCTGAGAAACCGGTTGAAAAGCCAAGCCTTCTTGGGCGACTGACGGGTCGCCAGCCCGCGAAGCCCGTGATCAAACGCACGCTGGATGACGATATGCTTGAGCAACTCGAAGAGTTGCTGATCGCGTCGGACATGGGTGTGGATACCGCGTTGCGTGTGACGGCCAATATCGCCGAGGGGCGGTTTGGCAAAAAAGTCTCGACCGAAGAAATCAAACAGATCCTGTCAGATGAAGTCGCCCGGATCATGGAAACCGTGGCCAAACCCCTGCCGCTTTATCCGCAGACCCCGCAAGTGGTTCTGGTCGTTGGCGTGAATGGCTCTGGCAAGACCACGACCATCGGCAAATTGGCGAGCCAGTTCAAAGATGCAGGTAAATCCGTTGTCATCGCCGCAGGCGACACCTTCCGCGCCGCCGCAGTTGAACAGCTTCAGGTCTGGGGCGACCGCGCGGGCGTCCCTGTCTTGACGGCTCCCGAAGGGTCAGACCCCGCATCTTTGGCCTTTGACGCCATGACCAAAGCGCAAGAGATGGGCGCTGACCTTTTGATGATCGACACAGCAGGGCGTTTGCAGAACCGGCAGGACCTGATGGAGGAGCTCGCCAAGATTGTGCGTGTGATCCGCAAAAAAGACGAAACCGCGCCGCATAACACTTTGCTTGTGCTTGACGCGACCACCGGCCAGAACGCCCTCAGCCAGGTCGAAACGTTCCAAAAACTCGCGGATGTTTCCGGGCTGGTGATGACCAAACTCGACGGCACCGCAAAGGGTGGTGTGCTTGTTGCTTTGGCGGATAAATTCGGCTTGCCGATCCACGCGATTGGCGTTGGCGAAAAGATCGACGACCTCGCGCCGTTTGATCCGCACGACTTTGCACAGGCGTTGACTGGAGTAGAAAAAACCTGAGGTTCTTCAGCATCCTGGGTGTGCGGTTGGCATTTGAATTAACTGTATTGTGTCCGAGGCCAAGACGTCCCCGTTAAGGAGCAGATTTGACATTATTAGAGCAACTCAGATTCATAGACTTTGCCTTCCTCTTGGTTATCCTGTTGTTTTGGTGGGTAAACATTGAGATGTTTCGACTAATTTGGAGAATGGCCCCTGCAAAAGGTCGAAGAAGGTGGCCCTGGCTGCTATTGGCGTTCATGTTGACGCCAATCATTGGGCTGGGTTTTCTGTGGTTCGCGGCCGATGCAACTGAGACCAACTAAGGAGCGCCCAATGGCTGGAAAGCAAATCAATCCCATGCTGAAAATGGCGCTTGAACTGGGGCCAATCATTCTCTTTTTCGCGGGCTATCTAAAGCTACGTGATCAAAGCTTTACAATCGGCGGCACGGCCTATGATGGGTTCATCGTGGTCACGGCTGCCTTTGTGCCGCTTATTGCGCTGACGACATTCATCCTTTGGCGCCTCACCGGTCATCTGTCCAAGATGCAGGTTGCGACAGTCATACTTGTCACCGTTTTTGGCGGTCTATCGGTTTGGCTGAATGATGATCGGTTTTTCAAGATGAAGCCGACGATGATCTACCTGCTGTTTGGGGGGCTGCTGGGCTTTGGCCTGTTGCGTGGGCAAAGCTATTTGAAATACGTCATGGAAGAGGTTCTGCCCCTGCAGGACGAGGGATGGATGAAGCTGACGCAGCGCTTGACCGCGTTCTTCCTGTCGTTGGCTATTTTGAATGAAGTCATTTGGCGCACGCAGAGCACGGACACTTGGGTCTATTTCAAAACCTTCGGTCTGACGGCGGCGGTATTCCTATTCTTTATGACGCAAGCCGGGGTGCTGTCCAAATACGCGCTGGAGGACAGCGGCGAGGACGTTTGATACCCAAAGTTGCGGCGCGAATTGAACGCGCTTTGCCGCAAAGTCTATTGACCAGACTTTGACGCAGCGTTACATCCGATCCGTGGCGATTTGTAACCGGATTGCGGGCCACGTGGTTTCAGGCTGAAACCCGAATTCCGCTAAAGAGGTCAGGACGGAAGGACCCCCTTACGCTTGGCCGTGTGGGGGTTTTTTGTTGCGCCGGGCAGGGACCCGGGCACTAAGGAGAAGACGATGAACGACTGGAAAAACCGGACCAAGCTCGTGCATGGCGGCATTCGCCGCAGCCAGTATAATGAGGTCAGCGAAGCGATTTTTCTGACCCAAGGGTTTGTCTATGAAAACGCCGAACAAGCTGAGGCGCGATTCATTGAATCCGGCCCGGATGAGTTCATCTATGCACGCTACGGCAATCCAACAGTTTCCATGTTCGAACAGCGGATCGCGCTTTTGGAAGGCGCAGAGGACGCGTTTGCAACAGCGTCTGGCATGGCGGCGGTCAACGGGGCGCTGATGTCTCTGGTTCAAGCCGGTGACCATGTGGTTTCGGCCAAAGCCCTCTTTGGTTCCTGTCTGCACATTCTGGAAAACATCCTGATGAAGTTGGGCGTAGAGGTCACCTTTGTCGACGGCCCGAACCTTGACGAATGGCGCGCGGCAGTGCGCGACAACACCAAGGTCTGTTTCTTTGAATCCATGTCCAACCCGACGCTGGAAGTCATCGACATCGCCGGCGTGTCCGAAATTGCCCATTCCGTGGGTGCGATGGTTGTTGTGGACAATGTCTTCTCGACCCCTGTGTTCTCAAAGGCAATCGAGCAGGGGGCGGATGTCGTTGTGTACTCTGCCACGAAACACATCGACGGGCAGGGCCGTGCGTTGGGCGGCGTGGTGATCGGGAAAAAAGACTATATCCGGGGACCGCTTGAGACCTACATGAAACACACCGGCGGCTCTCTTTCGCCATTTAACGCGTGGGTCATGCTGAAGGGGCTTGAAACCATCGACCTGAGGGTGCGTGCACAGGCGGAAAGCGCTCTGAAAATCGCCGAGAAGGTCAATGGGCACGCAGCGCTTTTGCGCACGCTCTACCCGGGTTTGAAAACCCATGCGCAGAACGCGTTGGTTCAAACACAGCTTGGCGGCCATGGCGGCACAGTTTTTTCGCTGGACATCAAAGGCGGCAAAGGCGCGGCTTTCAAATTCCTGAACGCGCTGCAAATACCGGTGATCTCCAACAATCTGGGTGATGCGAAATCCATTGCGACCCATCCGGCGACCACCACACACCAGCGTCTGAGCGATGAACAAAAGCAAGATCTGGGTATCACCGAAGGTCTGATCCGCTTTTCTGTTGGCCTCGAAGATGCGGAAGATTTGCTTGCTGATGTTTTGAGCGCCCTAGAGGCGTCACAGTCGTAATTCGCGATTGTGTCGCCTTTGGCTTCAAAAGCAGTGCAATTGGTATTTCGCGATCTAAAGCTGTAAGGTAATGAGCAGTAGGTCGCGAAAAGGGAACGCCTATGAATATCCAGTCGTCGAAGGCCGATACGCCGATGACAAAAGAAGACGCTCTGGAAGCGCTTGAGAAATTGCGCGCTTGGGCCAAAGCGGCCAGCCCCACCGAAATTGCAGAGCTGGACCCGGCCGTCGCGCGGCTCATTCCCGGTCAAGAAGTGTCCAACTACCCTGACCTAAAGCGGTCATATCCCGATGATTTTGTGGCCGACGAAGCCTATAAGGCGACCTTGCCTGATCTGCAGAACGGTCCGACCAGCCTGATCAAAGGCGCGAAGAAGCAGATTCAGCACGTCGGCATTTCCAATTTCCGTCTGCCCATCACCTATCGCACCCGAGAGGGCGGCGACGTGACGCTTGAGACCTCGGTCACCGGCACTGTCAGTCTGGAAGAGGACAAAAAAGGCATCAATATGAGCCGCATTATGCGGTCTTTCTATAAGCATGCCGAAAAAACATTTAGCTTCGAGGTGCTGGAACACGCATTGGCCGATTACAAGGCGGACCTCGGCAGCTTTGATGCCCGCATCCAAATGCGCTTTCGTTATCCGATGAAAATCCCATCTTTGCGGTCGGGGCTTGAAGGATATCAATATTACGATCTCGCGATGGAAAAGGTGGAAACCGGCGGGCAGCCCTTGAAGATCATGCATCTGGACTATGTCTATTCGTCCACATGCCCATGTTCTCTTGAACTGTCCGAACACGCGCGTCAGGCTCGGGGGCAACTGGCCACACCACATTCCCAACGCTCCGTCGCGCGGATATCAGTCGTGACCAAAAGCCTTCAGCGACTGTGGTTTGAAGACCTGATCGAAATGGCCCGTCGGGCTGTCCCAACCGAAACGCAAGTGATGGTGAAACGCGAAGACGAACAGGCGTTTGCCGAACTCAACGCGGCCAACCCGATTTTCGTCGAAGACGCGGCGCGGCTTTTCTGCCGGGAATTGCAGCAGGATGAGCGTATCGGCGATTTCCGCGTGATTGCCAGCCATCAAGAAAGCCTGCACAGCCATGACGCCGTGTCGATCCTGACGGAGGGCGACACCTTTGTCAGCGGCTCGATTGATCCTAAGCTGTTCACAACGCTGTTTCATGTTGGCTAGGGGGCAGGGCGGGCCTTTGCTGGTCGCTGTTCTTTTGATGTTCGCTGCGCCTTTGGCGGCAGAGGATGTCGATTGCGAAAATGCTTTCACCCAGCACGCCATGAACCGCTGTGCACATCAGTCTTACTTGCAGGCGGATCACGCACTAAACGACGCTTACCAGCAGGCCGTTAGCGCTGCACAGGCGATGGATGAATATCTTGCCGAGGGCGACATCGCTGCGGAGACGCTTTTGCGCGATGCCCAACGGGCTTGGATTACCTATCGCGACAAAGCCTGCGAGGTCGAAAGCCTGCTGTTTCGCGGCGGCTCTATGCAACCTTTGATCTATTCCACCTGCCTTGAGCGCGAAACCCAAAGCCGAACAGAGGCGCTGCGCCTCTTTGCCGAAGCCTTCTAGGCGTTCAATCGCTTGACAGTGCGCGCGCAGCAAGCCAACCCTGCAACCAATGTTTGATCTAAGACCTGTCGGATATGTGATTGGCCTGATGGTGGCCATGCTTGGGCTAACCATGTTGATCCCGATGGTGGTCGATATGATCGACGGCAATGGTCACTGGCCCGCGTTTCTGGAAAGCGCGCTGTTTACCTTCCTGACCGGCGGCTTGGTGGCCTTGTCCTGTCAGGACGGCAATCGCCCTGGGCTGACCCTGCATCAGACCTTTGTTCTGACCACAGGTGTCTGGCTGGCGTTGCCGCTGTTTGGGGCCTTGCCCTTCATTCTGGGCGCGACAGAGGCGCGTGTCGTGGACGCGTTTTTCGAGGCCATGTCGGGGCTGACGACAACCGGATCGACGGTGTTCTCCGGGCTAGAGACCTTGCCCAAGGGCATCCTGCTCTGGCGCGGCATTCTGCAATGGCTTGGCGGGATTGGTATCATCGTTGTGGCGATGGTGTTCCTGCCCGAACTGCGCGTTGGCGGGATGCAGATATTCCGCTCAGAAGGCTTTGATACCTTTGGTAAAATCCTTCCCCGGGCGACCGAAATCTCGGGGCAGGTCTCAACGATCTATGTCGCGCTGACATTCCTCTGTTTCCTCGTCTACCTCATGGTTGGGATGGAGCCGTTTGATGCTGTCGTGCACGCGTTCACGACCATCGCAACCGGGGGATTTGCCAATTACGACGCTTCATTCGGCGCCTTCACAGGGGCTGCAGAATATGCCGGGGCGTCGTTCATGCTATTGGCCGCACTCCCCTTTGTTCGTTACGTGCAGCTGGTGAATGGATCCGCGCAACCTTTGTTCAAAGACCGACAAATTTTGACATTCTTTGCCACGATCTTTGTCCTTGTGGTTGTTGTGTCTCTGGTGTTGTCGCTCACCGAAACACAGAACCCCGAAGCGGCCTTTCGAAAGGCTTTGTTTAATGTTACATCGCTGACAACCGGAACCGGCTACGCCAGTGCAGACTATATGCTGTGGGGCGGCTTCCTAGTGTCGTTGTTTTTCTTCATCGGCCTGATCGGTGGCTGCGCGGGGTCAACGGCCTGCTCCATCAAGATCTTCCGCTATCAATTGCTGTTCTCCGCCATCCGGGTACAAATCCTGAAAATTCATACCCCCAGCGGCATCTTTACCCCGCGCTACAATGGCCGCGCGGTGTCTGAGGATGTTTTGAATTCAGTCATGGTGTTCTTCGTGTTCTTCATCGTGACCCTTGGCGTCCTTGCCGTTTTGCTTGGTTTGACGGGCTTGGACTTTGTCACATCGCTTTCTGGCGCAGCCGCTGCGATTGCCAATATTGGGCCGGGGTTGGGGGATATCATTGGTCCCGCCGGAAACTTCGCACCGCTGAATGACACGGCAAAATGGCTACTGGCGATTGGAATGCTGGTGGGGCGTTTGGAATTGCTCGCGGTTTACGCCATGCTGACACCGCAGTTCTGGCGCGGGTGATCAGCGGAGCAGCTTCAGAAATCGCTCTATGTCGTCTTCTGGCAACGCCCAATCACACACCAGACGCAGCATCACTTGGTCACTTTCTTCGCTGACCAAAGTGACCTTTGCACCACTGACTTTGATGGTGTCCCATTTGGGCCGGGAGAAGTGCGCAAAGATCATATTGGCCTCACACGGGTAGGCGAGGCTAACGCCATCTATCTCAGAGAGCTGTTTTGCCAGTGCGGCAGCTTTTACGTTCGCCTGAGACGCAAGGGTCAGCCACAGGTCGTCAATCAAATAGGCCAGCATTTGTGCCGAAAGAAAGCGTTGCTTGGACAATAGATGCCCGCCACGTTTGCGCCGCGCTTCAAGCTCGTCAGCGCGCGCGGGATCAAAAAGCACCATCGCCTCAACGCCAAGACAGCCGTTCTTGGTCGCCCCAAAACTGACCGCATCAATGCCCGACTGCCTACTCATCTCGGCGGCGCTGACACCCAACGCGACGCAAGCATGTGCAAAGCGCGCGCCATCCATATGGGTCGGAATTCCGGCCTTATGTGCGATTTCGGTCAAGGCGCGGATTTCGTCCAGCGTATAGACCTGACCGAATTCAGTGACCTGCGACAGTGACAGGGCACCGGGGCGCACACCTTGAAACCCTCGTGTTACGCACTGGTCAATAGCGGCGCGCAGTGCCTTGGGCGTGATTTTGTCCTCGGTGCCGACAAGGGTCAGCTTTGCGCCCGAAAAGAACTCTGGCGCGCCGCATTCGTCCTCTTGGATATGGGCCATTGGAGCGCAGAAAATCGTTTCATAAGGGCGCGTCAAACAGGCCAATGCCAGCGCATTCGCAGCGGTGCCGGTAGGGAGGAAATAAACAGCTGCCTCTGGGGCCTCAAATGCGGCGCGGACCTGTGCAACCGCCGCTTTGGTAAGGTCATCCTGCCCGTAACCAAGCGCGTAGCCTTCATTTGCCTCAACAATGGCCTGTATCACTGTGGGGTGCGCAATTCCGGCATTGTCTGAGGCAAAATGCATCAAATCGGTTCCTCGATGATGTGGTCTTCCCATTCTTCGATGGGGGTCTCAAATTCAGAAACCGTCATATCGCGCACGGATACGCCCGCCTCATGCACACTCTCGGCAGTGCCGGAAATCAAAGGGTGCCAGTCATAAAGCGGCTTGCCCTCCCACAACAGCCGATAGGCGCAGGTCTGGGGCATCCAATAGGCGTGGGTATCCAGATTGTCGGGCTTTAGAACGATGCATTCGGGGATAAAGTGGTGCCGAATGTCATATTGCGCGCAGCGGCAGGTGCTATCGTCTAGCAGCCGACAGGCAACACGGGTCAGGGCGACCTCTCCGGTGTCTTCATCTTCCAGTTTGTTCAGGCAGCACTTGCCACAGCCATCACACAGCGCTTCCCACTCTTGTTCGGACAGCTCTGTCAGCGGCTTTTTCTCCCAAAAGCGGCGCTTCAGTCCGGTACGGTCGATGGGATCTTTGCTCATAGCTGATCCAAGATCGTGCGAGCGGTTGCACAGTCTTCCGTCATCTGCGCGACCAAAGCCTCCAGCCCGTCGAACCTCTGTTCCGGTCGCAGGTAATCCACCAGACCGACAGACAACGCGGTTCCGTATAGGTCGCCTGAAAAATCAAACAGATAGGTTTCAATGTTGGGCCGGTTTTCTCCAAACATCGGGCGCACACCGATGGATGCCGCGCCATGATAGGTGCCCGCGTGCGGGCCTTCCAGCACGTCGACCAGCACCGCATAAACGCCGAATTTCGGCGGGTGCAGCCCTTCGATCGACATATTGGCAGTTGGGAATCCCAACTCTCGCCCGCGTTGTTCGCCACCAATCACCGGGCCGTCGATCCGGTGCCAGTGGCCGAGCATAGCAGCCGCATCCCGCGGTCGGCCTTCGGACAGGGCGAGGCGGATATTGGTAGAGGACACCTGCCCATCTCCGCCGGTCACCAAAGGTGCGATGGTCACGCCGAACCCGAGTTCTTCGCCAAATCGGCGCAGGTCATCGGCCGTTCCAGCGCGGCCTTTGCCGAAACAGAAATCCGCTCCGACCACGACGTGGCGCAGACCCAGGCCTTTGACAATCACTTGTTCAGCAAAGGCGCGTGGTTCCAGCCCCGCAAGCGCGGTGTTGAAAGGAAGTTCATACAGGCGCTCTATCCCAAGCTTGCGCAGCCGATGCGCGCGCGTGGCCGCGCTAACCAGCCGAAAGGGTGGGGCATCGGGTGCAAAATACTCTCGCGGATGGGGTTCAAATGTCATCACACCCAGCGGTGCGCCGGGGGCCGCTTTGCGCGCCAGTTCGATGACGGATTGATGCCCGATGTGCACACCGTCGAAGTTACCGATGGCAGCGCTTGCGCCTCGGTCTTCTGGGGTGACGAATTGATAATCTCGAATAATCCGCATGGCGCAGGGTTAGCGCCGCATGTGCAGGCATGCAAGCACCTAGCCGCGCTAATTCAGCGTGATTAGTCGAACTTGCGCGACGGGGCCATCACCATGGCTTCGCCGATCAGAACCTTCTTGCCATCCACCATGCAGCGGCAATCCAGCTTGACCCGGCGCCGGTCGATTTCAATCCCGGTCACCTCGACCTCGGCGCGCACCAGATCGCCGGGGCGCACGGGGGCGAGGAATTTCAGCGACTGGCTCATGTAGATCGTGCCATGACCCGGCAGTTGCTCTCCGATCACGGCAGAGACCAAGCCAGCGGTCAGCATGCCGTGGGCGATACGGCCTTCAAAGATCGTGTCCTGCGCGTAGTCATCATCCAGATGCACCGGGTTGCGGTCTGTTGATACCTCCGAGAATTTCTCGATATCAGCGTCGGTCACAACCTTCTGCACATAGCGCACCATGCCCATCTCGATATCTTCGATGCAGATCGTTCCGCGTGGCAAATTATCCAACATGTCACCCTCCGCCCAGACGGGCCAGTAATAAATCGGGCGCGACTACGCGCCTTTGAGCAACTTTATTACTTTGCAACTGCAGAAAATCAAGACTTATTTACGTCAGCGCAAATGACCTATCGTATATGTCGGATTCGATTTTTCTGTTTCCAGATAAATATTTAGCGCTTCTGCGTCTGGCTGGACCGATGTTTTTGTCTCACTGGCTGCAAGACCGCCCGAAATAAAAAGGGAATCGATGTCTTCTCCCATGGCGCCTTTGATGTCGGTCAGGACACCATCGCCGATGGCCAAAATCCGGCTGTCAGGGATGTCTTTGCCCAATTCAGCCAGACGGCGACGGGCCAAATCATAGATCGGCGGGTGGGGTTTGCCGAAATAAAGGCTTTCTCCGCCCATCTCGGTATAGAGCTTCGCAAGCGCACCCGCGCACCATTCGCGCACTTCGCCACGGTCCACCACAATATCAGGGTTCGCGCAAAGAAGTTTCATGCCTTTGGTCTTGGCATAGAGAAAATCGGCGCGGTTGATCGAGGGGTCGGCCATTGGATCGAACGGGCCGCAGCAGACGATCCCCTCGGCCTCAGACAAGGGGACACGTTGGATATCAATCGGGTTCTCAAGCAGGTTGAGAGGTTCAAAGAAACCTTCATCGCGGGTCCATTCGCCCATGAAAAACACCTTTTCGCCCACAACACCGCGAAACATTGCTGATCGGGCGGAATCGCCCGAAGTCGCAATTGTGTCATAGGCATCGGTTGGAACGCCAAAGCCGACAAGCTGCTCTGCCACGCCGGCACGTGGTTTGGGCGAGTTGGTCACCAGCACCACAATACCCCCACGCGCGCGGTAGTCCTGCATGGCCTTGACCGCACTTGGGAAGGCTTTGACACCATTGTGCATACATCCCCAAAGGTCGACGAACAGGGCGTCATAGCGATCAGAAATGTCAGAGAGGTTTTCGATAATTTGTGTCATGCTCATTCCGGTCAGCAAAGATAGCGTTGGCAAACCTATTGCACTCTCTCAATTGTAATGAAAGCGCGATGCCAATTTTTTCGGTCAAAGCCTTGCCCTGACTTTACCACATTCTGAGCGCAATAGCGCCAAAATAACATAACTCAATTGAGATGCTCTTAAAGCGCATCTGCGAAACCCAAAATATGGATATACTCGAATGAGATTTTTGACTGCTGCCACAGTCGCCCTGATGTTCGCCGCGCCGACATCATTTGCGGCCAACGCATCCGACACACCCGCCGATACGCTTCACCCCAATATCCACGACAAAGTTGGAAATGGGGCAGGAGATAACAATAATGCCAACCCAAACGGTAACAACGGTAATGGATCCAACGGTGGAAACATCCACGGAATCGGAAATGTGCCGGGGCAATCAGACGCTGACCCTGCGGACGGTGATCCGGGATTTGCGGACCAGCTTGAAACGGTGCATGGCGGTATTGGCGCCAAAAACAAGAACGCGAACGCAGACTAATTAAAAAATGGGCGCTCAAAACAGAGCGCCCAATTCATTTCAGATCAGCGATTTCAAACCTTCAGGTTCGGGATGATCTGTTTCTTGCGGCTCATGATGCCGGGCAGGTCCAGAAGGTCACCGGTTGCGTCTGCTTCAAACGATTTCGCGGCGACCGTTTTCACCAGATCGTTTGGCACAAACAGCGTCGCCTCTTCGTTCAGGATGTCCACGACAAACAGCAGAATCTGATCAACGCCATCTTCGGCCTCGACCTCTTTGAAAGACGCCATCAGGCTGTCTTTGCGGTCCAGAACCAGTTTCGGTGCGGTGGTTTCCAGAACAGAAACGCGGAACTTGGTGCCGTCGACTTCGTATTCCTTCGAATCCATGCGGATCAGTTCTGCGTCAGAAAACGCAGAGATGTCGGACTTCGCTTCAAACATTTCAGACGCGTAGGCAGACAGATCAAGGTTCAACTCTCTGGCCAGTTCTTCGGCCAGCGCCTTGTCGTGATCGGTTGTGGTCGGGGAGCGGAATTCCAGCGTGTCAGACAGGATGCAAGACAGGGTCAGGCCTTTGACCCAGTCAGGCATTTTCGCAGCATCATCCCCCATCAGGTCGTGCATGATGGTTGCGGTGCAAGCCAATGGACGGATGGTGATGTCAATCGGGCCTTTGGTTTCCAGGCCGCCAACCAGCTTGTGGTGATCGATGATGGCTTGAACGTCCAGTTCATTCACATTTGCAGGCAGTTCGGCTGGATTGTTGGTGTCTACAATCACAGCGGCTTGGCCTGCTTCAAAATCAGTCACGATGCGCGGTTTTGGACAGCCCCATTTTTCGACAACAAAAGCGGCTTCGGTATTTGGCTCGCCCAGCAGAACGGCCTCGGCTTTCTCGCCTTTGATTTCGTTCAGGTACCAGGCCCAGATGATGGGGGAGCCTGTGGAATCTGTGTCGGGGGATTTGTGGCCAAAAACCAGAGTCGTCATGTTGATTTTCCTCGCAGGGATGCAAATTTGAGCGCCTTATAGGCGGGGCCAAACGCAATGTCACGTGACAGGTTTTCGCAGTGCCACACAAAGAAAGGCCCGCCGCCATGCGCCGGGCCAATCTGGTGACGTTGGGCGCTGTTACGCCAGCAAATCGAACCGATCTGACTCCATAACCTTGGTCCAGGCTGCGACGAAATCTTTTACGAATTTCTCGTGGTTGTCGTCTTGAGCATAGACCTCTGCATAGGCGCGCAGGATTGAGTTTGACCCAAAGACCAAATCAGCGCTGGTGGCGGTCCATTTCACGTCGCCGGTTTTCCGGTCGCGGATTTCATAGGTGCCGCCATCGACCGGGTGCCAACTGTTGGCCATGTCAGTCAGGTTGACAAAGAAGTCCGTGGTCAAAGCGCCTTCGCGATCAGTAAAGACGCCCAGCTTGCTGCCGCCATGGTTGGTGCCAAGGCCGCGCATACCGCCCAAAAGAACGGTCATTTCTGCCGCCGTCAGCCCCATCAGCTGCGCGCGATCCAGCAGCATTTCCTCGGCGGAGACGGCATAGGCCTCTTTCTGCCAGTTGCGGAAGCCGTCTGCGACAGGTTGCAGCACGTCGAAACTTTCGGCATCGGTCATGCTGTCATCCGCATCCCCGCGGCCCGGCGTGAACGGCACCTCAACCGCGTGGCCGCCCGCTTTGATGGCCATCTCCAAACCGACATTGCCGCCCAGAACGATGGAATCCGCGATGGATGCACCGGCCTCAGCAGCCAGCGGTTCCAGAACGCCCAGAACCTTGGCCAGCCGCGCAGGTTCGTTGCCCGGCCAATCCTTTTGCGGTGCAAGGCGGATGCGTGCCCCGTTGGCACCCCCACGATTGTCAGAACCCCGGAAGGTGCGCGCGCTGTCCCAAGCGGTGGCGATCAACTCGGCCGACGTCAGGCCGCTGTCGGCAATCTTCGCTTTCAGCGCAGCGACGTTATAACCGGTTGGTCCCGCTGGGATCGGGTCCTGCCAGATGAGGTCTTCTGCAGGGACATCTGGTCCGATGTAGTTGGCCCGAGGTCCCATATCGCGGTGGGTCAGTTTGAACCAGGCGCGGGCGAAAGTGTCTTTGAAATATTCCGGGTCCGCCATGAATTTTTGGCAAATCGCATTGTAGATCGGGTCGACCTTCATCGCCATATCCGCGTCCGTCATAATCGGGCTTTGCGGTGTGCGGCTGTCGCCCGCATTTGTTGGCTTTTCGCTGTCAGGCATATCGACGGGCTGCCATTGCCACGCGCCAGCCGGGGATTTTGCGAGCTCCCATTCCCATCCAAAGAGATAGTCAAAATAACCCATATCAAACTTTGTCGGTTCTTTGGTCCATGCGCCTTCAATGCCCGAGGTAAAGGACTTTGACGCCGTGCCACCCTGATCAGGGTTCGCCCATCCAAAACCTTGTTCTTCGATTGCAGCGCCTTCGGGCTCCGCACCGATATTGTCGCCAGCCAAAGCACCGTGGGCTTTACCGATTGTATGGCCGCCGCAGGTCAGCGCTGCGGTTTCTTCGTCATTCATCGCCATGCGGGCGAAGGTTTCACGAACATGCAAAGCGGTGCGGGCCGGGTCGGGTTTGCCGTTCACGCCTTCGGGGTTCACATAGATCAGGCCCATGTGCACCGCAGACAGCGGGTTTTCCAGCGTGGAGGCATCATCCAAGTCATCGTAGCGATTTTCGGATGGGGCCAGCCATTCGTTTTCTGACCCCCAATAGACGTCCGTCTCTGGCCCCCAAATGTCTTCGCGACCAAAGCCAAAACCAAAGGTTTTCAGGCCAGCGGCCTCATACCCCATATTGCCTGCTAGAATGATCAGGTCAGCCCAAGACAACGCATTGCCGTATTTCTTTTTCACGGGCCACAACAGACGACGCGCTTTGTCGAGGCTCGCATTGTCAGGCCAGGAATTGAGCGGCGCAAAACGAATATTGCCATGGCCCGCGCCACCGCGACCGTCTTGCATGCGGTAGGACCCGGCAGAGTGCCACGCCAACCGAACCATCAGCCCGCCATAATACCCCCAGTCTGCGGGCCACCAGTCTTGGTTTTTCGTCAAAAGCGCTTTGACGTCAGCCTTCACCCCCTCAAAATCGAGTCCCTTAACAGCCTCGCGGTGATTGTACTCCGCATCCATCGGATTGGTGCGCGCACCATGCTGATGCAAAATGCCAAGGTTCAGGGACTTGGGCCACCATTTGGTAACGGGCTTGTCCAAGGAAGTATTGCCGCCGTGATTGACTGGGCATCCGCCGAGACCTTGAGAAGAATTGCCGTCCATTTTGTCTCTCCTACAAAAAGGGGGTGATTGAATGCGTTCAGGCTAGCCGGGCAATTTGATAATCTCCAATTGAAAAAAACTTTATCTTTGATAATTAAAATTAATGATTAATCTGACCCTCAAACATTTCCGCTATTTTGACGCCCTTGCGCGGCATGGGCATTTTGGCCGCGCGGCAGAGGCCTGTTCGATTTCGCAACCAGCGCTGTCGGTGCAGATCAAAGAGTTGGAGGCCATGCTTGGCGCGCCTTTGGTGGAACGCTCTGCGCGCAAAATTCGCCTGACCACCTTGGGGGAGGAATTTTTGGAGCGTGCCCAAAAGGTACTGGCGGATGTCGAGGCAATGGGCGATCTGGCGCGCTTATCAGAAGGCCCTTTAAAGGGGCGTTTGCGCATGGGGATCATCCCCACCGTTGCGCCCTATCTTTTGCCAGCCATCATTCGCGGGCTTTCCGAAGAACTGCCCGATCTTGAATTGCGCCCGCGCGAAGCCGTGACGCAATCTCTGCTTGATGATCTGCGCCACTCGCGGCTTGATTTTATTGTTGCCGCTTTACCGGTCTCTGAACCCGCGTTCCGAGAGTTTGCGCTGTTTGACGAGGAATTTGTGCTCGTGCGCGCGGGGCAGGACGCCCATAAACCCGTACCAAGCCCGAGTAAATTGCAGGAGATGAAGCTGCTTTTGTTGGAAGAAGGGCATTGCTTCCGCGATCAGGCGCTGGAATTTTGCGAGATCAAGCAATCCGATCCGAGTCTTTTGATGGAAGGCTCATCCTTGTCGACGTTGGTGCAGATGGTGGATGCCGGGCTTGGTCTGACGCTGATCCCGGAAATGGCCATCACATTAGAACAGCGCGGGACATCCGTGTCCTTGTCGCGATTTGAAAGTGCCCCGCCCAAGCGGACGATAGGCATGGTGTGGCGCAGAACAAATCCTTTGCAGAAACAGCTGCTAGATTTGGGCAGTATGCTGCGGCGGATTGGGCAAGAACGGCAGGATCGGCTTTGATGACAGGCTGGCAGGGGCTTTGCCCCTCTGCGCCTTGCGCATTCACCCCAGAGCATTTTTGCAAAGGTGAAGGATGTGCGGACACCTACAAGGGCGTGTTGACCTGTTTGATCCGGGTGGATAGGCTGGGCGGGCTGAAAAGGAGACCCTGACGATGGACAAAGTAGCTTAACCGCTCGCATTTTCTGGCGTGAGAACGCCGCACCTTTTCAGAGGAGCATCCTGACAATGGACAAGTCTGGCTAGTGCCTTCGGGCGCGTCATTGCTGTGCCAAGCGCAGCCCATTTCCATAAAATTCAGGAGGGGTCTATGCCCAAATCCAAGAAACCTGCGCGTAAGCGCAGCGCCGGTCTTATTGTGCCCAAGAAGCCGGCTGTGACATCCCCCAAAAAACCGCAACCGAGCGACAATTGGAAAGGTCGATCCTCGCAACGCGCGAGACGTGGGAAACCGATGCTTTTCCCCGGTCGCACCGGCGGGCGGTAACACGTGGCCCTGTCCGGCCTTGATGCCGGGCAGGGCTTTGGGGCAAGGTGCAGAGCATGAAAGAAACCGAGTTATATGGTCCGGTGAAGGCCTGGCTTGAGGGGCAGGGGTTTGTGGTCAAAGCCGAAGTGGGGGCTGCGGATGTTGTGGCCTGCCGCGCGGATGAGGACCCCGTGATTGTCGAGTTAAAAACCGGCTTTTCCCTGACACTGCTGCAGCAAGCAGTCGCGCGTCAGCGCTTGTCCGACTGGGTTTATGTCGCCGTGCCGCGCTGGAAAGGCAAATCCGCCTGGCGGTCTTTCAAAGCCAATGTGGGTCTGTGCAAGCGGCTTGGCATAGGCGTGATCTCGGTCAATTTGGTCGATCAAACCGTCCACGTGCATGCCGATCCGGCCGAGTTTCGCCCGCGTAAGTCAAAGCCCCGCAAGGGTGCCTTGCTGAAAGAGTTCAGCCGTAGGGTAGGCGACCCTAACCTCGGTGGCACCAACGGCAAAATCGTCACCGGCTATCAGCAGGAAGCAGAACGGTGTTTGTCCTTTGTCATAGAGCATGGTGCAAGCCGAGGCGCTGATGTGGCCAAGGGCGCTGGCGCGCCTTCAGCCACCGCAATTATGCGCGACAACCATTATGGCTGGTTCAACAAAGTTGAGCGTGGTGTCTATGCGGCGAGCCCCGAGGGACTCGCCAGAAACCAGTCTTAGTTAGACACAGTTTCAAGTGTTGCCGTGCTGATGCGGTTTTCAAACATATGCGGCATGTAGATCGTATTGCCCAAAACCGTGATGTCTGCTGTGCTCTGCGGCATTTGCAGAACCTCGGTGGCCTGACCGTCGACGACAGAGAAGATTTTACCATTGATCCAGTCGTTTACGATGAAACCTTCTGCTGTTTTGGCGACGCCATCAAGATTGCCCAGCTCAGCGACAATCGTAGTGGCTTCTTTGGTCGCGATGTTCACCGCAATCAAATCGCCCGGTTTTTCGGTTGAAAAATCTTGCTGCATCCCCGGTCCCCAATGGCCGATCACCAAAGTCACGCCGTCGGTCCACAGTCCGTTTGGGTGGGGCAGGCCTGGTGCAGAGTAGAACGGTGATACTTCGCTGCCATCAAAGCTGTAGATCACGCCGGTAAACATATCCGAGATAAACGCGCGATCACCGGAGGCTGTGATGTCGTTCAGGAATGCCGCGCCCTCGGGTGAGACGGTCTGGGTGATTTCTCCGCTGGCCCTGTCGATGACATGAAACTTGGTGAGATCAGAGACCAGAAGGCTATCGCCAAAGAGCGCCATGCCCTTCGGGGCATCCATGCCGGTGGACCACTTTTGTTCGATGACTTTGCCATCAAAGGAAACCAGACTGATATAGCCCACGCCATCTGCCTCAGCGGGATGACCAACAATGTTAGAGACATAAAGCTGCTCGTTGGCAGCGTCGGCGACGATGGATTCAGGATGTTCAAACCCGGTGATCTCCCATGCGTTGGCAGTGGAAGCCATCAGGGCGAATGCAATAGCGAAGTGTTTCATTGGGGATGTCCTTTCGTGTTGTTCTTACTCGAAAGGAGGTATTTTTGATCCATATTGCAATATTGAGCGAATTGGGTATCAATTAGTGATACGAAATAGCAGGTGTTGGTATGGAAAACAGATTGCTTGCGGATGCATTTGAAATTTTGAAGCGCACATTGCGAGCGCGGGGCATGACCTATGCCATGGTCGGAGAGGCGCTTGGCCTTTCAGAGGTTTCCGTGAAACGCATGTTTGCACAGCGTGATTGCAAGATGTCCCGGTTGTTTGAGCTATGTGACCTGCTGGAGTTGCCCCCTGAAGAAGTGCTGCAACGTGCACGGCGCACGCAAGCCGCCGCTGCCTATTTGCCGCGCGAAACTGAGGCGGCGCTAGCAGCAGATGCGTCGTTGTTCCATTTCTTCATTCTGTTGCGTGAAGATTTCCCGGCGCCAGAAATTGCAAAGATCTATGGGCTGACACCTCTTGATATCGATCATTATGGCCGCTCGCTGGAAATGATGGGCCTCGCAGAGTTGATGCCGGAAGGACAAATCCGCCTGAAAGTGACGCAGCCGTTTAAGTTTCGGCCCTTCGGCGCGCTTCATCCCCATGTAAAACGGATCAGCCAGCAGTTTGTTTTAGACACAATCGATAGAGCGAATGAAGAAGATCTTGCTTTCACAACTTTGGGTCGCCGAATGCTGCCCGACACCGTGCGACAGGTTGTTAAGGAAATGGGGGAGTTTCAGGCCCACATCGCCAACCTTGCCCGGCAAGATCAGATGATTGCCTCAGACAAGGAGTTGGTCTCGTTCAAATGGACCGCCGCCATGGGCGTTCTGAGCTATCCTGATCTCTTGCAAATCCAGTCTGTTAAGCGACCCGCCGCCGTCGCTTCTTAAAGCGCCTAAAAAGCCATCAGAAAATTTTGCTAAGCTTGTTGACTCCCTGCTTTGACATGCCTAGCTATTCGCCTGTTAGCACTCGCCGATTGGGAGTGCTAATCGCTCCGCTCGGAGTGAGGGAGAAACTAAAGTAGGGAAACCTAACCATGGCATTTACACCACTGCATGACCGCGTGTTGGTTCGTCGCACTGAAAGCGAAGAGAAAACAGCAGGCGGCCTGATTATTCCAGATTCCGCAAAAGAAAAACCAGCTGAAGGCGAAGTAATCGCAGTCGGCGAAGGCGCACGCAAAGACAGCGGCGAGTTGATCGCACCAGCTGTGTCTGCTGGCGACAAGGTTCTGTTCGGCAAATGGTCCGGCACTGAAATCACCCTCGAGGGTGAAGAGCTGCTGATCATGAAAGAGTCCGACATCATGGGCATCCTGTCCTAAGTCGCAGACCCTGAACACAACACCGAAACATAGAAATTAGGAGCTATCAAAATGGCAAAAGAAGTCAAATTTGATACCGATGCCCGCAACAAAATGCTGCGCGGTGTGAACGTACTGGCGGACGCCGTCAAAGTGACCCTGGGCCCAAAAGGCCGTAACGTCGTTCTGGACAAATCCTTCGGCGCACCACGCATCACCAAAGACGGTGTCTCTGTCGCCAAAGAGATCGAACTGGAAGACAAGTTCGAAAACATGGGCGCACAGATGGTGAAAGAAGTTGCGTCTCGTACCAACGACGAAGCGGGCGACGGCACCACCACCGCGACCGTTCTCGCACAAGCCATCGTCAAAGAAGGCCTGAAGCAGGTTGCAGCTGGTCTGAACCCTATGGACCTGAAGCGCGGCATCGACCTGGCGACAGCCAAAGTTGTTGAAGGCATCAAAGCCTCTGCACGTGCGGTAAAAGACTCTGCAGAAGTGGCGCAGGTTGGTACCATCTCTGCCAACGGCGAAGCCGAAATCGGTCAGCAGATCGCAGACGCGATGCAAAAAGTTGGCAACGAAGGCGTCATCACCGTTGAAGAAAACAAAGGTCTGGAAACAGAAACCGTTGTTGTCGAAGGCATGCAGTTTGACCGCGGCTACCTGTCCCCATACTTCGTGACCAACCCAGACAAGATGATTGCAGAACTCGAAGACTGCATGGTTCTGCTGCACGAAAAGAAACTGTCTTCCCTGCAGCCAATGGTTCCACTGCTTGAGCAAGTGATCCAGTCCCAAAAGCCGCTTCTGATCATCGCAGAAGATGTTGAAGGCGAAGCGCTGGCAACTCTGGTTGTGAATAAACTGCGCGGCGGTCTGAAAATCGCAGCTGTTAAGGCACCTGGCTTCGGCGACCGTCGTAAAGCCATGCTGCAAGACATCGCGATCCTGACCGGTGGCCAAGTGATCTCTGAAGATCTGGGCATGAAACTTGAGTCCGTGACCATGGACATGCTGGGCACCGCGAAGAAAATCCAGATCACCAAAGACGAAACAACCATCGTTGACGGTGCTGGTAACAAAGCAGAGATCGAAGCACGTGTTGCTCAGATCCGCACTCAGATCGAAGAAACCACCTCTGACTACGACCGTGAAAAGCTGCAAGAGCGCGTTGCCAAACTGGCAGGCGGTGTTGCTGTGATCCGCGTTGGCGGCATGACCGAGGTTGAAGTGAAAGAACGCAAAGACCGCGTTGACGATGCACTGAACGCGACCCGCGCTGCGGTTCAAGAAGGTGTGATTGTTGGTGGTGGTGTTGCGCTGGTTCAGGCCGGTAAAGCGCTTGCATCCCTGAAAGGTGCAAATGCTGACCAAGACGCAGGCATCAAGATCGTGTCTAAGGCAATCGAAGCGCCTCTGCGCCAAATCGCAGAGAATGCTGGTGTCGACGGTGCAGTTGTTGCTGGCAAGGTCCGTGAGAGCGATGACCTGGCGTTTGGTTTCAACGCGCAGACTGAAGAATATGGCGACATGTTCGCATTCGGTGTGATCGACCCTGCAAAAGTTGCGCGTACTGCGCTGGAAGACGCGGCATCCATCGCAGGTCTGTTGATCACAACAGAAGCGATGATTGCTGACAAGCCAGCGAAAGACGGCGGCGCACCTGCAATGCCTGACATGGGCGGCATGGGCGGCATGGGCGGCATGATGTAATCAGCCGCACAAACGCGTGAGAACTGAGGGTCGTGCCATTTTGGCGCGGCCTTTTTTCGTTGCGCTGTGGTAATGCCTTCGGCGAAGGTATTTGGACCAAGAAGAAAGCCTATCGATGCATTTATTTCTGCTGACAGTCCTGACAATGATCGCTTTCGCCGCCAATTCGGTGCTGAACCGGATGGCCATCGTCGACGGGGATATGGATGCGGTTGCCTTTGCCGTGGTTCGGGTTTTGGCTGGAGCGGTCATGCTGGCGGTCGTTGTGCTTGTTCGGCGCCAGTCCTTTGATTTCACCGTGCTGCGCAGACCCGTAGGCGTGGTCGCGTTGCTGGTCTACCTTTTCGGCTTTTCCTTTGCTTATCTTGAACTGCCGTCGGGCGTCGGGGCGCTGTTGTTGTTTGGCATGGTGCAGATCACCATGTTCGCGGCGGCCCTGCGCGACAGGGATGCGATCCCGGCACTCAGATGGGCGGGAACGGCGATTGCATTCCTTGGGCTGTGCTGGATGCTGTGGCCGCAACCGGATGCCAAAACGCCGGTCGTTGCCATGGCGGCGATGCTATTGGCAGGCGTGGGTTGGGGTGTCTATTCGCTGGTCGGCAAACGCGCAGGAGACCCCACGCAGGCCACAGCCATAAACTTCATACTGGCCGCGCCGGTGGCCGCGCTAAGCCTGCTGGTCTGGCCTGTGGAGTGGAGCGGGGTCTCTGCTTCAGGCGTTTGGCTGGCAATTGCCTCGGGTGCTGTGACCTCTGGCCTTGGCTATTCGCTGTGGTACGCGATTGTTCCGCGCCTTGGATCGACGCGCGCGGCTGTTGCACAGCTGACCGTGCCTGTCATCGCAACGCTGGGCGGGGCACTGTGGCTCTCTGAGGTCGTGACGCTGCAACTGGCAATCGCGACGGCCTTGGTGTTGGGTGGCGTGGCTTTGGCAATGCTGCGCGCCTAGGGCGCGAAAATAATCATTTGCGCTAAGGGTTTTGTGGCTATGCTCATCCGATGTCGACACGTTGGATTGGAGCACTCGCGCTTTATGCGCTGCTACTGGGCGGTGGGTTCCTGATTGGGAACGCCTCGCCGATGTGGCTGCATGTGCCAGGAGAGGACAGCGGGCCATTTGGTTGGATGACATTGGTTGTCGCGGGGCTGTTCCTTGTGACCTCTGCGATACCATTTGTACCCGGCGCAGAGATCGGATTTGGCCTGATGATGGTCTTCGGCGCGCGCATTGCAGTGCTGGTCTACCTCTGCATGGTGGCGGCGCTTTGGTTGGCCTTTGCGGTTGGGCATCTTGTGCCGCTCTCGCTGCTGACACGGATTTTTACAGCGCTGCATTTGAAACGCGCGGCATTCTTTGTGCGGCAGGCAGAGGAGATGACCGGGGCAGAGCGGCGCAGTTTCCTGACCCAAAACGTACCCGGGCGCTACCTGCCGCTATTGTTGCGCTACCGCTATCTGGCCATCGCGGTCTTATTTAACATTCCGGGCAATGCGGTGCTGGGCGGCGGCGGCGGGATTGCGCTTTTCGCGGGGATGAGCCGGCTGTATTCGCCCGTTTGGTTTTGTGTGGCAACGGCGCTTGCAGTGGCGCCGGTGCCAATTTTATTCCTGCTGTTCGGCGTCCACCTTTAGGCGGCTGTCAAACCCTGCAGGCTGCGCACCTCAAGGTCGCCCTTACGCAGTGCTTGGATGGCAAGCGCAGCAGAATGCGATCCCGCAGCCGTCGTGAAATATGGGATGCGGTCGTTCAGAGCCACGGCGCGGATATCGCGGCTGTCTTCAACCGCCTGCGCGCCTTCTGTGGTGTTCATCACCAGCGCAATCTCGTCATTCTTCAACAGATCGACGATGTTCGGGCGCCCTTCGTAGACTTTGTTGACCCGCTCACAGGCGACGCCTTGCTCTGACAGCCAAGACGACGTGCCGGTTGTGGCAACAAGGCTAAAGCCCATTTCAATCAAGAGGGTCGCTGCTTCGAGCATCAGTGGTGTTTTGTCCGCATCTTTGATCGAAATAAAGACCTTGCCTTCCGTTGGCAGCTTCATGCCCGCGCCCATCTGTGCCTTCAGGAAGGCGGTCGCAAAGTCGCGATCCCAGCCCATCACCTCGCCGGTCGAGCGCATTTCTGGCCCAAGGATCGTATCCACACCGGGGAAACGGTTGAACGGCATCACGGCCTCTTTGACGGAGAACCAAGGCATATTCGGGTCGGCCAAGGTCATCTGGTCTGCGATTGGTTGCGGCTGGCTGATGTCTGTGCCTTCCTGATAAGGGGCACGTAGCGGGAAGTTCGACAGAGGCTCTCCAGCCATCAGACGCGCTGCGATGGACGCAATCGCACTGTCGGTGGCTTTCGCCACAAACGGCACGGTCCGAGATGCGCGCGGGTTCACCTCGATAAGATAAACCTCGTTGTCTTTGGTGGCGAACTGAACATTCATCAGACCTTTGACGTGCAGCGCTTTTGCAAGAGCGACGGTTTGGCGCTTGATTTCTTCGATCAGGTCCTTGGACAGGCTGTAGGGCGGCAAAGAGCAAGCAGAGTCACCAGAGTGCACGCCCGCTTCTTCGATGTGCTGCATGATGCCCGCGATATGCACGTTTTCGCCATCACACAGCGCGTCGACGTCCAGCTCGGTTGCGCCATCCAGATAACTGTCCAGCAGAACCGGGCTGTCACCAGAAACGACAACCGCCTCAGAGATATAGCGCTCCAACTGCGCCATATCCCGCACGATTTCCATCGCGCGACCGCCCAGAACGTAGGACGGGCGGATCACCAGCGGGAAGCCGATTTCTTCGGCGATTTCAAGCGCCTGCGCATCGGTGGACGCGATGCCGTTGTGCGGCTGTTTCAATCCGAGTTCGTTCACAAGCGCTTGGAAACGTTCACGGTCCTCGGCAAGGTCAATCGCGTCTGGCGTCGTGCCGAGAATCGGAATGCCGGCTTCTTCCAGCGCGTTTGCAAGTTTCAGCGGGGTCTGCCCGCCAAATTGAACAATCACACCATGCAACGTGCCGCTTTCCTGTTCCACGCGCAGGATTTCCATGACGTGCTCAAATGTTAGCGGCTCAAAATACAAGCGATCAGACGTGTCGTAGTCGGTTGAAACCGTTTCGGGGTTACAGTTGACCATGATGGTTTCATAACCGGCATCCGTCAGTGCATAGCAGGCGTGACAGCAGCAATAGTCAAATTCAATCCCTTGGCCGATCCGGTTTGGACCACCGCCCAGAATGACCACTTTTTTGCGGTCTGATGGGCGTGCCTCACATTCGGCTTCGTCAAACACCGGCTCTTCGTAGGTCGAGTACATATATGGCGTCTGCGCCTCAAACTCAGCTGCGCAGGTGTCAATGCGTTTGAACACAGCTTTCACGCCAAGGTTCAGGCGCGCACGGCGCACGTTGTCTTCGTCGCGGCCAGTCAGTTTGGCCAGACGTGCATCAGAGAACCCAAGCATTTTCAGGTGACGCAGCCCCTTCGGCTCGAGCGGAAGACCGTTCTTGCGCACCTCGGCTTCAGCATCGATGATTTCGCGAATGCGGTCCAAGAACCATGGGTCAAACATGGTCACGTTTTGGATTTCTTCGTTGGTCAAACCGTGACGCATAGCCTGCGCGATCACCCGCAGACGGTCTGGCGTCTGTTTTGACAACGCGCGCACGATGGCTGGCTTTTCTGGCGCGCCTTCAATTGCGATTTCGTCAAATCCGGTCAGACCAGACTCCATCGAGCACAGGGCTTTTTGCATCGACTCATGGATTGTGCGTCCGATTGACATCGCCTCGCCCACGGATTTCATCGCTGTGGTCAGATAGGGTTCAGAGCCGGGGAATTTCTCAAACGCGAATTTCGGGATCTTGGTGACGACATAGTCGATGGTTGGTTCAAAGGACGCAGGCGTCACCTTGGTGATGTCGTTGTCCAATTCATCCAGCGTGTAGCCCACCGCCAGTTTCGCCGCGATCTTTGCGATTGGGAAACCGGTTGCCTTAGAGGCCAATGCAGAAGAACGAGACACCCGTGGGTTCATCTCGATCACCACCATGCGGCCGTCCACCGGGTTCACGGCCCACTGAACGTTAGAGCCGCCGGTCTCAACACCGATTTCGCGCAGAACATTCACGGAATGGTTCCGCATGATCTGATATTCTTTGTCGGTCAGCGTCAGGGCAGGGGCCACCGTGATCGAGTCGCCGGTGTGCACACCCATTGGGTCAACGTTTTCGATCGAACAGACGATGATCGCGTTATCCGCTTTGTCGCGGACCACTTCCATTTCGTATTCTTTCCAACCCAGCAGGCTTTCATCGATCAGGATCTGGTTAACCGGAGAAGCATCCATGCCTGTGCGGCAGAAGTGCATGTAGTCTTCGCGGTTATAGGCCACACCGCCACCGGTGCCGCCCATGGTAAAGGCCGGGCGGATGATCGCGGGCAGGCCGATGTCTTCCAACTCTTCCAACGCAAGGCGCACGCCTTCGTCCAGATCGTCCTCGCCATTCTCTTTCTTCGGCGCTGTCACGATGGAGGCACGTGGGTTTTCGATGCCCAAACGATCCATCGCTTCGCGGAACAGTTTGCGATCTTCTGCCATTTCAATCGCATCACGCTTTGCGCCGATCATCTCTACGCCGAACTTGTCCAGCACACCCATTTCTTCCAGTGCCAGCGATGTGTTCAGACCCGTTTGACCGCCCATTGTGGGCAGCAGCGCATCGGGGCGTTCTTTCTCGATGATCTTAGCCACAACTTCTGGGGTGATTGGTTCAATATAGGTTGCGTCTGCAAGGCCCGGGTCCGTCATAATCGTGGCCGGGTTCGAGTTCACGAGGATAACCCGGTAGCCTTCTTCGCGCAGCGCCTTACAGGCTTGTGCGCCAGAGTAGTCAAACTCACAGGCTTGGCCGATCACAATAGGACCAGCGCCGATAATCATGATGGAGGAGATGTCGGTTCTTTTGGGCATGGCAGACCTCGGGTTTGGTGGCGGGTATGGGTGGGCAGCACCACCGTGTGCGCAAATTGTCGTGGGTTATACGGATCAAACGCCAAGGCGCAAGTGCATTTGCGGATTATTCCGCATCGCTTTGCGCCAAGCAGACAAGCCACACGCGACTGGCCTTGCCGCTTTGTGCGGCAGAGTGGTGATTCCTGTCGATTTCTGGGCTGCGCGCGCGCTGTAGGGACGCTATATCAGGCGGATCAAGATGGAAAGGCAAGCGCGTGCAGATTCGGTTTGATCAGGGGCCTCTCGGGGCGGGCACATGGTTTGATGCGCCTGAAACGATGATTGTCGCCCAGACGCCGGATCAGGTCGATGTGGCCTTCGCAGCGATGGATGCCGCACGCGCGGACGGTAAGTGGCTTGCGGGCTATGCGACCTACGAACTTGGCTATGTTCTTGAACCCAGATTGTACGGACGCATGCCCAAGGAACGACGCCTGCCGCTGTTGTGTTTCGGGGTTTATGGCGCACCCGGTCTTAAAGCGCTGGCGCATGGCTCCGCGCTGCTGGACCAGCCCGTCCCACGTTGGGATCAGTCACGGTATCAGCAAGCCTTTGATCAGGTGAACGCCTACATCGGTGCGGGCGATATCTATCAGGCCAACCTGACCTTCCCGATGGACACAAATTATGAGGGCGCTTCAGAGGCGCTTTATGCTGCCTTGTCTACGCGGCAGCCCGTGGGGCAGGGCGCGATGGTCTTGCAGGAAGGGTTGCCGGATCTCCTCAGCCGCTCGCCTGAACTGTTTTTCCGCACCACAAGCACCGGCGTCATTGAAACCCGCCCCATGAAAGGCACGCAGCCCCGCTCGCAGGACCCAGACGAGGACGCCAAGCGGGTCGCCTTTTTGCAAGCCGATGAAAAGAACCGCGCCGAGAACTTGATGATCGTTGACCTTTTGCGCAATGACATCAGCCGTGTTGCCGAACTTGGCTCGGTGCATGTGCCCGAATTGTTCAAAGTTGAAAGCTACGCCACGGTGCATCAGATGGTGTCTCTCGTGCGCGCGCGCCTGCGCCCCGAGGCAACGCTGGCCGAGATTTTCGCGGCGCTATTCCCTTGCGGATCGATCACCGGCGCGCCGAAGTTGCGAGCGATGGAAATCCTGAATGACCTCGAACCATGGGCGCGCGACATCTATTGCGGCACCATCGGCTGGGCTGCCCCGGACGGGCGCAGCGATTTCAATGTGGCGATCCGCACGCTTATGGTCGAGGATGGCAAGGCAACCTTGAACGTGGGCGGCGGCGTTGTCTGGGACAGCACCGGCCCATCTGAATATGAGGAAGCGTTGTGGAAAGCACGATACGCGGCGGCGTTCCAGTTGGAACGCGACTGATCGAAACCTTTGGCTGGACGCCGGAAGGTGGCTATGCGCGTTTGGATATGCACCTTGCGCGCATGGCAGATTCTGCGCGCCAATTGGGCTTTGGCTTCGACGCAGCGGCGGCGCAAGCGTGCCTGAAAGCGCAGGGCGATGTGCCGCTGCGCTGTCGTCTGACTTTGGGCGCAGAGGCGGACGCAGAGGGATTTGAGTTTACATCGGCCCCTTTGGCACCAAATCCAGCATCTTGGACCGTGGCGATTGCGGAACAAAAGCTCATGTCCAGTGATGTCTGGCTGAGGCACAAAACCACCCAACGGCAGACCTATGATGCCGCCCGCGCCAATCTCCCGTCTGGCATTGATGAGTTGATTTTCCTCAACGAAAACAATGAGATTTGCGAAGGCACGATCACAAATATCTTCGTCACACTGCCCGATGGTCGCTGCATCACGCCGCCTATCTCCTGCGGGCTATTGCCGGGCGTTTTACGTCAGTCTTTGCTGCAAGCTGGCAAAGTGACTAAGGCGGTTGTCACCCAAGACATGCTGCGTTCTGCGACAGCGCTTCATGTCGGTAATTCGCTGCGTGGCTTGATCCCGGCAAAGCTGGTCTGACATTGCTCTATTGCGCCGCCTCCCGGTGCTGTTGACTTGCCTCGTGATAAAGGTAGTCCCGCGTCAAGGGCACGCTTTCCTGTTTGCGAGACAGCTGGAACTGAAACACACACTGGCGATGCAGGCGGAATGTGAGTTCGCTGGCGACAAGGTAAAACCGCCACATGCGGCAAAAGCGGTCATCATAAAGATCGCGCGCCTCTTCGATGTGGGCCATAAAACGATCATGCCAGTGTTTCAGCGTCTCTGCGTAATGCAAACGCCAAACCTCAACATCCGTCACCCATAGCCGCTCTTTTTCAATCGCTTGTAGCGCCTCTGACATGGCGGGGACATAGCCGCCGGGAAAGATGTATTTGTTCACCCAAGGGCTGGTCCGGCTGGGCGGAGAGGCACGGCCGATGGTGTGGATCAACGCCACCCCGTTCTTCGTCAGCTTCTTGCGGACATGGTCAAAATATTCTCGGTAATGCGGCACGCCCACATGTTCAAACATGCCCACAGACACTATGCGATCAAATCGCTTATCGAGTTCGCGGTAATCCTGCAGTCGAATATCAATGCGGTCTTCTAGCCCCGCGTCTTTGACGCGCTGGACCGCCACGGCGTGCTGTTCTTCTGAGAGGGTCACACCCGTGACCCGCGCGCCATATTCTTGCGCCAAGGTCAGCGCCATTCCGCCCCAACCACAGCCTATATCCAGCACTTGCATATCCGGCTCGATCAACAGCTTGTTGGCGATATGCCGTTTCTTGGCCAGTTGCGCGGCTTCCAATGACATGTTGGGATCCGTGAAATAGGCGCAGCTGTATTGTTTGTCCTGATCCAGAAAGAGGTCATAAAGCCTGCCCGACAGGTCATAGTGATGTGCGACATTGTCTTTGGCACGCCCCACCGGATTGAACTGCTGAAACCGGCGTAACCACGGGCTGATGTGGCGCTCCACGCCGTGTCCTTGGCCCAGCGAAAAGTTCCGTATCCCAAGCGCTAAGAACCCATAAAGGTCATCATCTTCAATCGTCAGCGTGCCATCCATATACCCTTCGCCCACCGCCAGTTCAGGGCTTAGGACGATACGTCTGGGCAGGCTGGGATCGGTCATTTTGATCCGGATCGGGTCACCGCTGCCAAAGCGTTCAACCGATCCGTCAGGCATTGTGATTTCAAGCGCGCCGCGTTTGATCAGCTGGCGCATCATCCTTAGGAATAAGGTCGTCCACATACCTTCCCCCATGCTGTCGCCAGCGGGAAATGCTGGCTCTCCCTGACCAAATTCTGCAAGAAACACGGCGGCTTTGTAAAGTTTTTCCCGCCTAGGCAGTATGGGGGGCCTTGATTTGGCTCAAAAGGCAGCGTCCTGACTGGGGTCTGGGCGGCACAAAGGTGACTTCCGGCTTGACTTCCCGACCTACAAACGGTGTATCACTCCAGACTGATTTTGCGCGCATTTAGTGCGCCCTAAGACATGCCCGACGAAAGGCCTAGACGAATGGCAGATTCCATGCACGCATACCGCAGCCACACCTGCGCCGCGCTGACCAAATCCAACGTAGGTGAGACCGTGCGTCTTGCGGGCTGGGTCCACCGCGTCCGAGATCACGGCGGCGTTCTGTTCATCGACCTGCGCGACCACTACGGCGTGACCCAGGTGATTGCAGATGGCGACAGCCCGGTGTTTGCTGCGCTGGAAAAAGTGCGTTCCGAATGGTGTATCCGCATCGACGGCAATGTGCTGGCGCGTGACGAAAGCCTTGTGAACAAAAACCTGCCGACCGGTGAAATCGAAGTTTTCATTCGTGATCTAGAGGTTCTGGGCACATCCGAAGAACTGCCGCTGATGGTTTTTGGCGATCAGGAATACCCGGAAGAAACCCGTCTGAAGTACCGCTTCTTGGACCTGCGTCGCGAACAGATGCAGGAAAACATGAAGCTGCGCTCTGACGTTGTGATGTCCATGCGCAAACGCATGTGGGATCTGAACTTCCGCGAGTACCAAACGCCGATCATCACCGCGTCTTCGCCGGAAGGCGCGCGCGACTTCCTCGTGCCGTCTCGTCTGCATCCGGGCAAATTCTATGCCCTGCCACAAGCCCCGCAGCAGTTCAAACAGCTGATGATGGTTGCGGGCTTTGACAAGTATTTCCAAATCGCGCCGTGCTTCCGTGACGAAGATCCGCGTGCGGACCGGTCCCCGACCGACTTCTACCAGCTCGACATGGAAATGAGCTTTGTCGAACAGCAGGACGTCTTTGACACCATCGCACCGGTTCTGGCGGGTGTGTTCGAAGAATTCGGCGGGGGCCGCAAAGTGGACGCGCCAAACGAATGGCCGCAGATTTCCTACAAAGATGCCGCGCTGAAATATGGCACTGACAAGCCAGACCTGCGCAACCCGATTGAGATGCAGGTTGTCTCTGAACATTTCGCGGGGTCTGGGTTTGCGATCTTTGCGAAGCTGCTGGAACAAGAAGGCACCCAAATTCGTGCGATCCCGGCGCCAACGGGTGGTTCGCGTAAGTTCTGCGACCGGATGAATAAGTTCGCCCAGCAAGAAGGTCTGCCGGGCATGGGGTATATCTTCTGGCGCGATCAGGGCGAAGGCATTGAAGCTGCCGGTCCACTTGCCAAAAACATTGGACCAGAACGCACCGAAGCGATCCGTCAACAACTTGGTCTGGGCGTTGGCGATGCGGCCTTCTTCCTTGGCGGCAAACCGAAGTCCTTTGAAAAGGTTGCGGGCAAGGCGCGTGATGTGATTGGCGAAGAACTTGGCCTGATCGACAAAGACCGTTTTGCGTTCGCTTGGATCGTCGACTTCCCGATCTACGAACAGGACGAAGAAACCGGCAAGATCGACTTTGAACACAACCCGTTCTCGATGCCGCAAGGTGGGATGGACGCACTGTTGGGTGACCCGCTTGAGGTCAAAGGTTTTCAGTACGATCTGGCCTGCAATGGCTATGAACTCGTGTCTGGTGCGGTGCGGAACCACAAGCCAGAGATCATGTTCAAAGCCTTTGAAATCGCGGGATATGGCGAGGACGAAGTGCGCAAACGTTTTGGTGCGCTTGTGAATGCCTTCCAATACGGCGCGCCACCTCACGCGGGCTGTGCTGCAGGTGTGGACCGTATCGTTATGCTGCTAGCAGATCAGCAGAACATCCGCGAAGTGGTCATGTTCCCGATGAACCAGCGCGCCGAAGACCTGATGATGAACGCGCCAAGCGACCCAACCAGTGACCAGCTGATGGAACTGGGCCTGCGTGTCATCCCGCAGGATTAATTTCAGTGCAATCGACGATTTGGAAAAGGGGGCTTCGGCCCCTTTTTTCGTGCTTGCTACACAGCCTCCCGCTTGTCCAAATGTCCGGACAGAAGGGTGGTCAACAGCGCCAGATGGGGTGCACTCTCCTTGTTTTTGTAAAGCGCACTTAGCAGGTGATCTGTGGAGCGGATCAGGGCTGTGTCTCCGGCACTGCGGGCGACTCCCGACAGAAACTGCGCGACATAGGACAGCGTGGCCCGGTCTGGCGTGCCAATTAACAAGTCGGCGGCATGGCTGAGGTCATCCAGAAACGCGATATGGTCGGGGACAATCTTGCTGACCGGCAGGGCTCGTAAGACGTCAGGCTGCTTGTCGCGCGGCAGAACCCCTAAAACCGCTTGCTGAAACGCTGCGAGTGACATCAGGGGTTTTGCCAAGAACCGATCAGCCCCTGCCGCGCGGGCCGCAGGACCAAGATGGGCGTCGCCGGACATGGCCAGCAGCGCCTCAACGCGTGGTGAGGCTGCGTTCAGTTCCCGGATCAGCGCAAGGCCAGAGCCATCGGGCAGCCCCAGATCAATAATCGCAACCGAAGGCCGATAGACCCGCAAATGCCGGTGGGCAGAGGCGAGGCAATCAGCGCGTCGAATGCGCGCGCCGCTTTTCAGGCACATCAAGCGCAGGGCATCGCTTGCATATCGGCTGTCTTCGACAACCAGAACCGTCATGCCCATCAGGGGCCGATCGGCTGTCGGGGTTGTCAGGTGGCCTGAAAATTCGTCCATCGGCGCTCCTCCTGCGCGGGGGGGGGGGTGGCTTTGGCGGGGGCGACGCTACGTTATTCGCAAGTTAGCTAATATGTCGTTAACCCCGCGACCGCCTGTCGCTTGTCAGGCGCTGTGACCTCCCCCATAACAGCCTCACTTAAAAACGCTGAGGAGACGCCAATGATTGGCAAATTGAACCATGTTGCGATTGCCGTGCCCGATCTGGAGGCCGCCGCAGACCAATACCGCAACGCGCTGGGCGCAAACGTTGGCGCACCACAGGATGAACCGGATCACGGCGTGACCGTGATTTTCATCGAACTGCCCAACACCAAAATCGAATTGCTGTATCCGCTGGGCGAAAACAGCCCGATCCAAGGATTTCTGGATAAAAACCCGTCGGGCGGCATCCATCACGTCTGCTATGAAGTCGAGGATATCCTTGCCGCGCGCGACCATCTGAAAGCAACGGGCGCACGGGTTCTGGGCAGCGGAGAGCCGAAAATCGGCGCGCATGGCAAGCCTGTGTTGTTCCTGCATCCGAAGGACTTCAACGGTTGTCTGGTTGAGCTAGAGCAGGTCTAATTCGCCGCAGGTCTTCGCCTTAAATTGAAAGAAGCCGCCCTTGTCGGGGCGGCTTTGGCGATTTAGGTAGTCTGTCATTGATTAGGAGCGCCCATGTCCATCACATCTGCGATCGTTTTGTACGCCGTTTGCTGGTTTATGACATTTCTGGTGGTCATTCCGATCCGCCTGCAAACGCAGGGGGACGTCGGGAAAATCGTACCGGGCACACAGGCCGGCGCGCCAGAGCATCACTACCTCAAGAAAAAGGCGTGGATCACCACGGGTGTTGCTGCGGTGATCTGGGCGATCCTTTATTGGATCATCAGCCAAGGCATTATCGAAGTGCGCGATTTCGACTGGATGGACCGTTTGCCGCCGGTCGGGTCAGAATAACCCAACCATCATCAAAGGTGATCCGCGAACCTTTGCGATGCTACGCTGCGCGCCGTGAGCCGGTGGTAGACATGCGTAAAGGTCGCGGCCCCTAGGATCGGCACCAGCAGGTTGATCACCGGGATCGATAGCGGCATCGCCATCAGAACGCCCGCCGCCCAAATCGTAGGAAAATGTTCGCGGCGCAGCGCCTTTGCGCCCTTACGTCCAACGCGGCGCATGGCCACAAGCGTGAAATATTCGCGACCGAGCAAGAAACCGTTTAAGCCCCAGAACACAAAGGGCGCAAGTGGCGGAAGTCCGAAATAAATCAGCAATGCCAATATGTTGGCGATGATCATCAAGCCAAGAAAACTGAAAGTATCGATGACGCCTTCCAATATGCCGGGATTCTTGGCGGCGGGAAGCGTCGGGTAATGACGATCTTCGACAGCGTCAGCGACCTGATCCAAAAACATCGACGTGATGGCCGAGGCAACGGGCACCATCAGAAAGACAGACGCGATCATCATCATGATCAGCGACCCGATGCCAATAGAGGCACCAATCCATGCGCTTTCCCCGAACCAATCTGCCAAAAGCTCTGGCAGGCCAACCCAGTTCAAAAGGCCAACGAACAGCAAATAGGCCACAAACAGCAGCCCCAGCGTCAATCCAATCCCGCGCCAAAAGACCTTGCGAAACCGCAGGTCCAGCATTTGGTTCACAGCCTTGATAAAGGACGAGAAGATCACGCCAAGCGCCATGTGACCTTCTCCTCGACATTGGGGCGTGGTCGTTCTGGCGGGGCGAATTTCTCTGTGCCGATATGCACGATGCCAACAACGGATTCATGGGACGCTAGGCCAAGGCCCGTTTCCACAAATGCGCGATCATGCGCAGGCCAGCCCGTCAGCCAGTTGGCTCCCCAACCGGCAGCAAGCGCCGCATTCAAAAGCGACAGGCACACCGCGCCCGCCGAATAGGTTTGTTCGATCGCGGGCACCTTAGGGCTGTCGACCGGGCTTTCAACGACAACAACCGCCAGATTGCCGGTGTCAAACTGGTTGCGCCCTTTCTCCGTCTGGACCTCATCCAAACCTAGCGCTGCTGCGCGTTCGCCTGCCAATGTGCCCAAGCCCTTCAAAGCCTCACGCCCCAGGACGATCAATCGCCAAGGCTCCAACTTGCCATGGTCGGGCGTGCGCAGAGCAGCCTCAAAGATAGGGGCGAGGTCCGCCTGTGTCGGAATGGGTGTGGTCAGCGTCTTTGCGGGACGAGAGCGGCGGCTGAGCAAAAACTCCAGCGCGGCATCATTGCGGTCGGGCATCGGGGTCTCCTGTCGGTTGTTCCCCATGTCTGCTGAACACACAGGAATTTCAACCAGTAAGCGGAGATTTCTAGGACAAATGCCCAGCTATTTGTCGTCGCGGTCGATCCGGTAGACACCCTCTGGCAAGTCCAAGGCGGCAGCCAAATCTTCGGCCTGCGACAGCGATAGCGTGATCTTTTGCACCGTTTCAGTGCGCGGATCGAGCTGCTCTATCGTGATGCAGTCCTCAAAGAGGTTAATGGAAATGTCTTCTTGCAGATGGGCTGCGCCTTCATCGACAAGCGTTACGACGGTGGAGTCAAATTCGTGCTCGATGCTGAACATGGTTTCAGCCTAGCGCAGGATGCGGAAAGAACAAGCCAGAAAGCGCGCCTTTGCGCGCAGATCGCGCTGCTTTGCAGAGAATGTGACAAAGCGCCCGCGATTATCACTTTAGTGAATGTTGCAATCACAGTAATCTGCTTCGGAAGGAGCGGTGATGGTTGGTGTTCGGGCAGGTATCCTGTTGTTATTTTTAGGGCTTTCTGCCTGCGGTGTTCCGTCGCCTCAGACTGAACTTGAACCGCCAGCAGATGGCTTTGGCGACGTTGTGAACCGGCTTGCGCCCGTTGTGCAGAACACTTGCCTTGAAGTCGCGGTGGTCAAAAACTGCCGCATTCGACTTTATGTGGCCGAGGCCGAAGATGGCACCGCAAATGCCTTTCAATCGATCGATGCGCTTGGGCGACCCTTTGTGGTCATCACCACGGATCTTGTGGCCGAAACCCGGAATGAAGACGAATTGGCACTGATCCTTGCCCATGAGGCGGCGCATCACATCCTAAATCATCTAGCGCGCCAGAAAGCGGATTCCGTGCAGGCGTCCAACGCACTCGGAGAGGCGGCCCGCCGCGAGGGGGCAGATGGGCCAACCGTACGCGAAGCCAGAGAAGTCGGGGCCTTTGTGGGCGCGCGGCTCTTCGCACAGGAATACGAGCTTGAGGCGGATGCGCTGGGTGCCATCATCCTGCGCCGTGCGGGGTTTGACCCGTTGCGCGCCGTCGCGTTCTTTGATCGCATTCCCGATCCCGGCAATCATGCCCTGAACTCTCATCCCTCCACCGCAGAACGTCGTGCGGCTGTGCGCAAAGCCGACTTGCGCGGTTTGTTGCCAGAGACCGCGCTGGCAGTTTTGCCTGCGGCTCCCTAAATATATTCCCTACCGGTAAAAATGAGGTCACGATGAAGCAAACACAATTGGCTGTCTTTGGTGCTCTACTGGCTGTTGCTGGCTGTATTGAAACAACGGGCACCGCACCAACATCAACAAGCGCGCCAACACCCCTAAGCGCAAATGACCCTGCGGTTCAGCGCTATAGTCGGGTGGTTGCCAATATGGAGCCGATTGCCGAACAGGCCTGCCGGCAACGTGTGCGTTCTGGTGTGAACTGTGATTTCCTGATCACGTTGGACCGTGATCCGCGCAAGCCATCCAATGCCTACCAATCTCTGGATGCGAACGGTCGCCCGGTTCTGACCTTCACAGCGGCAATCCTTAAGGACTTTGAAAACGACCACGAACTGGCATTTGTTCTGGGCCACGAGGCCGCGCACCATATCGAAGGCCACCTTGCCGAGGCGCGGCAAAACGCAACCATTGGGGCCTTGGTGGGCGGCGGTCTGGCCGTCTTGCTGGGCGGCGGAGAAACAGCCGTTGATGTCGGCCTTGATGTTGGGGGGAGTGTCGGCGCGCGGGTTTATTCCAAGGATCACGAATTGGAAGCCGACGCTTTGGGCACACGCATCACCCATGCCGCTGGGTATGATCCAGTCCGCGGTGCAGCGTTCTTCCAACGCATTCCCGATCCCGGTGATCGCTTCCTCGGAAGCCACCCGCCAAACGGGCAACGTATCGACACTGTCCGGCGCACAGCGGCGCAGCTTTGATGCGGCAAATCCTAAATGTTGTCAGTGATCGCGGCAGTAAATACGCGGTCACCGGCTGTCCGGTGCAAAGCCGCGAAGATATTGATGCCGCGCTTAAATTGTTGAAAAAAGACAAGAAGTTCGCCAAGGCGACGCATAACACCTGGGCGGCGATCCTGTCGGACGGGACCCCGATCAAAGGCGATGACGGTGAAAGCGGCGCGGGGATGGTGATCGTCAGGATGCTGGAACGGGCCGAGGTGCAGGATCACTTGATCGTCGTGACGCGCTGGTATGGCGGCACCAAATTGGGCGGAGATCGCTTTCGTCGCGTGCAAGACTGCGTGAATGCGTATCTGGAGACCGCCTGAGGGCGGTCAGAGGGTGTCAAAAACCGCGCTTGATACAGATCAAGGTCTGCTCTGCGGTGCTGGCGTATGCTCATTCCGGGAGAAGGAGTGCGCCGATGAACAAGCCAAAGACCGACAAGTCACCACAAACGCCCCTTAAGTCACATGTCTATCTCTTTGATATGATGGCGGAAAAACTGGGAAAAAGGCTGGAAGGTGCCGTGATCGACGGTGACATCACCGCTGATCAACTGGTGGCAGGTGTCTATCGCTGTTCTGCCTGCACGAAGGCCGAGGATTGCGCCGCGCGTTTGCCAAGCGAAGAAGATCTGCAGCAACCTTATGAGTATTGTCGGAACCAAGCGCTGTTTGCGAAGGTCTGAAAGTTCGACGCACTGGCAGGCGGTGGCAAAAACCGCTAAGCTTGCGGCGGGGATGCATTCTGTGTCGTGGAAGGACTGACATGAGACATGCATATGTATGGGGTGCTGCCCTGATTGTTTTGGGCGCATGCGCGACGCCGCGCGAACAATGTGAAGCGCGCGTGGATCGGGATATTACCCAACTTAAACAAGCAATTGCGATCAGCGAGGGCAATATCGCGCGCGGCTATGCCCTACGCGAAGATGTGACGCCACGCCTGCGCTATGGTCTTTGCACTGGTGGCGGCAATGTCCAGTCGTGCCTGAGAACGGAACATCAGACCAAAACCGTGCCCGTGGCCATCGATCTGGAAGAAGAAGCGCGCAAATTGGCCTCGGCCAAGCGGCGGCTTGCGCAGGAAGAGCGCGCCAATAGTGCCGCATTGGCGCAATGCGCAGCGGCCTATCCCGAAACCTGATCTGCGAAATCGGCAATTCCCAAACCCCGCGCAACAAGCTATAGCGCCGGGCATGTCTAGCAATCCGCCAAACCTCCGCCCGGACCTTGCCAACGCGCAGGTCAGCTCCGATCCAAGCCACCCGCTCCGCGAGGGCCAGCCAACCATTGGCATGGTCTCTTTGGGCTGCCCCAAGGCATTGGTGGATAGCGAACGCATCCTGACGCGGCTGCGGGCAGAGGGCTATGGCATTTCACCAGAGTATACAGGTGCCGACGCGGTGATCGTGAACACCTGCGGTTTCCTGGATTCAGCCAAGGCGGAAAGCCTTGACGCCATCGGCGAAGCGCTGAAGGAAAACGGCAAGGTGATCGTGACCGGCTGTCTGGGCGCGGAGCCTGACTATATTCGCGAACATCACCCCAAAATCCTCGCCGTCACAGGCCCGCACCAGTACGAACAGGTGTTGGACGCCGTGCATGGGGCCGTCCCCCCGTCGCCGAACCCATTTGTTGATTTGCTGCCGTCCTCTGGCGTGAAGCTGACCCCACGCCATTTCAGCTATTTGAAAATCTCCGAAGGCTGCAATCACAAGTGCAAATTCTGCATCATCCCGGATATGCGCGGCAGGCTCGCAAGCCGCCCGGTGCATGCGGTGCTGCGTGAGGCCGAGAAGCTGGTGGATGCGGGCGTCAAGGAACTCTTGGTGATCAGCCAAGATACCTCGGCCTATGGGCTGGACCGCAAATATTCCACCCACCCTTGGAAAGATCGCGAAGTGCGCAGCCATATCACCGATCTCGCGCGTGAATTGGGGCAGCTTGGGGCAGGGCGAGATCTTTGGGTGCGGCTGCATTACGTTTATCCGTATCCGCATGTGCGAGAGTTGATCCCGCTGATGGCTGAGGGGCTGATCCTGCCCTATTTGGATATTCCGTTTCAGCACAGCCACCCCGACACGCTGAAACGCATGGCGCGCCCGGCGCATACGGCAAAGACGCTGGATGAGATCGCCCGCTGGCGCGAGATTTGCCCCGACATCACCCTGCGCTCGACCTTCATTGTTGGCTACCCCGGCGAAACAGAGGCTGAATTCCAGCATCTGTTGGATTGGATGGATGAAGCGCAACTCGACCGGGTCGGATGCTTTCAGTACGAAAACGTCGACGGCGCGCGGTCAAATGATCTGCCGGATCATGTTGTCCCTGAGGTCAAACAGGATCGTTGGGACCGCTTCATGCAAAAGGCGCAGGCCATTTCCGAAGCTAAATTGGCCGCCAAAGTTGGCAGTCTGCAGCAGGTCATCGTGGATGACATCGACGAGGACGGTATTGCCACCTGTCGAACCAAGGCTGACGCGCCAGAAATCGACGGCAACCTCTTTATCGACGAGGGCACAGAAGGGCTGTTTGTCGGCGACTTGGTGACGGTTGAGGTTGATGAAGCTGGGGAATATGACCTGTGGGGACGGCTGATCCGCTGATGTCATAGATTGCCCGGCAAAGCCGAGCCCTAGTGACTAGAGTGTCCCCTCTGGGCAGCCATTGATCTCTACCAGCGCCTTTTGCCATGCGGCGTCTGCATCAAATCCTTCGGTCAGCCAGTCGTCGTCGGACTTTCGGGGCATCAGGCCACGTGTGATCATATAGGTCGGGCGGTAATCTGGCGGACCAGCTTTCGCGACGGCCTTGCAGGTCTCGGCCAGAAAGGCGCTGTTTGGTTCTCTGAGGCGGGCGATCACCGCTTTCAACGCGTTGATCGTGTCAAAGGAATAGCCGGAAAATATCCAAACATGCAGTTCCTGAACCGCGACATGGGCGCTTTCGTCCCAAACGCGCTGTTGGTCAAACAGGCTAAAGTTGGAGTAGGCCCAGAACATTTCTATCGCGTTTTCATTGCGTTCTTGCGCGACGCAATCGCGCACAATCCCAGCCAGTTCGCGTGCGGTTTGCCCCGCGTGGAGGTCCTCCAGCGTTTGGCAGCTCTCAGCGCTTGCTGGGGCGGCAAAGCCAAGGCTTACTAAGGTCGCGATCTGGCGTAGGCATTTCATGTGGCGCTCCGGTTTGGCGCCATCAGCCTATCTATGTTTGGACAGCCGCCCAAATCACATTCCTGCGCGCTTAGCCGATCAAGATCACCACCCAAGCAAGCCCGGCTGCAATAGCGGTGACAGCCACGGCAGCACTGGCCGCGTCTTTGGCGGCACCGGACAGCGGGTGCATTTCTTTGGAAATCCGATCAACGGTGCGTTCAATCGCTGTGTTGAACAATTCTGCTGCAATCACCAGCAGACCAAGCGCCAACAAGAGCGCGCGCTCCGCCACGCTGAGTGGCAACCAAAAGGCCAACAAGACAGAGATCAAGTAAGACCAGACCCAACTGCGCAGCGAATACTCCTCGCGCCAAGCGGCGGACCAGCCTTGCCAACTCCAGAGAATGCGCAGCTTGAGCCGCTGAATAAAGATAATCATGGGCGCACATTGCGGGTCTTTGCGGGTGTGATCAACCCGTTGCATTTAAGGGACGCCAGAAACTGTGTCTTGCGACATAGAACCGAAGCGCATACGTCTTGAAATGTAGGGCAAGAAAGGAAATCAGCGTGCGTCTTCTCAAGGTTTTGTTGTCGGTTGTTGTCGTTCTTTTTGTGACCCTGGTTGGTCTGATTTTTGTCCTACCCGGGGAAAAGATCGCAAACCTTGCTGCGGATCAGGTTAAAGCACAGACCGGGCGTGACTTGGTCTTTGATGGCGACGTGACTTTTAGTTTTTTCCCGACGCTTGGTGTTGATACCGGCGCCGTTGCTTTGGGCAATGCGGATTGGTCGGAAAATGGCCCAATGTTTCAAGCACAATCCGCGCGGGTCGGCTTGGACATGATGGCCCTGCTGGGCGGTGGCATCCAGATCAAACATATCGAGTTGGACAGCCCGACCATCCTTTTGGAAACCGACAGCGAAAACCACGCGAACTGGGACCTTTTCCCGCCAGGTGAAAGTGCAGAGGCAACTGACGGCGACAATGCGGCCACGGACGCAGTTGCGGGTTTCACTCTTGAGAAGCTGACCGTCACCGATGCCTCGATCCGCTACCGTGAGAATGGCCAAGAACGATTGGCGCTGTCGGCGGTTTCGGCCGCACTTGATTGGGGCGGCGAAGGCGCGGAGATCACCGTGACCGCAACGCCTGTGTCCGATCCTGTCTCTTTGGTGGCGTCGGTCGGTGATCTTGATGGGCTGATGGCCGGGGATGTCACCAGCGTGATCGCCAAGATCGAAGCGGCCGGGAACAGCGTGTCGTTTGATGGCCGCGCCTCGATTGTGCCAGAGCTGCAGGGCTTCGCTGCATTGGATTTGCCAAAACCTGACCGGTTCCTTGCCGCACTTGGCATCCCGTCCCAAGGCACCCCTGCGACCGAGTTTTCTGGCGACATAACCTTGACCAAAGAGATGTTGTTCAGCCTGCGCAACGCCAAGGTCGCGGCTCTTGGCAATGCCGTTGATCTGGATGCAGATGTCGATCTGTCCGGCAAACCCGTTGTGACAGCCAATTTGCGCGCGGGCACAATCAATCTGGAGGCGCTCACCGGCACGGACGCGGGTGCGGCGGATGACGCTGGGAGCAGTGAATGGTCCAAAGCGCCAATTGATGTCAGCGCGCTGGGTCTTTTTGACGGCACCATCGCCATCAGCGCCAATGCGATTGAAACCGGGACGCTTTCCTTTGGCGCATCTCGCTTGTCTGTCGAGGTCGACAATGCGCGCGCCGTGGCGACCTTGCAGCAACTCAGCGGCTATGATGGAGAGATCACAGGCCAATTCGTGGCCAACAACCGCAGCGGGCTGTCGGTTGGGGGCAAGCTGAATGTTTCAGGGATGGAATTGAAAGGTCTGTTGACTGATTTTGCCGAGGTTGACCGCTTTACCGGCAAAGCCGACGCGCAGATCGGGTTTTTGGCGGCGGGGCAGTCGTTGCATGCCATCATGAACTCGCTTCAAGGCGACGGTTTGGTCAGTGTCGGGACTGGCACGATTTCAGGCATTGATCTTGATAAACTGTTCCGGGGCACACCGACCGGGGGCACCACTGTTTTTGACAATATGGTTGCCACATGGACGATTGCTGACGGCGTGTTGAAAAACGAGGACCTTCTGATGGACCTGCCAAAGGTGCAGGCCAAGGGGGCAGGGGCCGTGGGCCTGGGTGCCCAGACCATTGACTACACGTTTACGCCGCAGATCAAGAATGCAACCGACACTGGCCTGGCCATTCCTGTTCGCGTCAAAGGGCCGTGGGCCGGTCCCAAGATTTGGCCAGACCTTGAAGCCGTGGCGAACCAAAACCTGAAAGAAGAGCGTAAGGAACTGCGCGAGAAGGCCAAGCAGACGGTGGCGGACAAATTGGGCGTTAAGGCAGAAGAAGGGCAATCCCTTGAAGATGCGGCCAAAAAGAAGCTCGAAGAAGAGGCCGCAAAGCAACTGCTAAAGCTTCTGGGCAAAAACTAAGGCTTGACGGGTGCCGCCATGGGTGGCACCAAACGGGCCATGACACGGATGACAACCATCTTTGTAACCTATTATCCCCTGCCGAAATAACGGCGGGGCTTTTGACGTGACCGCCGCTGGCCGGTGGATCACACAACTTTCCAAGACATTTCGCATCGGCTCGCGGCTCTGACAAAGGACCGAGCGATGTCTGATGAAAAGACAACTGTTGGACTATTTGGATTTGGCGGCTTTGGCCAATTGATCGCGGCGCATCTGGCACCGCATGTGGCTCTGCGCATCCATGATCCCTATATCTCGGTTCTCGGCGGTGTAAGCCTTGCGGAAGCCGCGCAATGTGACGTCATCATTCTGGCCGTACCTGTCGCTGAAATCCGCACGATCTGCGAGGACATTGCAGGGTTTCTGCGGCCCGGTGCAGTGGTGGTGGATGTCGGCTCTGTGAAACTCGCCCCGATTGCAGATATGGTCGAATGCCTGCCGGATCACGTGCAGATCGTGGGCACGCATCCCTTGTTTGGGCCGCAAAGCGCGGCAGAGGGCATTGCTGGACACAAGCTGTCGCTCTGTCCGGTGCGCGGAGAGGCGTGGCGCGAGATTGGTATATTTCTGCGCCGCCGCCTGAAGCTGAACGTGATCACCTGTTTGCCCGAAGATCACGACCGAGAGGCTGCCATGGTGCAGGGGCTGACGCATCTGATTGCCAAGGTCATGGGTGACATGGGGCCGCTGCCCACGCGGATGACCACGGCCAGTTTCGATCTGATCGCGCGGGCAGTCGAAATGGTGAAAGACGACCCACCAACAGTATTGAACGCGATAGAGACAGCCAATCCCTTTGCCGCCAAAGTGCGGGAGACGTTTTTTGAGCGCGCAGAGGTCCTAAGAGCGCGGTTCGACGTCTAGCGCATGCCGAGGGTAAAGAAAAACCCGGCGCAAAAGCCGGGCTTTTTGATTGAGTTGTTTGTGTCTCCTACCGCCGACGATCACGCCGCGACGACATGGGCTGGAATGCTACGCCCACATGCGCCTCGCAATAAGGTTTGCCGGATTGCACCGGCAGGCCGCAGAACCAGAAATGTTCGGTCGCCGGGTCACCGACAGGCCATTTGCAAGTGCGTTCGGTCAGTTCCATCAAAGACAGCTTCTTGGCTTTCTTCTCAACTTCGTTGACCTTCGCCAGCGCCTCTGGGCTGATCTCATTCGCTGATGGCTGCGGTGGCAGCGGTTGGCCAGCTGGGATGATCGCCTTGCGATTGGTCGCACCTGCTGGGCGCGGGGGCACGGCTGGTTCGGTCTTCATCTCGGGCATCGGCTTCGCCTTTGGCTCGGCCTTTGGCTTTGGCGCGGGCTTCGGTTTGGCCTCTGCTTTAGGTTTCGCGTCTGCCTTCGCCCCGCCGGACCCGGCACGGTTGGAAAGGCCCAGACGGTGCACTTTCCCGATCACCGCATTGCGGGTCACGCCACCCAGTTCCTTTGCGATCTGGCTTGCGGATTGGCCTTCGCCCCACATTTTCTTCAGGATCTCTACGCGCTCGTCAGTCCAGGACATGCCTATTTCCTTACAAAAGAAGCGGCGCCCCGGCTGGACGAGGGTCCGCTTCCATAAATCTCGGTCAGGGGCCTATTTTAGTCACCCCACAGCCAGTTACAAGGCAGAGATTCGGTTTGGGGGTGTTCAATCTGATGGAATTCTCGATCCTGCAGTGGCTGCGGTTTTGCGCAGCGCGCCGCATTCCATGAAAAAAGAGCTTCTCAGACCGCAAGAACCTCCGTATAGAGCGCCCTATGATGACACAAACCAGCCATATCCGAATCCGACGATTCCGACGCTGACCCTCAGCTTTCTGCAAGACTGCAGGCCTGAGACTCATCATCTTGCGAAATCATCCCATCGATTTTGCAAAAAATGCGCAAATGCGCAGCAAACCAAAGTTCTCTCATTGACACGATAGCCCGGCTATTGCACGCCGTTGTTTCCAACTGGGCTTAACCACAAGGACCGGACCATGATTACCACCGTTCTGCCGACTTATAATCGGGCACCTCTTAACTTCGTCAAAGGCGAAGGCAGCTGGGTTACCGAGGCAGATGGCCGACGTTTTCTTGATATGGGCGCTGGAATCGCGGTGAACGTCCTAGGTCATGCGCACCCGGCTTTGGTCGACGCGCTGACCACGCAGGCCAATGCGATCTGGCATGTCTCTAACCTGTATCAGATCCCACAACAGCAGGCATTGGCCGATAAGCTGGTGGATGCGAGTTTTGCCGACACCGTGTTTTTCACCAACTCTGGCACGGAAAGCTGCGAGTTGGCCGTGAAAATGGCGCGCAAATATTGGTACGAAAAAGGCCAGCCGGAAAAGACCGATATCATCGGTTTTGAGGGTGCGTTCCATGGGCGGAGTTCTGCAGGCATTGCTGCGGCGGGCTCTGAAAAGATGACCAAGGGCTTTGGTCCTCTATTGCCCGGATTCAAACACGTGCCTTGGGGTGATCTTGATGCGCTGCAGGCGGCGATCACCGAAACCACAGCTGCCGTGATCTTGGAACCTGTGCAGGGCGAAGGCGGCATCCGCCCTATGGAAGACGCCGACCTGCGCGCGGTGCGGGCGATTTGTGATGAAGCGGGCGTTCTGCTGATCTTGGACGAGGTCCAATGTGGTGTGGGCCGGACGGGCAAGTTGTTTGCCCACGAATGGGCAGGGATCACGCCCGATATCATGATGGTCGCTAAGGGCATCGGCGGGGGTTTTCCACTGGGCGCAGTTCTGGCAACCGAAGAAGCGGCAAGCGGTATGGTGGCAGGCACCCACGGGTCGACCTACGGCGGTAACCCATTGGCCTGTTCCGTGGGCAATGCGGTGATGGATATCGTTGCCGATCCGGCGTTTTTGGCAGAGGTGAACCGCAAGTCGGGATTGCTACGTCAGAAACTTGAGGGCCTGGTTGCTGCACATCCTGACGTGTTCGAAGCAGTGCGCGGGACTGGGTTGATGTTGGGGCTGAAATGCAAGGCACCGCAAGGCAACGTGTTGCAGGCTGCATATGATGCCGATCTGATCACCATTCCGGCGGCGGACAATGTTATTCGCCTGCTCCCGGCTTTGAACATCACAGACGAAGATATCAACGAGGCCCTGACGCGGCTCGATGCGGCTGCGACTGCCGTTGAACACTCCCTCGAAGGACAAGCACAATGAACCATTTTCTGGATATTCACAAAACCGATCCGGTGGATCTGCGTGCGATTATCGACAACGCCAAAGCCATGAAAGACGCGCGTGCTGGCCAATCCAAGGGCACATTGGATGCCGATCTGCCGCTGAAAGACCAGATGGTGGCGCTGATCTTTGAAAAACCCTCGACCCGGACCCGCGTGTCTTTTGACGTGGGCGTGCGTCAAATGGGGGGGCAGACCATGGTGCTGTCTGGCAAGGAAATGCAACTGGGACATGGCGAAACCATTGCCGACACCGCGCGCGTTCTAAGCCGTTATGTCGATCTGATTATGATCCGCACATTTGAGGAACAAACGCTGCTGGAGTTGGCGGAATATTCCGATGTGCCGGTCATCAACGGTCTGACCGACCGCACCCACCCCTGTCAGATCATGGCGGATATCCTGACGTTCGAAGAACATCGTGGTCCGATCAAAGGCAAAAAGGTGGTTTGGTCAGGCGACGGTAATAATGTTTTTGCCAGCTTCGCCCATGCGGCGGGTCAATTTGGCTTTGATCTGATCTTTACCGGCCCACCGCAGCTTGATCCCGAACAGGAGTTCATTGATCTCGCGCGCTCCAAAGGCAGCAATGTCGAGATCGTGCGCGACCCGTTGGCCGCAGTTGAAGGTGCGGATCTGGTTGTGACGGACACTTGGGTTTCCATGCATGACCCGCAATCGGCGCGCGAACGTCGCCACAATCAACTGCGCCCCTATCAGGTGAACGAGCAGTTGATGGCCCATGCCAAACCCGACGCGCTCTTTATGCACTGCTTGCCTGCGCACCGTGACGAAGAGGCGACCAATGCCGTCATGGATGGGCCAAATTCGGTGATCTTTGATGAGGCCGAAAACCGCCTGCACGCCCAAAAAGCTGTGATGCGGTGGTGTTTGGGTAAGTAACGGCGTTTTTCCAGGTGACTTAAGCCGGGGCTTAGCCCCGGACACCCAAGGTGTTGGGACCAAAGAGAAACGGCTGCCGAACTTATCCGCGCCGCTTCACGCGCAGTGTTGGATCTGCCTCTGTCGGGTCTTCGGGCCAGGGGTGCTTGGGGTAGCGTCCACGCATGTCTTTGCGCACATCGGTGTAGCTGCTCGCCCAAAAACCGGGGATGTCCATCGTGGTCTGCACAGGGCGCTGGGCGGGCGATAGCAGAGTGACCTTTAATGGTGTGTTGCCAACCGTAGGGTGGGTTTTCTGGCCAAACATCTCTTGCAGGCGCAGGGTGATTTCCGGGTGTTCGCCGGAATAATCAATCGGAATCTGGCGGTTTAGCGGCGTTGTGAAATGCGCCGGTGCAATTCGATCTACAAGTTGCATCTGTGGCCAATCCAGCGTGGCGCGTAAGGCTTCAAGGATGTCGAACTTTTTCCACTGATCTGCGGTCTTCACGCCAGCCAAATGGGGCAGGAGCCATTCTTCGAGCGTGCCAAGCAAGGTGTCTTCGCTGAGGTCGGGCAGATCGTGCCCTGCGCCGCGTACCAAAGCAACGCGTGCGAGAAAGCGTTTGGCTGCCGGACTTGGCAACAATCTCATTTCGCGAACGCCATCCAGCATGGCCTTGGCGATGTCCTCTTGTGGGGCGTCTTTCCATAGGCGGTCGTCCAGTGCGAGCGCGCCAAACATCTCTTGCTGGCGCGCAACTACGCGACCTTCGCGTTTGGACCAGTGGCAGGTCTTTTGCCATTGGATTTGGCCCCCAAAAAGCGCGCGGATTTCGGGTTCAGAGATCGCAATGGCCTGCCTGATGCGGGCTTCACGCGGATTGCCATCCAAATCCGTGGCGACGATCAAGCGTTCTGACGCCATCGGATCGGCCTCATCCAGAACGGCCCCTTTGCCGCCGGACAAAACATACCGCGCGGCGTCTCCTTTGCGGCGCAACCCGATGCGGTCGGGGTAGGCCAGCGCTGCCATCTCAGCCAGTGAATAATCACCATGCCCCTGCGCAAGGCGCGCCAGCCGTTTGCTTTCCTCTCGGATCGTATGTAGCGCACCGCGATTGACTTGATAGGGGCGCGTTTGCTCGAAACGTTTGAGATCGGCAATCGACTCGGCTCGCAACGCAAGATCAACGGGGGCTGACCGCGCCAGCGGATCGCGTGCCGCCAGAAGCGCGGCCAGAGGCGCGGCTTTGCGACCCGCAATTGCCAGCATATGCGCCAGGCGTGGGTGCAGCGGCATGCGCGCGACGCTTTGGCCGTGTTCGGTGATGCGCATATCTTGATCCAGTATGCCCAACATCTGCAGTAGGTTCTGCGCTTCGCTGAATGTTCCAGAAGGTGGCTGGGTCAGGAAAGGCAGGTCAGCAGTGGTCGCGCCCCAAGCGGCCAATTCCAGCGCCAATCCCGCCAGATCAGCAGCTTCGATTTCCGCAGGCGGGAAGGGCAGCAGGCCGCCTTCTTCGCCTTTCGTCCAAAGTCGATAGCAAACACCTTTGGCCACGCGGCCCGCGCGGCCTTGGCGTTGTGTTGCCTCTGCCTTGGTGACCTTTTCGGTGATAAGCCGCGACATGCCAGATCCCGGATCAAACCGCGCTCGCCGCGCGCGGCCTGCGTCAACCACGACACGCACGTCTTGGATGGTCAGCGAGGTTTCAGCGATTGATGTCGACAGAACAACCTTGCGCCCCTGCGTGGCTGGTTGGATTGCGGCGCGCTGTGCTTTGAAATCCATTGCCCCAAAGAGCGTGTGCACCTGGCATTCGGCAGGCAGCTTCAATCGTTGTGCTGTGCGCCGGATTTCTGCTTCGCCGGGCAAAAAGACCAAAACGCCCCCTTCGCTCTCTGCCACCGCTGTTTCGATCAACCGGGCAGTTGCCTCCTCTAAACGATCTTCTTTGCGCAGCGGCTTTTCCAGCCAGCGCGTCTCCACAGGAAAACTGCGCCCTTCGGACGTCACAAGCGGGGCGTTGTCCATCAATGCGGCGACCGGCTCTGCATCCAGCGTCGCTGACATCACGACAAGCATCAGGTCATCGCGCAGTGCGCCAGTGATCTCAAGGCACAGCGCTAGGCCTAAGTCCGCATTCAGGGACCGTTCGTGGAATTCATCAAAGATGACCGCGCCAACGCCTTTCAATTCTGGGTCAGACTGGATCATGCGGGTCAGGATGCCCTCGGTCACCACCTCGATCCGCGTGGATTTCGAGGTGTTGCTATCCCCGCGTACGCGGTAGCCGACTGTCTGACCGACTGGCTCGACCAAGGTTTCCGCCATGCGTTCTGCCGCCGCGCGTGCGGCCAGTCGTCTGGGTTCCAGCATGATGATCTTGCCGGTCACCAAACCCGCCTCCAGCATCGCTAATGGAACAACGGTCGTTTTCCCGGCCCCCGGCGGCGCTTGCAAAACAGCGCGACCCTTGGACCGCAAGGCGGCGATCAGGTCTGGCAGAGCCTCTTGGATGGGAAGCTGAACGGGAAGCGTGGTCATACTGCCTTATCCCGAATGCGCAAGGGCGGGTAAAGATGCAAAGACTTCACGCGAAACCCAGACACCATCGTAAACCCAGCGTCATTGTCGCACAGGCATAGGCCAATCGTCGGGAAGAGGGTAGACAACCGGGCAGGGCGCGGGGCATGAACGCAGCCCAGAAGCATTAGCAATAGGGCCGTGGCATGGACATCGCAGAGCTGCGCGACAGGATTTTGAAACAGGACCGCCGGGCACTGGCGCGGGCGATCACGCTTGTGGAAAGCGGGCGAGCTGATCACCGTGCGCAGGCAGCGGACTTGTTAGAGGCGCTGCGCGGGGCAGGAAGGCAGGCGTTGCGGATTGGCCTTTCGGGCACGCCTGGGGTGGGCAAATCCACCTTCATTGAAAGCTTTGGCATTTTCCTGACGGCCCAAGGCAAACGCGTTGCGGTCTTGGCCGTTGATCCGTCTTCTGCGCGGTCCGGTGGGTCGATCTTGGGCGACAAAACGCGGATGGAGCGGCTTTCGCGCGACAAAAACGCGTTTATCCGCCCATCCCCCAGCCAGACGCATCTTGGCGGCGTTGCTCGGCGCACGCGCGAGGCTGTGGCGCTTTGCGAAGCGGCGGGGTTTGACGTGGTTCTGATTGAAACCGTGGGCGTCGGCCAAAGCGAAACCGTGGTGGCCGAGATGTCGGACCTGTTTTTGCTGTTGCTTGCTCCTGCCGGGGGCGACGAATTGCAGGGCGTCAAACGCGGCATCATGGAGATGGCAGACCTGATCCTTGTCAACAAAGCAGATGGTGACCTGAAATCCACCGCCATGCGGACCTGCGCTGACTATTTAGGCGCTTTGCGGCTTTTGCGCAAACGCCCGCAAGACCCAGAGGGTTTCCCAAAGGCGATGACAGTCTCTGCGCTTGAAGAACAGGGGCTTACGGATGCCTGGGCGCAAATGTGTGAGCTGACGGACTGGCGGCGCGCAAATGGGCATTGGGAGGGCCGTCGTGAATCGCAGGCGCAATTCTGGTTCCATGAAGAAGTGAAACAGGGTGTGCTTGCACAACTGCAGACCGGGGACGCGAAAGCGCAGATCGCAGAATTGGCTGCGCAGGTCGCCGCGCAAGAAATCACGCCCTCAGCCGCTGCCGATAAGGTTCTGAACGCGCTTGATATTCGCACGAAGTAAGCCTTAAGGCAGGTATCTAAAGGAATTGAACTTTCCTCAATGCAGCGTGCGATTCATTGCTGTGAATCACTTGACGCCGCTCCATTTCAGGCCTAAAGACGCCCAACGAATTTCTGGGTGCTGCCCGCGGCGGCGCCTTTTTGCATTATCGGGGTCACATTCCCCGTGGACCGTAAAACGAGGATGAACCCATGTCGCGCCGTTGCGAATTGACCGGAAAAGGCCCGATGACTGGCAATAATGTCAGCCACGCCAACAACAAAACCAAGCGTCGCTTCCTGCCGAACCTGAACGACGTGACTCTGCAATCCGAAACTCTGGGTCGCGGCGTCAAACTGCGTATCTCTGCATCTGCTCTGCGTTCCGTTGATCACCGTGGTGGTCTGGACGCGTTCCTCGCAAAAGCGAAGGACGAAGAGCTGTCTGCGAACGCTCTGAAAGTTAAAAAAGAAATCGCAAAAGCACAGGCTGCAGCAGCCTAAGCCAAGCGCTTTCATTCACTGGACAGTGACGCAAGCCCCGCCTGATATCAGGTGGGGCTGTTGCGTTTTGTCGCCTTCCATTTCTGGGTGATGCGGCCTATATGGCGCGTGATGACACGGCTCAGGCTTCATATCTCTGCACTTTTGATCGCGCTGTTGACCCTGACGGGCTATGGCACGGCGATGGCAAAAGGCATGCCACAAAGCGTGGGTGTGATGGAGCTTTGCGCAGGGCAAGCCACTGTTCTGATCGCGGTTGACGCCAACGGAGAGCCGACCGCCCCGCAGCAGCATTGCCCGGAGTGTACGCTGCTGGCATTGGACATGATCGCGGACCAAAGTGATCCGCTGGAGGTCTCTCAGGCGCAGTTTGCCATGCCAAAAACCGCCGAGGCGACCTCTGTCGCTGTCCAAAGGCTTTTGAAGCTCAAGGCACGCGCGCCGCCGCTGGCTGTTTGACCCAAGCCTTTCAGTCAAACACCAACACCGGAGAAAGCCATGTCTTTCAAATCTATCGCTCTGGCCGTTGTGGCCACCCTTTCCCTGACCGCACCTGCCTTTGCAGAAAGCCAAATCATGGTCAAAGACGCCTATGCGCGCGTTGCCTCAAAAGCTGCCAAAGCAGGGGCTGCCTTCTTTGAAATCCACAATATGGGCGACACGGATGACCGCTTGATTGGCGTGACATCTGACGTTGCCGCAAAAACAGAGCTACACACCCATAAGGACATGGGCGACGGCGTGATGAAGATGATGCATGTCGAAGAAGGCTATGCAGTCCCTGCGGGCGGCACCCATATGCTGGCGCGAGGGGGCGACCATGTGATGATGATGGGGCTGACAAGGCCGCTTGAACATGGCGATGAGGTCGCTGTTGTGCTGGTCTTCGAAAATGCTGGTGAAATCGCTCTGACCATCCCAGTTGACCTGGAACGCGCGGAAGACCACAGCGCGACACACAAACACCACTAAGTTACCGAAGGCCGGGGCGACCCGGCCTTTACCCTTTCAGTGTGTCAGCGACCCAAGCTGGCACCACGTCGCTTGCAGGTCCAAATCGGCATTCTGCAAACCGTGATGCTCCTGCGGAGGGTTCTAGGTTCAATTCAACCGTATGCGCCCCAAAATGGTCCGCCTCAGCGACGAAGTTCGCTGCCGGATAGACCTCACCCGACGTGCCAATCGACACGAAGATATCTGCGGTTGAGAGCGCTTCGGCGATCTGCTCCATCTGGTAAGGGATTTCACCGAACCACACGACGTCTGGCCGCGTTGCAGGGCTTGCACAGCGTGGGCACGGGTCGTTCGGCGACATCACCAAGGGTGCGACCCAGCGGTGATCACAGGCCGCACAAAGCGCGCGGTCAAGGGCACCATGCATATGGATCACGTTCTGGCTGCCCGCCTTTTCATGCAAAGAATCAACGTTTTGCGTGACGATCAGGACGGGCCCGGCGTGATCCTTCTCCAACTGCGCTAGCGCGTAATGCGCGGCATTTGGCTGTGCCTTTGCAGCCTGATCTCGGCGCGCATTATAGAAGTCGTGCACAAGTTGCGGGTTGCGCGCAAAGCCTTCGGGGGTCGCGACGTCTTCGATCCGGTGCTGTGCCCAAAGCCCATGTGCATCGCGAAACGTGCCAAGCCCGCTTTCCGCGGAAATACCCGCTCCTGTCAGGATCACGATATTGGTCACGGGGCCTCCTTGCCATGCGGTTCCGCCTCGGGCTATCCCGGTCATCATGCAATAGGAAGGGCGCGCCATGAAGGTCTTGTTTGTCTGTCTGGGGAATATCTGTCGCAGCCCTTCGGCTGAAGGCGTGTTTCGCGAAATGTCAGACGTTGACACCGACAGCGCGGGGACGGCGGGCTGGCATGTGGGCAAACCACCCTACGGACCTATGCAGGAGGCCGCGAAGCGGCGTGGCTATGATTTCAGCGATCTTCGGGCGCGGCAGTTCACGGCTGCAGATTTTGACCGCTTTGATCTAATCATCGGCATGGATGGATCAAACATCGAAGACATAGAGGCGTTGCGTCCGTCTGGAAACAACACCCCGGTGCGGCGCTTTACCGACTACGCCCCAGAGCGCGGCATGTCAGAGGTGCCTGACCCCTATTACACCCGCGATTTCGACGGCGCGCTGGACTTGATCGAGGATTGCGCACGAGGCTTGAAGGCTGCGATCAGCTAGGCACTTTTCAAAGGTTCAAATCTGCTGAGCTCGGAAACGCCATACGCGAGGCGCATTCGCAAACGATTGAGTGCCTTATTCGGGCAGCAGTTTGAACTCCCCCTCTAGGAATGGCTGTGCGCTAAGACACGGCGCGACGATATTGTCCTGCAGCATGGTGCGGAAAGACTGCGCCAAGTCATGGGGCACTTTTTCCGCGAAATCCTGGCTGGCGAGCAGTGAGATATGGCGCGCGAAATGCGGGAAGGGCAGGGGGTGCGGCGTGATCTGATCATGGAACCGCACGGCGCGCATATAGCCCAAAGGTGTCGTGATCGCCCAGCCGATCCCACGTGACACGCATGCCATCAAAGCAAGGTTGCTGCCGATTTCAAACCGTTCCGGAAAGGTTAGTTTCAGGCGGGCCAAGTGAGCGTCGATCTGGCGAGAGATCAACTGTTCGCGTTCGTATCTCACGAAGGGTAGATCACGCATGACCTGCTCGACATCCGCGCCTTTCGGGGCAATTGTCGTAGGCGTGACAAGGATGAATGGATCGCGAATAAGCGGATATTCCATCGCATAATCAACGACTTCACCAGAGGTCGCCGTGATCCCCATATGCAATCGCCGCGCGCGCATCATCGCGGTGATGTCGTTGCTGCCCGCCGTGATCATCTTGAAGCGGCATTTGGTCAGGCTTTCTGCCAATGCGGTGACCAAACGGGGCGTCATGTCGTTGTCGAAATCGTCAATAATACCCATCGACATCGAGCTGATGTGTGAAAGGTCCATCACGGTCAGTTCAGATTGTGCCAACCGCAATTCCGACAGCACCGCGCGGGCGCGTTTCAAAAATGAACGGCCGGCGCGTGTCAGCTGCATCGGACGTTTGCCGTGGTCGACAAGCGTTGTGCCTAGGGCGGATTCCAGGTTGCGGATCTGTTGACTGACCGCTGGCTGACTAAGACCCGTCGTTTCAGAGGCCTGGGCCACCGATCCGCTGACAGCGAGGGCTTCGAACACTTCCAAACCCCGCAGGGTCACCCCTTTGGGTAACATGGGCGCACTCCTGTTAGATTTGTCTTTTGTGAAACTAGAAGCGCTGCGGGTCAAACAAAATCAGACGGGCCGCCAGAATGCATCTGCGGCCTGTCAAAGTGTGTTCTTCGTCAGATCAGCTGTGCTGATTACACAGAGCGGCGGCGGTTTGGCCGTATTCCTTGTAGCGCAACCAAAACTGTTCATGGCTGCGGCGGTCGGATTGGCGAATGACCTGCGCTTTGTGGGGGTCTTTGAAAAAGCTGGCCGCCAGTTTCTGTTCCGTTCGGTTCAACTCTCCGTTGGCGACGCTTTGCAAACAGTTGCACATGCTGCGGCTGGCGCCCTTACGATCAGATTTGATGCACGCATTGGAAATAGGCCCAGCTTCTGTTTGGACAGAACCGAGCGGTAGGATCAACATCGCCAAAAGGGCGCTTGCGATAAGGTTTCTCATGTCTTGCCTCTTGATGGTGTCCGAACTTTTGTTCGTGACGCTGCTGACAATAGTATGCCCTAGAATCGCATAAAAACAAAGTGGCCTTGCGATCACATCCTCGTCTGCCAAATCTAAAAGCTGCGCCACAGGGCGGCTTTCAATCCAAACCGTCCCTCGCCTTCGTCCGAGAGCATGGCGCCTATTTGCAAATGAGACTTTCGTTTCAATGGGATGGCAACAGAGGGCGCGAATGTCGTGATCGGGTCGTCGTCCTGGTGAATTTCGGCAATCAGCTGCACCATCCACAGCCAGTTGCTGTCTGTGCGATGTCCGAGGGTGGCTTCGGCTTTTACCATCGGTTTGTCGCGTTTCTCAAACAGCGCATAGCTGTCCAAAGCAAACCATGTGCCCGGATTGCCCCAAAGCCCCCCACGCCCAATGGAAACCCCAAGACGCAGATGTGGTTCAGAGGGTTGGCTGGTTGTTTGATCAAGGGAAAAGCTTGTGCCGATCCCAAGGTCTCCGCTCGCGATCCAGCCCGCGCGATTGATGGGCAGCGCGCGGCGCAAATAGGTCGTGACAGAGCCATCGCCCAGATGATCCATCCCGCCCGTTAGGCCAATAGTCGTCCGATCCGACAGGCCATACTCCAAGAATAGGCCATTATACAGCCACAGGTCACCCTGATTGCGCCCAACGGATCCGATGCTGTCCACCGACATGAATCCTTCCCCATCCGGGCGCAACCAGGGGCCTGGCAGGGCCGACATCGGCACCAAAAGAAACATGATGATCCAAATGGTCCGCATCGGCTCCCCTCGCGGGACCAGTGTTGTAAATAATGGTGAACAAAGGATTAATGATCGCACCCACCGCGCGGCGAAGGAGGCCAAAAAGATATGGCGCGCGGCTTGTGGCAAGGTTAGGCTGAGGGAAAGTCAGGGAGGATGCATGATGCCAACAATCAAAATAGGCGAGAATCGCCAGACCGTTATCACCACATTTGAGGTCACCCCGGGCACCTGTCAGGACCTGATGGACGAATTGAATGCGGCCTACCGCGACTTTATCAGCAAACAGCCTGGTTTCATTGCTGCAGGGCTGCACGTGAATGATGCGCAGACACGGATCGCCAACTACGCACAATGGGAAAAACGCGAAGATTTCCTTGCCATGCTACGGTCGCCAGAAATGCGCGAGCGCACCCGCGCGTTCAGTGCCCTGTGCAAGACCTTTGAGCCGGTGATGTATGACGTGCAGGAAACGTTCTGATCTGCTGGGGCATTCGGCCAAATCGTCAACGCTAGAGGTGAGGGGCAATGTATAAAAATATCCTTGTGCCTGTGTCCTTCGAAGAGGAGGACGGGGTTGAAAAAGTTCTGAAAGCGGCCTCTCGGCTTGCTTGCGAAGACGCCCGTGTCACCCTTTTGCACGTGATGCCCCCGGTGCCGAAATACGCGCGTTCATATTTCCCTGAAGGCTATCAGGATGAGGCGAAGGCTACGCTCGCAAAATCTCTGAATGACATGGCGCGTGACCTGCCGAATGTGTCTGCAGATATTGTCTATGGCAATCCGGGTAAGGTCATTCTGTTGTGGGTCAAAGACAAGGACGTGGATTGCGTGGTGATGTCATCGCACAAGCCCGGCCCGCATGAATTTAACCTTGGCAGCACAGCGGCACAGGTTGTGCGGCATGTGACCTGCGCGGTGCATGTCGCGCGATGATCACTGCAGTTGGTATATCCAAACAAATGCGACCGTGAAGATCGGTAGGATCGCCAGCAAAAAGGCGAAAGGCTGCATTTCGTAGCGCGCGGACAGGCGCAGCGCTGGAAGAAAACATAAGATCACGCCAACCACACAGATGAAGACGTAGCTTTCCAGCGATTGCAAAGAGGCAAGGTCGTCGGGATTGAGGTAGACCACAAGCATGTAGCCGACCCATGCCGCCAGTTGGGCTACAATGATAAGACGTGTCGCAAGTTTCAAATGAATGTCTGCCCTGCCTTAAATCGGCCACCATCTTAGCCGCAGAATAGTTCTAAGTCATCACCCTGCCTTGAAAGCTGGCCCGAATGGGCGGTTTTGACAGGTCTCCCAGGCCGCGCTGATACAGATTTCTTTGGAAAAGAAGCTTCAGGGTGGCTGTTTGCTTTCTATCCACAGATTATTTCTATTTCACAATTTGGATTTGATTGTCTGTGGGTAAGTTCGCTTTCATCTCATATTAGTGAAACTAATTTTGTTGGATATATCGATCAAGTTTGCCATGACTTTTGCATGAAAATGTCTTCTGAGGCGGCAAAAAGCCTTTGGGCGATCAAACACCCAACCTCAGAAAATCCTTTGATCCCAGTTATCTTCTCGGTTTTCTTAGCGTGATTTGCGTCGCCGAACGTTGCCGCCGCGCTGACCGGGCCTGCCAGCCGTAGAACGCCCCTTAGATTTCACTGCGGATTCAGCCGCCGCGTCAATGGCCGACTGCCGGGCAAGCGGGTCGTCTGCAATTGCCAAATCCACGGCCTCCAGCCGTTTGATTTCATCGCGCAGGCGGGCCGCTTCTTCGAATTCCAGGTTCTCTGCCGCTTTGCGCATTTCTTCTTTGAGGCCATTGAGGTGCGCCTCAAGGTTTGCGCCATGCATTGGTTTATCGATATTGGCCGTGACCCGCGACATATCCGTGTCGCCTTGGTAAAGCCCGGCGAGCACATCTTCGACGTTCTTCTTCACCGTCGCGGGGGTGATGCCGTGTTCGACGTTGTAGGCGATTTGCTTTTCGCGTCGGCGATTGGTCTCTTTCAGCGCGCGCTCCATGCTGCCTGTCATTTTGTCGGCATACATAATGACACGGCCGTCAGCGTTCCGCGCGGCGCGCCCGATAGTTTGCACCAGCGAGGTTTCGGACCGCAGAAAGCCCTCTTTATCGGCATCCAAGATTGCGACCAGCCCACATTCAGGAATATCCAAACCTTCGCGCAACAGGTTGATGCCGATCAACACGTCAAACGCCCCAAGCCGCAGGTCACGCAGGATTTCGATCCGTTCCAGCGTGTCAATGTCGCTGTGCATGTAGCGGACTTTGATCCCCTGTTCGTGCATGTATTCGGTTAGGTCTTCGGCCATGCGTTTGGTCAACGTTGTAACCAATGTGCGGAAACCTTTGGCCGAGACTTTGCGCACTTCGTCCAGCAGATCGTCGACCTGCATTTCGACCGGGCGAATTTCGACCTCCGGGTCCAAAAGACCGGTGGGGCGGATCACCTGTTCAGTAAAGACACCGCCGGATTGTTCCAATTCCCAGGCGGCAGGTGTGGCCGACACAAAGATTGATTGCGGCCGCATCGCGTCCCATTCCTCGAACTTTAGCGGCCGGTTGTCCATACAAGATGGCAGGCGGAAGCCATGTTCTGCTAGAGTAAACTTGCGCCGATGGTCGCCGCGATACATACCGCCGATTTGCGGCACCGACACGTGGCTTTCATCCGCAAATACAATCGCGCTGTCTGGAATGAACTCAAACAGGGTGGGGGGCGGCTCGCCCGGTGCGCGGCCCGTCAGATAGCGCGAGTAGTTCTCGATCCCGTTGCAGAACCCCTGCGCCTCCAGCATCTCTAGATCGAAATTGGTGCGCTGTTCCAACCGCTGCGCTTCGAGCAATTTGCCTTCGTCAACCAGTTGATCAAGCCGCTGCTTCAGCTCTTTCTTGATGCTGACGATGGCCTGATTCAACGTCGGTTTCGGCGTCACATAGTGCGAGTTCGCATAGACACGAATCTTTTCGAAATTATCGGTCTTTTGCCCGGTCAACGGATCAAATTCCGTAATGCTTTCAAGTTCTTCGCCAAAGAACGAGAGCCGCCAAGCGCGGTCTTCTAAGTGGGCCGGGAAGATCTCAAGGCTATCGCCGCGTACACGGAAAGACCCGCGTTGAAAGGCTTGGTCGTTGCGCCGGTATTGTTGCGCGACCAGATCAGCCATGACCTGCCGCTGGTCGTAGTCCTTACCGACGTGCAGATCCTGCGTCATGGCAGAATAAGTCTCGACCGAACCAATACCGTAGATGCAGCTGACCGATGCGACAATAATCACATCATCGCGTTCCAACAGCGCCCGCGTGGCCGAGTGGCGCATACGGTCGATCTGTTCGTTAATCTGGCTTTCTTTTTCGATGTAGGTGTCGGACCGCGGCACATAGGCCTCGGGTTGGTAGTAGTCATAGAAAGAGACGAAATACTCGACAGAGTTCTCGGGAAAGAAGCCTTTGAATTCCCCGTAAAGCTGCGCGGCAAGCGTTTTGTTGGGGGCAAGGATGATCGCCGGGCGCTGTGTCTCCTCGATGATCTTAGCCATCGTAAAGGTTTTGCCGGTTCCCGTCGCCCCAAGCAGGACCTGATCCCGCTCCCCGTCTTTGATGCCGCCGGCCAGTTCAGCAATCGCCGTGGGTTGGTCGCCTGCGGGTTGAAACTCTGTGTGCATCACAAAGCGCTTGCCCCCCTCCAGCTTTTCACGGCGGTGGGGCAGAGTTTGCATCATCGGTAGCGTTTGATCGGATTGCGCGGCACTCATCTGGATTCCCTTCGTCGCCCAGTATTTGAGGTGAAATTCCACAAGTGCAAGTCGATGCGCTGACAAACCTACAAGTATGCAGAGAAAACTGTCAGATTTTGGCAGGACGGGTGGCGAAATTTGGCTGAGGCGGAATGTCGCAGTCAGGTGGTGCCGACCGTTTGGTCAGACAACACGCTTTACCTAAGGTAACTCTTTGTTTTTAGAACGGTTTGAAGGTTCCACAGATATTGAAATCTTTATGCAAATGAAATTAGTTACATTGAAATTAATGCAAACAATCGCACCGCATTGCGAACGATAGTTGCAAATATGGTTGCTAATTGGTGAAGGGCAAAGATATAGTTCCTTTGCAAGCAGCGCTTGGTTGCTGGACCGCCCACACATACCCCTCGCTCCCCGTGGGAAGTTCGGCAACCAAGACTTGCTTTGCAGAGAAATGCCTTCGAACCCCCGCACAATTGACGGGGGTTTTGCTGTTTTTGACTTCGCTTAGGTGCCTGCGTTAGGCGCCCATTGATATCTTTGCTTCAGGCTTTAGCCCACGACATTCCAAGGCAGGCTGCAACTTTGAATGTTTCCGCGCCGGGGCCTTCTTCGAGGCCAATTCGCCACTTGCCGATAGGCCCCAAATCCCAGATAAAGCAGGAAGTCCGAAGGAGAATTGCGATGGTCGCACGAATCTACCAGCCGGCGCGTAACGCCATGACCTCTGGTCAAGCCAAGACAAAGATCTGGATTCTTGAGTTCCCTCAAGCCAGCGCGCGCGACATTGATCCGTTGATGGGGTGGACTGGTTCCGATGACACGCAGTCGCAGGTCAAACTGAAGTTCCCTTCCAAAGACGCTGCGCTGGCCTACGCCAAAGAACATGGGATCGAGGCAACGGTCACGTCTCCGCATAAACGCAAGCCAAACATTCGTGCGGGCGGCTATGGTGAAAACTTTGCAACCGATCGAAAAGGGCCTTGGACTCACTAGGCCCATCGTCGACAGTATCTCGCGTTGACAAGTCTAACGTCCTGTTAGAAACCTTGGCGCACGTGCGGTCCCTTAGCTCAACTGGATAGAGCAGCTGACTTCTAATCAGCAGGTTGAGGGTTCGAGTCCTTCAGGGATCGCCATTTTCAAAGACAACAGACTTATTTGTAACCCTAGGTTGCATTTGCCTCTTATGTTTCCCTCGAATAACCCAATTTGGCCATAGTTCGCTGCGATCACTCTCATATTGAGAGATAATATTGAGGCATCAAAAGATGCGAGTATTGATTGCAGACGACCATGATTTATTGCGCGATACGTTGGTCACCTATCTGACGGCGGAAGGTGCGTTTGACATCGGTACCGCGGAAAACCTTGATGAGGCGCTTCACCTGATGGGGCGTGGGAAGGGGTTTGACCTTGTGCTGCTCGACTATGAAATGCCGGGCATGGATGGGCTAAAAGGCTTAAAAAAAGCGCTAGACCATGAAAAATGCCAGGCGGTCGCCTTGATGTCAGGGAGCGCACCGCGCGCGGTTATCAAACGCGCGCTAAACATCGGAGCTGCTGGTTTTATCCCAAAAACGCTCTCTGCGACGTCCTTGATCAACGCCATAAATTTCATGGCCGTTGGTGAGAAATATGTGCCTGCAGAGCTGCTGTCAGATGCCATGTTAGCACAACCGAAACTGGATGGGTTTACCCAGCGTGAAAGCCAGATGTTGCGCGGGTTGACCGAAGGCAAATCCAACAAAGAAATCGCCCGTGATCTGGATCTGGCAGAGGTGACTGTGAAGCTGCATGTGCGGACTTTGTACCGCAAGATGCAGGTTGCAAACCGTGCAGAAGCCGCCGATCTGGCGCGTGAAAAGGGGTTGATTCAATAGGGATTGCCTTGGCGTCACACGGTAAAAGCTGTGCGTTTACAATCTTCTAAGTCTTAGTAAGAAAAACAAAAACGGCCCCCGAAGGAGCCGTTTTTCGTACAGGCACCGGCTGTAACCTGATGCTGAAAATGGTGGGCGACCCTGGAATCGAACCAGGCGTGAGTCGCCTCGAGGGAGTTACAGTCCCCTGCCACACCTTGCGGCCTGTCGCCCACTTGTTCGGCATCGCTGCTAAACGTGAGGGGCTGATTACAGGCCTCATTGGGAGGCGTCAACAAGAAAATCTCTTGCAGATGAGGCAAGTTCGCGGCATTGCTACCGCTCCTTAAGCAGCAAGGCACAAAACCATGAGCAAGCCCCCAAAAAAGCCAAAGTGGGTCGTTGAAAAAGAGCAGGCCAAAAAGGCTGCATCCGCTGAAACGGTCTGGCTGTTTGGGCTGCACGCCGTGCGCGATGCGTTGATGAACCCGGCGCGGGAAAAGCTGCGGCTGATGGTGACAAAAAACGCCTCGGACAAGCTGGACGACGCAATTGCGGCGTCTGGCATGACGCCAGAAGTTATTGATCCACGTAAATTTAACCCACCTATCGACAAACAATCCGTTCACCAAGGAGCAGCATTAGAGGTGAAACCTCTGAACTGGGGTAGCCTGACGGATCGCGCGATTGGGTCAGATGACAGGCCTCCACGTTTGGTGCTGCTGGATCGTGTGACAGACCCGCATAACGTCGGCGCAATTCTCCGGTCAGCAGAAGTTTTTGGTGCACAGGCTGTGATTGGCACGCGCCACCATTCCGCCCCAGAAACAGGTGCGCTCGCCAAGACCGCCTCTGGCGCTTTGGAACGCCAACCCTATCTGCGTATGCGCAACCTCGCGGATACCATCGTCGAACTGCAGGGCATGGGTTACATTGTTCTGGGCTTAGATGGCGAGGCCGAGGACACCATCGAAACCGCGCTAGAAGGCAAATTTGACCGCCCAATCGCCTTAGTTCTTGGGGCCGAAGGGCCGGGACTGCGCCAGAAAACCAAAGAAACCGTGGACCAGCTGGTCAAGATCGATTTCGCAGGCGGGTTCGGTAGTTTGAACGTGTCCAACGCCGCGGCTGTGGCGCTTTATGCGTCGCGACCCAGGGCCTAAGGTCTCTTAACCTTGAAACCCACGCGACAGAGGTCAATATCGCTGGGAACGGGAGCTAACGGGGCAGGGCAGAAATGGGACCAAAAATTGCGACTTGTTGCTATTGCGGCACCCGAGCGGCGCTGAAATTAAAAGGCGACGTGCAACATGAACTGGCTTGCGGCTCTTGCGGCGCGCCATTGCATGAGATCAAGCAGATGCCCCTGACATCGCGCCGCCCGGAAAAGAAACAGCATTACGAGACGCCGGTTTCCTTTCGCAAGCAGATGAAATCAAAGAAAAAGTATAAGAAGAAAAAGAAGGGGTTCCTGTCAGAAATTTTCGACGATCTGGACGATATCTTCGAAATTTTTGATTGAAATATTCGCTGACGGCGGCTCACAAATCCGTCACCACCCCTTTGGGCGCTGCTTTTTTTGATTATCCTTTGAAGCAGTTGATCAAAACGGAGCCTTCTATGCTGTCTCGTCGTACATTCCTGATTGCTGCCGCCGCAGCGCCTGTTGCGGGCGCAATGGCAACACCCGCCTTGGCAGATACGCCTGAAATTTATGCGCCCAAGGGTATTGCTCTGAAAGGCTATGATCCGGTGGCTTATTTCAAAGATGCAACGGATATCAAAGGTGACCCAGCCTTTGCCACCAGTTGGAAAGGGGCAGAGTGGCATTTCGCCACCGCCGAAAACCTTGCTGACTTCGCTGCGGACCCAGACCGCTTTGCGCCGCAATACGGCGGATGGTGCGCCTATGCTGTGGCCAATGGCTATACCGCCAAAACCGACGCAGATGCCTGGACCATCCACGACGGCAAACTTTATTTGAACTTCAATAAGTCGATCCGACGCAAGTGGTTGCAAGACGTCGACGGGTTCATCGCGCGCGGTGATGAGAATTGGCCCAGCGTGCTAACGGCGTGATCACGTAACGTAAGCCGGTTCAATATTTGTTCACAATTATCTTACATGCTCTGGAAAGGTGAAAGTTTCACCATATGTACTCCTAAGGAAGGCAGGGCCGGAACTCTTGCCTTCACTTCACTGTCCCTCGTTCCGCACTGCGCCCGGCTTTTCACCGGGCGCTTTTTTACGTATTGCTTTCAACGCGATGAACGGATGCCGCAAAGCAACCGGGTTTTGCATAGTGCACATGTGCATAGGCAATTTCAGGATTTTCAAACGCTTCGGACAAAGGAATGGAAAGCCGTTCGCCCGAAACGAGATCAGCAGCAATCATCATATTCTCACGATTGAAGAAACGCAGAGAAATCATACGAGTGGCCAGCAATTCCGGGACCTCATTGATTCCAAATTCAGAATCCTCAGCAAGTTCGCGCACATATATGGCGTGACTCGCATCAAAGGGACTGCTTGCATTCAGATGCACATAATTCATTAGAATGACCGTCTCTCCAACTTCGGCATCCTTCATACTGACGCGACAGGGCACGCCAGGGCAGGCTGTCACCGTCAAGCGCTTAGCATTTTGGGACGCAAGTTCTTGGTCTGTAAGTTTGAAAAGATGTTTGAAGGCCTTTGCGGGAAGCGCCTTGAATCGAAAATCCATTTTTGATCTCCTGGGGATGCTCAATCTCAAATTGCGACCCAGCGCGCCCGAATACGACCCAGTTCTTGCGCTTTCATTGCGAGAAGTTGCCCTGAGACGTAGAGTCGCCCTTTTCATTTCATACAGAACACCCAAGTGTTGCCACATGACCCAAGACATCGATCGTTTGCTGAACCAAATATTTGACCGCACAAAAACCATCGCTGTGGTTGGCTTTTCCATGAACCCGGCGCGCGCCAGTCACTATGTGGCGCAGTTCCTGTATGAGCAGGGGTATCACGTCATTCCGGTGAACCCGGGGCACGCTGGGAAAGAGATATTCGGGACAACAATCCGCGCCTCACTCGCCGATATTGATGAGCAAGTTGATATGGTCGATGTCTTTCGACGCTCGGAAGCCTTGGCGGAAGTGGTCGATGACGCATTGACCAACTTGCCGGGGCTGCAGACCATCTGGACCCAGCTTGGTGTGGTCGATCACGAAGCCGCCGCCAAAGCTGAAGGAGCCGGTCTGACGGTCATCATGAATCGCTGCCCGAAAATCGAAATTCCGCGTTTGGCGCGTATGCGCTAGGCCTTGGGGCGGCTGGCCTTTTCGGCGATGCCGCTGATGCCCTGACGACGCGCGAGCTCCGCCAGCACCTCATCCAAGGACACGCCCCGGGATTGCAGCATCACCAGCAGGTGAAACAGCACATCCGCGCTTTCATTGATCAGCCCGTCGCGGTCATTCTTAATGGCCTCGATAATGGCTTCCACAGCCTCTTCGCCGAATTTCTCGGCGCATTTCTCTGGGCCTTTCGCCAAAAGCTTTGCGGTCCAGCTGCTATCGGGATCAGCCTTCGCGCGCTCTGCGATGGTCTGGGCAAGGTCGTTTAGCGTGTTCATCTGTTTGCCCTCACTGCAGCCGCATTGGAATGCCATTGGCGATCATGTGCTCTTTGGCTTCTTGCACGGTAAATTCGCCGAAGTGAAAAATCGATGCCGCAAGGACAGCAGAAGCACCACCTTTGGTCACGCCTTCGACAAGGTGGTCAAGGGTACCAACGCCGCCAGAAGCAATCACAGGCACATTCACCGCATCAGAAATGGCTTTGGTCAGGGGCAGGTTGAAGCCTGATTTTGTGCCGTCCCGGTCCATGCTGGTCAGCAAGATTTCCCCCGCGCCTTTCGCGGCCACCAGTTTTGCGAACTCAACAGCATCAATCGGATTGCCATCTTTATCCAAGGCCGCCTTACGCCCGCCATGGGTGAAAATCCCCCATTTGTTCGGCTCACCGTCTTCGTCATGGCCCACAGTTTTCGCATCAATCGCGCAGACAATACACTGGCTGCCAAATTGGTCGGCGCTTTCGGCAATCACGTCGGGGCGCGCAACAGCGGCGGAATTAAAACTCACCTTGTCAGCACCAGACAACAATAGCGCCCGCACGTCTTCTTTGGTGCGCACACCGCCGCCAACTGTCAGCGGGACAAAGCACTGTTCGGCCGTTCGCCGCACCATGTCAAACATTGTGCCCCGGTTTTCATGGGTGGCGTGGATGTCTAGAAAGCAAATTTCATCGGCCCCCGCAGCGTCATAGGCGCGCGCGGCTTCCACCGGGTCGCCCGCATCGCGCAGGCCCACAAAGTTCACACCTTTGACCACGCGGCCGTCGGCGACATCCAGACAGGGGATCAGGCGGGTTTTTAACATGGGTTCCTTATGACGCTCTTTTGCAAATGGGGGAAGGGGCTTTGCCCCTCGGCGCGCTGCGCCTCACCCCAGAGTATTTGGGCAAAGGTGATATCAGCTTTTCAGCACCTTGAGCGCCTCGGCCAGATCAATGGCCCCATCATAGAGCGCGCGGCCGGAGATGGCGCCGTTCAGGTTGGCGCCGCAGGATTTCAGGGCGTGCAGATCGTCAAGCGATGAGACGCCGCCTGAGGCAATGACCGGTATTGACACGGCATTGGCCAGATCAGCCGTGGCCTGCACGTTTGGCCCTTTCATCGCGCCATCGCGTAGAATGTCGGTATAGATGATCGCGGCAACACCAGCGTCTTCAAAGGATTTCGCGAGGTCCGTCACCATGACATCGGTTTCTTCGGCCCAGCCTTTGGTCGCGACTTTGCCGTTCCGGGCATCGATGCCAACGGCCACCTTGCCGGGGAATTCTTTCGCCGCCTCGCGCACGAGATCAGGGTTTTCGACTGCAACGGTGCCAAGGATCACACGTGCCAGTCCCTTGTCGATCCAACGCGCAATGGTCGCCATATCGCGAATACCACCGCCGAGTTGCGCTGGGACTTTGGTCTGCCTGAGAATTTCTTCGACGGGCGCGGCATTCACCGGCTCACCTGCAAAAGCGCCGTTCAGATCAACAAGATGCAGCCATTCACAGCCTGCTTTGACAAACTCCAACGCTTGCGCGGCCGGATTGTCATTAAAGACTGTGGTTTTATCCATGTCCCCGTGCAAAAGGCGCACGGCTTGCCCGTCTTTCAAGTCAATCGCAGGATAGAGGATCATGGGCCGGCTCCTTTGGTCTTTGGTCCTATTGCGCCCTTATGCATGACCGCGCGTAAATGGCAATGATTGCGGCCCGCGAATGGGCAAGGGCAGGGGGAAATCGGGATTTGGAAGGTGAGGCTAAGGGAATAGGCTGATCTGCACCGGGATCACGGCGTAACCGCCTTTCAACTTGGCGGCTTTCAACCTTTCCAGTTCGGCTTCAGCAATTGTGCCTTCAGGCAGATAGTCACGCCGGACCTGCGCCGCGCCGCCAATCACGCCCCATTCTCGGATCAAACACCAATCGCCAAACAAAGTCTGGCTGACACGCAACGCGTAGTACCGCTTTTGCTTGCGCGTGTGGTTGAATTTTTCAAGACGGACGTGCACGGGGCAACCTCAGGTGTTTTGGCCTGATATGCCCCGCGCAATCATATCTGTCTAGCGGGCTTAGACCGCGCCGGTGTATTCGCCGCGTGCCGGGTAGCTGTTGGCGATGGCAAAATCCAGCGCCGCGACCAGTTCTTTGAAATGCGGACGCACAAACGGCATGGTTTGCACAGCGCCGTAGTAAAGCGTCTGCTCTGGTGTGACCATGAAGAGGCCCGGCTCGCTAAAGAGCGCGGGTTCTTCGATGCCGATAGAGGTTTTGCCGCGCGAAGTGGAGATATAGAGGCCCCAGTCGCGCGCTTCCTGCAGCGGCAAGTCATAGGCGAAACGCAGTTTGGAGGCTTTGATCTTTTCTGCCATGCCCGCCGCGCGCTCTTCGCCATCGGAACTGACGGCGACAATGGTTACGCCGCGCTCGGCGAAATCGTCTGCCAGACGCTCCAGTTCGGTCAGGTAGTTGGCGCAGATCGGGCAGTGCAGACCGCGATAGAAACACACAACGGTGCCGCGTTCGCTGTTCTCAGCACTTAAATCAAAGGTGCCGCCGCCGACCAATGGCAGCTTCAGATCAGGGGTTTTTTGGCGAGGCGTGAGCATGGGGTAACTCCGTTAAAATTGCTTTCACAGGCAATATGTACGAAATTAATGTTAGATAATTCTTCAAAATCTGATAATAATGCCGAAAAAGCTGAGGCCCATATGCTTTGGCACCTCAAATCCATCATTGCGAATGAGGCAGAATAGAAGCCATGGATCGCATCACAACCCTAATGAACAGGTTTCACCGCCAAGTGCGTGCTGTGCCAGCCGCAGAGGCGGATTTGATTGTGCTCGGCTCCCCCGGTGCGCCAAAGGAAGTCTGTTTTTACCCGCAGGCGCGCGGTATGCATCGGACAACCGGTAGTGAGCTTTGGTATGCACGCGTTGATTGGGCAGGAGGCTTTAATCCGCTGCAACGGGCCTTGCCGGAAACAGTGCATTTTGACCTCAGCGACAGCCCGGAAACGCAAGCGCTTATTCAAGTGATCTTACAAGAACACACAGTGCCGCGTTGCGGTGGGCGTTGGGTTCTGGACCGGCTCGGAGACGTGTTGCTGGTGCGGCTGCTGCGGGATCAGATCAATCGAGGCTCTGCGCAACCGGGCCTGATTGCAGGCCTAGCCGACCCGCGCCTTAGCCGCGCGATTGTTGCCATGCATGATCATCCAGGTCGCGTCTGGACCAATCAGGACCTGGCCACCGAGGCAGGGCTTTCACTGTCACGCTTTAATGAGTTGTTTGCCGAACAGGTCGGAGAAACCCCGATGAGCTACCTGAGACAATGGCGATTAACCTTGGCGCGGCAGGATCTGGAAAAGGGCGACCGGGTCGATGCGGTGGCGCGGCGCTATGCCTATGGCTCGCCAGAGGCTTTCACGCGCGCCTATCGCAAAGCTTTTGATGAATCACCCATCGCCACGCGCAATGCTGGCATTGCGGTCGCTTAGGGAGCCCATTTCAGAAAGTTGCCGATCATACGCAGCCCCACGTGCTGGCTTTTCTCGGGGTGAAACTGCAGGCCTACCATGGTGTCACGCCCAATGATCGCAGTGATATCCCCGGCATAATCCACATGAGCGATCCGCTCTGATGGGTTGCTTACCTGAAAATGATAGCTGTGCACGAAATAGACGTGTTGGCCGTTCTCTACCCCGTCAAGCAGCGCATGCGGCTGGTCGATCACAAGGTCGTTCCAGCCCATGTGTGGGACCTTTAGACGGGCGTCCTGCGGCGTGATCTTCACAACGTCACCACCGACCCAATTAAGGCCAGCGGTGTCTTCGTATTCGCGGCCCGTTGTCGCCATCAACTGCATCCCGACGCAGATGCCAAGGAAGGGGCGGCCTTTTTGTTCCACCGCCTCGACCATTGCGTCATAGATGCCTTTGTGCCCTCGTAGTTCTGCCGCGCAGGCGGGAAAGGCCCCGTCGCCGGGCAGAACCAGACGATCCGCTTTGGCAACAATATCTGCGTCAGATGTCACGACAACATCGCCTGCGTCGACCTCGGCCGCCATACGTTGAAACGCCTTCTCTGCAGAGTGCAGATTACCGCTTTCATAGTCGATGATCGCTGTCAGCATGCTCGGTCCTTTCGCTTGCGCTTCAACTGAAACGAAATCCCGCTCGGGTCAAGAGAGAAGGATCACGCCCCGAGTGTTCCAACGCGATCAAGCAGCGCAATGATCTGGTCAAACGGGCCGTCCTCGATGGGTGGCGGCGGGCATCCGAATTCGCCGGACAAATAAAGCAGTGTAAAGCCGTGGATCAGTGACCAGACCTGAATTTCGATAATTTGCGGGTTCTGACCTTCGGGAATGAAGGGCGCACAGACACTGCGCAGGATGTTGTAAGCATAGTCGCCTTCTCGATTGTCGGGCTTCTGCGCCGCCAGACCACTGCCGAAGATCACGGAGAGAAGACCGGGATGCGTCAAGCCGAACGTCAAATACCCGCGGCAGACTGCCCGCAACCTGTCAATCGGGGCGTCTATACCCTTGGCTGCGCTCTCCAGATAATTGGAAAATATGCGAAATCCTTCGGTCGCTATGGCAACCTTAAGGCCTGAAAGACCATCAAAGTGGTGCGCTGGCGCTGCATGGGAGACTCCGGCTCGGGCGGCACATTTGCGCAACGTAAGCCCGTCAAGCCCGTCTTCCTCCAACAGATCAATACCCGCCCTAACAAGCGCTTCTTTCAGGTTGCCGTGGTGATGGGTGGTTTTGGTCTCTGCAGTCATGGGGCTAGGTTAAAGTTTTACTTGACAGTGTCAAGATGGTCTAATTAGACAGTGTCAAGTTAGACTTTACACTGTCAAGTTTATGCGGAGAGATCTCATGCAGAGCACCGAATTGAAGTCAAAGAAAGATACATCCTGGGCGTTGATCCTGCTGTGGACACTGAGCGTGTTGATCGCCGTGGTTTCGCTGAGGTTTTTGGTGGCGGAAATCAGCGTGGTGATGCCCTTTATGCTGCACCATGCGCTTGCGCGCCCGGTCAGCCTCTACTTACACATCGGGTTTGCGCCGCTCGCCTTGATCCTGCTGCCGCTCCAGTTCAACAAGCGGCTGCGCACCGCGCGTCCCAAACTTCATCGATGGGGCGGGCGGCTTTATGCGCTGAGTGTTTTACTGGCAGGGGGCGGCAGCTTTGCCTTGGGGCTGACGACCGAGGCGGGGCCAATCGCGGCGGCAGGTTTCATTCTTTTGGCGGTGCTTTGGCTTGCCACAACCGCTCTGGCGGTGGTCTTTGCGATCAAACGGCAGATTGCGGCCCACCGCCGCTGGATGATCCGCTCTGCGGCACTCACACTCGCAGCCGTGACATTGCGCCTGTACCTACCGTTTGGCGAATTGACCGTTGGCTTTGAAACCGCCTACGTGGCCATTGCGTGGCTTGCTTGGGTGCCAAATCTGTTGCTGGCAGAGGTATACCTGCGCAGAAAACCCAGAGTGATTGCCGCCTGAACTCACAAAAAAGCCCGGCCAAAGACCGGGCTTCTTGTTTTTCGCTGCTCAGTTCTAAAGAGCGCCCTTGGTCGAGGGGATGTCCTCTGCCTTACGCGGGTCGGTTTCCACCGCCGTCCGCAGCGCCCGCGCCACGGCCTTGAAGGCCGCTTCCACAATGTGGTGGCTGTTCACGCCGTGCAACTGGTCGATGTGCATCGTGATACCGCCATGCGTCGCGAACGCCGTAAAGAATTCACGCACCAACTCAGTATCGAAGGTGCCAATTTTCTGCGTTGGGATATCGACGTTCCACACCAGAAACGGCCGCGCCGACAGGTCCAGCGCGGCGCGCACTTGTGCGTCATCCATCGGCAGGTGGCATTCGCCGTAACGGTTGATGCCGCGCTTATCGCCAAGCGCCTGCACCAGCGCCTGACCCAGCGCAATGCCGGTGTCTTCGACTGTGTGGTGGTCATCAATGTGGTAGTCACCCTTGGCGCGGATCTTGAAATCAATCAACGAGTGGCGCGACAGTTGATCCAGCATATGGTCAAAGAAGCCAACCCCAGTTTGGTTGTCATAGCTTCCTGTCCCGTCGAGATTGATCTCAACTGTGATCTCTGTTTCCGTAGTCTTGCGGCTGACGCTGCCTGTACGCATGGGCCATTCCTTCGTGCTTGTGCCGCGCCGTTATAGGCGGGCAGGGAACGTAGGGGAAGAGGTCGGAGTTACGACAAAGGGCAAGGTGACTAATTTGCCTTGGCAAGTTTCATTCGTCAGTTAGCTCCCAATTACGGCGGAGGTAGTCGTCGAACATCGGCACTGTGAAATCAATATCGCCATATTGAGGACTGTAGATCATTCCTTTGGCGATAATCTGAGCTCTTCTCGGACCCAATTTGTTTGGAGCCTCGCCAAGCTTCTCGGCAACTTCAGATGATCGGTAGGGCCCCTTGCCAAGCTCTGCCATGGCAATCACATATTCGCGTTCTTTCGGTGTTAATCGATCAAATCGAACTTGAAAGAAGCCGTCATCTAGTCTTTTGAGAGCAGCCACTGTTGCTTGATCAATATCGCTTGCGGCGATCGGCGATTCATCGGCTGTGTTCCAAGCTTGAAAGCCCCACTCTTGAAGGAAATATGGATACCCTTCTGTGATCTGTAAAATTTGGTCGAGTGCAGTTTCACTGATTTCTTCGTTTTCGTCTTCTATTGGTCCCAAGATTGCTTTTGATGCCGCATCTTTGTCGAGTGCGCCGACCTTAGGGTATGAGAACAACCTTTCTGCGTATGATTTGGCATCGCCAGATAGCCCAGCTAATTGAGGCAATCCTGCACCAAGGAATATAACAGGGAGCTGTTTTTGACCAATTTTGTGGATTGCAACGATTAGTGCTGCGAGTTCTTCTTCTTTCAGGTACTGGACTTCGTCGATGAGAAGACACCAGCCCTTACCTGCTGCTTTTGCTGCATGACCAATAGCGACGAAGATGTCCGTAAGATCGTATTCAAGGTTGCCGCTATCGGCCACTCCAGGCTCAGGATCAACAGAAACCGAAAAATCGCCCATTTGCACTTTGAATGCGCCCGCGAAGCTTCTGAGCGCTTTTAAGGCTTCATATGCTGTCGACTTTGCATTCTCGACAAGGGAGAGCTTTCGAAGCACTTGTTGCATTCTCGGGTACAGCAGATCTGCAAGTGGCTTGTCTTCGGGTGCTTCTACGACTGAGGCTAGATAGCCTTCTTCTTCGGCTTGGTTTTCAATTGCATTTAGTAGAACCGTTTTGCCGGTGCCGCGTAGTCCTAGCAACATTTGAGATCGAGCGTGCCGTCCGATCAAAGTGCGTTTGAGTGCGATTTTTGCATCATTTATGATGTCGTCTCGCCCGGCAAGTTCAGGTGGCTGCGAGCCTGCGCCGGGTGCAAAGGGGTTTCTGACTGGATCCATGTGTCTATCAAGTTCTACTGAGTTATATCTGAAGTAAGATATAACTACTTATAAGTCTATATAGTTGCCGAAATACGAACATGAACAAAGTAAGTCCGAGATTAACGGCGTAAGAAATAAATCTCTGCAAATTTAACTGATTGGAACTTGCTGACATTTTGGAGCGGGCGAGGCGATTCGAACGCCCGACCCTAACCTTGGCAAGGTTATGCTCTACCCCTGAGCTACGCCCGC
>NZ_FQWM01000001.1:0-777048 GCF_900129685.1 Cognatishimia maritima | reverse complement strand
TGGAGCGGGCGAGGCGATTCGAACGCCCGACCCTAACCTTGGCAAGGTTATGCTCTACCCCTGAGCTACGCCCGCACCGTTGAGTGAGGCGTGATTTAGGCAATCCCTCGCGCAGCTGCAAGGGAAAAAACGTAGCTGATCAAAAAATCCCCGAAGAATTAGGCACAGCTAGTTCGATATCACGCGGCAACACCAAAAGAACGTTGCAAAAGCACTGGTGTACAGCAATTGCTTATCGGAAAGGGACTTTGGATTTAATCACGGTCGGTGGGCTGGGTGTCAAAGTGAAAAAATAGGCCTCGCAGAACCGTTTGATCTTGTCGTGATTTGCGCCGGGGCCGGTTATTATTTCCCGTATAGCGAGCGGAGAATTCAAATCCTGAGAAATTGCGTTTTGGCTTGGGCTAAGTTGAAACTTTAGCCTGTATTCAGGCCCAATCAATTCGCAATTATCCATTCGGATGTTTGAAGAATTTGCGGTTTGATTTGTGAAGATACGGAACTCGTTTTCTGCTTCGAAGCCTGAATCTTTATGGGTCATCGCAAAATGCGATAGTTTACGTACTAACTCATTGTGCAGTTCGAACGGAGATGTTTCGTTGCGCTCCGCATCGATTAGTTTGTTCATAATTTCAGGACCTGATCCTCCGCGATAATTGACCTCATGTGGACCAGAGAAGCCCAGCATTTTGTTCTTCAGGATATTGGATTCGAGAGATTCCTCTACTTTGATGCCTTCGCCGCAGAGCCGCCGCAGATCAGAAACATCAAAGCCTATCGCCACGCTGTCACTCGGGACGCCGCTCACAACCCTCCCATAGCCGCGCCACATTGTCAGGTCGTCAGGTTTGCTGGAAAAGCAAATAACTTGACCGTACGCAAAGCGCGTCTTGAAATCTTCAACAATTGATTTGTAGGCGGCTTCCACGTTCTCAGAAAAAATAAACGCATTCGTTGGACCGTGTCTTCGGAGCTTGTCAAAACCTTCTATGATTTCGATCGCATGAACGATCTCTTTTGCGTCATTGAGATCTCTAAAGTCAGTCGCCAACAAACATTGGGACCTTAGAATATCCGCAAGTGTATTTGCAGTGGTGTAATGCCATAAAGTTTTGGGTGTTTCTTCATTTTGCGTCATTGCGAAATTTCCATAAAAAAAGCTACGGCCCATTCGCTGGAACCGTAGCTTATTCATAGCATGGACTTTGGCTTACTCCAGTTCGACCAGCAAGTCCTTCGCATCAATCTGACCGCCCGGTGTGACGTGCACGGCTTTGACGACCGCATCACGCTCGGCGTGGATGCCGGTTTCCATCTTCATGGCTTCGATGGTCAGCAGCAGATCGCCTTCGTGCACTTTCTGGCCAGCGGTGACGCCGATAGAGGCCACAACACCCGGCATCGGCGCACCGATGTGGTTGGCGTTGCCGATTTCGGCCTTTGGACGCGCCGCCGTCGCTGATTTCACCAGACGGTTTGGCACGCGGATGACGCGGGGCTGACCGTTGAGTTCGAAGAAGACCTTGACTTCACCGTCCTCATTGGTTTCACCGACGGCCTGCAGACGGATTTCCAGCGTCTTGCCCGGATCAATCTCTGCCGAGATCTCTTCGCCTGGTTCCATCCCGTAGAAGAACGTCTTGGTGGGCAGAACACGGACCGGGCCATACTGACGATGACGCCCCATATAATCCAAATAGACCTTTGGATACATCAGGTAACCGTTCAGGTCCTCATTATCGATCTTCAAGCCTTCGAGTTGCTTCGACAGATCGGCACGGGTGGCTTCCAGATCAACAGGCTCCAAATGTTTACCCGGACGTTCGGTGTTTGGCTTTTCCCCTTTCAAAGCCTTGGCAACGATCCCTTCCGGGAAACCGCCTGCTGGCTGACCAAGATTGCCCTTCATCATGTCGACAACAGAATCCGGGAAGGCCACGTCTTTCTTGGGGTTTTCCACATCCGCACGGCTCAGGCCCTGACTAACCATCATCAGCGCCATGTCACCGACCACTTTGGAAGATGGCGTCACTTTAACGATGTCACCAAACATCTGGTTCACATCCGCATAGGTCTGCGCCACCTCATGCCAGCGCTCTTCTAGCCCCATTGAGCGCGCTTGCGCCTTCAGGTTGGTGAACTGACCGCCGGGCATTTCGTGCAAGTAGACCTCGGACGCGGGGGCCGGGGTGCCGCTTTCAAACGCCACGTATTGCGCGCGCACACCTTCCCAGTATTCGCTGATCTCCCGCACTGCCGCGATGTCGATGCCGGTGTCGCGGTCTGTGTTGCGCAGCGCTTCGACAATGGAGCCCAAGCACGGCTGCGAAGTGCTGCCAGAGAAGGCGTCCATCGCCGCATCCACGGCGTCCACACCGGCGTCTGCTGCGGCCAAAACGGTCGCGCCAGAGATGCCAGAGGTGTCATGTGTGTGGAAGTGGATCGGCAGGCCGACCTCTTCTTTCAGGGCACGGATCAGCACCTTGGCCGACGCCGGCTTCAAGAGACCCGCCATGTCTTTCAGGCCCAGAACATGCGCACCGGCGGCTTCCAGTTCCTTCGCCATATTGACGTAGTATTTCACGTCATATTTGGCGCGGTTCGGGTCCAGAATATCGCCGGTGTAGCAAATGGTGCCTTCGCAGACCTTGTTGGCCTCGATGACAGCATCCATCGCGACGCGCATGTTTTCGACCCAGTTCAGGCTGTCAAACACGCGGAAGACGTCGATGCCCTTGGCGGCTTCGGCCACAAAAGATTGCACAACGTTGTCAGGGTAGTTCGTGTAGCCAACGCCGTTGGACGCACGCAGCAACATCTGCGTCATCAGGTTTGGCATGGCTGCGCGCAGGTCGCGCAGGCGCTGCCACGGGCACTCCTGCAAGAAGCGATAGGCCACGTCAAAGGTGGCGCCGCCCCAGCACTCCATCGAGAAAAGCTGCGGCATGTTCGCGGCATAGGTTGGCGCGACACGCAGCATATCAATCGAGCGCATGCGCGTAGCCAACAAAGACTGGTGACCATCGCGCATGGTGGTGTCGGTCAGCAGCAACTGTTTCTGTTGCTTCATCCAGTCAGCGACTGCCTTCGGTCCCTTTTGTTCCAGAAGATTGCGCGTGCCATAGGCTGGCTCTGCTTTTTTCGCCGGTGGGACAGGGATTTTCAGGTCCGCCGCAGGCGCAGCACGGCCTTCGGTTTCCGGGTGCCCGTTCACGGTAATATCCGCGATATAGGTCAGAACCTTGGTGCCGCGGTCACGGCGCTTTTTGAAGTTGAAGAGCTCTGGCGTGTTGTCGATGAACTTCGTGGTGTAGGAATAATCAAGGAAGGTCGGGTGCTTCAGCAGGTTTTCCACAAACGCAATATTGGTCGAAACGCCGCGAATACGGAATTCACGCAGCGCGCGGTCCATACGTTTGATGGCTTTCTCTGGCGTCGGTGCCCAGGCGGTAACCTTGGTCAACAACGAGTCGTAGTAACGCGTGATCACGCCGCCAGCGTAAGCGGTGCCGCCATCCAGGCGGATGCCCATGCCGGTCGCCGAACGATAGGCAGTGATGCGGCCATAGTCCGGGATGAAGTTGTTCAGCGGGTCTTCGGTCGTCACACGTGTCTGTAGAGCGTGTCCGTTCAGGAAAATGTCTTCTTGGCTGGCTTTGCCGGTTGCCTCGGCGATGGTTTTGCCCTCGGCAATCAGGATTTGTGATTGCACGATGTCAATGCCGGTGACCTCTTCGGTCACAGTGTGTTCCACCTGAACGCGGGGGTTCACCTCGATGAAGTAGAAATTGCCGCTTTCCATATCCATCAGGAATTCGACCGTGCCCGCACATTCATAGTTCACGTGCTTACAGATCTTGTAGCCCAGCTCGCAGATTTCGGCGCGCTGTTCTTCGGTCAGGTAGGGGGCAGGCGCGCGTTCAACCACTTTCTGGTTGCGGCGCTGAACGGAACAATCCCGTTCAAACAGGTGATACATGCCGCCGTGCTTGTCGCCGAGGATTTGCACCTCAACGTGGCGCGCGCGGGTGATCATTTTTTCGAGGTAACCCTCGCCATTGCCAAAGGCGGCTTCCGCTTCGCGGCGACCTTCCAGAACTTTCTCTTCGACTTCGCTTTCGTCCATGATCGGACGCATGCCGCGACCGCCGCCGCCCCAAGACGCTTTCAGCATCAACGGGTAGCCAATCTCAGCCGCTTCTTTCTTGATGGCCTTCATGTCATCGCCCAGCACCTCGGTCGCTGGGATGACGGGCACACCTGCTTCAATCGCTACCTTGCGGGCCGATGCTTTGTCGCCTAGGGCACGCATCGTCTCTGCTTTTGGGCCGATGAAGGTGATGCCGTTCGATGCGCAGGCATCGACGAAATCAGGGTTCTCTGACAAAAGGCCGTAGCCGGGGTGGATCGCATCTGCGCCGCACTCGCGGGCGACGCGGATGATTTCGTCAATACTCAGGTAAGCGGCCACCGGCCCCATGCCCTTGCCAATGCGATAGGCTTCGTCCGCTTTAAAGCGGTGCAGGCTTAGCTTGTCTTCCTCGGCATAGACCGCGACGGTTTGCTTTCCCATTTCGTTCGCCGCGCGCATCACGCGGATCGCAATCTCGCCTCGGTTTGCAACCAGAATTTTCTTGAAGTCTGCCATCAGAATGGGGCCTTTCCAGAGTAAGCGCGTTTGTGTGCCTTGGTTAAACCGCGAAAACACGCTGAATCAATACCAAGGAGTACGGAATTTGCACGGATAGTCAGGTATTTTGTCCGGTTTGCTACCCAAAAAACGTCATCGGCGAAATAAATTCCGAATTTTTGCAATTTTCTGCGGCGCGGCGTCAAAAATTAAGGCAGCTATGCTGACTTAAATGTCAACTCACTTTCCACGGGTTTCCGTGCGCCTTCTCGGGCAAGCGGCTTGTGAACAATCTAAAGCGCATGACTCTGCGTTGATCAAGCTGCGTTCCCCTCAAAATCTATTGGCAGTGCAGTCCCGCAAGGTGTCCAAATCGACCCTGCGCCTAGGTTTCCCGACATCTGAGCCCGATCGCAAAAGATTTCATACCTGTTGCTGAGAACAAGACCAGAACATGGCTTTTCCTAGCTGCGCGTTCGCTGTAATGTCTGCGCATGAGCAGTTTTGATGAATTCGATGCCTTTGAAGGGGCTTCTTTGGCGGCCCGCGCAATGGCAGCGCGCCCGTCGCCTTATCTGGACGAATTGAACCCAGCCCAACGCGAAGCGGTTGAGAGGCTGGATGGACCGGTTCTGATGCTGGCCGGGGCGGGCACTGGGAAAACCAAGGCGCTGACGTCTCGGATTGTGCACCTGCTGAACACAAGCCGCGCGCGCCCCAACGAAATTCTGGCCGTGACCTTTACCAATAAAGCCGCACGTGAGATGAAAAATCGCGTGGGTCGGATGTTGGGTCAAACGGTTGAGGGGATGCCTTGGCTTGGGACGTTCCACTCGATCTGCGTAAAACTGCTGCGCCGTCATGCGGAACTGGTTGGGTTGAAATCTAATTTCACCATTTTGGACACCGATGATCAGGTCAGGCTTTTGAAGCAATTGATCCAAGCGGCCAATATCGATGAAAAGCGCTGGCCGCCGCGCCAACTGGCTTCACTCATTGATGCTTGGAAAAACAAAGCCCTGACGCCGGAACGTTTGCCCGCCGCAGATGCGGGGGCGTTTAACAATCGGGGCGGGGAACTCTATGCACAGTACCAAACCCGCCTGCGTGAGTTGAATGCCGTCGATTTCGGCGACCTCTTGCTGCACGTTGTGGTCATCTTCCAAAACTACCCGGACATTCTGCAGCAATACCAACGTTGGTTCCGCTACATCCTTGTGGACGAATACCAAGATACCAACGTCGCCCAGTACCTTTGGCTGCGCCTTTTGGCAAAAGAACACAAAAACATCTGCTGCGTCGGCGATGATGACCAGTCGATCTACGGCTGGCGTGGGGCAGAAGTGGGCAATATCCTGAAGTTCGAAAAAGATTTCCCCGGCGCGCATGTGGTGCGGCTGGAACAGAACTATCGCTCAACCCCCCATATCCTCGCCGCCGCGTCCTCGGTGATTTCCGGCAATGAAAACCGGTTGGGCAAAACGCTTTGGACCCAGCAGGAAGAGGGCGAAAAGGTTCGTCTGATCGGCCATTGGGACGGCGAGGTCGAAGCGCGTTGGATCGGCGAAGAAGTCGAAGCGCTGCAAACCGGCACGCGCGGCATGAAGCCTTACGGTTTGGAAGATATGGCCATCCTCGTCCGCGCCTCCCACCAAATGCGCGCGTTCGAAGATCGCTTTCTCACCATTGGCCTGCCATACCGCGTCATCGGCGGCCCGCGCTTTTATGAGCGGATGGAAATCCGCGATGCCATGGCTTATTTTCGCGTGGTCACCAGCCCCGAGGATGACCTTGCCTTTGAGCGCATTGTGAACACCCCGAAACGTGGGTTGGGCAATGTGGCCGTACAGAAAATCCAAACGGCTGCGCGTGAAAATGGTGTGTCGTTGGTCGAAGGTGCGCGGCTACTGCTCGACAGCAAAGGGATCGGTGGCAAGGGGGCCAAGGAACTGCGCATTCTGATCGACGGCATCGACCGCTGGCGTGGCCTTGGCATCCAGCGCGAGGTGGAAATACCACTGAATGACGATGAAGTCATCGACGAAGGCACAACACAATCGGCAACGCGCTTTGCACCGGCTGGGGACAACATGCCCCACACGGAACTCGCCGAGATCATCCTTGATGAATCAGGCTACACTTCGATGTGGCAAAACGACAAAACACCCGAGGCTCCGGGACGGCTTGAAAACCTCAAGGAGCTTGTCGGGCAATTGGCCAATTTCGACAACCTGCAGGGTTTTCTGGAGCACGTTAGCCTTGTCATGGACAATGAAAGCGACGACGCGGACGCCAAGATTTCCATCATGACGCTGCACGCGGCCAAAGGTTTGGAATTCCCGGTTGTGTTCCTTCCGGGCTGGGAAGACGGCCTGTTCCCCTCGCAACGGTCAATGGATGAAAGCGGGCTTAAGGGCCTCGAAGAAGAACGGCGCTTGGCCTATGTGGGCATCACCCGCGCCGAAGAGGTCTGTACGATCAGCTTTGCGGGGAACCGGCGCGTCTTTGGGCAATGGCAATCGCAGATGCCAAGCCGATTTATTGATGAACTCTCGGAAGAAGATGTCGAGGTGCTGACGGCACCCGGTATCTACGGTGGCGGTCATAGCGGTGCGGCGGGGGATTTCGGCAGTGGCATTCAGGACCGGGTGCAATCGGCCAATACCTATAACTCGCCGGGTTGGAAACGGATGCAAGATCGGGCAGGGCAACGGGGGCTAAGCCAACCGAAGGAAAGCAAAAACACCATTATCGATCTCGAAGCGGTCTCAAGCTATTCGGTGGGGGACCGCGTGTTTCACCAGAAGTTTGGCTATGGTGAAATCATGGAAATCGAGGGTGATAAACTCGTGATTGAATTTGACAAGGCCGGTGAAAAAAAGGTCGTGGCCAAATTCGTAACTGCTTCAACTGATATCCCGTTCTAGCCGCCATCGCGCCTCCTTTAGCTATGCTGCGGTTGATGCATGTGAAATCCTCGCCCCGCTGCCGCTGTCGCGGGCGGTAATACTGACGTCATAGCCCCATAGACGACGCAGGTGTCTCAGCACCTCATCACGGTTGGCTGGATCAAGGTTGATGCCGTTTCTGACCACATGGGTCAGCTTCAATTCCCGATCGCCTGACAGATCGGCATCCTCGACCTGAATGTCCGGCTCCAGATAGGCTAGATCATAAGATCGCGCCAAAGCCGAGCGGATATTGCGATAGCCCTGCCGGTTGTGGATATTGCTGACCACCAGATTGGGCTGTTTCGCGTCGTCAGACAGCATGAACAGTTTGAACTTGCGAATAAGGTGGGGCGACAGGAACTGCAGGATGAAACTTTCATCCCGGTAGTTTGCCCAGGCATCTCGCATCACAGTCTTCCAGTCGGGATTGCCCGCGATCTCTGGGAACCACTCCCGGTCTTCGTCGGTCGGCTCTTCGCAGATGCGCCTGATATCCTGCATCATCGCAAAGCCAAGCGCATAGGGGTTCAGCCCGCCGTAGCGTGGATCATCGTATTCCGGCTGCAGCACCACATTGGTGTGGCTGTGCATCATTTCCATATAGGCGCCTTGGCTGATCAGACCTTTTTCCAGCAGCCGATTGATGATGTAGTAATGGGTGAAAGTCGCACAGCCCTCGTTCATCACTTTGGTCTGTTTCTGCGGGTACATATATTGAGCGATATAGCGCACAATCCGCAGCAACTCGCGCTGCCAGCTTTGCAAGATCGGGCTATGTTTTTCCAAGAAATAAAGCAGGTTCTCTTGCGGCAGGTTCATCTTACCACGACGCTCTGACAAACCGATGTCCTCGCCAGAGGGGTCATCGCTACGCGCTCGGCGGGTGTTGTCTGCCCAAAGCTCCAACACGCTCTGTTGGCTTTCATAACCATCCCGCTGCCGCTGCATCGCCTGAAGTTCTTCTTTGCTCGGGCGGGGAGGGCGCCCATAGCGAAAGACCCCCTGGCTTTGCAGGGCATGGGCCGCATCAAGGATTTCCTCAACCGCATCAATGCCATAGCGCTCTTCGCAATTGGCGACGAAATTTTTGGCAAAGGCCAAATAGTCGTGAATGCCCGCCGCATCCGTCCATTGCTGGAAGAGGTAATTTTTCTTGAAGAAATGGTTATGCCCAAAGGCCGCATGCGCCATCACCAAGGTCTGCATCGCCATGGTGTTTTCTTCCATATTGTAGCTGATGCAGGGGTTCGAGTTGATGACGATTTCATAGGCCAACCCCTGACGCCCGGTGCGGTACAGTGCCTCGTCGCGGGCAAAGCGTTTGCCATAGGACCAATGCTGATACATCAACGGCATGCCGACCGCGCTATAGGCGTCCAGCATCTGCTCGGAGCTGATGATCTCAATCTGATTTGGGTAAACGTCTAAGCCCAAATCCTCGATTGCAATTTCTTCGATTGCGTCATGGGCCTTAGAGAGCAACTCAAACGTCCATTCCGGACCATCAAATAAGAGTTTGCTCATACGGCCTTCTCCTTATTCGCAGCAAAAAGATCGCGGAAGATCGGGTAAATGTGCCCCGGCTCCGCCACACGACGCATTTCAAACTGTGGGAAAGTCTGATCGACTTCGCGCAGGTTCTGCCACAGGTCAGCCCCTTCTTCGCGGTTGTTCAGCAGCTTTTCGTCGTTCTCACCCACGATTTCGACATAGGCGTAATACTGGCAAACCGGGATCAGCGCATCAAACAGCAGGTCTTTGCATTTCACGCTGTCGTTGCCAAAGTTCTCCCCGTCAGAGGCCTGCGCGCCATAGATGTTCCACTCATCTGTCGGATATCGCTCATCAATGATTTCGCGCATTTTGGTCAAAGCGGTGCTGACAATCGTGCCGCCGGTTTCACGTGCATAGAAAAACGTGTCTTCGTCCACTTCCTGCGCTTGGTGCGTGTGGCGAATGAACACAATTTCCGTGTGCTCATAGGCGCGTTCCAGAAACAGATGCAGCAGCATGAAAAAGCGTTTCGCGAGGTCCTTTTCGCGTTCCTGCATAGAGCCTGAGACGTCCATCAAACAAAAAACCACCGCCCGAGAGCTGCGGATTTTTTCAGGCACGGTCGTGTCAAAGCGCAGGTCAATCGGGTCAATATATCCGACAAGTTTGCGGCGGCGATCCATAATTGCCAGCTTTTCCTTCAACTCCATAATGCGGGCTGTGTGATCCTCGCTTTCGTCTTCGATGCTCTCAAGGCTTGCCAATTCGTCCTGCAGCGCTTTGAACGCCAAGGAAGACGGGCGTTGTAGCGCAATGCGCCGCCCCAAAGAGTTACGCATGGTGCGCACAAGGTTCAGATTGTTTGGCGTCCCGGCCGTCGTCAGCCCGGCACGGCGCGTGCCGACGGTTTCTGTCTCAACCGTGTTTTTCTTCACCAAGTCAGGGAGTTCCAGACCCTCAAACAATATCTCAAGGTATTCATCGCGGGTCAGCGTAAAGGAGAACCCGTCTTCGCCTTCGCCATCCTCTGATCCCTTTTTTCCCGTTCCGCCCGCGCCACCTTTGGGGCGGGGGATCGTGTCGCCGACGACAAATTCTTTGTTGCCCGGCAAGACATGCTGGCGAAACCCGCCTTTGGGAGAATTGGCAAAGAACGGCTCTTTGATGCCCTTTGCGGGGATTGTGACCTTCTCACCATCGGCTTGATCGGCACCCGTAACAGATTTGTCCCGCACGGATTTGTCGACCATCTTCTTGATGTTTTCACGCGCACGCCTTAGAAACCGTTGCCGATTTCCGAGGCTTTTGCCCTTGGGGTTGGCGCGTCTGTCGATGAAATGATGCATTGTCCGCGATCACCCCGCTTTGTTCACACGCATGTACCATTCAACAAGGCGACGGACCTGCCGCTCTGTGTAGCCATGGGTCTTCATCCGCTGGACAAATTCCATGTGTTTGCTTTCCGTGTCGCTGTCTTTCTTGCTGCCAAAGCTGATGACAGGCAGCAGTTCTTCGACCTGACTGAACATGTGCTTCTCGATCACATCGCGCAGTTTCTCGTAAGAGTTCCACGGAGGGTTCTGACCGGTGTTGGCCCGGTGACGCAGCGCAAATTTCACAACCTCGTTGCGGAAGTCCTTGGGGTTCGCGATGCCGACGGGCTTTTCGATCTTGGACAGTTCGGCATCCAAAATCTCGCGGTTGTAAAGCTGGCCGGTGTCGGTGTCTTTATAGTCCTGCTCTTCGATCCACGCGTCCGCATAGGCGATGTAGCGATCAAAGACGTTCTGTCCGTATTCCGTGTAGCTTTCTAGGTAGGCTTTCTGGATTTCATTACCGATGAATTCCTCATAGCGCGGCGCAAGTTCGGTTTTGATGAATTCCAGATACTGCGCCTCGGTCTCTTTCGGGAACTGCTCGCGCTTGATCATCTGCTCAAGGATATACATCAGGTGCACCGGATCAGCGGCAACCTCTTGCGTGTCGTAGTTGAAGACGTTTGACAGCACCTTAAAAGCAAAACGAGTTGAGATGCCGTTCATGCCTTCGTCCACGCCTGCCGTGTCCTGATATTCCTGAACGGTTTTTGCCTTCGGGTCCGTGTCTTTCAGACTCTCACCGTCATAGACACGCATCTTGCTGTAAAGGTTTGAATTCTCATGCGGTTTCAACCGGCTGAGGACCGCAAATCGAGACAGGATTTTCAGCGTCTCAGGTGCGCAGGGTGCTTCGCTGAGTTCTGAGTTCTCCAACAGTTTATGGTAGATTTGCGCCTCATCGCTGACCCGCAAACAATAGGGCACTTTGACGATGCTGACGCGGTCAATGAAGGCTTCGTTGTTTTTGTTGTTCTTGAACTGCTGCCATTCGCTTTCGTTCGAATGGGCAAGGATCAAGCCACTAAACGGGATCGCGCCAAAGCTTTCCGTGCCCATATAGTTGCCTTCTTGCGTCGCCGTCAGCAGCGGGTGCAACATCTTGATCGGGGCTTTGAACATCTCAACAAACTCAAGAATACCTTGGTTCGCGCGGTTCAACCCGCCAGAGAAGCTATAGGCATCTGGGTTGTCCTGACTGAAGTGTTCCAGCATCCGAATATCGACCTTACCCACAAGGGTCGAAATGTCCTGATTGTTCTCATCGCCCGGTTCCACCTTGGCAACGGCGATACGGCGCAAACGAGATGGGTAGATTTTCTGAACCGAGAATTTGGAGATATCGCCGCCAAACTCATCCAACCGACGCACGGCCCATGGGGACATCAGGCCGGGCAGCCGGTGTTTGGCGATCCCGTATTCCTCTGCCAGCAGGTCGCCCATTTTCAGAGGGTCAAACAGGCCCAGCGGGCTTTCAAAGATCGGGGAAAGCGTATCGCCAGCCTTAAGCACATAGACAGGTTGCTCTTCGACCAACCGTTTCAGGCGTTCTGCAAGTGAAGATTTGCCGCCGCCTACAGGCCCCAAAAGGTAGAGGATCTGCTTGCGTTCTTCCAAACCCTGCGCAGCGTAGCGGAAGTAACCCACGATCCGTTCAATCGTGTCTTCCATCCCGTAGAAATCTTTGAAGGCCGCGTATTGTTTGATGGTCCGGTTTTGGAAAATGGGACCCAATCGGGAATCCTTGGAGGTATCAACAAGCTGTTCCTCGCCAATCGCAGTCAGCATGCGCTCTGCGACATTCGCGTACATGCCCGGGTCATCGCGACAAGCCAGCAAATAGTCCTGCAAAGGCATCTCTTCATCGCGTGCGCCGGAGTACTGTTCCGCAAAAAGCTCGACGATATCCTTCATGTGAATTCCCCTCTGATTACGAGTTAAGCCCGGAGTCCTCCTCGGGTTATGGTGTCAATGCAGCCTGCGTAGGTCAGTGGTGCCGAACATTTGTGGCAACCGCAGACTGCGAGATTGTTCAGAGTTAGCTCGATGTTGCCACTTTGGGCCGACCGGTTTCACCACCCGAATTTCCGGGAAGTTATTGAAGCCATTATGCTTTTCGGTCGATGTTTATACCCTCAGGGTACACGAAAAACTCTGATCTTTCTATATTAATCTGTGGCACATCTTGTGATTTGCCAGAGATGCTCAATAAATCGTGTTCCCGATCACGGTGCGCTGAAATCTCTTTGGATGGCTTTAACGCAGCGAACGGTCGGTTTACGTTCACGCAATCCATGTCCGGCGAATTCTGAGACTTAGTGCGCGAATGGCATATTTCTTTGCGCTTATTTGGGATATTCGGGTGGGCGTGGAACGCGGGTTTAAAGGATCAACTGCCAAGGTGCGGCTTTCGTTCCCAACCTGAGAAGCCTGCGATTCATGGCGACAATTGGCGTGATTATTTTTTATGCGTCGCTCACAAATTGAAACAGTCGTTGCAACGCGCTGCCCAAATCGTGATGACCCTCAGCCAAACAAAGGCTGCATGCCGGGGCCTTCAGGGGGAATCGCCTCAGGCTTTGGGGTGTGCCTTCTGATAGACATCCATCAGCCGCGCCGTGTCGACAGCGGTGTAGGCCTGCGTAGTCGACAAAGACGCATGCCCCAAAAGTTCCTGAATAGACCGCAGGTCGCCGCTCGCCTCTAGCAGGTGTGTTGCAAAGCTGTGGCGCATCGCGTGCGGGGTGGCCGTCGCCGGTAGACCCAGCTGCATGCGTACATTTTGCATCACGGCCTGAATTTGTCGCGCGCTCAACCGCCGTCCACGAACCCCAATAAACAAGGGACCATCCTCAGCCAGAGCGTAGGGGCATTGCCGCAAGTATTCGTCAACGGCCTCCTGCGCGGCAGGCAGAACGGGAACCAGCCGCTCTTTGCCGCCTTTGCCCAGAATGCGCAGCACCTCGGGCAGCGGCGCGTCACGCCGATCAAGTCCCAATGCTTCGGAAATGCGTAGGCCGCAGCCATAAAGCAGCGTGACAACCGCCGTGTCGCGTGCCCCGACCCAAGCATGTCGCGACTGCAACTCAACCGTGTCAATCACGGCCTGCGCAGCCTCTGGCGCCAAGGGACGGGGGAGTTTTTTCTGAAACTTCGGCGCGCGGGTCGATAGCACTGCGGTTGGATCAAAGCCTTCGCGTTCCGCAAGCCAGCGGAAGAAGCTTTTGACGGCAGAAAGTTTCCGCGCCAACGAGCGGGCAGAAAGATCGCCCTTGCGCATCTCTGCCATCCAGGCCCGCATGTCCCGGATTGTCAGGCGTGACAGGGGCGCGATGCCCTGTTGGTCGCCCTGATAGGAGGAAATAAATGCAAGGAATTCAGTAACATCAATGAAATAGGCGTTCAGCGTGTTTTCCGACGCGCCTTTCAGGGCCTTTTCAGCCTCCAGCCACTTATCGCGGGCATTGGCTGCGGCGGCCGATATCACGAGAGCCAGCGCCGCATCGCGCGTTCAAAGACGCCACCGAAGAACGACAAAAGGTCTGTACCCTGTTGCGGCGTGAAGTGGTGCGGGTCTTCGGCGCCCATGACCAGCATGCCGGGCAGCCGGCCCTTGCCAAGGTCAAGCTTCAGACAGGCTTCAGACCGAACATAAGGCGCTTTGTCGCCAAAGATTTCATGCGCGCCTGATTCAATCTGGCGCAGAGTTACTTGCCGCGCAGGCACATTGCGCCCGAATGTCAGGTAAGCCTCGACAAAACCGGGCTCCGCCACCGACAGCACCGCGCCAAGTTTGCGGACGCTCGGGTCGTCTTCGGTCTGTTCGGTTTCCAGCACCAGCCGTACCGCATCGACACGCAAAATGTCAGCGACTTCGCCATCTAGGTCCTTGAGGAAGGTTTCGAACTCCAACGGGTCCATCATACGTAGGATGGCGCGATGCACCTGATTGGTGCCTGCCAGGTTTTCATAGGCCGCCGCGATCACGCTGCGGTGGGTGTCTTCCAACCGGTCCAACCGCGCCTCAAGCCGATCCATGGCGATGCCACGCAGGTCGACGATATTGCCGCCCATGGCCTTTTCATTTGCCGCGATCAACGCGGTCATCAAGTCTTGGTCATCCAGGATCAGTTCCGGCGTGGAAATGATTTTCTCCCGAAGGGTCTCTTCGATCTGTGCTTGTTTGGTCATGCTCGTGCCAATTTTATTTTCTGGGACCTTAGCAGAAGGTGCCCAGGATTTCTGCATTTTTTTGGCAAAGGCGCGGTTAATTGCGCGGGTTGGGGGAGGGGCCTTGCCCCTCTGCGCGATGCGCATTCACCCCAGAGTATTTTTGCAAAGGTGAAGGCCGTTGCTTAGAGGATTTTGATATCCGCTGCAGCGATGTCTTTCAGGAAGGCATCCAGGCCTTTGTCAGTCAGCGGGTGGTTGATCATGGATTTGATCACAGCAGGCGGCGCTGTCATCACGTCTGCGCCAATGCGCGCGCTTTCCAGAACGTGGTTTACGGAACGAATGGAAGCCGCAAGGATCTGGGTTTCGAAGCCGTAGTTGTCATAGATGTCGCGGATGTCCGCGATCAAGTCCATGCCATCCAGGTTGATATCATCCAAACGCCCAATAAACGGGGAAATGAACGTCGCGCCCGCTTTGGCCGCCAAAAGCGCCTGATTGGCCGAGAAACACAGCGTTACGTTGACCATGTGACCGTCATCTGACAGCGCTTTGCAGGCTTTTAGGCCGTCCCAAGTCAATGGCACTTTGACGGCGATATTTTCGGCGATCTCAACCAGCTTGCGGCCTTCGGCAATCATGGTTTCAGCGTCTGTTGCGGTGACCTCGGCAGAAACCGGACCGTCGACCAGATCACAGATTTCCTTGGTGACTTCGATAATGTCACGGCCAGATTTCTTGATCAGCGATGGGTTTGTGGTCACACCGTCCACCATGCCCAGATCGTTCAGTTCAGCAATGGCGTCGATTTCAGCGGTATCAACGAAGAATTTCATAGGGCAGGTCCTTTGATGGGTTGGCCTTCAATTGGCTCTCGTTTACCTCATAGTAAGAGGTGCTGGAACCCCTTTGGATGGTGAATTTGGAGCAGACAGATTTCTTTGACGAAGGTGCCCTGGTCGGGGTGCTGACCACGCAGCCGCTGGATCGCGTTTTGGATTACAAAGCGCCGGTGGGCGGGTGTTGGTTGGGCGCGTTTGTCGAAGTGCCATTGGGACCGCGCAAAGTTTTGGGTGTGGTTTGGGGCAAGGGTCGTGGAGATTGGGACCCGGCAAAGGTGCGCTCTGTCATAAAGGTTCTGGACGTGGCACCGATGCGGGGGGAGATGCGGTCTTTCTTGGAGCGGGCCTCGCAATATACGCTGACCTCCATGCCTAATATGCTGCGGCTGGCGACCCGTGCACCAGGCTTGTCAAATCCGCCGTCAATGCAAAAGGTCTACCGTTTGGGGGATGTGGAACCTGATCGCAAGACAGACGCCCGCACGCGCGTCTTGGAAACCCTGCGGGATTATGGCGGCTTGTCTTTCACGCTGAAAGAACTGTCGGATATGGCGGGGGTGACCTCATCCGTCGTTAAGGGCCTTGTGAAATTGGGCGCTGTGGTCGAGGAAAACACGCCGCGCGATCTGCCCTTTGCGCGCATGGACCCGGACTATGGCGCGAAAACCCTGACGCCCGACCAAGCCGAGGCCGCCGCCCATATGGTGGCGGAAATCCGGCGCGAGGCCTATGGCACGACCCTTTTGCGCGGTGTCACAGGGTCGGGCAAAACCGAAGTTTACCTTGAGGCCATCGCCGAATGTCTACGCGTCGGAAGACAGGCGCTTGTCCTTTTGCCGGAAATTGCCCTGACGGCCGAGTTTTTGGACCGTGTCGAAGCGCGGTTTGGCGCAAAACCGGCAGAATGGCACTCAGGCGTGACGATGACCGAACGGCGGCGCATTTGGAAAATGGTCGGGCAGGGTGGTGCGCAGATTGTGATTGGCGCACGCTCGGCCTTATTCCTGCCGTTTCAGAACCTCGGCCTGATTGTCGTCGATGAGGAACATGACACATCATATAAGCAAGATGATGGCGTGCTTTATAATGCGCGCGACATGGCCGTGCTGCGCGCCAGTCTTGTGGGGGCAAGCGTGGTTTTGGCCTCTGCCACCCCAAGCCTTGAAAGCTGGGCCAATGCAGATGCCGGAAAGTATCATCGGATCGAGCTGACGTCGCGCTATGGTCCTGCGGTGATGCCAGAGATGCGGGCGATCGATATGCGGGTGGAGGACCTGCCATCAGGCACTTGGATTTCGCCAAGTCTGCGGTCTGAGGTCGAAGCGCGGATCGCCAAGGGCGAACAGTCGCTTTTGTTCATCAACCGCCGTGGCTATGCACCGGTCACGATCTGCCGGGCATGTGGCCATCAGATTGGCTGCGACAATTGCGATGCGCGCATGGTTGAACACCGTTTTCTCAAGCGGTTGCTCTGCCACCAATGTGGCGAAAGCAAACCTATGCCCGAAGCCTGCCCCAGTTGTGAGGTCGAAGGCAAACTTGCCGCCGTCGGGCCGGGTGTGGAACGTTTGGCCGAAGAGGCCAAGGCCGCTTTCCCCGAGGCCCGGCTGGCGGTTTTGTCGTCGGACCTCTTCGGATCGGCACGCGCGTTGAAAGAAGGCATCAAGGCCATCGCGGATGGGGCAGCGGATGTCATTATCGGCACGCAATTGGTGGCAAAAGGGCACAACTTTCCACTGCTGACGTTGGTGGGGGTGATAGATGCCGACCTTGGGTTGCAGGGGTCAGACCTACGGGCGGCAGAGCGGACGTTCCAATTGATCCGGCAGGTTGCAGGTCGCGCTGGGCGATCAGAACGCAAGGGCGTGGCCCTGTTACAATCCCATCAGCCAGACCACCCTGTGATCCGCGCCATCTTGGCAGGCGATGAAGACGCTTTTTGGCAAGCCGAAGCCAATGAGCGCCGCCATGCCGGTGTGCCGCCATATGGGCGTATGGCGGGGATCATCCTGTCGTCCACAGACGTGGGGCAGGTCTTTGATCTTGGCAACGCACTGGCGCGCAATGATGGTGCGCTGCGCCAGATCGGGGCGCAGGTCTACGGGCCAGCGCCCGCGCCGATTGCTCGGATTAGGGGGCGTCATCGCGTTCGGCTTTTGGTCAAAGCGGACAAAGCCGCGCCGCTTCAAGCCGCTGTCGCGAAATGGATTGGGCAGTTCCAAATCAAAGGAGACATACGTCTGGCCGTCGATATCGATCCCCAGTCGTTTTACTGATCTCAGCACAAGGCAGATTTGCAGACCAATCTGTGCAGAATTGCGCGTTCTATCCTCTCGCCAAGCCCCAGAATGATGCGTAAAGAGGGCGCATGATGAAAAGGATCAACCTAGGAGACACGAGGCATTTGCCTTGGTGGCGACAGCCAATTGTCCTGCTGTTTTTGATGGCGGCGGGCATGCCTGTGGCATTTTCAACTTGGCTTGCGCTGCTCAATAATTTCGTCATCGAAGTCGCCGCATTTGACGGGGCTGACATCGGCCTTTTGCACACGGTGCGTGAGATCCCCGGATTCCTTGCTGTTGGGGTCATCTTCCTTATCATTTTTATCCGAGAGCAAATCTTGGGCCTATTGTCACTGGCCCTGCTGGGCGCTGCAACAGCCGTCACCGCGTGGTTCCCGACGCTTGGCGGCATAATGATGATCACGTTGCTAAGTTCGATCGGGTTTCACTACTACGAGACCGTCAATCAAAGCCTACAATTGCAATGGCTCGACAAAAAGCACGCGCCAAAGGTGCTGGGTTGGCTGACGGCGATGGGTTCGGCCGCGACTTTGGTCGTCTACGTGGCGTTGATTATGACATGGGAGACTTTTGGGCTCAGCTTCAACAAGGTCTTTCTGTTGTCTGGCGGTGCGACGCTGATAATTGCTGTTGTCGCTTTGCTGGCATATCCGCAATTTGAAAGCGCGACGCCACAGGTCAAAAGGATGGTGCTGAAAAAGCGCTATTGGCTTTACTATGCGCTCCAGTTCATGGCGGGGGCACGGCGTCAAATTTTTGTGGTCTTTGCGGGCTTTATGATGGTCGAGAAATTCGGCTTTGATGTGCATGAACTGACAAGCCTTTATCTGATCAACTTGGTCGCCAACATGCTGTTTGGCCCCCTGATCGGCGGGGTCGTCAGCCGCTTTGGCGAACAGCGCACGCTGCTGTTTGAGTATTTTGGACTGGTCGTTGTCTTTCTTGCCTATGGTGGCATCTACTATTTTGGCTGGGGTGTGATGCTGGCCATGGTGCTCTATGTTGTGGACCACCTGTTGTTCTCAATGGCGCTGGCGCTGAAAACCTATTTCCAAAAAATCGCCGACCCAGAAGACATCGCGCCGACGGCGGCGGTCGCCTTTACCATCAATCATATTGCAGCGGTGTTCTTGCCCGTCCTGTTGGGGATCATGTGGTTGCACTCTCCAGAGGCGGTTTTTGCGGCCGCGGCCGCGATGGCGATGGTCTCTTTCCTTCTGGCACTTTTGATCCCGCGGCATCCCTACAAGGGCAATGAAACACGTCTGCAAAGCGTTGTGCCAATCCCGGCGGAATGATCTCGACGCTTGACCTTTGGGCGGCCCCCGCATAGGCCGCAGGAACCTATAACAAGGATCTACAGATGCCGACCTTCACCGCCCTGACCACCGTAAATGGCAAAGACCAAGCAGACCGGCTTGGCACCGCGATGGAGAATCTTGACCCGGAACCAACGGGTGTCGGCGTCTTTGAGATCGAAGATGGGTCTGGGCTTTGGGAAGTCGGCGCCTATTTCACCGAGGAACCAGATGCAGCGTCTTTGGCGTTGCTGGAAGCGGCCTTTGACATCAAGCCTTTTGCCGTTTCTGAACTGCCCGAAACAGACTGGGTTGCGCATGTCAAACGAGAACTCTCGCCCGTTCAGGCGGGGCGCTTTTTTGTCTACGGCGGCCATGATGCGGATCAGGTGCCAGAAAATTGCGAACCCCTGTTGATTGAGGCTGCGATGGCCTTTGGCACCGGGCATCACGGGACGACTTTGGGCTGCCTGAAGGCCTTGGACCGGCTGGCGAACGAAGGATTTGTAGGTCAGAACGTGGCGGACATCGGATGCGGGACAGCGGTTCTTGGCATGGCGGCTGCGCGAATCTGGCCGAACCCTGTTTTGGCGAGCGATATTGATGAGGTGGCTGTCGATGTGGCAGAGGCCAACGTGAAAGCCAATTATCTGACCGGGCGCGTGATCTGTCTTGAAGCCGCAGGGTTCAGCCATCCTGATCTCGCAGCCAAAGCGCCCTATGATCTGGTCTTTGCCAATATCCTAAAAGCTCCGCTTATAGGCCTCGCTCCAGAGATGGGCGCAAACATCGCGACAGGCGGCTACGCCATTCTGTCAGGCATCTTGAATGAGCAGGCAGATGAAGTTGTTGCGGCTTATGACGCAAATGGCTTTGCGGTCCATACGCGCGAAGAAATCGGGGATTGGACAACGCTGACGTTGCAGCGCCGCTAAGGCGAATCATCAGTTTGAGAAAACCACAAGGCGGCCATGGGCCGCCTTTTTTGCTCCCTTGCGCGGAATTAGGCCTCAAACACGGTTGGAATGAGGCGCTTTTGTGAAAATTGCGCATGTTTGCCCAATTTTTGCCACAATTTAGGGGCAATGTAGCCTTGTTTGGTGGGGGCCAAACGAAGTGTGCTGCCATGGCTGATCCACGTGATGAATTCTCACTGCGCCTGCGTCGACTGAACGCAAAGCGCAAGACGTCTCTCAGACGCACCCGCTCCGCATTTGTTGACAACGACGGCTACGTGATTGTCCGCGGCTACCGCGAAAAGCGGGGTGTGCCTTACACTGGCTTGATGGTCCTACTCGTTGGGTTTTTTGGCCTAAAAGGGGCCTTGATGGCCCAGCTGGGCGATGGCGTTTATGCCGCCAAGCTCGATAAGCTGCACCAGTCCGAAACGACAGTCTCTGCCATTGGTGCCTGGACGATGCAGCCTGATCCGGTCTCGGTTCTGGTCGCGGCACACCTGCGCGATATGCTGTGATGCGTTTGCCGAAAGGCACTGCCACAATTTCTTAGAGCTGCATTGGTATATTAACGAGTATGTAACAAGTGACGCGGGTGAATGGCGCAATGACGCGTATTTGTTCAGCGCTGAACCCGTATGTAGATTGCAAAAAAGCCGCGAGGGGTATCGCGGCTTTTTTGTTGCGATCAGCTTTGACGCTGATCAATCACCTTTTGCCTAAGGCTTAGGTGATGGAATGAATGTCGCGGCGCAGCAGACCGATGTCTTCCAGCTCACGGTCAGACAGTTTGGACAGAGCAGCGCGAGTTTTGCGCACTTCGTACCAGCTGATGACGTTGGAGATGAGTGCAGAGAAGAACTGGCCAAATTGGCCAGCGGAAGCTTGGTGCACACGAGTGGTTTCAAATGCGGCCATATCGATAATCCTTCTATTTGGTCATGGTCGGTGTCTTGACCTGCATTTAGGAGGACTGACCGCGCGCCACAATCGACAAGATTTCATGCCCGCCCTGCGTTTTTTGCATGCCTTAATTTTGGGCGTTTAGGGCGAAAGTTGTGCAAATCCTATGATCGTCCCGCGAAGGCTGGGTTTTGTGCTTGCGCTCTCTGCATGACGCAAATTTGCACCGAACCCGTATTGTGCTGCGGCCCAAGTTGCGAAGTCGCTTGGCGAACGTTCTTGTTTTGTGCTAGGGCTTGCAAAAGGCCGCAAAGGCAGGAGCAGATATGCGTGTATTGGGGATTGATCCAGGCTTGCGCAACATGGGATGGGGGATCATCGATGTTGCAGGCAGCCGTATTAGCCATGTGGCCAACGGGATATGTCATTCGGTCGGAAGCGACCTCGCGGTGCGGCTTTTGTCTTTGCATGAACAGCTGACCGATGTGGTGCACCGGTTCCAACCCGACCATGCCGCCATCGAACAAACTTTCGTGAACAAAGACGGTGTTGCCACCCTGAAACTTGGTCAAGCGCGCGGGATCGCGCTGCTGGTGCCCGCGCAGGCGGGTTTGGTGATCGGGGAATATGCGCCCAACAAGGTCAAGAAGACAATCGTGGGTGTGGGCCACGCTGAAAAGCACCAGATTGAGCATATGGTGAAACTGCAACTGCCCGGTGTGAAAATCGCGGGGGCCGACGCGGCAGATGCCTTAGCCATCGCCATGTGCCACGCCCATTACGCGCGCGCCAGCAGCAGCTGGGAAGCCGCCCTGAAGAAAGCTAGCGCATGATCGGGAAAATCACAGGCCGCATTGAGTACCGGGCAACCGACCACGTGCTGATCGATGTGCGGGGTGTCGGCTATATCGTTTATTGCTCTGACCGTACCCTGATGGAACTGCCGGGCAACGGAGAGGTTGTCGCCCTGTTTACAGAGATGCTGGTGCGCGAAGACATTTTGCAGCTTTTTGGCTTTACCACCTTACTTGAAAAAGAATGGCATCGCCTGTTGATTTCGGTGCAGGGCATTGGGGCAAAGGCCTCCCTGGCGATCCTTGGCACGCTTGGACCAGAAGGCGTCGGGCGGGCGATCGCCTTGGGCGATATCAACGCCATTAAAGCTGCCAAAGGTATTGGTCCCAAGACCGCGCAGCGTGTGGTGCATGAATTGAAAGACAAAGCCCCCGCTGTCATGGCTTTGGGCGGATCGCTTGCTGCGGCCCAAGGCGACGCGCCGGCATCAGAGGACGTGCTTGAGGAGGTGCCGGTTGTGCCGGCGTCTGCACCCAAAGCGTCTGCAGCGAAGGGGCAGGGTATCGCAGCTCAGGCAGAGGCACTATCTGCGCTCTCTAATCTCGGTTATGGGCCGGGCGATGCCGCCGCTGCCGTCGCTGAAGCTTCGGGTACAGATCCTGATCTGGACACTGCGGGCCTGATCCGCGCGGCTCTGCGCTTGCTCGCGCCGAAGGGATAATCGATGGAAAGCCCTGATCCGACCCTCCGACCGGAACCGCGCCCCGAGGATGCCGACCGCGCCCTGCGCCCGCAGGGCCTTGGTGAGTTCATTGGTCAGGCCGAAGCCCGTGCCAATCTGCGCGTCTTTATCGAGTCTGCAAAACAGCGCGGCGAGGCCATGGATCACACGCTGTTTCATGGTCCTCCTGGCTTGGGGAAAACCACGCTTGCACAAATCATGGCGCGCGAGTTGGGGGTGAACTTTCGTATGACCTCTGGTCCTGTGCTGGCCAAGGCTGGGGATTTGGCAGCGATCCTCACCAACCTCGAAGCGCGCGATGTGCTGTTTATCGACGAAATTCACCGCCTAAACCCGGTTGTCGAAGAAATCCTTTATCCCGCGATGGAGGATTTTGAACTGGACCTTGTGATCGGCGAAGGCCCCGCTGCACGCACGGTTCGAATTGAACTGCAACCCTTCACGCTTGTCGGGGCCACGACACGTTTGGGATTGCTGACCACGCCTTTGCGGGACCGTTTCGGGATTCCGACGCGGCTGCAGTTCTATACGGAAAATGAGTTGAATGAGATCGTGACGCGGAATGCCCGCAAGTTGGGCGTTGCGCAGGAAGAAGGCGGCGCGCGCGAAATTGCGCGGCGCTCGCGGGGGACGCCCCGAATTGCAGGTCGTTTGTTGCGCCGGGTGGTGGATTTTGCGCTGATCGAAGGCGACGGGGTCATCACCAAAAAACTCGCTGACGGTGCTCTGACCCGATTGGGCGTGGATCATCTGGGTCTTGATGGGGCTGACCGTCGCTATTTGACATTCATTGCCGAAAACTATGCCGGTGGTCCGGTTGGGGTGGAGACCATCTCTGCTGCGCTCAGTGAAAGTCGGGATGCCATCGAAGAAGTCATTGAACCCTTCCTGTTGCAACAAGGTCTGATCCAGCGCACTCCGCGTGGGCGTATGTTGGCGCGAAAAGCTTGGCAGCATTTGGGGCTGGCAGCCCCTGATCCGCGCAAAAATCAGAGCGATTTGTTTGAATGATCTGCCGGATGCCTCCGGCGGGAGTATTTTTGCAAAGGTGAATGCGGGGGTTGCTGTTTGAAAGGTCAGGCGGCATTTAGGGCGCGTTTGAAATTGCAGCACTCGGGTTCAATATGAGCGTCACAACACCTGAAGCCATTCAAGAGTTTTTTACGCGCGCGGATGGTCGTTATGTCTTCGCACGTTGGGGGCGGCCCATCGCGCCGATTGTGTTTGGCGTGGCGGACGAGACGCTTGCCACGGTCAAAGGCGCGCTTGAGGCTGTTGTGACCTTGGCAGGGCATCAGATGGCGGAAACAGACCCGGAGCTGGGCAGTAACCTCATGTTCTTTTTCTTTCGGGATTGGGCGGAGCTGTTAGAGGTGCCCGATTTGGATCGCTTGATCCCGGGGTTGGGTGATCTTGTCGCGAAGCTGGATGCGGCCGGGGCCAATCAATACCGCGTGTTCCGGTTCGAAAAGGATGGCGCCATCCGCGCGGCCTTCGTGTTTCTCAAGATGGAATCCGAATTGCAGAAGCTGCCAGCCGAGACATTGGCGCTTGGGCAGGCGGTTCAAGTGATCCTGATGTGGGGAGATCGTGCATTTGCAGCGTCTTCACCTTTGGCAAAACTGCCCGAGACGGGCGCAACAATCCTGCGGCCGGATGTGGCAGGCATTATCGCGGCGGCCTATGATCGCATGATGCCGCCCTCTGCGGTTGATCCGAGTCATGCCTACCGCATCTTTGCACGTCTGCAGGGGTAATCTGCGCGTTTGTTGAATTTTAACCGCAGGTTTCGTAGCCGTCTGTGACCAAAAAAAGAGGGCAGGCCACGATGCAACATAACTTTCCAATCCGCGTCTATTACGAAGACACTGATATGGCGGGCATCGTGTTTTATGCGAACTACCTGAAATACATCGAACGAGCGCGCAGCGATTGGGTGCGTGGCAAGGGGATCAATCAGGCGGAATTGAAGGAAAGCGACGGATTGGTGTTTGCCGTGCGTCGGGTAGAGGCGGATTACCTTGCTCCGGCGCATTTTGACGAAGAACTGATTGTCGAGACTCGTCCTGTGACGGTCACGGGTGCGCGTTTGGTGATGGAACAGATCGTCAAACGCGACAGCGAACTTCTGTTTCAGGCCATTGTCACCTTGGTTTGCATCAATGAAACAGGTCAGCCGGTGCGGCTTCCGGCGAATATTCGCTTAATGCTGCATTAAAGCAGGCAATTTTCCGTGAAAGCCCCTGTTTCATTGGCTTTCCGTTTCGAAACACGCTAGTTTTCTGACAAAAGGGGCCGGGAAAGGCCGTCAGATACGAGCAGGCATATGGAAGCAGCAGTCGATTTCTCGATGTGGGCGTTGTTCGCGCGCGCCACGTTAACCGTGAAACTTGTGATGGTGGTGCTGGTCATCGCGTCCTTCTGGTCATGGTCGGTCATTATTCAGAAAATCATCGCCTACCGCGCGGCACGTCGCGAAGCGGCGCAGTTTGACCGGGCGTTCTGGTCTGGAGAGCCGCTGGATGGTCTGTTTGATGAGATCGGGGCCGAACCTTCGGGCCGGTCCGCACGGATATTCGCGGCGGGCATGATGGAATGGCGGCGCAGTCATCGCCAAGACGGCGGCTTGATCGCCAATGCCACCAGCCGGATTGATCGCTCGATGGATGTTGCTGTCGCCAAAGAAGCCGAGGAATTGCAGAAGGGTCTGCCGGTACTGGCAACCATCGGCTCCACCGCGCCCTTTGTCGGTCTTTTCGGGACCGTTTGGGGCATTATGAATGCCTTTATCGAAATCGCAGAACAGCAGAACACCAACCTCGCCGTGGTTGCGCCGGGCATTGCCGAGGCGCTTTTGGCCACGGGGTTGGGCCTTTTGGCTGCCATCCCGGCAGTGATTTTCTACAACAAGCTTAGCGCGGATAGTGATCGCATTCTGGCAGGCTACGAAGCCTTTGCAGATGAATTCGGCACAATCCTAAGCCGCCAGTTGGACAGCTGATCGATGGGCGCGGGTGTCATCAAGAAACAGGGCCGGGGGCGCCGCAGCCGCCGGACGCGCAGCCAGCCGATGGCGGAAATCAACGTCACGCCATTTGTGGACGTGATGTTGGTGCTTCTGATCATCTTTATGGTGGCAGCCCCCTTGCTGACGGTCGGTGTACCGGTCGAATTGCCCAAAACCGCTGCCAATCCATTGCCGGGGGAACAGGAAGAACCTTTGACGGTGACAATCACGGCAGAGGGGGCTGTACTTATTCAAACCACAGAAACCGCTGTGGCCGATCTTGTGCCTAAGCTGCGCGCGATTGCGGTGGAGCGATCCTCGGACCGGGTCTATTTGAGGGCGGATGGCAGCATCCCCTATGAAACGGTGGTGCAGATCATGGGCGCGCTGAATGCGGGCGGGTTTTCCGACATTGGGCTGGTCACGGATATTGGCGGACCGACGCTTGATGGCGGCGACGGCTGAGGTCAGGTCGTTTGGACAGTCGCTTGAACATTGGTCATTATATCTCGGGTGGGGCACATGCGCTGCTCATTGGCTACGCGTTGTTTGGTGGCGTGTTCAGCTCTGAACCAGAGCCGCCGGTGGTGACTGGCGTTGACATTATCACCAGCGAACAGTTCGACGCGCTATTCACCTCGGAGCGACCTCCAAGTGCGGCCAATGAGGTCGAAGTGCCTGTTGCCCCCGAAATTTCTGATGCGCCGCCTGCCATCGTGATCGATTCTGATCCGACTCCAGAGCAAAACGCGCCCGAGGTCGCCGAAACACCTGACACTGAGGCCGACCCTGAAACGCCCGCGCCAATCACGCCGCCGGTTGATGTCGCCGAAACCGTGCCAGAGATCACACCACCCGCGCCGCCTGAGGCCGCGCCGGAAACCTCTGTCCGTCCAAACGCAGCCCCTGTAACACGCGTCGCGCCAGAGGCCGTTCCGACACCGCAGCCGGATGTGCGGATTGCTGACGTGGATCAGGCCCCAACCGCAGAAGCCGAGACCGAAACCGAAGTGGTTGAAACGCGCGAAGAAACTGCACGGCAGGAGGCGGCGCCCGAAATTCCGACCGAGCCGAAAACCGGTGCAGTCACAAGCTCCGTGCGCCCCAAAGCGCGCCCGAACCGTCCGACACCGACAGAGCGACCGTCTCCAACACAGCCGACAGCCGAAGTACCCCGTACAGCCAGCAGCGACAGCATTGCCGATGCACTGGCAGAGGCACAAGCCGAGACGCCTGCAGCTCCGTCAGGCCCGCCCATGACGCAGGGCGAAAAGGACGCGCTGCGTATTTCCGTGCAGGAATGCTGGACCGTGGATGTCGGCAGCCAAGCCGCGAATGTCATCGTGACCGTTGGCATGTCACTTGATCGTGACGGAAGGGTGGTAGGCGGCTCTCTGAAGCAGCTCGGGGCGAGTGGCGGCGATGAAAATGCAGCCCGCGCAGCTTATGAGGCGGCGCGACGCGCGATTTTGCGTTGCCAAGAAGGTGGCTATAAGTTGCCGATAGAGAAATATGATCATTGGCGAAACGTGGAAATCACGTTTAATCCAGAAAAAATGAGGCGCAGATGAAAAACCTAGTCCTGGCCCTAACGCTGGTGCTGACCAGCCTGTCTTTGGCTCCGACATTGGCGGTGGCCCAAAGCGGCCCCTTGCGGATTGAAATCACCGATGGCGTGATCGAACCCTTGCCCTATGCAGTACCGGACTTTGTTGCAGAAAGCGCCGGCGCTGGTCAGCTTGCGCGTGATATCGCGCGGGTTGTGGCGGCAGATCTTTCAGGCACCGGCCTGTTTCGTGAGATTTCCAAAGACGCTTTTATCAGCTCGATTACGAACTTTGAGTCCCCCGTGCAATTCGCCGACTGGAAAGCCATCAACGCGCAGGCGCTGATCTCGGGGGCTGTCAGCGTCGATGCGTCGGGCAATATCGCGGTGAAGTTCCGCGTCTATGACGTCTTTGCCGGGCAGGAGTTGGGCAATGGGCTGCGCTTCCGTGGCACGCAGGAAGGCTGGCGGCGGATGGCGCATAAGGTGGCCGATGCCGTCTATAGCCGCATCACCGGCGAAAGCGGTTATTTTGACAGCCGCGTGGTCTATGTGTCGGAAACCGGCCCCAAAGATGACCGCAAGAAACGTCTGGCGATTATGGATTATGACGGCGCGAACCTGAAGTTCCTGACAGACAGTAACAGCATCGTGCTGGCACCGCGGTTTTCACCCTCGGGCGACCGGGTGCTTTATACGTCGTATGAAACGGGCTTCCCGCGTGTGTTCATCTTGGACATCGGCTCGGTGACGCGCCGTGTTCTTGAAGCGCAGTCTGGCGACATGAGCTTCGCACCACGCTTTTCGCCAGATGGCCGGTCTGTGGTCTATTCGATCACCGATGGCGGCAATACCGATATCTACCGCATGGAAATCGCCACTGGCACCCGCACTCGGTTAACCTCTGCCCCGTCGATTGAGACAGCGCCAAGTTTCAGCCCGGATGGCACAAAGATTGTGTTTGAAAGCGACCGGTCGGGCACGCAGCAGCTGTACGTGATGTCAGCGACCGGAGGCGAGGCGCAGCGCATCAGCTTTGGCCAAGGGCGCTATGGCACCCCGGTCTGGAGCCCGCGCGGCGACCTGATTGCCTTTACCAAGCAGAACAAAGGGCGTTTCCACATTGGTGTCATGCGCACCGATGGCTCTGAGGAGCGCCTGCTGACCGCCAGTTTCCTTGATGAAGGCCCAACATGGGCCCCCAATGGCCGTGTGATCATGTTCACGCGGGAAACGCAGGGGGCCAATGGGGCGGCATCGCTTTATTCGGTCGATGTTTCCGGCCGCAACCTCAAGCCTGTGCGCACGCAGGGCGGGGGGTCGGACCCCAGCTGGTCACCGCTGCAACAGTGAATATCAATCCGTCGTCACCTATGTTAAGACCAACACAAAGAACATATTAGAGGCGACATCGTCGGGAGCATTATCGTGAAAAAACATCTAGGAAAATCTGCCCTTCTTCTGGCCTTTTTGGCCGTCAGCGCCTGCACCAATCCCAATGCGGCGGGTGGCGGCCTGTTTGGCGGTGGTGGCTCTGGCGCAGCGGCGGGAGACTTCCAGCCCGGCAGCGCAAGCGACCCGCGCAGCCCGGCCTATTTCCAGCAGACCATTGGTGACCGCGTGCTCTTTGCCGTGGATCAGTCCACGCTGACAGATCAAGGCCGCGCCGTTTTGACCGCACAGGCCAACTGGCTGATCACAAATTCGGACTACATGGCTGTGATCGAAGGACACGCCGATGAGCAGGGCACCCGTGAATATAACCTTGCCCTTGGTGCGCGCCGCGCCAATGCGGTCAAGGAATTCCTTGTCAGCCAAGGCATCGCCAGCAATCGTTTGAAAACCATCACATATGGCAAAGAACGCCCGATTGAGATCTGTTCCGCCGAAGCCTGCTATACCCAGAACCGCCGCGCGGTGACGGTGATTTCTGCAGGCCTACTGAGCTAAGGAGCCTTAATATGCGGGCAATAGCACTTGTTGTTGCTTTGATGGGCAGCCTCTCGCCGATTGCGGTGGCCGCGCAGTCCAATGAAACGCTGGCGGACATCCGCCAGCAGCTTTCGGTGCTTTATGTCGAGGTGCAGCGCCTCAGACGGGAACTGTCGACGACAGGCACACCGCAGGTGGGCGTGTCGGGCGGGTCCGTCCTAGAACGGCTGGATGCCATCGAAAGTGAAGTGCAAAGGTTGACCGGCAAAACCGAGCAACTGGAATTCCGCATCGAAGAGATCGTGCGCGATGGCACCAACCGGATCGGCGATCTTGAGTTTCGTCTGGTCGAACTGGAAGGCGGCGACGTCAGCCAGTTGGGCAAGACCACCACCTTGGGCGGCGACTTTGGCGAACTGCCTGCACCGGTGAACCCAACTCCAGAGACACCCGGCAGTGAACTCGCCGTGGGCGAAGAGGCCGATTTCCAGCGTGCGATTGCGGCGCTTGAAGCGCAGGATTTCCAAGCAGCAGCGGATCAATTCGCGTCCTTCACGCTGTCCTATCCCGGCAGCCCGCTTGAAGCCGAGGCGCTGTTGCGCCGTGGGGAAGCGCTGGAGGGGCTTGGCAATCAACCCGACGCCGCGCGGGCCTATCTGGAAAGCTATTCAGGCTATCCGCAGGACGCCGTCGCGCCCGAAGCGCTTTACCGTTTGGGCCGCGCATTGGGCCTGCTGGGGCAAACCAACGAGGCCTGCGTGACCCTGAACGAAGTTGGCCTCCGCCATCCGGGGCATGAATTTGCCTTTGAGGCGCAGAGCCAAATGCAGAGCCTGGGATGCAGCTAGAACGGTCAGACAATGACCTGCTTACGATTCTCAAGACCGAAGTAAAACGCGCCGGTGCCACTCGGATTGGCGTGGCTGTTTCCGGCGGCGGTGATTCCATGGCGCTGCTTTATCTCGCGGCAGCGCTTGGCGAACGCTACACGGTAGAGGCCATTACTGTTGACCACGGGCTACGCAGCGGTTCTGCGAGTGAGGCGGAGTTCGTTCAAAAAGCCTGCGCGGGCCAAAACATTCGTCACGCGACCGCCCGCTGGCGCGGCTGGAAAGGCGAGGGCAACCTGCAAGACAATGCCCGCCGTGCGCGCTATGGCTTGTTGCTGGAATGGGCCAAGCGGCGTAAATTGCATGCGGTTCTGTTGGGCCATACCCAAGATGACGTTGCCGAAAATTTCCTGATCCGACTGGGTCGTGAAGCGGGTGTCGATGGGTTGGCCGAAATGGACAGCCGCTTTTCCCGCGACGGCCTGTTGTTTCTGCGCCCCTTACTGACTGTGTCACGCGAAGACCTGCGCGCCTTCCTGACCCGACACCGTCGCAACTGGCGCGAAGACCCCAGTAATGAAAACGAGATGTTCCAGCGCGTGCGTGCGCGTCGCACGCTAGAGCACCTCGAAGGTCTGGGCATCACGCCGCAAAGCCTTGCCCGCGTAGCACGCAATCTGCGCGATGCGCGCGATGTGCTGGAGCGGGACACAACAGCCCTTGCAGAACGCGGCGCCATCCAGTTCCACGGTGACTTGCTGATCTCTCGGGACATATATCTAGAGGCCCCGCATGAGCTACGCAGACGCTTGTTGGTGGCGGCCATCAATTGGGTGTCGCAAGCGGAGTACGCCCCGCGCCGGTCGTCCTTGCAGGAACTTGATCAGGCGATCGAAGCGACGCGAAACTATGCGTTGGGCGGTTGCCTTGTGACCGTCACAAAAACGCGCATCCGCTTAACACGCGAATATAATGCCGTGCGGGATCTGGTCGAACATTCCCCCGGCTGGGATCGCTGGGTTCTGCAAGGCCCGTGGGAGATGGGCATGCAGGTGCGCGCTTTGGGTGAGCCAAGCCTTGCCGGGCTGGAGAACTGGCGGGAATCGGATTTGCCGCGCAAGTCCTTGATGGCGACGCCCAGCGTTTGGAAAGGCGACACATTGATCGCCGCGCCGCTTGCAGACCGTTCAGAACATTGGCAGGTCAAACTGAAATCGCCAGATTTCATGGACTGCTTTTGACTGGTGGCCATTATCGCATTGAACCTGCCGGATTGATGTCTATTTATCACAGATGACAGCTGTGCTAGGACCGGCTGCAATTGACTTTGAGGAGACTTGCCTTGGGCAACGCACGCAATATAGCATTTTGGGTTGTGCTCATTGTGCTGATTTTGGCTCTGTTCAATCTGTTCAGCGGCAACAACAGCGCACTACAGAACCGCGATATTCCATATTCTGACTTCGTAACTGCCGTCGAAGATGGCACCGTCACCAATGTGACCTTGGACGGAGAGCAGGTGATCTATCGTGGATCAGATGGCAATGACTATGTCACCATCGCCCCTGAGGATGCGCGTGTGACTGACCTTCTGTTGGCAAACGACGTGAACGTTCAGGCGAAATCACAGGAACAGTCTGGCCTACAGGCCTTTATCCTGTCCCTTCTGCCCTTCCTGCTGCTGATCGGTGTGTGGATCTACTTTATGAACCGCATGCAGGGCGGCGGCAAAGGCGGCGCGATGGGCTTTGGCAAATCCAAAGCCAAGATGCTGACCGAAAAGCATGGCCGCGTGACTTTTGATGACGTGGCCGGCATCGATGAAGCCAAGGAAGAGCTGGAAGAGATTGTCGAATTCCTGCGCAACCCGCAGAAGTTCTCTCGCCTCGGCGGCAAAATCCCGAAGGGTGCGCTGCTGGTGGGCCCTCCGGGGACTGGTAAAACCTTGCTGGCGCGTGCCATTGCGGGCGAAGCAGGTGTGCCGTTCTTCACAATTTCTGGTTCTGACTTTGTTGAAATGTTTGTTGGTGTGGGTGCGTCCCGTGTCCGCGACATGTTCGAACAAGCCAAAAAGAACGCGCCTTGTATCGTCTTTATCGATGAAATCGACGCCGTCGGTCGTCACCGTGGTGCAGGCTACGGCGGTGGCAACGACGAACGTGAGCAAACGCTGAACCAATTGCTGGTTGAGATGGACGGCTTTGAAGCCAACGAAGGTGTGATCATCCTTGCGGCCACCAACCGTAAAGACGTGCTCGACCCAGCGCTGCTGCGTCCGGGCCGCTTTGATCGCAATGTGACGGTTGGCAACCCTGACATCAAAGGCCGCGAGAAAATCCTCGCCGTGCACGCACGCAAGACACCGTTGGGGCCAGATGTTGACCTGCGCATTATCGCGCGCGGCACGCCGGGCTTCTCTGGTGCTGACCTTGCGAACCTTGTGAACGAGGCCGCGCTGATGGCCGCCCGCGTGGGACGCCGGTTTGTCACGATGGAGGATTTTGAATCCGCCAAAGACAAGGTGATGATGGGGGCCGAACGTCGCTCTATGGTGCTGACGCAGGACCAGAAGGAAAAGACGGCTTACCACGAGGCGGGCCACGCTGTGGTTGGCTTGAAGCTGCCAGAATGTGATCCGGTCTATAAGGCCACAATCATTCCACGCGGTGGTGCCTTGGGTATGGTTGTTTCGCTGCCTGAAATGGACCGTCTGAACTGGCACCGTGATGAGTGCGAACAAAAGCTCGCGATGACCATGGCTGGCAAAGCTGCGGAAATCCTTAAATATGGCGAAGACCACGTGTCAAACGGCCCAGCCGGTGACATCCAACAAGCCAGCCAATTGGCGCGCGCGATGGTGATGCGTTGGGGCATGTCGGACAAAGTCGGCAATATCGACTACGCCGAGGCCCACGAGGGATATCAGGGCAACACCGGTGGGTTCTCGGTTTCAGCGGACACCAAAGTCCTGATCGAAGAAGAAGTGAAGCGCTTCATCCAAACTGGATACGAACGTGCGGTGCAGATTTTGACGGATCACAAGGACGAATGGGAACGCCTTGCGCAGGGGCTGTTGGAATATGAAACCCTCACCGGAGAAGAGATCAAACGCGTTATGCGTGGCGAACCTCCGCAGGCGGGTGACGATGACGACGGTGCGCCGGAAAAAGAGGACAAACCGTCTTTGACCGCGATCCCAAAAACCAAGCCTCGCGGAAAATCTGATGGTGGGATGGAACCTGAACCAACCTCCTGATGCGTAAAAAGCGACACTTCCAAGACCCCGGCGACATCCTGCGCCGGGGTTTTCTCATTTAAGGATTTTCCAGCGCTCATTGGCTTTCCAGAAGTTTCCAATGCGCGTCATCGGAGATTATCGGAGACGCAAGTTCAGCGCGAAATGTCGGATTTGCGACTAGGTCGGGTGGAATCGCAGGGTAATCCTTGGCTAAGTTTCGGCGCACCGAAGGAGTAATGCGGTTATGGCCTATAAATCTGACATTGAAATTGCCCGCGAGGCAAACAAGCTGCCGATCCAAGAGATCGGCGCAAAGATCGGCATCTCAAATGATGACCTGCTGCCCTACGGCCACGACAAGGCGAAGGTCAGCCAAGACTTCATCAACTCTGTTAAAGACAAAGAAGATGGCAAGCTGATCCTCGTGACCGCGATCAACCCAACGCCTGCGGGTGAAGGTAAGACCACCACCACTGTTGGTCTGGGTGACGGTTTGAACCGCATCGGCAAAAACGCGATGATCTGTATTCGCGAAGCGTCCCTCGGCCCGAACTTCGGCATGAAGGGCGGCGCAGCCGGGGGCGGCATGGCACAGGTTGTGCCAATGGAAGAGATGAACCTGCACTTCACAGGTGACTTCCACGCGATCACCTCTGCGCACTCACTTCTGTCTGCGATGATCGACAACCACATCTACTGGGGCAACGAGCAGGAAATCGACATCCGCCGCGTTGCATGGCGTCGTGTGGTCGACATGAACGACCGCGCCTTGCGTCAGATCACAGCCTCCCTTGGCGGCGTATCCAACGGCTTCCCACGCGAAACCGGCTTTGACATCACTGTGGCGTCCGAAGTTATGGCGATCCTTTGCCTGGCAAACGATTTGCAAGACCTTGAAAAGCGTCTGGGCGACATCATCGTTGCCTACCGCCGCGACAAAACCCCGGTTTACTGCCGCGACATCAAAGCCGAAGGCGCTATGACCGTTCTGCTGAAAGACGCGATGCAGCCAAACTTGGTGCAAACTCTGGAAAACAACCCAGCCTTCGTACACGGCGGCCCATTCGCGAACATCGCGCACGGCTGTAACTCTGTCATCGCGACAAAGACTGCGTTGAAAGTGGCAGACTACGTTGTGACCGAAGCGGGCTTTGGTGCTGACCTTGGTGCCGAGAAGTTCATGAACATCAAATGCCGCAAAGCAGGCATCGCACCATCCGCGGTTGTTCTGGTTGCGACTGTACGCGCGATGAAGATGAACGGTGGCATTGCCAAAGCTGACTTGGGTGCAGAAAACGTTGATGCCGTGAAAAACGGTTGCGCGAACCTTGGTCGCCACATCGAAAACGTGAAGTCCTTCGGCGTGCCTGTTGTGGTTGCGATCAACCACTTCGTGACAGACACAGATGCAGAAGTACAAGCTGTTAAAGACTACTGTGCAACACACGGTGTCGAAGCCATTCTGTCCCGCCACTGGGAGCTGGGCTCTGAAGGTTCTGCACCTCTGGCGGAAAAAGTTGTGGAACTGGCGGATTCCGGCGCGGCATCTTTCGCGCCGATCTATCCAGACGATATGCCGCTCTTTGAGAAAGTCGAAACCATCGCCAAGCGCATCTACCGCGCCGACGAGGTTCTGGCCGACAAGAAGATCCGCAATCAGCTGAAAGAATGGGAAGAAGCTGGCTACGGCAACCTGCCAGTCTGTATGGCGAAAACCCAATACAGCTTCTCCACCGATCCAAACCTGCGCGGTGCGCCGACTGGCCACTCTGTTCCAGTGCGTGAAGTCCGCCTTTCCGCCGGTGCAGGCTTCATCGTGGTTGTCTGCGGTGAGATCATGACCATGCCAGGTCTGCCACGTGTTCCTGCGTCGGAATCGATCCGTCTGAACGCAGAAGGTCAGATCGAAGGCTTGTTCTAAGCCACCAGAAAAGCTACTGCGGTCCGAGAGCTTTCGGGCCGCAGGAGATCAAGATGAGCGTCGCAAAAAACCCACAAGAATGCAGCACAATGGCAGAGGTCCGCGAAGGGATCGATACATTGGACAGGCAGCTTGTGGACCTTTTGACTTTAAGGGCAGCGTTCATAGATCGGGCGACCGAATTGAAGCAGGGAAATGGCTGGCCAGCCCGCATTCCTGAGCGCGTCGAAGAGGTGGTCCACAATGCACGCCAAGCCGCGGAGGCGACGGGGCTTGACCCGGACCTGATCGAACGGCTTTGGCGACAGTTGATTGATTGGTCGATTGACCGAGAAGAGGTTGGTCTGGCGCGCAAATGACGCTGACCCCAAAAGAATCGCAGGAGACGAAAATGGCGGCAAACATCATCGACGGTAAGGCCTTTGCGGCAACCGTTCGCGAAAAGGTCGCGGGCCATGTGGCGCGCTTGAAAGAAGAACACGGCATCACCCCTGGTCTGGCGGTCGTTCTGGTGGGCGAGGACCCGGCGTCTCAGGTTTATGTGCGCTCCAAGGGTAAGCAGACCGTTGAAGTGGGCATGAACAGCTATGAACACAAGCTGGACGCCGCCACATCCGAGGCGGACCTGCTGGCGGTTGTGGATCAGTTGAACAACGATCCAAACGTGCATGGTATTTTGGTGCAATTGCCCTTGCCGGGCCATTTGAACGAAGACCTGATCATCAACTCCATCGCGCCTGAAAAGGACGTCGACGGTTTCCACATTTCCAACGTGGGTCTTCTGGGCACAGGTCAGAAATCCATGGTGCCTTGCACGCCGCTGGGCTGTTTGATGATGCTGCGCGACTACCACGGTTCCCTTTCGGGCATGGACGCGGTTGTCATTGGCCGTTCCAATATCGTGGGCAAGCCCATGGCGCAGTTGCTGCTGGGTGACAGCTGCACCGTGACCATCGCGCATTCCCGCACCAAGGACCTGCCAGAGGTTGTGCGCCGCGCTGATATCGTTGTCGCCGCTGTTGGCCGCCCTGAAATGGTGCCGGGCGACTGGATCAAAGAAGGCGCGACCGTGATCGACGTGGGCATCAACCGCATCGAACGCGACGGCAAGAACAAACTGGTTGGCGATGTTGACTTCGCGTCCTGTGCCGAACGCGCGGGCGCAATCACCCCGGTTCCAGGCGGCGTCGGCCCAATGACCATCGCCTGCCTGCTGGCAAACACAGTGACGGCCTGCTGCCGCGCAAATGGTTTGGCAGAGCCCGAAGGTCTGACGGCCTAAACAACAGCCCAGATTGCTTTTAAAAGCGCCGGTGAACCTCACCGGCGTTTTTTTGTTTCTTTTCAGGCCTCGGCCCGCGACGCGGACCGCCAAAACGCGTAGAAATCAATGTTGTATAAGACATAGCAAATTGAGACCTAATTGAGTATGAGATGCCATATGCGAAAGGACCGAACGACAAGGCACATGACGGAAACTGTTAAAGACACTTTCAAGACGCTGTTTTCCAAGCTGACCCTGACGATTTGGTGCATCGCAACCGCAGGGAGCACTTTGGCAGGTCCCTTTGGAACCTTCGCAACAATGTCATTGGCGGAACGTTTCTTTTATTGGACAACGATCACAACCACATCGATTATCCTAGGTTACGTCGCGCAAGCGTTGTGCCGCATCGTCATAGGCGACCGTCATGACCTGCAGGGTAAGTTTATATTCGGCATCGTCGGGACCGTTCTGATTGCCACGGATGTCTACCTATTAGCGCGCTTGTTCCATCCAGAACGTCCCGAAGCCGTGACCTTTGCCAACCTGCTTGTCTGGGTCGGTTTTGTCTTTTTCGCGGTGATCGCTGCCCGGGCCATGCTGTCTGAAGCAATCTCATCAAGCGTTCAGTCTGAGATTGAGGAACAAGCGCCGCAGGTGCCTTCGCCAGCAGAGCAACCCATGGTCCCACGTTTGATCAGCCGTCTGCCAGATGGGCACCATCATGAGGTTCTGCGCCTTTCTGCCAATGACCACTTTGTGCACGTTATGGCCGATACAGGTGAACATGTGCTGCGCATGCGGATGCGGGACGCGGTGGCCGAAATGGACGACGTGGCGGGCGCAATGGTGCATCGCTCTCATTGGGTTGCCTGCGCCGCGATGCAGGGGCTGCGGACAGAAGGGTCCAAGGCCTTTGTTGTCCTAAAGAACGGCGACCATGTGCCAGTCAGCCGCAACTACCGATCCACACTCGAAGACATGAACCTTAGCCCCGTTTCGGACGCGGAAGCGCAACCATGCGCGGTGTCTGGCCGGTGACTATGGCCCGCGCCTCTGGGCGCAAGAGGCTTTGCAGCACCTCATCCGAACTGCGCAAGCCGCCGGTATAGGTGCCATAGGCGGGCATGATCACCCGATCTGAATCAAACAGAAAGGCCGGGCGGGATATCCCGCGCAGCCGCGTCTGGAGTAGCACCTTTGGGTGATAGTGCCCCGAAATCTCGCCGCTTTGTCCGGGTTCGGCGATGTGCCGAAATGTCAGGGGCGGCAATGGTAGTTCCGCAAGGTGGCTGCCCGGCAGGTCAACCGGGCCGGGATCGTGGTTGCCTTCGATCCAGACCCAACGCCGCCCGGCCTGCAACCGATTGATCCAATCGCTTTCGCTGTCGGGCAGGGCGTCCAGAACCGCAAGGTCGTCAAAGCTGTCGCCAAGGCAAACAACCGTTTTTGCATTGGTGAGCCGCAGGTCCTGTTCCAAGCGGATCAGCGTGTCGCGCGTATCATAGGGGGGCAGGGCAGTGCCGCCTCGACGCAAAATGCGCTCTGATTTTCCTAAGTGGAGGTCAGAGACGCACAACAGGTCTTGCGCGCGCCACCAAAGCGCGCCAGACCCAAGCGCCGTCAGCTGTGCACCGGCCAGTGTGAATTCCACGGATTTCATGCGCTCTTGGTGGCCTTATTCGTGGTCTGAGGCAAGGGGTCAGTCAGCCCCGCCGCCGCCATCAAAGCAGCTTCTTCTTCGGCCAGCAAACGCTCTTCGGCGCTGCCGCCGACATAGACCTTGCCGACCTCCAGCAAAAGCGGCGCGGCAAAGGGTGTCACCCGATCCAATGCCAGCAAATCAATGCGAGGGCCGACGCGGTCCAACATCTCGTCGATGCGTTCGAAATCGACCAGACCGCGCATAGCCTGCGTGCGCGTGATTTTCATCAGCAGATGATCCGGGTCATATTTCAGCAATGTGTCGTACAGGATGTCGCTGGAAAACGTCGCCTGACGCCCGGATTTGCGTTGCCCTTTGATATTGCGCTCAATCAGCCCGGCAATAGTCGCGACACCCCGAAACGTGCGTTTCATCAGGGCGTTGCCCGCAAGCCAGCCGTCCAACCCCGACCGCAGCGCGTTGCGATCCAAAAGCGGCGCGGCGTCGGTGACCGGATCAAGCCCCCAGATCAAGGTCGCGTAGTCGGTTGAGACAAACCCAAGCGGCGCAAGCCCAAGGTCTTCCATGCGTTTGGTCAGGAGCAACCCAAGCGTTTGCTGGGCGTTGCGCCCCGCAAAGCCGTAAACACAAAGGTGCTGCCGCCCGTCATGCGGAAAAGTCTCAATTAGGAGCCGCCCGGGTTCTGGCAGGCGCGAGACCTGACGCTGCAAGGTCAGCCAATCGACAGTGTGTTGTGGCAGGTCCGGCCATTCCGGCTGTTGTAGCAAGCGCAGGATACGGTGCGAAAGTTGCGTTGACGTTGAAAATTTTGTGCCACCAAAGACCGCCACCCTGGGCTTTTTGCGAGAGTCCTTGCTGACCTCAACCGTCATCTCGCGCAGACCTTCGTATTTCACGATTTGCCCGCCAATCAGAAAGGTGTCACCGGGCAAAAGGGAAGCTGCGAAAGCCTCTTCGACCTCGCCCAAGGGCTTGCCGCCGCGGCTACGTTTCATGCGCACTTTCAGGAGGTCGGCGTCCTGTATGGTGCCTGCGTTCATGCGGATTTTGGCGGCCGTGCGTGGGTCACGAAGCTGCCACGCGCCATCGGGACGCTGCTGAAGGCGCTGCCATTGATCATAGGCGCGCAGCGCATAGCCACCGGTGGCGCAGAAATCGAGGCAGGCCTCAAAAGTCGCGCGGGTCAGATCAGCGAACGCGCCAACGGAAGACATCTCGGCATAAAGTTCATCGGCTAGAAACGGACCAGAGGCAGCCCGCAGCAAGATATGTTGGCAGAGCACGTCCAATGGCCCCTCGCCGCACGGGTCGCCATCAAGGTCTCGCTCCAACACCGCATCCAGCGCGGCTTGGCATTCGATCACCTCAAAACGGTTCGCGGGCACAAGCAGCGCCTTCGACGGCGCATTGTAGCGGTGGTTGGCGCGGCCTATCCGCTGCACCAAACGTTTGACGTTCTTGGGCGCGCCGATCTGCACCACCAGATCCACATCCCCCCAATCGATGCCCAGATCAAGACTGCCTGTGCAGACAATCGCGCGCAGGTCACCGCGCACCATGGCCGCTTCGACCTTTTGGCGCTGTTCCCGATCAAGGCTGCCGTGGTGAATACCAATAGGGAGCCCTTCATCATTGGCCAACCAAAGCTTGTGAAAGAAAATCTCGGCCTGCGCGCGGGTGTTATGAAAGATCAAAGTGGTGCGGTGCTGATTGATGGTTTCCAGAACCGCCGGGATCGCATAGGCCGCGCCGCCGCCAGACCACGGCGGGGCCTCTTCGGTTTCCAACATGGCAATATCCGGCGCCGGGCCGGGGTCTGCCTGCAGAATGTCACAAGGGTCTGGATGGCGCGCCAGCAGCGCAGCGATGTCTTCTGGGCGGTCCACAGTAGCCGACAAGCCGACGCGTTTCAGATCAGGACAGAGGCTTTGCAACCGGGCCAGGGCCAACATCAGCTGATCACCGCGCTTGCTTTCCGCCAAGGCGTGGATTTCATCGACGACCACGCGTTTGAGGCCGCGAAACGTGCGCGCCGCATCCTCATAGCTGGTCATCAGCACAAGGCTTTCGGGCGTCGTCAGCAGAATATGCGGCGGGTCGGCGCGTTGGCGTTTTTTGCGAAAATTCGACGTGTCTCCGGTGCGGTCCTCAATCCGTATGTCCAGCCCCAGTTCGTCGACCGGCGTGCGCAGGTTGCGTTTGATGTCTGCTGCCAAAGCCTTAAGCGGAGAGACATAGAGCGTGTGCAGCCCGTCGTGCGGGTTCTCAGCCAAGTCCACCAATGTGGGGAGAAACCCCGCTAGGGTTTTTCCGCCACCGGTCGGCGCAATCAACAAAAGCGCCGAGTCCTGGGATCGCTTTAGCATCTGCAATTGATGATCGTGAACCTGCCAGCCCTTTTGGCGGAACCAATTTTCAAATGCGTCTGGAAGGGACCTCATGGCCGCGCGTTCAGTCCTCTGACGGGGCGCAGAACAGGCGATACATCATGCCTATCACCTCGGCCGTGCGGTCATCGGTCAGGGTGTAATAGATGGTTTTGCCGTCACGACGCGCTGTCACAAAACCCTGATCGCGCAGACGCGCCAACATCTGGCTGACGGCGGCCTGCCGCATATCCAGCAGTTGTTCCAGCTCCCCCACAGACTTCTCACCGCTGCACAGGTGGCAGAGGATCATCAAGCGCCCGCCATGGGCCAGCGCCTTAAGGTAGCTCGCCGCAGCTTCTGCGTTGCGCTCCATTTCGGAGATCGGGATATCTGCTTTCTGCATCGGGGTCTCGTCGTCTTGTTCGCTCTCTGTCATAGCATGGGTGCACGCAGAGCGCGAGAGAGCATTACCCTAGTTCGAGCGTGCCGCGACGTTGCCGCGTGGCCGCAGCAAAAACACGACCGTCGCGATCAGCATCAGCGCGGCCGCAAGCAAAAAGGCGGCACCGGGGAAATAAACTGGCGCGCCGGGGCCAGAGAAATGCGCAAAGACGCGGGTCATTGCGATTGGCGCAACGATCATCGAAATGGCCCCTAAAGAGGCCAAAACGCCCTGCAACTCGCCCTGCGCGTCGTCGGGTATTTTGCGTGACATGATGCCCTGAATGGCGGGGTGCCCAATGGCCGCCACCGCCGCCATCGGTGTGAAGATAAGCGCGATCCACCCCACGGTGATCAGCGACAAGATCACCAAAACACCAACCTCAAGCAACAGGCCCAACATAACCGTACCCCGATGCCCGAACTGCTTTATGGAGGGCTGCACCAAAGTGCCCTGCACAAGCGCATAGGTCAGGCCAAAAAACGCCAGCGAAATGCCGATGGTTTGCGGCGACCAGCCATATCTTTCAGCGGTGAAAAAGGACCAAGTTGCCGGGTAGACCGCCAAAGCAACCTGATAGAGGAAAAAGACCCACAAAAGCTCTTTCAACCCTTTCAGACGCGACATGGCAATCAGCGCCCCAAGCGGGTTCGCCCGCCGCCATTCAAAGCGTCGACGGCGGCTTTGGTCGACGGTTTCCTGCATCACGAACAGGCCCAATAGGGCGTTGGAAAACGCAAGGAAGGCAGCAGCGTAGAATGGCGCGCGGGTGCCAAATTCGGCCAGCGCGCCGCCAAGGGCAGGGCCAAACACAAATCCAACGCCAAAAGCCGCGCCAATGCGACCAAAGTTTTTGGCCTTTTCGTCGGGGTGGGAAATATCGGCCATATAGGCAGACGCCGTTGATTGCGTGGCCGCGGCAACCCCCGCCACAATGCGCCCCGCTAGCAGCATCCAGATCGTGCCAGCAAGGGCCATCAGCAGCTTGGCACAACCCATTGCGATCAAGGCGGTCAACAAGACCGGCCTACGGCCAAACCTGTCAGACAGACTGCCGACCAGGGGGCCAAACAAAAAAAGCATTGTCGCAAAGACTGTCGCCAACACGCCGCCCCAAATCGCAGCCCCTGCGATGTCGCCGCCTTCGATCTCGCGGATCAGGTCCGGCATGATCGGCATCATCAAACCGATGCCCATGGCGTCAATCACCACGGTGAAAAGCACAAAGGTATTGGACAGGCGAGACGTCATCGGGGCCTTTCGGATTTGGCCAGAACGGGCCTCTGTCTAAGCTTGGCCGTTGGCGATTGCGATTTCAAGCGATGATGCCGCCGCGAGGCAGATTTGTGGCAATGTCACGGGCTCCATCAAACTAGGTGCGTCTTCGGTCGCAGCAAACAGACCGCGCGTCAGCCCCGCTAACTGCCGGAGCGTCGGGTGGTCCGGGGCATCCTGCGCGAGGTCAGCGCTGATGTTTGCACAGAGGTGAAGGATGGGTAGCGGTGAGGGCATGGCATCTTTCAAAGGCAGGTTCAGCGCCGCTGCAACTGCTGGGGCCACCTGTGCGTCTGCGTCACCCGGAAATGCGAAACCGATGCAGACGTCCTTGGCGGTTTTGAGCTCGTCCAAACGCGTCGCCACCGTTGGACAAGTTGGTTGAAGCGCGTCTAGCTTGCCCGCACAATAGCTGAGGTACTGGCGCAAGCGCAGTGTTAGCGCGATGGCCTCAAGCGCAATCAAATCGACTTCAAACCCGATGAACTTCGCATGCTCCGGCGATTCCATGGCTTTTTCAAAGGCTTCAAGCACGGCGGGTGCGAACCCTTTGGAAGGCAGCGCTTGCGCCAAGCCAGCCGGGTCGATCTGCACTTCCATCGCGCTTCTGTGGATGAAAAAGGCGCTGTCTTGCGGGATCAGCCCCAGTTCGCCCTGCGCTTTGGCCGCCGTTCCCGCCACCAGTAACACAGCGCGCACGGCGGCGCTGTCTGTAAACAACTGACGGGCGTCGCCGCAGGGGAAGGATTTGGCATAAAGGGGGCTGTCGAAAACAGATGCGGCCATGGGGTCTCAGTTCTTTTCTGTGTGAAATGGGCTTAGACGTGCCCGATGCGTTTTAGGAAACCCGTCAGTGTCTTTGCAAAGGCATCGGGTTGGTCAACAGGGGGCAGGTGGCCGGACTTGTGCAAAAGCGCGAATTCTGAGCCGGGAATAAGGTCGATGGTTTCGCGCATCAGGTCCGGTGGCACAAAGCGATCCTCTGCTCCAGAGATGCCCAAGCTTTGCAAGCGCAAGCCGCTGGTCGGTGTGTAGAAATCGCTGCCCATCAGCGCCTGAAATGCGCCCATCAGAGCATCGGCCGCCGTGGACTGAAAGGTCTTTTGGATGTCGTGATGCAAGCCTTCCGCGCGTGCCGCTCGATGAAACCAGATCTGCATAAAGCGCTGCGCCAGATCATCCTGTCGCCCGGCTTTAATGTCTTCAATCATAGCCTGCCAATGCGGCGGATGGCCCATTTTTGCAGCGGTGTTGCACAACACCAGCCCGCGCACCTGATCCAGCCGCTTCACGGCCAAACCCTGCGCGATCATGCCGCCAAGACCGATGCCAACCACCACGGCATCGCGCACCCGAAGGCGCTCTAAAACCTGTTCAACATCGCGGATCATACCGCCCATCGAATAGGGCGCAGGCGGGCAGGACGACAGGCCGTGCCCCCGCAGATCGACACGGATCACATGGTTGGTTTCTGGCAGCAGCGGCAGCACCTTGTCCCAAACACGCAGGTCGCCGCCCATACAATGCAACAGCACCACAGGCGCACCGATTTTTGGCCCCGACACCTCTGTGTTCAGGACAATATCTCCGCTGGGAAAAGTCATATCTGCCTAGGCGCTTGTCTCATTCATTCGCATATGCGCCATGATCTGACCGTGATCGGACGCGAGCTTGTTATACGGCGCTTCGGGGTGACTGCCATCCGTCAAATGGTCATTGAAGACACTAAAATACTCCATCTCGCCAATGCGACTGTCATTATCCGGGTGGAAATGGCGGCTGAGGTAGATCTGATCAATGCTTTCATGCACGCCGCCAAAGGCCGTGGTGTAAACCATGTCGCGCAGGCTTTTGCGGGCAAAGAATTTTTCGGCAGGCGTCAATTGCAGCTTCAGGATATCCGCGCGGATTTGTGCGTCTTCCTCTTCAGAATACCGATCTCTTGGCGTTTCGGCATCGTGGCGCAGCATCCAAGCATAGTTCTTAAATGGTGTCTCGCCCGAAATGATTTCAGAACTGACAGCATGCTCGCCATCGTTAAAGTCGCCCGTGACCATGACGGGATGGCCTGCCGTCAGTTCTGCAACAATCTCTCGACGCAGCACCCAAGCCTCAGCCATTCGCCGCACGGCCGCACGCATTGCCCCCATGGCGCGGCCAATGGGATCATAGTGGGTCAAGTCGGCCTCTGGCGCGAAGTCCGCTCCTTCTGGTGTGATGAACTCTCCGAGTTTGGATTTGAGGTGGCAATTGAACAGCGTGATTACCTGATCGCCGACCGGAATGCGCACTTTCAGGATAGGGCGGCTGAGGGTGGATATCGTGATCCCTCCTGCCTCATTCCCGCCAAGTTGCTGGAAGGGGATGTTCACTGGGCTGTCCAAGTCCTGAATGATCTCCGGTGCTTCAGCAAAGCCATAGCGGCTGAGGATTGCAACACCGGGGCGGCGGTTTCCGGGCAGGCCCGTGTCATGTATATTCGGCGCAAAGGCCAAGGCGGCATCGGCATAACCCTTGGAACCGAGTTTCTTGAAAATAGCCTTCCGGTGGTAACGTTTGTCGCGCCCCGGCAGAACTGACGCATTCAATTCCGCCCCACGCCGGTCCGCTTCGGCAATGACATCTCGCAGGGCCGCTTCTTCGAAAATCTCCTGAAAGCCGACGATATCGGCATCCATCGTCAAAAGCTGGTCGGCCATCCAATCGACTTTCCACGCGTATTCCTCGGGCGTGTAGCTTTGGAAACGGTAGTATTCGGTGTCAGCGCCGATCAGGTTTTTGACGTTGAAAGAGGCAATCGTGAAACGGGTCATCCGGCACCTTGTCATAAATCCAATACCCTCAACCTAATGCAGGCAATGTGATTTACAAACCGTGCGATAGGCGCCTGCTGCCAAGACTTGGCGCTTAGGCCTTAGGTAAGCGCATGATCCAATCGCGCAACGCAGCCAACGATTCTGGTTCATCCAAGAAGGGGATATGCCCGCGGTCTTTGACTTCTGCCATGATCGCAGCGGGAAAGGCCTCGGCCAGTTCCGCAAAGGTTTCCGCACTTAGAAGGTTCGAGTTTTCCGCGTGCAGGAAGGCCAATGGGATATCTTCAAGCGACTTGAAAAATGGCCACAGGTCGGGCACTTCAAGCTGCTTTGCTTCCATAATGGCGTCGCGCAACTTGGGGTCATAGCTCAGCGCTAGCCCGTTTTCGGTTTGGCGATAGTGTTTTTCTGCCTCTTCACGCCAGCGCGCTTTAGGTACATTCACAAAGCCGGGCATTGTCTTTGGCCTTTTGATCGCGGCCTCGGCAATGGTTTCCCAGTCCGGCGGGAGACCAAGGTAGTCGTCGATATAGGCAAGTCCTTCCGCCTCAACCACGGGGCCGATATCGTTGAACGCAACCCCCAGCAGCCTGTCCTTTGTGAGGGCGCCAATGGTGATCGCGCACAGCCCGCCACGAGAGGTTCCAAGCACGGCAAATTTCTCGATCTCCAGATGATCCATCAATTCGATCGCATCCATGCTTTCGCGCGGAATGTTATAGCTGCTGTGATCATTCGCCCAGTCCGAACGCCCGCGCCCGCGGTAGTCCATCTTGATCAGGCGCACGCCATCAAGCAGCCCATCGATATAGCTGAAATCGCTGGAATTTCGGCTGAGACCAGCAAGACACAAGACAGGGATGCCGTCCCCCTGATCCGAATAATACAACGTCAATCCGTCAGAGGTCTTAAAGTTGGGCATTAGGTCTCCGTCAGGGCAGGGATGTCGCTGAGGTCGGACAATAGATGATGGGGCCGGTGTGGCAAGCGATCAACTGGTTCCTGTGCGCGATTGACCCAGGTTGTGACAAAACCAAACCCCGCGGCACCCGCAACATCCCAACCGTTGGAGGAGACAAAAAGCACCTCGTCTGGCTGGCAGGAGAACCGTTTGAGGACAATGTCATAAACGCGCGCGTCGGGTTTGAAGATACCAACCTCTTCGACACTAAGACTGTCGTCCAAAAGCGGTCCAAGCTGGGCGCTTTGGATTGCTGCGCCCAGCATCTTAGGGTCACCATTAGACAGGATCGCTGTCTGCAAACCCTTGTCTTTCAGCGTGGTGAGCATCTGCGGTACCTCGGGGTAGGCGGGCAACTCCCAATAAAGCTGCAAAAGACGAGCGCGAATGCTTTCGTCTGTTAGCCCCGCTGCCTCTAGCGCCCAATCCAGCCCGTCCTGCGTCACTTGCCAAAATTCAGTGTGGTCCCCGGTGATTGCGCGCAGCCAAGAATATTGCAACTGCTTCAACCGCCAGTCCCTTGCTATCTGGGGCCAGCGCTCTTGCAAGGCTTCCATCCCAGGCTCACCCGCCGCAATGCGCGCCGCCGCAGCCACGTCAAACAGCGTACCATAGGCGTCAAAAACGCAAGTTGTGATTGGCATGACCTCTTCCTTCGCAACGGCCCTCGTGCAGTTTGGAGGCGCAAATCCCAAAGTCAATCGCCCGGTTGGCAATGACCCCACGTCAGAGTAGGGTGGCCCTTCTTGTGCCCGACCGACGCGGGCGAAACCAAAGATAGGAAAGACAATGACAGCGGCAAAATCGGGCGATACCATCCGCATTCACTACACGGGCACTCTGGACGACGGGAGCGTTTTTGACAGTTCAGAGGGACGCGAGCCGCTGGAATTCACCCTTGGATCAGGTCAGGTCATCAAAGGCTTTGATGACGGCGTGACAGGTATGGCCGTTGGCGAAAAGAAAACCGTCAACATCCCCTGTGCCGATGCCTATGGCCCGGTCCGCGAAGAAATGCGTCAGGACGTGCCGCGCGCGCAGATCCCTGCCGAGATTCCGCTGGAGCAAGGCATGACGCTGCAAATGCAGTCGCCAGATGGGCATGTGCTGCCCGTGAAAGTCGCACAGTTTGACGAGGAAACCGTCACGCTGGACGCGAACCACGACTTGGCTGGCAAAGACCTGACGTTCGCTTTGGAACTTGTGTCGATCGCCTAATTACGACCATGGGATGTCGTCAAGCCAATCCTTGACGGCACTCACGGCGACAGAGCCTGTCTGGCTGCTGTGTGACAAAAGCCAGACATCCCGTGTTGGTAAAGGGGGCGTTCCAGTGGGGCGCACCAATTCCCGAAGGCGGGCGTCCATCGCGGCCACCCGTCGCGGTAGAATGGATTTTCCAACGCCGGCAGCAATGGCTTCAATTGCGGTTTCCGCATTGCCAACGCGCAGTGGAGAGGCCGCATCTTTTCCCAAACCAAGCGCAGTGTTCAGCCAGATGGCCTGAGGAAAAGACGCTTGACTGTCGTCGTAAATGATCCAGTCAGAGCGATTGGATTTATCGCTTTCCAATCCCGCTCGACCAAAAACGGCATATTGTAGCTGTCCGATCCGGCGTGCGGAGGTTTTCAATCCACCCGTTTGGGGACGGGCAAGGCGAATGGCCAAATCCGCTTCGCGTTTGGTCAGATCGATATTGCGTGTGTCCGGGATCAGTTCCAGCACAAGTTCTGGATGTCGACGGTGCAGCCTATGCAGTTCAGGAACAAGAATGCGGTTAATCACCAGCGGTACCGCGCTTAGCCGCACTGTTCCCACTGTCGCGGCTTGGCCACCAGAAAGCTCAAGAATTTTCCCGGATTGCTGTTCGATGGCTTCCGCATGTTCCAGAACCAAGTGGCCAATGTCCGTCATCTCATATCCGGCACTACCGCGTTTCTGAATCAGCTTCACACGCAAAGCCGCCTCGATTGCCGCGATGCGACGCGAGACCGTGGTCTCGCTGACGCCTAACCTGCGCCCAGCTTCTGAGTAGGACCCTGTGCGATGCACGGCGAGGAGGTGACGAAGGTCGTTCCAGTCAAATTCCTGCATTTTTGCAGAATGACATAGCATAAATGCCGGAACAAGCTTCAAATATGCTGTGCTATCAAAGCGACAGGCAAAATTTGGGAGGATAGGCTGTGAAATATGTCGTGTTGTTTGAGAACAATTTGGGGACCGAGAAATCGTTGCGCCTCAGCTATCTCCCTTTGCACGTGCAGTTCCTGCAGCGAAACTCTGGCAGGATCGCCGCAGCGGGCGACCTGTCGGACTTGCACAACAACGAAGCGGGCGGGCTTTGGGTCGTGAACGCGGAAGACGAAGCCGAAGTTATCGATTGTGTGCGCGCTGATCCCTATTGGCCGACGGGGCTGCGCAAATCCTACCGCGTGATGAAGTGGAGGCAGACATTGGCGGAAGCGATGAACACCCCCGTGTCAGCGCCAGAATTTGCTTAGTTTTCCCTCAGCGGGCGGCCCGCACAAGAAACAAAAAAGCCCGGTACAGACCGGGCTTCTTGATAGGTTTCCCAGCCCGTTTCAGAGGTTTTCTGGCTGAGGCATCCCTAGGACGTGATAGCCGCCGTCAACGCGGATGATCTCTCCGGTCGTGCAGGCACCGGCATCAGAGGCAAGGTAAACCGCCGTGCCACCAACCGCTTCCAAAGTCGCATTGGCCCGCAATGGCGCGTTCGCTTCGGTCTGACGATATGTCTTGCGCCCGCCACCAATGGCCGCGCCGGCCAAAGTTTTCATCGGACCCGGAGAAATCGCATTCACGCGGATACCGTCGGGGCCAAGATCGTTGGCCAGATAGCGTGTAGTTGATTCCAAAGCCGCCTTTGCCACGCCCATCACGTTGTAGAACGGCGTCACGCGATTGGACCCTTGATACGTCAACGTCAGCAAGGTGCCGCCGTTCTCCTTCATCATTGGATAGGCGCGACGAGCGACCTCGATAAACGAATAAGCCGAGATATCGAGCGAGTTTTTGAAGTTCGCACGCGACGTATTAAGGAACCGGCCCGTGAGTTCGTTTTTGTCGGAAAATGCAATCGCGTGCACAACGAAATCCAACGTTTCCCAGCGGTCCTGCAATTCGGCAAAGGCATGATCCAGACTGTCATCGTTGGTGACGTCAACATCGACCATAAAGTCGCTGCCAACCGATTGCGCCAGCGGTTCAAGCCGCTTGCCAAAGGCCTCACCCTGATGGGTGAACGCCAATTCCGCCCCGGCCTCGGCCATGGCTTTGGCAATGCCCCAAGCGATAGAGCGTTCGTTGGCCACGCCCATAATCAGGCCGCGTTTTCCCTGAAGCTGTCCAGACATCTCGGTCTTCCCCGCTTAGCCGTTATACTTTGAAAGGATCATCGACCCGTTGGTGCCACCAAAGCCAAAGCTATTGGTCATGACGCTATCAAGCCCTGCGTTTTCAACATAGTCGGTCGCAATCTCGCCGGGCAGGATGCCCTCGGCCAGATTGTCGACGTTGATCGATGGGGTAATGAAATCATTGTCCAGCATTAGAAGGCAGAAGATGGCTTCCATCGCGCCTGCGGCCCCCTGACCGTGCCCGGTCATGGATTTTGTCGAGCTGATCGGAGGCACATTGCCCTCGCCAAAGACGCGGCGCACAGCTTGGACTTCTCCGACATCACCCACTGGGGTCGAGGTGCCATGTGCGTTGATATAGCTGACCTTGCGGCCTTCGGGCAGGGTCTGCAGTGCCAGACGCATTGCGCGTTCGCCGCCTTCGCCAGAGGGCGCAACCATGTCATGCCCGTCAGATGTTGCTGCAAAGCCGGTGACTTCGGCGTAAATCTTCGCGCCGCGTGCAAGCGCGTGGTCCAGATCTTCCAGCACCACAATGCCGCCACCGCCAGTGATCACAAAGCCATCGCGATCTTGGTCAAACGCGCGAGATGCTTTGGTGGGCTCGTCGTTTTTCTTCGAGGACATCGCGCCCATCGCGTCAAAGAGGCAAGACAAAGTCCAGTCCAACTCTTCACCGCCGCCCGCGAACATTACGTCTTGCTTGCCCATCATGATCTGCTCTGCCGCATTGCCGATGCAGTGCAACGAGGTCGAACAGGCCGAGGTGATCGAATAGTTGATGCCCTTGATCTTAAAGGCTGTCGCAAGGTTCGCGGAGATCGTTGAACTCATACATTTAGGCACAGCGAAAGGCCCAATACGCTTTGTTGCGCCAGATTTCAGCACCGTCTGATGCGCCGTCAGCATGGCAGAGGTGGACGGGCCACCAGACCCCGCAACCAATCCCGTGCGTTCGTTCACAACCAGATCATCTGACAGCCCAGCATCGGCAATCGCTTGGCTCATCGCGATATGCGCATAGGCCGCGCCCGGCCCCATAAAGCGCAGGGTGCGTTTGTCGACATGTTCAGAGACATCAATCTTCAACGTACCCGCGATCTGGCTGCGGAACCCGTGCTCGACCATCTCTGGGCTGGCTTCGATCCCGGACTTGCCCGCACGTAAGCTGGCAACAACTTCTTCTGCGTTGTTTCCGATTGAACTCACAATCCCCAAGCCGGTGACGACGACACGACGCATACGCGCACTCCTTTGTTATTTTAAACTTGTTTAGGGCAACCACGCGGGAGCGGCAAGGCTTGGTGATAGAAAGGTAAGATACGCGCCAAGCGGCAGTTTGCATCCTGATGTCTTGCGCAGGCCCAAGATACAAATCTGCATAAGTGTAATGCGCTCCTTGGCGTTGTGCACCGTGCCATCGGCATCAAGATTTAGGTCATGGCGCGTTTAGTCGCGGGGAGGGGCAGATGCAGGATATGAGTGGCAAGACAGTATTGATTACCGGTCCAACAAATGGGATCGGGCGCGCGACGGCCGTGAATTTGGCAAAGGCAGGGGCAAATTTGCATTTGCTTTGCCGCAACGCTGCCAAGGCGCGGACGTTGCAAGAGGACCTGCGCAAGGTGAACCCAGAGATCGAAGTGGAGGTCCTTCTTTGTGATCTGGGTGATTTCGCGTCGGTCCGGCAGGCCGCATCTGCGTTTGAGGCGAAAGGTCTAGCGCTTGATGTCTTGATCAACAACGCAGGCATTCTGAATACCAAACATGTGGTGCGCCCAGATGGCATCGAAGAGATGTTCGCGGTAAACCACCTCGGACATTTTCTTTTGACGCACCTGTTGATGCCTGCGCTCCTCAGAGCGCCCGCTGCAAGAGTTGTCGTCGTTGCGTCCGGCGCTTATCTGATGTGTAAGACCCTTCGACTGGACGATTTGGCCTGGGCCAAGGGCTTTCGTCCCTTGAAAGCCTACGGCCATTCAAAACTGGCCAATATTCTTTTCATGCGCGCTTTGGCGAAACGGCTTGAAGGCAGCGCGATCACCGTGAACGCGCTGCATCCGGGTGAGGTGACGACAGGTTTGGGGCGCCAGAATGGATGGTGGGTCAGTGCCCTGCATCGGTTAGCATCGCCGTTCTTCCGCAATCCCAATCAAGGAGCCGCGACAAGCCTTTATCTGGCGATGTCGCCAGATGTCGAAGGACTCTCCGGCGAATATTTCGACGATTGCAAAGTAGAAGTCACCAAACCTTGGGGTGCAGATATGAACATGGCCGAAGACCTTTGGACCGCCAGTGAAGCCTTGGTTGGTGGCGTGCCATCTCTTTTCAACTCTAAAGCTGAGGTTCCAAAATGACTGATGACCGCCGTCGCATACTTCTGTCCACGCTCTGGACCTTTGTGCTTCTCAATATCCTCTTTCGCGACGTGCACGAGTTGTTTCGCCCCGGCGTTCTCGACGCGATGGCTTCGGGGTTCATGAATGGTCGACAGGTGACAGAACAGGTGATGCTTGCCGGAGCCATCGCGGTTGAGCTGATGATCGTGATGGTGATCCTGTCGCAGATATTGCCACAAAGCCTTGCGCGTTGGGGCAATGTGGCAATAGCGGCTATCGCTGCGCTTGGGCAAATCTCACTGGGCACAAACGACTTGGACGATGGGTTCTTTCTGATCATGGAACTGGCAGGACTCGCGGGTATTTTCTACCTCGCAATCACATGGCGCAAGAACGTGAACCGCATAAAAAAGGCCGCCTAACGGCGGCCTCTGAACAGGTATACAAACAGCAATTACGCTTCAGACAGCGCAACCTTCATGTCTTTGACTTCATAGGCCATTTCACCGTCGATTTTCACGATGCCATCAGCCACGCCCATGGTCAGACGACGGGTTTGCACGGCTTTGGTAAAGTCGATCTCATAGGTCAGCAGTTTGCTTTCAGGGCGCACCATGCCCTTCAGTTTCACTTCGCCCACACCCAGCGCATAGCCACGACCCTGCCAGCCGCGCCAGCCGAGGTTGAAGCCGGTCAGCTGCCACAGGCCATCCAGACCCAGACAGCCGGGCATAATCGGATTGCCGGGGAAATGGCATTCAAAGAACCAAAGGTCGGGGGTGATGTCGAATTCCGCCAGCACATGTCCTTTGCCATGCGCGCCGCCGTCACCAGAGATTTCGGTGATGCGGTCCATCATCAACATCGGAGGCGCAGGCAACTGCGCGTTTCCGGGTCCGAACAATTCGCCCCGTGCGCATTTCAGAAGGTCCTCTTTGTCGAAGCTGGTTGGAAAATCGGCCATGCAGGCATGTCCCCTTTGTTATTTTCTGTCGTTATCTCCCTGTATCACCGGGATTGCTGAGGGTGCAAGAGCGGCTGGTGATCTTCGCAAGCGGCGCGTTGGAGGTCTCTGGACTTGTTTTCCAATTGAATTCACCGGGTCAAGACTCTAGAGTCATATGATCAAATAGCAGGTTCAGGCATATGCAGACCGATCCAGTCAAAGTAGGCACACAATGGTTGATGCGCGGGGGCGTCCGCCCAACGCGGCAGCGTGTGGCCTTGGCGTCTTTGCTGGTTGGGGATGGGCGTGATCGTCACGTGACCGCCGAAAGCCTTTATGCCGATGTGCAGGATCACGGAGAGCAAGTGTCGCTCGCCACGGTCTACAATACGCTGCGCGCCTTCTGCGATGCCGGGCTGATGCAGGAAATCACCGTTGACGGCTCCAAAAGCTATTTTGACACCAACACCCACGATCACCCGCATTTTTTCTGGGAAGATGACCGCACATTGGTCGATGCCCCGTCTGATCAATTGCGGATCGTCGCCTTGCCTGAGGTGCCCCAAGGGGCAGAGGTATCCAAGGTTGACGTCGTGATCCGCTTGCGTCGCAAGTAACAACATCGTTCACTGAGAGAATGGGAACGCGATTCCCGCGGCGGGAGACCTGCGCCTTTGCGCGCTCAGGTTCGCTGTGTCGTGCTGATCTGGGGGGAAGGGGCATGATTACGATAGTGCTGTGGCCTTTGTTGATGCACCAACAATAACGACAATAATGGAGGGACACTTGGAAAGCATTTTGTCAGTCATAATCACATTCGGGATCATCATGGCTTTGGTGATGGTCGCGTTTTGCGTGGTGAAATGGTGGAACGTTCGGGCGATCGGGGTCGCGCCGGTGCCACTTTTTACCTTTATCGCTATCCTTTTTACATCGGGTCTGGATGTCGGTTTGATCATGTTCCCACTTGGGGAATTCCCGGTCTACGCCGACCCGGAAAACGCCGAATACGCCTTTACCAACCCGCTTTCGATAGAGTTTGGGTTCTGGGGTTTTCTGATCTGGAGTTTCTATTTCCTCACCAGTTTCTATTTCTGTGTGATCGAACCTCGGGTGAAGTTCTTTGAAATTCCAGCGGTGCGGATCATCAACAACATCGTTATCGTTGGCACCTGTGCCTTCACGGCCAGCTTGTTCTTGATCTACCTGCCATTCTACATCCCGGAAATCGGCGATGGGGAAACCGTTGTGCCCGCGTTCTACGTGATTGTCTTCCTGACGATCCTGGCAGCGGCCTATTCTAGCACTGATATCAAATACGTGCGCGTGCTCAGCCTTGCCTCAAGCTTCCTCTTTGCGGCGCTTGTGATCTTCATGTGGCTTTATGCCAAAATGGGTTTTGGCGGTTTGGCCGGAAATCTGGCAGAGCTGACCAGCGGTTATTTCGGCAATATCCACCGATTTGCAGCACCCATTAACGACTATCACGAATTCTACCTGTTCTGGTGGTTCGCATGGTCGATCATGATCGGTCAGTTCACGTCGCGCTTTGTGGGCGGCTTGCGCACCCAGACGCTGCTATTGGCGCTGCTTGTCATCCCCTCGATCCCCTTGGCGATCTGGTTCTCGGTTCTGTACTTCTACTATGAGAATGGCATCGAAACCGCAGGGCTCGTGAATCTCTGCATGATCATCGTCGGGATCACCTTTGTCGTGAACTCATTGGACAGCTTGATCCGTCTCTACTCAGACAACCTGTCGATCACGGTGAAACGTTTTGGGCGGCCAACCTATATCGCGATCAACGTCGCGGCGCTGTTTGGTTTGACCTTGGCGTTCCAAAGTCAGTGGCTGCAGATCCAATGGGTCGGCGCAATTGTGGTAGGGATCTACGTGGCCTGCATCCTCTATATCGTGCTGAATAAGCGGCAAGAGGTCATGGCGATCAACGCCTCACCCGAAGAGAACACGCTTGATTTCCACAAGATTGATGCGGTTCACTGATATAACTACAGCAAAGCCCTGCAACACACTGCGGGGCTTTGTTTTTCGTGTCATATTGATCGGCTTGACGCGAAATTGCGGCTCTCGCACAGGTTGAAGAGCGAAACGCAAAAGCGCTGTCGGTTGGTCCTGTTTCTGCCACAATTCTCAACGTCACAGCAGCGTCGCACACGCTGAATTGCCTACAATTGCCAATATTTTGCAACGCAATCGAAACCGGCCGACGCGACAAAAGCACTTAATAATCTGGCTTTTATGTAAATTCTTAGTCTGGCGACGTTCCGAAGTGTTTTGGCCTGCGTCGCAGCCGCGCAACCCAAAAAATAACGCACCAGTTTTCGTTTTTTCGCCGCATTCCGAACCAATTGGTGACGGGTTCTCCTTCTAGATTCGTTCAATGATCACACGCGCAATTCGCTGTCTGTCGCGGGGTCGAATGGGATAGGAAAGGAAGAACAAATGATGGCTCAGGCTATGTGTTCCGAACAAAAATCAGGCCAGGATATGCGCCGTACTCTGCGGGCATTCCGCCGGTCAGAGGATGGATCGATGGTCTTCCTCTCCGTTTTCATCTTTCTGATCATCCTGCTTGTTGGCGGGATCGGCGTGGACATGATGAGCTATCACCGCGACCGTGCACACCTGCAGATGTCTTTGGACAACGCGGTTCTGGCGGCCGCTGACCTATCGCAGCCACTGGACGCTGAAAGCGTCGTGGATGACTACCTGAACAGCGCGGGTCTGGGCGAATACCTGACCGGCACATACGTGCAGGAAGACCCGTTTGAGAAAACTGTGTCAGCGACGATTGAATCCAACTACGTGACGCAGTTGATGCACCTGAATGGGATCAATAGCCTCGACATCAATGTTGTTTCCGCCGCGATGGAGCGTACACCAAGCACCGAAATTTCGGTTGTGCTGGATATCTCGGGTAGTATGGGCGTCAACAACCGCCTGTCTTTGATGCAACTTGCCTCAAAACGCTTTATTTCTAAATCGCTAGAACGCAACGTTGACCCAGAAACAGGCTTGGTGAACGACTATCACACGTCGATCAATGTGGTGCCATTTGCGGGCCAGACAAATCCGGGTTCGACCATGTTCGAAGAACTGGGTGGCGAACGCTTTGGCACGACCACCAGCGAGAACTATTTCGAGGTCAACGAATGGGGTCAGGATATTTCGAACGTCGTGTTTTGGTTCGATTTGGACAACGATGGCTTCGAAGACTACTCGGTCAAGATCGACAACTTTCCTGACAATGACGTCGATCTGTTCAACAAAGACGATCTGGACACCTACTACCTCTATGCGCTCGACTATTTTGCAGAGCTATTCCCCGACGTTCTCGGTGACCTAAGCGCGCCGGGTGAGACAGGGGGCACATCCTATTTCCTTGGTGCCACCATCAAAGGCGGGATTCAGCCGACAACCTTTTTCAATGAATATGGCGATCCAGTCGACGGCCCAACCGAATTCAGAAAAACTGATGAAGTTGTTGAGTTTGTCGACTTCTACGCGCAGATCGTGCCGAACAATGAAAGTTCTTGCATTGAATTCCAGTACAACGACTTCCTGACAACAGGCATGCCCGTAGGGAATGGAGAGCAAACACCGCACTTCGTGAACTGGGACTTTGACGAGGTCAGCCAAAACTGGGGCTGGTGCCCTGATGACGACATGGCGATTCAATATGCGCAGGATGACGAAACCAAACTGCACAGCTTCATCGACAATATCCGCCTGTTTGACGGCACCGGCACGAACTATGGCATGAAATATGCTTTGGCGACGCTAGACCCTGCCAGCCAGCCGTACTTCGAGTACATGAACCTCAAGGGTGAGGTGCCAGACGCCTACAAAAACCGCCCGCTGGGTTGGGATGCCGACGACAGCAGCAAGTTCATCGTGCTTCTGACGGACGGTCGGACTGGTGCTCAGGTGCGTCCTGCGGACGAGTTGGACACAGAAAACAACGACACGGAACTGGATGTTCGTCCTGCTGAGGATAGCGTCGTGGAGTCCGATCAACTCGAAAACATCGAGCTGTTCCTCTACCAATGTGAACTGGCCAAATCGCAAGGCGTGGTGGTCTATACCGTCGCCTTGGAAACGAGCGACGTCGCCGCAGAGGAAATCCGCACCTGCGCCTCCTCAGAAAGCCACTTCTTTGAGGTTACAGGCGAGGAACTGGTTGACACCTTTGTGTCAATCGCGTCGTCCATTCAGCGCCTGCGCTTGATCCAATAAGAGCAGTACCCACAAAACAAAAACGCCGTCCCTCGGGGCGGCGTTTTGCATTTGCGGGTAGGGCGCTTCTTCAGAACCACTGCCCGGGTTCCATCAACCCCAAATCTAGCAATTGCCGAGAGTGCCATTCAAACGGCACTGTATTGTGCCAGGTGAAACTTTGAATATCAAAGGTACTGCCTGCATTTGTTTTCAACGCCTTGGCGGTGCGGAAGGAACAGACTGCCGCCGTCAGATTGTTGTGCCATGCGCAAGCAAAGGTGTTCATTTCCTCATCACTCATTGTGAAGTCAGACTTAAGTTCTACACCCTCGGTCGCTTGGAATATCGAAACCCGGTCAATCCGGCGGCGCACTTCGGGAATATGCTCTTCAAACCGCCAGCGCAGCCCGCCATAAAAGTTCAACTGCCGCTCTTTAGGGTGGTTGTGGTTCTCCGGGTCCGGGCGCGACAGCGCGTAGTAGCCCGTTTTGTCCATCAGCGCGTTGTCGATCGAGACCGCATTTGGATGCTCCCACAGATTGCCCGCGTAAAGGTCAACAACATAGGTCAGCATCGCCGCGCGACGTTCCTGTGCATGGAATTGCAGCATCTCGCCAACGGTGCGGGTCTCGCAAAACGGGAACAGTAAATATTCCGCGTTAAAGCAATAATACAGCCAAACGCCCGGTGCTTGTTTGGCGACCAGGTTGACCATATCAATCATCGCTTGCCCACTGGTCTGCTCACAATCGACACGGATCACATCTTCGCTGACGTCATAGGCCATTTTGAACGCTGCCGGCATAAAAGCGATGACCTGCTGAAAACCCAGCCCGACGTGGTGGCGCAGGGTGGTGTCAATTTCAACTTCATCTTCCACAAAGATCAACGCCAACGGCCCTTTGGAAATCAGGGATTTGTCCGTGGCCAAAAGCTCTTGGAACGAGGTGAACCGCAAAGGGTCTGAATTGGATGTGACTGCTCTCATTTGTGGATAAACTCGGCGAAATCGACGTGCATTGCAAGCGGGTGTGAAACTGATGTAGGTAGCCCCCTGAAACTGCGGGAACTGTATCATGGCCGATACCAAGAAACTGTTTATCAAGACCTATGGCTGCCAGATGAATGTCTATGACAGCGAGCGCATGGCCGAAGCCATGGGCGGGGCAGGCTATGAGACGACGGAAACACCCGAAGACGCGGATATGATCCTGCTGAACACCTGCCACATCCGCGAAAAGGCCGCCGAGAAGGTCTATTCTGAACTCGGGCGCTTCAAGGGTATGAAAGCGGACAAACCTGACCTGAAAATTGGTGTAGCAGGCTGTGTCGCGCAGGCTGAAGGCGAGGAAATCATGCGCCGCCAGCCATTGGTGGATCTGGTTGTCGGCCCGCAGGCCTATCATCGCCTGCCCGAGATGGAAGAAAAGACCCGTGCCGGTGAAAAGGCGCTTGATACGGATTTCCCTGAAGAAGATAAGTTTGAGAAACTCAAGGGACGCTCCAAAGCCAAGCGCGCGCCAGCGGCGTTTCTGACGGTACAGGAAGGCTGTGACAAATTCTGTGCTTTCTGCGTGGTGCCTTACACCCGCGGGGCAGAGGTTTCGCGCCCGGCAGAGCGCGTGATTTCCGAAGCGCAGGATCTGGTCGAACGCGGTGTGCGTGAGATCACTCTGCTCGGGCAAAACGTCAACGCCTACCACGGCGCTGGGCTGAACGGCAGCACATGGTCCTTGGCCGATCTGATCTGGAAGTTGAACGAAATTGACGGGCTGGAACGCATCCGTTTCACCACCAGCCACCCGAATGACATGCAGGATGATTTGATCGCGGCCCATGGCGAATGCGCAAAGCTGATGCCTTACCTTCACCTGCCGGTGCAATCCGGCAGCGACAAAATCCTGAAACGCATGAACCGCAGCCACACCGCAGAAAGCTACATCCGCCTGATCGAGCGCATCCGCGCCGCGCGCCCTGATCTGTTGTTGTCAGGCGACTTCATTGTTGGCTTCCCGGAAGAAACCGAAGAAGATTTTCAGGCGACGCTCGATTTGATCAAAGAGGTCAAATACGGCCAGGCCTATTCCTTCAAATACTCCACCCGTCCAGGCACCCCGGCGGCAGAACGCCCATTGGTGGACGACGCGGAAGCGAGCGAACGCCTTCAGCGCCTGCAAGCCTTGCTATCGCAGCAACAAAAAGAGCTGCAGGACGCAATGGTCGGACGTGAGGTTTCGGTTCTTTTTGAAAAAGAAGGCCGGTTTGAGGATCAAATGGTGGGCAAGTCTGATTACCTTCACGCCGTTCACGTGGCCGGGTCGGGCGCGCAGATCGGGGATATTCGCAAGGTGAAAATTGTCGAAAGCGGCACAAACTCCTTGAAAGGCGTGGCCATCGCCTGATCCATCGGGCGAGGGTGACCTGCTGCACCTAAGACACGCCGCGCGTGTTTTCTAGGTATGACCACCATATCTAGTATTATTTCTTCACAGCGCTCAAAATTTTGCTAAACTGACGATAATCATAACTTGGGGGTGCTTCGTGGTTTGCGCGGGGTGTCTGGGCAGTCAGGGGATATTATCGTGGCAGTAGGCTTCATTGCTGGTGCGCGTGGGGTGATGCGGGGCGCAGTTGTCGCCAGCTTCGCCTTGGCGGCGACCGCCGGCACTTCATTTGCACAGGAAACGAAAACCGTCCGTGCACAGGATTACACGCCAGGCATCTGGGTTGACCCGGATGGCTGTGAACACTGGGTCATGGACGACGGGGCAGAGGGCTACATGAGCCCGCACCTCACACGACAGGGCCTTCCGGTTTGCCGCGATGGCAAAATGTGTGGCGAACTCAGTTCCGATCAGTTCTTCGCCTCGGGCAGTGCCGGGCTAAGCGCCTCTGGCCGCGCCAAGATCAAAGAATTCTTCCAAAGCGCCGGGGCGCAATATTACATCGTCATGGGCCACACCGATAGCCGTGGCAGCGACGAAGCCAATATGGCGCTCAGCTTCCGCCGGGCGGCTGCCGTTGCCAAGGTCGGCCAAAGCGCCGGGGCCGAAATCGCCGACATCCGCGCCTATGGCGAACGCATGCCACGTGCCAGCAACAAGACCTCCAAAGGTCGGGCTGAAAACCGGCGTGTTGAAATCATGTGTATTCGCTAAGGGGGACGGGATATGAAATTTGGAAAAATCTGCGTTGCCTTGGTAACAATTACCGCGCTGGCGGGCTGTTTTGGCGAGGAAAGCGGCGGCGAAATCACCGACAAGACCGTCGACAGTGGCTATGACGCCAAACCGCTGACCGAACTCAAAGCCGGGATTTGGGTTGACCCGAACGGCTGCCATCACTGGATCATCGATGACGGCAACGAAGGCTATATGGATGCGCGGCTTGATCGCTATGGCAAACCTGTTTGCGCCCCCATCGCACCGCCAAACACCGCAACGGGCGGATACAAAGACGGCACGTTCTTTAACGATCCGGCCTAAAGGTTCGGATCGATTCAGACCGCGCCACATACCTTGCCGTAGGGTCAAGTTTGATCAATTCTTAGGCGGTTGCCGTCGGCAGGTTGGGTGAAAGTACAAGGGTCAGAGTATCCCTCTAACCCCATGAAAATAAATGACGAAAATGAAATGCCATCGACGCCCTGTCGGTGGCATTTTTTGTAACGCCGCTGTGAAATTCGGCATAGACCCACTTGCGCTGGGGCGCACAAGTTGTCACGCTGAGACTCAGTGGAACGCTTAGCGAGGAGAAGTATTTGGCCACCAGCGCCCTGACCCCACCGCCCGTCACCGAAGCCATCGCCGAAGTTCTGATGGAATTCCCGGATAATCGTCTGTTGATTGACCTCTGCGGAGAGTTTGACCGCAACCTGGCGGACATAGAGCAGAAGCTGAGTGTTCAGATCATCCGGCGCGGCAATATGCTTGCGATCCACGGCGAAGAGGCCCTGCAGGCCAAGGCACGCGACATTCTGCAAGCCCTCTATGAACGTTTGGAAAGCGGCAAAGCTGTGGAACCCGGCGATATCGACCGTGAGATCCGCATGGGTCAGGCCGAAAAAGGCACAGGCGTCCGCGATGGCGACCAGCTTGAGATGTTTAAGGGCGGTCCTGTCGAAATCAAAACCCGCAAGAAACATGTTGAACCGCGGACTGACGCCCAAAAGGCCTATGTCCAAAGCCTTTTTCAAAACGAACTCGCCTTTGGCATCGGCCCTGCAGGGACGGGCAAAACCTATCTCGCGGTGGCGGTGGGTGTCAGCATGTTCATCTCGGGCGAGGTCGACCGGATCATCCTGTCGCGTCCTGCCGTCGAGGCGGGCGAAAAGCTGGGCTATCTGCCGGGCGACATGAAAGACAAAGTCGATCCCTATATGCAGCCGCTTTATGATGCGCTGAATGATTTTCTGCCAGGTAAGATGCTGGCCAAGCTGATCGAAGAAAAACGCATCGAAATTGCGCCGCTGGCCTTTATGCGGGGTCGGACTTTGGCGAATGCTTTCGTTGTTCTGGACGAAGCGCAGAACGCCAGCACCATGCAGATGAAGATGTTCCTGACCCGTCTGGGCGAAGGCAGCCGCATGGCCATCACCGGCGACCGATCACAGGTGGACCTGCCGCGCGGCGTGCAGTCGGGGTTGGCCGATGCTGAACGTTTGCTCAGAGGTACCAAAGGCATCAGCTTTAACTATTTCACCGCAGATGACGTCGTCCGCCACCCATTGGTTGCCGCGATCATCAAGGCATATGATGCGGACGCCGAAAAAGCGATGGTCGAGCGAAATACCACTCGTCGGAACTGACGACTCGCTGTATGGCGCGCCAATGACGGTGGATGTGATCATTGAAGATGCCCGTTGGGCAGACGTGGGTTTGGATGCTTTGGCAGACAAAGCGGCGATGGGTGTCTTTGCGGCCTTGGGCTTGGATGCGGATTGGGAAATCTGCATCATGGCCTGCGATGACGCGCGTATTGCGGAGCTCAACGCCGAATTTCGTGAAAAACCCACGCCGACAAATGTGCTTTCCTGGCCGTCAGAGGAACGCGGCGCAGAGGTAGACGGCACCCATCCCGCATCTCCCGAAGGTCCGGACCCGGAACTTGGCGACATCGCGATTGCTTTTGAAACCTGTGATCGCGAAGCGCGCGACGCTGGGAAAAGATTCGAAGATCACGTGACGCACTTATTGGTACACGGTATTCTACATTTGTTGGGCTATGATCATATCCGTGACCAAGATGCCACTTTGATGGAAGCTCTGGAAACGAAGATACTTGGCAAAATGGGTATCGCTGACCCATATAGGGACATAACGGGGTAGCCCCCCAATTGGAAAGGTAAGATGGGCGACAGTACCGACGGGTCCTCTAGCGCAGCGCAAAGCGCGCAAGTTGAGACCACGACAGAGAATGACACGGGCGGAGGATTTTTCCGCCGTCTGATCGAAGCGATCAGCCCTGCCGATGCAGGCGAGGATGCGCAAAACCCTGAACAGGAAAGATTGTTCGCTCCGGTGCCGGGCATGATCAACCTGCGCCGTATGCGGGTTGAAGATGTGGCTGTGCCCAAGGCCGACATTGTCGCGCTTGCAGCGACCATGGACCTTGATGAAGTTGTGGATGCCTTCCGTACCAGCGGGTTCACCCGTCTGCCGGTCTATGACGGCACATTGGATACGCCGGTCGGCTTTTTGCATCTCAAGGATTTGGCGCTGAAATTTGGTTTCAACGGCTCTAGCGGGCAGTTTGTGCTGCGCGCCTTGGTGCGCCCCTTGCTGTTTGTGCCGCCTTCGATGCCGATTGGTGTTTTGCTGACCAAGATGCAGACCGAACGACGGCATATGGCGCTGGTGATCGATGAATACGGTGGCGTGGATGGCCTTGTGACCATCGAAGACCTGATTGAACAGGTCGTCGGCGAGATCGAAGACGAACACGATCAGGCCGAGGACGTCCTGTGGGTCGAGGAAGCGCCGGGCTGTTTCAACGCGCTTGCCAAGGCACCGCTGGAAGAGTTCGAAGGTGAAATCGGGCGATCCCTCAGTGCGCATGAAGACATCGACGCTGAAGAGGTCGATACCCTCGGCGGACTTGTGTTCATGCTGGCAGGCCGTGTGCCTGCGCGGGGCGAATTGGTCGTGCACCCGGATGGTACCGAATTTGAAGTCGTCGACGCCGACCCGCGCCGGATCAAGCGCCTGCGGGTCCTGCTGACCGAAGCGCAGCAGCATGTGGCGGAATAAGAAAGCTGAACCTTTTACACTGAACTGGGAACTGCTACTGCGGTTCCCTTTTGCCCTCGGGCTGATCGCCAGCCTGGGGCAAGCCCCGTTTGGGGTGCCGCTTGTGTCTTTGATCGGTTTCGCTTTGGGCTTCTATTCCCTGCGGCGTGCTGCGACGATGCGCGGTGCCGCATGGATCGGATGGCGCTTTGGTCTTGGTTATTTCGTTCTGAGCCTGCATTGGCTGGTCTCTCCCTTTCTGGTTGATGCCGCGCGCCATGCGTGGATGGCACCCTTTGCGGTGCTGTTCATGGCGGGCGGACTGGCGCTGTTTTGGGGTGTGGCCTTTGCGATTTCACACCGGCTTGGGTCCATCGCTTTGTTGATGACCATGCCGCTTGCGGAATTAGCGCGCGCCTATGTCTTCACAGGTTTTCCATGGGCGATGCCTGCCTACGGGGCAGTGGATACATGGCTCGGGCAGGGGGCAGCACTTGTTGGTTCTCATGGGGTCAATCTGCTTTTTCTGGCAACCGCTTTTGCGCTTTCGCAATCAATCTGCGCTCGCGGGGGCACACGCAAACTAGCGCTTGTTTCTGCCATGATTGGTACCGCGTTGCTTTGGCCCCTACCGGCCAGCGAAACGGCGATCTCTCCAGATGCAAACGCCGCAACCGTCCGCCTAGTCCAACCCAATGCGCCCCAGCATCTGAAGTGGGACCCAGACTACATTCAGGTCTTTTATGATCGCGCCTTGGACTTCAGCACGGCACCTGGGGCGCCTGATCTGATCGTTTGGCCAGAAACAAGCCTGCCCGCATCATTGCCGGGCGGGGCAGACATATTGGCCGAGATCGCCAGTGCCACAAACGGCACCCCCATGGTTATCGGGGCCAATCGGTTTGAGGGGTTCAGACTGTATAACGCGGCGGTCCTGACGAATGAAAAAGGCGAGATCACCCAGACCTACGACAAACAGCACCTTGTCCCCTTTGGTGAATACGTGCCTTTTGGCGACTGGCTCGCGCAACTCGGTATTCACGGGCTGGCTGCATCTGAGGGGCGTGGCTTCTCGGCAGGGTCAACGGCTGATCTGATGGACCTTGGCCCCTTAGGGCGTGCTTTGGTCCTGATATGCTATGAAGCAGTTTTTCCGCAGGATGTCGCGCGTTCACCCGAACGCCCGGATTTCCTGCTGCATCTGACAAATGACGCGTGGTTTGGCAGCTTTGCTGGCCCGCAACAGCATTTGGTGCAATCGCGCATGCGCGCCATTGAGCAGGGGTTGCCCATGTTGCGCGCGGCCAATACCGGCATCTCTGCGCTGATTGATGACAAAGGCCGCATTGTGAAGGCCTTGCCGCTGAATGAAGCTGGCTTTCTGGACGTTCCCTTGCCGCCACCAGCAGCGCCCACGTTTTATAGCCACACCAGAGATTTTCCGATTTCCATACTCTTGACCGTTGCGCTTTTAGGCCTTTGGATCAAAAGACGACGCAATAGCAATTGACCTTACCCGTGGGGCACCCTAAGTGGGCCTTACTTGCTGTCTGTCACAACGGCTTCCTGGCGTGGCAGATGAAACCTAATGGAGCACTTCATGGCCAGACAGAACTATGTTTTCACTTCCGAGTCCGTCTCGGAGGGCCATCCTGATAAGGTCTGCGACCGCATTTCTGACGCCGTTCTTGACGCCCTCTTGGCCGAAGAACCCGAAGCGCGCGTTGCCTGCGAAACCTTTGCCACAACTGATCGCGTTGTGATCGGTGGCGAGGTGGGCCTCTCGGATCAGGAGAAACTTAAAGATTATATGGGCAAGATCGACGAGATCGCCCGCGCTTGTATCAAAGACATCGGGTACGAGCAGGACAAGTTCCACCACGAGACGGTGGAAATCACCAATCTTTTGCACGAACAATCCGCGCATATCGCCCAAGGGGTGGATGCCCGCGCCGATAAGGACGAAGGTGCCGGGGATCAGGGGATCATGTTTGGTTATGCGACCAACGAAACGCCGGACTTGATGCCTGCGCCGATCCAATACGCCCACGCGATCCTGCGCCGCTTGGCAAAGGCGCGTAAAACCGGTGAACAGCCGGTGCTTGGCCCGGATGCGAAATCTCAGCTGTCGGTGCGCTATGCAAATGGCAAGCCGGTCGGCGTAAGTTCTTTGGTGCTGTCGACGCAGCACTTGGACGAAAGCCTGACCAGCGAAGACATCCGCGCCATCGTCGCGCCTTATATCGAGGAAGCGCTGCCTGAGGGTTGGTTGACGGATGACACCGTCTGGCACGTCAATCCGACCGGTAAGTTTGTGATCGGTGGGCCTGATGGCGATGCCGGTCTGACGGGCCGCAAGATCATCGTGGACACCTACGGCGGTGCCGCCCCGCATGGCGGCGGCGCGTTTTCTGGCAAAGACCCAACGAAAGTTGACCGGTCCGCAGCCTATGCCGCGCGCTATCTGGCAAAGAATGTCGTCGCTGCGGGTCTTGCTGACAAATGCACGCTACAGCTATCCTATGCTATCGGCGTTTCGCGCCCGCTATCGATCTATGCTGAAACCCACGGCACCGGCAAAGTCTCGGCCAAGCAGATCGAAAAAGCCGTGGCGCAAGTCATGGATCTGACCCCGCGCGGCATTCGCGAGCATCTTCAGATGAACAAGCCGATCTATCAACGCACCGCAGCCTATGGCCACTTTGGCCGCAAGCCCGATGCAGACGGCGGCTTTAGCTGGGAACGCACCGATCTGGCCGACGCGCTGACATCCGCGATCTAGGTCAATTAACATTGATCAAAACGCGGTCCTTCGGGGCCGCGTTTTGCGTTTGATCGGACGGCTGGCCTTGACCCGCTTGGTTCGTTACGGCACATGGGCGCCACCTGAAAGAGGCCCGATATGTCTGACGACCCAAAGCACAGCGACAAACACCCTTCTGGCGCGCCATGGCGCAATTTCTATGGCCGGTTCAAAGGCAAGGGCCTGCGCAAATCTCAGGAAGCCTATCTGGACGAAGACCTCGCGGCGCTGTCGCCGGGCAAGGTGACTTGGGAAGACAACCCTGATCGCTCAGAGATTGACCTGAAGGCGCTGTTTGGCGATCGCGACGTCTGGCTTGAAGTCGGCTTTGGCGGCGGCGAGCATATGGTGCATCAAGCCAGCCAGAACCCAGATGTGGGCTTTATCGGCTGTGAGCCTTACATCAATGGCGTTGCCATGCTGCTGGGCAAGATCCGAGAGGCGGGGGCCGACAATATCCGCGTCCATCCCGGCGATGCGCGCGACATGTTTGATGTTTTGCCTGACGCATCCATCTCCCGCGCCTTTTTGCTGTATCCCGACCCATGGCCGAAAAAGCGCCACCATCGTCGTCGCTTTGTGACGCCCGAACATCTGGAGCCGCTGGCAAAGGCGCTAAAACCCGGCGCGATTTTCCGCGTGGCGACGGACATCGAAGACTACGTGCGTCAGACCTTGGAAGAAGTGCCCAAAGCGGGGTTTGAATGGCTGGCCGAACGCCCTGCCGATTGGCGAGAGCCGTGGGCGGATTGGATTTCCACCCGCTATGAACAAAAAGCTTTCCGTGAAGGCCGTAAGCCGCATTATCTGACGTTCAAGCGGCTGGGCTGAGGGAGAGCAGAGGCAGGGGCTTTGCCCCTCTGGCGCGCCGCGCCATTCACCCCAGAGTAATTATGCAAAGGTGAATGCGGATCGGCGTTGCGATCATGGCGCTGCCCCATGGACCTTCGCAATCTTCTGCGCTAACAGCCTAACAAACGACAGTTTGAGGATCGCGCATATGTCTGGCCACGGCACCCCCATTCCAATGACATCCCGCCCCTGTGGCCCCCTGAAGGGGGAGGCCAATGTGCCGGGCGACAAGTCGATTTCGCACCGGTCTCTGATCCTGGGTGCGCTTTCGGTGGGTGAAACCCATATCACGGGATTGCTGGAGGGCGAGGACGTTCTGGACACCGCGAAAGCGATGCGTGCCTTTGGCGCAGAGGTCATCGAACATGGCGGCGGTGAATGGACTGTGCATGGCGTCGGCGTTGGCGGCTTTGCGGAGCCAGAGAATGTCATCGACTGCGGTAACTCTGGCACCGGTGTGCGACTGATCATGGGCTGCATGGCGACGACCGGCATCACGGCGACATTCACTGGCGACGCATCCCTGAACAAACGTCCGATGGCGCGCGTCACGGACCCGATTGCATTGTTTGGTGCACAGGCCGTCGGGCGCTCTGGTGGGCGCTTGCCAATGACGATTGTGGGCGCAGCCGACCCTGTCCCGGTGCGCTACGAAGTGCCGATGCCCTCGGCTCAGGTAAAATCGGCTGTGTTGCTGGCGGGGCTGAATGCGCCGGGCAAAACCGTTGTGATTGAAAAAGAAGCCACGCGCGATCACACCGAACGCATGCTGCAGGGCTTTGGCGCGGAACTGACCGTCGAAGAAACCGATGAGGGCCGTGTGATCACCCTGACCGGTCAGCCGGAATTGAAGGCGCAGAACATTGTGGTGCCGCGCGACCCATCTTCGGCGGCTTTCCCGGTTTGTGCCGCGATCATCACGCCCGGCTCTGATGTGCTGGTGCCCAATATCGGTCTGAACCCAACGCGGGCGGGGCTGTTCACAACCCTGCGTGAAATGGGCGCGGACCTGACTTACGAAAACGAACGCGAAGAGGGCGGGGAGCCGGTGGCAGACCTGCGGGCAAAGTTCTCGCCGGACCTCAAAGGTATCGAGGTCGATCCAGCCCGCGCGGCCAGCATGATTGACGAATACCCGGTGCTGTCGGTCGTGGCCTCTTTTGCAGAAGGTGACACCGTGATGAAAGGCGTCAAGGAGTTGCGCGTGAAGGAATCTGACCGGATCGACGCCATGGCCAAAGGCCTGCGCTTGAATGGGGTTGAGGTCGAAGAGGGCGACGATTGGTGGATTGTCAAAGGCTTGGGGCATGGCAACGTGCCCGGCGGCGCGACCTGTGAAAGCGTGTTGGATCACCGCATCGCGATGAGTTTCATGGTCATGGGCATGGCGACACAAAAACCGGTCAGCGTGGATGACGGCGGGCCGATTGCGACCTCCTTCCCGATTTTCGAAGGTCTGATGGGTGGCCTTGGCGCGCAGCTGGTGCGCAACAATGGCTGACACCCGGATCACCGTCGCAATTGATGGGCCTGCCGCGGCAGGCAAAGGCACGATTTCCAAGGCCGTGGCCAAGAAACTTGGCTTTGCGCATCTGGACACCGGGCTTCTCTATCGCGCCGTTGGGGCCAAGGTCCTAGCCGGGGTCGAGGCGGTTGAGGCTGCGACGTCATTGACCGCTGCTGATCTGGAAGCGACCAATCTACGGACGCCAGACGTGGCGCAAGCCGCCTCCAAAGTCGCGGTGATTGCCGAGGTCCGCGCGGCCCTTGTGGATTTCCAACGCGCCTTTGCGCGCCGTTTGGGTGGGGCGGTTCTGGATGGCCGCGACATCGGAACGGTGATTTGCCCGGATGCCGAAGTGAAACTGTTTGTAACGGCCTCTGCCGAAGTCCGCGCCGAGCGGCGCTATCTGGAGTTGACCGCAAGCGGGCATGACGTGTCTCGCGAGGACGTTTTGGCGGACGTCAAAGCGCGGGACGAGCGCGATATGAACCGGGCCGAAGCCCCGTTAAAACCCGCAGAGGACGCGGTTTTGATTGATACGTCGACGCTGGATATCGACGCAGCTGTGGCGATGGCGTTGACAGCGATCATGGGGAAAACAGGTCGCTAATTCGTTACGTCAGCGCCCGCACGATGCGCCGATAGGGGATATCAGCCTTGAAAAACCTTTCCCCGTCAGGGGTATAGCCGTTGCGCTGATAAAACGGCAGCGCACTTTCTCGGGCGTCAAACCAGAACGTTTTTGCCCCTGTTGCCTGCGCCTCGTGCAAGAGCTGTCTCAGCATCTGGCTGCCAAATCCCTGACCCTGAAACGCCGGATCGGTTGCAAATTTACGCAAGCGGATGCCGGGCGGCTCGTGAAATAGTGAGGCGACGCAGACCAGTTTCCGATCCAGATATCCACCAAAATGAAGGGCAGTCTCATCTCCGTCGACCATGGATTGCTCAATGAGATGGCCTGGCCAAAGTGCTTTTTGACGCAAGGGCAAGGTTTCTTGGGCGGTGATGGATTGGATTTCAAACTTCATTCTTTTGGTCGACCTCGGGAACTGGAAACTTGCTATATCAAAGCGTTTTAACCAAATTTGTTTTCGAAGAAATAGTTAAGGCAATTACATGAGCATTTGGGAAGGTGACCTCCCTGGATTTGAGGAAATTGGGAACACATTTGGCAATCTTGTTAAATCGATAGACGACACGAAGGTCATTTCGATTGAGGCGGGCTACGGGCGCGGCAAGACATTCTTTCGGGAACGCTGGGCGAAGCATTTACAGGCCGAAGGAGAAGTGGTTGTCGAGGTCGATGCACTGTTGTCAGATCACTCGGGTGATCCGGTGCTGACCTTCATTGCAGCGCTTGTTGCAGCATTGCCTGAGAATGAAACAGCAACCGGCAAGCAGTTGCTCGAGAAAAGCAAAAAATTTGGCGGAGTTGCACTGCGTTCTGTCCTGCGTCTGGGTTTGCGGCAAGGCGCGGATGAGGTGATCGATCTGGTCACTGGGCAAGCCAGCGATGCGATTGGGGATGACAAAGAAGCCCTGCAGGGTGCTGTTGAAGAGTTCGGAGATGGTCTGTCGAAGGTGGCTGGTGATCTAATTGCCGCGCAGGTTATTGCCGAGCGGGTGCGCACTCAGGAGATACCCGAGCAGTTGAAGGCGCTTCGAGATGCTTTGACCAAAGATGCCAAGAATAAGCGTGTTGTAATCTTGGTTGATGAGTTGGATCGATGTCATCCAGATTACGCGATTGCCTTCTTAGAAGCGATGAAGTTGGTGTTTGCGCAGGATGGATTTGTCTTCTGCTTGTTCGTGAACGCAGACTACTTGCAAAGTGTTGCGGACCATCGGTTTGGGAAGTTGGGGGAAGGGGAGCAGTACCTCGATAAGTTTGTGGATATTCGGTTGAGGCTGCCCGTGGATGAAGATGATCTGGAAGCGGCAACTCGGCTAATTGCTCTTTCTGAGATGGAAGTGTCCATTCTTTTTGGGCAAGACGATCAATTTAGTGTCGAACATGCGGCGGAATTAGCCGCAAAATTGGCCGTCCTTCTTAAACTAACACCTCGTCAAATTCGGCGAATTCTCCGTAAGGTAGGTCTCACTTTACGATGCTATTCCGACCGTCCCGTGGATGCCTCGTTGCTGGTATATTTAGCTTTTCAATCTAAGGAAGCGGGCCAGCGCCTCAAGCACACTTCCTCTTCGTCACACTTACCACGAGCGTACCTAACTCCCGCCGTCGGTGAAAAAATCGCTAAAGCAGCAGAAAATTCATTTCAGCGCGATCTCGTTTGTGAAGACGACCATAGGCTCAAAAGGGAATCCCCGGAATTATTTGCACTACCAAGAGAGCGCTATCCCCTACCAAATGACGGACGAGATTATTATTCTTGGGCTAAACTAAAAGCTTTGGCTGAACATTACATTCCTTCCCATCAAGATATGCTCGATGCCGTCCATAGTATCGAGGTGGAAAGATAGAGCTGAATGCATTTGTTGATCCAAAGGGCCGCTCCCGACCGCGGGTGGGGGTGAAGCCCTCGCCGTCAAACCAAAGGTCTGCCTTCGACAAAGAGGGGCGGTCGGGGGCTGCCCGGCGTGCGGCCGGGCGGATCATTCGATGCTGTCCCAAACCCCTTGCAAACAAGCCCATTCCCGCCTATACGCGCCCTTGTCTGACGACCGTTAAGAGTCGCAATTCTGGTGAGCAGGGCCAAAGGGAAACCTTCGGCCCTTGTTGTTTGTGTTTTTTTCACCAGTGTTTGCAACGCTTTAGCATGCGCCGTCAGATGTAACGAAACCAAGACCGGCGGAGACAACCGCGCGGCCAGAAAAGTGTAACAAAGGATATGTGCGCCACATGGCAATGACATCTATGGAAGAATTCGAAGCCCTTCTGAACGAAAGCTTCGAAATGGACACCCCAGAAGAGGGGTCCGTTGTTAAAGGCAAGATCATCGCAATCGAAGCGGGTCAGGCCATCATCGACGTAGGCTACAAAATGGAAGGCCGCGTCGAACTTAAAGAATTCGCAAACCCTGGCGAAGCTCCTGAAGTTTCCGTTGGCGACGAAGTTGAAGTCTTCCTGCGCGCCGCAGAAAACGCGCGTGGCGAAGCGGTTATCTCTCGTGAGATGGCACGTCGCGAAGAAGCATGGGATCGCCTGGAAAAAGCATACGCAGACGATGCGCGCGTTGAAGGCGCGATCTTCGGTCGCGTCAAAGGTGGCTTCACTGTTGATCTGGGCGGCGCAGTTGCGTTCTTGCCTGGTTCCCAAGTTGACGTGCGTCCAGTACGCGACGCGGGCCCTCTGATGGGCCTGAAGCAGCCATTCCAAATCCTGAAGATGGACCGTCGCCGTGGCAACATCGTTGTCTCCCGTCGCGCGATCCTCGAAGAGTCCCGCGCCGAGCAGCGCGCAGAAGTCATCGGCAACCTGTCCGAAGGCCAAGCGGTTGACGGTGTGGTCAAGAACATCACCGAATACGGTGCGTTCGTTGACTTGGGCGGCGTTGACGGCCTGTTGCACGTCACCGACATGGCATGGCGCCGTGTGAACCACCCATCCGAGATCCTGTCCATCGGTGAAACCGTTAAGGTTCAGGTCATCAAGATCAACAAAGAAACCCACCGTATCTCCTTGGGCATGAAACAGCTGATGGAAGATCCATGGGATCTGGTTGCAGCGAAATACCCACTGGAATCCGTCCACACTGGTCGCGTCACCAACATCACCGACTACGGTGCATTTGTTGAGCTGGAAGCCGGTGTTGAAGGTCTGGTGCACGTCTCTGAGATGTCTTGGACCAAGAAAAACGTACACCCAGGCAAAATCGTGTCTACGTCTCAAGAGGTCGAAGTCATGGTTCTGGAAATCGACGGTGCGAAGCGCCGCGTTTCCCTTGGTCTCAAGCAGACAATGCGCAACCCATGGGAAGTCTTTGACGAAACCCACCCAGAGGGCACCGAGGTTGAAGGCGAAGTCAAGAACATCACCGAATTCGGTCTGTTCATTGGCCTGCCAGGCGACATCGACGGCATGGTTCACCTGTCCGACATCTCTTGGGATGAGCGCGGCGAAGACGCGATCCAGAACTACCGCAAAGGCGACGTCGTCAAAGCGGTTGTGTCCGAAGTTGACGTTGAAAAAGAGCGTATCTCTCTCTCCATCAAAGCACTGGGCGGCGACAAGTTCGCTGACGCAGTTGGCGGCGTGAAGCGTGGCTCTATCGTGACTGTCGAAGTGACCGCGATCGAAGATGGCGGCATCGAAGTGGAATACGAAGGCATGAAGTCCTTCATCCGCCGCTCCGATCTGGCACGTGACCGTGCGGACCAGCGTCCAGAGCGCTTCAATGTTGGCGACAAAGTTGACGTTCGCGTCACCAATGTCGACAGCAAGACACGCCGTCTGGGTCTCTCGATCAAAGCGCGCGAAATCGCGGAAGAAAAAGAAGCTGTCGAACAGTACGGTTCTTCTGACTCTGGCGCGTCCTTGGGCGATATCCTTGGCGCAGCTCTGAAGGGCGACGAATAAGTCGACTGGCCTTAGGGCTAAAGCAAACATTGGCCTCGCCCACTGGGCGGGGCCTTTCTTATTGAGGATCTAGTGTCGGTGGTCGGCGAATGGTCTTCCTGCGCATCGCGCAGACACCCTACACAAAGAGAAGATCTATAGTGAAACAAACCCTGCAAGACGCGTTAGATGACCGCGGCTATGAAACCCTGACGCCTGTACAACAGGCCGTCATCAGCGATGATTATGCGGGCAAAGACCTGTTGGTCTCGGCGCAAACCGGCTCTGGTAAGACCATTGGTTTCGGTCTGGCCATCGCACCAACTCTGCTTGGTGAAGGCGACCGTTTCCAGCGCGCCGAAGCACCTTTGGCTTTGGTCGTCGCCCCAACCCGCGAGTTGGCCTTGCAAGTGAAACGCGAACTGGAGTGGCTTTATGCCAAAGCCGGAGCGATTTTGGCATCGACCGTGGGCGGCATGGATATTCGCACCGAACGGCGGACATTGGACCGAGGCACACATATCGTTGTCGCCACGCCGGGCCGCTTGCGTGACCACATCGAAAAGGGCGCGATTGACCTGTCCGCTGTGCGCGCTGTGGTGCTGGATGAAGCAGACGAAATGCTTGATCTCGGGTTCCGCGATGATCTTGAGTTCATTCTGAGCGAGTGCCCAGCCGACCGCCAGACGCTTTTGTTCTCTGCCACCGTGCCAAAAATGATAACCACGCTGGCGCAGAAATATCAGAATGACGCGATCCGTGTGGTGGCGAAATCTGAAAGCAAGCAGCACGCCGATATTGAATATCGCGCGATGAACGTGGTGGACCGCGACGTGGAAAACGCCGTGATCAATACACTGCTTTATTATGATGCACCCAATGCGATTGTGTTTGGCAATACGCGTGCGACCGTAAACCGTTTGACGACCCGGCTTTCAAACCGTGGGTTCCGCGTGGTCTGCCTGTCTGGCGAACTGACACAGGCGGAACGCACAAACGCGCTGCAAGCGATGCGCGATGGGCGCGCCAATGTCTGTGTCGCCACAGATGTCGCCGCGCGCGGGATTGACCTGCCGAACCTTGATTTGGTTGTGCACGCTGAACTGCCGGGCAGCCATGAAACCCTGCTGCACCGCTCTGGCCGGACAGGCCGGGCTGGGCGCAAGGGCACCAGCGCACTGATTGTGACAAAACGGTCTTCGAAGAAAGCACAACGCATTCTGTCGATGGCGAAACTGGATGCAAGCTGGGGCAGTGCCCCAAGTGCAGAAGAGGTGTCCGCCCGCGAAGAAGAACGTATGCTGGCGGATGAGGCCTGGACCACACCCGTGAACGAAAGCGAACGCGAAACGGTTGACGCTCTGGTCAGCGCCTTCTCGGCAGAACAACTTGCCGCGGCCTATTTGCGCCTGCGTCAGCTGTCGCGCTCTGCTCCAGAAGAGTTGAATGCGTTCACCGAAAGCAAACCGCGCCGGAAAGAGGATTTCGGCCCGAGCGTCTGGTTCTCTGTCTCTGGTGGTCGAGCGGCTGGCGCCGAAGTGCGACGCCTGCTGCCGATGCTTTGTAAAGCTGGCAACCTGACCAAAGACGATCTCGGCGCGATCCGCATTCAGGAAACGGAAACCTATGTGCAGGTTCTGAAGTCAAGCGCTGAGGGTTTCCTCAAAGCGATTGGACCGGATCAAAAGGTCGAGGACGCGAAGATCACGCAGGTGGCTGGCGAACCAAATCTGGAGCGCGCTGAACGTTCTGAACGCCCACAGCGCAATTTCAAAGACCGTAACTTCAAGGACCGAGGTCCAAAGCGCGAAGGCCCGCCAAAGTTCAAAAAGCCGGGTCGGGATCGCGAGTTTGACAGATCGGCGGAAAGATCAGAGCCAAAGCCACATCGCAAAGGCGAGGGGACGCCGCGCAAACCACGTGATGAAGAAGCGTGGAAAGACCGGACCCCCAGAGCGGGCAAACCTGCCGGTCAAAAGCCGAAAGGCCCGCCACCGCCCAAAGGCAAACCCAATAGCAAAAAGAATAAAGCCCGCGCGGCAACAAAGGCCTTTGCCAAATCCAAAGGCGGAGAAGCCCGGCCCAAACGCGCCAAATAGCGGCGGGTGATCCGAATCGACAGTCACTTTCTGCGCTGCGGCATTGTTCGCAGTCGCAGAAGGCGCGGCCTGTCATCGGCATAGCATTGCTCAATTTCCGGCATTCACGGGTATTTTTGTAGAAAATCAGGGGTTTGCGCGGCGTAAGCCTGACTTAATGTTTCCGTTTGGCGACGTTTTCTCTATATTCATCGTCAATGCTAAGAAAAACAAAAGCACGACCCTGGGGAGAGGACTTCGATGATCCGATCGGAACTCATTCAAAAAATCGCCGACGAAAACCCGCATCTTTATCAGCGTGACGTTGAGCGTATTGTGAATACTATTTTTGACGAAATCACCGAAGCCATGTCGCGTGGTGATCGCGTGGAACTGCGTGGCTTTGGGGCCTTCTCTGTCAAACAACGCGATGCCCGCGTCGGTCGCAATCCGCGCACGGGTGAATCTGTCGCAGTTGAAGAAAAACACGTTCCGTTCTTTAAGACAGGGAAACTCCTTCGGGATCGTCTGAACGGGAAAGCCTAAATGCGCTATATTCGCTATGCCTTCTTAGCCACGCTGGGCGTGGTTCTGATTTCTGTGGCCCTCGCCAATCGTGGTGTGGTGACCTTGAAACTTTTGCCAGAGGCCTTGGCCGATCTGGTGGGGCTGCATTATTCAATTTCGCTGCCGCTGTTTGTTGTCATTTTGGGCAGCATTATCGCGGGGCTATTGATTGGCTTCGTCTGGGAGTGGATGCGCGAATATAAAATCCGTGCTGCCGCGGGCCGGGCGCAACGCGAGTTGCAGCAAACCAAACGCGAAGTGCGCCGCTTGAAAGGGCGTCAGGAAGAAAACAAAGACGAGGTTCTGGCGCTTTTGGACGAAGCGAGTTGAACTGAGTGAATGTTCGATGAAGCGCCTCGGAATGTCCGGGGCGTTTTTGTTTGAACGCTATAGGCCGGTAACGCCGGCCAGCCCCCGACCGCCCTCTAGGGCGGGGGCTTCACCCCCACCCGCGGTCGGGGGCTGGTCTATCGTCCGGCGGAACTTGGGGTTTTACGTTCTTCATTGACCAGATAAGACAGATAACAGATCGCCTGAGAGAGAATGAAGTTGAAAACACGCGTCAAAATCTGTGGCCTGAAAGAAGCCGAGCACATCAAAGTCGCCGCCGAAGCCGGTGCTGCCTATGTGGGGTTTAATTTCTTCGCCAAATCCCCGCGCTACGTGGATTTCGATCAGGCGCGCGACCTTGCGTTGGAAACGCCGATTGGTGTCGCCAAAGTCGGCCTGACCGTGAATGTGGACAACACTTTCCTTGACGACCTCTTGACCAAAGTGCCGCTGGATATGATCCAACTGCATGGCCATGAAACGCCAGAACGTGTGGCCGAGGTGCGTGAACTTTATGGTCTGCCGGTCATCAAGGCCTTTGGCATCGCGACCGAAGAAGACACCAAGCTGATTGATGTTTTCGGCGAGGTGGCCGATCAGTTGCTGGTGGATGCGAAGCCGCCCAAGGACGCCAAGATGCTGGGGGGCAACGGACTGACTTTTGACTGGCGGCTGGTCAAACGTAAGTTCTGGCCGAAACCGTGGATGCTCGCCGGTGGGCTGACGGTCGACAATGTGGCCGAGGCCATTCAGATGACCGGCGCGAAGCAGGTTGATCTTTCCTCAGGTGTGGAAAGCGCGCCGGGTGTCAAGGACCCTGACCTGATCCGCGCCTTTATCAAAGCCGCCCAAACGGCACCTGCGCCGAAACTTTCCTGACAGGTTGCGCCCAATTTGCCATGGAAGTTTCCGGGCTTTCGCCCTAAGACACTCAGTAACGATGAGTAAATGAGGCATCCATGGCCAACGATCTTTTCAACAGCTTCATGAACGGTCCCGACGAAAAGGGCCGTTTTGGTGATTTCGGCGGGCGTTTCGTGTCTGAGACCCTGATGCCTCTGATCCTTGATCTGGAGGCGGAATACGAAAAGGCCAAAGACGACACGACGTTCTGGGCCGAGATGGACGACCTTTGGGCGCATTACGTAGGTCGACCAAGCCCGCTCTATTTCGCACCGCGCATGACCGAAGAACTTGGCGGGGCGAAAATTTACCTTAAGCGTGACGAGCTGAACCACACCGGCGCGCACAAAATCAACAACGTGCTAGGGCAGATCATTCTGGCGCGCCGCATGGGCAAGACCCGCATTATTGCCGAAACCGGTGCAGGCCAGCACGGCGTTGCGACGGCAACGGTCTGCGCCAAGTTTGGTCTGAAATGTGTGGTCTACATGGGCGCGCATGATGTGGAACGCCAAGCGCCAAACGTTTTCCGCATGCGCCTATTGGGGGCCGAAGTTGTGCCTGTGACCTCTGGCCGTGGCACGCTGAAAGACGCAATGAACGACGCGCTGCGTGACTGGGTGACCAATGTCGCGGACACCTTCTATTGCATCGGCACGGTGGCCGGTCCGCACCCATATCCTGCCATGGTGCGTGATTTCCAATCCATCATTGGCAAAGAAGTCCGCTGGCAGCTGGCCGAGCAAGAAGGCGAAGGCCGTCTGCCTGATACCGTGATTGCGGCGATTGGCGGTGGATCGAATGCGATGGGTCTGTTCTTCCCGTTCTTGGATGACGAAAGCGTGAATATCATCGGCGTCGAGGCGGGCGGCAAAGGTGTGAACCAAAAGATGGAACACTGCGCGTCCCTGACAGGCGGACGTCCCGGTGTCTTGCACGGTAACCGCACCTATCTGTTGCAGGATGATGATGGGCAGATCCTCGAAGGGTTCTCAATCTCAGCAGGGCTGGATTATCCGGGCATCGGGCCAGAGCACGCATGGCTGCACGAAATTGGCCGCGCGAAATACGTCTCGATCACCGACAAAGAAGCGCTGGAGGCTTTCCAATTCGCTTGCCGGACCGAAGGCATCATCCCAGCTTTGGAGCCAAGCCACGCTTTGGCCCATGTGATGAAGCTCGCACCGACGCTGCCCAAAGACCACATTTTGGTGATGAACATGTGTGGCCGGGGCGACAAAGACATCTTTACCGTCGCCCGCCACCTTGGGTTTGACATGAAAGACAGCGAATAACATCTCGCCAATTCAGGTGTTGGATTGAATGAAAAGGTGCGCTTCGGCGCGCCTTTTTTCGTGGTTTTTCCCCCATAAACCAAAGTTTATGGCCGTGGGCTCATGGTTTAGGGCAGTCTTTCTAAACCTAAGCCCAATAGTGAAACGCAGCATGGCGCGGCAATTCTGAGGAACGGCAGGGACACTTGCTTGACCAAAATCGAATTGGAGATGCTCGATGAAAAAACTTCTGATAACCACAACGGCTTTGACATTTGGAATGACAACATGGGCCGCCGCCCAAAGCTTTGCTGGCCCGATTGTCACGGATCTTTTGTCGAAGGGATACACCGATATCGAAATAGAGACCGAAGGCAGCACGACGGTCATCGAAGCGACATTTGGCGATATGCGCTACGAGTATGTCTATGACACCGAAAGCGAAGACCTGTTGGAAACGGAAATAGAGCCTTTGTCTGAAGACGATGACGATGATGACGATGATCACGACGAAGACGATGATCACGATGGCGACGTTGATGAGGAAGATGATGAGGACGAAGAGGATGAGGAGGAGGACGACGAAGAAGATGATGATGAAGACGACGAGGATGAAGACGACGACTAAATTTCAGTAATGGGGCAGGGCTTCGCCTTGCGTCCCCATGTAAGCCCTGATTAACCTCATGCTGGTCAGCACGCCCCCCGAGCGCCGCTGGCCTGCGCCGTTGAAGGAGACAGCATGAAACACCGGCATCTATGGGCAGCGGCACTTGCTTTGGCCATGGCGACACCGGCCTTTGCCAACCCTCATGTCGATCGCATTATCAGCCAATTGCGGACGGAAGGGTTTGAAATCTTTGAAACTGAACGCACTTGGCTTGGCCGCATTCGCATTGAGGCTGAAAAAGGCAACCTAGAACGTGAGATCGTCATTAACCGCAGCACCGGTGAAGTTCTGCGCGACTACATCAAGGTCGATGAGGATTGGTTTCCCGACGATGAAGATGAGGACGACGCGCTAGAAGAAGACGATGAGGACGAAACAGAGGACGACGAGGAGGAAGCAGAAGACGAAGAAGAGGATGACGATGACGAAGAGGATGACACGTGAACGTGCCTAAGCCATCTTTGGTAGTCGCCTTTGCTGCGGAGATCGCGTTTTGACCAACAACGCTATTCTATTTGCGCTGATTTTCATTCAGATCGCCTGCGCGCTTTTCTTTGTCTCTGATATTTTCTTCACAGTTTTCGGAACACGTTCTGTCCCGATCAGTTGGCAATTGCGCGAGATGCTTGAAATCGGAGCGGCTGTTGGGCTGCTTTTGGGCACGATCTTTGCCATCAATGCTTTGCGCAATGCCATGCGGATGCGAGCCAAAGCCGAAGAAAGCCTGCGCGTGCTGCAATCGACCTTCCGCGACCATTTGGACGAAAAATTCGAGGCTTGGGGCCTGACAAACGCAGAACGCGATGTGGCGCTGTATTCGATCAAAGGCCTTAGCTTGGCAGAGATCGCCTCGGTCCGGGAAACATCAGAAGGCACAGTCAAGGCCCAAAGCAATGCGATCTATCGCAAGGCAGGGGTCAGTGGGCGCACCCAATTGCTGAGCCTTTTTGTCGAAGACCTAATGCAGGATTAGGTGGCTGAATGTTCTTGCAAGACGCGCAGGGGCACGATTTCGAGCGCACGCCCATGGGTGGCCACCAAATGCACCTTGGGCGCGCAGCCTTCATCATGGGCCTGTAGGAAACGCGCGGCGCAGAGGCACCAGCGGTCGCCGGGTTTTAGACCGGCAAACCCAAAGTCAGGGCGCGGGGTCGACAGGTCATTGCCTACATATTTCGAGAACGCTAGAAATTCCGCCGTCATCACCGCACAGACCGTATGGCTGCCTGTATCTGCGTCGCAGGTATTGCAATGCCCGTCGCGGAAAAACCCGGTCACCGGGTCGGTCGAACAGGCTTCCAATTTGTCACCTAAAACATTGATTTCGGGGTCTTTCTGCATTGTCGGTCGCCTTTGGTGGGGGTGGGCGTTAGCGAAACTTATCCATCAGCTTTTGCATTGGCGTGCGGTCATCGGTTGGTTCTGGCTCTGGCGCTTTTGTGGCCTTTGCCTTGGGCTGGCTGGTTGAGGACCGCGGCGGGGCGACGCGCAGGACGACAGCGTTCATAAACTTGCCCGCGTCACCTTCGGCAAGATGGACAGCCCCGTCAGAGATACCACGGATCAGGTCGTCGAGCCACTCCCCGTCGGCCTTCGAAAAATCCCGCAGCACGTAGCCCGCGACAGCATCCTTATGGCCGGGATGGCCGATGCCCAGCCGCACACGGTCATAGTGCGGACCGATATGTTGGTGGATGGACCGCAGACCATTGTGGCCCGCATGCCCGCCGCCTGACTTGACGCGGCATTTGCCCGGTGCAAGATCCAATTCATCGTGAAATACGGTGACATCGGTGCTTTCAAGTTTGTAAAACCGCATGGCCTCGCCCACCGATTGGCCCGACAGGTTCATAAAGGTCTCTGGCTTCAGCAGGACGACTTTCTCGGACCCCAGTTTGCCCTCACTCACCTGCGCCTGAAACTTTTTGCGCCAAGGGGCAAAGCCGTGGTCCTCGGCCAGACGATCCAGCGCCATAAAGCCGATATTGTGGCGATTGCCCGCGTATTTTGGCCCGGGATTGCCAAGCCCCACGAAAAGTTTCATCTTCGTCCGTCCTTTTCCAGCCCCGTCGTGTAGGGCGTCGTCTTTGCGCTGACCCTAGGCGGCAGAGAGGAATTGTTCAATCTTCATTAGCGGTTGCGCGCCGTCACGGATGGCAACAGAATGCCCCCAAAAGAGGCCGAGATGCGCGTATTCTCCATCGACGATATCGAGATTGAACTGCCCGACTGGCTGCTTGGCACGGCAATTGAACATAAAGTTGCCAGCGGTGACTATGAAGGCAGCGAAAGCCATGCTGCCCGCATGCGGATCAAACCCGGAATGCGAGTTCTAGAGGTCGGTGCGGGGCTTGGTTACGTCAGTGCGATCTGCGCCAATCTGGCAGGGGCCGAACATGTTGTCAGCGTCGAAGCCAACCCCCAGATGTTGGCACCGCTGCAAGCCAATCTGGCGCGCAATGGCTGTAAGGCCGTGCAGGTGATGCATGGGGCGCTGGTTGGCAATGGCCACCACGAAGAGACGGTGAATTTCCGTGCCGGGAGCCTCTTTTGGGGCGGGGCAACACTGCCGAATGGCGTGACGCATGATGACATGGTGCCGGTTCCAGCGCTGCGTCTGCGCCCTCTGTTGCTGACCATCCGTCCGCGTTTTGTCATGCTGGATGTCGAGGGCGCAGAGGCGGAGCTGTTCAAAAAGCCCTGGCCGCGATTTGTGAAATTCGTTGTGTTGGAATTGCACCCAAAGAAATACAAAACCAGAACCATCAAAGAAATAGTGGATTGTATGTCGGCCTCGGGTCTGACCTATGATCCCGCGACCTCCCATGGCCGCACCTTGGGGTTCATGCGGGTTTAGGAACTTTTTGGAAAGTGGGTTTAACCATGGGGAATGCACTTGTCCCGGAGTTTGCAGTCAGCGATTATGCGCGCTCCAAAGCGTTCTACTGCGATGTTCTGGGCTTTGAATGCGTCTACGACCGCCCGGAAGAGGGGTTTGCCTATCTACGGCGAGAGGGCGCGGAATTGATGATCGATCAGATCGGACGGGGACGCACATTTGACGATGGTCATGCGCCGGAAGGATACCCCTTTGGGCGTGGGTTGAACGTTCAGATCGAAGTTGCGACCATCGCGCCGTTGGTAGGGGCGCTTGAGCGCCACGGCATTGCCTTGTTCCTTCCACCAGAAGACAAATGGTACCGCGTGGGAGACAGCGAAGCGGGCAATCGGCAGTTTGTTGTCGCTGATCCCGATGGGTATCTGCTGCGGTTTTTCCAATCCCTTGGGTTGAGAAAAATTGAAGTGAGCTAAACTGCAAAACCGTGGTCAAAGAACGAAGTTTTGTTAGTATTCGTTATTTCACCTTGCGGGTTCTTACATGCATTTTTCAGAAAGCTATCTTGGAAGGCTTCGAGCTAAAGTCGGTTCTCAGACTTTGTTAGCAATCGGAGCGCGGGTTCTTATCGAGAATAATGAAGGAAAGTTTCTTATCATTCGACGGACTGACAGCGGAGATTGGGGATTGCCGGGCGGTTCCATGGAAGTCGGTGAAAGTTTGTTGGATGTGGTTCATCGCGAGGCTTGGGAAGAAGCGCGTGCTAAATTGAGGGACACAACAGCTTTCGGATTGTCTTCGGACCCGATTTCAGAGCGTCACACGTATCCAAACGGGGATATTGTGCAGAACATTTCGTTGTTAGCGCATGGTTATCTCGTCAATGCCGACTATGCTCCCGATTTCTCAGAAGTCTCTGAAATTCGCTTTGCACGCTTTGATGAAATTTGCCGCAAGGAGTTTGTGCAGACCGAGTATCCAACTTTTTTCCATTGGAAAGCTTACAGGGACACAGGCGTGTTTCAATTTGTTTAAGGCGCTTGCGCGTCGAAAAGTCGAGGTAAGTCAACGCGGGCACCTGAAATCCACGGCGAATGCGCTCTCACCAACAAAAAACGCGGCCCCAAATCAGGGCCGCGTTTCTATTTGGTCCACTAAGGGAGCGCGCGGAGGATTATTCCTCTGCCGCAGCGTCCTCAGAAGCGCCTTCGATCACTTCGACTGCTTCTGGATCGACCTCTTCTTCGTCGTCTTCAGAACGCAGCGCGGATGGCGCGGACAGGTTGCCGATCACGAAATCGCGGTCGATGGTTGGTTTTGCGCCTGCTGGCAGTTCAACACCAGAGATGGTGAACGTGTCGCCCACTTCTGCACCGGCCATGTCCACAACGATTTTCTCTGGGATATCGCCTGCGGTCACGTTCAGCTCGACTTCGTTACGAACAACAGTCAGAACGCCACCCTTTTTGATGCCTGGGGCGTCTTCTTCGTTGATGAACTCAACCGGAATAAAGAGGTTGATCTTAGACGTCCGTTTCAGACGCAGCAGGTCGAGGTGCGTTGGCAGGTCTTTGACCACGTGGCGCTGCACGTTCCGGCAGATCACACGCACGTCTTCTTGGCCTTCAACTTTCAGGTTGAAAAGCGTCGACAGGAAGCGGCCATCTTTCAGTTTCTTCAACAGAACATTGAAAGGAATATTGATTGCCAGTGGGTCAGCGTCACCGCCGTATACAACACCAGGAACCATACCATCGCGACGTGCTTGACGAGCGGCGCCCTTGCCTGTCCCCGTACGGACCTCGGCGTGAAGATCAGGGATCTGTCCAGCCATTTGAATTCTCCAATATGTTAGGGCAGGGTTCCTCCAAGGCTGTAACCCCGCGTGAAGCCCGGCCCATAGCGCAGAATCAAATGTGTGGAAAGTCCGAAAATCGTGAATTTGCTGTGATTTTAGCGCTTATTTGGATTTAGATGGCCTCCGGCCTGCAAAATCCGATCATACAGTTCAAATTCCGCTGCGCGCGCCTGTCGAAGACGATGTTCAACCTTGGGCGAAAGCGGCGCTGGACGGTCTGGTGAGACGTTTTTTTCCGGGAACTTCAAATCTTTTCCAAACCGGTCAGAGAGCCAGCCGCGAATAAGGTTTTGATGTCCATAGGCAAAAAGATGTTCAAGCGGTTGGTGGCCGTCGGCCATGGTCAGAAATCCGTATTGGCTGCCAATGGCCGCAAGGGGCGGCTCTGGATCTTGCATTGTTGCCAAGACAAATTCGTCAAAACTCAGCCCTTCGGTGCGGCTATTGCGTTTGGGGTCCGTGCGATAGCGATACCAACTGCGGATCTGTTCAATCGGGTCGCGCATGATCGCCATGCGTTCGGGTTCCAGATCATAGAACCCTTTTAGAAACGGCATCATGCGACGCTGAAATTGCCCGGCTGTCATATGCTTGCGGCGTTTGGCAAAGATGATGTCGGCCTCACCACGCAGCGCCATTTCGTAGGCGGTTGTGCCGGTTTTGGGAACTGCCAGAAATGCCAAGTTTTGTTTGAAGTAAATTTGCACCGTCTTAGCCTGCGTCTGTGTTGCCCTGACTATTGCTTGGACCATTGCCGCTGTCAAAGGGGCGCTGGGTGTTGCCGGGCAAAGGATGTGGTGTTGGCGGAGTCTGTGCTAAACTAAGGGCGCAAATGCGGAGGTCCCAGATATGCCAAAAACAGCTCTTATCACCGGTGCGTCAAGCGGCATAGGGCAGGGCACGGCCATTCGGCTGGCGCGCGAGGGGTGGCATATTTTGGCCCACGGCAGAGATGAAGACCGGCTGCAGCAGACGGTTGCCGCCATTCAAGCCGCTGGTGGATCAGCCACGTGTTTCTTTGCCGAAATGGGGGACATGGATGAATTGGCAAACCTCGCAGATTGGGCGCTCGGGCAACCGCGTTTGGACGCTTTCGTGCATTGCGCCGCAAAATTCACCTACGGCAAAGTCTCAACGGAACGGTTTGCGGATTGGGATCAATCCATAGACGACGTGCTTCGCGCAACGATCCGGTTGACGGCCTATGTGCTGCCAGCACTGCAAAAAACACAAGGGTCTGTGGTTTACATCTGTGGCCCGACGTCTTGGTTGGGCTGGTCCCGCCACGCCATCCATTGCGCCTTGCGCCACGCGCAGGCGGGTTTTGCCAAGGCTCTGTTTGAGGATGTCCGCGAAGACGGCATTGGCGTCACTGTCGTGCATCCGGGTTTTGTGAATACCAGCCGTGATGGGTATGAAGGCAAGGACCCTGCCAAAATGATCCAAGTCGAGGATATCGCGCAGGCGATTTACGGCGCGATTTCCTTGCCCAATACGGCCTGTGTCACAGAGATCACGCTGCGGCCCCAACGTAATCCCTATGTCTGAGGCGCCTAGGAAGCGTTAGCCAACGCCATCCATCAAAGCAAAGGCCAACGGCACCGGCGCGACGGCAAGCATCACGCTGATCGCAAATGGCACAAAGCGATAAAGGCCGGACGAACCTGCCAGAAATGCCAGCCCTCCGCCGCCACCAAGAAGAGAGTTGCCCGGTGTATTCAGCAATAGCATTAACAGCAAATACCGATTGTTCAGCGCGAACTTACCCAAGCGACCTTGCATATTTTTCGTAAGCTTTTGGATCGACGCTTCGCCTTTGGTCGATCGGTCCGACAGCAACTTCGCGGTGCCGGTCAGGCCGAGCCATAGGGCAAAATTGCTGATCAAATGGGCCGGAACAATCCGCGCAACCACATAGGCCAGTAGCATTGCGCCGGTCATTCCAAGAAAGACCAAAAGCGACGCCTGGCCGCCAAACAGAAAAAGCAGGGCAAAGCCAATTTCTGCCCCCGGCACAAAGGGGATCGCGGCCGCAAGAATGAAGACCACAAGCGCAACCATGACCATGCGGTGAATCTGCGGTTCATTCATCGGGCGCATTTCCGGGACTGCGAAGTCGTGTAGCGCTTCGCCCATGATCCAGCCAATCAACAAGAGTGCCGCGTAAAATAACAATGCGCGTCTCTTAGACCAGATGCCTGCTAGAAGCGCGCGCACAGCGGGTTCTCATTGGGGTTTTGACGGTGCATCGCCGCAAGCGTTTCTTTCAGCGCGGAGGCCGGTTGAGCATCTTGTAATTGACCCCGGAAAGCAATCTCGCGGCGCGTGGTCCAATACCAGCGTTTGCGTTCCCATTTAATGGTCACATCGATGCTGCCGTTAGGGTGGATCAATCCATCGTAGGTGAACTGACCACGGCTGTCGCTTTGCAGAACACCTTGAAAGGTTGTACCTTCCTCAGTTGTCTTGCTTTGGTAGGGACCCGGTTGAAAGCCACAGCGCGTGCAGATGTCTGACCAGAAATGCCCGTCTGAAAAATGCAGGCTGTCTTCCAAGTCTGGGTTGGCGCTGGGGCCTATCAATCCTTTGAAGACCTTCCCATCCAATTCTCCTGCGAAGACAGAGGTCTGTGTCGCCAGCAGTAACAGCAAGACCGCGCCGCAGATGCGGCGCAGTTTCACGGCAATTTTTGGGGTGTTACTCCACATCTTCCGTCGGACCGCCAGCCTCTTTCCAAGCGTTGATGCCACCGACGTTGGTGACGTTGGTATAGCCCATTTCTTTCAGGGTCTTACCCGCCATCGCTGCCATGACGCCGCCGCCGCAAACAAGGCAAAGATGCGCGTCTTTTTGCAGTTCTGGTTTGTGAAATGGCGTGTCAGGGTCCGCAGAGAGTTCCACCATGCCCCGCGGGATGTGCAGGGCACCGGCGATTGTGCCGCTGTCGCGCAGGCTGTTGCTGTCGCGCACGTCGATGAACACCGCGTCACCCTTGGCGTGAATGGCGATCCCTTCTTCGGGCGTGGCCTTTGGCACCACTTCATTCGCTTCGTCGAGAAAATCCTTCATGCGTTTCATCGCGTGTTCCTCCCTTGGTTCTGTCGCCCGGACAGCAGAGCAGACTTCGGAGAGTTTGCCAAGCGCCTGAGGGTTTGATTAGACGGGCAGGGCGGTGCTGGATTTCGTGCGGCGCAGGACGAAGTTTGTGTGCGATGAGCGCACAATACCCAATCGCAGCACGCGTTTCATAATGAAGGTCTCCAACGCTTCGGGCCCTTCGGCGACGACCTTCAGCATGTAGTCGTTTGATCCGGTGATCGAGCAGCATTCGGTGATCTGATCTTCGGTCTGCACAAAGCGGTCGAAGGCTTCAATCGTGGCCTCGGTGTGATCCAGAAGCGAGACATGCATGTAGGCCTGCGCGTGCAAGCCCAATTTGCGGGGGTTCAGAATGGCGGCATAGCGGTCTATCAAACCGCTTTCCTCCAGCCGCTTGACCCGCCGCCAACAGGGAGAGGTCGACAGGTTCACCGCCTCAGCCAAAGCTTGTAGGCTGATCTTGCCGTCTTTTTGCAAAACACGCAGGATTTCCTTGTCTTTACCTTCGAGTTTCACGGAATTTTCCCCTCAGGAGGTGATGTGTGGGTAAATTTTACCCATTATAGCGCGATATTGCGGAAAACTGGCAAGTTTTTTCATGTGGTTCCGGCAAATATGGGATGAGAGGAGCGAACAGATGCCAAAATCTACCAAATACGTGGCAAAGATCCCGAATGAGGCGGGATATATTGCCTATACCCCCGAAGAAGACGCCGTATGGCGCGATCTTTATGCCGCGCAGGAAAGTGCCGTTCAGGCTCATATGGCGCAGCCCTATCTGCAGGGTTTGAAAAAGCTCGCGATGCCAAAAGACAAGGTGCCGCAATGCCCCGAGATTTCTGCCGTTTTGATGCGCGAAACGGGCTGGCAGGTGAAACCCGTGCCTGCACTGATAGGGTTTGATAAATTCTACAGCATGCTGGCGGACCGCACCTTTCCGGCAGCAAGCTTTATCCGGTCTCGGGAAGATTTCGACTATATCGAAGAACCCGATATCTTCCATGAAATCTTTGGCCACACGCCCTTGCTGACCGACGCGCGTTTTGCCGAATTTTCCCACGCCATCGGGCGCGCTGGGCTGACAGCAGAGAAGACCGACTTTAGCTGGCTGATCCGGCTTTATTGGTTCACGATCGAATTTGGCCTGACCCGAGAAAACGGGCAGTTGAAAGCGCTTGGGTCGGGACTTGCGTCTTCCAAGACTGAGCTGCCGCATGCGGTTTTGTCCGGCGAACCCACCATCCGCCCGTTCAATATCGAAGACATCCTGCGCACGCCCTATCGGATCGACATTCATCAGCCGATCTATTTTGTGATTGAGGATATGAATGATCTGTTTGCAGCAGCAGACCGTGACCTGATGGCCGATATCAAAGCCGCGCAAGCTAAGGGGCTTTTTGCGCCGACTTATCCTCCAGTTGAAAAGAAAGCATCATAAAATGACAACAGCAACGCAATGTGTGCCGTGTTCGCAGGGGACCGGTGTTTTGGATCAGGCCCAGATCGACGATGGGCTGACAAACCTGCCGGGGTGGGCGCAGCGTGAGAGCACGATTTTCAAGCGCTATGAATTTAAAGGCTTCGCCAAGGCGACCCAGATGGCGAACCTTGTGGCGTGGCATTCGGACAAGATGGGGCACCACGCAGATATCAGCTTTGGATGGGGCTATTGCGAGGTGGTTTACACAAGCCATGAAGCGGGCGGTTTGACAGAGAATGATTTTCTCTGTGCGATCCGGTTGGAAAGTCTGTTGGACTAAGAAATGTTAGGCCCGGCTGACAAGCCGGGCAGCGCCCGACCCTCCCCACGGGAGGGCGCTTCGCACCCACCCAGGGTCAGGCGCAGCCCTCAAAATCAAACTCAGGCCCGATGCGCGCCGTCGGCGAGTGTCTTCACAAATTCCAGAACCTCGGAGACCGGTTTGCCCGATGCGATCTCTCCGACAATGGCAGACCCGACCACAGCGCCATCCGCGACTGAGGCAATCTCTTGTGACGCCTCGGGTGTTTTGATGCCAAAGCCCACAATCACGGGCAGGTCCGTGCTGGATTTGATACGCGCGACCTCTGGTCCAACATTGGTCGCTTGCGCATTGGCCGCGCCGGTGATGCCGGTGATCGAGACGTAATAGACAAAGCCAGAGGTGTTTTGCAGTACCTTCGGCAGGCGTTTGTCGTCGGTCGTGGGGGTTGCAAGGCGGATAAAGTTCAGCCCGGCCGCTTGGGCTGGGATGCACAGTTCTTCGTCTTCTTCGGGTGGCAGGTCCACAACGATCAACCCGTCAATCCCGGCCTCTTTGGCATCGACCAGAAATTTGTCGACGCCTCGGCTATAGATCGGGTTGTAATAGCCCATCATCACAATTGGCGTTGTGTCGTCAGTTTCACGGAACTCGCGCGCCAGCTGCAGGGTACGTTCTAGCGTCATGCCGCCTTCCAGCGCACGTTGCCCAGCCAATTGGATGGTTGGGCCATCGGCCATTGGGTCGGTGAAAGGCAAGCCCAGTTCGATCACGTCGACGCCTGCGCCGGGAAGACCTTTGACGATCTCTAGCGAAGTGTCGTAATTCGGATCACCCGCCATGACGTAGGCCACAAAGGCTTTCTTATTTGTGGCTTTCAGGTCTGCGAATTTGGCGTCGATGCGAGTCATGGGTGCCCCTTACAAATCTTGCTAGGGGTTTGCCTGTTTCGTTTCGGAAAATCAATGGCCGTTCGGCTGTGCTTTAGTCCTGGGCGGGGGCTTCTGCCACCATGATCATCCAATGGGTGCCAAACTTGTCTTTTAACATGCCAAAGCCTGTCGAAAAGAAAGTGGGTTCAAAGGGCATGGTGACCTCTCCGCCATCCAGCAGTTTGGCGAACTTTTCCTTTGCGTCCTCAACCGTCTTGGTCTCATGCGCGACAGCAAAACCCGATTGCGGCATGGATGGCGCGCCTTCTGGGTTGTCGCTGCACATCAGAACCGTATCGCCCACATTTATCTGAGCATGCATGAACCGGCTTTCAGAGGGCGGCAGACCGACATCCGGCGGGGCCTCGGAATAGGGCATCTTCATCACATTGTCCGCGCCAAACACCTCGGCATAGAAATCAATCGCGTCAGAGCAATTGCCGTCAAAGAAAATATACGGGGTAAAAGACATCGGCACCTCCACTTTTACAGATGAATGAACTGGGCAAAGGGTAACACGGCTTGCGCCATGCCCAAACCTTGCATAAGAGCAGCACGAACATGTGACAGGAGGCCAGCATGGGCTTTAAAGTTGGGATCGTTGGGCTGCCGAATGTCGGCAAATCCACCACGTTTAACGCGCTGACCAAAACCGCGGCTGCACAGGCTGCGAACTTCCCGTTCTGTACCATTGAACCCAACGTTGGCGATGTGGCCGTGCCTGATGACCGGCTGGACAAGCTGGCGGCGATCGCCAGTTCCAAGCAGATCATCCCAACGCGCATGACCTTTGTGGATATCGCGGGCCTTGTGAAAGGCGCGTCCAAAGGCGAGGGCCTTGGCAACCAGTTCTTGGCGAACATCCGCGAAACCGACGCGATTGCCCACGTCCTGCGCTGCTTTGACGATGATGACGTAACCCATGTCGACGACCGCGTTGATCCGGTTGCAGATGCCGAAACCATCGAAACGGAATTGATGCTTGCTGACTTGGAAAGCATCGAAAAGCGCCGTCAGGGTCTGGTGCGCAAACTCAAGGGCAACGACAAGGAAGCCAAAGAGCAGGACCGTCTGCTGGCCATGGCACAAGAGGCGATTGAAAACGACCGCCCCGCGCGCACGGTTGAGATCGACAAAGAAGACGAAAAGATGTGGAAGAGCCTGCAGCTCTTGTCCACCAAACCAGTCCTTTATGTTTGCAACGTGGGTGAGGCAGACGCTGCGACCGGCAATGCCCATTCCGCTGCCGTGGCTGAAATGGCCGCCAAGCAGGGCAACACGCATGTGATTATCTCGGCACAGATCGAAGAAGAGATCAGCCAGTTGGATGCCGAAGAAGCAGAAATGTTCCTTAGCGAAATGGGTCTGGAAGAAGCAGGGCTGGATCGCCTGATCCGCGCTGGGCATGATCTTTTGCAGCTGGAAACCTATTTCACCGTCGGCCCGAAAGAAGCCCGCGCTTGGACCATCAAAAAAGGCACCGCAGCGCCGCAGGCGGCAGGTGTTATCCATGGTGATTTTGAACGTGGCTTTATCCGGGCTGAAACAATCGCCTATGACGACTACATCACATACAATGGCGAACAGGGGGCCAAAGAAGCGGGCAAGATGCGCGCCGAAGGCAAAAGCTATATTGTGCAGGACGGTGATGTCATGCACTTCTTGTTCAACACCTGATCCGGTTCAAATTTGCGTTTTCAAAGGGGAGGCGCGCAGCCTCCCTTCCTTGTTTAGGAAGCCAGCGATATGTCAGACAAAGTCAAATTGATCATCGACACAGACCCTGGCGTAGATGATGCCATGGCCATTTTCTATGCCGCCGCGGCGACGGATATTGACCTTTTGGGGCTGACCACAATTTTCGGCAATGTCACGGTCGAGATGGCCACCCGCAATGCGCTGCGTCTGGTTGAGGCTGCGGGCTTGGATGTGCCGGTCGCTGCTGGCGAGAAAACGCCTTTGCAATTGCCTCCTTTCAAACCGTCATTCCATGTACATGGCGATGAAGGGTTTGGTGATATTCCGGCAGTCACTCCAAAAGGCAAAGCCATAGACGAAGGCGCGGTTGATTTTCTGTGCCGCATGGCGCGGGAACACAAGGGCGAACTGGTACTGTGTCCCATCGGCCCGCTGACCAATATTGCCAAAGCCATCCAACAAGACCCAGCGTTTGCGAGGAACGTCAAACGCATCGTCCTGATGGGCGGCAGCTATCGCGAAGGCGGCAATATCACACCGCATGCAGAGGCCAATATCTATCACGATCCCCATGCGGCAGAGGTTGTCTTTGCCAGCGGCGCGCGGGTCGAAATGGTTGGGCTTGATGTCACCCACCGCATTCTCTGCACAGCCAATGATTTTAGAGACATCGCGGCGGCGGCCCCCAAACTGGGCGGCATGCTGCAGGATATGAGCCACTTCTACCTCGCCTTCTATAAGTCGGTTGGCAAGTTGGATGGCTGCTCTCTGCATGATCCGGCGGCTGTCATTGCCTGCACCCATCCGCATCTTTTCACAGCAGAAAACGTCGGGATCACTGTGTCATGTGATGGCGACAAGTCGGGCGCGACACAAACGGCCAAAGATGGCCGCGCGCCCACTGCGGTTTATACGGCGGTTGAAGCAGCGGCGGTGAAAGGACTTTTCCTTGAGGCGCTTGCCCGCCTATCGTGAGTGGCTTCAGTCCAAAATAGCCTGTGTCGCGCCCTGGGTATCAGCCTCTAGGATGATGTTCTTAATCCATTTGTGGCGCGAAGAATTGGCGTTCCGCTTATGCCACAAAAGGTCGAATTTCAGCGTCGTGTTCGGTGACAGCGGGAGTGGCGCCCAGCTAAGCGACTTGAACACATTCAGACGCAGATGGCTTGGCATGCTCGCCAAAAGGTCTGTGCCTGCAATCATATGCGCCAGCACCGATGCATTAGAGGCCGAACAGACAATCCGTCGGTGGGCCTGTAACCCACGCACATCATTGTCGACGGTACTGCGGACATAGCCGCCAAAATCCAATACGCCGTGACCGCTTCGAAAATACTCGGCACGTGTGGTCGGGGCGCTGCGCATTTTGCCGTCAAAATAGACCACCGAGCGATCTTCAAACAGTAGATGCGCAGAGAGGGACGGTGGGTAGCGCGGTGTGCGCACAGATATCGCGAAATCGACATTGCCATCTTCCAACCGTTCCTCAAGCTGATCCCTGCTGCCAAGTTCCAAGAACCTGACATGGCGGCTTGGACATTCTGCGCGCACGGCGTCCTGAATGCACTGCAGAACGCCCAGCATCGAGTTCAGATTTCCGACAATCGTGATCGGGCGGCTGTCCTGCGAGGGGTCATAGGTACCGGCCTCGGGTAGTCCTTCAATGGCTGACACGATACGTGCCGCACGTGGGATTAGGTCTTTGGCGTCCTCTGTCGGCACTATGTTTCGGCCAACCTTCTCAAACAGACGAAACCCCACCGCCTGTCGCAAGCGATCCATCATATTGCTGACGGTCGATTGGTTCAGGTCAAATACATCCGCTGCCCGACTGACCGAGTGGAGTTCACAGACCTTCAGGAAAACCCGAAGGAGATGTGCGTCGACCTTATATATATTTTGATTTTTCATGGATAAATTCAATATGAATGATGGATCGCCGATTTGGCAAGCGCTACCCTGTTTTTGCAGCCAATCCCTGGCACTGCTGCAGCGAAATGCCAAAGCCCAGCTTTGGCACGAAGGTACAAGGTCAATTGCCGATCGTTTGGGCAGAAGGCCTTGGGCCAGGTCAGAATGATCGAACCATCACGGCACACGCCATCCGAAAATAGGTCAATTCCTATGTTTTTAGCGATGGCCATTCGTCCATCAGGACCGCATCCAAGGCCGAACTCCACACATCAGGCGACCGATCCCACGGTCGCCTGATGTATTTCCGACCCGTGCCGTCAGCGACGTAAAAAAGTCACAAAAACCGCTTGTCCTTCATGGGGCTAATCATTACTACCCGTCCTCGGAGACGTGGCCGAGTGGTCGAAGGCGCTCCCCTGCTAAGGGAGTATACCGGAAACGGTATCGAGGGTTCGAATCCCTTCGTCTCCGCCATAAACCTTAAATGTTTGATTTTTATGGTGGTATTTGGGTGTGGTACACCTTTCCAAATAGTACTTGGTGGATCACTTTAAGACCCCTGCGTGCTCGCCCTTTCGTAAGCAATCTGACTTGCGACATCAGACCAAACCGCTCGGCAATGGCCAGGGACCCCTTTGATATTGATTGGTGCGCAGATCTCTTGAACCGGTAGCCCTTTTGGGCGCGAGTTTAAACTTGGGCATAGGACACGTGTTCACTCCGATTCCATCCGTTAGAGGACATTTGCTTTGGGCAAATCAGGAAGCTGGAACATGCGGCCAGCTCAAACCGCATGAATGCGCCGGCTTTATAGCTGCGTGACAATGATTACGCCCGCATTGAAGCGTTATCGCCTTGACCCGCCCCAACAAAAGATCGCCTCACATAAGCCAAGCGCTAAACGGGGTCTGCTGGGATCGCCTCCCAATGTTCGCCCATTGCGACGATGCACGATGTGCCGTTGGCGTAATTCTGCACGATCAGCCAGTCTCCGTTTCGCGGGGTCACCCAGACCTCCAGCATGGTCTCTGGGTCGCGCAGCCCCATGCCCTGACGCTGTGCGCCCATGACCCGTTCCAATGTTTTGACCATCCGCGCGCTGTCATCGCAGGATACCTCGACCAAATTGGCGAGGGCGAGTGTTGGCAGTGTCAGCCCGAGGCTCAGACAGAGAGTGAAACGAAAACTCATAAAGCCACGATAGCGCGACATTGCGGCAGTTGTAACAAATTTGTAACGCGCAGGCATCATGCACGGATTAGTTGAAAGCAATGCTTCAGCGCAGCTTAAGGCGTGTTTTGTCAGCGTTTCGTCATAAAATGCAACAAAACCGAAATATTTATGTCACGTGACTGTTGTTTTCAGCCGTTAGCCAGCCTTCGGACATGGGGGCAATATGCTGAAGATAGACGCGCTGACCAAGCAATTTGGGCAAAACACGGCTGTAGACGCGGCCAATATCACGGTCGATAAGCCGACAATGATCGGCATCATTGGCCGGTCAGGGGCGGGCAAATCCACGCTTCTGCGCATGGTCAACCGGCTGAGTGACGCGACCAGCGGAACAATCACCTTTGAAGGCGAAGAGATCACCGCGTTGCGGGGCGCAGCGAAGCGAGACTGGCAATCGCGCTGCGCGATGATCTTTCAGCAATTCAACCTTGTGCCGCGCATGGACGTTGTTTCAAACGTTTTGCATGGCACGCTGAACAAACGCTCGACATTGGCGACCATGTTCAATCTGTATCCCCAGTCTGACATCCACCGAGCGATTGAAATTCTCGATCGTCTGGGCATCGCTGAACAGGCCCCAAAGCGCGCCGAAGCGCTGTCGGGTGGCCAGCAACAGCGCGTCGCGATTGCGCGCGCCCTGATGCAGGACCCCAAAATTATCTTGGCAGATGAACCGATTGCCTCGCTTGACCCGATGAACGCGCAGGTTGTGATGCAGTCGTTGCGGACCATTCACGAAGAAGACGGGCGCATGGTGATTGCGAACCTTCATACGCTCGACACCGCGCGCCGGTATTGCGACCGTGTGATCGGCATGCGCGACGGGCGCATCGTTTTTGATGGCACGCCAGAGCAACTGACCACCGGCGTTGCACGCGACATCTATGGGGCCGGTTCGGATTTCTCCGAAGCCGCCACATCGACAGAAATTGAGACCCTGGACAGACCGGAAGTCCGCGAGGCGGAAGCCTTCATCTGAGCCAGTAAACCCTGCGCCTCATGCAGGCGACCTTCATCTAACCTAATGGAGAAACTGATGAAAAAGACCTTTGCAATGGCGCTTGTCGCCACGACTGCCCTGACCACCGGTGCTTTTGCCGCAGACATCACTGAATTCCGTATCGGCATTCTGGGTGGTGAAAACGCGCAGGACCGTATGAACTCTTACCAGTGTCTGGCAGACTACACCACCGAAGCGCTGGGTGTTGAAACCAAACTGTTCGCGCCTGCGGATTATAACGGCGTGATCCAAGGCCTGTTGGGCGGCACCATCGACATGGCATGGTTGGGCGCATCATCTTATGCAGCGACATATCTGCAAGACCCAGAAGCAGTAGAGCCTGTTCTGATCAAAGTGAACGTTGACGGTTCCATCGGTTATCACTCCATCGGGTTTGCACGCAAAGACAGCGGCGTTACCTCTTTGGATGACATGGAAGGCAAAGTCTTTGGCTTTGGCGACCCGAACTCCACATCCGGTTACCTGATCCCATCCATCGAGATCCCGCAGTACAAAGACGGCATCACAATGGAATCCGGCGAATACTTCGGCGAAGTGAAATTCACCGGTGGCCACGAGCAGACCATCGTTGCAGTGAACAACGGCGACATCGACGGCGGCGTGACCTGGGCTGACGGTCAAGGCAACTGGGAAGACGGCTACAACTCTGGCGCGCTGCGCAAAGCAGTTGACGCGGGTCTGGTTGACATGAACGACATGGTTCAAATCTGGAAATCCAACGTGATCCCAGAAGGTCCGGTTGTTCTGCGCAAGGCTCTGCCAGCGGACGTGCGTGAAACCATGACCGCACTGGTTGACGGCCTGCATGAGCGTGACGCGGATTGCGCCTATGGCGTTGCAGCGGGGGACACGCTTGGCTTCCAGCCTGTCACGCACGACACCTACGTCTCCATCGTTGAAGCGCGCAAAGCGAAAATCGGTGGCTAAGCCATTTCAATGACGTGTCCGGTGGCCCTCTGGGGCCGCCGGTATTTTTTTGGTTGAGGGCAGCATGGCAGAAATCTCACTCAGCGGCGCGCCGGACAGCGTGGACAGCATCCAAGCAAGCTATATGGCGCAGGTCCAACGACGCAGGCTTTATGGTGGCTTGGCGCTTTTGATCTTTGCCGTTCTGATGGTGTCGGGCTTCAATGTTGCCGATGACCGCAACGCGGGCGGCTTCTGGGAAGGTTTGCACCAGATCGGGGACTACCCGGCTGATGTTCTGTCTGAGGCCTGGGAAAAACGCGCCGATCTGCCGTCTTTGATTGCAAAGTATTTTCCAGCCTTAGTGGAAACCATCAATATCGCTGCTGTTTCTACTCTGATTGGGGCCATCGGCGGCCTGTTCCTTTCGCTCTTGGGAACACGTGGTTTGGCCAGATGGCCACGGCTGATCCCGCTCTTCCGCCGTGTGGCCGACATCATGCGCGCCGTGCCAGAGATCGTGATTGCGCTTGTTTTGATTTTTGTTCTTGGCGGCGGACCGGTGCCTGCAATGATTGCCATTGCGATCCATACGGCTGGCGCGTTGGGCAAGATGTTTTCCGAGGTTGCGGAAAATGCGGACCTGAAACCTGTCGAAGGGTTGGCGTCCACCGGGGCGACTTGGTCGCAGCGCATGCTGTTGGGTGTCCTGCCACAGGTCGCGCCAAACTACATCAGCTATGCGCTTCTGCGTTTTGAGATCAACATCCGTGCGTCGGCCATTCTCGGTTTTGTCGGCGCTGGCGGCCTTGGCTACGAGCTGCGCAATGCGATGGCTTGGGGGCCGGGCCGCTTTGACGAAGCCGCGGCAATTTTCATCCTGCTGTTTGGCACCATTGTCTTCTTCGATCAGGTGTCCAGCCGCTATCGCAATCGACTGACAGAGGGGCAGGGCCAATGACCGCAACTGATCTGAGTTTCGCCAAAGAAAATGCGGACAGGCTGTTTCAGCGCAAACGGCTGATCGGCTATGCCATCCCTGCGGTCATCCTGCTTTATCTGATCTATATCTTTTTCGCCTTTGATCTGCCGGGCCTTGCCGGACGCGCCAATCTTAACAATGCGGTCACGCTGGCCTCTGACAGCTGGTCTCATAAGGTGCATGTCACCCGCGACAACCGCTCAGGAGAGATCACCTATGCCGTCGAAGGCGAACGCAAAGGCACATATCCCGAAGGTCAGCGCCCCGATTGGGTGACTGGGGACGAGGTCATCATCATTGATCTGGGTGGCAACCACATCGTGCGCTATCTGCCAGAAAACCGGACAGAAATCGAACTTCCGGGCTTTCCGATGATCGAAGTGCAGGCTGAGGGGCGCAGCCTGATCAGCAATCTGCCCACAGACCTTCCAGATTGGATTTCCGCCTCTAACCGTCGCATTGGCATTACCACCCCGGAAGGGCGCATCACGCTGACCGGATCGCGCACCGAAGTGTTCAACTATTTCCCCGGCTGGGAACTTTTTTGGTTCACGCTGGACAGCCCGTACCACGGGCAGGGCCTTGCCACGATCTTGTTCGGCGAACAGATCGACCCGGCGCGCAGCAACATTGCTGGTGCGATCTCGGATTGGTGGAACAATCCGATGTGGCGACACAAAGACGTGGCCTGGGCTATCGGAGAAACCATTCTGATGGCGTTTCTGGGCACCATGGGGGCCGCGATCATTGCTTTGCCTCTGGCTTTTCTTGCGGCCAAGCGGTTTTCCCCAGTGATGGTTTTGCGGGCGGCAACGCGTCGGTTGTTTGACTTCTTGCGCGGTGTGGATGCCTTGATTTGGACCGTGGTTTTGGCTCGCGCCTTTGGGCCAGGTCCATTGACTGGGGCACTGGCGATCCTGATTACGGACACAGGTACATTTGGCAAGATATTCTCTGAAGCGCTGGAAAACGTAGACGGAAAGCAGATCGAAGGTGTGTCCTCGACCGGGGCCAAGCCGCTACAGAGGTATCGCTTTGGCGTGATCCCACAGGTCGTACCGGTGCTGCTGGCACAGATCCTATACTTCTTGGAATCCAACACACGCTCGGCCACTATTATCGGGGCGATCACCGGCGGCGGCATTGGTTTGATGTTGACGCAAGCGATCCAGACCCAGAAAGACTGGGAAGAAGTTGCCTATTACATCGTTCTGATCGTTGTCATGGTGATGTTTATGGATTGGTTCTCGGGCTGGCTGCGTGGCAAACTGATTGACCGCAAAGACTAATGGCACGCATTCTGATTACCGGAACCAACCGCGGTATTGGTGCTGCGCTGTTTGTGGCGGCAAAAGCAGCCGGGCACGATCCAATTGGCACAACGAGGGACGGGCGCGATGGCAGCATTGCCTTGACGCTGGATACGCCAGAGACAATTGCAGACCAGCTGGCCGACCTCGGTCCGGTCGACATTCTGATCAACAACGCAGGCGTGATAACACCCACGCGTCAATCGCCGCTGGATATGGATTTTGCTGGCTTCGCCCATACGCTGACGGTGAACAGCATCGCGCCTTTGGCCGTCGCCCAGTCGGTGCTACCGCAGTTGCGCACCAGTGCAGCGCCCAAGATTGTGACGATAAGTTCGCAAATGGCCTGGATGGGTTATCGCAAGGCCGACCGGATCGCCTATCGCGCGTCCAAGGCGGCGGTGAACAAAGTCATACAGGGCCTCGCGACAGCGCTAGACCCGGAAGGCATCCCTGTGGCTTTGGTCGATCCCGGCTGGGTGCGCACTGACATGGGCGGAGCGGACGCCGAAGAAGACCCGACAGAGGTCGCCAAGGGTATTCTTGACATCGCACTTGGCCTGCAAATGGCCGACACAGGTAAATTCTTTCGCTTTACCGGCGAAGAAAGGGACTTCTGATCATGGCACGCCTCTCCGCCGAAAAGCCGTTTATCCACCCCGAATGTGAAATCACCGACAGCACTTTCGGTGCCTTTGTCGAAATCGGCAAAGGCAGCCGGGTCGCGCATTCGGAGTTTGGCGACTACAGCTATTGCGACCGCTATGCTGATATTGCCAACGCCAAGATCGGGAAGTTTGCCAATATCGCCGCCTTTTCTCGGATCGGTGCGACGGATCATCCGCTGGACACCGCCGCCTGTCACCACTTCCTCTATCGCTCTGACGACTATTGGGACGACGCGGACCGCGATGCGAAATTCTTTGCCCATCGCCGATCACGGATCGCACATATCGGGCATGACACTTGGATTGGGGCAGGCGCGCAGATCAAGCCAGAAGTCACTTTGGGCGACGGCGCTGTTGTGGCCTCAGGCGCGGTTGTGACCAAGGACGTCGATCCCTACACCATTGTCGCCGGGACGCCGGCCAAACCCTTGCGTCTGCGCCAACCACTCAACATCGCAGAGCGTTTGATGGCGCTTGCGTGGTGGGATTGGCCGCATGAGGCTTTGCGCGCGGCGCTGGAGGATTTCCGTGCGCTGTCCGCCGAAGCGTTCTTGGAAAAATACGAAGGTTAACCTTCCAGCGTCAAAGTCACCCGGTCCCCCGCAAACCACGTGCGCCCGTATTCGATGGGCATGCCTGACATGTCCACATTCACACTGGAAGACCGCAAGAGGGGATCACCCTCTGCCACTTGCAAGTGCAAAGCCTGCGTTGCAGAGGCGCGCACAGCGGTCAAGCGCGTCGAAGCGCGTGTGTAGTCATGTACGCCTACAGCAGCCAACGCTTCGGTTACGCTGCTGATTTCTGTTAATGCTTGGCTGATGCCCAGCAGGTGATCCAGCGGGAAGAGGCTTTCAAACACAGCGATGGGTTGTCCATCGGCCAGCGATAGCCCGTGATAAGCGCAGATCAGCGTGCCCGGAGCGATTTGCAGTGCCTTGGCTTCGCCATCGGTGGCTGCACGTTCCTCTAGGTGCAGTACGGTTTTTTCGGGTCGCCGCCCTGCAGCGATCAGGTTCTCATGGAACCGCACGCGTTTGCCGATGGGGTAGTCGGTCGGTGTCGTCGCGACAAACGCCCCAGCCCCGCGCCGGGTGCGGACAAGACCTTCATCAATCAAAGCAGAGATCCCATGCCGCACCGTATGCCGATTGACGCCAAACCGCTCTGCCAAGGCCGCCTCGGTCGGCAGCTTGTCGCCGGGGGCGTAGCGCCCCTCGGCGAGGTCGCTGCGCAAGGCGTCGGCAATCGCCTTCCAGATGGGCGTTTTGGCCTGCATTGTCGTCTCCTTGTCACGCAAGTTTCACAAATCTTCGCTGTCTTCTTGCCGCGAAAATGTTAAGATATGTATAGTTGTATAGGGAACGGAACAGTTGTCGAGATGAAAGATACATTCGACGAAAATGCGCTGCGCAAACATTGGATGGGCCTGCTGGCAAAAGCGCCAGCGGGGCGGGTAGCAACCCTTCTGGATGCCGCCATGGAGCGCCCCCTGTTTACTTGGCTGCGTGCGCCGGAGATCGGCAGTACCATGGTGCGCGGTCGGGCAGGGGCCACGGGCGCGCCATTCAATTTGGGCGAAATGACCGTCACGCGTTGTGCGCTGACCTTAGAGACCGGAGAGGTCGGGCACGCTTATATCCAAGGACGCCGCAAAGCAGATACTGAGGCCGCAGCGCTGGTGGATGCCCTGATGCAGGGACCACAAGCAGAGGCCGTGCGTTCTGCTGTTTTGACCCCGCTTGAAGAAGAAATGGCCGCCAAAAAGGCCGCGCGCGCGGCCAAAGCGGCGGCCACCAAGGTCGAGTTTTTCACCATGGCACGAGGAGAGGACTGATGCAGGCAGAAACCCTTTCCGGTGGCTTTGCCAACCCAGCCGTCCAATCGGCCCATGCATTTCGCAGCGTAATGGAAGCCATGGCGCGCCCCGGGACTTTGCAGGATATCGCCGGTGCTGAACCCCCCGCGCCGTTGTCCAAAGCGGCAGGCAGCGTGTTGCTGACGCTTTGTGACACCGACACGCCGGTCTATTTGGCCGGGGACGCCGATTGCGACGCCGTGCGTGCGTGGCTGGCCTTTCACACCGGCGCGCCATTGACCGGGCCAAGCCACTGCATGTTCGCGGTTGGCACGTGGGAGGCCCTGAACCCGCTTTCGGTCTATCCCGTTGGTACGTCTGAATATCCTGACCGATCTGCCACGTTGATCGTAGAATGTGAGGCGCTGACGCAGTCCGGTGCGACGCTCAGCGGTCCGGGGATCAAAACCAATGCGGCGCTGTCATTGCCATCGGTGCAGGCCTTCCAACAGAACCGCGCGCTCTTTCCTTTGGGGCTTGATTTTATCCTGACCAGCGGCAGCCAATTGGCCGCGCTGCCAAGAACGACAGAGGTGTCCTGATGTACGTTGCAGTCAAAGGCGGTGAACGCGCCATTGCAAACGCCCATGCTTGGCTGGCCGAAGAGCGCCGTGGTGATACCGATGTGGCCGACCTCAGCGTTACGCAGATCCGCGAGCAGCTAAAACTGGCTGTTGATCGGGTAATGGCTGAGGGGTCGCTATACGATCCCGACCTTGCGGCGTTGGCGATCAAGCAATCGCGCGGCGACCTGATCGAAGCGATCTTTTTGATCCGGGCGTACCGCACCACCTTGCCGCGCTTTGGCGCGTCAGAGCCGGTGTCCACTGGCGAAATGGCCTGCGACCGGCGTATCTCTGCGACCTTCAAAGATTTGCCCGGCGGGCAGGTCTTGGGGCCAACCTTTGACTACACGCACCGCTTGCTGGATTTCAAACTGGCCGCAGACGGAGAAGTGCCCGAAGCGCCTTCGCGCGATGTCGCCCCAGGCGATGTGCCGCATGTGACCGAATTCCTCAACCGTGAGGGATTGATCGAAGAAGCACCCGCCGAGGACACCACGCCGCCTGATTTGACACGCGAACCGCTTGAAATGCCCGCCAGCCGTGCGCTGCGGCTTCAGGCGCTAACACGTGCGGATGAGGGGTTCACGCTGGGCCTCGCCTATTCCACCCAACGCGGCTACGGGCGCAACCACGCATTTGTCGGTGAATTGCGGATTGGCATGGTGCCGGTGGAGATGGAGATCCCCGAACTGGGCTTCGCGATTGAGATCGGGGAAATCACCCTGACCGAATGCGAAACCGTGAACCAGTTCAAAGGCTCCAAAACCGAACCGCCGCAATTCACGCGCGGCTATGGGCTGGTCTTTGGCCAAAGTGAACGCAAATCCATATCCATGGCGCTGGTCGACCGGGCGCTGCGGTGGGAGGAACTGGGCGAGGACAATGTTGGTGCCCCGGCGCAGGACGCAGAATTCGTGCTTTACCACGCCGACAATATTCAGGCGACGGGGTTCCTCGAACACATCAAACTGCCGCATTACGTCGATTTCCAATCCGAACTGGAACTGGTGCGTAAACTGCGGCGCGAAGCAGGGGCCGATCAGGTGCCGGAGGCTGCGGAATGACCGACCAAGATTACAACTTCGCCTACCTTGACGAACAGACCAAACGCATGATCCGTCGCGCGATCCTCAAAGGTTTGGCAATCCCCGGCTATCAGGTGCCGTTTGCGAGCCGCGAAATGCCGATGCCCTATGGTTGGGGCACCGGCGGCGTGCAGGTGTCTGCGGCTGTGCTGACACCCGAAGACACATTCAAGGTGATCGACCAAGGTGCGGACGACACGACCAATGCGGTTTCGATCCGCTCTTTCTTTCAGCGCACGGCAGGCGTTACCACCACCACAAAGACCTCCGACGCCAGCGTGATTCAGACCCGTCACCGCATCCCCGAAGAGGCGCTGACCGAGGATCAAATCCTTGTCTATCAGGTGCCCATCCCGGAACCGCTGCGCTTTCTGGAGCCACGCGAAAGCGAAACACGCAAGATGCATTCGCTTGAAGAATACGGGCTGATGCATGTGAAACTTTATGAGGACATCAGCCGCCACGGCCATATCGCGACCTCTTATGCCTATCCTGTCAAAGTCGAAGGGCGCTATGTCATGGACCCATCGCCCATTCCAAAATTTGACAACCCAAAACTGGGCGACATGGCGGCAATTCAGCTGTTCGGCGCTGGGCGCGAACAACGGATTTACGCTTTGCCGCCTTACACGCAGGTCGTCAGCCTAGATTTCGAAGATCACCCGTTTGAGGCCTCCAAGGCTGACCATCCATGTGGGCTGTGCGGCGCCGAAGAAAGCTATTTGGATGAGGTGATCGTGGATGATGCCGGTGGGCGGATGTTTGTCTGCTCGGACACAGATTATTGCGATGCGCGCCAGGCGGCAGGCTACAAAGGGAAGGACGCAGCATGACACCTTTGCTTTCTGTTCAAGGCGTCACCAAGCGCTACGGTGCTCATATCGGCTGCGCGGATGTCTCGTTTGAGCTTTACCCCGGCGAGGTCATGGGCATCGTGGGCGAAAGTGGCTCTGGCAAATCAACCCTGCTCAACTGTATGGCGGGGCACTTGACACCGGATGCGGGGCAGGTCGTGTTTGACACGCGCGCCGATGGGCCGCGCGACACTGTGACTATGTCCGAACCCGAGCGCCGCATGCTGAGCCGCACCGACTGGGCCTTTGTGCACCAACATGCGCGGGACGGGCTGCGCATGGGGGTCTCTGCTGGCGGGAACGTGGGCGAACGGCTTATGGCCGTGGGCGAACGTCACTATGGCGACATAAGATCCAAGGCGACCGACTGGCTTGAACGTGTTGAGATCGACGCCGGGCGCGTTGATGACCGGCCGACCACCTTTTCGGGGGGCATGCAGCAACGTCTGCAAATCGCGCGCAATCTGGTGACCGGACCGCGGCTGGTGTTCATGGACGAACCAACAGGCGGGCTGGATGTGTCCGTTCAGGCGCGGCTGTTGGATCTGCTGCGCGGTTTGGTGCGCGACATGGGGCTTTCGGCCATCATCGTTACCCACGACCTTGCAGTGGTGCGGCTTTTGGCGGATCGTTTGATGGTGATGAAATCGGGCCGCGTTGTTGAGGCAGGCCTGACTGATCAGGTGCTGGATGATCCGCAGCATGCCTACAGCCAGCTTCTTGTCAGTTCCGTTTTGCAGGTGTGAGCCATGATTGAACTTTCCAACGTTTCCAAGACCTTCACCCTGCACAATCAAGGCAGTGCGGTTATTGAAGTCATCAGCGATGTGTCCTTTGCGGTGGCTCCGGGAGAATGTGTGGCGCTGACCGGTGCCTCTGGCGCGGGTAAATCCACGCTAATGCGCATGATCTATGGCAACTACCTGACGCAGGCCGGCGCCATTCGGATTGGCGATGTTGATCTCGTCCAAGCGGAGCCGCGCGAGGTGATCGCCCTGCGCCGCGAGGTTCTGGGATACGTCAGCCAATTCTTGCGGGTTGTGCCGCGTGTGCCGACTTTGGATGTTGTTGCGGAACCTTTACGGGCGCTGGGCGTGTCCGCCGAAGCCTCACAGGCACGCGCGCGTGCTCTGTTGACGCAACTCAATATCCCAGTGCGGCTCTGGAGCCTCTCGCCGACAACCTTTTCTGGTGGTGAACAGCAACGGGTGAATATTGCTCGCGGGTTTTCGCATACCTATCCGGCGATGCTGCTGGATGAACCAACAGCCAGCCTTGACGCGACCAACCGCGAAATCGTCCTGTCACTGATCGAAGAGGCCAAAGGGCGCGGTGCGGCAATCATTGGGATTTTCCACGATGAAGCTGCGCGCGACCGCGTGTGCGACCGTGAAATCGACGTCAGCCGTTTTACACCAAAGGCTGCCGCATGACACAGGGGCGTCTGATCGCGGTTGTTGGCCCATCGGGTGTAGGCAAAGACAGCGTGATGCAGGGCATTCACGACCGCGCGCCGAACTTTCATCTGGTGCGTCGGGTCATCACGCGCGCGCCAGAACTCGGGGGCGAAGACTACGACGCCGTTTCTGTGGCAGAGTTTGAACAGATGGCCCAAAGCGGTGCCTTCGCGGTTCATTGGGGCGCGCATGGGCTTTACTACGGCATTCCCAACTCGGTCCTGTCTTTGCTTGAGGCGGGCACGGATTGCCTCGCCAATTTCTCACGCAAGGCATTGACGCGTGGGGCTGATGTTTTCCCGCGCTTTTCTGTCCTGCATATCACGGCGCAGCCAGAAACCTTGGCAGCGCGGCTAGCTGGACGCGGGCGGGAAACCGAAGAAGAAATCGCCAAACGTCTGGCGCAGGCAAATAAGCCACTTCCTGACGGGTTAGATGTGCTCGACCTCGCTAATGACGGTCCGCTGGATCAGACCATCACCCGGGCAGTTGCCTTGCTTCAACCCGCGAGTGTGTAGCGATGCAGAAGTTCAAAGCGCCCATCTTCGCGTTCGCCACAAAGGGCGATCTGATCGACGACAAAGGGCGTCGGCAAGTCCGGCAGACAGCTTTGCACGTTGTCGACCCAGACAGGCAGAATGTCAGCGGGCAACCGACCTGTCAGGGTAAGGTGGAACTTGAACTCTTCAAACACGTAAGGATAGCCCCATTGCGTCAGCAGGGCGTCCTGCCGCGCATTCAGCCCAGCCTTGCGGCGTCGCGCCAATTCCGCCTCGCTGGCAGGCGCACGAAAAGCATCCAATTCCTGCACACAGGTTTCGGCCACGCGCTGCAATTGCGACATATCCCCTTGCGGGGTCAGGGCGAGAAACCGGCCCAAGGGCGTCAGTTTCAAACCATCACAAGTCGCCGGGGCCAGCGCGGCGGCCATCTTGGAAGCAGCCGACGCAAGGTCATCAACCGTATGGCCCGTCTGCAAACGGAACGGCGGCTTCAGAGTGCCGTGAAATCCGTATTTGCGTGGTGTCATTGTGATGTCATCCAAACCGGGCAAATCAAACTGCGGCACCTCGAGGCCGCGCAGAACATCCCAGCCCAGCCAGGTTGCGCCAAACGTCGCCAATGGGCCCTCGGGCGGAACGTAATAGATCGCAAAGCGAGAGTATGACATGAATTCCCCTTTTCCTGTGCCGTCCCTGCCAGAGTCTTATGACAACGACATGTCAGGACACCTGCATCTTGCAAATGCACAGTTGGTTCTGACCGACCGTGTGGTTACAGGCGCGGTGAAGATCGAACAAGGTATCATCAATGAAATTACTGAAGGGGAAGGGGTGCCAGACGGCGCTGTGGATTGCCAGGGCGACTTGGTGCTGCCGGGATTGGTTGAATTGCATACAGACAATGTTGAACGCCATATTGAGCCACGCCCAGAGGTCGATTGGCCACATCTACCAGCCCTGATTGCCCATGACGCAGAATTGGCCTCGGTTGGGATCACCACCGTGTTTGACGCGATGCGTGTCGGTTCGATCCACAGCGGCAAGGGGCGCTATATCGACTATGCGCGCAAACTTGCAGATGAGCTGCTGGCGGCGCGGGCCGAAGGGCTGTTCAAGATCAGCCACTTCCTGCACCTGCGGGCAGAGATTTGTTCAGAAACCCTGCTAGAGGAACTGGCCGCCTTTGGACCGGAGGATCGGGTGGGCATCGTCAGTCTAATGGACCACACACCGGGCCAACGGCAATTCTGCGATCTGACAGCGCTCAAGACCTATGTGGCCAAAAAACGCGGTATGAATAACGCCGAGTTTGAAGAACATGTCGAAAACCTGCTGTCCCTCCAGAAACGGTTTGGCGCGAAACATGAGGCGGGCGCCGTAAAGGAAGCAAACCGCCTTGGGTCTGTGTTGGCCAGCCATGACGACACGACGAAAGAGCAAGTCGTGATATCGGCGTCAAACGGCGTGGGCTTTGCTGAATTCCCGACCACCGTCGAAGCCGCAGAAGCCTGCCGCGATCAGGGTATCGCCGTTATGATGGGGGCGCCGAACCTGATCCGGGGCGGGTCGCATTCCGGCAATGTCGCGGCGGAAGATCTGGCAAAGGCGGACCTGCTGGATATTGTGTCGTCAGACTATGTGCCATCCGCGCTATTGCTGTCAGCGTTCCAACTGGCGCGCATTTGGGATGACATGCCCCGCGCCATTTCGACTGTGACGCGCAACCCGGCAAAAGCAGCGCGTTTGTCGGATCGCGGCGCTTTGGAAGTTGGTCTGCGTGGCGACGTCCTGCGGGTGCGACCAGTCGGCCAAACGCCGCTGCTACGCGGGGTTTGGAGCCAAGGTCACAAGGTAGGTTAGTTTAGCCGAGCCGTTCAAACCCGATGACGTCCCCGGCAAACTTCGCAAGATCAAACGACGCCGAGCCTTCACTTTTTGATTAATTGATGGGCAGAAGCGGGAATATCCGGCGTCACAACGCGGCGAATTGGCGATTTCCTCGGAAATTGAGGCAATTTTATTGCCTGAAGATACCACGGTCTCGTGAACTAGACTTGCAGGACGCTTAGGGTTCCGCCGCATTCCCAGCGGGTCAGGTCCGAGAAGCTTCACCGAACCGGCAAACTCCGGTAAGGCACACGGCGGGGCAAAATCCCGGGAGACTACTGCGCAGGTTTGTCCGCGCCCGATCTCTTTGTTCCGCCAGTGGACCCAAAACCGAAGACCTCGGCGGGACGCAACAACGGGGAAAGACATGAAGATCACCAAACTGATGTCCGCGACCGCCCTTGCGATGGGTGTTCTGGCCGGGGTTTCCGCCCCTGTCGCAGCAGAAGAAAAAACCGAATTCAAACTTGCCTGGTCGATCTACGTCGGCTGGATGCCATGGGGCTATCTGGAAGACAGCGGGATCATGGACAAATGGGCCGAGAAATACGGCATTGATGTCGAGATCGTGCAGTTCAACGACTACGTCGAATCCATCAACCAATACACCGCGGGCGCGTTTGATGGCGTTTCGGCCACCAATATGGACACGCTTTCGATCCCATCGGGTGGTGGCGTCGATACAACCGCGTTGATCGTCGGCGACTATTCAAACGGCAACGACGCCGTGATTATGAAAGGTGCGGGCGGCATCGCCGATCTGAAAGGCAAGCCGGTCAATCTGGTGGAACTGTCCGTCTCGCACTACTTGCTCGCCCGTGCGCTGGACACGGTAGGCATGGAAGAATCCGATCTCGATGCCGTCATCAATACCTCAGACGCTGACATGATCGCGGCCTACGCGACCAATGATGTCGAGGCTGTGGTGACATGGAACCCGCTGGTGTCTGAAATCACCGGCTCCAACGCAGATGCAAATGTGCTGTTTGACAGTGCTGACATCCCCGGTGAAATCCTTGACCTGATGGTGGTGAACACCGAGACGCTCGCGGATAACCCGGCATTTGGCAAAGCCGTTGCTGGTGCGTGGTACGAACTTATGGCGCTGATGGCAGCAGGCGACGAAGCCGCGTTGACCGCGATGGCAGAAGCGTCCGGTACCGATCTTGCAGGGTACAAAGCGCAGCTGGCGGCGACGGAAATGTTCTTTGACCCGGCAGCTGCCGTCGCGCAGGCAAGTTCCGCCGATTTGCCGACCACAATGACCAGTGTCGCGGAGTTCCTGTTTGATAAAGGCATTCTGGGCGAAGGCGCCCCAAGCGCGGATTTCGTGGGGATTGCCTACCCCGACGGATCCACAACCGGCGATTCAGGTAACGTCAAATTCCGCTTTGACACGACTTACATGCAGATGGCCGCCGACGGCGCGCTGTAATCCATCCGTTGATTTTGGAAGGGCCGCACATGGCCCTTCCAATCCACAAAGGAGGTCGGCGCATGCGTTTGATCAACCATATTCCGGGCAAGCCCTTGGCGGTCCTTTTGGCGGCGCTCCCTTTTATCGCGCTCTTTGCGGCCTATTCGATTGGCTCTGACATCCGACTGGACGCGAACCCGCAAGACAAACTTCTGCCTGCCCCTTCAACCATCGCTGAAACCGCACAGCGGCTGTTTACCGAACCCGACCGCCGGTCCAAAGAAATTCTGCTTTGGAACGACACTTTCGCCAGCCTCGCACGGCTTTTGGGGGGTGTTGGGATATCAGCGCTGCTTTCTTTGCTGATCGGTCTCGCCATTGGCCTCTTACCCTATGCGCGATCTGCCATGTCGAGTTTTATTGCTGTTGTGTCCATGGTGCCGCCCTTGGCTTTGCTGCCGATCCTGTTCATTGTCTTTGGGCTTGGAGAGACATCAAAAGTGGTTCTGATCGTCATCGGGATCACGCCCTTTATGACCCGTGACCTCGCGCAGCGCGTGCTTGAAATTCCGCAAGAGCAGATTGTCAAAGCCCAGACGCTTGGCGCATCCTCAGCCGTCATCGCCCTGCGCGTCGCGCTGCCGCAAGTGCTGCCGCGCCTGATTTCAAATGTGCGCCTGTCGCTCGGCTCTGCCTGGCTTTTCCTGATTGCCGCCGAAGCCGTAGCGTCTAACGTCGGGCTAGGCTACCGCATCTTCCTTGTGCGCCGCTATCTCGCCATGGATGTCATCCTGACCTACGTCATCTGGATCACCTTTCTGGCTTTTCTGATCGACTGGCTCCTCAAGACCCTGTCGCGCAAAGCCTTCCCTTGGATGGAGGCAGGCCTATGAGCTTTGTAAGTGTTTCAAATGTCTGGCAGAAATACGGCAACCGGTCGATCCTTGAACGGGTGAATGTCGAGATTGACGAGGGCGAATTTATTTCCATCGTCGGGGCCTCGGGCTGTGGCAAATCCACCTTTCTACGCATGCTTTTGGCGCAGGAACGTCCACACAAAGGTGAGATCAGCATCGACGGCGGGGTAACTGCCAAGGAGCCCAATCGCGAACGCGGGGTGGTGTTTCAGAAATACTCTGTCTTTCCGCATCTGTCGGTACGAGAGAACCTGATTGCAGCGGAAAGCTTTGACACGGCCTTTGGCCGGTTGTCCGGCGAAAAACGCAAAACTGCGGCAGAGCGCGCCGATGCAATGCTGGAACGTATCGGCCTGAACCACGTGGCCGATCAATATCCGGCATCACTGTCGGGCGGCATGCAGCAGCGCCTCGCGATTGGCCAAGCGATGACCGCCAAGCCGCGCATTCTGCTACTGGACGAACCCTTTGGGGCTCTTGATCCCGGCACACGTCTACAGATGCACGATTTTCTTTTGGAACTGCGTGACGAGACCAACATGACGGTCTTCATGGTCACGCACGACCTGCAGGAGGGGTTCAAACTCGGGGACCGTGTTCTGGTCTTTGATAAGCCGCGCTGGGACCCACATGACCCAGGCATGTATGGCGCGACCATCACATATGATTTCGATGCCCGCGATGGGGGCATCCCGTTTCAATTGAAGGAGGACGCAGATGTTTCTGCATGATCGGGACCGTTCCCGAACCCACCACCCTGTTGATTTGCAGGGCACCATCGAGGCGCGCGATAAACGCCATCACCACCCGGATCTGACCAAACTGGCAGGCTGGAAGGCCATGCATTTGGAAAAGGACCTGCCCGAAGGCCGCATGGAAGAAGAGCGTCAGTGGGCGCTGCGCATGGGGTTGACCGGTGCGGACAGCATTGAAGACAAATCCATCCCGACCTTTGCGCGCGGGGAACTGCCGCATTTTGCTGGGATCAACACATTCCTAAAGGCACCCTATGCCGAAGACGTTCTGGAGGTCGCAGACTATGATGCCACGGTCCTTGGTATCCCATTTGATGGTGGGACAACTTATCGTCCGGGAACGCGATTTGGCCCGCAAGGGGTCCGCAAAATCTCGGCGCTTTATACGCCCTATAACTACGAAATTGGGGTCGATCTTCGCGAGCAAATGACGCTCTGCGATGCGGGCGATGTGTTCACGATCCCGGCCAATATCGAAAAATCCTTTGACCAGATCAGCCGCGCCGTCAGCCATGTATTTAGCTCTGGTTCCTTGCCGATCATGATTGGTGGGGACCACTCGATTGGCTTCCCATGCGTGCGCGGGATCGCGGAATGTACCTCCAAGAAAATCGGCATCGTGCACTTTGACCGCCATGCCGACATCCAAGAGAAAGACTTGGATGAACGGATGCACACAACGCCTTGGTTCCATTCGACCAACCTACCGAATGTGCCTGCCACAAACCTCGTGCAGATCGGCATCGGCGGCTGGCAGGTCCCGCGTGAGGCCGTCAAAGTAGCGAGAGAGCGCAACACCAACATCATCACCATGGGCGACATGGAAAAAATGGGTGTCGATAAAACCATCGAAATGGCGCTTGAGATGGCATGGAAGGACGTCGACATGGTCTATATGTCCTTTGACATCGACAGCATCGACTGTGGCTTTGTGCCCGGGACAGGCTGGCCAGAACCGGGTGGGTTCCTCCCACGCGAGGCGCTGGCGCTGGCATCGGGCATCGCGGCCGAAGGTATTTGCGGTCTCGAACTGGTAGAGGTGTCTCCTCCTTACGACACGTCTGATATTACCGCGCTGATGGGTACGCGTGTGATTGTGGACGTGCTGGGGGCACTGGTGTCCAACGGCAAGCTTGGGGCGCATAAGAAGTTCATCGATAAACCGGTCAGCTTACCGCATGGTGAATTCAACGGTCGCCGCTGGCGCAACGACGGTCCGCATAAGGTGGGTGTCTGATGCCACACGACCATCCCCATCACGACCACCACCACCACCACCATGATCACGATCATGCCCACCCTCATTCCCACGCGGGGCATGGCCACAATCACGCGCACGGCGACCACCTGCACAGCCACATGCATAATGCAGATGAAGCGGCTGACCTGCAGGTGCTTGCCACGCAATTCATCGAGGGTTTTTTGCAAGCCAAGGACAAATCCAGCTACCTGAAACTGGCCGGTGTCCCGTTTGAACGCCCGGCCAAGGACGGCGCAAAATCGCTGAAGCTGATCGATGTCGAGCTAAAAACCGACTGGCAGGTCGGGACCGCGTCGCCCTCTTTTGGGTCACGTGAGCTTAGCTATCTGCCGTTTCCCGGTGAAATGGTTCAGGAACGCACCAACATGTCGCTGATCTATGTCTCGATGGATGAGAAATCGACCATGGATATTCGCGACTTTTTGCATCAAAGAAAAAAGGAAATAGAGGCATGAAAACGCGCCTTTTCTCACTCGTAGCGATGATCGTTGCATCGCCAGCGCTCGCACACGTTGACAATGGATTTCACAGCCATGGCATTGAAAATACTTTGATTTTGGCTTTGGTTGCTGCAGCCGGCGCGATTTTCGCACTGCGTCGATAAAACGGCTTACGCAAATTACGACGGGCGTGTCAAAGCGCCCGTTGTATCCCTGACAGTCAGTTCCGCAGACACCTCTGACACGGCAGGTGGCCCTTCAGGTTCTCGGATGCGGTCCAGCAGCGTGCGAGCGAGGCGACGACCGAGTTGACGGGGCGAGACCGCCATGGTCGTAAGGGGCGGGGTGGCGACCGCCGCGTCTTGGATATTGTCAAAGCCCACGACCGAAACATCTTTGCCCGGTTGTTTGCCCATTCGCGTCAAAGCAAGGCACGCCCCAAGGGCGATCATGTCGCCGTTGCAAACCACTCCTGTGACTTCGGGATGTGCTTTTTGCAGGGCCATCATCGCCTTCATGCCGGACATTTTGTCGTCTGGGGATTCCCAAACAATTGGATCGGCGAGGTCGCGCTCTTGCATCACTGACAAGTAGCCCGCGATCCGCTGATTGCGGGTTTCGACATTGGCAAGGCCGCCGAGGAAGGCGATGTTGCGGTGACCAAGTACAGCCAAGTGCGTCGTTGCGGTGCGTGTGGCCTCGCTGTTGCGTATTCCGACGTGGTCAAATTCATCAAAGCCCTCTCGACGCAGGAACGTCACCGTGGGGATTCGATGATTTCTGAGCAACTCAAAAGTTGATTTCGGCGTGTCATGGGCCGGCACCCACAAGAGCCCGCCGCGCGACCCGCGAATAAATGCCTCAAGCTGACGGCGCTGACGTTCGGGGTCATCCTGGGAGTCCAGAATAGAGACAAGGTAGCCCTCAGACTCCAACAGATCGCTCACCCCGCTGATCACCTCGGCGTTAAATGGGTTGGCGATCTGGTGGATGGTAAACCCAATTTCCCGGTTGTCGCCCGACCGCATCGCCGCCGCGCGGGCATCAGGCACGTAGTGCAGGGTCTGTGCGGCATCCAGAACTTTTTTGCGGGTTTTGTCCGAAATGCGACCGGTGCCGCGCATGACCTGACTCGCGGTCGCGACAGAGACGCCCGCGCGTTTGGCAACAGTTTCTAGCTTGGGTCTTTGTGCCATGAGCCTGATTTTTGGTTAAACGTTATTGCAAACATAACGTTGCAACACCCCAAATAACAAGGGGATAGGGCAGTTCACGCCTATACCGAAAACATGCGTCAGGAAAAATCGTTGACAGAAGGTATAACGTTATACCAAGCTGACTGCGAGAATTCGGCGATTCCATTTGAGCCCTCCAGCAAACGATTTCTGGGGCGCTGCAATTGGAAAACCGCCTGAACTCTGAATGGTGCCAAGGGAGAATGGGTACCGTTGTTCATAAGGGAGGAATGAAATGAAACTTTCAGCCAAGCTGGCAGGTGCCGTATCGGGCCTGTCAATCTTACTATCAGCCGCAGCGGTAAGCGCGGAAACACTCTTCTGGTCAACGCAAGCGCGTCCGGCAGAAGAAGCGCAGGCCATGCGCACGGATGTTCTCGCTGGCTTTGGTCCCGGTGTGGACTATCAGCCAAACGAAGAGGGGCCATGGTTGACCCGCCTGAAGGCAGAAATCGAAGCAAATTCTGGTTCGATTGGGGTTTTGGGGTCGCTGCATGGGGTGTTTTCATCTCTGAATGCAGATGACCTAGTTGATCTTGACGATCTCGGGGTTTCGTCTTCAAGCGCGACCTTCAACAATCTTGCAAAACTTGGCACCGACAACATGCAATATGTGCCTTGGATGCAGGCAAGCTACATCATGGCAGCCAACAAAGAAGCGCTGCAGTATCTGCCGGAAGGCGCTGATATTGATGCATTGACTTACGATGAGTTGATCCAGTGGTCCGCGAATGTGCACGAAGCCGTCGGTCAGCCGAAGTTTGGCTTCCCTGCCGGTCCAAAAGGGCTGAAGCACCGGTTCTTCCAAGGCTATCTGTACCCGTCCTATACAAACGGCGTTGTGCGTACCTTCGCGTCAGACGAAGCCGTCACTGCGTGGGAAAAATTCAAAGAACTGTGGGAACACACCAACCCAGCATCGACAAACTACAACTTCCTGCAAGAGCAACTGTTGTCCGGCGATGCATGGATTGTGTTTGATCACACCTCACGTTTGGCACAGGCCTTTAACGAGCGTCCTGATGACTTTGTAGCCTTCCCAGCGCCAGCAGGGCCTACTGGTCGTGGCTTCATGCCTGTGCTTGCAGGTGTCGCGATCCCGAAGACAGCACCAAATATGGATGAAGCCAAGGAATTGGTGAAGTATCTGCTGCAGCCTGAAACTCAGATTGCAACGCTGCGTGCGACCAGCTTCTTCCCTGTGGTCGATGTTGATCTGCCTGATGACCTGCCACCGGCAGTGCGTGCGGCAGGCGATGCAGTTGCCAAGATGAGCGGATCGTCTGATGCGAACCCAGGTCTTCTGCCAGCAGGTCTTGGTTCGATGGGGGGTGACTTCAACCGTGTGTTCGTCGACACCTTCGAGCGTATCGTTCTGGCCGGTCAGCCGATCGACCGTGTTCTTGCAGATCAAAAGAAAACTTTGCAGAAAATCATGGACGAAACCGGTGCGCCATGCTGGGCTCCTGATGCTCCATCTGAAGGTGCCTGCCCAGTCGAGTAATCGATAAGGTTTTGCCTCCTGTCCGGGCCAAGTTTGGCCCGGACCCATCCCCACCGCTGATACGGTGTGTATTATCTAAACTTCGCAAATCTTATCCGAGGAGCTTTCTGATGAATGCTCGGTTACTACCCTATGTGTTGATTGCACCGGTGACAGCGTTCCTGTGTGTCTTCTTCCTGTACCCATTTTTCCTCGTTGCGCAGCAGGCCTTTACCACAGGTAACGGCTTCACCATGGACAACTTCCGCGAGGTCGTGGGCTACTGGAAGTTCCCGATTTCGATGCGCAACACCTTCCTGCTTGCCCTTGCGGTCGTTCCGATCCAGTTGGCGCTTTCGCTTTTGATGGCGACAATGGTCAACAAAATGAAACGCGGACGTGATTTGGTGCTTTATGTCTGGACCATTCCGCTGGGCATCTCAGACCTTGCCGCAGGCATCATCTGGCTTGCCATCTTTGAGCAGTCGGGCTTCCTGAATTCCATGCTGCATGGGCTTGGGGTAGTCGATCAGCCGACCTCATTCTTGTCCTATCAGAACCTCACGGTCGTCTTCATTGCGATCATGCTTGCAGAAATCTGGCGCGCTACGGCGATCATGTTGGTGATTATCGTGGCAGGCATTGGCCTTATTCCCAAGGAATACTACGAGGCCGCCGAAGTCTTTGGCGCATCGCCGTGGAAACGCTTTGTCAAGGTCACGCTGCCCTTGCTGCGCCCCTCGCTGCAAACGGCCCTGATCCTGCGCGTCGTCCTTGCCTTTGAAGTCTTTGCAGTGGTTGCGGCCCTTGGCGGATCGACCTTCCCGGTCTTGATGGAGCAAATCTATGAGAACCAGTTCTTGCTGCAAAATAGTGGCACAGCGGCGGCGCTTGCGCTGATCGTTCTGGCGATCTCGATCTTCTTCACCCTGATCATCCTGCGCGCGCTGCGCGTCCCGAAAGGAGCCACGATATGAGTGACGCGACCGTATCCGAAATCGCCCTTCCCAGAGCACCGGGCAAGGCAGGGCGTTATGTCTATATCTCAGGGGTGGTGTTGCTCTGCGCCTGGGTGCTGATCCCGCTTTATCTGCTGCTGGTGAACACCCTGTCGTCGCCGGAAACCGTGAACAGCTTTCCAAAGTCATTCATTCCAGAATTCGACCTTGGCTCGCTGGAGTTCTTCACAGGCTTTTCCGGCATGTTGGTCGCGCTGAAAAACTCGATCATTGTGGCGGCGATCACCATGGTCCTGTCGATCCTGATCGGTGCACCAGCGGGCTACGCGTTGTCGCGGTTTGACTTTAGGGGTAAAGAACTGTTCCGGCTGCTGATCCTGTTGACCCGCGCCTTTCCGCTGCCATTGCTGGCGCTTCCGTTGGCGGTGCTTTTCATCCGCACGGGATTGGATGACACGGCCTTTGGCCTGGCGCTGGTGCACACAACACTGGCGATCCCGTTCTCGGTCTTGATCACTTTCTCGCTTTTTTCGGGCATCCCGATTGAACTGGAAGAGGCCGCATGGACCTTGGGCTGTAACCGGGTCACCGCGTTTCAGAAAGTGGTCTTACCACTGATCCTTCCGGGCATCACTGCCTCTGCGATTTTCGCCTTCGTGATCTCGTGGAACGAGGTCTTCGCCGCAGCGGTTCTGACGATCGAGAACCGGACGCTGACTGCATTCTTGCTGCAAACCCTGTCAGAATCTCCGCTGCATTTGAAATTCGCCGGTGGGTTCATCCTCGTGGTGCCAGCGCTGATCTTCATCTTTGCCGTCCGCAAATATCTGTTTGCGATGTGGGGCATTGCCAATCGCTGATTGGCAAAATGGAAAAGGAGCCGACAAATGGCTGAAATTCAAATCAAAAACGTCGCCAAACGCTTTGGGGAATATCAAGCTCTGAGTGACATCAACCTCACCATTGCAGACCAAGAGTTCATGGTGCTTCTGGGGGCCTCTGGCTGCGGAAAATCCACGCTGCTGCGGATCATCTGCGGGCTAGAAACCGCCACCGAAGGCGAGGTCTGGATCGGCGGGCGTCGTGTGGATCACCTCGCACCCAAGGACCGGGGCATTGCGATGGTGTTCCAGAACTACGCGGTTTTCCCGCACCTGACGGTGTTCGAAAACATCGGCTTTGGCCTGCGTATGCAGAAACAGCCCAATGACGAAGTCAAACGCCGGGTCGAGCGCACCGCCGAGTTGATGCATATCGAGCAGCTTCTAGGGCGCTACTCTGGTGAACTCTCCGGTGGTCAGCGCCAACGTGTGGCCGTGGCCCGTGCCTTGGCCATGGAACCTGATGTGATCCTGATGGATGAACCGCTGTCCAACCTTGATGCGTTGTTACGTTTGGAAATGCGCGCCGAACTGAAGGGCGTTTTGGCGGAAAGCAACACTACCGCCATTTACGTGACCCACGATCAGGTCGAAGCCATGAGCCTTGCGGATCGGATTTCCGTGATGCACCAAGGACGGATTGTGCAAGCTGCGACCCCGGTTGAGGTCTACCGCAATCCGGCAGAACGCTTCGTGGCCGGTTTCATCGGCAACCCGCCCATGAACTTCCTGCCGGCCAACCGTGCGGACGCCGGGAAATGGACTGTGGCGGGGCAAACCTATGACGGCCCTCATGCGGCGGATGGGTCAGTTGAATTTGCCATCCGACCCGAAGACATCGCCCCTGCTGAAAGCGGCTTGCCCGCCAAAGTCCGGCTGATCGAGCCTTTGGGCGCGCATCTTCTTGTGACCTGCGATGTCGATGGCACCATGTTCCGCGCCGTGTTGGAAAGCGATCTTGAGCTGAAGACCGGGGAGATCATCAATCTCGCTCCGCATGCAGACCGTATCCGCTGGTTTGATAAATCCACTCAACAGGCTGTGGCCTAAGAAATCGTGAACTCCGATGAACAGTGACCTATTTGATCAAGCTGTCGACATTCTGGCCCGGAACGACAAGGGGACTTACACCGTCCCAACCCATGGGCTTTATCCCTTCCAATGGAATTGGGACAGCGCGCTGTCGGCGATTGGTCTGAACTACATCAACGAGCCCCGTGCTTGGACGGAAATCGAAACTTTGTTCTCTCATCAATGGGAGGACGGGATGGTGCCGCATATCATCTTCCATCAAGAAGATGACGGCTATTTCCCCGGGCCCGAAGTGTGGCAGACCGGCAGGCCTGTCCCCACGTCGGGCATCACACAGCCGCCAGTCGCAGCTTTTGCGCTTCGACGGCTGTTCAACCGGGCAAAGGACAAAGAAGCTGCGCGAACCAGGGCGGCGGCCTTATTGCCCAAAATCGCTGCTTGGCACGATTGGTTCTTTGCCAATCGCGATCCGGAACAAACCGGGCTGGTGGCAATCATCCACCCTTGGGAATCCGGGCGCGATAACTCGATTGACTGGGACGACGCCTTTTCGCGCGTTCCCACCGAAGGGGTGGGGGCCTTCACCCGGCGCGATACCCTGCACACAGACCCCGCCCATCGCCCCACGCAGGAGCAATATCAGCGCTATATCTGGTTGGTGGAACGCTTCCGCAGCCTTGGATGGGACAACAGCAAGCTGCACGAAGCATCGCCTTTCCGCGTGGTTGATCCGGGGTTCAACGCCATCCTTTTGAGGTCCTGCGCGGATCTCGCGGATATGGCGGATGATCTTGGAGAAACCGCTTTGGCCGAAACGTCACGAGCGCGAGTTGCCAAGGGGATTGCCGCGCTTGAGGCGCATTGGAGCGACAAGTACAAGCAATACCTCTGTTATGACCGTGCGATTGGGGCGCTGATTGATAGCCCGTCCATTGGTGGGTTGTTGCCAGTCTTTGCACCTATTCCAGAAGAACGGGCCACGGCCATCGCCGCGCGGCTTGAAACGCTTGGGAACCGCGTGAAATACCTCGTCCCTAGCCATGACCCCGATGTAGAGGACTTTGACGGTCGCCGCTATTGGCGTGGTCCGGCGTGGTTGATTGTGAACTACATGATCGCCGACGGTCTGGCACGAGATGGGTATGATCAGGTGGCCGCGCGCGTGGTCAGCGACAGTGTCGAACTGATCCGCATTGGTGGCTTTGCGGAATATTTTGACCCCATGAACGGCGCGCCCTGTGGTGGCCCGCATTTCACATGGACTGCGGCCATGGTAATGGAGTTCCTGAAGATGACCGGAGAACCCGCATGAAGCGTTCGCGCATCAACGACATTATGAGCGCGGCGGATGACATGATCCGCAGCTACGGCTTTACCCTGCCGCCCTTTGCCTATTGGTCCCCAAAAGACTTTGCGGCCAATGCGGACAAGGCCAAACATCTGATCGATGCACGCTGCGGTTGGGACATTACTGACTACGGAGCCGGGGATTTTGACCAGATGGGGCTGTTTTTGTTCACCCTGCGCAATGGCCGCCTGGCGGACCTGCAACGGGGTGGGGGCATGTGTTATGCCGAAAAGCTGCTGATTTCTCGACAAGATCAGCTGTCACCCATGCACACCCATGTGATCAAAGCAGAGGACATTATCAACCGCGGTGGGGCAACCTTGGTGGTGGAGCTTTACGGCTCTGACGATCAAGGCAACTTCGCTGAAGACAAAGGCGGCACAGTCTGGTGTGACGGCATTCATCGAGACTATGCGCCCGGTGAAAAGCTGACCTTCGCCCCCGGAGAAAGCGTGACGCTGCAACCCGGCGATTGGCATGCCTTTTGGGGCGAAGGTGGTGATGTGCTGATCGGCGAAGTCTCGACCGTGAATGATGATGAAACGGACAATGTGTTCCGTGATCCGATAGGGCGGTTTGCCAATATTGACGAAGACGAAGCGCCAAGGCATCTTCTCGTCAGCGATTACGCCAATTGGCTTGCTCCAAGATAGGAAACACGCCCTCTATGTCAGCGACGTTCACCGACCCGAACGGGTTCCTTCGCCAGCTGTTTGATACCGCTGTGGCCGCCGCTGACCCTATGAAAGTTGTCGCGAACCACCTGCCTGAACGGCCAGAGGGACGGCTGCTTGTTGTTGGTGCTGGCAAGGCGAGTGCGCGCATGGCTGAGGCGGTCGAGGCCGCCTATGGCCCCTGCGATGGGTTCGTAATCACCCGCTATGGCTATGCCAGGCCCTGTCAACAGATCGAGATCGTGGAAGCCGCGCACCCGGTGCCGGATCAAGCCGGGGTCGACGCGACGCTGCAACTGCTGGAACGTGTGAAAGACCTTGAACCCCAGGACACTGTGATTGCCCTGATCTCGGGCGGTGGGTCCTCTTTGCTTTGTGCGCCAGTGGCGGGGCTGACCCTTGAAGATAAGCAAGCGGTCAACGCGGCGTTGTTGGCGTCTGGCGCGCCGATCAGCGAAATGAACGCGGTGCGTACCCAGCTTTCCGGCGTCAAAGGCGGCGGGTTGGCGGCGGCCTGTGCGCCTGCCCGCGTGATCAGCCTGATCATTTCTGACGTGCCCGGCGATGACCCCGCTGAGATCGCCTCTGGGCCAACCGTGGCCAGCCAAAGCACGCCTCAAAAGGCGCTAGATATTCTGAACCGCTGGTCAGTCGACGTGCCTGACGCGGTTATGACACATCTGAAAACTGCCGGTTCAGGCATGACCCCGCAGCGACGCCAGTACGTCAACGGAGAGGTGCACATCATTGCGGCGCCATCGCAATCGCTACAGGCCGCAGCAGAGATCGCGCGCGCTGCCCAAAGTGAGGTGCAACTGCTGGGCGACGCCCTTGAGGGCGAAGCCAGAGACCTAGGGGCGGCGCAGGCGCAGGCGGCGCTGGATATTCGGGCAAAGATGACGGCAGGCGATGCACCGGTTCTATTGCTGTCTGGCGGCGAATGCACCGTGACGCGCAGAGGGCAGGGTGTTGGCGGGCCAAATGCGGAATTCGCACTGTCAGCCTTACAGACGCTTGAGGGTGCTGAAGGAATTTATGCAATCGCCTGCGACACCGACGGCGTTGATGGCGCGGCAGAAGTGGCTGGGGCCTGTATCGGGCCTGAAACGCTGGCTGCTTTGCCCAACGGATTGGCCGTCGCGCGGGCGGCGCTGGCCGACAATGATGCGCATACCTATTTTGAAAAGGCCGCTGCGCAGGTTGTGACCGGGCCAACATTGACCAATGTAAACGACTTCCGCGCCTTTCTGATCCTGCCACCAAAAGCGTGACACCAGCGTTAGTCGTTTGGGCAAAAACCTCTGACCTTGCGGTAACGGGCGCGACCTGCGACCATCATCGCAGGGGGACACATCATGCCAATTGCCGTTATTGCCTTGTTTCTTGGGGCCTTCTGCGTCGGCACAACCGAGTTTGTCGTTGCAGGCCTGCTGCCAGAAGTCGCGCGCGATCTCGATGTCACAATTCCTGCGGCGGGCTATCTGATCACCGCCTACGCTCTGGGCGTTGCAATTGGTGGCCCAGTCTTGACTCTGGGGATTGCACGATACTCTCGCAAACGTAATCTATTGCTTTTGCTTGCGATTTTCGTCGCTGGGCACCTTTGGTGCGCAACGGCAGGCACCTATGAGTCGCTGTTGTCTGGTCGGCTTTTGGTGGCCTTAAGCCATGGCTCTTACTTCGGTGTCGCTGGCGTGGTGGCCGTGTCCCTTGTGCCAGAAAACAAGCGCGGCGCGGCCATTGCGTGGCTCTTTGCGGGGATCAGTGTCGCCAACATCCTTGGCGTCCCGCTGGGCACCGCAATTGGCAACTGGCTGGGCTGGCGGGCGACATTCTGGATCATTGGCGGCGCAGCTTTGCTTGTGATGGGCGCAATTGCCTGGACGGTGCCTGCGGATAAATCCACCGCGTCCGAGGGCAGCCGCATAGCGTCACAGGTCAAAGCCATTGGCAATCAGCAGGTGCTGATGGCCTATCTGACATTCGCCGTCATGCTGATCGGGTTCTGGTCATTTTTTACCTTTGTTGCTCCTTTCCTGACCGAGGTGGTGCAGGTCGACCAACGCACCTTACCGGTGATGCTGTTTCTGTTCGGAGCAGGGGCAACGCTGGGCACATTCATCGGCGGGAAACTGGCGGATCAGATCCCGCAAAGAACGTTGATCATTGGCATCTCGGCGCAGGCCGTGGCCTTTCTGGCGGTGTTTGTTGCGGGGGCCGGTCCCATCATAATGGGCGGCGTTTTGTTTGGCTTCGGGGTGATCATGTTTGTGCCCGCAGCGTCCATTGTGAACCGAGTGCTAGAAGGCGCTTCTGCTGCGCCAGATTTGGCATCAACGCTGATTTCGACAGCCGCCAATCTTGGGATTGCGGCCGGGGCAGCCTTGGGCGCACAATTGCTGGCGGGCGGCGTGGGCCTGGGCTATTTGCCCCTGTCGGGAGTCGTGTTTTCAGCCCTCGCAGCCGGTGTGATCCTGATCAGCATCCGGAAGGACCCACGGAGTATCGTCGGTCTTTGACGGCGCTGCGCTCGCTGCAGTCTATTCCAGCCCCGAAAGGTCCAAGACGCTGCCCAGAACCGCCTCTACACCTTCTTTTTGCTTGAGGTTGGTAAAATGAAAGACCCGCCCGTCGCGGGCTTTGGTTGCGTCACGCCGCATGACCTCTAAAGAGGCCCCGACATGGGGGGCAAGGTCGGTTTTGTTGATCACCAGAATGTCTGATCGCGTGAGGGCAGGGCCGCCTTTGCGCGGGATTTCTTCGCCTGCAGCGACGTCGATCACATAGATCGTCAGATCTGCCAACTCTGGGCTGAAGGTGGCAGACAGGTTATCGCCCCCGCTTTCGATCAGCACGATATCAAGGTCTGGATGGCGTTCTTGCATCTCTGCCACGGCGGCAAGGTTGATCGAGGCATCCTCGCGGATCGCTGTATGGGGGCAACCGCCGGTTTCCACGCCAATGATCCGGTCCTGCGGCAGGATCTGCATTCGCATCAAAGCCTCGGCGTCTTCCTGTGTGTAAATGTCATTGGTGATGACGCCGATAGAAAACCGCTCTTTCAGCACCTCAGACAGGCGCGCTGTCAAAGTCGTTTTACCCGCGCCCACCGGGCCGCCGATGCCCACGCGTAGGGGACCGTTCATTTTTGTCATGACTGAAATATTCTCGGTTGGAGTGTTTCGTGCCGCATGGCGGCGATATCAGAAAGGAAGGCGCTTGATGTAATGTCCTCCAGCGCCTTGCCGTCGCTGGCCTGCGCCAGTGCGATACAGTCTGCATTCAACTGGGCCAGCACGGTCTGCGCTTCGGTCTGACCCAGGGGCATCAACCTTTGCGCAGCAGACACCAGATTGCCGAGGAAGGACTGCAGGTAAAGCGTGATGGTGCTGTCTGGCGAAAGACCCATTTGCCGCGCGGCGCTGCCCAAGGCGACGGGAAGCTGCAGATTTGGCAGCGCAAGCCCCCAAACCTCTGACGCAACGCGTGCAAAGGCCTGTCCTTGTCGCTGACCTTCGCGCAGTCGTTCGGCGCAGGGCGCATAGGCGCGGCACTGCGCGTTCAGCGCGTCCAATTCTGCGTCAGATTGCGCGGCATAGGCGAGCCGTATCCAAATCGCATCTGACATGCCACTGCCATGGCGTGCAATGTCGACCAACCATTCATTCAGCGTATACGCGTCATGTATCCAGCCATCGCACACCGCCTGTTCCAACCCGTGAGAATAGGCAAAGGCGCCGACTGGAAAGGCCGGTGACAGCCATTGCGTCAGCGTCAGAAGCTTCGCGTCAATGGGCATGGCTATGGTCGTGACTGTGATCATGTGCCGAATGGCCGTGTTCATGCGCATGGGTCCGCCCATGGCCATAGGCCCCGCCTTCGGGCGTGAAGGGTTCTTTGCCCTCAACGACGATGGCGTCCAGATGCTCCAGCATGTGTTTTATCACCGGATCGCGTTGGATCAGCAGACGGTCGGCCTCGATCTGGCAGGGCGTGTGACGATTGCCAATGTGCCACGCAAGGCGCGGCAGGTTCGGGCCGGTCACGATCAGTACGTCCTCAGCAGCGGCACGCACGTTGATCAGTCGCCCATCCGACAGTTCCAGCGCGTCGCCCTGATCCAGCGACGTGGTCTTTTCCAGGTCCACGACAAAGGCCGTGCCGTCATCCGCGACCAGCCGTTTGCGACGCAGGAACCGGTCGTCATAGCTAAGCGTGACGCTGGCCGCGTATTCCGCATGTGAATGCCGATGCAGCGTTTGGGCGAGGGGGAGTGTTGTCATTGTCGTCTCAGTACAGGAAATAGCGCTGCGCCATGGGCAGTTCGGTGGCAGGTTGGCAGGTTAGCAGTTCACCATCAGCGCGCACCTCATAGGTTTCTGGGTTCACCTCGACCTTCGGTGTCGCGGTGTTCAGCTTTAGGTCTGACTTGCCAATATTGCGGGTATTGCGCACAGCGACGGTCAATTTTGCAAGGCCGAGCTTGTCGGCAATCCCCTCAGCCTGCGCGGCCTCTGAGACAAAAGTCACGGCAGAGTTTTCAACCGAGCGGCCATAGGCCCCAAACATCGGCCGCGAGTACACCGGTTGCGGCGTCGGGATCGAGGCATTCGGGTCGCCCATCTGCGCCATGGCAATGGTGCCGCCCAGCAGAACCATTTCGGGTTTGACCCCAAAGAATGCAGGGTTCCATAAGACAAGGTCGGCGCGTTTGCCTTCTTCGATGCTGCCAATGTGCTGGCTCAGCCCGTGGGCAATCGCCGGGTTGATCGTGTATTTCGCCACGTAGCGGCGGACACGGAAGTTGTCGTTGTCGCCGGTTTCCTCGGCCAGACGCCCGCGCTGTTTCTTCATCTTGTCGGCGGTCTGCCACGTGCGGATCAACACTTCGCCCACACGGCCCATGGCCTGACTGTCGGAAGCGATGATGGAAAACGCGCCCATGTCGTGCAGGATGTCTTCGGCAGCAATGGTTTCGCGCCGGATGCGGCTTTCGGCAAAGGCCACGTCTTCGGGAATGGATTTGTCCAAGTGGTGACAGACCATCAGCATATCCAGATGCTCTTCGATGGTGTTCACGGTGAAGGGGCGGGTTGGGTTGGTGGAAGACGGCAGCACATGCTCTTCGCCACAGATCTTGATGATATCCGGCGCATGACCGCCGCCCGCGCCTTCGGTGTGGAAGGCGTGGATGGTGCGGCCCTTCATGGCGGCGACGGTGTTTTCGACAAAGCCTGACTCGTTCAGCGTGTCGGTGTGGATCATCACCTGAACGTCCATCGCATCGGCCACGGTCAGGCAGCAGTCAATCGCCGCTGGGGTGGTGCCCCAATCTTCGTGCAGTTTCATCGCACATGCACCGGCTTTGATCTGTTCTTCCAAGGCGGCGGGCAGGCTGGCGTTGCCTTTGCCGGCAAACGCAAGGTTCATCGGGAAGGCGTCTGCAGCTTGCATCATACGGCCTATGTGCCAGGCTCCGGGGGTGCAGGTGGTGGCCAAGGTGCCATGGGCTGGCCCGGTGCCGCCGCCGAGCATGGTGGTCAGGCCTGAATGCAGCGCGTCTTCGATCTGTTGCGGGCAGATAAAGTGGATGTGGCTGTCAAAGCCGCCTGCGGTCAGGATGCGGCCCTCGCCCGCGATGGCTTCGGTGCCGGGTCCGACGATGATGTTCACGCCCGGCTGCGTGTCGGGATTCCCAGCCTTGCCGATCTTGTGAATGCGCCCGTCGCGCAGGCCAACGTCTGCTTTGTAGATGCCGGTGTGGTCCACGATCAGCGCGTTGGTGATCACCGTATCGACCGCACCGTCCGCGCGAGTGGTCTGCGCTTGGCCCATGCCGTCCCGAATGACTTTGCCGCCGCCGAATTTCACTTCTTCGCCGTAGGGGCCGGTCAGGTCCTTTTCGACTTCGATGATCAGGTCTGTATCCGCAAGACGGACTTTGTCGCCCACGGTTGGGCCAAACATCGCCGCGTAGTCTGATCGTTTGATGGTTGCTGGCATGTGAATGCTCCCTGAATTTATCTTATTGCCCGGCCTTAGGCCGGTCTGCGCCCGAGCCTCCCCCACGGGGAGGGCGCATTTGCGCCGTTACGAAAGTGCGCGAACCTTGCGCATACGGTCATCTTCCATGCTGCAAGCCCGGTTGCTGCGCCCACCCCGAGGCTTAGGCGCAACCGTTTCAGAGGGCCTCAAAGTGCCCAACATCACAGATCACCCATGACTCTCTGATTGAAGCCATAGACCTTGCGTGCGCCAGAAATGGGGATCAGTTGCACTTCGCGGCGTTGTCCCGGTTCAAACCGCACAGCAGTGCCTGCCGCAATGTCCAAACGCATTCCGTATGCCGCGTCGCGATCAAAATCGAGCGCTGGGTTGGTCTCGGCGAAATGGTAGTGGCTGCCGACCTGCACCGGGCGGTCGCCGGTGTTGGCGACCATAAGCGTGATTGCAGTCGCCCCTTCGTTCAGGATCAACTTACCCTCGGCCGCAAAGACCTCTCCGGGGATCATGTGCGTTGCTCCGCGCGTTTGACGCACACGTATTTGACGCCCGCCACAAACAGGCACGTTCCGACCAGCAGGGCCCCGGCGATCCAGTTTTCGGACCCGTGCGGATGCATATGGACGCCGGTATGGGCCAAAGCTGGTGATGCGGTCAGCAAAAGGGGCAAAACAAATTTCATGGGTGATCTCCTTAGCGAATGGGGTTGTGGACGGTCACGAGTTTTGTGCCATCCGGGAAGGTGGCTTCGACCTGAACTTCGTGGATCATTTCTGGCACGCCTGCCATGCATTGGTCGCGGCTGATGACCTCGGCGCCGGCTTCCATCATGTCAGCCACAGAACGCCCATCGCGCGCGCCTTCGACCACCGCGTCGGTGATCAGGGCGATGGCTTCGGGGTGGTTCAACTTGACGCCGCGCGCAAGGCGTTTGCGTGCCACCTCGGCGGCCATGGCCACCAGCAGTTTGTCTTTTTCCCTCGGGGTCAGGTTCATGTCTTCAAAGTCTCCAAGAGGTTGGGAGCTGGTCTTTGGTCAACCGCTCTAAAATAGGGATAAGCGCGCGGCGCAGTTCAAAACTGTCCGCAGCCACCAAACGCAGGGTCAGCAGGTCAGGGGCCAAAAGGCTGGCACCGCCGGTTGCGGGCAGGTACCTGCGCAACGCATCTAAATGGGCTTCTGCGTCTGGGGCGACGTATACAAGGCTCACCATCGCACGACCGCCTTGCGCGACGGCACGTTGGGCAAGGTGCCGCATGGTGTGACCGTCCAGATCAAGCCCGTCCCAGTAAAGCGGCTTTCCCTGCCGATTGATCCGCACGCGGTCTTTGAACGAAACCGAGGTCAGCGTTTCGCCCATGGCGGTGCGCCCGAAGATTATGGGCTCGACCATCAAGAAGCGCCCGTTGTCTGCGATATCGACGGTCAAACGGCGATCCAGAGCCGAGCCTTCAAACAGGATCATCTCCTGCGGCAGCCAGTTAATCTGGGCGTCGGTATCAATGGTCAGGTCGGTGTGCATTCGCGCGCGACCGTCTTGTGAACGATACGCGCGCTCTGCTGCTTGGGTGGTCAACGTCAGGGAGCTGCCAGCACCGGCCTGCGCGACGATATCAATCTGGTCGCCACCGGTCAGACCGCCGGAGGTATTGATCAAGATCGCCTGCAGGTCTTCCGCGCGCGGGAACAATGCCTTCATTGCGCCCGACGTGCGGAACCGATCAATACCGCTGCGCCCCGCGACACGCTTAGACGACAGCAAAAGCGCGCCTTTGGTGCGTGGAACTGGACCCATCGTATTTTCAATCTGGTATGTGGCAGCAGTGTGTATGGTCTGATTCCCGAAACTGTTCTGCTGCATCCTTCATCAAATGCGTCAGTAAGTGACCAGTTCGCGGCTATTTTTGCTCCACTGACACGGATGTATGATTAAAAAATAGTCGAAGTCGGGCAAAAGTGACTAAAATTTAACCACTCACCCCAAAAGGGACATCGTTCCGAGTTCAATAGTTGAAAGGCGCGCAGCCAGTGACCTTCATAAGGCCACCTGATCGCGGGCTTCGGCTCGTTTGGGGATACCGGGTGTGTGACGGCCAACCGATTTGGACCTCGAGGAGACCGCCACACGAATTGCAACAAACGTTGCGGAGTCCTTGCTACGCTTTTGCGCGCTTTCGTGCAATGCGGCAGGCCCTCCGCGAGGAGTTAATATGATCAAGTTCGCTAAAACTCTTACCAGTGCCGCCGCGTTGACCGTCGCCGCCTCTGCTGCCATGGCCGCAGATTGTCCTGTGAAAGTGGGTGTTCTGCACTCTCTGTCTGGCACAATGGCGATTTCTGAAACCACTCTGAAAGACACCATGCTGATGCTGGTCGATCAACAGAACGCCAAGGGCGGCGTCTTGGGCTGCGAGATCGAAGCGGTCGTTGTTGACCCAGCGTCTGACTGGCCGCTGTTTGCGGAAAAAGCGCGTGAGCTGCTGACCACGCATGAAGTTGACGTGATTTTCGGCAACTGGACATCTGTGTCCCGTAAATCCGTTCTGCCCGTCATCGAAGAGCTGAACGGCCTGCTGTTCTACCCTGTTCAATACGAAGGCGAAGAGTCCTCGAAAAACGTGTTCTACACAGGTGCTGCGCCGAACCAACAGGCGATCCCAGCTGTGGATTACTTCCTAGAAGAACTGGGTGTCGAAAAGTTCGCGCTTTTGGGCACAGACTATGTCTACCCTCGTACAACCAACAACATTCTTGAGCAGTACCTCAAAGACAACGGCATTGCAGCCGACGATATCTTTGTGAACTACACACCGTTTGGTCATTCTGACTGGGCAACCATTGTGGCAGATGTTGTCGCACTGGGCGAAGACGGTAAGTCCGTCGGCGTTATCTCTACCATCAACGGTGACGCAAACATTGGCTTCTACAAAGAACTGGCTGCGGCGGGTATCTCTGCAGATGAAATCCCAGTTGTGGCCTTCTCTGTTGGCGAAGAAGAACTGTCCGGTCTGGATACATCCAACCTTGTTGGTCACCTTGCGGCATGGAACTACTTCCAGTCCGCAGAAACCGAAGCAAACGCTGAATTCATCGACGCATGGAAAGCCTTTGCTGGTGAAGACCGCGTGACCAACGACCCGATGGAAGCACACTACATTGGTTTCAACATGTGGGTGAACGCAGTTGAGGCAGCAGGCACAACCGATGTGGATGCAGTACGCACCGCAATGTACGGCCAAGAGTTCCCGAACCTGACCGGCGGTACAGCTGTTATGCTGCCAAACCACCACTTGGCGAAGCCGGTTCTGATTGGCGAAATCCAAGCAGACGGTCAGTTCGACATCATCTCCAAAACCACCGAGGTTCCAGGCGATGCATGGACAGACTTCCTGCCAGCGTCCGCGGTTCTGAAGTCCGACTGGAAAGAGCTGGGCTGCGGTATGTACAACACTGAGACCGAAAGCTGCGTTCAGATCAAATCCAACTACTGATCTGATCCTGTGACCTATGGCCAAGGCGAGACTGTCGCCTTGGCCTCACTTTAAACGGCGACATTCTCCCATGATCCGTATCCTCACTATGGCGCTGGCCTTGCTGTGCCTGCCATTGACCGTGCAAGCGCAAGAGCTGCAAAGTCTGCTGCAAAGCCATCAAAAGACAATTGCCAAACCGTCACGCAAATCCGTCGGCCCCGTGCTTGAGGCGCTTGTGACCTCTGGTCTGCCGACGGTTCCCGTTTTTCTGGAATACTGGCAGAACAAAGATGTCTACAGCCGCGAAGACGACGGGCTGTTTTTCTATGGCAAAGCCGCGGGTGACACTCTGGAATTAATTGACGTGGACACTGGGGAGACGGTTGCCACGGTTGACAAGAAAGCCGCCAAGCAAATCAAACCCAACGGCGGGGTGCGCAAAGAAATCGGCTCTGCATTGGTGCAGTTTCAACTGAGCGACCCGGATATTGCCCGACGCACGGATGCGGTGAACGCCATTGCGCGCGATATGTCAGGTCAGATGTTGACGCCGCTTTTGGGGTCGATTGACAACGAAAACGACCCAACGCTGTTGGCGCGCAAAAAACAATTGGCCAATTACCTGAGCGCCAAGTTTTCTGATGATCCGGCGCACCGCGTGGCGGCCATTCAAGACATTGCTGGCGACCTCAGCGTTGAGGGCCGGGCCATCCTGTCGCAGATTTTAGAAACAGAGCTTGTTGTGACCAAAGGTGCCTCTGATCGCAACCTTCTGGAAACGCTTGAAATTGGCGAAGATATCTCCGCGCCAGAGGCCTATGCGCTGATTGTTGAGCAGCACAAGCTGTCACCGATGGTGTCGGAAAACGAAATCCGTCTTGCGCTTGAAGCCAATGTCGAGGGCGGCAAGGTCGGTGGCATTCCGGTGCAGCAGCTTAACGATCTGAGCAAACGCGAAAACGCCTATGATGTGCTCGCGTCTGCGGGCGCGGTCGCGCCGCGTGTCACCGAGGCGATGCTGACCGATGCGCTTGAAACCTACCAAATTCATCGTGCCTTTGTCGAAGACGATCCGGTGGTGACGCTAGCCGCTTTGGAGGCGCAGGCCTCGGTTCAGACCCGCGTTGGCGTAAACCAGTTCTTCGACCTCAGCCTAGATGCGATTTCATTGGCCTCTATCTACTTCCTTGCTGCGGTGGGGCTCGCGATCACCTTCGGCGTTATGGGCGTCATCAATATGGCCCATGGAGAGTTCATTATGATGGGCGCATACACCGGCTATGTGGTGCAGCAATTCGTGCCAAATTACACCGCCTCGCTGATCGTCGCTTTGCCCTTGGCCTTTATCGTGACCTTTGCAGCAGGCGTCGCGATGGAGCGGCTGGTCATCCGCTGGCTTTACAACCGCCCGCTTGAAACGCTGCTCGCGACATTTGGGATTTCCATTGCATTGCAACAGCTTGCCAAGAACATCTTTGGCACGCAGGCGCGTCCGCTGACCTCTCCGGGCTGGCTCGATGGCGCATGGATCATCAACGACGTCGTGCAGATCAGCTATATCCGCATCGCGATCTTTGTGCTGGCGCTGATGTTCCTTGGTCTGCTGCTCTTCATTTTGAAACGGACCCGTCTGGGTCTGGAAGTGCGCGCTGTCACCCAGAACCCGCGCATGGCAGCTTCGATGGGTATCAACCCTGACAAGATCAAAATGATGACCTTTGGGCTTGGTTCAGGCATCGCCGGGATCGCAGGTGTTGCCATTGGCCTATTTGCCAAGGTCACGTCCGAGATGGGATCAGACTACATTGTACAGTCCTTTATGACCGTGGTTGTCGGCGGCGTCGGCAATGTCTGGGGCACGCTTGCGGGGGCCGCGATGATTGGCACCTTCCAGAAAGGGGTGGAGTGGTTGAACCCATCCAACACCCTGGCGGCGCAGACCTATATGATCCTTTTTATCATCCTGTTCATTCAATTCCGGCCAAAGGGTATCATCGCCCTCAAAGGCCGCGCAGCAGGGGATTGATCCGATGCGTAAGAGTTTCTTTGCCGACAACCCATCCGTTCTTTGGTTCCTCGCCTGCCTTGGCTTGTTCACCCTTGGTGTGACAGTGCTGGCCGAAGCCACAGGCGCCGGGCTGATCTCTACCTCATTTGTGAAAACTTTGGGCAAGGTGCTGTGCCTCTGCCTCGTCGCGGTCGCCATGGACGTGGTCTGGGGCTATTGCGGTATCCTTTCGCTGGGTCATTTCGCATTCTTTGGGATCGGCGGTTACGCGGTTGGCATGTGGCTGATGTATGCCCGCACAGAGGCTATCGTCATCCAAAGCCTAGCCGAGCGAACCATCCCGCCCACAGCGACAGAACTGAATGACGCGATTGCGACGCAGATTTTCGGCGTGGTTGGGGCTTCAGAATTCCCGCTGATCTGGGCGTTTTCGCACAGTCTGATCCTGCAACTTATGATGGTTGTGCTGGTGCCGGGCCTGTTGGCGCTGATCTTTGGCTGGCTGGCGTTCCGCTCTCGCGTCACGGGCGTCTACCTGTCGATCCTGACACAGGCGATGACCTTGGCACTGGCGCTGTACTTGTTCCAAAACGACAGCGGTCTGCGCGGTAACAATGGCCTATCCGGTTTGCAGAACATCCCGGGGTTTGAGGCGGTTCCGCAGTCTGTCATCTCCATGGGCTTCTTTTGGGCCTCCGCATTGGCGCTTGGTTTGGGCTATGTGCTTTTTGCCCGCGTCCTGACCGGAAAAATGGGCAGCGTGATCCGCGCCATTCGCGACGATGAAGCACGGGTAAGGTTTTTGGGATACCACGTTGAAAGCTATAAGCTTTTCGTCTTTACCCTGACGGCTATTGTCGCTGGCATCGCGGGCGCGCTTTATTATCCGCAGGCGGGTATCATCAACCCAGCAGAAATCGCACCGATTGCGTCGATCTACCTCGCCGTTTGGGTCGCCATCGGGGGGCGCGGGCGGCTTTATGGCGCGGTGATTGGCACGGCTTTTGTTTCGCTGCTTTCAAGCTGGTTCACTGGCGGTGGCGCACCCAATATCAACCTCGGGTTCTACACAATCCAATGGACCGAATGGTGGCTTGTATTGCTGGGCACCTCTTTTGTGGCGGTCACGCTGTTCTTCCCCGGCGGCATTGGCATGATCTTTGACAAACTGAAAAAGGGCACGTCATGAGCACCCTTCTTGAACTCTCTGGCGTCTCGGTCTCTTTTGACGGTTTCAAAGCGATCAACAATCTGGCGTTCCAGATCGGAGAGCCGGAAATGCGCGCCATCATCGGCCCGAATGGCGCTGGCAAAACGACCTTTATGGATATTATCACCGGCAAAACCAAACCGGATGAAGGGCGTGTGCTGTGGGGTGAAAAATCCATCAACCTGATCGGTAAATCCGAAAGCCAAATCGCGCGCGAAGGCATCGGGCGTAAGTTCCAGAAACCCACGGTGTTCGAAGATCAGACCGTGCGCGAAAACCTCGCCATGGCGCTGAAAAACCCACGCGGCCCGTTTGAGGTGTTGTTCTATCGTAAGTCCGCCGATGGCGCTTTACGTATTGAAGCGTTGGCCGCTGAAATCAATCTGACCGAACAATTGCTGCGCAAAGCAGGCGAGTTGAGCCATGGGCAAAAGCAGTGGCTGGAGATCGGCATGCTTTTGGCGCAGGACCCGCGGCTGTTGTTGGTGGATGAACCGGCCGCAGGCATGACACCGGCGGAACGAGAGAAAACGACCGAGATCCTTGTCGAAGCGGCTAAAACCCGCGCGGTTGTGGTGGTGGAACATGACATGGAATTTGTGCGTCGTCTGAATTGCAAGGTCACGGTGCTGCACGAAGGGTCTGTTTTGGCCGAAGGGTCCATCGACCACGTCACTCAAAACCCTGAAGTCATTGACGTTTATCTGGGACGCTAACTGATGCTGAATATTGAAAACCTGACGCTCCACTATGGGCATTCGCAAATTCTCTATGATGTTTCATTGTCCGCCGAGGTTGGCAAAGTCACCTGTCTGATGGGCACAAATGGCGTCGGCAAAACCAGCCTGTTGAAAGCCATTTCCGGCACGCATCCGCGCTCTGGCGGCGAGATGTCTTTGGACGGCCAATCTGTTGCGCGTACCGCCAAACCCTATACGCTTGCGAAAATGGGGGTTGGATATGTGCCGCAGGGCCGGGACGTTTTCCCATTGATGACGGTGCGGGAAAATCTGGAGACCGGCTATGCATGCCTAGATACGGCTGAGCGCATGGTGTCGGATGAGATCTTTGAACTGTTTCCGGTGCTGCAAGACATGCGCAACCGGCGCGGAGGGGACCTTTCCGGTGGTCAGCAACAGCAGCTTGCGATTGCGCGGGCGCTGGTCACGAAACCGAAACTGCTTTTGCTTGATGAGCCGACAGAAGGCATTCAGCCCAATATCATCAAACAGATCGGTGATGTGATCCGCTATCTGCGTGATCAGGGGGAGATGGCGATTGTGCTGGTCGAACAGTTCTTCGACTTCGCGCATGAACTTGGCGACGATTTTGTCGTGCTGAACCGGGGCCGGGTCACCCTGCGCGACAAGGCCGAGACGATCAGCCGCGACAAGTTGCTGGCGAGCGTGTCGATTTAGAAATCAGGCGAGACTGTTGGCCGCATTACTGTTTATTTTCAGAGAGCTGCGTTAGGATGTTTGCGTAGTTTTCTGTGCCCTGAGCACCCGTCACAAGGTACTTTTCGGCAAACACCATCGCCGGCACGCCGCGCACACCTTTGTTTTGCCAAAAGGCTTCTTTGCTGCGCACGAGTTCCGCGAACTCATCGGTGTCTAGAACGGTCCTCGCCTTTCCCGCGTCAAGGCCAACAGAGGCTGCCGTTGCCACCAAAACGTCGACGTCAGAGACGTCTTTGCCGTCAGTGAAGTAGGCCTTCAGCAGCGCTTGCTTCAGGTCATGCGATTTGCCGTCTTCGCCTGCCCAGTGGATCAACTGGTGCGCTTTCAGCGTGTTGTAGATGCGGCTGTCGTCTTGGAAATTGAAAGCAAACCCGAGGTCATCGCCAAGTGCTTTCAGGTGCGCCCGCGTCTGCGCGGACTGTTCGTCGGAGGAGCCATATTTGTCTTTGATGTGATCCTTTAGGTTTTCCCCTTCGGGCACCATATCCGGGTTCAGTTCAAAGGGATGCCAATAGACCCCGATCTCGTGGCCGGTTTCTGCGCTTGCTTGCTTAAGCTGCCGGTAGCCTACAGCACACCACGGGCATACGACGTCAGAAATAATGTCTACGCGCAACGGCATGGCAGATCCTTTTGTTAGCGTTGGGGGAAAACTGGCCATGTTCCCGGCGCGTGGCAAGGGCTAACCCGGCAGATCACTGCAATATGATCAACCAGCCCGAGACCGTGAGGATCGAAAGCGCCGTACCGATCAAAACCGCACTGGCCGCAACGCGTTTGGCGCGACCATAGAGATTGGCAAAGAGGTAGGCATTTACACCCGGTGCCATCGCGGCCGTGGTGATCACCGAGCGCATCTGATCCTGCGACAGGCCTTGTGTCTGTCCCAAAAGGTAGGCGAGACCCGGATGAAAGAGCAGCGACATGGCACAAATGAATAGGACGACGCGCAGGTCGCCTTCGGGCTTGTAACGTCGTAGGACACCGCCAATGGCAAAAAGCGCCGTAGGTAGGGCGGTTTGGGCCAAAAGACCCACGCCGTCCATCACCGCCTCGGGCACCGGTGTGCGCGTCAGGTTCACCGCAAAGCCCAAGGCAATCGCCAAGACCAGCGCGTTTGACGTCATGCCTTTCACCACGGTGCGGAGGGTGGTCAGCGTCGACCTCCCGCGCGCCTTGGCGATCTCCATCGCGGTGATGCCGATGCCATAGGCAAAGAGCGAATGCACAGAGATGATGGCAAAGTTGCCTGCAAGGCCGTCTGATCCATAGGCGCGCTCTGCAATGGGGAGGCCCAGCATCAGTGAGTTGGAAAAGAGACAGGCAAATCCAATTGCAATGCTGTCTTGCAGGTCGCGTTTGAATAGCTTCCGTGCACCCATCACGCCAAGGCAGAAAGACGCAAAGGCCGCAATGTAGAAACTGCCGAGCATTCGGGTGTTGAATTCTTCGCTGATATTCAGGGTCGAGACGGCTTGAAATAGCAACGCAGGGGCTGCGAACTTCAGTGCAAAACGCATCAGAGAGTCAACCAGCACATCTGTAACTAGCCCGGTCCAACGCGCCAGATAGCCAATCCCGATCAAGAGAAAGACGGGAAGGACAACGTTGAGGATATCCAGCATGGGGGCTTAGACCGGATAGGTCAGTTGTAGACCATCAAAGGCGGGTTGGATGTGATCAGCGGTTTCAGCAGCCAGCGTCACGTAGTCCAGATCGATGTGCATATTGGTCAGCACCGCCTCCGCAGGCGCGGCGCGGTCGATCCATTCCAGGGCGCGATCCAAATGCACATGGGTCGGATGTGGCGTGCGGCGCAGGGCATCCAAGATCCAGCAGCGTAGGCCGGAAAGACGTGGCCAGATCGCTTCAGGGATGTCAGACACATCCGGCATGTAAAGCACGTCATGGATGCGGAAGCCTAAGGCGTCGATGCCGCCGTGTGTGACTTCCAAAGGTTCAAAGGTGATCGGGCCGCCGGGTCCATCAACTGTGACATCGCCGCGAATGGCATGCAGGTCCAGGATCGGCGGGTAGGGGGAACCTTCGGGTTGGGTAAAGGCATAGCCAAACCGCGACAACAAGGCGTCTTGCGTGGGGCCATCTGCCCAGACCGGCACGCGGTTGCGCATGTTAAAGACGATCATGCGCAGGTCATCTAGCCCATGCACGTGGTCCGCGTGGCTATGAGTATAGATCACGCCATCCAGCCGACCGACCCCCTCACGCAGCAACTGCTGGCGCATATCGGGGCTGGTGTCGATCAGAACAGTCGTCGTGCCCTTTGGGCCTATGCGTTCGACCAACAAAGAACACCGCGTGCGCGTGTTCTTTGGGTTTTCGGGGTCACATTCACCCCAATGCCCGCCCAAGCGCGGGACGCCGCCGGAGCTACCACAGCCGAGCACGGTAAATGTCAGTTGGTCGCTCATGTGGCCTCCGCCTTGACAGCAGCCTTTGTGAAGAGCCGTTCAAAGTTGGCTTCGGTCTGTGCCGCGAAATCGGCGTAGTCCATGCCAAAAACCTCGGCACCCAGCTTTGCAGTATGAGCGGTATAGGCGGGTTCATTGCGTTTGCCCCGGTAGGGCGTTGGCGCAAGGTAGGGGCTGTCGGTTTCCACCAACACGCGATCAACAGGGATCGCGGCAAAGATATCGCGGACCTCTTGGCTTTTCTTAAAGGTCGCGATGCCCGACATCGACAGGTAAAACCCAAGATCGACGCAGGTTTTGGCCAACTCCGGGCCAGAGCAATAGCAATGCATCACACAAGAATAGGCCCCGGCCGCGTGTTCCTCTGACAGAATGCGCGCCATGTCGTCATCGGCTGCGCGGGCATGAATGATCAAAGGCAGGCCGGTCTGGCGTGCCGCTTCGATGTGGATGCGCAGCGACTCTTTTTGAATGTCGGCGCTTTCGGCGGTGTAATGGTAATCCAGCCCGCTTTCGCCAATGCCGACGAACTTCGGATGCTGCGCCATCGTAACCAGTTCTTCAACCGTCGCCAGCGGCTCATCAGCTGCACTCATCGGATGAGTGCCCGCCGCGTAGAAAACCTGCGGATAAGCCTCTGCCAAGGCGCGCACTTTGGGTTCGTTGCGCAGCCGCGTACAGATCGTAACCATTCGCGCCACGCCCGCCTCTGCGGCGCGCGCGATCAGCGCGTCGTGTTCGCCATCGAAATCAGGAAAATCCAGATGGCAATGGCTGTCTGTGATCAGGGGAACATGCGTCATGGTTAGGTTTGTGCGGTCTCTTGTATTTTCCAGACCGTATCCAGCACCAGCGCGGCGGGGTCAAGGTTTACCGCCTTGCCGTGGCGACTGCGTTGCGTGACGAGCGCTGCCGTTTCCGCCCATTTGCGACCGTGGTGAGGTGAAGGGGCAAGCCGGGCGAGCAGGGCGGCCTCTCCCGGGGCGGCCTCGTGCATCGGCGGTTGACCGGTTGCACCTGTGCGGGCAAGGCGCGTCAACAAAAGGTCAATCAGGGTCAGCAAAAGGTCATACCGCTCTTCAGCCCCGCGCCCCACGGCGGCTTCGGCCAATGTAAGCGCGCGCTGTCGATCAAGACGCGGCATGTCGGCAAACAGGGAGATGAGGTTTGCATAGATATCTGCACCGCCCAACTGTGCTAGCCGGATCGCGTCCCCGACAGAGCCTGCCGAAAGCTCTGCGACGGCTTCTGGGTTAGAGACGTCAATTTCTGCATTCCGCAGGGCCTTGGCCATATCCGCGCTGTTCAAGGTCGAGAGCCGCAATTCCCGACAGCGCGACCGGATCGTTGGCAGCAGCCGCGACGGCTGGTGCGAAATCAATAGAAGCGTTGTGTCGGCAGGCGGTTCCTCAAGTACCTTCAAGAGCGCATTGGCCGCACTGACGTTGAGTTCATCCGCGCTATCCACAATCACAACGCGCCGACCGCCATCAGCAGAAGAGAGCGCGAAGAAGTTTTTCAGTTTGCGAATTTCGTCAACGGTGATCTGACTTTTAAGTTTCTTGGTTTTGTCATCGTAGGGGCGGCGCACTGCAAAAAGACCCGGCTCAGCCCCCGCTGCGATGCGTCGGGCAACCGGGTGTTCGGCGTCAATCTGCAGGTTGCCCGCTATTTGCGGTGCGTCATCAAACAACCCGCCAGCGCTTGGTTTCGGAGTCGCCAAAAGAAAACGCGCGATTTGCCAGGCCAGGGTCGCTTTGCCAACGCCACGCGGCCCGGTGACGAGCCAGCCATGGTGCAAGCGTTGTGAATTGAAGGCTTCCAGAAAGGCGGCGATGGCCTGATCCTGCCCTAAGAGTGTTTGGGTCTCTTTGGGGTGCGGAGCGCCTTCGATGCGGTCACTTTCCGTGAGTGCATCATCTGTCATGTCAGATAGTCCAGCACAACCTTGCGTATCTCAGCGGCCACAGCATCCATATCGCGGCTGCCATCAATCAACCGAAAGCGGTCGCGGTATTGTTTGGCAAGATCAAGGAAGCCCGCGCGCATTTTGACCTGAAGGTCTTGGCCGAAATCCTCAAACCGTTCTTCTGCTGTTTGGCGACCCTTAGCGCGGGCAAGGCCAACCGATGGATCCATGTCGATTAGGATTGTGAGGTCAGGCTCTGTTCCAATCATCAGATCGTGCAGCGCGTCGACCTTATGACGCAAATCGCCGCGCGACAGGCCCTGATACATGCGGGTGCTGTCTGCGAAACGGTCGCATATGACAATGTGCCCCGCGGCCAGTGCAGGATTGATCGTGCGTTCCAAATGATCTCGCCGCGCTGCCGTGAAGAGCAGCAGCTCCGTTTCTGCTGACCAGCGGTCCGGGTCGCCCTCCAGAACCAATCTGCGGATTTCCTCGGCCCCAACAGACCCACCCGGCTCTCGTGTCAAAACGACCGTATGGCCAAGGCCTTCGAGGTGTTTGGCAAGCCGTTTCGTTTGCGTGGATTTGCCAGACCCATCGATGCCCTCAAAAGTGATGAAGGTGCCCTTGGGCGGCACAGTGTCGTCCGTCAAGTTGCGCCCCCGGCCGTCAGCCCAAAGCGTGTCATCAAAACAGAGGTCGCCGTCCGCATGCGTACCGCAAATCCGCCCGCAGCAACGTCAGATTCAGCGACCAGTGGCACCCGGATTTCAGGCAGGTCCATCGGTCTGATCACCAGTTCCGCAATCTGCTGCCCCTTGGCGATCGGGGCTTGTACGGGGCCGTTGTAAACCACCTCGGCGTCAACATCGTTTTGGCCAATCACCGGCAGCAGGATGTCGACGTCTTCTGCAGACACCAGCCCAACTTTCGTCGTGTCACCCATCCAGACATCTGCCTGCGCAATGCGTTTGCCCGCCCGCAGCACTTGCCGCTCGCTGAACTGGCGGAAGGCCCAATTGACGATCTGTTCAGAGATTTCGGCGCGGTCGCTTACGCTTTCCATGCCTGACACAGCAAAGATCACACGCCGCCCTGCCTGTTTGGCCGACCCAACAAGCCCATAGCCAGCTTCCTGCGTATGACCGGTTTTCAAACCATCCGCGCCAATGCCAAGTTTCAACAGCGGGTTGCGGTTTTGCACATTGCGCGGCGCGCGCCCGTCAAAGGCAAATTCGGTTTCCGCAAACATCGGGTAAAATTCGGGGAAGTCCGTGATCAGGCGATTGGCCAACAAAGCAAGGTCGCGCATTGACATCAAATGTCCGGGTGCTGGCCAGCCGTTGGAGTTGGCGAAGGTCGAATTTGTCATACCCAACTGCCGCGCCCGCAAAGTCATCTGCCGTGCAAAGCCTGCCTCAGTGCCATCCGGGCTAAGGGTTTCTGCGATCACAACACAAGCGTCATTGCCAGAAAGCACAATGATCCCGCGCAGGAGATCCACGACTCTGACCCGGTCCGTGGTGTCCAGAAACATAGTCGAGCCGCCATAGCTCATCGCGTGTTGCGAAACGGGCAGCTTTTCTTCCATCGACAGGCGGCCATCGCGCACAGCTTCAAAAGCCATGTAAAGCGTCATCAGTTTGGACATCGACGCCGGGGGCAGCGCATCATCCGCATTCTTCGCCATTAGGATCGTGCCCGTGGTCTGGTCGAGCACAAACGCCGCCTTGGCGCGGGTCTCAAAAGCCCAGGCCGGCACCGATATCATGGCGGAGGCCACGACCCCCAAAAGGAAGTGTTTCGCGGAAGACATCATCATTCGTTTCCCCTGTTTGTCCGCTGCGCTGACCATCGCTTTGCCCTACGCATTATATCCCAATCGCCAAGTTAATGGGTGACCGCATAAGCATCGGTAAAGCCCGTTTCCTTGATCTTTTTCAACAATGCGGCCCGTTCAGAAGAGGTCGCCGCCGGGCCAACCACAACGCGCCAGAAGGACTTGCCATTGCTTTCGCCGGGTTTGACCGTGGGCACCATGCCCGCTCGTCGCATCTGTGCGGCGGTGTTTTCGGCATTGGACTGCACGCTGAAGATGCCGATTTGAATGAATGGCTTGCTGAGGTTCGAGGGTTTCGGCGCTGCAGCTGGCGCTGGCTTTGGCGCAGTAGGTGCCTCAGGCTCGGTGCTTGCGCTTTCTGCGGCATCAATGGCCGCCGCTGCCGAAGCCACTGGGTCAAGCGTTTCGGTTTCCACCTCTGCCGCCACATCCAGTGGCGTTTCGGTCAGTTCCACGTCGGTCTCAACGGGTGTCTCTTCCCGGCGCAGCGCGGTGACCTCTAGCTGAACCGGCTGACCTGCCAACATCGAGAGCGCTGACGCGGCATCAGAGGAGACCTGCAAGCGCGGGCCGGGCAGGGCGCGTTCGCGACGGAAAAGCGCGCCAATCACGAAATTGCCATTGGCCTGATTGCGAATGATCACCCGCTCTGGGTCGGACACGTCAGGATGCGCAACCCAGACCCCGCCAAGCGAGGGGCGGCCATCCCAAAGCCCGGCCTCACTGGCGGAAAAGACCTCTGGCGCTTCTACATCGCGCTCTACAAAAGTAGTTTTGGTGCTTTGAATGGGGGCGGCTTCCTCAGACGCGCTGCCCTTGCCAAAGTTGAAACCTTGAAAATCCTCGCATGCGGCGACGATTGAAAGTGCCGAAACCATCAAGAGCGCGCGCCCGATGCGCGCCGTCGTTCTTGGCTGTTGGTTGATCTGCGTCATGACATGCCCTTTGCCTGAATGTTGCGCCGGTAGCCGGCGTTCTTTTCTTGCTGTCGTTTTTGTTCTTTCCGGGGCATCCCCATTTTGGGCACCCCAGCTTTTTACGCAGTCTATCGCGCTGCATGGTTTGTGAAAAGGCTGCTTACTAGGATCGGCAAAATTTCCCCAATTCGGGCTTTCAGAATCAATCGCAGCCCTTTACTCAGGCCCGACCGGAGGAGTGGCAGAGCGGTTGAATGCACCGGTCTTGAAAACCGGCAAGGGTTAACGCCCTTCGTGGGTTCGAATCCCACCTCCTCCGCCACATCCCAGTCCAAAAAACCAATAAAACAAAGACTTAACGTCATGATTTTGGCGTTCCGGTATCCAAAATGCCGATTTTGCAGCACATTTCTCTGCTCGTCTGAAATATCAATCCGAATTTTGTTGGAGTTTGTCATGGAAATTTTCATGCACCCGCCGCTACTCGATGCGGATTCGTGCCCCCATACATTTTCAAAGAAATTATGCCATGAGAGAACGTCTGGGGGACATTGAGGGCGAACAGAGAAGAGAAGGCGCACCGCAAACGACCGAGGCCTAGAGTAAGGTGACCGAAGGCTGGGAAGCGGAGCTAGCAAGCAACACCGCTTAGTTGATGCGCGCTTTACTGCCACAGATACCTTGGCTGAGAAGTTGGGTCACAGGTGGATAGACGCCAAGAAGGTGGTGTCTTTGCCTCTTTCTGAGCTTCTGGGTAGCGTTGAGGCAGCGCGATCACAAAGGGAATGCCGACGCGGCTCACGCGCGGCGCGCTGCCGGGCGGATCGCCTCAACCCAACGCGCCGCGCGGTGGTCTTGGCTTGCTCAGGGTTAATCGGCGTCTAGGCGCGCGGCTTAAGAGCGGATGAAAACATTCTGTCCTAGGCGCTAAAGAATGCACGCGAAACCACGCGCAAGCCTCCCTAATAGACGCTAGTAGGTTTCAAGCCGGACGATCCCTCCGGGTCGACCTCGTCGTTTGATATCAGACTGAGCCCGTTCAATCGACGCATGCGATTGACGCGCGGGAGGGTCATCAGGAAGATGGGATTGGGCGACAATTGGGCGACAGGTGGGGCAACGTCAATGACAGCTTCGAAGCTGTCGATCCTCAAAAGCGCCCTTGAACTTTCCGCCAAACCACAGAGGATACCCCAAGGAGTATGAGGGGAGAGACCATGGTGGGTCATTCAGAAGCCATTGCAGAGCTGCGCGATCTATTGGGAGAGCGGCTGTCGACCGGCCAATCCATCCGTGAAACCCACAGCCATGATGAGGCCTATACAACACCGGTCTTGCCCGACGCGGTCGCCTTCCCGGAAACCACGCAAGAGGTTTCAGAAATCGTTAAGATCTGCGCCAAACACGGCTGCCCCATTGTACCTTATGGGGTCGGCACGTCGCTCGAAGGACATGTCGTGCCGATCAAAGGCGGGTTGACCCTGAATATGATGCGTATGAACCGCGTTCTCGACATTCATCCAGACGATCTGGATGCTGTGGTTCAGCCGGGCGTTACGCGGACTGAACTTAACGAAGCGCTGCGCGACACGGGGCTTATGTTTACCGTTGATCCGGGGGCAGACGCCACAATGGGCGGCATGGCTGCTACGCGGGCATCGGGCACAAATTCGGTGCGTTATGGCACAATGCGCGAAAACGTCTTGGCACTTGAGGTGGTCACGGCGGACGGGACCATCATTCGCACGGGTACACGTGCACGCAAGTCTTCGGCGGGCTATGATCTGACCCACCTTTTCGTGGGGTCCGAAGGCACTTTGGGCATCATCACCGAACTGACCGTGCGCCTGTTCGGCCGCCCGGAAACCATGTCGGCTGCGACCTGTGCGTTTGAGCAGATTGACGATGCGGTCCAAAGCGTAATTGTGGCCATCCAAAGCGGCTTGCCCATGGCGCGGATCGAATTGATCGACGAGGTGCAAATTCGCGGGCTGAACGCCTATAACGAAGCGTTTGACTTGCCCGAGATGCCGCATCTGTTTCTAGAGTTTCATGGCTCCCCCAATGGTGTGGCTGAACAGGTCGATCTGTTCCGAGACATCGCGAACGACCACAACGTCATTGATTTTCAATGGGCCGACATGCCAGAGGCGCATAAGAAACTCTGGTCGGCGCGTCACAACGCCTATTACGCCGCACGCGCCATGCGAAGTGGCGCGGTCGGTGTCGTGACGGACGTTTGTGTTCCCATTTCGGCGCTTGCGCCCTGCATTGCCGAAGCCAAAGCACGCATCGCGCAGGCGGGGCTGATCTCACCTGTTGTGGGCCATGTCGGGGACGGGAACTTTCACCTACAAATCCTTGTCGATCCAAAAAGTACCGAGGAAATGGCTGCCGCCAAAAATATCGCGAACTCGTTGAACGAACTGGCGCTGAAACACAGCGGCACGGTGACCGGTGAACATGGTGTTGGCGTTGGAAAATTGCCCTATATGGCCGCAGAACACGGCGCGGCGCTGGGCGTGATGGCGGCCATCAAACGTGCGATGGACCCTCAGAATATCCTGAATCCCGGCAAGGTCGTTCCACTGAACTAACCTTTGATCTTTCAGAGCAAAATAAGCGTTTTACGCGGAAAAGTTAAAGTGGAGCGGGTAGCGGGAATCGAACCCGCACCTTAAGCTTGGAAGGCTCTTATGATACCATTTCACCATACCCGCTCGGTAGGATGACGAAGTATTTTATCCAGTTTTCGAGGTCAATAGGCAAATGGGCATTGGCATTGGAAATTCGGCCGATCGTCGATAGCGCGGTTGAGCGGAGGCCCTTCGCTTCCCTGCTACTGCGATCGTACCTTCGATAGGTCGGTCACCCCGGTCAAAGCCATCGCGGTGCTAAGTTCCGCTGTCAAAGCGTCCCAGACCTGCTGCAGCCCATCCTCGCCAGCCGCTGCAATTCCATAAAGCAATGCGCGCCCAAAAAAAGTGAAATCCGCACCGGTCACCAAGGCTTTCAATACATCCTCGCCGCCGCGCAAACCACTGTCATAAAACAGTGGGAAGTCAGGGCCTAAAGCCGCCCGAAATTCAGCGAGAGTGCTGATCGCCGCAGGCGCCGCTTCCAACTGCCGCGCACCATGGGTGGAGACCTGAATGGCGTCTACACCGGCTGCCTGCAGCCGCGTTGCATCCGAAAGGTCCAGAACGCCTTTGACGACCAATTTGCCGGGCCAAACATCGCGCAGCCGCGCAAGCGTGTCCCAAGTCGCACGGCCCCGGCTTTCGCGACGGTCAAACCGAAATCCCGGCTTATGGAAATTCGCCATATCTGGGCGACCTGCGCGCAGTGTCGTCAAGGACCAGCGCGGGTGCAGGGCGAAATCAATCATCTGACGCGGCCCCAAACGGAAAGGTATCTTAAAGCCATGGCGCAATTCGCGCGAGCGACGACCCAGTTCCGGGACATCTGCGGTCAGGACAAGCGTTTCAAACCCGGCGTCTTTTGCGCGCTCAACCAGTTTGAAAGTCCCGCTGCCATCGCCCGAGAAATAAAGCTGAAACCAAGCATGGCCTTCTGCAGCCTCAATCAGCTCTTCCATGGGGGTTGTGGCGATGGTCGAGATCCCATGAGGTATCTCGTATCTTGCAGCCAAACGCGCCAGCATCAGGTCTGCCCCGGGGGCCGCAAGGTTGCACATCGCCATTGGCGCGATGCCGAAGGGGCGTTGAGCTGGTGCACCAAAAAGGGTCGTCGCCAATGAGCGCTGGCTGACATCGCGCAGGATGAGTGGGCGCAGTGTGATCTGATCCAGCGCCGCACGATCTCGTGCTGCTCCGGTTTCGCGTCCCGCCGCACCGTCGATATAGTCAAACACCATCCATGGCAGGCGTCGTTTCGCGATCTGCCGCGCGTCTTCGACCGAATGGATGGCTGACCCGCGTATCACCCGGCCACCGCTTTCATAAAGCGATCCCGGATGACAACCGGGTCCATCGTGATGACAGGCATCTTAGCATTCCCGCTTTGGCACTTCACGACAAGCACGGTGGCTTCACCCGCCGCCAGCGCTTCTTTCAGCGCCTTGCCGGTATCGACATCTTGTACCTCAACCACGCGATCACACCCAGCAGCGCGAGCCATTCCGGCCAAATCTGTCTTCTGCCCGGCATAGGTTGGCTGATCCCCGGTGGAACCATAGGAGCCGTTGTCGATGATCACCAATATATAGTTCGGCGGGGCATTGTTGCCGATGGTGGGCAAGGTGCCAAGGTTTGTCAGAACAGAACCGTCCCCATCAATCACGATCACCGGTTTTGGCTGCGCCAACGCCAGCCCCAAACCGATGGAGGAGGCCAGCCCCATGGTGCCCAGCATATAGAAATTGCTGGGCTGGTCGTCGATTGCATGCAATTCCTGACTGGGAATGCCAATATTGCAAACCACAAGCTGGTCCCGCAGGATCGGCGCGATGTCTTTCAGAATTTCAGAACGGATCATTGGTCGCCATAGCCTCCCCAAAAGTTCGCGTCGGTCAGGATCGCGACGGGCTTGTTGCACATAAACGTGTATTTCAGAATATTGTCGAATTCCTCGACGTCTTTCTGCCAGTGAAAGTGGTAGGTCGGGATGTTCAGCTGTGCCAATAGTGCCTTGGTATGCACCGCCATTTCCACCTGACAGGCCACCGGCTCTCGTAATTCACCGCGATAAGAGATCAGCATCGGCAGTGGCATGCGGTAATATTGGATCAGCGTCGCCAAAGTGTTCAGGGTCACACCGATTGCGGTGTTTTGCATGATGATAGCGGGGCGTTTTCCGCCCATCCAAGCGCCCGCACAGAGGCCCATGCCTTCGTCTTCTTTGTTGGACGGGATGTGGAAAATGTCGTCGCGTTTGTCGACTTCCTCGATGACGCCCGCCAATTGCTTGCAGGGCACGGTGGTGACAAATGAAACGCCGTTGGCGACAAAATCATCTGCGATCTTCTTGTCGATATTCATGGGGGTCCCTTTCAAGGAGGCACCGGCGGTGCCGGGCAGCAGTTCATTTAGTTCCATGGATCAAGTATGATTTTCGGCGTCGCCACGGCCCCGCGTCGTAGGTCGGCAAAGGCCTGCGCGCCGTCAGACAGCGGTCGGTTTTCAATCCAATTGAGCGCACCAAACCGGCCGTCAAAAATCGCCTGCGCGGTGTCGCGGAAGTCCTGCATTGTATAGGCGTAGGTGCCGACAAAGGTGATTTCTTGCAGCGTTAAGCGCCGCACATCCAGCCCGCCGGTGTCTTCGCCCAAACCAATGTGTGCAATCACCCCACCGGGCAGGGCCAAGGCTGAGGCCGTGGCGCGCGTCGCGGCGAAACCAACGGCGTCGATGACAATCGGGCAAGCTGTAGTGGCCTTTTCGACAACAGTCTGACCGCAGTTCTTAATCAGAAACTGCCGCCGATTTGCGTTCGACTCGACAATGGTTACATCCGAAACGTCCATCGCCGTCAGCGCAAGCGCCGCAGCCAGCCCGATTGCACCTCCGCCAATGACAAGGGCTTGGCGATCCATGCTGGGATGCAGCGCATCAAGCGCCAGACGTGCCGCGTGCCAACTGACCGCCAAAGGCTCTGCGAGGGCCGCAACCTGCATGGACACGTGATCCGGCACAGGCACCAGATTACGCTCTGGCATGGTCACATATTGCGCAAAGGCCCCTTCGCGCGGTGGCATCGAAATGATCTGTCGTTCCGGGCAAAGGTTCTCTCGTCCCGCGCGGCAAGCCGGGCAGGTGCCACAGGTGACAAGCGGATTGATCGTGACGCGCGCGCCGTCCTTTGGCCCGCCAACAATGGTGCCGGCGCCCTCGTGACCAAGGATCAAGGGGGCAGGGCGGCGGTTATCGTGCCCCAAATAGGCATGCATGTCAGAGCCGCAAATGCCAACCGCTTCGACCTTGATCAGATGCTCGCCGCCCTGCGGCACGGGCATCGCAACATCGCGATAGCCAAGCGTTTCAACGCCTTCATAAACAAGGGCTTTCATTTCGCAGTGAACCCCCCGTCAACCATCAAGATTTGCCCGGTTACATAACTTGACGCATCAGAGCAAAGAAACAAAAGCGGGCCGTCGATGTCTTCCAATGTGCCATTGCGACCAATGCAGGTTTGCGCGGCATTGCGGGCCGCGCGCTCTGGGTCATTGAACACAGCAGCGGTCAATTCGGTCGGGAAAAACCCCGGCCCAATGGCGTTTGCAGTGACGCCATGGGGCGACCAGGCCTCGGCCATTGCGCGCGTCAATTGGCCAACCCCTCCCTTGGTCGCCCCATAGGCAATCCCCCCCGGGAAGGCGCGTGTGCTCTGCAAAGAGGCAAAGTTCACAATGCGCCCCCAACCCTTTTCCTTCATCGCGGGGACCAAAGCCTGCGAGAGGAAAAATGGGGCGGATAGGTTGATCGCGAGGGTCTGATCCCACCCGTGATCGGTAACGTCGTCGGCGGCCTCGCGGGTGTTCAACCCGGCGGCATGCACAAGAATGTCTGGCGCGCCAAAGGGCGCTGCGATCTCTTTCGCGATGTCTTCCATCGCGCTGCGGTCCGCGATGTCGGTGGCAACAGCGGCTGACTCTGGCCCAATCTCGGCACAGAGGCTGTCCAAAGCATCTGCGCGGCGTGCCACCACAATGACCTGCGCGCCCGCCGACGCCAGCGCCAAAGCCGCGCGCCGACCAAGGCCGGAACTGGCCCCGGTCACACAGGCGACTTTGCCTGTCAGATCAAAGAGATGGCGCGGGTCACGCATCTGCGGTTAGGTCAAAGGTTTCATTTGGGAAGTATTTCGCCAGACGGACATCCGCCGCGCGCGCGTGGCCTTCCATGCCTTCCAGCCGAGAAATCCGCGCCGTGGCTTCAGCCACCGCCTTGGACCCTTCGCGGGTCGCGCGCTGCCAAGTTACAATTTTCATGTATTTATGCACCGACAACCCACCGGTGTAGCTTGCCGCCCGAGAGGTCGGCAGCACGTGGTTGGTGCCCGTGGCTTTGTCGCCATAGGATACGGTGGTTTCCTCGCCCAAGAACAAAGACCCGTAGCAGGTCAGGCTGTTCAGCCACCAATCCAGGTCCTCGGCCTGTACAGTCAGGTGTTCCGGCGCGTATTCGTCTGAACAGGCGGCCATGTCTTCGCGGTCTTCACAGAGGATCACCTCGGCATAGTCGCGCCACGCGGCAGCGGCGTTTTCACCATTAAGCTCTGGAAGGTCCGCAATCAGTTCGGGCACGCGGCGCAGGACCTCTTCGGCAAGGACGCGATCATCTGTCACCAGCCAGACAGGCGAGTTATAACCGTGTTCCGCTTGGCTTACGAGGTCGGTGGCCACAATGTGCGGGTCGGCCTGTTTGTCAGCAAGGATCAGGCTGTCGGTCGGCCCCGCGATCATGTCGATGCCGACGCGGCCAAAGAGAATGCGTTTGGCCTCGGCGACAAATTGGTTGCCGGGACCGACCAGTATGTTTGCTTTGGGCAGGCCAAAAAGGCCAAAGGTCATTGCCGCAACGCCCTGAACGCCGCCCATCGCCATGATTTTATCCGCACCGCAGATATGGGCGGCATAAACGATGGCCGGGTTCACACCCACACCGGGGCGGGGTGGGGAACAGGCTGTGATATGGCGGCAGCCGGCAACTTTGGCGGTCGTGACGGTCATAATCGCGCTGGCGATATGGCTATAGCGACCTCCGGGCACATAGCAGCCCGCCGCATCAACCGGGATCGCTTTCTGTCCGGCGACAAAGCCCGGTGTGATTTCGGTTTCGACATCTCGGACGGTGCTTTTTTGGAGTTCCGCAAAACGGCGCACATTGTCATGGGCAAAGCGGATGTCAGCACGCAGTTTTTCCGGCACCAGCGCGCAGGCGGCTTCGATTTCCGCTTGGCCCAGGATCACGCTGCCTTCGTAGCGGTCAAACTGTTTCGCGTATTTCAAAGCGGCCTCATCACCACCGGCTTCGATTTCATCCAAGATCGACTTCACGATGTCATGGGTTTCCGTCGCGTGGGATTTTGGAGTGAGCGTGGCTTGCTTGAGATATTCACGGGGCATGGCGGGCATCCTGTAAAGGCAATGAGCAGGGGCGGCTTTGGGATGTCTGGTTCTGGGTGAGAATCAGAAGTCCGACTTCTGAGGGGATATGTAAGCGCTTACATCACCAAATGCAAGCGCTTACATTTGGGCGTGGCACAGGCCGGAAAGCGTGATAGAAGGACGGCAACGCGCCAAAGGAGAGAGCCGTGGCAAAATCCCAATCCGCCCCAACACTTGAGGACGTTGCCAAGGCGGCGGGCGTGTCGACCGCAACGGTATCGCGTTGCTTAAATGACCCGAACCGGGTCATCGAGGCGACCCGTAAGCGCGTCATGGCGGCGGTCGATCAGCTGGGATACACACCCAACTTTGCCGCGCGCGCCATGGCGGCGAAACGGTCTCTGACAATCGGCGCGGTCATTCCCACGATGAACAACGCGATCTTCGCGCGTGCTTTGCAGGCCTTTCAGGATCAATTGGCCCAGGCCGGCTATATGCTGCTTGTCGGCAGTTCCGCCTATGACCCCGTTGCAGAACGAGAGCAAATTCGCAATCTGGTTGCACGCGGCGTAGATGGCATTCTGCTGGTGGGCTTTGAACGAGAGCCAGAGACCTATGACTATCTGAAGCGTCACGGCGTTCCCACAGTCGCCGCTTGGACCTACAGCGAAGACGGGCCGGTGCCCTCGGTCGGTTTTGACAACCACCTTGCGATGCAATCGCTAACAGAGGCAGTGCTGTCATACGGCCATCAACGCATCGGCTTCATCGCAGGCAAAACCGAAGGCAACGACCGCGCGAAGGGCCGTGTGGATGGCGTCATCGCGGCTTTGGCGGCGGCGGGCATCCCACGAGACCAGCTGATCTTGAGAGAAGCAGACTATGACATCAGCGCAGGCGCGATTCATTTCCGCGAGATGATGGATGCACCACACCCACCCACAGTCATCCTGTGCGGCAATGACGTCATCGCGGCAGGGGCAATGCGGCAGGCTAGCCGGATGGGGCTATCGGTGCCGGGTGACGTGTCGATAACAGGGTTTGATGACATGGAACTGGCGCAGATCATTACCCCTGCGTTAACGACCGTCTATGTGCCGCATGATGAAATGGGCCAGAGGGCCGCGCGCACGCTGCTTCAGCAGATCGAAGGAGCAGAGGACGTCGCCTCGGTCAAACTGGCTACAAAGATCGTTTTCCGCGCTTCTTTGGCGAAGCCTACATCGGTCCCTTAGGGACATGCTCTGCTGGGCGGGGAGACACTTCGCCGCTTTGGTGATGGTCAACTCTTGACCTTGCGCGGCGGGGCGGTCACTAACACGCCAAGACTGTGAAATGAGGACACTATGGCGCGCACTCCGACCCCGGCGAAAACCGATGAGGATAGGGCAAAGTCCAAAAATGTTGGCGCCTTGCGTCAACTTGCACCTTTTCTGCGCCCATACAAATCCCTAGCCGTGATGGCAGGTCTTGCGTTGGTGCTGACGGCAGGGATTTCGCTGGTGATGCCCATCGCGGTACGTCGTGTGGTGGATAACTTCAGCACCGCAGATGCCGCCCTTCTGGATCAGTATTTCCTGTCCGCCTTAGGGATTGCGGCTTTGCTCGCTGTAGGCACCGCGCTGCGCTATATGCTGGTGACCAAGCTCGGGGAACGCGTGGTCACAGACATCCGCAAGGCTGTCTTTGACCGGATCATTGGCATGAGCCCCCGGTTTTTTGAAACCATAATGACTGGTGAAGTCCTGAGCCGGATCACCACCGACACGACGCTGATCCTGTCGGTCATCGGCAGTTCAATCTCTATCGCGCTGCGCAATATGCTGATTTTTGCGGGCGGGCTGGTCTTGATGCTGTTTACTTCGGCCAAACTGACCGGGCTTGTCTTGCTGATCGTGCCAATGGTGATTGTTCCGATCCTTGTTTTGGGGCGAAAGCTGCGCAAGCTGTCGCGGGAAAACCAGGATTGGATCGCCGAAAGTTCGGGCAATGCGTCCGAGGCGCTGTTGTCAGTGCAAACCGTGCAGGCCTTCACCCATGAGCGTGAAAGCCGTCAGGCCTTTGCCGAGGTCACGGATCTGTCGCTGGCATCAGCCCTGCGGCGCGTAAATACCCGAGCGTTGATGACCTCGATTGTGATCTTCCTGATCTTTTCCGGCGTGGTCGGTGTGCTTTGGATTGGTGCCAATGATGTACGCCTTGGCACGATGAGCCCCGGCTCTTTGATCCAATTCGTGATCTATGCCGTCATGGTCGCAGGGTCGGTCGCCGCCCTGTCTGAGATCTGGGGAGAATTGCAGCGCGCCGCCGGGGCAACAGAACGGTTGGTCGAGTTGCTGCAGGCCGAAGACAGTGTGAAAGACCCGGCAGAGCCGCGTTTTGTGCCAGAGAGCGTGCAGGGCGAAATCTGTTTTGAGGACGTGAATTTTAACTACCCGGCGCGCCCGGATATTCCTGCCCTGAAGGATGTGAACCTGACCATTCAGCCGGGGGAAACCGTGGCCTTGGTCGGCCCCTCGGGCGCAGGCAAAACCACCATTATTCAACTGATCCAGCGCTTTTATGATCCGCTGACGGGGCAGGTTGCTTTGGACGGTATCCCGCTGACCGAAATGGACCGCCACCATTTCCGCCAGCACATCGCCCTAGTTCCACAAGACCCGGTGATCTTTGCGGCCACTGCGCGAGAGAATATCCGCTTTGGCCGCCCTGGCGCGACCGACGCCGAGGTCGAAGCCGCCGCCAAAGCCGCTGCCGCGCATGAATTTATCCAGAAGCTGCCCGAAGGCTATGAAAGCTATGTGGGCGAGCGTGGCGTGATGTTGTCGGGCGGGCAAAAGCAACGGATTGCCATTGCGCGCGCCATTCTGCGCGATGCGCCGGTGTTGCTGTTGGACGAGGCGACGTCGGCGCTCGATGCCGAAAGCGAACGTTTGGTGCAGCTGGCGGTCGATGACCTCGCCCAAAGCCGCACGACAGTGATTGTTGCTCACAGGCTTGCGACCGTTAAGAAGGCAGACCGTATTATCGTGATGGATCAGGGTGAGATCGTTGCGCAGGGCCGCCATGACGAATTGGTCGCGCAGGATGGGCTATATGCCAAGCTGGCCCGGCTGCAATTCACAGACGGTATGGCGGCCTAGGTCACTTCTCACATAAGTTGACTCTTTCCCTTTAAGCACACATTTCAAGGTTGCCCGACGCCACGTCAGCGCTAAGGTTGACCCATAGGTAAGCTTGCGTCGTGGGCAGAGATGTCGCGAACTCAGACGCGGCCAACAAGCCCTAAATCAAGGGGCGGTCAGGCAAGGGGAGGAGTGCGATGACTTTCGCATCAATGGAAGAACGCAACGCGATTGAGCAAGAAATGCCATGGGCAGACCGCGATGTCGCAACCACATTTTATGATTTTCTGACACGGGTGATGGACAAGTTCCCGGATCGACCTGCCGTCAGTTATCAACTGACCTCAGGCCCGAAGGACAAGGCGGAAACCCTGACATGGGCAGACCTGCATCGCCAGTCCGTGCAAGCCGCGAACCTTTTTCGGGACCTTGGGATCAACGAGGGGGACAGCGTCGCCTATGTGCTGCCCAACGCCAATGAAACGCTGTTTGCGCTTTTTGGTGGGATGATCGCAGGCGTAGCCAACCCAATCAACCCGCTGCTTGATCCCGAACAAATCGCCTCGATCCTGCGCGAAACAGGGGCCAAGGTTGTGGTGACGCTTAAGGCGTTTCCAAAGACCGATGTGCCGCAGAAAGTGGCAGAGGCCGTGGCGCTAGCGCCGGATGTGCATACGGTGCTTGAGGTCGACCTGCTGCGGTATCTTACCCCGCCCAAAAGTTGGATCGTGCCGTTGATCCGCCCGAAGAACCCTGTTCGTCATAAGGCCAAGGTTCTGGATTTTCGGGCCGAGATGGCAAAGCAGCCCGTCACGTTGAGTTTTGATGACAGCACAGGCAACCGGGTCGGGGCCTATTTCCACACGGGCGGCACCACGGGTATGCCAAAGGTGGCCCAGCATTGTTATGAAGGCATGGTCTACAACGGTTGGATCGGTCAGCGACTGCTGTTTGATGAAAACGATACGATCATGTGCCCGCTGCCGCTGTTTCACGTTTTTGCAGTGCAGGTCATTATGATGTCGGCGATTGCCTCGGGCGCGCATGTGGTGTTCCCAACCCCGCAAGGCTATCGCGGCGAGGGCGTCTTTGACAATTTCTGGAAGCTGATCGAGCGATGGAACATCACTTTTATTATCACCGTGCCCACCGCGGTTTCGGCCCTGATGCAACGCCCCGTAAACGCCGATATTTCATCGGTCGAAGTGGCGTTTTCAGGCTCTGCCCCCATGCCGATCGAATTGTTCAAACGGTTTGAGAAGGCGTCCGACATTACCATTGTCGAGGGCTATGGGCTGACAGAGGCGACTTGCCTTGTGTCTTGCAACCCGGTTGATGGCAAAAAGAAGGTCGGATCAGTCGGCATCCCGTTCCCACATACCGAGGTCAAGATCGTCGCTCAGACAGATGAGGGACCGGCGGAATGCAAGACCGATGAGGTTGGCGAAATCTGTATAGCCAGCCCAGGTGTCTACGTGGGCAGTACCTACACCGACGTGTTGAACAACAAGGACCTCTATTATCAGGATCGTTTTCTTCGCACGGGCGATCTTGGGCGCGTTGATGCAGACGGCTATGTCTGGATCACAGGGCGGGCCAAAGACCTGATTATCCGTGGCGGGCACAATATTGACCCGGCTGAAATTGAAGAAGCATTGGTATTGCACCCCGCCGTCGCCATGGCAGGCGTGATTGGGCAACCTGATAAGCATTCAGGCGAACTGCCCTGCGCCTATGTGGAACTGGTCGAAGGTGCCTCGGCAACCGCCGAAGAATTGATGGCGCACGCCAAGACACATGTGCATGAACGCGCCGCGCAGCCGAAACATGTCGAGGTTCTGGATGAATTGCCCAAGACCGCTGTGGGGAAGGTGTTTAAGCCTGACTTGCGCAAGCGCGCCATTACGCGCGTTTATGACGCGGCCTTGGCTGAGGCCGGTCTGGACGTGCAGGTTTCAGAGGTGATTGACGACAAACGGCGCGGACTTGTGGCGCAGTTGTCAGGCGATAAATCCAGGGAAGCAGCGGTCGCCGAAGTGCTGGGTAACTTCACCAGACCTTGGGAGTGGTCGGGCGACGCGGTGTGATTGCGCCGTGTTTATCAGATTTTGATGTGATTTTGGCCCGATGTGAATGTTGTTTTTGCATTCATATCTTTTCAAACGCGCATCAAGCCGCTAGGAAAGGCCCATGTTGCGTTTGGGAGGGCGGAGCATCCGTGCTGGTTGCGCCCTCCTGACACAACGCCATTGTTCGTTTGAATGCTGGGAAAGCTGCAAAGATAGGGTGAGGACCGCATGACTTATATTCTGGCCATTGACCAAGGGACGACATCGACACGGGCGATTGTCTTTGACGCTCAGATGAAAATCGTCACCAGCGCCCAGGAAGAATTCAAACAGCATTTCCCTGCCTCGGGCTGGGTCGAACACGACCCAATTGACCTGTGGACCACAACGCTGTCGACCTGCAAGGCCGCGGTGGCCGATGCCGGGCTGACGATGGGCGACATCACCGCCATTGGCATCACCAACCAGCGCGAAACGACATTGGTCTGGGATCGCCAGACCGGCGAACCTGTGCACAACGCCATTGTCTGGCAGGACCGCCGCACCGCCGACATCTGCCGCATCCTGAAAACCGAAGGTCACGAGCCGCTGATCACCGAAACGACGGGCCTTTTGCTGGACCCGTATTTTTCGTCGACCAAAGTGAAGTGGATTTTGGACCACAACGAGGGTCTGCACGCTCGCGCACGTCTGGGGCAATTGGCGTTTGGGACGGTCGACAGTTGGCTGATCTGGAACCTGACCGGCGGCAAGCGCCATGTCACTGATGCCACCAATGCCGCGCGGACGATGCTCTATGACATCCACAAGGGCAAATGGAGCAGCCGGATTTGTGACCTTCTGGACATCCCGCAAGCGATGCTGCCCGAGGTGTTGGACTGCGCGGCCGATTTTGGCACCACAGACGCAGGTATTTTTGGGGCCGAGGTGCCGATCCTTGGCGTCGCAGGGGACCAGCAGGCGGCCACAATCGGGAACGCCTGCTTTGAGCCAGGCATGTTGAAATCCACCTATGGCACCGGTTGTTTTGCGCTTCTGAACACAGGTGATACGCCTGTGACCTCAAAAAACCGGCTTTTGACAACCATTGGCTATCAGCTCGACGGCAAACCGACCTACGCACTGGAAGGCGCGATTTTCATTGCTGGCGCGGTGGTGCAGTGGCTGCGCGATGGTCTTGGCATCATCGAAAACGCCAGCGAAACGCAGGCACTCGCAGAACAGGCCGACAAGGCGCAGGACCTGATCCTTGTGCCCGCTTTTACAGGGCTTGGCGCGCCGTATTGGGCACCGGATTGCCGGGGCGCGGTCTATGGGCTGACGCGCGGCTCTGGTCCCGCCGAATTCGCGCGGGCGGCGTTGGAAAGCGTCGGCTTTCAGACGCGTGACCTGTTGGAAGCAATGCATGGTGACATGGGCGAGGGCGCGGACGCAAAGTTGCGCGTCGACGGAGGCATGACCGCCAGCGATTGGGCGATGCAGTTCCTCGCCGACATCACCGGTGCGCCCGTGGATCGCCCGACCGTTCTGGAAAGCACAGCATTGGGTGTGGCGTGGTTGGCAGGCATGCGGGCAGGGGTTTACCCCGACCAAGACGGCTTTGCGGCAACATGGGCCTTGGACCGGACTTTTGAGCCGAAAATGCAGGAACCCTTCCGCGAAGACAAATACGCCGCATGGAAACGGGCAGTACAAGCGACATTGTCGGTCTAATCGATTGCGTCTGGATCTAAGTTCCTGTCGGGGCCATAAGCGGGCGTGATCCGCCGTATTTCGCCAAGGAGCCCGCCATGGCCTGCGCCCTATGTTCTGTTGATTTTGATCTGATCGAGCTACCTATAGCGCCTCACGATGAGAGCCTTGCGCTTTGCGCGACTTGTCACGCAGCTGCAACCGGGGAGATCAGCGATGCACCGCATTGGCAGTGCCTCCACGAAGCGATTTGGTCCACAGACGCGGCAACTCAGGTGCTCGCTTACCGGCTATTGAAGGCTCTGCCAGAAGCGCCTTGGGCGCGAGATCTTTTAGAAATTGCGTACCTAGACCCTGCGACCCTTGAATGGGCGGAAGCAGCAACGCCAAGTGCCAGCGATATTGTGCACCGCGACAGCAACGGTGCAGTTTTAGGCGCGGGCGACAATGTGGTGTTGATAAAGGACCTGCCCGTAAAGGGCGCAGGATTTACGGCCAAGCGCGGGACACCTGTGCGCAATATTTCACTAGTGCAGGACAATGATGGGCAGATTGAAGGCCGTGTTGAGGGGCAGCGTATCGTCATCCTGACCAAATTTGTGAAAAAGACAGGCTAGCCTTCGGGCCTATTTCCACTGATCGGTATCAATCCAAATCGTCACCGGGCCGTCATTCACAAGCGAAACCTTCATGTCCGCGCCAAATACTCCCTTTGCAATTGGGACACCGGTTTGCGCCAAAGCGTCTGCGAAATAATCGTAGAAGGCATTGCCTTCTTCGGCACCGCAGGCGGTTGAGAAACCGGGGCGATTGCCGGTTTTTGTATCGGCCGCAAGCGTGAATTGGCTGACGACCAACGCGCTGCCGCCGATGTCCTGAACGGATTTGTTCATCTTGCCGTTTTCGTCGGTGAAGATGCGCAGTTTGCTGATTTTGGCGGCCAACCGGTCGGCCTCGGCCTCTGTGTCGCCTTTCATGGCGCAGATCAGGACTAGCAGGCCTTGATTGATCTCACCCACACCTTCGCCATCCACTCGCACGGCGGCTTCGGACACTCTTTGGATCAAAGCGCGCATTGTCTTAACCTTTTGAAATTATTGGTTCGTTGCGACCACATATCCAATGCCAGCCGCCACGATGGCGCCCAGTAGCACGGCAAAGGCGATTTTCCAAGCGGACCAAGGGCGTTCGCCCTGAACGCGGCCTGTACGGCCATTCACGACAAAGCGGTAGGTCTTGCCACGGTATTTGTAGGCGGCCATCCAAACAGGCAGCAGGATATGTTTGAAGGTCACATCCGACACGGCGGTGTTGATGTCATGCACCCGCTGGCGGTCGCCGCCGATGTCAAATTTCACGTCCCGCAGGATCACGCGATCCATCAGCGCGCGCGCTTCAACAAAGCCTTCATTCAGTTCCACCGCGTAGCCCTCGGCACGAAACCCGGCGAGGAACTCTGGCCGGTAAGGTTCCAGCGCATCAAGATCCCAAGGCGGCAGCGCGTCGGTGAATTTTTTCGGGAGGCTTTTGGAGGCCAGCACCAGAACATCGTCAAAGAACCGCGCCACCCGGCCAGAGACCGGACGCCAACGGACCTTGGTCACGGTCTGTTGCTGCGGCTTGCCATCGCGCATGACAGTGCGGGTTTGATGGTATTCGGTCCCGCGCTCTCCGCGATAGGAGGATTTGGTGTCGGCATCAAAGGTCCAATAGGGGACATAGATGCCGTCCATCTTGCGACCTTTTCGGGCGTATTCCTGCAGCCCATTAGGGGCAAACCAAAGCTTGCCCAGCCAATCCGTCATGGCACGGTTGGCGGCGCGTTCATTCAGGGCGAAAGGCAGAACGCCCTTGGGTTTGATATGCCGGTGCCGCCCGGTGTCTGTCACCACGGGAGTTGCGCAAAAGGGACATTCTTTTGAGTGGTTTACGACATCAAATTCAACTTGCGCCGCGCAGTTCGGGCAAGTCGACACGCGGGTCTCTTCGATTTCCTGAGCAGGCAGTTGATTGTTGATCGCAGAAACGAAATCCAACTCGTTGATCGACCCTTTCCAAGGTCCCGTGTCTTTGACCTCGGCGGTATTGCCGCAGTGATCGCAGACGAGTTGAGATTCCTTTGGATCAAAGCGAAAATCCGCCCCGCATTGGTCGCAAGGAAAACGATGCGCAGCTTGCGGCGCGGGGGGTGGCGGGGGCGTGTCGGTCATGGGTGGTCGTGTATTCTATGCTTTCAAAACGGCTGGCATTACACACCCGGCGGTGGGGGCGGCGGCATTATTGTAAAAAGCTGCGCAAGTTCCTGCACGTCGCCCGCAGGTTTCCAGCCGTCTTGCCCTGCCGTCCAGACATAGGTTTCACGTTTCAACGTGCCCTCGGCGGCCATCTGGCCCAGACGTGCCTTGGAAAACGGGCCAGTGGTTTTGCCGTTTTCCGCGATGTGCCACACATGTTCCACGGGTGGTGGCGGCGGTGCAGGCTGAGCAGCCGGAGACTGCGTCATGCCCCATGGCCCCATCGTCTGGGTGGTACCGCCAAAACCTTGCTGCATCACGTTGCCGGCCATGGCCATGCCCAGACCAGCCCCAAGGCCCGCACCCATGGCATCGCCTGCGCCGCCGCCTTTGCCCACGGCCTCAGCCGCTTTCCAGCGCATATGGTCATTGAGGTTTCCAGCAATCCCGCGCGATGTGCGGTCATCCAGTGCCTGTTCCACGGCAGGGGGCAGCGAGATGTTTTCGATATATAGTTCTGGGATCGACAGACCATATTGGGCGATCACGGGATCGATCGCTTCGGCGACAATCTTGCCAAACTCAGCGGTATTCGCCGCCATATCCAGCACCGGAATGCCTGAGCCAGCGATCACACGAGAAAACTCTTGCACGATGATATTACGGATCTGGAACGAGATTTCGTCCATCGTGAATTCGCCATCGGTGCCGACGATTTCAGTCAAAAAACGCGCCGGGTCTGTCACGCGGATCGAATAAGTGCCGTATGAGCGCAACCGCACGGGGCCAAATTCGGGGTCGCGCGCCATGATTGGGTTCTTGGTGCCCCATTTCAGATCATTGAATCGCGTGGTGTTGACGAAATAGATCTCCGACTTGAATGGGCTTTGAAAGGCGTGGTCCCAATGCTGCAGCGTGGTCATAATCGGCATGTTGTTGGTTTCAAGCATGTAAAGACCGGGCGTAAAGACATCCGCCAATTGGCCCTCGTGCACAAACACGGCAGCCTGACCTTCGCGGACCGTCAGCTTGGCACCATATTTGATCTCATGGCCTTCGCGTTCAAACCGCCAAACCATCGTGTCGCGTGTGTCATCCGTCCAATGAATGACGTCGATAAATTCGCCTTTGAGAAAATCGAAAATACCCATGGGACACTCCTTACTGTGTTACGTGTTCGGCGCGGTCAATTCGCCGGCCATTTGTTTGACGATGGGGCGGGCCTCATACGCAGTCATGCCAATCCGAAGGCGCGGATCATACAGCATTTGCAGCAATTTCTCATCATGGCTGGTGAGATAAGCGAACTCATCATCGTCGTTGAAAATTGAGGGGCGCGCGTTGGGGCTGTCGTTCACAAGACCCATGCCCTGCGCGATTTCTTCGTGGAAACAGGCCTGGCGAAGCAGCGTTGGGTGCTCTGCGCGCACAATGGCGACGGCAGAGGTGATGCGCGGCTTAGCGCTGTCTTCGTGGCTGACGACCACAAGGCAATGCATGTCGCGCGGCAGATTCTGCAGGAGTCTGCGATTGGCGGTCGAGAGATCGGGCAGAAGCGCCGCAAAACGCGTTTGCATGGCCGTGCGATCGTCTTCGCCAATCACCAAGACATGGAAATTCGCGCGCCCTGACACGGCCCGCACCGGGTGCCGGGTGATGCGACCCAACCGGTTCGTAAATCGGGCAACAAAGGCGCTGTCGGCCTTTTGCTGTTCTGATGGCACGCTTGGGCCAAATTCAACCGCGACCCGCACGGGGGCTTCCCAACGTGCCAAAAGCCGCGCTTCGCCGCTTGAGGCCTGCAGGCGCGCGCCGATTTCATGTTCGTCGTAAAAGGCAATGCGTTCAAAGTTCCGCGCCAACATCGTGGCGCTATAGGGTGTGTCCGGTCCGCCGCCGTCAACCCGCATCAACCCCTGAACCAGCAGGTCCTCTTGCAGATGGGCGTAGTAGCGGCGGATGGCTTCACTTTGTTGGCTTGGGGCCGCAGGCAGGGGCAGCGCGACAGGTGTCGGCTTGACCGGCGCACTTTCGGGCGCGGCGAGCGTGCAGGCGCCAAGGACGCCTGCGGCCAGCATGGATTTGACTACGGCCCCTCGCATTTTGCTTATTCAGCGCCCGCAGAGGTCGCAACGGTATCGCCCAGACCGGTCGCCTTGGCCTTGGCGGCTGCAAGCGTGTCGCGCAGTTCAGCCTCCATGGCTTTCAGGTCTTCCTCGGCTGCGGCACGTTTGGCCTTGCCTTCATCCGCGATTTGCAGGCTTTCCTCGATGGTGCCGATCAGATCCGCGTTGGCCTGTTTCACAGCTTCGATATCAAAGACACCGCGTTCCATCTCTTCGCGGATCATCTTATTGCTTTCGCGCAGATTTTTCGCGTTTGCGGTCAAAAGCTCGTTGGTCAGGTCATTGGCATCGCGTACAGCCGCAGCCGCTTCGGCAGAGCGTTGGATGGTGACTGCCTGCGCCAGTTGGGTCTCCCACAGGGGCACCGTATTGACGAGGGTCGAGTTGATCTTGGTGACGAGCGATTTGTCGTTTTCCTGCACCAACCGGATTGAGGGCAGCGACTGCATCGTGACCTGACGGGTCAGTTTCAGGTCATGCACCCGGCGTTCCAGATCATCTCGGGCGGCGCGCAGATCGCGCAATTCTTGCGCCTTCATCACCTGCTTATCTTCAGGCGCGGCTTGCACCTCTGCTTCCTTGGCAGGAATGTCGCGGCCATCCAATTCTGCAATTTTGGCCTCGCCTGCCGCGATATACAGCGCCAGTTCATCATAGAAGGTCAGCGTCTTTTCATAAAGCAAATCCAAGGACTTAATGTCCTTCATCAGCTTATGTTCGTGATCCAGAAGGTTGTCGGTGATGCGGTCAATCTGGTCCTGAACTTCCTCAAATCGCGCGGTGAATTTCGCAAAAGGCGCAGCGCGTCCCAGCAGTTTTTCCCAGAAGGACCGTTCCCGGCGCACATCCAGTTCCGACACTGAAAAGCCGCGAATTGTGGTCACGATATTGCGCAGGCTGTCGCCGGCGGGGCCGACATCTTTGTTGCGCACATCCTGAAGCATGGCTTGGCTGATTTCCTGCAACTCGGCCTGAGCGGATGAGCCGAAAGTCACGATGGAATTGGTGTCTTCCATGTTCAGCTCGGCCATGCGTTTGGCGATTTCATCGCTGGTCGGCGCGTCGGCCTCTGCTAATGGGACGATGGCGTTGGCTTCCACCGGTTCTGGCAGCACCACAGCGGTGACTTCTTCGACCTCGGCCAAGGCGGCCTCGGCTTTTTGACGTACAGTGTCAGACATGTAATTCCCCTCGTTTTACGAATATCAGGCGTCGTTGCGGATGCCCTCGCGTTGCAGCCTTTCGCGCAACACGTCGATTTCAATCGTCAGGTCTGAATGATCATTCAGCAAGAGTTTTTGCGTCCGGGCAGCGAAATTCTGTTCAAGATCATCAAGCAGAGCGGCATAACCCTCACGCGCCTCGGCACTTTGATTGCGACTGTAGACATCGGCAAACTTCGCAGTCGCGTCGCGTGCGCCCTTCAAATAGACGCTTAGGTATTTGCGCGCGGAGGTCAGATCACGCGGGTCATCTTCGATGGTGCGAAAGAGATCACGCGCGGTTTTCTGAAAATCTTCGACGCGGCGTTCCATTTTGCGGTCGCCTGCGCGTTTAATGGCGTCTGACATCGCGGTGAGGTGCTTTTCAGCCTCATCTACGGCGCGCGCCACGCGGTCGGTCTGATGCAGGTCAACGCCATCAACGCCCTTGTTGCGCAGTGGGTCTACACCAAAGGCAAGGCTATGGAGCAGTATGCCCACGATTGTGAAAATCACCGCTTCGACCATGCCAAAGCCAGCCATACCAGCCACCCCAAGGCCAAGCCCGGTCAGCAGCGACCCTGCCATTTTGCGGGGCAGAGCAGGGCGACGCGCGACTTTGCGTGCGTCATAGGCTTCCTGCGCAACGATTCCTTCGCGGGTCAGCCAAGCGGCCAGCATCAGCGTGCCAAGGGCCAAGAGGTACAGCCCCATCGACACAGGCGACGAAGTGAAGGCTTTCCAAATCAGGGGCAGGGGGGCAAGAAACAGCAAATTAACGCGCACGCCAGTGCGGCTGCGTTTGGCATTTAGAAATGGGCCGGGTTTGGTATCGGCTTTGTCCGTGGTCGCGCCGTCCGGGCTGAATTTTCCGCCATATCTCTGGGCCATTATGCGCCGCCTCCTGCCATGGCGACGTAAAGCATCAATATGACAAGCAGAACAAATGCCAGTTTCTGCAACCCTGTTGCGGACATAACGCCAATCCCCCGATACCCACGATACTCAGGTCGAATCTAGGGACATTGGCAGCGTGTTACTAGGGGGATTGCTGTCTTTTTCCCGGTTCTTATGCTGTCACGGCAAGGGTTTGCCTGCCAAGGCATGCCGGCGCCTTAGCGGCTCTCAGCGACGCTTTGACCCTTTTGGTCCAGTCGGCAGGCCACCTGTGGGCTTTGACCTTGAGGTGGGTGTACCGCTGCGCGGCTTGCCCTTTGCCATTGGTCCTGGTCCGCGTTTGGTGGGGTCTGTTGGTGGCTTTCCACCGGCAAATCCGCGACCACGCGGGGCGCCTTTTGAATTGGCGCGTTCTGTCGGCGCGCCAGACTTCGTTTTCCCGCCATCAAAATTGGCTGCGCCCGGTTTGCGACGCCGTTGCGGTGTCTTGCGGCTTTCTGGCGGCACAGCGCCTTCCAATCCCAAATGATCGCGCACTACGCGTGGACGCACTTCGTCCACCGCGCCGGGTTTCAGATCGCCGAGTTGAAACGGTCCATAGGCCACACGGATCAGGCGGTTCACGGTCAAACCAATTTCGGCCATCGCGCGCCGGATTTCGCGGTTTTTGCCTTCTTTAAGCGACACAGTGATCCAGGCATTCGCGCCTTGCTGGCGGTCCAGGCTGATCACCATCGGCGCGAACTTCTCTCCATCCACCGTGATCCCGCGACGCAGAGGCGTGAACGTCTCTTCTGTCGGACGCCCGTTGACGCGGACGCGGTATTTGCGCACCCAGCCGGTTGAAGGCAGTTCCAGCTTTCTCTTGACCTCTCCGTCGTTGGTCAAAAGCAGCAGACCTTCAGAGTTCAAATCAAGCCGCCCTACAGTCAGAACGTGTTTCGGCATGTCTTCTGGCAGGTCGTCAAAGATCGTCTCGCGATCTTTGTCATCCTTATGGGTTGTCACGCGCCCCACAGGCTTGTGGTAAAGCCAGATCCGCTCTGGCTCTTTTTCACCAATCGGTTTGCCGTCAACTTCGATCTGGTCGCGCGCCGTCACATTCAGGGCTGGGGAGGTCAGAACCTCGCCATTCACAGAAACGCGTCCCGCCTCGATCATGCGCTCTGCATCCCGCCGCGAGGCGACACCTGCACGGGAGAGAACTTTGGCAATACGGTCGCCTGCGGGTGTCTTTGGGGGTTGTTTCTGGCTCATTTGCCTCTCCTACATTTGAATGCCCCATTGCGAAAGGGCCAATCATCGGGCATCTGATTTTGATGACCCGGTTTAAGAGCCATATGGACCAAGCGCTGGAAGAAGCGCGCGCCGCCGCCACACGGAGCGAAGTGCCTGTTGGCGCGGTGCTTGTCGGCCCGGATGGCATTGTGCTGGCTAGCGCGGGCAACCGTACACGTGAATTGATTGATCCCACCGGGCACGCCGAAATCCTTGCCATCCGGGCAGCGTGTCAGGCGCTCGGATCAGAACGCCTGCCGGGCTGTGACCTATACGTGACGCTAGAGCCATGCCCTATGTGCGCCTCGGCCATTTCCCAAGCCCGCATCGCGCGGGTGTATTATGGCGCGACTGATCCCAAATCCGGCGGCGTGGCCCAAGGCCCGCGTGTCTTTGACCACCCGCAAAGCCATCACAGACCTGAAGTCTATGATGGGATTTCAGCGGAAGCTTGCGAAGATCTGCTAAAGACATTCTTTCAAGAAAAACGGTCCTGACCTTCTTATTTGCAAAAATACTCTAATCCTATGGCTTCGAGTGCGCCTATAGCTCGATGGGCGTCATCGCCTCAGGCTCAATCACATTCACGCTTGGACAGGCATTTGCAGTCACAATAGTGGGCCAGACCATACCGTTTGCAAAAAAGATCCACCTAGATGTTGATCAATTTTCCAACCAGCCGTCTTCGTCAAATGCTACGATCAGGGGGGCACCAAACTCCTCCGCCAAGTCAAAGGTATCACCGTTTTCAGTTCTCAGAGAAATTGAAAACGACCCAATCAATTCGTGATTTGAGAAGAACGCGCGCATTGCGCTTCGTGCGGCTATGCCAATTGCTTTTTCAACGTGTGCGCTTGCAGCTTTTCCGGTGTTGTACCTTATGTGGTTGAGCGCTTCTTGCATACCTTGCTCGACCGCATTGCGGACGATCTCACTTCCAAACTGCTCAATTTCCTTATCGAAAACCATTTTCTCGCTCCATATTCTAAGTTGACGCTAAGCTAATTCAATGAGTCGGAGAAGCCCATGGACCTCACTCAATCTGTTGACGGTTATTGCGAACGTATTGATCCGTCCTTTTGGGCAGAGCCAGTCAATGCAATCACCAACGCGGCGTTTCTGATTGCGGCCATTATCATGTGGCGGCGCAGCGATGGGCTGCGGATTGCGCAGCTTTTATGCATCATTCTGTTTGCCATCGGCATCGGAAGCTTTCTTTTCCACACCTTTGCACAGACGTGGGCTGGGATGGCGGATGTTTTCCCGATCATCCTCTATATTCTCGTCTACATCTTTGCGGCGACACGCGATTTCTACGGGCAAAAATGGTGGATTGCGGCCCTCGCTGTGGTGTTATTCTTTCCCTACACGGCAGCATTGGTGCCGCTGTTCCAGCAAATCCCTGGTTTTGAAAGCTCCGCTGCTTATGGCCCTGTGCCGTTATTGATCTTTATCTACGCCTTTGGGCTTCGAAACGGGGCGCTTCAAACAGCGAAAGGTCTGGCCATCGGTGCGTCCATCGTGTGTCTTTCGCTCTTCTTCCGCTCCATTGATGAACCTTTGTGCAACATCCTGCCGCTTGGCACCCATTTCATGTGGCACATCCTGAATGGGATCGCGCTTGGCTGGATGATCGAGATCTACAGGCGACACATGCTTGCACGCCCCACAAAGCTTGGCTAAACGCTGTCTTCAAGTTTCAATTGGAGTTTGCCGATGTCGATTGACAAGGACACCGCAGCGCGCGTTGCAAAACTCGCGCGTATCAAGGTCGAAGAGGACGCGCTGCCCGCGCTGGCCGAAGAATTCAACACGATCCTTGGGTTCATCGAGCAGCTCAATGAAGTTGATGTTGAGGGCGTAGAGCCAATGACATCCGTGACCCCACAAAAGCTGAAACGCCGGGTGGATCAAGTGACGGATGGCGATCAGCAGGACAAGGTTCTGTCCAACGCGCCTGATGCGCGCGAAGGCTTTTTTGCGGTTCCAAAGGTGGTTGAGTAATGGCTGATCTAAACACACTCACGCTGGCTGAGGCGCGCGATAAACTGCGCGCAGGCGATGTGACCTCGGTTGAACTAACTGAGGCCTGCCTGAAAGAAATCGAAGGGGCAGGGGCGCTGAATGCCTTTGTCCACAACACGCCGGAACTTGCGTTGGAACAGGCGAAAGCCGCTGATGCGCGACTGGCTGCCCGTGATGCGCCTGCGATGTGTGGCCTGCCGATTGGGATCAAAGACCTGTTCTGCACCAAAGGCGTGCCAAGCCAAGCCGCAAGCCGGATTCTGGAAGGGTTTATTCCCGAGTATGAATCCACAGTATCGCAAAACCTGTTTGATGCGGGTTCTGTGATGCTGGGTAAGTTGAACATGGACGAATTTGCCATGGGCAGCTCCAACGAAACGTCGTGCTATGGCAATGCGGTCAACCCGTGGCGTCGCGGCAATGATGATGCGCAACTGACACCGGGCGGCTCCTCTGGTGGCTCGGCCTCTGCTGTTGCCGCGGACCTGTGCTTGGCGGCAACCGGCACCGACACCGGTGGCTCTATCCGCCAACCTGCGGCTTTCACCGGGATCACCGGGATCAAACCGACTTATGGCCGTTGTTCACGTTGGGGCGTTGTGGCCTTTGCAAGTTCGCTCGACCAAGCGGGTCCCATGACCAAATCCGTGCGCGACGCGGCGATCATGCTCGAAGCCATGTGTGGCCATGACCCGAAGGACAGCACATCAGCCGACCTGCCTGTGCCAAATTTTGAGGCCATGCTGACCGGTGACATCAAAGGCAAGAAAGTCGGTATCCCCAAAGAATACCGCATGGACGGCATGCCCGCAGAGATCGCAAAGCTTTGGGAAGACGGCACCGCGATGCTGAAAGCAGCCGGTGCAGAGATTGTCGACATCTCTCTGCCGCACACCAAATACGCTTTGCCAGCTTACTACGTGATTGCCCCGGCTGAGGCGTCTTCGAACCTCGCGCGCTATGACGGTGTGCGCTACGGCCATCGCGCGACTCTGGCGCAGGGCGATGGTATCACCGAGATGTACGAAAAGACTCGCGCCGAAGGGTTCGGCCATGAGGTGCAGCGCCGTGTGATGGTCGGCACCTATGTGCTGTCCGCAGGCTTTTATGATGCCTATTACAACCGCGCCCGCCGTGTGCGTGCCCTGATCAAGAAAGACTTCGATGATGTCTTTGCCGCAGGTGTGGATGCGATCCTGACGCCAGCAACGCCATCTGCGGCTTTTGGTCTGGGCGAAATGAACGACGCTGACCCGGTCAAGATGTATCTGAATGACGTCTTCACCGTCACCGTGAACCTTGCTGGTCTGCCGGGCATCGCCGTGCCAACTGGCACCGATGCGCAGGGCTTGCCACTGGGCCTGCAGCTGATTGGCCGTCCTTGGGAAGAAGGCGATCTGCTGAATACTGCCTATGCGCTTGAAAGCGCTGCCGGTTTCGTAGCCAAGCCCGGCAAGTGGTGGTAGATATCGGCCAAAGCAAAGTCGAATGAGGCACAGAATGCGGTGGATTTTCAGCGGTTGCGCGATATTGGCTTTGGCGGCATGTGAGCCGCCAGTGCCCAATAGCGGTGTTGGTTTTGACAACGACAATTTCCAGCCGCAGACCCCTGCCGGGTTTGAACCGGTCATTCCGCCTGCGCAGGCGCTGTCGCAGGAAACCCTTTCGACGCTAGACGCGACGCGGCCTTTGGGCAGCCAAGGCCCGCAGTTGGGCGAAACCGATACGGGCCGTACCGTGGTCGAGGCGAGCCCCGCGAACCCAGCGCCGGTTCGGTTGGAAAACGCGGGCATTTCGGACGAGAATGATTTTGAAGCGGTCGACTCGCGTCGCTCTATCGAAGCGGACGCCAAACGGCGTGAAGCGATTGCCGATCAGTATCAGGTTGTCGAGGCCACCAATCTGCCATCGCGAGACGGCAACACCGGCCCGAACATCGTAGCCTTTGCGCTGCAGCACAAAAACCAACCGGGCAATGCGATTTACAAACGGATTGGCCTGAACTCCGTGGCGCGTGCAGATCGCAATTGCCGCAAATATCCAAGTGCAGACCAGGCGCAGATTGATTTCCTTGCGCGTGGCGGACCCGAGAAAGATCGCATCGGCCTTGATCCTGATGGGGATGGCTATGCCTGCGATTGGGACCCAAGGCCGTTCCGCAACCTCGGCAGCAACTGATGGCGCCAAAAGCGCCTCAGATCATCCAAACACCTTCACCGAATTTCGGGCCGCGTCGCGATGGGGCAACGCCGTCATTGATCGTGCTGCACTACACGGCCATGGCCAGTGCCGAGGCAGCTTGCAACACGCTCTGCAATCCCGAGACCGAGGTTTCGGCCCATTACCTGATTTCTGGCAAAGGCCTAGTCCAACAACTGGTCGCCGAAGACATGCGCGCCTGGCACGCTGGGGCCGGGCAGTGGGGTGATATCACGGATGTGAACTCTCATTCCATTGGGATTGAGCTGGACAACCTTGGCACACACCCCTTTGCGGAACCGCAAATGGCGGCACTGGAATGGCTGCTGCCGCAAATCATGCAGCGCTGGGGCATTCCGCCCAAAAACGTCATTGCCCATTCCGACCTCGCGCCGCACCGCAAAATTGATCCCGGCCCGCGGTTTGATTGGCAACGCCTCGCGCGGCAGGAGCTGGCAATCTGGCCCGATGCGCAGCGCGCAGACAGTGACTGGAAAACCAGCGCCAAATCCTTTGGCTACCCTGTGACAGCGCTCAATGGCTGTGATGACCCAGCACCCGCCTGCTTCGCGGCCTTCCGCAGCCGCTTTCGCCCTTGGGCGAAGGACCCCGACGAAGATACCGAAGATCGCCGCATCATGGCGCGGCTTGCGGCTCAGGCCTCATCTTAATTTCATCTTTCCAAAAATACTCAGAATCAACATCACCGCCGCCACCCCGTTGACGGCCCCTGCGCCACCGCCTATCACGCAAGTCGCACAGGGGGCTGGATGGCCGCGGGGTAACCCGAGGAAAGTCCGGACTCCACAAGGCAATGGTGCCGGGTAACGCCCGGCTGGGGTAACCCAAGGGATAGCGCCACAGAGAAGAAACCGCCCTGCGCGTCAGGGTAAGGGTGAAACGGTGGAGTAAGAGCCCACCGCGGGACTGGCAACAGAACCGGCACGGCAAGCCCCACCAGGAGCAATGCCAAATAGGGACCGCGCGTGGGCAACCACAGGGGAGCTTTGCCCCGAGCAGGTCCGGGTTGGCAGCTAGAGGGCGCTTGGCAACAGGCGCTCAAGATGAATGGTCATCCAAAGAGGGCAACCTCTTGGACAGAATCCGGCTTATAGGCCCCCTGTGTAATTGTTTGCGGTCTGTGGTTGCCCCCAACAAAGCGCTTCGCATTTGTGCGTCCATTGCCTAGCCTGCGGGCATGACACCAACCCTCGATACCGGCCCAGATATTGGCCCACAAATCAAACTGGCAAAGGACCACCCGCTTTATGCACTCATCGACGAGGCGTATCGCGTCTTTGACGCCCCTAAGCCGAGTAGTACCGAAGTTTGCACGGGCTGCTGCATGGACCCCCACATCGAACTGCATTTCTTTGAGCCGCCCATTCGCGATTTGCCGCTGACCTATGTGCAGGACTGGTTCTTTGCAGCCTACGACCCCGAAGCCGGGGTTGCCAAGCCGACATGGGCCTATCTGCTGCCGCGTATTCTGGAGCTGCTCGCCGCTGCACAGGAGGTCAGCTATGTCGGCAACGAAGTGGCCCTTAGCCGCTTTCAGACAGGTGTGGCGGCCAATTGGAACGCACAAGAATGGTCCGTCATCGACCGCTTCCAGCGCGCTTTTCTGCGGGCTGAACTGCGCGAGGGAACTGACTACATCGACGACACTTTGTGCATGTTCGCATTGGCTGGCTGGTCCGTGTCCGACCTGACCGCCCAAATGCTAGAAGTCGACGACGCCACGCTTGCCAATCGCCTCTGGCGCGATTGGTGCCAACATTGCGTACCGGGCAAAGAATCCATCTGGATCACCGCCTTTTGGGAAAGCCCGGCCAACAGCGAAATTTACGATTTTTACACGTCCAAAGCCCTGCGTGACAGGATGGCCACGCTGGGGTTGGCAGAGACCACACCCCCAGACCTCGCCACCCGCGCGCTGGCCGTGGCGGCGGTGATTGAAGACAACGCGGCTTGGTAGGCACCTACGATCAATTGGCGTGTCACAGCCTACGGAGCAGTTCCGTCAAAAAATCCCCTTTTCTGTGACAATTCCATATCACCCCCATTGACTCGGCATCGCTTACCGTTAAAAGGCGGACTTCATAGAGATTTCACGGGCACTGCTGCCCGGCGCAGGAGAAGACCCATGGCGAAGCCGACCACAATTAAAATCCGCCTGAACTCGACCGCGGGCACAGGCCATTTCTACGTCACCAAGAAAAACGCGCGTACCATGACCGAAAAGATGGTCGTGAAAAAGTACGACCCGGTGGTGCGCAAGCATGTCGAGTACAAAGAAGGCAAGATCAAGTAAGATCACTTCTTAAGACACATGCAAAGGCCGCGCCACACCAGCGCGGCTTTTTGCTTTTCAGAGTTTAAGAAGTTCAGAAAACATAGGTCGCGCTGAGGAACCAGATTTTCTTCAGACCATTCAATTGGAAACGGGACCATGTCATTTGAATACTCTATCCGCCCCGCCAGAACCGCCGACGCCAACGCGATTACGGCCATGATGACGCGCAGCTACGGGGAGTTGCTGCGCGCCGATTATCATCCGCGCATTCTTGAGAAAGCCCTGCCAAAGATCGGACAGGCGCGGCCAGAGCTTTTGGGCTGCGGCACCTATTATGTCGCCGAAAGCGCAAAGGGCAGGATTGTCGGGGCAGGGGGCTGGACCGACCTCAGTCCCACGCGCGGGCTGGGCCATCATGGCGAAGGCCATATGCGGCATGTGGCGGTTGATCCGTCATACTTGCGTCGCGGTGTCGGTGGGGCGATTGCCAGGGCTGCCATCCGCTCGGCCTTGGAGCAGGGGGTACATTCGCTGCGCTGCATGAGCACCTTGACGGCTGAGGTGTTCTATCGGCGGCTCGGCTTTCAAAGCCTGCATGCCGTTGAACTGGCGCTTGAGCCGGGGTTGTATTTCCCGGCAATTGAGATGCGCATGACGCTTTGAAAGCGGCAACAAAAAAGGCCGGCGAAATCGCCAGCCTTTTCGTGTTAAATGTCGCTCCGCTTATTCGCGATTGCCGAGCAATTGCAGCAGGAACATGAACATGTTGATGAAGTCGAGGTAAAGGCTCAGCGCGCCCATGATGGCGGCTTTACCCAACCATTCGCTGTCACCGGAATGCGCATGCGCGAGGTAGGTGTTCTTGATGTTCTGCGTGTCATAGGCGGTCAGGCCGGCAAAGATCAGAACGCCCAGGATCGTGATTGCAAAGTGCAATGCAGGGGAGCCTAGGAAGATGTTGATGATTGACGCAACCAGAATACCGATCACACCCATGATCAGGAACGATCCCCAGCCAGAGATGTCTTTCTTCGTGGTGTAGCCATAGAGCGACAGACCCGCAAAGGCGATTGCGGTCACAAGGAAGACCTGCGCGATGGAGAAGCCTGTGAAGGCGACAAAGATCCAAGACAGGGACAGACCCATCACGGCGGCAAACACGTAGAAGAAGGTTTGCGCACCTGCGGCGGACAGGCGATTGATCGCCGCGCCAAACAGGAAGACCATGCCAAGCGGTGCAAACATCACGATCCAGCCAAGGATGTTTGGCGACAATGTGATTGGATCACGGAAAATTGCAAGCAGGTTCGGGGATGTCCCGATTGCCCATGCCACGGCAAAGGTCAGCAACATGCCCACAGACATGGTGCCGTAGACCTTGTTCATGTGCGCACGTAGACCCGCGTCGATCTCCGCTGAGCGGGCACCTGCAACGCCACGAATTGTATCAAATTGAGCCATCTAAGCCTCCGATAAGTTGACCTTTTGGGCCCGCAGCGGGTGCTGCAGGCCGTCACAGGTGAATATCGGTGCTCTTTCGGGTTTTTTCAAGGAAATCCGGCAGGTAAATGCACGGAAAAATTGCGCGCGGTGCGCTTATTTTCGGCACGTTGACGGAATGTCAAAGATCGAACGCGCGAGTTCCTTGGTGACGTCGCCCTCCGTCAGCCTGATGTCTTGCAGCCGTTGTGCGTCAAGCTGGGCGAGGGCACGGCGCTGGCGCTGTACCTCTAAGATTTCGCGGACGGTCACGCCTTTCTCCAGAGAGAGGCCCGCAATACGACCAAATGTGTTTAGGAACGCCATCGTGTTGTCCTTTCTTGGATGTGATGCAATTCACGAGTTCAATCAAAACTCTTGATGTATATGCCTGCATATGAAATATTCTTAAAACGAATGTTTGTTAGGTGTGGCATCAAGGATTTTGATCAATGAGGAATTTGGACGTTACAACGCTGCGCAGTTTTATGGCGGTTGCCGATTTGGGCGGCGTCACCAAAGCCGCCGGGTTTCTGAACCTCACGCAGTCTGCGGTGTCGATGCAGCTTAAGCGACTTGAAGAGTTGCTTGGGGTTTCTCTGCTGGATCGCTCTGGGCGCACAGTGGCCTTGACCCCGGAAGGAGAACAGCTGCTTGGCTACGCGCGGCGCATGGTCTCTTTGAATGACGAGGCTGTCCGGCGTCTGACCCATGATGATTTTGAAGGCGAGCTGCGGCTTGGAGTGCCTTATGACATTGTCTATCCCGCTGTGCCGCAGGTGTTGCAGCAGTTTGCATCGGCCTATCCACGCGTGAAGGTTATTCTGAATTTCAGCTTCACGCGCGCTCTGAAGGAAGAGTTCGAAAAAGGTGATTTCGATCTGATCCTGACAACGGAATCCACGCCAATGGCGGGGGCGGAAACGCTTTGTACGATGCCTCTGGTCTGGGTTGGTGCCCCCGGCGGCGCAAGCTGGCGGCGGCGGCCCCTGCGGTTTGCATCAAGCCGACGCTGCCTGTTCCGCCCGCCCACATTGGCCGCATTGGATCGAGCCGGGCTGGAATGGGAATCGGCGATTGATTCCCATTCTGACCGCGCGATTGAGGCCACGGTCAGCGCGGACCTTGCCGTGATGACCATGCTCGAAGGCACGGAGCCGCCGCGCCTAGAGGTGATCAATCATGGTGGGTCCTTGCCAGACTTGGGCGAGCAATATGTGAATATGTACGGTGACGACGCCGTAAAGGGCGAGGCGCTGGCGACGCTGGCGGATATGCTGCGCCAATCCTTCTGCAGCTTGAAAACGCGCAGCAAAGTGGACGCGCCGCGTCTTGTTTCGGTCGCTGCCGCAGGGGGTGGCTTGCCCGCGACAGCTGTCAGTGAACGATCCTAAGGGGTGATCACGACCTTCCCGGTCGATTTGCGTGACCGCAAAAGTTCCATCCCCTCTGCGGTCTGATCCAGAGGGAGGCAATGGCTGATGTGCGGTTTCAGCTTGCCTGCCTCATACCAAGCGAATAGCTGGGTCAGACTGTCGGTCACGACCGCAGGTTTGTATTGCAGGTAGCCGCCCCAATAGACACCGAGGACCGTCAGGTTTTTGACCAGCATGTGGTTTGCCGGGATCTTGGGCACCTCGCCGCTGGCAAAACCGATGGGCAACAGGCGCGCGTCTGGGTTGGCGGCCCGAAAGGCCGCGATCCATTGCTCTCCGCCAACCGGGTCATAGACCACATCGGCCCCGCCGAGGGATTTGACCACCGCGCGAATATCTTCGGTTTTGGCATCAATCAGATGATCGGCGCCTGCTGCCTTGGCGATTTCAAGCTTTTCAGAACCGCGCGCGCAGGCAATCACCGTTGCCCCCATCAGCTTGCCAATCTCAACTGCTGTTAGCCCGACCCCGCCGGCTGCCCCAAGAACAAGCAGGGTCTCGCCCGGTTGCATCTGTGCACGATAGTCCAGCGCCACGTGGCTGGTGCCGTAAGCGATCTGAAAAGCAGCAGCGTCTTCAAAGGACATGGCATCAGGCAATCGCACCGCGCGGATTGCTTCAAAACACCCGTATTCGGCGAGGCCACCTTGGCCACCAAAAACCGCCACGCGGTCACCGACATTCAGCCCGGAAACATCTGCGCCAAGCGCGTCCACCACGCCAGCAACCTCCATCCCCGCAACAAAGGGGAGTGCGGGCGTGTCCTGATAGGTCCCTTTCTGCATCAAGAGGTCCGCAAAATTCAGTCCGCAGGCATGAATTCGGACGCGTATTTGAGAATTTGACGGTTCAGGCAAGGGTAGATCAATTATCACAGGGGCGGTTTCGTGGGACTGAACCTGAAAAGCACGCATGATTCTCTCCGAGAGGTAATTTCCTGTCCAATTTAAAGAGGCTAGGGAAATTATTGAACCTGAAACACTGCGTCACAATTGCGTCATTCTCAGCAACCTAGGGTTATATTCAAATTTAAATATTCGCAAATAGCTTGATCAATTTTATGAAACTGCTACAAAAGAGACTGCTGTTGTAGGGATGCGCAGCAAGCATCAAGTCGTGAAGGTCAGTGTGGGAGCTGACTCTGACGCCCGGGGCGGCGGCGGTTTCGCTGTGTCGGCTGATTGTAAATATTAGGAGTTATCCAATGACGCACCCTGTTGACGTGCATGTTGGCAAACGAATTCGGCATCGCCGCTGGCTTGTCGGTATGACCCAACAACAACTTGCAGAGCAGGTTGGTATTAAGTTCCAACAAATTCAAAAATACGAAACCGGCGCGAACCGTGTCAGCGCATCCCGCCTTTGGGATATCGCTGAGGCACTTGATGTTCCTGTAAGCTTTTTCTTTGAAGGCATCGGGGATCAGGTTGAAAGCAAGCCAGCATCTGGCGCGTTTCCTGCGGACCTGATGGGCGACAAAGAAGCACTTGATTTGGTGCGGTCTTATTACGCCATCCCAGAAAACCAACGCCGTCGTTTGTTTGAATTGGCACGTGTCCTAAGCAACGTTGCTTGAGTTTTTCCCCCGGCTGCGGTAGCGCGACTGTAGCAGTTCAGGGGATCAACGATGATCGACAGCAAAACCAGCGCTGAAATATTATCTGTGGCGCATGAAATGGCCGACGCAGCACGCGCGGCCATTTTGCCTTTTTTCCGTACATCGTCGCTCTTGGCAGAAAACAAGCTGCAAGGTGGGTTTGATCCCGTCACGGCTGCTGATCGCGCGGCCGAAGTTGCGATGCGGGACGTCTTGGCGCGTCGTCGCCCGCAGGACGGTATTCTTGGAGAAGAACTGGGCACATCCGAAGGCACCTCTGGATTGACTTGGGTGCTTGACCCAATCGACGGCACACGCGGCTTTATCAGTGGTACGCCAACCTGGGGCGTTTTGATTGCGCTCAGCGATGAAAGCGGGCCGCAGCTAGGCATTATTGACCAGCCTTATATTGGCGAACGATTTGTCGGTGGATTTGGCCAAGCAGAGGTTGCCGGGCCAATGGGCAAAGCCGCATTGAAGACCAAAACGAACACGGACCTTAGTAAGGCGATATTGTTTTCGACCTTTCCCGAAGTCGGCACCGCCGCGGAGCGGGCGGCCTTTGAGCATGTCTCTGGAAAAGTCCAGCTGACGCGGTTCGGAATGGATTGCTATGCCTATGCACTGGTTGCCTTGGGGCAGGCGGATCTGGTGATCGAAGCGGGTCTGAACGCCTATGACATTCAGGGGCCGATTGCCGTGATCGAAGCGGCAGGCGGTCTTGTCACTGACTGGAATGGTGGTCCCGCACACCACGGCGGTACGGCGATTGCCGCGTCCAACCCAGAGTTGCACGCGCGGGCCTTGGCGATTTTGCGCGAAACGTAACACAGGCCGTTGAAATCGTTGCGACACTTGGCTAGCTTTTGTCTGCGCTGAGTCCTTTGCCCGCTTTCTGTCAGCGCCTGAGTCACTCCTTACCGAAACGGGTCAGAGGAGTGAACTATGCCCAATCGCGCGAAGAATGAAATCCTAATCAAAAACGCAGATGTCGTCCTGACGATGGATGATCAGCGCCAGGAATTGGCGCAGGCAGATGTGCTGATCCGGGGCGGCGTAATTGCTGCTGTTGGGCATGGGCTGACCACGACGGGTGAGCAGGTGAACGCCAAGGGGTGTGTCGTCACGCCCGGCTTGGTGAATACCCACCACCATTTGTTCCAAACGCTGACACGCGCCGTGCCCGCAGCGCAGGACGCGTTGTTGTTTGGTTGGCTCAAGACTCTTTATCCAATTTGGGAGCGCTTTGGCCCCGAGGAAATCTTTCGTTCGACGCAGATTGGGCTCGCTGAGCTTGCCCTGTCGGGCTGCTCTTTGACATCTGATCATCTGTACCTGTTCCCAAACGGCGCACGTCTGGATGACAGTATCGCTGCCGCGAAAGAGATTGGCCTGCGGTTTCACCCCACACGCGGTTCGATGAGCATCGGCGAAAGTCTTGGCGGATTGCCACCCGACAGCTTGGTCGAAGAAGAAAATGCAATCCTCGAAGACAGCATTCGTGTGGTGGATCAGTTCCACGATCCTTCCGAGGGCAGCATGTGCCGTGTCGGCATCGCACCCTGTTCGCCGTTCTCCGTTAGCCGAGAGCTCATGCGCCAATCGGCGCTCTTGGCGCGTGACAAGGGGGTGATGCTGCACACGCATCTGGCTGAAAACGACGAAGACATTGACTACGCACTGGCGAATTTTGGCTGCCGACCGGGGCAATATGCAGAAGACCTTGGATGGACGGGGGCCGATGTCTGGCATGCCCATTGCGTGAAGTTGGACGGGCAAGAGATTGATCTATTTGCACAAAGCCAAACCGGTGTTGCGCATTGCCCCTGTTCAAACTGCCGCTTGGGTTCAGGTATCGCGCCCATTCGAAGGATGCGCGATTCAGGCGTTCGTGTGGGGCTGGGCGTGGACGGATCAGCCAGCAATGACAGCAGCAATCTGATCGAAGAGGCGCGCCAAGCGATGCTATTGCAGCGGGTTGCAAACGGTGCAGATTCCATGTCTGCCCGCGAAGCTTTAGAAATTGCGACGCGCGGTGGTGCGGAGGTTCTGGGGCGAAATGATTGTGGACAGATCGCAGTGGGTAAACGCGCGGACATAGCGATTTGGGATGTAACGGGCATCGAATCCTCAGGAAGCTGGGACCCGGCTGCGCTGGTTCTTGCCGGTCCACGGCGCGTGCGCAATTTGTTTGTTGAGGGGCAGCAAATTGTGCGAGATTACCACATGCAGGCCATAAACATGCCATTAAGTATTGAGAAGCAGAATGCATTGGCCGGGGCGTTGATGGAGTAATACAGGTGCTAAAGCAGGTTTTGGCAGGCATTTTTGTTGCAGCAATGTCATTGGGTGCAACTTCGGTTGATGCAAATTCAGCGCGCGACGTGGCGCAATTGACCAATACCTACCGTGCCAACCATGGATTGCCCCCACTAAAAGTGTCGAGTCTGCTTGAACGTGTGGCCGCCAAACATGGCAAAGACATGTATCGCCACGGCTATTTCTCCCACAAAGGGTCAGACGGGTCTCGGGTGTCGCAACGTGCGCGGCGCAGCGGCTATCGCTACTGCTATATCGCGGAAAACATCGCGATGGGCCACCGGTCTCCGAATGAAGTGCTAAAGGGCTGGATCAATTCTCGGCCGCATCGCAAAACGCTTTTGACCAAAAACGCTGCTGAAATCGGTGTTATTCGTGAAAAGGGTGACATCTGGGTTATGGTCGTGGGTCAGCCCGGCTGCTAAGCTGCCTTCCCATTGATCCAAACGGCGCGGATGGCGCGGTCATCGCCCATCATGATGGTGGGGAAGATGCTCTCCCAAATATCTTTGGCCTGCGCGCTGCGCTGCGCAATCGCGTCGGTGCTGGCAAGATCAAGCACCACAAGGTCGGCTTCCATCCCACCACGCAGGTTTCCAATCCGGTCGTCTAATCGCAGAGCACGCGCGCTGCCCTGGGTCGCCAGCCACAACAGCTGTGCGGCATGCAGCGGGTTATGACGCAACTGGCCGATCTCATAGGCCGCGGCCATGGTGCGCAGCATCGAAAACGATGATCCGCCGCCGGTATCTGTCGCAAGTCCAACACGCTGTCCCTGTGCCATCAGCCCGCCGAGGTCGAAAAGCCCAGAACCGATAAAGGTGTTTGACGTCGGGCAGTGCACGATGCCTGCCCCATATTCGGCAAGCCGCGCTTTTTCACGGTCCGTCAGGTGAATTGCGTGCCCATAAAGGCCGCGCGCGCCTAAAAGACCAAACTTTTCATAGGTATCCAGATAGTCGCGTGCGTCTGGGAAAAGTCCCAGAACCCAGTCTATTTCGTCTGTTTGCTCTGACAGATGGGTTTGCATCAGGCAGTCGGGGTGTTCCCTCCAAAGGGCACCCACGGCTTCGAGCTGCTCTGGTGTTGAGGTCGGCGAAAACCGAGGGGTGATCGCGTAATCCAACCGGTCGACACCGTGCCAGTTTGACAGCAACTGTTTGCTCTGGTCATAGGCAGTCTGCGCCGTGTCTTGCAGCCCGTCAGGTGCGTTGCGGTCCATACAGGTCTTGCCTGCCACCACGCGCTGCCCGCGCGCCTGCGCCGCTTCGAAAAACGCATCCACGGACACAGGGTGGATCGTGCAATAACTCGCAACCGTCGTTGTCCCATGGGCTGTTGTCAGATCTAGGTAGCGGTTCGCGATCTCAGAGGCATAGGTTTTTGAGGCAAAGCGCATTTCTTCTGGGAAGGTATAGCTGTTAAGCCAATCAATCAGCCGCTTGCCCCAACTCGCGATGATGGCGGTTTGCGGATAGTGCACATGGGCATCCACAAACCCCGCCATAATCAGTCCCTTGCCATAATCAATGACCCGCGCAGTCGGATGCAATGGGCGCAGTGTATCGGCCGACCCAACAGCGGCGATCACCCCGCCGCGGATCAAAACCGCGCCCGAGGTTTCATGGCGCACCGCAGTTTCCAGCGGTTCGTCAAACGGATTTGCCTCAAAACTCAGCGTTTGCCCAAGCAGTAAGGTCGTTTGGGGGGGCGTGCCTGCGTCTGACATACTCATACCTCTCAGTTTGAGGGTACAGCGCTAATTCGCTCAAGTAAATTGATCTGGTGCCATTGAGTTTTCCCCGCCAACTCCCCTATGGTCGCGCCAAAGCGGAACCCATGGCACGGAGGCGAATCTTGACAGAAGCAGAGGATCAAATCGCCACCGAAGACGACCGCGAAGAGGAAGATGACTACAGCCTGGACCGCCGCGCTGTCGCTGCCGTTCTTTATGCGGTTGAGGTTGAGGACCGCGACAAGCTGATCGAGTTGATGGAGCCGATGCACGCGGCGGACATCGCGGACCTTTTGGAACAGATCAACCCCTATGATCGTGGTCGTTTGCTGCGGCTTTATGATCTTGAATTTGATGGGGAAATTCTCTCTGAACTTGATGAGAGCATCCGCGAAGAGGTCATGGAAGTCCTCCGCCCTGAAACGCTTGCCGAAGCGGTTCGGGATATGGAATCCGATGACGTTGTCGACCTTCTGGAAGATCTGGATGAGACTCAGCAGGAAGCCATCCTTGACGTTCTGGAAGATGCAGATCGTGTTGCTGTCGAACAGGCGCTCAGCTACCCGGAGTTTTCTGCCGGTCGCTTAATGCAGCGCGAAACCGTGATGGCCCCGGAACATTGGACTGTCGGCGATGCGATTGACTACATGCGAAACGCCGAAGAATTGCCGGAACAGTTTTATCACGTAATCCTTATCGATCCGCGCATGCGCCCGGTGGCGAATGTGTCACTGGGCAAGATCATGGGCGCACCGCGCACCTCGCCCTTGAAAAACCTCGCCGAAGAAATGTTCCGCGTCTTCCGCGTCACACAGGACGAGGGCGACGTGGCCTATGCGTTCAACCAATATCACCTGATCTCGGCACCCGTGGTCGACGAAGATGAGCGTCTTGTCGGCGTGATCACCATTGATGACGCCATGGCGGTGCTGGATGAAGAACACGAAGAAGACATCCTGCGTCTTGCCGGTGTGGGCGAGGAAAGCTCTTTGTCGGACCGGGTGATAGAAACCACACGTCAGCGTCTCCCGTGGTTGGCGGTGAACCTTGTGACGGCCATCCTTGCCTCACTCGTGATTGCGCAGTTCGAGGCGACGATTGCGCAGTTCGTGGCACTGGCGGTATTGATGCCCATCGTGGCCTCGATGGGCGGTAATGCAGGCACGCAGTCCTTAACAGTTGCAGTGCGCGCCATTGCCACCAAGGACTTGACTGGCGCGAACGTCTGGCGGGTCATCCGGCGAGAGGTGCTTGTGGGTCTGGTGAATGGTGTGGTCTTTGCTGTGGTCATGGGCATTGTTGGCGTTATATGGTTTGGATCGCCGATGTTGGGGGTTGTGATTGCCGTCGCCATGGTGATCAACCTTGTGGTCGCGGGGCTGGCTGGTACCGGCATTCCGGTCTTACTTGAAAAGATCGGTGTTGACCCGGCGCTTGCCTCTGGCGCCTTTGTCACCACGGTCACGGATGTTGTTGGTTTCTTTGCCTTTTTGGCACTTGCCGGGGCGGTTCTGCTGTGATGGACGCCGATCTGACAGCCCGCAAGGACGCAGCCCGCAAAGCCGCTTTCGCGCGGCGCAAAGCGGCGTTTCAATCTGCCACACCGGGTCAGTCGGCCTACCTGTCTGAGTTCCTCGCGGGTTATCGCGGCGTGCCGGTGTCTGGCTTCATGCCGATCCGAACAGAGATCGACCCAGTCCCGGCCATGGCCGAAGCCGCGGCCCATGGCACGGTCGGTGTACCGGTCATTCAAGGGGCAGGGCTGCCTTTGAAGTTCTCTGAATGGGAACCGGATGCGCCCTTGAAAGACGGTCCATTTGGGGCAAAGATTCCGGTTGAAGACCGGTTTTTTGAACCCGAGATTGTTATCGTCCCTCTTGTCGCATTTGACGCGCAGGGCGGGCGGCTTGGCTATGGCGGCGGCTTTTATGACCGCACGCTGGAACTGCTGCGCAGCAAGCGTGCGACATTGGCGGTGGGCTTTGCCTTTGACGCACAAGAAGCAGAGAATCTGCCGCTTGAGCCGACCGATCAGCCGCTGGATTTGATCATCACTGAAAGCGGCATTCGCGACCTGAAAGCCTAGCTTTTGTGCAAATGTGCTTCCTTTGCCCATTCAGTCTTGCCCTTGATGCAAGTCACCTATACCCGACTATCCCATGAAAATTCTGTATCTCGGTGATGTTGTAGGCCGCGCAGGGCGCAAGGCGGTCAAAGAGCACCTGCCACGTCTGCGCGCAGAGTGGCGGCTCGACTTTGTTGTGGTGAATGGTGAGAACGCCAGCAACGGCATGGGTCTTAGCGGAGATCACGCCAAACTGCTGTTTGAGGCGGGTGCCGATTGTGTCACCCTTGGCGATCATGCTTTCGACCAAAAAGACATGATGCAGTACATCCAGTCAGACAGCCGCATCATTCGCCCCCTGAACTATGCCCAAGGCGACGTGCCGGGCAGGGGGCACCGCATCTTTGATGTGCGCGGCAAAAAGGTTCTGGTGCTTCAGGCACTCGGGCAGGTCTTTATGAAGCGCCCCTATGCCGATCCGTTTTCCGCGGTTGATCGCGTGTTAAAGGCGCATCCGCGTGGCGGGTTGGTGCAGGCCATCATCGTCGACATGCACTGCGAGGCCACCTCGGAAAAGATGGGCATGGGGCATTTTTGCGATGGCCGCGCCTCTTTGGTGGTCGGCTCTCATACTCATGTACCAACCGCCGACACGCAGATCCTCGACAAAGGCACGGCGTTTCAGGCCGACGCTGGCATGTGCGGCGACTATAATTCCGTCATCGGCATGGAGAAGGCAGAACCCATGCGCCGCTTTATCACCGGCATGCCAAAAGCGCGGTTCACACCGGCCTTAGGAGAGGCGACACTGTCTGGGGTTTATGTCGAAACGGATGATCGCAGCGGTGTTGCAACACGCATAGAAATGGTGCGTCAAGGCGGCAGGCTTAGTCAGGCAGGACCTGCTTAAGCCCTTCTTTCAGAAAGATTTCCCTTATCCATCAGAAAGACTTGCCCCGGCATTCACCTTGGGGGATGCTCTGTTCTGTTGCGCTAAGATTAAGAGGGAGCGTTCGCGCCTATATGGAATACCTAGAGTTTTCCCAGACCACGCAGGCCATCCTGACGCTGTGCACCGTGGGGGTGATGTTCCTCCTTTTCGTGAGAGAGATCTATCCCACAGAGGTCGTCGCCATTGCAGGGGTTGCGGCGCTCTTGTTGCTTGGCGTTCTGCCCTATGATCAGGCCCTGTCGGTGCTGTCCAACCCCGCGCCATGGACGATTGCGGCAATGTTCATCGTCATGGGGGCCTTGGTACGCACCGGGGCGCTAAGTGCTTTCACGCAAATCGCGGATCGAAAGGCGAAGACCAACCCGCATATCGCTATCGCGATGCTGATGGTCTTTGTTGTGCTGTCCTCTGCCGTGGTCAGCAACACGCCGGTGGTTGTTGTGATGATCCCGGTCTTTATCCAGCTTAGCCGGACCTTGGGCGTTTCCGCCAGCAAACTGCTGATTCCGTTGAGTTATGCGGCCATCCTTGGCGGCACGCTGACCCTGATCGGGACGTCAACAAACCTGCTGGTCGATGGTGTGGCGCGCGCGCAGGGGCTCGAGGCGTTCTCGATCTTTGAGGTCACGCCGCTTGGCATCGCGTTGGTTCTATGGGGCATGGTCTATTTGCGCTTTATAGCCCCGTTGCTTTTGCCTGACCGCGACAGCATGGCGAACTTGTTGGGCAACCGCAAAGATATGAAGTTCTTCTCTGAGGCGGTCATTCCACCCGACTCCAACTTGATCGGGCGCGAGGTTACGGGTGTGCAGCTCTTCAAACGCGACGGCGTGCGGTTGGTGGACGTAGTGCGTGGCGATATCTCTCTGCGGCGCAACCTGAAGGGGGTTGAATTGCAGGTCGGGGACCGCGTTGTTCTGCGCACAAAAATGACCGAACTGCTGAGTTTGCAACGGGATAAGTCGCTAAAACGCGTCGATCAGGTGAGTTCGGTGGAAACCACAACGGTCGAGGTGTTGATCACGCCGGGTTGCCGCATGGTCGGTCGTCGCCTTGGATCACTGCGCCTGCGCCGTCGCTATGGTGTTTACACTTTGGCCGTGCACCGCAAGAACCAGAACATTGGCCTGCAGTTGGATGACCTGATTGTCCGTGTCGGCGACACATTGTTGCTGGAAGGCTCGCCTGAAGATATTCAACGGCTCGCGGCTGATATGGAGATGGTCTCGGTCAGCCAACCGTCAGAACGGGAGTACCGTCGCGGTCATGCGCCGATTGCCTTTGCCGCTTTGATTGGGATTGTTGCCTTGGCTGGCTTTGGCATGGCACCCATTTTCCTTCTTGCGATTCTAGCTGTTGCCGTCGTTCTGATCACGCGTTGCATCGACGCGGACGAGGCCTTTGCGGCGGTCGACGGGCGTTTGCTGGCGCTGATCTTTGCGATGCTCGCCATTGGCGTGGCTTTGGAAAGCTCTGGCGCTGTGCGCTTGATCGTTGAAGGCATCGCACCCTATCTTGGCATGCTGCCGCCTTTCTTGGTGGTCTGGGCCATCTATCTTTTGACATCTGTTCTGACAGAAATGGTATCCAACAACGCCGTTGCAGTGGTGGTCACACCAATTGCCGTGGGGCTGGCCGATGTCATGGGCATCGACGCGCGCCCCTTGGTGGTCGCGGTTATGGTGGCTGCTTCGGCAAGCTTTGCAACGCCGATTGGCTACCAGACCAATATGCTGGTCTACGGTCCCGGCGGCTACCGTTTCAGCGACTTCTTGAAAGTGGGTATCCCGTTGAACCTGAGTATCGGATTGCTCGCCAGTGCGATGATACCGTTTATCTGGCCGCTTTAAGGCGCATCAGTCTTCAAGCAATTTCCGCGCGGCTTCTTCGATTTCATCCGGATCGAACTTCCAGTCTTGGATGAAATAAGTCGGGTGAAGCGCACCATTTAGACAGGCCAGATGCGCGAAGAAAACTGCCTTCGGTAGTCTTTCTTTCACTGACCTGTTCTTAAGCTGAATTTCAAACGTGTCGCCGTCGCGGATTTCTTTATTGCAAAATGCGCAGATGTTGAAGAAATCCTGTTCTTTCTTCACCTTAGGCGAGGTGTAGGCGATATCTGGGTTCAGCCTGTCGATCAGCAGACTAAGGGACCTGCGAAACTCCGCGCCGTCGCTTTCCTCCCAAAGGTCCATCAACTCGGATCGTGATGCGACCGCAGAAACCCAGTTTCGGGCTGCTTCCACCAGATCGCGAGGTGGCTCTCCCAATGAGGCGGCGCGGTCGCGGATGTCTTGCGTGGCATCGGCCCCAAACCGGCCAAGCATGCCTGCCACAAGGTCGGCAGCGGCCAGAGCGATTTGCGAAATGTCGGCGTCCAACGCTTCGCCGGTCTCCAATGGGCCGCTTGCTAGGGCGGTTTCCAATGCGCTCGCATCGTCGATGGTCGCTAGAAAATCCAGCGCCGTGTCATTTTCAAACTGTCCTATTCCCCAAGTGCCTATCTGATGTCCTTACTCATTTTGCTTTTGACAAATGCCACCAGTTTACAACGGCCAAAAGATCAAGATCGAGGGTATCGAAACGACAACGACCAATATTTCAAGCGGCAGACCCATGCGCCAATAATCACCAAATTGATATCCTCCGGGGCCAAGGATCAGCGTGTTGTTCTTATGTCCAATTGGCGTCAGGAACGCCGCGCTGGCAGAGACCGCGACGGCCATCAGAAAAGGGTCCGGAGAGACGCCTAAGGTTTGCGCCATCTGAATGCCCACCGGCGCGGCAACAATGGTGGTGGCGGTGTTGTTCAGAACATCGCTCAGCGTCATCGTCACCAGCATCAGGACCGTCAGAATGGCCCAGGCGGGCAGGCCATCGGTCAGGCCGACAATTGCATTTGCAATCAGTTCGGTGCCCCCGACACGCTCCAGCGCGGCACCCAGCGGGATCATGCTGCCAAGCAACACGACAACGGGCCATTCGATGTGGGTGTAAAGCTCTGACAGCGGCACGATGCGGGCAAAAACATAGGCCATCACAACCAGACCAAGCGCGATTGGCAGGTAAAGAATCCCAAGGGCTGCGGCGACAACGGCCCCAACAAAAAGCCCAATCGCCAACCAGACCTTTTTGTCCGCCGTGACGGCAAGGCCGCGATCCGCAAGCGGCAGGCAGCCGAGCCAATCGGTCACGTCAGCACCGCGATCTTTTGGCACCAAAAGCAGCAGGATATCGCCCGGTTTCACCTCGGTCTTGCGCAGGTGCTGCGTGACGCGCCGCCCTTGACGTGAAAGCCCCATCAGCACCGCACCGCGCCGCCATGACAGACCGACGCGTTCGGCAGTTTTACCAGCGATCCGAGAGGTCTCGGGCACCACGACTTCAATAATGTCCAGCCCATCGCCCGCGGCCTTCAGGCGTTCCTCGCGCTTTTCGTCTGAGAAATTCAGGCTGAGAGCTGAGCGGAATTCGTCCAGCGCATCGGGTGTCGCTTCAAGGATCAAGGTGTCTTGCGCGGCGAGAACGGCGTTGCGCGCGTGGCCATAAAGGCGTCGCCCATTGCGGATCAGCCCCAACATAGCGACATCTGCTTTCATCGCGTTATCTTCCAACTCTCCCAGACGTTTGCCAATCAGCTTGCTGTCTTCTGGGACCGTCAATTCGGCGACATATTCGGTGATATCGGCCATGGCGCGCCCTGCATCGGCGCGTTTGGGGATCAGCCGCCAGCCGAACAGGGCCACAAACGCAAGTCCTGCCAGCGCCGTCACTCCTCCGACCGGGGCGAAATCAAACATTCGAAACGGCGCGCCCAAAGCGTCTTCGCGGATCGTGGCAATGATGATATTTGGCGGCGTGCCAATCAGCGTCGCCATGCCGCCAAGGATGGTGGCAAAGGACAGGGGCATCAGCGAAAGGCCGGGGCTGCGGCCCGCTTTGCGCGCGGTTTGGATGTCAACGGGCATGAGCAACGCGAGCGCAGCGACATTGTTCATAAAGGCCGACAGCACACCGCCGACGCCACCCATCAGTGCGATATGCCCCCCTAGGCTGCGCGAACTGTCGACCAAAGTGCGGGTGATCAGAAAGACTGCGCCGGACCGAACAAGACCGGCAGACACCACCAATACCAGTGCGACTACCAGCGTGGCCGGGTGGCCAAAGCCCGAAAAGGCGTCTTTTTCGGGTACGACCCCTAGGATAACACCGATGAGCAGAGCGGAAAACGCCACCAGATCATAGCGAAACCGCCCCCACAGCAAGAAGCCAAAGACGCCTGCGAAAAGCGCAAATAAAATGATCTGGTCCTGTGTCATCAATGGCCTCACTTGTTACTCGCCCAGCCAAACCCAGCTTGCTGTGGGAGGCAAGGGGAAATCCCGGCGATCCCTCAACTTGCAGCGCGCCCCGACCTTGCGCTATAGGGGGCGAGATCATGAGCATTATCTGAAAAAGAACAGGACTATTCGCATGGCTGGCCACAGTAAATGGGCAAATATCCAGCACCGCAAAGGCCGTCAGGACGCCGCGCGGTCCAAGCTGTTTTCCAAGCTTTCCAAGGAAATCACCGTCGCTGCTAAAATGGGCGACCCTGACCCGGATAAGAACCCGCGTCTGCGTTTGGCTGTGAAAGAAGCCAAATCCAACTCTGTGCCAAAGGACGTGATCGACCGGGCGATCAAAAAGGCGACCGGTGGCGACGCAGAAAACTATGATGAAATCCGCTATGAGGGCTATGGCCCCAATGGCGTGGCCGTCATTGTCGAAACCATGACCGACAACAAAAACCGCACAGCCTCGACCGTGCGGTCAACGTTTTCTAAGAATGGCGGAAACCTTGGCGAAACCGGTTCTGTGGGCTTCATGTTTGAGCGCAAGGGGGAGGTGATTTACCCGGCGGATGCTGGCGATGCCGACGACATAATGATGGCCGCGATCGAAGCGGGCGCAGAGGATGTTGATAGTTCTGAAGACGGGCACATCATTTATTGTGCGGATACGGATCTGAACGATGTCTCCAACGCATTGGAAGCCGAGTTGGGCGAGTCTGAATCCACAAAGCTGATCTGGAAGCCAACCACCACGACCGAACTCGGTCTGGAAGACATGCAGAAGCTGATGAAGCTGGTGGATGCGCTGGAAGATGACGATGACGTCCAGCGTGTGACCACGAATTTTGAAGCCACCGATGAGGTCATGGCGCAGCTGTGACCTTGGCCACAACCTAAAACGCAAGAACCCGCGCTTTGGCGCGGGTTTGTTATTTAGCGGGTCAGCATGCCCGCGACAGTCAATTCGTGTCGCGTCGGATACCAGATGGCATCCCGGCTGAGGTCAAAGACCTTATCCAAGAAATCAAGCGTCACACCGCGATCGAGGTAATACTGCTGATCGGTCCGCATTTCTCGCAAGGGGCTAACATGCGGCAGCACCTGCGTGAAATCCATGCCGTAGCGATGCACGCCCAACTGGCCACCGGGGCCCAAAGTCCGCTCTGTGCCGGCCATAAAGATCAACAGACACGACGCGCTGCATTCATTTGTAACATGGGTGTTCAGGCCAAGGCGTTTGACTTCTTTGGCCATCAGCCGCGCTTCATAGATATTCCCACCGGGGCTGTTCAAAACAATTGTCTCAAGCCGATCTGACCGCGTCAGGTTTTCGACAAAGTCGTCGATTGCGCCTTGTGCAACAACGCCGTTGAACATCAACTCGCGCCGGTCGCGCGAAAAATTCGCTTCAAATCGCCCACCACGCTCAGGGGCAACGTTTTCCTTGGTGTCCTTGCCGTCTCGGTTCAGAAACTCAAGATTGTTGCCCTGCGAAAGCATCCACCAAGAAAAGATCATGGCAACCAGCGCCACGAAAAAGAAACAGTAGCCGCCAACGACAGACCAGAATCGCCCGGTCTGCTGCAGGTGGAGACCCGCTGCAGCATGGTAGCGGACCAGTGACCAAAGGAAGGAAATCAGATCGATGCCAAGCGCGGCTGCGAGCAGGGGCAGCATCAGCGGCGGCAGGAAAGACAGGCCGATCATTGTCGCTGTCAGTCCAACGCGCAGCAATACACCACTCAGCCAGAAGCCGCTGGTGAAGGAAGGGGAGACCTTCTGAAAATTTGTCGTAATCGCGGACATGTCATCCATGCAGGTTGTTCAACGTTCTGCTGGAAAATGACAGTCGGCTGCGGCGTTATTGTGGCAGGTTCTGGATCGTTGTTTGGCAAACGCTGCGGGTGAGGGGGGCCAAGAGCGACTTATGTAAGCGGCTTACCTGCCAATAAAGAGGGATATCCAAGCGCGCATCAGGCCGTAGATCGACAACTCTGCCCGCTTTCAAATCGTCTTGGATAATGCCCATTGGATTTAACCCCCAGCCAAGCCCAGCAGTCGTGCCTTTGGCATAGGCTTCTGATGAGGGGACAAGGTGGAAGGGAGGTCTGATCTTTCCGGGGAAATGTCGGTCAAGCCATTGAAATTGCAAGTCATCCTTCTCATTATATCGCAACATCGGGGCCAGTGACATTGAACGTGCGTCGATGCCGCCTCGGAAGTATCGCTGCACAAACGCCGGGCTTGCGGTTGCCACATAACTGAGTTTGCCAAGGTAGTGCACGTCACACCCCGCCAGCGCCGCGCCGTTTGAGGTGACGGCCGCAGCAACCTCTCCGCGGCGCAACAAATCGTCTGAGAAATCCTGGTCATCGACGTTCAGGCTGTAGAGGTAATCTGGTACCGCAGCCAAGGCATCAAGAAACCAGGTCGAGAGGCTGTCGGCGTTCACTGCGATTCGCAGGCGGCCTTGCTGGGAATCAACCTTGGTTCCAAGATCGACGGCCAGCGCCTGTTCCATGGCTTGCAGGTGGTCCGCATGTGCCGCGATACGACGTCCGGCTTCCGTCCCGGTGCAGGGCTTTTCGCGGTTCACAAGCTTCACGCCAACGTTTTCTTCAAGGGCTTTCAGGCGTTGGGACACTGCAGATTGAGTCACCCCCAACTCAGCCGCCGCCGCATCAAAGCTGCCATTTCGAAGGATTGCGGACAAAGCGCGCAGGTGTTGGCCGTCAAGTTTCATTAGATCATCTTATTTCGGGTCATAAACTTTAATTTGAATAATCAAAGATTTGCGGCGATACAAGGTAGGCGAAGTGGAGTTTTCAATTGTACGAAGCGATGGGTGCCGGGTTCTTTCTCGGCTTTTCCTTGATCTTGGCGATCGGTGCGCAAAACGCGTTTGTGCTGCGCCAAGGCTTGAAGGGTGAATATGTCCTGCCGCTGGTCCTGACCTGTGCCATATCTGACGCGCTGTTAATTGCCGCAGGCGTCGCCGGGTTCGGAGCTCTCGTCCTTGCTTTCCCACTCGTAGTATCCCTGGCAAAGTGGGGTGGAGCGGCGTTTCTGATTGTCTACGGATTTCTCAGTTTCCGCTCCGCCCTACGCGAGGGGGGTGCCCTTGAAGCCCAAGGTAAGACTGCGACGGGTCTCTGGGCTGCCGTCAGTACCTGTTTGCTGCTGACCTGGGCCAATCCACACGTTTATCTGGACACAGTTGTTCTGCTGGGCGGTATTTCCGCCCAGTATTCCCCAAGCTGGGGGTTTGGCATTGGCGCCGTGGTCTCCAGCTTTGTGTTCTTTTTCTCGCTAGGCTACGGCGCAAGCCTGCTCCGGCCGATGTTCACCAGCCCACGTGCGTGGCGCGTGCTCGATGCACTGGTCGGCGTGGTCATGTGGGGCATCGCGGCCAAGCTGATCTTGGGCTGATCAGCCAACTTCGTAAGGCACCACTCCGCGCAGGTTTTCGTGAATGGTCAGCTTGCGTTCCAGCGGCGGCACAGATCGTTGGTGGCAATCAGGGCGCTCACATATGCGACAAGAAATACCAATTGGTTCAAAGGCCGCAGCGGTAGAGACATCCATATTGTCGGCATAGACAATCTGGTCGGTGTGTTTGATCTCACAACCCAAAGCAATCGCATAACGGCGCACAGGCGCACCATAGTGGCCGCCTGATTTGGAAACATCCCGCGCAAGAGAGAAGTAGCGCACGCCGTCGGGGGTTTCGGCCAGCTGCCGCAGGAAGCGGCCCGGGGTTTCAAAGGCGCGGTGCACGTTCCAAAGCGGGCAGGCCCCACCGAAGCGCGCAAATTGTAGCCGCGTTGCTGAATGGCGTTTTGTGATCGTGCCCGCCTGATCCACGCGCACAAAGAAAAACGGAACCCCCTTGTGATGTGGGCGCTGCAGCGTAGACAGCCGGTGCGCGACCTGTTCAATTGAGGCCCCGAATTGGGTCGACAGGATTTCCAGATCGTGGCGATACCGCTGAGCGGCCTCCAAAAACGCACCATAGGGCATCATGGCCGCCCCGGCGAAGTAGTTCGCAAGGCCAATCTTTGCAATTTGCCGCGCCGTCTCGGAATGGAACCGCGCCAGATCAAGTGTCGCTTCAAGTAGGGTGTTGCGTTGCAACAGCGCGACTTGCAGCAAAAGCTGAAAACTGCGGGTTTCCGATGTGGCGAGATTGGACAGCGTCAGCGTGCGTGTTTCAGGATCATAGTGCCTTAGGGCATTCAGCGTTTCGGATTTGACCTGTACACCAGCCTCCTCAAGCGCCTTCAAGGCTGTGGCTTGAATCCCGCCCGCTGACTGTGCGGATTGCGCAAAGCGTTCTGCGGCGTGGTCGACGGCATCAATATAGTTATCGCAATAGTGGAAGAAGTCGCGCACTTCGTCCCACGGGCTGGGCTGCATCTGAACGTCTTGCCGGCCAAGCGCCTCATCCAAAGACGCGAGCCGTTCGTGCGTTTGCCGATAGGCGTGATGTAATCGCAAAAAGGCGCGGGCGAGGGCCGGGGCGTTTGAGGCCGACAAACGAATATCGGCAAGGGGTACATCATCTTCGGCCAAGATCGGGTCCGCCAACGCCTCGCGGATATCACTGACCAGCCTTTCGCTGTCACCCGTCGTAAGTTCGGTGACATCAATGCCAAATTCCTGCGCTAGCGCCAGAACCACGGTTGTGGACACAGGTCGGTTGTTGTTCTCCATCTGGTTCAGATAGGGCAGTGAGACGCCAAGCTTTTGCGCAAAGTCTTTTTGCGTCAATGAAACCCGATTTCGGATTTCACGCAGTTTTGCGCCTGCGAAGAGTTTTTGAATCGCCATGCCGGTGCCTTTGCAGATTTGCAGTCAGGTGACAGTACCTCTGCAAATTCTGCAAATCTAGGCCTGAATTTTGTGCGCACGCCGAATGACGTAGGCGATGGTCGCGATCCCAAGTAAGCCGCAGACGAGCATCAGGACCAGCAGCGGCGTCGCGCCGGTTTCCTGCGAAAGCAAGGTCCCTGCAAAGGCAGAGAGTGCTGCGCCAATCCCAATCATAAGGGCGCCGCTTAAGCCGGAGGCCGTTCCCGCCAGATGGGGTCGGACCGATAGCGCGCCCGCTGTGGCGTTTGGAATGACCATACCATTGCCCAATCCGACCAACACCATTGGGCCAAAAAAGGTAAGAACGCTGCCTCGTCCGGAAATGTCTAACAAAAGCGAGAGGAGCGGTGCGCTCCCGCTGATGCAACTGCCTGTAAAGACCATGCGATTAATACCAAACCGCGAGGAAAGCGCGCCAGAAAGGTAGTTGCCAGCCATATAGCCGACCGCTGGCGCGCTGATGACGAGGCCAAGGTATTTCGACTCAAGTCCGTAAATTTCGGACCCGACAAACGGCGCGCCGCCGAGATAGGCAAAGAAAATGCCAGAGCTTAGCGCCGAGGTCAGAGTATATCCCCAGAAGCGCGGGCTCACCAAGAGTTCCGGGTATTCGCGAAACTGACCGATCAAAGTTTTGCCGCTGCGCGCTTTGGTTTCGCCAAGGTCGGACCAAGTGATCCAATAGGCCAGCGCGGCCAGCAGAACCAACATCCAAAAATTTGCCGTCCAGCCAAATATTTCCTGCAGAAAGCCGCCAATGGCCGGGCCCACCATCGGGACAACTGACATGCCCATTGTGACATAACCAATCATCGACGCCGCGCGGTCATCGTCGTAAAGATCTCGGATCACGGCGCGGCTGAGAACCATGGCTGTGGCGATTACAGCCTGTGCCATGCGGAACACCAAGAAGATTTCGACGTTTGGGGCAGTGATACATCCCAGCGTTGCGACGATGAACAATGCCAGCCCCCAAAGCAAAACCGGGCGACGGCCAAGCTTGTCTGATATCGGTCCGATAAAAAGCTGAAGGAAGGCGCTGCATCCCAGATATGCCCCGACCGACAGCTGCATGACGCGATAATCTGTCTCGAAATACTCGGACATAATGGGCAGGCTGGGCAAAAAGATATTCATGCTCAGCGCAGCAAGGCCGGCGAGGAGGATCAGGGTTGAGATGTGCGGCGGAGAGGCGCGATGAAAATATCGCGACGAAACGACGTCTGACATATCTAAGCCCTAAGCGGCTGTCTTGAGCTTGTCTATTGTTAAGACGTCAAGAATGAACCGATTGGTTCAAAATTAGCAAGTTTGCATTTTGCATGATGTTGATTTGCATTGCTTTGCAAATTTGCGGGTTTGTTCTTGCGAGATCACCTGATGCCCCTATGCTCTGGCCAAATCCAAGGGGACCCAAAATGAAAGATATTCTTCAAGAGCTCGAAGATCGCCGTCAAGTCGCCCGCCTCGGCGGTGGTCAACGTCGGATCGACAGTCAACACAGCAAAGGCAAGCTGACCGCGCGGGAACGGATCGAACTTTTGCTGGACGAAGACAGCTTTGAAGAGTTCGACATGTTCAAAACCCATCGTTGCACCGACTTTGGTATGGAGCAGCAAAAGCCCGCAGGCGACGGCGTCGTCACCGGGTGGGGCACGATCAATGGTCGCATGGTTTATGTCTTCTCGCAGGACTTTACGGTGTTTGGCGGCTCTCTGTCTGAAACCCATGCCGAAAAGATCTGCAAGATCATGGATATGGCGGTTCAGAATGGCGCGCCAGTGATCGGCATCAACGACTCGGGCGGCGCGCGCATTCAGGAAGGCGTGGCTTCTCTTGCCGGGTATGCCGAGGTGTTCCAGCGCAATATCATGGCCTCAGGTGTGGTCCCGCAGATTTCCGTGATCATGGGGCCATGTGCGGGTGGTGCGGTTTATTCGCCAGCCATGACCGACTTTATCTTTATGGTCAAAGACACGTCTTACATGTTTGTGACCGGCCCGGATGTTGTGAAAACCGTGACCAACGAGGTTGTCACAGCCGAAGAACTGGGTGGTGCTTCTACCCACACCAAGAAATCTTCGGTCGCTGATGGCGCGTTTGAAAACGACGTTGAAGCCTTGGCCGAGGTGCGCCGTCTGGTGGATTTCCTGCCCCTGAACAATCGCGAAAAGCCACCCGTGCGCCCGTTCTTTGACGAACCCGGTCGGGTCGAAGACAGCCTGGACACGCTTGTCCCGGAAAACGCCAACACGCCTTACGACATGAAGGAACTGATCACCAAGGTCGCTGACGAAGGTGATTTCTATGAAATCCAAGAGGATTTCGCGAAGAACATCATCACAGGCTTTATCCGCCTTGAAGGGCAGTCCGTCGGTGTGGTCGCCAATCAGCCGATGGTTCTGGCGGGCTGTCTGGATATTGATAGCTCTCGAAAAGCCGCGCGCTTTGTGCGGTTCTGCGATTGCTTTGAAATCCCGATCCTGACGCTGGTGGATGTGCCGGGCTTCTTGCCGGGGACTTCGCAGGAATACGGCGGCGTCATCAAACACGGCGCAAAACTGCTCTTTGCCTATGGCGAGGCGACGGTGCCAAAGGTGACCGTGATCACCCGTAAGGCTTATGGCGGGGCCTATGATGTTATGGCCTCCAAACACCTGCGTGGCGATTTCAACTATGCTTGGCCAACTGCGGAGATCGCGGTGATGGGGGCCAAAGGCGCAACAGAAATCATCCATCGTGCCGATCTGGGCGATGCAGAGAAGATTGCAGCGCACACCAAAGACTACGAAGACCGCTTTGCAAACCCGTTTGTGGCCGCCGAAAAGGGCTTTATTGACGAGGTGATCATGCCGCATTCGACACGCCGTCGCGTCAGCCGGGCTTTTGCCTCCCTGCGCAATAAGTCGCTGCAGAACCCTTGGAAAAAGCACGACAATATTCCGCTCTAAGACGGGATTTCAGGAGACCAGATGTCCAACGCCCCAGACATAAAGCTCTATCCGCCATATCTGGCGCTTGCTGCACCTATCAGTGCCGTGGCGCTGGATTGGGCGCTGCCTTTGGGCTGGGCGTTTCCGGGGCCGATCTGGCAGATTGCACTTGGCTTGGCGTTGGCATGTGCCGCTCTTTGGCTTGCTGTCGCGGGCGCGCGTGCCTTCAAGTCGGCGGGCACGAACATCGACCCGAAGGACGAAGCGTTGGTGCTGGTCGAGGCTGGGCCATACCGGCTGACACGCAATCCCATGTATCTGGGAATGGTCACATTGCAACTGGCATTGGCATTTCTGTTTTCTTTGGAATGGTCCCTAATGATCGCCCCGTTTCTTTGGCTGGCGCTTGATCGGGGCGTTGTCATCTATGAAGAGACCTATCTGAGCCATAAGTTCGGCGCGCCTTACGACGCCTATCTTGCGCGCACACGGCGGTGGCTTTGAATGACCCGCAACGCTTGGCATATCCTCAAAGACGACCAGTCTGTGACTGTCACCCGCCGGGTGCCGGCGCGGTTTGATGTGGAGTCCGAAGCTGTGCTGCCACTGGGCGATAAACTGCGCGTGGCGCAGCAGGTGCGGCAGGATTTGTGGCGGGCCTTGCAGAACCAGCGTGGGTTTTCCCCCGTGGTCGAAGTGCGAGAGCAGGGTGGGCAACTATCGATCCGCGCAGGTGGCCAGTGTGATCGCATTGTCGCGCGTAGGGCACTAGAGGCGCGCATTGCTGACGTGCTGAACGACAGCGGCAAACGTGCCCGTTGGGTACGCTTTGCGCGGCTCCGCAATGGGGGCAGCCATGTTTGACTTCCCCAAAATCAGCCTGACAGAAATCGTCGCAACTGGAGGGAGCCTTGTGCTTGCGACAACAGCCGGTGCGTTGGAGGAGCGCCCGGCTGTGCCCTCAGGCTTTGAAGTGACATTGCAAGAAACCCGCACGGAAACGCTGCAGGATGGCACGGCTGTATTGCGCCTGCGTTTCGTGATGCCACAAATTGGCGGTGACAGCGCGAGCTACGTCACAGTTGCCGATGACTTTGCGTCCCTTTGTGAGACGGTTGGCATGTCAACGCTTGCTGAAACGGGCCTCGCCGTGGATCAGATTGTCGTCTCGCTTTCTGATCGCGAAACCGCATTTGGGGTCGCCAACCCCGATGCCACCCAGTATTTCGAGGTTTTCACCTTGGAAAACGATACCTGTATCTGGGAGGCATTCTGATGCAATCGCAACATATAGGGGTGGCTTTGCGTGATCGGCGGGATTTTGCGGCTTTGACGCCACAAGCTCCCCGGCCGGCAGTCACTCCGTTTATTTTTTCCGGTTTTTCGCCTATGGTCGGCTTCGGGTATTCCCAAGATACCTCGCCCATCTTGATGGGCACACCGAAGGGGCAGGCGGGGTTTAGCGACTCTGTCGTCAAACAAAGAAAAACTAGGAGAACCAGATGTCTAAGAGCATCAAGATCATCGCAGCGCTTGGCCTTGCGGCCTTTGTCGCGGCCTGCGCACAGCAAGCCGAAGAAGAATATGTTGTCGTGGACCCAGAGCCCATCTCAACAGAGCCTATGCACACAGGCAAATACAAATAATTCCCCTTGGGGGCAGCCTCTGGTTGCCTCCGATCTCCGCCCGAAATTTGCATCTGCACACATGCAAAACGGGTGTGTTTCTCACGAAAAACTGGACGCAGCGCCGACTTTCGCTTTCTATGGACCCCATAGGAACAAGGGAGGAGAAGAAAAATGCGTCACCACATCGCAGCATTGGCAGCGCTCTATTTCGTTGCGGCATGCGCAGCGCCGGCACCAGAACCCATCAAGGGTGAGCCGCGCTACGACAAGTTCGGCAACTACGAATGTGACATCATTCCGGGAACAAACACCTGTATCCCCGATGATGACGAAGAACCGTGCTTCTATCCAGATGGGACACCGGTGCCACCCGGCATTCCATGTTTCCCACCACCAACTGGGGATGATGACGACGACAGCAGCACCTCTGGCGGCGGCACAACGCCCGGCACAGCGCCGGGGCGCGGCTAATACCACTCTGCCTTCCGGCAGCCAAATGTCGGAGGGCACCCCATGCTAAAGCATCGCGGTTTTCCGGGCCGTTTGCCCGGCACTGATTTTCAATTCACCATTCGCCGTCCAAATCCCAAAGGTGTCACTCCGCTGACCCGCCGGGAGCGCTTTCGTGATCGCCGTCCGCCGGATCGCCGGGCTGACCTTGGCTTTATGCAGGCGCTTTGGGAGAATTTCGGCGAAGACCCGTTTGAGCGGGGCAATCTTGATGCGGGCCGCTTGAACTGGCTGTTTGGCCGCGAGGTTATCCCCGCCGAAGATCCGTTTGACCCTGCAAGCTATGACGCTTTGTTGCGTATTAACGTTGACGTAGCGCGCGCCTCTTTCCCAGAAGCCTTCGACGGGAGCGACTGGAAATGATCAATCGGCTTTTTTCCGCTGGATCTTCCGATGATCGCGCCTCGAAGCGCGCTGTCCTTGGCGTGTCTTTGCCGATGAATATGGAAATTGCGCGGGAAAATGCTGACTTGGACTCGCAGGATCACGCAGAGATTGCATCTGACGGTTCGGGTGCAAATAGTAATGTTAAGGTATCAACGGTGACCCCCATTGATGCCGGTAACAGTGTACTCCGTTACCCTTCCCAATGCAGCTGGCCCGGTATTGTCCCCACCGCGCCAGCTGCAGATATCTCTTTACCTAAAAATACGCGGCAAGCCGCCGATCCAAGGCCAGCCCGCGCAATCAGATTGCATCGCGCCGGGCGCGTGGCATCCTTTGGCTGCACTCATAAGCAAACAAGGGGCTATAGCAGATGCGACTATTTAAGATTGCGGCGATCACATGTGTCGCCTTTGGCGGGCTTGCAGCCTGTGGCGATACAGCGCTTGAACAGGGCCTGCTTGGCGCAGGCGCGGGCGCAGGTGCGGCTGTTGTCACCGGTGGGAATGCCACAACCGGCGCTGTCGTCGGTGCAGGCGTCAACGTGCTCTACTGCCAGAACAACCCGGGCAAATGTAACTAATCCAACATCTGCGCCCATCGCGGCGCAGCCGATCAATACGACCACCAAGCCCTACCGGGGTCTTGGTGGTTTTTTTATGCCAAGACGACTGACTGCGCCTTTGCACTTAATCAAAGGCCACGAACCAGAAGGGACATTCGATGTTCAATAAGATCCTGATCGCCAACCGCGGAGAGATCGCCTGCCGGGTGATGAAAACGGCTAAGAAAATGGGGATTTCCACGGTCGCCATTTATTCCGATGCCGACAAAAACGCACTGCATGTGTCCATGGCTGATGAAGCCATCCACATCGGCCCGCCACCGGCGAACCAATCTTATATTGTCATCGACAAGGTGATGGAGGCGGTCAAGCAATCCGGCGCCGAAGCGGTGCATCCGGGCTATGGCTTCCTGTCTGAAAACGCCAAATTCGCCGAGGCGCTAGAGGCCGCTGGCGTGGCCTTTGTCGGCCCGCCTAAAGGTGCAATTGAAGCGATGGGGGACAAGATCACCTCGAAGAAGATCGCGCAAGAAGCCAATGTTTCCACGGTGCCCGGCTATATGGGCTTGATCGAGGACGCGGACGAAGCAGTTAAGATTTCAAACCAAATTGGCTATCCCGTGATGATCAAGGCCTCTGCCGGCGGCGGCGGTAAAGGCATGCGGATTGCGTGGAACGACGAAGAAGCGCGCGAGGGTTTCCAGTCGTCCAAGAACGAAGCGGCGAACTCCTTTGGGGACGACCGTATCTTTATAGAGAAGTTCGTCACCCAGCCGCGCCACATCGAAATTCAGGTGCTGTGCGACCAACACGGCAACGGCATCTATCTGGGCGAGCGCGAATGTTCGATCCAGCGCCGGAACCAGAAGGTTGTCGAAGAGGCACCTTCACCTTTCCTTGACGAAGAAACCCGCAAAGCAATGGGCGAACAATCCGTCGCGCTTGCCAAGGCCGTGGGCTATGCCTCTGCCGGGACCGTTGAATTCATCGTCGATGGCGACAAGAACTTCTATTTTCTTGAAATGAACACCCGTCTTCAGGTCGAACACCCTGTGACCGAGCTGATCACCGGCGTGGACCTTGTCGAACAGATGATCCGCGTCGCGAATGGCGAACCGCTTTCGATCACACAGGACGATGTGAAGCTGACTGGTTGGGCGATTGAAAACCGCCTTTACGCCGAAGACCCATATCGCGGTTTCCTGCCATCGATTGGCCGTCTAACACGCTACCGCCCTCCGGTTGAGGTCGCAGCAGGCCCGATGGCTGCGAACAACACATGGCACGGCGACGCGCCTGTCGGCGAAACGGCGGTACGCAATGATACTGGCGTCTTCGAGGGCGGTGAGATTTCCATGTATTACGACCCAATGATCGCGAAGCTTTGCACATGGGGACCGGATCGTGCGTCCGCGATCGAAGCGATGCGCGTGGCGTTGGACAGTTTCGAGGTTGAAGGCATTGGTCACAACCTTCCGTTTGTCTCTGCCGTGATGGATCACGAGAAATTCGTGTCAGGGGACATGACAACGGCCTTCATCGCCGAAGAATACCCTGACGGGTTTACAGGCGTCGACCTTCCAGACACCGATCTGCGTCGTATTGCAGCTGCGACAGCGGCAATGCACCGTGTTGCTGAAATCCGCCGCACGCGGGTGTCGGGCCGTATGGATAACCACGAACGCCGCGTCGGCTCAGATTGGGTAGTATCGCTGCAAGGCACTGAATTTGCACTGACAATCGACGCAGATCACGACGGCTCTACAGTGGTGTTTGATGATGGAGAAACCGTGCGCGTGACCTCTGACTGGACGCCGGGCGATCAGCTTGCGACTGTGGATGTCAACGGTTCACCGCTGGTTCTGAAGGTTGGCAAAATCTCCGGCGGCTTCCGCATCCGTAGCCGTGGAGCTGATCTGAAGGTCCATGTGCGCACCCCGCGTCAGGCCGAATTGGCGAAACTGATGCCTGAAAAACTGCCACCAGACACCTCCAAGATGCTGCTTTGCCCAATGCCGGGTCTGATCGTGAAGGTCGACGTGGAAGTGGGCGATGAAGTGCAGGAAGGTCAGGCTCTTTGCACCGTGGAAGCCATGAAGATGGAAAACATTCTGCGCGCCGAAAAGACCGCTGTGGTCACCAAGATCAATGCAGGCGCTGGCGACAGCCTTGCGGTTGATGATGTGATCATGGAGTTCGAATAGGCCAATGCCGAGCGCGCGCAACATATCGGATCGGGTCGCTTCGCGGCCCGCTCCTGCTGCGCGCGCGGTTTATTGTGTCAATCGCCGGTCGCGGATTTCCTGTTGGCGGGTTGGCAGCTTGTCGATGGAGCGTGAAATCTCGCGGACATCCCAGGGCAGGGGTTTGCGCAAATACACCGTGCCGTCCTTGCCGACCAAGACCATCATAAAGCCACGCGGGCGATATTTGGTACGCAAAGCCGATTCCGCCGCCGGGTTGCTGTCTGACAACACGATGACATCGCGTTCCGCCAGTTCGTCGGGCCGGGCTTCCAACATCTCCATTTGCTGCACAAACCGGGGGTCTGCCGGGCTGTCCGAAAAGACAACGACAAGGCGGTTAATCCACTGGAATTCCGAGATATCCAAGCCACTATCAATACCGCCAGCATCAAAGAAAATGCTTGGTGTCGTGGCTTCCACCTCTTGGTCCTGCGCCAGCGCGGGGCCAATAAATATCGGCAAAACAAGAGCTAAGCAGAATCGTTTCATGTTCTCCATGGTTCCCAATATAGGCCATGGATGCGTAAATTCGATGGGTGCTCTCGTAAACGACAGAAATATTTTTGCGGACCCGCACTTAACGGGCCGCATCCAGCCGCGTGAAGGCAGCCCGCTGCCGTCAGATACGGGCGATACTATGAGGACGTCACCATGACCACCAAAGAAGACTGGGCAAAACTCGCAGAAAAAGAACTGCGCGGCCGTCCGCTGGACGATTTGAACTGGGACACGCTAGAGGGCATCGAAGTTAAGCCGCTCTATACCCAAGAAGATACAGAAAACCTTAATCACTTGGGCAGCCTGCCGGGGTTTGGTCCTTTCACGCGCGGCGTAAAGGCAACCATGTACGCGGGCCGCCCTTGGACGATCCGCCAATACGCGGGCTTTTCGACCGCGGAGGAATCCAACGCCTTCTATCGCCGCAATCTTGCGGCCGGTCAGCAGGGCGTATCCGTTGCCTTCGATTTGGCGACACACCGGGGGTACGATTCCGATCACCCGCGCGTTGTCGGCGATGTCGGCAAAGCAGGCGTGGCGATTGACTCTGTCGAATGTATGAAAATCCTGTTTGACGGCATTCCGCTGGATAAGGTGTCTGTGTCCATGACGATGAACGGCGCGGTCATCCCGATCCTCGCGAATTTCATTGTGGCTGGCGAAGAACAGGGGCACGACAAGTCGGTCCTCTCTGGCACCATTCAGAACGACATTCTGAAAGAGTTCATGGTGCGCAACACCTACATCTATCCACCTGAACCATCGATGCGGATCATTTCGGACATCATCGAATACACCTCGAATGAGATGCCGAAGTTCAACTCGATCTCGATTTCCGGCTACCATATGCAGGAAGCGGGCGCGAACCTTGTGCAAGAGTTGGCCTATACGATTGCTGACGGGCGTGAATACGTTCGTGCCGCCATAAACGCAGGCATGGATGTTGATAAATTTGCGGGTCGTTTGTCGTTCTTCTTTGCCATCGGTATGAATTTTTTCATGGAAGCCGCAAAGCTGCGGGCGGCGCGCCTGCTGTGGCACAAGGTGATGACGGAATTCGGTGCAAAATCCGAACGCTCCAAGATGTTGCGGACCCACTGCCAGACCTCTGGTGTGTCTCTGCAAGAGCAAGACCCCTACAACAATGTGATCCGCACCGCCTATGAGGCGATGTCAGCCGTGCTGGGCGGCACCCAATCGCTGCACACCAACGCGCTGGACGAAGCGATTGCGTTGCCAACTGATTTTTCCGCTCGAATTGCGCGCAATACGCAGTTGATTTTGCAGGAAGAAACCGGTGTGACCAATGTGGTCGATCCCCTGGCCGGTTCATACTACGTCGAAAGCCTGACGGCTGAATTGGCGGATAAAGCTTGGGCGCTGATGGAAGAGGTTGAAGAGATGGGCGGCATGACCAAAGCCGTCGCCTCTGGCATGCCAAAGCTACGGATCGAGGAAAGCGCCGCACGTCGTCAGGCCATGATCGACCGAGGCGACGAAGTTGTCGTGGGTGTCAACAAATATCGGAAAGACAAAGAAGAGCCGATCGACATTCTCGACGTGGACAACCACGCCGTGCGCGAAAGCCAAATCGCGCGATTGAATAAGATGCGGGAGACCCGTGACAACGACGCCTGTCAGGCAGCGCTGGCCGAACTTAGCCGCCGCGCCAAAGAAGGTGGCAACCTACTTGAAGCCGCAGTTGAAGCCGCACGCCAACGTGCCTCAGTCGGAGAAATCAGCATGGCAATGGAAGATGAATTCGGCCGTCACCGCGCCGAGGTCAAGACCTTGGCAGGCGTTTATGGCGCGGCCTATGAAGGCGACGAAGATTTTGCGCGCATCCAGAAATCCATCGAAGACTTCGCCGAAGAAGAAGGGCGTCGTCCGCGCCTTCTGGTAGTCAAGATGGGACAGGACGGGCATGATCGGGGCGCAAAGGTGATCGCGACGGCGTTTGCTGACATCGGCTTTGACGTCGATGTTGGGCCGCTGTTCCAGACTCCAGAAGAAGCCGCACAGGATGCCATCGATAATGATGTGCACGTTGTTGGCATCTCTTCACAAGCCGCTGGACATAAGACATTGGCTCCGCAACTGATCGATGCGCTGAAAGCCAATGACGCTGGCGATATCATTGTGATCTGCGGGGGTGTCATTCCGCAGCAGGATTATGACTTCCTGAAAAACGCGGGCGTCAAGGCGATCTTTGGCCCGGGCACAAATATTCCGGAAGCGGCACAGGACATCTTGCGCCTGATCCGCGAGACGCGCGCTTAAAAAGTATTGGGGGCAGTCTGCCCCCAAACGTCCTTTCAGGACGCCCCCCTGAGAGTATTTCTACAAAGGTGAAACGGGTTGCCCTTCACGCGTTTCCGCCTAGGCTGGCCTGGGACGTAATGACGGTTTGAAGGTGCTCTCCTATGCTGATCCGCAATGCAAAAGCTGGCGATGCAGAGCGTATTGCCGAGATCTGGAATGCTGAAATTCGCAATGGAGTCAGCACGTTCAACTCTGTTGAGAAATCAATTCCCGAGATTGAAGACCAAATCCAATCGCGCGGTGCAGCCTTTCAGGTTGCAGATCACGCAGGGGCGGTGATCGGCTTTGCGACCTATTTTCCTTTTCGCAACGGGATCGGTTATGCTTTCAGCAAGGAGCATACGATCGACCTGTCGCCCGAAGCGCGTGGCACAGGGGCCGGGCGCGCCTTGATGGAGGCGCTTTTGTCGGTGGCAAAGGCCGAAGGCGTGCATTCGATGATGGCAGGTATCGCGGGTGAAAACACCGCTGGGGTTCGGTTTCATGCCGCACTTGGCTTTAATGAGGTGGCTCGTCTGCCCGAGGTTGGGTACAAGTTCAACCGAAGGATGGACTTGATCTTGATGCAGAAGTTTTTGTGACGGTCCCGCTGGTAGTGAGTGAGTGGTAGCGACATGAGCATTTGGACACGGATCAATGAGGCCTTGGCGGCACTGGCAAAGGGCGAAAGCCTAAGCGAGGTCTTTGAACGCCTGCGCACACCGCCGGAGCGGTCCGTTGCCTTTACCATTGCCGTGATTGCGCTTGGGGCAAAGATGGCCAAGGCCGATGGGCTGGTGACACGCGACGAAGTCACAGCTTTCCGCGAGGTTTTCCATATTGCACCACAGGATGAGGCGGGCGCAGCGCGGGTCTTTAACCTCGCCCGGCAGGATGCGGCAGGGTTCGAAGATTACGCGCAGCGTATCCGCAATCTCTTTTCCGAAGATCACGCTTGTTTTTGCGATCTGATGGAGGGGCTGTTTCATATTGCGATGGCGGATGGGGAATTTCATCCGAATGAAGATCTGTTCCTAGAACGTGTCGCTGAAATCTGGCAGATGGAGCCGGCGCGGTTCCAAGCCATCAAAACCCGCTTTGTCCCGGATGCTGAACCCGACCCATATACGGTTCTGGGTATTGATCCTGCGGCTACACAGGACGAAGCACGCAAAGCCTGGCGGCAATTGGTTCGGGACACGCATCCAGACGCCATGATCGCGCGCGGCCTGCCCGAAGAAGCCGTGAAGATTGCCGAGAAAAAGATGATCGACGTGAATAAGGCTTGGGAAGTTATCAGCGGCAAAGCCGCGTGATGCGGATCGCGACCTATAACGTCGAATGGTTCACGAACCTTTTTGATGATGACAACCGGCTTGTTGTCGACGACAGCTGGTCTTCGCGCCATGACGTGACCAAACGGCAGCAGATCGAGGCGCTGGGGATTGTGTTCACCGCGATGGATGCCGATGCCATTCTGGTGGTGGAAGCCCCGGATCAAAACAGCAAACGTGCGACGGTGCCGGCGCTTGAACATTTTGCTAAATCCATAGGCCTGCGGGCGCGCGAAGCCGTGATAGGGTTTTCCAATGATACCCAGCAGGAATTGGCCCTGCTTTATGACCCAGGCGTTCTAACCGCGCGTCACGACCCCGTCAGCGGTCTCGATGCTCCGCGGTTTGATCAGGCGTTGGACATTGATCTTGACGTAGATGAGCGCGCGGATCGCGTGGTGTTTTCGAAACCACCGCTGGAACTGTCCTTGACCACTAAGGCGGGTCAGGTTTTGCGCCTGATCGGAGCGCACCTAAAATCCAAAGCGCCCCACGGCGCGCGCAACCGCGACGAGGTCATGCGCATTTCGATCACCAACCGTCGCAAGCAGCTGGCACAGGCGGTCTGGCTGCGACGGCGGATTGTGCAGCACCTAAAGGCGGGGGAGCCGCTGATTGTTGCGGGTGACCTGAACGACGGGCCGGGGTTAGATGAATACGAAGACCTCTTTGGTCGCTCCTCTGTTGAAATCATTCTGGGGGAGGGTGACGCACATCGTCTGTATGACCCGCACGCGCGGCGTGCATTGGGACGGCGTATTGGGGCGCAGCCAACGACCTCTCGGTTCTTTATTGAAAAAGAAGGGCGCTATTTGCAGGCGCTGCTGGACTACATCATGGTGTCGCCTGATTTGCGGGCCAAAGGGCCGACCTGGCGCATCTGGCATCCGTTTGAGGATAAGACATGCTACCAAACACCAGAACTGCGCGAGGCCTTGCTGGCCGCCTCAGATCATTTCCCGGTCACAATGGATATTGATCTGTGAATTGAAAACGCTTGATGGAATTACCAAATCGGTGCCATGAAACAGCTAATCTTGATTGCAACGCTCAGCGTCTCATTGCCTTTCGCCACACCCGCATTGGCGGAAGAGGGCGAGGACGGCAAATCTTTGATGGAGCAGGGTGCAGAACTTTTTCTGCGCGGTCTGACAGAGCAGATGGAACCCGCGCTAGAGGACCTTAAGGCCCTGACCGAAGACATGGGACCGCAGGTGTTGGAGTTCTTTTCAGAGATGGGGCCTGCTTTTGGAACTTTGCTGAAAGAGATCGAAGATTGGAGCGTCTACGAGGCGCCGGAAATCCTGCCGAATGGCGATATCATCATCCGTCGCAAACCGGAGCCGTCTGATGAAGGAACAGAGGATGAGGGCGATGATCAGGATACAGTGGACCTTTAGTCTTTGACCACCGACAGATCAGCGCCCATTGTCGATGCCAGCGACATCAGACGCGCCTCTGCAACTTCTCCGAACAGCGACGTCGCAGATTTTGGCAAGGTCAGTTCCAGCGCCTTTTTTGCCGGGTTATAGTCAAAGTGGCCCGTTTCGGCGTCTTTCTTCATCCACAACATTGCCCCAAAACGCATCGCTTTGCCGAGGATTTCGGCCTCAAGCATTTCCTCGGGGCTCAGCAGCGAAAACATATCTTCAAACCGCGTGCCTTCGCGCTTGTTGCGGTAACGGTGCAGCAGCGCCAGACCTAAGAAGACCCGTTCTTCGTGGCTGAGGCCCCCGAGGTTGGCGCGTGTCGCGTAGTCAAAACAAGTCTCGGCGCGATAATCGGGATGCGCGCGCCAACTGACATCATGCAATAGACAAGCAGCTTTAATGAGACGCTGGCGGTCGGCATCGGCCTCTGGGAACAGCGGTAGCACGAATTGATAAAGCGCCTTGCCAAACCCCGGCAGCCGCGCGTCTTTGTTTTCAGCGAACCGGCAGGCTTCGATCAGCGGGTCGCGTTTGCGCAGTTTGGCAGGCATTTGTTCATAGAGCATGCCCTCGCGGATACCGTATGAGGATATGGCAATATCATGCGGCGCGAAACGGTCCACGATACCGATCAGAACTTCGGCCGCCATAGGGATCAGTGACATCCGTAAGGCAGATACTCCGCAGCGTTGGCGCAACTCTTCGGGATCATAGGCGTTGATATAGGCAGCGGTTTTGCGGATGGAATCCGTGCTCATCCGGTATTCGTGCAGCACCCGCAGCGGGTAGTGGCGGCGTTCCATATCGATGCGTGCAATCGCGCGCCAAGAGCCGCCGACCAGAAACAGGCGGTTCTGCTGGTCGCCCATCTTGTCCTGAAGACCATCCAGAACGTTGTCGATGTAAGCTTTGCGCCCGGCCTCGCCCCCTTGCACATCGCGCAGTTTCAATGGCCCCAACGCTGACGACACACGTTTGCCGATTTCACCGTCTTTCATCTCGGCCAGTTCCATCGACGATCCGCCGATGTCGCAGACCAACCCATAGCTGCCGGGCCAACCCAGCAGAACACCCTGCGCCGAAAGGCGGGCCTCTTCTTCGCCGTCGATCACATGGATCTTCAATCCCGTCGCTTGCAACACCTCGTCGCAAAATTCTGGCCCGTCTTCGGCTTCGCGCACGGCGGCAGTGGCAACGGCGGTCAGGGGTTCATGGCAGATATTGGCGGCGATATCCTGAAAACGGCGGATCGCGCTAAGCGCGCGTTTGCGTCCCTCTGGGTTCAGGCGACCGGTGTCGGACAGGCCTGCGCCCAGCGTACACATGATCTTTTCGTTGTAGAAATAGGCGGGGCTTCGTGCTGCGCCGTCAAAAACCACCAACCGGACAGAGTTCGAGCCGACATCGACAACCCCGACCCGGGACAGCTTGCGCGCCGCTGCATCATCAAACAAAGGACGGCCAAAGGGCCCCCATTCCTGCGCGAAGTCGCTGTCACCAAACATGAATCATCCTTCTCAGCCTAGGTCAAAATGCGACAGCGCTGGGTCGGGGTCAATGCGACAGGAGATGTGATCCCTCAATTTGCGTGAGTCAGCTTTGGCACATCCGCCGCCCCGGCAGAGCCGCGGCCTGAAAGCGACGGGTTCTCCATAAAGAAGCGGTGACAATTAAAGGCAAACTGACCCTCAGGGACGGGCAGGCGATCAAAGCTGCCATCAGGCTTCATCACCCAGCTTTGCGCGACATCCGCAAGGTTTGCGGCCATCACCTGACTGACGATCTGCGCTTTTACCGTTGGGTTCTTGATTTGCACCAATGTTTCCACGCGGCGATTTAGGTTTCGTCCCATCCAATCGGCGGACGAAATATAGACATCAGCATCTTTGGACGGCAGCCCGTGGCCATCCCCAAAACAGGCGATCCGGCTGTGTTCCAGAAAGCGCCCAACGATGGATTTCACGCGGATGTTTTCCGACAGCCCTTTGATGCCCGGACGCAAACCACAGATGCCGCGCACCACAAGGCTGATCTTTACGCCAGCCTGCGAGGCCGCGTAGAGCGCGTCGATCACTTCTGGTTCGATCAGCGAGTTCATCTTGGCCCAGATTTCACCGGGACGGCCTGCTTTCACATGGTCCACCTCGGCCTGGATTTTGGCAATCAAGGTTGATTTTAGCGAAATCGGAGAGATCGCAAGGTTTTCTAGGCTATCAGGCTGCACGTAGCCCGAGAGGTAGTTAAACACCTTTGTCGCGTCGCGCCCAAGGGCGTCATCGCAGGTGAAAAAGCTGAGATCGGTGTAAATCTTCGCAGTGATCGGATGGTAGTTGCCAGTGCCGTAATGGGTATAGGTGACCAGCCGGTCGCCCTCGCGCCGTACCACAGTGGAAATTTTGGCGTGGGTTTTCCAGTCGGTGAAGCCGTAAACCACATGCGCGCCCGCGCGCTCTAGGCGGCGGGATTGGCGAATGTTCGCGGCTTCGTCAAAGCGGGCTTTCAACTCTACCAAAGCTGTTACCGATTTGCCGTCTTCGGCCGCCTCACAAAGCGCTTCGACGACAGGGGACTGGTTGGACGTGCGATAAAGCGTTTGCTTGATCGCCACCACGTTTGGGTCGCGCGCGGCCTGCGTCAGAAACCGCACCACCATGTCGAAGGTTTCATATGGGTGGTGCAGCAGCATGTCTTTCTGCTTGATCGCGGCAAACATATCGCCGCCGTGGTCTTGCACGCGTTCGGGGACGCGCGGGGTAAAGGACGGCCACAGCAGGTCAGGGCGGGTATCCAGCACCAGCTCTTTCAGGTCGGCGATGCCGATCATACCCTCGATCTGAACCACTTCGTCTTCTTTGACATGCAATTCCTGCATAATCAGGGACTTCAGCCTGTCGGGCGCTGTTGCCGACATCTTCATGCGCACAACTTCACCGCGACGGCGACGCTTCAGCGCCACTTCGAATTCGCGCACGAGATCTTCGGCTTCTTCTTCGACCTCAAGGTCGCTGTCACGCAAAACGCGGAACGTGCAATGGCCACGCGCCTTATAGCCGGGGAACAGGCTGTCCAGATGCAACAGCAACAAGTCCTCAAGCGGTAAGAACCGCTGCTGTGCGCCCTCGGTCGGCAATTCGATAAAACGATCAATCTGCTGCGGGATCGGCAATAGCGCTTGCAGCATGCGCTTGTCTTTTTTGCGCTCGAGTTCTAGCGCCAGCGAATAGCCGAGGTTCGGAATGAACGGGAAAGGGTGCGCCGGGTCGATGGCCAGAGGCGACAGAACCGGGAAGACCTTGTTCAGGAAAACATCCTGCAAAAACGGCTTGTCGGCCTTCTTCACGTCATCATGACTGAGGAGATGGATGTTCTCGCGTTCCATCTCGCAGCGCAGGGTCACAAAAATCCGCTGCTGCGACTGCATCAGGTTGCGCGCGTCGTCGTTGATCAAGGCAAGTTGCTCGCCCGGGGTCAGGCCATCCTGCCCGGGTGTGCTATTGCCCTCGCGCATCAATTCCCGCAAGCCTGCGACCCGAACGGTGTAAAACTCGTCAAGGTTCGCCGCTGAAATCGACAGAAAGCGCAGCCGTTCCAAAAGCGGAACCGATTGGTTTTCCGCTTCTTCCAGAACGCGCCAGTTAAAGTTCAGCCAGCTGAGTTCGCGATTGAAAAACCGTGACGGGCCAGTCAGGTCAACATCGGCAATTTCAGCTGGGGCAGGAAAGTCGGATTTTAGAAAGTCTGCTTGCGTCATGAAGTGCCTATGCCACTGAGTGGTAACGAGAAGATGACAGTCTTGCTGATGGATCGGGGGAAGTCCAGATCGCTTTTGCCCGATGGGTCAACGCGCGGGGTTCTCTTAGTAGTCTGTCGCGTCGCCGCGCAGAATCCGGCTGGCGAAGCTGCGGGTGATTGGTTTTTTCTCAGCCAACGACGCGCGGTCCAGTTGCTCGACCAGATCACGCGCAGCGGCATAGCTGCGGTCCATGTGTTTGACCAAATAGGGGATTGTGTCTGGGGTCGGGACAAGCTGGCGGTCATTGAACAGCTTGGCCAAAACCACAGATAGCAACATGTCATCTGGATCAGAAAGAATTGCCGTCATTGTGCCCTGCATACGGCTGGCCAAATCGGGCAGCGTCAGCCCCCAATGTTTGGGCTCCCCAACGCCGGTCAGCAACAGGCTGTGTCCTTCGGCGAGGATCAGGTTGTGCAGGTGAAAGAGCGCATCCTGCGCTGCGTTTTCCGCAATGCGATGCACGTTCTCGACCGCCACAGGGGACTGCGCGAGCGCAGGAATTCCATCCAGACTCAATTCTCGCGCCTCGATAATTTTTGCGCCGCTAAGGTTGGCCCAAACATGCACCAGATGGGTTTTCCCGCTGCCCTCTGGCCCAGTCACGATCAGCTTGCCGTTGGTCCAATGGGTCCAATCCTCAACAAGGGCGACAGCCATGGCATTGGCGTCAGAGACGAAATAGTCATCCCGACCCAGCGCCGTGCGTACTGGCAAATCAAGGCTAAGCTGTTGTGCCATTTTAGCTGCCTTCGTGCGTGGATTTGCCGACGTAAAGCCGCGATGCTTTGTATTGACCGGTGGCATAGCGGACCAAGACACCAATGGCGGCAGCAACTGGGACGGCGACCAACATACCGACAAAGCCAAAAAGGCTACCAAAGACGGACAGGGCAAAGATCAGCCAGACGGGGTGCAACCCGACTGAACTGCCCACAAGTTTCGGCGTCAGAACGTTGCCTTCGATGACCTGACCAAGGGCAAAGATACCGGCGACCAAGCCTAGTGATACCCATTCGCCCCAGAACTGAAATAACCCCAAACCAATCGCCAAAGCGCCGCCAACCAGCGCACCGACGTAAGGAATAAAGGTGATCAACCCGGCCACAAAGCCCACCACAAGGCCAAACTGCAGCCCCACCAGCATCAAGGCGATGGCATAGTAAGTCCCAAGGATAAGACAGACCGTTCCCATGCCACGCACAAAGCTTGCCAAGGTTTTGTCGATCTGGGTTGCGAGGTGGCGAATGACCGGCGCGTGGTCGCGGGGCAAGTGATCATTGATCTTTGCGATCATATTGTCCCAATCCAGCAGCAGATAGAAGGCCACGACTGGGACGATCACTAAAAGCATCAATATGTTCAGGAGCGAAGCGGCCGAGGTCGCAATAGTCTGCAAAAAGGCGCCGCCCTTAGTCTGGACCTGCTCGCCGATAGCGGCAAGTGCCTGCGAGACGGTGCTGTCAGGCTCTAGCATTTGCGGGAAACGTGCCAGAAGGAAGCTCTGAAGGTCCTGCGCCAATTGCGGCGCTGTCTGAATGAGGTTTGTCGCCTGATCGACCAACGTTGGCACAACAGCGAGCACCATGATCACAAATAATAGGATGGCCACCAGGGTGATCACCGAGGTCGCTGCAACGCGAGACAGGCCCCACCGCTCAAGTCGGTCAGCAACAGGATCAAGGAAATAGGCAATTGCCCCGCCAAGCACGAAGGGCAGGATCACGTCGCCCAGAAACCAAAGAATGACGCAGAATACCGCAAATGAAATGCCCCAGTATTTCGCCTGATCTTTCGTTGGCAATGCCATGGTCGCCTCGTCTTTTGCCCTCGATTGACACATGGCGCATGGGCGCGAACAGTGCAAGTCCGGGTCACTTTATTTCGCAGGGTCCGATAAGACCTGCATATCCAGTAAATCACAATAAGTGATGATATTCATAAATTATATTCGTTTTACTGATATATTGTTTTGGGCCAAGTTGGCGGCGCCATGCAAACCGCACTGGCGCGATAGGAGAATAAAGATGACGTATTACGAGACACGAGAAAGCAAGTTTCAATCCTATTTGGGATTGGGCACGACCGCCTTGATCGCTGCATTGTTTGGGGTGATGATTGGCTCAACGCTCAGTTTACCGCAAAGCGACGATGTGCCATCGACCAAGGCGTCAACGTTGCCGGACTGGCACGGAAACGTGAAACGCTCGTCTGTACGCTAAAGCAAATGTCGTACCCTAGATGGTCACAGAGTTTCGCGATGTTTACAAAAAAATGTCGCGCCGTAAACCTTCGGCGCGACCTGCAAAACACCCAATGTCGAAAGAGGTCGCCGAAGCCGACCTATGCAGTGACTTCTATCAGGTGATTCTCATCTGCTGCGATGGTGACGCTATACTCGGTAAAGGCGAGGTCACGAGAAGGGATCACTGCTTTATACTCTCGACTTTGAAAGACCATGTCCACGGCGGCTTTGTCTGGGTATTCGACAATAAAGACCTTGCGCGCCGGGCGATAGCCGACAACCACCTCATTGATATCGAAGGTTTTCGTGATCTTGGCTCCTGCGCGTTCAAGCAGGGGACCAGTCACGCGAAAGTATTCGGCCAGCGCCAGCGGCTCATCATCGTTAAAGGTTACCATTGCTACCACGGTTACTGGCATGCTGCGCTCCTCAATTCTCATTCCGAAAGAGAGTAAAGGTGAAGCTGTGAAAGGCGCAAGTCATCAACCGCCAAGTCGTCGTGCTGCTTGCCTGTCTAGTGTGAAGCGCCTAAACGGTGGGAAACCTTAAACAAGACTATGGAGCCCAGATGCGCCTGTCCCGTTATTTTTTGCCGGTCCTGAAGGAAACCCCTTCGGAGGCCCAAATTGTCAGCCACCGCTACATGCTGCGCGCAGGCATGATCAAACAGTCAAGCGCCGGGATTTACTCTTGGTTGCCGCTCGGGTTCAAAGTGCTGCGCAAACTGGAAAACATCGTGCATGAAGAACAGGTGCGCGCCGGCCACGTGCCCATGCTGATGCCAACGTTGCAATCGGCAGACCTTTGGCGTGAAAGCGGCCGCTATGATGATTACGGCGAAGAGATGCTGCGCATCACTGACCGCCACGGGCGCGATATGCTTTATGGTCCCACCAATGAAGAGATGATCACCGATGTGTTCCGCAGCAATGTCTCTTCCTACAAAGACCTGCCGCTGACGCTCTATCATATTCAATGGAAGTTCCGCGACGAGGTGCGTCCTCGGTTTGGCGTGATGCGGGGCCGTGAATTCCTGATGAAGGATGGCTATACATTCGATCTGACCAAAGACGATGCGCTGCACGCTTATAACCGCCATTTGGTCAGCTACCTGCGCACCTATGAACGCATGGGGCTGCAAGCCATCCCAATGCGCGCAGACGGCGGCCCGATTGGTGGCGATTATACCCATGAATTCTTGGTGCTGGCCGAAACCGGCGAATCCGAAGTGTTCTATGACAGCGCCGTCACGGATCTGAAATTCGGTGATCGTGACATTGATTTTGACGACAAGGCCCAGTGCCAAGGTATCTTGGAAGAGTTCACCTCTAAATACGCCCGCACCGATGAAACCCACGACGAGGCGCTGTTTAACGCCGTGCCCGAAGAGCGCCGTCGCACGGCACGCGGTATTGAAGTGGGGCAAATTTTCTATTTTGGTACCAAATACTCCGAAGCCATGGGCGCAACCGTTCAGGGGCCAGATGGCAAGCCTGTGCCTGTTGAAATGGGCAGCCATGGCATCGGCGTATCCCGTCTGCTGGGTGCGATCATTGAAGCCAGCCATGATGACAAAGGTATTATCTGGCCAGAAGGCGTGACGCCGTTCCATGTGGGGATTGTCAACCTCAAGCAAGGCGACGAAGAAGCGGACGCCGCCTGCGAAGCGATTGAAAAAAGCATCGAAGCGCTTGGGCTGGAACCGCTTTATGATGACCGCAAAGAACGGGCGGGCGGCAAGTTTGCCACCATGGACCTGATCGGTCTGCCATGGCGCATCACAGTCGGGCCACGTGGCCTGAAAAACGGTGTTGTCGAACTGACCTCGCGTCGGACCGGCGAAAGCGAAGAACTGTCGCCGGAAGCAGCAGTGCAGAAGATCGCAGAGATTTATGCGAACCACCGGGTGAGCGGGCTGTAGGCCTTCAGTTCATTGGCTCTATGGAAAGGCGGGCTCAGCTCGCCTTTTTCGATTTCTGTGCAATCCTCACAGGTTTTGCGTTTGTGGTTGCCTTGGGATGCCTCCGGCGGGAGTATTTCAGCAAAGGTGAAATGAGGGCGGCATGTTCACACGAGTGTTGATATTGGCAGGCGGAGTAAGCGGCGCGGCGGCGCTGTCGCAGTTTCCTGAGTTTTCCCAACAATATGCTCAGAGGTTAGGCGGGGCCGTGGATGAGTTGCGACTATTCGTTCAAGATTTTGATGCGGATGCAGCCAGCGTTGGTTTGGAACGTGAGGCCGCTCTGGTGCAATTGGCTGACGGCGGTGCGCTGGGCGCGGCGCGTGCAGAGACCATGCGCGGAACGATTGCTCGGTATCAGAGGTTGGAAACAGCGCAGGACAAATTGAAAGGGGCCGGTGCACTTGGGCGCGCCATAAACGTGATGCATTTTAATGATGCCGATATTGCGCGGGCCGCTTGGGCAGACTTTCGGCCTGCGGTGCCTTTGACCGCCGAAGGCGCTGTCTTCGGTGGTGGGGGCTTTGTGACGGGTGGGCTGTTGATGGCTGTTTTGATTGGCGGTCTACGTCGCCTCTCTGGGCGGCGGAAACGCGCCAAGGGTGCCGCTTGACCGCCCCCCTGCGCCTCCTTACCTTGCGCCGAAAGAATTGAGAGCAGAGCATGGCAGCCACAGCGCCTTTTTCCCGATTTGAATGGATGATCGCTTGGCGATATTTGCGCGCGCGCCGTGCCGAAGGCGGCGTCAGTGTGATGACGTGGATCAGCCTCTTGGGCATCACCTTGGCGGTCTTTGCTCTGATCGCGACCTTGGCGGTGCGTTCGGGGTTTCGGACGGAATTTGTCGACACAATCCTTGGGTCCAACGCCCATGTGACGATCTATCAAAGCGCTGAGGTCACGGAACGCGGTCAACTGGATCGCAGCATTCATGACTATGACGCCATGGCAGACCGGCTGCGCGAGGTCGACGGGGTGATCCGCGCGGCGCCCCTGGTGAAAGGGCAGGTCATGGCCAATCTGCGCCAGAGCAATGCAGGCGTCGAGGTCTTTGGCATTTCGTTGGAAAATCTGAAAACTATTCCGCGCATTGCACGCTCTGAGACCGCGCAGGGTGATATTGATCGTTTTGACGAAGGTGTCGCCATCGGCTCTGGTGTGGCGCGTGAAATCGGTGCCGTGGTGGGCGACAAGATCAAGCTGATCTCGCCCAACGGCGTCAAAACCGCCTTTGGCACCAGCCCGCGCGTGAAGTCCTATGAGGTAGTCTATATCTTCACCGCCGGCCGCTATGATATCGACCGCACGCGGGTTTATTTGCCCTTCGCTGAGGCGCAGAGCTATTTCAACCGCGAAGGCCGCGCGAGTGAAATCGAAGTCATGGTGGAAGAGCCAGAAGCGGTCGATCTGATGGCATTGGAGTTGATCCGGGCTGCCGGCGAGCGGGCGCTGGTCTGGACATGGCGGGACAGTTCCGGCGGCTTTCTCAGGGCGCTCGAGATTGAAGACAACGTGATGTTCATCATCCTGTCGATCCTTGTGTTGATTGCGGCGATGAACATCGTCAGCGGCCTGATCATGCTGGTGAAAAACAAAGGCAAAGACATCGGTATTCTGCGGACGATGGGGCTGACCGAAGGGTCGGTGCTGCGAGTATTTTTCATTTGCGGGGCGTTCACTGGCGTTATTGGCACTCTGCTCGGCGTCATTCTGGGCTGCCTCTTTGCGATTTATATCGATCAGGTGTTCTCCTTCGTGAATTACATCGCAGGCGGCGGGGTTTGGGACCCTGCAGTGCGCGGCATCTACCAGTTGCCTGCCGAACTGCGGTTTGAGGACGTGATCAAGGCGATCAGCCTGTCTTTGGGTTTGTCCTTTGTGGTCACGATCTTTCCGGCACGCCGCGCCGCGCGCATGAACCCGGTGGAGGCGCTGCGGTATGAGTGATGTTCTAAAACTGACTGGCGTCACCAAGACTTATAACGCAGGCCTTCCAAACGAAGTGTCTGTTTTGCGCGGTTGTGATCTGTCGGTCGCGGCGGGTGAAGTTGTTGCGCTTGTCGCGCCTTCGGGGTCAGGCAAATCAACGCTTTTGCACATCGCGGGGCTGCTGGATACGCCAGACGCTGGAACGGTGGAAATTGGCGGTCAGGCGATGATTGGAAAATCCGACCGGGCGCGCACCATTGCGCGGCGCGAGGACGTGGGGTTTATCTACCAGTTCCATCACCTGTTGCCAGAGTTCACCGCGCTGGAAAACATCACATTGCCACAGCAGGCCAATGGGGTTTCGCTACCCAAGGCGCAGGAGCGGTCGATGGATCTACTTGGGTCCGTTGGCGTCGCAGAGCGCGCGGATCATAGGCCAGCCGCGTTGTCAGGCGGAGAACAACAACGTGTCGCCTTTTGCCGTGCGCTGGCAAATGCGCCGAAGCTGCTTTTGGCGGATGAGCCAACCGGGAACCTTGATCCGGGCACGTCGGACAAGGTTTTTGAAGCTTTGATGGCCTTGGTGCGCGGCACTGGGATGGCCGCTGTTATCGCGACCCATAACCTAGAGCTTGCCGCACGGATGGACCGCGTGGTGCATATGCAGGAGGGGGTGTTGACCTAGCGGCCCTTAAGCCACCTGTGTCAACCAGACGCCCGCCGCCATCAACCCAAGCCCGGCGGCACGGGTTAAAGTCAGCGGGGAAATATTCGCTCCGAAAAGTCCGAAATGGTCAATCGCGGCGGCAGAGATCATTTGCCCAATCAGCACAAAGAATATGGCATTGCCGACGCCGAATTTTGGGGCAATGAACGTGACCGATAGGACGTAGAAAGCCACGAAGACCCCCGCAAAAAGGAAAGGTTTAGGGGCGTCTGACACTCTGGCCAACTTCGGCAAGTCCCCAGACAGGAAAAGCGCGCCCCAAGCCAACACCAGCGCCACGCAGAACAGCACGGCGGATGCCGCAACGGGGGAGTCGAGCGATTTACCAAGGCCCGCGTTCAGCACCGCAAGCAGTGGGATTCCAACGCCGGCGGCCAGCATCACCAGCGCGTAGAGAGTGGTTTGTGGCATGATATTCTCCGGCTTAGGGCTTGTTTATACGCTCAGGGCCAACACGCGACTGATCTGCGACAGGCCCCGCCCAGACTGATCCATCCAGGTATTGAACGCAGATTGGACGGCCTTCTGTGCGGTCTTTGATGTTGCAGGTTTATCAATCACACCTTCCGCGATCAAACGTGCCGTAACGTCTTGTGAGAGAATGAAACTATCCACACCCATGAACCGAAGGCTGTAAGCTGCGGACATCCCCCCCAGCCGAGACGCGCGCTTTTTCAGCAGGTCAAGCAGGCCGATGAAATCCGTCGCAGGCCAGTTGCCGATCACTTTGCCGATGCCGCCGTCATCACGCAGGTCTTGAATGAACATGGCATTGTCGATCACGGTTCTTAACTTCATGCCGTTGCGCACAACCGCCGCGTTGGAAAGAAGCGCATCGAACTCTTCATCGTTCAGAAATGCACATCGGTTCACGTCAAAGCCGTGAAAAGCTTCTTCAAAACCTGGCCATTTGTTTTCGATGACCTTCCAGTTGAAACCGGCCTGAAAGATCGACTTGGTGAATTGGGCCAGCCAGCGGTCCTCTGGGATGGCAGCAAGCTCTGCAGCACTGAGCGGGGTTGGCAACATGGCTTCCAACGCCTCTGGCCCGCCCTTGCGGACTGCGGCAATCGTGAAAAGTTCATCAAAGTCGCGCATTCGGTGGTCCCCTTCGTTTGTCCGCCATCATAGTGAAGCGACGGGTTGATTTGAAAGCCCAATGGCTATGCAATTTTGCACAAGGGGGGCGGTCAATGCGAACAGCTGCGCGTGCATTTTCAAAGGTGCTCTTGCAGGTCCCTCTGCGCGATACTAAGACTCCTGTTAGGCACTGATCGTCACGGTGCGACACAGCAAAGAGGCAGGCGACCATGAAAGACCCGATTGAGACATATATGAACCTCGTTCCGATGGTGGTGGAGCAAACCAGCCGGGGTGAGCGGGCCTATGATATTTTCTCTCGCCTGCTGAAAGAACGCATCATTTTTGTGAATGGTCCGGTCCACAGCGGCATGAGCCAACTGATCGTCGCGCAGCTATTGCACCTAGAGGCGGAAAACCCATCCAAAGAAATCAGCATGTATATCAACTCCCCCGGTGGGGAGGTGACGGCTGGATTCTCGATCTATGACACGATGCAATACATCAAACCGAAGGTTTCGACCTTGATCTGCGGCATGGCGGCCTCGATGGGCTCAGTGATTGCCATTGGTGGTGAAAAGGGCATGCGGTTTGCGCTGCCAAACTCTGAGGTCATGGTGCACCAGCCGTCTGGCGGCTCGCAAGGTATGGCGACCGACATGCTGATTTCGGCGCGCCACATTGAGCGCACACGCGAACGCATCTACCAGCTGTATGTCAAACACGCCGGTCAGGACTATGACACGGTTCAAAAAGCGCTGGATCGCGACACATGGATGACTCCGAAAGAAGCCAAGGAATGGGGGCATCTGGATGAGATCGTCGAGAACCGCACCAAGGGCGACGACGCGGCGTAAGCTGCGAGAGTGATCAAGATTTCGCCATCGGCTTTCACTCTGCTGGTGGCGGGTCAATTTGAGATTGTATGCGCCAAGGCGCTGCCCTAAGCTGGGCGAAACGCGCAAAAGTTTGCGATGCAGAAGCATCCTGCGCAAATATATGGGGCCTGAAAGGTAGACTATGGCGACGAATTCCGGCGGTGATAGCAAGAACACCCTTTACTGCAGCTTCTGCGGTAAAAGCCAACATGAGGTCCGTAAACTGATCGCGGGGCCAACCGTGTTCATCTGTGATGAATGCGTTGAACTTTGTATGGACATCATCCGCGAAGAGACCAAGGCAACCGGCCTGAAATCTTCTGATGGTGTGCCAACTCCCAAGGAAATCTGCGAAGTTCTGGATGACTACGTGATTGGCCAAGCGGTCGCAAAGCGGGTTTTGTCTGTGGCCGTGCACAACCACTACAAACGTCTGAACCATGCGCAGAAGGCGGGGGATATTGAACTGCAAAAGTCCAATATCCTGCTGATGGGTCCAACAGGCTGCGGTAAGACGTTGCTGGCCCAGACACTGGCGCGCATATTGGATGTGCCTTTCACGATGGCCGATGCCACCACGCTGACCGAAGCCGGTTATGTGGGTGAGGACGTCGAGAACATCATCCTCAAGCTGCTGCAGGCGTCGGAATACAACGTCGAACGCGCGCAGCGCGGTATCGTCTATATCGACGAGGTCGACAAGATCACCCGCAAGTCCGAAAACCCATCCATCACTCGCGATGTATCGGGCGAGGGCGTGCAACAGGCGCTGTTGAAGCTGATGGAAGGCACTGTGGCCTCTGTGCCGCCGCAAGGCGGGCGCAAACACCCACAGCAGGAATTCTTGCAGGTCGACACAACGAATATCCTGTTTATCTGCGGCGGCGCGTTTGCTGGTCTGGACAAGATCATTGCGCAACGCGGCAAAGGCTCTGCCATGGGCTTTGGTGCAGATGTGAGGGACAACGACGAACGTGGCGTTGGCGAAATCTTCCAGGAATTGGAGCCAGAGGATCTGCTGAAATTCGGCCTGATCCCTGAATTCGTCGGCCGTCTGCCGGTGTTGGCAACCCTTGAAGACCTCGACGAGGACGCGCTGGTCACCATCCTGACCCAGCCAAAGAATGCCTTGGTCAAACAGTACCAGCGACTGTTTGAGTTGGAAGACACCGAACTGAGCTTTACCGAAGACGCGCTGAAAGCCATCGCTAAACGCGCGATTGAACGCAAAACCGGTGCGCGGGGTCTGCGCTCGATCCTAGAGGACATCCTGCTGGATACGATGTTTGACCTTCCGGGCATGGACAGCGTGACCGAAGTGGTCGTGAATGAAGAAGCGGTGACATCTGACGCCGCGCCATTGATGATCCACGCGGATGCTGAAAAAGAGCCCGCTTCGGCAGGCTAATTCCACAATATGATCTATCTGACGGCGCGGTACTCACCGCGCCGTTTTTACGTGAGGACAGAAAAGATGATTGAACGTATTTTCTCTGGTGGTGAGTTCGAAGCCAAGATCGGCTATTGCCGCGCTGTGGTCGCAGGCGGCTTTGTGCATGTCGCGGGCACCGTGGGGCAGGGCGAAACCGTAACCGAGCAGTGTCAATCGGCGCTTGAGACAATCAAGGGCGCTTTGGAAAAGGCGGGGAGCGACCTCTCAAAAGTGGTGCGCGTGAACTACTACCTCGAAGACCGCGCAGAGTTTGAACCCTGCTGGCCTATCCTTGCAGAAGCCTTTGGCGACAATCCTCCGGCGGCGACGATGATCGAATGTGGCCTGATCGACCCGAAATACCGGATCGAAATCGAGGTCACGGCGCTGGCATAACGGGCGGTTCAGCCTGCGGTGAACCCACCAAAGGCGCCTTTGGCGAAGACAAGGGGTTTTCCAGAATAGATGTGGGCCTTGGTGACTTGGCCCACAAGAATCACGTGATCGCCTGCGTCATGCTGTGCAACGGTCTGGCATTCAAAGGCGCAGAGGCAATCAGACAGCACAGGCACGCCAAAATCATTGTCGTGCCAGCGCGCATCAAACAGGTCACCCTGTCGCGCAAAGCCCTGCGCCAAAGCCTGCTGATCATCGCGCAGCACCTGGATGGCAAATTCTTTGGCTTCGGTGAAATGCGTGAATCGGTCGGATGATTTGGCTGGTGACCAAAGGATCAGCGGCGGATCAAGTGACAGAGATGTAAAGGAATTCGCCGTCATCCCAATTGGCCCGCTTTCGGTACGGGCGCTGACGATGGTAACGCCGGTGGCAAAACAGCCCAAAGCATCGCGGAAGGCGCGTTGCGTGTCCGCGCCGGGAATGAAACTAATACTCATCAGGATGTCCGCTGCTCTGCCTGTCGATTGCCCGGCAACCTAGCTTTTCGCCCCCGGCGTGGCAAGCAAGGCTTTGCTGTCGGGGAAGGTCCCGGCAATATTTGCGTCGGGGCGAAGATTGGCATATGGGGGCAGACACGCTATCTGTTTTTTGCTTGCAACCACATGAGTTTGACCCGGTGACACAGCCCGAGCCGTCCAACATTCGCAAAGCCGCGCGCCTATCTGTTGCACCTATGATGGACTGGACGGATCGTCATTGTCGGTATTTTCATCGCCTGCTGTCCAAAGAGACGTTGCTTTATACCGAAATGGTCACGGCGCCCGCATTGGTACGCGGTGGCGCAGTGCATTTGTTGGCGTATTCGCCAGAGGAGCATCCCATCGCGTTGCAACTCGGTGGGTCTGACCCCGCTGAACTGGCGCAGGCAACAAAACTGGGTGCGGCCGCCGGATATGACGAGATCAACCTGAACGTCGGCTGCCCGTCTGATCGTGTGCAATCCGGCACCTTTGGTGCGATCCTGATGAAGCAGCCGCAGCTTGTCGCGGATTGTGTGAAAGCCATGCAAGATGCCACAGACGTCGAGGTCACGGTAAAATGCCGGTTGGGCGTTGACGATCAGGTCGCGTCAGAGACTTTGCCGCGTTTTCTTGAAACGGTTGCTGCCACAGGCATTTCACGCTTCACGCTGCATGCGCGCAATGCTTGGCTCAAGGGGCTGTCGCCCAAGGAAAACCGCGATATTCCACCGCTGGACTATGACCTTGTGCATCGCATGAAGGCAGAGTTTCCAGAGCTTCATATCTCGATAAATGGGGGCATTGCCACCCTGGCCGAGGCACTGCCGCATCTTGAGCGCGGGCTTGACGGCGTAATGATTGGGCGGGCGGCCTACCATGATCCGGCGTCAGTTTTGTTAGACGCGGATCGCTTGATTTACGGCAATGAGGCAAGTGCCACAACGGCTGTCGGCGCGGTGCATGCAATGCTGCCGTATATCGAGTCTCACCTGACATCGGGCGGTAAGCTTAACCAGATCACCCGCCATATGCTGGGGCTTTTCACCGGCAAACCCGGCGCGCGCGCTTGGCGGCGGGTCTTGTCGGAAAACGCGAGCAAGCCCGGCGTTGGGCCTGAGTTGCTGCTAGAGGCGCTAGCCCACGTGCAAGCCCATTCCGGTACGCAGGCGGCAGAGTAGGAACAATGATGGACACATGGCTTTTGCTGCAAATGGCGCTTGTGCTGATCGTGATCGGGGGCGTCGCGGGTGTGCTTGCGGGCCTTCTGGGTGTCGGCGGCGGTATCGTCCTTGTTCCAGCGTTCTTCTATGCCTTTCAAACGCTTGGATTTGACGGTCCGCAATTGATGCAGCTGTGTCTGGGCACGTCTTTGGCCACGATCATCGTAACCTCGGTGCGGTCGGTCTTGGGACACAATAAAAAAGGCGCTGTCGATTGGGAGATTCTACGCAACTGGGGGCCGACCATCGCGGTGGGCGCGGCAATTGGCGTGACGATTGCGGCACAGCTGCGATCGGACGTTTTGCAAGCCATCTTTGGTCTCTTGGGTATCGTTGTTGGCATTTACATGGGGCTTGGGCGCTCTGACTGGCGGCTGGGAGAGGCTATGCCGACCGGCGGAAAACGCATTGCGCTTGGCCCAATGGTGGGCTTTTTGTCGGTTCTGATGGGCATCGGTGGCGGCAGCTTTGGTGTGCCTTTGATGAGCCTTTATAACACCCCCATTCATCGCGCGGTTGCGACGGCAGCGGGCTTTGGCGTGATTATCGCGGTGCCCGGTGTCATTGGGTTCTTGCTGGTCGACATTCCCGACAGCCAACGCCCTGCATTTTCCATCGGAGCGGTGAACCTCGTCGCGTTTGGTCTGGTGATCGTGATGACGCTGCTCACGGCTCCATGGGGTGTGAAGCTGGCCCACAGCATGGACGCCAAACCGCTGAAACGTGTCTTTGGCCTGTTTCTGACGCTGATCGCACTCAATATGCTACGCAAGGCGATTTGGGGCTAAGCGGTCTATTCCGACCGGCGCTTCATCAAAACGCCCAAAATCCAGCGACTGTTTCCGCGCTGGAAACTAACCAAAAATTAACTTTAGTTTCGCCTCAAAGTTGCCTAATTCTGCTTGGGACTACGATTTTGACTGGAATGACTTTCAATGGAAGCGCTGTTTCTTTTTGGCCTTTTTGCTGCGGGTTTGGCTGCAGCGGGTGTTTTTACAAGCGATCATGATGCCGACGATGATGTCGAAATCACCGGCACGGACCAGGACGAAGCCATTGTGGGTGGCTCCGGCGATGACTTGCTTCAAGGCTTAGGAGGTGACGACACCGTCCTTGGCGATGGCGGGGATGATTTAATCGATGGTGGGTCTGGCGACGATACCCTTGGGGGCGGCACCGGAGACGACTCGATACTTGGTGGCTTTGGCGATGATCGCATCTGGGGCAATGACGGCGACGATATTATTGCGACTGGCGCAGGCGATGACCGTGTGTTTGGCGGCGATGGGGATGATCTTATCGAGGGATGGTACGGAGAGGACACGCTTCTTGGTCAAGATGGTGATGACATTCTATTGGGAGTCAATTTGGACGCCCAAGGCATGGTCATGGATGATGAATTCGACAACGACACGCTGCGCGGCGGTGAAGGGGATGACCTTTTGATCATCGGATCTGGTGATGTCGCCTACGGAGACGAGGGCGCAGATAATTTCCTGACGGGGACCTATGTTTCTGGCGGAGACGCGCCGCAGATCAATGACTGGGAAGATGGCGAAGACATGCTGACCATCGTTGTGGACAGCGGCGCGCCGGGGCTGGTGTCGATCTCTGAAAGCCCAAGCAGCGACGGCACAGCGCAGGTCTTTGTTGATGGTGTGATGGTCGCACAAGTTGCGGGCGCCTATGGTGCTATCGGGCTGGAGGACATCACAGTCCTCGAAGAAGCCGCGTAAGCTGCTGCGAAAGTTTCGGCATCTGCCTCGTGACCAGAAACGAGGGGAGGTTGACGCGACAGACTATTCTATGTTGACAATTGGCGGGCCCTGCGCCCGCCTTTGCGCTTTTTCAGCAATCCTTCGCGCTCTGGCAGTTCGCCCATCAACGCATCGCGTTCCGCGTCGGACAATTGGCTCCATTGGGTGATCTCATCAATGGTGCGAAAACAGCCGGTGCAGATGCGTTCACGCGGATGGATGACGCAGACCTGCACGCAGGGCGAGGCGATTTCGGCGCGTTGCCAAACAGGTGTTTTCGGGTCGTTGATCATGTTGCTCACACCATCTTGGCCGGTCAGGGCTTGCGCCGAAGATGCGCCAGACGATCCAGCGCTCCTTGTAAGATATACCCGGCGGCCACGTGATCAATGACTTCAGAGCGACGTTTTCTGCTGGTATCCGCCTCAAGCAGCACTCTTTCAGCGGCAACAGTCGACAATCGTTCGTCCCAGAAGAAGATCGGCAGGGGGGTCAGCTGCGCAAGATTGCGCGCAAAAGCGCGGGTTGATTGCACGCGGGGGCCTTCGCTGCCGTCCATGTTTAGCGGCAGGCCGAGGATCAAAGCACCGATGTTGCGCTCTTTGATGATCTCCAACAACTGCGCAGCATCCTGCGTGAACTTCTTGCGCTTGATCGTGTGCAATGGGGACGCAATCGACTGAAAACTGTCCGAGATGGCAACACCAATGGTTTTGGTGCCCAGATCGAGCCCGGCCAGCGCCTGCATCTGCGGGATCTCTGCCGCATTGGCTTCGATGTCGTCAAAAATCTTTTGCGTCATTCCGTCAGTCCTGCAGCGCGGGCAGCGTTGGCGATCGGGGCCAAAGCCTCTGGTGTGGTCTCAAAGACCTCTTGCGCCTCATCCCAAACCACTTGCGCTTTGTCCAGATCGCCCAGCACACCATAGGCTGTAATCAACTGCGCCCATTCTTCGGGCGCGCCGCCTTCGGTTGCCAGACGGTCCGCCAATCCAGCCACCATGGCGTTGATCATCGCGCCTCGGTCTTCTTCGCTTAAATCTTGCGCGGCGTTGATGTCGTAAACCGTTGGGCCGCGCGGGGCAGGCGGGGTGTAGTCGATCCCGGCAAACCATGCCAAGTCACTGATGCGCGCGCGAATAGGTGCAATCCAAGGCGCGGCTTCGGGGCCAGCCTCTAGTAGATCACGCCAGATGCGGAAGGTCATGTCTGGGCGGCCAGTTTGGCTGAGCATAAGACCCGTGTAATAGCGCGCAAATCCGTTGTTTGGATCACGGGCAAGCGCGTCGCGCAATGCGCTGTCAGCCTCAGGCGAGACATAGCCCTGAGCGGCGCGGATCATCAGATCAGCGAGCTGCGTGTAGTCAAAACTGGTGGCGCTTTCGCCTTTGAGCGCAATTAACTGCGCCTGCGCGCGATAGGCTGCGCCGTAGTTCTGCAGCGTTGCCTCGTTGCGCACCAAGAGTTCCAGCCCGCGCATGTCGTCCGGGCGGTCCGCGACAGCTATGCGCAGGTCTGCGACCAATTTCAGGAACTCGGGATCTGCTTCCGGGACGGGGCGTTCAGGCAACTGTGCTTCAAAGGCGGCCTGCGTGGGTCGCTCTTGCAACATCTGCCGTGCGTTCTCAACCCGGTCTTGCAGTTCAAGATCGGGATAGCCGGGGTTCCCCAGATTGACGTAGAGCGCAGCCGCGCCTCCCAGAAGGAAAACTGCAACAACAACAGCAACACCGACCGTTTTGGGGTCACGCTGCTGTGCGCCATCCGCTTCGGCCTGCACCTGTGCATCTGCTGTCAGAATACGGCGCGACACTTCGGTGCGCACGCGCTCGGCGTCTTCTGCGGAAATCACACCGCGTGCGAGGTCGCGATCCACCTCGCTCAGCTGATCGCGATAGACCTGCAGGTCATAAGCCGCAGGTGACACCGCTGTGCTGCGCCCACGAGTCAGCGCGAGCCATAAGAATAGCCCGGTGATCAGCGTGAGCCCGGTCGCTGTGATCCAAAATACCATTTCAAAACACCATGGTGTCGATTTGCCGTCCGCACAGATGTAGCCCCTGACGGAGCCAACGGAAAGGCTTCAATCAGGGCCAAATGCGCGCAGGCCTGACATCCCCATCCGGAGCACACGCGAACCTCAATTTAAAATGGACAGATTTGTATCTTCTGAAGCGCCTTGCGAATTTGCGCCTCATCCCATGCGAAGTGGGTCAGATACACGCGCTTTCCAAAGATATTCCAAAAAACCGAGCAATATCGTCGGACTTGACCTTGACCTTCTGGCCCAAAATCTCACATCTGTCCCTAGAGAGACCGCACGAACCAACATGGAGGCCACCATGGCTTTTGAACTTCCTGATCTTCCTTACGCACACGACGCCCTGGCGGCACACGGCATGTCCGCAGAGACGCTGGAATACCACCACGACCTGCACCACAATGCTTATGTGACCAACGGCAACGCCGCAATTGCTGGCACAGAGTGGGAAGGTAAATCCCTCGAAGAGATCATCGTCGGCACCTACAACGCCGGTGCCGTTGCGCAAAACGGTATCTTCAACAACATCTCTCAGCTGTGGAACCACAACCAGTTCTGGGAAATGATGGGTCCGAACAAAACCGCGATGCCATCCGAACTGGAAAAAGCTATCGTAGAATCTTTTGGTTCCGTTGACGAATTCAAATCCCAATTCTCCGCCGCAGGCGCAGGTCAGTTCGGCTCCGGCTGGGCATGGCTTGTCAAAGATAGCGATGGCGGCCTGAAAGTGACCAAAACTGAAAACGGTGTGAACCCACTGTGCTTCGGTCAAACTGCGCTGCTGGGCTGCGACGTTTGGGAACACTCCTACTACATCGACTTCCGCAACAAACGCCCTGCGTATCTGACCAACTTCCTCGACAATCTGGTCAACTGGGAAAACGTTGCATCCCGCCTGTGATCTCTAAATTGATCTGAGAAATATTGCGCCCTCTCACCCGAGAGGGCGTTTTTCGTTTTATGGGCTACTCAATGTAAGCCATCAGCCCTGACATCAAAGGTACCAGGCGCCGGGCATGATGTTGGGCAGACCAAACCAACGTTTCGCGAAGGAGCGCAGCGACAGACCAAGGCCAAGAATGCTATGGCGACCGCGACGTTGCCCATTTGCGCGACGTGAGGCGGTCAGGAACGGGCGAATTTCTTCTGAACGATGGGCTGGTGCGGTCATGCTGGTATCTCCTCGTGATCATTGACCATGAGTATCGCCGCCCAGATCAAGTAACGCATGAGCAAGACATCCCAAATGGGCTTGGGTAATTTTACCCATGAGATTTGGCTGGCGTGGTGTAGAATGCGTATATGGGCAAGCCATCTTTCACACCAGAAGACCTCTCCGAGCTTATCGGCGTCGTTTACGACTCGGCCTTCGAAGAGGTGCAGTGGAAAACGCTGCTGACAAAACTCCGCGCCATGTTTCCCGGTGTCGGGGCTTTGGCATGGGGATACGACGGCGATACGATGTTGCCCGAATATGTGAACGCCGGGCAGACCCCCATTTTTCCGTCACCCTTTGAATTTAACATGAAAAATAACTTTGGTGAGACTATCGCCGAGGTGGTCAAGCGCACACCAAACGGGTTTGTCGTCAGGACAAAACGGTTCTTCCCGGAAGCACAATTGTTGAATTCGCGCTGCTACACGGATTTTCTGAAGCCCTCGGGGTATCGAAACTCTTTGCACCTGAAAGTCGACCACAATGGCGAAAAGGGGGCCTTTCTCGGGTTCCCACTGCCCGCTGACCCCAAGAGAGAAGCAGAGGTGCATGATCCGCTCTTTAAGGTGCTAAAGCTCTTGGCGCCGCATGCGGTACGCGCCAGTCAACTGGCCCGCGCATTGGCCTTGGCCAAACGTGCGACCGAAGCCTTTAGCGGCTTTTTCGACGGGATTATCCTGCCGATGTTGGTGACGGATGTGAAAGGCAAATACTTGTTTGGTAATACGGCTGGACGCCAAATCCTAAGTCGCGGCGATCCCTTCAAAGTCGCGCGCGACGGGGCTTTGACATTGTCAAACACCTACGACACTGCTGACCTTTACCACAAGATTTCTCAGACGAGCCGTGACCTCGTGCAAAGTGGGCTAAAGGTTCATACCCATGAATCCCCTCTGATGCTTGCGATTTCGCCGTTTCGTCCATCGATGCGCGATGCAAGCGCGATTGATCGCCATCTCTTGGACGAAGAACAAATGTTTGCGATTTTTGTTGGTCAGTCCGTGCATGATGCGGTGAATACTGCGCTGCTTGAGGATGTCTTTGACCTAAGTGCGCGGGAGGCCCAAGTCTGCAAATCTCTGCTCTTGGGGCAGAGTGTTGCAACAATCGCGGAAACCGCGCAGCGTTCGCCCAAGACCGTGCGCAATCAGATCCAGATGATCTATGAAAAGGTTGGCGTGTCTTCTAACGCTGAGCTGCTGGATCGCCTGTCGGTATTTCGAACGGTCGGAACCATGTTTGAAAGCAGCCCTGAGAACCGCTTGATGGAGACAATGACCGCCTCCAAAACAGTGCATTAGGCGCGGCTATTCTAAAGCTGAAATCTTAGAGATTGCGGAATTGACGTCTGCCTCGATACTGATGAAGTCGCGCAACGACGCATCCGCAAAGCCTTGATCGATCACGTGATCCACCAGCGCAATCAGCGGGTCCCAGTAGCCGTTGATGTTCAACAGAACGATGGGTTTGTCGTGCAGCGCAAGCTGCCTCCAAGTCAGGACCTCAAAGAACTCATCCAGTGACCCTGCGCCGCCCGGTAGAACCACGACAGCGTCACAGTTCATAAACATGACCTTTTTGCGCTCGTGCATGTTTTCTGTGACGATAAATCGGGTCAGGTCTGTCTTGCCAACCTCATGTTTCAGCAAATGCGTGGGAATGACACCGAAAGTTTCACCACCTGCGGCTTGCGTGGCATTGGCGACAGCCCCCATCAACCCGATATCACCCGCGCCATAGACCAGACGCCAACCTTCGGCGGCAATCGCCTGACCCAGCGCCAGCGCGGCCTCTTGATAAGCAGGGTCCACCCCGGAACGAGAGCCGCAAAACACACAGACGGAAAGCGTTGCCATAAAAAACTCCTGCTGAATCAATGCTGTTTTGACCATGGTTATCCAAGTTGCTACTGTCGCTCAACCAAGACGACTGCCAAAGACTGGGGAAGGGGCAGCCATGCGCAAAAACACCACTTTTTTGTCGGGAAACACGTTGATTGCCGGCGCGATTGCGCTTGCGGCTGCGATTGTTGCGGCGATGGCATTGGGGCTGTTTGATCGGGATGTGCCTACGCCTGTCGACGTCGCGCAAAGCGAGGTCGAAGTCACCGCGGCTCCGGTTGAACGCGAGACAAGCCCATCAGAGACAGCCGAGGCCGCACCCGTTGCAGCAGATGAAACCCCGGCGACCACTGACGAGGGTGTAGAGAACCATGAGTCTGCCGTGGTTGCAGAGCCTTCGACACCCGCGAGTACCGACAACAGCCGTCCAAGTTTTGATATCGTCCGGGTCGAAAAAGACGGGAGTGCCGTTATTGCCGGGGCAGGGGTCGCCAACGGCGGTGACGTGAAAATTCTGCTTGATGGAGAAGAAGTCGCTACGGCGCAGGCTGGTTCTGATGGTGGCTTCGCCGGGCTGGTGACAATCCCCCCAAGCGACGCGCCGCGTGTCCTGAGCCTTGTGCAGGACGTCGACGGCGAAGAAGTGACGTCCAACCAGACCGTGATTGTGGCCCCGGTTGCCGCGCCGCCTAAACAAACGGCTACCGAGGCGGAGTCCGATACCGTTGTGGCACGCGCCGAGGCTGTGACAGAAGACGCGGCTGAGGCACTGACATCGGTAACGGAAAAATTGGCTGAAAGCTTGAAGCCACAAGCCGAAGGCAAAAGCGAGCCGAACGAAAACGAAGTTGTTGCCTCTGAAGGGGAAGCGGAGAGCGCACCTGAAATAGGCGAGGCAACTGAACAAATCGCATCGCTGGCAGAGAGTGCCGCCACATCCGATGCTTCCGCTGAAGCGCCTGCGCCAGTGGCTGCGCCACAAGCGGAAACCAACGTTGACACCAGCGAGACCCCGCAACAAGCGCCGACTGTAATCATCTCAAGCGACGAAGGCGCACGGGTGGTGCAGGGACCCGGCGTCGAAGATAGCGCTCCATCTGATGTGGTGACGGTCGATGCCATCACCTATTCCGAAACCGGCGAGGTGCAGATGTCAGGCCGCGCAGCAGGCGCAGGCTTTGTGCGAATTTACCTCGACAATGGCGCCCGCGCACAGACACGTATTGCGCCTGACTTTACGTGGTGGGCAGAACTGTCTGATGTGGCCCCCGGTGTCTATACCTTGCGGGCAGACCATCTTTCGACGGAGGGAACTGTAATTTCCCGCGTCGAGTCGCCGTTCAAACGTGAGGCACCGGCAGAACTCGCCGCCGCTGCCAGTGCGGTAGAGGATCGCGGCATCGTGCAGGTGACGGTTCAGCCCGGAAACACCCTCTGGGCGATTGCGCGTGAGAACTATGGCGATGGCATTCAATACGTCAAAGTCTTTGAAGCCAACCGCGACCGTATCCGAGACCCGGATCTGATCTATCCAGGGCAGGTGTTCACAGTGCCAGAGTGATTTCCCGCGAAGGACGTGACCATTAAGACGACCGCGGTGCAAATTTCAGGAATGCGCAAGAAACCGGAGCCTCGGCGCTGGTCATTTCGCCTGCGGGTGCATAGGTTCCTACCTCGGAGCAGCAAAGGATCGGAACACGCGATGCAGCAATGGCGAACCGCCTCCCCAGAAGAATTGGCGCGGCACAGAAACCGGTCGGGTTGGGACATTCTGCGCAGGGTTGCACCTTATCTTTGGCCCAAGGATCAGCCCTGGGTCAAACAACGAGTCATGCTTGCGATGCTTGCGCTTTTGCTTAGCAAGGCTGTCGCTGTCTATACGCCGCAGCTCTATCGCATGGCAGTGGACGCTTTGGCCGAAGATGGCGTTTCGATCTTCATGCTGGGGGCCGTCGGGCTGACCATAGCATACGGATTTGCGCGGTTCATGTCGGTGGGGTTTCAAAACCTGCGCGACGCGGTCTTTGCCAAGGTAGGACAGCGCGCACTGCGTCGTCTGGCGCTTGAAACGTTCGAGCATATCCACCGGCTTTCCATGCGCTATCACATCACGCGCAAAACTGGCGGCCTCAGCCGGATTATTGAGCGTGGCGTGAAGGGCGTCGAATTCCTTCTGCGCTTCATGCTGTTTTCAATTGGGCCTTTGGTGCTGGAACTCCTGCTGATTGCGGCGATCCTCTATTTCCAGTTGGACGTCTGGTATCTGGCCGTCATCGTTGTCACCATCGCGGCCTATGTCTGGTTCACTTTCAAAGTCACCGAATGGCGCGTGAAACTGCGCCGGATCATGAATGATCAGGACACGGATGCCAATCAGAAGGCCATCGACAGCCTGTTGAATTTTGAAACCGTCAAATACTTTGGTGCAGAGCGGCGTGAGGCGCAGCGTTATGATGCCTCGATGCGCGGCTACGAAACAGCAGCATTAAAAACCGCCTATTCGCTTGCCGGGCTGAACGTCGGACAAAGCTTTATTATTACCACTGGCTTGGTGATCGTCATGGTCATGGCCGCGATGGGCGTCGAGAACGGCACGCTGACCGTGGGCGAATTTGTCATGGTCAACGCCTATATGATTCAGATCACCATGCCGCTGAACTTCCTTGGCACGGTCTACCGCGAAATCCGCCAGAGCCTTGTCGATATGGGAGAGATGTTTGACCTTCTCGGTCAACCCGCCGAGATTTCCGACCTGCCTGATGCTGCTGAACTGAAGGTGGATGGCGGCAAAATCGAACTAGAGAATGTCTCGTTTGGCTACGATGACGAACGCCCGATCCTGAAAGGCGTGTCCCTGACCGTAGGCGCCGGGCAGAACGTGGCCATCGTTGGTGCCTCTGGGTCCGGCAAATCCACGATTGGGCGGTTGCTGTTCCGGTTCTACGATGTTCAGGGCGGTGCGTTGAAGATCGATGGGCAGGATGTGCGCGATGTCACGCAGCAAAGCCTGCATGACGCGATCGGCGTGGTGCCGCAGGATACGGTGCTGTTTAACGATACCATTCGCTACAACATCGCCTATGGCCGAGATGACGCCACCGAAGAAGACATTATCGCAGCAGCCCAGGCAGCCCAAATCCACGATTTCATCGTATCCTTGCCGGAAGGATATGAAACGGCAGTGGGCGAACGCGGTCTGAAGCTGTCAGGCGGCGAAAAGCAGCGTGTGGGCATTGCACGCACGCTTTTGAAAGACCCACCGCTTTTGCTGCTGGATGAGGCCACCTCGGCGCTTGATACGGAAACGGAAGGCTCCATCAAAGACGCGCTGGCGCGTGCGGGGCAGGGGCGCACGGTGATCACAATTGCGCACCGGCTGTCGACCATTGCCGAGGCCGACCGCATTGTTGTGCTTGAAAAGGGTGAGATCGTCGAAGAAGGCACCCACAGTGAACTGCTAGAGCGTGATGGCCGCTATGCGCAGCTTTGGCACCGTCAGCAAAGCGAGGATGCGGAGGCCGCGTGAAGCGACGTGGCCCCGACTTTTTCCCAGACCTCGTCGTGATTGACAGCGTTGGCTTCTGCAATGCGCCAGATGCCGCGCTGTCTCAGCAAAAGGTAGCTTGATCGCCAAGTGACAATCGGCTGGCCCTTTTCATCAAGGGCCTCCTCGTCGGTGCTGACAATCGCCTCTGACAGGCTGGTGGCATGCACAAGATGCACACGACGCCGCACCTTTTTAACACCCCGTGCGCGATGGACTTTGGCGATCACCGAAAAAGCTTCGACAACATCTGCCGTATCGCGCAGCTTAACTTCGCCACCCTTTAGGGTGATCTCAAAGGGGAATTCCAGAAACTCGGCAACCGCCGCAAAGTTTTTGTCGGCGATTGCGCGATGATAGTCCTGCATAAAGGCGCGCAGGTTTTCTTCGATTGTCATTAACCACTCGTTTATTATTCGGCTGCTTTGACAGCTTCCTGTTCAGTCAAGACAGGTTTAACCATTTGTGGTGTCTCTTCCCACAAAATTTCTGGTGATCTGATCTTTTTGGCCGATCTCCGCAACTCCCAATCGCGCGCCGCACGGCTGCCACGCCCGCGTGTGAGACGTGCAATCAAGCGGAAAATCCAACGCATATAGGTCGAAAACCAAACCCGCAGTGCCAGCATCGAAGGTGTGAACACCAGCGTCAGCATTGTTGCGATACCAAGGCCAAAAACCACGGCAGTCGCCAATTGTTTCCACCAGAGCGCGGTGGGGCTGTCGATGGAATAGCCGCCTTCGATGAAATTCAGACTCAACCCGAACATCATCGGCGCCAGACCGGCCATGGTTGTGATTGTGGTCAGCAGCACCGGGCGCAGACGGTCCTGCGCGGTGCGCACGATGGCCTCGATCCGGGGCATGAATTGGCTGTATTCCTGATAGGTGTCGATCAGAACAATATTGTTGTTCACCACGATCCCGGCGAGGGCCACGATGCCGGTCCCGGTCATAATGATCGAAAAAGGCTGTCCCATCACCAGCATCCCGATCAGCACGCCAGTTGTCGACAGGATAACCGCCAGCAAAACCAGGGCAGAATTGTAGAAGCTATTGAATTGCGCCAGCAGGATAATGAACATCAAACCCAGCGCGCCAAGGAAAGCATTGCCAAGAAAGGCCTGCGATTCCGCTTCGTCTTCTTGGTCGCCGGTCCACTCCCATTCGATACCAGTCGGGAAGGGGGTGGTTTCCTCGGCCCATTTGGTCAGGCGCTCAATCTGGATCGCTGGCGTCAAAGGCACGCCAGTGTGAAACCACGGTCTTCAAAGCTTTCCTGCAGACCCGTTTCATCTTTCCAGCGGTCTGCAGAGATCAGTTCAAACTCGTCAGTTTCGGGGTTCGAAACCAAGATCATGTTGCTTTCAACACCCGCCTTCACATCAAAAACGCGGGTCTGGTCGACGCGGTTGATCTCTGCCAGCTTTGGAACAGGCTGGCGGGTGATGAAATTGGACAGTGGCACCAAGCCGTCGCGTGTGCGGACTTTCAATGTATCAAGGGTCGAAAGCACGCGGTCCTGTTCGGGCAGGCGCACGCGGATTTCGATCTCTTCGTCATTACCAGCAGGGGTGTAAGTATCAAGCAAAATGCCGCGCGTGACCAATTGCACCATCGCCCCAACGGTTGCCACATCGGCACCATAGCGGCCTGCCTTTTCCACATCCACGTCGATCTGCCAGTCGATGCCGGGCAGGGGGCGGGTGTCTTCGATCAGGGTCAGACCGGGGGTGGTGTCAAATTTCTCGCGCACGGTTGTCGCCGCGGCCAGTAGGTCTTGCCAATTGTCACCTTTGACGCGGAAGTGCACGGGTTTGGCCGAGGCAGGCCCTCGGTTCGCTGCCAAGATTTCAATCTTAGCCCCCGGAATGGTGTTCAGCTGTTCTGTTAGTTCGTCGATGATCAAATCGCCGTCAAAATCCGCAGCCTTGATGGCGCGATTGACGGTGATGCCCAGGATAGGGATCGTGAACCAAGGCTCACTTGTGTCTGGGCGATCCTCCCAAGGTATGGTTTCCATCTGAATCTGGCCGATGGTGTCCTTCGGAGGCGCCGCGCCACCGGTGTTGTTGTCCAAGCCGCCTTCGCCTGCAAAGGAAAAGGCCGTTTTGATGCCCGGATGAGCCAGAACGATGTCTTCGGCTTGCTGCACCAAGGCGTCTTGCTGTTCTAATGAGAGGTTCCCGCGCGCCAAGACATAGACCAGCGCCATTTCTGGTTCGGATTCCACAAAGAACTCGACGCCTTTGTTGTTTTCACCGAAGTACATAAAGACGCTGACGACAAACCCGGCGACAGCGGCGATGGTCACCAGCGGCATGATCGGGTTGCCCGCGATCAGCTTGATGAACCAACCAAAGGGCGACAGGCCTCGGCCAACCTTGACGCGCCGTTCCCGGCGTTCAAGCATGACAGCGTCAACGGTGATTGACGCTGCGAAAGCGCCCAACATGAAGACCACAAAGCCGAAGATAAATGGCGCAATCCCGCCCTCAGCGCCCGCAGCCCCCATCAGGTAGCTTGGGTTCAAAATCTGCATTGCGCCGAGGAATATGATAAAGAGCGACGGGGGCACCAAAAGCAGGCGCACCAGCCAAGGTGTCTTTTTGCGCAAGGCGACAGATGCAGTGTGAAACAAGCGGCTCATGCGGCCAGATACGCCACCCATGACAGGCAGGTAGATCAGCGCCACAATCAGCGATGCAGAAAGAACAAAGATCAGTGTGACCGGCAGCATGCCCATGAACTGCCCCGGAACGCCCGGCCAAAACAGCATTGGCAAGAAGGCACAAAGGGTTGTCGCGGTAGACGATACGATGGGCCAGAACATGCGTTTCGCGGCCTCGACATAGGCGTGCATCGGGCCCACACCCTGCGCAATGCGTTTGTCGGCGTATTCAACAACCACAATCGCCCCGTCGACCAGCATCCCCACGGCTAGGATCAGACCAAACATCACGATGTTCGAAATCGTGACGTCCATCACTGCCAGAAGCACAAAACACAACAGGAACGAGGTCGGGATCGCGAAGCCCACAAGCAATGCAGCCCGCGTGCCAAGTGCAGCCAAAACCACAATCATCACAAGCGCAATCGCCGTCAGAACTGACCCTTCAAGCTGTCCCACCATCGAGCCGACGATCCGGCTTTGGTCATTGGAAGTGCCGACTTCGACAGCGGCTTTTAATTCATCGGGCCACTCGGCAGAGGCCTCGTCTACAGCCTGTTTGATCAATTCGGCGGTATCGATCAGGTTAAACCCTTTGCGCTTTACCACCTGCAGAGCAACCGTGTTGATGCCGTTAAAGCGAGCGGTGCCGCGTCGGTCTTCGAACGTCAGGTTGATTTCGGCCAGATCACCCAGCGTGACCACCCGGTCACCGTTGGTTTTGACAGGCAGGGAGTAGACATCGCGCGCATCATCAAAGCTAGAGGGGATTTTCACGGCGAATTTGCCGCTGGCGGTTTCGACCTCACCGGCGGCAATAAGTTGGTTATTGTTGCGCACAACATTGATCAATTCACCAGCGGTGACGTTGTAGCTTTCAAGGCGCAGCGGATCGATCAGCACCTCAAGCATCTCGTCGCGTTTGCCGGCAATACCTGCTTCCAGAACGGCGTCGAGCGACTCTAGCCGTTCTTGCAGGTCATCCGCGACGCGGGCCATGGTGCGCTCTGGAACGCGACCCGAGAGGTTTACAATGATGATCGGAAACTCAGAAAAGTTGATCTCATTGACAGAGTAAGTATCTGCCCCGTCTGGGAACTGGCTTTCAGCCTTGCCCATAGCGTCGCGCACATCGGCCGTGATTTTGGTTTTGTCCCAACCGAATTCAAACTCTAGCGCGACACCGGCATAGCCTTCAGCAGCGGTTGACGACATCTTTTTCAACCCGTCAAGGTCAGCCAGTTCGGTTTCCATCGGTTTGACCAGCAAGGTCTCTGAATCCGATGCCGAGATGCCCTGGAACGGCACTGACACAAACAGTGCTGGAATTTCGATGTCCGGTTCGCCCTCTTTGGGCAGGTTCCAATAGGCAAAGCCCCCGGCAAGCAGGGACAATACAATAAAAGCAATTACCATCCGCGCTCGGGCGGCGGCCCAGTCAACAACACCGATCATTCGTTTGTCTCCTGGTATGACGCCTCGACCGGAACGCCACTAACGACATATTCCTGACCAATGACGATCACGTCTGCGGTCTCTGGCAGCCCTGCCAACCAGATGCCCTGCGCGGTGTCGCGCAATACGGTGACCGGGGCAAAGTCTGCGGTGTTGTCTTTGGTGACAACACGTACACCCAATTTGCCCTCATCGTTAAGGGTCAGAACCGATTGTGGCAGCAGGTGTGCGGACTTGCCTTCGGCCGCAATGATGATTTCAGCCGTCTGGCCATCGCGGACCTTCAAGTCCTTGTTTGGTACGGTCAGCTCGACCCGGAATGTTCGCGTCTCTGGGTCGGCGGAACGGGAGATGAACGTCACCGTGCCCCGAACCTCATCGCCGCTTGCAAGCCGGGCACCGCCCATCGCGCCAAGCTCGACACGATTGACCTCTGTTTCAGGAACGAATCCGACCAGCTTGATAGGATCAAGTTGGATGATCGTTGCGCAGTAGGCGCCGTTTGGCCCCTGTGCTTGCAGCAGGCTTCCGAACTCTGCGGTGTCTGCCTCAAGCAAGCCCGCAAATGGCGCGCGCACGGTCAGGCGATCGATTTCCTTTTTCGCAGAGGCCACACGCGCTTCAGCAGCCTCAATGGCGGCTTGCGCGCTGTCGATCCCTGATGTTGCGGCTGCAACCGCGGCTTCAGCGGCGCGTACCGAAGCCTGTGCAGAGGCCACACGCGTGTCCGAAGCAAATCCGTCTTTTGAAAGCTTTGACGCCGCATTGTCGTTGATCTGAGCTTCCTGCAGGCGCGCTTTGGCCTCCTGCAAACGGGCTTCTGCCGCTGGCACACCTGCGTAGGCTTCAATCAGGCGGGCCTCTGCCTCTGCCAATGAGGATTGGCGCGTACCAGGGTCGATCTCGCAGATCACTTGGCCTTCTTCAACAAACGAGCCTTTGCGCAGGGGTTGCGAGGTGACGAGGCCCGAGGTTTCGGCCAAAACATCAATCTGGCGCTCTGCTTCAGTTTCCCCGCGTACAATTACGGCGCTGTCGATCACACGTGCGGTCGATTTTACGGCCACCACACGCACCACATTGTTGGCAGGGGCGGCGGCTTCTTCTGCCGCGACCTCAGGTGCCGCGACCTCGGTTGATGCATCGTCGGCTGCGGCAAACGCCAGCAGAGTGTCCCGTTCAATCACAAAAAAGTACATAACAGCCGTCACAATTACGGCTATGACTATTGGAACAATCCGCATCGTTCTCTACCCTGTATTCACGCGTTTGTGTTGCAGTTAGACACCCGCACGGAAATTACAATATTGGCAGGCGAATTTTCTGAACCGTCCGGTTTAGTTTAGTTAGAATGTTGCGAAATCGCAAGCATTCGCCATCCATCCCGCTTGCACTTGGCAGTGGCAAACCGACGCGTTAAGAGTGTCGGGAAATATTGGGGAAGTGACCGTGAGCAATACTGACAGCTTTATTGATGAAGTTTCCGAAGAGGTGCGCCGCGACCAACTGTATCGCGTATTCCGCAAATACGGATGGATTGCGATTGCTGCGGTGATCTTGATCGTGGGCGGCGCAAGCGTCAACGAATATCGCAAAGCGCAAGCCACAGCGGCGGCGCAGGCAACAGGCGATGCGCTGCTCAACGCGTTGAACGTGGATGAGGCCCATGATCGCATCACCGCGCTGGAAGGCGCAGAGTTGCAATCTGACGAAGCCGAGGTTGTGCGCCAATTCCTACTGGGTGCAGAGCAGGTTGTGGCCGGCAATGCCGATGCCGCAGCAGAGGTTCTTCTGAAAGACGGGACTGTTACCGGAGAGACCGCGCCGATCTATCGCGAACTCGCGGAACTTAAGGCGGTGATGCTGGGCGCTGACAGCATTCCGGCAGACGAGCGCCGCACACGACTAGAAACCTTGGCGCAACCGGGTGCGCCTTTGGCGCTGCTCGCCGCAGAGCAACTGGCCCTGCTAGAGGTCGAAACCGGTAATGCAGACGCGGCAATCGACCGTCTGCAGGCTCTTATTCAGGATGCAGAAGCGACGGCAGGCTTGCGTCAACGCGCGTCTCAGTTGATTGTGGCCCTAGGCGGGGAGCCCGAAACCCTGCCAACACTGCGTAACACGCAGTAATCACGACAGAACCGGAGGGCAGGGCAGTGGCACATCGGAAATGGCTTATGGCGGCAGTTGTCGCGGGTTTGGTCGGCGGATGTGCTGAGCGCGAAGTCATCTTGCAGGGCGACCGGCAGGAGTTGCGGGGCGAGCCGCCGCAGGTTGAACTTCCATCTGAGTCGCGCTCCATTCGATTGGCAGCGCAGACGCGCAACGCGAATTGGACGCACCGCCACGGAACGCAGAAATACCGCACCGCGCACCCGGCGCTTTCCACCGCACCAGCTTTGGCATGGACCGCCAACATCGGTGCAGGCGATGGGCGTCGTCAGCGCATTGCCACAGACCCTGTAGTCTTTGACGGCCGCATTTTCACTATCGACAGCGAGGCGCAGCTGACCGCAACCGGCACAGAGGGGCAGCGCCTTTGGGCGCATGACATGACCCCCGCAGGCGACAAATCGTCCGAGGCATCGGGGGGTGGTTTGGCCGTGGGCGAAGGCAAACTCTTTGTCAGCAACGGCTTTGGTCGCTTGTCGGCCTTTGATCCGGCAACCGGGGCCTTGCTGTGGGAACAGCGTCTTGGCGCGACCGGCAGCGGTGCGCCAACGGTTTATGGCGGGCTGGTCTATGTGATTTCCGGCGATGACCTCGCTTGGGCGCTTGACACAGAGACGGGCCGCATTGAATGGCAGTTGTCGTCGACGCCGGATGTAAACAACCTGATGGTGCCCTCGGCACCCTCGGTGACGGACAAATTCGTGATCTTTGGTTTTGGCTCTGGTGAGGTGCAAGCCGCCTTCCGCAAAGGTGGGCTGCGCTTCTGGGATGCGGGCGTGCAGGGGGGCCGCGTTGGCCGTGCGCTGTCATCAATCAGCGATATCTCTGGCGATCCGGTAGTAGTTGGCAATACCATCTATGTCGCCAATCACTCTGGTCGTCTGGTGTCTTTGGATGCCGACACGGGCACCCGCAACTGGACCATCGAACAGGGCGCGCTAAGCCCGGTATGGCCAGCGGGCGATTCCCTCTTTCTTGTGAATGAGCAGAACCAGTTGTTGCGCGTCTCTGCCGCGACCGGAGAGGTCATCTGGGGCAAACGCCTGCCTGACTTCGTCAAAGAAAGACCACGCCGCCAAGTGCGCCGCTATGGTCAATACGGCCCGGTTCTGGCCGGTGGGGTGCTATGGATCGCGTCCTCTGCAGGAACCCTGAATGCCTATGACCCCGCGTCCGGTGATCTGCTGCGATCAGAGGCCCTGCCGCATGGCGCTGCCTCCAACCCAGTCGTTGCAGGTGGCACGCTGTATGTCGTCAACAAAAAGGGCGAACTACTCGCTTTTCGTTGACCTAAAACTGCTGTATGGCGGCACCTTCAGACTCTCTGGAGAGGACCGATGAGTTTCACACTCGCTATTGTGGGCCGCCCGAACGTGGGCAAATCCACGCTATTTAACCGCCTTGTGGGCAAGAAGCTCGCGCTGGTCGATGACCAGCCCGGTGTGACGCGCGACCTGCGCGAAGGTGAGGCGCGCCTTGGGGATATGCGCTTTACTGTTATCGACACCGCTGGGCTTGAGGACGCGACGGATGACTCCCTGCAAGGGCGCATGCGGCGGCTGACCGAACGTGCGGTGGATATGGCGGACGTGTGCCTCTTTATGATTGACGCGCGCGCTGGAGTGACCCCAACGGACCTGATTTTTGCAGAAATCCTACGCAAACGTTCTGCACATGTGATCCTAGCGGCCAACAAAGGCGAAGGCGCTGCGGCGGATGCCGGCGTGATCGAAGCCTATTCCTTGGGCCTTGGGGAACCGATCCGCCTGTCTGCAGAACATGGTGAAGGTCTGAACGACCTTTATGGGCAGCTTCTGCCCATCGAAGAGAAATTTGCCGAAATCGCTAAGGCCAACGCGCCTGTCGTCGATGTGACCGTGGACGAAGATTTCGACGAAGACGAAGATTATGTGCCCGTTCCAACGCAAGAGAAACCCCTGCAGATCGCAGTTGTCGGGCGTCCGAATGCAGGTAAATCGACGCTGATCAACCAAATCCTCGGCGAAGACAAAATGCTGACCGGCCCCGAAGCCGGGATCACCCGCGACGCAATTTCCACACGCACTGTATGGAACGATGTGCCCATGCGGATTTTTGACACCGCCGGTATGCGCAAAAAAGCCAAAGTGCAGGACAAGCTGGAAAAGCTGTCGGTCTCTGACGGTTTACGGGCTGTCAAATTTGCCGAAGTCGTCGTGGTTTTGCTGGATGCCGCGATTCCCTTTGAACAGCAGGACCTCCGCATCGCCGATTTGGCCGAACGCGAAGGCCGGGCGGTTATCGTTGCCGTCAACAAATGGGATATTGAGGACGCCAAGCAGGAAAAACTGCGCGACCTTAAAGAAGCTTTCGGTCGTTTACTGCCGCAGCTGCGTGGCGCACCGCTGATTACGGTCTCGGCCAAAACCGGACGCGGTATGGACCGGCTGCATGACGCCATCATGCGCGCCTATGATGTCTGGAACCGCCGCATTCCAACCGCGCAATTGAACCGCTGGCTGATCGGCATGCTAGAACAGCACCCGCCACCTGCACCGCAGGGTAAACGCATCAAGCTGCGCTACATGACGCAGGCAAAAACCCGTCCGCCGGGCTTTGTCGTCATGTGCTCTCACCCGGACAAGATTCCCGAAAGCTATAACCGCTACCTCGTCAACGGTCTGCGCGAGGACTTTGATATGCCAGGCACGCCAATCCGCCTGTTCATGCGCGGACAGGGGGACAAGAACCCCTACAAAGGCAGCCGCAAAAAGAATGCGGGCGCTTTGAAAAAGCACCTGAAGCCCCGTGCATTGCGCGAAAAGTGAATTCGAAAGACCCGCCATTCTCGGCGGGTTTTTTCTTATCTGCCAATGGGTTGCGCCATCGACCTTTGTTCGCCGGCTGGGTGGCAGCATTTTGCTATCGGCGGATTTTCCCCAACGACTTTTTCGTCTTTTCGCCGATGTTTTGCGCGACAATCCGCAAGCGGCTGGCACGGTTTGGCCGTAAAGATCACGGCGCGCCGATCTTGATTGTTCTACCCAGATCTCTCTGCAAATCGTGACACCGCGGAAACGATCCGCATCACTTTTTATGGAGATAAAAATGAACAAACTTGTACTGGCATCCACCCTGGCAATCGCAACTCTCGCCACACAGGCCATTGCGGAAGTCACCCTGGAAGATATGGACGCCAGCGGTGGTTTTAGCCTTGAGGAAATGCAGGCGGCCTATCCTGACCTGACCGAAGAGGGTTTTGTGGCGTTGGACACCGATGAAAGCGGTGAACTGTCGATGGAAGAGGTCGAAGCCGCGATTGAGGCAGGCACGCTGGTCGTCGAGTAAGCCAGCCACAAGCTGAGGCGCACCCTTTCCCCAGTCGGGTGCGTCTCGGACAGCAGCGCTAGCGGCTAACCATTGATTAACCAGTTTCCCGAAAGAATGGCGTGAAGTCTGACTTTTGGGGGACAAATGGATTTTCAAGCAATCATTTCAAAACACCGTCACATTGATAACCGTACCGCCTGGGGGCAACTTTTGGGCACGCTTTTTGCCTATTTCGCGTTCCTTACGGCGGCTGTGATCGGGGCCAACCACATCTGGATTGTCTTGCCCTGCGCCGCTGCTTGCGGACTTTCGGCCGTGCGGCTTTATATGCTGCAACACGATTGCATGCACCGTTGTTTTCTAAAGCCAAAGAAGATCAATGATCTGATTGGCGTTCTGCTCTCTCCATTCACCCTGACGCCCTTCGCCACCGGGCGCTATAACCATGGGCTTCATCATAGCCATGTCGGGGATTTGGATCATCGTGATACCTTTGAAATCAATGTCTTAACGGTCAACGAATACCGCGAAAAAAGTTTTGGGTTTCGGCTGGCATATCGGCTCTACCGACATCCTTTCACGCTGGTTCTGGTGGGGCCATTTTTGGTGTTCATGGTTTTTCATAGGTTTCCAAAAAATACGCTCAAAGGTGGGTTCATCAAAGATGTCCTGATCCACAACCTGATGCTTTTGGTCTATTTCGCCGCCGTCTTCGGCGTTGCTGGATTAACAGGCATCTGGGTTTTGTTGCTGTCAATTTGGATCGGCGTCTCGCTCGGCGCTGTGATCCCCTATGTGGAACACAATTTCGAAGACGCGCATTGGGGGCGGTGGCCTGAGCTAACCCATGAAAAAGCCGCACTGGAAAATTCCGCCGTGTTGGATTTCGGCAAGGCCTTTCACTGGGTTACCGCCAATATCGGTTTCCACGATCTGCACCACCTCAACCCGATGATTCCGAATTACAACTTAAAGACATGCCATCAAGAACTTGAAAACGCAGGGCTATTGCACTCCAGAAAAATCACCCCGCGAGAGGCATTGGACTGCTTTAACTGGAAGCTTTGGGATGAAGAGCAGGAAAAAATGGTCGGTTTTCCTGCGTAGCACCACGAATGAAAAGGCCCGGTCAATGCCGGGCCTGTCTTGAAATATCGAGTTATACCAAAGTGCCATCCACCGACAGCTTGGTTTTGCCTCCAAGATAAGGCGCAAGGACCTCTGGCAGGGTGACAGACCCATCCTCTTGCTGGCCGTTCTCAAGCACGGCGATCAGACAACGCCCAACCGCAAGGCCCGAGCCATTCAGCGTGTGCACATATTCGGGCTTGCCGCCATCGGCAGGTTTAAAGCGCGCATTCATCCGGCGCGCCTGAAAATCGCCGGTGGTGGAAACCGAACTGATCTCGCGATAGGCGTTCTGGCCGGGCAGCCATGCCTCGATGTCAAAGGTGCGGCGGGCACCAAAGCCCATGTCGCCGGTGCATAGGACCACAGTGCGATAGGGGACACCCAAGGCCTCAAGGATGCCCTCAGCACATTTCAGCATGCGTTGCTGTTCTTCGTCGGACGTGTCGGGGTGTGTGACCGCGACCATTTCGACTTTTTCAAACTGGTGCTGACGCAACATGCCGGACGTGTCACGTCCGGCAGAGCCTGCTTCGGAACGGAAGCACAGCGAATGCGCGGTATAGCGGCGGGGCAGGTAGGATTCGTCAATCGTGTGGCCCGCGACGATATAAGTCAAAGGCACCTCAGACGTCGGGATCAGCCACATGCCTTCGCTGGTCTGATAGCTGTCTTCGCCGAATTTCGGCAATTTGTCCGTGCCATACATGGCCTCATCCCGCACCAGAACCGGCGGGTTCACCTCGGTCATGCCATTGTCGTTGATATGGGTGTTCAACATGAACTGCGCCAATGCGCGGTGAATGCGGGCCACAGCGCCGGACAGCAGAACAAAGCGACTGCCAGACATTTTGGCCGCCGTTTCGAAATCCATCGACGCTGCGACAGATGCCAATTCATAGTGTTCCTTGGGCGCAAAGCTGAATTCAGGCACGTCACCCCAGCGGCGCACCTCGACATTGTCGTCTTCGCTTGCGCCTTCGGGCACATCCTCTGCAGGCAGGTTTGGAATGCGCGCCAGCATATCTGTCAGCTTGGCATCCAATTCCTTGGCTTCGTTTTGCATGGCCGCGACTTCGTTTTTCTTGTCGCCCACCAGCGCACGCAGCCGTTCAAATTCTGCATCATCGCCGCGCGCCTTGGCGGCACCCACGTCTTTTGCGGCCTTCTTTTGATCCGCCTGCGCCTGTTCGGCTGCGGTGATCTTGGCCCGGCGTTCGGCGTCCACCGCCAGCAGGTCTGATGACATCGGCGCGTCCCCACGACGAGACAGTGCTGCATCAAACGCAGCCGGGTTTTCGCGGATCGCACGGATGTCATGCATGGGATCATGTCCTTCAGAAGTGAATCGTTTCGTAGCCTGCTTATGCCGTATTTTTTTCCGCTTCGTAAGCCGATCTCGCGGGACGTGACTTTTTGCAGATGCGCAGCGGTAAATCGGCCAACTTGGCACAATTCAGATCAAATTCTACACAGAAATCAGCGCCTAAAATTTGAAGTTTCATCCCTGATTAGGAGGTTCCCCCTAGGAACGAAGCCTCGCAGGAATAGGGCCGCCCGATGTCGCAGACCGTTGTCGAAGTCAATCTAAAGAAAGGAGACATCCTCTATCGGCAGGGCGACCCGAACGATTCCGCCTATATTGTTGAGTCCGGTGAAATCCTGCTGTTTAGCCACGTCGATGGTCAGCGCGTAAACTGTGAGCGGCGTTCGGCAGGCTGCATCTTGGGCGAAACCTCAATTCTAACTGGCAACCCCCGCGCGGTTTCGGTTGAGGCGGTTGTGGATACCCGGCTTTACAAAGTGACAGCAGATGACATTTTGAAACAATACGGCGCCCTTGATCCTGTTTTGCGGGCCTGTATCGAAACCACCATTGATTTTGTAGCCCGAATTAACACGCCGGTCGACATCAGCAGCGATGATGTGCCGCTTGTGCCCAGTACGCTGAGTAACGCAGAAGAACTGATCGAACGGTTCAAATTTGAAGTGGATATCGAAAAGGGATTGCAGAATGACCAGTTCTACATGATCTATCAGCCGATCGTGCAGCTCGCTGACGGGCGTATTCGGGGATTTGAAGCCCTAATGCGCTGGCAGCACCCGGAATGGGGCAATGTGCCCCCGGATCGCTTTATCGATGTGGCCGAGGCGATGGGATCGGTCGGACTGCTGACCGAATTTGCACTGGTTGAGGCCTGTCAATCACTGGCCCGCATAAATCGCTCAAGGGACCGGCCACTTTTTGCGTCCGTCAATATCTCAGGGCAGGACGTGGGTCGGGCAGGGTTTGTGGATTTTCTCGAACACTTGCTTGATCTGCATGACCTCGACCCAAAGATGATCAAACTGGAAGTGACCGAAACCGCGCTTTTGCCCGAAGACGATCAGGTTGCTGCAAACCTTGTGCTGTTGCGGCAACTCGGCTGCGGCATCTCCATTGATGACTTCGGAACCGGTTATTCCAATCTCGGCTACCTCAAGGCTTTGCCATTAACGGCACTTAAGATTGACCGGGCTTTCGCAGGGGACGTTTCCAAAAACCCGGTCTCGCGCAGCATCGTGCGCCTGCTGGTCGGCTTGGGACGGGAGTTGGGCGTCGATGTCATCGCAGAAGGGCTAGAGGCGCAGGAAGATGTCGAAATTCTGTGTGAGAGCGGATGTCGCTACGCGCAGGGGTTTCATTTCTACAAGCCCATGTTGTTGCCGCAACTAGAGGCCTGCCTGAGTGCAGAGCGCGCAAACCATCAGGATGTCGCCTGAACGGACCTTTGCTACGATTGAACGCAATAAAAATAACCGACGCTTTGGAACCCCAGACAAAGGGGTTTTCGTATCTTGCATCTGCTGGCGCGGACACATAGGTTCCCTGCAAATTTAGCGGCACCCCGCGCGCAGTGACAAGGACAGTCCCAATGGAAGCTTTCGGCCAGTTTATCCCTCTTATTCTGATTTTCGCGATCATGTATTTCCTGCTGATCCGCCCTCAGCAGAAGAAGGTAAAAGACCATCAGGCGATGGTCGCGGCTGTGCGTCGTGGGGATGAGGTCGTCACCCAGGGCGGTCTGATCGGCAAGGTTGTCAAAGTCAAAGACAACAACGAACTCGAAGTTGAACTCGCCGAAGGCGTGAAGGTGCGCGTGGTGCAATCCACGCTGGCGCAGGTTGTTTCGAAAACCGAACCCGTCGATTCCAAGTAAATTCTGATAAGGCAGGCGCAAGATGCTGCAAATCGCCCTCTGGAAACGGGTCCTGATCTGGAGCGTCTGTGCGCTGGGTCTTCTTTTGGCCCTGCCAAACGCCTTTTACCCGCGGGTAGAGGCATACAATGATGCAAACGCGTCGCTTGAAGCCGGTTTTTCCGGCAATGGTATTGAAGAGCAGGCCGCGATGTGGCCTGACTTTTTGCCATCTTCCCTCGTTAACCTTGGTCTCGACCTACGCGGTGGCGCACATCTTTTGGCCGAAGTGCAGGTCGAAGATGTTTATGAGACCCGGATCAAATCCCTTTGGCCCGATGTGCGCAATCTGCTGCGCGAAGAACGTGACACAATCGGCACGATCCGCTTGCAGCCGTCAGAGGCGGACGTTTTGCGCGTTAAGATTTCGCGCCCGGAGGCGATCCAGCAGGCAGTAAATGTCGTCCGCACGCTGGCGCAGCCTGTTGTCTCTCTGACAGGCGCCGGGGCGACCGATTTGGTTGTGTCTGCCGATGGCGACGACATCGTTGTTACCCTGTCAGAGGCCGAAAAACTGGCAACTGATGAACGCACCGTCCAGCAGGCGTTGGAAATCATCCGCCGCCGGATCGACGAGGTCGGTACGCGCGAACCGACCATTCAGCGCCAAGGCTCTGACCGTATTCTCATTCAAGTGCCCGGCATCGGGTCTGCCAGCGAACTCAAAGAGATCATCGGTACAACAGCCCAACTGACATTTAATCCCGTCGTAGGTCGGGCCGGGGACGCCAATGCACCTGCAGGCGCAGGCAACGAAGTTGTGCCGTCATTGGATGAAGAGGGCGTCTTTTACATCCTTGAAAGCGCCCATGTGGTCAGCGGCGAAGAGCTTGTTGATGCGCAGCCCAGTTTTGATCAGAACGGTCGCCCCGCGGTGTCCTTCCGATTCAATCCGACGGGCGCACGCAAGTTTGGCGATTACACAGCGGACAATATCGGCTCACCCTTCGCCATTGTGCTCGACAGCGAAGTCATCAGCGCGCCAGTGATCCAAAGTCATATTCCCGGCGGCTCGGGCATTATTACCGGCAACTTCTCTGTCGAAGAAAGCACCAACCTTGCTGTGCTACTGCGCGCAGGGGCTTTGCCAGCGGGTCTGGAATTCCTCGAAGAGCGCACCATTGGTCCAGAGTTGGGTCAAGACAGCATCGATGCGGGCCGCATTGCCTGCATTGTCGCCTTTGCGATGGTGCTGGTCTTTATGTTCCTCAGCTACGGCACGTTTGGGATTTTCGCGAATATCGCGCTTATCATCAACGTTGGCCTGATCTTTGGCATGCTGTCTTTGATCGGCGCGACGCTGACCCTGCCGGGGATTGCGGGCATCGTTCTGACCATCGGTATGGCGGTCGACGCGAACGTGCTGGTGTTTGAGCGTATCCGCGAAGAACTGAAGGGCAAAAAGGGCGTCGCACGGGCGATTGACCTTGGCTATGAAAAGGCCCTCAGCGCGATTATCGACGCCAATATCACCACCTTCATCACCGCTGTGATCCTCTTTGCAATGGGCTCTGGCCCTGTTCGCGGCTTTGCGATCACGTTGGGTGCGGGTATCCTGACATCTGTGTTCACCGCGATTTTTGTCACCCGCCTGATGGTCGTGATCTGGTTTGAACGCCGCCGTCCCAAAACGTTGGAGGTGTAATGATGCGCCTGAGACTCGTACCCAAAGAAACGAATTGGGATTTCTTTGGAAAAACCAAAATTTCCGTTGGGTTTTCCGCACTTTTGATCGTTGTGTCGATTGCGTTCTTCCTGATCCAAGGGCTGAACTTCGGGATTGATTTCAAGGGCGGCACCACCATCCGCACCGAAAGCACGCAAGAGGTTGTTGTCGGTGACTATCGCGCTGCGATTGATCCATTGGGGCTGGGCGATGTCACGATCACAGAGGTGTTCGACCCCACTTTTGAAGAAAACCAGCATGTGACGATGATCCGCATCCAAGCGCAGGAAGGCCAAGAGGCCGTGACAGCTGATGTGGTTCGCAATGTCGAGAAAGCGCTGCAGCAAGTTGCGCCTGATATCAGCTTTGTTTCGGTTGAATCCGTTGGCCCTAAAGTCTCTGGCGAGTTGATCCAGACGGCTGTGATTGCGGTGCTTTTGGCCATCGGTGCGGTTTTGGTTTACATTTGGCTGCGGTTTGAATGGCAATTCGCGGTCGGGGCTGTTGCGGCCTTGGTGCATGACGTGATCCTGACGATCGGTGTCTTTTCGGTCGTTCAGATTAAGTTTGACCTTGCGATCATCGCGGCGCTTTTGACCATCGTTGGCTATTCGCTGAATGATACGGTTGTTGTCTTTGACCGTGTTCGCGAAAACCTGCGACGCTACAAGAAACGCGAGTTACAGGACGTACTGAACCTCTCGATCAATGAAACCCTCAGCCGGACTGTCATGACATCTGTCACCACATTGCTGGCCCTTCTGGCCCTATTCGTTTTGGGCGGAGATGTTATTCGTGGCTTTGTCTTTGCCATGATCTGGGGGGTTGTTGTGGGAACCTATAGTTCTGTTTTCGTCGCTTCTGCCGTTCTTTTGCGGCTTGGCGTGAAACGCGATTGGTCCAAGCCAGACAATACGGCCGGCAACCAGTTCGCCAACATAGATGCCTGAGGTCCTGGCCTCGGTCCTGGCAACGCCGGGGCTGCATTGGCTGGTGCTGACCATTATGGCCGCGGGCATTGTCCGCGGCTTTACTGGTTTTGGCACGGCGCTGATCTTTGTACCCGTGGGTAATATCTTTCTACCAGCGGCAGACGTCATTGCCATCACCATGTTGGTTGGCTTCGGCGGTTCAGCGGCCCTGCTGCCACGCGCGCTTAAGGTGGCAGAGATCAAAGACGTCTCCACCCTGGGGGCTGCGGCGCTGCTGACGGTGCCAATGGGTCTTTGGGTGATGACACAGCTGCCCCAGGACACCATCCGTTGGGCTGCTGCTTTGATTGCGGCGGCGATGTTGTCGGCGCTTGTGCTGGGCTGGCGCTATCGCGGGCGGATCACGGTGCACAAACTCTTGGGAATCGGTGCCGCAGGCGGGGCCATTGGCGGGATGACCGGCCTGACAGGACCGGCCGTCATCCTGTTCTATCTGGCCAATGGGTCCCGGGCAGAGATCGTTCGGGCCAATACGATATTGTTTCTTGCGATGCTGGACGTCGTCATTGTTTTCAACATGACCCTCGGTCGACTGATCACTTGGGACATGGTCGCTTTGGGCGTGACGCTGTCGATCCCATATTTTCTGACCGCGCGCGTTGGACAAGCCATGTTTGACCCCAAATACGAAAAGACGTATCGAACAATGGCTTATCTGGTGATCGCTTTGGCTGTTGTGACAGGCTTGCCGATCTGGGATTAGCCTAAGACGGAAAAGCCGAGCGCGAGGGACAGGGCCAATGAAGCTGAACGAAATTCACTATGCGGATGCGCAGCCGATTGAAAGCTATGGTCCCGATTTCGTGCGCGTCGCAGGAGAGGTGATCACCGGGCCAGCCATCGTGCACGCCGAAGGCGCAAGCGCTTGGACGGGGACGGATGACCCCGCTGCTTTGATAGCATTGGCCGACAAACTGGACGTCGTGCTTTTGGGCACTGGCGCAGAATTGCGCCATGCGCCAACGACCTTTCGGCAAGCCTTGGAAGAGGTCGGGATCGGGGTTGAGGTGATGAAAACCGATAGCGCCTGCCGAACCTACAACGTTCTGGTGTCCGAAGGTCGCCGTGTCGCCGCCGCGCTTTTGCCTGTGGGTGCGTGATCCTTGGGCCTACGTGTCGAAAATCTTAGCGTAGCGCGGGGCGGGGTGCCCTTGCTGACAGGCGTGGGTTTTGATCTCGCACCGGGCAAAGCGCTGATTTTGCGTGGCCCGAATGGATCAGGCAAGACCACCTTGCTACGCACAATTGCGGGGCTGCAGCCGCTACTCGAAGGGCGGGTGCATTGCTCTGAAGACGCAATTGCCTATGCGGCGCATTCGGACGGTCTCAAGGCCAGTCTAACGGTGGCGGAGAACCTGCAATTCTGGGCAGAGGTCTTTGGTACATCGGACATCGACGTCGCGTTGACGCGTTTTGATCTTTTGACTTTGGCGGACCGCCCCGCCCATGCGTTATCCGCCGGGCAAAAGCGCCGCTTGGGTCTTGCAAGACTGATGGTCACTGGGCGCCCCATCTGGGTACTGGATGAGCCGACCGTTTCGCTTGATCAGGCCTCTGTCGCGAGGTTTGCCGAGAACGTGAAAACACACCTTGCGGGCGGCGGTATGGCCTTATTGGCCACGCACATTGACCTTGGCCTAGAGGCCCCTGTGCTGGACGTCGGGGTGTTCAAGGCGGACCCAACGTCTTCCATCGGCGGCTTTGATGAGGAGTTCCTATGAAGGCGCTGCTCCTCCGGGATTTGAAACTCGCCTTCCGCTCCGGCGGCGGCTTTGGCTTGGGGCTGGCGTTCTTTTTGATCGTTGCCGTCTTGGTGCCCTTCGGGGTTGGCCCGGAAAACGACCTTTTGGCGAAAATTGCTGCGGGTGTGCTGTGGCTTGGGGCGTTGCTGGCCTGCCTCCTGTCGCTTGACCGCATCTTCGCCCTAGATTGGGAAGACGGATCGCTTGATTTGCTGGCAACATCGCCTCTGCCACTTGAAGCGGTCTGCGGCGTCAAGGCACTGGCCCATTGGCTGACAACAGGGCTACCGCTGACCTTGGCCGCACCGGTGCTTGGCCTGCTGCTAAGCTTGCCTGAAACGGGCTATGTCTGGCTGGTGACATCTCTGGCCTTGGGCACCCCCGCGCTATCGGTGATCGGCTGTTTCGGCGCGGCCTTGACCGTGGGGATCAAGCGGGGAGGGCTGTTGCTGTCGCTGTTGGTGCTACCGCTTTATGTGCCAACCTTGATCTTTGGCGCAGAGGTCGCGCGGCGCGGCACCGAAGGCTTGGCGGTCAGCGGGCCGCTTGCATTATTGGCAGGTATTTCCCTTGCGGTCATTGCCGTGCTGCCCTTCGTCAGCGCCTTGGTCTTGCGCATCAATTTGCGCTAGGAAGGCGAGAGCGTTGATCGGGATCAAAGTGACGCACTTCATTCTCTGAAATGTGAAGTGCATATGGACAGGAAAGCAGCGTAGAGAAAACCATGGCATCGATTTGGGAATATGCAAATCCGGTTAAGTTTATGCGGCTCACGGACCGTGTGTTGCCTGTTGTCGCCTTGGGCGCAGCAGTCTGCATGGTGGCCGGGTTGATCTGGGGGTTCTTCCTGACCCCGGATGATTTCCGCCAAGGCTCAACCGTCAAGATCATCTATTTGCACGTGCCCGCAGCATTGATCGCAATCAATGCGTGGTTTGTGATGCTGGTGGCATCTTTGGTCTGGTTCATCCGCCGTCACCACGTCAGCGCGCTGGTGGCAAAGGCAGCAGCGCCTGTGGGCGCGGTGATGACGTTGATCGCGCTGATCACAGGGGCCATTTGGGGCGAACCCATGTGGGGCACTTGGTGGGTCTGGGACCCGCGCCTGACGTCGTTCTTGATCCTGTTCCTGTTCTATCTGGGCTACATCGCCCTTTGGGAAGCAATCGAAAGCCCAGATACCGCCGCTGACCTCACAGCCGTGCTGTGCCTTGTTGGGTCGGTCTTTGCTGTCCTCAGCCGCTATGCCGTCAACTTCTGGAACCAAGGCCTGCACCAAGGGGCATCTGTTCTGCGGGCTGGCGCGGTGACCGGATCAGACACCGAAGAAAAAGTCAGCAACGTCTTTGCGGTACCACTTTTTGTTTGCATCGCGGGCTTTGTTCTTTTGTTCCTCGCGCTGGTGCTATTACGCACGCGCACTGAAATCCGCAAGCGCCGCACGGCGGCTTTGATTGCACGAGAGAGGCTCGTATGATCCCTGACCTTGGTAAATACACGGCGACAGTGCTGTCGGCCTATGGCGCTTCGATTGCCCTGCTGATCCTGCTGGTCTGGGCCAGTCTGCGCGCGTCGAAGAAGGCGCGGCAAGCGTTGGAAAAGGTAGAACGCAAAGATGGCTAAGGTCTCCCCTTTGATGATGGCACCCCCGGCGATTTTTGCGGGGCTCGCGGCGCTGTTTTTCTTTGGCATGCAACGCGAAAACCCCGATGAGCTGCCAAGCGCCATGGTCGGCCGCGATGCGCCGCCGGTTGTGATTGAGGAGCTTGGGTATCTCGACAGTTTCACCGACGCCGACCTGCGCAAGGGCGAGTTGACGCTAGTGAACTTCTGGGCCTCTTGGTGCGCGCCTTGCCGCGCAGAACACCCAACGCTGATGCAGCTGCAAGACGAAGGCATCAAGATCATGGGCGTGAACTACAAGGACAACGCCCAAAACGGTGCGGATTTCTTAGAAGAACTCGGCAATCCCTTCGCCAAGGGTGGCGCGGACCCCAACGGCAAGATGGCCCTGAACTGGGGCGTTTATGGCGTGCCTGAAACCTATTTGGTGGATGGTGATGGCAAAGTTCTTGTCCGCATCGCTGGGCCCCTTGTGCAACGCGAATTGCAAAACAGGCTGCGGCCAATTTTGGACGCGCAGTAAGGCGTCTTTTTATAGGACTTGCCTAAACGCCGTCTGGTTTTGCTATGCTTGCATGAGTTAAGCGGCAAAGCAGGTAAGTAATATGTCCCAAAATCCAGACGTTGACGCGTGGATGTCAGCCTATGACAACCCTCAGAAAGACCTCGTGCAAGCGGTGCGCATGGCCATCTTGCAGGCTGACGACCGCGTAGCAGAATGCATCAAATGGCAAGCCCCGACTTTCACCTACAAAGGCAATATTGCTTCGTTCTTTCCGAAGGCCAAAAAGCACGCCAGCTTGATGTTTCACAAAGGCGCAGAGATTCCGGGCGATTTCCCATCGCTCGAAGGTGATGGCAAAGAGGCGCGGTCGATGAAGTTTGCCGATCTTGAGGATCTCGCGGCGAAACGTGAGGAGTTGGAGACTATCATCCTGGCTTGGATCGAAATGAAGGGCTGACAACGCCAGCGTCAAAAAGAAAAGAGGCCCCAAGTGGGGCCTCTTCAATCAGTCGCTTTGAAATGGCTTAGGACTTCGCGAGGTTGCGCAGCACGTAGTGCAATACGCCGCCATGTTCGATGTATTCGATCTCTGGTGCCGTATCGATGCGGCACTTCAATGTGATCTCTTTCACGGAACCGTCGCCAAAGGTGATGGTGCAGGGCACGTCTTGCAGCGGCTGGATCGTGTCCAGACCCGAGATCGATACGGTTTCTTCGCCGGTCAGACCCAAGGTCTTGCGATTGTCATCGCCGGTGAATTCAAACGGGATCACGCCCATGCCAACCAGGTTGGAACGGTGGATACGCTCAAAGCTTTCTGCGATCACAGCTTTTACGCCCAAGAGCTTGGTGCCTTTAGCTGCCCAGTCACGCGAGGACCCCGCGCCATACTGTTCGCCACCAAACACCACCAGAGGCGTGCCCGCTTCTTGGTGCGCCATGGAGGCGTCAAAGATCGAGGTCTGCTGACCATCTGGACCCTTGGTGTAGCCACCTTCAACGCCATCCAGCATCTCGTTCTTGATGCGGATATTGGCAAAGGTGCCGCGCATCATGATCTCGTGGTTGCCTCGGCGCGAACCGTAGGAGTTGAACTCACGTGGGGAGACCTGACGTTCCAGCAGATATTGACCGGCTGGAGTCGTTTCCTTGAAGGAGCCCGCAGGCGAGATGTGGTCGGTTGTGACCATGTCCCCAAGGATCGCCAGCACTTTGGCGCCTTCGATGTTCGAGATGGTGCCCGGCTCAGTGCCCATGCCTTGGAAGTAAGGTGGGTTCTGAATATAGGTCGAATTCACAGGCCAATCGTAGGTTTCAGCTTCGGTTGTTTCAACCGATTGCCATTTTTCGTCGCCTTTGAAGACATCCGCATATTTGGATTCAAACGCCTCACGGGTCACGGTCTGCTGCACAAGATCCGCAATTTCCTGTGTGGATGGCCAAATGTCTTTCAAATAGACGTCATTGCCATCTTTGTCCTGACCCAGTGCTTCGGTCGTGATGTCGATGTCCATCGTGCCAGCCAACGCATATGCAACAACCAGTGGCGGGGATGCCAGATAGTTGGCACGGACGTCGGGGCTGATGCGGCCTTCGAAGTTCCGGTTGCCGGACAGCACAGAGGTCGCGACCAGATCACCTTCGGCGATGGCTTTGGACAGTTCGGGTTGGATCGGACCAGAGTTACCAATACAAGTCGTACAGCCGTAGCCAACGAGGTTAAAGCCGATGGCGTCGAGGTCTTTTTGCAGGTCCGCAGCCTCAAGATAGGCCGATACAACCTGAGACCCCGGTGCCAAGGATGTTTTGACCCATGGTTTGCGGTTCATACCCAGCGCTGCGGCTTTGCGCGCCACAAGGCCCGCGCCAATCATCACATATGGGTTTGAGGTGTTCGTACAGGAGGTAATCGATGCGATCACGACCTTGCCGCTTTCCATGGTGTAGTCTTCGCCCTCGACAGCCACTTCTTTGCCCAATGGGCGTTTGAAGGTCTCTTCCATTTCCCGACGGAACGCGGTTTTGCCGTCTGTCAGGGCAATAAAGTCCTGCGGACGTTTCGGGCCGGAGATCGCTGGCACAATGGTGCCCATGTCCAGATGCAGCGTATCTGTGAAGATCGGGTTATAGTCAGCATCGCGCCAGAAACCGTTTGCCTTGGCATAGGCTTCAACCAGCGCAATGCGATCTTTGTCGCGGCCGGTGTTGTCCAGATAGCGAATGGTTTCCGCATCGATTGGGAAGAAGCCACAGGTCGCGCCGTATTCTGGCGCCATGTTTGCAATGGTTGCGCGATCCGCCAATGGCAGACGATCCAGACCGTCACCATAGAATTCAACGAATTTGCCAACAACGCCTTTTTCGCGCAGCATTTCCACGACCTTCAGTACGAGGTCGGTCCCGGTGGTGCCTTCCATCATCGCGCCGGTCAGCTCAAAGCCAACAACTTCTGGGATCAACATGGAAATTGGCTGACCCAGCATTGCGGCCTCAGCTTCGATACCGCCAACGCCCCAGCCCAGAACCGCTGCGCCGTTCACCATGGTGGTGTGGCTGTCGGTGCCAACCAACGTATCGGGGTAGGCGACTTCTTCGCCGGACTGGTCAGTGTCGGTCCAGACGGTTTGTGCCAGATATTCAAGGTTCACCTGGTGACAGATACCTGTCCCCGGAGGCACAACGCGGAAGTTATTAAACGCACCCTGGCCCCATTTCAGGAACTGGTAGCGCTCCATGTTGCGCTCATATTCGCGGTCCACGTTCATTTGGAACGCACGTGGGTTGCCGAACTCGTCGATCATTACAGAGTGGTCGATGACCAGATCAACAGGCACCAGCGGGTTGATCTTAGAGGCAGAGCCTTTCAGGCCAACAATCCCATCGCGCATCGCGGCAAGGTCAACAACGGCTGGAACGCCGGTGAAATCCTGCATCAAAACGCGGGCAGGGCGATAGGCGATCTCACGCGGGTTCTTACCGCCGTTTGCACCCCATTCGCCAAAGGCTTTGATATCATCCACGGAGACGGAAAAACCACCGTCTTCAAAACGCAGAAGGTTTTCCAAAACCACCTTCAAAGAGGCTGGCAGATTGGAAAAGTCACCAAGCCCGGCGTCTTGCGCCGCTGGAATGGAGTAATAGGAAATGGATTTGCCGTTGACCGTTAGCGTTTTACGGGACTTGGCGTTGTCCTGACCGACTGTGATGGGCATATTGGCCTCCCTCTTATCAAAAGATTGGGTCTCGCTGACGCTGCTTTTGACCTATGTTGCGAAGGCAATCAAGAGGGGAGAGGTGATTTTTGTATACCATTGTGCACAAAACGCCCAAATGACGGAATTCTCGCGATTGGTTGATTGGCGTTTCATCGCTTTTGGTCATATCAAGATATGAATTAGGCAGCTCTGAAAGGGACGGGAATGGCCGCATTGCACCGCTGGATTGGAATCGCCGCAGTTTCGCTGGCACCGGCCTTGGCGTCCTTAGCCACGGCTGGCGAGCAGCCGGTTGTCGTGGAACTTTACACCTCGCAGGGCTGCAGCAGCTGCCCGCCAGCAGATGCCTATTTTGCCAAGGAACTGATTGGCCGAGAGGATATCATCGCCTTGGCGCTGCATGTGGATTATTGGGATTACATCGGCTGGAAAGATGACTTTGCAGATCCAGCCTATGCCAAACGCCAGCGCAACTATGCACGGGTGGCGCAGAAAAGGTCCGTTTACACACCGCAGATGATCATTGGCGGTGTCGCGCATGTTGTGGGCAACCGCCCCAGCGAAGTGCGTCGTCATCTGGCCGCGCATGAGAGTCAGGGGGCGGGGATTGATCTTGCGGTGACCCGAAACGGCAACCGACTGTCGATCAAGCTTGACGCCGATCAGGCGCAGGACGGGCCGATGACAATCCAACTGGTGCGGTATTCTCCGCAAGAGACACGCGACATCAAGCGCGGTGAAAACGCAGGCCGGACGCTGGACTACCACAATATTGTGACGCGCTGGGAGACCGTAGGCGAATGGAATGGGCGTCGCAGCAAGAGCTTTACCGAGCGGGTCAATGGCGATGAACCCATTGTGGTGATTGTTCAGAGAAAGAACTTTGGTCCCATCGTTGCAGCGGCTGAATTGAAATAGAGCCGATCCAGATCGGCAAGAAAAAAGCCCGCCAATCGGCGGGCTTTGTTGTTCTTAAAGCGGCCTCAGATCATTCGCCAAAAACACGTTTGAAAATCGTGTCCACGTGTTTGGTGTGATAGTCCATATTGAACTTTTCGTTGATGCCGTCTTCACCCAAAGCTTTGACAACATCGCCGTCCGCCAACAGCTCTTCGCGGAAGTCTGTGCGGAACTCCCAAACTTTCAACGCGTTGCGCTGCACCATGACATAGGCGTCTTCACGAGAAACACCCGCTTGGGTCAGGGCCAGCAGCACGCGCTGGGACATCACCAGACCCGGGAACTTGTTCATATTGTCCAACATGTTTTCTGGGAAAACCAACATCTTGTCGATCACGCCGGTCAGACGCGCCAGGGCAAAGTCCAAAGTCACGCAGGCATCTGGGCCAATCGCGCGCTCAACGGAGGAATGCGAAATATCACGTTCATGCCACAGGGCGACATTCTCCATCGCCGGGATCACAGCAGAACGTACCAGACGCGCCAGACCAGTCAGGTTTTCAGTCAGAACCGGGTTCTTCTTATGCGGCATCGCAGAGGAGCCTTTTTGCCCCATCGAGAAGAATTCGGCACCTTCCAGCACTTCGGTGCGCTGCATGTGACGGATTTCAATCGCAACGTTCTCGATGGAGGACGCGATCACGCCCAGCACAGCAAAGAACATCGCATGACGGTCACGTGGGATCACCTGCGTGGAGATCGGTTCTGGCTTCAGACCAAGTTTCGCGCAGACGTGTTCTTCAACCGCAGGGTCGATGTTAGCAAATGTGCCAACCGCACCAGAGATCGCGCCAGTTGCGATTTCTTCACGTGCCGCCTTCAGTCGATCAAGGTTCCGGTCCATCTCTGCATAGAAACGTGCAAAGGTCAGACCCATTGTGGTGGGTTCGGCGTGGATACCGTGGGAACGGCCCACGCGCACGGTGTCTTTATGCTCAATCGCGCGTTTTTTCAGCGCGGCCAGCAGACCTTTCATATCTTCGATCAGAATGTCGGCAGAGCGCACAAGCTGGACGTTCAAACAGGTGTCCAATACGTCAGACGATGTCATGCCCTGATGCACAAACCGTGCTTCTTCAGAACCAACATGTTCCGCCAAATGGGTCAAAAACGCGATGACGTCATGTTTGGTGACCGCTTCGATTTCGTCGATGCGCGCCACGTCGAATTCCACATCCTTGGCTTTCCAAACCGCGTCCGCGTTTTCGCGTGGGATCACCCCCAGATCGGCCTGCGCATCGCAGGCGTGGGCCTCGATTTCATACCAGATTTTGAACTTGGTTTCAGGCGACCAGATGGCCACCATGTCAGGACGGGAATAGCGAGGGATCATGTCTCAGCCTTAGATTTAGGTGGGTTCGCAGGCCGTATAGACCGGAGCCCGCGTGGGAACAAGGTCGCTTGCACGAGATGAGACAGAATGGCCGCCCCACAGGCTGCAGGCACAGAAAAAGCCACCGCGACGTGTTGCGCGGTGGCTTTCTGAGATTTGGTTGTGACGGCTGATGCAATCCGCAGATATAGTCGCCGTTAGATCAACAGCAGATCGTCTTCGACTTCGTCGTCAATCGGTTCCTCTGGCAGGTCGTCTTCTGACTCATCCAACGAAAGCGCCGCCATGAGGGACAGGGCATCGTCGACCTCATCCAAAGCACCATCTTCGATGGCTTCATCGTAAGCAGCCAAAATGTCATCCGTATCCTCAAAACCGTCTTCGGGGGCGTCAATGCGGAAGATTTCTTCGGGGTAGCCGTCTTCATTTGTTTCGTAAAAGATCACGCTCTCAATGCGGTCAACGTCCCCATAGGGGTGTTCTTCGAAATAGGTCAGGTAGTTCTCAAAGGTCGGATCGACATCCTCAGGCAGTTCATTTGCCGAAACAATCAGTCCGTCGCTGACGCCACCGGTTTCGTTCATAGTGTAGCCAAAGGCCACTTTATCAAGAAGCAGATCGTCCTCTTCTTCTTCCTCTTCCGGCTCCTCGCTCACGCCTTTGATGGAGCCTTCCGGCGTGGTGGTGGAGGTCGCGCGGATGCCGAACACATCAATTTCGTCAAGACTGTCGATATCCAGTTCGATGGTCAGCGTATCGCCTTCGGAAACATAGGTCTCCTTGTCCGTTCCTGCGCGCCCAAGACCCGGCTTGCTCAGCATCTGCGCGTTGTCCCACTGAACGTCACCGTCTTCGCCGCGCGCACCGTTCATATTCAGTGGGCCGTTCAGCATCTCGCTGTCGCCGCTGTAATTATCGTCGCCGAAATAGACGGCATTCACGTCCATCGCGCCTTCTTCGACAGTGATATCGGCGTAAAACCCACCGTCATCGCCCTCATAAACGTTGACGCTGTAAGAGAGGCCTTCGACCTCATAAGTGAAGGTTTTGGATGTGACAGGCATAAAAAACTCCGACTGGTAATAGAGGGGGCGCGAAGCCGATTTGAATTGGGGCAGCGTTGCTTTGGATTTGCCATAAAGTTGCCTGATTTCGCAGGAAACAGATTGTTTCTGGCCGTTTGCGGTGTGTTTTCTGAACAAAAAACCGTCGGTCCAGTTTTGTCGTCAGTAGCGCAACAATGGCTTGCCCTAGGTCTGCCAATATGTGGCGGAGTCTGTTCGTGCACAGCGAAACGCGCGGAACAATTGCTCCGCGCGCTAAGGGTAACGTCTTGAATAGCTGTGCTAAACCTGAGCGAGTTCCGTAATCACCTCGCTCGATTTCTCAAGCGTGCGGTGCACAGGGCATTTGTCTGCGATCTCAAGCAGACGGTCGCGCTGGTCGTCACTTAGGGCACCTGTCAGGTGGATCAACCGCTTGAACCGGTCAATCCGCTCACCAGACCCGGTGCCCGCGTCCTGCGCGTGCACCTTGTTGTGGCAGACGTCGACCCAGACGTGATCCAGCGGCCAACCCTTGCGGCGGGCATACATGCGGATCGTCATCGAGGTGCAGGCCCCCAAACCAGAGGACAAGAATCCATAGGGCGTCATGCCTTTGTTGGTGCCGCCATAGGCCAGTGGCTCATCCGCCAAAGTGTGATGGAAGGGGCCAGAATTCACATCTTGCAAGAACCCGTTTGGGTCTGCCTCTGAAACGCGCACCACGCCTTCAGGCGCACCAATGGGCGGCGCAGGCGGGGCAAGATGCAGGTAACGCGCGGCCCACGCGGCGATCACCTCGGCGGCGTATTCGGCGTCTTCTGGGCGATTGATCAGGTGGTCGGCGTCATCCAATGTGACAAAGCTTTTGGGGTGTTTCGCCGCACCAAAGATCTCGGCGGCATTTTCGATTCCAACCACAGCGTCGCGTGGCGCATGCATCACCAGCAAAGCACGTTTCAGGTTCTGAATGGCGGGGGCCAGTTTCTGAGCCGAAATATCCGCCACAAAGTCCTTTCGGATTGTGAATGGGCGGCCGCCAAGGCTGACCTCTGCCTGTCCGTCGGCTTCGATCTTGTCCAAGGCGTCATCAAAGTTGTGCGTGACATGATGCGGGTCAAATGGCGCGCCCAGGGTTGCGACCGCACGCACCGTTGGCATTTCACCCGCTGCCCGCAAGACCGCAGCCCCACCCAATGAGTGGCCGATCAACATATCCGGTGCCATATCGCGCTTTGCCAGATACTCTGCCGCCGCATGCAGGTCCGCCACGTTGGAGGTGAAGGTGGTGTTGGAAAACTCGCCCTCAGAATGGCCAAGCCCGGTAAAATCAAACCGCAGCACGGCCAGCCCCATCGCCGCCAACCGACCGGCAATCCGCCGCGCTGCTGGAATGTCCTTGGAGCAGGTAAAACAATGCGCAAACAGCACGGTCGCCAGATGCGGCCCATCCGGCAGGTCAAGCCGCGCCGCCAGCTTCTCTCCGCTGTGGCCGGTGAAGGTGATGCGTTCGGTTGTCATGCTCGAAGGGATCCTTTCGCCAATACCCAGCCAATTTGGGACATGGCGCAGAAAAACCCAAGAGAGGTTACCGAGATGTCACGGGATGGTGAGAGGGGGTGAGGGAAATTGGCGTCTGCCCCCGGTTCTTGGTCCGGGGGCAGAAACATAACTAACCCGCAGGCTGCTTGGCGATTGCTTGATTGATCAGAGGGGCCACAGAAAACGGATAAGATGCATTGGTATCAACCGTGATTTCCAAAGCATGCATGTTTTTTGAACCAAAGGTTTCAACTGCCATGATCATCGGTGCCTTGGTTGGGAATGGGCGGAACATGCGGAATTTGTGGCTGTCACCATAGGTTAGCATGACCGGTTTGCCATATGCGTTTGACAGTTCCATCAGCTTTTCAGCGAATGACTTGAAACCTGAATGACGCAAGAAACCTTCGGCATCCCAAGGCAGAGCAAAGTCAAATTCGAACATATCCGCATGGATCGCAAGTACGAAGGCTTCGGTGCCGTCTGCGGCGGCAAAGCTTTCTTCAAGCCAGGCAATGTTCGCCGCGTTACGAGCAAAAAATTCTTCGGCTGCAGAAAGCTCGCGAATTTCAAAGTTGTTATTCGACCCTACAACATGGGTTGCTACAAACATCACATCCTGAATTTGAAGGCGTGTGTTTTCTGGATAGCCCGCATCGGCCTGAGACACGATATCGGCTTTCATCATGCCAAACGACTTTGAAGGCTCTGTATAGTAATTGGAGCGGATGTAATCCAAACGCTCCAGCGGATCGAATTTACCAGCCATTGCGCGATGGCAATCGGTCCATTCATTGTCCCCAGGGCTATAAAGCGTTGGGGCCTTAAAGCTGTTCAAAAAACCAAGTTGTGCATCCAACATGGCTTTGTCGCACAAAGTGGAACCTGACTTTGTGTCGCCCACATGGATAATCAACGCAGGGTCGCGTTCATTGATTTGCTTGATCAGTGCCTCAAACGGCGCAAAGACGTCTTCTGGTTTGCCATAGGGGGCATCACCAAGGACAACAAATTTGAAGGGTTCAGCGGTTGCGACAGTTGCGCAAACGGCCAGAACGGCGGATGTAACGATAGATTTCAGCATGAGAGCCTCGTGGTTGATTTCGGAGCCACGTTACGCCGCCCATATTGCACGCTTGCTTCAACAGCGTAACGCCTTGATGAAAATCAGGTTTGGAATCAGTGCTGACCAGAACGTCAATTTTACTTGAATGTCACCAAATAGACTCCGGCAATTACCAAGAGCGCGCCGAGCACCTTCCCGACTGTCAATGCACTCGCTGGGACCCCGAATAATCCAAAATAGCCAAAGACCATCCCAGCTAATACCTGACCTGAGACCAGGAGAACAAAGAATGCTCCTATTCCTATGCGTGGGATTAGGAAACTTGACCCGATAATCATCCCGGCGCTCATCACACCCGCAGTCAAGAGCCAAAGCGGTAATGTTGCCACCTTTTGAAACTGCTCGGTTCGACTGCCGGATGCGATCGCGATGACAATGGATGATACAAGGGCAATCGCGAAGAAGGGGATATTCGCCATAGGGCCGGAGCCAAGGATTTTTGCCGTCTGCGTGATCATTGGTAGGTAGATCGAAATGATGACGCCCATCAACAGTGCAAGTCCGACCAGATGAATAGCCATAGCGCCCCTCAAAATTGCTATTTATCTTTAAAGTAGGGCATACATTCACCATCTGGGTCAATGTCACGTTAAAATTGCGTGCTTGCTCGTTGAGAGGTTATCCAACAAAAAAGGCGCCCAATCGGGCGCCTTTTCCATAAGTCTGACCACTAAGATTAGCAGCTGTAGTACATGCCGAATTCCACTGGGTGTGGAGTGTGCTCGTACAGTTCAACTTCTTCCATCTTAAGGTCAATGTAGCCCTCGATCTGGTCTTTGGTGAACACGTCACCGGCCAGCAGGAAGTCCATGTCTTTTTGCAGCTCGTCCAGCGCTTCGCGCAGGGAACCACAGACGGTTGGGATGTCTGCGAGTTCTTCCGCAGGCAGGTCGTAGAGGTTCTTATCCATGGCTTCGCCCGGATCGATCTTGTTGGTGATGCCGTCCAGACCAGCCATCAGCAGTGCTGCAAAGCACAGGTATGGGTTGGAGGATGGGTCAGGGAAGCGCGCTTCGACGCGTTTCGCTTTTGGCGATTCAGTCCAAGGGATACGAACGCAGCCAGAGCGGTTACGTGCAGAGTATGCGCGCAGAACGGGTGCTTCGAAGCCTGGGATCAGACGCTTGTAAGAGTTGGTGGATGGGTTGGTGAAGGCATTCAGCGCTTTCGCGTGCTTCAGGATGCCACCGATGAAATACAGCGCTTCTTGGGACAGATCCGCGTATTTGTCGCCAGCAAAGAGCGGCTTGCCGTCTTTCCAGATGGACATGTTCACGTGCATACCGGTGCCGTTGTCACCGTAGATCGGCTTTGGCATGAAGGTTGCGGATTTGCCGTAAGACTGTGCCACGTTGTGGATCACATATTTGTATTTCTGCAGCTCGTCCGCTTGCTTGGTCAGGCTGTCAAAGATCAGGCCCAGCTCGTGCTGACAAGACGCAACCTCGTGGTGGTGCTTGTCCACTTTCATGCCCAGACGCTTCATGGTGGACAGCATCTCAGAGCGGATGTCCTGTGCATCGTCTGTTGGGTTGACTGGGAAGTAACCCCCTTTGAGGCCAGGACGGTGGCCGGTGTTGCCCATTTCGTATTCTGTGTCGGTGTTCCAGGACGCGTCCTGTGCATCAACTTCGTAGGATACTTTGTTGATGGAGTTAGAGAAACGCACGTCGTCGAACAGGAAGAATTCCGCTTCTGGACCCATGTAGGCAACGTCACCGATGCCAGAGGATTTCAGGTAGGCTTCTGCTTTTTCGGCAGTGCCGCGTGGGTCACGCTCGTAGGATTCGCCGGTGTCCGGCTCAACGATGGAGCAGTGGATGCAGATGGTCTTCTCTGCATAGAACGGATCCACATAGGCAGACGTGGTGTCTGGGATCAGTTTCATGTCAGAGTTTTCGATGGATTTCCAACCGGCAACGGAGGACCCGTCGAACATGAAGCCTTCTTCGAGGAAGTCTTCGTCGACCAGGTCAACGTCCACGGTGACGTGCTGAAGTTTACCGCGTGTGTCAGTGAAACGAATATCGACATACGCCGCTTCTTCGTCCTTGATCAGCTTGAGAACTGCATCTGCGCTCATGCTTATAGCCCTTTCGGTTTAGGTATGCTGTAAATGCGTTGGATTAGAGTGCGTCTGAACCGGATTCACCGGTACGGATGCGGATGGCTTGTTCAATCGTGCTGACAAAGATTTTGCCGTCACCGATTTTGTCTGTTTTCGCGGCGTCCACGATGGCTTCGATGGCCGCATCGACCAGATCGTCATCCAGAACAACTTCGATTTTTACCTTAGGCAGGAAGTCCACGACATATTCCGCGCCGCGATAAAGTTCCGTGTGGCCTTTTTGACGGCCGAACCCCTTCACTTCGATCACCGAAAGGCCCTGAATGCCAACATCCTGAAGGGCTTCTTTGACTTCGTCCAATTTGAACGGCTTGATGATCGCTTCGATCTTCTTCATCCGTTGACTCCTCACCTGAAATATCTTGTTTGTGCTGATCCCACTTTCGCGCGGGGGCCACAATTGGCTAAGGTTATGTGGCGCCTGCGCGGGAATGGGAATTATTATTACTGCCTAATATTTAGGCGATTAGATGTCAAATTGTGCTGAATTGAATCGCTACGAGAAAGTTGTGCTGGGAAAATAGATGACCGAACTTTTAACTGCTGCCCAAATGCGCGCCATTGAACAGGCGGCGATTGAGTCCGGTGAGACGACCGGGGTGGAGCTGATGGAACGCGCCGGGCAGGGCGTGGTTGACGCCATCTTTGAAGAGTGGCCGGAATTGGCTGAGGGTGACCAAGAGAGGGGCGCTGCCCCTCGGCCAGCGGCCTCACCCCGGAGTATTTCTGCAAAGATGAAAAGAGCAGTGGTGCTTTGTGGCCCCGGCAACAACGGTGGCGACGGATTTGTCGTGGCGCGGCTGTTGTTTCAGCGCGGCTGGGCAGTTGAGGTGTTTCTGTATGGGAATGCTGAGAAGCTGCCGTCGGATGCGCGAGTGAACTTTGAGCGGTGGTTGGAGTTGGGGGAGGTTCGCGCGCTCGAGGCTCGGTCGTTAGATGGTTACGCTGAGGATAATCCCAATACAAAGATAGCAATTGATGCTTTGTTTGGTACCGGGCTGTCGCGCCCGTTTCATTCGCTGGCAGGCGTACAAATGGAGTTGAACTATTGGGAAGCTTGCTCAGGGAGAGAGGGACATGGAATCAGCTTTCCATACGTCGTGGCAATTGATGTGGTGTCAGGCATTTGTTCGGACAGCGGTAAATATTTGGGCGTTGACGACAATCCCTATGACTACTGCGCTATGGCCAACCTGACGGTGAGTTTTCATGAAAGAAAACTGTGCCATGTCTTGCATCACGGACCGAGAGGATCTGGTCAAATTTCAGTTTGCGACCTTGGCCTTAAACGATTTGTTAGGGTACCTAACTTACAGCCAAATGATCGGGTTTTTAGCTCCGACCCCAGCTTCTACTCTCTTTCCAAATTTGGAGATCAAAACAAATTTGGGAGCGGCCATGCGTTAATCCTTTCCGGCGGCCCCGTCCAAACCGGCGCGGCCCGCCTATCTGCCCGCGGCGCGCTCCGAATAGGCGCGGGGCTGGTGACGCTTGGCGTTCCGCTAGCGGCACAGCAAGAAGTGGCGGCGCAGGTGACGGCGATCATGCTCAAACCCATTGAAACACCAGATGATCTGACTGCTGTGTTACAAGACAGCCGGATCAATGCGCTTTGCTTGGGACCTGCGCTTGGGTTGAATCGCGCAAGGCGATTGGTTGCTGCGGCGCTCGATGCCGGGCTGGAAGCCCGGCCTACGGTTTTCGATGCGGATGCATTGTCGGCTTTTGCGGATGAGCCCTCGGCTCTTTTTGAGATGCTGCATGAAAACTGTGTTCTCACACCACATGGCGGCGAATTTGCGCGGCTGTTCCCGGATATAGCCGAAAAGCTGAATGCGGTTCCCACCAAAGGGCCTGCCTATTCCAAGGTTGACGCCACGCGGAAGGCGGCGAAACGGGCAGGCTGCGTCGTGCTGTTCAAAGGTGCAGCGACGGTGATTGCTGCGCCAGACGGTCGTTGTTCCATAAACTCTGCCCATTATGAACGGTCCGCGCCATGGCTGGCGACGGCAGGCTCTGGCGATGTGCTGGCGGGGTTTATCACAGGGCTTCTGGCGCGTGGGTTCAGCCCAATGCAGGCGGCAGAAACGGCGGCGTGGCTGCATGTGGAATGCGCACTGAAATTCGGCCCCGGCCTGATTGCCGAAGACATTCCCGAACAGCTGCCAGCCGTGTTCAAAGATTTAGGTGTTTAGGCTGCATTTTTCCTCTTACATCCGATTGTGACCTTTGCTAGGAACGCCGGACGAAACGGCCAGAGAGTCGTTTCCACAGGTTGCGGGTGTGGCGAAATTGGTAGACGCACCAGATTTAGGTTCTGGCGCCGCGAGGCGTGGGGGTTCAAGTCCCTCCACCCGCACCATCATTCACAAAATCAAAGATTTTGTTAGTGGCCTACCGCCTTCGGCTACTTGAGGCCTTGTCTACTCTGTCAATACTGACCCTGCGCCGATGGGTTAAGTTGAACTAGGCGGAAAGCCGTTTCAGGCGCATTTCCACGCCACATTCGCCTTGCGCCGATGGCTTTGACGCCCTATTAGGGCCACTGATTTATTAGGCTGCGGCGATCAAACCCGCCCCACTTGAAGAAGGATGCCACAATGCAGGTCACCGAGACCCTGAATGAAGGCCTGAAGCGCGGTTACGATATCGTTGTCACCGCCGCGGAGCTGGACGAAAAAGTCAACGAAAAGCTGGTTGAAGCACAGCCGGAAATCGAAATGAAAGGTTTCCGCAAAGGCAAGGTGCCTATGGCCCTGCTGAAAAAGCAATTCGGTCAGCGTCTGTTGGGTGAAGCGATGCAAGAAGCCGTTGACGGTGCGATGAACAAGCACTTTGAAGACAGCGGCGACCGTCCTGCATTGCAGCCAAAAGTCGAAATGAAAAACGGCGAAGAGTGGAAAGAAGGCGACGACGTGAATGTCGAAATGTCTTACGAAGCTCTGCCAGAAATTCCAGACGTTGACCTGAAGTCGATCTCTCTGGAGAAGCTGGTTGTCAAAGCGCAGGACGCCGACGTTGACGAAGCGCTGGCAAACCTCGCGGAAACCGCGCAGGATTTCAAATCCCGCAAAAAAGGTTCCAAAGCGAAAGACGGCGACCAGGTCGTTATGGATTTCGTGGGCAAAATCGACGGCGAAGCCTTTGATGGCGGCGCGGGCGAAGATTTCCCACTGGTTCTGGGCTCCGGTCAGTTCATCCCTGGCTTTGAAGAGCAACTCGTTGGCGTGAAAGCCGAAGAAGAAAAAGACGTCACCGTCTCTTTCCCAGAAGACTACCAAGCCGATCATCTGGCCGGCAAAGAAGCTGTCTTCTCTTGCACCATCAAAGAGGTCAAAGAACCTGTTGCAGCAGAGATCGACGACGAGCTGGCCAAGAAATTCGGTGCCGAAGACCTCGCCGCGCTGAAAGGTCAGATCGCAGAGCGTCTGGAAGCTGAATACGCGGGTGCGTCCCGTCAGGTTCAGAAACGCGCGCTGCTGGATGCACTGGACAAACTGGTGTCCTTCGACCTGCCACCGTCTTTGGTTGAAGCCGAAGCTGGTCAGATCGCGCACCAACTGTGGCACGAAGAAAACCCAGAAGTTGAGGGCCACGATCACCCAGAGATCACCCCGACTGACGAGCACAACAAACTGGCAGAGCGCCGCGTGCGTCTCGGCCTGCTTTTGGCGGAACTAGGTCAGAAAGCAGAGGTCGAAGTGACCGATGCAGAAATGACCCAAGCGATCATGAACCAAGCGCGTCAGTATCCTGGTCAAGAGCGTCAATTCTTTGCATTCGTTCAGCAAAACGCACAGATGCAGCAGCAACTGCGTGCGCCACTGTTCGAAGACAAGGTTGTCGACTACGTGTTCGAACTGGCTCAGGTCTCTGAAAAAGAAATCAGCAAGGCTGATTTGGAAAAAGCCGTTGAGGCGCTGGAAGACGAATAAGTCTTTTAGGTCAATCGACCTAGAAAGGGTTGCCCAGTGGGCAGCCCTTTTTTGTTTCGCTCAGGTCTGAATGTTGCAGTCGCCATAACAACCGTGGACAAGGAAGATCGTCCTGCCCGCGCCGCCAAGGGGGATGAGGAGGCGGCTCCGCGCAAGACTTTCAGTGCCTAGGCGCTGCTGCATTTCAGCAAACCAGCGGACGATCCAAGGATCGCCGATCTGCGCCCTTAGGCAGAGCGGATCGTGTTCTTGTCTCGCCCTGTGATTTTGGCACGATCTGAGAGACGCTGCAGTTCTTGCGCATCGTCGGTGCCAATCCGATCTGACAGCATCTCCATCAGCGCGACGGCGGCAGACATTTCTTTGTCCGTGCTGGCCTTGGCCAATTGATCAAAGCAGTATTCGCGAAGGTCTGTCAGGCTGGCGCCGGGTTTAGAGATCGCTTCAAGGTCCATCTCATTGTCTGGCAAAGCCGCGAGGCACATTTCCTGCGCGATTTCCTTCAATTCCAGCCGCTTCATAGCTTCTTCCTCGGATAAGAAAATATCGCCTTTGATACCCGCGAATTCACGCACATTTGCGATGCGTTCATCGGTGCAATCCAAAAGCGCGGCCAGCGCTTTGACTTTGCCCATCGGGACAGTCTCCCCAACATAGCCGTGCGGCGCGTTGTTTGAACGTTTCAGCACACGATCCATGATCGGATCAATCACCGTGATGATGTCGGTGATCCCGCTGTCCTGCGCATATTCCAAGATGCCCAGCATCAGTTCGCAGGTCGCTGTGGATACCGTATGCTTGCTTTTTTCGCCCTTCAGCCGCTGGGTATCGACGCAAAACCGCGTGGATTCCCAAATGTTTGGGCTGCGTACTGGTGCTTGGCCGCACAGGATAGCGCTAAAGACGTCAGACAGCATATGCGGCCCGGTGGTCTGCAACACACGTGCGCAAGAGATGACGTTCATATTGTCATCCACGCCCACGACGTAGCTTGGGTCCATGTGATCGAATTGATCGATCTCCATGTCGTTTTCAATAGTCACGTCCCAGCCCAAACGTCCCGCAAACACACGGGCGCGGAGCCGGAACATGTCTTCCAGCAAGGGCTGGAACTGATCTTTGTTCAGTCCGTCGATTGTAATGATCATATCTTTCCCCATCCTAGCGATTGATCGTGGTTAACGTTCAAACTTTCAGAAAGTTTTAGCTATTAGGGGAATCCCGTAGTTGCATTGCAGAACCCAATCGCGCAGAATCGCGCGCCCGATCACCGAGAGTAGTCGGGGCAGTGGAATTATTCTGTTCAATAACAGTTATTTAGCGTGGGTTTGCCAGCTTAAACTAGCTGGGGTAGATCAATGACATCCCAATCGCCCGGCCAACAGCCTGTGCCGTCGTTAACGCGAAAAGTTTTGTCCGCGCAGAACGCAGATGCACTTCGACCGTGCGGTTTGAGATATTGATGATATCCGCGATGTCCTGCTGAGACTTACCGGCCGCAATCCATTGCAGGATTTCCAACTCGCGATCGGACAGTTGCGGATGATGCAAAAAACGTGAAATCGGGGCCGAGGACATGACGTGATCATGCACATGGGCAGCGACACTTTGCAGGTCAGCAATCACGTTGCGCCGATGCTTTTTCCATTCACCATCGTCGCAATTGCGCGTCACGCTTAGCATGCCGAATTCGCCGTAGGGGCCACGCACTGGTATTGTAATACCGCGTTCACTGATGCCAAAGTCGTGGGCGTCGCTGAAGATGCGTTTGAAGTCTTTGGTGCGTTTCAGGCGTGACCAATCCACCGGCGCAACGCTGTGCATGGCAGAATGGATGGTCGGATCTAGGTTCTGTAACCCTCGGTGCAAGTAGTGGTGTTGCCAGTCTTCGCGGTAGGTCACATAGGCATGCATCGTGCCGCCAACCGGGTTGATCCCAGCATAGGCCGCATCATCAAATCCAAGGGAACTGCAGACGTCGTTAAGATAACTCGCGTAAAGCTCTTCAGATCGCGGTGCGTCATGCAGGCTGTACAGATCCAAATTGTCCCTCCCAAGCCGCGCCCTGCGCGGGGTGCGCCGTGATCAGGAATTCGCGACGCTTAGATTGTGGTGAGATTCCATCACCATCGACCGCATGAAGGCCAGAACGGCACTGCGTTGGCTATTGGGCAGCTTGCGATAAAGTTCCATCATTTCAATCGCATCGCGATCAGACAGGAACTCCATATTATCAATTGGATCGGCTGCAACATCATCCGTGCCATCAGACCGCTTGATACCTTCGAAAAAGTAGACAACGTCGACACCCAGCTTTTCAGCCACCGCCCAAAGGCGCGATGCGCTGACCCGGTTTGCACCGGTTTCGTATTTTTGAATTTGTTGGAATTTGACGCCGATAGCGTCTCCGAGTTCAGACTGGCTGATCCCCATCGCGTGGCGACGCGCTCGGATCCGTTTGCCAACCAGGACGTCGATCTTGTTCATACTTCACCTGTGGTTCTAACTACTACTATTACACGGTGGGTCATCAAATGAACCACCATAGGGCGACACCTACGCAAACCTTTCTGCCTTAAATACGGCGTCAGGGCAAATTCTTCGCCTAAAAGTTGTTAGAATGCTGATTTATTCAGCATTGGCTTGCATGAAACGCCGCGCCCGTAGGCGCGACATTTGATTTCTTGCCGGAATATTTTACCGGAACAAAAGACGCTTAGTCTTCTTCGGCCTCTGCGGCAGGTGCATCTTCGACCAGGTTGTCGTCGTCAGCGGCGGCGGACCCGATATCGTCGAACAGTTCGGCGATTTCGAATTCAGCTTCAGCTTCAGCTTCGGCGGCCAGATCCTGAATGGATTTACCAGACGCTTGCAGCTCTGCTTCTTCTTGCGAACGTGCAACGTTCAGCTCGATTTCCACAGTGACTTCTGGGTGCAGACGCACTTCGACGTTGTGCAGGCCCAGTTCTTTGATCGGTGCGATCAAAGCAACTTGCTTGCGGTCAACAGAGAAGCCCGCTTCGGTCGCAACTTCTGCTGCGTCACGCGGGGTGACAGAGCCATAAAGTGCACCAGCATCAGACGCAGAACGAATCACGATAAATTGCTGGCCAGCCAGCTTTTCGCCAAGAGCGTCTGCTTCTTTTTTGGTTTCCAGGTTGCGTGCTTCCAGCTGTGCTTTCTGCTCTTCAAACTGCGCAACGTTGGACGCAGACGCGGTCAGCGCCTTGCCCTGTGGCAGCAGGAAGTTACGAGCAAAGCCCGGCTTCACGTCAACGACTTCGCCCATCTGGCCCAGTTTGGCCACGCGCTCAAGAAGGATAACTTGCATATCAGTATCTCCTTATTTCACGGCGTAAGGCAGCAGAGCGAGGAAGCGCGCGCGTTTGATTGCACGGGCCAGCTCACGCTGTTTTTTCGCGGAAACCGCAGTGATGCGGGATGGAACGATCTTGCCGCGCTCAGAGATGTAGCGTTGCAGCAGTTTCGTGTCTTTATAGTCGATCTTTGGCGCATTCTCACCAGAGAATGGGCAGACCTTACGACGGCGGAAAAATGGTTTTGCAGCCATAACTTACAGTCCTTTCTTCACGCTATCAGTTGCGGCGCTCACGGCGGTCGCCGCGATCGTCACGTTTTTGCATCTGAACAGACGGACCTTCCGCATGTTCGTCAACTTTGATGGTCAGAACCCGCATAACATCGTCATGCAAACGCATCAGGCGCTCCATTTCTTGAATCGCCGCCGCAGACGCGTCGGTCTTCAGGAAGGCGTAGTGGCCTTTGCGGTTCTTGTTGATTTTGTAGGCCATCGTTTTGACACCCCAGTACTCAGACTCGACCAGCGAACCGCCGTTGTCGGAGAGTACGGAACCAAAATGTTCGATAAGACCTTCAGCTTGCGTGTTGGACAGGTCCTGACGCGAGATGAAAACATGCTCATACAAAGGCATGTGAACTCCAGTTCATTTCAAGCGCATTTCAAAGAGCGAGGCATGAACCCTTTTTGCGCCTCACCCACGAGAGACTGCGCGGTTCTAGATATTTGCAAAAAGGATGGCGCTGTATAGCGAGTTTGGCGTGTTAAGCAACCCTTGTTGACTTGCGAAACAAACCGTTTCCGCCACAGTTCAGGGCGTCTTGCCGTATTTGTGCCGCTTTCGGGCGGCAGATTTGGATTGGGCACAGTTTGCAAGAGCACTCCTATGACAGTGATCGAAGTCACACCCAAGGACGATATCCACTGGATCGAGGCCGCGTTTGACGCGGTGAAACGGGGCTGCGCGATCTTATTTGGCGCCTTGTTCTGCATTGCGGGTGTTTGCATTCTCATCCTGCCAGGATTTGATGTCGAGGCGATGGACCTGATGAAACCCATCCTTGGCGGCATTCTCTTGGCCACGGGCTACCTAGTGGCCAGCATTGGCGGCGAGGTTGAACCGGTTGAACTGGTTTTTGATCGCCGCACAGAAGAATGGAAGATGGCGACCGACCGTATTGCGGAAAACAACGCAGGTCTATTGATTGAACGCATTGCCCCACGGGGCAGCGTGTTGACATTGGATGGCAACAAGGCCGCGATCCGCGATCAGCAGTCGCAGACGGTTCTAAAAATGCACGTCAAATCCAAAGCGCGTGGGCAGTTGATTTCCGAGATGCTAAGGCTTGAGGCAGCTGCCTAGCAGCCACAAGCCTAAATCGCTGTGCAACATTGCACAGGTCCTGTTGGACCGCGCTGAATTGATAGATTCCACCGACTCCTCAATTTCTGTTGCGTGTAACACGTAACGGAGCAAATCCATGAAATCCCTTATTCTTGCTGCAGGTCTGATCTCTGCGGCGACATTCGCACAGGCTGATGCCGATACCTACGTTCTGGACAACAGCCACAGCCAGATCGTGTTCTCGTATGAGCACCTTGGCTATTCCACCACCTACGGCATGTTCTCTGGCTTTGGCGGAGAGATCCAGTTTGATCAAGAGAACCCCGCGGACTCGTCCGTTCAGGTGTCTTTCCCTGTCACCACCATGCTGACCGGCTGGGAAGCGCGCTTTGGCCACTTCATGTCCGCTGACTTCTTCGGCGCGACCGAAGATGAGATGGTGACATTCGTGTCGAGCGGCATCGAAGTTACAGGCGACAACACCGCGCTGATCACGGGCGATCTGACATTGAATGATGTCACCAAGTCCATTGTGCTGGATGCCAAGCTGAACCAACTGGGCGATCACCCGATGGAAGGCAAACCTTGGGCCGGCTTTGATGCGACGACCACCTTGGTGCGTTCTGACTTCAACCTCGGCATGTTTGCGCCATTCGTCAGCGATGAAGTTTCGGTGATGATCTCGATCGAAGCCTCAAAGGCGGACGATCAAGCCAGCTAAGCGCTGACTTCTATATATGAAAAGACCCGCAGAGAAATCTGCGGGTCTTTTTTTGTTGGGCTTCTTGCTAGCTGTTTGGCGTATCCGCGTTTACGTTCACGCGGGTGGCCGTCAGATTAACGTTAATCTCGACCCCAAAGCCGAGGTTCTTTTCATCCTCCATCGTTGCGCCGATGCCAAAATCCAAACGGTTAAGCGATACCTGTCCCGCCATTTCCGCCGTGTCGCCTGCGATCCGCATTGCGAAGGGTAGGGTGACTGGGACGGCGAAGCCCTTTAGGGTCAGTGTGCCTTCGGCCACATACTGCGCGTCCTGTGACGTGTTGCGCAGGATATCAGCTGTGAAACGCGCCGTCGGAAAGTTTGACACATCAAAGAAATCATCGCCCATGGCTTGCTGGGTCACCGACCCTAAAGACAGCGAACCAATGGCCACCTCTACCTGCACCTCGCCGTGTCGCTGGCCTGCTGTGGCTTCGTCAAATGAAATCTGGGCGGTCCAGTTCTTAAATACACCCTGAACCGGCGCGCCAAACTGCGTGACTTGCAGGCCCAATGTCCCGTCCACGACCTGCCACTCAGAGGTCACCTCTGCCAGTTGTGCCGTTTCTGGTGCAGGTCCCGGCGCGTGATGAACGCCAAAGCTGCCTGCAAAACCGCCGACGCCCAATGCACCTGCCCAGATCACGAGTGCAGCGACAAATGGTTGCGCTGTGCGCCGGTGGGGCAAGGCATCTGAGACAACGGCTTTACCGGGCAGCATGCGCTGCAGCGTTTGGTCCTTGTCGATGACGAAATGCTTTAGCGCGCCGCCCACATGGGCAAGGATGGTCGCCCCCAGTACGATGACCAGAATAAAATGCAGGCCCGACGCGACTGCGGCCACAGCCTCTGATTTTGGGACAAACGGCAGGTCTTGGCCGATGGGCAGCAGGATCGGCGCAAAGCCTTGGGTCGCCGCGTGATGCACCCAGCCGGTCAGGGGGACCAACAGCATTGATCCATAAAGCAGCCAATGCGCCGTTTCTGCCGCTAAGGCTTCTACGCGCTTCTCGGCATTCAACAGCGCCGGGCGGGGTTGCGCGATAGCCCAGAGAATGCGAAAAAGCGCCGTGGCAAAGGCCAAGATGCCGACTGTCTTGTGAACAGAAAACAAAACGGCTTTCAGCGCCAGTTGGTCATTGCTTTCGTAAGGCCACTTATGGGCCACGATCCCCAGAACGAGCGCTGTTAAGATCAACAGTGCTGTGAGCCAGTGAAAGAGTTTCGCGACACTGCCATAGTGTGCGTTTGAATTTGTGATCGGCATAGAAACCTCCTGCGTCCGATGACGCGACGGCGGCGTCATATGTCAGGGTTTAGATATCCGCTGTTCTAACGGCAGCAAGCGTTCCGCCTTGAAAACAAGGTGCGTGGATGCGCAATGACATTGCAGTCCTGCACAGGGCGCGGTATTGCGGATAAAACGCAGAAATCAGGGGGAGTTCTCATGAGCAGAGCATTCGTTTTTCCGGGACAGGGCGCACAGACCATCGGCATGGGCAAAGCCTTGGCAGATGCCTATCCGGCGGCCAAGGCCGTCTTTGATGAGGTGGACGAAGCGCTTGGTGAGAAACTCAGCACGCTGATCTGGGAAGGCGATCAGGCGGATTTGACCCTGACGCAAAATGCGCAGCCGGCGCTGATGGCGACCTCTTTGGCGGCCATGAAAGCGCTGGAATCTGAAGGTGTCGCGATCACAGCCGCGTCGTTTGTGGCGGGGCATTCCTTGGGTGAATATTCCGCTCTGGCGGCGGCGGGGTCGTTGTCGATTGCCGACACAGCGCGCCTTTTGCGCACGCGCGGACTTGCCATGCAAGCGGCAGTGCCGGTCGGCGTTGGCGCCATGGCAGCGCTTTTGGGGCTGGATTTCGCAGCAGCCCGTGCTGTGGCCGAAGCAGCAGCTGAGGAAAGCGCAGAGGTCTGTCAGGCTGCAAACGACAACGACCCGGGTCAGGTGGTTGTGTCAGGTCATAAAACCGCTGTGGAGCGTGCGGTCGAACTCGCCAAAGAAAAGGGCGCGAAACGCGCGGTGTTGCTGCCGGTCAGCGCGCCTTTCCATTGTTCCCTGATGCAACCTGCCGCCGACGTCATGGCCGAAGCGCTGGATGATGTGGATATCAACGCGCCGGTGGTGCCATTGGTTGCCAACGTCCGTGCGGCTGCCGTGACCAACCCAGCCCTGATCCGTTCCCTTTTGGTTGAGCAGGTCACCGGCTCTGTCCGCTGGCGTGAATCTGTTGCGTGGATGGGCGAACAGGGCGTGACAGAGATTTATGAGATCGGCGCGGGGAAGGCGCTTTCGGGCATGGTGCGCCGCATCAACCGCGATATCGCCTGCACGGCGGTCGGCACACCCGAGGATGTCAAAGCCGCCGCAGCGGCGCTGGCGCTATAAGAAACACGAAAGTCAGAGGTTCAAATGTTTGATCTAACAGGTAAATCCGCGCTTGTGACGGGCGCCTCCGGTGGCATCGGCGGTGCCATCGCCAAAGCTCTGCACGCTGCGGGCGCCAATGTGGGCCTTTCGGGCACCCGCGTGGAACCGCTTGAGGCACTGGCCGCAGAACTCGGCGACCGGGCTTTTGTGCTGCCATGCAATCTGGGCGATGCTGAGGCCGTGACGGCCCTGCCGAAACAAGCCATCGAAGCGATGGGCGGCTTGGATATCCTCGTGAACAACGCGGGCATCACCAAAGACCAGATTTTCATGCGGATGAGCGATGAAGAATGGCAGCAAGTGATCGATGTAAACCTCACATCTGCGATGCGTCTGTGCCGCGCTGTGATGCGCCCGATGATGAAGGCGCGTTGGGGCCGGATCATCAACATCAGCTCTATCGTCGGGGCCACCGGCAATCCGGGTCAAGTGAACTATGCGGCGTCCAAGGCAGGCATGGTCGGCATGACCAAATCCATTGCCTATGAAGTCGCCAGCCGTGGCATCACCGCCAACGCCGTCGCGCCGGGCTTTATCGCCACCGCGATGACCGACAAGCTGACCGATGATCAGAAAGAAGCGATCAACAAGCAGATCCCAAGCAATCGCATGGGCACGCCAGAAGAAATCGCTGCGGCGGTTCTGTACCTTGCCAGCGATGAAGCAGGCTACGTCACCGGTTCCACCTTGCATGTGAACGGCGGCATGGCCATGTTGTAAGCGCTGACAGGCTGAGGTGGGGCGAAAACCTCATACCAGCCTTTCAGTAATTACAGTGCGAAAGCGTTTGCCTATTAGGAATCATATGCTATAGGCGGCGCAGTTTCCGGGTGAGCTGTCTGGCTCACCGGGTCATCCGGGGGAGCCGGAACAAGAGCCGCCCATACGGGCAATCTATTATCCGCTGTGCGGAGCACCATAGGCCATAGCGCCAGTACGAATGAGGAATTGACATGAGCGACGTCGCAGACCGCGTAAAAAAGATCGTTGTAGAACACCTGGGTGTTGAAGAAGACAAAGTTGTCGAAAACGCATCCTTCATCGACGACCTGGGCGCAGACTCTTTGGACACCGTAGAGCTGGTTATGGCTTTCGAAGAAGAGTTCGGCATCGAAATCCCTGACGACGCAGCAGAGACCATCCAGTCTTTCGGCGACGCAGTGAAATTCATCTCCGAAGCGTCCTAAGCTTCGTCAGAGAGAATTTTGGAAAACCCTCGCTTCGGCGGGGGTTTTTTGTGTTTTGGGTCAAGCCGCTTTGGTGTTTTCGCTGATCGCGGGCAGGGGTTTGATGGCAGACACGTCGACCTCATCCTTTGCCATGGCAAGGTCGTAGGTGTTCTGCATGGTCAGCCACATTTCCGGCGTTGTTTGCAGCGCTTTTGCCAGACGAAAGGCCGTGTCAGGCGTGATCCCGCAATCGCCGCGCACCAGACGTTCCACACGGCTGCGCGGCACATGAATGACTTCGGCGAACTTGATCGAAGAAAGCCCAAGCGGCTTGAGGTATAGCTCTTTCAGCACCTCACCGGGGTGCATTGTGAAGTCTAGTAAGCTCATCTCACTTTCCTTTCCATGCCGATCTTAGTGATAATCGACAATCTCAACATCTGCTGGGCCATGTTCGGTCCAGACAAAACAAATGCGCCATTGGCCGTTGATCCTGATCGAGTGCTGCCCGGTGCGGTCGCCTTTGAGGGCTTCGAGTTGGTTCCCCGGAGGGCTGCGCAGATCGTTCAGGTCTTTGGTGCTGTCTAAGACAATCAAAAGGGCTTTGATGCGTTTTGTGAGGTCAGAGGGCAGGCCTTTGAGGTTGCCCCTGATCGCGTTTTTCGCCCGTTTACCTTTGACGCTTTGAATAGTCATATAGGGAAATGTACCATGTTGCGCAACATGGCGCAAAGTTTGGGGTATGATTGTTGGTGTAAGGTTCGAGTATGATCGTTCTTGGATAATGTTTAGTTAACTTAAACGGCGACGCAGTGAAATTCATCTCCGAAGCGTCCTAAGCTTCGTTTGACATCGAGTTGGAAAAACTGCTCGCACAGGCGGTAGGCTGGTGCAAACGAAAATGTCAGGACCCAAATACCTTATCGACTACCTTATGTTGGCCTAATTATAGCCATGATCTTGCGGAAATAGTTGGACATTAAGTCAATGAAATTAGTTGGAGAAGTCTTTGTTCGTAAGTGTTTACCTACAGCGCCGCCGTATTCTTTTTGGGATGTTTTTTTATTTTCTTTCCGGTTTGCTGCTGTATGGGCGGTTCGGAGGATGGGCGTTCCCGGAATTCGTGATTATCCAGGCATTACTACTTGCGGTGACCCTTGGTTTGCTAGCGGCACTGCTTATTCCGATGTTCCCTAGTTATAGAAATGTATTTGAAACGTCGGCAATTATAACTTTTTTGATGAGAATTGCCGAGGCATTCGGATTCGTTGGCGATTTTGGGATGATTTTCGAAACCAGCTGGGGATACGCGGCTTTTGGAATAGGTTTCGCGGTTTTGCTCAATTTTTTGTACGGCGCTTGGTGGTCGAAAACTTCTGTTAGGTTATCTTGGGCTGGGATTTCTTCGTTTGAAACAAATGCAAATATTGCAGAGGCTTGGAAAAAACTGGTTCCCAAGGCTGATTGTCCGAATGAATTCTACACCGGTACGCTTTATGAATTCTCAGAGATCGAAGACCCCAACTTTAGTCATAAAATGAAGATACGTCAGGGTGGCCCGAACTTCTCAGAAATTCAAGTTATGGTGGTTGAAGAAAACGCTTGTAGCAATTTCGCTTACGACTTTTCGGCTGATGTTTCCGAGAGAAACCGAGGTTCTTATTCAGGTCACTGGAAAATCGAAATGTCACCTACTGAAACCGGAACCAAAGTGAAAGTTGAGGATAGGGTTACAGCTACCACTCCCGCTTACGCTTTAAGTTTTTGGTTTGATGATCTGGGTGGTCAAGCAGCTGTGTCGATGAAACGTATTCTGGAAGGACACAGAGATCCTACGATTCTAGGTTGGGTTCGTCGACAGGTTTCCGTATTATCCTAGCTTAATCGAATGTGCAGGGGCGGCGGGTAGACATGATCTATCTATGACCTACCATAAATAGCTCCTCATATGGATATTTGAATAACTACCTTCCACCCAAATCCACCCAACCTCTCAACCCACTCTTGCCCCTCAACCCCAACCCAAGGTATGAGCAATCAAAGAATTGAGGAAAGGGCAGCACTATGCGTCGTGTCGTCATTACAGGTCTGGGTCTGGTGACCCCATTGGCATCCGGTGTCGAGGAAAGCTGGTCGCGTATTCTGGATGGGAAATCCGGGGCGGGGCCGATCACGCGGTTTGATGCCTCTGCCGTGACCACGAAATACGCCTGCGAAGTGCCTTTGGGCGATGGCAGCGATGGCACCTTTAATGCCGATGACTGGATGGCCCCCAAGGAACGCCGTAAGGTCGATGACTTTATCCTTTATGGCATCGCGGCGGCTGAAATGGCCGTGCAGGACGCGAAATGGACCCCGGAAGACAATGAAAGCCGTCTGCGAACCGGCGTGATGATCGGCTCTGGGATTGGTGGGCTGAATTCCATCGCGGAAACCGCTGTTCTGATCAAAGAACGTGGCCCGCGCCGGGTGTCACCGTTCTTTATTCCGGGTGCGCTGATCAACCTGATCTCGGGTCAGGTGTCGATCCGCTATGGTTTCAAAGGCCCGAACCACGCGGTGGTGACGGCTTGTTCGACAGGCGCGCATGCTATCGGCGATGCAAGCCGGTTGATCCAGCATGGCGATGCCGACGTGATGATCGCGGGCGGCGCGGAAGCGGCGATTTCTGAGATCGGTATCGCGGGCTTTAACGCCTGTAAGGCGCTCTCGACCAAATGCGCGGATAATCCACAGGCGGCGAGCCGCCCATATGATGCCGACCGTGACGGTTTTGTCATGGGCGAGGGCGCGGGTGTTGTGGTTCTGGAAGAATACGAACACGCCAAGGCGCGCGGCGCAAAGATTTATGCCGAGGTGCTGGGCTATGGCCTGTCGGGCGACGCCTACCACATCACAGCGCCGTCTGAGGATGGTGAGGGCGGCGAACGCTCTATGCGCGCGGCCTTGGCCAACGCAGGGCTGGAGCCTGCCGACATCGACTATATCAACGCCCACGGCACCTCTACAATGGCGGACACCATTGAACTGGGCGCGGTGGAGCGGATGATGGGCGATGCGGCGGCGAATGTGACCATGTCCTCCACCAAATCCATGACCGGCCACCTTTTGGGGGCCGCAGGTGCGATTGAGGCGATCTTCTCTATTTTGGCGATCCGGGACCAAGTGGCCCCACCGACTATCAACCTTGATAATCCAGCGGTTGAGACCAAGGTGGACCTTGCGCCGAATGCCAAACGCGAGCGCAAGATTGATGTCGCGCTTTCGAATTCTTTCGGGTTCGGCGGCACCAATGCCTCGGTGATCTTCGGAAAGGTCTAAACCATGTGGCGGAGCATCGCGAGCAACGCGCTAACCCTGTTGATTGTCGTGGTGTTCCTGCTGGGCGGGCTGATCCTGTGGGGCAAGGGCGAATATGTTGCCGAAGGCCCGCTGAGTGAGGCGATCTGCGTCGAAGTTGAGCGCGGGACCAATATGCGCAAGGTGTCGCGCCAGTTGGAGGCGGCTGGGGCTGTGTCCAACGCCACGCTCTTTCGCATGGGCGCAGATTATACCGACAAATCGCAGCTCCTGAAAGCCGGGTCGTTCCTTGTGCCCGCCGCAGCCTCGATGGAAGAAATCGCCGATATCGTCACGCGGGGCGGGGCCTCGACCTGCGGCACAGAGGTGGTTTACCGGATCGGTGTCACCAGCGCCGAAATTCAGGTGCGGGAAATGGACCCGGCGACCAATCGCTTTGTCGAAGTGGTGAAATTCGATCCCGCAGCAGATGAAGAACCAGAGGTCTTCAACCTCGTGCGCACGCAGTCTGACACGCGCTATCGCATTGCGATGGCCGAAGGGGTGACAAGCTGGCAAGTTGTTGATGTTTTGAAAAAAATCGACCTCTTGCAGGGCGAGGTTGAGGTGCCGACCGAAGGCACTTTGGCGCCGAATTCCTATGAGATCAGCGAAGGCGATACGCGGGCGTCTGTCATTGAACGGATGCAAGCGGATCAGGCGGAACTGATTGCGAATGCTTGGGATACGCGCAATCCAGACGTGCCGCTGAGCACGCCGCTGGAATTGCTGATCCTTGCGTCGATCATCGAAAAAGAGACCGGCGTTGCCGAAGAACGCGGGCAGGTGGCCAGCGTCTTTGTGAACCGCCTGAACCGTGGTATGCGGCTGCAGACGGACCCGACGGTGATTTATGGGATCACCAAAGGCGAAGGCACGCTGGGCCGTGGCCTGCGCCGCAGTGAATTGCAACGCGAGACGCCGTGGAACACCTATGTGATCGACGGCTTGCCTGTGACGCCCATCGCCAACCCGGGCCGCGCGAGCCTAGAGGCCGCTGCCAACCCCGATGAAACCGATTTTGTGTTCTTTGTGGCGGATGGCACCGGTGGGCATGCGTTTGCGGCGACATTGGCCGAGCATAATCGGAATGTCGCGAAATGGCGTGAGATTGAGGCCGAGCGGGCGGAATAGGGTCTGACCTTTGACCTTGGTTGAATACTTTTTTACTAGCTTTGCAGCTGGCAACGGTTGTTGGTTTGCAAAGTAAGTTGGTGCTCTGGAACCGCTGATTCCTTAAAAACAAAGACAAAAGCACAGAATTCTGGCACCCTTCGAGATCTAAATACCCGACGCTTTTTCGGCGACGCAAATGAAATGCAATGGGAGAGGATGATGTCAACAGTTGCTAGCAGGGCGCAGGACGCTGCCCGATCTATTCAGAAAGTGGAAACCTTTTACACGGCTTACAGCGCCGCTGTTCGAGAGACACCGGCTGTTGCAGACTTCACGTTTGGCAACCCACAAGAAATGCCGCTGCCTAGCGTGGTCACCGCCCTGAAAACGCACGCTGAACCGCAGGCTGTTGATTGGTTTGCGTATAAGACCAACGAAGCTGAGGCCTGCACTTATCTGGCGGGTTCGCTGACACAGGAATTGGGTCTTCCTTTTGAAGAGGAAGATATCGCTTTGACCAAAGGTGCATTTGGCGCCATCAAAATGTGTTTTACCATGCTGCTGGAACCGGGCGATGAATGTATTGTACCGTTGCCGGGTTGGTTTTGTTATGGATCAATGCTGGCCGTCGCCGGAGCCAAAGAAGTGCCTGTTCCGCTGGATGCACGTAACTTTGATCTTGATCTGTCAGCAATTTCCAATTCGATAACCCCAAATACACGGATTGTGGTCGTCAATACGCCACACAATCCAACCGGCCGGATCTATTCGCGCGCGGAACTTCAGGCGCTCGCTGATATGCTGGAGGCCAAATCGAAAGAAATTGGGCGACGTATCTGGATATTGTCCGATGAACCCTATCGGCGAATTCGGTTTGACGGGATCGGATTCACTTCGCCGGCGGCGGTTTATCCGCACACGTTGATAGATTACTCATTTGGTAAAATTCTTCTCGCTCCGGGGCTGCGCCTTGGTTATTTGGCGATTTCTCCGACACTACCCCAATCCGAGCGTGAAGAGATCCAAGCTTTGCGGTTTGCTGTGCAAATGGCGGACGGTTGGAACGTGCCGGATGCACCTCTTATCTATGCCATCCCAGACCTTGATGCGACCAGCATAGACATCGTCGCTCTTGCGCGCCGCAGAGAGCGGCTGCTTGGCGCGTTGGGTCAGTGGGGCTACGCCATGACCAGACCGGAGGGCACGTTTTATCTTTGGGGCCGTGCGCCGGGCGGTGATAGCGACGCATTTGCCAAACGCCTGCAAGAACACGGCGTTTATGTCATGCCCGGTTCGATATTTGATCGACCGACGGACTTTCGCGTGTGTCTTACTGCCACGGATGACATGATTGAGGCGGCACTGCCGTTCTTTCAAGCGGTTGCAGAGGATAGACGCGGGTAGCTCGGTGAAGATGGGCCGGAGTGTCTGTGCCAAGCAAGTAACAGACACGCACGATGCTGAAGTTCGCCTAGAGCAGGAGCTTTACGTTAACCATCCCACAAAACTGTCCCCGGATAAAACTGCGACCAGGCGAACCAGAACGCCTGATGGCTACCTAATGGCGCTCCGTTGACATCAACCGCCTTCACGCCGCCTGCATCGATCACGAGGTTAACGTTTTCAACCTTAATTTCTTCGCCGCGTTTTAGCGCCAAGAAGGCTTTGCTGCGCTGGAAGGCGACGGGTTTGCCGGAGGCGGTGATGACGCCGATGATGTCTTCGTGCACCGGGAGGCGCGGGTCGACATCCCCGACCGGGAAGATGGGGCCATTGGCATCTCGGTTATTTCGGAAGTCGAAGTCGCGGCCCAAGGCCAATTCTTCAACCAAAACAGTGGTTTCCGGGTGGGCTTTCTTCCATGCGCCCCATTCGGTGGTGATAACGTTGGCTTGTTCCAAACGAATGCCTTTGCGGGCCAGTGGGCCAGTGACGGCGGTGCCTTTGAAGGTGTCAAAGACAGAGCCGCTGGTGATGTCATACATGACTTTGTTGGACCGGATCAGCAGGCCTGAGGTGCGCAGGACGGGGCGTTTGGTGCCTTTCACGTCGGTGAAATAGGCCTGCGCCGCGCCGCAAAGGGTGCAATAGGGGATGCCGAGGTCGCGGCCACCTAGGGTGTCGTTGACCATCTCGCGCACTTCCATGATCTGGCGGGGATAGGCGCGGTATTCGCCGTTCACTTCCACGCCAAAGACGATGTCGCTGTCTTTAAGCCATGTGGCTTCTTCGGCTGTTTGGACCTCGGGATTGTCGGCTGCCGGGATGCAGTTGCAGGGATCGTCGGTGGTGTCAAAAGGTCGGTCATCGATCAGGACGCCGCCCCAAGAGACATGCCGCCAATCGATGTTGCCTTTCACAAAGATCTTGTCCCAGCCCGGGACAACCGTTGTGAAGATGGCGCGTTTGGCTTTCAGGTAGTCGGGTGGGGCGGGGATGTCATAGGCGATGAGGTGGTCGGTGATGACGCCCCAATGGTTGCGGCGGGGCGGTTTGATCTTGAGCAGTTGTGCGGCGGTGGTGCTAAGGTCTTGGGCAAGAGCCGGGGTGGTGACAAAGCGCAGAAGGTCGCTGATGATCCATGCGATGCGCGGGTCGCCCGATGCGGCGACGACCTGTAAGGCGGTTTGCTGCTCCTCGCCCCACCGGCCATCCTGCATGCTGTCGATAAAGGCGGTTTGGATGGCCGTTTCGACGGCGTCTGGGTAGGCACCTGTGGGGCTTGCTGGGGGCGTCCCGAATTGCTTAATCGCGTGATTGGTCTGGGCTATGGACGGCATGGGAAATGCCGCAAGCGTGATGGCCAGCGTGGCGGCAAAAGCTGTAATTATACGCGTAACCTGCGCCATGAGGTGGGCCTTTCTGAAACGGTCGGGATGAGCATTCCTTGAAAGCCGATCAACAGCCAATCACGATTGGGTTAGTGGTGGATCAGTGGCGTTGCGTTTTAGTTGAGCGCATCGTTAAGTATCTGTAAATAAACAAAATATTGACAAACGTGACGGTCTTTGCTACAGTTTTGTCATGCTGGAAGGAATGGGCGCGGCCCTAGGTGATTACCTGGGGTCGTTTTCGTTTCGCTCGTGTGGAGGGGCAACTTTACATGAGAGGCGAACACAAATGCAGAAAAACAATACGCCGGAAAATGGCTCCTCTTTGGAAGAGGAGTTTGATGCGGTGCGCCAGACCCTGGCGCATCTGACGCGGTCTTTGCGCGCGGTCGAGAAAGAGGTCGCCGCAGGGGAGGACGCCGCTGTGCGGGAGGCGAGCAAATTGCTGGCCGATATTCGCACCTGGAGCCGCTTGGCGATCGATATGGAGGTTCGATTTGAAGAACGACGAAAACAGCAAGAAGGCATCGCGACGGATCATGCCGTCAACCTTGCTAGGGCCCGATCTACGATCCGGTGCCGCCTGGATCGCCTCCGCCGATGCTGCGGTGCAGGAGAGATTTCTCGATGAATTGGAAGAGGGAGAGCTGCTGGCTCTCCCTTATTTGTTTGAGTTTTGGGCGATGGATCATCAGCTGCCGCCGGAAGGCGACTGGAAGACCTGGGTCATTCTGGGCGGGCGCGGGGCTGGGAAAACACGGGCCGGGGCGGAATGGGTGCGCAACATGGTGGAAGGGCCGATGCCGCTGGACGCGGGGAAAGCGACACGGGTGGCGCTGGTGGGTGAAACACTGGAGCAAGTGCGCGAGGTCATGGTGCATGGCGAGAGCGGGATATTGGCCTGTTCGCCGCCGGATCGCAGGCCCATTTGGCAGGAGACACGGCGGCGGCTGGTGTGGCCGAATGGAGCCGCGGCGCAGGCCTATTCGGCGCATGACCCGGATCGTTTGCGGGGGCCGCAGTTTGATGCCGCCTGGGTGGATGAATTGGCCAAGTGGAAGAACGCGGAGGCCACGTGGGACATGCTGCAATTTGGCTTGCGGTTGGGGGATCATCCACAGCAGGTGGTGACGACCACGCCGCGCAATGTGCCGGTGTTGCGGCAGTTGCTGGCGGATGCAGGCACGGTGCAGAGCCATGCGCCGACAGAGGCCAACCGGGCCAATCTGGCGCAGAGTTTCCTTGAAGAAGTCGAACGGCGCTATGCCGGGACGCGGCTTGGGCGGCAGGAGCTTGAGGGCCTGTTGATGGCCGATATTGAGGGCGCTTTGTGGACGCGCGCGATGATGGATCGGGCGGAGGTTGAGACCGCGCCGGATCTGGACAGGGTGGTGGTGGCAGTGGACCCGCCGGTGACCGGGACGACGCAGTCGGATGCCTGTGGGATTGTTGTGGTTGGCGCGACTATGGCGGGGCCACCGCAGGACTGGCGTGCTTTTGTCTTGGAGGATGCCTCGGTTGCGGGGCTGTCGCCGCAGGGCTGGGCAGAAGCGGCCTGTGCGGCGGCGCATCGTTGGGGGGCAGATCGGCTGGTGGCGGAGGTCAACCAGGGGGGCGATCTAGTGGAGAGCGTTTTGCGGCAGGTGGACCCGTTGATGTCCTATCGGGCGGTCCGGGCGTCGCGTGGCAAGGTCGCTCGGGCAGAACCTGTGGCGGCCTTATATGAGCAAGGGCGCATCCAACATCTGCGCGGACTTGGCGATTTAGAGGATCAGATGTGTCTTATGGGGGCGCAGGGGTTTGAGGGGGACGGATCGCCGGACCGGGTGGATGCCTTGGTATGGGCTTTGACCGATCTGATGCTGGTGCCCGCGCAGAAATGGACCCAGCCGAAGGTGCGACCCTTGTAGCTGTTGCATAGGCAGCGGTCGGACAAGTGTCAGAGATTTAACAGGTTTCTGGCAGATTGATTTTCAACGAAGCGACAGAGATGCAAGTGAGGGCAAGCCGGATGGTGTTTGAGTTTCTAAGGCGAGATGCGGCGAAGGTGCCTGAGCAGAAGGCCAGCGCGGTTGCGCCTGTGGTGGCTTATCAGTCCTCGGGCCGGGTTGCCTGGTCGCCGCGCGATACGGTGTCCTTGACCAAGACGGGCTATGCCGGGAACCCGGTGGGCTTTCGCTGCGTCAAACTGATCGCCGAGGCTGCGGCGGCGGTGCCCTTGGTGTTGGAGGATCAGACCAAACGCTACGATGTGCATCCGGTGTTGTCTCTGTTAGCCCACCCGAATTTGGCACAGGGGCGGGCAGAGTTCCTTGAGGCTTTGGTGGCGCAGTTGATGCTGTCGGGCGATGGATATGTCGAAGCGGTCGGCGAGGCTGGTCTGCCGGTGGAGTTGCATGTTTTGCGGTCGGACCGGATGCGGGTTGTGCCCGGCGCGGATGGTTGGCCGGCTGCCTATGAGTATGCGGTCGGCGGGCGCAAACATCGGTTTGAGGTTTCTGGCCAGTCGCAGATTTGTCATCTGCGCAATTTCCATCCGCAGGATGATCATTATGGGCTGTCGCCGATGCAGGCCGCGGCCATGGCGATTGATGTGCATAATAGCGCGTCGCGTTGGTCAAAGGCGTTGCTGGACAATGCGGCGCGGCCATCGGGAGCCATTGTCTACAAGTCCGCCGATGGGCAGGGCAGCTTGGCACCTGAGCAGTATGAGCGATTGGTGTCCGAGATGGAGAGCCATCATCAGGGCGCGCGCAATGCGAGGCGGCCAATGTTGCTGGAAGGCGGGTTGGACTGGAAGCCCATGGGGTTTTCGCCCTCGGATATGGAATTCCAGCAGACCAAGGAAGCCGCCGCGCGTGAGATTGCTTTGGCCTTTGGGGTGCCGCCCATGTTGTTGGGCATTCCGGGCGATCCGACCTATGCCAATTACCAAGAAGCGCACCGTGCGTTTTTCCGTCTGACGGTCTTGCCGCTAATAAGTCGCGTGGCCGGACGATTGAGCGATTGGCTTACCGGATTCTCTGGCGATGCTGTGCAGTTGCGGCCTGATCTGGATCAGGTGCCTGCGCTGAGTGCGGAACGCGAAAGCCAGTGGCAGCGCGTTCAGGCGGCGGATTTCCTGACGGTGGCTGAAAAGCGGAAGCTGCTTGGCTTGCCGCCGATGATGGAGGGTGCGGATGGCTGATGGGGAACGCTATGGCTTTGAGGCCTTTGATTGCGCGCCAGCGCTGCGGTTGGAAGCGCATGAGCGGGTGGCGAAGCTGCAATTTGACAGCTTGAACAAGCGGCTCGATCGCATTGAGACAATGATTGAACGGTTAGAGAAACGGCTTTGGCTGACAGTCTATGGCGTTGTGGGCGTGATCCTGGCGCAGGCGTTTCAGTCGCTGATGCAGGTGGGGCCGTGAAAGGGATGGATATGGAATTGGAACGAAAATTTGCGCGGTTTGGTGCGGGTCTGACGGTTGACGCTGGCAACGTGATTGAAGGCTATGCGTCGCTGTTTGGGGCGACCGATCAAGGCGGGGACGTGGTGCAGGCCGGGGCCTATGCGGCGTCATTGATTGCGCTGAAGGCGGCGGGACGGTCGGTGAAGATGCTGTGGCAGCATGATCCAAGCCAGCCGATTGGTATTTGGGACGAGGTGCGCGAGGACGCGCGGGGGCTTTATGTCAAAGGGCGCTTGCTGGACAGCGTGGCAAAGGGGCGCGAGGCGGCAGCGTTGATCGCCGCAGGGGCCATTGATGGGCTGTCGATTGGCTATCGCACCGTGCGGGCAGCCAAAGACGACAAGGGCCAGAGGCTTTTGAATGAATTGGACCTTTGGGAGGTGTCTTTGGTGACCTTTCCAATGCTTCCAACGGCTCGTGTGGCAGCGAAAGGAGACAGTCCTGAAGCTGACATGATGCGGGTTTTGGCGGGTATTTTTGACGATGCCCGGCAGCAGATGGCGCAGGGTTAAGCGCGACTAAATTTCGAAAGGGTTGAGGATGACCAAATCGGGAACCGGGCTGATGGCCCGGAATGGAGAAGATGTGTCTCCGGTAGAGGGGGTAAAGGCCGCGGTGGCGGGATTTACGTCTGAATTCAAGGGCTTTCGGGCCAGTGTTGAACAGAAATTGCAACAGCAGGACGAGCGAATGAACAAGTTGGATCAGAAAACAATGATGGCCGCGCGCCCGGTTTTGGAGCGCACGGATTATGACGCGCCGCACCAAAAGGCGATGACGGCCTATCTGCGCACGGGCGATGATGACGGGCTGCGTGGGCTGGAGTTGGAAGGCAAGGCGCTGTCCACCGTGGTGAACGGAGATGGTGGCTATCTGGTTGATCCGGTGACCTCTGAAACGGTCAATTCTGTGTTGGCGTCAACTGCGTCGATCCGGGCGATTGCCAATGTCGTGCAGGTCGAGGCGACCTCTTATGACGTCCTGATGGACAGCACGGATGTCGGCGCGGGCTGGGCGGACGAGACATCGGCGTCGGCTGAAACCGGAACGCCGACGATTGAGCGCATTTCTATTCCATTGCACGAACTTTCGGCGCTGCCCAAAGCGTCGCAGCGCCTGCTGGATGACAGTGCCTTTGACATCGAAGGCTGGCTTGCGGGCCGGATCGCGGACAAATTTGCGCGGGCTGAGGCGGCGGCTTTTATCACCGGGGATGGTGTGGATAAGCCGACGGGTATTTTGACCCACAACATCGTGGATGATGCCAGCTGGGCTTGGGGCAATCTGGGGTATATCGCCACCGGCGTGGATGCCGGGTTCAACGGCGGCGATGCGCTGATTGATCTGGTCTATGCCTTGGGCGCGCAATACCGGGCGAATGGCACCTTTGTGATGAATTCGAAGACAGCGGGCGCGGTGCGCAAGCTGAAGGACGCGGACGGACGCTTCCTGTGGTCTGACGGTCTGGCGGCGGGCGAACCAGCGCGGCTGCTGGGCTATCCGGTGCTGATTGCCGAGGACATGCCCGACATTGCAAGCGGGGCTGACGCCATTGCTTTTGGTGACTTTTCAGCCGGTTACACGATTGCGGAACGCCCTGATCTGCGTGTGCTGCGTGATCCATTCTCTGCCAAGCCGCATGTGCTGTTTTACGCGACGAAACGCGTGGGCGGTGATGTGAGCGACTTTGCGGCGATCAAGCTGCTGCGGTTCGCGGTGTCCTAAGGGTGCATCGCGACGGGCAAGGCGGCGTTGGGTCGCCTTGCCGGGGCGTGCGCCGGAGACGCGTTTCTGGCTGCTCCCCTCCCACCGAGTGACGCGTGGTGCGCGCCCTAACTGGATGGGGAGAGTGAGGGGAGCAAGAGGTTTGGAGGATGTCCATGTATCTGATGGATGAAACAGAGCTGCCGCTATCGGTCTTGCCCATGGCAGAGTTCCGCGCGCAGTTGCGGCTTGGCACCGGGTTTGCTGAGGACACGTTGCAGGACAGCGTTCTGGAAGGCTTTCTGCGGGCGGCATTGGCGGCGGTTGAAGCGCGCTGTGGCAAACTGTTGCTGTCGCGCATTGTGACGTGGCGTTTGCCCGATTGGCGCGATGGGTCGGTCCAGGTTTTTCCCTTGGCTCCGGTCAGTGCCGTGGATGCGGTGCGTCTTCTGGATGCAGAGCAGGAGATCACCGAAGTTGCGGCCTCTGCCTATGTGCTTGAGATGGACGCGCATGCGCCAAGACTGCGCAGCACCGGGGCCAGTTTGCCATCGCCGGTGGGCGGTGGGCAGATCGAGATTGTGGCGTCTGTCGGCTTTGCCGCGACCTGGTCGGGCGTGCCTGCGGATTTGCAGCAGGCGGTACTGCTGCTGGCGGCGCACTTTTACGAATACCGCAATGAAACGGCATTGGCGGGGGGCTGTATGCCCTTTGGCGTTACCAGTCTGATTGCGCGGTACCGCCCGGTACGGATCGGGTTGGAGGGCGCGCAATGAGACAGCCGCAACTCAACCGTCGGATGCTGCTGGAAAGCGTCACCCGCAATTCGGATGGCGCGGGGGGCTTTGTGGAAAGCTGGGTCGCGCTTGGCCATGTTTGGGCGGAGGTGAAACCTCGGTCTGGGGGTGAGCGGGATCGCGAAGATGTGGGCGTGTCTCGGTTGGATGTGAAGGTCACAGTACGGGCGGCGCCTGTCGGGTCATCGCAGCGGCCAAATGCGGGGCAACGGTTTCGCGAAGGGTCGCGGATTTACCGGATTATGGCGGTGACCGAACCCGATATCTCGGGGCGCTATCTGACCTGTCTTGCACGTGAAGAGGTGGCAGCATGAGCTACGGGGTTTCAGTGGCGTTGCAGGCGGCGGTCTATCAGCATTTGCTGGCGGACAGCGCGCTGGCAGGGCTGATTGGCAGCGCAATTTACGACGAGGTGCCCAATGGCACGATCCCGTCGACTTATGTGACCTTGGGGCCAGAAGTGGTGCTGGATCGGTCCGATGGCGACGGCAGCGGGGCTTTGCATCGCATTGAGGTCTCTGTGGTGTCTGACGTCAGCGGTTTTGCCGGGGCGAAGGCGGTCGCGGTGGCTGTAAGTGACGCTTTGACCGAGGCCGATCTGGCTTTGGCGCGCGGTCATCTTGTGGCGATGCGGTTTGAACGCGCGGTGGCAAGCCGGGAAGAAGCCGCGAATTTGCGGCGGATCGACCTGCGGTTTGCGGCGCGGGTTCAGGACAATTGATTTCATCAAACGAAGGGGGCCGGGCAGATGGCGGCACAGAACGGTAAGGATCTATTGATCAAGGTGGATATTCTGGGGGACGGCAGTTTTGTCACGCTGGCAGGGCTGCGCGCGACGCGGATCAGTTTTAATGCCGAAAGCGTCGATGTGACGTCTTTGGAAAGCCAGGGTGGTTGGCGAGAACTTTTGGGTGGGGCGGGCGTAAAGTCGGCGTCCATTTCCGGGTCGGGCATCTTTAAAGATGCCGATACGGATGAGCGGGCACGGCAGTTGTTTTTTGACGGCGAAGTCCCGGCGTTTCAGGTAATTATCCCTGATTTTGGCACGGTTGAGGGCCCGTTTCAGGTCACGGCGCTGGATTATGCGGGCACGCATAATGGCGAGGCGACCTATGAATTGGCTTTGGCGTCGGCTGGCGCACTGACCTTTGTGGCGGCTTAAGCCATGGCCAATCCCTATGCGGGAGAAGTAGCGCTGACGGTCAACGGAAAGCGCTGCGTGGCCAAGCTGACGCTTGGAGCCTTGGCAGCTTTGGAAGCGCGTTTGGCGAGTGGATCCTTGATGGCGTTGGTTGAGCGCTTTGAAAGCGGGGCGTTTGGTGCAGGGGATGTGATTGCATTGCTGCATGCAGGGCTAACGGCCTGTGATTGGGACGGGTCAGAAGGCGATCTGGCCAAGGCCGATATTGCCGGTGGCCCTTTGCAGGCGGCGCGGGTGGCGGCGCAATTGCTGGCGGTGGCTTTTGTGGTGCCGGGAGAGGGCGATGACGGGCTTTGACTGGCGCAGCCTTATGCGTGCGGGGCTGCATGACTTGCGCCTGGACCCAAAGGCATTCTGGGCGCTGACGCCTGCCGAACTTGCGGTGATGCTTGGTCAGCCTCAAGGCGTGACCCCGATGAGCCGCCCGCAATTGGAGGCGCTTTTGACGGCCTATCCAGATCAGAGAGGACAGGAACATGACGGATTATGAGGGCATGGACGCGTTTCGGGATCACCTTGGTGACATTGGTGACAGTGCTGCCGCGACCGGAGAGATGCTGGCGGCGTTTGACACAGAATTGCACCGGGTGCGGCGCAGTTTGCAAAGCGCGGGCGGCGATTTTGAGACCTTTGAAAAGGGTATGTCCAAAGGGCTGAAGAAGGCCGTCGATGGGTTGGTGCAAGACGGCGATAGCCTTGGTGATGCGCTGCGCAATGTTTTCAAAAGCGTGATGGACAGCGCCTATGAGGCGGCGGTAACGCCGGTGACGGATCACTTTGGCGCGCTGATTGCGCGCGGTATTGGCGGTCTGGTCGGGGGGCTGATGCCCTTTGCCGATGGGGCGGCTTTTACGCAGGGGCGGGTCATGCCCTTTGCAAACGGAGGCATTGTCAGTCAGGCCACAGCTTTCACGATGCGCGGCGGGCTTGGTGTGATGGGTGAAGCGGGGCCAGAGGCGATCATGCCCTTGGCACGCGGGGCGGATGGCAAATTGGGCGTGCGCGGTGGTGGTGGCCGCCCTGTACAGGTTGTGATGAATATCCAGACCTCGGATGTCGAAGGATTTCGCCGCTCTCAGGGCCAGATCGCCACACAAATGACCCGCGCCATCGCGCGCGGGCAGCGGAATATGTGAGGAGTGTCGCATGAGTTTTCACGAGGTAAGATTTCCGACCAACCTGAGTTTCGGCTCGATCGGTGGGCCAGAGCGGCGGACGGATATCGTGACGCTGACCAATGGGTTTGAGGAACGCAATACGCCCTGGGCGCATGCGCGCCGTCGCTATGATGCAGGCGTTGGCGTGCGGTCTTTGGATGATATCGAGACGCTGATTGCCTTCTTCGAAGCGCGGCGCGGTCAGCTTTACGGGTTTCGTTGGAAGGATTGGTCGGATTTCAAATCCGCCCTCCCGAGTGCCGAAATTGATTTTCGCGATCAGGTGATTGGTGAGGGGGATGGGCAAACCCACGTGTTCCAGCTTCACAAGACCTATCAAAGCGGAGAGGCGCGGTATCAGCGCCCGATTTGCAAGCCCGTCGCAGGCACTGTCCGGGTTGGTGTGGCGGATACTGAACAGCTGGAAGCCGTTGATTTTACGTTGGATACAGCGCGGGGTGAGATCACTTTGGTGCAGGCCCCCGCGCCGGGAGAGCCAGTGACCGCTGGGTTTGAATTTGACGTGCCGGTGCGCTTTGACACGGATCGCATTCAGACCAGCGTGGCGAGTTTTCAGGCGGGCGACATGCCCAATGTGCCCGTGGTGGAGGTGCGTGTCTGATGGGGATTTCAGCAGAGCTCAAAGCGCATCTTGAGAGCGGACTGACCACATTGGCGCGGTGCTGGCAGGTCACGCGCAGGGATGGTGTGGTGCTTGGGTTTACTGACCATGACTGCGCGCTGTCATTTGACGGTGTCGATTTTCGCGCGGACAGCGGGCTGACGGCCATGGCGCTGGATCAGGCGACGGGGCTGGCGGTTGATAATACCGAGACACTCGGGGCCTTGAGTGCGGATGCCATCACCGAAGAAGACATCGCCGCCGGGCGCTATGATGGGGCCGACGTGCAGTGCTGGCTGGTCAATTGGGCGGCGCCGACGCAGCGCACGGTGATCTTTGCCGGTCAGATCGGAGAGATCACGCGTGTCGGGCAGGCCTTTCAGGCCGAAGTGCGCGGATTGAGCGAGGTGCTGAACCAGCCGCGCGGGCGGGTGTTTCAGAAAAGCTGCCCGATGGGTGTTGCCGCATTAGAGGTTGATCTGACGGCACCGGCCTATTCGGCAGAGGTCGAGGTGGTGGATCAGCTCGATCCGCATACTTTTGAAGTGATTGGCGCAGAGGGCTGTGACACGGGATGGTTCACGCATGGCCTGTTCATCATTGATGATCTGTCACTGAATGTCGTGATCAAATCGGATGAGGTGATTGCGGGCGGACGGCAGATCACACTTTGGGAGCCGCTGCCACAGTCTCTGGACGTTGGGCAGCCCGTGCGGTTGATCGCGGGGCATGACCGGTCGTTTGCGACCAGCCGGTTTAAGTTTAACGATGCGCTGAATTTCCGGGGCTTTCCTGACATTCCCAATGACGACTGGATCACAACTCTGCCGCGCAGGGATGGCGTGAATGACGGCGGGAGCCTGCGATGAGGCAGGATATTGTTGACGAGGCGCGCCGATGGATTGGGACGCCTTATGTGCATCAGGCGTCTCGGTTGGGGGCCGGGACCGATTGCCTGGGGTTGATACGAGGTGTCTGGCGCGGCGTGTTGGGCGCAGAGCCAGAGGTGGCCCCGGCCTATTCGGCAGATTGGTCTGAGACGGCGCAGGACGAGGTGCTTTGGCGGGCGGCGCTCCGTCATTTGGTGCCAAAGGATCTCGCAGCGGCAGCGCCGGGTGATGTTCTGTTGTTTCGAATGTGTGACCGGGCGGTTGCCAAACATCTGGGTGTTCAATCCTTGGTTGGGGGTCAACCTCGATTCATTCACGCTTTTGCGGGGCATACGGTGGTGGAAAGCCCTTTGTCGGCCCCTTGGGCGCGGCGAATAGTGGCGCGTTTTGCCTTTCCTGAACCCATGACAGCCCAAGCGCCCTCAGAAGATCCTCAGTAAGGAGCAGCTCTTATGACAACGATGGTGTTATCCGCCGCAGGTGCGGCGATTGGCGGAGCCGTGGGCGGATCGGTCTTGGGGCTGTCGTCGGTGGCGATTGGACGTTTTGCTGGGGGTGTGATCGGCAACGCAATTGATCAACGCATTCTGGGCGGTGGCGGACGGGCCATCGAAACCGGGCGAATCGATCGTTATCGCCTGTCAGGGGCCGCAGAAGGGCGCGCGATCCCGCAGGTCTATGGGCGGATGCGCATTGCCGGGCATGTCATTTGGGCGACGCGATTTAAGGAAACCGTCACGACGACAGGCGGCGGTAAAGGCCGACCTCCGCAGCCCAAGGAGACCACTTACAGCTATTCGGTGTCGCTCGCCTTAGGGCTTTGTGAGGGGGAGATCACTGGCGTGACGCGGCTCTGGGCTGATGGGCGCGAGATTTCCATGGCTGATGTGACGATGCGGGTTTATCCGGGCAGAGAGACGCAACTGCCAGACCCGAAGATCGAAGCGGTTGAGGGTGTGGGCGCAGTGCCTGCCTATCGCGGGACAGCTTATGTGGTGTTTGAAGACCTGGACCTGACGCCCTTTGGCAATCGGGTGCCGCAGTTCTCATTTGAAGTCAGCCGACCGGCTCCGGCCACACAAGAGGACGCGGCGTTTGATCTGGTCAGGCGGACGGAGGCAGTGGCTTTGATCCCTGGGTCTGGGGAATACGCCTTGTCCAGCACACCTGTCTATTACGAGAACGGCCCTGGGAAGTCGTGGCCTGCAAATGTGAATTCACCTTCGGGGGAGGCGGATTTCAAAACCGCCATTGAAGTTCTGGACAATGACCTGCCCGCCTGCAGGGCGACGTCTTTGGTGGTGAGTTGGTTTGGCAATGATCTGCGCTGCGATGCGTGTGAGATCAGACCCAAGATTGAAGAGACGGATTTTGATGGCTCGGTCCCTTGGGTTGTCGCGGGGGTTCCGCGTTCATCGGCGCAGGCGGTGCCGCAGGTGGAGGGGCGACCTGTCTATGGCGGCACGCCTGCGGATGCTTCAGTGATTGACGCAATTGCGCATCTGAAGGCGACGGGGAAGGCGGTGTTGTATTATCCTTTCATTCTGATGGATCAGATGGAGGGGAATGGCCTGCCTGATCCTTGGACTGGCGCAGAGGACCAGCCCGCGTTTCCGTGGCGGGGACGTATTACTTGTTCGGTGGCTCCGGGGTTGGCTGGCGTGGATGGCATGCAGGCAGCCGCGGACGAAGTTGCGGCGTTTTTTGGCACGGCGTCGGCATCGGACTTCACGGTAGCAGACGGCGCAGTGAGTTACTCTGGCCCCGATGAGTGGCGCTATCGCCGGTTTATCTTGCATCAGGCGGCGCTGTGTCAGGCCGCAGGAGGGGTTGATGCCTTTTGCATCGGCTCTGAAATGCGGGGGCTGACCTGGGTGCGGGATGATCAGGGGGACTTTCCTGCGGTTGCTGAACTGATTGACCTCTTGTCAGAGGTGCGCGCGATTTTGGGGCCAGATGTCAAACTCAGTTATGCGGCGGATTGGAGTGAGTATTTTGGTTATCAGCCCGAAGTTGGCAGTGATGACCGACTGTTTCACCTTGATCCGCTCTGGGCGCAGGAGGAGTTGGATTTTGTCGGTATCGACAACTACATGCCGCTTTCGGATTGGCGGGATGGGCACGATCACTTGGATGCCCCTTATGGGTCGATCTACGATCTGGACTACCTAATGGACAATATTGCCGGCGGAGAAGGGTATGATTGGTTTTACCCAACTGAGAATGCGCGCAACACGCAGAAGCGTGCGGCCATCACGGATTGGGCTTACGGCGAAGCGTGGATCTATCGCTACAAGGACATTCGCAATTGGTGGTCTCAGGCGCACCATGATCGGATCGGTGGCGTGCGGCAAGAAACGCCAACCGCTTGGGTGCCGCAATCCAAGCCGATCTGGTTCACGGAACTCGGCTGTGCGGCTGTTGATAAGGGCACCAATCAACCCAACAAGTTTCTCGACCCCAAGTCGTCTGAAAGCCAGTTGCCATATTTCTCGGATGGGCAACCTGATGAATACATTCAGATGCAATACCTCAGGGCGCAGTATCGGTTCTGGTCTGATGGGGCGAACAACCCGACCTCGGAGGTTTATGAGGGACCGATGGTTGATATGTCCCGTGCCTTTGTCTGGGCCTATGACACACGGCCTTTCCCATGGTTTCCACGCAATACCGACCTCTGGAGCGATGGCGCGAATTTCCGGCGCGGGCATTGGATATCTGGTCGGTCCACACACCGGTCCCTAGCGTCTGTTGTGAGGGAAATTTGCGAAGCATCGGGACTGACGCGCATCGACGTTTCGGGCCTAGAAGGCGTTGTGCGCGGCTATGTGGTGGATGAGGTGTCCACCGCGAGGCAGAGCCTGCAGCCTTTGATGTTGCGCTATGGGTTTGACGCGGTGGAGCGGGATGGCATGCTGCATTTTCTGATGCGTGGCGCACCATCCAAGCGCGCGTTGGTCGAAGAACAACTGGCGGTCTTGCCGGACCTAGACGGGCCGTTGATCAGAACTCGGCAATCAGATGCCGAGACCATTGGTAGGGTGCAGGTCGCCGCTGTGACGGCCTATGGCGACTATGACAGCCTGCTGGAAGATGCGCATTTTGCGGATGACGAAAGCGACGTTGTCTCGCGCACCGAAATGGCGCTGAGCCTGCAGCGCGGCGAGGCCCGGGAGGTCGCTGAAAGGTGGCTTTCTGAGGCGCGACTGGCGCAGGACCGGGCCCAGTTTGCTTTGCCGCTGTCACAGATGGATGTGCAGGTTGGGGATGTGGTGACTTTGCCGTCTGATACTGGCGCGGGCGAGGACTACCGGATTGATCGCATTGAACGGGCGGAGGCCCTGAGGTGTGAAGCGGTGCGCGTGTCAGAAGAGAGTTATGAGACGCGGGACCTTGATTTGGACGAGGGAGGCTTGGCAGGGTTCGCAGCACTGTCGCCTTTAACGCCGCTCTTTATGGACTTGCCATTGCTGACTGGCGATGAGGTGCCACATGCGCCGCATGTCATGGCAGTGGCGGACCCTTGGCCCGGCGCAGCGGCGGTCTATCGGGCGCTGACGGACCATGATTATTCCTTGTACGTGCTGCTGACACAGCCACCTGTGGTGGGCATCTTACAAGAGGCTCTCCCGGCAGGTGCGCTGGGCGTTTGGGACCGCTGTACAGAGGTGCCGGTTCAGATGATCCGGGGCCACCTGCAAAGCCGCGCCGCTGCGGCAGTGCTGGAAGGCGCGAATGTTGCTGTGATTGGCGATGGTACACCCGACAACTGGGAAGTCGTGCAGTTTGCAGGCGCGGAACTGACCGGTACGGATGAATACACCCTTTCGACCCTGTTGCGCGGGCAACGCGGCAGCGGCGTGGCGGGGGCAGGGGGCTGGCCTGCTGGGTCGTGGCTTGTGGCCTGGACAGGGGCTGCCGAACAGCTGGACATGGCATCGTCGGAAATTGGTCTGTCGCGCAGCTACTGCGTTGGGCCTGCCTCGCGGCCTGTCAGTGATCCGCTTTACGCCGAGGCAACGCATGCCTTCCGAGGCAACGGTCTGCGGCCCTATGCGCCGGTGCATCTGCGGGCGACGGTAGACGCGGCGGGCACATTGGACATCCGATGGATTCGCCAGACCCGCGTCGGGGGCGACAATTGGGAGGTTGCCGAGGTGCCCTTGGGTGAGGAAAGCGAAGACTATCGGCTGACGATCTGGCAGGCGGGGGACATAGTCTATGAAATCCTCACGAGCAGTTCCAACGTACAGTTGGAGGCGGAGACGCAGTTGTCGGTGGGTATGGCCGGGGTGGTTGAAGTGCGCGTTGAGCAATTGTCGACCAGCTATGGGGCAGGGCCCGAGGCGGTCACGCAGGTCAATCTGGGCTGATGCGGCGGGTCATGGCGGGGGATTTGTTTGCACTGGCGGCCTATTTGGCAGAGCTTCCGCCAGCGCGCCGGGCAAATGCCTGTCAGCGCCTTTTTAGTGAAGCGGAATGCGCAGACAAATACCGCAAACGGTATCTGAGGCGACATCGCTGTTGGGGCGATGGCAGCCTTTTGGCGCGCATTGGATGCGAGGCGCGGCGGCCTGTCGTTTTTCCAGATTTGCAGTCGCCAAACTATTGCCACTGCCTGCAAATCGCACTTGCAGAAATGACAAAATGGCGTGCAGCCAAACAGGACCACGCTGGAAACCGCGCAACAAACAGCGTCAAGAATGCCAAAAGTCACAAGAACTTCACACCATCTTTAGCGTCCGAACGCAGGTTTGCATTGCATTCCGAGGCATGATCCTGTCCATAACAACCTTGAATTTGCTCTGAATTCCCTAAGTGGTATAGAGTGAGGTGAAAGAGGATCGGTGACATGGCTGAACGCAACCCCATCATCAAAGAACTTGACCCCGTCTGGGAGCGTATCCTGCGCGAGGGCGAGGAGGCCGTAAAGTCAGAGCCGCTATTGGGCGGGCTAATCCATTCGTCGATTCTGCACCACAGGTCGATCAGACACGCGCTTAGCTATCGCACTTCGCTGAAGCTGGCCTCTGCCGAGATGTCTGAACAGATCCTGCGGGAGATCGCGGATGAGGCCTATGCCGCCGACCCGCAGTTGGCTATGGCGGCGCGTGCCGACCTGACGGCGGTTTTCGAACGTGACCCGGCCTGCCATCGGCTGATCCAGCCCATGCTGTTTTTCAAAGGCTTCCAGGCCATCCAGGCCTATCGCGTGGCGCATTGGCTGTGGAACCAGGGCCGCAAGGATATGGCGTATTTCTTTCAGATGCGCTGTTCAGAGGTGTTTGGTATCGACATTCACCCCAATGCCCGCATTGGGCAGGGGATCATGATCGACCATGCCCATTCCATCGTTATCGGCGAAACCGCCGTGGTCGGGGACAATGTCTCGATGCTACATTCCGTCACTTTGGGCGGGACCGGCAAAGAAGAAGAGGATCGTCATCCCAAGATTGGGGATGGCGTCTTGATTGGGGCCGGGGCCAAGGTGTTGGGCAATATCAAGGTTGGCAATTGCTCTCGAGTCGCGGCTGGCTCTGTGGTGCTAGAAGAGGTGCCGCCCTGCAAAACGGTGGCCGGCGTACCGGCCCGAATTGTCGGCGACGCCGGGTGTTCGCAGCCTGCGGTCAGTATGGACCAGCGACTAGAAGGCTGATCGTAAAGAGTGACATTGAAACCACGCCCGTGATTTTCACGGGCGTTTGCATTTGAGAGGGAGAGAGATGGGACGCACAACCAAAGGCCAAGGCCGGATTTATGACAGCATCGTGGACACCGTTGGCAATACGCCGGTGATCCGCATCAACCGTTTGGCGCCAAAGAACGTGAATGTCTTTGTGAAAGCCGAAGCATTCAACCCGGCGGCCTCGGTCAAGGACCGGCTGGCGCTGAGCATCATCGAAGCGGCGGAGGAAAGCGGTGCCCTGAAACCCGGTCAGACCGTGGTTGAAGCGACCTCTGGCAACACGGGGATCGGCCTTGCGATGGTCTGTGCGGCCAAGGGCTATCCGTTGGTTGTCACCATGGCTGACAGCTTCTCGGTGGAACGTCGCCGTCTGATGCGCATGTTGGGGGCGAAGGTTGTACTGACCCCGAAGGCTCAAAAGGGCTTTGGCATGTATCAAAAGGCGGTCGAACTGGCAGAGGCCAATGGCTGGTTCCTTGCCTCGCAGTTTGAAACGCCTGCCAACGCCGATATTCATGAAAGCACCACCGCGCGTGAGATCATGGCGGATTTTGGCGACCGCAAGCTCGACTATTTTGTCAGCGGCTACGGCACTGGTGGCACAGTGACCGGCGTCGCGCGCGTGTTGCGCAAGGAAAGCCCTGAGACCAAAATCATCCTGACCGAACCCGCCAATGCGGCCTTGATCAGCAGCGGCACCGCGCAGGAGCGCAACAGCGACGGCCAGCCTGCCGCCAGCCACCCGTCGTTTGAGCCGCACCCAATCCAAGGCTGGACCCCGGATTTTATCCCGCTGGTCCTGCAAGAGGCGCTGGACAATGGCGGCTATGACGACCTGATCCCAGTACCCGGCCCAGAGGGTATCGCGGCGGCGAAGGACCTAGCCCAGAAAGAGGGTATCTTTACCGGCATCTCTGGCGGCTCGACCTTTGCCGTGGCGCTGAAGGTTGCCGCCTCGGCACCGGACGGGGCGAATATCCTCTGCATGCTGCCCGACACGGGCGAACGGTACCTGTCGACACCTCTGTTTGACGGGATTGCCGAGGAAATGGACGAGGAAGAGGTCGCGTTGAGTAAATCGACGCCGGGATTCCAGTTGGATTGATTTCTAGCGACTAGTTAGGAAAGGCCACCTGATTGGGTGGCCTTTTTTTTGGGTTAATGTGGAGGATATGGTTGTGGCTGTGTAGTTATTTTCAACTTTGAGTCCAAGTTGTACATGCTGCATAACGCAGCAAGACCTTCCACCGTGAGCGCAATGACCAGAGACGGACTTCAATACTACCGAAACGTCACAGGCTCTCTTGAGGCTAAGGCCAAGTCGAAAGGTGGACGATTGCCTCTCTATGAGCATATGCGGTTGAGCTATTGCAAGAAGCCTTTTTTGTACTTCGACACCGATGAAGAAATCACGCAACTCGCATACGATGCAGCTAATAATATCCAATACTTGGGTGAAGAAGGCAAAATTGAAGCACGTCCTGTAGATAATGACTACTGGTTTAGAGTTTGGCAGACGTTTCAGGAAACAATGGAGGAAATGGCGCGCCGAGGAATTCATCCCCGGGAAATAATCGGAGATAGAGATAAGTTTGCTCAATACTTCCATGATGGTGAACCGGTTGGGTTAAGGTTGCTGAAAGGCGTCAGTTTCGCGCCCTTTAAAAAGCTGTTGAAGTTCTCGCGGCGCGACTACGTGCAGGACATGTTAAACATCGGTAGGTTTAGAATTTCACCCGCATCGTCTTACAACAACCCTGCATACAACGTTGCAATGGCCGATGTCGAAGTCGAACGGAGGTACCGTGTTTCTTTAATTTCAGAGTACATGGATGGAGAAGATTTCATCGAAGTGAAAGGAAACAGAATACCCGTTTCACAAGGGTATCTTCCAGTCGACTTTCCTCTCCCAGACTATTACCTGTTCTCGACTTGCGGCTTGCCTGAAAGACGTATGCCAACTGATTTCCAGTCGAATGCAGCACTACTGATACATCGCCCCAGAGAGTTCGTCAGACGTATTAAAGTTGCCCTGCAGAACGCACAGCCGACTTGGCAGTTCATGGAAGGGCCGGTGAAATACTATGATCGGTATAAGGACATTCCTTCAGATCAAGACCAAGAATTCTACAAGGAGTTCAAGTTCGCTTACCAAGCCGAACACAGAATTATATTGAGACCCAACGGAATTGGACACTACACCAATCTCCAACCATTCTTTGTGGAAATTGGTAACTTGTCAGATATTGCCGAGATGTTGCACACGTAGTCCCTTGTTTCGCTCGTTCAAAACGAAAACTGGAACGATTGATCGGTTCGCATCGCGATAACTCTATAAGCCAAAAAAGGCCGCTCAACGAGCGGCCCTTTTTCTTTCTCTCGCAGCACCCCTAAGCCAGCATCGCCATCGGATTTTCCAAATTGCTCACGATGGCTTTCAACAAGTCTGCCCCCACAGCCCCATCAATCACGCGGTGGTCGACGGACATGGTGACGCTCATCACCGTGGCGACGGTGACGTTGCCCTCGGTATCAACCACCGGTTTTTTCACGCCCGCGCCCACGGCGAGGATACCGGCGTGGGGTGGGTTCACGATGGCGTCGAAATTGTCGATGCCGAACATGCCAAGGTTTGAGATCGCAAAGCTGCCGCCTTGGTATTCATGCGGGGCCAATTTACGGTCGCGGGCGCGGGTGGCGAGGTCTTTCATTTCCGTCGACAAGGCCGACAGAGATTTCATCTCGGCATCTTGCAAGACCGGCGTGAACAACCCGCCCTCGATGGCGACAGCCACGGCGACATCGCTGGCTTTCATCTGCAACACGCGGTCTCCGGCCCAGACGGCATTGGCGGCGGGCACGGATTGCAGCGCCAGCGCGACGGCTTTGATGATGAAGTCATTGACCGAAAGTTTCACGCCGCGATCTGCCAGTTGTGCGTTGATTTCACTGCGGAATTTCAACAGCGCGTCCAGTTTGATGTCGCGCCGCAGATAGAAATGCGGCACGGTCTGCTTGGCTTCGGTCAGGCGCGCGGCGATGGTTTTGCGCATGCCGTCGAGTTTAATTTCCTCATAGACGCGCCCTTCGTAGGCGCGCGCCACCATGTCTGCCGATGGGCTGGCGGGCATCGCTGTTGCAGCGGCAGGTGCGGCTGCGGGGGCTTCTGCCTTGGCGGCAGGGGCGGCACCCGGCTTGGCGTTCAGCACGTCGGCTTTGACGATGCGGCCTTTGGGGCCAGAGCCTTTGATGGTCGAGAGATCAACGCCCTTATCAGCTGCAATCCGGCGTGCCAAAGGCGACGCAAAAATCCGAGAGCCATCAGCAGCAGCTGGCGCGGCTGGCGTTGGGGTGTCTGACGGTTTCGCAGCTTGGGCGGGGGTGTCATCCTTGGCGGCAGGCGCAGCCTCAGCCTTTGCTGGGGCTTTGACGTCAGAGGCGTCTTCGCCTTCTTCCAGCAGCATGGCGATAGGGGTGTTCACCTTCACACCCTCCGTGCCCTCGGCCACAAGGATCGGCCCCATGGTGCCTTCGTCCACGGCTTCGAATTCCATGGTGGCTTTGTCGGTTTCAATCTCGGCGATGATGTCGCCAGAGTTCACTTCATCGCCTTCCTTGACCAGCCATTTGGCCAAAGTGCCTTCTTCCATCGTCGGCGAAAGGGCCGGCATCAGGATTTCAATGGGCATGTCAGCGCTCCTTGATCAGAGTAATTTGGTCAAAAGGCGCCTTGGGGCGCCCCGAGCCGCGCGCCAGGATAGCGATGGCGGCCTCTATCTTTGTTTGGTTCTCAGCAATCCAGGTGTAGGCGGATTGATGAGTGGGGCGGGCACCTATAAACCGATGCCCTGCACCCAGACGTTCAGGGACCAAGGCAGAGACCGCGCGCCCATCCACGTCAATTTTGACGTGGTAGCATTCGGTCTCTCTGTCGCGGCCCAGAATGTCCATGCTGCTACCTGTAGGTCACCTGTTTCACGGCGGCGATGACCTCATCCGTTGTCACCAGCGCGAGCTTTTCGAGGTTGGCGGCGTAGGGCATGGGCACGTCCTTGCCGGTGCAGTTGATGACCGGCGCGTCGAGGTAATCAAACGCCTTTTCCATGATCGTCGCCGAAAGGTGGTTGCCGATGGACCCCACGGGGAAGCCTTCTTCGACGGTCACACAGCGGTTGGTTTTCATCACTGAGGCCAGCACTGTGTCATAGTCAATCGGGCGAAGGGAGCGCAGGTCGATCACCTCGGCAGAAATGCCGTCTTCGGCAAGTTTATCCGCGGCCTCAAGCGCGTATTGCATCCCAATGCCAAAGCTGACGATGGTCACGTCATCGCCCTCGCGCCAGACACGGGCCTTGCCGATGGGGACGGTGAAATCATCCATGACCGGCACGTCAAAGGTGCGACCATAAAGGATTTCATTTTCCAAGAAGATCACCGGGTTTGGATCGCGGATCGCGGATTTCAGCAGACCTTTGGCGTCGCTGGCCGAATAGGGCATCACAACGCGCAGGCCGGGAATTTGCGCATACCATGCGGCGTAGTCTTGGCTGTGCTGCGCGCCCACGCGTGCAGCGGCGCCGTTGGGGCCACGGAACACAATCGGGCAGCCCATCTGACCGCCAGACATGTAAAGCGTTTTGGCCGCTGAATTCACAATCTGGTCAATGGCTTGCATGGCGAAGTTGAAAGTCATGAACTCGACAATTGGTTTAAGCCCACCAAAGGCCGCGCCGACAGCAATGCCGGTAAACCCATGTTCGGTGATTGGCGTGTCGATCACGCGTTTGCTGCCGAATTCATCCAGCATGCCTTGGCTGATCTTATAGGCCCCCTGATATTCGGCGACCTCTTCGCCCATCAGGAAGACCTCTTCGGTGGCGCGCATTTCCTCGGCCATCGCATCGCGCAGCGCTTCGCGCACGGTTTGCTGTTTGACTTCGGTGCCTTCGGGCCAGTCCGGTTCCAAGTTCATCTTGGGCGCGTCCTCAGCCGGGGTGCTTGCCTCTGGGGCCTTGGCTTGGGCGGGGGCCGGAGTGCTGTCAGCGGCGGCAGGTTCCGAGGACGGGGCAGGGGCCTCGCCCGCTTCTTCGCCATCTTCCAGAAGGGTCGCGATTGCGGTGTTGACCTTCACGTTCTCGGTGCCTTCAGCCACCAAGATGTGGCCAATCACACCTTCGTCGACCGCTTCAAATTCCATGGTCGCCTTGTCTGTTTCAATCTCGGCGATGATGTCGCCGGAACTGACTGTGTCGCCCTCTTTCACCAGCCACTTGGCCAATGTGCCTTCTTCCATCGTCGGAGACAGGGCAGGCATCAAAATTTCAATCGCCATTATGCAGCTCCTTCCGCTGGGGTAATCATGCCAACAATATTGCCTTCGCCGTCTTCGACATAGGCGCAGCGCCCGATGCCGGGATAATCCATCGGCGGCAAAGCTTCTGCGCCGCCGTTTTCAAGCGCCCAAGCGTAGCTGGCGTCGCAATCTGTAACTTCAAAGGTCATCGTACCGCCGCGCACAGGCGCGCCTGCTGCCGGAGCATCGCCCATGCGGCGCATGACGCCGCCGGTCAGGTCTTTGTCCATGCCGATCTGATCGCCGTCGATTAAGTGATAGTCCATGTCTTCCCCGCCAGGCATTGCCGTAAATGACCAGCCAAAAAGACCTTTGTAAAACGCCATACCGCGCGCGACATCTGTCAGGTGAATTTCAAAATGTGCCATGAATCCCCCTTACGCGACGATGTCGGTCCACAGCTCTGATTCAGCTGGGAGTGGGCTGGATTTGGCGAATTCGGCGCTTTCGTTTACGATGGCCTTGATCTCTTTGTCGATGGCTTTCAGATCATCTTCGGACGCATGTTTGCCGGTCAAAAGCATTTCGCGCACGCGTTCAATTGGATCACGTTCTTCGCGGACGCGCTGGACCTCTTCGCGGGTACGGTACTTGGCCGGGTCCGACATCGAGTGGCCGCGATAGCGGTAGGTTTTGACTTCGAGGATATACGGCCCTTTGCCCGCGCGGCAGTGCATGACGGCCTTTTCACCAGCTTCTTTGACGGCCAGAACATCCATGCCGTCGACCACCTCTCCGGGGATGCCAAAGGCCGCCCCGCGGGTGTAAATATCGGGTGTAGAGGTAGAGCGTTGCTGTGACGTGCCCATGGCGTATTGATTGTTTTCAATGACAAAAATCACTGGCAGTTGCCAAATTGCGGCCATGTTGAAGGTTTCATAGACTTGGCCTTGGTTGGCCGCGCCATCGCCGAAATAGGTGAAGGTGACGTTGTTGTTGCCTTTGTATTTGTCAGAAAATGCGAGGCCCGCCCCAATTGGCACCTGCGCGCCGACGATGCCGTGGCCGCCATAGAAATGCTTCTCTTTCGAGAACATGTGCATCGAGCCGCCTTTGCCCTTGGAATAGCCGCCTTCGCGCCCGGTCAGTTCGGCCATCACCCCGTTTGGGTCCATGCCACAGGCCAGCATATGTCCGTGATCGCGATAAGAGGTCAGGCGCTTGTCGCCTTCGTCGGCTGCGGCCTCAAGCCCAACAACCACGGCTTCCTGGCCGATATAAAGGTGGCAAAAGCCCCCGATCAGACCCATGCCATACAGCTGGCCCGCTTTTTCTTCGAAGCGGCGGATCAATAACATTTCGCGGTAATAGTTTTTCAGCGTGTCGCCGCTGACGTTTGGCTTTGGGGTCGCTTTTTTGGCAGCCATAGGGTGCGTATCCTCCCGCAACAAATAGTTTAGCCTTAAACTATAGGCGAGGCCATGAAACCACGGCTTTGGCTGACACGCCAGCCCTAAAATTTTGTTGCGCGAAGGATTGCGTTAACGAATGACCATTTCGTCTGCGCGGATCATGCCGAGGATTGAACGCGCCTGCTGATCGACCAAATCAAGGTCCAGATAATCATCCGAAAGGCGGTGCGTCAGGTTTTCCATCCGGGCCACTTCTTGCTGCATGCTGGTCAATTCCTGCTTCAGCAAGTGGCTTTGGGCCGAAATCTCCGCCCGGCGAAACAGCCCATAGTCCCCTTGCACAGCCGCAAAGGTGAAATAGACTGCCATGATGAACGCCACCCCATAGAAAAGGGCATCGCCAACGGCCGGGCGGGATTTGGATACTGCCATGGATGTTGCCACGTCTGCCTCAGTAAAGTGGGGCCTTTTCGACCCTCTGAACACAGTATGGCATAGGTGATTCGTCATGTGAATCCCAAAAATGCTCTGCGATTCGATTTTTTTCGATTAGAGTCATCGCGTTAGCGGAGCACCGCCAGATTGGGGAGGGACAGATGGCATTGCCACCAAGAGACGCCTTGGGCACACACGATGTGCAAAACCAGCCGGCGGGGGACGCTGCGATCCAGTATTGGGAAGGTGACGCCTATCTGCGCAGTCATGCGGCCCATCGGGGCGCTGCTGAAGACGCGTTGCAAATGCTGTGTCAAACCTATGGCCAGCCTGCCATGGCGCAGGCGGCGCAGGACGCGCGGGATATGCCGCCAAGGCTGGTGACCCATGATCGCTATGGGCAGCGCTTGGATGAAGTGCGGTATCATGTTGGCTATCATGGCATTCTGCGCACAAGCCAACAGGCGGGCTATGTTTCTTCGGCTTGGGCCAACGGTGGCGGGGGCCACGTGCAGCATGCAGCGCATGTCTATTTGCTCAGTCAGATCGAGCCGGGGGCCTGCTGCCCCTTGACGATGAGTTACGCGGCAGTTCCGGTGGTCGGCCAATCCGATCTGCGCGAAAGCTGGGCCGCGAAACTTCTGAGCGGGCGTTATGACGCCTCTATTGCGCCGGTTGATCAGAAGACGGGCGTGACCTTGGGAATGGCGCTGACCGAAAAGCAAGGCGGCAGCGATTTGCGCAGCAACGCGACGGTGGCCGAACAGGATGGGGAGCACTATCGGCTGCGGGGGCACAAATGGTTCTGCTCTGCTCCGATGTCAGATGGCTTTCTGACCACCGCGCAGACGGATCGGGGGCTGACCTGTTTTCTGGTGCCGCGTTGGCTTGATGGTGAACGCAATGGGGTCAACCTGATGCGACTGAAATCCAAGCTTGGCAATCACGCAAATGCCAGTGCGGAAATCGAATATGATGGGGCCTTGGCCTACCGGATCGGAGAAGAAGGCGATGGCGTGCGCACGATCATTCAAATGGTGCACTACACGCGGCTGGATACGGCGATTGCGCCTGCAGGGCTGATGCGGGCCGCGTTGCGAGAGGCACTGCGATGGACGTTGCATCGCCGTGCCTTTGGCGCGCGGCTGGTGGATTTGCCTTTGATGCAAAGCGTGCTGGCAGATTTGGCCTTGGATGTTGAGGCCGCGACAGCGCTATCATTCCTTGTCGCACAGAGCTTTGACGGTCAAAGCGAAGACGACCGAGCCTTTGCGCGGGTTGCCGTGGCGCTGGCAAAGTACATCAACAACAAACGCGCACCAACCGTTATTGCCGAGTGCATGGAGGTGCTGGGTGGCATGGGCTATGTCGAGGAAACGCCACTGCCGATGCTTTACCGCGAGGCCCCGCTGAATGGCATCTGGGAAGGGTCGGGCAATGTGATTTGCCTTGATATTCTGCGCAGTCTGCAAGACCCGCGCATCAACGACGCACTGCAGGCGCGGTTGGATGCGGTCAAGGGACAGAACGTGCACTATGACACGGCGCTGGCAGTGCATCGCACCCGCTGGCCGAGCGGAGTTGAGGAAGGCGAGGCGCGTTGGTTCTGCGAAAATCTTGGGCTGTTGCTGTCGGCTGTTGCGCTGCTTGAGGCCGCACCGGAAGAGATATCTGACGCCTATGTCCGGTCGCGTCTGAGCGAACACCGGGGCAGTTTTGCAGGGGCTGTCGCACTTTATCAGAAAGAGGGGATATTGCGCCGTGCGTGTGGAGAGGCCGCTTAGGCGCGCAAACCCACGCCTCTGCGGCGGTTCTGAAAATCCGCGCGCGCTGTGCTATGATTGAGGATAGATGACATTGGGAGGGTGACATAACATTGCAACAAACAACAAAAAGTTGGCTGGCAACGGGGCTCTGCTTGGGTGTTCTGAGCATCGCAACCTCAGGGGATGCTTTGGCGTCAGACCTGCCTGATTGCCCGATCCAATTTGCGGCGCGTGGAGATGCCGAACCGTTTTCCACCGAACCCTTTGACTGCCATTGCACCGCCGAGGCGCGCAACCTGCGGGGAGGCTATGCCTATGGCAGCGGGCCATATGATGGGATCAGCAATATCTGCATGGTCGCATTGCATGCCGGGGCCACAGGCAAAGACGGCGGCGATGTGCATGTGATCCCCGGACCGGGATTGGAAAGCTACACGGGCACGTTGGCCAATGGGGTTTTCAGCGCGGACTGGGAGTGGCCAAGCCAATTTGGCGCCTTTGATGTGGTGCCTTATCCGGGCAACTGACGCAGGTCTACAGCGGACAAACAAAAACCCCACCGGCGGAGCCGATGGGGTCCAAATCATGTCTAGCGAAGCTTAGCCCGCAACGGAGGCCGCGTAGATCTCGTTGATCGTGGCTTCAATGGTGCCATTGAACGCTGCATCGTCCTGCTGCGCAGAAAGACCTTCGGTCAGAGCGCGGGAGAAGGAGGCGATCACGCCTTTGTTCTGTGACAGCATGTCATTGGCCTGCTGACGTGAGTACCCACCAGACAGCGCAACAACACGTAGCACGCGAGGGTGATCCACCAGCGCCTGATAAAGGTTCGGCGTGTTGGGCAGGGTCAATTTCAGCATGACGTTCTGATCGTCGTTCAGAGCATTCAACTCTGCGAGGATCGCGTTGCGCAGCATGTCTTCGGCTTCGGATTTGTCGGCGATCGAAATCGTGACTTCTGGTTCCACGATCGGCATCAGACCCTTGGCAATGATCTGCTTGGCAACGTCAAACTGTTGCCCGACAACGGCCTTGATGCCTTCGGCATTCGCGGCATGGATCACAGAGCGCATCTTGGTGCCGAAAATGCCCTTGCCGTTTGCCTTGTCCAAAAGGGCATCCAGATCGGGCATCGGTTTCATCACCTGTGCACCGTTTTCTTCATCCGCCAGACCTTTGTCGACCTTCAGGAACGGCACAACACCACGGTCTTCCCACATGTAGGTCGCAGAGGGCTTGCCGCCGATTTCGCCGTCCATGGTTTTTTCAAACAGGATCGCGCCGACCACTTTTTCGCCCGTGAATGCAGGCGCTTGGGCAATCCGTGCGCGCATCTGGTGGATCAGGCCGAACATCTCATCGTCATTGCTATAGGCGTCTTCATTCACGCCATAAAGGCGCAGGGCCTTTGGGGTGGAGCCGCCGGATTGGTCAAGCGCCGCAATGAAACCTTGGCCAGCTTTGATGAGATCGGTTTGAGAAGATTTGGACATATATGTTCCGCCTTGAAAATAAGGAAGTTCTGCCGGATGGGGGCTTTGTGACGCTTCTATGCGAGAGCGCAATGGTATTGCAACGTCGGTAACGCTAACAATTTCGGTTTTGGGCAAGGTTTTGGTCGTTGCTCAAATTGATTTACCTCGAACGGGAAAAGAGCAGGCTTTGACCTGCTCTTTTCCATGTTCGTTTGCTGGAAAATTCAGCGACCTATTAATCGTCTTCCAGGGCTGCCACACCGGGAAGCGTCTTGCCTTCCATCCATTCCAGAAATGCACCGCCTGCCGTAGAGATATAGGTGAACGAGTCTGCCGCGCCCGCACCATTCAGCGCCGCGACCGTGTCACCACCGCCTGCGACAGAGATCAGTTTGCCAGCCTTGGAAAGTTCCGCTGCCTTCGCCGCTGCTGCGTCGGTGGCCGCATTGAACGGTTCGATCTCAAACGCACCCAGCGGGCCGTTCCAGATCAGGGTTTTGGCGCTTTCGAAAATCTCTGCAATGCGCGCGACCGACGCAGGGCCTGCGTCCAAGATCATGGCGTCCTCGGGGCAGGCGTCCATGGCGACCACTTCATTAGCGGCACCGGCTTTGAATTCACGCGCCACCACCAGATCGGCGGGCAGCACGATTTCACAACCTGCGGCCTTGGCTTTCTCCATGATGTCCCGCGCGGTGTCTGCCAGATCGTGTTCGCACAGCGATTTGCCGACGGAAATCCCCTGCGCCGCAAGGAACGTGTTCGCCATGCCGCCGCCGATAACCAGATAATCGACCTTGGCAACGAGATTGCCCAGAAGGTCGAGCTTGGTCGACACCTTCGCACCGCCAACCACGGCCACAACAGGGCGCTCTGGTTTCGACAGCGCGCTTTCCAGCGCCGACAATTCCGCCTGCATCAAACGACCGGCGCAATTTGGCATCAGCCGGGCAACCCCTTCGGTCGAGGCATGCGCGCGGTGGGCAGCAGAGAAGGCGTCATTGCAGTAAACATCACCCAACGTGGACAAGAAGCCCGCCATCTGCGGATCATTGGCTTCTTCCATCGCACTGAAACGGGTGTTTTCAATCAGCACCACTGCGTCAGACGGCAGTGCAAAAATCTCGTCATGGCTTGGGCGTTCGATAAAGGTGACCTCGGTGCCAAAAGCCTCTGACAGCGCAGGCACCAATGGCGCCAAAGACATCTCTGGCACATGTTTCCCTTTTGGCCGCCCGAAGTGCGCCAGCAGGATCGGGGAACCGCCTTTGGCAAGGATGTCTTTGATGGTGGGGACAATCCGTTCAATCCGGGTTGCGTCGGTGACTTTGCCGTCTTCCATCGGCACGTTGATGTCCACACGGGTCAGCACACGTTTGCCGTTCAGATCCATGTCGTCCAGGGTTTTCCAAGCCATTTCGGGGCCTCCTCAGGGTCGTCTTTCCCTAGCTGCATAACGTATGAGGGGCCTAGGTCAATGGCAGCCTTGGCATTCCTGCATTTGATGACTACTTTGCCCCCAAATTAGTCAATAGGAGCGCCAGATGGCCGACATCAAAGACCCCGAAAACACAATCCTGATGGAACTGAAAGACGGCACCGTTGTGATTGAACTGCTGCCAGAAGTCGCTCCGGGCCATGCCGAGCGCATGAAAGAACTGGCGCGTTCTGGGCAGTATGACAACGTCTGCTTCCACCGCGTAATTGACGGCTTCATGGCGCAGACTGGCGATGTGGCCAACGGCAACATGGAAAATGATTTTAACATCCGCGCAGCGGGCACCGGTGGCTCTGATCTGCCGAACCTGAAGGCGGAATTTTCCAGCCTGCCACATGATCGCGGCACATTGGGCGCGGCGCGCTCTCAGATGCCTGATTCCGCAAACAGCCAGTTCTTTATCAACTTCAAAGACAACCACTTCCTGAACGGTCAGTACACCGTTTATGGCCGTGTGATTTCTGGCATGGAACATGTTGACGCGATCACCCGTGGTGAGCCGCCAGCGAACCCGGACCGCATGATTTCCGTCAAGGTGGCAGCCGATGTTGCGTAAGCTTGCCATCATCGCTGCGCTGGCATCTGGTCCAGCGTTTGCGGCAGGGATTGAGATCACGGTGGAAGGCGAAGCCAACGGCGTGATCAAGATTGACCTGCTGGAGGATGTCGCTCCACAACACGTGGAACGTATCACGACGCTGGCCGAACAGGGAAAATACGACAACGTTGTCTTTCACCGCGTGATTGACGGCTTTATGGCGCAGACCGGCGATGTGGAATTTGGCACCATGGGCAGCGACATGCGGCGCGCGGGTACTGGTGGCTCTGCATTCCCAGACCTGCCTGCCGAATTCTCTGATGTGCCCTATGAGCGCGGCGTTGTTGGTATGGCGCGCAGCCAGAACCCGGATTCCGCGAACAGCCAGTTCTTTATCATGTTTGAGCCGGGCCACTTCCTGAACGGGCAATACACCGTTGTCGGGCGTGTGACCGAAGGCTTGGATGTGCTGGACATGATCAAACGTGGCCACCCTCGGTCTGGAGCCGTCACAGGTCGCCCCGATGTGATGACAAAGGTTGCCGTGACAGAGTAATTTCTGCTCACAAGCCCGTGTGTGGGGCTATCATTTGGCCCCACATATGCGCAGACTTTCCAGTATCAAACTGGAGCGCGCATATGAGTTTTCGAACCTTACTAGTCGCTGCGGGTCTGACGTTGGCTATGAGCGCAGCATCTGCCAATCCCTCCCGATGGGAGCGGGAATGGCCTGACACCGACTTTACCAACACCAGTGTTGCATGGTCTGAAATCCTGTCAGGCGGACCGCCCAAAGATGGCATCCCAGCGCTGAGCGACCCGAGCTTTATCTCGGTCGCCGAAGAAAGCCGCATTGACCCACTAGAGCCTGTGATCACCGTCGAATTGGAAGGCGCGAAGCCGCGCGCCTATCCGATCCGCTACCTGACCTGGCATGAGATTGTGAATGACACCGTTGGTGGCGTTCCGGTCGCGGTCACCTTTTGTCCGCTTTGCAATTCCGGCATCACCTTTGATCGACGCACACCTGCGGGGGTTTTGACCTTTGGGGTTTCCGGCAAGCTGCGCAATTCCGACATGGTGATGTATGACCGCGAAACCCAAAGCTGGTGGCAGCAGGCCATCGGGCAGGGCATCGTTGGGCAAATGAATGGCGTCGAACTGACAACTCTGCCGACATGGATGGAAAGCTGGGAGCAGTTTTCCACGCGCAACCCAGATGGGCTGGTGATGGATGAACCGGGTTATAACCGCAGCTATGGTCTAAATCCCTATCGCGGCTATGACAGCTCGCGCAAGCCGTTCCTGTACAACGGTGAAATGCCGCCCCATGACATAGGCCCGCTGGAACGTGTGGTGCGCGTCGGCGACCGGGCATGGCCGCTAAGCCGATTGCGCGAAACGCCGGTCATTGAAGAAGCCGGGGTGCAAATCTCTTGGGTCGAAGGGCAAGCATCTGCGCTGGATACGGGCCGGATCGGGCAGGGCAAAGATGTTGGGTCGATCCGCGTCAAGGACAGCGCAGGGCGCGACGTGGCGCATGACGTGATGTTCGCCTTTGCCTATCACGCCTTTTGGCCCAACGGAGAATGGATGCTGGGTGGCTGAAGGGCGAGTCATAGCACTGCCCGGACAAGCCTCTACGACGTCAGCGAAGCAACGGCAGCGTCCAAAACCTCTGCATGTGATCCTGCGACGTCCACGCAAAAATGTGCTTCATCCTGCGCAAGCGGTTCTAGGATTGAGAGCTGCGATTGAAGCAGCGTCACTGGCATGAAATGATTGGTTCGAGCGACCATGCGTTGCGCAATCAGGTCTTTGTCTCCAATCAGATGCACGAATACTGCGTCGGGCAGAGCGCCGCGGATGACATCGCGGTAATTTCGCTTTAGTGCGGAGCAGGCCGTGACGGCGGGTTGTTCGGGTGTCGTTGCTTTTTGAGCTGCGATAGCCGTCGCGACCGCTTTCAGCCATGGCGCGCGCATTTCGTCGGTTAACGGTTTGCCTTGCGACATGGCGGCAACGTTGGCGGGAGGGTGCAAATCGTCGGCCTCCAAGTAGACGCCGTCGAGTTTTGCCGCGAGCCCGCGCGCGACAGAGGTTTTTCCGACGCCACTAACGCCCATGACAATAATAGTTTTGTACTGCATTCTCGCGCCTGAGAGCCAAGTTTGGAAAACCTGATAGCGCAAACATTTCAATTCCGAAAGCTTCAAGTGGCTACTGAAAGTGCGCTAGGCCCAAATGTCCGCAACACAGCGACCTTCGTCAGGAAGTGGTTCAAAGCGATTAAGGCCATCAAAGCCGCGCAGTGGGATGGATTGCACAGCGTCTGGGTCGCCAGCCATGCGCAGATTGACGGCCATGCGTCGGCTGCCATCGGGTTCTTTGCGCAGGCCCTGCATAAAGCAGGCGCAGCCACAGTTGGGACAGAAGTGAAAGGCGATATGGTTGCCGCGAATATAGGCGGCGCTGTCGCCCTCTGTGGTCACCTCTTTGCCATCAAAACCGTAGATCCAAAGCGCCCCATAGCGGCGACAGATCGTGCAGTTGCAGGCCGTCGCGGCTTCTGGTGCGGCCGCATAGTACCAACGCAATGTCCCGCAGTGGCAAGACCCATTTAGCATAACTTTCCCTCCCAAAACCGACTCGGATCATAGGCTGACACTGGCCTGATTGCATGTTCCGCGTGCCTCTCGGCTACTTTGTTGGGCTCTAAGCCTTTGAAAACGTTTGATATGTAAAAAATACTTTACATGGTGTATTGTATTTCGGACACTAAGTTAGAAATACTAGACTACGAAGGCCTCAAAAAAGGTCTGGAACGAATAGGAGATCCGAAGATGACATTCCAAGACCGCAACACCATTGTATCGATCGTGGTGAACCTTACGATGCTGACCTATGTGATCTCTCGATTGATCACGATGCAGGCGGCTGGCGCGTTTGATGGCCCTGACGCAGTGAATGTCTGGGCGCGAATGGTGGTCTGGGTGATCCCCCTTTCCATTGCAGCAACCATCGCAGGTACGATCCTGTTCAATATCTTCTTTGCTGTTGCGACAGGCCAGCAAAAACCCAGCTTTGTTGTTGATGAGCGCGACAAGCATTTTGAACGTCGTGGCAGCTTTGCAGTCATCGCCGGGGCTGGCATTGGGTTTGTCAGTGGGATTGTTGCATTGGCGATGGATTATTCGGCACTGGTCGGTCTGAACATCATGTATTTCGGCATGGCCGCCGGGGCGCTTGGTTCTGACCTCGTGCGTTTTGCCAGCTATCGCCGGGGGTATTGATCCGTGGGCAAAACCAAACTGAAAATCACAAACAATATTCGCCGTCTGCGATTTGATGCCGATGAAATGACGCAAAAGGAGTTGGCAGAACAGGTGGGCGTCACGCGCCAGACCATCGTTGCAATTGAGAACGCGAAATATTCACCCACGCTAGAGCTCGCAATCCTGATTTCGCGAGTCTTTGAAAAGCCTCTGGAAGAGGTTTTTGACATCATCGACGCACAATAACACAACACAGTCTTAAAGGAGGCAGCCATGCTGCTACGTCCAACGTTTTTCTGGAATAAAATGGCCCGTCGCTATGCCAAAAGCCCGGTGGGCAATCCGGATGCCTATCAGGTCAAACTCGACAAAACCGCCGACTACTTGAAGCCCACCGATAGGGTGCTGGAATTTGGCTGCGGTACGGGAACCACAGCATTGATCCACGCCCCGCGTGTTGCGCAAATCGACGCAATCGATTTTTCAACCGAAATGATTGCCATCGCCCGCGAGAAACTTTGGGACAAGCCGGCGGACAATGTCAGTTTCGAAGTGTCCTCTTTCGAAGATTGGCCAGTGCCGGTCGCAGGGCAGGGCTATGACGCCATACTGGGCATGTCGATCTTGCATCTGGTCAATGATGCAGAGGCTGTTTTGGACAAGGTGCATCGGTCGCTCAAACCTAGCGGATTGTTTTTTACGTCAACCGTCTGTCTTGGCGACGGCCAGGGGCTAGAGAGGTTTTTTCTGCCACCCCTCAGCGCGATTGGGATTTTGCCGAAGCTGCGGATGTTCAAAGCGGCGGACCTGCTTGACCTGATGAAAGCGCATGGGTTTGAGATTGAACACCGGTGGGTGCCAGACGGAACGCCCAGCCTTTTTGCGATTGCGCGCCGGGTTGGGTAATCCGGCGTGGCTATTTTGACCGGCCACGCCACAACAGGAACAAGCCCGCCAGAATGATGATTGCACTGCCGGTCAGCATGCGGAGCGTCAGGTCTTCGCCGAACCACAACACACCGATGGCGAGGCCAATCAATAGGCGAGAATAACGAAACGGCGCGACGGCGGATATTTCGCCGGTGCGCATGGCCTTCATCAAAGATGAGTAGCCAAAGACCCCAAAAACAGCGGCCAAAGCAATTTGGCTGCCGTTTTCGAAAGTGACGGTTTCGAAGGGGACGCCGCTCCAGACACGGTAGAACAGCCCGGCGACAATAATGGCGAGGAAGCCGTAAAACCCAAGGACGCTTGTGGTCAAAGTGGCGGGAGCCGCGCGGCTGGCAAGGTCGCGCCCGGCAAAGCCCAACATGCCAAGGACGGCAAATCCCGAATACCAAGTGAAACTTTGCCCGCTTGGGTTCAGCACAATTAGAACGCCGGTCAGTCCCAAGGCGATGGCGGCCCATCGCCGCCAACCGACCTTGTCGCCCAGAAACAGCGCCGCCCCTGCGACAACGACAATCGGAGTGGCTTGCAGGATGACCGTGGCGGAAGACAGCGGCGCAAGTGCAATCGCCAGAAAGAAGAAAAGGCGCCCGGTGATTTCGAAAACCGCGCGGATCAACATGGGGCGCGAGGTGATTTCAGGCACAAACAGCGATTGATCTGTGCGTCTTGCCAAGAGCGAGAAGATCAGCGCGCCAATGCCGCCCATAAGAACGATGGCTTGACTGATCGGCAGCGTCGCGGTGCTGGCCTTGAAGAAACTGTCTTCGATTGCAAAGCCCAGCATCGCGGCCACCATCCAAAGGCTTCCTGTGAGGTTCGCGTTGCTGCTTTGTGTGGTCATTGGGAAATCACCGGGACAATCTGTTTAAACAAAAGGCAGGCACAAAAAAGGCACCGCGTGGGTGCCTCTTTCAAAGTCGCGATGTCGCGATCAGCTTAGACTTTCTGAGCCGCTGCTGGGGCAGGAGCGGGCGCCGGGTTTTTGGCTTTGCCCGCCAAAGGATCGTCCTGACGCTGAACAGAGCCTTCAAAATGTGCACCGCTTTCAATGGCGATGGTCTTGTGAATGATGTCCCCCTCAACCCGCGCGGTCGATGTCAGGCGAACCTTCAGTCCGCGCACGCGACCCACGATGCGGCCATTGATCACAACGTCATCGGCGACCACTTCGCCCTTGATGGTGGCGGTCTCGCCAATTGTTAGCAGGTGCGCGCGGATGTCGCCTTCGACGCTGCCTTCCACTTGGATGTCACCTGATGTTTTCAGGTTGCCCTGAATGTGCAGGTCAGAGGAAAGCACGGAGGCTGGTGGTTTCGCCTTTGGCGCGGTGGATGTCATGTCTGCTCCCTTGGGGGCTGCCGGGGCTTTGGCTTCGGGTGCAGCCGGTTTCGCGGTGTCTGCGGCCTTTGGGCCGGGCTCATTGATTTTGCTTTTAGAAAACATCTCGTGCAGCCTTAATAAAAGTCATCGGATTGACGGCCTTGCCATTGACGCGCACCTCATAGTGCAAATGCGTGCCGGTAGACCGCCCAGAATTGCCCATATCACCAATCAGTTCCCCGCGCGAGACCCTTTGGCCCACATTTACGCGGATTTTCGCCAGATGGGCGTAGCGGGTTTCGATTCCATGGGCATGTTTAATCTTGATCAGCCGCCCGTATCCCGAAAGCCAACCGGCATGCACCACAACGCCATCGGCGGTGCTGTAGATCGGTGTACCGTGTGGACCTGCGAAATCAGACCCTTTGTGCATGCGCCCCCAGCGCATGCCAAAGCCGCTGGTGTAGCGCACGGCAGATTTCACTGGATTGGCGAAGGGGACGGTTTCCGCTGCGATCCGGTACATGTTCAAGCGGTCCAGATCGTTCAGGATTTGGTTCATCCGCAGCGCGTTGGCATCCATCTCGCCGCCGGAAGTCGACACAGACAGAGGCGTCAGCGGACCACCTTGTCCGGTGTAGCCACGGCGGACTTCCTCCAACAGGGACTTCGTCGACAGTCCCGCTTGGGTGAACATCTTTTCCAGCGGTTCAACAGAGACGGTCATCGCGTCTTCAAGCTGGCGGAAGATCTGATCGTTCTTTTCTTCCAGCAGTTTGAGTTCCAGCCGCATGTCATCCGCCAGCGCAATGGCTTTTTGCGCTTCGGCAAAGACTGCGTCGCGTTCACGGGCGGTTTCGGATAGGGCAGTGGCCAAGGCGCCAACGCCCTCTGCGTTCAGGTCGTTGGACGCAACGGTTGTGTCGGCGTTGTCTTCATTTTGCAATTGCGCAACTTCTTCGCGCGCGGCCTCGCGTTCTTTCATGGTGCGCCGCAACGTGGCTTGAATGACCTCGATCCCGGTTTCCAGTTCTTTGCGGCGCGTTTCCGATTGCAGCAGCTGAGACTGCATCACCGAAATCTGCTCAAGCGCTGTGGTAAAGCGTTCCTGCGCGGCCACCGCTTCGGCAGAGCGCATGTCACGTTCGCTGGAAATTTCGTTCAGGCGCAGCTGATAGGTTTCCTGATCACGGCGCGCCTGTTCACGGAAGTTGCCCGACCCGATGCTGTCCATCACAAGGATGGCGGTCGCGATAATGCTCCAGGCCACCAGCAGTGCCATGCCTGAAAACGCGACCAGCTGCGTGCTTGGCTTCAGGCGGATAAACCGCGTGTCTGTGTCAGAGCGCAGAAATAGTCGGCGTTCTGGAAAGAAGCGTTCCAGAAACGCATGCGTATGGATAGCCAGACGTGTTCTCACATCCCGTCCCTTTTAAGTCCCTGTTACGCGCGTACTTTTGTCCCCAGCAGCGCTGGAAATCCATTAACGGGACGAGTCCAGCGCCGCAAGGAATTTGCGGTGGCGCACAACTTAGGGCAGATTTTCGCGACTTTATCGGCAGGGAATTGCCAAAATCAGCGCGACTTGGCGGGAATTTCGTCAGCTAGGGGCCAGTAGAAGTCCGGCGGCAGTCCGGCCTCTGCGCGTTTCTCTTCATTGAAGGGCGGCTTTAACGCGCCGTGAAAATAGGTACGTACCAAGCCGTGGAATGTCTCTTTGGGGTCGAGGTCATGGCGGCCACAGAGGAAGTGGAACCATTTGGAGCCATAGGCCACATGTCCAACTTCCTCGGCGTAGATCACGTTCAGCGCGTCAACCACTTGGTCGAGTTTCGCTTTCTGGAAAATTTCAATCATGCCGGGGGTCACATCAAGCCCGCGTGCCTCAAGCACCATGGGCACAACTGCCAGTCGCCCCATCAGATCGTCAACCGTGTCTTCGGCGGCGCGCCACATGCCAGCGTGGGCCGGCAGGTCTCCGTAAAAGCTGCCAAGCTGTTCGAGGCAATCACAAACAAGGTTGAAGTGATTGCTTTCCTCATCTGCGGCTTTGACCCAATCGTCGTAAAAGCCCAGTGGAAATTTGGTGTCGGTGAAACGCGCAATGATATCCCAATGCAGATCAACGGCATTGAGTTCGATATGCGCGACCGCGTGCAGCAATGCAATCTGACCAGGGCGCGATCCGGCGCGGCGGCGGGGCACATCACGAGGCGACAGCAGCTCTGGTTTTTTCGGACGGGCGGGACGCAAGGGAGGTGAGGCCGTCCCGATTTCAACCGCTTCCCCTGCTTTGCGCGCTGCGAACCATGAGGCTGCGTGGCGGCGAGAGATTTCAGTCTTTGCGCGCCCGTCCGCCGTGGTCAGAACCTCGACCGCCATTTCTGCCAAGGGCTTCACTTGGCCAGCTCCTGCGCGGCAGAGAGCACGTCGTCGACATGACCGGGCACTTTGACCTTCTTCCAGACTTTCGCAATCTTCCCATCGCTATCGATCAGGAAAGTTGTCCGCACGATGCCGTAAAAGGTCTTGCCATACATCTTTTTCTCGGCCCAGACGCCGTAGTCTTCGCAGACGGTGCTTTCTTCGTCTGACAGCAAGGGCACGGTCAGCCCCTGTTTATCGCGGAACTTCGCGTGGCTGGCGAGGTTGTCCTTGGATAGGCCAAAGACCTTTACGCCCGTCTTTTCAAACGCTTCCTGTGCTTGGCTAAAGTCAATCGCTTCGACAGTGCAGCCCTTGGTATTGTCGCGTGGGTAGAAAAACAGCACAACAGGGCTTGGTTTTTGCGCCGAAAGCGTTACCAGTGCGCCGTCTGTGTCCGGCAGCGTAAAGTCGGGCGCGATATCGCCGATGTTCAGCATGTCAGCTCCTTGGGGATATTTTCCATTGGCTATATGCTAGGGCAGAGATCACGACAAGCAACTGAAACGGGCCTTTTGCGGCGCAGATGAGCGAAACCCCTTCGACAGAAAGCCGTGAGGCCCAGCCGCTAAAGGCAGGTGCCGATCGGCGTAGGCGGCATTGGAGCTGGTGGATGGTGCTGGGCAGCATCGTTCTGGTGCTTGTGACCTGTGTCGCGATTGCGGGCAGTTTGCTTTACATCAATGGCCGCACAATCACCGCACCGGATTGGGTGCGCGACCGGGCGATCACGGAATTTTCCAAGGCGCTGCCCGGAGCCTCGGTGCGGTTTGATAATCTGACAGTTGAAGTCCAGGCAGATTGGCACCCGCGCATTCTGCTCGAACGGGTTGTGATCAGACCGATAAATGGCGGACCCGCGCTTGAGTTTTCCGAGGCTGAGACTTCGCTATCCTATCGGCGCTTGCTGCAACGTCAGGTCGCGCCGCGAGATATTCGTTTGTCAGGCGTTTTTCTAAAGGCGCGTCGCGCTGAAACCGGGCAAATGGTGGTTTCTTTTGGAGAGGCCCAAGACAGCCTGTCGGGTGCCGAAGAGCGAGCAAACGCAGGAGTTGCCGCCGATATCACCTTGCCTGATCTGATTGAGCAAATCGACAGTTGGCTTTCCTTTTCGCAATTTGAACGGCTAACGAATGTCACCGTTGATGCGTTGACGGTTCAGTTTGACGACCTGCGCGCCAAACGGGCGTGGACGATTGATGGCGGTCAATTGCAGATGCGCCGTGCTGAGGACCAACTGCGTATCTCGGCAAACTTGGCGCTTTTGGGCGGGCGAGATTATGTTTCGACTTTGGAATTCAACTACGAAAGCGCGATTGGTGAAACCTCTGCCGGGATCGGGATCATCGTCGATGATGTCGCTTCGGAAGATATCGCGACGCAATCCCCTGCTTTGGCATGGCTTGATATCTTGCGCGCTCCAATTTCTGGCGCGATGCGGGTCGAAATTGATGAAACAGGTGCGCTCGGCCCCCTCAGCGCGGCTTTGCAGGTGGGCGAAGGCATCATCCAGCCAGACCGCGACCTGACCGGCATTCCGTTTCGCGCAGCGCGCAGCTATCTGACCTATCTGCCGGGCAGCAATACGATCCGTTTTGATGAACTTTTTGTGGAAAGCTCGTGGATCACAGCTCGGGCCGAAGGCAAGGCCCATCTTGAGCAGGTGGACAGCGGTTTGCCTAATGCGCTGATTGCGCAAATTCGTTTGACGGAACTGTCAGGGAACCCCGCAGACCTATTTGAAACACCGGTTTCCATTGATCGCGCACGTGCGGACCTACACCTGCAGCTTGAACCGTTTTCGCTACAAATTGGGGAGATGCTGGTTCAAGATCAGGGGCATTCTTTGGTGCTTGATGCCGATATTCGGGCGCTGGATGACGACTGGCAGATTGCCGTCAACGGCCATATGGATGCGCTGGATGCACGCCGCGTGTTGACCTGGTGGCCAGAACAATCCGTTCCCAAAACCCGTGAATGGATCGACGAAAACATTCACGACGGCCGCCTGACGGACATCAATCTCGCCCTGCGATCCGCGCCAAGGGGCGGGCTGCAGCCCTATGTTGACTTTCATTTCGAGGAGGCTTCGGTCCGCTACGCAAAGACGCTGCCGATCGTCACAAATGGGCGCGGGCAGGCCGTGTTTCATGAAGATAGGTTTGCCGTCATGGCCCATGGCGGAACCGTGTCCCCCGGGCAGGGCGGCGGTATTGAAATTGCGGGGACGACATTTGTCATCCCGGACACGAAGATGAAGCCACCACCGGCAGTGGTTGATCTGCGCACCGACGGCACGATTACCGCGACATTGGCGCTGTTGGATCACGCGCCGCTGTCGTTCCTGAGCAAAGCCAATTTGCCTGTCGATCTGGCGCAAGGCCGTGCTCAAACCGTTGGTAAACTGAGCTTGCCTCTGAAAGCAAAGCTGCCAGCAGGCGATGTTGTGTTTGATGTCGCGGCCAGCCTGACCGATGTGCGCAGCGACCATTTCGTGAAGGACAAGGTGATCGCCGCCCAAATCTTAGATGTGCGTGCGACCAATGACAGCCTGACCATTTCAGGTCCGGGGCGGATTGGGGCCGTGCCCTTTGATGCGACCTTTGTAACTGGCTTAGGGCCCGACAACAGCGGGGAAAGCCGCGTTTCGGGCACAGTGGACCTGAGCGAGCAATTCATCGATGAATTCAACATCGGTCTGACCAGTGACCTGGTGTCTGGCCGCGGAAAGGGTGCCTTTGAACTGGCGTTTCAAAAGGGCGAGCCAGGCCGGTTTTCGGTCACAACAGATACGCGCGGGTTGACGATGGGCGTGGCCTCCTTGGGTTGGTTCAAACCGGCAGACCAAGTCGCGAGCCTGAGTGTTGAAGGCACGCTCAGCAGCCCAATGACGGTCGACCTTTTGACATTGGACGCGCCGGGACTGAAGGCGCAGGGCGGGATCACGTTAAAGCCCGAAGGCGGATTGGACCGCGTCGCGCTGAGTGATGTGCAGGTTGGCAATTGGCTCTCGGGCAGTGCTGATCTCGTGGGGCGCACAGGCCGCGCGCCGGATGTGGTGTTGCGCAGCGGGCGGCTTGATCTGCGCAATGCGCCGTCCGTTGCACGCGGGGAAGCGGCTGCGGCAGGTGCCGGGATCAGGATCGACGCGACCCTTGATCGGGTCACGATTTCCGAAGGCATTGCGCTGACCGGCTTGAAAGGTTTGTTCTCCACATCGGGCGGGTTCAGCGGGCAATTCACCTCGCAGGTCAACGGCGGCGCCGCGATTTCAGGTGCCGTTGTCCCGAGCAATGGGCGCTCTGCCGTGCGCATTCAATCAGAAGACGCGGGCGGCACCATGCGCTCTGCCGGCATTCTGAAACAGGCCCAAGGCGGGCAACTTGACGTGACGTTGCAGCCCAATGGGCCCGATGGGCATTTTGCTGGTCGGCTGAACGCGTCGTCGGTGCGGATCAAAGATGCTCCGGCGATGGCAGAACTTCTGAATGCGATCAGCGTGGTGGGTCTGCTGGATCAGTTGGGTGGCACGGGCATTGCCTTTGCTGATATCAATGCTGCGTTTGAATTGAACCCGACATATGTGCACTTGACCGAGGGCAGTGCGGTTGGCCCGTCTATGGGCATTTCTATGGATGGCATCTATCACCTTGGCACCGGACAGTTAGACATGCAGGGCGTCGTGTCGCCGATCTATATGCTCAACGCCATTGGGCGGCCCGTCTCAAAACGCGGAGAGGGGCTGTTTGGGTTCAACTACAGCCTTCGGGGCACCTCGGAGTCGCCCTCCGTTTCCGTCAATCCGCTTTCGGTCTTGACGCCGGGCTTCCTTCGCGAGATTTTCCGCCGCCCGACGCAGGTGCCGGATGCTGAGCCATCGCAGGATACCTCCATCGGGGCAGAGTAACGCCGGACTAGGACACGATGCAGCTATCTGATTTTGACTTTGACCTGCCAGAGCGCCTGATCGCGACCCGGCCCGCCAAACCGCGCACTTCTGCGAAGCTGTTGGTGGCAACAGCTGACACCATCACTGATGCCCATGTGCATGATATCGCGCAATTCTTCCGCCCCGGCGACCGGTTGGTTTTGAACGACACAAAGGTGATCCCGGCGCGTCTGACCGGCGTGCGGCGACGTGAAAGCGCGCAAGGCCCTGTTGAGGCCAAGATCGAAGTCACTTTGCTTGACCCCAAAGGTGAAGGCCAATGGAGCGCGTTGCTGAAGCCGTTGAAGAAAATCAAAGAAGGTGAGCTGATCCATTTCGCCGAAGATTTTTCGGCAGAACTGCTGCGCAAAGAGGATGGGCAGGCAGTGTTGCGGTTTGATGCCGAAGGCGAAGCCTTTGAAGCCGCGCTGCAATCTTCGGGTGCCATGCCTTTGCCGCCTTACATCGCTGCGAAACGCCCTGCGGATGAACAGGATAGGACAGACTATCAAACGGTCTTTGCACGTCATTCCGGCGCGGTCGCCGCGCCGACCGCATCTTTGCATTTTGATGAAGAACTGCTGGCCAAACTAAACGCCTTGGGTGTCCAGTTTTCACATGTCACACTGCACGTCGGAGCAGGGACGTTCCTGCCGGTCAAGGTCGATGATGTCACCACCCACAAGATGCACGCCGAATGGGGGCGCGTCAGCGAAAAGGCCGCAGCTGAAATCGCTGAGACCAAAGCGCAGGGTGGTCGGGTTATCCCGGTGGGCACAACCGCCCTACGTCTGATCGAAAGCGCCGCACGTGGCGGAGAGATTGCCCCGTGGGAGGGCGAAACGGATATCTTCATCTATCCCGGTTTTCAGTTTCAGGTCACTGATGCACTGATGACGAACTTCCACCTGCCGAAATCAACCTTGATGATGCTCGTTTCAGCATTGATGGGGCAGGACAGGGTGCGCGAGATTTATCGCCACGCCATCGATCAAGAGTATCGGTTCTTCTCTTACGGCGATTCCTCGCTTCTTTTGCCCTAAATCAGCCAAGGCGTTCACAGACATTGTGGCGGAAGCGGCAAGTGTGTTAGGCGCGAATTTGTGAGTCGACGCAAGTCCGCGCGGCGCGGGAGATTTGATAATGGTGCAGTTTCTAGCGGGTGCCTGGGCCTTGTTGCTTGGGATATTGCTCTTGATGCTGGGCAATGGCATGCACGGGACCTTGTTGGGCGTGCGCGGGGAAATCGAAGGATTTTCCACCACAGAGATGTCCTATGTGATGTCCGCCTATTTCGTCGGGTTTCTGGGCGGCTCCAAGCTGACGCCAGAGATGATCCGCAGGGTTGGCCATGTGCGAGTCTTCGCAGCGCTAGCGTCGTTCATTTCAGCCTGTTTGATCCTCTTTCCGGTGGTGTCCAACCCTTGGGCATGGGTCGCGATCCGCGTTGTGATCGGGTTCTGCTTCTCAGGTGTGTATGTGACCGCCGAGGGTTGGCTGAACAACGCCGCGAGCAATGAGACCCGTGGGCAGGCGCTGTCGTTTTACATGATCGTTCAGATGCTGGGCATCATTGCGGCGCAGGGGCTGTTGCTTTTGGGTGATCCTTCTGGCTTTGCGCTGTTCGTGATCCCCTCGGTTCTGGTTTCGATTTCCTTCGCGCCCATCTTGCTTTCCGTCGTGCCCACGCCGGCCTTTGATCAATCCAAAAGCATGAGTTTCCGCAACCTTTGGTCGCTTTCGCCTTTGGGGTTTGTCGGGATTTTCCTGCTGGGGGGTATGTTCGCGGCGCAGTTCGGTATGGCGGCGGTTTTTGGCACAGAAGTTGGGATGTCCGTGCGTGAAATCTCGATGTTTGTGGCTGCCTTTTACGTGGGTGCCCTGGTGACGCAGTTCCCAATCGGCTGGCTGTCAGATCGCATGGACCGGCGCGTTTTGATCATGCTGGTGTCCTGCGCCAGCGTGTTCGGCGGATTTGCCGGGTCAATCTATATCGAAAATTTCACCGCACTTTTAGTTTCGGCCTTTGTATTAGGCGGCACGGTGAACCCGCTCTATTCGCTGTTGCTGGCCCACACCCATGACTTTGTCGAGCACGATGAAATGGCGGGGACCTCTGGCAGTTTGCTTTTTGTGAATGGGCTTGGCGCCATCATTGGCCCAATCGCCATCGGTTGGTTGATGAACAGATTTGGCGCAGTTGCCTATTTCGGCTATATGACGGCCTTGATGGCCGTTCTTGCCGCCTACGCCGCCTACCGGATGGTTAAGCGCCCTGCAAAATCCATCGAAGACACATCAAGTTTCGCCGCACTTTCGCCAACCTCCTCGCCAATAGCGCTGGAAGTTGCCCAAATTGCCGCCGATGAGTCGATGGAAAGCGACAATGAGAGGTAAATGTCGGTTTTGAAGCAAAAAATGACTTTTCTGTCCGTTAAGAACGTGTGTAACATTTTTGTAATAGATCAATGTCTCTGAAAAGGAGTAGGGCTATGGCAGGGCCTGAAGAGATACTGAGTTTTTGGCTTGATGAGGTAGAGCCAAAAGACTGGTACGTAGCGTCCGACGCACTGGACGAAACCATTAAAGAACGCTTTTTGCCCGATTGGGAAAAAGCCATGAAAGGCGGCTTGGGGCAGTGGATGACCTACCCAAGCGGGTGTCTGGCCTACATCATTCTGATGGACCAGTTTTCGCGCAATATGTTCCGCGGCGACGGTCGGTCGTTTGCCTCGGACCGGCGCGCCTTAGCCGTGGCGAAATCAGCGATAAAAAAAGGGTGGGATCTTAAGATCGATCAACCTGCACGCATGTTCTTTTACATGCCGCTAATGCATTCAGAAAACCTGTGTGATCAGGATCGCTGTGTGCGTCTGATCAAAGATCGGCTGGAGAATGCAGAAAACAACTTGTTGCACGCCCGCGCCCACCGCGAGGTGATCCGCATGTTTGGTCGCTTCCCGCACCGCAACGCAGATCTGGATCGACGCTGCACCGAAGCTGAGAAAGCTTTTTTGGACAAAGGTGGCTACGGCGCAACTGTTCAGGAACTGCAAGCAGCCTGATCGGGTCGCCGATGGAATGCTTTGAACCCGCGCCTTTTCGCGCGGGTTTTTTGTTGCCTCGCACCGCAAACATTGCGCAGTTTTACTGACGAGACAGGGGGGGGGTGTTCAATATCACATCCTCAGACATATCAGTTTCGCCGCGTCGCGCGTTCGGATTTGCCGATGATCGAGGCATGGCGCAAACACCCACATGTGCGGGAATGGTGGGGCGATGATGAGCCGTTGACTGACGCCGAACTTGCGCGTCCTTTGGTCCGAAGCTGGATCGTTTCCCTCGACCAGCACCCGTTTGCCTATATCCAAGACTATAGCGTTCATGGCTGGGACTTTGATCACCACTTCGCCGATCTGCCCAAGGGTGCGCGCGGGATCGATCTTTATCTTGCCGATCCCAATATGCTGGGGCAAGGGCATGGCAAGCGCTTTATTGCGCAACATATGGCGACGCTTTTTGCCGAAGGGGCACCCGTCATCGCTACCGATCCTGACCCCAACAACACGCATGCCGTGGGCCTTTATGTAGCCCTCGGGTTTCGCGCCTATGGGGATGTGGTGGCCACCGATTGGGGGCCTGCAGTTTTGATGAAGTGTGACAATTCGGACTTCGTGCCACAAAGCGATCAGGTTGATCAGCAAAAAACCTGATTGCACTTCGCGACCACCTTCGTAAGGTTCTTGAAACACTTAACGGGAGGACCACATGGCCGCAAAATCCTTTGACATGATCGTAATCGGTGCGGGGCCCGGGGGCTATGTGGCGGCAATCCGGGGGGCGCAACTTGGTCTGAAGGTCGCAATTGTCGAACGCGAGCATATGGGCGGCATCTGCCTGAACTGGGGTTGTATCCCGACCAAAGCGTTGCTGCGGTCCTCAGAAGTGTTTCACTTGATGAACCACGCGAAGGACTACGGGCTAAGCGCCGAGAATGTCTCTTACGACCTCGACGCGGTGGTAAAACGTTCGCGTGGTGTGGCCAAACAATTGAATTCCGGCATCGGCCATCTGATGAAGAAAAACAAAGTCACGACCTTTATGGGAGAGGCGACCTTACCCGCGAAAGGCAAGGTTTCGGTCAAAACCGACAAAGGCACCGAAGAGCTGACGTCAAAACACATCGTGATTGCCACCGGCGCGCGGGCGCGGGAGTTGCCGGGCTTGGAAGCAGACGGCGATCTGGTCTGGACATACAAACACGCGCTGCAGCCGCCGCGGATGCCCAAGAAGCTGCTGGTGATTGGCTCAGGCGCCATCGGGATCGAATTTGCAAGCTTCTACAATACCTTGGGTGCAGAAACGACGGTCGTTGAAGTCATGGATCGTATCCTGCCCGTCGAAGATGCAGAGATTTCCGCCTTTGCCAAAAAGTCCTTCCAAAAGCAGGGCATGAAAATCATGGAAAAGGCGGCGGTCAAACAATTGGATCGCGGCAAGGGCAAGGTGACGGCGCATATCGAGGTCGGCGGCAAGGTCGAGAAACACGACTTTGACAGCGTGATTTCCGCCGTGGGCATCGTCGGCAATGTCGAAGGGCTTGGGCTTGACGGGCTAGGCGTCAAGGTCGACCGCACGCATATCGTGACAGATGAATACTGCCGCACAGGAGTTGATGGCCTTTATGCCATTGGGGACGTCGCCGGCGCGCCTTGGCTGGCGCATAAGGCCAGCCACGAAGGCGTGATGATTGCCGAATTGATTGCGGGCGGCAAACCGCATCCCGTCAAACCCGAAAGCATCGCTGGCTGCACCTATTGCCACCCGCAGGTCGCCTCGGTCGGGATGACGGAAGCCAAAGCAAAGGACGCGGGCTATGACATCAAGGTCGGCCGCTTCCCCTTCATTGGCAACGGCAAGGCCATCGCCTTGGGTGAGCCCGAAGGCATGGTGAAAACCGTCTTTGACGCCAAAACGGGCGAATTGCTTGGTGCACATATGGTCGGGGCTGAGGTGACAGAGATGATCCAGGGCTATGTGGTGGGTCGCACGCTGGAAACCACCGAAGCTGAGTTGATGGAAACGGTTTTCCCGCATCCGACCCTTAGCGAGATGATGCACGAAAGTGTTCTGGACGCTTATGGGCGCGCCATTCACATCTGACACGGAACGGATTGACCGAATGCCAAGCCTGAACCGGGTGATTATGAACCGCCGCAGCCGTCGTTTGATGGAAGAAATCGGCGCCGAAGACATGGACGTGGCCGAGATTTCCGGCCAATGGGGGATGAACCTTAAGACCAAGTCCTATGTGCAGTACAAATTCCCCGCCCATGACATTTGCAAGGGGCCTGTGCGCTACGCCGACGGTGAGGTTTTGAAATATGACCTGATTCTTGCCAACCAAGTCTGGGAGCATCTGGATCGTCCCTACGCGGCCACCAAACACGTGATGGAGATGCTGCGCCCCGGCGGGTATTTCTGGCTGGCCGTACCATTTCACGTGCCGTACCACGCAGCCCCGCATGACTGCACGCGCTGGTCGGCACGGGGATTGAGGAACTTCTTGATCGAAGTGGGTTTCCCGGAAGACGACATTCGGACGGCAGCTTGGGGCAACCGTCACGCAGCGGCGCGCAATCTCGAAGAAAGCTGGCCGCCGGAATATGATGCAGATACAGACCCGTTGGAGAACGATAAGGCCTTTCCGATCGTGACTTGGGGATTAGCGCGGAAGGCATAGTGCATAGTTGCCAATTGCCAAAGCAAAAAGCTTTGGCAGCGCCCGAACCACCCCCACGGGGCGGGCGCTTTGCTCCCGCCCCTCGGTTCGGGCGCAGGTCAATGGGAACACTCATTCCTTCGGAGAATGCTAAACCTGTTGACAGATTTCGGCAGCGGCAAGAGTGGTATCGCGGTTTTGAAGCTTCGCGCCTTGCATTTCACTTTAGTTCAGGGGACGACTCCATAAATAAGTGATTGGGTGTTCATATTTTGTTCACTTTTTGCTATTGGAGAGTCGGGCCCGGCGACCTATCTGTAACGGGCTGCATTTGGGGGCCTTTATGCCTGAACTGAAAAACATCGAAGTGCGCGGCGCGCGCGAGCATAATCTTAAGTCCATTGACGTCGATATTCCGCGCGACCAGTTGGTGGTGATCACGGGTCTTTCGGGGTCGGGGAAATCCTCTTTGGCCTTTGACACGATCTATGCCGAGGGTCAGCGCCGTTATGTTGAAAGCCTATCGGCCTATGCGCGGCAGTTCCTTGATATGATGGAAAAGCCCGATGTGGATCACATCAGCGGCCTAAGCCCGGCGATTTCGATCGAACAGAAAACCACGTCCAAAAATCCACGTTCGACCGTGGGGACCGTGACGGAAATTTACGATTACATGCGCCTGCTTTTCGCGCGGGTGGGGACGCCCTATTCGCCAGCCACGGGCCTTCCGATTGAGGCGCAACAGGTGCAGGACATGGTTGACCGGATCATGCACTTAGAAGAGGGCACGCGCGGCTATCTGCTGGCCCCCATCGTGCGGGACCGCAAAGGTGAATACAAAAAAGAATTCCTCGAACTGCGGAAGCAGGGATTTCAGCGCGTAAAGGTGGATGGAGAGTTCCACGACCTCGACACGCCGCCCACATTGGACAAGAAATACCGTCACGACATCGACGTTGTTGTGGATCGGATCGTTGTCCGAGAGGGCCTAGAAACTCGGTTGGCTGACAGCCTGCGCACCGCGCTTGATCTGGCGGACGGCATCGCCATTCTAGAGACCGCGCCGAAAGAGGGCGACCCGGAACGCCTAACGTTTTCGGAGAACTTCGCTTGCCCGGTCAGCGGCTTTACGATTCCCGAGATCGAGCCGCGCCTGTTTTCGTTCAACGCGCCTTTCGGGGCCTGCCCGGAATGTGACGGCCTTGGCAAAGAACTTTACTTTGACGAACGTCTGGTGGTGCCCGACGCGACGCTGAAAATCTATGACGGCGCGCTGGCCCCATGGCGGAAAGGCAAGTCGCCTTATTTCCTGCAGACCATCGAAGCCATCGCCAAACATTACGAGTTTGACAAGAATACCTCGTGGAAAGACCTGCCTGCCCATGTGCAGCAGGTGTTCCTCTATGGATCTGGCGAGGAAGAGATCAAGTTCCGCTATGACGAAGGCGGGCGGGTCTACGAAGTGACACGCGTTTTCGAAGGGGTCATTCCGAATATGGAACGCCGCTATCGCGAGACGGATTCCAACTGGATTCGCGAAGAATTTGAGCGCTATCAGAACAACCGTCCCTGTGGGGCGTGTCGGGGCCACCGTCTGCGCGATGAGGCATTGGCCGTTAAGATCGCGGGCAATCACGTGGGTCACGTGGTTCAAATGTCGATCCGCGAGGCGGCAAACTGGATGGAAGAGGTTCCCGCCAGCCTGACCAATCAGAAAAACGAAATCGCCCGCGCGATCATCAAAGAGATCAAAGAGCGGCTTGGGTTTCTGAATAACGTGGGATTAGAATACCTTACGCTGTCACGTTCAAGTGGCACGCTGTCTGGTGGTGAAAGCCAGCGTATTCGTTTGGCGAGTCAAATTGGGTCGGGCCTAACCGGTGTGCTGTATGTGCTGGACGAGCCTTCGATTGGGCTGCATCAACGCGACAATGACCGCCTGCTTGGCACGCTGAAAAACCTGCGCGATCAGGGCAATACCGTGATCGTGGTGGAACACGACGAGGAAGCGATCCGCGAGGCGGACTATGTCTTTGACATCGGGCCGGGGGCCGGGGTGCATGGCGGGCAGGTGGTGTCCAAAGGCACACCTGCGGAAATTCAGGCCGATGCCGGGTCGATCACAGGCCAATACCTGTCGGGTGCGCGTGAAATCAGCGTGCCGGGAGAACGACGTGAGGGCAACGGTAAGACGCTGAGCGTCGTCAAAGCGACGGGCAACAACCTCAAAGAGGTCACGGCGGATTTCCCGCTGGGCAAGTTTGTCTGCGTGACTGGGGTGTCGGGCGGTGGCAAGTCCACCCTGACGATTGAAACCCTGTTCAAGACAGCCTCAATGCGCTTGAACGGCGCGCGGCAGACGCCTGCGCCTTGTGAGACGATCAAGGGCCTCGAACACCTCGACAAAGTGATCGATATTGACCAACGCCCTATTGGCCGGACTCCTCGGTCAAACCCAGCGACCTACACCGGGGCCTTCACGCCCATCCGAGATTGGTTTGCGGGTCTGCCAGAGGCGAAAACGCGCGGCTACAAGCCAGGGCGGTTCAGCTTTAACGTCAAGGGTGGAAGGTGTGAGGCCTGTCAGGGCGACGGCGTCATTAAGATCGAAATGCACTTCTTACCCGACGTCTATGTCACCTGCGAGACCTGCCAGGGCGCGCGCTATAACCGCGAGACTCTAGAGATTAAGTTCAAAGGCAAATCCATTGCGGATGTGCTGGACATGACCGTCGAAGATGCGCGTGAGTTTTTCAAAGCGGTGCCGTCGATCCGCGACAAGATGGAAGCGCTCAGTCGCGTTGGATTGGACTACATCAAGGTCGGACAGCAAGCAACGACGCTGTCGGGTGGCGAAGCGCAGCGCGTGAAACTGTCAAAGGAACTCGCGAAACGCTCTACCGGGCGTACATTGTATATTCTGGACGAACCAACCACCGGTCTGCATTTCGAAGATGTGCGTAAGCTGCTTGAGGTGCTGCATGAATTGGTCGACCAAGGCAATACGGTTGTGGTCATTGAACACAACCTGGACGTGGTGAAAACCGCCGATCATATCATCGACATCGGTCCTGAAGGCGGCGATGGTGGTGGCGAGATCGTGGCTGTGGGCACGCCAGAGGACGTCGCCCAAGAGCCGCGCAGCCATACAGGCCGCTATTTGAAAGAAATGCTGAATACCAGACGCGTGGCCGCCGAATAGACTATCCGCCTGAGCAGAAAGTATAAAACGCGCCGAGGGGTCTCGGCGCGTTTTTTCGTTCGTATATGCGCTGTTAGTTCAGGATGGCCGTGACTGCACCAATCAGGTCCAGAACCTCTGCACTGTCGCGGTCCACGCGATAGATATAGTCGCCGACGCGATAGTAGACCTCATTTGGGTCCAGATCATACTGTTCCGGGTTCTCAAGGATCGTGTAGTTCTCAACGACGATCACGTCACCTTCGGAATAGGGGGCCTCCCCTTCGTCGACGTGCTTCTTCGCTTGACCGGGTGGAATGCAGGCCGGGTCTTTTTTGGCCAAACCCGGCGGGCAAAACTGCGCGGTGTCTCCGACCGATTGTTTGACATGGTGTTTGCCATTCCCCTTGCCTTTGCCCGGATCAGCAAAGCCTGCAAGGGGTAGGGTGGCCGCCAAGGCAGCGCTTAGAATTAGGGCTGTCGATTTCATCATCGCCTCCTGATGTTTTCTTTCATCTACATGGCAATAACGATCAGGGGCAGCAGGAGTTCCCTTATGCCTTTGTGGTAGCGGTTTGTTGCCGGGTGGAGCGGTTCATCGCGAGAGGCACGAGGAAGAGCGCCAAGAATAGGCTGTTGAATGGGACATTGAACCAAGCGCCCGCAGCGATGGACCCCGCGCTGTCGCTGACGTACCACGTAAAGAAACTAACCCCGATGATGCGGCCACCTAAGCTTGGGTCCCGGCGGTAGATATGGTGGGTGACCAACCAGCCCATCACGCAAAAGCCCAACATGATGCCGCCAGACACTGCGGTCAAAAGACTGGTTGGTCCGTCCGAAAGGTGCTGTGCGCCGTCCAGCGGCAAATAAATCAGATCCAAAGCAAAATTCATCGGGGCGGGCGAACCGAGTAGTACGGACAGGACCATAATCGCTCCGAAAACGATTCCTGATCCATTTGCGATAAGGAGGGCGCGGGTTGCTGTGGTGTGTGTCATGAACATTCCTTTCGTTGATCTGCGTGTCACGGACCAAGTAGAGGCCTTTATCGAGACGGCTCAATTACCTCAGAGGTAAGTGAACTCATGCAAATGTTCGCTATGCTTGGGCAGAAGCCGTTTGAAGGAATCGGATGTCGCATGCCGCAGAAATTTGGTGAAACGCTCAAGTCATGGCGCGGTATGCGTAGGCGCAGCCAGCTCGATCTCGCTTTGGCGGCTGGGGTTTCCGCGCGCCATATCTCATTCCTAGAAACCGGGCGCGCGCGTCCTAGCCGGGCAATGGTGCAGTCTCTTTGCGAAGAGTTGGATGTACCGCGCGGGGCGCGCAACTTGATGTTGACCTCTGCTGGGCTGGCGCCAGCCTATGAGGCACGCGCTTTAAGTGCCGAAGAAATGGCCCCGATGAAGGCCGCCGTGGACTGGATGCTGACCCGTCACGCGCCTTATCCGGCGATCGCGCTTGATCGGCATTGGCGGCTGGCGGCGCTGAACCCGATTGCGGAAATCATGTTCGGAGCCGCTGGGCTGCAAAGCGGGGACAGCTTGCTGGATGCGTTTCTGTCTAACGAGGCACTGCGGTCTGCTATCCTGAACCTGGATGACGTCGAACAGCTTGCTTTGGCCCGTTTGCGGACTGAGCTTGCACATTTCGGGCGCGATTCTGTTCTTGAGGCCGCGATTTCAGCGCTTGAGCAGCGGGTCACAAACACCCCTGAGGACGCGCACGACGTCTATGCCTTGCCCGCCATGATGCCGACCCACTATCGGGTCGGCGGCCAAGACTTGTCGCTGTTTTCAACGATCAGCCAATTCGGCGCGACAGAGGACATCGCCTTGGCTGATCTGCGGATCGAATTGTTCTTCCCCGCAGACGAAGCCACGCGCGTCACGCTTCAGAATTTGTCGCAATAATCTGGGGATCACCCCTGTTTACGCGGACAGGTCGACATGCCTAACAGTGAATATATTGGGCAGGTTTTCATAAGGCCGGTGATCAGAGGGATCACGCCGATCCACATCCAAAGCCCGTACCCCAACAGCGCGCCAAGGACCAGCAGGGCCCCCAAGACGATGCGAATGGTACGATCCAGATTGCCAACATTTGTGGAAAACATCATCTGTTCCTTCTACGGTTGATGATGTTTTCTACATTACATTCTTTTAGTGGAATATGATCTAAATCAACTCCGCCCACGCTTTTCAAACCGGGGCAACATGGCAGAGAAATCCATGCCCAAGCCATTTTCGTTTTCAACGAACTGTTCGTAAAGCGCGCTGGCAAGTTGGCCCATCGGCGTATCCGCATCTGCTGAATCGGCGGCCTGTTGCGACAGCCGCAGGTCTTTCAGCATAAGTTCCGCCGCAAAGCCAGGTTGATAGTTGTTGTCCGCCGGGCTTTGCGGCCCGACACCGGGGGCAGGGCAGTAGGCGTTCATCGACCAGCTATAGCCCGAGGAGGTGCTGACCACGTCAAACATCTTTTGACGGTCCAGACCCAGTTTGTCGGCCAAGGCAAAAGCCTCGCAGGTGGCGATCATCGTGACGCCAAGGATCATATTGTTGCAGATCTTGGCGGCCTGTCCCGCACCCGCGTCGCCGCAATGCACGGCCTTCTGGCCCATGATGTCAAAAAGCGGCTCAGCCTTCGCAAAGGCCGCGGCACTGCCGCCCGCCATGAAGGTCAGCGTGCCGGCCGCAGCGCCGCCAACGCCGCCCGAAACAGGCGCATCCACGGCCAATAGGCCTGCCGCCTCGGCCTGCGCGGCCACGGCTTTGGCGCTGTCGACATCAACAGTCGAACAATCCACAAAGGCCGCGCCTTTGGTCATGGCTGGGAGAATGTCATTGGCAACAGCGCGCAGGATTTGGCCGTTGGGCAGCATGGTGATCACGACCTCTGCGTCTTTGGCCGCCTCTGCAGCAGACGACGCAAGGGAGACGCCGTCAATCTCGACCGAGGCCATATCAAAACCGATAACCTCGTGACCCGCCTTGGCCAAATTCGCGGCCATTGGACCACCCATGTTTCCCAAACCGATAAAGCCAATTTTCATGCTCTACTCTCCCTTTTCAAAAGTCAGCTGCGCGTCTCCAAGCGGCATCAACATCTGCGTCACCGCAAGCGGCGGCAGGTCCTCCGGTTGATGGCGCCAGCGCGGCGACCGGTCTTTGTCAATAATCGCGGCACGAATGCCTTCAAGGAAATCCGAATGCTCCAGCGCGCGATAGGTATAGCGGTATTCTTGCTGCAATGCCGGGCGCAGCGTGTCGTAGGCGCGATTGCGGTGCAGCAGCTCAACGGTGCAAGCCATGGCAAGCGGCGAATTGCGCGACATGGTCTTCAACGTCTGCTTTGCAAAATCGCTGTCGTCCGCCTGCAAGGCGTTCAGGATATCGCGCAGGGTCGCCCCGCCAAAACAGGCGTCGATCTGCGGTTGCATTTGGGCAAGATCGCTTTGGCCCGCAGGCTGCGCGGCGGCGTCGATCAGGCTGTGATCGCCCGTTTGTTCGAGCGCTGTAATCAAGTCTGGCCAGTCGCTTTCAGGAATGTAGTAGTCGGCAAACCCCGCGTAAATCGCGTCAGCCGCCTTCATGCGGGTAGCGGTCAGCCCAAGGTATTCGCCAAGCCTGCCTGGTGCATGTGCCAAAAGGTAACTGCCACCAACATCGGGCACCAAGCCAATCCCGCATTCGGGCATCGAAATCTGGCTGCTGTCGCCAACCACGCGATGAGACGCATGACCACCAACACCGACGCCGCCGCCCATGGTGAATCCCTGCATGAAGGCCGCAACTGGTTTTGGGAACTCGAACATCTTGGCGTTCATACGGTATTCATCAGCCCAGAATTTCTGCCCATAGGCGAAATCCCCTTTGGTGCCGGTCGCGTAGATTTCACCAATGTCGCCCCCCGCGCAAAAGGCACGGTCGCCAGAGGCGTCAATGACAAGCATCTGCACGTCCTCGTCCGTGGCCCAAGCATCCAGCGCCTCTTCAAGGGCGAGGCACATTTGATAGTTCAACGCATTCAGCGCCTTGGGGCGATTGAAAGTCACGCGACCCGTGCGACCGACCTTGCGGAGTAGGATATCGCTCATTCTGTCAGCCTTTTGAATGGGTTAAGAGGCAATGACTTGGCGGGACACGATCAGGCGCATGATCTCGTTTGTGCCTTCTAGGATCTGGTGCACGCGTAGGTCGCGCACGATCTTTTCGATCCCATAGTCGGCAAGGTAGCCGTAGCCGCCATGCAGTTGTAGACAGCCATTTGCAACCTCAAAGGCGACGTCTGTCACCATCAGCTTTGCCATGGCGCAAAATTTGGTGGCGTCGTGATCTTTGTTGTCCAGTTTCCACGCCGCCTGTCGCAGGAAAGTGCGCGCGGCCTGCAGTTTGGTCTCATATTCCGCGAGGCGGAATTGCAGCGCTTGAAATTGATCGATGGACCGGCCGAAGGCCTTGCGCTCCGACATATATTGCACGGTTTGATCTAGCGCCTGCTGCGCGCCGCCCAATGCTCCGGCAGAGATGTTCAAACGCCCGCCGTCCAGTCCGGCCATCGCGTAGGAAAAGCCACGACCTTCTTCGCCGACAAGGTTCTCTAGCGGAATCTTGCAGTCGTCAAACTGAACCTGCGATGTCGGCTGCGCCTTCCAGCCCATTTTCTGTTCCAACGCCCCAAAGGACAGGCCCGCCGCGCCGTCATCGACGATCACGGTTGAAATCCCTTTCGGGCCATCTTCGCCGGTGCGGCACATGACGACATAAGCGTCGGAATAGGAGCCACCAGAGATAAAGGCTTTGGTGCCGTTCAGCACATAACCGTCGTTTTGTTTCTCAGCGCGAGTTTTCAGCGCTGCCGCGTCCGATCCGCTGCCCGGTTCGGTCAGACAGTAGGAATAGAATTTCTCCATGCTGCAGAGGCCGGGTAGCACGCGCTGCTTCAACGCCTCAGAGCCGAATTTGTCGATCATGCCGCCGCACATATTGTGGATCGACAGGAATGAACCAACGGCCGGGCAGGCCATGGCGAGCGCTTCGAACACCAGCGTCGCATCAAGCCGCGACAGGCCAGAGCCGCCGTATTCCTCCGACACATAAAGCCCGCCGAACCCAAGTTCTGCCAGTTTCGGCCAAAGGTCCTTGGGGATCGACCCGTCGCGCTCCCATTGTTGGGCGAATGGGGCGATATGTTCTTCGCCAAAGCTTTTGGCCATGTCGAAAATCAGGGTTTGCTCTTCGGTCAGCGCGAAGTCCATGGGCGTCTCCGGGAAAGTGCGTTTGTTGGTTATTGAACGGTTGTTCTTATAATAGCTTTCTTTCCAGAATGTGTCAGGACTTAAATAGGTTAGCGCCGTCGCGTCAGTTTCCTTTGCGACGTCGCGTCCTTTGAATGCAGGGGCGTTCTGTGCCTTGCATCCTGCGTAAGTTACAGGTCGGCGTGGAATTCCTCGGTCAGGAACTTCACAACATCGCGCATTGCCTCTTTCTGGTCCTTGCCAGCATCAAGAGAGGCCTGCAGTACCTTGCGTTGATCCTGCGCCGCGTTACCATTTTCAGCGATGGCGACTGCGTTCTCAACCGCTTCCGTGCTTTTGAAGACAACCATGTCTTCGGCAATCAACTCTTGCAGCTCTCGCATCAGGTCGGCCAGGGGCACGATCTCGCGACGACCAAAATCAATCAGCCCTTCGGTGGTGCCATAACGCTGTGCCCGCCAGCGGTTTTCCTTGATCAGGAAGTTGTCATAAAGCCGCCAGCGCTGGTTCTTGGTTTGCAAACGATACAGCATGCGCGCCAAGGCCTGGTTCATGGCGGCCAGCGACAGCGTGGTTTCCAGACGCGGGGACACATCGCAGATGCGGGTTTCCAGTGTCGGGAACTTGCTGGACGGGCGCAGATCCCACCAGATTTTGGAACTGTCTTCGATCACGCCCAACATACGCAGGGCCTCGACCGAGCGTTCCCATTGCCCCCAACTGTCCATCACCTGCGGCAGTCCGGTGCGGGGAAGGTTGTCAAAGACGGTTAGGCGATAGCAGGACAGCCCGGTGTCATCCCCTTGCCAAAACGGCGATGACCCAGACAGTGCCAGCAGATGCGGTAGGAAATAGCTGAGTTGGTTCATAATATCGATCCGCATTTCGCGGTTTTCGATCCCAACGTGCACGTGCATCCCGCAGATCAACATGCGCCGCGCGACGCCGCCCAATACATCAGAGAGCGCGTTGTAGCGGTCTTTGTCGGTGTGTCTCTGATCACGCCAATCGCTGAACGGGTGGCAAGAACTGGCAATCGGGGCGAGATTATAGCGTCCGGCGACTCGGGCTACCGTGCTGCGCAGACGTTTCAGATCTTCGCGTGCTTCCCCAACGTTTTGGCAAACACGTGTGCCGATCTCTATTTGGCAATCCAGAAACTCGGGGCTGACCTGGTCCTGCAACTCGGATTTGCATTCCTCCATCAGCGCCTCTGGGGCCGGGGCAAGGTCAAAGCTGTCCTTGTCGACCAGCAGGTATTCCTCTTCGATTCCGATTGTGAAATCAGGGGCTTTTACGGGCATGCATCCTCCACTGTCCTATGCGCGCATTGTTCTTTTTTGAATCAGTTAGACAGGGAATATCAGGAGGTGCAAGCAGATAGGTCCGATCCGAGCCTATGGGCAGGCACCAGCAGAGCAGGGGGAGCGTTCGCAGCCCCGCGATGAAAGCGCCTTGGCGCGTAGATCAAAAAAGCCCAATGTCAGATCCGGCAAATGATCGCCAATGCGCTCGGCTTTGCGAAACACTTGGACTGTCACGTGATCCGTCATGCCAGAAAGCGATTGCATAATCCGAGTCATGCCAAAGGTCAGGTCATCTGGCGCATAAAGCAGCAAGGTCAGCCTTTGTTTACGTGGCTGATAGTGCCGTACCAATTGCCCGTAGACCGCGTTCAGGTCGTCAAAGGTCATGTCCGTGCCAGTGACGTCCGACAGATCCACGAGGGTCACAAACCCAAGGGCACCGGATACGCCGATTTGGTCTTCGACTTGCCAGCCGATCACATCCTTTGGCTCCATGAACCCGCTGCAGTGCACAAACAGGATGTTCTGGTCCGGTAGCGGGTAGGTGGCAGAAGGCATGAAAAACAACCTTTGCGAGATAATAGCCGAGGGTCTCTCCGGCGTCGTACTGGAATTATCTGAAATCTAAGCATTTTATTTCGAGAAGGGAAAGTAAAAATACAACCTATAGGGGATTGTTTCCAAGTTTCTCCAGCCCACGCGGAAAAACCCGCCTCAAGGGCGGGTTTTCATTGGGCTTTTGGTTGTAGCTCGGACTGCGTCAATCCATCGCTTTAAAGTTAAACTCGCCGCCGTCTTTGATGCCAGAGAACCAGCGCGAGGTGACGGTTTTTGTCTTGGTATAGAAGCGGAAGGCGTCTGGTCCGTATTGGTTTAGATCGCCAAAGGCCGATTTTTTCCAGCCGCCAAAGGTATAATAGGACAGTGGCACAGGGATCGGGAAGTTGATGCCAACCATGCCAACATTCACGCGGCTTGCATAGTCGCGCGCGGTGTCGCCGTCTGCTGTGAAAATCGCAGTGCCGTTGCCGTAGGGGCTGTTCATCACCAGATCAAGCGCCTCGTCATAGGTGCCAGCGCGCACGGTGGACAGAACCGGGCCAAAGATTTCTTCTTTGTAGATATCCATCTCTGGTGTGACGTGGTCAAACAGCGATGGTCCTACAAAAAAGCCATCCTCATAGCCCTGAAGTGAGAAGTCGCGCCCATCGACCACTAGCTTTGCGCCTTGATCGACACCGGAATTCACAAGCCCGTTGATCCGGTCCTTAGCGGCTGCTGTGATCACTGGGCCAAAGTCGACTTCTTCTTCGGCAGTATAGGGGCCAACTTTCAGTGACTCGACCCGAGGGATCAGCTTTTCAATCAGGCGGTCGGCAGTTTCTTCGCCCACAGGCACAGCCACGGAAATCGCCATGCACCGTTCGCCCGCGGCGCCAAATCCTGCGCCAACCAGCGCGTCCGCCGCCTTGTCGAGATCGGCATCCGGCATGATCACCATGTGGTTCTTCGCGCCACCAAAACATTGCGCGCGTTTGCCGTTATTGGCGGCGCGGCCATAGATGTATTGCGCGATGGGCGTAGAGCCTACAAAGCCCACAGCCTGAATGGTTTCGTTGTCCAAAAGCGCATCCACGGCCTCTTTGTCGCCATTCACAACCTGCAAAACACCATCTGGCAGGCCGGCTTCTTTAAAGAGCTCCGCCAGCGCCAGCGATGTAGATGGCACACGTTCGGATGGTTTCAGAACCATGGCGTTGCCCGCCGCAATCGCAGGGGCCATTTTCCACAGTGGGATCATGGCAGGGAAGTTGAACGGCGTGATCCCGGCAACAACACCCAGTGGCTGGCGCATGGAATAAAGATCAATACCGGGGCCTGCGCTGTCGGTATATTCGCCCTTCAGCATATTGGGCGCGCCCATGCAGACCTCGACAACCTCTAGTCCGCGCTGCACATCGCCGCGTGCGTCGGGCAGGGTCTTGCCATGCTCGCGCGAAACCAATTCGGCCAGCTTGTCCATATTGTCATTGATCAGGGCGGCGAACTTCATGATCACGCGCGCGCGGCGCTGCGGATTCACTTTTGCCCATGCCACTTGGGCTTCGGCGGCCTTGGCGACAATGGCGTCGACCTCGTCCTTGGTGGCCAAAGGCGTTTTGGCCTGCACTTCGCCTGTTGCAGGGTTGTAGACATCGGCAAACCGGCCTGATGTGCCTTTTTCATGGGTGCCGTTTACGAAATGGGTCAATTCTTGCATTGGAGACTCTCCTCATCTTTGTGCAGAGTTTAGTCTTGCAAAATGCAATGCAAAAGACGCAGTATCCCAAATCAATATTGCAAAAATGCAAAGGTGGCCTGTGCAACCAAATTGGGACGATCTGCGTGTGTTTCTGACATTGGCGCGCAATGACAGCCTGTCGCGCGCTGGCAAACAGCTGCGGCTGGACCCGGCGACGGTTGGACGCCGGATCGCGCGGCTGGAGACGAGCTATGGGGCGTCATTGTTTGTGAAGTCGCCCACCGGCTACGCGCTGACCGAGATGGGCGAGCGGCTTTTGCAACATGCAGAGCGCGCGGAACAAAGCATGCAGCTGGCCGAAGAAGCCATGAGCGGGCAAGAGGAGGGGCTGCGGGGCCAGATACGTATTGGTGCCCCGGATGGGGCCGCCAACTTTGTGCTGCCGCAGGTCTGCGCCGAAATTGCGCGTGCGAACCCGGATTTGGAAATCCAGATCGTCGCGCTGCCGCGTCTGTTTAGCCTGTCCAAAAGAGAAGCGGATTTTGCGGTCGCGGTCAGCCCTCCGCAAACCGGGCGTTTGATGGTGCAAAAGATCACTGACTATCGCCTAAGCATCGCCGCCGCCGATAGCTATCTGGCGCGCCACGACCCTATCACAACGGTCGAGCAACTGCGCCCCCACCGCATCATCGGCTATATCCCCGACATGATCTATTCCAAAGAGGTCGACTACCTTGGCGAAATCGGGATCGAAGCACCGCAACTCGCGTCAAATTCGGTCTCGGTGCAGGCGCATTGGATCAGACAGGGGGCGGGCATCGGCATTGTGCACGACTTTTCGCTGCCCGCCTTGCCCGGCGTTTCACGCGTTTTGCCCAAGCGGTTTTCTTTGCTGCGGTCGTTTTACCTGCTGCGCCACGAAGACGACAAACGCCTGGAGCGGCACAATCGCTTTGCGGCAGCGCTGACCGAAGGCATGCGTAAAGAAGTCCAGCGGCTAGAGGCACTTAGTTGACGTGATCGCTTGACTTTATCGATTCTTGCGGTGACGCTGATTAAAACGAAAGAAACGTTCGGAGGTACCCGCGACATGATGGTGCAGCAAATTCTGAAGGAAAAGGGCGACGCAGAGGTTGTTACCGTCAAGCCCGGCTCTTTGGTACAGGATGCAGCCAAGATTCTGGCTGAACGCCGGATCGGGACGGTGGTTGTTTCGGCGGATGGAACCACGGCAGATGGCATTCTGTCAGAACGCGACATCGTGCGCGAAATTGGCTCTCGGGGGCCAAGCTGCATGAGCGATAGCGTCGATGACCTGATGACCAAGGAATTGGTGACCTGCCAGTTGAAAGACGACGCCGTAGGCGTGCTGGAAAAAATGACCGAAGGGCGCTTCCGCCACATGCCCGTGGTAGAGGGCGGCAAACTGGTTGGCTTGATCACGCTGGGGGATGTGGTCAAGGCACGGCTCTCAGAACTCTCCATGGAGAAGGATGCCCTTGAGGGCATGATCATGGGACACTGACCCCGTAAGAACCCGGTAATGTCAAAGACCGCTTGCAATATCGGGCGCAATATTGTTGCGTGCTCGGGCCAAAGGGACAGTGGGAGAGAATAAATGCGCATCGGTCTGTATCCCGGGACATTTGACCCCATCACCTTGGGGCACATCGACATCATCCGCCGCGCGACCGTTCTGGTCGATCGTCTGGTGATTGGCGTCGCCATCAACCGCGACAAAGGCCCCATGTTCTCGCTTGAGGAACGCGTCGCCATGATCGAGGCGGAATGCGGCGAGCTGGCCAAAGAAACCGGGGTCGAAATTGTCGTACACCCATTCGAAAACCTGCTGATTGACTGCGCCAAGGATGTCGGGGCGCAGATCATCATTCGCGGCCTGCGTGCTGTCACCGATTTTGAATATGAATATCAGATGGTTGGCATGAACCGTGCACTGGATGACAGCATTGAAACAGTCTTTCTGATGGCTGAATTGGAACATCAAGCAATTGCCAGCAAGCTGGTAAAAGAAATCGCGCGCCTCGGCGGCGACGTCAGCAAATTTGTAACCCCAGACGTAAAAAAGGCGCTGGACGACCGCTTGGGCTAATGCCCCAAGGCGTTCGTTTGGAACCTTGGGCGCTGGCGGAGCGTTTCATTTATATGTTCCGTAAATGCCATTGGCATTGCACTGACAGCCGCTATCTTTAGAAAGTGAGCGAAGTCGCGCGGCGCGGCAAAAAAGGGGTGTGTGATGAGTGGACTTTTAGCGCTTTTGGACGATGTCGCGGGGATCGCTAAAGTGGCGGCCGCGTCGATTGACGATGTCGCAGCCAATGCCGCCAAAGCCGGGGCCAAGGCCGCCGGTGCCGTGATTGATGATGCGGCGGTTACTCCGAAATATCTGCACGGGTTTGAAGCGAGCCGGGAGTTGCCAGTCATCTGGCGCATTGCGAAGGGTTCGTTCAAAAACAAGCTGCTGATCTTGCTGCCCATTGGGCTTTTGCTGGCGAATTTCGCCCCGTGGATGATCCCACCGCTGCTTATGTTGGGCGGCGCCTATCTGTGTTTTGAAGGGGCCGAGAAAATCGCCCATGCGCTGTTTCACAGCGATGCTGGGCATCACGTTTTCAAAGAAGATGATATGCAGAGCGACCCGGCCCACCTGGAGGAAGAGAAAGCAGCCGGGGCCATCAAAACGGATTTTATCCTGTCTGCCGAAATTATGACAATTGCACTTGCCGCCATACCGGAGAGCAATTTCTGGCTTGAAGCCGCGACTTTGGCTGTGGTCGGCATCGCGATCACGATTGCCGTCTATGGCTCTGTCGCGCTGATCGTAAAAGCTGATGATGTGGGGCTTTGGCTCAGCGAAAAAGGCCACACCAGATTTGGTCGCGCCTTTGGTCGTGGCCTGGTCAAGGCGATGCCTGGCTTTATGAAACTGCTGACCATTGTGGGCACTGCTGCCATGCTTTGGGTCGGCGGGTCCATCATCGTACATGGGCTTGAGGAAATGGGATTTTCTTGGCTCGGCCATCATATTCACGATTGGGCCTATGCAGTGGCGCATACCGTTCCTGCGGCTTGGGAAGGGTTTGTCGAATGGACGGCCAAAGCCGCCATGGATGGCGTACTGGGCCTTGCGTTGGGGTTTGTTCTTATCCCCGTTGCGACCAAGATCCTGGTGCCAGCTTGGAACGCGGTTCGGCCAAAGAAAGCTTGAAACCCTGTTGAGAAGGTAGATGCCACCGGCGGGAGTATTTTGAGTAAGATGATCAAGGCTGAGATGCGAGAAGAACTACGTGCAAAGATCATTCAGGTTTGTGATGAGAAAATAGCAAAGAAAGGAGAGACGGTTGGTGTTTCTTTCTATGCATTTTTCGCAAACAAAAATGACGATCCCGAGGCGCTTTTTGCGGCTGCGACATGGTGGATCAAAATCCATGAATTGGATCATTTTGAAAAAGCTGTGAAGATCAGAGAGATGGTCAGATCAGGGCAATAAAAAAGGGCGCTCCGATTGGGGCGCCCTTGGTCTTTGGTGTGGTGCGATGCTCAGAGCAGCGCTTTGACTTTCTCGGCAACGTTCTCTGCCGTGATGCCGAACTTTTTAAAAAGTTCGCCCGCAGGGGCCGACGCGCCGAAGCTGTCCATGCCGACGAAATCCGCTTTGCCAAACTTACCGCGTTCACCCAGCAGCCACTGATCCCAGCCTTGGCGCACGCCAGCCTCGACACCGACACGTACAGGGCCCGCTGGCAGCACTTTGCGGCGATAGCTTTCGTCTTGTTCTGCGAATAGTTCCATACAGGGCATGGAAACCACGCGAGTGCCGATGCCATCGGCCTGCAGCAAGTCGCGGGCTTTCAGGGCCACCTCGACCTCAGAGCCGGTGGCAATCAGGATCGCTTGGCGTTTGCCTTCAGCCTCTGCCAGCACGTAAGCGCCTTGTTCGGTCAGGTTCTTCAGCTTGTGTTCGGTTCGCACGGTTGGCAGACCCTGACGGGTCAGCGCCATGACAGACGGTGTTGACGTGGAGGTCACGGCGATTTCCCAGGCCTCCGCCGTTTCCACGGTGTCGGCTGGGCGGAACACATAGGTGTTCGGGGTAGAACGAGAGATCGCGACGTGTTCCACCGGCTGGTGGGTTGGGCCATCTTCGCCGACACCGATGGAGTCATGGGTCATCACGAAAACGGTTGGGATCTTCATCAGGGCCGCCAGACGCATCGCGGGGCGCGCGTAGTCGGTGAAGGCCATGAATGTCCCACCATAGGCGCGCATACCGCCGTGCAGGTTCATACCGTTCATTGCTGCGGCCATACCGTGTTCGCGGATGCCCCAGTAGATGTAACGACCCTTGCGGTTGTTGGTGTCAAACATGCCAAGATCATCGGTCTTGGTGTTGTTGGACCCGGTCAGGTCAGCAGAGCCGCCCACGGTTTCGTGGAAGACGCTGTTCACAACAGACAAAGCCATCTCGGATGACTTCCGGGTCGCAACCTTTGGCTGCTCTTCAGAAACTTGCTTTTTCAGCGCTTTAATGGCGGCTGACAGCTTCTTAGGCGCTTCCAGTGCATAGGCGCGGTTGAATTTCGCCTGCTTCTGCGCAGAGGCTTCTGCAAAACGGGCCTCCCACGCTTCGCGTTCTGACGCACCGCGAGCGCCAATCGCCTCCCATTGAGACTTGATGTCTGCCGGGATTTCAAAGGAACCGTAATTCCAACCCCAAGTGTCCTTGGCGGCTTTCAGCTGATCGGCGTCTGTCAATGCACCGTGGCCTTTGGAGGTATCCTGCGCCGCGTGACCCAATGCGATATGGGTTTTGCAAGCGATCATGGACGGCTTTTTGGTTTTCTTCGCGGCCGTGATCGCAGCATCGATGGCGTCTGGATCGTGACCGTCGATCTCTTGCACGTGCCAGCCAGAGGCTTTGAAGCGCTGGATTTGGTTCGTGCGGTCGGACAGGTCCACCGTGCCGTCGATGGTGATGTTGTTGTTATCCCAGAAGACAATCAGGTTGCCCAGCGAATGCCGGCCGGCGATGCCGATGGCTTCCTGTGACAGACCTTCCATCAAACAGCCGTCGCCTGCGATCACATAGGTGTTGTGATCGACAAGTTTCTTGCCGTAGGTGGCGCGCTGGATTTCTTCGGCAATCGCGAAACCGACAGAGTTTGCAATCCCTTGGCCCAACGGGCCTGTGGTGGTTTCCACCGCGTCGATCAGGAAGTTTTCCGGGTGGCCTGCGGTCAATGCGCCCAGCTGGCGGAAGTTCTTGATCTGATCCAGCGTCACCTGCTTGTCACCCGACAGGTAAAGCAGGGCGTAGATCAACATAGAGCCGTGGCCCGCAGACAGAATAAAACGGTCGCGGTCTGGCCATTGTGGGTTGGCCGCGTCGAATTTCAGGTGCTTTTCAAACAGCACGGTTGCCACGTCGGCCATGCCGATGGGCATGCCAGAATGGCCCGAATTGGCCGCAGCAACGGCGTCAAGCGCGAGGGCGCGGATGGCGGTGGCCTTCATCCAATGATCGGGATTTTTGGCTTTCAATGCGGCGATGTCCACAGGCAACGTCCTTTGTTCATTCGTTGGGTCAGACGCTCAATAGCAGGCTGTCTGACAAGATCAAGACACGGGTTGCTGGCAGGATTAAGCGCAGGCTGCAAGTCTTTGAAATGAAAGGGGGCGCAATTTCCGAACCCATTGGGTAAACTTGCTGAAAAGCAGCCCAATACGCGATTCGGGGCTAGGGATTGCGCCATGGGGGACTGAAAGGACGGTGGTGATGAGTGAGATTGCAGATCTAGAAAACAGATTGTCAGCCGCGCTGGACCGGATTGCACGTGGGATGGATGCCGTTGTTGCGGGCGACCAAGGTGCGGAAACGGATGAGGCGCTGGCCGACCGGGTAGAGGAATTGGAGTCGGAGCTAGAGGCGGAGCGCAGCGCGCGGGCCTTGCTGGAAGACCAAATTCAAACCCTGTCCGGTGCCGCTGCCGCAAACAACAGCGCAGCGGATAAGGCAGAGGTTGAGGCCCTGAAAAAGGCCCATGCCGAGGAATTGGAAACCCTGCGTGCCGCCCATGCGGCAGAGCGTGACGCGTGGGAAGGCCTAAACAGCCGCCTTGTGCGCATGCGCCGGACCACCAAACTGATGCGCAGCAGCGCGGCCGCGATGCGTCAGGCGGCAACGGCAAAACTATCCGACCCAGAGGCCATCAACCAATCGCTGGCGGCCGAACTTGAAGCCCTGCAGGCTGAACACGAACTTGAACGTGCTGAAACCGATGTGATCCTGAAAACTCTGCAGCCTTTGCTGGGTGATCCCGAAAAGGATAGCCAGACAGAACACGAAGACGAGGAGGTGCAGTAATGCCAGAGGTTGATATCACCATCGGTGGCCGCACATTCGAAGTGGCCTGCCAAGAAGGCGAGCAGCATTTCCTGCAATCCGCCGCCAAGATGCTCGATGACGAAGCGCGCGTGCTGACCAGTCAGATCGGCCGGATTCCAGAGGCGCGAATGCTGTTGATGGCCGGGCTGATGTTGGCTGATAAGTCGGCGGGCATGGATGACAAAATGCGCGAATTGGAAGCCAAGATTGCCGAGCAGGCCGAGGAAATCGAAAGCCTGAAGAACACGCCATTGCCGATGCCCGAACGTATCGAAGTGCCCGTGGTGCCGGCGCGCTTGACCGAAAGCCTTGCAGAAATGACGGCGCGGGCAGAATCATTGGCCAGCGAGATAGAAGAAAAGGCGGCTCGCTAAGGCCATCACACATAAATAAGCCGGGCTGCAGCCCGGCTTACGCATGATGGCGATTGTAGGCCGGGCTTCAGCCCGGCTTTATATTTACGCGTTTGCCGCGCGGATTTTGTCGGCCATCTCTTTGCTGTAACCAACACCGTTTTCATCAAACAGCGTGTCAATCTCTCCGGACAGTGTCATCTCAGAGATGATATCGCAGCCACCCACAAACTCACCTTTGACATAAAGCTGAGGGATGGTCGGCCAATCAGAATACTCTTTGATGCCCTGGCGGATCTCTTCGTCGGCCAGAACGTTCACATCGGTGAAATCCACACCCATATAGTTCAGCACGCCCGCGACGCGGCTGGAAAAGCCACATTGCGGCATCTCTTTCGTGCCCTTCATGTAAAGCACGACGTCATTTGATTTCACGGTTTCGTCGATGCGGGTTTTCGCGTCGGTCATTTCTAGATCCTTTAGTCGGGGGCCTTGGTGGTCAGCGCCAAGGCATGTAGTTGTCCGCTGTCGATGGCGGATTTGACGGTGGCATTCACGGCGCGCTGTTGGGCAACGCGGGACATGCCCTTAAAGCTTGCGTCCACAACTTCTGCCGCGAAATGCTGCCCGTCATCGCCCATAACGGTGATTTTGGCGTCTGGGAAACCCGCGCGGATCAGGGCTTCGATGTCAGAGGCTTGAATGGCCATGAATGTTCCTCATTAGTCTTTGCGCTTAACTTAGGGTGCGCCCCAAGGGGCTGCAAGCGCGATTAGACGAAAGGCGCCAAGGATTGCAGGTAGGCGGGCACTTCGGCCAGCGCTTCTTGCACCTCGGGTTCTTCGAAATCGTGCACGGATGTGGGCGCATCAGGACAGAGCGCCGCCATCAAGGCGCGGGTCTGTGTCTTTGCAGAATTGGGTATGGGCAGGCGCTCGGCCTCTTGCAGCAGCAACAATGCTTCGTGGATCGGCCGCAAGACACGCAGCGCATAGGTCATGTGGGTCAATAGGTCGGGGTCATCCCGCCAGGTTTCACCATCAAACAGCTCTTGCGTCACGCGCTGCCCCGCACCGGCGCAGGAGTAGGTGATACATCCACCAAAGCCGCGCTTTTTGAGATCGGCGTGAATTGTGCAATCAAAGCAAGAGTCTGACAGATTGGGGCAGGGGGTGTCGACCGGCTTGCTGATCGCGAAGTATTCGTCGGCGTCAAATGGGTATGCCGCGCAACAAAGCGCGGCACATTTGGTGCAATCAGCGTTAAGGTCCGGGAAAGGAATGGCCTCTCCCGACATCGTCAGGCCACCGCTGCGGCGAAACTGCCGCGGAAGATTTCGGCCAGTTCGGCCAGTGGTGCTTCGGATGACCCAAATTTGACGCTGTCGCCGGTGAACTTGCCCACCGAATGGATTGTCACGCCCGCCGCGCCTGCGCGGGTCACCAGCGCCTCGGCTTGGTCAAAGTTGCAAGCCACCAGATAGCGCGCTTGGTCTTCCCCAAAGAGCTCTGGCGTTGCGTCGCTGTCCAGATGCACACCCACGCCCGCCGCTTCTGCCAGTTCAAATGCTGCCAGCGCCAGACCACCATCGGCCAGATCGGTGCAAACCTTGATCAGGTCGCGGTTCGCGCGAATGAATTCGCCGTTTTTCTTTTCCTCAGCCAGATCAACCGCAGGCGCATCACCTTCTTCGCGATTGAAGACTTCTGCCAGAAGCGCGGATTGCCCAAGATGCGCGCCGGTTGCGCCAATCAAAAGCGCAACATGACCTTCGCGGACTTCACCGTCGATTGGTTCTTCACCCGCCGCGACCAGACCAACGGCACCGATAGTTGGTGTCGGCAGGATGCCTTTGCCGTCGGTTTCATTGTAGAGGCTGACATTGCCAGACACGATTGGCATGTCCAACGCCGCAACCGCTTCGCCGATACCTTTGATGGCACCCACGAATTGGCCCATGATTTCGGGCTTTTCCGGGTTGCCGAAGTTCAGGTTGTCGGTGGTCGCCAAGGGCAAGGCACCCACGGCGGTCAGGTTCCGGTAGGCCTCGGCAACGGCCTGTTTGCCGCCTTCAAACGGGTTCGCCTTCACATAGCGCGGCGTCACATCAGAGGTGAATGCCAGCTTCTTGTCAGTGCCATGCACACGCAAGAGACCAGAGCCTTTGCCCGGTCCGCGCGCGGTGTCTGCCATGACCATGGAGTCGTATTGGTCATAGACCCACTGCTTGCCCGCGTAGTTTGGCGAAGAAATCAGTGCTTTCAGACCGTCGATTGGATCGACCTGCGGCACATCGCCCAGAGGTTCCGCAGCAGGTGTTTCCACCCATGGACGGTCGTATTCAGGCGCGGTGGAAGACAGCTTGGACAGCGGCAGGTCTGCTTTGACCTCGCCATTGTGCATGATCAAGAAGCGGTCTTCGGCAATGGTTTCGCCGACGATGGCAAAATCCAGATCCCATTTATCAAAGACGGCGCGCGCTTCAGCTTCCAGTTCCGGTTTCAGAACCATCAGCATGCGTTCCTGAGATTCCGACAGCATCATTTCATAGGCTGTCATATCTGCTTCGCGCTGGGGCACGTCTTCGAGGTTGAGCTTCACGCCCAGACCACCTTTATCGCCCATCTCAACGGCGGAACAGGTCAGACCAGCCGCACCCATGTCTTGGATCGAGATCACAGCGCCGGTCTGCATCAGCTCCAGCGTGGCTTCCATTAGGCGTTTTTCGGTGAACGGGTCGCCGACCTGAACGGTTGGGCGTTTTTCTTCGATGGTGTCGTCAAATTCAGCTGACGCCATGGTTGCGCCACCAACACCGTCACGGCCAGTTTTGGCACCAAGGTACACAACCGGCATGCCAACGCCGGACGCCGCCGAGTAGAAGATGCCATCTGTTTTCGCCAGACCTGCCGCGAAGGCGTTCACAAGGCAGTTGCCATTATAGGCCGGGTGAAAGCGCACTTCGCCGCCCACGGTTGGCACACCAAAACAGTTGCCATAGCCTCCAATGCCTTCGACCACGCCATTGACCAGCTGACGGGTCTTTGGGTGGGAGGTTTCGCCGAAGCTGAGAGAGTTCATCGCCGCAATTGGACGTGCGCCCATGGTGAAAACGTCGCGCAGGATGCCGCCCACACCAGTCGCCGCACCTTGATAGGGCTCGATGTAAGACGGGTGGTTGTGGCTTTCCATTTTGAAAACAACCGCGTCGCCGTCACCAATATCGATGATGCCCGCGTTTTCGCCCGGACCACAGATCACCTGTGGGCCATCGGTTGGCAGGGTGCGTAGCCATTTTTTTGAGGACTTATAGGAACAATGTTCGTTCCACATTGCAGAGAAGATGCCCATCTCGGTGAAAGTTGGGTCGCGGCCCAGAATATTGATGACCTCCGCGTATTCTTCGGGGGTGAACCCGTGGCTCGCGATGACGTCTTCAGTGATGATCGGATCTTGCATTTGCATCCCCTGTGGTGCCCTGCGGGAGTGTGTCGCGCGCTCTTTACGACAAGGATGACCAAAGGGGAAGGGGGCTGATGCGCCATGTCGTTTCTGACGATGAGTTTTCGCTTCAGCGCCTCAGGGCCGTGCAGCGTTGCGTTCTTCCAAGGTCAGAACATGTGGCTCAACAACCGGTGCGCCGTCGGCATCAAAAAACGGCCTATGACGGTCCTCACCTTTTATGCGCGAGAGCAGCGCTCGGGCCATGAAAGAGGCAATCGTCGCTAACATTCCACTCTGTTTGACGCGCCCGTTTGTGGTTTCGGTAAAGGCATGGCCGCGCACAGGGCCAAAGGCATTTAGGTCTTTGGGCAGCACCAGCCCGCAAAAGGGCACCGCCGGGCTTGGGAAGGAGGTTGAAAACGGCGTGTTGCAGCACGAAAGGTACCAGCGAAATGTGCCCTTTGGGCTAAGACGCAAAAGCGCCAAGTTCTCGGACCCTTTGGTGAAGCTGATATTTGACGGCACGGTTTGAAAGATGCGCACACCACTGTTTTCTAAATGTCGGTCTGCGTGGCCCAAGTGGGTCTGGAAGGTCTGGCAATCTGCGCAGTAGCATTTCAAATGGCGACCTTTACGGTCATCGTGGATTGTCCATTGGGTCGCACCACAGGCGCACGACAGGGATTGGGCTTGGGGCATTCAGGTCACTCTCTATCTGCCAGCGACCCTGCGCTGACGGGGCATGCATATGGTGTGACCATGACAGAAAATGGCAGGACTCAACATGTCGGCGATGCAAAAAACCTGTGCCGCGAAAAAAAGGGCCGAGCAAATAAGCTCGGCCTTAGTCCAACAGGGAGGTATGAAGATGATGCTCTACTAAGCGATCACCGTCTTCGAGGGCTGAAATAGTAGGCGGAAATGAATCTTTCAAGAATTCTCGTGTCAAAGCTGCTATGCACGGGGTGCATGGCTGTCGGCATCCGCGCAGAAAACATGACCTTTCGCGGAGACAGGCCCGCAAATTTATGGTGACCTTCATGGGCAGGACGTGGGCCATTTGGTAAAGGGGGCATCTGATGAAAGTAATTGCAGTCGAACATGACCACTTGATGGATTGGTCCTGGGAGAATGGCGTTCTTCAAATGTCCACGAATGCCCAGAGCAACCATTTCGTCGATCCAGGCGGTAGCGACAATCTGATGGCCGTGCCGGTTGTGTATTTTGCGCTGCCAGACGGGGACTTTTCAGTTTCCTGCCGCGTGGCTGGCTTGATTGCCCATACCTTTGATGCGGCGGGGTTCTTTCTTAGGTGCGGAAAAGACTGGACTGCCAAGTTTCTGGCAGAGCGCGCACCAACAGGCGAGGTGATGGCTGTATCTGTGATTACAACAGCCTATTCCGACGATTGTAATGGTCCCGATCTTCCGTTGCCCGCACAGCTGCGTGTCACAAAAGCCGGCCAAACGGTTTCATGGCATATCCAGATCGCCGATGGTTTATGGCGCCTCGTGCGGTACGCACATCTTCCGGTGGAGAAGGGCATTCAGTTGGGTTTGATGGTGCAGACGCCGTCAGGCGGCGGGGTTGACGCCCAATTTGACAATCTGTCGATCAGCACTTCAGTTCCTAAAGACCTAAGAAACGGGAGCTAGTTAGCGCAGCTAGGTGGAAAGCTCACGTAGATGTTTGCGGTAGTCGACGATTTCGTCCTGCACAAAATCCCTGAACGCTTGAATGCGTTTGGAGTGACGCAATTCTTCCGGGTAGGCCAGATAGACGGGCACTTCGTCGCTTTCGACATCCGGCAGGATTCGCACCAAATGTGGGTATTCTTCGACCACATAGTCCGGCAGTACGCCAATCCCAAGGTCATTCAGCACCGTTTGCAAAACGCCAAAGTAGTTGTTCACCGTCAGCCGTGAAGGGATGTCATAGGTCAGCAACTCGCTGGTCAGCGAAGAACTCGCCCCAACCTGAATTGATTCGGTGCGCTGATAGATCAGCCGGTGATCGGACAGGTCTTCCATGCTTTCGGGTGTGCCGTGCTGTTCGATGTAGGCCGGTGTCGCAAACAGGCGAATGCGCACGCTCATCAGCCGCTTGCGGATCAAATCCGCCTGGCTCGGCTCTTTCATGCGAATGGCGGCATCGGCTTCCCGCATCGGTAGATCAAGCACCTTTTCCTCAAGCATCAGGTCGATGTTCAGGTCAGGGTGCTGGGCATAGAGCTTGTTCAAACGCGGGGCCAGCCACAGCGTCCCGAACCCCAGCGTGGTGGTCACACGGAGTTCACCAAAGACTTCTTCTTCACTGTCGCGAATGCGCGCGGCGGCGGCGTCCAACCGTTTGGACATGGACCGTGTGGCTTCAAACAGCAATTCACCCTGTTCGGTGAGAATCAGCCCGCGTGCGTGGCGGTGAAACAAAGTTGTGTTCAGGCTCTCTTCCAGCGCGCGCACCTGCCGGGAAACGGCGGATTGGGACAAATGCAGGGTATCTCCCGCATGTGTGAGGCTGCCAGCGTCTGCAACCGCGTGAAATATTCTTAGCTTGTCCCAGTCCATTTCCGCAACTTTCGAGAATTCTGCCAACCCATAATAGAATTTGGGAAAAAACAAAATATGTGACGCGAGGTTTCTTTTGAGGTGTATCAATTTTCCCTTGGGTAGGTCAATAATTGTGACCTAAAATGGACCGCAATCTATGGTATCATCGCGCAAGGAGGGGAGAGGCAAGATGAGCATTCAGAAAGTCTCGCTAAGCGACAAGTTTGATCTGTCCAAAGACCAAGTTTTGTTGAACGGAACGCAGGCGCTTGTGCGCCTCATGTTGACGCAGAAAGCGCGCGATGAGGGCGCCGGGCTGAACACCGCTGGCTACGTATCAGGCTATCGCGGCTCTCCGATGGGCGCGGTCGACAGCGTGATGACCCGCGCCAAAAAGCACCTTGAGCCTGCAAATATCACCTTCCACTCTGGCCTGAACGAAGACCTCGCCGCGACGGCCCTTTGGGGCACGCAACAGGCAGAGATGCGGGGCGAAGGCAAATACGATGGCGTCTTTGGTCTTTGGTACGGCAAAGGGCCGGGTGTGGACCGCACCGGCGACGTGATGCGCCATGCCAATATGGCAGGCACGTCAAAACACGGCGGCGTCCTGATGGCGCTTGGTGATGACCACACCGGCGAAAGCTCCACCGTGTTACACCAATCCGAATGGGCGCTCGTCGATGCCTATATGCCTGTGGTTTCCCCAGCAGGCGTGCAAGAGGTGATCGACTATGGCCTTTACGGTCTGGCACTGTCGCGGTTTGCAGGGGTCTGGGTCGGCTTGAAAACCATGAAAGACACGATCGAGGCGACCTCTGTCATTGATGGTCGCGTGGATCGCGTCAAGCTGATGACGCCAGAATTCCAAATGCCTCCGGGTGGATTGAACATCCGCACCCCAGATACGCCCCATGATCAAGAAGTGCGGATGATTGATTTCAAACGCTACGCGGCAGAGGCATTTTCTCATGTGAACAAGATGGACAAACGCATGTGGGGCAAGCCGGGGGCTAAGATTGGATTTGCTGCGGCGGGCAAGAACTGGCTGGACCTGACGCATGCGCTGGACCTTCTGAACATCGATGAGGCAGAGGCAGAGCGCCTGGGCATCACCACCTATAAGATCGGTCAGACCTTCCCACTGGACATGCAGGGTTTCCACGATTGGGCCGAAGACCTTGATCTGATCGTGATCGTCGAAGAAAAGCGCAAGCTGATCGAAGTTCAGGTGAAAGAAGCGATCTTTGATGATCGTCAGGGGCGTCGGGTCTATGGCTGGTACAAAGGCGGCGCAGGCAGCATGCACCGTGACGAATTGTTCCCAACCCGCGGCGCGCTTGACCCGATCATGATTGCCGAAAAGATCGGCGATATCCTGATCGAAGAGGGGCGTGGCACCGATGGCATCAAGGCAGGGCTGTCTGCGCTGATGGAGGCCAAAAAAGCCGACAATGCCGAAGATCTTGCAAACCGCGTGCCGCATTATTGCTCGGGCTGTCCGCACAACACCTCGACCCGCGTGCCGGATGGCAGCCGGGGCGGGGCGGGCATTGGCTGCCACTATATGGTTCAGTGGATGGATCGCAATTCTGTCGGCTTCACCCAGATGGGCGGCGAAGGCGTGAACTGGGTCGGCGAAGCGCCGTTTTCAAAGCGCGAGCATATTTTCCAGAACCTTGGCGACGGCACCTACACCCACTCCGGCTCCCTCGCCATCCGTGCGGCGCTGACGGCGGGCACGAATATCACCTACAAAATCCTATACAACGATGCGGTCGCCATGACTGGCGGCCAACCGATTGATGGCGGGATTGACGCGCCACAGATCGCACGCGAGTTGCAGGCGATGGGCGTGAAAAACATCGCGCTGGTTTATGATGAAAAAGAAGATATTGACCTCAAGGCCTTCCCATCTGGCCTGATGGTGCATGAACGCGCTGAGTTCATGGATGTGCAGGACAAGATGAAAACCATCAAAGGCGTCTCGGCGATCCTTTACGTGCAGACCTGCGCCAATGAAAAGCGCCGCCGCCGCAAGCGCGGTGCCTTCCCTGATCCGGACAAGCGCGTGTTTATCAACACCGATGTCTGCGAAGGCTGCGGTGATTGTGGCGTTCAGTCCAACTGTGTGTCGATTGTGCCGGTCGAAACCGAACTGGGCCGCAAGCGCGGGATTGACCAATCCAGCTGCAACAAAGATTTTAGCTGCCTCAGTGGCTTCTGTCCTTCGTTTGTGACGCTGTCGGGCGCAAAAATCCGCAAAGAAGCCTCTGCCAACCTGGACCTGCCAGACATGCCAGAACCTGAAATCAAACCCATCAACGGCACCCACAATGTGGTGATGACCGGCGTTGGCGGTACCGGTATCGTGACTATCGGGGCTGTGCTGGCACAGGCCGCGCAGATCGACGGCAAAGCCGCCGGCATGATGGAAATGGCTGGCCTTGCCCAAAAGGGTGGCGCAGTGCACATCCATTGCCGGATCGCGGAAACGCCAGACGACATCAGCGCCATTCGCGTCGCAACCGGCGAATGTGACGCCCTGATCGGTGGTGACCTTGTCGTGAGTGCCGGGGCAAAGACCCTTGGTCTGACCACCATGGGCCGTACCGGTGCGGTTGTGAACAGCCATGAGATCATCACCGGCGAATTCACCCGCAACACCGAATTCAAAATCCCCGGTGACCGGTTGTCCTTGCAACTGCAGGCGCGTTTGCAGGACGGGCTTCTGCTGTTTGATGCGTCGGAATTGGCGCGGGTCACCATGGGCGACTCGATCTACTCCAACATGATGATCTTTGGGGCCTCTTGGCAGCTGGGCCAGATCCCTGTCAGCCAAGACGCGATTTTCCACGCGATCACGCTGAACGGTGCCAAGGTGGAAGAAAACCAGCGCGCCTTTGAACTGGGCCGTTGGGCGGCGCTTTATCCTGAAAAAGCGCAAGAGATGCTGGCACCCTCCGTTGTCTCTTTGCCAAAGTCGCTCGAGGACAAAATCGCTTTCCGCGCGGACCAGTTGGTGAAATTCCAAGGTAAATCCTTGGCCAAGAAATACCGCGCTCTGGTTGACCCAATCGCTGATGTGCGCCTGAAGGAGGCGGTCGCAAAGGGTTATTTCAAGCTGCTGGCCTATAAGGACGAATACGAAGTCGCGCGGATGCATCTGGAAACCCGCGAAAAAGCGGCGGCGCAATTCACGGGTGATTTCAAAATGAACTTCCACCTTGCGCCTCCCATGTTGTCCAAAGAAGGGCCCGGCGGTCGCCCGATGAAGCGTGAATTCGGCGAAGGCATGCTGCGGTGGTTCAAGCTGCTGTCTAAGCTGAAGAAGCTGCGCGGCACACCGCTTGACGTCTTTGGCTATACAGCAGAGCGCAAGATGGAACGTGCGCTGATTGCTCAGTACGAGGCCGATATGGCGGATATTCTGCCCAAACAGGGTGAAACTGCGCATGACGCTGCTGTGGCCCTGGCGGAACTGCCGCTGCAAATCCGCGGCTATGGCCCGGTCAAGGCCGCGAATGAGGCCAAATTTGCCAAGCGCCGTGAGGAATTGCTGGCAGCACTGCGCCAACTTGCGCCAACGCTTGAGGCGGCGGAGTGATCTGAAACCTCATTGTGCGGTCGATCAGCAATTGCAAAAGAGTGAAAACAGCCCCATTTTTCTGGGGCTGTTTCTTTTTTAGGGGCGGCAGCTTAAGGACCTAAGACCGGAGACTTGCGCCCGTGACCACGCGCATCCAATCCCGCGCGATTGCGCGCGACATCAGTTACGCCCATTCGGCGCAAACAGCCGCCGGGCGCGCGATGATCCGGTTGATGGAAAACACAACCGGTCGCCCCGGACTGATCCACCGCGCCAAAGGATATGAACAGGACGTCGCAGCCGGTGGAGATTTCTGGCAGATCATGATGCAGCGTTATGGCTTGTCGCTAGAGGTCATTGGCGGATCGCTCGCAAACATCCCGCGCGAAGGCCCACTGCTGCTGATCGCGAACCACCCCTACGGCATCCTCGACGGGCTGACGATGGGGCATATCCTCAGCCATCTGCGCGGTGATTTCCGCATTCTGGCGCATCAGGTTTTTCGCAAAGCCGATGACCTGAACCGCATTATTCTGCCGATCAGTTTTGACACCTCAAAGGCCGCGCTGAAACTGAACATCGAAACGCGCAAGGTGGCTTTGCACTACCTGCATCAAGGCGGCGCGATTGGCATTTTCCCTGGCGGCACGGTGTCGACCGCCGCGCGACCCTTTGGGGTTCCGCTTGATCCAATCTGGCGCGGCTTCACGGCGCGTATGGTGGCGCAGTCTGAGGCAGCCGTCGTGCCGATCTTTTTTGACGGCACAACGACGCGGCTGTTCCAAATGGCCAGCCATCTGCACTACACCCTGCGCATGGGTTTTCTGATCCGCGAGTTTAGAAAACGCGTGGGGACGCCGGTCAGGATTGTGGTGGGAGAGCCTCTTCCTCGGGCAGAGTTGGACGCCCTAAAGGGGGATCGAAAACGTCTCATGGACTTCCTGCGCAGCCGTACCTATGCTCTGTCCAATAAGCCCATTGATGCGACAGGCTATGGGTTTGAATTTGAAGAGAAATACAGGGGCTGACTTGCAAGATGCCGCGGAGCGACGGCGTTTGAAAGGGGTTGAGGATGGCAGTAGGAATATTTGACAGCGGGTTGGGCGGGCTCACCGTTTATGACGCCGTGCATCGGGCGATGCCAGAGCAGCCCATTGTCTATTTTGGAGACAACGCACACGCGCCCTATGGCGTGCGCGACGCGGACGATATTTTTGCCAAGACAACCTTTGCCGTTGAACGCCTTTGGGAAGCGGGCTGCGATCTTGTGATTTTGGCCTGTAACACCGCAAGCGCAGCAGCTCTTCGGCGGATGCAGGAAAGCTGGCTGCCACAGGACAAGCGCGTTTTGGGCGTTTTTGTGCCTCTGATCGAGGCGCTGACCGAACGCAACTGGGGCGACAATAGCCCACCGCGCGAGGTTGCAGTGAAACATGTCGCATTGTTCGCAACACCTGCAACGGTTTCCAGCCGCGCGTTTCAGCGCGAATTGGCCTTCCGCGCCATCGGCGTCGATGTCGAAGCACAGGCCTGCGGCGGCGTAGTCGATGCCATCGAAGATGGGGATTCCATTTTGGCCGAAGCGCTGGTGCGCAGCCATGTCGAGGCTTTGAAACGTAAAATGCCCCATCCCGAGGCGGCCATCCTGGGCTGTACCCATTATCCATTGATGGAAGAAACCTTCCAAGACGCCTTGGGGCCTGACGTGAAAGTCTATAGTCAGGCCAACCTAGTGGCCGAAAGCCTGAAGGACTATTTGGATCGTCATCCGGCCATGCGCGGACCGGGCACAGAGAACCTGTTCCTGACAACGGGCGATCCCAAGCGGGTATCAGACCGGGCCACGCAGTTCCTGCGACGACGGGTCGAATTTATCTCGGCTTGATGTCGGGCATCGGCATCCGTAAAACCCAAACCCAACTGTGACATTTTGCGGCTTCAATCCGCCGCGCGGCATCTTATCTATGCCGAAGGCAATGAAAGGTCTGATATGACCCATAAAATCGCTATTCTTGGGGCGTCTGGCTACACCGGTGCCGAACTGGTGCGGCTGATCGCAACCCATCCGTCGATGGAAATTGTGGCGCTGGCCGCCAATTCCAAAGCAGGCATGGCCATGGCCGATGTCTTTCCGCACCTGCGCCATCTGGACCTGCCGGATTTGGTGACCATAGATCAGATCGACTTTGACGCTATCGATCTGGTGTTCTGTGGTCTTCCGCATGCGACCAGTCAAAAAGTTATCCGTGATCTGCCAAAGACGGTGAAAGTCGTTGATTTGTCAGCGGATTTCCGGCTGCGTGATCCAGAGGAATACGTCAAGTGGTACGGCGGCCAGCACGACGCACTGGAGTGTCAGGCAGAGGCCGTTTACGGGCTGACCGAATTTTACCGGGAAGAAATCAAATCGGCGCGGCTTGTGGCGGGCACCGGCTGCAACGCGGCGACCGGCCAATATGCTTTGCGGCCATTGATTGAGGCCGGGGTGATCGACCTTGACCAGATTATTCTGGACTTGAAATGTGCAGTCTCAGGCGCTGGACGGTCTTTGAAAGAAAATCTTCTGCACGCCGAACTGAGCGAAGGTTACCATGCCTATGCCATCGGCGGCACGCACCGGCATCTGGGCGAGTTTGATCAGGAGTTTTCCAAGATTGCAGGGCGGCCCGTTAAGGTGCAGTTCACGCCGCACCTGATCCCGGCCAATCGCGGGATTTTGGCGACGGTCTACGTGCAGGGGGATGCGCAGGTCATTTACGACACGCTGTCAAAAACCTATGAAAATGAACCGTTTATCCAGATGCTGCCCTTTGGCCAAGCGCCCAGCACGCGGCATGTGCGGGGCAGCAACTTTTGCCACATCGGTGTGACCAGCGACCGGATCGCAGGCCGCGCGATTGTAATTGCGGCGCTTGATAACCTGACCAAAGGGTCCAGCGGGCAAGCGTTGCAGAACGCCAACCTGATGTTGGGCGAAGAGGAAACGGCAGGGCTGATGTTGGCCCCGTGTTTCCCGTAAACATGTGAAAGGGTCGCGATGAAGGGGCTCAAGAAACAACGGCGTATTCAGATCGTCATCGTCGCAGTGGTGGCGCTGGCACTGTCGACGGCCTTGATCGGTTACGCGATGCGGGGGGGAATCAACCTCTTTCGTTCTCCATCCGAGGTGATCGCAGAACCCCCGGCAGAGAATGAAGTCTTCCGCATCGGCGGGCTTGTCGAAGAAGGCACCTTGCGACGTGGTCAGGGAGAAACCGTGACCTTCAGCGTGACAGATGGCGGTGCCTCGGTTCAGGTGGCATTCACCGGGGTATTGCCGGACCTGTTTGAGGAAAATCAAGGTATGGTCGGGCAGGGGCGCTACATTAATGGCGTATTCCAAGCCACTGAAATATTAGCGAAACACGATGAGACCTATATGCCGAAAGAGGTCATAGACGCCCTGAAAGACCAAGGTGTTTATGTGGACCCAGAAGGCTGAAAAAAGGCTGATTGAAAGCGGTTGCATCAACGCCCGGCGCTGTCCGGGCGTTTTTTGTTGCGCGTGGTGTCAACTCGTTTCTCAGACAGCGTTGCCCGCGTAGCGCACGCTGGATTGTCTGAATGTTACCTATTTCTGAGCAGCCTTTCTTCCGTCAGCGAGGGAGAGCAGCATGCCAGATGTCAGGCAAATCGCAGCAGAGATTGTCGCCCGCGAAGGCGGCTTTGTGGATGATCCGGACGATCCGGGCGGGGCGACGAAACATGGCGTGACACTGGCGACTCTGCGCCGGTTGGGCTTGGACCTGGACAAAGACGGCGATGTCGATGAGCAGGATGTGCGACGCGTCAGCAGGGACTTGGCGATTGACCTGTTCGTGCAGCACTACTTTGAGGCCCCCGGCATCGCGCGGCTGCCGCAAGTCCTGCATGCCAGTGTTTTTGATATGCAGGTCAATGCCGGTTCAAACGCAGTGAAAATATTGCAGCGGTTGCTCAACCAAATGGGCCAACGTGTTCTGGTCGACGGCGTCATCGGTCCGCAGACCATTGCGGCCGCAGATGCGGCGGCGGCCATGGCCCCGGATCATTTGGCGGATGCCTATGCGATTGCGCGGCGGAATTACTACTTTCGTTTGGCGGATGCCCGCGCGAACCTGCGCAAATTTGTCCGCACGCGGCGTGGCGGCAAGGGTGGCTGGATCACGCGGGCCGAGGGGTTCATGTCTCCGCGCTATCACCTGACGGATCAAGAGTTTGACTCGCGAGTTGCAGCATGGCGGTGATCACGCGGGTCTTTGATTTCATCTTTGGCGACGGGCGGAATGTGTTGCGCGAAACCGCCGAAGTGTTTCGTGAAAATGCCGAGGCTGGGGCCGCGCGCGCTGAGACGCGGCATGCGGCTGCCATGTCGCAGTTTGGCGCAGAATTTGGCCAGCCCAAGCGCGGGGCATTTGATCGCTTTATGGATGCCCTCAACCGCCTGCCTCGCCCCTTTATGGCAATGGGCTGCATTGGATTGTTTGTTTCTGCCATGGTCGATCCGCCATGGTTTGCCGCGCGCATGCAGGGCGTTGCCTTGGTGCCCGAACCACTTTGGTGGCTCTTGGGTGTGATCGTCAGCTTCTATTTTGGCGCACGCCATCAGCTAAAGGGCCAGGAGTTTCAAAAGGCGATGGCCGCGCATTTGTGCGCAGTCTCGGCACTTCAATCATTGGACACGGTGCAATCCGCAGAGGAGAACGCGGCGCTGCGTGACTGGCGTCGGTCGCAGGACACTTAAAGCGCGACATTTAGCCTGACCCACCACGCCGAATTGAATTGGCCGCGCGCATGGCCCGGCTTATATAGGGGCCATGTTACATGAGCTTGGTCATTTCGCCCTTATCCTTGCCGCGCTGATTGCGGTTGTTCAGGCCACCGTTCCCTTGATCGGAGCGCAGAAAAGATGGGCGGGCTGGATGGCTGTGGCCGACCCTGCCGCCGCCGCGCAGTTCCTGCTGACGGGCTTTGCCTTTGTGGCGTTGACCCATGCGTTTGTGACCTCGGATTTCTCGGTCCGGTTGGTCTATGCAAACTCCCACACCTTAAAACCGATGCTTTATAAGGTCAGTGGTGTGTGGGGAAACCACGAAGGCTCAATGCTGCTTTGGGTTTTGATCCTGACGTTGTTTGGCGCCTGCCTTAGTTGGTTTGGCGGCAACTTGCCGCCGGGTTTGAAAGCGCGGGCTTTGGCAGTGCAATCCGCCATCGCCGTGGCATTTTTTGCCTTTATCCTGTTTACCTCAAACCCGTTTGACAGGCTGGATATCAATGGCGTGCCTTTTGATGGACGTGGGTTGAATCCGCTGCTGCAGGATCCCGGTTTGGCCTTGCACCCGCCGTTCCTTTATCTGGGCTACGTGGGTCTATCGATGGCCTTTTCCTTCGCGGTCGCAGCCCTGATCGAGGGGCGGGTAGATGCCGCTTGGGGCCGCTGGGTGCGGCCTTGGACTTTGGCGGCTTGGGTTTTCCTGACCATCGGCATCGCCCTTGGGTCTTGGTGGGCCTATTACGAGTTGGGCTGGGGTGGGTTCTGGTTCTGGGACCCAGTGGAAAACGCCTCCTTCATGCCGTGGCTTTTGGCGGCGGCTTTGCTGCATTCCGCCATCGTGGTGGAGAAACGCGAATCCCTAAAAAGCTGGACGATTTTGCTGGCGATCCTCGCATTTGGGTTCTCGCTGATCGGGACGTTTATTGTGCGCTCTGGCGTTATCACCTCGGTGCATGCTTTTGCGAATGACCCGGAACGGGGGATTTTCATCCTCGCGATCCTTGCGATTTTCATGGGCGGGGCTTTGACCTTGTTTGCCGCCCGCGCCGGTGCGCTTGAGGCGAAAGGCGTCTTTGCCGTGGTGAGCCGTGAAAGCGCGCTGGTTCTGAACAACCTTTTGCTGGCGGTCGCCTGTCTGGTGGTCTTTGTCGGCACGATCTGGCCGCTGCTGTCCGAAATGTTCTTTGATCGGGTCCTCAGCGTCGGCCCGCCTTTCTTCAACCTTGCCTTCACACCTTTCATGGTCGCTTTGGGAGCGATCTTGCCGATTGGGGCCATGTTGCCTTGGAAACGGGCAAAGCTTGGCAAAGTGGTGCCACGACTTGTGCCTGCCTTGGTTCTGGCGCTGGCGTTGGCAGGGTTGGCTTGGGCGCTACAAACAGACAAAAGCCTTTTGGGACCCATTGGATTGCTGCTGGGCGCTTGGGTTGTTGTTGGGGCGCTTGTTGACGTCTTTTCGCGCACCGGGCGCGGGGGTCTTGGACAGCGCTTTGCGCGGCTGACGCGCCTGCCGCGTGCGGATTGGGGCAAGGCCACGGCCCATGCCGGGCTGGGGGTCACGATGTTTGCCATTGCCGGTCTGATGGCTTGGGAGGTCGAGGACATCCGCGTGGCGCAGATTGATGTGCCGTTCCCTGTGGGGGCCTATGAGATCACGCTGAAACAGGTGCGCGATGTTGAAGGGCCGAATTTCCTGTCGACCATGGCCGATGTTGAAGTCACCCGGAACGGGCGCCAAGTGGCCCTGTTGCAGCCAGAGAAACGCATCTATCCGGTGGCCGCGATGCCCACAACCGAAGCGGCGATTGATTATCGTTTGTTCCGCGATGTTTACGTGGTGATCGGCGACGCGCAGGCCAATGGCGGCCATACGGTGCGCACCTATATCAAGCCGCTTGCGAATTGGATCTGGCTTGGCTGTGCGATGATGGCCTTGGGTGGTATCCTAAGCCTGAGCGACCGACGCTATCGCGTCGCTGCAGGCGCGCGGAAAACTGTGGGGGTGCCTGCAGAATGAGGTACCTGTTGATTGTTCTGATGCTGGTTGCCTCGCCACTTTGGGCAGTGCAGCCGGATGAGGTTCTGGACGACCCGGTGTTGGAAACCCGTGCGCGGTTGATCTCTAAGAACCTGCGCTGCCTTGTCTGCCGCAATGAAAGCATTGACGAAAGCAACGCCGGGATCGCCAAGGACCTGCGGCTTTTGGTGCGCGAGCGGTTGGTGGCCGGGGACAGCAACACCGATGTGGTCGAGTTTATTGTCGACCGCTACGGCGAGTATGTACTGCTAAAACCGCAGTCAGGTGGTAGTAACCTCATACTTTGGGGGGCCGGGCCTGCGATGCTGATTATGGGGCTGGGGCTGTCGGGGCTGTACCTGCGCAGGCGGTCTCGGAGGGTTGAAACCAAGATGGACGCTCTGACCGACGAAGAAAAAGCCCGTTTGCAGCAAATCCTGAAAGATTGACGCGCGGTCTGCCTTCACAGCGCCGTGAATGATCCTATCTTGAGATCAGCAAACCAAGAGGCCCCAGATGGACTATCAAGCGATTGAGTTGAACGTGGCAGACGGCGTGGCCGTTCTGACGCTGAACCGCCCCGAAAAGATGAACGCGCTGAACGCCCAGATGCGGGCAGAGATCACCCATGCGGTGAACGACATTGCGCTGCATGGCCACATGCAGGGCATTCGTGTGCTTGTCCTGACGGGTGCGGGCGCGGCCTTTTGTTCGGGTCAGGATCTGGGGGATGGCGGCAATGCCGCGAACCTTGATCTGGAACGCACATTGCGCGACGAATACACCCCGATGATCCGCGCGATTTTGGATTGTCCGTTGCCGGTGATCTCTGCGGTCAATGGGGCCGCAGCCGGGGCAGGGGCGAACCTTGCATTGGCGGCTGATGTGGTCATTGCCACGGAAAGTGCCGTTTTCATCCAAGCCTTTGCGCGCATTGGCCTAATGCCCGATGCAGGCGGCACCTATATGCTGCCGCGTCAGATGGGCATGGCCAAGGCAATGGGGGCGGCCCTTTTTGCAGATAAAATCAGCGCCAAACAGGCGGATGATTGGGGCATGATCTGGGAATACGTGCCAGACAGTGATTTTGCCGACCATTGGAAAGCCCGCGCCGCGCATTTGGCCAACGGGCCCACAGCGGCCTATGCACGTATCAAAGAGGCCATGCGCACCACCTGGACCAACAATCTGGATCAACAATTGGCGCATGAGGCAAAGCTGCAGGGCGCTTGTGGCAAGACCCGCGACTTTCAGGAAGGTGTTGTCGCGTTCCTAGAAAAACGTCCTGCGCGCTACGAAGGGCGCTGAGCGGGCGACAGCCAGCCTTTTTCAAATACAAGCGGCCCCTTTCTTATGGAGAGGGGCCGTTTCTAATTAATACCACAGTCGTGCCATGACCACCGCCTGTTCGGTTGGGACATGTCGAATGGCGGCGCGTGGCGTTCAAGGCGCGCGCGTTTCTGGATCTCGCGAAGGAGCAGTTGAAGGCGCAAGCGCAAGTTTGGGATTTTTGGCGCGAAGCTGAAGCCCATATCTCTGTCCGGCGCGCTGCGGTATGATTTGTGTGTCTAGGCTTTTTGGGCGTTCGGAGGAACACATGCGCAAGCTGATATCAAACGGAAATCCGATGGAAGAGATTGTGGGTTTTAGTCGCGCTGTTCGCGTCGGGAACTTTATCGCTGTCGGGGGAACGGCACCTGTCGATCAAAACGGAAAAACGGTAGGAATTGGGGACGTTTTCGCTCAGACCACGCAGTGCTTTGAAATCATCAAGGCCGCTCTCGAGCAGGCGGGGTCGGGCCTCGAAGACATCGTTCGAACACGTGTCATTTTGACAGATATCGAAAATTGGAAGCAGGCGATTGAGGCTAGGAAACCATTCTGCCTTGCTTCGCGCCCGGTGGATACAATTGTAGCTGTTTCAGGATTTGTGAATCCGGAATGGCTGGTTGAGATCGAAGTGGATGCGGTCATACCTGAATGAACAGGTAGCTTAGGCAGACGCAACATGTTCAAAAGAAAAACGCACCCGGTGTAAGCCGGATGCGTTTTTTCTTACGATTGAAATACCTTAGCGGTTTTCGATGTCCACGTAATCGCGTTCTGTCGAGCCGAGGTACAGCTGACGCGGGCGACCGATTTTGTTTTGTGGATCGCCAATCATCTCTTTCCACTGCGAAATCCAACCCACGGTGCGGGACAGGGCGAAGATCGGTGTAAACATCGATGTTGGGAAACCCATCGCTTCCAGGATGATGCCGGAATAGAAATCCACGTTCGGGAAGAGCTTTTTCTCGACGAAATATGGATCATTCAGAGCGGTTTGTTCCAGCTCTTTTGCGACCTGCAACAGCGGGTTGTCTTCGACACCCAGCAGCTCCAGCACTTCGTCAGCGGACTGTTTCAGAACCTTCGCGCGCGGGTCAGTGTTTTTGTAAACACGGTGGCCGAAGCCCATCAGACGGAATGGATCGTTCTTGTCTTTCGCGCGAGCGATGAATTCTGGGATGCGGTCGACGGTGCCGATCTCTTTCAGCATCTCAAGGCAGGCTTGGTTTGCACCACCATGTGCAGGACCCCACAGGCAGGCGATGCCCGCTGCGATACAGGCAAATGGGTTCGCCCCGGAAGACGACGCCAGACGCACGGTCGAGGTCGACGCGTTTTGTTCATGATCCGCATGCAGGGTAAAGATACGGTCCATCGCACGGCTAAGGATCGGGTTGACCTGATACTCTTCGGCAGGAACAGAGAAACACATGTGCAAGAAGTTGGCCGCGTAATCCAGATCATTGCGTGGATACACAAACGGCTGACCGATGGAATATTTATAGGCCATCGCAGCGATTGTGGGCAGTTTCGCGATCAGACGGATCGCCGCCACTTCGCGCTGCCATGGGTCTGCAATATCGGTGGAGTCGTGGTAGAAGGCGGACATTGCGCCAACAACACCCACCAGCGTCGCCATAGGGTGTGCATCACGGCGGAAACCACGGAAGAAGTTGTGCATCTGTTCGTGCACCATCGTGTGGTTGGTCACACGGGACTCAAAATCTTCGAGCTGAGCTGCGGTCGGCAGTTCACCGTATAGCAGGAGGTAGCAGACCTCCAAATAGTGGGATTTGCCTGCCAGTTGATCAATTGGGTAACCGCGGTGCAGCAGCTCACCTTTGCCGCCATCAATGAAGGTGATGGTGCTGTCACAGGACGCGGTAGAGGTGAAACCGGGATCATAGGTAAAGACACCCGCCTGCCCATAAAGCTTGCGGATGTCGACAACATCAGGGCCAGCTGTGGGTGACAAGATCGGCAGTTCATAGGACACGCCATCGATGGTAAGCGTGGCGGATTTATTGCTGTCGGTCATAGGTTTCCCTTCCTCTTGTGGCCAAGGGCGCAAGGCCCCCGGCAATCGTTCGTGCACAAGCGCGAAAGGTCAGGAAACCCGGCCTTCGCCTTATGAATAGTCTGCCGCTTCTTGCAAACGCGCAATCGATTCGTCGCGTCCAAGGACCAGCATCATGTCGAATACACTTGGGGTCACTGCCCGGCCTGCGAGTGCCGCGCGGAGCGGTCCTGCCATTTTGCCGAATTTGATTTCCTTTGCTTCGGCAAAGGTGTTTGTGACGGCCTCAAGCCCCTCGCGGGACCAGCTAGCATTTTGCAACTGCGGCGTCAATTCCTTCAGTATACCACGGGATACATCGTCAAGATTTTTTGAAGCCTTCTCATCTGGCGTGATCGGTCGTTTTGCCAGTACAAATGCAGCCTTTTCAAGCAGTTCCGGGAAGGTTTTCGCCCGGTCTTTCAGGCAGTACATCGCCTCCCGTAGAAGTACGGAGGTCGCCTCATCCAGTGGGCTTTCGCCATTCACGAGACGGTAGTTCTCAATTTCATGCAGCAGTGCGGCATCGTCTGCCTGCGCAATGTGCTGGCCGCAGATGTTTTCCAATTTCTTGAAGTCAAACCGCGCCGGAGCCTTGCCGATGCCATCAAGGTCAAACCATTCTTGGGCTTGGGCGTCGGTGAAAAACTCATCATCACCGTGGCTCCAGCCAAGGCGCGCAAGGTAGTTGCGCATGCCTGCCGCCGGGTAGCCCATGGCCTGATATTCCTGCGCGCCCGTTGCACCGTGGCGTTTGGACAGTTTCTTGCCATCTGGGCCAAAAATCAGCGGGATATGCGCCCAAACCGGCACGTCCCAGCCCATGGCATTATAGACCAGCATCTGGCGCGCCGCATTGTTGAGGTGGTCATCCCCGCGGATCACATGGGTCACGCCCATGTCATGGTCATCCACAACAACTGCCAACATGTAAACGGGCGTGCCATCCGAGCGTAACAGGATCATGTCATCGAGCTGATCGTTTTTGATCGTGACATCGCCTTGCACCTGATCGCGGATCACAGTCTCGCCATCCTGCGGGGCTTTGATGCGGACCACATAAGGCGCGTCCGGGTGGGTTGCTGGATCAGCGTCGCGCCAAGGGGAGCGATAAAGCGTGGATTTGCCTTCGGCCCGCGCGGATTCGCGGAAGGCAGCGATTTCTTCTTGGGTCGCGAAACATTTGTAAGCTTTGCCTTCGGCCAAAAGGTGCAGTGCAACCTCTGCATGACGGCCGGCGTTCTCAAACTGGCTGACGATTTCGCCATCGTGATCCAGCCCCAGCCACGCCATGCCCTGCAGGATCGCGTCGGTTGCTTCGGGGGTCGAGCGTTCGCGGTCTGTGTCTTCGATCCGCAACAGGAATTTCCCGCCGCGACCGCGCGCATACAGCCAGTTGAACAATGCCGTGCGGGCACCGCCGATGTGAAGGAACCCCGTAGGGGATGGTGCAAAGCGGGTGACGACCGTGCCGGACATGACAGGCTTAACCTTTCAATAACCAAGAGAGGATTTAATGTTGTCGCCTGTCTAACCGCCACCGGGAAAGAGGACAAGCCTTGCCACCTTTGACCTGGATGAAAACCCAACTGCTGCGCCAGCATGGGCATTTGTTTCCCTGGGGAGCGGTGTGTTTCGCGCTTGGGATCGGGGCGTATTTCGCAGCGCGGTCGGAACCTGATATGCGGTTGGTCTGGGGCGCATTGATCAGCACCATCGTTGTGCTTGTCGGTGTAATCTATCGGCGCGGCACGCAGGGCGCTCTGGCATTGTTCCCGCTGTTGATCCTGTTCGGCTGGGGCTATGCAGCACTTGATGCCAGCAGGAACACCACGCCCCGATTGGCATTTCACTATTATGGTCCGGTTTATGGGCGGGTCATCGCAATTGACCGCTCAAGTTCCCATGCGCTGCGGCTGACTTTGGATCAGGTGCTTCTGGATGAGGTGGACAACGCGCGGACTCCGAAACATGTACGTGTTTCGCTGCACGGTCCACAGGATTGGTTTACGCCTATGCCCGGACAATATGTTGGGCTGACCGGACATCTTTCTGCCCCCGGTGGCCCGGTTGAGCCCGATGGATTTGATTTCCAACGGCACGCTTGGTTTATGCAGCTTGGCGCGGTGGGGTACACGCGCACGCCAGTGCTTGAGATGGCTGCGCCGGAAGACACTGGGCTTTCGCGTTTGCGATGGCGTCTGGCCCGCCACGTGTCGGCAGCGCTCGGCGGAGATGTCGGCGGAATTGCCGCCGCAGTGACAACCGGGGATCGCAGTGATTTTTCGCAAGACGGGATTGAGGCGCTCAGGCATTCAAATCTTGCACATCTTCTGGCGATTTCAGGCCTGCACATGGGCCTTCTCGCCGGGTTTTTATTTGCAACGGTCCGCTATGCGCTCGCACTTTATCCGCCGCGGGCGTTGCGTCTGCCGGTCAAAAAAATTGCCGCGCTTTTGGCCTTGGGCGGGGCGACATTGTACCTTCTGCTTTCTGGGGCCAGCATCGCCACGCAGCGCGCTTATATCATGGCGGCCGTTGCTTTGATTGCCGTCAGTTTGGATCGCCGCGCGTTGACATTGCGCGCCGTGGCCATCGCGGCGCTGATTGTGCTGGTGATCAGTCCATCAAGTCTGCTGTCTCCGGGGTTTCAGATGTCATTCGCAGCGACGGCGGCATTGGTCGCTGTCTTTGGGGCGATGCGCGACGCGCCCGACATTGGTCTAAAGGCATGGCAGCGAAACATCTTAGCAGTCGTTATGTCCTCTTTGGTGGCCGGACTGGCAACGGCACCTTTTGCAGCGGCGCATTTCAACCAATGGGCTAGCTACGGCTTGCTTGCCAATGTCACTGCGGTGCCGGTCATGGGGATGGTGGTCATTCCGGGTGCGGTTTTGGCGGCGGTCCTGTCGGCATTTGGGCTGGAGGGCATTGGCTTTACAGTGATGGGGGCAGGGCTGCGCTGGATATTGTTCATCGCCCATTGGGTCAGTGACCTAGAGGGCGCGCGCATTCCGATTCCAACGCCGCAAGGCTTTATCTTGCCGCTGATCAGCATCGCCGGGTGCTGGTTGATCCTTTGGCAGGGCGCGCTGAGATGGGGTGGGGCGGTCATCTTGATGGCATGCTTTTTCACTTGGTCACAGGTCGTTCGCCCGGATGTGTTGATCTCTGAAGATGGCAAATTGATCGGCGTGATGACCAACGCTGGCCGCGCCCTGAGCAAGGGACGAGGCCAAGGATTTATCGCACAGAATTGGTTGGAAAATGACGGAGACGCAGCCGATCAGATGCAGGCAGCGGCGCAGTTGCCGATGGTGCAGAAAGGTGTTTTTGAGGCGGAACTTACGGCGGGGCGTATCACGCATTACCAAGGCAAAACAGGTGCGGCCCAGCTATCCGCCTGTTCCAAGGCAGAGATTGTCGTGGCCGATCTGCCTGCCACCCTGTCTGGACCTTGCTTGATTTTTGACCCGCAAACTTTAGCCAAAACAGGTGCTGTTGCGCTTTATTTTTCGGACGACGCCATCGTCACGCGAACGGTCGCCCAATCGCGCGGGGACCGGCTTTGGTCCCCGAAAACGCAACGGCTGGACGTTGATCAATAGCTGCGGATCAGGCCGACGAGACGCCCCTGAACCTTGACCTGATCTTCGGAAAACACGCGGGTTTCATAGGCCGGATTGGCCGCTTCAAGCGCGATCGAGCCACCTTTGCGGTGGTAGGTTTTCAAGGTCGCTTCCTCATCTTCGATGAGAGCCACAACGATATCACCGTTATCGGCCGTCGCAGTTTCACGCAGAATTACAATGTCGCCGTCGTTGATCCCGGCCTCGATCATGGAATCGCCGTGCACCTCAAGCGCATAGTGCTGTCCGCCGGTTTTCAGCATCTGGCCCGGCACCGCCACATGGTGGTCGACATGGCTGATCGCCTCAATTGGAACACCCGCCGCGATACGCCCCATCACAGGAAGTTCGCGCGCAAAAAGCTGCACCTCATCCGGGGTGACGTTGGCGGGCTGGGCTGGCGAGGGATGGGGCCCGTCGATGACCTTGGGCTGAAAGCCTTTTGGTTGTGACATGTCTTCGGGCAGTTTCACGATTTCAATGGCGCGGGCACGATGCGCAAGGCGGCGAATGAAACCGCGTTCTTCAAGCGCAGTGATCAACCGGTGAATGCCCGATTTGGACCGCAAATCCAGCGCGTCTTTCATTTCATCAAAGCTGGGCGGCACGCCGTTTTTCTGGAGCCGCTTGTGGATAAATTCCAATAGATCACGTTGTTTTTTGGTCAGCATCTGCACGCCCTCAACACTATATTTTGCGTTTGTTCTAGTCTTGTTCTCGTTTTGTGTCAACCGTTAGCGGTTTGTTCACAATGTGCGGCGTAGCGTTGTGACCGTGGGTTGCCTCCGGCGGAAGTATTTTGGGAAAGATGAAAGGAGCGGTATTAGATCGCGACGCAGCGCATGATTTCGCCAGCTTTGCGCGCAGGGTCATGCGGCGGACGGATCACGAGGCAATTGGCCTTTGCAAGCACGCTGAGAAGAGCGCTGTCTTGGCGATCAAAAACTGTGACTTGGCCGGCGTCAAGTTTGGCGCGCATATAATGTTCGCGGGGGCCATTGGTGGCGACATCAGCTGCCAAAGGGGCGGTAAATTCTGGCGCGGGGGCGTGACCAAGACCAAGCAAGGCTTGCAGAACCGGTTCCAGAAAGATCTTGCCGCAAACCATGGCAGACACAGGGTTCCCGGGAAGGCCAATCATCATGGCACCATTGCTGAGGCGTCCCGCCATCAGGGGTTTGCCGGGCCGCATTGCGATTTTGTAGAAACTGCGCTGCATGCCGAGGTCTGCAGCGACCTCACCCACAAGGTCATGGTCGCCCACAGAGGCACCGCCGATGGTGACGAGGAGATCAGCATCTTGCGCCAGAGAAAAGGCCATTTTCAGGCTGTCTTTCGTGTCGCGTGTGATGGGCAGTAGGCGCGGGTCGGCACCGATGTCCTTGAGCATGGCGTAAAGGCCAAAGCTGTTGGATGCGATGATCTGGTCTTCGGTTGGTGTTTCGCCCGGCATGACCAACTCATCGCCCGTAGACAGGATCGCAACCTTGGGGCGGCGCGTGACGGTGACTTCGGCAATGTTCATCGCGGCGAGCAGGGCGATGTCTGCCGGGCGAAGCACCTTCGGGGCGGCGACAACCTCGCCGTCTTTGAAGTCAAACCCTTTGGCGCGGACATAGGCGTTGCTGTCGAGCGTGTCGCCAATTGTAATCTGCGTGCCCGTTGCGGTCACGTCCTCTTGGATGACGATGCGGTCAGCCCCATTGGGCAGCGGCGCACCGGTGAAAATACGCACACATTCGCCGGGTTGGATAGCCCCGTCAAATCTATGCCCCGCCGCGCTTTCGCCAATTACAGTCAGCGTCGCGCCGGGGGAGACATCCGCATTTCGCACTGCATAGCCATCCATGGCAGAGGCAGAGAAAGGCGGTTGATCGCGGCGCGCGACGGTGTCCTTCGCCAAAACCCGACCGTTGGCGTGTTTGAGTGGCACGACCTCTGTTTTCAGCGGTTTTGCCAGATCAAATAAATGGGTGAGGGCGTCGGCGACCGAGATCATTTGGCTTCGAACCGGCCCGACTTTCCGCCGTCTTTCAAAACCACGCGGATACCGCCGATTTCCATGGTTTTGTCGACGGCTTTTGTCATGTCATAAACCGTCAGCGCAGCGACATTAACCGCGGTCAGCGCTTCCATTTCGACGCCCGTCTGGCCGGTGGTTTTCACGGTGGCGGTGATGTCGACTCCGGGCAGATCGGCGTTCATGGTCAGATCAACAGAGACTTTGGTGATAGGAAGCGGATGGCAAAGCGGAATAAGCGTGCTGCATTGTTTGGCGCCCATGATGCCCGCCAGTTGTGCAACCGCCAGAACATCGCCCTTCTTGGCGCGGCCGTCAGCAATGATATCAAAGGTTTCTTTGTTCATCTTAACGTGACCAACAGCGGTCGCGATACGGTCCGTCACAGCCTTGTCTGTGACATCGACCATATGCGCCTCGCCCTTGGCGTCAAAATGGGTGAGACCCTTGGTGTCTGCCATCAGATGTTCTCCGGCATCAGGGGATTGGCTAGGATCGCTTTGGTCGCCGCAGTGACATCGGCCTGACGCATCAGACTTTCGCCGATGAGGAAGGTCCGCGCGTTGTGGCGTGCCATGTCTGACAGGTCGTCAGGTGTGAACAAGCCGCTTTCGCAGACGATCAGACGGTCGTCTGGGACATCTTTCGATAGGATGCGCGTGGTGTCGAGCGTGGTTTCAAAGGTTTTGAGATTGCGGTTGTTGATGCCCATCAAAGGCGATTTCAGTTCGCATGCCCGTTCAAGTTCTTCGGCGTCATGCACTTCCAGCAGCACATCCATGCCCCATTCAAAAGCCGCGCTTTCCAGTTCTTGCGCTTGCGCATCAGAGACAGAGGCCATGATGATCAGGATACAGTCAGCCCCCAAGGCGCGTGCCTCGGCGACCTGATAGGTGTCATACATAAAGTCTTTGCGCAGGGCGGGCAGGTTTGTCGCTTCGCGGGCTTGTACCAAGAAGTCTTTTGCGCCTTGGAAAGATGGCGTGTCTGTCAGGACCGACAGGCAGGTCGCGCCGCCGTCTTCATAGGCTTTGGCCAGAGCGGGTGGGTTGAAGTCTTCGCGGATCAAACCTTTGGAGGGGCTGGCTTTTTTGACTTCGGCGATCAGGCCATAGCCGGTTTTGGAGGCCTCGATCAAAGCATTCGCAAAGCCACGGGTTGGGCTGGCGGCTCGGGCTTCGGCTTCGACAGCGGCAAAGGGTTTTGCGGCTTTGTCGGCGGCGACTTCTTCCAGCTTATAGGCTTTGATTTTGTCCAGAACGGTGATGGTCATTGCAAGGTCCAGTCGATCGGTTGCTCACCGCGGTCGGCAAGCCAAGTGTTGATACGCGAAAATGGCCGGGAGCCAAAGAAACCGCGCCGCGCCGAAAGCGGCGAGGGATGGGCGGTTTCTATCATCAAATGATCCCCGGGGTGAATATGCTTTGCCAAGTTTTGCGCCTGTTTGCCCCAGAGGACAAAGGCGGTGGGTTTTTGCGAGACGTCTGCAAGGACTTGGTGCGCTAACGTTTGCCAGCCAAGGTCTTTGTGGCCGTTGGCCTCTCCAGCTGGGACAGAGAGCACTGTGTTCAGTAGCAGCACACCTTGTGCGGCCCAGCCGCGCAGGTCACCATTTAAGGGCGCTGCGCCGAGGTCTTCGACCATCTCTTTGTAGATGTTGGTGAGACTGCGTGGCAGAGGGCGCACGTCTGGTTCCACGGAAAAGGCAAGTCCGTGGGCGTGTCCGGGTGTCGGGTAGGGGTCTTGGCCGAGGATTACAACACGAACTTTCTCAGGCGCGCAGGCATCAAGCGCGGCGAAGCGTTGATACGCTGGCGGTAGGATGTCTCTGGCGTCTGCAGCGACATGAGCTTCGATCGTCGCGACATCAGATGCAAAGAAAGGCAAGTGGGTCCAGTTCTTGGGGACAGTCACAACAAGGTTCGCCTGCGCCTGCCCGTGGTGCGTGCGAATGCACCCGCCTTGGGTGCGGGCGGGTGCGGGCCAAATTGCTTTGCAATTTGTCCAATTACGTTCATTTAGACCGCTTCCGAAGTCAATTTTGCGAGGCATTCCAGTTTGGCTTTGGCCTTGCCAGAATCGATGCTTTCTTTTGCAATTTCAACGCCTTGCTTGAGGTTGTCTGCCTTGTCAGAAATCACCAGTGCTGCTGCGGAGTTCAGCAAAACCGCATCGCGATAAGCCCCTTCCGCACCATCTAACAAAGCGCGCAGAGCGTTTGCGTTGAATTCGGGTGTGCCGCCAACGGTCTCTTCAAACGGGTGTACTGGCAGGCCAGCCTCTTCTGGATGCAATTCGAAATCACGAACCGAGCCATCGGTTTCCAGCGCCGACACATAGCTGACACCCGTGATGGTCAATTCATCCGTGCCATCAGATCCATGAACCAGCCACGCCCGTTCAGAGCCGAGTTGGCCCAAGGTTTCTGCCATCGGGCGGATCAGGTCACGGGAAAACGCGCCTGTGATTTGGCGTTTCGCTCCGGCAGGGTTGGTCAGCGGGCCGAGGATGTTGAATATGGTGCGGGTGCCCAGTTCCAATCGCGTTGGCATCACGTGTTTGATCGCCGGATGGTGCATCGGGGCCATCATGAAGCCCACGCCGCAGGTTTGAAGCGCCTTTTCGACCACCTCTGCGCCAACCATCACATTGATGCCCAGCTCGCTTTGCACATCCGCCGTGCCAGATTTGCTGCTGGCTTTGCGATTGCCATGTTTGGCCACCGGCACGCCCGCACCGGCGACGGTAAAGATCGAGGCGGTCGAGATATTCAGCGTGTGTTTGCCAGAGCCGCCGGTGCCCACGATGTCAATCACCCCGGCGGGCGCTTTGACCGGCACGCATTTCGCGCGCATGACTGCAGCTGCGGCAGCGTATTCATCAACGGTTTCGCCGCGCGTGCGCAAGGCCATGAGAAAACCACCGATCTGGCTGGGCGTCGCATCCCCATTGAAAAGGATTTCAAAGGCTTCTTCTGCCTGCGCGCGCGTCAAAGGGCCATCTGCGGCCGCGGCAATCAGCGGTTTTAGCGTGTCACTCATGCTGGCACCTTCATCATATCAAGGAAGTTTTGCAGCATGGCATGGCCATGCTCTGACGCGATGCTTTCAGGGTGGAACTGGCAGCCTTGGATCGGCAGTTCTTTGTGCTGCAGGCCCATGATGGTGCCATCTTCCAGCTCTGCAGTGATTTCCAGACAGTCGGGCAATGTTTCGCGCTCTACCACGAGTGAGTGGTAGCGAGTGGCCTCAAACGGCGAGGGCAGACCTTTGAACAGACCTTTGTTGTGGTGATGCATCGTCCCCATCTTGCCGTGCACGATCTCATGGCAGCGCACAACTTTGCCGCCAAAGGCCTGACCGATGGATTGGTGGCCTAAACAGACGCCCATCAAGGGGGTTTTGGTTTCAGCAGCCGCTTCGACCAATGCAAGGCAAATACCCGCATCATCAGGTGTGCAGGGACCGGGCGAGAGCAAAATCCCTTCGGGCTTCATCCCCATCGCGTCCTGCGTGGTCAGCGCGTCATTGCGCCAGACTTTGACGTCGGCCCCCAACTCGCCCAGATAGTGCACGAGGTTGTAGGTAAAGCTGTCGTAATTGTCGATCAGAAGCAGCATGACGTCTTTCTTTTCACTCAGTGTAAGAACAGGGTATAAACCCGGCCCATGGTCGCGGTATAGTCAGATCATAAATGGACAGGCTTGGCCGAAAGGGTCAAGGGGCGGGGACCCCCGCAGCATGAAAAAGACGATGAAAAATCGGTGTAGACAAAAAGACTGAGGGCAAGGGCAATGTTTCGCGGGATAATCACTGGGCTTTTCTTTGGTTCAATCGTTGGGCTTTTCCTGGCTGCCGTCTTTTCGCTTGTGACGCCGCTGCCGTCGGACGTGGCTGTGCCGCAAGCGCCTGAACCCGCTGCGACACAGCCTGCAGCCATCGCTGAGCCTGATTTTCCGGATGCCTCTGCCGCCGATGCGCCGGTGGAAGCAGACAGCCAAGCGCAAACGCCAGTCCCTGCCGAAACCGAGGTTTCACCACCCGTGGCAGATGTCACCTCTGCGCCGAAACCGGCCCCGGCTGAGGTCGAAGACGCCCCGGTTGCGCCCATTGAAAATGTGACGGCAGAGGTGGCGTTGGAAGAAGACACACCCGTGTTGCCAAACCCACAGGCACGCCCGATCACCACGCCCGGCGAAGAGACAGAGCCGTCGATTTCTGTTGATCCCGCGCAGCCGGTCAGCCCGACCGACATCGAAACGCAGGCCTTTGGCAGTGCAGATACCGCCGAAGACGCGGCGCCGCAGCCCGAGGTTGCCATCGAATCTGGTCCAGCCCAGACCCCGCCGTCTGAGGCCGCGCAAATTACACCAGATGCCACTGAAGAAACGCCGCCTGCGGTCGATGTGACGGTGGACGTCGCGCCCGAAATGACGGCACCGGAGGAGTCTCCATCCTTGTTGCAGCCTGTGCCGGGCCTGCTTGCGGGTGCGGATGAACGCCGCTCAACCCGCCTTCCAACGGTGGCGGACGCGGGCGCTGAACCTGCAGAGAGCGCCGCGCTGCAAAATGGCGAGGTGAACGGCAAAGAATTGCATGAGGACCCGCCGCTTGTTGCTTATGCCACACCGTATGAAGACGTGGCGGGCAAGCCCATTATGTCGGTGGTTTTGCTTGATAACCCTGCGGCGGGTGTGGCGGAGTTGAAATCTCTGGCGGATTTTCCATTGCCTCTGAGCATTGCAGTGGATGCCCTGTCCGAAGGGGCCGCGACGCGCAGCAAGAAATTGCGCGATGCCGGATTTGAAGTCCTGGCGCTGGTCAACCTGCCAAGCGGGGCGACGCCAAGTGATGTATCGCTAAACCTGACCGCGCAGATCGCAAATGTGCCAGAGGCCGTCGCGATCATGGATGGGTTGCAAGGCGGCCTTCAAGACACCCGAGAGATTGCGGATCAAGTGATCGACTATGCGCTTAGCAGCGGGCACGGTCTGGTGTTTCAACCCAAAGGGCTGAATACGTCGCAAAAGCTGGCCCTGCGCGAGGGCGTTGGGACGGCGACCGTGTTCCGCGATTTTGACGGAAGCGGGCAGACAGAGGTCGTCATCCGCCGGTTCTTTGACCAAGCTGCCTTTAAGGCGCGCCAGAACGAAGCGGTTCTGATGATGGGGCGGCTTGAAAGCAGCACGATTGCGGCGCTTGCCAGCTGGGCTTTGCAGGATCGCGCAAACACGGTGACCGTTGCGCCAGTTTCAGCGCTCTTGCAGCTGGTGATGCAGTAGGAAGCGCCCTTCAGATTGCCAACTGTGCTATACTGGGTTCCTGACGCTGATATAGCGGGGGGATTAGATGTCGGACACAGATGCAATTAGCCAACTGATCTTAGACCACTTTGAGGGCATGAGGTGGGATGAAAAATCGAACCCAGATTGGGAGCGATTTAGACGTGACTTTCACCCTTCCGCAATCCTATGCGGGGCCGCGAGGCCCGCTGAGCCGAAGTCCGTTGAAGCTTTTGTCGAGCGGATGGAAGCGGTAGCCATAAAGAATTTGAAAAGCTTTGAAGAGCATACCGCCACGCTAGAAATAATGCACTTCGGCAATATCGCAGTCGCCTTGGCGCGATCTGATATGCTCGAAAACGGCTCAGAAGAAAACCAAGACATCAGCGCCTTCTTGCTTGTTAAGTCAGAAGGGAAATGGTCGATCCTTGGGCATGCATGGGACCAAGTCGATGAGGATAGCACCATGCCAACAGCGTTAAGATGAATGGCGTCGATAGCCGCGCGATATCTTGCCGCTCAAACCCAGTAAAACAGGCGAAATGGGCTTTGATATTGAATAACAACGCGGCAATCCACTAGCTATCGCTGGAAAGTGCCATGCAACGAAACGGGCAGTTGCGCGTTGAGTCGGTGGCACCCGAGATTTCTAAAAGGGTCAGATGCCCACAAGGGTCTGCTGGTCCGGCGTTCAATTTGAAGGAGTAACGCTATGAAAACCATTATGATAACAGTCGCTGCCTCGCTCTTGCTGGCGACTCAGTCCTATGCTGGCTCGTATCAAAAAAAATGCTCAGTGCAGTCTGTCCCTTATCAGGCAACGGTCAAAGGTGGCGAACCAGAAAAAGTCATCGGTGGCGCGCTGATCGGTGGCGTGATTGGCAAAGCGGTCACCGACAAAAACGCTGGTGCTGCGGCTGGGGCTTTGATTGGTGGCGCCATTGGCCATGAAAATAGCAAGAAGACGGTAACCCGTTACAAAGACGTTGAAACCTGCAAAACCGTTTTTGTTCCAGATCGCATCACAAACCGTGTGACGCTGGAAAACACACTTCTTGATCTAAACGCTGGCCGCTCGGTCAGCAAAGAAATGACGATGGATGCGCAATACACCATTGGTGTTGCCCACGATGGTAAATGGGGGCCTGCATCGCGCCGTGCCGCGCGGGAATACCTCGCCAGCTATGAACCACAACCCACAACGAGACCGCTGCTGTATTCCTTGGTGGTGAACGACGTCTTGATTCACAGCTCAACCGATGCAGTGGAAATTGACGATATGAAGCAAGCCTTGTTTGAAGCGGGCGTGGCTTCAGAGATACTGGTGGACACGACCGTTAACTAACAGTTCGGCGGAATGCTTAAAAAAACTGGCGCGGTAGGTGACGGCCGCGCCAGTTTTTTAGATTCTGCTCAGCGAATGACCGGCGTTAGCTATTCCCATGCCCATCAAACCGGCCTGCGTCTTCGGCGGCGCGGCGGATGGCGTTGGATTTGTGTACGGTCTCCATATACTCGGCTTCGGGGTCGCTGTCATAGACAACGCCACCACCTGCCTGCACATACAGCTTTTGATCTTTCACAATGGCGGTGCGTAGCGCGATACACATGTCCATGTCGCCCCCGGCGCTGAAATAGCCAACACCACCGCCATAAACGCCGCGTTTTTCCGGCTCCAACTCGTCGATAATTTCCATCGCGCGCACTTTTGGGGCGCCAGAGACGGTGCCGGCTGGCATGCCCGCAAAGAAGGCGCTTAGCGCGTCTTGGTCCTCGGCCAGTTCACCCACAACGTTGGACACGATGTGCATCACGTGGCTGTAACGCTCGATGATGAACTTCTCGGTCGGGCGCACGGTGCCGATTTTCGACACTTTACCGGTGTCGTTGCGACCCAAATCCAATAGCATCAGGTGCTCGGCGAGTTCCTTCTGGTCTGCCAATAGGTCGGCTTCGTTGGCGCGGTCTTCTTCAGGTGTTGCGCCACGTGGACGGGTGCCGGCGATGGGGCGAATGGTGACTTCGTTGCCAAACACTCGCACGAGGATTTCCGGGCTGGCCCCGATCACCTGATAGCCGCCGAAGTTGAAATAGAACATGAACGGCGAGGGGTTGGTGCGGCGTAGCGACCGGTAAAGCGCAAAAGGCGGCAGTGGAAAGTCGTGCGTCCAGCGTTGCGCGGGCACCACCTGAAAGATGTCACCAGCTTTGATGTAGTCCTTCGCTTTTTCGACCGCAGCCAAATAGCCTTCTTTGGTGAAGTTGCTGACCGGGTCTCCGACTTGCAACTCTTCTCCGAGGTCGCGGCGGGCGTCGGGCATGGCGCGTTCCAGATCACGCACCGCATCCATGACGCGCTCGCCAGCCTGTGCATAGGCTGCACGTGCGGATTGCCCCTCGGCCACCCAGACCGGAGAGACCACCGTGACTTCGCCTTTGACGCCATCAAGCACCGCGACAACGGACGGGCGCATCATGCAAGCGTCTGGCAGGCCGAGAGGGTCGGGATTGATGTTTGGCAGGTGCTCCACCAGTCGGATCATGTCGTATCCAAGGAACCCAAACAGGCCTGCAGAGGCTTGCGGCAGGTCGTCCGGCAGGTCGATCTTACTTTCAGCAATCAGCGCGCGCAGGTTGCCGAGCGGATCGCCCTTTTCCGGTTGAAACGCGTCACTGTCAAACCGCGCCTGGCGGTTGATCCGGCTTTCATCGCCGTGGCACTGCCAGATCAGGTCTGGCTTCATACCTATGATCGAATAGCGCCCGCGCACTTCGCCGCCAGTGACGGATTCCAGCATGAAGGCGTCTTTTTGCGCGCCGGTCAGTTTCAGCATCAAGGACACTGGCGTGTCCAGATCCGCTGCAAGACGCGTGTAGACGACCTGATTTTGGCCCGCCTTATAGGCGGCTTCGAAGACGTCAAAAGAAGGAGTCAAAGCCACGTCGTCGGTCCTTAGTTCAACTGCGCGTGCACAGCGGCCAATGCGCCTTGGTCGATTTCGATCTCGGCCCGGCTGCGAATGAAGTTGCTGTAGGCGTCAAGGATATCTTGGGTCAGCGATTGGCTGACCTGCTGGCCGATCAGGTTGACGATCGTGGTGTTTTCACCTGCACTCAGGTCTGCGGCCGCGATGTCATCCAGTTCAACAATCAAATAGCTGCCGTTACCTGCTACGGCTTCGATGTCGCCTTGATCCATCCCAAACACCGTTTCCAGCAGGGTGGCAGGCACATCCGGTAGAAAATCATTGCGTGTCAGGTCTTGTTCCTGAGCGACAATCAAACGCAATGTGATGATGTCTTCACCGGCCTTCATGCGTTCAATCAAGCTGTCGGCTTGCGCTTTCAAAGCCTCCCGCACGGCGGTCGCGCGCCAGTCCGCTTCGACAGCTTCACGCGCGTCAGCAAAGGGGATTGGGGCGGCCTCAGAGGTGCCATCCAAACGCAGAGCAAAGATGCCGCCATCATCCAATGTCGTGACCTCTGGGAAGTCGCCGTCTTGGATGCGCTGTGCGGCTGCGCGGAAGTCAGCATAGCCTGCGATGGCGTCTTCCGAGCCTACGTGAAACTTGATGCTGCCCAGTTCAAGATCAGTCTCTGCTGCGACATCTTCCAAAGTTGCGCCTGCTGCCAAAAGATCATCCACAGTGTTGATCTGCGCCTCGATCACGCGGCGTGCGCGGTCGGTTGCAAGTTCATCGCGCAGATCGGCCTCGACCTCTTCAAAGGTGACGCTTTGCGCCTCAAGAATGGCATTCACACGGAAAAGCGCCGGGCCGAGGTCTGTTTGAAAGGGCCCAACCACGTCGCCCGTGTCGGCGGCGAACACGCCTTCGCCAGCGGCACCTAATGCGGATTGGGTCACGTCACCCATATCAACATCGGCCAGCTCAAGACCACGTGCCGTCACTTCGTCATCAAATGTGGTTTCAGAAGCGGTGATTTTCGCAAGCGCGGTTTCTGCGTCTGCGGCGGTGCCATAGACCAAACGTTCCACCAGACGGCGTTCTGGCTGATTGAATTCTGCACTGCGGTCTTCATAGAGGGCCTGCAGGCTGGCCTCGTCGACTTCGACGCTATCCAGCAGCATCGCAGGGGCGATCCATGCATAGGTGATGTCGCGCGTCGCGGGCTGCATGAAGTTGGATTGGTTCGCATCATAGTGCGCTTGCAGAGCGGCCTCATCCGGCGCTGCAATCTCTGCGTCCAGATCGGCTTCGGTCAGGGTCGCGTAGGAAAAGCTGCGTTGTTCACCAAGATAGCGCGCTAGGGCTTCGGCGTAGGCATCGGGCATATCAACGCCGCCAATGATTGCCGATTGCAACAGGGTGCGCGCAGCATCTTCGCGCAGGGAATCTTCGAACGCGCGTTCATTCAGGCCCGAATTTTGCAGGGCAAAGCGATAGGCCTCGCGATCAAACGACCCATCAAGCCCTTGGAAGGCAGAGATATTCACAATCTGGTCGCGCAAGTTTTCGTCACCCATGGACAGGCCCAAACGTTCCGCTTCGGCGTCCAGCGCGCGCTGGTTCACAAGCCGCGCCAGCACCTGTTGATGCAGGCCAAACTGCTGCGCTTGTGCGAAGGTGATGCGCTGCCCGGTTTGGGCTTGGATCGCGTCCAACTCTTGCTGCACCGCGCGGTAATAATCATTCACGCTCACCGGTTTTCCATCAACCTTACCCACAGATTGCACCGCGCCGCCAAGGTTCGTGATGCCAAAACCGCCAAGGCCCAAGATCAGCATGCCCATCAGTATCCAGACCATGGTTTTGGAGAAGGAGTTATTCTTGGACATCCGGGACCTCTTTCGGGGTTCATCTACGCGACAAAAATTCAGTTGCGGATGTCTACGACGCAGCGAAAGGGGGGGCAAGCGCTAACATGAGGAAGCGGGGAGGGGAATGGTTCGTGATTTGAGTTGGGGGTCAAGAAGTGACAGACGGCCGTTTAGTTTTCAGAAGTCGTGGCCAGAAAGGCGATTAGGTTGATGCGGTCTTGCTCGTTGGGGGCCGAATAATACATTCCGGTACCAGGTAAAAACCGCCCTGGCGCAGCGATAAAGCTGTTCAGGTCTTCGATTGTCCAATCACCGCCCATTGACAATAAGGCCTCTGAATACTGATATCCGCTGCGGGCCGCTTTTGGGCTATTCACGATGCCCCAAAGCGAAAGTTCAGCACCCGGCTCGAGGGTGTGGCAAAGTCCGGCACATCCTTTTGCAACGACTTCGCCTGCGGCAAGATCTGCATTTGCGATCTGATCACCAATCGGTGGCGCGCGCCAATCGGTTTCCGCACCATGCGCGATCAATAGGTTGGCGAGGTCGTCGTTTTTCCGTAGCCGTGCTTGATGCAGCGGCGTCGCCTGCCAACGATCATAGATATTGGGATCAACGCCTTGATCCAAAAACATCTTAACAATTTCGGTGCTGCCGCGCCTGACGGCCATATGCAAAGGCGTTCCGTCCGCGTCTTCGCCCACGGGGCGAATGACGGGGTCCGCGCCCGCCTCAAGAAGCAGATTGACTGCTTCGATGCGGCCAAACTGCGCCGCCACATAAAGCGCGGTGACGCCGGGTTGGCTGGTGTTTTTTGTGCTTGGTTGATCGATGGGCACGCCTGCGTCGAGCAGTTGCCGCAGCGCTTCCGCGTCGCCTTTTCGGGCGGCGAGGTGAATTTCCTCTGCGGCAGCCGCAGGCGGGCAAAGGCACAGCGCAAGGACAAAACTTGTCAGAAAACGCACCATCTCAGCATCCTCCGTTCCACAGCAGTTTAGCGCAGAACGGAAAAAATCCCTGGTTTTGGCCTAAGGCTTTGGACGATAGCTTGCTAGTCGATCAAATAGCACTTTGATCTGGTCTGCTGTTACATTGGCAAAGGCGAGTCGGATTTCCTGTTTGCCGCGTTCGCTGCCCTCGGGATGGAACATCGTGCCGGGCAGGGCCAAGACATGGGCTGCGTCGACAAGCTCCTGTGCCAAGGCATCTGAGGGGATATCGAACGGGTGCTGTAGATAGGCGAAGTAGGCCCCGAGGCCCAAAAGCCGCCACCCCTTTGCTTCCAGCACCGGCATATTTGCTTCAATGGCGGCGCGCCGGGCAAGGATTTCTTCGCGTTCACCGGCCAACCATTGCGACAAGTTCTGCATCCCCCAAAGCGCCGCATGTTGGCCCAGTTGGTTGGGGCAGATTGTGACCGTGTCGAGGAATTTCTCCATTTCGTCCAAACGCTCTGGCGCTGCGATAATGGCTCCAACGCGGTGACCTGTGAGGCGGTAGGCTTTGGAGAAGGAATAAAGATGGATCAGCGTGCCCGACCAATCGGAGTTTTCAAACAGCCTGTGAGGCGCGCCGCTGCGGCTGTCAAAATCGCGGTAGGTTTCATCCACGATCAAGGCAATGCCATGTCGTTTGGCGAGGTCGTAGAACGCTGATAGCAGTTCGCCCGGATACTCAACACCCGCAGGGTTGTTGGGTGTGACAAGGGCGATGGCCTTTGTGCGCTCTGTTATCAGTGCCTCTGCCTGCGTGACATCCGGTAGCATTTCGGCGCTTGTGTCAAGCGGCACAGCGATCACGCCCTGCATGTCCAGCCACATTTTATGGTTGAAATACCATGGGGTTGGGAGAATGACTTCATCCCCGTCATTGGTCAAAGACGAAACAACAGCCGCAAAGGCCTGATTGCAGCCCGATGTCAGACCAACGTTCTGGTCGGTGATGCTACCTCCATACGCTTGTGACCATTGCTGCGCGACTTCAGTGCGCAGAGCGGGTAGGCCCAGCACCGGACCATAAAGATGCGCTTCGGGCCGGTTTAAAGCGACTTCGGCAATGTGCTCACGCAGCGGTTCTGGCGGCGGATCAACCGGCGCGGCCTGACTGACAATGATTAGCGGCTTGTCTGCCGGAAAGGATTTGCCAGAAACCCAGCGCGCGGCCTCCATCACAGGCGGACGGAAGGTCTGCGACGTGCGACTTTTGCTCATAGTAGTGTGCCCTGCTTAGTCTTTGCCGCGGTAGGGCTGTACGTATTGCAGTGCCATGTCCCAAGGGAAGAAGATCCAAGTGTCTTGTGAGACTTCGGTGATAAAGCTTTCGACCTGCGGACGACCCTTTGGCTTGGCATAAACAGTCGCGAAATGCGCCTTTGGGTACATCTGGCGCACCAGTTCAAGCGTTTTGCCGCTGTCGACCAGATCGTCGATGATCAAGACGCCTTCGCCCTCTGCGCCCATGATCTCTGGGTCTGGGGATTTCAGCACCTCGGCTTTGCCCTGTTCCTGGTGATGGTAGGACCTGACGCTGATGGTGTCGACAATGCGGATGTCGAGTTCGCGCGCCACGATCATGGCCGGGGCCATACCGCCGCGTGTGATGGCGACGATGGCTTTCCATTCGCCATTGTTCGGGCCTTGACCATCCAGCCGCCATGCCAAGGCGCGGGCGTCGCGATGCAGTTGATCCCAACTGATGTGAAAGCCTTTTTCGTGGGGCAGGCGGTCGCTCATCTTTTTGTCCTTTCTTTCCTCTGGTGCTTAAACCCGGTTCAGCAGCAGGCGAATGCCAAGCGCGCCTAAGACAAGGGCGGCGACTCGGTCAAATACAGTTTTCATGCGCAGATAGCCGTTTCTGGCCCCCTTGGTCGAGAGCAGGAGCGAAAAACCCGTGTAGAATATGAACTCGATCACCAAGTGGTTGAATACAATGAAAGCCTTCTCTGCCAGCAAGAGGTCGCGTGGGAAAATCACCAGCAGCACCGCAGAGGCAAAGAGCACAGATTTCGGGTTGGCGAGGTTAACCGATAGTCCGGTTGTGAAATCGCGTCGGCCGGGCAGCTTGGGGTCTGCGCCGAGAGGCTTGGTGGCGGAGCGCCAAGTTTGATAGGCGATCCAGATCAGGTAGAGCGCGCCGAGGGTCTTAAGAGTCACGTAGGCCCATGGAAAGACCAAGAACACGCTTTCCAGACCCAACAACGCGAGCGTAGTCCAAAGCGCGGCCATCGTCCCAAGCCCCAGCCCCGTCAGGATGCCTGCCTGTTTGCCACGAGACAAGGTCGCGCGCAGCGTGATCAACATCGCAGGGCCGGGGCTTATCAAGGCCACCAGCAGCGCGAGGTTAAAGGCAATCAGATGTGACAATTCCATGGTGCGACCCCTCGTTACGTGATCGCGATCTTGGCTCCAAGTGCGGCCAGCGCAGCGCCAAAGATGCGATCAAACACGCCTTTGAGGCTGATATAACCACGGCGTGTCCGTTCGAACGAGAAGATTCTGACAACAATGATGTTCCAGGCGGCTTCACCAATGAAAATCAGCGTCAGCAAAGCACCTAACACCCAAAGTGGTACGGTTTCAGGGATTGTGCCCGCAAAGACCGCACCGAAAAAGATCGGCCCCTTGGGGTTGGCCAGCTGTGTCAGCACACCAAGTTTGAAGGCACTGAATCGGCTGCGTGGTGTGGCCATGGTCGCGACCTCTTCGATCATATCGTCCGCGTGGCGCCACATTCTGTAAGCCAGGTAGACCAAATAGGCTGCACCAATCACTTTCAGTGCAATCAATAGGGTCGGGGCATACTCGAACAGGATCGACAGCCCAAAAAGCGCGGTGCTGGCCCAAAAGACAGCGCCCGCGCCAATGCCAAAGGCCAGCGCCGTGCCCGTTGCCAACCCTTCACGCAGGCCAATGCGCGCCGACATCAGCACAGCTGGTCCCGGCGTCATGGCGGCGGCCAGACATAAAAGCCAGGACGCCACAAAGGCAGTCAGAGTCATTTCTTGTTGGCGGTCGCGTCGATGTCGGGTGCATCAACGGCCTTCATGCCGACAACGTGGTAGCCTGAATCGACGTGCAGATTTTCACCGGTCACGCCAGACGACAGGTCGCTTAGCAGATACAAAGCAGAGTTGCCGACTTCTTCGATGGTCACGGTTTTGCGCAGGGGCGAGTTATACTCGTTCCATTTCAGGATATAGCGGAAATCGCCAATGCCAGAGGCCGCCAGCGTTTTGATCGGGCCAGCCGAAATTGCGTTGACGCGAATACCGTCTTTACCAAGGTCCTCGGCGAGGTACTTAACAGACGCTTCCAGCGCCGCCTTCGCCAATCCCATGACATTATAATGCGGCATCACCTGTTCGGCACCATAGTAGGTCAGTGTCAGGGCAGAGCCGCCATCTTTCATCAGCTTCTCAGCGCGCTGCATTACAGCGGTAAAGCTGTAGCAAGAGATGTCCATGGTCATCAGGAAGTTGTCGCGGCTGGTGTCAACGTAACGACCACGCAGCTCGTTTTTGTCCGAAAAACCGATGGCGTGAACGATAAAGTCCAACTTGCCCCATTTGGCTTCGATTTCGGCAAAAGCTGCATCGATGGATGCTGCGTCAGAGACGTCACAGTCAATCAGCGTTTCAACACCCAGTTGATCCGCCAAAGGTTGAACACGTTTCTTGAACGCGTCGCCCATGTAGGAAAACGCCAGCTCCGCGCCTGCGTCGGCACAGGCCTTTGCAATCCCCCAAGCGATTGATTTGTCGTTCGCCAGGCCCATGATCAGACCGCGTTTGCCAGCCATCAGATTGTTTGACATTTGGACAACTCCGTCCCTTATTTCGTTTTAACGCACCTTTAGGCGATACCCCCCTTAGCATCAAGTGCGCAGGGGCGGGTAAGACGCTTTCATTGCACTGGAGAAACACATGTCAGACCGTACCGGGATATTTGCCGGAGATGATCCGTTTCAATTGACACGCAATTGGTTGGCTGAGGCGGAAAAGGCTGAACCGAATGACCCAAATGCGGTCGCGCTGTCGACCGTGGATCAGGACGGCATGCCAAACGCGCGCATGGTTCTGCTGAAAGACATCGAGGATGACGCCTTTGTGTTTTACACCAATTACGGGTCCGCCAAGGGGCATGAAATAGATGCCGCAGGCAAGGCGGCCTTTGTGATGCATTGGAAATCTCTACGCCGCCAGGTCCGGGTACGCGGCACTGTTGTGCGTGAAGACGGGGAGAAGGCCGACGCCTATTATGACTCTCGGTCTCTCAAAAGCAGACTCGGCGCCTGGGCGAGTGATCAGTCTCAGCCGCTTGAGTCGCGCGCCAGCCTTGTGGCGAAGGCAGCGGCGATGTCGGCCAAACACGGGCTGTCCCCAAAGCGTCCGCCGTTCTGGGGTGGCTACCGGATCACGCCACTGGAAATCGAGTTTTGGGCCGATGGGGCCTTCCGTTTGCACGACCGATTTGTCTGGCGGCGCGCAACCCCCTCGGATGCTTGGGAAATTATACGTTTGAACCCTTGACACTCACGTCACGTAAAATGCAACCCTATGAAAGATTATGACATTTTTCTTGCCGCAGGCAGAAAAGTGTCGCACTAAGGGAGTAACCCTGGGGATGGGGTTACGTAAGGTAAGGCCGTGAAGATGGATAATGTGACTGCCCAAAAGATCGACGGGCAGGTGAAGTGGTTCGATCCGGTAAAAGGTTTCGGGTTCGTGGTTGCAGAAAACGGCGGCCCTGACATCCTTTTGCATGCCAACGTGTTGCGCAACTTTGGGCAGAGTTCGGTGGCCGATGGTGCACAGATTGAACTGCTGGCTCAAGAAACCCAGCGCGGTGTTCAGGCGGTTGAGATTCTTTCGATCAGCGCGCCTGTTACAAGCGACGACTCATCGCTGGCTGAGATCGACGAATTCGACACAGGCACGCTTGACGACATTCCACTGGAACCGGCGCGCGTGAAGTGGTTTGATAAAGGCAAGGGCTTTGGCTTTGCCAATATCTTTGGCCGCGAAGAAGACGTGTTTATCCATGTCGAAGTATTGCGTCGCCAAGGGTTGGCGGAACTCCAGCCGGGGGAGGCATTGGCATTGCGTGTGGTCGAAGGCCAGCGCGGGTTAATGGCGGCTCAGGTTTGCCCGTGGGAAAACGCAACCAAAGAGACGAGTTAATGCGCCATCACACCTTCCGTTTTCTAACATGGATGGCGGGGGTTCTGATTGCAGCGCTTCTGGCCCTGCCTGCATCAGCGAAATGTAGCCATAATACAGTCCAATTGCGCGGCGAATGGGGCAAAGCGCAGTTTACGGTCGAAGTTGCCGACAACGCGTCAGAGCGCAGCAAGGGGCTGATGGGGCGACCGTCGATGCCCACAAGCAGTGGGATGCTTTTCGTTTATCATCGCACGCGCCCGATTTCTTTTTGGATGAAAAACACGCTGATCCCGCTGGATATGATCTTTGCGGATGAACGCGGAATCGTGGTTCATGTTCATCACAATGCGATCCCTCTGGATGAAACGCCGATCTCAAGCCAATGGCCCGCGCGCTATGTGCTAGAGGTCAACGGCGGCTTGGCGCAGGCGCTTGGCGTCGATGTCGGGAGTGAACTGCGTCATCCTGCCGTGTTACAGGGCGATGCCGCTTGGCGTTGTTCTGAGGCAGATTAAAAAACTTTCGCAATCGGTATTTTTCCTCTTTTCATTCCGGCGCATAGGGACTAATTCCCCGTCACGGTCCGGGGCGTAGCGCAGTCTGGTAGCGCACCTGTTTTGGGTACAGGGGGTCGTGAGTTCGAATCTCGCCGCCCCGACCACTTCTTCCGAAATGACTTTGTTTATGCCGTTACAAGGCGCTTCTGTGCTTGTACTACCGCAGAAATTGTTAGGGCATTTGTTCACAGGTTTGGCGCATTTTTCCCTTCCCTTTCCCTGCACTGATGTTTAAACGGTGCGAACGGTCCGGGGCGTAGCGCAGTCTGGTAGCGCACCTGTTTTGGGTACAGGGGGTCGTGAGTTCGAATCTCGCCGCCCCGACCACTTTTCCTCATTTGATTTCTGTGCGTGCAGGTGAGGGGAGCCGACCTAGATTTGTGTGCACGCTTGTTCTAGGCAGCTCGCGCTTGAGCGAAATAGACACCTTACAGCGCGTTTTTGGTCGTGCTGCACAAAAATGCACCACATGCTGTTGTTAACCTTCCTTTAACACACATTATGTTGTGGCAGTTGTTTCCATTGCAGCAAGCACAGCAATTTTCCATGGGTTTTGAAGGACTTCCTTTGAATGCCTCATGCACAGTCGAAATCCAGCCGAATTAAAGAAAGTAATAAGAATCGCCTGAACCAACGAAAGCGGGCAATTGGGCAGGTTGGGTCAACTGCAAAGAGTCTAAAAAATCTCAAATAAAATCGTTGACGGCATCGGCGGAAATACGCCAGATTGTAGTCGCGGATCGGGGTGCACACTACATATAGTGTTTCAGGCGGTCGCAGGGGAAAACGCTTCAAAGCATAGATGACCAGGGATTTTCTGGCATATGCAGGCGCTGTAACGGCGCTTGGGGGCGGCTTATTGCCCTGTCATTCGTGACACCACCCCGTCGCGTCAGAGTTTTGAGCGACCAACGAGCTTCGGGGCAGACATGAAAATCGAGCGCAGATTCACCAAGGCAAACCAAGACGCATATGCAGAGCTGGAGTTTGTTAGAACCACTTCGGAAATCCGAAATCCGGATGGCTCGATTGTCTTTCAGGCAAAGAACGTGGAGATCCCCGCGAAATGGAGCCAGGTCGCATCCGATGTGATCGCGCAGAAATATTTTCGCAAGGCGGGTGTGCCGTCTGAACTCAAGAAGGTCAAAGAGAAGGGCGTGCCCGAATTCCTTTGGCGCTCTGTGCCCGTTGAGGGCGCGGAAATGGGCGGCGAGACTTCGGCCAAGCAGGTGTTTGACCGTTTGGCGGGCGCATGGGCCTATTGGGGCTGGAAGGGTGGCTATTTCTCCACCGAGGAAGACGCCAAAGCCTATTATGATGAAATGCGGCACATGTTGGCCAGCCAGCGTGCCGCGCCGAACTCTCCGCAGTGGTTCAACACAGGCCTTCATTGGGCCTATGGCATCGACGGTCCCGCGCAGGGGCACCATTATGTCGACTACAAGTCGGGCAAGCTGACCAAGTCCAAATCCTCCTATGAACATCCGCAGCCGCACGCCTGCTTTATCCAGTCAGTCTCTGACGATCTGGTGAACGAGGGCGGCATTATGGACCTTTGGGTGCGTGAGGCGCGGCTGTTTAAATATGGCTCTGGCACCGGCACCAACTTCTCTAGTCTGCGTGCCGAAGGTGAGGCGCTGTCTGGCGGTGGTAAATCCTCGGGCCTGATGGGCTTTCTCAAAATCGGTGATCGCGCTGCGGGCGCGATCAAATCAGGCGGCACAACCCGTCGAGCAGCGAAGATGGTGATCTGTGATGCCGATCACCCGGACATCGAAGAATTCATCAACTGGAAAGTGAAAGAGGAACAGAAAGTGGCGTCCATCGTCGCGGGTTCCAAAGTTCACGAAGAAAAGCTGAATGAAATCTTCGCAGCCATCCGTGGATGGGATGGGTCTACCGAAGATGCGGTTGACCCCAAAAAGAATGATCAGCTGAAATCAGCGATCAAAGGCGCACGGAAGTCCAAGATTCCAGAGACTTACGTGAAGCGCGTGCTGGACTATGCAAAACAGGGCTACGCCAGCATTGAATTCCCCACCTATGACACAGACTGGGACAGCGAAGCCTATGCCTCGGTGTCGGGTCAGAATTCCAACAACTCGATCCGCGTGACCGATGCCTTCCTGAAGGCAGTGCGTGATGACAAAGATTGGGAACTGATCCGCCGCACCGACGGCAAGGTGGCAAAGACTATCAAGGCACGTGATCTGTGGGAACAAGTGGGGCATGCGGCATGGGCCTGTGCAGACCCTGGCATTCAATTCCACGACACCGTGAATGCCTGGCACACCTGCCCAGAAGACGGTGAGATTCGCGGTTCAAACCCTTGTTCTGAATATATGTTCCTCGATGACACGGCTTGTAACCTTGCGTCGATGAACCTGCTGACCTTCCTGAAGGACGGCAAATTCCAAGCCGAAGATTACGTGCACGCTACGCGCCTTTGGACGGTGACGCTGGAAATTTCGGTGATGATGGCGCAGTTCCCATCCAAGGAAATTGCGAAGCTGTCGTATGACTTCCGCACTTTGGGTCTGGGCTATGCCAATATCGGCGGTCTGTTGATGAACATGGGGTACAGCTACGACAGTGACGAAGGTCGAGCGCTGGCGGGTGCCCTGACTGCAATCCTGACGGGCGTATCCTATGCAACTTCCGCTGAAATGGCGGGCGAGTTGGGCGCTTTCTCTGGCTACAAACGCAATGCAGCCCACATGCTGCGGGTCATTCGCAACCACCGCAACGCCGCCTACGGTGCGGTTGATGGCTATGAAGAACTAGCTGTAAAACCTGTCCCGCTTGATCATGGCAATGTGCCAGATCAGGACCTCGCGAAGTTGGCGATGGCGTCTTGGGACGAAGCCTTGGCGTTGGGCGAGAAACACGGCTACCGCAACGCGCAGGTGTCGGTGATTGCACCGACTGGGACCATCGGACTGGTCATGGATTGCGACACCACGGGGATCGAACCTGACTTTGCGCTGGTGAAATTCAAAAAACTCGCAGGCGGTGGGTATTTCAAGATCATCAACCGCTCTGTTCCGGCGGCGCTGGAGAAGCTGGGTTATGGCTCTGCACAGATTGAAGAAATCATTTCCTACGCGGTCGGCCACGGCACATTGGGCAATGCGCCGGCGATCAACCCGACAACCTTGATACAACATGGGTTCACGCAAACAGAGATCGACAAGATCGAAGCCTCGCTTGCGACCGCATTTGATATCCGATTTGTTTTCAACCACTTCACCCTAGGCGAAGAGTTTGTGACTGGCCCGCTGGGTGTGCCTGCTGAAAAGCTGATGGACCCGGATTTCAACTTGCTAAGCCATCTTGGCTTCACAAAGGCCGACATTGATGCCGCGAATGACCACGTGTGTGGCACTATGACCTTGGAAGGCGCGCCGCACCTGAAAGAGGAACACCTGCCAATCTTTGATTGCGCCAACCCGTGCGGCAAAAAGGGCAAGCGGTTCCTGTCTGTGGATAGCCACATCACGATGATGGCCGCTGCGCAGTCCTTCATTTCCGGCGCGATCTCTAAGACGATCAACATGCCGAATGATGCCACGATTGAGGATTGCCAAAAGGCCTATGAACTGAGCTGGTCCTTGGGTGTCAAAGCCAACGCGCTGTATCGCGACGGTTCCAAACTCAGCCAGCCCTTGGCGGCAGCGCTGATCGAAGATGACGACGAAGCCGAAGAAATCCTCGAAAGCGGCACCCCGCAGGAAAAAGCCGCGGTTCTGGCAGAGAAGATTGTCGAAAAGATCGTGATCAAAGAAATCTTCAAAGCCGACCGCGAGAAGATGCCGGAACGCCGCAAAGGCTATACCCAAAAGGCCATCGTCGGCGGGCATAAGGTTTATTTGCGGACCGGCGAATATGCCGACGGCTCTTTGGGTGAAATCTTTATCGATATGCACAAAGAGGGCGCGGGATTCCGGGCGATGATGAACAACTTCGCCATCGCGGTCTCAGTCGGTTTGCAATACGGTGTTCCACTTGAGGAATTTGTGGATGCCTTTACTTTCACCAAATTTGAACCGGCGGGCATGGTGCAGGGCAACGACAGCATCAAAAATGCGACCTCGATCTTGGACTACATATTCCGCGAGTTGGCGGTGTCTTACCTCGACCGCACAGACCTTGCGCACGTCAAACCCGAAGGTGCCTCATTCGATGATCTGGGACGGGGCGAAGAAGACGGGCTGTCCAACCTCAAAGAGATTAGCGAAAGCGCGGCGACGCGGTCTTTGGAGATGCTGAAACAAGTGTCTTCGACCGGGTATTTGCGTAAACGTTTGCCACAGGAGTTGATGGTGCTGAACGGCGGCACTTTGGATCCAGAAATTGCGTTGAACACGCTGGTGCCTGAAACCGCGCAACCGGCGATGACCTCTGGCGCAGCGGTCGCCAGCGCGACAATGACGATGGATGAACGCACAAAGGCCAAGATGCAGGGCTACGAAGGCGATCCGTGCGGCGATTGCGGCAACTACACGCTGGTGCGCAACGGCACCTGCATGAAATGCAACACCTGCGGCGCGACATCGGGCTGTAGCTAAGGTTACTGGGGGGTGGCCTTCGGGCTGCGCGGACACCCTCGGCGGGGGGTATATCCCGCCACGAATTTACAAATCTGAGGCGGGTGCGCTCGCCTTGATACGACACTTGGGCCGCAGGCAAAAAAACTACGAGCGGTAAACTAAAGTGAGCGCAAGTGGCGAAACTCGGGGGGCTAGGTCCCCCCAACTTTATTTCTTCCATTTGCAAACGGTGCGTCCGTGCCAAGAACGCCCCAAGCTGTCACTGTCGTGGCAGATGAATGTTGAACGCAGTGCGAAGTGCATTGTCGAGCTCTGGATCAAAGGCAGCTTTGGACCGCTGAGATAGAATTTCTTCTTTCCGGGCAGTTGCTGTTTCAATCAGGTCCAGCTTGCCTTTTTCGTCCCATTCCTTGGGTGAAGTGCGATCTCCAAGTGACGGATATACAAAGTCTTTCTGCATCCGCGACAGCGTCTCGCCTGTGCCAAGGTAGTGGCCCGGACCGCCAATGCAGACCTCTCTGATCTGATCTAGTGCGAGGGTAGTGTCATCGACCTCGATTCCGCGCAGGCAGCGCATGGCTTGCCCGATCAAGTCATCCCCTAAGATCAGGCTTTCGTGACAGAACCCCAATAGTGACGCGTGCATGCCTGCGGCCTCATAGACCATATTCACACCTGCCAGCGCGCTGGTGACATTGGAACACATTTGCTCCCATCCGGCCTGCATATCCGGCAATTTTGCGTCGGTCATCCCGGCAGGGGCACCACCGGGAAGCCCGTAGAATTGGTGCATCTGCGCGCAGGCTGCCGACAGCAACGCTTGTTCGCCAGATCCGCCTGTCATGGCCCCAGTGCGCAGGTCCAACCCAAAGGGCCATGTGCCAAAGATCGCAGGGTGACCCGGGGTGACAGCATTGACATAAACCAACCCGGCCAGACATTCAGCGGTGGATTGCACCACAGCGCCGGCGATGGTCGACGGGGCCGTCGCGCCCGCCATACAGGCGGAGAGAAGAAGCACGGGCATGCCTCCAAGAATGCAACGTTCCATCACCTCGCAGCTTTCGGTCGCAAACCTCATGGGCGGCACGACGAAGCAGTTGGTGTTGGCCAAAAAAGGCCGGGCGCGCCACGCCTCTTCGCCACCAGCAATCATGTGCAGCATTTTCAACGCGTCATCGACAAATCCGGGTTCGGTGAATGAGGTGCCGATGTGTTTCTTTGTACCAGAACAGGTCGCATAGATCGTGTTCAAGTCCATTTCGCGATTATCCGCGATGTCGCGACACACCATGGGCCGTTGCACGAAATGGATATTGTCGAGCTCTTCGCAAATCCGCGCCGCGTCGTGCAGATCCTGCACCGTACTGTCACGGTAGCTGCGCCCGGCGACATCGACCATGCTGACAGCAGCGCCTGCCGTGCCATAGTGCACGCGCGTCCCATTCAACTGCAGATCGTATTTTGGGTCTCGCCCATAAAGCGTGATGGATTTGCAGGCCTTCTCCAGCGCGGCCTCGACCACCTGACGTGGAAAGCGCAGGCGTCCGTCGTCCCCAAGGATCGCGCCAACGCCTGTCATATAGGCAATCCCGCTTTCGGGTGCGTCGGCGAGGCCGATTTCTTCCAACGCTTGCAGGGCCGTTTCGTGAATGCGTTCGATTTCGGCCTGTGACAGCGGCTTGTACTGGCCGCCGGACATGCCGGGGTGGATGGCGCGTTGATCTTCGCTTGGGGCTGCCGCGCGCAATTCGCGCCGCGCATTTCGTCCGCCGTGGCGCCGAGAAGTGAGAGTGGTCATTTCGATGTCCTTTGATCTGATTTGAAATTGCTGGGCAAAATCAGATCAAAGGGGCACCCCGCGCGGCCTTGCCGCGTTCCGCACCGATGGTGCGTGACACAAGGTCAATTTTCCAGCGGCTATTGTGCATGCACGCCTCCCTAAGCGTAGGGTTGCCCAAGAAGGATCAAAAATCTGTCACAATAGCGACGCCCACTGCAGATTTCCGTCGCTTATGGCAACTCATCTGACGAGTTTCCCATCAGATACCGCGGCCCTTGGCCCTTAGTCCGAATGCGGTCTTTGGGGTTGTATAGCTTGCAATGAGACAGGGAGAGACAGCCGCAGCCAATGCAGCCGTCCAGCTTGTCGCGCAGTGCCTGCATCTGTGAAATCCTGCTGTCGAGGTCTGCTCGGAACTGCCGCGACAGGCGTTCCCAGTCGGCTTTGGTCGGGGTGCGATTGTCCGGCAGGCTGCCCATGGCCGCCTTGATCTGTTTGATCGAGAACCCCAGCTGCTGCGCGATCATCACAAAGGACAACCTGCGAATATCCGCGCGTTCAAACCGGCGCTGCCCGCCCGCATTGCGAAACGGTGTCACAAGGTTTTCATCCTCATAGTAGCGGATGGCACTCGGTGCGAGGCCAGTGCGGTCGGAAATTTGACCAATACTAAGGCCGCGATTTGTTACCGGATTGATTTTCAACGAAACTTTCCGTTTGACCTAAAGTGCACTTGAGAAATTAGAACAGAGTCATCGTTAAATCAATATGAAGGAGAGCAGGAATGCGCTTGGAACATGTAAATGTCACCGTGTCTGATCCAAAGGAAATGGCGGGCATCTTGGAAGATCTGTTTGAATGGAAAATCCGTTGGGAAGGGGCCGCCAAGGACAATGGCTATACCGTGCATGTCGGCGACGATGAGGCCTATCTGGCGCTTTACAGCCCCAAGAAGCCGCTCGCTGACAATGGCATTTCCTATGGTGTTCAAAACGGATTGAACCACATCGGCGTTGTGGTCCCAGATATTCAGGCGGTTGAAAACCGCGTGATCAATGCGGGCTACACGCCTCACAATCACGCGGATTATGAACCCGGAGAGCGGTTCTATTTTGACGGGCCAGAAGGCATCGAATTCGAAGTTGTGAGCTACGCCTGACAGCCCGTTTGTGTCAGGCACGGATTGGTCTCTTTTGTCTGACATAGGGTCAGGGCGCGGCAGGTGTCATGCCTTGACCGAATGGGGGCGGCTCTCTAAGGTCGCCCCCATGAACACTGCAAGCATCATCATTATTTGCTGCATTACCTGCTAAGACAATTTGGCGGGCCGTTCTTCTATTCCAAAACACCAGTGAAGTTGCTAAGCCCGCCAGCACGAAAGCCGTGTGAGGACGAGCCATGACCGACGTTACGATTAAGTTGCACAACTCAAAGACCCGCAAGAAAGAGATTTTTGCGCCTTTGGACCCTAAGAACGTGCGCATGTATGTCTGTGGCCCGACGGTCTATGACCGTGCGCATCTTGGCAATGCGCGTCCTGTCATTGTGTTTGATGTGCTTTATCGGCTGCTTCGTCACGTTTACGGCGAGGACCACGTGACGTATGTGCGCAACTTCACCGATGTGGATGACAAGATCAACGCGACGGCTTTGGCGCGCAAAGAAGCTGGGGCGGCGGGGACTTTGGAAGACCTGGTCGCCGAGCGGTCTAATGAAACCATTAGCTGGTACCTCAAGGACATGGGCGCTTTGGGTGCGTTGGAACCCAACGAAATGCCCCGCGCGACGGCCTACATTACCCAGATGATCGCCATGATCGAAAGCTTGATTGCCAAGGGTCATGCCTATGCGGATGGGGCAGGGCATGTGTTGTTTTCGGTGAAAAGCTACAAGGATTATGGTCATCTTTCCGGTCGCTCGGTCGATGACATGATCGCGGGGGCGCGTGTTGAGGTTGCGCATAACAAGCGCGACCCGATGGATTTTGTGCTGTGGAAGCCGTCCACCGATGATCTGCCCGGTTGGGACAGCCCTTGGGGCCGTGGCCGTCCGGGGTGGCACATCGAATGCTCTGCCATGTCGCATGAACTATTGGGCGACAGCTTTGACATCCACGGGGGCGGCAACGATCTGCAATTCCCGCACCACGAAAATGAGATCGCCCAAAGCCGCTGCGCCCACCCGGAGGGCGAGTTCGCGCGCTACTGGTTGCACAATGAAATGCTGCAGGTCGAAGGTAAGAAGATGTCCAAATCGCTGGGCAATTTCTTTACGGTGCGTGACCTGCTGGATAAGGGCGTGCCGGGTGAAGTGATCCGCTTTGTGTTCCTGTCAACGCATTACGGCAAGCCGATGGATTGGACAGAGAAGAAGGCAAAAGAGGCGGAGAAGACGCTGCGCGCAATCGCTCAAGTGTTTGGCGGCGATCCACAAACTCAAGAATGGTATATACCAAGCGCTGCGCATACGCCTCAGGAAGTATTGGATGCGCTATGCAACGATCTAAACACATCATTGGCTTTAACGCTCGTGAAAAAATACGCCAAAAACCATGAGGCCGCTAAACTCGACGCGTCGCTACGCTTGCTCGGATTTGATCCCGACGAACTTGTAGCGAAGTACAATAGTTTTGGGGTTAGTGCAGGAAGCAATGGTGTAGTTGAAGGGGTAAGCTATCACGACGATGGAAGTATTCCGTTCGCAGCTAGCGAGGTCTTGCTGAAAGCGTCTCAGCGTTTGGAAGAAGAACGTAAGAAGGCGATGGAAACCAAAGACTTCTCAGAAGTTGACCGCCTGAAATCGGCCCTGCTGGACGCAGGCGTCGAAGTGCGCATGAGCAAGGCGGGTGTGGAACTCTTGCCGGGTGCAGATTTTGATGCGTCCAAATTGGAGGCATTGAAATGACACCATTTGCCAAACAGGACAGCCCTCGACCGCGGGCGGGGGTAAAGCCCCCGCCCTGGGGGGCGGTCGGGGGCTGTCCGGCTGCGCCGGACAATAATTCCGGAGTAGGGAAATGACCAAAGAACGGCTCTACCTCTACGACACCACGCTCCGCGATGGGCAGCAGACCCAAGGCGTGCAATTCTCCACCGCCGAGAAGCAACAGATCGCCAAGGCGCTTGATACGCTGGGTGTGGATTACATCGAAGGCGGCTGGCCCGGTGCGAACCCGACGGATAGCGAGTTTTTCGAAACCCGGCCCGAGACCAAAGCAACCTTCACGGCCTTCGGCATGACTAAACGCGCGGGCATGTCGGCGGAAAACGATGATGTGCTCTCTGCTGTTTTGAATGCGGGCACGCCAGCCGTCTGTCTTGTCGGCAAAAGCCATGACTTCCACGTCGAAACCGCTCTTGGGATCACGCTGGCGGAAAACACAGAGAATATCTCTAAGTCCGTCGCGCACATCAAAGCTCAGGGGCGTGAGGCGCTGTTTGATGCTGAACATTTCTTTGATGGCTATAAGGCCAACCCAGAATATGCCATCGAGGCTGCAAAAGCGGCCTATGACGCCGGCGCGCGTTGGGTGGTGCTGTGCGACACGAATGGCGGCGCTTTGCCCAGTGAAGTGACAGAGGCTGTGAACGCAGTGATCGCGGCGGGCGTGCCGGGGGATCATCTGGGCATCCATACACACAATGACACCGAACATGCCGTTGCGAACTCTTTGGCCGCCGTCGACGCGGGTGCACGCCAAATTCAGGGCACGCTGAACGGATTGGGCGAACGCTGCGGCAACGCCAACTTGACCACGCTGATCCCGATGCTGCTGCTGAAAGAACCCTATGCGAGCAAGTTTGACACGGGCGTTACCCACAAAGCGCTGAAAGACATGACCCGGATCAGCCGCATGTTGGATGACGTCTTGAACCGGGTGCCCACCAAGCAGGCGGCGTTTGTTGGTGCGAGTGCCTTCGCCCATAAAGCGGGCCTGCATGCCAGCGCCATTCTGAAGGACCCGACAACCTACGAACATGTCGATCCGTCGAAGGTGGGCAATAGCCGGATCATCCCGATGTCCAATCAGGCGGGGCAATCCAACCTGCGGCGGCGGTTAAGCGAAGCGGGGATCGACGTCGAAAAGGGCAATCCCGCCTTGCCCCGTATCCTTGAGAAAATCAAAGAAAAAGAGGCGCTTGGCTATTCCTTTGATACCGCGCAGGCGAGTTTTGAACTTCTGGCCCGCCGTGAATTGGGGCTGCTGCCATCCTATTTCGAAGTCAAACGCTACCGCGTGACCGTTGAGCGTCGCAAGAACAAGCGCAATAAGATGGTTAGCCTGTCCGAAGCGGTTGTTGTCGTCAAAGCGGGCGGTGAAAAGCGGCTCAGCGTGAGTGAATCCATGGATGAAACCGGATCAGACCGCGGCCCGGTTAACGCACTGGCCAAGGCTCTGGCGAAGGACCTGGGGCCTTATCAGGAATATATCGACGACATGCGGCTCGTCGACTTTAAGGTGCGCATCACCCAAGGCGGCACAGAGGCGGTCACGCGCGTCATAATCGACAGCGTCGACGGGCAGGGGCGGCAATGGTCCACTGTTGGGGTTTCTGCCAATATTGTGGACGCTTCGTTTGAGGCGCTGGTGGATGCCACGATCTGGAAGCTGGTGCGCGATGGCGCGCAGCCCATTGGGTAAGGCGGGTAAGATTGGTGAATCCTGATATTGCTGCCTGCGCCGGGATTGTCCAAAAGGGCGACCCGGATCGGTTTCTTGCCATTATGTCAGGGCCGGTGGCGCTGCGCGAAAAGCTGTTTCCGCTTTATGCGATGAACGTCGAAGTCGCGCGTGCGCCATGGGTGACGCAGGAAAGCATGATCGCCGAAATGCGCCTGCAATGGTGGCGGGACGCCTTGGACGAAATTGCCACAGGCGGGCAGGTGCGTCGGCATGAGGTGGTGACACCCTTGGCAAGTATCCTGAGTGCGGAGCAAGCCAAGGCGCTGGATGAGTTGGTGCTGGCGCGGCGCTGGGATATTTACAAAGACCCGTTTGAAGACGCCGCGCAGTTCCACGCCCATCTTGAAAAGACTTCTGGTTTGCTTCTGTCCGTCGCTTGGCAACTCGCAGGTGGGTCGCCCGAGGCCGATGTCAGCGCGATAGGTTATGCGGATGGGCTTGCGCGTTGGTTCCAAGCCATCCCGGCGCTGGAAGCGAGCGGTCGGTTGCCGTTGGTCGACGGCCGGGCTGAGGCAGTGGCGTCTCTTGCCACAGAAGCTTTGGCTGGTCTGGCGAAGGCACGAAGGTTACTTGGGCGAGTCAGTAGCACTGAGGCTGCAGCGTTGCGCACGACATGGCTGGCTGAACCGGTCCTTCGGCAGGTTTCCCTATCTCCAACTTGCGTCGCTGACGGTACAATCCATATCAGTGATTTTCGTAAAAAAAGCAGTCTCTTGTGGAAATCCCTTAACGCAAGCTGGTAATGGGCGCATTGTGCATGGCGTGCAGGTCTTTGCCATCTTCAGCGACAAACAGCCCCGGCAGCACCGTTGCGCTTTCCAGGGCATCGACAGGAAGCGACACGAACCCTTGCGCTTGCTCTCCGTAGCCCGACACGATCCAAGCGCGTCCCCAGAAATCAAGTTTGAGCGGACGGATGTCCTGACGAGTGCCCGACATCAAAGCAACGCGCAACCTTTGCCGCGACTTAATGGCGGACCGCACCGTTGCCAAATGGCGTAAGGCCGCACTGCTTTGCTGAAACGGGTAGGGCGATAGGGCTTGATCAGACATTAGAGCGTCCGTTGGCAAGGCGGCATCTAGTTTTTCCGAAACACTTTGCGCGGCCACCTGCAATGTCTCGTCCGCACTAGCCGCAACCGCCAATAGCCCAAGATGCAGCGCCTCAAGTTCTTGTTCACTCAGATGAAGCGGTGGCAGGGTGATTACAGCCGCCGCGCGGTAGCCCTGACCCTGTGTTGCCACTATCGGCATACCGTTGGCTTTCAGCGTGTCCATGTCGCGGTAGATACTGCGTTGGGACACGCCAAACTCTGATGCAAGGTCTTCGGCGCGCAGGGTCTCTCCGCCGGAGAGCCGGTGCATGATAGCTTGCAGCCGTGTACGTCGTGATTCTGATTTCCCCATGCCGCTCTCTGGCAACTTCGATCTATAACTGACAATCCAGTGTCAGTATTGCGCGAAGTAGGCTGAATATCCAGAGGTTTTGCTGCTGTCTTAGACGCGCGCACAGGCGTAGAACTTTGAGGGACAAAAACCGCCCGCAAGGTCGGGCAGGAGTGGGAGAATACTCATGTTGAACAATATTGGTCTGCCGGGCCTTCTTTTGATTGCTGTTGTGGTTCTGGTTCTTTTTGGCCGGGGCAAGATTTCGTCGCTGATGGGCGAAGTCGGCAAAGGCATCACCGCGTTTAAAAAGGGCGTGGATGATGGCAAGAAAGAAATCGAAGACGGTGCTGCTGAAACCGCAAAAGACGTCACACCGGAAGACGAAAAAGACAAGGTCTGATCCATGCTGGACCTTGGATGGAGCGAACTGCTGGTGATTGGTGTTGTGGCCCTGATCGTGATCGGGCCCAAAGACCTGCCGGTGATGTTCCAGCAGGTAGGTAGGTTTGTCGGCAAGGCGCGGGCCATGGCGCGGGAGTTTTCCTATGCCATGAACCAAGCCGCAGACGAAGCTGGGATGAAGGACGCGACGTCCAGTTTCAAAAGCGCAACGGATACGCTGCGGACAGCAGCCAACCCCGCTAAGGCGGCTGGTGATGCGGTGCGCGACTCTGTGAAAGACATCGCAGACTTCAAACTTGATCTGGACAGCGAGTCCCTGAGCGAAGATCGCGCGGATGCGGCCCGCAAGATCCAAGACGCGACCGCCAAGAAAGCCGAGGCCGCAAAGGCCGAAGCAGCGGCGGCTGAGAAGACGAAGGATGCAGAATGAGCCAATCGGACGATATTGAGGACAGCTCTGCGCCGCTGATCGAACATCTGGCAGAACTGCGGACGCGGCTGATCCATTCAGTCGCTGCCTTTGTGGTTGGGATGGTGATTTGTTTCACCGTTGCGACCCCGCTGTTCAACTTCTTGACGGCCCCGCTGTGTCAAGTGCTAGGCGAACGCGGTCAGGACTGCGATCTGATCTTTATCAGCCCGCAGGAAGGTTTCTTTGTCGCGATTAAGATCTCTTTCCTCGGCGGCTTTATCTTGGCCTTTCCTTACATCGGGTTGCAGATGTGGCGCTTTGTGGCGCCCGGCCTCTACAAGAATGAAAAGAATGCCTTTTTGCCGTTTCTCGTGGCATCGCCTTTCATGTTCATTCTGGGCGCATCCTTTGCCTTTTACGTTGTAACCCCGCTGGCCTATGACTTCTTTTTAGGCTTCCAGCAGTTCGGTAACGAAGGTGAGGCGGTTCTGGATGAAGAAGTGCAGCAGGGGCTTTCGGTGGTCTTCCAAGGCTCGGCTCAAGAATACCTGAATCTGACCATTAAGTTCATTGTGGCTTTTGGTCTGTGTTTCCAGCTGCCTGTCCTCCTGACCCTGATGGGGAAGGCGGGTCTGGTCAGTGCCGAAGGCCTCGGCAATATGCGCAAATACGCTGTGGTTGGCATTCTTGTGTTGGCCGCCTTGGTGACGCCACCTGATGTCATAACGCAGGTGATCTTGTTCGTTGTGGTCTACGGACTTTACGAGGTGTCGATCTTCTTGGTACGTCGCGTTGAGAGGAAGCGCGAAGAGCAATTGCGCGCGGATGGCTATTACGACGACGAAGAAGAATTCGACATGGAAGACACCATGACCGAAGAACAGGACGCCGATGGCAAGTAAGACATTGAAACGTATTGCAGAGGCGCTGGAGCGGATAGCTCCGGCGCCTTTGCCGTCCCCGAATTTTGACGCGGCAGACGCCTTTGTTTGGCATGTGGACCCAGACCGATTGGAACCAGTGCCCAGGGTGAACCGGGTTGGGATTGAGTTGTTGATTGGCGTCAATCGATCCCGCGATACGCTGCTTGAAAATACGGTGCAATTTGCCAATGGATTGCCTGCCAACAACGCCCTGTTGTGGGGCGCGCGGGGCATGGGCAAATCGTCTTTGGTAAAAGCGGTGCATGCGGCAGTGCTGGAACAGGGCTTGCCCCTAAAGATCGTTGAACTGCAACGTGAAGACCTGCCAAGTGTGTCTCGGCTGCTAAACCACCTGCGTGGACGCAAGGAACGGTTTGTTCTGTTTTGCGACGACCTGTCGTTCTCCCACGATGATCAGCACTACAAAAGCCTGAAAGCGGTGCTCGATGGGGGGATTGAAGGGCGGCCGGATAACGTTGTTTTCTACGCGACCTCAAACCGCCGCCACCTAATGCCACGGGATATGATCGAGAACGAACGCTCCTCTGCGATCAGCCCATCTGAAGCGGTTGAGGAAAAGGTTTCTTTGTCAGATCGCTTTGGGCTGTGGCTTGGCTTCCACCCGTGTTCGCAAGACGAGTACCTCGACATGATCCGAGGCTATTGCCGGAACTACGGGATTGAGATTGATGAGGAAACGCTGTGGGCTGAGGCCATTGAATGGCAGGCCACGCGGGGCAGCCGCTCTGGCCGTGTTGCATGGCAATATTTCACCGATCTTGCCGGACGCAGGGGCGTGGTGATCGACTGATTGACGCGCCTAGAATGCTAAAAAAGAAAAGGGCCCGCAGAGGCCCTTTTTTTGCATTTTGGATTTCGAAGCGGCAAAACCTATTCAAGGTAGGGCATCGGGTCGACGCTATCGAACCCTTTGCGCACTTCGAAATGCACAAATTTGTCCTTCGCCGGGATCGCCGCAATTTTAGCGTTCCGCTTGACCGACGCGCCTTTGGCGACAGAGATATTATCGACGTTGTAATAGACCGTCATAATGTTGTCTGTGTGGCGGATCACAACAATCTTAACGCCGTCCGCATCGGTTGTGATTGCTGCAACGGTGCCATCATCTGCAGCAACAATCGGCGTGCCAGCGGCGGCGGACAGATCGATGCCGTTGTTCTTGCCTTTGCTATAGGTGCGGATGATCTTGCCGTTGACCGGGAAGGACATCTGGGCGCTCGAATTGACCGCTTTTGTCTGTGTCTTAGACAAGTCCTGCGCAGCCGGTTTTGCGACCTGCGTGGTGGTCTTTTCTTGCGGCAGAGGTTTCGCGGCGCTTGGTGGCACAGGTGTTGGGCTGCCTTGACCCGGCGCAGTTGTTGCACGCGCTTGTGGGCGGGCGCTAGAGGCGGGCGCTGCGGGCTGTGCAGGCGGGATCAATAGGATTTGGTTCTCGCGTATGGTGAAATCCGTGCCCAACCCGTTCCACTCTGCCAAAGACCGCACAGAGACATTGTAAAGCCGCGCAATGGTAAAGGCCGTCTCGCCGCGCTGCACGGTGTGGCGGATCGGTTCATACCCAATTTGGGTGTCTTCAGTGATTTGGACAGGCGCCGCGCCAAGTTCATCGGTCTGTACCGTCGGCGTCGCATTGTTGATCGCATTACCGGCAAGCGATGTGATGTCGACGTTTGATGGCGAGACAACCGGGCCAGACACGGGCTCTGCAACGCGCGAAGGCAGGGCCAAGATCTCCCCATCACGCAACGGGTCGTTGGGGCCAACCGCATTGTGACGCGCCAGTTGGTCTGCATTGATCCCAACGCGACTTGCGACATCGCTGACCGTATCCCCGCGCCGCGCAACAGCGACCTGATAGTTCGGGTAAGAGATCACGCCACGGCTGTCAGGCTCTGGTCGCTGGGCCGTTGCGCCGGCGGCGGCTTGGGACGTATCCAGACCCTGACCGAACATGTCGCGCAGGTCAAAATCCAACGGGTCGCTACAGGCCGTGGTCAGCGCCAAGGCGCTTACAGCCAGAACAACGCGGGTCGGGCGGTGCAGTGAAACTTTCATCTCGATATCCTCGCAGAACCCCGTCTGTTTGCGCGCGGGGTTTCTTTTACGACTAAACTCTACTGGACTTCAGTGCGATATGCGGCCCAGTCACAAAACCTAAGGCCTTATAGGCAAATTACCGCCTAATTGTCACGCGCCATCCCTTCGACAAGCGGCACAAAGCGCACTGGGCGGATCTCTTGATAGTCATAGCCATCATCGGTGCGCACAACTTTGATCATCGACTGAACCGCATCTGACTGTCCGACTGGCAGCACCATGATTCCGCCAACCTTGAGCTGCGCCAGCAACGGCCCCGGCGCGTCTTCGGCGGCGGCTGTCACGATGATCCGATCAAAGGGGGCCTGTTCTGGCAATCCAAAGCTGCCATCCGCCGCCAGCGCCGTTACATTGGCGAGGTCAAGTTCCTGAAATATCTGCTGTGCCTCGGTCATCAGCCGCCTGTGCCGCTCCACCGTATAGACCCGACGCGCCAGCTGGCTGAGGATCGCGGCCTGATAGCCAGAGCCGGTGCCAACCTCCAGAACCTTGTCACGCGGATTGACGTTCAGCGCCTGCGTCATCAGGCCAACCACGGACGGCTGGCTAATTGTCTGGCCGCAGGCGATGGGCAGTGGAGTATCTTCGTAGGCGCGATCCGCAAAGAGGCCTTTCACAAACAGCCCGCGGTCGATTTTCTCCATCGCCGTCAGAACAGCTTTATCCGTCACGCCCTTGCTGCGCAGGGCGTACATGAATTGCATTTTGCGTTCTGCCAGCGGCTCGGTCATTCGATGTCTTTCAAGGCCTCTAGCGCATCATAGGCTGTCAGATCAGCGCGCATAGGGGTGACAGAAATATATCCGTCCAAATTCGCATTAGAATCTGTGTTCTCGCCTGAATCCGCGCGCTGGTCGCCGCCTGTGACCCAAAGAAAACGCCGGGACGACGGGCTGGTATCGGCCTTGACCGCAAAAGACACGCCCTGACGGCGCCCTTGTTTGACAACCTTAATACCTTTGACATCAGCGGCGGCGACCGGCGGGAAGTTCACATTGTAAAACAGCCGGTACGCTTCATTATCCGGCACAGGCGCTGCCAGAATTTTTCGCACCACCTCAACAGCAAACTGCGCGCTGGCTTCAAACGGATCGTCAAGATCAGCGTTGTCCGGGCCATAGAATTGCGACAGGGCAATGGATGGCACGCCCTGCAAAGCACCTTCCATCGCGCCACCGATGGTCCCGGAATAAACCGTATTCTCTGCGGAATTATTGCCGCGATTTACACCCGACAAGATGAGGTCGGGCAGTTCGCCGCCCAGCACATCATGGATGCCTGCCAAAACGCAATCTGCTGGGCTTCCTTCGGCAGCAAAGCGACGTTCGCCCATCTTAGCGATCATTGTAGGGTGGGTGTAGCTGATGCAATGGCCGACACCGGATTGCTCAAACGCCGGTGCGACCGTCCAGACCTCTCCCTCAGGCCCAGCGATGTCTGTTGCAATACGGTGCAACACCTCCAGTCCCGGTGCGTTGATGCCATCGTCGTTGGTGATCAATATGCGCATGGGGCACTCCGCTGGAAAACTGGCGTTTCCAACTCTCTATGCGAGTGTGCAATCGGCAGCAAGGCAAGAGCGCCGCAATACGCGCCTTACTTGGGAAGGGAGAGTTCTTTCAGCAGGCGCGCGGCTTCGTCATGCGGATTGGCAAGCGCCTCACGTGGCTCCCCCGGAAAGAAACGCGCTCGCGTGCCTGTTGGCATGCCGTTTGGCGTCACGATGTGCACCTTGGGCCCGGTTGTCGCTGTTTCCGCCTGCCAGCTTTTGGCCAGCGCAATTTGGGCCGCCTTTGTGGCGCCATAGGAGCCAAAGAATTTTTCGCCGCCGCGTGGATCGTCAAAAAACACGGCCTGTCCCTCTTTGCCCAGCAAAGGAGAGATAAAGGGGATCAATTGCCCAGTTGCAGTGACGTTGCTGGCGACGGATTTGTTCCAGTCCTTAGCGTCAATATGATCTGTTGGCGTCAAAGGCGCCCCATGCACAGCGGCGTGGACCCACAGGTCGATTTTGCCCCAGCGATCAAAAACCGACCGACATAGCTGTGCCATGGCATCCGTATTTGTGATGTCCATCGGGGCCAAAGTAGCCTGGCCGTTCTTGGCTTTGATCCGGTCATCTAGGTCTTCAAGTCCGCCAACAGTGCGGCCAACAGCGACAATGTGAAACGCGGGCGCAAGCGCCTCTGCGAATGCAAAACCAAGGCCGCGCGAAGCGCCGGTGACAAGTGCGATTTTTTCAGTCATGGGGCCGGTTTGCAGGGGAAGGCTAGCAAGGTCAAGGGGCAGTTGAGACCAATGCACGAATTTCACAAGCTTTAGAAGCTATCCGTTATGCAACCGCTCCAGTGCCGCTTCGCAGGCTCCCAACTCAAGCCACTGACAATTCTGACAAAGGGTCGCAAGGCTGCCGGGTTTCACATTGGCTTTGATGCGGCGCAGGGCCTCACCCCATGTGATGCAATCGCCGTCACGCAACCCCAATGCCTTTGCGTGGCGTTGGTCTAATTGTTTGATCGTGTTGATCTTAACGCAGCCCAGATCGCGCCGTTCAGGGCAGGGGGTGCAGATGCTGTCGGCGACGAAGGTGACGGTGATGCGTGTGTTCTCTCCGCCTGCGTTGCGCAGCTTGCCATCGACAATCTCCCCCATATTGGCGGTGAACGCAGACGAATAGCCTTCGCCCTGAAACCCAAGTGAGCACAGGAAATGATGAGGTCTAAAGCGGATCGGCTGCACCATAGATCGTCCTTTCGCCGCTTTAGAAAACCGAAACCCCGCGGTTTTGCAACCACGAGGTCTGATTTCGTTGCGTCCTAGCAGAAAAGCCGCTTATTCCGCTGCTTTCAGTTCAAACCCTTTGGCAATCATATCGGCCGGCCGCACAGGGTATTCGCCGCTGAAACAGGCATCGCAATATTGCGGGCACTTTTTGTTGCGCCCTTCAGGCTCGCCAACGGCGCGGTAAAGCCCATCCAGAGAGATGAACTTCAGGCTATCAACAGCCAGATGTTCCGCCATCTGATCTTCGTTCATGGTCGCCGCCAGCAGCTTTTCACGCTCTGGCGTGTCGACACCATAGAAGCAGGGCCATGCGGTGGGCGGAGACGCGATGCGGAAGTGCACTTCTTTTGCACCTGCATCTAGGATCATCTCTTTGATCTTGCGGCTGGTGGTGCCACGCACAACCGAGTCATCCACCAGAATGACGCGTTTGCCTTCGATCAAGGCGCGGTTCACGTTCAGTTTCAGGCGCACACCCATATTGCGGATCTGCTCTGTCGGTTCAATAAAGGTCCGGCCCATATATTGGTTGCGCACGATCCCCATGGCAAAAGGGATGCCGCTTTCCTGAGAATACCCGATGGCCGCAGGTGTCCCGGAATCAGGCACCGCACAAACAAGGTCCGCGTCGACCGGGTTTTCCCGCGCCAGTTCCACGCCAATCTGACGGCGTGTTTCATAGACGGATCGGCCGCCATAGCTGCTGTCTGGGCGTGAGAAATACACGTGCTCAAAGATGCAGAATTTTGAAGGCTGTGGGCGGAAGGGGAAATGGCTTTCGACGCCATTTTCAGCGGTAATGACCACCATTTCGCCCGGCTTGATTTCGCGAATAAATTCAGCGCCAATGATATCTAGCGCACAGGTTTCCGAACTCAGAACCCAGCCCTCGGCCAGTTTGCCCAATACCAGCGGGCGCACGCCCAGCGGGTCGCGCACGCCGATCAGTTTGGTGCGGGTCATGGCGACAACAGAAAACGCGCCTTCGACCCGGCGCAGTGCGTCTTCCATCCGTTCCGGGATCGTGCGCTGCAGCGAGCGCGCCATTAGGTGGATGATACATTCGGAATCTGACGAGCTTTGAAAGATCGAACCGCGTTCGATCAGTTCCCGGCGTAGGCTGTCGGCATTGGTGATATTGCCGTTATGGGCAATCGCCGCGCCACCCATGGAGAACTCTCCAAAGAAGGGCTGTACATCGCGGATCGCGGTCTGCCCCTTAGAACCAGCTGTCGAATAACGCACATGCCCGATCGCAAGGGGACCGGGCAGCGTGGACATCAGGCTTTCTTTGGTGAAGTTGTCGCGGACATAGCCGAAACGACGGGCATTGTTAAATCCGTGTTCCGGGTGATGACAGACGATACCGCCCGCTTCCTGGCCGCGGTGCTGGAGGGCGTGCAGGCCAAGCGCAACAAAGTTTGCTGCATCTTTCAGGCCAACGACGCCAAACACGCCGCATTCTTCACGAAGTTTATCATCATCGAAGGGATGGGCGATTGGCATTTGCTTGGACAAGGGGGCGCTCCGAATCCTGTGGTCTTGCTTGGCCCTCTCATAGTGGGTCGCGCCCCATATGTCACGAAGGTAACACGGCAATGTCGTTTTCGGCTGGCGCCACCCTTTGTGCAGTGCTGCCCAATCAGCCCATTTGCCAATAAAAAAGCCCGGCGTACTGCCGGGCTTTGGTCAGGCAATGGCTCAGGTCAAGGCAGTGCCAAGACTACTCACAACTGCCGACCAACTGTTCGTATTGTTCTGTGATCCAGCCCAATGCCGCCGTCGGGTTGCGTTCCTCGATCTGGCCAGTGACGCGTGCAAAGACCGCAGCAGAGCGGCTGTCATCGACCATTGGCGTCTCTTGGCCAGAAGTCACAACTTCGTAGACAAAGAAACCGACGGCCACCAAAAGAATACCGCGCAGGACGCCAAAGAGAAAGCCAAGCCCCTGATCAAGCCCACCAAGGGCGGTGCGCTGCACCAGAGAGGAAAAGAGCGGCGTAAAGAAAGACACCACAACAAGGGACGCGGCAAAAACCGCACCGGCTGCCGCGATCATTGCCAGTTCACAGCTGTCGGCAAGGAAGTCGCCCACAACAGGCACTTCTTTGACCAGTGGTTCCACCTGAGGGGCAAAGACAAATGCCACGACCGCCGCCGCGATCCATCCGATAATCGCCATTGCCTCGCGTACAAGGCCACGGGAATAGGCCAGCAAAGCCGACAGCAAAATGACGCCCGCCACAACGGCGTCGATGATTGTGAAGCCTTCCATTGGTCTTCTATCCCTCTCTTCGCAGGCGCTTAGCCCGCGCCGAATGTGTCCCCGACGAATTGTGTCAAATCACCCATTTGATTGAGGGCCATGCCTGCAACGCGCGGAGATTTACCACCTTTCGGAGCTATTGCAGACGTGAAACCAAGTTTTTGGGCTTCTTTCAACCTGTTTTCTGTCTGACTGACCGGTCTGAGGGCGCCAGACAGGGAAATTTCGCCGAAAACAACGGTTTCTGCGGGGATGCTGGCGTCCTCTCTGGCAGAGAGTAACGCTGCGGCAACGGCCAAGTCTGCGGCGGGTTCGCTGATTTTCATGCCACCTGCGACGTTCAGATAGACATCAAGCCCGGTGAATGGAATGCCACAGCGGGCTTCCAGAACGGCGAGGATCATCGCCAGACGGCTGCTGTCCCAGCCCACAACCGCGCGGCGTGGTTGCGCATGCGGAGAAGGCGCAACAAGCGCCTGTAGTTCCACCAGAACCGGGCGAGTGCCTTCGATGCCCGCAAAGACCACCGAACCGGGGGCGGGGGTTCCGCGTTCGGATAGGAACAGTGCTGAGGGGTTCGTTACCTCGGCCAACCCACGACCCGTCATCTCGAAAACGCCAATTTCATCGGCTGCCCCAAACCGGTTCTTTACGGCACGCAAGACCCGGAACTGATGCCCACGTTCGCCTTCGAAGTAAAGCACCGTATCGACCATATGTTCGACAACACGTGGCCCAGCGATTTGGCCATCTTTGGTGACGTGGCCAACGAGAATGACCGCCATATTTTTGCGTTTGGCATAGGACGTCAGTTCATGCGCAGCCGCACGCACTTGACTGACTGACCCCGGCGCGGACCCGACCGTATCTGACCACATGGTTTGTATGGAATCGATAATCGCCAATTGCGGCTTTTCCTGATCCAACGTGGTCAAAATATCGCGCAGGTTGGTTTCAGCGGCCAATTGCACTGGCGCGTCTGTCAGTTTCAAGCGCTGCGCCCGCATGCGCACCTGCGCGCTGGCTTCTTCGCCAGAAACGTAAATCGTTTTCAACCCCTTACGGGCAAACTGGGCAGCCGCCTGCAAAAGCAAAGTGGATTTACCGATGCCCGGATCACCGCCGACCAGAACCGCCGATGCAGGGACCAAACCGCCGCCAAGCACGCGATCCAATTCATCTAATCCTGACAGAGTTCGAGGCGGCGGTGTCTCTTCTGTGCGTAGATCCGTCAGCGTGATGCTTTTGCCCTTGCTGTTGCCCAACGTTGCCGCGCTAGGACCTTTCGAAATACCGGTATCTTCGCTGATGGTATTCCATTCACCACAGCCATCACACCGCCCGGACCATTTGTTAAAAACCGACCCGCAGGCCGAACACGAAAAAGAGGTTTTTGCCTTTGCCATGTTCTCGTTTTACCCCTTATTCTGGGCGCGTCAAATGGCTAATGGCCAAGGAGGCAAAAATGCAGCCTGTAAACAGATAAAGACCCCAAGCTGTTTCCACATGACCCAGCCCAACCCCTTTGACGATGACGATGTAGAGCGCGATCAGAAAAACGTCTGCCATGGCGAGTTTCCCCATGATTTCAAAGAGCAGCTTTGCGCGGGGTGGAGTAAGATGAAAGTGGATTAGGGCAAGACCGATTGTTTTTCCGATGGGCGCAAGCAACGCGAAAACGGTCACAACAGCGGCAAGCAACAGATCGCTTTGAAAAAGCGCGACAAGGCCTGACATCACCGAAATTTCAGATAGCCCGAATAGTGGCAACAGTCCCGCGCGCATCAAGGGAGCGAACCAGCTGACAGGAAATAGGATCAGCAACAACAGGTTGAGATAGCGCAACATGACCTAGCGCTTAGCGCAAAACCTGCGCCTTGTCTTCGATCAGTTTGAAAGATCGCAACCTGCCGCGTTTTAGCTTAAGCGTTTCGGTGGTCGGGAATCTTTCAACGCATGCTTGCCGTTTTTAGCGCTTTTTGAGTCAAGCTTCACAACGGTCGGATCGCCGTCCAATTCGTAGCCAATACGTGGCAACAGCTCCATCAGATCAGCTTCAAGGCGGCTGATATGTTGAGACGCGAGTCGTTCTTCGGCCTCGACGTCTTCGACCCAGCGTCGCAATTCGTCACAGGTTTGGCGCGCAGCGGCAAGCCGGTCTTCAAGCCGGTGCGCTTCTTCCTGACGCTGTTTTAGGAACTGCATTGCCCGTTCCACCTTTTCATCAGAGTAGGTCTCGGCAAGTGAGCGTGACTGATAGGACATCTGCGCGGCAAGCTCTAGGATTTCGGGCTCCAGGTCACCCAAATCAGGGTGGTCGCGCAGGTGAATCAGACGTTCGCGCACGGCATCAAACTCATCCGAAAGGCCAAATGCGCCTTTGCGATCCGCGCGGTGACTGACTTGGTAAGCCTGTGCAACATCTTGCATCTTAACGGAAAATTTACGATGTGACGTTTCAAGCTGCATGATCCGTGCGTTTGCCGGAAGAAAAACGCACAATCCAATCGAAAGCACGGTCAAGCCGACTTGAACATAGCGTCCGGCGTCGTCAATTGTGTTTGTCCCAATTGTCAAATCCATCCCCAACCAAGGCAAAATGCCGAAAGTCGCAAGCGCTGTCCAAGCCAGCATGGCAAGCATGGTGACGACGAGTGCGGCAAGAGTGAGAGTCTGCAGAAGGCGCACTGAGGTCAGTGCTATACTATTAATCGCGGTACCCATTATGTTTCTCCCCTTAAGGTAGACATGATCACACGGGTATTATGTTTTGTTAAGACAATTTTCCGTGCGATTACAAACGTCTGCAGGGAGCAATTGGTTCCACGTTGCGACACGATAAGCGCGAGGCCGAAAAAACTATCGCACGGCCTCAATCGGACCTTCGGCGCGGCCGTGGATGAATTGATCCAGATAGGGATCGCCACTTTCGTCCATTTGCGCGATGGGACCAGTCCATTTGATGACCCCGTCATGTAGCATCGCAACTTTGTCTGCGATGGCGCGCACAGAGGTCATATCGTGGGTGATGGTCATTGCTGTCGCGCCCATTTCCACAACAATTTCCCGGATCAAGTCATTGATAACGCCAGACATAATCGGGTCGAGGCCCGTCGTTGGTTCGTCAAAGAAGATGATCTCTGGTTCAGCCGCAATGGCGCGGGCAAGGCCGACGCGTTTTTGCATGCCACCAGAAAGCTCAGAGGGAAATAGGTCTGCCACATCGGGCGTTAGCCCGACGCGGCGCAGCTTTTCTATCGCGATCTCACGCGCTTCGGCTTTGGGGCGTTTGAGGCTCCCGCGGAGCAATCGGAAGGCCACGTTTTGCCAGACGGTCAGGCTGTCAAACAGCGCGCCGCCCTGAAACAACATGCCAAAACGGGCCAGAAAGGCGTCCCGGTCGCGGCCGATCTGGGCATGCGTTACGTCCTGTCCGTCGACAGAAATTTTGCCCTGATCTGGGGTCACCAGACCAAGCACAGACTTTAGCATCACCGACTTACCTGTGCCTGACCCGCCAATAATCACCATGGATTCACCCTTGGGGATGGTCAGGTCGACGCCGCGCAGAACGCGTTTGGGGCCAAAGGATTTATGAACAGCTTCTAGCGTAATCATGAGGCGAAAAATACCGAGGTCAGAAGGAAGTTGGCGGCTAGGATCAGCACCGCTGCGGCCTGAACGGAGGCTTTGGTGGCTTGCCCCACACCTTGTGCACCACGGCCAGACTGCATGCCAAAATAGCAGCCCATTGTGGCCGCGATACCACCGAAGGCGCAGCCTTTGACCATGGAGCTGAAAATATCTGAGAACTCAAGGAAATCGACGGTGTTCTTAATGTAACTCGCGGGGTTAAAACCAAGTTGCTGTGTCCCGACGATGTAGCCGCCATAGATCCCGATGATGTCGCCGATCCCGACCAAAAGCGGCACAACGATCAACGCTGCCAGCACGCGCGGGGCAGTCAGGTATTTCATCGGGTGAGTCGAAAGCGTCACAAGCGCGTCGATCTGCTCTGTCACCTTCATGGTTGCAATCTCTGCCGCGATGGAACTTGTGACGCGGGCGGCGATCATCAGGCCGACCAGCACCGGGCCAAGTTCGCGGACCATGCCGATAGCAACGATCTGCGGCACAACGGCTTCAGCCGAGAACCGAGCGCCGCCTGCATAGATTTGCAAGGCCAGCGCACCGCCGGTGAAGAAGGCGGTCAGACCTACAACCGGCAATGACAGCCAGCCGATGTGCAATAGCGCGGTCAGGAACTCGCGTAGGTAAAACGGAGGACGAAAGACATGTGTCAGCCCGTCAAAGGCAAAAATCGCCACGCGGCCTGTCACGGCCAGAAACGCCAGCACCGCCCGTCCAAGGTGCGCCAAAGGTGTTGTCAGCGCCGTCATGCGACGTAGCGCCGGGTGTAGCGCGCCCCAAGAGAGGTCAGGATTTCATAACCGATCGTACCAGCAGCCTCAGCCAGCATATCAACCGTTTGCTCTGGCGTCAGGATATCCAGGGTCAGCGGATCATCATCCAGATGAGAAACATCCACGCCAATCATATCCATGGAAATTCGTCCAATGACAGGGCAGGCGACATCGCCATGAAAGACCTTGATGTTTTCCCCCATAATACGGGGCAGCCCATCGGCATAACCAGCGGCAATGGTGGCCACGCGACTTGGGCGTTGTGCGGTCCAAGTGTTTGAATACCCAACGGTTTCACCCACATCGACATCGCGGCATTGGATCACAGGCACCGTCACATGGGCGACAGCTTCGGCATCGTCAAATGGAAAACCGCCATAAAGACCAACACCGGGGCGGGTGAGGTCAAAGTGATAGTCTTTGCCCAGCAAAATTCCCCCAGTCGCCGCCAAACTGCGTGGCGCCGTCACGCCTTCGGTCATTTCGGTAAAAGCCTGCAACTGCTGGACGTTCATTGGGTGATCTGGCGCGTCGGCACAAGCGAGGTGTGACATGATCAGTGTTGGGTTCTGACCTTCTGCGATCTCTCGCACAGCAGCCCATTCAGCCGCTTCCATCCCGAGGCGGTTCATACCTGTGTCAAGCTGCACGCCAAAAGGTCGTCCAGGTAGGCTTTCAACATGGCGCAGCATCTGATCGATGGAATTCACCATCGGTGTCAGCTGCAGATCGTTGATCATATCGGTGTCACCCGGCATATGACCTGAAAACACATTGATTTCTGGCCCCGGACCTAGTGCTTGGCGCACCTCGGCGCCTTCCTCGGTCGCGGCGACAAAGAATTTGCGCACACCCGCATGCGCCAAAGCCTGCGCCACGCGCGCTGCACCAAGACCGTAGCCATCGGCCTTGATCACCGCAGCAGTTTCACAGTCTGTTTTTGCGTCCAATGCCTGCCAGTTCCGCACCAGCGCAGCAAGATCAATCGTAAGGGTTGCAGTAGCCATGCGGGTTAGTTGAAGCCTAGCAGAGGGTAGGTCAAGAGGTGGCTTGGGATTTGGGTGATTTTTAAGTGGGCGTGGCCATTTTTCAGATTAGCCTGCAAGCCTTTTCATTTCTGATAAAGCCCGTTCGATGGCTTCTTTCGCTTGCTTGACCCGCTGACGTCTTAACGCGGCGCTTACAATTGGGTAGGCGTCCGGGTTTTCCAAATCAGTGGTGTCAAAGAGTTGCGGCAATTCAGGGCAATAGCGCTCTTTGATCGCCTCGTTGCTTTCCGCAAAGCGCGCCATCAATGCTCTGCGTTCATCGAGTGCATAGCAATCACCGCTTCTGATGGCGCCCTCTGGGCGTATCCGCCCAAGTGTTCGGATTACCTGCCGCGTGTTAATATCGGCTTCGGACCGTCTTAGTCGGCCAAGCTCCTCTGTGACCTCTTTGCTCAATGTCGCGTTTGAGGCAGGGTTTTCAAAATTTCCAACCAACTCGTCTGGTATTTCACAAAGAGCAGCAAAGTCCCTTAGGACGTTACCACCTGGAAACTGGGCGCGCTCGAAAGGACGGACCACAATGTTATTATCTCCAAATACTTCGGAAAATCGATCTAGCTTCGATTTGAAATTCAGGGATTTGTGTTCGGACACATACTCTTGTGGTGTGCCTTGAAACCGCCCATTCTTAACGCGTTGCTTCCACATTGCTTCGGCGTATTTATCTTGCCGGCGCAAATAAACGACGACGCGCGTGTCTTTCAAAAGCTCTGATGGAAAATTGGCTGCAAAATAGTCGGCGATAAATCCTCTGAAGAACATCTCTGAGGAAATGACATTGACTTTGCCCTTATGTTGTTCGATTTCCGCAATAAGTCTTTTCGCCATCCCGGGCCCGCGACCTTTGCGGATCATCGGGATCATGGCGTTATGCGCGATGTGTGTGCGGCCCGTGTGCAGGTAGTGAAAACCGGCGTCTCCCAATGCTTCGTTTGCGGACTTTAGGAAGCTTTGGATGGTCGTGGTGCCGGTTTTTTGGAGGCCAACGTGCAAGATAAGACGCGGCCTCTTTGTTGGCGCCATTAATACTCCGGTTCTTGCTGCCAAGGTTTCACCAAGTTGCCAAAGCGGGTGAAGCGGCTTTCAAAGCTCAGGTCGACGGTGCCAATCGGGCCGTGGCGCTGTTTGCCGATGATGACTTCGGCCTTGGCGTGCAGGCGTTCCATCTCTTCCTGCCAGGCAGCCATTCTCTCTAGATCATGTTCACCGGGTTTTTCACGCTCTTTGTAGTATTCTTCGCGGAAGACGAACATCACAACGTCAGCATCCTGTTCGATCGATCCTGATTCCCGCAGGTCAGACAGTTGCGGGCGTTTGTCGTCGCGGCTTTCGACGCCACGAGACAGCTGGGACAGTGCGATCACCGGGATGTTCAACTCTTTGGCGATGGCTTTCATCCCCATGGAGATCTCACCGATCTCTTGCACCCGGTTGTCCGCTGTGCCGCGGCAGAGCTGCAAATAGTCGATGATCAACAGGTCCAGACCATGCGTGCGCTTGAGGCGGCGCGCGCGCGCTGCCAACTGCGCAATCGGTAGCGCTGGCGTGTCATCGATATAAAGCGGGCAGGCCTCTAGCGCTTTTGCGGCATCGACGAAACGACGGAACTCTTGTTCGGTCATGTCGCCGCGGCGGATCTGTTCCGAGGGCACTTCGGACGCCTCGGACAGAATACGCGCGGCAAGCTGCTCAGAACTCATCTCAAGTGAATAAAACCCGACCACACCACCTTGAATGGTCCCTTCGGTCCCATCCGGACGAATGCCCTTCTTGTAGGCCTTGGCGACGTTAAAAGCGATGTTGGTTGCGAGCGAGGTTTTCCCCATCGAAGGGCGTCCCGCGAGGATGAGCAAATCGGACGGGTGTAAACCACCCAGTTTCTTGTCCAGATCGATCAACCCCGTGGAAACGCCGGCAAGACCGCCATCGCGTTGGTAGGCTGCGTTGGCCGTATTTACCGCTTGTGTCACCGCTTTCAAGAAAGAGACGAAACCACTGTCGGTCTTGCCCTGCTCAGACAGTTTATAAAGTGCCTGTTCTGCCTGTACGATTTGCTCGCGTGGTTCCTCGGCCACATCCATGGTCTGCGCGCGGCTGGAAATATCGTGTCCCAACCCGATCAGTTCCCGGCGAATGGCCATATCATAGATCATCTGGGCATAGTCTTTGGCCGCGTAGGCAGAGATCGCAGAGGCGGCCAGCCGTGCCAAGTAAGCGGGACCGCCAAGTTCTTTCAGACCTTCGTCGTCTTCCAAGAACGCCTTGAGGGTCACTGGCGACGCCAGATTGTTCTTTGCGATACGCGCGGCGGCGACTTCGTAAATCCGGGCATGGACCGGATCATAGAAATGCGACGCGTTAATAACAGACGCCACACGATCGTAGATATCGTTATTGGTTAGGATCGCACCCAGAAGCTGCTGTTCGGCTTCGATGGAGTGCGGCATTGGATCGCCGTCTTGCGCCTGTCCACCATTGATGGCCTCGGGGACACCGGATTTTATCGTTGCTAGCTCGTTCATACTGCTCCCCGGATTTTTTTTGCGCGGGTCTTGTTTTATCCGCGTGCCCCCAACGAGGCTTTGATAGCGGGTTTTTGGGCGTCCTCAAATCTGGAAATCTCTGTGAATAACCCGAGGACGAATCTGTGGACTGATCCGCTGCTTGGTAGAGCAACGGTAATCTTTGTCTATATTTGGTAGTCATTTGGTCTGCTTGGGCCAGATGTATCACATACTCGGCGATTCGAATCAATCGAACCGCCAAGTTGTGCACAAGCTATCCACAGCTTTAATCTTGCTTATTGGCTTCTTGCCACGCGCGCGGATCGTTCAGGAAGGTTTCAACCTCGTTTAAGGTTTCGGCATCAAAGGCTTCCTGAGCGCGGGCTTCGGCCAGAACATCCCACCAAGTGCAGAGGTAGTGCAGTTCAACCCCATGATCGCCCAGTGTTTTGGTCGTTTCGGGGAAGATGTCGTAGTAAAAAATCACTGCCGTATGGCCACAGGTCGCGCCGGTTTCGCGGATTGCATCCACAAAGGACAGTTTGGAGCCGCCATCGGTGGTCAGGTCTTCCACCAGCAGGACACGCTGGCCTTCACTCATGTCGCCCTCAATCCGCGCATTGCGGCCATACCCCTTTGGCTTTTTGCGCACATAGGTCATGGGCAGGGCCATACGTTCGGCCACCAATGCCGCGAATGGAATGCCCGCTGTTTCGCCACCCGCGATATTGTCAAAGGCTTCAAAGCCTGCGTTGCGCATCACAGTCACGGTCATAAAATCCATCAACGTACTGCGGATACGCGGATAGGAGATCAGCTTGCGGCAGTCGATATATGACGGGCTTGGCAGGCCAGAGGCCAGAATGAATGGCTCTTTGGTGTTGAAGTTGACGGCCTTGATCTCCAGCAGCATGCGCGCGGTCAAACGGGCGATTTCTTCTTTTGTGGGGTAGCTGGTCGGGATCATGGTGCGTTCCTTTGGCGGTGTGGGCGTGGCAGCGTTGATGTTTGAGTATTTTGGGAAAGATGAAAGGGCTCAGGTCACATCCCAAAAGACGGGAAAGCCTGGATCAAAGACGGTAACGGGGCCGTCTCCGCTTTCGATTTTCTCTGGAAAGACAGTTGCGGTCTCGTTTTTGGTCAGGGTGATCGTGTCTTCATTCACAGGCAGGCCGTAGAAGGCCGGGCCGTGTTTGGAGGCAAACCCTTCGAGTTTGTCGAGCGCGCCGTCTTCCTCAAAGACATGTGCCAGCAGCGCCATCGTGTTTGTCGCCGTAAAGCAACCGGCGCAGCCGCAGGGCAGCAGTTTGTTGGCGTCCGTATGAGGCGCAGAGTCTGTGCCAAGGAAGAAGGTCTTGTCGCCCGAGGTGGCGGCCTCTCGCAAAGCCAGACGGTGCTGTTCGCGTTTTGCAACTGGCAGGCAGTAGTAATGCGGTTTGATCCCACCGGCGAGGATGTGGTTGCGGTTGATGATCAAGTGGTGCGTCGTGATCGTTGCGCCCAAGTTGTCGCCGCCCGATTTCGCGTAATCGACGCCGTCTTTGGTGGTGATGTGTTCCATCACAACACGCAGTTCGGGCGTTGCTTTGCGAATTGGATCCAGCACACGGTCAATGAACACTGCTTCGCGATCAAAGATGTCAACATCGTGGTTGGTGACTTCGCCATGCACACACAGTGGCAGGCCAATTTCGGCCATGGTTTCCAGCACCGGGCGGACCTTGTCAAAGTTCTGCACGCCGGACGCAGAGTTTGTGGTCGCGCCAGCCGGGTAAAGCTTTACCGCTTTCACAAGACCCGACGCATGTGCCGCAGCAACGTCGGCGGGGTCGGTATCTTCGGTGAGGTAAAGCACCATCAGCGGTTCAAAGGACATGTCATCAGGCAGGGCGGTCATAATGCGGTCTTTGTAAGCAGCGGCCTGCGCGCCTGTCACGACCGGCGGCACGAGGTTTGGCATGATGATCGCACGCGCAAAATGGCGCGCGGTTTCAGGCAGCACCGCTTGCAACATAGCGCCATCGCGCAGGTGCAGGTGCCAATCGTCGGGGCGGGCAATCGTCAGGCTTTGGGTCATGCCTTGCCGATTACACCGGTTGGCGGATCGGTTCCAGAGGGTTTGCAGCGCTGGTCAAAGAAAAAGCCCGTCGATTAGGGCGGGCTTTGATACCGGTTATCGCTAAGTCTTAGAAAATGCCCTGACAGACAATCATAATCGCCCCGGCCAGCACCACGTAAACGCCATCCAGCACAATTGCGGCTGTGGTTTTCTGCGAAAACGCGTCTTGCGCCATCACCATCGCGGATGTTGCCAGAATGGCAAAGATTGCCGTGAACAAAGCGCTGGTCTGTGCCGTTACGCCAACCACAAGTGCCAGCAGAAACAGGCCGACAACTTGCAGAACCATGGCCATCATCGGCATGCGCTCTGGTGGTTCGCTGCTGATACGAGAGCCCTCGGCCCAAGTGACGCGGATCGGTTTGACGCTGTAATAAACCCAACCCGCGATAAAAGCTGCGACCGTGCCGACCAGAACGGCTGTCCAATTCAGTGCTTCGGTTTCCATGATTGTCCCTCCGGTGCTGGGTTAGGCCGTTAGTGTTTCGTCAAGCGTTGCCAGGATCTGTGTCCAGCCGCCCTGATGGTTGTCGCGCTTCTCTTCGTCATAGAAGGTCACGTGGGTCAGCGTGATATGGCTGCCGTCGCCTTCTGGCCGGATGTCCAGCGTGACTTCGGATTCCGAAGGTGAAAAGGCGCTTTCCCAAGTGAATACAATCTGGCTGTGCGGATCGATTTTTTTGTAGGTGCCGCGATGGGGGAGATCCTGATCTCCGGCCTTCATAATGATTTCAAAGCCACCACCTTCGCGGGCATCGTTTTTTACGTCCGGCGCACCCATGTCCGGGCCAGGGCGCATGAACTTTGCCAGCATCTCTGGGTTCAGCCAGGCATTGAATACTTTCTCAGGGGCAGCAGCGATCACGCGGTCCACCGAAAGGCTCAGGTCGGTTCTGATGTCAGTCGTCGTCATTGGCAGTCTCCATTGTCAAAATTTGATCCAGCGCTTCAAGGCGCATGGCCCAGATCGAACGCAACTCGTCAAACCACATGTCGATGAGGCGCAGGGGCTCCATCTGCACTTCGATGATGTGCTCGCGCCATTCGGTGCGGCGCACAACAAGCCCGGCCTTCTCCAGCACCTTGATGTGTTTGGAGACGGAATTGAGGCTCATGTCGAAATGCGTGGCCAAGGCGGTGACACGGCTAGGTCCATGCTGTGCGAGCAGCGTCAGCAGGGCGCGACGTGTCGGGTCGCTGGCGGCCTTCATGATTTCTGTGAGCTGGGTCTGATCCTTTCGTTCAACCATATGGGTGAATAACATGTGAGTCGCATTCAGTCAACCAAAAGGGTGAATGAAAGTGGAGCATCCGAAAATTCTCCTTGAGGTTGCGTTGTTTTCGAGGGAAGTTCGATCTGCAGATTAGGGGAGGGGCTGACCATGCACAGCGGGCAATGTGAATGCGGTTCTGTACGTTTTGAGGTGAAAAATCTGAGGTCAACCGTGACCGCCTGCCATTGCGGCCAATGTCGCCGCACAAGCGGGCATTTCTGGGCCTCTACAACGGCCTCAAAAGATGATTTCACCTTTGTCAGTGATGAAGGGCTGACTTGGTACAAATCCTCTGACTGGGCAGAGCGCGGGTTCTGCGCGAAATGCGGCTCAAGCCTGTTTTACCGCATGTTGAAAGAAGACCACATGTCTGTCGGGGCAGGGTGTCTTGATGATTCAAGCGACCTGACCATGGGGCGGCATATTTTTGTGAAGGACAAAGCGCCTTACTATGAGATCACCTGTCAGGCGCCGCAGATCGACACCTATTGACGCCGTTTTTGGCAAATTGACGTTTAAAGAGATCGAGGCGCCAAAAAGGCGCCTCGGGTGGTCTAAATTTTCAGAGATACCTGTTAGTGCATCGCGTGTTCACAGGTGACATTCGGGTTGAACGGCATCAAAACGCCCAAAGGATTTTCACGGAACAGCCAAACGTGTTGGTCGTAGTGCGGCATAAACCCATGCGCTTCATCGCCTTCTGTCGCCGGGTCATCCGCCATATGGTCCCAGGTCCGCCCATTCAAGACGGGTGGCTCGCCCATACCGGCGGCTTCCCATGCCGCCTCAAACACGAGGTTCTCGACAGCGACCAGTTCTAATGAACCGTCAGCTTGCGGCTCGTAGATCAGGACCGAAGGTTGCGACCAATCGGTGTAGGTCGACTCGCCATCTACACGCGGGTCGGTGCCCGTAATCTTCAACATCGCGGGATGGATATAGTGAATACCCATGCCGCCAAGTTCGGCAGGAAGACCTTCGCCTTCCGCCGAAACGCAGTGATTGTCGGGCGTAATATAGCCGTCGGCCAAAGCGACATTGATGTCTTTGTATTTCTCGACGCTGGCGCGCATTTCATCCAAGTCAACATCTTCGGCCAAAACAGAAATCGGGAAAATGGCGCAAAACATCGCCGTAACTAGCAGATTCTTCATTTTCACCTCCCTTTGTTTGACAACTTCAAGCGGTATGCTTGAGTCGTCAGTTTCATCATAACATAAAATCTGATCAGAAATTCTTCGCTCATGATTGATGGATCAGCTATCGTTCGTAATCGATTTGGGAAGCTCGACAGGGGGAGCGAAGGTGGCAGGCAAGCGCATAACTTTGAAATCTGCACTCGCTGTGATTGCTCTGGTATCTGCGCCGCTTACGACAGTGGCAGAGGAAATTGCCGCACCGGTGTGGGGCGATGTCAGTGCGATTTTTCAGGAGCGCTGCGTTATGTGCCACTCGGCGGTGTCCGGTGCGACCAAGGGGTTGCGACTTGATGACTACGCCGCTCTGATGAGAGGGAGCGCACAGGGGGTTGTTTTGAAGAAGGGAGACCCGAAAGCGAGCATCTTGATACGCAGATTACGTGGGGAAATTGCGCCGCGCATGCCCTTCCTAAGCCGCGCCCTGTCAGAAGATCAGATTGCCCTGATCGAACGCTGGATTGAAATGGGTATGCCAGAGAGTCGCGGCAGGGTTTTTCCTTAAGAGTCTCGGGCAATGGCGACATGCGAATTAGCAAGAGCTCCGAGCATCTCAGGCGATAATTCTCTAAATGCGAGTAAGCTCAACAATCTCGTCAAGATTGGGGATCACATATCAAAAAACCCGGCACATGGCCGGGTTTTCAAATCGTCTAAAAGCAGCGCTTACTTCGGAAGCGGACCTATCAGCATGATCATCTGGCGGCCTTCCATTTTCGGCCAGTTTTCGACTTTACCAAGTTCTTTGGTGTCCTCGGCCACTCTCTCTAGCAATTCGCGACCCAGGTTCTGGTGCGCCATTTCACGGCCACGGAAGCGCAGGGTCACTTTGACCTTGTCGCCTTTTTCCAAGAACTTCACCACGTTGCGCATTTTGACTTCATAGTCATGCGTGTCGGTGTTCGGGCGGAATTTGACCTCTTTCACTTGAATCGTGGTCTGTTTTTTCCGCGCCTCGGATTCGCGTTTCTGCTGTTCGTACTTGAACTTACCATAGTCCATGATCTTGCAGACGGGCGGGTTGGCATTGGGCGAGATTTCGACCAGATCAAGTTCAGCGTCAGCGGCCATCTGCATGGCTTTTGCCGGGTGAACCACGCCTACGTTTTCCCCATCTGCGCCAATCAGGCGGATTTCGGAGGCACGGATGCGATCATTGATTCGAGGGCCAGTTTCGCGCGTTGGAGGCGCGTTGTGCGGTCTGCGGGCTATGGTTTTCTTCCTTCAATAATTAGCAGATTTGAGGATGGAACCTATATGCGAGACTGTGCCGGTTCAAGCGGTTAATCGGCGGTTCTGCGCCAATTTGGCAGACTTTCCGCTTGTTGTTTCCGCAGATCAGCGTCAATTGATGAGATATAGTTAAGGGTCACCAGAATCCGGTGACCAGAAGGACTTGGGAGTATGTCCATGAAAAATTTGATTTGGGTTGCGCTTGCAGTGGTTGTGATTGCTGTCGGTATTTTCGCCTTTGGCGGCAAAGAAGAAGCAGAGATGGCAGAGCCTGTTGTGCCTGCCGAAACCACCGTCGAAGAAGAAGCGGTCGAAGCCGTTGAGGCGGTTGAAGAAGCCAGCGAAGACGCAATTGAGACGGCTGAGGACGCGGTTGAAGCGCTGAAAGAAGAAGCCGAGGAAATGGTTGAAGAGGCCAAGAAAGAGGCCGAAGAAACCTTGAAGGCCGTCGAAGAAAAAGCCGAAGAAATGGTGAATGACGCAGTTGAGACTGCGACCGATGTCCTGAACCAAGTTGAAGGCGCTGCAGCTGATATGGTCAACGACGCAGCCGAGGCGACCGAAGACGTCGCAAGCGACACCGCTGAGGCCGTAGAAGAGACAACAGAGACCTCTGAAACTGCGATTGACGCAGAGGCCGACGCAAATATGGTCGCTGAGGCAGAGATGACCGATGCCGAACTGCTGACAGTTGAAAACTTTGATATGAACAAAGTTGCGGAACTGATTGCAGAGTCTAATCTTAACGCGGTCCAGAAAGCGACTCTGACGACAGCGGTTGAGGCTGCAAAAAACAATCCAGATCTGCTGAAAGCTGCACTGGAACAAGTAAAGACTGCGCTTGATCTTTAAGATCGCATCGCAATGAACACATCAAACCGCGCCCGAAACGGCGCGGTTTTTTTGTGCCTTGGAGCTTGCAAAAAACGCGGGGATTTTTGGCCTCACGATGGAAATTTCACATTTCTCTCTTAGTTTGATAGGCGTCCGCTCAACCAAAAGACGACAATGGAGAATTTTATGACGACTGAAACAGGCTGGTTTGATGATCGCGCAGCAACTTTCGGAGATCGCTTGGCAGCCGCGCGTACCAATCTTGGCCTCAGCCAAAAACAACTGGCCAAGAGCATTGGGGTAAAGACCTCGACTTTGGCTTCTTGGGAAAACGATACCAGCGAACCGCGCGCCAATCGGTTGCAAATGCTGTCTGGTATTCTGGGCGTCTCCTTGGGCTGGCTTCTGACCAGCAATGGCGATGGGATCGAAGCGCCCGAAGGCGAAATCCATATCCCGGAAGACGTGTCCGCCCTGTTGATCGAAATGTGCGGACTACGCTCCGAGATGCAGTCGTCGGCTTTGAAACTCGGCAAGCTTGAAAAACGTCTGCAATTGGCGCTGAGCGCTGCGTCGTAACAGGGCACGTATACCCAAACAATAATTCGCTTGCCGCCGGAGCCATCTGCGCGGCAAGCTGGCCACAAATGGCGACAACCTCCACATTTCAGACGACGCGCAGCATAGGTTTGTTGCTATTTGCGACCATGGCCGGGATGTCTCTTTGGTTCATGGGTGCAGCAGTCATTCCGGATATGGCGCGCGAAGCGGGGCTAGAGGACGGGCAACTGGCCCTTTTATCCTCCGTTGTGCCTGCGGGGTTTGCTCTTGGTGCGATGGGGTTTGCCATCAGCGGTGTGCCTGACCGCTTTGATCCTCGCCACGTTTTTGCGGTTTGCGCCACGGTCACCGCAGTCCTGAACGCAATCTTTATCTTTGTTCCCATTGGGACACCGGCTGCCGGGATCATACGTTTTTTATCAGGCATCGCCATGGCGGGCACCTGGCCCTTGTCGATGAAGATCGCCGTCGGCTGGAGTGTGACCCGACGCGGAACCTTGATGGGCACCTTGGTGGGTGCGCTGGTGATCGGGCAGGCGGCCCCCTATTTGATGGCGTGGATCGGCGGGACAGACTGGCGGCTTGCGCTTTGGATGGGGTCAGGGTTGGCCTTGCTTGGGGCAGCAGCGGCATTACTGACCCAACTCGGCCCTCACCACGTGCGTGCGGCCCGGTTCGACAGCCGCGCTCTTTATGTGGCGTGGCAGATGCCGCAGCTCCGTCGCGCGATCCTTGGCTATCTGTGCCACATGTGGGAATTCATCGCCTTTTGGTCATGGGTCGGTGTTTTTGCCGCAATTTCCTTTTCGGCATCGATGCCGGAAGAGGACGCACAGGCTCTTGGAAAGCTTGCGGCATTTCTCTGCATCATTGCCGCAGCGCCTGCCTGCGCCCTGGGAGGCGTCTTGGCGGATCGAATTGGCAAAGCCCATGTTGCCGCTACCGCTTTGATCCTGTCGGGCACAGCAGCGCTGCTGACTGCTTTGACCTTTGGTGGCCCTGTCTGGATCACCTTCGCGCTTTTGATCCTTTGGGGGGCTGCTGTGGTGCCGGATTCACCGCAGTTTTCTGCAATCGTCGCCGATTACGCACCCGCTGAGATCGCGGGGTCGGTTTTGACCTTACAAGCCTCGCTCGGTTTTCTGTTAACCGCGCTGACGGTTCAGATCGCGCCAAGCATTGCGGCGATAGCGGGTTGGCCTGCTGTCATGGTCCTTTTGGCGATGGGGCCTGTTGCGGGTGTTTGGGTGTCCGCGCCGCTTAGACGTGCAGAACGTGCCTAGTCTGAAAACAAAAGCGCCGCTCTGACTGTATCAAAGCGGCGCTTGCATCGTTCGTATATAATAAGATCAGTCCAAGAATGCTTTCTCGACCACGTAATGCGCGGGTTTGGAATTGGCACCTTCTTCCAGACCATAGGTGTTTTCAAAGAGGTCCTTGAGTTCAAGGTTGAACGCCAGGTTGCCGCAAATCATCGCGCGGTCGGTGTCTGGGTTCAGCGGTTCTACGCCCAGATCCTCAAACGCCTCGCCAGAGCGCATCAGGTCAGTGATGCGGCCCATCTTTGGGCTCTCTTCGCGCGTTGTCGTTGGGTAGTATTTGATCTTCTTCCAGAAGCCTTCGCCGATCACCTCGTTCAGCAATTCGTCGTGTTTCAGGCTTTCGATCAATTCTGCACCATAAACCAGCTCTCCTGCTTCGCGGCAGGTGTGCGTGATGATGACTTCATCGAATTTTTCATAGGTCTCTGGCTCGCGCAGCAGCGATGCGAAAGGCGCAAAACCGGTGCCGGTCGCAAAGAACCAGATGCGTTTGCCCGGGATCAGAGCGTCATGCACCAATGTGCCAACTGGTTTTGGCCGCAGGATGATTTCATCGCCAACGTTGATGTGCTGCAGCTTAGATGTCAGCGGGCCGTCTTGTACCTTGATTGAATAAAATTCCATTTCCTCATCCCAAGAAGGGGACGCGATGGAGTAGGCGCGCAGCAAGGGTTTCTGCTTGCCGGTTTCTGGGTGCGGATCGCCCATCAGGCCGATCATCACAAATTCGCCAGAGCGGAACCGCAAGGACGCAGGGCGCGTGCATTTGAAAGAGAACAGGCGGTCTGTCCAATGTTTCACTTCGGTCACGGTCTGCGCGTCAGGCAGGACGGGTTTTTTCGCTTCTACAGCAGGTGCTTCGGTCACTTTGGTCAGCTCGTTCATCGTGCAAATGGGCGGAAATTTCCGCCCTCCATCTATCAGGTTCTACAGGTTTTGACAGGTCCAATCTCTGCAACGCAGACATGTCCAGTGTGCACATGTCTGCCTTGGCTCAGTCCGTCAGCTTTCTACTTTTGCGCGCAGCCGGTTTTGGTAGTCATGCGCCTGCCAGTCCGCGCGGAACTGCCATTGGTCCTCAGGCTGGCGTGCAGCCAGATCATCGGAAATTTCCACCTCGTCAAAACCAGAGCGACGCGCCATCGCATATTGGTCGGCCAAAACGTGCCCTTTGGCACGCAGCCGGCCTTTGAAACCCATCAGGCGCAATTGACGTGCTATGGTGAACCCACGGCCATCAGCAGCGCTTGGGAAGTCGACGCGGATGAAATCAACGTTGGGAATGATATTGCCAAGCGTTTCTGGAAAGACATCAGACGGCAGGTCCAGCGCTTTGATATCATTGGCCGCTTCGCCTTCATTGGACAAAGCGACAAAGCCTTCGGTCCAGTCATCGGCTGCAAAGCCGCTATCGGTGACAATCACAGTCATGCGTTTACTCCTTTGCGCACCATTTTGCCGTTTTCAAAATGAATGCCACATTCGGTTTTGTCTTGACCGCGCCAGCGGCCAGAGCGTGGGTCTTCGCCCGGTTTTACTGGGCTGGTGCAGGGCGCACAGCCAATGGATGGATAGCCTTTGGCCACTAGAGGGTGGCGCGGCAGGTTGTTTTCTTCCATGTAGGCCTTGATGTCCTCTGGTGCCCAATGCGCCAGTGGATTCACCTTGATGCGACCTGTGAAGTCTTCGACCTCAAAGAACTCAAGCGCGGCGCGCGTGCCCGCCTGAAAGCGCTTGCGGCCCGTGATCCAGCCATCGTAACCGCGCAGCGCCTTTTGTAGGGGACGCGTCTTGCGCAAAGAACAGCAGGCGTCGGTGTCGCGCTGATGCAGGGTGCCGTCGGGATCTTCCGCCTCAAGCGTGACTTCGCTTGCACGGATGATCTGCATGTTCTGCAGGTGCAGCCGATCCGCCAGTTCAATCTGGTACTCTAGGGTTTCGGCAAACAGCATCTCGGTGTCGACAAACAGCACCGGGATATTGCGATCCACCATGGCCGCGAGGTGCAACAGCACCACGCTTTCGGCCCCAAACGAGCTGACGAGGGCAAGCTTGCCAACGTCTTGATCTTTCAGCGCACGGTCCAGCACGGCGGTGGCCGAGTGGTGTTTGTAGCGCGCGTTCAGCTGCTCAACCTTCTCTTTCAACGGGTCCGCCGCAGCGTTCTCGTTAAAGGAAATAGGTGTGAACGCCGATTGGCTGTTCACCTGATCATGCGGCATTGGCCCGCGCCTCTGGGTAGATGTAACCTTTGAACGCATCCAGACCGACGCGGCGGTAAGTCTCGATGAAGGTTTCATCGGCGCTCTCACGCATTTCAAGGTAGCCTTCAATGATGCGTTCAATTGCTGGCACGATCTCATCATAGGCAAAACCCGGCCCAACACGCTGGCCAACGGCTGCTGTGTTGGTTGCGTCACCCCCCAGAGTGATCTGGTAGTTTTCAACGCCTGCGCGATCCAGACCCAGAATGCCGATATGGCCGACGTGGTGGTGACCACATGCGTTGATGCAGCCAGAGATCTTGATCTGCACGTGACCAATGTCGTGCTCGATTTTCAGCTCGTCAAAACGCTCTGCGATCTGCTCGGCCACTGGGATAGAGCGCGCGGTTGCCAGCGCACAGTAGTCCATGCCCGGGCAAGCGATGATGTCCGAGATCAGGCCGATGTTTGCGGTGTGCAGGTCGGCTTCTTTCAGCGCGGCGTAGATGTCTGGCAGGTCCGATTTGTGGACATGCGGCAGGATCACGTTTTGCTCATGGCTGATGCGCAGTTCATTGTGGGCATAGTTGCGCGCGATGTCCGCCATCACACGCATCTGCGCAGCAGAGGCGTCACCCGGTGTTGCGCCATGTTTCTTCAGCGAGATGGTGACAATCGCATAATCGTCCTGTTTGTGCGCGGCAAGGTTGGTATCCACCCAGCTGCGGAACAGCGGGTCTGCGTTGTATGCCGCTTCATAGGCGTCGGTGGACGCGCTGCGGAAAGCAGGGCTTGCGAAATGCTCTTTGATCTCTTCCAGAAGCTTTACGTCAAAGCCTTGGAACGTCGGGCGGATCAGGGCGAACCGTTCCTCGACACGACGTTGGATTTCTTCGATGCCGTGCTCGTGCACAGTGATCTTGATGCGCGCTTTATATTTGTTGTCGCGGCGACCCAGCAGGTTCCAGACAGACACAGTCGCTTCAAGATAAGACAGCAGGTCTTCCTGTGTGACGAAGTCTTTCAGAACTTTGCCGATCATTGGTGTCCGGCCAAGGCCGCCACCAACCACGATCTGATAGCCCAGTTCTCCGGCATCGTTTTCGACGATGTAGATGCCGATGTCGTGTGCCTTGATCACTGCACGGTCGTTGTTGATCGCGCCAGAGACGGCGATTTTAAACTTACGTGGCAGCGCTTGGAATTCCGGGTGGTCTGTAGACCACTGGCGGATCAGCTCTGCGATAGGGCGGGGATCAGCCACTTCATCCGCCGCCGCGCCAGAGAAATGGTCAGCGGTCACGTTCCGGATCGTGTTCCCGGATGTCTGGATGGCATGCATGTTCACTTTGGCCAGCTCGTCCAGCATGTCTGGCACGTCTTTCAGCTTTGGCCAGTTGTACTGGATGTTCTGACGCGTGGTGAAGTGGCCATAGCCTTTGTCCCATTTCTCAGCCAGCACCGCGAGCGTGTCCATCTGATCAGAGGACAGCGTGCCGTAAGGGATCGCGACGCGCAGCATGTAGGCGTGCAATTGCAGGTACAGGCCATTCATCAGACGCAGCGGGCGGAATTCGTCCTCAGTCAAGGAGCCGTCGATGCGGCGTTCAACCTGTGCGCGGAACTGGCGGTTGCGTTCTGCGAGGAAGGCGCTGTCAAATTCGTTGTACTGATACATGATTATGCCTCTGCCTGTTTGCCGTGGAAGTAGTTCGATGGGCCGGTGCGGCGGAACTCTTCGCGGAAGTGGGTTGGAGCAGGGCGCCCATCGTCGCCTGCTATAGCGTCTGCGAGGTAGGCCCCCACGGTGACGGCGGTTTGCTGTTGCGCTGCGATCAGACGTTCATCTGCCACAGCTTCGTCGGTCAATAGCTCTGCCTCCGCGAGGTCGCGGGTCCAATCGCCAGAGGCCGTCATATAGATCACGTCACCTTCCAGAAGGTGGTTTGCGGTGACGACTTTAGGTGTGAAAGCGCGGGCCATATCAGGCGAGCTCCTGTTGTTGAAACTTGGTCAGGGTGGCAGCGGCACGACGGGGCGACAGACCGATGAAAGTTAGTGCCGGGCCGGTCAGATGTGCGTCCGCCAGATCCTGTGGAAGGGTTGTGAGTGTGGAGCCAATCACGCGCTGATCGGCGCGAGAGGCGTTTTCCACAATTGTGATCGGGGTGAAAGGATCAGCACCATGCATGATCAGACGCCCCTGCATGAAACGGGCGGCTTTTTTGCCCATATAGACCGCAGCGACGGCACCCGGCGCAGCAAGGTCGCTCCAGTCGTGGTCAGCAAAGCCATCAACATCGTGCCCCGTGAGGAAACGCACGCTGGCATTGCGGCCACGTTTCGTCAGGCTTTGGCCAATAGACGCCACGGCCGCAGACGCCGCCGTGATACCGGGCACAACCGTATAAGCCACACGCGCGGCATCGCAGGCGTCCAGTTCTTCGTCCAAACGGCCAAAGACAGTCGGGTCACCCGATTTCAGGCGCACAACCAAATGGCCCTGCAGAGCATGCTCCACGATCAAGCCGTTGATATGCTCTTGCGGTGTGTGCTGCCCATAAGGGGTTTTGCCAGCATCAATCAGCTTCGCTTCGCGACGGGCAAGCTCCAGAATCTCAGGCGCAACCAGACGGTCATAAATAACAACGTCTGCAGCATCCAATGCTTTGCGTGCTTTCAGGGTCAGCAGTTCCGGGTCACCCGGACCCGCGCCAACAAAAGCCACGTGGCCCGGCTGCGCATCGGCATAAACATGTTGGAACAACAGCTCATCCAAGGCCTGCGCCGCTGCGCCTTCGCCTTGGGTTTCAACCCGCGGACCGGACTTGAAATAGTAATCGGCCCAGAAATCACGGCGTGCACGACCAAAGGGCAGTGCGTCCACCGCCTTGCGGAAGGACTTGCCTACGCGGGCCAGCATGCCGAGGTTTGGTGAAAGGCGCTCTTCAAGGTCGGCTTTGATTGCACGGGCCAACACGGGTGCTGCGCCTTCGGTGCCAATTGCAACGGTCACCGGGTCACGGTCGACAATCGCGGGTGTGATGAACTGGCTGTCTTCAAGGTTGTCGACAATGTTCACCAGAACGCCAGCATCCTGCGCGATAGCTGCGGTACGGGCGTCCTCGGCATGGTCCTCATCTGCTGCATAGAAAAGCACTTCGCTCGACAGATCACCCGCCGCAAGGGCGCGCTGCACCAGGGAGAGTTTGCCTTGCGCCGCCCAGTCTTGAATTTCAGCCACCGGATCAGCCGCATAAACGACGATCTCGGCCTCAGTTTTCAACAGAAGACGCAGCTTGGCCACAGCCGCCTCGCCACCGCCCGAAAGGGCAATGCGCTGTCCTTTGACGGACAAAAAGACGGGATAGTGTTGCATTTGTTCTTCTCTTGATCACTGTTTTCGAGTGCAATATAGGAAATTGTTCCGGTATTTCGCTAGATGTCTGGAAAAATAGAAACGTTTGTTCTATGAGTGGTTTCAGATGAATAGAATGTTCCTGAATAGAGAGGAAATTGGGATGGCGTTGCGAATAGACGATATGGATCGGAAAATCCTCAACGAGTTGCAGCAGGATGCGGCGCTGTCTTTGGACGAAATTGCCAAGCGGGTCGGGTCTTCGAAGACCCCAGTTTGGAACCGGATTCGTAAGCTGCGTGAAGGCGGAATTATCAAACAACAGACCGCATTGTTGGATGCAGAGGCTCTGGGGTTTGAGGCGTGTTTTTTCGTGCTGATCCGCACCAGCGCACATGAGGCAGAATGGCAGGCCAAGTTCCTGAAAGCATTGCAGGATCGCCCTGAAGTGCAGGAAGCGCATCGGCTGGCGGGGGACATTGACTATATCCTCAAAGTACGCGTCGCCAATGCGCGTGCCTATGACACGTTTTATCAGGCTCTGATCTCTGAGGTGCGGGTGCATAATGTGACCGCACTTTTGTCCATGGAAGAGATCAAATCGACCACCATGCTGCCGCTGGCAGACGCGCCTTAGGCCACTCCAGTTCGAACTAAGAAAATATGTGTTAGGCTTGCCTCATCACAAATGTGGAGGCCCCTATGATTATGCGCATCTTTCAGGTCGTGACGCACCCGGGCAAAGAGGCGGCGTTCAGGAAGTTCTTCTATGAAATCGCCATTCCCCTGATGCGGAACACAGCTGGCATTGTCGATGTTTATCCGGGCGATGCCCGACCAGACAGCCCCAGAGAATTCAGTTTCGTGATGATTTGGGAAGATCTGGACGCCCTAAAAGCCTTTGTCGGCGAAGACTACACATCCCCCCATATTGCGCCGGATGAAGCTGAATTGGTCGAGAGTCGGTCTATCAAACACTATGACTTGGTCGTTGGAAACCCGGCGATGGGCGCTGCGCTACCGTGAGACCATGAGGCGCGTAAGCCCATGGAAATGATATACATTTGCATATGTCGGCGACTCGGTCAGTTTCAGGTTCGGGCAGCATTCAAAAAGCACGGACAGGGCGACTTGCAGTTCCAAGCGGGCAAGCGGCGCGCCGATACAGAAATGCCGTCCGGCCCCAAAAGCCATGTTGGTTTTAATCACCCGGTTCGGGTTAAACACATGCGCATCTTCCCACATCCCGGGATCACGGTTCGCAGCACCAAGCAGTAGCGCAATTTGATCCCCCGGTTGCAAAGTGATGCCGCCAACCTCAACCGGTTCATAGGCATAGCGTGTGAACATATGCAGCGGCGGATCAAAGCGGATCAGTTCTTCGACCGTTGTTTGAATACGCTCTGGGGAAAGGCATGTTAGGTCCGCGCCACTCTCAAGCAGCGTTTTCACTGCATTGCCGATGGTGTGCACCGTCGCCTCGTGACCCGCATTCAACAAGAGGATACAGGTCGAGATCATCTCATCCGTGGTCAACCGTTCGCCGTCTTCTTCGGCTGCGATCAGTTCGGTCAACAAATCATCCGCCGGGCTGGCGCGCCGCATCTCGATATAGTCGCGCATGAAGGCGCTGAATTCTGACGAAGCCTTTGCCGCCGCGACTTCAGTGTCATATGTGCGCGAGGCTTGATACATCGCCACCATGGCGTTGGACCAACGCAGCAGTTGATCGCACATATCCTCGGGCACCCCCAACATCCGCGCGATGATAATCACGGGCACTTTGGTCGCGTAATGTTCAAGCAAGTCAAAGGGTTGATCGGGGAAGGTTGCGCACAAATCCCGGCAAAGCGCGTCGATCTCTGGTTCAAGGTTTTGGATGCGTCGGCTGGTAAAGGCCCGCATGACAAGTCCGCGCAAACGCGTATGTCGTGGCGGTTCCAACTCTAGCATGGAATGCGCTTCAATCTCGTAAAAGGCTTTGGTGTGTGGCGCTGGCGGTTTGGCAAGATCAGGCGGCGCTTCGCGCCCTAGCCGCCGATCTTTCAGCAGCATCGACACCGTCGCATAGCTGAACGCGGCATGCATGTCATAGTCTTCCCAATAATGCACCGAACCTTGCCGTCTTGCGGCGTCGTAAAACGGGTAGGGGTCTTGAACAAACGCGGCTTCAGTCGGAGATTGAGACAATTTTATCATGTGGTCAGATTTACAAATCACCTCCTGAATGCAAGCCGAATTTCCGTGCTTTGTTACTTTTTTGCATGAACTGGCGTTGCTCATTGTTTCTCGTGATTGTAATAAAATTGCTAGGAGGGCGCGCAGTTTGGAATCTATTACTCTTACGTTAGAGATGTCGGTGGTCCTTGGACTTCTGGCTTTCACTGTTTTTCTCTTTGTTTCTGAAATTGTTAGGATCGACCTGGCCGCCATTTTGGTCATGGTGCTGCTTGGGCTGATCTCTCAAATCCCTGCGACGTCCAGCGTTGCTGATGTCACCCGGTTGTTTGACGGGTTTGCCTCGAACGCGGTGATTTCGATCATTGCCGTGATGATCATCGGGGCGGGACTGGATAAGACCGGTATCATGAGCAAGGTCGCGGCCTTGATCCTGAAGCGCGGGGGCAAAACCGAAGGCCGTCTCATCCCGATCATCTCTGGCACTGTCGGGGTGATTTCTTCTTTTATGCAGAACGTAGGTGCTGCGGCGCTTTTCTTACCCGTGGTCAGCCGTATATCGGTGCGCACCGAGATCCCTATGTCGCGGCTTCTGATGCCCATGGGGTTTTGTGCAATCCTCGGCGGGACGATGACCTTGGTGGGGTCTTCACCACTGATTTTGCTGAATGACCTAATACTGGCCTCAAATGCCAGCCTTCCAGCAGATCAACAGATGGAGATGTTTGGGCTGTTTTCCGTGACGCCGATTGGGCTTTGCCTTGTTGCGACTGGCATCCTTTATTTTGTTGTTTTCGGCCGCTGGGTTTTGCCATCTGGCAAGACGTCAGGGGATGGAGCAAGCGCGCAGTCGCTCAAAGAATTTCTTAGCAAAATCTATGGCTTGCACACGGATATTCATGAAATTTCGATCCCCGCTGGCCATCCATGCGAAGGCCGCACCTTTGATGAGCTGATGCAGGAATACCATGTCTATATCATTGGTTCCGCGCTTCGCGGCAAACGCTGGTTTGCACCTGTGATTTCGACGCCTGTTGAAACGCCTTGCCGTCTCGCGATCCTCGGTCCGCGTAAAGAAGTGCGCACAATGGTGCTTGATCAGGGATTTACACTGCATACAGAGCTTGATGTTTTTGCAGAGGACTATGCAGCAACCAAATCCGGCGTGGCCGAAATGGTCATCCCACCGGGGTCTGGCGTGATCGACAAATGCGCGCATGACCTTTTGTTTCGAAAAACCTATGGCGCGTCGCTTTTGGCTATCCATCGCGATGATGAAACCCTCAGCTATGTTCAGTCAGAGGACCACGCACCCACCGCCGTCGGCGAAGTTCCGTTTCGTGCGGGCGACACGCTTGTGATCCATGCCACTTGGGAGGCACTCACACGCCTGACCCGTGACCGTGATTTTGTCGTTGTGACGCAGGACTTCCCGCGCGAAGAACTCCGCCCCCGCAAGCTGGGCTTCGCGCTGCTTTTCTTCGTGATTGCGCTGTCGATGATCTTGTTTACAGACATTCGCCTGTCGCTCTGTCTATTGACGGGCGCGGTCGGCATGATCCTGACCGGCGTGCTAGATATCGACGAAGCCTATGAGGCAGTCAGTTGGACGACGGTGTTCCTCTTAGCTAGCCTTATTCCCTTGGGCATGGCTGTGCAAAGCACCGGAACAGCGGAATGGATTGCGCACCAAATCCTTGCCCTGCTGGATGGCTGGCCGCTTTGGGCGCTGCAAACTGGCGTGGCGGTTCTGGCGACGATCTTTACACTGGTAATGTCAAATGTCGGCGCGACGGTTCTTTTGGTGCCTTTGGCGATCTCGATTGCGCTCGCTGCGGGGGGTGATCCGGCCATCTTTGCGCTGACTGTCGCGATTTCTACCTCAAACAGCTTCCTGATCCCCACCCACCAGGTCAATGCGTTGATCATGGGGCCGGCTGGATACAAGGTGACGGATTTCGTCCGTTCTGGCGGGATTATGACGATCCTCTTCCTTGTTGTGTCCATGGTGATGATGAACGTCGTATTCTGACGAGTTGCGATATGCAGAAAAGGCGCGCCATTTCTGACGCGCCTTTTTTGTAAGCTTCAATAAGGTGGTTAACGCCTAAGCAGCGTCGAGCGCTTCGATGATGGCGTTGAAATCACTTGCCTTCAGGCTTGCGCCGCCAACCAAGGCCCCATCCACGTTTGACACCGCAAAGATGTCCTGAGCATTCGAAGGTTTGACCGACCCGCCATAAAGCACACGGAAGGCATTGCCGTCTTCACCAAAGCGCTCGACCAGCTTTGCACGGATAAAGTCATGCACTTCTGCAATTTGCTCAAGCGTCGGAACTTTGCCGGTGCCAATCGCCCAAACAGGCTCATAGGCGATCACGGTGTTTGCGCCCGTGGCGGCATCCGGTGTTGAATTCTTCAGTTGGGTGCCAACAACATCCAAAGTCTGGCCGCCTTCGCGCTCTTCAAGGCTTTCACCGATGCAGATCACTGCAATCAGATCATTGGCATAGCCCGCTTCGGATTTCGCTGCGATCACTGCATCGGTTTCGCCATGATCCACACGGCGCTCAGAGTGGCCCGTGATGACATAACCAGCACCGGAATCGGCCAGCATTGCAGCAGAGATGTCGCCCGTATGCGCGCCAGAGGCGTTGACGTGACAATCCTGCCCACCGATGGCAATGGCACTGCCTGACACGGCCTCTGCCGCGCGGCTGATCAGCGTGGCGGGCGTGCAGATCAATACATCGGTCTGGCGCGTTGCTGCGGCAGGTTTCATCGCGTCAAGTTCTGCGAGGTCGGCGGCAAGGCCATTCATCTTCCAGTTTCCGGCGGCAAGTTTACGGCGCATGCGTGCTCCCAAATCCATTTGAATGTGTTTGAGCACGTTGTGCGACCATTGCCGCGCGGGGTCAAGTGGTGGCGCTAACACGTTCGCATTCCCTGACCCTCCCGAAGTCCAATGCACGTTTTGGGATTTCGGCGAAGTATGTTCTAATTGACAAAACGAAGGCATAACAGATCCCTTGGCACATGCGTCGGAGGGACATCAGGGCCTTGGGGGAGGACGCGATGGCCCAATCAAACGAAATCACACCAGAAGAGATCCTCTCGTTTTGGTTCCCGGATGGCGACAACCCCACGCTGGACCAGCATATGGACCTTTGGAAATGGCGCATGCAGGGCGGGGCGAATGATGAAATCATGGCACGGTTTGTGGATGTCACTGAAAAGGCCGCCAAGGGTGCCTATGACGATTGGGCAGACACGCCCCACGGGCGACTTGCGCTGATAATCCTTGTCGACCAATTCCCGCGCACCGTCTGGGCGGGAACACCCCAGGCGTTTGAAAACGATCCAAAGGCGTTGTCATTGGCACTCGAAGGACTAGGCAACGGACACTTTGATGCGCTGGAGCACGTCTGGTACAAAAGCATGTACGCCATCGCGTTGTGCCATTGCGAATGTAAGAACCACTTGGCGCATTTGGATGTCGCGATTGACATTGCCGAACGCCAGATCGAGGAGGTGCATGAGCACCTGAAAGACGCCTACCGTTGGGGGGCAGACCAGCCGCGCTTACATCGGAAAGTTATTGCTCAATTCGGACGCCATCCGCATCGCAACGCCATCTTGGGGCGTGTCTCTTCGCCAGAGGAAGAGGCGTACATCAAAGCTGGCGTCTTCCCGCACCAACGAGAGATGAAGCTTTAGCGACAGTGCTGACCGCGATATGCAGTAGCTACTGCGTATCCGCGAACTTGATGCTTTCTCCGCAGCCGCAGGCCTCGGTGACATTCGGGTTTTTGAACTTAAAGCTGGCTTCTAGCAAAGAGACTTCGTAGTCGATCTCGGTCCCAAATAGGAACATTTGCGCCATCGGTGCGATCATCACGCGCGCGCCGTCTTGTTCGATGGTCTCATCCAATGGATTGACTTCATCGACGTATTCCATGGTGTATTCCATGCCCGCGCAGCCGCCTTTCTTAACGCCAATGCGCAGCCCCTGATGGCCTTCACGTTCCATCAGCTTGACAATTTGCTTGGTTGCGGCGGGGGTCAGTGTGACCGCCTGTTTGCCTGGAATACCGAACATGGTGTGCTCCTTTGGTGCCTATTTAGGGCTTGGGCAGGGCGATGCCAAGGGCTGGCAACTGCGCCAAGAGGAACAAAATCGCGAGGCTGACCAGAATGGCCCAGCCAAATGACGCCAGGGTGCCAATAATAACATATTCCGACCGTTTGCGGTTTTCGGCAAGGTCTTTGTCACCGGCTGTCTCAAACCGCAATACGGATTTGGCCGCGACCAGAAAGCCGATGCCAATCGGCAGACCGGCAAGAACCAGAACGTAAATCAACCCGCGTTCCAGCAATCCAATCATTTTGCCGCCACCCGGTAGGCTGTCTTTTGAGAATTCCGGTCCATAAGGAGCCATCAGAATGCCCACGGCAAACCCACCGGCGCGCGTCGCATAGATCGCGCCTGACACCAATAGCAGGATGTGGGGGACATAAGCTGGGGCAGCGGCCCACATGCCCGTTTTCCAAATATCGGGCGCATAGGCCGAGATGGCTATCAGGGTGATCAAATGGACGAGTTGGTCAACAAGATGGGGCGCAATGCTTTCCTCAATACGGGATTTGATGGCATCGGTCACCAAATGCAGCGCGGCCAAAACAAAGATTGGCGCGGCAATACTGCCGGTCGCGACGATAGCGGTTGCGAGGACGATTAGCCCATGCAGGGTGAGGTAGAGAAACTTGTCTTTTTGGGCGACCATATTGCCGGTTTGAAACACATAGTCCGCCAGCACATGCGCCGCAAAAAGCGCGATCAGGGTTTCAAGCATCATTTTTTTCCCAGTTTTGTTCCCAGGTTAGGAGCGAATTCTGCAAGCGATTTAACCCAGCAGATTTAAGACGCTTTTCAAGTGCTTGCCGCGTGATACCCAGCTCGCTTGCGCGCTGATTTATGAAATACCCATTTGAAACTAAGTTTAGGTAAATTGCTTCCGCTTGACGCTCTGTCCAGCCATCGTAGATGAGTTCGAGAAGAGGCAGGATTGTTTCGATTTTGTCATCAAGCGCAGCGGACACCATTCGCGTTTCGGTTTTGCTTTCCTTGATCTGATCTAGAGCGAAACCTGAATCGACAAAAGGCTGGCTAATTGCAGTGTTCAGATCACTTGGGATTGCACCTGCGTGTGTGCCAAATGCGATTCCAATGTAGCTATCATATTGCTTGCCTAGAGCTTTCAGACCCGTGCGAAAAGCAAGGGCAGCTCTTGGTGTGAACGCCGGCTTTGACAACGCAACTTGCCATCCGTCCCCGCGGTGCCTCGAAAAATTAAAAGGGGCACCGGTGAACTGTTCAAGCGCGCGCGCAGTCTTGCTGAGCGCGTCAATACAGTTTGACAAATCGCGCGAGCCGAGGTTGCGAGACCCAACGATGTCGCCTGTCAAAACGGAGATATTTTGCTTGATTTGCGTCATTTGCAACCAAAATAGGTTGCTTTTCGCTAAATGCAACCTAAAAAGGTTGCTGTCAGCGCTTGCAAATCAATTAGGTTGCTCAGATGCAACGAATAAACTTAGAAAAACTGGCCCGCAGGGCCGCCTCTTACATGAACCCCAGTTCCAGCCGGGCTTCGTCGCTCATCATTTCCATGCCCCAAGGGGGTTCCCACACCAGCGCCACGTCCACGGTTTTCACACCGGGCACACCCGACACCGCTTCTTGCACCCAGCCCGGCATTTCACCGGCAACGGGACAGCCCGGAGCGGTGAGGGTCATGGTTACGTTGACCTCATTCTCGGGATTGATGTCGATCGTATAGACCAGACCAAGATCGTAGATATTCACCGGAATCTCAGGGTCATAGACGCTCCGGCAGGCTTCGACGGCCGCTTCATGCAGCGGGTGGTCGGTGCTGGAGGGCGCGATCAGTGGCGTGCCTTCGATGGGCTGATTATCCTGAGTCATTTGTTTACCTGGCTATTCCTGAGTGTTGATATAGGGAATTCACCCGCCAGCGTCCAGAGCCGCAGGCACATTCGCCTGTGCTTTGATCTTGCGCAGCGGGGCAGGGCGCACCCGTGCTTCGATCAACTCGTAAAGCGGCGCGACCAGGTTTTTGGCCATGGCCTTTTCTACGCCTTCCAATCCGGGCGAAGAATTGACCTCAAGGATTTTCGGCCCTTCCGAGGAGCGCAGCATATCGACACCCGCAATATTCAATCCAAAGGCCCGTGCAGCACGCACAGCCGTCTCTCGTTCTATCTTGCTGATTTTCACACGTTTCGCTGTTCCGCCAAGGTGAAGATTTGAACGGAAGTCGCCCTCTGCTCCGGTGCGCAGGATCGTGCCAACGACCTTATTGCCAACCACCAGACATCGGAGGTCTTCGCCTGCGGCCTCTTTGACAAATTGCTGCACGAGAAAGTTCGCGCGCAGGCCCCTAAAGGCAGTGATCACGGATTCAGCCGCTTTGCGGGTTTCGGCAAGAACGACGCCTTTACCCTGCGTGCTTTCCAACAGCTTCACGATCATCGGTGCGCCACCGACAAGTTCCATCAAGCTTCGTGTGTCTTTCGGAGAGGCCGCAAAGGCTGTTGCCGGCATCTCTAGGCGATGGCGGGCAAGAATTTGATGTGCAAAGAGTTTGTCGCGGCTCGCAGTGATGCCTTCACTCCCGTTCAGGCAGAAGGTTCCGAGCGTTTCAAACTGCCGCAAAACCGCGGTGCCGTATTGCGTCACGGATGCGCCGATGCGGGGGATAACGGCGTCATAGCGCGGCAGGCGCGCGCCGTCGTAATGAATCTCCGGCGCCAGAGCGTTGATCGCCATGTAGCAGCGCGTCGTGTCTATGACCTCGACGAAATGACCCCGTTTCTCGCCTTCCTCAATCAGGCGACGGGTAGAGTAATTGTCTTCACGTGACAGCACCGCAATGCGCAGACGTCTTTTAGGGGCCGTGGTGCGTATGGTGGTGGAGGCATAGACCGAATAGTCTAGGATCGGCTGACAGTGGCTCTCGGAAGGAGAGACTGTGATCGGTTCCGCCAAGGCCTGACGCCCCAGCAGCATATGCATGGCCATCCCGCGCCGGTCGGTCAATGTCAGTTCAATGGGCCATTTGCGGCCATTGATTTCCAGCACGCTGGCAATCACATAACGCATCTCTCGGTCACCGTTGGACGAGGTGATTTCACGTCGATCTAGGATGGCAGCAGAACAGGGAATGGCGAGGGATTCATTGCCGGGCACGGGGTGCACGGTAAAGCGCACATGGGGCTTGTCGCTTGGACCAAAGGCTTCGATATCGGTCGCCTGCAGAGCCGAGGTTTTTGCGCCGGTATCGACCTTTGCTTTGATCGCTGGCAAGCCAAGCTCGGGCAGAGAGACCCATTCTTCCCAACCCACTTTGAAGGGCTCTGTTTTGTCGTGCTCTGACATCTGTTTATTCCCAAAAAGAATCGGGCCAAAATTTGGCCCGATGTGTTGCGCAGGAATAGTTTTTAGCAGGCGAGTGCAACAGTTATTCGTTGATGTCGTGATTGAAGGTTTTCACATTGCCTTTTGGCAGCGAAAAGACGCGACGTAAGATCAACCATGCGATCAAAGAGATGACCGCAAACAGAAGCAGGATGGCCGGGACCGACAAGAGTTTCAAGGGACCCAATAGGGCCAACCCGGTAACGGCAGCCCCAATCGCGAAGCCCAAGAAAATAAAGCCCGGCACAAGCATCTCTAGAATGCCAAGCCCCAGCGCTGCTGCAAGCCAGACCCACCAGGTTGTCAGCAAAACCGCCATCAAGAACCGCCTTTCAGCAATTTGAAGGCATCGCCAAATGCCTCGAGCGCGGCGGCAGGCAGAACGATCGTCTGCTTGCCGGCACCGTTGCCCAAGGCGTTCAGAGCTTCGACCTGTTTGAGCGCAACCTGATATTGCGCGGCTTCTATGCCGTTATCCTTAATGGCTTGCGCCACAACTTGCGTTGCATAGGCTTCTGCATCCGCAGAAATCCGGCGCGCCTTGGCTTTCTGTTCGGCTTCGTAAAGTTCCGCATCAGCCTGCAGTTCGACCGCGCTTTTCTTACCCTGCGCCTCGGTTACCTGCGCCCGGCGTGCCCGTTCAGCGTTAAGCTGTTGCAACATGGCCTGACGGGTCTGCTGATCCAGATTGACATCCAGTATTTCGGCGCGGGTGACTTCGATGCCCCAATCATCAACGGCGTCTTCCACGGAAACCTTTATGGTCTCAATCAAATGCGCGCGGTTGGCTTGGACCTCATCCAGGTCCATTTTGCCGATCTGGGCGCGCACGATACCGGCAACCGTTGTTGTAATCGCACCATCAACGTCGCGAATACGATAAACCGTCTTTTCAGGCTCGGTGATGCGGTAGAACACCGAGGTGTCGACCTGTACCAGCACGTTATCTTTGGTGATGGCGTCTTGGCTGGCAGTGGGAAGTTGGCGTTCGAGAATGGAAATCTTGTGGCGCACCACATCCAGAAACGGCACGATAAAGTTGATACCCGGCCCCAAGACCGAGTGCAATCGACCAAACCGTTCGACGACGTGTTTTTCGGATTGCGACACAATCCGCACGCCTTTGAATATCACGGTGATGACAAAGGCCGCGCCAATCAAAAGCACGATGTTTTCCGAAAGTATTTGTTCGATCATAAATGTCCCCTGAATAAGATTGCCCCAAGCCATGAGGTGGGGCCGAATGTGCTATTTTACAACCTTGATAAGACAGCGTAAGGAGCGCGCAAAGCTAAAAAGGTGAACTATGACCAGCCGTTTTTCATTTGACCTGAAAGCCACCGATGGCAAGGCGCGCACCGGGGTGATCTCGACCCCGCGCGGAGAGATCCGCACACCGGCGTTTATGCCGGTTGGTACGGCGGCGACGGTCAAGGCGATGATGCCAGAAAGCGTACGCGCGACGGGGGCGGACATTCTGCTGGGCAATACCTATCACCTGATGCTGCGCCCGACGGCAGAGCGCATTGACCGTCTGGGTGGTCTGCACAAGTTTATGAACTGGGAGCGGCCCATTCTGACGGATTCCGGCGGCTTTCAGGTTATGTCTTTGGCGGGACTGCGGAAGCTGACAGAGAAAGGTGTGACTTTCCAAAGCCATATCGATGGATCTAAGCACGAGCTGACGCCGGAACGGTCTATGGAAATCCAAAAGCTGTTGGGATCTGACATCGTCATGTGTTTTGACGAATGCCCGGCCTTGCCAGCAGACCGAGATCGCATTGCAGAGAGCATGCGCCTGTCGATGCGGTGGGCTGAACGGTCCAAAGATGCCTTTGGGGATCGTCCGGGACATGCTTTGTTTGGCATTCAGCAAGGCGGTCTTGAGGAAGATTTCCGCGAAGAAAGCGCCAAAGCTTTACGTGAGATCGAGTTTGATGGCTATGCGGTTGGTGGTCTGGCCGTAGGTGAGGGGCAGGAGGCGATGTTCTCTGTGCTGGACTTTGCGCCTGATCAATTGCCGGTCGACAAACCGCGTTACCTGATGGGGGTTGGCAAGCCAGATGACATCGTTGGCGCTGTCAAACGCGGGATTGACATGATGGACTGCGTTCTGCCGTCGCGCTCTGGTCGTACAGGGCAATGCTTCACCCGCCATGGCGTCGTGAACATCAAAAACGCGCGCCACGCCGATGACCCGCGGCCGCTCGATGAATCGTGCGGCTGCCCGGCCTGTCAGAACTATTCACGGGCTTACCTGCACCATGTGTTCCGGTCTAACGAGATGATTTCGGGGATGCTACTGACGTGGCATAACCTGCAATATTTCCAAGACATTATGCAGGGCATGCGGGACGCGATTGAAGCCGGGACCTTTGAGGCTTGGGAAAGGGATTTCCATCAAGCTAGGGCGCAGGGGGATATTGAGCCAGTTTAGAAAATAGAGGAAAGTACTAGTGAAGATTGTTCTTAATTACATAATCGCTGACTATTCAAAACCTATCGAAGTGGTTTTGGGAATTCTTTTGGGGCTCTTTATCGGGTTTGTCGCGATCAATTTTGAGATCGGGTTAAGTGGAGATCTGTGAAAATGTTTTTTCGAAAGCGCGAAGACTAAAACAGTGGCGCGGCTGAGGTAAATTGAGCCAGTGTGGTCTTGGGAAGGATCTATTGATGAACGCATTCTTAAATTTCTTGAAATCAGATTTTGGCAAACCAGCAGAGTGCATTATTGGGCTTTTCGCCGCGCTGCTCACGGCAACAATTTTGATTGGCCCGCTTACCGGCATTTCAATAGATGGTTTTGTAAAATTGCCGTTCATGCTCGTCTATTTCTTGCTTGCGCCGATATTGGTCTCACTAAGTTTTAGCGGTGGCTCCCTCATCGCCTCGCTAGGTCTAATAGCAATCTTGTTCGCGGCATATTCCGCTATCAAATACCTCAGCGGAAAAAGACTGAGACTGTCCATTATTGCGATAACGATCACTTTATTTCTGTTCGGTGGACTTCTCTCTGCCAATTATGTCGTGATTTAGTAAACCAAAGGCGCGTCCAAAGCTTTCGCGCTTATTATCCAACTCAAAACAACCTACCTAACTCGGATTCTGCGCTGACTTAATCTTGGGCGGTATGCGTGGTGGGCGGTCAATTTCGTGTGGCATGACCCCAAGGGCCGCTTGATGTCGTTAACACAGAGTGAATCGCTGCAAATCCACCCTTGTGATCCCGCGTCCCAAAAGGCATTCTGATTTCAACAACAGAGGCGCGCGGGAAGAGACCTGTCTTGAAACCCATGCCGAGCCGTACCAGATAGAAAACTCGAAAGAGGAGACAGCAAGTGTTGCCGCAAAGCGGGGCCGGGCTGTCTTGCCAAGAACAAGGACCGAGTATGCAAGAGCCACTCAATTCATCCTATCCCGTCCTGCCGCTGCGCGACATTGTGGTTTTCCCACATATGATTGTGCCGCTGTTTGTGGGCCGTGAAAAATCCGTGCGCGCGCTTGAAGAAGTGATGCAGGACGACAAACAAATCCTTCTGGCGAGCCAGATCGACCCGGCTGAGGACGACCCGGAAGCAGAAGGCATTTACCGCACAGGTGTGCTGGCCAATGTGCTGCAACTGCTGAAACTGCCCGATGGCACTGTGAAAGTGCTGGTCGAAGGTCAGGCGCGGGTGCAGATCAATGACTTCCTTGAAAACGATGTTTTCTTTGAAGCGACCGCCGAATATCTGAATGAAATTCCAGGCGATGCGACCACGATCGAGGCGCTGCTGCGTTCGGTCGGCGACGAATTTGAGCGTTACGCCAAAATCAAGAAAAACATTCCAGAAGAAGCGCTTAGCGCTGTGTCTGAAACCGAAGAACCTGCGCGTCTGGCGGACCTAGTGTCAGGCCATCTGGGTGTTGAGGTTGATCAAAAGCAAGAGCTTCTGGAAACGCTTTCTGTCTCTGAACGGCTGGAAAAGGTCTATGGCCTGATGCAGGGCGAAATGTCTGTGCTGCAGGTCGAGAAAAAGATCAAAACCCGCGTGAAATCGCAGATGGAGAAGACCCAGCGCGAATATTATCTGAATGAGCAAATGAAAGCCATTCAGAAGGAATTGGGCGACGGCGAAGACGGCTCTGGTGAAATCCAAGAGTTGGAAGAGCGTATTGCCGCGACCAAACTGTCCAAAGAAGCCAAGGAAAAGGCCGACGCAGAGCTGAAGAAGCTTAAGAACATGTCGCCGATGTCTGCCGAAGCGACTGTTGTGCGCAACTATCTGGATTGGATGCTGTCCATTCCGTGGGGCACCAAATCCCGCGTGAAGAAAGACTTGAACAAGGCACAAGAGACACTGGATCACGATCACTTTGGCCTTGAAAAGGTAAAAGAACGCATCGTGGAATACCTCGCAGTTCAGCAACGCTCCAAAAAGCTGAAAGGCCCGATCATGTGCCTTGTCGGCCCTCCGGGTGTGGGTAAGACATCGCTGGGTAAATCTGTGGCGAAGGCAACAGGTCGTGAGTTCATCCGTATCTCCCTAGGTGGTGTACGTGATGAAAGCGAAATCCGTGGTCACCGCCGGACTTATATTGGCTCCATGCCGGGTAAGATCATTCAGGCGCTGAAAAAGGCGAAAACCACCAACCCGCTGATCTTGCTCGATGAAATCGACAAGATGGGGCAGGATTTCCGTGGCGATCCAGCCTCTGCGATGCTGGAGGTTTTGGACCCAGAACAGAACAGCACGTTTGTCGATCACTACCTTGAGGTAGAATATGATCTGTCAAACGTCATGTTCCTGACCACGTCCAACAGCTATAACATGCCGGGGCCATTGCTTGACCGGATGGAGATCATTCCGCTGGCGGGCTACACCGAAGACGAAAAGGCGGAGATCGCGCATCGTCACCTTATTCCGAAGCAGGTGAAGAACCACGGTCTGAAAGCCAAGGAATTCACGCTGGACCCGGAAGCGCTGCAGGAAATGATCCGCACCTACACCCGTGAAGCGGGCGTGCGGAACCTTGAGCGTGAGATTGGCAAGATCGCCCGCAAAGCCATCACTAAGATCGTGCGCAAGGAAACTGACAGCGTGACGGTGACGCCTGAGAACTTGGATGAATTCCTTGGCGTGAAAAAGTACCGCTATGGTCTGGCTGAAAGCAAGGATCAGGTCGGCGTTGTGACTGGGCTGGCTTATACCAGCGTGGGCGGTGATCTGCTGCATATCGAGGCACTGAAATTACCGGGTAAAGGTCGGATGAAAACCACCGGTAAGCTGGGCGATGTGATGAAGGAATCCATCGACGCGGCGAGTTCATATGTGCGGTCTATTGCGCCAGAAATCGGGGTGAAGCCTCCGAAGTTCGACAAGATCGACATTCACGTGCACGTGCCGGATGGGGCAACGCCGAAAGACGGTCCCTCTGCGGGTCTTGCGATGGTGACGTCGATTGTCTCTGTGCTGACCGGCATTCCGATCCACAAAGACATCGCCATGACCGGCGAGGTCTCTTTGCGGGGCAACGCGATGCCAATTGGTGGCTTGAAAGAGAAACTATTGGCAGCGTTGCGGGGCGGTATCAAAACCGTGTTGATCCCGGAAGAGAACGAAAAGGATCTCGCAGAGATTCCAGATAACGTAAAAGAAGGGCTGGAAATCATTCCAGTGACCCATGTGTCAGAAGTTCTGGAACGTGCGCTCGTCGCAAAACCAGAGCCTGTCGAATGGGACGAAGCGGCCGAAGAAGCGGCAGCTGCGGCCTTGGCCAAAGCGCAGAACCCAAGCGCGACAGCGCATTAGGTTGGCTCTTTAACGCATTGAAAAAAAGGAAAAGGCGCCCCACGATAGGGCGCCTTTTTCGGTGTCTTTCAGCGAAAATTGTGTCGCTTAGTTGTCCAGAGCTGCAGCAAGGATTGCAATCGTCAGGATCGCCATCACGGTTGCCGCTTCGTTTGCGCTGGATGCAGCATCTGCTTCGATAACAGGTGCTTCGACCATCGGTTCGGACATTCCGCCTGCCATTGCAGGGGTGGTTGCGGTGGCAATAGCCAGAGCGAGAAGTGCTTTTTTCATGGGTGCCTCAATAGGTGTAAGATTTTGACGCTCTGCAGGTATCGCGATGGTACGATAAGTCAATCAATGCATGCGCTGATGTTGGTTTTGACCGGATTATGTTGCGTTTTCGACGCATTTGGTCGCCCGCCAATCGTATGTATTCGCCCGCGATTGCCGTTGACGATCGTTAAGGTTGGTCGCATGGTTTCCGCATGAATTTTACCTCTCGTATAACCCGCATGCCTTCGGTTTTTGATCCTGAAATCGCGCAGGACCTGCGGGCGCAACTTGGTTTTGCCGAAGGTGATATTGAAAACCTGTTGGTCGCCGTTGGTTCTTGTAGCCCATATTTGCGAGGGCTGATCCAGAAAGAAATCAACTGGCTGCCAGAAGCGCTTGATGCGCCAGAGGCCGCGTTATCTCGCGTGCATTCAAATCTCAGTGCCTGCCCGCCAGATGCCTTGGGGGTCATGCTGCGACAGGCAAAGCGGCGCATTGCCTTGATGACGGCTTTGGCTGATATCGCCGGTGTCTGGACATTGGAAGACGTCACGAGTGCCTTGACGGATTTCGCTGATTTGTCATGTCAAATCGCACTACAGTCGACTGTCGACAAAGAAATCACACGTGGAAAACTTCCTGGTGCGACAGAAGACGATGTTCCGACCTTGGGCGGCTTGGTGGCACTTGCGATGGGCAAGATGGGCGCACACGAGTTGAATTACTCAAGCGATATCGATCTCATCTGTCTGTTTGACGAAAGCCAATATGAACTGGCCGATTTCCACGATGCACGGTCGTCTTTGGTCCGGGCTACACGTCGCGCCATGGCCTTGCTGAGTGATATTACCGGCGAAGGCTATGTGTTCCGCACAGATTTGCGGTTGCGGCCTGATCCGGCGGTCACACCCGTTTGTGTCGCGATGGAAGCGGCAGAGCGCTATTACGAAAGTCTTGGCCGCACCTGGGAACGGGCCGCTTATATCAAGGCGAGGCCTGCAGCGGGTGATCTTGAGGCGGGCAATCGTTTTTTGGACACCCTGCGCCCCTTCGTCTGGCGCAAGCATCTGGATTTCGCGACCATTCATGAGGCGCATGAAATGCGGCTGCGTATTCGCGAGCATAAAGGCTTGGCAGCCCAGCGCGGGTTAGCGGGCCACAACTTGAAACTCGGCCGCGGCGGCATTCGAGAGATCGAGTTCTTTGCGCAAACACGGCAGTTGATCGCGGGCGGACGGGATCGTTCGCTGCGCATGCGCCAGACGGTGCCTGCGCTGCAGCGACTTGCGGAACAGGGTTGGGTGAAACCGGATATAGCTGAAAAACTGTCGGTGCATTACAGGGCGCACCGCGAGGTCGAGCATCGCATACAAATGCTGAACGATGCGCAGACCCACGATTTACCTAAAACCGAAGAAGGGCTGCAGCGCATCGCCTGCCTGATGGGGCGCGACCTGGCCGACCTGAAAGATGAATGGCGCGCGCGCATTGATGACGTCCATGCGCTGACCGAAGATTTCTTTGCGCCTGACGCGATGACACCTCAGCCAAAGGTCGAGGCGCATAAGTTTGATGAGCAAATCCTGTCGCGCTGGCAGACCTATCCGGCGTTGCGGTCGTCTCGGGCTGTGGAGATTTTTAATCGACTGAAACCTGACCTTCTACATCGATTGACCGAGGCCGCGAAACCTGATGAGGCGCTTGTGGCGTTGGACGGGTTTTTGGCGGGCTTGCCTGCGGGCGTTCAGGTCTTTTCACTGTTTGAGGCCAATCCACAACTGGTTGATCTGCTCGTTGATATCCTCAGCACCTCGCCGGCCTTGGCACAGTATCTGTCGCGCAATTCCTCTGTTTTGGACGCTGTCATCGGTGGGGCGTTTTTTGCGGCTTGGCCGGGCAAAGAGACGCTGTGCAGCGAATTGCAGGACCTGCTTGATGCAAATGATGACTATGAATCCTGCCTCGATGCCGCGCGGCGTTGGATGAAGGAATATCACTTCCGCATTGGGGTGCATCACCTGCGCGGGTTGATCTCGGCAACAGAGGCCGCGACACAGTATTCTGAATTGGCAGAGACCATACTCGTAGGCCTATGGCCGGTGGTAACACGGGAGTTCGCCAATAAACACGGCGCGATGCCCGGGCGCGGCGCGATGGTGCTTGGCATGGGATCGCTCGGCGCGGGACTTTTGACGGCGACCTCTGATCTTGACCTTATCGTGATTTATGATGCCGCTGGGGTAGACGCCTCGGACGGCAAACGCCCTTTGGCTTCGCGCGCCTATTATGCGCGGCTGACGCAGGCTTTGGTCACGGCCCTTAGCGCGCCCATGGCAGAAGGGCGGCTGTATGAGGTAGATATGCGCCTGCGCCCCTCTGGTACGCAAGGACCTGTGGCGACCTCTTTGACATCGTTTCGAGACTACCAGGAGAACCAAGCCTGGACCTGGGAGCATCTGGCACTGACCCGGGCGCGACCCATTGCTGGGGCAGAGGACTTGATGTCAGAGGTGGAACTGTTTCGTCAAACGCAGTTGGCGCGCCCTTCAGACGAGGCAAAGGTGCGGGCAGACGTGCAAGAAATGCGGGAACGGATCGCTTCGGCCAAGGCATCGTCTGGCGTTTGGGACGCAAAACTTGGCGCCGGGCGTTTGCAGGATATTGAACTTTTGTCGCAAACTGCTGCGCTTTTGGCCGGGGTGGCCACCCGAGAGGTCGGAGACAGTCTGCGAAATGGCGCTTTGATCGGTTGGCTTGACGAAGAAGATGTTACGGTGCTGCGTGACGGTTATGATCTGTTTCGCACGCTTCAATCTGTTGCGCGGCTTCTGGGGCAAAAAGCGCTTAATCCCGATGAGTTGGGGGCAGGCGGCGTGGCCTTCTTGTTACGTGAAACCGAGGAGAGTTCTGTTGACACGCTGCGACAAAGATTGGAACAGGTTGCAGAAAACGTCGGAGCACGAATTGACCGCAGTCTTGCGCGTCCTTTGAAAGGCTAGCCTATGGGGCAGACACTTGATCCGCGCGGCTTGATCCGCGAAGCCTACCGCATCGAGGGGATCGATTTAGGGCAATGCCGATCGATCTTTCTGGATTGGGCCTTGGGCCGCGATATCGAGGCAACGGCAGAGGTGATTGGGCAGCTGTTGCAGCAATACGAAGTGGACCATCCAGAGCATCCAATGACTGAGGTGCTGCGCGAAGGCTCTGTTCAAGCCACGGTCGGGGCAGAAGGACGTCGGCGCGGGGGCCGCCGTCGCAAAGGTTAAGGCTTTCCTCTTTGGGGGGATGGCTGTAGGAGGTCGGCATGACTGATCTTCCTCTTGTTCGCCTGAAACCAAAAGCCAACGCGCGCGCCATTCGCCATGGGTTCCCTTGGGTCTATGATAATGAAATGGTGACCGATCGCCGGACCAAGAAACTTGCTCCGGGCACGCTTGCGGTTCTGGAAGATGCAGAGCGCCGCCCGATGGGCGTGGTCACTGTGAACCCAAACAGCAAAATCATGTGCCGGATGCTGGATCAGCAGGTCGATGCACAGATTGATCAGGCGTGGTTTGAGGCGCGGCTAGCCAAAGCTTTGGCAATGCGAGAGCGGCTTTATGACCAGCCTTTCTATCGCCTTGTGCATGCCGAAGCGGATGGACTACCCGGCGTGGTGATTGACCGCTTTGGTGACACCTGCGTCGTGCAGCCCAATGCCGCCTGGGCCGATGATCGGATTGAGCCTTTGACAGAGGCTTTGGCCTATGTGACGGGGGTGCGTAACATCCTGAAAAACGCCAGTGGTCGTGCCCGGAGCCTTGAGGGGCTGGACGAAGAAAACGCAGTGCTTCTTGGCCAAGCGCCGGACGCTCCGCTGCCGGTTCTGATGAATGGTGCAACCTATATGGCGGACCTGACCGGCGGGCAGAAAACCGGGTTGTTCTTTGATCAACGCCCCAATCATGGGTTTGCCGCGCAGCTTTCCAAAGGCGCGCGGGTGCTTGATGTTTTCTCGCATGTCGGCGGCTTTTCTCTGGCCGCTTTGGCAGGTGGAGCAGCGTCAGCAATGGCGGTTGATGGGTCTGCGGCAGCTTTGGATCTGGCGCAAAAAGGCGCCGAAGCCGCAGGTGTGACGGACCGGTTCACCACCCGCAAGGGAGACGCTTTTGCGGTGCTAGAGGCGCTGGCAGAGGAAGGCGCGCAGTTTGACGTGGTGATTTGCGATCCGCCTGCATTTGCGCCAAACAAACCCGCGCTGGAAAAAGGGCTGCGGGCGTATGAACGCGTGGCTCGCTTGGCGGCCCCTTTGGTGGCCGAAGGTGGGTATTTGGGGCTGTGTTCCTGCTCTCATGCTGCAGAACTCTCGCTTTTCCGAAACGCGTCTGCGCGCGGAATTGGCCGCGCCGGGCGTCGGGGACAATTGATCCACACAGGATTTGCAGGCCCTGACCATCCGCTGATGCCGCAGCTTGCCGAAAGTGGCTATCTAAAAGCACTGTTCTTCCGCCTATGAAGCTTTTGCTTGATACCTGCGTGATTTACCCAACCGTTATGCGGGAGGTTCTACTGGGTGTCGCTAAGGCTGGTGTTTTTGAACCGCTGTGGTCTGATCGTATTCTGGAAGAATGGGCGCGGGCTGCGCGAAAGATCGGCCCCACAGGCGAAGCACAAGCACGCGGTGAAATTGCTTTGACCAAGGCTGCGTGGCCGAAAGCTGTTGTGACCTATCGCCCCGGCACAGAAGCTCGGCTCTATCTGCCTGACGCGGCAGATATTCACGTTCTTGCAGCGGCGGTCGATGGGCATGCGGATGCGATTGTAACGTTGAATGCCAAAGATTTTCCAAAGCATATATTGGCAGAGGAAGGCTTGGATCGACTGGAACCGGACGGGTTTTTGCACAGCATATGGTTAAGCAATCCAGACATTGTCGCAATGGTCGCGGAGTCGGTCCGTGAAGAAGCCTGTCGTCTGTCTGGCAAGGACTGGCAGATGCGACCTTTGCTGAAAAAAGCCCGGTTGCCGCGTTTGGCGAAGGCTTTGGGATAAGAACATATCCCGGGCGGAAGCACGGCCTACCGATTGACTACGCTGTTCCCCATTTTGCTTCCAGCGCTTCGATGGCTTTGATGCGTTCATCGGTCTTGGGGTGACTCATCATCCATGCGGGTATGGCACCCGCGCGGTTGGCGGTGAGTTCTTCGAGTTTCAGGAACAAAGATTTTTGCGGGTCCGTACCGATACCAGCCTTGGTCAGCAAGGCTGCCGCATATTCATCCGCCTCATATTCATCACCGCGCGAGAGCCGCGCGGCCAGAAGCGTGGTCAGCGCGTTCGCAATCCAGACACCAATAAAAGGAATAAACCGGGTCAGAACCATGGCCAGTGCCGTGCGCAGGGCGTTTTGGCCCGAAAAATCGATCATCCGGCGGCGCGAATGGCCCAAGGCAACATGCCCCAATTCATGCGCGATCACGCTGGCGAGTTCTTCTTTGCTGACCTCCCCATTGGCGTATTTGCGGTAAAACCCGCGCGTGATGAAAATCCGCCCATCTGGCGCGGCCAAGCCGTTTACCGGGTCGATTTCATAGATATGCACCTTGATACGTGGCAGCTCCAACGCAGCGGCCATACGGTCAATCAGTTGCTTTAGGGCAGGATCGGCCAATTCCGTGGATTGCTGATCCAACATGCGCGCGGTGCGCCATGCGCTAAACCGATACATGGCGAGGGCATAGAGGATCGCGAGGAGAATAGGGGCGAACTTTAGCATCTTATTGAATATGGGGCGCGGTGCATGGTGGATCAACCACGCTGAGTGGCATGAAGTTTACGACGGTTGTGCAGAATCCACGCTCCGGTGCCAAGCATGACAAAGACTGCCGCCAGAAGCCCGATTGTATCACTGGCAAGTTCCGCAGCCATCGAAAGATTGCCTGCGAACAGAAAGCCCAATCCAATGTAGAGGCAGACCCATGTGGCTTCACCCAGCGCACCTGCGATCACGAAGCGCAGCGGGTGCATGCCGGTCGCCCCGGCGACGAAATTGACATAGGGTCCAAGCGGAGAGAAAAGCCACCGGCTGAGGTAGACACCGATCATCCCGCGCTGATCAAGAATGTCGCCAGCGCGGCGCAACAGGGCTTGTCGCTTTTGGCTGCGCTCGGCAAAGTCGTTTACGTGCGTCTGCAACCGATGGCCAAGCAGAAATCCACATATGTCTCCAAGCACCGCGCCGCTGAGTGCGGCGATGACCACGTTGCCTAGGCTCAGATCGCCGGTTGCGACAAAGGCACCGCTGGTCAGCATCAAAAGAGAAGATGGAACAGGCATGGCAAGGCAACTGGCGAATGTTACAAAAAACAAAGTCAGAGCACCGTAGTCTGCCAAATATATCGTCAGCGCTTCGATCATTGGGGCAGACCGAGGTATCTGTTAACGTCGTTGATGACTTCCTCAACCGGCACGCCATGTTTCTGAGCGATCCGTTTCAGCGTGGGGCGCCCATTGAAATCGGACCTAGAGATGTCAAGGTGACGTGCAAGAGCCTGCCGATCAACGTCCCATGATCGCGCGATGTAAGCAGGCGTCATCCATTCTTCAGCGGCTTGCTGACGATGGGCAGGGTCCGCCCAATAAACGGTGTCTGCAATCAATTTGACGGCAAAGAACAGCGTTGCCGCCACGGCCAATAGAAATCCGGCGCTTGCTATCGGGTGTCGTTTTAAGATCGCTCGCATCGTGGCCTCGTATTTGCGCTCAGACGTTTAACGCAAAAGTATCTGCATTCCGTCGTCTAAACCAGACAAGGTCATGGGCACCATGCGGTCTTCGAATATGTCGCGGATCATGCTGATCGAATGGGTGTAGTCCCAATGGGCTTGCGGAACCGGGTTGATCCACAGATTGTCCAGCCACTGTTCACGCGCCCGCTCCAGCCATGTCTGACCTGGCTCCTGGTTCCAATGCTCATTCGCCCCACCGGCATAGGCGATCTCATATGGAGACATCGAAGCATCGCCAACAAAGATGCATTTGTAGTCAGTGCCGTAGGTGCGCAGAACGTCCCAGGTTAGTGTCTGATCGTTCCAGCGCCGGGCGTTGTCGCGCCAGACACCTTCGTAAAGACAGTTGTGGAAATAGAAATATTCGAGGTGTTTGAACTCTGCCCGCGCGGCGGAAAACAGTTCTTCAACCACTTTGATATGTGGGTCCATAGAACCGCCGACATCCAGAAACAGCAGAACCTTCACAGCATTGCGTTTTTCGGGTCGGGTTTTCACATCGAGGTAGCCGTGTTCCGCGGTCGAACGGATGGTCCCGTCCAGATCCAACTCTTCGGATGCACCATCGCGCGCCCAGCGACGCAGGCGTTTCAGGGCCACCTTGATATTGCGGGTGCCGAGTTCAACACTGTCATCCAGATTGCGAAATTCACGTTTGTCCCAGACTTTGACGGCGCGTTGATGACGGCTGCCATTTTGGCCAATCCGCACGCCTTCGGGGTTGTAGCCATAGGCACCGAAAGGGCTGGTGCCTGCTGTGCCAATCCATTTGTTGCCGCCTTGGTGCCGGCCTTCCAGTTCTTTCAGCCGCTCTTTTAAGGTCTCCATCAATTTATCAAATCCGCCCATGGCTTCGATTTCGGCCATTTCCTCGGGGCTAAGATGCTTTTCCGCCATCTTGCGCAGCCAGTCCTCGGGGATGTCGACCGCATTCAGGACATCCTGCGCCGTGATGCTTTCGATCCCTTCAAAAGTCGCGGCAAAGGCGCGGTCAAATTTGTCGAGGTTGCGTTCGTCTTTCACCATCGCTGTGCGGGCGAGGTAATAAAAGACCTCGGTGTCATAGGTGGCGATGCCGGTTTTCAACGCTGCCAGAAAACTCAGGTATTCCCGCAGGCTCACTGGGACGCCGACGGACCTGAGGTTTTCAAAGAGCGGTTGAAACATGGGCTCAGTAGAAGTTCTTTTCGATGATCAGCGCCAGGATGAACCCAAGCACGGCAAAGGCGATCCCGAAGGCCGCGCCATAGTGCAGGATATCCGCGAGTTTCCCATTGCGGCGCTTTGCCGAGACAACGCCGAGGAGGATGCCAATAAGGCCGGTGATTATATACATACCGCTAATTTGTCCTGTTTTTCGGGTAAAGCAAGGCGATCTCTCGTTGCTTGGCCCGCACGATCCATTCTGGGCCAAACCCGTATCTTGCCCACCCAAGACTGTCCAGACGCGCCAGTTCAGCGGCGGCTGTTTGTCCCAAGGCGGCGAGCGCCTCGGATTTCAGCATCAATAGCGACGCGAGGTGGATAGCGTTCTGATAGGTGGTTGCGTTGCCTATTTGACTATCGGCAAGGCGCAGCGCCTCTTGGGCGTCCCCCTGTGCCAAGGCGTAAGCCGCCAACTGTCCGGCAACCGCAGCGCGATGAGGGCCGTCCGGGACCGATGCTTGAAAATATTGATCGGCCAGTCTGAAATGCCGAATGGCAAGATGGGGATCACGGTTTTGCAATGCGCGCGCCAAGATGAAATGACTAAACCCGCGTCTCTGATCGCTCCAACCCCGAGACTGCGCAATCGACAGCGCCTTTTCGGCGGCGGCTAAACGACGAGCGTTAGTGGTGTCCGGTCCGACAGAGACTTGAATGGCGTTCATCCACTCTCGATCCGTTCGACTGCGAGGCGCGGTGCGACCGTGCTCTCCATCGGGATTGATCTGCGCAAGGATGGTTGGCAGGCGTGCTCCGACCTGTTCACGGGACATGCCATTCTGTAGTGCCGGGTCATAGGTCGCGCGCAGGATCAGCATATCAAATGAGGTCAAGACCGCGTGAAAGTTATCATCGTTGAAAACGCTGTCTTCCAGCCGGTAGAGGTCATTCAATGGCCCCAAGGCCTGCGCCAGTTCTTCGTGAAGGCAGTCACGCATATCCTGCGGGCTGGTGTCATACGGCAGAAAGATCGCAAGCTTTTCGCGCTTTTGTAGCTGCGCCCAGTCAGTGCGGACCGTACCACGCGCACGGCGATAAGCACTCAGCGAGTCAACATTAGGAACAACGAAACAGGCTGCATGGGGCAGGGCGCGGCGGATGTCGTCTTTGGCGACCGTTTGAATGATAATATTGGCCGGGCCTTGTGTGACCTGCCGAATGTCTATCGCCGCTTCGTTCCGCAGCCGCATGAGCAGTCGCGCCAGATCGTTTCGCAAAATGGGCGTACTGCGCCCTTGAAGCTTGACCGTGATCGGGGTTTCAAACCGTGTCAGCACAGGCAGCGGTCGCCCACTTTCCAAAGCAAAGGACAGGTCAAGAAAATCGCGTGTGATATCGGTGTTGGCGCGCGACGGCAGCACCGGTGCTGGCTGCGTAAAAGCTCGGACAGGGGGGAGCGTGGTGTCGGCAACAACCGCGCGGGTCGGGTGCGCTGCGTCGGGCCGTGGGGCAGTGCAGGCCACGCAGAGGGGCAGTGCCAGCCAAAGAGCTGCTTTACAAAGCCCCGCGCGGCTCACCGGCCGGACCGCGCCATAAAGGCCAAACGTTCAAACAGATGCACATCCTGTTCGTTTTTCAGGAGCGCCCCATGCAGTTTCGGCAATGCATTTGCCCCATCACGCTTCAAATCTTCGGGAGCGAGGTCTTCCGCCAGCAAAAGTTTTAACCAATCGATGACTTCAGAGGTGGACGGTTTCTTCTTCAAACCACGTGTGTCGCGGATTTCGTAGAACTGGGTCAGCGCCTCTGTCAAAAGTTGATCCTTGATGCCCGGATGATGCACTTTGACGATAGCTTTCATGGTCTCGGCATCGGGGAAATTGATGTAGTGGAAAAAGCAGCGGCGCAAAAAGGCGTCAGGCAGTTCTTTTTCATTGTTCGAGGTGATGATGATGATCGGGCGCTGCTTGGCACGCACGGTTTCCCCGGTCTCATAGACGTGGAACTCCATCTTATCGAGTTCCTGCAACAGGTCGTTGGGAAATTCGATGTCCGCTTTGTCGATTTCGTCGATCAAAAGCACGACTTTCTCATCTGAATCAAAGGCTTCCCAAAGTTTACCTTTTCGGATGTAGTTCGCCACGTCATGTACGCGCTCATCACCCAACTGGCTGTCACGCAAACGGCTGACGGCGTCATATTCGTATAGGCCTTGCTGGGCCTTGGTGGTGGATTTCACATTCCATTCGATCATGCGCAGCCTAAGCGCATTGGCGAACTGTTTGGCAAGCTCGGTTTTGCCGGTGCCCGGCTCTCCCTTCACCAAAAGCGGGCGTTCCAGCATGACAGAAGCATTGACTGCCGTCGTCAGGTCAGCCGTCGCCACATAGCTTTGCGTGCCTTCGAATTTCATTGGTGCTTGCCTCTTTGCTCAATTGTGCCGCGTTCACAGAGGCCAAGGTAACCAGATGGCCTTTTCACTGCAATGCGGTCACTTGAGGTAGTGACAATCTGCAATCACTGCGATACATCCGGCCCAGTTAGGGGGTTTTGCGTTTTGAGGGGTTGGTTGCCTCTGGCGCGAGCCACGATGAGGGAGCAAAAATGAAAGCTGAAGTTTTCCTGCCGGAAGATTATGTTCCTGCGGATGACGAGCCGTTTATGAACGACCGTCAGATTGAATATTTTCGACGCAAGCTGATTGATTGGAAAGAAGAACTCTTGGCGGGCAGCCGGGACACAATTACGGGATTGCAGGGCAATACGCGCAACATTCCCGATATTGCTGACCGCGCCAGCGAAGAAACGGACCGCGCGCTGGAACTGCGTACACGGGACCGTCAGCGCAAGCTGGTTGCCAAAATTGATTCTGCCCTGCGTCGGATCGATGAAGGTGAATATGGCTACTGCGAAGTGACCGGTGACCCAATTTCACTGAAACGTCTGGACGCGCGACCAATCGCGACCATGACGCTTGAGGCGCAGGAACGCCACGAGCGCCGGGAAAAAGTCCACCGCGACGACTGATCGCTTGGGAATTGGATGGATTAAGACCGCCGGGCGTGGATGCGTTCCGGCGGTTTTGTTTTTGAAAGACGGAAACGGCGAAGATGACACTGATCGGCATGAATATCGGCGTTTTGGGCGGCGGCATTGGCGGGCTGACGGCTGCGCTGGCCTTGGCGCAGCGCGGAGCGCAGGTGACCGTGTTGGAACAAGCCGAAAAGATCAGCGAAGTGGGCGCGGGCATCCAGATCAGCCCAAACGGGGTCTGTGTACTACGCGCCCTAGGGCTGGGAGACGCCATCCGCGCGGTCAGCGTGAAGGCCGAAGCGGTTGAACTGCGCGACTACAAGGCAGGGCGGCTGGTCACGCGGCTGGATCTTGGTCTATTGGAAGCGGATCAGGATTATTTCTTTGTCCATCGCGCTGATTTAATTGATTTATTGGCGACGGCTTGTCGTGAGGCGGGCGTGTCCATCAAGCTTTTGAAACAGGCGACGACGGTGACTCCCGGGACACGACCTACCGTGGCGCTTGCCAATGGGGACAGTTTCTCCGCCGATTTGATCATTGGTGCAGACGGTCTGCATTCGGTCGTCCGGAAAGCCCTGAATGGCACCACTGCGCCGTTTTTCACCCACCAAACCGCGTGGCGGGCGACAGTGCCCAATACGATGAACCACCCGAATGTGGCTCAGGTGCATATGGGGCCAAAGCGGCATGTGGTCAGCTACCCACTGCGGGGCGGTGAGCTGGTCAATCTTGTCGCTGTGCAAGAGCGAATGGAGTGGGTCGAAGAAGGCTGGACCCATCGCGACGACCCTAAAAACCTGCGCGCGGCCTTTGCAGATTTTGGCGGAATGGTGCCTGCGCTGTTGGAGGAAGTGACGGAGGTTGGCCTATGGGGCCTGTTCCGTCACCCGGTTGCCCAGAAATGGTTTGGAGAAAACGTCGCGATACTGGGCGACGCTGCGCACCCCACTTTGCCCTTCATGGCGCAAGGCGCGGTCATGGCGATGGAAGATGCTTGGATGCTGGCGGATAGCCTATCCGGCGCAGAGGATATTTCGGTCGCATTGGCGCTTTATCAATCCCGTCGCCATGAAAGATGCACGAAGATCGTGGCGCAAGCCTCTGGTAATGCGTGGAAATACCATTTGTCGGGCTTGCCAATGAGAATGGCAGCGCATACCGGGATGCGGTTGCTTGGTGCCCTGGCCCCGAGAAAGATGATGGGGCAGTTTGATTGGATTTATCGGTTTGATGTGACTTCCGATTAATAGCTTTTCGGTGCTGACTATATTGGGGCATGCTTGACCGGATTGGGTCGCCTGTGTGATCGTGGGACTTTCACGCAGGAGGGCATTGGATGAGAGATCGCATACCGCTATTGGGCACATGGTCGTTACTCAGTTGGTACAATGTCGATGAGACTGGCGAAAAGACACATCCCTTTGGTCAGGATGTCTCTGGATTCATTCATTATTCAGAGGACGGCCACGTCTTTGTTCATATGATGACGAACCAGCGCCCACCGTTTGAATCAAACGATCCATTTGTTGCCAGCGCTGAGGAGTATACAAACGCCTTTCTGTCCCATATTTCATATGCGGGGCGATATACGTTCTCGGGCACGCAAGTCACGCATAATGTGTCTCAGTCGTCCACGCCGAACTGGCTCGGGACAGAACAAGTGAGGCACGTCGAAATAGACGGTGATCACTTGCGTCTGAGCGCAAGAAACGCTGATTTTCAAGGAAAGAGAGTGACTGCGTTCGTAGATTGGGAGCGTGTTAAGAACTGACCCGAACACATTTCTAGGTCTGGCTAAGCCGCCAACTCCACCCAAACTGGCACGTGGTCGGACGGTTTCTCTCGCCCACGCACTTCTTTGTCGATCTGACAATCCACTAGCAAGTCCGCACATTGCGGGGACAGCAAGAAGTGATCAATCCGAATGCCATCATCGCGATTCCACGCACCGGCTTGGTAATCCCAGAAAGAATAATGTTCCGGCCCAAAGGTCCGGGCGCGGAATGCTTCGGTGAAACCCAAATTCAGCAAGCGGCGATAGGCTGCGCGGCTTTCAGGGCGCGCCAAAGCATCTTCTTGCCAGGCTTCAGGGCGACGGGCATCCTCATCTTGCGGAATGATATTGTAGTCCCCAGCCATCAAAAACGGTTCTTCAGCCTTTAGCAGATCTTCTGCGCGGGCCTGCAGGCGTTCCATCCAAGCGAGTTTGTAGTCATACTTTGGTCCCGGAACCGGGTTGCCGTTTGGCAGATACAGCCCGCATACATGCACCGGCGTTTCGCCCATCACGGTTGCTTCAATCCAACGAGCCTGTTCGTCGTCGTCATCGCCGGGTAAGCCGCGGGTGATGTCCTCAAGCGGGAGTTTCGACAAGATCGCCACACCGTTGAAACTTTTTTGTCCGTGGGTTTCGACCTGATACCCGCGATCTTCAAAGATTTCGCGCGGGAAAGCTTCGTCTACTGATTTGATTTCCTGCAATAAAACCACATCCGGCTGCGCTTCGTCGAGCCAATCGGGCAGGGCGTTGATCCGGGCTTTGATGCCGTTGATATTGAAAGTCGCGATTTTCATGCGGCGACTATGGCGCTATCAAAGGGTACGCTCAACCCGAATTCAGGTGCCATGATGAAATACTTTGCCGAACAGAAAATTGATCTGCACCGGGACCGGGTTGTGGAACTCTTGACCGATCACCGTCAGCGCCGTCATTGGCAACCGGGGTTTCAAAGCATGGAGCCGTTGGAGGGTGAACCGGGCACGGTCGGGGCGACCAGCCTGTTGAATTTTAGGGTCGGTGATCGCCCCTTTGAGATGATCGAGACGATCTTGGCAAAGGATTTCCCACGCTCCTACATGGTGTCTTATGTGTCAGACCAATCGGCCAGCATCTCTCGCAATAGCTTTGAAGAAACTGACGACGGCGGCACCCTGTGGCGTGTTGACTTGGAAATGAAGCTCAAGGGGCTTTATGGGCTGATGGCGATGTTGCGGCCAGCGGCCTTCAAGCAGCAGACGCAAGCGCTGATGCGGTCCTTTGCCGATTTTGCAGCCAGATAAAGGGCTTACATCGAAAAGCTAGTGCCGCAGCCGCAGGAGCTGGTGGCATTGGGGTTTTCGATCACGAAACGCGCGCCAATCAGTTCTTCGCTGAAATCAATGACGGCCCCCGTCAGGAACGGGAGTGACACGCTGTCGACCACGACTTTCTGGCCCTGACCTTCCAGCACCAGATCATCGTCGGCAGGCGCGTCCAGTTTGATTTCGTACTGAAACCCGGAACAGCCACCGCCCTCGACCGCGACGCGCAAAGCTTGCCCCTGATCGCCCGCACCGATTTCGGCGAGACGTTCAAAGGCACGGTCCGTTACTTTTGGCGGCAGTTGCATTTTGTCACTCCTGACAGGCATTTGGGCGGTTGCACCCAGAGTTTGTTCCACGCAGACTGCAATATAAGTTGCACAAGAGCAGGCCACAAGGACAAGCGTGATGATCGCGGCAATTGCATCAGACCCTGACAAGGCGCGGGGACGTCGCATAAGCGAAGAGGAAAGCGCGTTTCGCTCTTGTTTTCAGCGCGACCGCGACCGGATCATTCATTCCAGCGCCTTTCGACGGCTAAAACACAAGACGCAGGTTTTTGTCGAACATGAGGGCGACTATTACCGCACACGATTGACCCATTCGATTGAGGTGGCGCAGGTGGCCCGGACCATTTCCGGCGCGCTGGGTCTGAATCAAGAACTGACAGAGGCCGTCGCCTTGGCACATGATCTGGGGCACACGCCATTTGGCCATACGGGTGAGGACGCATTGCATGCCCTAATGCAGCCTTTTGGCGGTTTTGACCACAATGCGCAGGCGGTGAAAATCGTGACCTCGTTGGAGCGCCACTATGCCGAATTTGACGGGATCAACCTGACCTGGGAGTGCCTCGAAGGGATCGCAAAACACAACGGGCCGGTTGTGGGTGACATTCCTTATGCGCTGGCAGACTACAACGCGTTGCATGATTTGGAACTGCACACCCACGCCAGCGCCGAAGCGCAGGTGGCGGCTTTGGCCGATGATATCGCTTATAACAACCACGATCTGCAGGACGGATTGCGGGCCGGGCTGTTCACGGAAGCTGACATTATGTCTCTGCCGGTGATCGGAGAGGCCTTTGCCGCAGTGGACAGGAAATACCCCGGCCTTAGCCAAAGCCGCCGCAAACATGAGGCGCTGCGGCGGGTGTTTGGCGTCATGGTCGCGGATGTGATCGACACATCGCGGCAGCTGCTGGAGCAAAGCGGCGCGCGGACGGTCGAGGATATCCGCAATCATGGTGCGCCGGTCATTGCCTTTTCAGACGCCTTCATCGAGAAATTAAATGTGATCCGTAAGTTCCTGTTTTCACGCATGTATCGCGCGCCTTCGGTGATGGAAAAACGGGCGCAGGTGACTAAGGTGGTCGAGGCTTTGTTTCCGCTTTTCATGCAGCGGACCGACCTTTTGCCGCTAGCTTGGCAGGACGATGTGAAACAGCTGCCAGATGAAACCGCCGTGGCGCGCAAAGTGTCTGACTATATTGCTGGCATGACGGATCGCTTTGCCTTGATGGAATATGAGCGGCTGATGGGTGAAAAACTGCCGCTCTGATGCCATTGGCCGCAAAAGGTCACGTAAATCCGACTGTTCCTTCTGCCTGCGATGGTCTAAGCCGCTCACATGGATATATTTGCGGACAAAACGGTCTTTATTGCGGGCGCAGCCTGTGACTTGACGTGGTGCCTGCTGCCTGTGCTTGAAAGCGCAAATGCGCGGGCAATCCTGATGGACATGGAGTGTACAGAATTGATGTCCATGGCGCGTCGAAATGTAGAACTGCTTGAGCCGCTGCCACTGCGCGAGCTGTCTGCTGCCAATTGCAAGGTCGTGGGCGATATCTGGGGAGCAGAACCCATTGATATCTTGATCGACATGGTCAGCCTCAGCAGCCCACAGAGCGGCGAAAAGCAGTTACAGATCAGCCGTACAATGTTGCATGCCTTTGAACCCGCTTTGCGAGCAGCCGAAGGGTGCGTGATCTCTGTTGTGCCCAAGGCGCGGCGCAGTGATCCTGTCAAATTGCAAGTCGCGGAAGCTGGGCATTTACAGCTCGCGGACCTTTTGGCGAAACGCTGGGCGGATTGGAGTGTGACGCACAATCTGCTCCGGCCTGAAAAAGGGGCTTCTGCAGCATCCATGGCGAAAGCTGTCGATATCGCTGCGCAGGCCGGGTGGCACAATTTCACTGGTGTTCAGGTCCCGATCAGCGCGACCTCTTACTGACGCGCATTGACCTGCGCTCTGGCGGTGGTAAACCGCGTCCAAAGCAAAAGGACATAGTTGATGAACCTGTTTTCTGAAATCCGCGATCTGGTGATCGAGCAACTGGGTGCAATGCAAGCCGACGGCGTGTTGCCAGAGGGGCTGGATTTCACAAATGTCGCGGTCGAGCCGCCACGCGATGCAGCACATGGCGATATGGCAACCAATGCTGCGATGGTGCTGGCAAAACCGGCCAAGATGAAGCCGCGCGATATTGCTGTTGCGCTGGCAGGCAAGCTTGCGAACGACACGCGTATTGACACCGCCGAGGTGGCCGGGCCTGGGTTCTTGAACCTTCGGCTGGCGGCAAACCTGTGGCAGGGTCTGGTTCAGGCGGTTTTGACCGAGGGGATGGATTTTGGCCGCTCTGACATGGGTGAAGGCAAGCGGGTCAACGTTGAATATGTCTCTGCCAACCCGACGGGTCCTTTGCATGTGGGCCACACACGTGGCGCGGTCTTTGGCGATGCGCTGGCGTCGCTGCTGGATTTTGCGGGCTACGATGTGACACGCGAGTATTACATCAACGATGGCGGCGCGCAGGTCGATGTGCTCGCGCGGTCTGTCTACCTGCGCTACCTCGAAGCGCACGGCCAAGAGGTCGCGTTTGAAGACGGCACCTATCCGGGCGACTACCTGATCCCTGTCGGGGAAGCGCTGAAAGAGAAAGTCGGTGACGCCTATGTTGGCCAAGACGAAAGCGTTTGGCTGGCAGAGGTGCGCGAATATGCCACCGAAAAGATGATGGACCTTATTCGTGCGGACCTGAAACAGCTGAACATCGAAATGGATGTGTTCTATTCCGAAAAGTCACTTTACGGCACGGGCCGGATCGAGGCCGCCTTGGAGTCCTTGGAAAGTAAGGGCCTGATCTATGAAGGCGTGCTGGAGCCACCAAAAGGCAAAAAGCCCGAAGATTGGGAGCCGCGTGAGCAGACCCTATTCCGTTCGACCGATCATGGCGATGATGTCGACCGCCCGGTGAAGAAATCGGATGGGTCTTGGACCTATTTCGCGCCGGACATCGCTTACCACTACGACAAAGTGCAACGTGGTTTTGACCTGTTGATCGACATCTTCGGGGCAGATCATGGCGGCTATGTAAAACGGATGAAGGCGGCGGTTTCAGCGCTGTCCGACGGCCAGACAGCGATCGACATCAAGCTGACGCAGCTTGTGAAGCTTTTCAAAAATGGAGAGCCATTCAAGATGTCCAAGCGGGCAGGGACCTTTGTCACCCTGCGCGATGTGGTGGATCAGGTTGGTTCTGATGTGACCCGCTTTGTGATGCTGACCCGCAAAAACGACGCGCCACTGGATTTTGACTTTGACAAAGTCCTAGAGCAATCCAAAGACAACCCAGTCTTTTACGTGCAATACGCCCATGCGCGGGTGTGTTCTGCGGTGAAGAAGGCGGGTGAAGCTGGGATCGACGTGTCCGACGCGACGATTGCAGGTGCTGACCTGACGCTCTTGTCTGACGCCGCAGAGATCGCGGTGGCCAAGAAGGTGGCCGAATGGCCGCGTCTGGTTGAAATCGCGGGCCGCACAAACGAACCGCACCGGGTGGCCTTCTACCTCTATGAACTCGCTAGCGAATTGCACAGCCTCTACCACACCGGCAAAGACAAGCCGGAACTGCGGTTCGTACAAGAAGACAACGCCCAAACAACACAGGCGAAAATCGCCCTAGCGCGCGCCGTCGCCATTGTTATTTCCGCAGGACTTGGTATCTTGGGGGTAACTCCGGCACAAGAGATGCGATAAGCACATAGATCGCCGGGGTGAGGCAATGGCAAAAACCCCGGCGATAATCTCGCTGGACAGTTGGATCAACTCGGCCCGAGGCCGCTGACGATCCCCAAGAGGCGAGCATGGCACAAATTTCCATGAATGAGTCTGCGCCGCAGACAGATTCCCGGCAAATCACCAGCAGTTTGGCCAATTGGGCAGGGGCGATTGTCTCGCTTGGACTTGTCGTTGGGGCCGGTGTTTGGGGCTACAAATTGTTGGTGCGTGATGTCAGCGGCATTCCCGTAGTGCGCGCCATCGAAGGCCCGATGCGGGAGCAACCGGCGGACCCCGGCGGATTGCGGGCGGCCCATCAGGGGCTTTCCGTGAACAGCGTCGCCGCGAAAGGCACAGCGGCTGCACCGGCAGATCGCCTGGTGCTTGCGCCGCCGCCCATACGTTTGACAGACAATGACGCGCCAGCCGCGACTGCCATCGCGGCCTCGGCCCCTAATGCGGTGCGCCCACAAGAGACTGCCCAAACCATTGCCGCACCCGCGCCGATAGAGCCGGGCGATGTGGCGGGGTTGATTGAACAGATCGTCGCCAGCGCCCCGAATTCAGAGCCTGCAACGGCCCCAGATGTGCATCCAGAACCCAAGAAAAACCTTGGCGGATTGTCGACATCCCTTCGTCCGAAACTGCGCCCGGCGGCCCTCAGCGCAGCGACGGCCACACCAGCAGATGCCAGCGAACCTGCCAGCGTTGAAGTCGCGGCGGAAAGCCTCGCGACCGGTACACGTTTGGTGCAGCTTGGCGCTTTTGCAAGCGAAGATATCGCACGGTCTGAATGGGACAAGCTGCAGGTCAAATTTGGGGACTATCTGGGCGACAAACAACGCGTTGTCCAAAAGGCCGAAAGTGGCGGGCGGACCTTCTACCGTCTGCGCGCCATGGGCTTTAGCGATCTGAATGACGCGCGGCGTTTGTGTTCTGCATTGAAAGCCGAAAACGCCGATTGCATTCCCGTGGTGACCCGTTGAGCAATCCTGCAGGGCGCTTTGGCGCGACGATCCTTGGGTGCGCAGGGCTGTCTTTGACACCGGACGAAGTGCAGTTTTTCGCAGAGGCGCGTCCGTTTGGCTTTATCCTGTTTAGCCGCAATATTGACACCGCCGATCAAATCCGGGCGCTTTGCGTTGAATTGCGGACGGCCGTCGGTCATGACGCGCCGATCCTGATTGATCAGGAGGGGGGCCGTGTTCAGCGGTTACGCCCGCCTTTGGCGCAAGACTGGGTGCCGCCGCTTGATCAAATTACGAAGGCTGGCGCAAGCGCAGCGCGGTCCATGTATCTGCGGTCGCGCATACAGGCCCATGAGTTGCGCGGCCTTGGCATCGACAGCAACTGCGCGCCGCTTGTTGATGTCGCGACTGATAGCACGCACCCGTTTTTAAAGAACCGTTGCTACGGGTTTGATGCGCAGAGCGTTGCCGCCTTTGGCCGTGCTGTTGCAGACGGGTTGCTTGATGGTGGCGTGCTGCCCGTCCTCAAACACATTCCGGGCCATGGGCGGGCGCAGGTCGACAGCCATCTTGATTTGCCGACGGTTTCTGCGTCGCGAGAAGACCTTGAAACCGATTTTGCGCCCTTCAAAGCATTAAATGACCTGACCTTGGGCATGACTGCGCATCTTGTGTATGAAGCACTGGACCCGTTGCCTGCGACCATTTCCGAAACCATGATGACTTTGATCCGCGACGACATTGGATTCGATGGGCTTATTATGACCGACGATATCTCGATGGAAGCCCTAAGCGGGGCTGTCGCAGACCGCAGCGCGGCCTCCATTGCCGCAGGTTGTGACGTGGTCTTGCATTGCAATGGTGACTTTGCTGAGATGCAGGATGTGGTGGCGGCAAGTGGCATAATGACCGAGGCCGCGCAGAACCGGGCAGAGCGTGCATTGGCAGCGCGACAGACCCCGCAGCCGGTTGACATTGACGCCCTCAGGGCAGAGCTTGAAAGCCAACTAAACGGGTAACGTATGACCGACGACTTCATCGAAAAGGCAAAGCGAGAGGCGGTTCAGGACCGGCTGGCCGCTGAGGCGCTGATCGTTGATGTCGATGGTTTTGAAGGCCCGTTGGATTTGCTTCTGACGCTGTCGCGCACGCAAAAAGTCGATCTGCGCAAGATTTCGATCCTGCAATTGGCGCGGCAGTATCTGGCCTTTGTTGAAAAAGCCAAACAGTTGCGCATCGAACTGGCTGCCGATTATCTGGTGATGGCGGCCTGGCTCGCCTTCCTGAAATCCCGGCTATTGCTGCCACCTGACCCCGAAGAAGAAGGGCCAAGCGGCGAAGAACTGGCCGCGCATCTGGCGTTTCAATTGGAGCGGCTGCAAGCCATGCGCACGGCAGCGGCGCGGCTGATGGCCCGCGACCGAATGGGGCGTGATTTCTTTGCGCGTGGTATTCCCGAAGATGTCACCAAGACACGGATTGTAACCTATTCAGCAACTTTGCTCGATCTGATGCAGGGCTACGCGCGGCTGCGCACCAAGGATGAATTCCGCCCCTTTGTGATGGATCGGGATTCCGTCTTTACGATGGAAGAAGCGCTGGATCGTATGCGCGGGCTGATAGGTTTTGCGGGGCAGTGGACCGATTTGACCAGCTACTTGCCGGAAGGGTGGGAAAGTGACCCCAAAAAACGCCGTTCGGCGACAGCGTCGACCTTTGCAGCGGCCCTTCAACTCGCCAAAGAAGGCAAGGTGAACTTGCGCCAAGATGGCACCTTTGGCCGCATCGAACTCCGCCAGAAAGAGGCAGACCATGACTGACGAGACGGAGCAGACCGCTGCGCCAGAGGAGAAAAGCCTGTTCGAGGCGCCCCCGATGGGGGAGCAGGAACGCATGGTCGAAGCGATCTTATTTGCCAGTGCAGAGCCGGTGACCGTGCGCGAATTAAATGACAGGATGCCGCATGGGGCCGATGCAGCAGAAGCATTGGTGCACCTGCGCAAACGCTACGAAGGTCGCGGCGTGCGCGTGGTGAAAGTCGGCGATGCCTATGCCATCCGAACCGCGCCTGACCTTGGGTTTTTGATGCAAAAAGAACAGGTTGAGACGCGCAAGCTGTCGCGGGCTGCAATCGAAACGCTGGCGATCATTGCTTACCACCAACCTGTGACGCGGGCAGAGATCGAAGAAATCCGTGGCGTCTCTGTCAGTCGCGGTACGGTGGATCAACTGCTTGATATGGAGTGGATCAGGTTCGGTCGCCGCAAAATGACGCCAGGCCGGCCTGTGACGTTTGTGGTGACGCAACACTTCCTCGATCACTTTGGCCTCGAAAGTGCGCGCGATCTGCCGGGGCTGAAAGAGCTGCGGGCGGCTGGATTGCTCGACAACCGCTTGCCACCCGGAGCCTTGCCGACAACACCAGAAGACGAGGATCTGGTAGAGGAGACAAACGAAGGTCAAAGCGAGTTATTCGAAGATTAACCGTGCTTTAACCTTTCGCTAATTTCACCGATTTTGCAAAAAATCGGCGAGGAAACTCGGCTAAAATGCGGTTAAATCAACTCTTTGGTCAAAAACGTACGTTTTACGATACGGCGCGCATAAAGCGCTTCGCCCAAGCCCAAGATCGCCATAATTCCAGATACCATGATGCAGGCACCCAGCCCCCAAGTGTCAAACAGTGGACGGAATCCAATGGTGGCTACAAAGATGCAGAGGTACATCACCGCAGAATTCAGCCCCATGATCGCACCGCGTTGGCTTGGGTCCAATTGGTTCAAACGGTTGACCGTCATGTTCAAGCCAAAGTGGTTGATGATCCCCCAGATAAACATCAGCGCCGCGAAAAGTGTGTAGGAGTGTACGATCTGATAGGCGACCGCGAAGAGCACGATGAGCGCGGCAAAGATGACAGCCATGGCACGTTTCGGGCCAACGCGGTCGAGATAGCGATCAAAGAACATCGCCAAGCCAAACCCCAACCCATAGAGCAGCGTGAACTGCCCACTGTCAGAGACACTGCGACCCAAGGTGTCGGTGATATGGGCACCAAGGTAGTTGTAGACGCCATAAAAACCGGCCCCGAACATCGCCACGCAGAACAGCGCGCCGCCAAGTCCCGCCACTTTCATTGCGCTGATTGGAGAGGTGATTTTTTCCGACCGTGGCGCAGCAGGGATCTGCACCGCGTACATAAAGGTCAGGACCGCGAAAACCGCGATTGCGAGGATCGAAAACACCATGCGCCAGCCAAAAAATTCAGCGATATAGGCACTGAAGGTCACGCCGCCCACCATGGCGAGCGTCCAGCCCGTCAATACCTTCCCAATCGTGCGCGCCTCTTGACCTGGGACGGAGATCACAGCGGCCATCGTGTAGATTGACGGCAAGGCGAGGCCAACGCCGACGCCCGCAAGCGCCTGCGAGGCGATCAAAAAGTCCATGTTCGGCGCAGCTGCAGAAATGCCCAAAGCCGCAGCGATGAGGATCAGGGAATGCTTCAGCGCGATATCTGCGCCAATCCGATCTGCCAATGGGGCCAGCAGCAAAGCAGAGATCGAAACGCCTGCGCCATAGGCTGCGGCCGCGGTCATAACGTCAGCTGCATTTTCCAAGCCAAGTCCAGCGGCCACTTCGCTGGCGATAGGGGATAGGATCAAAGAGTTCGCGCCGATCAGACCGACCGCGACCATCAGAAGGAGGATCATGAGTTTCACGCATTTTCAGAAGAATGTTTAGCGTGTATATAGTTATGCAGCAGAATATTCGGCAATGAGAAAGCAAATGTCCCAGCAAGAAACAGATGGCATTCAGCAAAACACGTCCAAACACCGTCCGTTGGACGTGATGGATCGAAAAATATTAGGCGCGATGGCGCAGGATGCCACGCGCAGTTATGCCGATTTGGGCAAAGAGGTTGGGCTTTCGGCGCCTGCGGTGCACGAACGAGTCAAACGGTTGCGCCAAACAGGCGCGATTCAGCGCACCATGGCGCAACTGAACGGCGCCGCAATTGGGAAAAACTTCCTTGCCTTTATCCATGTCGAATCCGCAGGTTGGGGCAAGACCAAAGAGGTCATTGATCTGGGTGAACTCCCCGAAGTCGAGGAAATCCATACCATCACGGGGGATAGCGCACTGATCCTGAAGGTTCGTGTTGAAAACGCCCAAGCGATGGAAGGTTTCCTCTGGCGGCTATATCACAAAACAGGCGTGCGAAGTACGCACACCTATGTCGTGCTATCAACCCACGTTGAACGGGGCGTGCAGGCAGAGATCACCAAAGACCTGTCGGTGGGCGATCACCTGACCTAGCTGGGCATTTTGAAATGTTTGGACAGCTTCAAGCCCTGACCCTGATAATTTGACGCAATGCCCGCGCCGTAAAGCTGCTCGGGCAGTTCCGCCATCTTTTCATAGACCAGCCGACCGACAACCTGCCCATGTTCCAGAACAAAGGGTGCTTCGTGGCAGCGTACTTCCAGCACGCCACGAGAGCCTGCGCCGCCTGCATCCGCAAACCCAAAGCCCGGGTCAAAGAAGCCTGCATAGTGCACGCGGAATTCGCCCACCATGGCCAGATAGGGCGCCATTTCGGCTGCATATTGCGGCGGGATCGTCACCGCTTCGCGGCTGACAAGGATATAGAACGCGCCGGGATCAAGGATGATCTGACCATTGTCGCTGCGCACTTCTTCCCAATATTCAGCTGGGTCGTATTCTCCGATCCGGTCAAGATCGATCACACCGGTATGAGGTTTGGCGCGGTAGCCAACGAGCGTGCCTTTTTCAGGCTCCAGATCGACAGAAAACCCCAAGCCGTCATCGATCACTGGTGTGCCATTCACAAGCGGGGTGTCGGCGTGCAGGTCTTGCAGCGCTTCATCTGACAAAATGCTTTGACCGTCACGGAATCGAATCTGGTTCAGCCGCATGCCCGGGCGCACCAGAACAGAGAAGGAGCGGGGGCAGATTTCGGCATAAAGCGGGCCAGCATAACCTGCCGGGATGCGGTCAAACTCTGTGCCGCCATCAGTGATTGTGCGGGTCAACAAATCAAGCCGACCGGTAGAGCTTTTGGCATTGGCGACGGCATTGACCGCGGCTGGCAGGTTTAGGCTTTCCATCAGCGGAACAACGTAGACACAGCCCTTTTCAAGGACAGCGCCATGGCTGAGATCGACCTGATGCATTTCAAATTCAGTCAGCCGATCGGCCACGGTCTTGTCTTCTCCCGCAAGAAAAGACGCGCGCACACGGTAAGCGGTTTTGCCAAGGCGCAGGTCAAGGCTTGCGGGTTGCACCTGACCTTCGACCAAAGGCTGATCCAAGCGGATTTCACCATTTTTCAACATGGTTTCAATGGTTTGGCTTGGCAATACGCCTGTCATAACATCCCCCAGATGCACAAAACGCCCGGGCTGAAACTCGGCCCAGGCGTTTTTGTTGGTCGGGCTAGCAGGACTTGAACCTGCGACCTTCCGTCCCCCAGACGGACGCGCTACCAGGCTGCGCTATAGCCCGACGGTGAAAATCTTCATAACGGATTGAGGCGCAGGGGCAAGACCCAAATTCCAATAAATCGGTCAAGGATTTGCATCGCCTCGGTGTTTGGCTTGCACAGCCGCGAGTGCGTGAACAGCCGCGCCGATCACGGCTTTGTCGGCCTCTGGAATGTCGCGCAATTCGGTCAACCGGGCCAAGATTTTGCGGCGCACTTCCCAACCTTCGGCGTCATCGACGACGGGTTTTTCAGGGCGCAGGGCAGGTGGCTCAACGCTTTCGGCCTCGGGGGCTTCTGGTGGCGGCGCGCTGATTGTAGTTTCGGTTTCGCTCGGTACATCCTTGGCCGCGAGCGGTTCCGGTGCTGGCTCTGCCTTCGAGGGAACCTTGGGTCTGACCGCTGTGACCGGCGCGATATCTCCGATCAGATCAGCTTCGGTCACGGGTGCTGGATCTTGAAGATGCTCGATACTGTCATCGGTGCCGTCGTCAATCGGTCGAGAGAGCGCGCTGATTTCCTTGATGCCTTTTTCGCGCAAGAGCTTTTGCACGCCTTTGATGGTCATGCCATCATCGTGCAGAAGTTGCTTGATGCCGCCAATCAGCAGCATGTCGTTGGGGCGATAATAGCGTCGGCCGCCAGCGCGTTTTACCGGACGAACTTGCGAGAATTTGCTTTCCCAAAACCGCAACACATGCGGCTGGACATCCAGCCACTCGGCCACTTCGCTGATCGTGCGAAATGCGTCTTTGGATTTGGGCATGGGGCCGCCTTACTTTTTGTTGCCGACAGCAACACGGTCTTTCATCAGGTGCGACGGGCGGAACGTCAGGACCCGACGCGGATTGATCGGGACTTCTTGACCCGTCTTGGGGTTGCGACCGACACGCGCGGCCTTGTCGCGCACGCTGAATGTGCCGAAGGAGGAAATCTTGACCTGCTCACCGTTGACCAGAGAGTCCGACATATGCTCTAGCACGCTTTCCACCAACTGGGCGGAGTCATTTCGAGACAGTCCCACCTCACGAAAAACCGCTTCGCTTAGATCCATACGTGTCAGTGTCTTTCCAGCCATATCGTCCCCCAGTTGAATGTTTCAACAAACATAGGGGGAAGGAAAATTAGCTGTCAATATCAATGACGTGAAATCAAGGGTTTAAGCCGCATTCCGAGGCGAAAACACTCTGTTTACCAGCGCAGGACCACGGAACCCCACGCCAAACCGCCACCGATGGCTTCGGTGACCAAGAGATCGCCCTGTTTGATCTGGCCGCGTTCGACGCCAACAGAAAGCGCCAGCGGGATCGATGCAGCAGAGGTATTGCCGTGATCTTGCAGCGTCACCACAACACGCTCCATCGGGATTCGCAGCTTTTTCACGGTGCCTTGGATAATGCGAATGTTGGCTTGGTGGGGCACAATCCAATCGACGTCGTCGTCAGTTAGTCCTGCCTTATCCAAAGCCGCTGATGCAGTGGATGTCAGTTTCTCAACCGCCTGCCGGAACAGTGCATTGCCCTGCATCCGCAGCTTGCCGCTGGTGCCGGTGGTCGAAACACCGCCGTCGACATAAAGCATCTCGCGATAGCTGCCGTCGCTGTTTAGATCGGAAGACAAAATGCCGCGATCCGAAGTGGTGCCTGTGGATTCCTCAGCTTCAAGCACCAAAGCGCCTGCGCCGTCACCAAAAAGGACGCAGGTCGCACGATCTTCCCAGTCCATGATCCGGCTAAAGGTTTCCGCGCCGATGACCAGCACACGTTTCGCCATACCGCTTAGGATCTGCCCATTGGCATTCGCCAGCGCAAAGACAAACCCCGCGCAGACCGCTTGCACATCAAAGCCATAGCCGCGCGTCATGCCCAGCTTGGCTTGCACCATGGTCGCGACTGATGGAAAGGTCAGATCAGGCGTTGAAGTGGCGACAATAACCGCGTCGATATCGTTTGGTTCAAACCCAGCAGCTGCCAGGGCTTTTTGCGCCGCGATGACCGCCATATCAGACGTTGTCTGACCTTCGGCGGCAAAGTGACGGCGTTCAATGCCGGAACGCGTGCGAATCCATTCGTCGGTGGTGTCGAGCGATTTTTCAAATTCTGCATTGGGAACAATGCGTTCTGGCAGGTAGTGCCCGACGCCTCGGACGACCGCGCGTAGTGTCATGTGTTTGGTCCGTTCTTGTCCCCAGAAGTCTCGGCATCCTGCTGTAGCTGGACGGCGGATGCAACCCGCGCTGCCAGTTTTTCTGAGAAGCCAGATTGGGACAAGGTAAAGGCCAGTTTCACCGCGGCGGAGACGCCGGTTGCGTCAGAACTGCCGTGGGACTTCACAACTGTCCCATTCAATCCAAGGAAAACACCGCCATTGACGCGACGCGGGTCAATGCGCTTCTTCAGGCGCTGCATGGATGTAAAGGCCAGAACAGAGGCCAAACGAGACAGAGGTGAAAACTTGAAAGCTTCTCGCAGCAGGCTGCCGATCAGGTTCGCAGTCCCTTCGCCTGTTTTCAACGCGACGTTGCCGGTAAAGCCATCGGTCACGATGACATCAGCGCGATCGCCTGGGATATCGCCACCTTCGACGAAACCCACAAATTCAAAATTCGATGTCGCGGCGTTTTCGGCCATCAGGTCATGCGCGGATTTGAGTTCCGCGCGACCTTTGTGTTCTTCGGTGCCAACGTTCAGTAGGCCAATGCGTGGACGTTGGATGTTCATGCCGTTGCGGGCGTAAGAGGCCCCCATCAGCGCATATTGCAGCAGATCATGCTCGTCTGCGCGGATATCGGCCCCGACGTCCAGCATGATGTTGAAACCCTGCGGATTGCGGCTTGGCCATAGGATTGCGATGGCAGGACGGTTAACGCCGGGCAGTTTGCGCAGGCGCACAACAGACAGCATCATCAACGCGCCGGTGTTGCCACAAGAGACGCAAACGTCGGCTTCCTTATTGCGAACTGATTCAATCGCCGACCACATCGACGTCGACTTGCCGGTCCGCATCACCTGACTGGGTTTATCATCCATCGAGACAACGCCCTCGGCGTTGCGAATCTCTACACGGCCCGCGAGAACTTTCTTGCGGGCGACCAAGCGCTCTAATTCATCGATGGGGCCATGCAAGATAAACCCGATGTCCGGGTTCTTCTTCGCAGAACGAGCAATGCCGGCAACAACGGTTGCCGGCCCTCGATCGCCGCCCATGGCGTCAACGGAAATGATGGTGCGCCCGGCACCCGCTTTGGCGTTATCGCTTACAACGGACATTCGGGCGCAATCCGAACCGTCTTATGCTGCGTCTTCGTCCAGGTCGATCTCGTCAGCCATCGCGATGACTTCGCGGTCATCGTAGTGGCCGCAAGACGCACACACGTGGTGTGGACGTTTCAGTTCGCCGCAGTTTGGGCACTCATTTGGGTTGCCCGCAACCAGTGCGTCGTGCGCACGACGGTTGTTGCGGCGCGATTTGGATACTTTGTTCTGCTGGACAGCCATGTCGCAACCTTCAATATTTATGGGGCCATATGCCCGTTTACAGAGCGTTCCGAGGCTTTACGCGTTCCGCGATACCAAGTCCAACGCAAAATTCCGATGAGCGCGCGAAAATAGACAGAAATTTCTATTCCGCAAGCCCTATTTTTCGTCTTTTCCCGCCAGTTTGTCACGCAGGCTTTCAAGGCCCGCAAAGGGACGGGCATCTTCATCTGTCATCGCTTTCTTACCCGGCTCGGTAAAGTTGGTTTGCGCCAGCGAAACGCCCTCTTTGCGCGGATAAAGTGGCAAGGCGAGGGCCAGCGCCTCTCGCAACACGTCCAGAACATTGATTTCTGCGCTCAAAGCTTCGGTGTTTTCTTCTTCCGTCAGCTCGTATTCTTCGTCCTGCGGCGCTTCGTAATTCGCAAGAAACTGCCGATAGACAGGCACATCTACCCGAGTTGTTACTGGGTCAAGGGACACGATGCAGGGCTGCACCACGGTAAAACCAAGATCAGCATTCAGTTGCCAGTCACGTTTGCCAAGCGCTGCAATTGTGCCTTCAAACCGCAGTTTCTTGAATGCGGTGACGGCAACGTCCTCTGCCAATAAACGTAGGTCTTCGTCATCTGCTGTGATCAGAAAAGACGTCTTTTGATTCTGTGGCAGGTCCGCAACGCGGTACACATGCTTTGAATTGCTCATCTCTGACATGGTCGGATAATCCCCTGATCACGGCACCTTGCGACAACCCATTCTTGAATATGGGCCATTCCTTCTGTAAGCCGTTAAAAGCCAAAGCAGACGAAGGCAAGAGGGCAGGTATGGATCTGAGACGGAAACCATTCAGGGCAGGCGTTTTCGCCCTGTGTCTTTTTGCAGCGGCGTGTTCGGCCCAATACCGCAATCACGGTTACATGCCGCCCGAGGAAGATGTGGCAAATGTCATCGTCGGCGTTGATTCACGCGAAAGCGTGGCCGAAACACTTGGCGCGCCAACAGCTGGGGGTGTTTTGGACGATGGCGGCTTTTACTATGTACGCAGTCAGTTCAAAACTGTGGGGCCATTCCGCCCCGAAGAAGTCTCTCGCGAATTGCTTGCTGTGACATTCACGCCAAGCGGAACTGTCGCAAACATTGAACGGTTCGGGCTTGAAGACGGGCAGGTTGTGCGCCTGTCGCGTCGTGTCACTGATAATGGCCTGAGCGACATTTCCTTCATCCGGCAATTGCTCGGGAACCTTGGTAATTTTGATCCCGGTGGGTTCTTCCAATAGCCTTGTCATTCAGATGTCATGCTTGCGACACTATATCGTTGTCAGCATAGGCAAGACGAGGTGACCCATGGTCGGCTTGAAGAAGGGGCGCTATGTCGCCCGGTTGGCGGAAACCGAAAGCGATATAAGAGCGGCGCAGAAGCTGCGGCATCTGGCGTTCCACGGAACCGAAGGACTTGATGCGGACGACCATGATGTGATCTGTACCCACATCTTGGTTGAAGATCGCAAGTCAGGCCAACTTGTTTGCTGCTTCCGCATGTTGCCCTTGGCGACCGGCAATGACATCTCGCAAAGCTATTCCTCGCAGTTCTATGAATTGAGCGCGCTGGAAGCCTTCGAAGGCTCGATGGTGGAAATGGGCCGCTTCTGCATTCACCCGGAATGGCACGATCCGGACATCCTGCGCGTCGCATGGGCAGCAATGACCGGCTATGTCGATGAAAACAATGTGGAAATGCTGTTTGGCTGTTCGTCCTTCAAAGGCACGGACACTGACCCATACCTAGATTCCTTTGCCTTCCTGCGCGACCGACACCAAGCGCCGAAGCGCTGGCTGCCGCGGATCAAGGCGCCGAAGGTTTTCCAATATGCGAAAGGCCGACGTCGCAAGCCCGATTTGAAGCGGGCGCAGATGAAAATGCCGCCTTTGCTGCGCACCTATCTGATGATGGGGGGCTGGGTCAGCGACCATGCCGTTGTGGATCACGAAATGAACACGTTGCATGTGTTTACCGGGCTTGAAATCAAGGCGATCCCGCCAGCGCGAAAACGGCTCTTGCGGGCGATGTCATCTTAACAAATTTCGCCGCTTGACGGTGTGACGCGGGCGCAGTAGCCCATCCGCATGGCACGTATTCCTTTACTACAGATGAGCGGCATTTCGCTGACTTTCGGCGGCGATCCGGTCTTTGATAACCTCGATCTTGTTGTGCAACCCGGCGACCGGGTGGCGCTGGTCGGCCGCAATGGCTCTGGCAAATCCACGCTGATGAAGGTCATGGCGGGATTGGTCGAACCCGATCGAGGTGACATCGTGGTGCCTCCCGGCATTTCTGTAGGCTATATGGAACAAGAGCCGGATATGGCTGGCTACGCGACACTTGGCGATTTTGCGTCCTCAGGTCTTGATGCGGGCGAACTTTACAAAGTCGAACGCGCAGGTGAGGGCTTGAAATTTGATCCGGCGCGCACGGTGGAAACCGCATCGGGCGGGGAACGACGTCGTGCAGCCTTGGCAAAACTGATGGCTGAAGCGCCCGAATTGATGCTGCTGGATGAGCCGACAAACCACCTTGATATCGAGGCGATTGGCTGGTTGGAAAGCGAGTTGAAACAGACCCGCGCGGGTTTCGTGTTGATCAGTCACGACCGCGCCTTTTTACGTGAACTCACACGTGCAACCCTCTGGATTGACAGGGGAATGGTGAGGCGTCAGGAAAAAGGCTTTGATGCCTTTGAGGCCTGGCGCGACAAGATCTGGGACGAAGAAGACACCGCTCGCCACAAATTAGATCGCAAAATCAAAGCCGAAGCGCGCTGGGCGGTCGAAGGCATCTCTGCGCGCCGCAAACGCAACCAAGGCCGCGTGCGCGCTTTGGGAGAATTGCGCAAGGAACGTGCAAGCCAGATCAAACGCCAGGGCGCTGCAGCAATGGATTTCCAAGCCGGACCGAAGTCTGGCAAGAAGGTGATCGAGGCGAAAGATCTCTCCAAAGCCTTTGGCGACAAAACCATCGTGCGCAAGCTGGATATTCTGATCCAACGCGGTGACCGCATTGCCTTTGTTGGCCCGAATGGGGTCGGGAAGACCACTCTGATCAAAATGCTGATGGGGCAAGAAGCGCCCGATTCAGGTTCTGTCGCACTCGGCACCAATCTGGTTCCAGCGATCTTCGACCAGACGCGCGCGCAACTTGATCCAGACATGACACTTTGGGACAGCCTGACCGGCGATCCTGAGATGCGGGTTTCGGGCAAGGCCGATCAGGTGATGGTGCGGGGCAATCCGAAACATGTTGTCGGCTATCTCAAGGAATTCCTGTTCGATGAACGCCAAGCCCGCGCGCCGGTGCGATCTTTGTCAGGCGGCGAAAAGGCGCGTTTGTTGCTGGCCAAATTGATGGCCAAGGAAAGCAATCTTCTGGTGCTTGACGAACCGACCAATGATCTGGACGTCGAAACGCTTGATCTGCTGCAAGAGCTGCTGGATGACTACGACGGCACCGTGCTGCTCGTGTCCCACGACCGCGACTTCTTGGATCGCGTGGCCACGACAACCGTCGCCATGGAAGGCAATGGTGAGGCGGTGGTCTATGCAGGCGGCTGGAGCGATTACCGCGCGCAACGACAGCCGGAGGAGACGGCAGAGGCTGCAGAGAAGCCAAAGGCGAAAAAAGATAAACCCAAAGCTGAGAAATCGGAACAGATAGGTCTGACGTTCGCTGAACAAAAACGGCTAGAGGCTCTGCCTGCGGTCATGGACCGCCTGCAGGCCGAAATCGCGAAACTTGAAGACTTTATGTCTGACCCGGAACTTTTCACCAAAGAACCGGTGAAATTCCAGAAAGCGACTGAGGCTTTGGTAGAGCGTCATAACGCGCTCGCCGAGGCTGAAGAGGAATGGCTGATGCTTGAGGAGAAGGCGGAAACCGCCTAATCCTCACACTCTGTTTTATTGCATCCGCAACGCGCCATCCAAGCGGATGGTTTCGCCGTTCAGATAACCGCATTCGACAATGAATTGCGCAAGACGCGCATATTCATTTGGGTTGCCCAAGCGGGGCGGGCAGGTGACGTCTTTGGCAAGCGCATCCATGATGTCATCGCCCATGGCAATCAGCATTGGGGTTTTGAAAATGCCCGGCGCAATGGCCATGACGCGAATACCAGTCCGGCCAAGATCGCGCGCCATGGGCAACGACAGGCCGACAATGCCACCTTTGGAAGCTGCATAGGCCGCCTGACCTTTTTGCCCATCCATGGCCGCAATCGAGGCGGTGTTGATGATCACACCGCGCGCGCCATCTGCATCAGGGTCGTTGCCTGACATAGCTTCGGCGGCCAGTCGCGCCACGTTGAAGGTGCCGACAAGGTTGATGTCGATAGTCTTCTGAAACAGCCCCAATGGATGCGCACCGTCACGTCCCACGGTTTTTGCGGCAGGCGCGATGCCAGCGCAATTCACAGCGGTGGTGATTTTGCCCATGGCTGATGTGGCGGTCTCAATCGCGGCTTTGACCGAGTCTTCGCTGGTGACATCGGTCTCTACAAAAGTCCCGCCGATCTCTGCAGCAATGGCCTGACCCTTTTCAACGTCGCGATCCAGGATCGTCACTTTTGCCCCTTGGCTGGCGAAATGGCGTGCTGTGGCCTCTCCCAGACCTGAGGCAGCGCCGGTGATCACAGCTGCGGTATCAGAGATTTTCATAGGCGGCTCTCCTATCTGGAACGGAGGTTAATGAACATGTGTTCAGATAGAGAATACAAGGGCGGCCTGTCCAGAATGACGGCGCGTCTCAAAACTGAAAAAGCGCCCAACCGGACGCTCTTTCACAGGTATTTCAGACAGCTTAGTCAGCCAATTGCACAAGCGCATGGCGTTTTTTGCCAGCGCTCAGTTTGATCGGCGAGGCCAAAGCCGCAGCATCAAAGATTTTCACCTCGGTGAGCGGCTCATCATCGAGCTTTGCGCCGTTTTCGGCAATCAGGCGTTTGGCCTCTTTGCCAGTCTTGGCAAGCCCAGACTTAACAATCAACTGTACCACAGAAATCCCGTCGCCGATGTCTTCTTTGGTCAAAGAAAGTGTTGGCAAGTCTGCCCCAACGCCACCTTTTTCAAAGACTTCCCGTGCGGTGGCTTCGGCTGCGGCTGCGGCCTCTGCACCATGGCAGAGCGTTGTGACTTCGTTGGCCAGAATAATCTTCGCGTCGTTGATCTCTTGGCCTTCAAGCGCTCCCAAACGCTCGCATTCCTCAACCGGAAGTTCGGTGTAAAGCTTCAGAAAGCGGCCAACGTCCGCATCCGTTGTGTTGCGCCAGAACTGCCAAAATTCATAGGGGCTGCGCATATCCGCGTTCAGCCACACAGCACCGTCCGCTGATTTGCCCATCTTTTTGCCATCCGATGTGGTCAGCAGAGGAGAGGTCAGGCCAAAAATCTGATGATCAATCACGCGGCGGGTCAGATCGATCCCGTTGACGATATTGCCCCATTGGTCAGAGCCACCGAACTGCACCAAGCAGCCGTAGCGGCGGTTGAGTTCAAGGAAATCATAGGCCTGCAGGATCATGTAGTTGAACTCAAGAAAGCTCAACGATTGTTCCCGATCCAGTCGAGATTTCACGCTTTCAAAGGAAAGCATCCGGTTGACCGAGAAATGACGACCAATATCGCGCAAAAACTCAAGGTAGTTCAGACCATCCAGCCATTCGGCGTTATTCAGCATCAAGGCGTCGGTTTCGCCGTCGCCGTACTGAATGTACTTTGCAAAGACCTGCTTAATGCCGCTGATATTATCGTTGATTTGATCTTCGGTCAGCAGGGGGCGTTCGTCAGCACGGAAGGACGGATCGCCGACCTTTGTAGTTCCGCCGCCCATCAGGGTGATCGGTTTGTGGCCGGTCTTTTGCAGCCAACGCAGCATCATGATTTGAATAAGAGACCCGACGTGCAGCGATTTTGCCGTTGCGTCAAAACCGATATAGCCCGGCACCACGCCTGCGATCAAAGCGTCATCAAGGCCTTGATAATCGGTGCAGTCCGCCAGGAAGCCGCGTTCGATCATCACCTGCATAAACTCAGATTTGGGGTGGTAGGTCATGGTATCCGTCTCATATGATGTTGAAAGCTGTATAAGCAGGCTTGAGGTAAAGGAAAAGGCCATGTTGAAGGCCAAATTGAGCAAGGGCCCGATCCGCATCGCGGGAACCATGTCAGGCACATCGATGGACGGCGTGGATGTCGCGGTTTTGGAGACCGATGGAGAGCGAATACTCGGGTTCGGAGAGACCGCCTATCGTGCTTTTTCAGACGCTGAGCGGCGCGTGATAGCGACTGCGATGGGGCAATGGACGGGGCCGGATGTTGATCGGGCGGTGGTCACGGTGCAGGCGGCCCATACGCAGGTTCTCAGGGGTTTTGACGATGTCGACCTGATTGGCTTTCACGGTCAAACGCTGTCGCATGATCCGCGCGGTGGGCGCACGTTGCAAGTTGGCGATGGCGATCAATTGGCGCAGGACATTGGCACACCTGTCGTGTGGGACTTTCGCAACGCTGACGTGCGCATGGGCGGGGAGGGCGCGCCGCTTGCGCCGTTTTTCCATTTTGCCTGCGCCAAGTGGATCAAAGCCGATGCGCCGCTTGCATTTCTGAACCTCGGCGGCGTGGGGAACCTGACTTGGGTTGATCCACGCAAAACGCGCCCCGAAGACGAAGGCGCGTTGCTTGCCTTTGACACGGGTCCGGCGAATGCGCCGATTGACGATCTGATGAAGGAACGTCTTGGCAAACCCTATGACCAAGACGGCGCCCTCGCGCGGCGTGGTGAGGTCGAAACGGGGGCTTTGGAACTCTTCCTAGCGGAAAGCTATTTCACGCGCATGCCGCCGAAATCGCTTGATAGGAATGACTTTGCTGAGATGATCAAGCTGGTCAAAGAGCTATCAGATGTCGATGCAGCGGCCACCCTGACAGGAATGGCGGCGGCTGGTGTGGCGCAGGGGATCGAACATTGCCCGACACAGCCAGAGGTCTTGTTGGTTACAGGCGGTGGCCGCAAGAACCCGGTGATGATGGAGATGCTGCGCGTGTCGCTGGACTGCGTGGTGAAACCGGTTGAGGAGGTTGGTCTGGACGGAGACATGCTGGAGGCACAGGCCTTTGCTTATCTCGCTGCGCGAGTTGCGCGTGGGTTGCCGACATCTGGGCCAAGCACAACTGGGGTGAAAGCTTTGGTTGGTGGCGGGGTTTTAAGTTGTCCGACCTGATTTGGGGCTTTGCCCCCTTTGCTTGCAGCAAATTCCCCCAGAGTATTTTTGCAAAGGTGAAGGTTAGGCGTAGGGGATATCAAAACCTTTGGGCGCAAGTGTGAAGCCCTGAAATTGGAAACCCGGTGAAACCGTGCAGCCAACCAGCGTGAAGTCACCGGTCGAGCGCGCGGCCTGCCAATGGTGCTTTGGCACGATCACTTGCGGGTTTTGGCCGGCAAGGATGTCGTTGCCAAGAACAACGTCTTTCGCGGGGCCGTTTTCGCCTTCGGCGATCGACAGCACAAGCGGCGCGCCCGCGTAAAAGTGCCAGATCTCCACCGCATCGACCTTGTGCCAATGGCTGCGTTCCCCGGTTTTCAGCAGAAAATAGATCGCGGTGCCGACTGGGCGCCCGTCATTATCAGCCACCCAGGTTTCACGGTAATGGCCGCCTTCTGGATGGGGCTCTAGGCCGTAGTGCACTATAATGTCATCTGCAGTCATAGGTATTCAAACTCCGTGAAAGTGGCGGCTTCCCCACATTTTTGGCCCATGTCGTCAAAGAGGGTCCAGATCGTTGCATTGCGAATCTGAAACCGCCGCCCGGTGGCACTGACCCGGATGCCCTCGTAGTTCCGATAAAACCCAGTTTCGCGCATGACCTCAAACATATGGGCGCGCTGGTCGCGGTGGTTTGGCTCTGCCGTCAGGCGCGAGGGGAGGATGGTAAGGTCTTCCCAAGACATCTCCCACAGCTGCTGAGCAGCCAGATTGCCATAGGTCAGGATGGGGTCAGCAGCGGTGTTATGGGACAGCACAGGGAAAGGCGCTTCATAAAGCGGCTTAGCATCCAAGGTCGGCAACAGCGGCTCCCCGATCAAGGCTACGTAACTACGCAGCAACAGCAACGCGTGTTTGGCCTGATAGGCGTTTTTGTCTGAAGGTCTTTCCATGGCCGTTGCATAAAACGAAAAAAGCCCCGCGGAAAGCGAGGCTTTTGCAGTTCTAATACCTGACCTTACTTTTTCAGGATGGAGCGACCGGCGTATTCCGCAGTCTCACCCAGCATCTCTTCGATGCGGATCAGCTGGTTGTATTTCGCCAGACGGTCAGAGCGGGACAGGGAGCCGGTTTTGATTTGGCCACAGTTGGTCGCAACCGCGAGATCCGCGATTGTGCTGTCTTCGGTTTCACCGGAGCGGTGCGACATCACGTTGGTTAAACCCGCGCGGTGCGCCATGTCGACGGCCTTCAATGTCTCAGACAGGGAGCCAATTTGGTTCACCTTGACGAGCATAGAGTTGGCAGAGCCCTTTTCGATGCCTTGAGACAGGCGCGCAGGGTTGGTCACGAAGAGGTCGTCGCCAACCAGCTGGACTTTGTCGCCGATGGTTTCTGTCAGAAGTTTCCAGCCGTCCCAGTCGTCTTCGTCACAGCCATCTTCGATCGAGATGATTGGGTAGTCTTCAACCAGTTTCGCAAGGTAGGCGACGTTTTCTTCAGATGTCAGGGAAATACCTTCGCCCTTCATCTCGTATTTACCGTCTTTGTAGTATTCGGTGGAGGCACAATCGAGTGCCAGGTAGATATCTTCGCCCGGCTTGTAGCCAGCCTTTTCAATTGCAGCCATCACGAAGTCCAGCGCAACGCGGGTGCTTTCGAGGTTTGGCGCAAAACCACCTTCATCGCCGATACCTGTGTTGTGACCTGCGGCGGACAGTTCTTTCTTCAGGGTATGGAAGACTTCGGCCCCCATGCGGATTGCTTCTTTTACGTTGGAAGCGGAAACCGGCATGATCATGAATTCTTGGATGTCGATTGGGTTGTCTGCGTGCTCACCGCCGTTGATAATGTTCATCATCGGAACCGGCAAGATGCGCGCCTGCGTGCCGCCGATGTAGCGATAAAGCGGCTGCGAGGTAAAATCTGCTGCCGCCTTCGCGACCGCCAGAGAGACGCCGAGGATCGCGTTTGCGCCCAGACGCCCTTTGTTGTCGGTACCGTCGAGTTCGATCATCGCAGCGTCAATCGCTTCTTGTTCGGTCGCATCAAAGCCAACCAGCGCCTCTGCGATTTCACCGTTGACCGCAGCCACGGCTTCCAGAACGCCTTTGCCAAGGTAGCGGGACTTGTCGCCATCGCGACGTTCGACCGCCTCGTATGCACCGGTGGATGCGCCGGAAGGGACTGCCGCGCGGCCCATGGTGCCGTCTTCAAGGATAACGTCGACTTCGACGGTTGGGTTGCCTCGGCTATCGAGGATTTCGCGGGCATGGATATCGATAATGGTGCTCATGAGACTGTCCTTAAGTCTGCGTTCGGATTGCGCGTTTAATACCAATCCATTGTAAAAAGTAAACTACTGTTGCTAGCGCTAACAGGAGTAATTCGTCACAGTTAGGGCAAACATTTGAAAATGTTGAAAACTCAATCTGAGACTGGGATCAACCTTAGGTTATCAAAGGGTTGCGAAATGACCTCAATTGATACCGAATTTCGCCCAATTTGCCACCTATGGCTCTAACATGACGTCTTTTTCTGGCGTTGTTTCGGAGTTCTGTATTAGTAACAACGGTAGCAGAGTAATGATGTTAAGAGTAGTAACGGAGGACGGCTTGACGCAGGTAAATAAGCTGGCCCAACCCATGCAAGTGACAATGGATATACCATCAATTCTAATTGACGCCGATGTAGGCGTGTTTGATGTGGATTTGGTCACGGGGCGATCAACAGTATCTCCGGCATGGAAAACGATGATCGGTCTGGACCCGGACGCTGAAATCCTGCCACAGCAGGAATGGCTCGAACGTATTCATCCTGATGACCTTCCCAAAGTTGTCGCCGCAGACGAGGCGATGTTTTCGGGTGAAGCAGAGCGCAGCAAATCGACCTTCCGTATTCGCCACAAGGATGGCCACTACATCTGGCTGCAATCTAACGCGGGTATTTCTGCGCGCGATGCTTCTGGCATGGCGACGCGCATCACCGGCGTGCATACGAATGTCACCGAGGAAATGGAACGCGAACTGGCCAATGATGAATTCGTGGCCATGATCAGCCATGAATTGCGTACGCCCCTGACATCTGTGTTGGGTGCGCTGAAGATGGCCAACAGCGGGTCATTGGGTGAACTCAGCGGACCGATTGGCAACCTCTTGCAACTGGCGCAGCGGAATTCGAACCGTTTGCTGCATCTGGTGAATGAGCTTCTGGATTTCAAATCGCTGGAAAACGGCAACCTGTCTTATGAAATGAAAGCATTGGATGCGCGCGAAGTTGCCTCTGATGCGACGCATTCTATGGAAGGCTATTTGCAAGATGCGCAATCCATTGCTCTGATTGCACCCGAGGGTGACGAGAACCTCAAGATTTGTGCAGATGTAAACCGTCTGCAACAGATCCTCGCCAACCTGCTGTCAAACGCGGCGAAATTCTCGCCAACGCAATCAGAGATCACGCTGGAACTCAGCAACGTTGATGACATGCTGCAGTTTGCCGTTAGGGATCAAGGTGCCGGCGTGCCCGACGAACTCGAAGGGCGGATGTTCCAACGGTTCACCCAGACCAATTCGGGCGAGAAACGCAAGTTCAAGTCCACAGGACTTGGTCTCTCGATCTGTAAACGCATGACCGAGGACATGAACGGCAAGATTGGCTACTTCAACAATGAAGATGGCGGTGCCACCTTCTGGGTCCGCTTCCCTAAGCAACAATCTTAACCGAAATCAATTTTGAAAGTGTATTCCCTGTCGCTGTCCTGGCCAGCGATGGCTGACGTTATTTTGCATCACGTTTCAGTGGCACACCATAAAGTTCCAGCTTATGCCCCATCAAGCGGAAGCCAAGCTTTTCGGCGATCTTTTCCTGTAGCTTTTCAATTTCCGGGTCCATGAACTCAATCACCTCACCGGAATTGATATCAATCAGGTGATCATGGTGATCACGCTCGGCGTCCTCGTAGCGCGCGCGCCCGTCGCCGAATTCCAATTTGTCCAGAATGCCTGCTTCCTCAAACAGTTTCACGGTTCGATAGACCGTCGCCAATGAAATCGCTGAATCGCGTGCGCTGGCGCGGGCATAAAGCTCTTCGACATCCGGGTGATCGGTGCTTTCTTCCAGAACGGCCGCAATCGTCCGGCGTTGCTCGGTCATGCGCAAACCCTTGGCTTCACAACGAGAGATAATGGTATCGGACATGCGGGCCTCAATTGTCTTTGGGTGCCTTTAGTAAAGCGGACCGTGCGGAATTTCTACAGCAGACATCAACTTATCCACCGCAATTGCAGCTTGACCACAAGAGCAAAAGCGCGCACATGCGACCGATTATGTAGATTGGCCAGAGCAGAGGCCACGTGGCCCGGAAGGACAGGCAATGGCAGAATTTAGCGAATTGGGATTACCTAAGACCCTTGTCAGCAAACTGACAGAAATGGGTTTGAAGGAAGCGACCCCGATTCAGAACCGTGCCATACCGCATGCTTTGAACGGACAAGACGTGATGGGGCTGGCGCAAACCGGCACCGGCAAGACCTTGGCCTTTGGCTTACCGTTGATTGCACGTTTGCAAAGCTATGGTACAAAGCCTGCGCCAAAAACTGTCCGTGCGTTGATCCTTGCGCCAACGCGCGAATTGGCCAATCAGATCGCGGCCACATTGAAAGAACTGGTTGAAGGGACCCATTTCAAGGTTGGTCTTGTTGTGGGTGGCGTCGCCATCAACCCACAGATCAAACGCGTAGAACGCGGTACCGACGTGATCGTCGCGACCCCGGGTCGGTTGATTGACCTCATGGAGCGCCGTGCGCTCGATTTTCAGGATACTGATTTCCTTGTGCTGGACGAAGCCGACCAAATGCTGGATCTGGGCTTTATCCACGCGCTGCGTCAGATTTCATCGGCATTGCCGACGGAACGCCAGACCATGCTTTTCTCAGCCACGATGCCGAAACAGATGGCTGAAATCGCGCAGACATACCTGACAAACCCCATCCGCATCCAAGTGAACCCTCCGGGCAAGGCGGCGGATAAGATTGATCAGTCGATCCACTTTATTGCCAAAGCGGAGAAGAACAGCTTACTGATCGAACTGCTGGACGCGCACCGGGACGAAGCGGCGATTGTCTTTGTGCGCACCAAACACGGCGCTGATCGCTTGATGAAAGCGTTGCAAAAAGCTGGGTATGCCGCCGACGCGGTGCATGGCAACAAAAGCCAAGGCCAACGCGAACGCGCCATCGCGGCTTTCCGAGCGAATGAAACCCGTGTTCTGGTGGCAACGGATGTCGCGGCGCGGGGATTGGATATTCCGATTGTGCGCCACGTCTACAATTTTGATCTGCCGAATGTGCCAGAGAATTACGTGCACCGGATCGGTCGTACCGCACGCGCCGGCATGGATGGCGCGGCCATTGCATTCTGCGCGCCCGATGAGATCGACGAACTAAAAGCCATTCAAAAGACAATGAAATTCACCATTCCGGTTGCCTCTGGCACGCCGTGGATGGGGTTGGAAGAGGGCAGTGCGGCAAAGGGTCCAAAACGCGGCGGCGGCGGACGTCGGCGCGGTGGTCGGCCCGGCGGTGGGGGCTCAGGTGGCCGTCCTTCGCGTGATGGTGCTGCTGCGCAAGGCGACGGGGCACCACGCAGCTTTGGCGGCGGCAAACCTTCGGGTGGCAAACCGGGCGGTGGCGGAGGTCGTCGTAAGCCAGGCGGTGGCGGACGCCGTGGTGGCAAACCAGGTGGGAAACCGGGTGGCAAGCCTGCCGGTCGCGGCTAGGACGCTGAATAAACCAGTTCACCCCGCAGCATGTGTGGGGTGCCTGGCGGTTAGACGAATACCGGTTCATAAAAATGAACCCTCAGTCCAAGCGCATTATGTCCCGCAGAAAGTCGCTTTGACTCGTTCTTCTTCAAGCGGTGGTTTGGTCAAGTAATGGTGCTGATCAGATACACTGAATGGCGTCGCCAGCGCTTGGTGCATCTGGTGGAAGGGCGCAAATTCACCAGCCACTGCGCTTTGGACCAACGCTTCAATCTGGTGATTTCGCGGGATGATCATCGGATTCACCGACTGCATGCGCTGTTCTGGTGAATCTTCATCAGCGATGCGTGCTTTCCAAGCGGTTTTCCATGTCGCGAAGTCTTCTGATTGAGAGAGATTTTCTGGATCAATTCCCGCGGGTAGATTGCTGAATGTATTGGTGAAATCAGCATTCTCTCTGGCCATCAAAGATAGCAAGTCTTGGATCAAGACAACGTCGTCCTCCCGCGGCGTTCCAATGCCCAGTTTCGCCGCAAAAGCATCGCGCCAGTACCCATGCACAAGCTTTGGCATCGCGTGTACGGCCTCTGTGAAGGAGGCGACCGCCGCATCGACGTCTGGCATCAAAGGCACCAATGCGGTCGCTAGCTGCGCCATGTTCCAAACGATGATATCGGGCTGATTGCCATAGGCGTATCGGCCACGCCGATCTATCGAGGAAAAGACCTGCATTGGGTGAAAGGCATCCATAAATGCACAGGGCCCATAGTCGATGGTTTCACCAGAAATTGCGCAGTTGTCGGTGTTCATCACGCCATGAATAAACCCAACCGACATCCATTTGGCGACCAGTCGCGCCTGCGCATCAATCACGGCATTCAGAAAGTCCAATGGCGTTTGCGCCGTTGGGTAGTGCCGATCGACTGCGTATTCAAAAAGGGCCTGCAAGCCGTCATGATCCTGCCGTGCGGCAAGCACCTGAAATGTACCAACTCGTATATGGCTGGACGCGACACGGGTGATAACAGCGCCGGGAAGGGCGCCTTCGCGGTAGACAGGATCGCCCGTTGTCACAGCCGCCAAGGCGCGCGTGGTGGGGATACCAAGCGCATGCATGGCCTCTGACACAAGATATTCGCGCAAGACCGGTCCAAGCCACGCGCGCCCGTCGCCATTGCGGGAATAGGGCGTTGGGCCGGAGCCTTTGAGTTGGATATCAAAGCGCTGATGGCCTGTCTGGACCTCTCCCAACAACAGCGCGCGACCGTCACCAAGTTGTGGGTTCCATTGGCCAAACTGATGGCCCGCGTAAAGCTGCGCCAGCGGGTCGGCCCCCTTGGGCACCTCATTGCCAGCAAAAACCTGCGCCAAAGCGGCGGTGTCATCAAAACCACTTATGCCAAGCGATTCAGCCAAACTATCGTTAAAAACAATCAACTTTGGCGCGCTGACCGACGTTGGGTTGAGGCGCGAGAAAAGCTGCGAGGGCAGGCTGCCATAGCTATTGGCAAAGGGGATCGATAGGGTCATGCCCCCTATATAGAGGTCACAGGCGCAAAGTCATGAGCGAATAGCGATCTCGCAATTCGAAACGCGCGCGTTTGTAAAGCTTTTGTGCGGCTTCGTTTTCTCGGTCAACTTCAAGGTGCAAGGCCATTACGCCCGCCGATTGCAGCACTTTGCGCAGGCTTTGCAGTGTTTCAAGCGCGATGCCCCGACCGCGCACAGCGGGGCGCAGGTAAATCTCATCAACAAACCCGTCCATGCCGCCCAATTCAATGGACCAGCTGAACGTAAGGGTGACATACCCCATCGGCGCACGGGCAGGACCAAGTAGATAGACCGCACCATAGGGCGAGCCTTCAAGCAGCGGGATCAGCGCACGTTCCAGGGCGGTTTCCTCTGATCCAAGCTGTAGTTCCCGATGAAAAGCGCTGACAAGCGGCATTAGCTTTTTAAGGTCTTCCGGTTTGGCAAGATGAAGGGCGGCGCTCATAGGGTTGCGATCCGTTCGGTCAAAAGGGCAAAGTATCCGTCAGCATCGATGTCCTGCATGAACATCGCGTTGGGAGCATGGTCTGTGACGCGCCAATAGTCCGCCACGGTCATGCCGAGCGTCAATTGGGACTGGGTTTCAATCTGCACGTTGATGTGACGGCCCTTAAACAAGTCAGGCCGTAGCAGATAGGCAATGACGCAGGGATCATGCAGCGGGCCTCCTTCGGAGCCATATTTTTCCACGTCAAATCGTTCAAAGAACGCAAGCATATCTGCCATTGCGATACCAGCGACGGTCCCAATGTCTCTGAAAGCTTGAACGCGCGCAGGTGTCGTCAGCGCCCTATGCGTCACATCTAGCGGCATGACGACAAGCGAAACTCCAGATTTGAACACAATATCAGCGGATTCCGGGTCGACATAAATGTTGAATTCGGCCGCTGGCGTGATGTTGCCTACCTCGAAATACGCCCCGCCCATCATCACGATTTCTTTGATGCGTGGCACAATTTCCGGCGCTTTGGTCAGGGCGGTTGCAACATTTGTGAGCGGCCCCAACGTGCAGAGTGTCACGCTTTTGGACGGCTCTGTGCGCAGTGTGTCGATGATGAAATCAACCGCGTGTTGCTCTTGGAGGGGCATCGTCGGTACCGGCAGCGGATTAGGTCCATTAAGGCCGGTGCGCCCATGTACATGTTCTGCCGTGACCAGTTCACGGGACAGGGGCCGATCGCACCCGGCATAGACCGCCATATCGGGGCGCCCTGCCCATTCACAGACGATGCGCGCGTTTTCCTGCGTTCTGGTAAGCGGGACATTGCCCGCCACGCAGGTGATGCCAAGAACCTCCAGTTCCGGGCTGCCGAGCGCCAGCATGATGGCGGCGGCATCGTCTTGGCCGGGGTCTGTATCAATGATGATTTTGCGTCGGGGGCTCATGCGTCTCGCCTGTCATTTGGCTCAGACTGCGGGTTCTATGAAGCGATGTCCAGTCATGGCTGTGCACTAAGCGGAGGGGCGCTGCCCCTCGGCCTGTGGCCTCACCCCGAAGTGTTTATGCAAAGGTGAAAAGAAAAAGGGGCGCACGTGGCGCCCCAAGACTTGTTCGTTTTTGAAATGACTTAGCCGTCAAAATCCACGGTTTCGATCAGCTTCAGGGCCGCATCGCGGTTCCCTGCCAATGTCATCAGGTTGACACCGTCCGCTTCAAAGGTGCCCCAGCCCTGCACGAGTTCAATGGCTTCGGTGCCTGCGGCAATTGGGTATTCGTAGTTTGCTGCTGCATAGATTTCCTGCGCCTTTGGTGAGGTCAGAAATTCCATCATTTTCAGCGCCGCTTCTTTGTTAGGAGCGGCTTTGGTCATAGCGACGCCAGAGACGTTCACATGGGTGCCGCCGTTCTCAAAGGTTGGGAAGATCACATTGACGCTGTCTGCCCAGGCCTTTTGCTCGTCGTCTTCCAGCATTTTGCCCATGTAGTAGGTGTTGCCAACAGAGATATCACATTCGCCTGCCCAGATCGCCTTGACCTGCGCGCGGTCATTGCCCTGTGGCTTGCGCGCGAGATTGGATTTCACGCCTTCGAGCCAGGCTTGTGTCTCCGCCTCACCATGGTGGTGCAACATCGCGGAGGTCAACGCCACGTTATAGGCGTGCGTGCCGGAGCGGGTGCAGATGCGGCCTTCCCATTTGGGGTCGGCGAGGTCTTCGTAGGTGGTGACTTCACCCTCGGCCACACGGTCTTTGGAGGCATAGATAATGCGCGCGCGAGTGGTTAGACCGAACCAGTGACCTTCGGGATCCCGGAAGTCGGCTGGTACGTTTGTATTGAGGGCGTCGCTTTCCACAGGCTGAGTCAAACCCGCATTCACGACAGCAGCGAGGCGCGAAATATCCACGGTTAGGATCACATCCGCCGGGGAGCGGCTGCCTTCGGCCTGCAGACGTTCGATCATACCTTTTTCAAGGTAGGCAACGTTAACTTTGATACCGGTTTCTTCGGTGAAGGCATCGGTTAACGGTTTGATGAGGTCTGGTTGACGATAGGAATAAACATTCACCTCTTCTGCGACTGCAGGCAAGGCGATCATCGTGGCGGCGGCTGCGAAGATGGTTGATTTGATATTCACGGACATTTCAGAGCCATTCGTTATGGTTTCGGTGTAAATTTCGATGGCGCAGCTTTAATCCGAGTTTTTTGGTCGGGTCAATACCTGAAAAGTTTAGTCGGGTATTTTGTCGCGGTTTTTTGCCGCTTTTTCCTCGGCTTTCACCTCATCCCAAAGCGCGTCCATTTCGGCGAGGTCTGATTGCTCTGGTTTTTTGCCTCTTTGGGCAAGCTTGGCCTCAACACCTTGAAAGCGGCGCGTAAACTTGGCGTTTGTGGCGCGCAGCGCGGCTTCTGGCTCGACGTTCATGTGCCGCGCGAGGTTGGCCATAACAAACAGCAAATCGCCAAATTCTTCCTCGATTTCAGATTGGGTCAGACTGTCGCGTGCCTCGGCCAGCTCGTGGCTTTCCTCAACGATCTTCGCAAGAACATGCGAGGCGTCAGGCCAATCAAATCCGACACGTGCCGCGCGTTTTTGAAGTTTGACGGCGCGCAACAATGCAGGTAGGCCAACCGCAACGCCGTCCAAAGTGCCAGATTGCGCCTTATCCGCGCGTTCTGCCGCCTTGATGGTTTCCCAATCTTTGGTCTGTTGTTCGGCGGACTTTTCGCGGTTTTCGTCGCCAAAAACATGCGGATGCCGGGCAACCATTTTGTCCGACATCGTGTCCGCCACATCGTTGAAATCAAACAAGCCTTTCTCTGATGCCATCTGCGCGTGGAACACAGATTGAAACAGCAAATCGCCCAATTCGCCCTTTAGTTCATCCCATTCTTGCCGCTCAATCGCGTCTGCCACTTCATAGGCTTCCTCGATGGTGTAGGGCGCGATGGTGCTGAAATCTTGCTCGATGTCCCATGGGCAACCGGTTTCTGGGTCCCGCAGGCGGCGCATGATCTCAAGCAAACGTGGCATGCCGCCTTTGGGGTCGTGAATGAGGTCGGTCATGCGCTGCTCCGGATTTCTCTGCCAGTAATGTTTGTGTCGTATCAAACTGGAAGGCCGGACGCGAGTAAAGAGAGCGCAGTTTCAGCGCAAGCAAGGAAAGACGGTGAAAGAGAAGATGTTAGGACGCTGACTGGCCTGCGTGAATCGCAGGGTTGACGCTTTGTCCACCTACCGCACCGGCGTCCGAACTAAGGCACCCTGGTGAAATTTCCCGCCACATGGGCACATTCTGAGACATCTGACATTGCGCCATAAACATGCGCCCGTCGACCTGCAGGCAGATCATTTCGCCAAGTTCAACGCGACTGCCAGCTTTGTCTGTGCAATAGCAGTCGATCACTTTTCCTTTCGGAGAAATGACATCGGCCCATCCGGGCACCGAGAGGCAAATCAGGATCAGGGACGACAATATGCGCATAGGTCAATTCTATCACAGGATCACCTCTTGACCAAACCCGCCTGATCAGGAAGGTAGCGCCATGGTTCCATTTGATCGTCTTGAACAAATCGCCCAGCGTTTTGAGTACCTCGAAGCGCAGATGGCAGATGGTGCAGCGGGTGCGGATATCGCGGCGCTGGCCAAAGAATATTCTGAGCTGCGCCCGTTGGTTGAGCAGATCGCGGCCTACAAACAGTTGTTGGCCGATCTGGAAGAGGCCGAATCGATGTTGGATGATCCCGACATGCGCGAATTGGCCGAAGAGGAACTGCCCGGCCTGAGGGCGCAACTGCCCGAGGCGGAAAAGGCATTGCAAATCGCTTTGTTGCCCAAGGACGAAGCCGATGCACGCCCAGCCATGATCGAAATCCGACCGGGCACTGGCGGCGATGAGGCAGCGTTGTTCGCAGGCGACCTATTGCGCATGTATCAGCGCTATTCCGAGGCGCGGGGCTGGACCTTTGAGATCATCGAAGAAAGCGCCACAGAATTGGGCGGGATCAAAGAAGTGGTTGGTCATATCAAAGGCGAAAACGTCTTTGCGCGGCTGAAATACGAAAGCGGTGTGCATCGCGTTCAGCGCGTACCGACAACGGAAAGCGGTGGGCGTATTCATACGTCGGCGGCAACTGTGGCGGTCCTGCCTGAAGCCGATGACGTCGACATTCATATTGACGCAGGTGACATTCGTATCGACACAATGCGCAGTTCCGGGGCAGGCGGGCAGCACGTGAACACCACGGATTCTGCGGTACGTATCACCCACATCCCAAGTGGCATCGTTGTGACCTCCTCTGAGAAATCTCAGCACCGCAACCGCGAAATCGCGATGCAGGTTCTCAAGGCCCGGCTTTACGGTATGGAGCGGCAGCGGATCGACAGCGAACGGTCGGCAGATCGGAAATCGCAGGTCGGCTCCGGCGATCGATCGGAACGTATCCGCACATACAACTTCCCCCAAGGCCGCATGACAGATCACCGTATCAACCTGACGCTTTATAAGTTGGATCAGGTGATGCAGGGCGATCTCGATGAGATCATCGACGCACTGACCGCAGATGATCAGGCAGCACAACTGGCCGAGATGCAGTGATGCAACTGCGCAGCGTTCTGATGGAGGGCACGCGCGTTCTTCGGGATGCAGGTGTTCCCGGGCCAGAGCGCGATGCGCGGGTGTTGCTGGCAGAGGCGATTGGTATGCCGGTCGCGCGCCTCACGTTAGAGCCGGAATGGGTTGTCAGTGAGGATCAAGTGAAGGTGTTTCATGGCTATCTGGCCAGACGGTCGGCGCGTGAACCTGTCTCTCGCATTCTTGGACGGCGCAGTTTTTGGGGGCGGCAGTTCGAAGTTACCCCAGACGTTTTGGACCCGCGTCCTGAGACAGAGACATTGATTGCCGAAGCATTGAAGGGCCCCGTTCCAGAGCGTCTGATCGATCTTGGCTGTGGCAGCGGCATCATTGGTGTCACGCTTTTGGCGGAGTGGCCCGATTCACGCGCAGTCAGCACAGATGTCAGCCGGCCCTGTTTGGAGGTCACGCGACGCAATGCGCACCATATCGGCGTCGCGGATCGTTTGACCACGATGGTATCGGACTGGTTTGATCGTGTTGAAGACACCTTTGATCTGATCGTCTCCAATCCCCCCTATATTACCGAAGCTGAAATGGCCCATTTGGACCCTGATGTTGCGCTGCATGATCCACACCTGGCTTTGACACCCGGTGGAGATGGACTTTCGCCGTATCGTGTACTTGCAGCAGGCACCGCAAAGCACCTGCGCCCCGATGGGCGCTTGTTGGTTGAAATTGGTTGGAAACAGGGGCCAGACGTTGCTGCGATTTTCAAAGCTCATGGACTGACCGATGTGGTTATTTTACCAGATTTGGATGGTCGGGATCGTGTGGTTTTGGGGCGAAAACCTGCTTAAGGCGCGGAATATTGCACCCAGTTTGCAATATTTTCACAAAAATCGACGAAAGCTCTTGTAAGCCCACACGGGGGAGGGTACTCAGGAAATGTTCATGCGGTGGATGCTTTTGCGGTCCCGCTGAACGCCAAGCCAAAAATTTGGTGACCAAAGCTGTGGTGCACAGTGCACATGTAGGGTCATCGCAAGCAGTGAATTCAGGGCTGGACTTCTATACCATGAGATCTCAGAAATCCCGTTCGCGGAACAAAAATAACCGCAACAACAACCGTCCTTCCGGGAACATCGTCAATCGCGTTTTTGACAGCAATGGACCCGAGGGGAAGGTGCGCGGTACGCCGCAACAGATTATCGACAAATACAACCAGCTTGCCCGTGACGCGCAGCTTGGCAATGACCGTGTCGCGACGGAAAACTTCCAACAACACGCAGAACATTACCTGCGCATGCTAAGCGAAGCGCAGCGTGAAATGGAAGCGCGTCGCGAAGAACAGGAACGCCAGAACCGTGAACGTCAAGCCGAACGCGACCGTGAACGCGCCGCGCGTGCCGAACGTCAGGAACGCGAAAGCAACGCGCCTACTGGCAATGCGGACGGCTCTGATCAGATGCAATCGACAGATGACTCTCTGGATGTGATCGACGGCGAGAACGACAGCGGCCTGGTGGAAACGCCGGAAGCAGCTGAAAAGCCCAAGCGCGGCCGACGCCCAAAGAAGCAGGATGACGCTGCTGAGGTCTCGGATGAAGCCGTAGCGGAAAAGCCTGCGCCAAAACCACGCCGCCCGCGCAAACCCAAAGCCGAGGCAGCGCCGGTAGAAGAGCCAAAGGCAGCTGAATAAGTTTCGCGAGAAAAAACAAACCCGGGCCAAGCCCGGGTTATTTATTTCTAAGGTTTCACAACTTCGCGGGCTAAGGCACAGAAGGCCTCAAGCGGAACGACTTCGGCACGATCCGTGGGTTTGATCCCCGCCGCAATAAGGCGATCCTCGATATTGGGGGCAACCGATTTCAAAGATGCGCGCAGCATCTTTCGGCGTTGGTTGAAGGCCGCTGCAACCACACGCGACAAAACCGCGGCATCGGCTTCAAAACGCGGGGTTTCCAAAGCACTAAGATGCACGACGGCGCTGTGGACCTTTGGTGGCGGCGAAAAGGCTTCTGGCGGTAGGTGCAGCACAATCTTTGCGTCCGCACGCCATTGAGACAGGATCGCAAGACGCCCATAGGCTTTACTGCCTGGTTCCGCGACGATCCGCTCTGCGACTTCTTTCTGAAACATTAAGGTCAGGCTTTGCCAGAAGGGCGGCCATTCCTTCGGCGTTAGCCAACGCACCAAAAGTTCTGTACCCACATTGTAGGGTAAGTTGGCCGCAATTCGGATCGGCGGTGTCAGATGGCTCAGCGCGTCAACTTCAAGCGCGTCGCCGTTGATGACCTCAAGCCGCCCCGGATAGGCCTCAGAGATTTCTGCCAGCGCGGGCATGCAGCGCTGATCTTTCTCAATCGCCAAAACGCGACGTGCGCCTTCCGCCAGCAGACCCCGCGTTAGCCCGCCCGGTCCGGGGCCAATTTCAAGCACGTCACATTCGGTCAGATCGCCCGCTTGCCGTGCGATTTTCGCCGTGAGGTTCAGATCAAGCAGAAAGTTCTGCCCAAGAGATTTCCGGGCAGACAGCCCATGGGTTGTGATGACATCTCGCAAAGGAGGGAGTGTATCTATGCTTGCCATTATGTCTGTATCTCTCTGGTCGGATCAGCGGGGATGCGACCGGTCCGTTAGGTCGTGGTTTGGTGCGCAGATGCCATTTTTGCCGCAAGCCGCAGCGCTTCGATAGTGCTGCTTGGATTGGCGATGCCTTTACCGGCTATGTCAAAAGCCGTGCCATGATCGGGCGATGTGCGCACAAAGGGCAGGCCAAGCGTGACATTGACGCCCTTGTCGAAATCCAGGGTTTTGATCGGGATCAGCGCCTGATCGTGATACATGCAGATCGCCGCATCATATCGCGCGCGGGCGGCTGCGTGAAACATGGTGTCAGCGGGCAGGGGGCCTGACAAGTCGTAGCCCTGCGCCACCAGATCGTTCAATACCGGCACGATCAGGTCGGCATCTTCCAGTCCCATCGCCCCGCCTTCACCCGCATGCGGGTTCAGCCCCGCTACGGCAAGACGTGGTTCTTGCAGGCCAAAGTAGTCTTGCAGGCCGTTTCGTGTGATTTCAATCGTTTCGCGCAATAAAGCAGCCGTCAGCGTGCTCGGCACATCCTTCAGCGCGATGTGGATGGTGGTTGGCACCACCCGCAGCTGATCGCAGGCAAGCATCATAACGACGCGGTCAACACCCGCCAGATAGGCCAGAAATTCCGTATGGCCGGGCCAAGGGAAATCCGTGCCGTCTTTCAAGGCTTTCTTGTTGATCGGAGCCGTGCAGACAGCCGAAGCCGCGCCAGTCATGGCAAGATCAACCGCGCGCGAGATCACATCTACCACAGATTCCGCATTGTTCGGATCAGGCTGGCCGGCTGTGGCTTCCCCAAAAAATGGATGCGCCAAAATGGGCAGGGCGCGCGGCATCACGTCAGCGGCTTCGGACGGGCCTTGGATCACTTCATGCGGCACATGGCCCGGCAAATGCGCAGGATCGGCTATCAGAAAGAACACCAATTCTTTACGCAGGGCCTCCCACGCTTTCTCAGCAAGCTCCAACCCGACACCCGCAGGTTCACCGGAGGTCAGCGCGATAGGGGCAAGTGTCATTTGATCTCTATCTTTGCATCCGCGCGCAGCTGTTCCAGATAGCCATCGGCATAGGAACTCAGGCGACGATTGCGCAGAGCGCTTAACACGTCTTCGCGGCTGGCTTCTTCGTTCACGCTGGCGGTGCGGCCACACAGCATGACAAACAGCAACTGGCTACCATCCTGAGAGGTGAGGGCAGTGGACACTTCGTGCCGATCCAGCTTGGCGAGTTCCAGCGCGATGTCACGCGGTATCTCTGCCGGTTGCTGTGATTGAATGGTCAGCGCCTCATCAGGCCCACCAAAGTTCACTCCATAAAGGTCATCGCACGTGTCGATCGAACCACGAATGTCTTCGGCCCGCGCCAATGTTTCGGCACTACGCCCGCCGGGCAGGCGCAAAACACCGTATTCAATTGCGGCCACGGCAGATTTTTGCACGGGCATTTCTTCGACGCCGCGCATTTGGAAAATCGCAATCGCGCCTTCTAACTCGATGGGCGCGGAAACCTCTCCGGGTTTCAGTTCCAAAATAACAGGCTGCAGCGGAGCCGGAAGGCGAGTCAACGGCAACCAATCCAAACGTCCGTCGTTGTTCCGAGACCCCGCCGCAGAAAAACGGCGCGCCGCATCTGCAAATTCGCGCGAGGATGTAAGGCTGCTGATCTGAGCCGCCAAGTCGCGCGCCTGCGCTTCGTTTTCTGGGGTCAGTGGTAGGATGATCTCGGACAGTAACACCCGCAGACCTGCCTGCCCGGAACTGCCAAGTGCAGCGTCGATTTCTGCGTCAGAAATTTGCACACGGCCCCGGAACCGCGCCTGCACCACACCGCGCCACATCAGGCCGACACGGACAAAATCGCGGAATGTCTGAACTTCAATGCCTTCACGCGTAATGGCGGCGATAAAATCTTCGCTGCTCAGGTTGGCCCGACCCGCAAATTCGTCCATGCCCGCCTTAAGCTGTTCATCGTTGATCTCGATCCCAAGCTCCCTTGCGGCCAACATCTTCAAACGGTCTTCGATCAGGTCATCCAGCGCGATTTTCTCAAGATTTCCAAGGCGGCGGATTACCTTGTAAAACTGCGCGCGCTGTTCCAATTCGTATCGCGTCACAACCATTTCATTGACCGTGGCCACCGGACTGAACTGGCTTTGTGCGCTCAGGTTCTCAGGCGTAAAGGCAATTGTGCCCACTGCGACCGCTGCGATCAGAAATGCTTTTAGTTTCTTCATTGCCTCACCCTGCCGATTGGCCGCATTCTCTTGTGTAACTCTTATCAATTGTCTTGGTCGAGAAGCCAAGGATTTCCACCGTAAAGCTATAATCCGTGGCCGGTTGTACCGTAGTCGATGAGGTAAATCGACGTGAAACTTCAAATTTCGCTTTCACGCATTCGTTTCGATACTCTACCCCAAAGCCGGCCTCTGCAGTTGCGTCGCTGGCCACGTCATAGCGCCAGTTTGCAAGCCCCGTCCAATGGCGGGTCATACGATACGACCCATCTAAATTCCATTCCGAGAGGTCAGCCACGCGCTCCTCGTCCGGATCGGCGTCGAGCCAGATATACGACGCCTCAAGTCCCAAGCGGTCATTGTTCCATCCACCGCGCGCTTCTGCTTTGTTTGATCCATCGACACCATCAATCAAGGTGCGTGCGGAAAACGCCAGCCCGGCTTGGTTCTTGAACTTGGCGGCCACCAGGATGTCTGACGATTTGGCCGCCAGCCCGGAACTGGCAGAGAAATCAGGCTGTACAGTGTCACGCACAACTTGCCCAAGTGTCAGGAAGGTGGTCCAATCTGGCCCCAGCCTTGACCAATTCACGCCCCAAGCCAGCGCCATCCCACGTTCCCGCCGGTCGTCAGAGGCAAAGCGCGACAAGGACAACAGATTGCCTTCGTCAAACTCGCTGCGTGTGCTTTCGTCATTTGCAATCTTAGGCACCGTGCCGCCGCGCAAGGTGCCGCCGCTCCAGCCAAGTTGCACGACAGGTTCGATCATATGCGTCACGCCATTTTCCGCGCGCTTGATCCACGGATAGCGCAGCGAAACGGCGGCGGCTGGTGTAATTTCGGCATAGCTTGTGTCGGTGATCGTACTGTCCTGACGCGTCTCAACCGCATCAAGCGCGATAGAGGCCTGCGTGCCAAGTTCAATACCAGAGGTCAGCAGCCAATTGCGCCGCCAACTGAGGTCTGCATTTACACGGCTCACGTCGCGCCCATCGACGACGCCATCGCCGTTCACATCTGTGGACAGATCAGAGAGGCGATAGTGGCTGTGGGCCTCAAGTTCCCAAAGCGCTTCTCCGCCAAGGGCCGCAGGCACAAACCGTTTCTGCTTGCGCGCAGAGGTAATGAAAGACGGAATTGTTTGATTGTCTTCGCCGGTGCGGATTGATTCAAAATTGGAAATCATCAACTGAGTGTTCTCAGCACGATTGACGCGCGACACCGTGATATTGCTGTTTAGCCGATCCGCCGAAGAATAACCGTAGTCCGCGAGATAAGCATCGTCCGATACCTGCTGAATGCGGAACCGGAGTTTGTAGTCATTACGCAGGTCAAATGCCCCTTCGCCAAACACATAGGCGCGCGTGGATTGGCTGCTGATATCATCATCAGAGATCGCACCACGGAAACTCAACCGGCCACGGGCAAAAGCTTGACGATAGCGGAATTCCAACGTGCGGGTATTTGCTGCTATATAAGGCGTCAACGTCAGGTCGCGGTGATCGCCAAACGCGATGAAATAGGGGACCTTTACACCTGTTCCCAAGCGTGACCGGGCGCGGATGTTTGGAATCAAAAAGCCGGTCGCGCGATTCAAGGTTGGGTCGGGCAAGCGCAGACGCGGCACATAAAAAATTGGCACATCCATTAACCGAAATTGCGCGCCTTCGAAGTAAAGTTGTTTGGTGTCCTGATCATGGATCACCTGACGCGCACGAATTTGCCAAAGCGGTGGGCGCCCATCGTCGCATGTTTTGCAAGAGGTTGCAGCGGCATTCGTTAGGATGGATCTGCGACCCTCCAACCGGCGCAGGCGGTCCGCGGTGAAATTGACCTGTTCCTTCAAAACGAGCCTAGCGCTTTCGATCAACCCAGTTTGAAGGTCGGCGTCAAGTTCGGCGAAACTTGCAAAGATTTGGACCCCATCTGGCGCGGTGATCTTAATGGGGCCTTCAATTGTGATCTGGTCGGGCCCGCTTTGATACGTGATGCTCGTCGCGGTCAGCATCGTCTCGCCATAAGAGGCTTCGACATTGCCACGTGCGATCAATGTTTCACTGCCTCGCAAAAACACAGAGTCCGCAATCAAGATAACCTTGTTGCCTTGCGTGCTCTGCGCATGAGTGGGCAGCGCTGTCAGCAATCCCGCACATAAAAGCACGGCCGCAATAATTGGATTGAACAAGCGCCGCGTCATCCGTCTTCCATATGCAATAATAACCCGAGCGCAAGGAACACACTGGCCACCGGGGGCGCCCAAGCGGCAAGTTCGATTGGAATTTGCCCATTTTCGCCAAGAATTTGGGCGAAGTTTCTAATGTAATATAGCCCAAAGCCGGACATGATCGCCAATAGGGCTGCCGTTCCGGTACGCCCCATCCGAGTATGGCGCATTGTAAAGGCCGCGCTCACCAAGACCATCGCAATCAGGAACAAAGGCTGGGCAAGTTCCATATGCAGCCACATCGTATGTCGCCGCGCTGAAAACCCGGCCTCTTCCAACTGACGGATCAAGCGCGGCAATTCCCAGACGCTGACTGTCCGAGGTTTCCCGAACCCATCTCGAATTTGTTCGGCTGTGAGTGTCGTTGGCAAATCAAAGAAGGCTCGCGTGACGGCGTTTGCTTCTGAGTTCGTGCCTTGCTCCAGCGGCCATATCTTGGCGTTCGTCAAACGCCATACGCCTTGATCCAGTGTCGCTGAAACCGCTTGAATACGCCGGACCGGACCAAGGTCGGTCTCATACGTCACAAAAGTCGCCTCGCGCAGGGCCGTTGCATCATGGTTCGCGCCTTGGGCATAGATCACGGTTTGACCCGTCTCTCCGCCTTGGCGCAGCCAGATCCCATCCCGCGAAAAGGTCAGCGTATTGCTGCCACCTTGCTTGATCGTTGCGGACATGTCTTCGTAGCGTTTGGTCGTGGCTGCAACGATGGGATTGAACGTCGAAACACCGATAACGCCGATTAATAGTGCCACGGTCACAGGGGACAATAAGGACACCAATGCGGACCGCCCGCTGGCCCGTGTCACCACCAACTCGCTGCTGCGCGCGAGGCTTAGGAACAATGCCAATGCGCTAAGGATCATCACCAGGGGCAGGATCTGATAGATTTCTTTGGGAACATTCAGCAGCATCAGCTGGAAAATATTCACATAGCCCACCTTAGCGACATCAAACTTGCGCAGATGCTCAACCAGATCAAACAACAATAGAAGCGCGATGAATACACCGGTCAGCGCCAGGAACAACCAAAGAAACTTACGCGCGAAATAGAGGTAAAGCGTCATGGCGTGCTGACCCTTCGACGAGAGAAGGAGCGTGTCTTACTGAACAGTATCAGAATGACCAAAAGCCCGCCAAGCGCCGGGGCCAAATACATCGCGGGCCAAAGCTCTGCATCTTTGCGCACTGGATCAACCAATGCGCTGCGCACGCCTTCAAGGACAATCAGCAAAGCGAAGGCGTAGACAATGTTCTGCCAAACGCCAAAGCGACTAAATCCGCCCATCAACAGCGTTGCAAACCCAACAAGCGCCGCGATGCCGCACATGAAGATTTGGACGATACGCCCATGCAATTCGGCAGCGACCCAGCCATCTGGAAGGCCAAGCGTCGCCGCGATTTCTTTGGGCGCGCGTAAGAGTTCTAACGTCGGCGTTCGTTCAAGTGATTTCTTTGTGCTGCTCGTCGCCGCCAAAAGCGAACTGATGTCATATGTGAAATCGGCAAAATTGGTGGTGAAAAGCCTGTTGTCGTTGCGCGTCACAACCTGCGCGAGACCATCAATCATGATCAACTTGGGACCTGCTTCATCCTTGATCAGAAAAGCTTCGTCTGCGGTATAGGTAACGGTTGTGTCGGGCTTAGATTGATCTGAAAGAAAGACATCTTTCAGGATGCCCTTACCATCGATCTCTCGAATATAAAAAACAACGCCTTTGGCCGGCTGCATAAACGTACCTTCTGTCAAAAGCCGCGCAGTGGCAGTTTCTGCGATTTGACGTTCGCGTTGGTTCAGCTCTGTTTGGCTGAGCGGCACAAGAAGCAAAGACAAAGCTGCCATCATGGCCCCCACCACAAGCCCAAAGATCGCCACTGGCCGCGCCAGCCGCCAAGGGCTGAACCCGGTCGACTGCATCACTACCAATTCGCTTTCGCTACTCAGCCGATTGGTGACATATGTCGCGGCAGCAAAGCTTGCGATGGGCAGGATCAACTTGATCACAGCAGGCAGGCTGAGAATGGTAAATTCGACAAAAGTGGAAATCGGCTGGCCGTCGGCAATTAACCGGTCAAATAGGATGACGGCCCGGTTGACCCAGTAGACCGACACCAGCACCAGCGCAAAGAAGCCAAACAGCATCATAAGTTGCGACAGCATATAGCGGTCGAATCTGCTCACTTCTTGCCCCCCAGGCAAATGGATCGTTCCGCCCGACATTAGAGCAAATGACAAATGGGGAAAACTGCTATCTGGTCATCAATTCGGGGATTGGGTAGGACTTACCTAACAGACAAGGAGCAGCGTCTTGGTTAAACCCGTTACTTTCACCGTCACAGATATCAATCTTGATGAAATCGCCGCATTTGAAGGGCGTGTAGCAATTCTGGTGACGCCAGAAGGCGGTATGGACAGCACCGCGCGCCGCGTGAACCGGTTGACGAAGGGGGCGGTTGCCCGGTTGATCGAAGACGATCTGAAGGCCGGGGATGCGCGCGTTCTTGCCTATCCAGGTAGCATGGCAGCAAAAGCAGTAGATGTGATCTGCCTTGATAAACGTGCGTCGCAAGAAGAGGCGCGGGCGGCGGGCGTAGCACTGGCAAAGACACGTGGGACTGCAAATCTGCTGCTTTGCCTAGGCAATCACTCAAAAGCCGATCAAATCATGCTGGGTCTGGCGCTGCGGGATTATGCCTTTGACGCCCACAAAACAGCAGAGGCCAAGTCGGACGACCGCAAAGTGACGGTCATGGTCACAAAGCCCGATGTGGTCGAAGAAAAATCTACCCCATTGCGCGCGGTCGCTGAAGGCGCGTTTTTCACGCGCGATCTGGTCAATGAACCCGCCAACGTCTTGACGACGCAAAGCTTCGCCGACCGTTTGACAGCGATGACCGACCTAGGCCTTGAGGTCGAGGTTTTGGAAGAAGACAAACTGGCCGAGCTTGGCATGGGCGCGTTGCTGTCCGTCGGGCAGGGCAGCGTTAGCCCCTCGAAAGTGGTGGTAATGAAATGGATGGGTGGCGCGAAAGACAGTGCTCCGCTGGCCCTGATTGGCAAAGGTGTGGTCTTTGACACCGGCGGCATTTCCCTTAAGCCTGCTGGCGGTATGGAAGACATGACGATGGACATGGGCGGTGCTGGGGTCGTGGCAGGTACAATGCGCGCGCTTGCCCTGCGCAAGGCCAAGGCCAACGTCGTGGGGCTGGTTGGGCTGGTTGAAAACATGCCCTCTGGCAATGCCACACGTCCGGGAGATGTTGTCACCTCGATGAAAGGCGACACGATTGAGGTCATCAATACTGATGCCGAGGGTCGTTTGGTGCTGTGTGACGTGATGCACTATGCGCAAGAGACCTTCGAACCAGCAGCTATGATCGACCTTGCAACGCTGACCGGTGCGATCATCATTGGTCTTGGCCATGAAAATGCGGGCGTTTTCTCGAACGATGATGCATTCGCGAAGGACTTCTTGAAGGCCGCCGGGGCTGAAGGCGAAGGGGCGTGGCAGATGCCTTTGGGCAAAGCCTATGCAGAGCAGCTGAAGTCCCGGATTGCAGACGTGAAAAACGTCGGTGGGCGCCCAGCCGGATCAATCACAGCGGCAGAGTTCCTGCATCGCTTTGTCAAAGATGGCACACCGTGGATTCACCTTGATATCGCTGGTGTTGCCAGCACCAAGACCGATACGACCTATGCGCCCAAGGGGGCCTCTGGTTGGGGTGTTCTTGCCTTAAACCGGTTGGTCGCCGACAAATTCGAAACTGCCGGCTAACCCATGGGCGCCGCGTATTTTTATCACCTGACGCACAGTCCGCTGGACGTCGCTTTACCCATGCTGCTCGAAAAAGCAATTGGGGCGGGCTGGCGTGTTGCGGTCAGGGGAACGGATGCGGCGCGTTTAGATATGCTTGATCAGAAACTTTGGTTGGGGCGGGAAGAAAGCTTTTTGCCCCATGCCATTGCGGGCGGGCCGCATGATGCGATGCAGCCCATTCTTTTGACCACAGAGAGTAGCGCGCCCAATGATGCAAGCTGCCTGATGTCTGTTGATGGAGCCGAAATCAGCGCCGAAGAAATTCAGGCGATGGATCGGGTTTGCATTCTGTTTGACGGGTTGGATGACGAGGCAGTCTCACATGCCCGGCGTCAATGGAAAGCCCTCACAGACGCCGGATGTGCCGCGCAGTATTGGTCGGAAGAATCGGGTCAATGGGAAAAGAAAGCTGAGAAATCAGTGGCCTAAAGCCCAAACTTTACCTTGTGAGAACAAGTCGCCCTTGGGTGATCGTGATCTGATCATAGCGCGACAGATAAGACATCCCGAGCAAAGAAATATCCAAGTCACCCTGCGTGACACGCGCCGGGACGTTGCGATCTACATAAGACCCGACGGCAAAGTCTTCGACCAAAACAACGGCAGTACGGATTTCGCCATTGGCTGTGATCGCGCGACCATTAAAGCGCAGGGCTGCCGGATCAATGCCAATCGCGGCGGCATCTGTGTTTGATAGCAAGATATCCGTCGCGCCGGTGTCGATCACAAAGCGCACAGGGTGGCCGTTCAGTTCGGCCTCTAGGTAATAGTGTCCATCCATGGAAACCGGTATCTCGATGCGACCACTGTCTGCTAGAACGGCCTGCGACGGCAGCGCGGCGCGTTTGATATCCTCCCACATGCCAATCGCCGCGACCATGCCAAGAATGATCAAACCCCAAGCCAACATATATTGCAGCGTCTTTCCTAAATTTCGGCGAAAGTCCGAAAGGAAGAAAAACAACAGCATCGCCGTAAGAAGGACCAGATAGGTTAGGTTGCCAAGCGAGATATCGTCCATTAAGCCTCCTGCCTTCCATATAGGGTCGGTCAGTTGGAGTTACGAGGCGAACCCAAATGCTTTCAACCCATCCAGAATAAACTGGATCGACAAAGCCGCGAGAAGCATGCCCAGAAGCCGCGTCACAACCGTAATTCCAACTTTTCCCAATGCACGTTCTAGCAAACTTCCTGCCATAAACAGCAAAACGGCAGAGATAATCACGGCAAGTGCCACGCCGAGCACAAGGAAGGTGCCTTGCAACCCATCTGCCTGGCCACTGAGCAGGATCACGGTTGCAATTGATCCAGGGCCAGCAATCAGCGGAATGGCGATCGGAAAAACCGAAGGATCGCTGGAACTGTCGTAGTCTTCGCCTTCATGCGCCTGATCTTCACGCCGTTTTGAGCGCCGCTCAAACAGCATGTCGAGCGCGGTCAGGAACAAAAGCGCGCCGCCCGCGATGCGGAAGGCGGGCATCGAAATGCCGATGAACCCCAAGACAGCTTCGCCGAAGAACGCAAATAGAGAGAGAATGCCAAAAGCGATAAAACACGCCCGTATAGCAATGGCGCGCCGCTGGCCCGCAGTCATGCCCGGCGTCAGGGCAATAAAGATCGGCAGCAGGCCAATCGGGTCAATAATCACAAAAAGTGTCGCGAAGGAAGTGATCAGAAATGCGGTATCCATAACGTCAGAATGCTCTTAGCTTTCAGCGGTTTCAAGTTTTTCCAGCGCAGCCATCCAAAGCGTTTCGGCGCGGTCCTGTGCCTCCATCACCTCGGCGTATTTCTTTTGCCAGACTTCCATCTCACCCAGCCGCTCGTTTTCATAAAGCGATTGGTCGGCGAGTTTCACAGACAGCCTGTCGGCCATCTCATTCAGTTTTTCGATCCGCGCCTCGCATTTGCGCACTTCGGAGCGCAGAGCAATGATTGCATCACGAGACGGCTTTTTCGCAACTGGTTTTTCGACCTTTTGGGTGACCGGCTTATCGGCTGTCAGCAGCAGTTTTCGATAAGCTTCCAGATCGTCTTCGTAAGGCGTCACCGTGCCGTCTTTGACCAGCCACAAGCGGTCAGCGACCAGCGAAAGCAGGTGCATATCGTGGCTGACAAGGATCACAGCCCCTTTGTAGGCAGTCAGCGCCTCTACCAGTGCTTCGCGACTTTCGATGTCAAGGTGGTTGGTCGGTTCATCGAGGATCAAAAGCTGCGGTGCGTCGATTGTGGCCAAAAGCAATGATAGCCGCGCTTTCTGCCCCCCGGACAATTTCCTGACAACAGTGTCGGCCTGATCCGCGCCGAGGCCAAACCCCGCCAGCCGGGCCCGTATTCTGGCTTGGCCTTCGTTTGGGCGCAGCCGTGTCAGGTGCTGAATGGGTGTTTCGTCGACATGCAGTTCGTCGACCTGATGCTGCGCGAAAAAACCGATTTTTAACTTATTAGACCGTGTGATCTTGCCCGACTGCTTTTCAAGACGATCCGACAGCAACTTGGCCAGGGTTGACTTGCCTTGCCCGTTTTTTCCAAGCAGCGCGATCCGGTCATCCTGATCAATCCGCAGGTTCAAGCCCTTAAGGATCGTCGTTTCGCCATAGCCGACGGCAGCGCCTTCGGTGGCGATAATCGGCGGCGAAAGTTCATCCGGTTCGGGAAACGTAAACACCACTCGTGCGGCTTCTTCGGGTGCAGTGATGGGTTTCATCCGCTCCAGCATCTTGACCCGGCTTTGCGCCTGTTTGGCTTTGCTGGCCTTGGCTTTGAAACGGTCTACAAAGGCCTGCAAATGCGCCCGCTGCGCGTCTTGCTTTTTGGCCGCCGCTGCCTGAACCGCCCGCTGCGCATTGCGCTGTTCGACAAACTGATCATAGACGCCGGTGTAATAGGCCAGCCGCTTTTCATCGAGGTGCAGGATCGAAGTCACCGACCGGTTCAAAAGCGCCCGATCGTGCGAGATGATCAGGACGGTGTGCGGATATTTGACAAGATAGTTCTCAAGCCAAAGAGCGCCTTCGAGGTCCAGATAGTTGGTCGGTTCGTCAAGCAGCAGATAATCGGGCTGCGAAAACAGCACAGCCGCCAAAGCGACACGCATGCGCCAACCACCAGAATAGGCCGAACAGGGTTTTAGCTGGTCCGCGTCGTCAAAGCCCAGCCCCTTTAGGATCGAACTTGCACGAGCTTCGGCACTCCAGGCATCGATGTCCGCCAGCCGCGTCTGGATTTCGGCAATCCGTTCTGGGTCGCTTGCGGTGTCTGCCTCTGCCATCAAACCTGCGCGTTCGGTATCTGCGGCCAACACAGTATCGATCAGCGACACCTCATTGCTGGGGACTTCTTGGGATACACCACCTATCCGAGCGCGCTCGGGCAGGGTGATTGTCCCACCTTCAAGCGTGAGTTCACCTCGGATCAGACGAAAAAGCGTCGTTTTGCCCGCGCCATTTCGGCCGATCAGGCCAACTTTGTGCCCGGTCGGAATCGTCGCCGAGGCGCCTTCAAACAAGGCGCGCCCTTCGACTTTGTAAGAGATATCCTGAATGCGTAACATATCCCGCCTCTAACAGGGCGCGGCGCACTGGTCCAGCAGGAGAATGCACATGCGAAAATTGACGCTGAAAACCCTTTGCAAAGCCCAGCCAGCATGTTACTGCGCGGCCAAATTCAACTTTATCCGAGGTTAGTCCCATGGCTCTGGAACGCACGTTCTCTATCATCAAACCAGACGCAACCCGCCGCAACCTGACCGGCGCGATCAACGCAAAATTCGAAGAAGCAGGCCTGCGCATCGTCGCTCAAAAGCGCATTCACCTGACCAAAGCGCAAGCGGGTGAGTTCTATGCAGTACATGCAGAGCGTCCTTTCTACGACGAACTGTGCGAATTCATGGCATCTGCGCCAATCGTTGCACAGGTTCTGGAAGGTGAAGGCGCCATCGCGAAAAACCGCGAAGTCATGGGCGCAACCAACCCAGCAGACGCGGCACCTGGCACCATCCGTGCAGAATTCGCAGAATCCGTTGGTGAAAACTCCGTTCACGGTTCTGACGCGCCAGAAACTGCAGCGGTAGAAATCGCGTACTTCTTCTCTGGTCTGGAGCTGGTGGGCTAAGCCACGCTGTGACCTGAGTAATCAGATAGGCCGTCTCGTAACCCACGAGGCGGCTTTTCTTTTGACCTGATTGGAAAAGACCATGACCGCACCAAAACGCATCGTTCTGTCCAGCGACCATGCAGATATCGAACTGCGCAAAACCATTGCCGCGCATGTTGCGAAGCTTGGGTATGAAGCTATCGACATTGGCCCGATGACTTCGGAAAGCACTCATTATCCACTTCACGGCCAAGCCGCTGCGCAAAAGATCGCAGATGGTGAGGCTGATCTCGGCATCCTGATTTGTGGCACTGGGCAGGGCATCATGATGTCGGCAAACAAAGTGCCCGGCATCCGCTGTGGCGTTTGTTGTGATACGTTTTCCGCCAAAATGATCCGCGCGCACAACAATGCGCAGATTCTGTCACTAGGCGCGCGCGTGATCGGCGAGGGGCTTGCACTTGAGATCGTCGATGCCTTTTTGGGTACAGAGTTCGAAGGCGGACGTCATGCAACACGTGTGGATATGATCGAAGGCTAATTTTCAGGACACGGGGCGCTCAATCACGCCGATCTGGTTTAAAACCTGCTCCAGCTCAGAGCGTCCCTTGTCAAACGATGCCGCCTTGATCGCGTCAAACCGTTTGCGCAGAGCCGCTTTTTCTTTGCCCTTGCAGTCATTCCAGGGGCGGCCTTGCAGTGCCATAACAAGCACATAGTATCCAATGAAATGGGGTTTGCTGCCGGTTTGCAGCAGGCGCGCATAGGCGGCGTCGGCGCCGAGGGTACGCAAATCTTCTGCTGAGTGAATACCCGCCCGCGTACAGGCCTCTTCATATGCGGGACCGAGATTGCGAATAGAGGACACGGGCGTAGGCATGACGCCATGCTATCATCTGTCGCAACGGTGTCACGCGGAATGGTGTTAGATCGAGGCCCAATCCGAGAAAATCGGCTTCTTTGATTCCGGGCGATCCGGCACCTGTTTCACAGGTGGTTTCGGCCGTGTTGAGCCTGGGGATTGTTTTGAATCCTGCTGCATCGTTGTTGGCATCTTCTTGTCCTCATGGTCTGCCGGTTCTTGTTCTAGGACCGGTTGTTATTGGCGGCGAAACCGCCATTGCCCCAAGGACCAGCATTCTGCGCGAATAGGGCAACAATATGCCGGTGAGCAGGAAAACTGTTGCCGAAACACAGCCAATCAAAGCTTTCTGATCCACGCCGATGCTTGAGGTCTGGTGCAATCGCTCCAATATCAAGGGCAGGGAGGACACCACATGCGTCGCTATCTTGCTCTTATCTTATTGCTCTGGATGCCGGTCGTGGCCGTAGCACAGTCGCTTGATGCACCGGGCGGTTCGGTGAACGTGGACCGCATCGCCTCAGGGTTCAAAACGCCCTGGGCGTTGGCATTTCTCCCTGATGGGCGTTTCTTGGTAACGGAACGCCGAGGCCGATTGTACGTGGTGACGCCAGAGGGTGCAAAGAAACGTATCACCGGGGTGCCAGATGTGGTGGACCAAGGACAGGGCGGCTTGCTTGACGTTTTTGTGCCGCGTGATTTTTCTGAGAGCGGTGAAATCTTTATGACCTTTGCAAAGGCGCAGGCAAGTGGGAGCGGGACAGCTGTCGCGCGTGCGGTGCTTGACCTCTCATCAAATCAACTGAGTGATGTGGAGACGATATTTGAAATCTCTGAAGGGTCTTCTGGTGGGCGTCATTACGGGAGCCGCCTTGCAGAGGCCCCCGATGGGACCCTGTTTGTCACAGTTGGGGATCGCGGAGATCGCCCAAGCGCGCAGGACCTAAAGCGACACAATGGCAGCGTTCTGCGGATAGCCAAAGATGGGTCGCTTTTATCAGACAATCCTTTTGCAAACCAAACAACGGCGCAACCGGAAATCTGGAGTTCTGGTCATCGCAACCCACAAGGATTGGCATTTGGCCCAGATGGGCAGCTGTGGGCCGTAGAACACGGCGCGCGCGGCGGGGATGAGATCAACCTAATCCGCAAAGGCGCGAACTACGGCTGGCCGGTGATCGCCTATGGCCGCCACTACTCTGGCGGAAAAATTGGTGAAGGCACCACCAAACCCGGACTGGCGCAGCCGGCGTTCTATTGGGACCCATCCATCGCACCCTCAGGCCTGATGGTCTATAGCGGAGACATGTTTCCTGAATGGCGCGGTGCTCTTTTGGTCGGAAGCCTGAAATTTGACTATATTTCAGTGCTTAATGGCACACCCTTAAAGGAAATCACGACCTTAAAGTCCCCTGAAACCAAACGTGTGCGCGATGTCCGGCAGGCCCCAGACGGCAGTATTTGGTTTATTTCCGAAGACCGTGGCGCGATCTATCGCTTGTCCCGCTAAAAGATCAGGCCGCTATACTTCAGCTTTGCTGTGACTACCGCGTTCCCGATAGGGGGTGATCCCATAATGCGCGCGGTAGCATTTTGAAAAATGGCTGGGCGAGGAAAAGCCGCAAGCGATTGCCACGTCGATAATGCTCATATCCGTTTGCATCAACAGATTGCGCGCACGCCCCAAACGTAGTTCCATGTAGTAGCGTTTCGGAGAGCGATCCAGATAGCGGCGGAACAGCCGTTCCATCTGACGGGTCGACATATTGACCTTTTCGGCCAGTTCTCCGGGGCTGATCGGTTCTTCGATGTTTTGATCCATCATGTCGATCACCATGCCAAGGCGCGGATGTCTGACGCCCATACGGGTCGGTGTCGACAGGCGCTGGAAATCCTGATCCGTGCGGATCGATGAATAGATAAACTGATCTGCGACAGCATTTGACAGTTCGGTACCGTGGTCATCTGCAATCATGCGCAGCATCAAATCAATTGACGCCGCGCCGCCGGCCGCCGTGAATCGGTTGCGATCGATCACAAAGACAGAGCGCGTCAGCTGAATTTCAGGGAAGTTTTCGACAAACCCATCTTGGTTCTCCCAATGGATCGTCGCGCGATACCCATCCAAAAGGCCAGCCTTCGCGAGCGCATGCGCCCCAGCGCACAACGACCCGATTTTCACGCCCTTGCGTGACTCACGCCGCAGCCAACTCATGGTTTTGGGTGTCGAGTTTTCCTGGATGTTGATCCCGCCGCAAACAACCAAAGTATCGTTGCGAGTCACCTCGTCAAAACTGATATCGACGGGGAATTTTATCCCAGAGGAACTGTAAACCGACTCCCCCGTCTCACTTGTCGCCGCCCAGCGATATAAATCTTTGCCGGACATCCGGTTTGCGACACGCAAGCATTCCGTGGCGGACGCAACTGCGAACATTGTAAATTCGTTCAATAAAACAAACACAAAACGGCGTGGTGAAGTCTGTGTTGAGTTTACCGGAACCGGCGTTGCGTGGGGTTGTGTCGCCAAAATCGTGTCTCTTGCCAGAAGTTCAAAGGTGCGTCAGTTGATGCATTTGCGGGGTTTTCGTCAAGTTCGATATTTGGCATAAGCGGCCAGTCCGCAAATGTTAGCGGACACAATGATTTGACAATCGGAGTAAAGACAATGGCAGAATGGCAAAAATCTGACTGGCGCGCGAAGCCCCGGGTTCAGATGCCGGACTATACGGATCAGGACGCGCTCACCGCTACCGAAGCGAAGCTCGCAAGCTATCCGCCCTTGGTCTTTGCTGGCGAAGCGCGGAGCCTGAAGGCCAAACTCGCAGCCGCGTCTCGCGGCGAGGCCTTTTTGCTGCAGGGTGGGGATTGCGCCGAAGCGTTCAATCAGTTCAGCGCGGATCACATCCGTGACACGTTCAAAGTGATGCTGCAGATGGCGATGGTGCTGACATTTGGTGCCAGGGTGCCTGTGATCAAGGTTGGTCGCATGGCAGGCCAGTTCGCAAAACCACGCTCGGCCCCAACCGAGACTGTAAATGGCGTAGAGCTGCCAAGCTACCGCGGCGATATCATCAACGATCTGGATTTCACCCCTGAAAGCCGCATCCCGAATCCTGAAAAAATGCTGCAGGCCTACACGCAGGCAGCGGCGACGCTAAACCTGCTGCGTGCGTTCAGCACCGGTGGTTATGCGGACATGCGTCAGATCCATGGCTGGACTCTTGGCTTCACCGAAAGTGAAAAAGCAGCTCAGTTCCGCGAAATGGCAAACCGCATCTCAGATGCTTTGGACTTCATGGAAGCGGCCGGGATCGACAGCGAACATGAACACAGCCTGCACACGGTTGATTTCTACACCAGCCACGAAGGGCTGTTGCTGGAATATGAAGAGGCGCTGACACGTCTGGATTCCACTTCCGGCAAATGGCTGGCTGGCTCAGGCCACATGCTGTGGATCGGCGATCGCACACGTCAACCAGACGGCGCGCATGTTGAGTTCCTGCAGGGCGTTTTGAACCCGATCGGTCTGAAATGTGGTCCAACCACTACAGCCGAAGACCTGAAGGTTCTGATGCAAAAGCTGAACCCGAAAAACGAAGCGGGCCGTCTGACGCTGATCGCGCGCTTCGGTGCGGGCACCGTGGGCGACCACCTGCCGCGATTGATCAAAGCCGTGCAGGAAGAAGGCGCAAACGTTGTTTGGTCCTGTGACCCAATGCACGGCAACACCATCAAGTCGGCGACCGGGTACAAGACCCGTCCGTTTGACAGCGTGCTGCGTGAAGTTCAGGAATTCTTTGGGGTTCACAAAGCTGAAGGTACGATCCCAGGTGGCGTGCATTTCGAGATGACCGGGCAAGACGTCACAGAATGCACCGGCGGTGTCCGTGACGTTACCGAGGAAGACCTGTCAGATCGGTATCACACAGCCTGCGACCCTCGCTTGAACGCGAGCCAATCTTTGGAACTTGCGTTCTTGGTGGCCGAAGAGCTGTCAAGCCTGCGCGCCGAGGCCCTGAACGCCAAGGCAAGCTAAGCTTCTTTACAAAACTCTAAAGGCGGCGTGCAATTTGCGCGCCGTTTTGCATTTCAGCCGCTTGCAATCGCGCGCTCGACGACGCGCAGGACTGGTGGCTTTGCACTGTGATGCACCTTTGAAACGGGGTTGGCATTGTTGACAACAAGCCGCAATCCGGTGCCACGCGCCAGTGCGATCACGGGCTTCAGCGAAAACCCAATCAGCTGCAATTCTGCTGTATGATCTCGGGTTGTCCGCATTGGCTTATCAACATCAAGACATCCCAAAACCCGGCTGACCTTACCGTCTTCACCACGTAGCGGCAGCAAGAGCATCTTCGCATTTTGCGCAGGCGCATTGGCGTCAAAGCGCTTGACTCGCAGCGTCGCTTTGGCCGGACACCGGGCAACCAGCGCCAAAATCTGCCGGACACGTCGCTGGTCCTGCGCAGCAAAGAGTTGGCAAAAATCTGCACCCCGCATGCCATTGGGCCGAAGAGTCGCAATATTTGATCCGGCAATGCGAAACACCGGCGCGTGCCGGATGGAATTGTCGAGAATAAAGCAATCGGTCAGGACATGACGCAGAACTCTGGGATCAATGTCGGCGCGACGCGGCACATCTTGATCCCGCAAAAGGGCCGTCCAATGCGCCTCTATTGCATGAGCCACAGGCGTGTTTTCTGTCTGCATTGAAAAGGGTCTGCTTTCCATTTCTGACACGCGCGTCTCCTTTAAAGTCCAAGCACTGATAAACGGCGACGGCAAACGCAGGCGGACAAAGCGAATGCAGCCGTCTCTCTCAAGAGTCTCATATTTTAATGAAAATTTGCGAAATTTCTTATGAGTTGGTTAACCGCGTTTATCGCAAGCCCAGTTTTGACGTGGTCAACGGGCGGACCTCGGTGGTAAGACGGTCAAAACGAGGAGCACGTGCATGTTACAATCCATGACCGGCTTTGCCGGGGGCAAGGGAGAGGCCGCAGGCTATAATTGGGCTTGGGAATTGCGGAGCGTCAATTCCAAAGGGCTAGATCTGCGCTTTCGTGTCCCAGATTGGATTGAAGGGCTGGACCAAAAGCTGCGCCCAATGATCGTGAAATCCCTGGCACGTGGGTCCGTCACGCTGAGCTTACGCGTGCAGCGGATAGAGGAGGGTACAAGCCTTTCGTTAAACCATACGACGCTGGACCTGGTGCTGACCGCCCTTGCCGAGGTGGAACAGAAAGCGCTTGATCAGGGGCATACGCTGTCACCAAGCAATGCAACCGATGTGCTTGCCGTTCGGGGTGTTCTTGAGGCCTCCAACAGCGAAGGCGACACAGAGGCGCTGGCCACCGCCCTTGTTGCGGCCTTTCCTGAGCTTTTGAAAGATTTCGTGGCAATGCGGCAAGGCGAAGGCGCAGCGCTTGAGGCGTTGTTGAAGACTCAGATCGATGAGATCGCAAAGCTGACCGAGTCAGCAGGCGAAATCGCAGAAAAGCGCCGCGCAGAGGTAGCAGAAACCCTGCGCGCAAATCTGCGCAAGGTGCTTGAAAACACCGATGGCGTTGAAGAGGGCCGGATCGCGCAGGAACTCGCGCTTTTGGCAGTGAAATCCGATGTCACAGAAGAGATCGACCGTTTGCGGGCCCATGTCGACGCAGCGCGCTCATTGGTCAGCCAAGGCAGCCCTATCGGGCGCAAGCTTGATTTCCTGATGCAGGAATTTAACAGAGAAGCCAATACTTTGTGCTCCAAAGCTCAGAATGTAGACCTGACGCGTGTCGGCCTTGACCTGAAAGCGGTCATTGATCAGATGCGTGAGCAAGTTCAAAACGTGGAATAGATATGACCAACCGACGCGGCCTTTTGATCATCCTGTCCTCGCCTTCGGGCGCTGGTAAATCGACGCTTTCCAAACGACTACGTCTTTGGGACCCGTCGATTGAGTTTTCCGTGTCAGCCACCACCCGTGCGCCACGTCCGGGTGAGGTTGATGGCGAGGACTATCACTTTATGACGGAAGAGGCTTTTAAGCGCTCCGTCGCCGAAGAGGGCATGCTGGAACATGCGCACGTCTTCGGGAACTTCTATGGCTCGCCACGCGCACCGGTGCAGACCGCCATCAATGCGGGCAAAGATGTGCTGTTTGACATTGATTGGCAGGGTGCACAGCAGATCCGCAACTCGGCCCTTGGTCAACACACGCTTTCGATCTTCATCCTGCCGCCCTCGATCAAAGAACTGCGTCGACGCCTAGAGACCCGTAACCAGGACAGCGCAGACACCATTTCCAAGCGGATGCAGAAAAGCTGGGACGAAATCAGCCATTGGGGCAGTTACGACCACGTACTGATCAATGATGATCTCGATCGGACGGAATCAGAATTGAAACAGATCGTCACTGCGACACGGCTGAAACGCATTCAGCAACCGCATTTGGTGGAACATGTGCGCAGCCTGCAAAGCGAGTTCGAGGACGGACAATGACCTTGTATGCATTGGACGGTGTAACGCCGCAAATCTCTGAAGACAGCTGGGTGGCACCTGATGCCAATCTGATTGGCGATGTTGTTTTGGAAGCGGGCGCGTCCGTCTGGTTTGGCGCAACGCTGCGGGGGGACAACGAAGTCATTCACGTGGGCGCGGGCAGCAATATTCAGGAAAACTCTGTTCTGCACACTGATATGGGCTATCCGCTCACCATCGGCGCGGGGTGCACAATCGGCCACAAAGCGATGCTACACGGCTGCACCATCGGAGAAAACAGCCTGATCGGTATGGGGGCGACTGTTTTGAATGGCGCCAAGATCGGAAAGAACTGCTTGATCGGGGCCAATGCGCTGATTACCGAAGGCAAAGAAATCCCTGATGGATCGTTGGTGATGGGCGCGCCGGGCAAGGTGGTACGCCAATTGGATGATGCCGCCATCGAAGGCCTGCGCAAAAGCGCCGAAGGGTATCAGAACAACATGAGACGTTTCAAATCAGGTCTGGTGACCCTGTCTGCATCCTGACACTTCTAGTTTCGCCGCGCAGAGACCTCAGCACATCGATTGAAAGCATTCCATGATCAATAGCCTGCTAGACGCGATCCCATTGCCCGCGATTTTTGTTGGAACCGATGCGCGCTTAATGGGGGCCAATGCCCAAGCAAAGGCCCTGCAGCCAAATGCCCAAGAAGGGCGCACGCTGGTCCTGATCTTCAGGCAACCCGGTCTGAACGCCGCCATCGAAAGCTGCCTCCACCGTAGAACACCGCAAAGGGCGATCTATCTGCATAGCGAAGACGGGCAAGAGACCCGCTATGATGTGTCGTGTTCCTTTGTCGAGATCGGCGGCACAGCAGGCGTTCTGGCTTGCTTCAAAGACATCACCGAAGTCGAACAAGCCGGGGAAATCCGTAGGGAGTTTGTGGCCAACGTGAGCCACGAACTAAAAACACCTCTGACAGCATTGTTGGGTTTTATTGAAACCCTGCAAGGTCCCGCCAAAAACGATGCGCAAGCGCGTGAGCGGTTCTTGGGGATCATGGACGCCGAAGCCAACCGTATGAACCGATTGGTTGGCGACCTTTTATCCCTTAGCCGGGTGGAAGAAGATGCACGCATGCGCCCGAGTGAGAGTTTGGATATCTGCGAGATCCTCTCGACCGTGGTGCGTAATCTTGATGAGGTCGCCAAATCGCGGGGTCACGAAATCGTCCTTCATCAGCCCGATTCCCCCGTGACTCTGCCAGCGGACCGCGATCAGTTGATGCAGGTCTTTATCAATTTGATTGAGAACGCCGTTAAATACGGGGGCAGGGACGGGCAGGTCACAATTTCGGTTGAACCGGTCGAGCGGGATCAGACCCTGCGCAAACCTGCGGTGCGAATCTCTATCGCAGACACCGGCCCCGGCATTGACGCGGTGCATATCCCACGACTGACTGAAAGGTTCTACCGCATCGACTCACACCGCTCTCGCGAGATGGGAGGCACGGGATTGGGCCTTGCGATTGTAAAACACATCGTGGCACGCCACCGAGGCCGGATGAAAATCGAAAGTAGCTTGGGACAAGGCAGCACATTTACAGTGATTTTGCCTAAGAATTAATAAAACTCTCTGAACGTCTGCACTGTCATAAAAGCGTTACATACCTGTCACAAAAGCGTTGTGCGAAATGACTACTTCCAGCGCCGAGGCCGCAAAGAAAGCGGTTCGAACACTCAGGAGTTATATTAATGTCTGTCAAACTGACTGCTTCCGCACTGGCGATCGCTGCCGTTGCTGCCACCTCTGCTGCTGCACGCGACCAAGTGCAAGTTGCCGGTTCTTCCACCGTTCTTCCATACGCTTCCATCGTAGCTGAAGCATTCGGCGAAAACACCGACTTCCCAACACCAGTTGTTGAGTCCGGCGGTTCTTCTGCTGGTCTGAAGCGCTTCTGCCAAGGAGTTGGCACAGAGCACACAGACGTTGCAAACGCGTCCCGCAAAATCCGTGAAAAAGAAATCAAAGCATGTGCTGAAAACGGTGTGACCGAGATCATCGAAGTGCGCATCGGTTATGACGGCATCGTATTCGCGTCTCAAAAAGACGGCCCTGCGTACACTGCTTTCACTCAGTCTGACATCTTCAACGCGCTGGCACCAAAAGTCATGGTAGACGGCGAGCTGGTCGACAACCCACACACCAAATGGTCTGACTTCAACGCTGATCTGCCAGCAGAAGACATCCTGGCCTTCATCCCAGGCACCAAGCACGGTACCCGTGAAGTGTTCGAAGAAAAAGTTGTTGCAGCAGGCTGTGAAGCCACCGGCGCAATGGCAGCGATGATTGCTGGCGGCATGTCCGAAGACGACGCAGAAGATGCATGTCTGGAAGTGATGGCTGATGGCCGCGCGGTCGACATCGACGGCGACTACACTGAAACGCTGGCCTCCATCGATGCGAATGCAAACGGCATCGGCGTATTTGGCTTGGCGTTCTATGAGAACAACACAGACAAGCTGAAAGTTGCGACAATGGCGGGTGTTGCACCTTCCACCGAGAGCATCGCAACCGGCGAATACCCAGTGTCTCGCCCATTGTTCTTCTACGTGAAGAAAGCACACATCGGCGTGATCCCTGGCCTGAAAGAATACGCTCAGTTCTTCATCTCTGACGAACTGGCAGGCCCAGACGGCCCTCTGGCACAATACGGTCTGGTATCTGACCCAGCTCTGGCAGAGACCCAAGTAAACGTTGAAGCCGAAGGCGCAATGATGAACTAAGAACCCCCTTGGGTTCATAGAAGGGGCGGTGATCAACGCCGCCCCTTTTCCATTTTTGGACTAAACGAAAATTTTTTGGGGTGCGCATGCCTTTATCTTGGCTCGTCATAATCGTCCTCGCCGTCTCGGCGGTCGGTTATTACCTGGGGCGGTCCCGAGCGCTTGCCGCTGCTGGCGGGAACTCTCGTGATCTGCATTCACTGCCGTCATATTACGGCGCAAACGTCTTGATGAAGATCATCGTCCCTGCATTTGGCGTTATGGTGATCTGGCTGCTGGCCCAACCTCTGATCATTGACCGCTCTGTCGCTTCGATGATCCCGCCATCAGAAATTGATGAGGGCGCAAGCATTGGTCTTGTGATGGCCGAAGTGAACCGCACCGCCGAAGGTATTCGCAACGCGGTCGCCGAGGGCACAATGTCCCGCGAGATGGCCGAAGATGGCCGCGCGGAATTTGTGGATTTCACACAACGCCTGAAAGACGCCGGTCAGATTGTGACATCCAACCTGAGTGCGACCATTGTGCGCGCAGCCCAGCGGACCAATGAAATGGTTGCCGCTGGCAATATGTATATGACAGCGCTTGTCCTGCTGATTGCTGCAGCTGGTTTGGGTTGGGGTGTCAAAGAAGCCAAGCCTTTGTTCCGCGCGCGCAATGTTGTGGAACAAGGGATACGTGCCTTGCTGATTGGCGCTGCGTCCATCGCCATCTTGACGACAATCGGGATCGTTTTTTCTCTGGCATTCAACACCGTTGAATTCTTCCGTCTCTATAATGCTTGGGACTTCTTGTTCGGTGTCGAATGGGCACCCAGCTTTTCGGGCCGGGGTGGGTCGTCCTCCCTGGGGGTGATCCCGCTGCTGTGGGGCACATTCTATATCTCGATCGTTGCCTTGGCTGTTGCCATCCCTGTCGGCCTTTTTGCGGCGATCTACCTGTCTGAATACGCGTCGCCCAAAGTGCGCGCATTTGCCAAGCCCATGCTTGAAATTCTCGCCGGGATCCCGACCATCGTTTACGGTCTGTTTGCGCTGCTGACAGTCGGTCCATTGCTGGTCGAAATCTTTGGCGAAGGTGGCTGGCTTGGCGTGAACTGGCAAGGCGGCGGCCGCGCGGTGATGACCGCGGGCATCGTCATGGGCATCATGTTGATCCCATTTGTATCGTCGCTGTCAGATGACATCATCAACGCGGTCCCACAATCCATGCGTGACGGCTCCTACGGCATTGGCGCAACGCAGTCTGAAACCATCCGTCAGGTGGTGATCCCGGCAGCCTTGCCCGGCATCGTTGGTGCGATCCTGCTGGCGGCGTCCCGCGCAATTGGCGAAACCATGATTGTGGTGCTTGGGGCAGGGGCGGCGGCCCGACTAAGCCTGAACCCGTTTGAAGCCATGACCACGGTGACGGCCAAAATTGTCTCTCAGCTGACCGGGGACAGTGACTTTGCGTCACCAGAAGCGCTGGTCGCTTTCGCCCTTGGCATGACCCTCTTTATCCTGACGCTCTGCTTGAACGTCATCGCGCTTGTTATCGTGCGCAAATACCGGGAGCAGTATGACTAATGTCTGACGCAACGATTGATCCAGTGACGCAGCCTGCGCCGAAAAGATCCTCCCTGCACCAAACCGATGCGCGCACCCGCAAGCGCAACGCCGCAGAGAAACGCTTTAAAGCCTATGGCATCTGCGCAATTGCAGTGGGCATCTTTTTCTTGGTGGTTCTCGCGGTGTCGATTATCCGCTCTGGCCTTCCGGCCTTTACGCAAACGGTTGTCAGCGTCGAATTTACAATGACGCAAGACCAGTTTGACGCCGCCGAAGGGGAGCTATTCAAAACCAAGGCCTATTCCGCTTTCTTCAACAACGCGCTTGTCGAAACGCTGAAAGAAAAAGGTCTGGAGGTCGAATCTGACGCTAAAGCCTTTGAACGTATCTTGGGCAAAACAGGCGGCACATTGCGCGAATTCTATCGCGCAAACCCAGACGAGTTGGGCAAAGAAGTTGACTTTGAACTCTCGGCCTCTTCCCGCGTAGATGGCTATATGAATGGCCGCCTGACCCGCGACAACATGGAAGACAGCCGGTTTCTTGAAGCTGCCGATCTGGACATTGTGGATGCGATGATCACAGCAGGTATCATCAAAGAAACCTTCAACTGGAATTTCATCACCGGTGCAGACTCCGGCGTGGACAACCCCGGTGGCGCTGGCATTGGCGCCTCTGTTGTTGGCTCCTTCTTTATGATGCTGGTGGTTCTGTGCCTGTCGCTGCCGATTGGTGTGGCGGCGTCCATCTACTTGGAAGAATTCGCGCCGCAGAACAAATTTACCGATTTGATCGAAGTGAACATTTCTAACCTCGCAGCGGTCCCGTCCATCGTATTCGGTATTCTGGGTCTGGCGGTTTTCATCCAATTCATGCACTTGCCGCAATCGGCCCCATTGGTCGGTGGTTTGGTTCTGACCTTGATGACGCTTCCAACGATCATCATCTCAACCCGCGCCTCTTTGAAGGCCGTGCCACCTTCTATTCGTGACGCGGCACTGGGCTTGGGTGCCTCACGGATGCAGGCCGTGTTCCACCATGTGCTGCCTTTGGCGATGCCAGGCATTCTGACCGGGACGATCATCGGTCTGGCGCAGGCCTTGGGGGAAACCGCACCGCTTCTTCTGATCGGCATGGTGGGCTTTGTGGCGCGGGGTTATCCAGAGGGCTTTATCTCTGGCTTCACCGACCCGAACTCTGCGATGCCTGCTCAGATCTATACCTGGGCTGCACGTGCCGACGTAGGTTTCTACGAAAAGGCATGGGGTGGCATCATCATTCTTCTTATTTTCCTGCTGACGATGAACATCTTGGCAGTCATCCTTCGCCGCCGTTTCGAACGCCGCTGGTAATCTGTTAGAAGGTTAAAACACATGTACGACGCACCAAAACTGGAGACCGCCTTGGACCAGCAAGACATCAAGATTTCCGCGGACAAGGTCCAAGTCTATTATGGCGAAACCCACGCCATCAAAGACGTATCGGTCGAAATCGAAGACAAAACCGTCACCGCCTTCATCGGCCCATCAGGCTGCGGGAAATCCACCTTCCTGCGCACGCTAAACCGGATGAACGACACCATCGACATCTGCCGCGTTCAGGGCAACATCCTCTTGGATGGTGAAGATATTTATCACGCCAAGGTGGACCCTGTCCAACTGCGGGCCAAAGTGGGCATGGTGTTCCAGAAGCCGAACCCATTCCCAAAGTCGATCTATGACAATATCGCTTATGGTCCACGCATCCATGGGCTGGCAAATTCCAAAGCCGACCTCGACGTAATTGTCGAGAAATCCCTGCGCCGGGGCGCGATCTGGGATGAGGTCAAAGACCGCCTGCATGCACCGGGCACCGGGCTTTCCGGGGGTCAGCAACAGCGTCTTTGTATCGCTCGTGCCGTCGCCACAGAACCAGAAGTTCTCTTGATGGATGAGCCTTGCTCAGCACTTGACCCAATCGCGACAGCACAGGTTGAGGAATTGATTGATGAACTGCGCAAGAACTACTCTGTTGTGATCGTCACCCACTCTATGCAGCAAGCCGCGCGTGTGTCTCAGAAAACCGCGTTTTTCCACCTCGGCAATTTGGTCGAGTACGACGACACCTCCAAAATTTTCACCAACCCGAGCGATGAGCGCACTGAAAGCTACATCACCGGACGGATTGGCTAAGGATCATTTCCATGAACGATACACATATTGTTTCCTCTTTTGATCGCGACCTGGAAAGCGTTCAGGCCCATATTATGAAAATGGGCGGTCTGGTTGAACAGTCCATTCTGGACGCGGCAAAGTCGCTGAAAGACCGCGATGAAGAGCTGTCTGAAAAGGTGCGTAAAGCTGACAAGGCCATCGACGCGCTTGAGGAACTGATCAACGAAGAAGCCTCGCGTACCATCGCTTTGCGAGCGCCTACTGCGGTTGATCTGCGCGTCATTCTTTCGGTGATGAAGATCGCAGGCAACCTTGAGCGCATCGGGGATTACGCCAAGAACATGGCGAAACGCAATTCCGTACTGGTCCATATGACACCGGTCGAAGGCTCCCGCGCTGCCTTGGGCCGCATGGCGCGAGAAGTGCAGCTGATGCTCAAGGATGCGCTGGACGCTTATATCCAACGCGATGTTGAACTGGCACAGGAAATCCTGGATCGCGACCGCGAGATCGACCAGATGTATAACGCACTGTTCCGTGAGTTCCTGACCTTTATGATGGAAGACCCGCGTTACATCACGCCCTGTATGCACCTGCATTTCATCGCGAAAAACACCGAACGCATGGGCGACCATGTGACAGCTATCGCAGAGCAGGTCATCTATCTTGTCACAGGTAGCATGCCAGACGAGGGACGCGTGAAGGAGGATATGACCTCTCGCGATCCAGAAATCTCTGAACCGATCTAAGGCATAGAGACGCAAGATGGCGACAGAACACCCAAAAGTCCTGCTGGTCGAAGACGAACCCGCACAGCGCGAAGTGCTTTCTTATAACCTTCAGTCCGAAGGGTTTGACGTTGTCACGGCGGCTGAAGGCGAAGAAGCTATGATGCTGGTTGATGAAGAGATGCCAGATATCATCGTGCTGGATTGGATGCTGCCCGGAATTTCAGGTATCGAAATTTGTCGGCGTCTAAAATCCCGCGCCGAAACGCGCGCGATCCCGGTTCTGATGCTCTCAGCGCGTTCCGAAGAAGTGGATCGCGTCCGCGGGCTTGAAACCGGCGCTGACGACTATGTCGTGAAACCCTATTCTGTGCTGGAACTGATGGCCCGCGTGCGCACGCAGCTGCGCCGTGTGCGCCCGTCAACAGTTGGGCTGCAGCTAGAATACGAAGACATCGTTCTGGACAGCGAAACCCATCGGGTGACTCGGTCTGATCAGCCTTTGAAACTTGGGCCAACAGAGTTCCGCTTGCTGTCCACCTTCATGGAAAAACCCGGCCGCGTCTGGAGCCGTGAACAACTGCTGGACCGCGTCTGGGGCCGCGACATCTATGTTGACAGCCGCACAGTGGACGTCCACGTCGGCCGCCTTCGCAAAGCGCTTTGTGTCCACGGCGGAGAAGACCCCGTGCGCACAGTGCGTGGCGCAGGGTATGCGCTTGGGTAGCCACAAAAAAACGCCGCTCTATTTTGAGCGGCGTTTTTTATTGGAGCGGGTGAAGGGAATCGAACCCTCGTCGTTAGCTTGGGAAGCTACTGCTCTACCATTGAGCTACACCCGCCTCACGCCGGATGTAGCCTGTCAAATGCGCCCACACAAGTAAGTTTTCTATATAACCTTAGTTCAGGTGATCAGAGGTGAAAACATAGTCATCTTCGGCAGAATGGCAGGCAATACACCCCTGATCGGCGCCCTTGGCAACGCGTCCGGCAAGCCCAACGCCAGCGGGGTTCTTATCGAGCGATCCATCTGGCAGGTACTTTACCCAGAACCAATCTTTGTTGTCGGAATCATATCCGGCCTCTCGACGGAACATCACGGTGTGCGCCCCAAGATGGGTGCCCGGATCGGATAATACCTGATTAACTTCAACACCTTCCGGCCCATAGTTGCGTTTCACAATCAGATCTCCAGTATGTCCGTTCACGGTCGCTGTTGTATAAAACGTCTCCAGCATCATTCCGTGCGGCTCAACCCCTTCATATGGGAAGCTATGCACCATATCAGCGCCCACAAGATTCATGTCTTCCATGATTCCCCATAGGTCTGCGGCATAGGCGGCGTCTGCATCGGTGCCAAAGGGAGCATCATCCATGGCAAATGCAGCGGCCCCCAGGCTCAGGGTCAGCGCTGCGGTCGCGATCATCTTTTTCATCGTGGTCTCCTCCTTCGCTGCACCAAGCCTACGCATGTTTGCGGAAACCGAGACTACAAGCTTGATCACCATTCTGTGCAGCGACGTGATTAGACGGTGCGGTCGCGGTCTTGCAGGATTTATTCAGATCAGGAGGATGTTTGATGCGGTGGTTCAGTGTTTGCATGCCATTTCTACTGTTGGCCTCGCCGCTTGCGTCGCAGGACGCGCAGAATGGGGAGGTCATCTTCAAGAAATGCTCTGCCTGTCACGCAGTCGGTGATGGGGCAAAAAACAAGACCGGCCCAGTTCTGACGGGTGTCGTTGGACGCGCCGCAGGGTCGGTCGACGGCTACAAATACGGAAGCGGGATGCAGCAAGCTGGTGCAAATGGTCTAATCTGGGACGAAGCGCATTTGACGGCTTATCTCGAAGATCCGAGAGCGTTCCTGCGCGCCTATTTGGACGACCCAAAAGCCAAAGCGAAAATGACGTTCAAGCTGAAAGATAGCCAGGACAGACGCGATGTGGTGGCCTATCTTGCTGGGTTTTCCACTCACGAAGATGCCCGTGTTTGCATCATGAATAAGGCCGAAATCACCTACTTCTTTGTTGCTGAAAGCGCAGCCGGAGAAAGGCTGACGCAGCGATTGGCGCAGGGTGATGTGTTATGCGCGACAGGTGGCGCAGCGGGAGCGCGCGCTGTTGTTTCGGTGTTTCAGGATGAATCCCATCTGGAAGGCTGTTCACGACTCACACCGATGGGGCAAACCGAAACGCTGGTGCGTTACGTTGATTTTGACCGGTGCGAGTGGGGCTCGCATAACAGTTGATTTATCCCCGGCGGCGTCTGCGACGGTTTCCACCGCCCTCGCCACCGGTGTTGAATGACACCTCAGGCAAATCCACAACGGTTTTTAGGATCGGAAACGGCTCGACCGCATTGGGCATTGCGGAGGCATTCACGAAATGCTCTTGAAAGCGCGGCTCTACGGCGGTTTCAATCTTTTCGATCTCTCCTACGGTTTTTTCAATATCGGCCCGCGCGTCGATGTTCAGCAAAGCAATCCGTGCGCCAGTGCCTGCGGCGTTGCCGGCGCTGGTTACCTTGTCCAAAGGGCAATCCGGGATCATGCCGAGAACCATCGCATGTTTGGCCGAAATATGCGCACCAAAGGCCCCGGCAAGTACAATGCGATCAACCGTCTCAACCTCAAGCTTGTCCATCAGTAGCCGTGCGCCCGAATACAGCGCAGCTTTTGCCATTTGGATCGCGCGCACGTCAGGGTTGGTGACCGTGATCACCGGGCCACCGTCCGCGGAGCCGTCCCAGAGCAGGTAGGAATGCGTGCGCCCATCAGGAATGCACCGCGCGCTGCCGGTTTGTTCGGCGCTTCCGATCAGCCCAGAAGCGTCCAGAAGACCGGCAAGGCGCATTTCTGCCAAAACCTCGATAATACCCGAACCGCAGATGCCGGTGATGCCGGTGGTGGCTATCGCGCGATCAAACCCATCCTCATCGGACCAAAGGTCAGAGCCAATCACGCGGAATCGGGGTTCTTTGGTCACCGGATCAATCTCGACCCGTTCGATCGCGCCGGGCGCGGCGCGCTGGCCGGAACTGATCTGCGCGCCTTCAAAGGCCGGGCCAGTGGGCGATGAACACGCCAACACACGGTCTTTGTTGCCCAAAATGATTTCAGCGTTGGTGCCGACATCCACCAAAAGCACAAGGTCTTCAGACGTATTGGGCGACTCAGACAGGGCAACCGCAGCCGCATCGGCACCGACATGCCCAGCGATACAGGGCAGCACATAAACCCGCGCGCCTTGGTGAAGACCAAGGTCCAAGTCACTGGCTTTCAACGATAAAGAGGTGTTCAGCGCCAAGGCAAAAGGAGCTTGCCCCAACTCATAAGGGTCAATGCCAAGGAACAGGTGATGCATGACCGGGTTGCAGACAAAGGTCGCGTCAAGGATCAAGTCCTTGTCGATCTCACCTTCCTTTGCAATCTGATCAAAGAGCGCGCGCATGCCATCACGGACGGCGCGGGTCATTTCCAAATCTCCGCCTTTGTTCATCATCGCGTAGCTGACGCGGCTCATAAGGTCTTCGCCAAACCTGATCTGCGGGTTCATAATGCCTGAGGAGGCCACGACCTCACCGGTTTTCAGATCACATAGATGCGCAGCGATGGTCGTTGACCCGAGATCAACAGCAAGGCCATAGATTGGACCGTCAAAATAGCCCGGCCAAATGCGCGTGATTTCGACCGTGTCGGATTGATGCGTTTTGTGCGCGGCCACTGTCAGGGTCCAATTGCCCTTCCGCAACGTTGGTTGAAGGGTCCGCAAAAGCGCAGGGTCTATACTGATTTTCTCAAGGCCCCATTGCTTTTGCAGCGCGGACTTCAAGCGCTCCAAATCGCCTGAGGGCTTGTGCATATCAGGTTCTTCGACCTCGACATAGTAAAGTCGCACCGCCGCGTTCAGCACAATGTCGCGCGCCTCCGCCCGTTTGCGCACGACCTGACGGTGCACTTGGCTTTCAGGTGGCACATCAATCACAACGTCTGCTTGCACGGTGGCTTGGCAACCCAAACGACGGCCATCAATCAAGCCGCGCTTATCTTTGTAGCGCTGTTCAACCGCGTTCCATTCTGACAAGGCATCGGCAGATACCGTGACGCCGTGTTTGGGATATTCACCAACAGAAGGAGTCACCTGGCATTTAGAGCAAATCCCACGTCCGCCGCAGACCGAATCCAGATCCACGCCCAATTGGCGGGCCGCCGTCAGGACCGGTGTTCCGACAGGAAACCGTCCGCGTTTTCCAGAAGGTGTGAAGATCACAAGAGGATTTTGACTCATGTCTAACCTAGTCCATTGACGTTTCTCGGCGGACAATAGGCGAATTATTCCAAAGCGAAAGCCATCCAGCGATCATTTCCTACGCTTTGGCGACCTTTGCGTGTCGAAAAGGCCTTTCTCTATGGGGCGAACCATGCAATAGGGAAGCGCCAAACGACCCCACCCAAGGAGATGTGTGATGGAGATTCGTGAGGCCCTGACCTTTGACGATGTTCTGCTAGTTCCCGGCGCTTCCGAAGTGCTGCCCAGCACGGCTGATACGCGGACCCGCGTCACCAAGTCGATCTCATTGAACATTCCACTTCTTAGTTCTGCGATGGATACCGTCACCGAGGCGCGTATGGCGATTGCCATGGCACAGGCCGGTGGCATGGGGGTTATTCACAAAAACCTTGATGCCGAGGAACAGTCCCGTCAGATCCGCCGAGTCAAACGGTTTGTCAGCGGCATCGTCTATAACCCCATCACATTGAAAGCGAGCCAGACGCTGGGCGATGCCAAGCTGCTGATGGAGCGTTACCGCGTAACTGGGTTTCCCGTCGTTGACGACGCAGGGCGGGTCATGGGGATTGTAACAAACCGCGATATGCGTTTTGCCGAAAGCGATGACACGCCGGTCTCCGTGATGATGACAGCAGACAACCTAGCGATGCTGCAAGAGCCTGCTGACCTTGAAGAAGCCAAAAGCTTGATGAAAGCTCGCCGGATTGAGAAACTGCTTGTGGTTGATGGCAAGGGCAAGCTGACAGGCCTACTGACCTTGAAAGACACTGAACAAGCGGTATTGAACCCCACAGCCTGCAAAGACGATCTGGGACGCCTGCGCGTTGCAGCGGCAACGTCGGTTGGCGACAGCGGATTTGCGCGCTCGGAAATGTTGATCGACGCTGGGGCTGATGTGATCGTTGTCGACACGGCGCACGGACACTCCAGAGGCGTGCTGGACGCCGTGACCCGAGTCAAGAAACTGTCTAATCAAGTGCAAGTCATCGCCGGTAACGTTGCCACCGGCGAAGCAACCCGCGCGTTGATTGATGCGGGCGCGGATGCTGTCAAAGTCGGCATCGGTCCGGGGTCTATCTGCACCACGCGTATGGTCGCTGGCGTAGGTGTCCCTCAGCTGACAGCCATTATGGATTGCGCTACAGCAGCGGGCGACACGCCGGTGATCGCGGATGGCGGTATCAAGTTCTCTGGCGACTTCGCCAAGGCGATTGCGGCGGGCGCGTCCTGCGCGATGGTCGGATCAATGATCGCAGGCACCGATGAAAGCCCGGGCGAGGTGATCCTCTACAATGGCCGCTCTTACAAATCCTATCGCGGCATGGGCAGCCTTGGTGCCATGGCGCGCGGCTCTGCTGATCGCTATTTCCAGAAAGACGCGGCCTCTGACAAACTGGTGCCGGAAGGCGTTGAAGGTCAGGTGGCCTATAAAGGCTCTGCTGGCACCGTTATCCACCAGTTGGTCGGCGGTCTGCGCGCGGCGATGGGATACACCGGCAACGCGACCGTCGAAGACATGCGCAAGAACTGTCAATTTGTGAAAATCACCGGTGCGGGTTTGAAAGAAAGCCACGTGCATGATGTTCAGATCACCCGCGAATCCCCGAACTACCGGGTCGGTTGATGACACCTGCGGCGCGCGTCCAGACCGCGATTGAGCTTCTAGAGCCAATCCTTGACGGCGCGCCCGCAGAACGGGTTCTGACCAGTTGGGCGCGCCGGTCGCGCTTTGCTGGTTCCAAAGACCGTGCTGCAATCCGCGATCTTGTGTTTGATGCTCTCAGACTTCGGAATTCAGCAGCGCAGGCAGGCAGTGGCGGCACAGCCCGCGCGATCATGTTGGGCATGATCCGCCTGAATGGCGAAGACGTGCAAGCGCTGTTTGACGGCTCTCCTTATGGTCCAGCCCCGCTGAGCGATGGTGAATTGCCAGACACAGAGGTCAAAGCCTGCATCGATCTGCCAGATTGGGTCGCAACAGAGCTTGCGAAAGACCTAGGTGACTCGTTCGCAGAGGTTGAAGCGCTTCTGAAACAACGTGCGCCAGTAATCTTGCGTGTGAACCTGCGCAAGGCGACACTTCCGCAGGCGAAGGCTGCTCTTGCCAAAGAGGGCATCGAGACAAAGGCGCACCCTGCATCTGGGACCGCGCTAGAAGTCACGGAAGGCGCGCGGAAGATTAGGAACTCTGTCGTCTACAAGGACGGTCTGGTTGAGCTACAAGATGCGGCCAGCCAGGCGGCCATTGACCTGTTGCCGCTGCCCGAAGGCGCGCGGGTGCTGGATTACTGCGCGGGCGGTGGCGGGAAGTTGTTGGCCATGGCAGGGCGGTTCCCCGGCACCTATTTTGCCCATGACGCAATTCAATCGCGCCTGCGCGACCTGCCTGAACGCGCACGACGCGCTGGGGTGGATGTGACGGTATTGCAAAGCGACGTGGTTCAATCTGCCGGACCGTTTGATCTGGTCTTCTGCGATGTGCCCTGTTCCGGGTCCGGTACATGGCGACGCGATCCTGATGCCAAATGGAAACTCACCCCAGAGGCACTGGAAGAAACCTGCGCGCTACAGGCCGAGATATTGAGCAAAGCAACGGACTACGTCACGGATCAAGGCCACCTTGTCTATGCAACCTGTTCATTGCTGGCGCGTGAAAACGAACAACAAATCGACCGGTTCATGCAAGATCACCCCAACTGGGACCTCTGCTACCAGCACCATTGGACACCGCTGGACGGCTGCGACGGATTCTTTACGGCCTGCCTAAGGCGTTCGAACTGACCCCTCACAACCCTCTTTGAAATTTCAACCTTTGCGTGCAAAGTTCTCTTTAGAATTTGTTGGTTGTTTTATTCAAAAATGGAATGCGCAATGCATTCTAGGGATTTGGTTTGACGGATCTACAGACACAGAGAACGCAGCGCGACCCTGGCATCACCTATGAGGACATGCCAGTCGCGACCCTAAAGGTCGACACGCATGGCACGATCCTTTCCGCCAACAAGCGTGCGCGGGATTTGATGGGGCCGCAACTTGCGGATAAACCCCGCTTAGGTGACGTGATGGAGGGGCTTGGCCGCCCGATGCTCGCCTGGCTGGGCGAAGCGGCAGAAGGGCGCTCGCAGAATCTAACAGAATTTTTGCGCATCAAACGCGATGACCGAGAGGTGTTTGTGCAAATGACCCTTGGCCGCGTCGTGCGTGACGAACGGGTCGATCTCTATGCGGTGTTGCATGATGCGACGGAACTCAAGACGCTTGAGGCGCAGTTTGTGCAAAGCCAAAAGATGCAGGCGATTGGGCAGCTTGCGGGTGGGATTGCACATGATTTCAACAATCTGCTGACGGCGATTTCAGGGCATTGCGACCTGCTGCTGCTCGACCGGGATGACTCTGACCCAGCGCATGCTGACCTGATGCAAATCCATCAGAACGCCAATCGCGCCGCCGCGCTTGTGGCGCAGCTTCTTGCCTATTCAAGAAAGCAAACCCTGCAGCCGAAAACCGTGGATCTGAGGGCTTTGATCGACGGGCTCACCAAACTATTGCGCCGTTTGCTGGGCACTGACATCAACCTGATTGTCAAACATGGCAGCGATTTGGGGGCAGTGTTTCTTGACCCACAGCAGTTGGAGCAAGTGGTCATCAACCTAGTGGTTAACGCCCGCGATGCCATGCCAAAAGGTGGTGACGTCGTCTTACAGACTGCCAACCTGCACCTTGAAACACCCGAGCAACGAGACCGTGCAACGGTGCCCAAAGGGGACTATGTGACGATCACCGTCAAGGACAGCGGCGTGGGTATTTCGCCGGATAAGCAACGAAAAATCTTTGAACCTTTTTTCACCACCAAGCGGGTGGGCGAAGGCACGGGGCTAGGCCTGTCGACCGCATATGGCATTGTGAAACAGTCCGGTGGGTTCATCTTTGTCGAGAGCGCAGAAGGAGAGGGTGCAGCCTTTACGCTGCTTTTTCCGACGGCGACGACTGCTGGCGGTCTGCATGAACACGCTTCAATAAAGCGCAACGCAACTCTGCCTGCCATGAAGGGCACAATCCTTTTGGTCGAGGACGAAACCCCCGTGCGGGCCTTCGCGGCCCGTGCGTTGCAGTTGAAGGGTTTTCAAGTCACTCAGGCCGCCAGTGGCGAAGTAGCACTGGCAATCGTTCAAAGTGGCGACAAGCAGTTTGACCTGATCGTTTCTGATGTCGCGATGCCGGGGCTTGATGGCCCTACGTGGGCTGAAGATGCTATGCGCACCATACCAACGCTTCCAGTCATCTTCATGTCAGGCTACGCCGAAGAGAAACTGGGGGCGCTGCCCGATGCGCTTTCGCATGCGGTATTTCTGCCCAAACCCTTTTCTTTGTCCGACCTCATCGCAGCGGTTCAAGATCAGTTGCGCGGCGCGTCACCCTAAGCTCACATAAAGCGCAAATTCCGCTGCATGTGTCTTTTGCAAAAGCGCACGCACGTCAGGCGACAGCGTCAGGTCCATCTGAGGGGATGCATTCGCCCTCGTTAGCTCTGGCACATCAGATAGACGCTCGTCCAAAAACGAAAGAATGGCGTCTTGGTCCTCATATCGGAACAGGTGTGTCACACGTGTGCCATTGGGCCGCGGCTCCAAAAATTTCGCCTGGCTTCCTACATTGGCAAAGGCGCGACGCTCTTCCTTGCAATACTCTGTCACGAAGTCGTCAAAACTCACATCGTGCGTCGATGCGGGTGTGCCCTTGGTAAACGGACGCCTGCGATACCGATACCAACTGCCCAGCCAATCCACCGGGTCGCGCATTACGGCCATGATGTCCATCGAGTCGACACCGCAGGCTTTTTCGAACATTGGACGGAAAAACCGGTTATAGCGAAAGACCGGCGCGTGTTTCAGTTCCGGAGGATCGTTGATCACGATGTCCGCCCGTGGCCCCAATGCCTGCGCTAAGGCGGTTGTCCCGGTCTTTGGCACCGCAAGGATCACAAGTTTTTCTTTCCAGAAAACAAGCATTTACACGCCTTTATTTTTGTTCTGCACGAGATTTTCTCATCGTAAACTAACGCTTAATGCTTTTGGTCAAAAGTAATTTTAGCAAGTTTTTTATTGAAATGTTCCCGTTTTGATCTCATAAGAATGAGAACAAGACGAGAACAAGCCAATCATTGCCGCCTTTGTGCGGGTGTGGAATAAGGAAGCAACCAAATGGCAACGGCAGATTTATTGAACATGAGCAGCAAGGCATCTTCAGACAAACAAAAGGCGCTTGATAGCGCACTGGCCCAGATCGAGCGGCAGTTCGGCAAAGGCTCGATTATGAAGCTGGGGGACGGCAACGTTTTTCAGGAAATCGAAGCGACCTCAACCGGGTCATTGGGCCTGGATATCGCGCTTGGCATTGGCGGTCTTCCCAAAGGACGGATCATTGAAATCTACGGACCGGAAAGCTCTGGTAAGACAACCCTGACACTGCATTGCGTCGCGGAGGAACAGAAAAAGGGCGGCGTATGCGCCTTTGTAGACGCGGAACATGCGCTTGACCCGCAATATGCCAAAAAGCTGGGCGTGGACCTGGATGAACTGCTGATCTCTCAGCCCGACACGGGTGAACAAGCGCTGGAGATTGTCGATACGCTTGTGCGATCCGGCGCAGTTAATATGGTGGTGGTTGACTCGGTCGCGGCGCTAACGCCGAAATCCGAGCTCGAAGGCGACATGGGCGACAGCAGTGTGGGCGTTCAGGCCCGGTTGATGAGCCAAGCCATGCGAAAGCTGACCGGCTCAATCAACCGTTCGAGATGCACCGTGATTTTCATCAACCAAATTCGGATGAAAATCGGCGTGATGTTCGGCTCTCCGGAAACCACATCCGGCGGCAATGCTTTGAAATTCTATAGCTCCGTCCGCTTGGATATCCGCCGGATCGGCGCTTTGAAAGATCGGGACGAGGTTGTTGGCAACGCCACCCGCGTCAAAGTTGTTAAAAACAAAGTGGCCCCACCGTTCAAGCAGGTTGAATTCGACATCATGTATGGCGAAGGTATCTCTAAAATGGGGGAACTGCTGGACCTAGGTGTGAAAGCCGGAATCGTCGCAAAATCAGGCAGTTGGTTCAGCTATGGTGACGAACGTATCGGGCAGGGCCGCGAAAACGCCAAGCAATTCCTGCGTGAAAATTCGCGGATCGCGCTTCAGATCGAAGATAAAATCCGCGCCGCGCATGGGTTGGATTTTGACATGCCGCCGGGTGTCGATGACAATGATGCCCTGGTGGAAGATAGCTAAGCAACTGTAACAAAGGCCGCGTTCAGCGGCCTTTTTGCTGACCTGTGCAGGTCAAGACTTTATGCGCTGTGGACACCTCCGCCGCGTGGGGATAAACCGTTCTGGAAGCAAGAAACTCTCCAGTGAGCGCACGCATGCCAAGCCTGAACGACATCCGGTCTACATTTCTGAACTACTTTGAAAAGCAGGGGCACCAGATTGTGCCCTCAAGCCCCCTCGTGCCGCGCAACGATCCAACGTTGATGTTCACGAACTCGGGCATGGTTCAATTCAAAAACCTTTTCACCGGAATCGAGACCCGCGACTACAAACGCGCGACCACGTCGCAGAAATGTGTGCGCGCCGGCGGCAAACACAACGATCTTGATAATGTCGGTTACACCGCGCGCCACCACACGTTTTTTGAAATGCTCGGCAACTTTAGCTTTGGCGATTACTTCAAGGACGACGCGATCCCATTTGCTTGGGAGCTGATCACCAAAGAATTCGATATTCCGAAGGACAAGCTTTACACGACGGTCTATCACACCGACGACGAAGCTTTTGAAATCTGGAAAAAAGTCGGCGTCCCAGAAGATCGCATCATCCGTATCGCAACCAGCGACAACTTCTGGCAGATGGGTCCAACCGGCCCCTGTGGTCCGTGCACCGAAATCTTTTACGATCACGGTGACCATATCTGGGGTGGCCCTCCCGGTTCGCCAGAAGAAGACGGCGACCGCTTTATTGAAATCTGGAACGTCGTTTTCATGCAGAACGAGCAGTTCGAAGATGGCTCCATGAAGGCGCTGGACATGCAGTCCATCGACACCGGCATGGGACTGGAACGGATCGGCGCGCTGCTGCAGGGCAGCCACGATAACTACGACACCGACTTGATGAAATCGCTGATCGAGGCCTCGGCGCATGCGACCTCGGTTGATCCCTACGGCGACCAAAACGTGCATCACCGCGTGATTGCCGACCACCTGCGCTCTACCTCCTTCCTAATTGCCGACGGCGTGATGCCATCAAACGATGGCCGTGGGTACGTTTTGCGCCGCATCATGCGCCGCGCGATGCGCCATGCGCACCTCTTGGGTGCAAAAGACCCGGTCATGCACCGCCTTGTCCCAGCGCTGGTCAGCAAGATGGGCGCTGCTTATCCAGAATTGGGCCAAGCCCAGTCATTGATCGAAGAGACGCTTAAACTGGAAGAAACTCGGTTCAAGCAGACTTTGGATCGCGGCTTGAAGTTGTTGGATGACGAAGTGTCTGGACTGTCCGAGGACGCGGCGCTGCCGGGCGAAGCGGCCTTTAAGCTCTATGATACCTACGGCTTCCCACTCGACCTTACGCAGGACGCTTTACGCGAACGTGGTCTGTCAGTGGACACCGATGGCTTTGATACGGCCATGGCCGAACAAAAAGCAAAAGCACGCGCTGCCTGGGCAGGATCCGGCGAAGCGGCAGACAGCACCATCTGGTTTGACATCGCCGATCAGCATGGAACCACAGATTTCCTTGGATACGATACTGAAACTGCCGAAGGTCAGATCACCGCGCTTGTCGCGGACGGCGCGCAGGTCGACAAGGCCGACGGCAAGGTGCAGATCGTTCTGAACCAGACACCTTTCTATGCAGAATCCGGTGGTCAGGTTGGTGACAGTGGCGTGATCAAAACCGAAACCGGCAGCGCGCGTGTCACCGACACCAAGAAAGCCGCTGGCGTCTTTATCCATATCGCCGAAGTGACCGAAGGCCATCTACAAGCCGGGCAGGGCGCACAGCTGACCGTGGATCATGCGCGCCGCACCGCGATCCGTGCCAACCACTCGGCAACGCACCTGTTGCACGAAGCCCTGCGCAATGCGCTTGGCGATCATGTTGCACAGCGTGGGTCCCTAAATGCCGACGACCGCTTGCGGTTTGATTTCAGCCACACCAAGGCGCTGACCTTGGACGAACTGCGCCAAGTTGAGGATGAGGTGAACACCTATATCCGCCAAAACAGCGCGGTTGAAACCCGGATTATGACACCAGATGACGCCCGCGCCATTGGTGCTCAGGCGCTGTTTGGCGAAAAATACGGCGACGAAGTCCGCGTCGTTTCAATGGGCCGCGCGAAAACCGGCAAAGGGCTGGATGGGCAAACCTATTCGCTAGAACTCTGCGGCGGCACCCATGTGCGCCAAACTGGTGATATCGGGGCCTTCGTTACGCTTGGCGACAGCGCCAGCTCTGCCGGTGTGCGCCGGATTGAGGCGCTGACCGGGGCCGATGCCATGCGCTATTTGAGTGAACAAGACCACCGTTTGGCGCAGACGGCCTTGCAACTGAAAGCGCAAACCGCGGATGTGCCCGAACGCGTAAAGGCGTTGCTGGACGAACGCAAAGCGCTGCAGAACGAAGTCGCGCAATTGCGTCGCGAACTTGCTATGGCTGGTGGATCTGGTGACGGAAATGCTGCAGAATCCAAAGAAATCAATGGGGTAAAGTTCGTAGCTCAGGTGCTTTCTGGTGTATCTGGGCGTGATTTGCCCGCTTTGATTGACGAACACAAAGCACGTATTGAAAGTGGTGCCGTGCTGTTGATCGCAGATGCCGATGGCAAAGCCGCTGTTGCGGCAGGCGTCACCAAGGATCTAACCGACACCGTAAAAGCGCCTGATCTTGTGCGTGCAGCGGTCGCGGAACTGGGTGGTAAAGGTGGCGGCGGGCGTCCTGACCTTGCGCAGGGCGGTGCAAAATCCGTCGACAACGCAGAGGCCGCGATCAAAGCAGCCGAAGCGGTTCTGGGTGCCTAATGCCCGCGCTCTGGATCAGCCACGTCACCGTCTCTGATCCAGAGGCCTACGCCGAATACGCAAAATGCGCGGTCCCGGTGATTGAAACCATGGGCGGTCAGTTCATCGCCCGTGGTGCTGCTTTCAAGCAGTTAGAAGGGGTTGGGGCAGATCGACACACAATCATTCGCTTCCCCAGCCTCACTGCTGCCGAAAACTGCTACAACAGCGCCGCCTACCAAGAGGCGGTCCAGTTTGCCGAAGGTGCCTCTGAGCGATCTCTGACCATAATAGAAGTCGACGGATAAAACTGTCGGAATTTTTGCGCGACCGTGCCATCCTAGACGCAAGCAAATTGCGGAGGATAGCATGTCATTGGGTGCGTTTTCGATCAGCCTGTCCGTTAAGGATCTCAAGGCGTCAATCGCCTTTTACGAAACACTGGGCTTTCAACAGTTTCACGATATGTCGGAACATGGCTTTGCCATTCTCAAGAACGGCAGCGCGGTCATTGGCCTGTTCCAGGGCATGTTTGAGGGCAATATCCTGACGTTGAACCCCGGATGGGATCAAAACGCCCAACCTGTGGAGGATTTCGAAGATGTGCGCGACCTGCAAAAGCGGCTGCATGAGGCGGGTATTGCCCTTGAAACCACTGCTGACCCTGACAGCACCGGCCCTGCGAGTTTCATGCTGAAAGATCCGGACGGAAACGCCATCCTCTTTGATCAGCACGTAGATCGGCCAGACTAGGCAAAAAAAATGAGGGCCACAAATTGCGGCCCTTCATCTTTCTAAAAAATACTCCGGGGGTTTGGGGGCTGGCCCCAATCACACCCTTAGCTAGCGACTTTGGACATCCGCTTGCGTTCATGCGGATCCAGATAGCGCTTGCGCAGACGCACCGTGCTTGGCGTGACCTCAACCAACTCATCATCATTGATATAGGCAATCGCCTCTTCCAATGACAGCGACATTGGCGTGGTCAGGCGCACGGCATCATCAGTGCCTGAAGCCCGCACGTTGGTCAGCTTTTTGCCTTTCAGCGGATTCACTTCCAGGTCGTTTTCACGGCTGTGCTCGCCAATGATCATGCCGGTGTAGACATCCGCCTGCGCACCGATCATCATTTTGCCCCGTTCTTCGAGGTTCCACAGCGCATAGGCGACAGAGGTCCCGTTCTCCATGGAGATCAGCACACCAGCGCGACGGCCCGGGATGGCCCCTTTGTATGGGGTCCAGCCGTGGAACACGCGGTTCAGAACACCGGTGCCGCGGGTGTCGGTCAGGAATTCGCCGTGATAGCCGATCAGGCCGCGCGACGGTACATGCGCGATGATCCGGGTTTTGCCCGCACCGGCTGGGCGCATTTCGACCAATTCGCCTTTGCGGGAACCTGTCAGTTTTTCAATAACAGCACCGGAGTATTCGTCATCCACGTCGATGGTGGCTTCTTCGACCGGCTCCATCTTCACGCCGTCTTCTTCGCGCATGATCACCTGCGGACGAGAGATCGACAGTTCGAACCCCTCGCGGCGCATGTTTTCGATCAGAACGCCCATCTGAAGTTCGCCACGACCAGAGACTTCAAACGCCTCGCCGCCCGGCGTGTCGGCGATTTTGATCGCGACGTTGGATTCGGCTTCTTTGTATAGACGGTCACGGATCACACGGGACTGGACTTTTTTGCCGTCACGACCGGCCAGCGGGCTGTCGTTGATGCCAAAGGTCACTGTGATGGTCGGCGGGTCAATCGGCTGCGCGTCCAGCGGCTCATCCACGGCAAGAGCACAAATGGTGTCGGCCACAGTCGCTTTGGACATGCCCGCGATAGACACAATGTCACCGGCCTGCGCTTCTTCGATGTCTTGCTGCGCTAGGCCACGAAACGCTTGAATTTTTGTGACGCGGAACTGTTCGATCTTTTGACCAACGCGCGAGAGCGCCTGAACGGTCGCGCCAACTTTCAACTTCCCGCTTTCCACGCGGCCCGTCAGGATACGGCCTACAAATGGATCTGATCCCAAAGTGGTGGCCAGCATGCGGAAATCGTCGCCTTGCTTTTTGATCTGCTTTGGCTCTGGTACGTGGTTCACGATCAGGTTGAACAGCGCACTCAGGTCTTTGCGTGGGCCATTCAACTCGTGATCTGCCCAGCCATTGCGGCCCGAGGCATACATATGTGGGAAATCAAGCTGGTCTTCATTGGCGTCCAGTGACGCAAACAGGTCAAAGCACTCGTCAAGCGCCCGGTCAGGCTCGGCATCTGGTTTGTCGACCTTGTTCAGAACCACAATCGGACGCAGCCCCAGCGCGAGCGCCTTGGAGGTCACGAATTTCGTCTGCGGCATCGGCCCTTCGGCAGCATCCACCAGCAGAACAACACCGTCGACCATGCTGAGAATACGTTCGACTTCACCGCCAAAGTCTGCGTGGCCGGGTGTGTCAACGATATTGATACGCGTGCCATGCCATTCGACGCTGGTGGGTTTTGCGAAAATCGTAATACCGCGTTCACGTTCCAGATCGTTGCTGTCCATGGCACGTTCGGCCACTTCCTGGTTGGCCCGGAAGGCGCCAGATTGTTTCAGTAGCTCGTCCACGAGCGTGGTTTTACCGTGGTCAACGTGTGCGATGATCGCGATATTGCGAAGGTCCATGGGCCTGCCTCTTAAATGTTCTCGCGCGCCCTAGCGCGAAAGGGGGCAAAAGGCCAGAGGAAAAGGCTGCTATTCTGCGCGCGCGCCGAACCAGTTGCGAATCCGGGCCTGAAGATGTTGCCATAGCGCCGGAGCGCCTTTGGCGACTTTCCAGCCAACGCGGTCTTCCAACTGCTGGCGCGAGACATTGTATTCAAGCCAGCTGTCGCCGCCGGTTTCCAGATTGGCAATCACTGGCTGAACCCGATCCACAGATTTGGCAAAGATGGCGTCATCGCTTTCTGCGGCTTCGAACTCCTCCCAAAGCGCGCGAAGTTCCTTGCGTTGGTCCTCTGGCAAAAGACCAAAAATCCGATCAGCGGCGGCCTGTTCAATGGCTTCCATTTCGGCAATATCATGACTGCCGTGAATGGGTTTGTCGCCCGCATCAATTTCGACGATGTCATGGATCAAAAGCATCTTAATGACGCGATCAATGTTCACGGGCGATTTAGCGTGTTCCGCCAGTATCAAAGCATACATCGCGATATGCCATGAATGCTCACCGGTGTTTTCGCGCCGCGACCCATCACATAGCGTCGTAGCGCGCAGTACCGATTTCAACTTATCGATTTCAGTCAGAAACGCGAGTTGCTGCGACAGCCGCTCATCTGTCTGGTCAAGCATCCGGGTCAAGCCCAGCTGCTTTGGCTGCTGCTGCGATCTTGGCATCAAGCACCTGCCGCGCGCGCACTTCGGAATCGTAAACGCGCACAGCGGTCATAAAGGCCTCATGCATTTTGGAGGATGAGGCCTCTAGCACGGCAGCGATTTCCTGCACCAATGTCAGATCATTCGTTTCTTTCTGCACCAGCAGAACATCACGGGCGAGCTTTTCGGCAAGGGAATCGATGTAGTCCATGGGTTTAGCGTGTGTTTTCCGTCAGGCGGCGCTTTACGTAGTCAGTGACGTTGCCAATCATATGATCCATATGTGGCTCTTCAAAGAAGTGGCCGGACCCTTCGATTTCCTGATGAGTAATCGTGATGCCCTTTTGTTCGTGCAGCTTGTTCACAAGCGCCGTCGTGTCAGACGGTGGCGCGACACGGTCACTGGTGCCATTGATGATCAGGCCCGAAGACGGGCAGGGTGCCAAGAAGCTAAAGTCATACATATTGGCCGGTGGCGACACCGAAATGAAACCCGTGATCTCTGGACGGCGCATCAAAAGCTGCATGCCGATCCAAGCCCCAAAACTAAAGCCAGCAACCCAGCAGTGTTTGGAGTTATTGTTCATGGACTGCAGGTAATCAAGCGCGCTTGCCGCGTCAGACAGTTCGCCTACGCCCTGGTCATATTCGCCCTGCGAACGACCTACGCCACGGAAGTTAAACCGCAGCACAGTGAACCCCATATTATAGAACGCATAGTGCAGGTTATAGACCACTTTGTTGTTCATGGTCCCGCCAAATTGCGGGTGCGGATGCAGCACAATCGCAATTGGTGCATCACGGTCTTTTTGGGGGTGGTAACGGCCTTCAAGACGACCTTCGGGTCCTGGAAAAATGACCTCGGGCATAGGGTTTCCCTGCTCCTGTTTATGGGCATAAGCATTTCTTGACGAATTTGCTCAGCCACCTTAGAACGGTTCTAATAAATCGGATTGGACAGTCGGTCCAACGGCGCTCATAGCGATGTAAGCATTGAAGCGTTTCAGGTCAATCAATTCGCTTGGGAGCGGGAGAAATGAAACTTTCGACCAAAGGCCGCTATGCGGTGGTTGCCCTTGCAGATATCGCCCTGCAACCGACTGAAAAGCTTGTGACTTTGTCCGAAATTTCAACGCGTCAGGATATTTCGCTCGCTTATCTTGAGCAGTTGTTCGTAAAGCTCCGCCGTGCGGAACTTGTTGAATCGGTACGCGGCCCCGGCGGCGGCTATCGGTTGGCACGACCCACAGCCGAGATTCGAATTGTCGACATCCTGTCGGCGGTCGATGAAACCGTTTCCGCATTGCACACTGGGGCAGGCGCGTCTGGTGCGCAGTCTGGCTCTCGGGCGCAGTCGATGGCCAACCGTCTTTGGGAAGGCCTGTCTGCGCATGTTTACGTGTTTTTGCATCAGACGCGCCTGTCCGATGTGGTGCAAAACGGCCTCGCGCCGTGCCCAGCAGTGCCAACGTTGTTTTCCGTGGTGGATGATTGCGAGTGAGAGCCTACCTTGATCATAACGCTACAACGCCGCTGCGCCCGGAGGCGCGCGAGGCGATGATTGCCGCGATGGATGTTGTCGGCAATCCGTCTTCTGTGCATGCAGAAGGGCGTAAGGCGAAATCTTTGCTCGAAAAAGCCCGCGCGGATGTTGCCTCAGCATTTGGGGCGGATGGGGCGGATGTGATCTTCACCTCTAGCGCCACGGAGGCGGCCGCTTTGGCCATGGAAGGGCGTGGCTTTTCCGGATCGTCAGTTGAACATGACGCGGTAAGAGCTTGGATTGAAAATGAAATACCAACAGCCGCTGATGGCAGTGTAACTGTTGATGACCCTGCCAAAGCAACTTTGCAGATTGCCAATTCCGAAACCGGGATCGTGCAAAAACTGCCGCAGGGCCTCGCGCTTTGCGATGCGACACAGGCCTTTGGGAAACTGCCGATTGCCTTCAACTGGCTGGGTTGTGATATGGCGATTGTTTCTGCCCACAAACTCGGTGGGCCTAAAGGCATTGGGGCATTGGTCGTAAAACGCGGCACGGATGTGCAGGCGCGGCTCAAGGGCGGCGGGCAAGAGATGGGACGCCGCGCGGGCACCGAAAACATCATCGGTGCCGCGGGGTTTGCCGCCGCTGCCACAGCAGCAGTGCGCGACCTGGACGCGGGCGTTTGGGATGCGGTCAAACGGCTACGCGATTTGTTGGAAACCACCCTTGCCGACGCGGCACCGGACACCATCTTTATCGGGAAGGATGCGGACCGTCTGCCCAACACTTCTTGCCTTGCGGTTCCCGGCTGGAAAGGCGAAACGCAAGTGATGCAAATGGATCTGGCTGGCTACGCCATTTCGGCAGGCTCTGCCTGCTCGTCAGGCAAGGTCAAAGCAAGCGCCGTTTTGACGGCTATGGGATATGACGCCACCGTGGCGTCCAGCGCGATACGGGTCAGTCTTGGCCCAGAGAACACAGAAGAACAGGTTTTGGGTTTCGCCAATAAGTGGCTGACCCAATTGGAAAAATACCGCGCCAAAGCGGCGTGAGAGTAGGAGACGCAGATGGCCACGATGGAACACACAGACGTCAAAGAAGGCGTTGATCAGGAGACGGTCGACGCGGTTCGTGAAGTCGGTGGCAAGTACAAATACGGTTGGGAAACCGAGATCGAGATGGAGTACGCTCCGAAAGGTCTGAACGAAGACATCGTGCGTCTGATTTCTGAAAAGAATGAAGAACCTGAATGGATGACCGATTGGCGGCTGGAAGCGTTCAAGCGTTGGCTGACCAAGGAAGAACCCAAGTGGGCGATGGTCAACTATCCAGAGATCGACTTTCAGGACCAGTATTACTACGCCCGTCCAAAGAGCATGGAAGAAAAGCCCAAGTCGCTGGATGACGTTGACCCAAAGCTGTTGGAAACCTACCAGAAACTGGGCATCCCATTGAAAGAACAGATGATTTTGGCTGGCGTCGAAGGCGCCGAGGACGCACCAGCCGAAGGCCGCAAGGTGGCCGTTGATGCGGTATTTGACTCTGTCTCTGTTGGCACAACCTTCCAAGCCGAACTGAAAAAGGCTGGCGTGATCTTCTGCTCGATCAGCGAAGCCATCAAAGAGCACCCAGAGCTGGTCAAGAAATACCTTGGGTCGGTCGTGCCGGTCTCTGACAACTTCTATGCCACGCTGAACAGCGCCGTCTTCTCTGACGGGTCTTTCGTTTACATCCCACCGGGTGTGCGCTGCCCGATGGAGCTGTCGACCTATTTCCGCATCAATGCAGAAAACACTGGCCAGTTCGAACGCACATTGATCATCGCCGATAAAGGCAGCTATGTCAGTTACTTAGAGGGTTGCACTGCACCACAACGCGACACAGCGCAGCTGCACGCGGCCGTGGTTGAAATCATCATCGAAGAAGATGCAGAGGTGAAATACTCCACCGTTCAAAACTGGTTCCCCGGTGATGAAAACGGCAAAGGCGGCATCTATAACTTCGTGACCAAACGCGCCGATTGCCGGGGCGACCGCGCGAAGGTGATGTGGACACAGGTTGAAACCGGTTCTGCCGTGACGTGGAAATACCCATCCTGCATCCTGCGTGGGGATGACAGCCAAGGCGAGTTCTATTCCATCGCCATCGCCAACAACCACCAGCAGGCCGATACTGGTACAAAGATGATCCACTTGGGCAAAAACACCAAGTCGCGCATTGTGTCGAAAGGCATCTCCGCTGGTGTGGCGCAGAACACCTACCGTGGTCTGGTATCGATGCACCCGAAAGCCAAGAATTCACGCAATTACACGCAATGTGACAGTTTGCTGATTGGCGATAAATGCGGAGCGCACACCGTTCCGTATATTGAGGTGAAGAACAATAGCTCGCGTGTGGAGCACGAAGCAACGACATCCAAGGTGGATGACGAGCAAATGTTCTACTGCCGCCAGCGTGGCATGGACGAAGAAGAGGCTGTTGCCCTGATCGTGAACGGTTTCGCCAAGGAAGTGCTGCAGGCGCTGCCGATGGAATTCGCCATGGAGGCGCAGCAATTGGTTGCAATTAGCCTTGAGGGATCTGTGGGTTAATGGAAACCATTCAGCAACTTATGCAGCAATCCCTTGGGGTAGGCGTCGGGATGACCATCGGTTGCCTCATCGGCCTGAGCATTCGCAAACGTAAAGGCAATAGCGAGGGTCTGATCGGCGGATCGGTCTTTGTAACCTCCGCGCTGGTTGGGGCGGTCTGTATGGCCATTATGATGTTTATCAATTGGATTGGAAGCTGAGATGATTATCACCACCACCAATTCCGTCGAAGGACGTAAAATCACCGAATACCGCGGCATTGTCGTGGGCGAGGCCATAATGGGCGCAAACGTTGTGCGCGATGTCTTTGCCTCGATCACCGATATAGTCGGCGGGCGTTCAGGGGCTTACGAAAGCAAGCTGCAGGATGCGCGCGACACCGCTCTGCGTGAGTTGGAAGAACGTGCGCTGTCCAAAGGGGCAAATGCGGTTGTCGGCGTGGATTTGGACTACGAAGTGGTCGGTCAATCCATGCTGATGGTCTCGGCCTCTGGCACAGCGGTGGTGCTGGGCTGATGGTTCGGGCGATGATCATGGCAGCCTGCACGACCGGTCTTTTCTGTGCCGGTTTTGCTTTCGTGATCAGCCAGATCGCCCCGATGCTAACGAATACACAAGTGCTGACGACCAGTTTCGTCAGCGGGTTTCTAGGGTCTGTTGTGGCCCAAATACTAATCAAGAGATGACCGCCGACGCGCGGGCGGATGAGGAAAATAACATGTTGGAAATCAAAGGCCTGAAGGTCAAACTTGAAGACGAAGATAAGCAAATCCTGAAGGGCGTTGACCTGACGGTCGGAGCTGGCAAAGTGCATGCGATCATGGGGCCAAACGGTTCCGGCAAATCGACATTGTCTTACGTCCTGTCTGGTCGCGATGGCTATGAAGTAACAGAGGGTTCGGCGACTTTGGGTGGCGAAGACCTGCTGGAACTCGAAGCCGAAGAGCGTGCGGCGCTGGGGCTTTTCCTTGCGTTCCAATACCCGGTGGAAATTCCCGGCGTTGGCAACATGACCTTCCTGCGCACGGCCGTGAACGCGCAACGCAAGGCGCGTGGCGAAGAAGAAATGTCTGCTGCGGACTTCCTGAAAGTGATCCGCGCCAAGGCAAAAACGCTGAAGATCGACGCCGATATGCTGAAACGCCCGGTCAACGTTGGCTTCTCTGGCGGTGAAAAGAAACGCAACGAAATTCTGCAGATGGCGATGCTGGAACCAAAGATGTGCATCCTTGACGAAACGGACTCTGGTCTGGACGTCGATGCCATGAAACTGGTGTCAGAGGGCGTGAACGCGCTGCGCGACGCAGGCCGTGGCTTCCTAGTGATCACCCACTACCAACGTCTGCTGGATCACATCAAACCAGACGTTGTGCACATTATGGCAGACGGTCGTATTGTGAAAACCGGTGGCCCAGAACTGGCCCTGGAAGTCGAAAACAACGGCTACGCAGACATCTTGGCGGAGATGGCGTAATGGGCTTTTTGCAACAGAAACAGGAAGCGACAGCTGCGCTGCTGGACGGGATTTCCGTCCCAGCCGGGGCAGTGTGGATCACCGCGATCCGCGACGCCGCCATGGCGCGCGTTATCGAAAATGGTTTGCCACACCGTCGTGACGAATATTGGAAATACACCCGTCCGGACACTCTGACCGCGCAAGATGTCATTCCTGCGGCACCATTTGAACATGGTGAAGCGCCGATGTTTGACGATATCGACCGCCTAAAGGTTGTCTTTGTCGATGGCATTTTTGATGCCGATCAATCCGACGATCTTGAGGGCGAAGGGCTGACAATCGAATGTCTGTCTGACATCGTGAACAAAGATATCCATTGGGCCAAAGAGCTTTATGGTCAGCTAGAAGCGAACGGCCAAACGCCGGTTCAGCGCCCGCTTGCCGCCTTGAACACTGCCCTTGCCGAAGATGGGATCATCATTCGCGTCACTGGCCAAGTCTCTCGTCCGATTAGCTTTTTCTATAAGCACGAAGACGAAAACTCTGACGCAATTTTGCACCATGTGATCAAACTGGAGGAGGGAGCATCCCTCACTTTGCTGGAAAATGGTCCGGCCGCAGCGCGGTTCAACAAGGTGCTGGAAGTGTATGTTGCTGACAAAGCTGCGTTCAACCATGTGCGCGCGCAGGGCCGCGATCATGAGCGTCGCGCGGCGACGCATATTTTCGGGCGTCTCGGTACAGAAAGCAGCTTTAAGTCCTTCACACTGACCGTAAACGGTGTTCTGACGCGCAATGAATGTGTACTGGAACTAACGGGCGACGATGCCATCGCCCATGTCGCCGGTGCCTGCGTCGGAGACGGCGATTTTCACCACGACGATACGGTCTTTGTCACCCATGACGCCGTCGCCTGCGAAAGCCGTCAGGTTTTCAAAAAGGTGCTGCGCAATGGGGCGACGGGTGTTTTCCAGGGCAAAATCCTCGTGAAACCGGGTGCTCAGAAGACTGACGGCTATCAGATCAGCCAATCGCTTCTGCTGGATGAGGACAGCCAGTTCCTCGCCAAGCCTGAGCTTGAAATCTACGCGGATGACGTCGCCTGTTCGCATGGCTCGACCTCTGGTGCGATTGACGAAGATGGGTTGTTCTATCTGCGCGCGCGTGGTGTCCCCAAGGACATCGCGACCGACCTGATGACGCTCGCGTTTTTGGCGGAAGCCGTGGAAGAGATTGAAAACGAAGCGCTGGCAGACTGTATCCTAACCCGCCTAGAAGGCTGGTTGGAGCGTCGTCGCGGCTGATGTCAATCACGCAAGACATTCTGGCGACCTACCGTCGGCCTAAATCTGTCGCCGTAAGGCGGCAGGCCAACGGCCCACGAGAGGATCGCGCTTTGGCGATCCTGATGGCAGCCTGTATCGTGATTTTCGTTGCCCAATGGCCGCGCCTGTCGCGCGAGGCGCATCTGAGCGAAACAGACATCATGCCCCTGATTGGCGGGGCGCTTATGGGCTGGGTGTTTATGGCGCCTCTGTTTTTTTATGCGATCGCCTTTGTCACACAATTGGTCCTGAAAGGATTTGGCGGAACCACTGGCTACCGCGCCCGTATGGCACTGTTCTGGGCCTTGCTGGCGGGCAGTCCGGTGATCTTGTTTCAAGGGCTTGTCGCGGGCTTTATTGGCCCCGGTCTCTTGAACAACCTCGTCAGCTTGATATGGCTGGTGGCGTTCTTTGTGTTCTGGATTGCGGGGCTTTCGGTCGCGCGCAATAAAGCGGACTGAGCCATGTGGAAGCAACTGTTTCTTGATACGATCTATGTGCCACGCACAGCGGCCAGTCGGCTGCTGGGTCTGCAGCTGGCGCGTTCAGAGACTTGGGCCGCATTAGCTTTGGCCTCCGTTTTGAATGCCATTGCGTTTTTCATCACGGCGCTGGTCTTTCCTTTCACGCAATCGCCGATCTTTGAAATCCTATCGCCAGTAACGATGGCAACGCTTTTGTTTGTCATTATGATCGTTGGCGCAGGCTCTCTGTTCTATGCAGGAAAATTCATCGGCGGTGCCGCCAGTTTTGACGACGTCCTCGTTCTGGTGACTTGGTTGCAATACATGCGTTTTGCCGTGCAAGTCATCGGCTTTGGCTTGATGCTCTTTATCCCAAGCCTTGCCAATGTCGTGATGATGGTCGCCAGCCTTTACGGGATCTGGATCTTATTGAACTTTATGAATGAGGCGCAGGGGTTTGATTCCCTTGGGAAATCCACCGCCAACCTGCTGTTTTCGTTTCTTGGCCTGACCGTCGTTCTCTCCATCCTTTTCTCAGTCGCCGGGCTGGGTGTCGTCGAGTAATCAATATGTATGATGTGCAAAAAATTCGCGCAGATTTTCCCATTCTGGCGCGTGAAGTGAATGGCAAACCGCTGGTCTATCTCGACAACGGGGCTTCGGCCCAAAAGCCGCAAGTTGTGATTGACGCGATCACCAATGCCTACGCCAACGAATATGCGAATGTGCATCGCGGCTTGCACTTCCTTAGCAATCTCGCGACGGAAAAATATGAAAGCGTGCGCGGCACCATTGCCAAGTTTCTTGGCGCGGCCTCTGAAGATGAGATCGTGCTGAATTCAGGCACCACCGAAGGCATCAATATGGTTGCCTATGGCTGGGCCATGCCCCGGTTAGAAGCAGGGGATGAAATCCTGCTGAGTGTCATGGAGCACCACGCCAATATCGTACCATGGCATTTCCTGCGCGAACGTCAGGGTGTGGTTCTGAAATGGGTCGATGTGGCCGCTGACGGCAGCCTTGATCCGCAGGCTGTGATTGACTCCATGGGGCCAAAAACAAAGTTGGTCGCGATCACACAATGCTCCAACGTGCTGGGCACGATGGTCGATGTGAAAACGATCACGCAAGAAGCACATGCGCGAGGCATTCCTGTCTTGGTTGATGGCTCGCAAGGCGCGGTCCATGCGCCCGTGAATGTTCAGGACATCGGCTGCGATTTCTATGCGATTACGGGCCACAAACTTTATGGTCCCTCAGGCTCTGGCGCGACCTATGTGAAAAAAGACCGCATGGCTGAAATGCGCCCCTTTATCGGCGGCGGCGATATGATCAAAGAGGTCAGCAAAGATGCGGTGATCTATAATGATCCCCCGATGAAGTTCGAAGCTGGTACGCCCGGCATCGTTCAGACCATCGGTTTGGGCGTCGCGCTAGAGTATCTGATGGATGTCGGAATGCAGAACATCGCCGCGCACGAAAGTGCATTGCGGGACTACGCAGCCGCGAAATTCAATGGGCTGAATTGGCTGAATATCCAGGGCAACGCCCCCGGCAAAGCCGCGATTTTTAGCATGACCTTACAAGGCGCGGCGCACGCACATGACATTTCCACGATCCTCGACAAGCGCGGCGTGGCGGTCAGGGCGGGGCACCACTGTGCCGGTCCACTGATGGATCACCTCGGTGTCAGCGCGACCTGCCGCGCGTCATTCGGGATGTACAACACGACCGAAGAAATCGACGTATTGGTCAACGCGCTAGAGCTCGCGCATGAATTACTGGCCTAGCCAGCTTATTGCGCCGCAAGTCTTTTTCACGCTTGCGGCGAAATTTCCTCGGGCTATAACGGCCCTACGCACCTGTAGCTCAGCTGGATAGAGCGCTGCCCTCCGAAGGCAGAGGCCAGAGGTTCGAATCCTCTCAGGTGCGCCATAAAATCAATACCTTAGACGTTAATCATGGGTGCCTGATCCTTATTGGCCACTTGATCATCCATTATGCGGGATTCAAAGCGGCTTTCACCCATGAGAAACGCCGCGCGAATGTTCGCGCGGCGCCAAGTAAAGAGTAACTTGCCCTGAAAACCGTTATTTCAGGTTATCAACAGCAGCCAAGGCAAAGCCTTCCACCAGTGCGGTGTAGAAGTCATCCTTGGACGGCGGGATCACGATAGTCGCCGCTGGCACCGCTGTATCGCCAGCAACGGCAGAAATGCTCAGCGGGAAGCTGTGAATGGCTTTGATCGTCGTGTCGTTTTCATCGCCATTGCGGGACGGCTCTGCATAGTCATAAAGAACCACAGCGCCTTCTAGGCGGTTGAACTCACCCGTTTGCGGCAGCATTGGGTTGCCGTTCAAGCTGACGTCGCTGATCTTGACGACCAAACGGTCACCGAAGGGTTCATCTTTGTATTCGACGTGCTTCATCAGCGCTTCGTTCAAGTCTTTGTCGATGTCAGGCCAGTACTCCAGTGCGTTGCTGTTGGCAAAGTCTGACAGGTCGCTTTTGACGTCGATTTCGGCAACGGTAATTGTGTTGGCCTGTGCCATCGCTGCTGTTGCGACAGTCGCGAGTGCAATTGCGGTGGTACGTAGCTTATTCATGTTCTTTCCTTTCCATTTGCCATACCCCGAGCGTCCAAAACACCGTTTCAGCCGCCAAGGCATTCAGGGGGAAAACCCGGCGCGGTGCCTTCGGTTCCCTCTGTTCAAAGCAAAATCAAAAGATCGGCGACATGCCGCTGACTTGGATGCTTTATATTACTGCACAGATACAAGCGGCACGTTCGCCGGGAGAATTCAAACTGATCGAGGTGGTCACACGTAGTGTACTTTTTCGACCCAGAAGAAGTTTTCAGAATTCTGGAACCAAATGGGTCTGCCAACGTTGTGTGTTTGAAGCAACCAGAGGGAAACCAATGAAAAAGTATGCTCTAGTATTGCCAATTGTCGTGTCGGTCGCCGCCTGTCAGACCACAACAGAACAATCTACGCTTGCAGGCGCTGCCGCTGGTGCGGCAATCGGTGCAAGCGTTTCGGGCGATGATGATAAGCTTCAAGGTGCCATTATTGGTGGTGCGGTTGGCGCGGCTGCCGGGAATTATGTCGGCAAAGCCAATGAACCTGGCCAGTGCATCTACACGGATCGCTACGGCAACCAATATGTTGCCGCCTGTCCATCCTAATAGGTATTCAGTGTAAGCTGCTCGATGACCCCGGCATAATCCTGTCGGGGTCTTAGCGACCCCAAGTCCGAACCGGTCCGCAATCCATGTGAACGAAATTTGATCCGGAATAGCGACCGACGCCGCCTGCACGACAGGCTGCCGCGGCCTTGGCGATTTGATTGACCGAGCGTGATCCTAGTCGCAAATCCGCCGCCTGTCCCTGCATATGCAGAGAGTTCTTGGCAACGCCACGCGATCGGCTGCGCAACATGCTATTGGTCTGGGGGCTGCGATACCCGGACAGCATCATGTATGGGTCACCGGCATCCAGCAAATTATGGGATGCGGCCATGATGTCTAGGGTCCGAATGTCGATGTTCTTAACGCTATCCGTGCGCCAGTCGCGCATGAAATAGTTGATCTCTTTGATCGCTTCTTTGATGTAGTCACCTTCGATCCAATAGATCGTATCGATGCTTTCACCAGTGCGCCCGGAATACATCCGAAGGCGCCGAATGTCGCCGCTGCCACGAAGGAAGCCTGCTGCATTTGAGAATGTCGGTGCGGCTGTAATGGCCGTAGCTGCAAATGCACCTAACACGCCACGCCGCGTGATGCTCGAAGAGCCGTCGGTCGTCATAGTATTGCGCCTGTCCCGTCGCTTACCTGCCCCACAACGTTGTGTGAGTATGTTATCCCCAGATGTGAGGCACTTATGTCACAACAGGATTCGCGCACCAAGCAAAAGATTTACAATGACCCCAAAAGCAAAGTATTTGCGCGGAATTTTGCGCAAATGTGCGGCAGCGGGTTAAAGCTCGGTTAACACGATGCAGGGATGCATCAACGTGGAAATGATCTTTGTTTTCAGCAAAATGTGAATGGACTTTTGCCCCCGCACACCTAGAAAAATACATTGATCAATACATTCGTGCACGAATTGAGGATATGGAAATGCGTGGTACCCAAGGCCTGTCGAAAGCGTTGGCCTTTCTCTTATTTGTTGTTTTTGCCAGTCTGAACGCAACCCCTGGCCTTGCTCAGGTCACAGCTTTGAAGCAGTCGATTGCGGAATCGGCGCAGGGTGATTCTGACCTCGCGGCCTATTATCGCGATGCGGGGTATGAACCGATCTGGACAGGTCGCGGCAAAGAGGCACGCGAACGGCGCAAAGCGTTGTTTGCAGCTTTGAGCGATGTCGAGATGCACGGGCTCAGCACGCGCCGGTACAAAACCGAACAACTGATGGCGCAGCTGAAAGCCGCAAAAACGACACGGGACCTCGGTCAGGTCGAAGTCGCACTTTCCAAGACCTTCCTTCAATATGCCCGCGATGTGCAGACGGGCATGCTGACACCGAAAAGAGTTGATGCCAACATCGTGCGCAAAGTGCCTTATCGCGCCCGGAAATCTTACCTCGAAAACTTTGTGAAAAGCTCTCCGCGCAAGTTCATGGAATCGCTGCCACCGCAGACACCCGAGTATACGCGCCTGATGAAAGAGAAGATGCAGCTTGAAAAGCTGATGTCTAAAGGTGGCTATGGAGCGAAAGTTGCGGCCAGCCGTCTCGAACCGGGTGACAGCGGGGTCGGCGTTGTGCAGATGCGCGACCGCCTGATCCGCATGGGCTATTTGAAGCGCAACGCAAGCAGCACCTTTGATGGAACACTGCAAAAAGCAGTGCAACAATTCCAATTGAACCACGGTCTGAACCCAGATGGGGTTGCGGGCGATGGAACTTTGGCCGCGCTGAACACCTCAGTTGAGGAGCGGATTCAGTCGATTATCGTCGCGATGGAGCGGGAACGCTGGACAAATATGCCTCGCGGCAAGCGCCACATCATGGTGAACCTGACAGATTTTTCGGCAGTAATCATGGACAATGGCAAAGAAACGTTTCGGACACGAACAGTTATCGGCGCAAATATCCATGATCGTGTTAGCCCGGAATTTTCGGACACGATGGAGCATATGGTGATCAATCCAACGTGGAATGTTCCGCGTTCGATTGCGACCAAGGAATATCTCCCTATGCTTAAGAAAAACCCAAATTCCGTCAAGCACTTGAAACTCTATGATGAGGCGGGGCGTGTGGTCAGCCGCGATGGGACTGATTTTACGCAATTCACTCAGGCAAACTTCCCGTTTGACATCAAACAACCGCCCAGCCGCTCCAACGCTTTGGGTCTGGTGAAGTTCATGTTCCCGAACCGCTACAATATCTACCTGCACGATACGCCTGCAAAGAACCTGTTCTCACGTGAGACCCGCGCCTATAGCCATGGATGTATCCGCCTGCAGAAACCGTTTGAGTTTGCTTATGAACTGCTTTCCAAGCAGACGAGCAACCCAAAGGGAGTTTTCCATGGGCATTTGGAAACTGGCCGCGAAACGCAGGTAAATCTGGAACAACACGTACCAGTCCACATCATGTACCGGACTGCCTTTACACAAGCGAAAGGCCCGATCCAATTCCGCCGCGACATCTATGGTCGTGACGCAAAGATCTGGAAGGCCCTAGAAAACGAAGGGGTGGCTTTGGCCAGCGTTCGTGGCTAAATAGCGCCCTAAGTTTTGGGGGTTATATGGCTTATACCATAAAAGAAATCGCAGAGGCTCTGGGGGCAGTTGCCCGTGGAGCCTCTGATCTTATGGTCAACGGGCTGGCAGAGCCTGCTGCAGCGGGCAGGGATGACCTCGCCTTGGCCCTAAGCCCCAAGTTTGCCGAAAGCTTGCCCATGGGCGACGCCCAAGCTGCCGTCCTTTGGGAGGGGGCGGATTGGCAGGCGCTCGGCTTGAAAGCTGCGATCACAGTCCCGCGCGCGCGTTTCGCAATGGCGACGCTGACCCGTCAGTTTGATCTTGGTCACGGGGCGGCAGTTGGCATCCACCCTAGCGCGGTCGTCGATCCCAAAGCGACGATTGGCCAAAACGTCTCTGTCGGCCCGCTGGCCGTTATTGAGGCAGGCGCACGCATCGGCGACAACTGCCAGATCGGCGCACAGTGCTATATTGGTCTCGATGTCACCTTGGGGGCGAACGCGGTGCTACGAGATCACGTCAGCCTGCTGGCGCGAGTTAGCATTGGCGATGACTTCTGGTGCCAATCGGGCGCACGTATCGGTGGCGACGGGTTTTCATTTGTCACGCCAGAGAAAAACCACGTCGAAACCGCACGTGAAAGCCTTGGCAAAGACGTAACACAAGACAGCCAATCTTGGGTGCGCATCCACAGCGTGGGGTCTGTGACCATCGGAGACAACGTGGAAATCGGTGCCAATACCACGATCGACCGCGGCACCATTCGCGACACACGGATCGGCAGCGGTACCAAAATCGATAATCTGGTGCAGGTCGGCCATAACGTTGTGATCGGAGAGAACTGTTTGCTGTGCGGGCAAGTTGGTGTCGCAGGATCGACACATATCGGGAATAACACCGTGCTCGGCGGTCAAACCGGCGTCGCGGACAACTTGACCATTGGGGACAATGTGGTCACAGGAGGAGGGTCTATGGTTCTGTCGAACGTGCCCTCAGGACGCGCCATGCTGGGCTATCCAGCCACCAAAATGGAAACACATATTGAAGCCTATAAAGGCTTGCGAAGGTTGCCACGTCTGGCGAAAGACATAGCTGAGTTGAAGAAAGCTATTTTAAATTTGCCGACGAAAGACTAAATCAACCGTTAAGTCTGGCGAAAGGAAGACAGAATGAGCGTCAAAGACAAGGTTATTGAGATCATTGCCGAGCAGGCAGTGTTAGAAACATCCGACGTCACCATGGAGAGCACGCTTGAAGATCTGGGCATCGACAGCCTCGGTTTGGTCGAAAGCATTTTTGCCATTGAAGAGGCGTTTGACATCTCTGTTCCTTTCAACGCCAATGAACCCACCGAAAGCGATTTTGATATCTCTTCGGTTGCCTCCATTATTGCAGGCATTGAAAAACTGGTGGCGGAGCAAGCTTGATCCGCTGCCGACAAACTCCTGAAAGTAAACTGCTATGAATCGTGTCGTGATCACCGGGGCCGGGACAATCAACGCCTTGGGCCACACCGTTGCCGAGACATGGGCGGCCATGAAAGAAGGCAAATGCGGCATCGGTCCTTTGGAAATGAAGGACGTTGACCGGCTTACAATCAAAATTGGTGGGCAGGTGCAGGGCTTTGACGCCTGCACAACGTTTAACCGGCAGCAATTGGCGCTTTATGATCGTTTCACTCAATTCGCCCTGATCGCAGCGCGCGAGGCCGTGGCGCAATCGGGATTGGAGTTTTCTGGCGAAATGGCCGCGAAATCGGGCGTGGTTCTTGGCACCTCGGGTGGCGGTATGCAAACGCTCGATGAAAACTACCGCAATGTTTACGAAGAAGGCAAAAACCGTGTTCACCCGTTTGTGGTACCCAAGCTGATGAACAACGCGGCGGCCAGCCATATTTCTATGGAATTCAACCTCAAAGGGCCGTCGTTTACTGTCGCAACAGCCTGCGCAAGTTCCAACCACGCCATGAGCCAAGCCTTTCAGATGGTGCGCAGCGGCATGGCACCGGTCATGGTAACAGGCGGGTCTGAAAGCATGCTGTGCTTTGGCGGTGTAAAGGCCTGGGAAGGGCTGCGCGTGATGTCCAAAGACGGCTGTCGGCCGTTCTCTGCCAACCGCAATGGCATGGTCCAAGGCGAGGGCGCTGGGGTGTTTGTGTTTGAAGAATACGAACACGCCAAGGCACGAGGGGCCGAGATCCTCGCCGAGGTTTCCGGTTTCGCGATGAGCTCAGATGCAAGTGATATCGTAATGCCCTCTAAACAAGGGGCTGCGCGGGCAATTTCTGGTGCTTTGAGAGACGCCAAACTCAACCCTTCGGACGTTGGCTATATCAATGCACACGGCACCGGTACCGCAGCAAACGACAAAACGGAATGTGCGGCCGTGGCGGATGTGTTTGGACGCCATGCGGACAGTCTGATGATCAGTTCAACGAAATCGATGCACGGGCATCTGATCGGGGGAACCGGCGCGGTCGAACTTTTGGCCTGTATCATGGCGCTGAAGGAAGGCGTGATTGCACCGACCATTGGCTATGAGGAGCCAGACCCAGAATGTGCGCTGGACGTTGTTCCAAACGAGGCCCGCGAAGCCAAGGTTGACGCTGTGCTGTCCAACGCCTTTGCTTTTGGTGGCTTAAACGCGGTGCTTGCGCTACGCGCGATCTAAATCATATCCGGAAAAACAAAGCCCTCCCAACATCTTGGAAGGGCTTTTTCATGTGGCGCATGAATCTATTACTGGCTGATGCGGTCAAAAGCAGCCGTGAATCCTGTAAGCGACATATCCACCACAACAACCTGGTCTGGTGCGACTGCTGGAACAATCGCAACCGACGCTTTCGCGCCGCGTTTGTAGGCGTTGACGTCTTCTTCGGTCAGACCCACACGTGACACGCAGCCTTTGACCAAACAAAAGGCAAAAGGATAGCGTTTACCAGCCCCATCATCGATTGCGATTGTCAGCTGCGGCGGAAGCAAGGTTTCCAATGGTGCAACGATAGAGCCGCCGGCAAACACCGCTGGCTGGTCAACGACACGGAACAGATTCACCTCGATCACCGCGTCACCGTCCTGGTTCTTTAAGAGCTGATACATCTGGCAGCGCTCACCGGTTTCAAGCGCTTGGCAATTTACGGTCCAGTCGCCAAAGGTTTCGCTGGTGATTTCTGGTACAACGGGTTGCCCCTGGGCCAGATCTCCGGTTGCAGGCGCCTGCTCCTGCGCGAGGATTGCGGTCGGCAGCGCAATAATTGCCGCGGCCAGGTGGTTCTTGATCTTGTTAATCATGTTTTTCCAAACCCTTACTGTCGCCCCAGCAGTTATCATGTCTGGGGCAGAGTGTCAGGGTGGATTTCGGGTGCGCATAAGGTGCTCTGCAAGAAATTGCCGGTGAGACGACCAACACAAATCATGGAAGTGGCCCGGCAGCGCGCAAAGAACGCTGGCAAAAGAAAAAGGGGCCAGAGGCCCCTTTTTAACTTTTTTCTCCCCGTCGGACTGGCCGACTTATTTTGTGTTTCGGACGCTAGGACGAATCTCCGCATCGGTCAACGGTCTTTGGTCATTTTTTCTTCACAATTTGGGATAGGAGGGTCGATGGCCCTGAAAATCCCATATAAACAGCAATTTGCGTTGTATTTGTCGACGAGATTGGCACTGTTGTGGCGATCAGAGCGACACAAAGTGATTTCGAGACGGAGGGAACCCTTGGAAAATTCGATCTTTCTGGGCGGAGGTGGCGAAGACTATGCCACGCAACAGTTCCTCAACCTGAAATACGCCAACCGCCACGGGCTGATTGCAGGTGCGACAGGCACCGGCAAAACCGTCACACTGCAAATTATGGCCGAAGGGTTCAGCAACGCAGGCGTTCCCGTGTTTTTGGCGGATGTGAAAGGCGATCTGTCGGGTCTTGCGGGGTCAGGCTCCGCTGATTTCAAACTGCATGAGGCGTTCACCAGCCGCGCGGAAACGATTGGCTTCACCGACTACAGTTATGAAAGCTTTCCAGTCACATTCTGGGACCTCTTCGGCAAAAAGGGCCACCCGATCCGCACCACGGTTTCCGAAATGGGACCGCTGCTGATCTCTCGTCTTTTGGAACTGTCCGAGGCGCAAGAAGGCATCCTTAATATCGCCTTCCGCTTGGCGGACGAAGAGGGGCTGCCGCTTTTAGATCTGAAAGACCTACAGTCATTGCTGGTCTGGGTTGGGGAGAATCGCAAAGATCTATCGCTGCGCTATGGAAATATTTCTGTACAATCCATTGGGGCCATTCAACGCCGGTTGATGGTGCTAGAGAACCAAGGCGCGGCAGAGTTTTTTGGCGAACCGGCGCTGGACCTAAGGGACCTGATCCGCACAACAGACACCGGGCGAGGGCAGGTCAATATCCTTGCCGCAGACAAGTTGATGGCCTCACCGCGGCTTTATGCGACCTTCCTCTTGTGGTTGCTAAGCGAGTTGTTCGAAGACCTGCCCGAAGTCGGCGACCCCGATAAACCCAAGCTGGTATTTTTCTTTGATGAGGCGCATCTCCTGTTTGATGACGCCCCAAAAGCGCTTGTTGATAAGGTCGAACAGGTGGCCCGTCTGATCCGTTCCAAAGGCGTTGGCGTCTATTTCATCACGCAAAACCCTGCGGATGTGCCCGAAGATATCTTGGGCCAGCTTGGTAACCGTGTGCAGCACGCCTTGCGCGCTTTCACCGCCAAGGACCGCAAAGACCTGCGCTTAGCGGCGGAGACCTATCGCGACAACCCACGCTTTTCGACAGAAGAGGCCATTCGCGACGTCGGCGTCGGGGAAGCGGTGACATCGACGCTTTTGAAAAAGGGCGTCCCAAGTATTGTGGAACGCACCCTAATCCGTCCCCCGTCCTCGCAATTGGGACCAATTTCAGATGCCCTACGCAATGATGTCATGGCCGCCAGCGACCTGGACACAAAATATCGTGACACGGTCGACCGCCGGTCTGCTTTTGAAATCCTGAAATCACGTGCTGAACAGGCAGCAGAGGACGCCGAACGTTTGGAAGCGAAAGAAGACAATATGAGCGCACCGGATCGCGAATTTGCTTCCGGTCGGCGCTACAACGGGTCTCGGGTCGGCAAATCCACCAGCCGCCGCGTGGGGCGCGGATCGCAAAAAACCTTTGGGGAACAGATGACTCAAATGGTCGTCAAAGAACTGACCGGCACCACCGGACGCAAACTTGTGCGTGGCATTCTGGGTGGATTATTCAAGGGGCGTTGAACCTGTCAAAACCCACATTTGGCTCCGGCGGTAGGGATCGAACCTACGACCAATTGATTAACAGTCAACTGCTCTACCGCTGAGCTACGCCGGAACAAATGCGTAGGGTTTTTGTTGGCTCCGGCGGTAGGGATCGAACCTACGACCAATTGATTAACAGTCAACTGCTCTACCGCTGAGCTACGCCGGAACAACGAGGGATCGTATAGCTAACGAAATTTTCGCCGTCCAGAGGGCGTGTTACATTTTTTTCGTTTTCGCGGGTCTTTTTTAGACGGCTTCAAATATTGCTTCCATTTCAAAGGGTTGACTTGTTGCGGCAAGCCCGCGGCCCGCTAGGTCGATCAGATGCGCCAAGACATTGCGTTGGGCCGCGCGCAAAAGCTTCGGATTCACGTCCACGTATATCGCGCGTGCAAGGGCTTCGGCAGTGGCAGGGCCGTTCCTAAGCTGCGTCAGAATTTCCATTTCTCGTGAGCGCCGGTGTGCAATCAGCCAGTCGAGCCGCGCGTTTGGGTCGTGAATTGGCGCACCGTGGCCAGAGTAAAAGACACGCCAGTCTGTCGTAGACAAACGATCACAGGAGGCCATGAAATCGGTCAAATCACCGTCAGGCGGAGAGACAAGCGAACTTGCCCAGCCCATGATATGATCGCCAGTGAAACAGGCATCCCGCCAAGCAAGGCAAATGTGATTTCCCATATGCCCGGGTGTGTGAATGACGCGCAGTTTGCCACCGTCAACGTCGATCATATCGCCATCCGCCACGGTACGGTCTGGCGCAAAGTTCCAGTCAACGCCTTCACCGCCCCCGATCTCTGCTGTCGTTTCAAGCGCCTTCATCACATCACTGCGCCCTGCGAATGAATCGCCAAAACCTATGATTTCGGCACCCGTTTCGCGCTGCAAAACTGCTGCAAGCGGAGAGTGGTCTTTATGGCTGTGGGTCACCACAATCTGCGTGATGGTCTGGTCTGGCTGCACCGCGTTCAGAATCGCCTTTAGGTGCGGGGCGCTCTCTGGTCCCGGGTCGATCACGGTCAGTCGTTGCGCACCCAGAAGATAAGTATTCGTGCCCCAATAGGTCATGGGCGAGGGGTTCGGGGCAAGGATCGCGCGCAGCCCGGTTTCAAGCTCTACAGGTTGCCCAACTTTCGGTGGGTTTTCTTGGCTTCGCCCCGACATCCTGTTTCCTTCCTGCTTATTTCGCGGCTAGGTTTAGCGCATGACCTTTGCTTGGCTCAAACAATACGTGCCCCGTGGGCTATATGGCCGCGCCGCGCTGATCCTGATCTTGCCTGTTGTGACCCTACAACTGGTGGTTTCCGTTGTCTTTATTCAACGCCATTTCGAGGGCGTGACAACCCAGATGACGCGAAGCCTGTCCAATGAATTGCGGCTGGTGCTGCGCCAGATAGACGAAGCGCCTTCGCAACCGGCGGCAATTGAAAGCGTGGCGGAAACGCTGGCAGAGCTAGAAATCGCGGTTCAGTTTGCGCCAGAGGCGACGCTTGAGCCGCAGCGCCGGTGGTTTGATTTCTCGGGTCTCGTCGTAGCAAGGGTATTGCACGACCAATTGCCTGAGGTGCAGGCCGTGCAACTGCCCAATGATCGCGAAACAAAAGTGTTTGCAGAGACGCGATTTGGTACTGCGCTGCTCGCCTTTAATCGCGCCCGTGTGTCAGCCACAAACCCGCACCAATTGCTGGTCAATATGGTGTTCTTCGGGGTGCTGATGACACTGATCGCGTTTGTCTACCTGCGCAACCAACTGCGCCCAATCACCCGCCTAGCAGCGGCGGCAGAGGCGTTCGGACGTGGGCGTCACGTGCCGTACTCTCCGGCCGGGGCGTTAGAGGTCCGTGCCGCAGGCGGCGCGTTCCTCGACATGCGCGCCCGCATCGAACGCCAGATTGAACAGCGCACAATGTTGCTGTCCGGCGTTAGCCACGACCTGCGCACGCCCCTGACTCGCATGCGACTGGGGCTTTCGTTCTTGGACGAAGAAGACCGCGCGCCCTTGGAACGTGATGTCGATGACATGCAGCGCATGCTGGATGAATTCCTAAGCTTCGCGCGCGGCGCCAGCGATGTTACCCCTGAAGAAACCGATTTTTGCCCGTTCTTCAAAGATATCGCCGACGGATTTAATCAAAGAGAAGAACGCGTGACCGTTTCCTCCTGCGATATCTCAATGCCTTTGATGATCAAGAAGATGGTGCTAAAGCGCGCGATTGAAAACCTGATCAATAACGCCTTGCGCTATGGTGAGATCGTCGAGATCAGCGCCATTCAAATGAAACGTTCTGTTATCATTCGGGTCGAAGACAACGGACCAGGCATCCCAGAGGATCAACGCGAGGAAGCGCTGAAACCATTCAGCCGACTAGAGCCTGCCCGCAATCAAAACAAAGGCAGCGGCGTAGGGCTGGGCCTCTCCATCGCCGCCGATGCCGCCCGCGCCCATGGGGGCGTTTTGCGTCTGGAAACCAGCGAAAAACTCGGCGGCTTGCGCGCAGACATTGTGATCGCAGTCTAGTGGTGTTCGGTGAAGGAAAATCTGGTAGGCCCGGCAGGACTTGAACCCGCAACCAAAGCGTTATGAGCGCTCTGCTCTAACCAATTGAGCTACAGGCCCACCGTGGCGGTAGTGCTAAGGTCAACCGCAGGGCGGGTCAAGCGGATTTGGCGGCAAAAATGGGGTGGGATGTGCACACACCGTTGCCCTTTTTGCGTCATTGGTTTAGGGCCGTCGCAACAGCGACTAGGAGAGTTCGATGAGCGACGGCAAGAACGGTATTACCTATGCAGACGCGGGTGTGGATATTGACGCAGGCAACGCGCTTGTGGAACGCATCAAGCCTGCTGCAAAGCGGACAACGCGCTCTGGTGTGATGGCTGGTCTGGGTGGTTTCGGCGCGCTTTTTGACCTTAAAGACGCGGGCTACACAGACCCGATTTTGGTTGCGGCCACCGATGGCGTTGGCACCAAGCTGCGCATTGCAATTGATACCGGAAACGTCGATGGCGTCGGAATCGACCTTGTGGCGATGTGTGTGAACGATCTGGTCTGTCAGGGCGCGGAACCACTGTTTTTCCTCGACTATTTCGCGACCGGCAAGCTGGAAACCGAAACGGCCGCGCGGATTATCGAAGGCATCGCCGAAGGCTGCTATCAATCAGGCTGCGCGCTGATTGGTGGTGAAACCGCTGAGATGCCGGGCATGTATGAAGCTGGCGACTTTGACCTCGCGGGTTTTGCCGTGGGCGCGATGGAACGTGGCGCGGACCTGCCAGCAGGTGTTGCCGAAGGCGACGTTCTGATTGGTTTGGCGTCAAACGGCATCCACTCCAACGGCTACTCTCTGGTGCGCAAGCTGGTCGAGGTCTCTGGCCTGAAATGGGAAGACGACTGCCCTTGGGAAGACGGCACGTTGGGTGCGTCGCTTCTGAAACCGACTCGTCTTTACGTCAAACAGGCGCTGGACGCGGTACGGGCAGGGGGCGTGCATGCGCTGGCTCATATCACAGGCGGCGGTCTGACCGAGAACCTGCCGCGTGTGCTGCCCGAGGATCTAGGCGCTGACATCGACCTTTCCGCTTGGGAATTGCCGGCCGTCTTCAAATGGCTGACCAAAACCGGCGGCATGGACGAAGCCGAAGCGCTGAAGACCTTCAACTGCGGCATCGGCATGATCCTATCCGTCGAGGCAGATCGCGCCGAAGCATTGACGACCCTACTGACCGAAGCAGGCGAAACAGTCTATCAGCTTGGCACCGTGACCAAGGGCGAAGGCGTGCGCTATTCAGGCAGTCTCCTGTGAAAAAACGGGTCGCGATCTTTATTTCGGGTGGCGGCTCCAACATGGTCCGCTTGGTCGAGGACATGCAATCTGGCGGTCACGCGGCTGAACCTGTGCTGGTTCTGGCCAATGATGCCGATGCAGGCGGCCTAAAGAAAGCAGCAGAGATGGGCGTGCCGATCGCTGTGGTCGATCACCGCCCTTTCAAAGGCGACCGGGAAGCCTTTCAGGCGGCGCTTAATGAAAAGCTGGATGCGGCCAATCCCGATATCCTCTGCCTTGCGGGGTTTATGCGGGTGCTGACTGAAAGCTTTGTCGCCCCTTGGGAGGGGCGGATGCTGAACATCCACCCGTCGCTCTTGCCGAAATATAAAGGCCTGCACACCCATGCGCGTGCGCTTGAAGCTGGGGACGCGGAACACGGCTGCACGGTGCACCTTGTGACACCAAAGCTGGACGATGGACCGATCCTTGGACAAGCACGTGTTCCGGTTCTTGACGGTGACACGCCGGATATGCTTGCCGCTCGTGTCCTGAAAGAAGAACACCGCCTCTATCCCGCCGTGCTGCGCCGGTTTGCTGCGGGCGACACGTCTTTTATGTCGCTCTAAGCCACATGATCCCTGACGCGGCGCTTTCGTTGCAATCCGTTAAATTTGCACGTAAGCCTATAGGCAAGGGCAACGAACAACGAAAAACGAAGACAGCCGCTTTATGATTACACTGACGACGACGGACGAACTGGCGCAATTCTGTGAAGAGGCGCGGCAGCATCCCTATGTCACGATCGACACCGAATTCCTGCGCGAACGGACTTATTATTCCAAGCTTTGCTTAATCCAGATGGCGTATCCCGGCGAGGGCGATGAGAACGCCGTTTTGGTGGACCCATTGGTCGAAGGGCTTTCTTTGGAGCCGCTATACGATCTCTTTCGCGACACGAATGTTGTCAAAGTTTTCCATGCGGCTCGGCAGGACCTCGAAATCTTCTTCATCGAGGCAGGCGTTTTCCCAGACCCACTGTTTGACACGCAGGTCGCGGCCATGGTGTGCGGATTTGGCGAACAGGTTGGCTACGAAACTCTTGTGCGCAAGATCGCGCGCCAAAGTCTGGACAAGTCCAGCCGTTTTACCGATTGGTCGCGCCGCCCTCTGACCGACGCGCAAAAGAAATACGCCCTTGGGGACGTGACGCATCTGCGCAAGATTTACGAATTCCTTGCAGACAAGATCGAGGAAAACGGGCGCGCTCGCTGGGTCAAAGAAGAACTGCAGGTCCTGACCTCTCCCAGCACCTACCAGATGGATCCAGAAGACGCTTGGCAACGTGTGAAAACACGCACCACAACGCCAAAATTCCTGGCCGTGGTGCGCGAATTGGCAAGGTTCAGGGAATCCTTTGCCCAAGACCGCAATATTCCACGCAATCGGGTGTTCAAAGACGATGCGCTGATTGAACTCGCCTCAACCAAACCACAGACGCCTGCTGACCTTGGCCGGTCGCGGCTTTTGCTGCGCGATGCGCGCAAGGGCGATATCGCTGATGGTATTTTGGCTGCGGTCAAAGCAGGGATCGAATGTCCGCCATCGGACATGCCGCGCGTCAAGAAAGCGCGCGACAACCAGCAAGTTAACCCGGCTTTGGCAGACCTGCTGCGCGTGCTTCTGAAATCGAAAACCGAATCTTCTGGCGTTGCCAGCAAGTTGATCGCAACCGCATCGGAACTTGACGCCATTGCGTCCGGTGAACGTGAGGTGCCATCCCTGTCAGGCTGGCGTCGAGAGGTGTTCGGCGAAGACGCCCTACGCCTTTGCAACGGCCAAATCGCGCTGTCCGCTAAGGGCAGCACGATCAAAATCGTCAATCTGAACTAAGATTTAGCGACGACGCACCTGCATCGCATTGGCCGCACCCACAATGCGGATTGTGCGCACGCCGTTCAGGTCCTGAAAAGTGCGATAGCGGGCGATATTGATTTCGCGCGACCGCTCTGGCCCGGTGCGGAAACCAGTCGGTTGAATCGCCTCAAGTTGATAGGTCAGAACGCCATCGACAGGCAGCTCATCATCATTTTCAGGCGTTAAACGCGCCTCAAACGCGCCTTGTGTCTGCGCGGTGCCCAGAACGCGAATGATCGCACCGCCAGAGACACGTTCGATTTTCACGTCATTGATCACAAGAACCGGGGTGCCGGGGTAAACTTCGGGGCCACGATCAAAAATGCTTTCGCGCTTGCGCGGGATCAACGGATTAATCTCTGCCTCGGTGGTTTCGACGCGTTCAGCGCGGCCAAACCAATTGAACGGGTTCAAACGCGATTCAGAAACCCGCCCGCAGCTGGTGACGAACACGGTGGCGACCAAAACAAGCCCAAGAGATTTACGCATCATCTGCCCCAATTTGCCTTGCCAATGGGTTAGCGCATTGGCGGCGATTTGAAAAGCGGCAAGGCAGGGCTGGACCTTTTGCGTCACGCGAATTAGGTCAATCAAACAGATGAGGGAAGTGATTATGGCCACCGAAGCGTTTGAAGAAATCGTCGAAGACTTTGAATTCCTTGAAGACTGGGAAGACCGTTATCGCTATGTGATCGAACAGGGCAAAGCGATGGACCCGCTGGATGATGCGCTGAAAGTGCCTGCCACCAAGGTCGACGGTTGCGCCAGCCAGGTTTGGCTCCATCCCAGCATCAATGACGGTATTTTCAGCTTTGACGGCGACAGTGACGCGATGATCGTGCGAGGGCTGATTGCAGTGCTGCGCAAGCTTTACAACGGATTGCCGGTCACGCAGGTTCTGGCCGTTGACGCGCGGGCGGAATTTGAACGTTTGGGTCTGAATGAACACCTCTCGTCGCAACGCTCCAACGGGCTACGCGCCATGATCGAGCGCGTGCGCTTGGTGGCCGCAGAAAACTGATTGGCGCTTTGCGCCAAGCCTGCGGCGCGAGTATTTTTAGAAAGATGAAGCGCTTACAGTGCGCTGCGATAGTGTCGCAGCACATACAGGCGGATGGCACTTGCAAGGCCTGTATCAAGGTCACGCTCTGCATCAATTTGCGCCGCTAAGACATTGATAGGAAGCTGCTTTTCCGCTGCAATTTCTTTGAAAGCACTCCAAAAATCATCTTCAAGCGAAACGCTTGTGCGGTGCCCTTTTAGGGTCAGAGAGCGTTTGACAGGACGGCTCAACTGTCGTCTCGCTTCCGGCCGTCAAGGCGGCGCTTTTCAATTTCTGAAAGCTTTTTCTCTGCGTCTTTCTGCGCCTTTGTGCGGCCGAACTTCACAGTGTTTTCGTCAGCGCGGGCTTTTTTCTCAGCCCGCGCTTTTTCTTTTCGAAACCGGTTCAGGTTAACCGGCTGAGCCATCAGTCTTTCGGACCAATCATCTGTTCGGGGCGGACGACAGCGTCAAATGTCGCCTCATCCACAAACCCAAGCGCGATGGCTTCTTCTTTCAGGGTCGTGCCGTTTTTATGCGCGGTTTTGGCAACCTTTGTTGCATTGTCATAGCCGATGGTTGGGGCCAGCGCCGTGACCAGCATCAAGGACTCTTTCATCAGCTTTTCGATGCGCGGCTCATTGGCTTTGATCCCGTTCAGCATGCGTTCCGTAAAGCTGTCAGCCACATCGCCCAACAGCTGCATGGATTGCAGCAAGTTGTAGGACATCATCGGGTTATAGACGTTCAGTTCAAAATGACCCTGAGAGCCTGCAAATGTCATCGCCGCGTTGTTGCCCATCACGTGTGCCGCAACCTGGGTCATCGCTTCTGCCTGCGTTGGGTTCACCTTGCCCGGCATGATCGACGAGCCTGGCTCGTTTTCAGGCAGGATCAATTCACCAAGGCCAGAGCGTGGGCCAGACCCCAAGAAGCGGATGTCATTCGCGATCTTATACATCGCGCCCGCCACTGTCGCCAAAGCGCCGGACATAAAGACCATGGCATCATGGGCGGCTAGGGCTTCGAATTTGTTTGGTGCCGTCACAAAAGGCAGGCCGGTGATTTCGGCCATATTTGCGGCCACTTCCTCGCCCCAGCCCTTTTGCGTGTTAAGGCCCGTGCCCACGGCAGTGCCGCCCTGCGCCAACTCGTAAATGCCGGGCAGTGCCGCTTCGACGCGCGCGATACCCTGGCGAATTTGATGCGCATAGCCGCCGAATTCCTGACCAAGCGTCAGAGGAGTCGCGTCTTGGGTGTGGGTCCGGCCGATCTTGATGATGTCTTTGAACTCATCTGATTTGGCTTCCAGACCTTCGGCCAATTTGGTCAGCCCCGGCAGCAACACGTCGCGCACGGTCATTGCGGCTGCAATATGCATCGCGGTTGGGAAGGTGTCGTTTGACGACTGGCCCATGTTGCAGTGATCGTTCGGGTGCACCGGGTCTTTGGAACCGATGACGCCGCCAAGAATTTCAATCGCGCGGTTGGCGATGACCTCATTGGAGTTCATGTTGGACTGCGTGCCAGACCCGGTCTGCCAAACCACCAGCGGGAAGTTGTCGTCAAACTTGCCTTCGATGACCTCACCTGCAGCTTGAATGATCGCATCACCGATCGTCGCGTCCAGCTTACCGCTGTCTTTATTCGCCATAGCGCAGGCTTTTTTGATCACACCCAGCGCGCGCACGATGGCGACCGGTTGTTTTTCCCAGCCAATCGGGAAGTTCATGATCGAGCGCTGCGTCTGTGCGCCCCAGTATTTATCGGATGGAACTTCGAGCGGTCCAAAGCTGTCGGTTTCGGTACGCGTGTCGGTCATTGTGATCTCCGCAAACTTGAATTGCCCAATGTCATAACGCCGATCTTGTAAGATGCAATGCTGTATACGATTGAATACCAAAAGATAGCGATAACGTTTTACGTTCCGCTTGAATTTGGGCACATGCTAAACATGCGCACCCGTTTCGGGCCAAAGAACTAGTGCCGCTGCCGAGAAAATTGGAACACGCGGGCAGGGGGCAGGTTGGCCCAAACTGTGCCAAGCTTTTGCGAAGTCAAACCGAGTTCCTGCTGCATCTCAGGTGAAATCGGCGACTGTGGGCTGTAGGTGATCTGATTCACAAACCCATCGGCGGCCATCACATCAAGCGCGCGCCCAACGACTTCGCGTTGGATCGTGGGGCGAGACAGCACTGGAACACCAGAGATAACAGCGCTGATCTCTGTCAGGCCTAACATTTTGATGTCTTGCGCCGGGCGGTTGACGACGCGGACGCCGCGAAATTTATCGGCAAGAATTGCACAGAACCGCGGGTTCATCTCAAGCAGAGTCAACCGCTCTGGGGCCACGCCGCTTTCCAAAATGGCCTTGGTGAAACTGCCGGTCCCCGGCCCAATTTCAACGATAGGGCCGCTTGTTCGCTCCAGCCCTCGTGTCATCAATCGCGCCGTCGCGGCACTGGAAGGGGCAATGGCCACAACCTCTGTCGGGCGACGCATCATTTCTCCGAGAAAGAGCGCAAAATCACTTGCCATATCAAAGCAGTCCTTGTCTTGAAACGTTTTGCGACGACTCAAAACACAAGAAAGATTCAGAGATGTGACGGTATTGATTGGCCGCGCAAACCCGCGCGCGAAGGTCACTTAGTGCTTGCGGAAGCTGTCGAGACTCACGACCTCCGCGTCTTTCTTTTCGGGCTCTGCAATCTCGGCTATTTCGGTCAGGTCTTCGACAACCGGCGGTTCGTCGTCTTCATCATCCTCGTCGTCATCCTCGACCTCTTGCGTTTCAAACCGCAAGCCGAATTCAACCGAAGGATCAACGAAAGTTTTGATCGCATCATAGGGAATATATAGCGGCTCTGGCGCGTCGCCGAAATTCAGCGTGACGGCAAAACCTTCGTCGGTGACCGACAGGTTATCAAACCAATGCTGCATCACCACAGTCATTTCACCGGGATAGCGATCTGACAGCCAATCGGCGATTTCAACATCAGGATGCTGGGTGTCAAAGGTGATAAAGAAATGATGTTCACCGGGCAAACCGTTGTCGCGCACGCCCATCAAGACCTCTTGAATCAAGCCACGCATCGCCCGATGCATCAGGTTTCCGTAATCAATCTTTGCGGTCATGTTGAACCCTATTTCCTCGCTTCCCTCTCAGCATAAAAGATTCGTTCTGAAACGAAAGCAGACAAGCGGTGAATTCACAGAAGATACCAAAGCAGCATCCCGGCAAAAGCGCAAATCACAAGCACGGAAACGAGGTTCATTTTCTTCCAAAAGGTCAGAACTGCCGCCAAACACAGCAGAATAAATGCCTTGATGTCAAAGCTTTGCAGGATTGGCATCATGCCGAAGGCAGTATCTTTTGTCGACAGGAACAAAACCTGCAGTGCAAACCAAAGCGAGAGGTTGCCGATGACACCCACAACCGAAGCCGTGATCGCCTCCAGCGCGCCTTTCAGACGCGGCTGAGAGAGCAGCCATTCCACATAGGGTGCTGCCGCGAAAATCCACAGAAAACAGGGAATAAAGGTACACCACAGCGTCAAGGCACCAGCGGCCAGCATCAATACGACGCCATCTTGACGATACCCCGCCAACAGTCCGACGAATTCGGTCACAAGGATCAGCGGGCCCGGTGTTGTTTCTGCCAGTCCCAGCGCATCCATCATTTCGCCTGCGGTGATCCAGCCGAATTCAAAACTGACCGTTTGCGTCATATAGGCAAGGACGGCATAGGCCCCCCCAAAAGTGACGACCGCCAGTTTGCTGAAGAAGAGTGCGATATCCATCAGGAACGCTTGGTCGAACACGAACACCAGCAAAACCGGCGCGCCCCACAGCGCCCCCCACACAAGGATGGTCGACAAGGTCTTTGCTTGGACCTTTGGCGCCGGGGTGCTGTCGCCAAAGTCTTGCGCTGTGAAAACCGCACCGATCACAGCGGCCAATGCCACGATCAACGGAAAGGGCAGGGCAAGTACGTAGATCGCCAGAAATGCCGCCAGTGCCAGCCCCCACGACAGCGGGCCTTTCAGCGCTTTGGTCGCCACTTTGCGCAAGGCTTGCACGACAACGACAACCACCGCAGCTTTCACCCCCAAAAAGGCAGCTTGCACCAGTGGCAGCGTGCCGAAGGAAATGTAAAGCGATGCCAAGGCTAAGATGACAAGCGCACCGGGAACAACAAACAAGGCCCCTGCAAGCACGCCGCCCCACAGCCCCTTCAGCCGCCAACCGGCATAGGTGGCGAGTTGCATCGCCTCTGGTCCCGGCAAGAGCATGCAAAAGGACAATGCGCCGAGAAACTGTTTTTCAGTCAGCCAAGTGCGTTCTTCGACCAATTCTTTGTGCATTAAGGCGATCTGAGCCGCCGGTCCGCCGAACGACAACACGCCGATCCGTCCAAAGACGGCCCAAATTTCATTGAACTGAGGGGACATTACTGGTCTCCGGTCGGGTGGGGGCCATGTGTTTCTGTGGCGGCATCGCGCGCCCAACGATAGAGCGCATCGTACAGCAGAAATCCAGCCTCCATTTGCGCATTGTCGTCTTTGAACACTTTCGAAAGCCCGGCAGAAACTGCCAACAAACCAGCGGCTTGCGGCGCAAGATCATGTTGATCCGTGTCGGCGGCGCGGACAATCCGCGCCAGCCGGTCCAGAGCAGGGTGGCCTAGCCCAAATTCGCGGACCATGACATCAAAACTGCAAAGCGGGCCATCATGGCCCCACCGGCCATCGGGCATATCAAAGGCGGTTGCACCAAATTTTTCGGCCACATCATGCACGTCGGACGGAGGGACAAAAAGAAAATCCGCATCCGGGTCAACGAAACGCCGGATCAACCACGGACAGGCGACACGGTCGATTTTGGGCCGATGCCGAGTGACCCAGAGTGCGGGCAGGTCCTGAAGAACTGCAGCGGGCACAGCCGGCAACAGCGCCACTTGCCAGGCCACCATGCCGCCTGAGAGCACTTCGGCAGACACCCCCTGCGCCCGCAACCATGCCGCTGAGCCAGAGCTTAACTTCTTGCCCTTATGACAAACAACCACGCAGGGTCGCCCGCCAAGGCGCGGCAAAATCGTAGAAAGGTCACGGTGATCAGCCGCAATAGCGGTTGGGATACGCAGCGGAATGTCCGCCACATCTTCGTCTATGCGCACATCAATGATGGCCGGGCAATCACCCGTGCCGATCAGGCGCATAAGGTTGGTCGGAGAAATTTCGTTAAAGCCAGACATGCTGCACCCTTTGTTTTGTGACAAGGATGCGATCATTCGGCCTAAGCCTCACGGGGATATCGCAAACCCCATGGCCTATTGGATAGGCATCTGAGCGCCAAGGTCAACCCGCCGGACGCGCGCTATTAGGTCGGCATCCGAGGCAACCACCATCTCGGCTTGGCTTAACTCAACGTGCCGCCGGTCAGACAAATCGCCATGGATTGTTCAGGCAACTGTCCAAGTTGTTCAAAGAGGCCCATGAAATCAAAGCAATTATAGGCCTCAGTGAATTTGTTGGCCTGCACCTTCACACTGACCTGACCCAGCACCACAATCGGTGCGGAAGTCGCCGTTGCGCGCGCGGTGACCTTGTAAAGCGACTGAATCCAATAGTTATCTTCCGTATTGATGATCAAGTCGATTTTCAGATCCTCTACGAGGGCTAAAATCAACGGCACAAAATCCCGATAGTCCTGCGGACCGATCCGCATTTCGGGCAATAACCCCTTTGCTTCTGCATCATCAGAAAAGAATTCATCCACCGCATCCAGATCACCTTCGATCCAAACGCGCTGAAACCATTGCTCCAGCAATTCGACCTTGCTTGGTGTCTCCGTGTCTTTCATCCCAACGCGTCCCGTGCAGCCAACATGCAGCAACACTGTCAGATAAATCTGGCCAATCCGTTAACACCATGGGGGAAAGTGTAGGTTTCTGTTGCCAGGTACCTACGAACCCCGCCTGACTCCGCTAGGCGTCAGGACTTAAGATTTCAGTATCTCCGGTCGCTTACGCGGCCATTGCTACTGGAGCACGATTGTCATTTGCAATTGTACAGTTTTCGCCGGTAACGGTGGCAGACAGCCGAGACAAAGCTAACCCCTTTAGACGTTCGTCGATCCTATTTCGTCCCCGCTCTTCTGATGAACATCCCCAAATGAAGGAAGCCGCCAGAGTGTTTGGTGGAGACGCCGGGTACCGCCCCCGGGTCCGATCCGCTTATTGCGAGCGCGTTTATGTCCATAGTCCCGAAGGACAAGGTAGATTTAAGGCGATGGGCTGTGCTTTGCAAGGCTGCTGGATGGAAAAGGTTTGAAAATCTCTGCCCTTGCATCTTGGGCTAAATCGTCTTTTCTATTCACAAATACGCGTTGGTTTACCAACAAAGCGACACCTTACAGCCGGGCTTGGATCAACTATGGCATATGACACCGACAATATTTTTGCGAAAATCCTGCGGGGCGAAATCCCTAGCGAAAAACTTTATGAAGATGACAACACCTATGTCTTCATGGATATCATGCCGCGTGCAGATGGGCATTGTCTGGTGATCCCCAAAACCCCGGCGCGCAATATGCTGGACGCAACGCCAGAACAATTGGCGGCCTGCCTCGCGACGGTTCAGAAAATGGGCCATGCCGTGATGAAGGCCTTTGAGGCCGACGGCGTCACTGTACAGCAGTTCAACGAAGCTGCAGGTGGGCAAGAGGTGTTCCATCTGCATTATCATGTGCTGCCTCGTCACGCAGGAGTCGGCCTGCGTCCGCCGGGGAAGATGGCAGATTTTGACGTCTTGAAACAGCACGCCGAAAAAATTCGTGCGGCAATGTAGCCCGTTCACTCTAATGATACGAAGGTCCCCATGACACTCGACATCAACTTCGTCCGCAGCCAGTTTCCGGCGTTTCAGGAGCCTTCTTTGCAAGGCCAATCCTTCTTTGAAAACGCCGGGGGGTCCTACACCGCAAAGCCTGTCATTGACCGGCTGGCGCGTTTCTACACGCAGCGCAAGGTGCAGCCCTATGCGCCCTATGAGGCCAGCCGCCTTGCAGGTGAAGAGATGGACGAAGCCCGCGCGCGTCTTGCAGAATGGATGGGGCTAGAGACCGACGAAGTCAGCTTTGGGCCATCCACTACCCAAAACGCCTACGTTCTGGCGCAGGCCTTTCGGCAATGGATGTCTCCGGGTGAAGCGATCATCGTGACGGATCAGGACCATGAGGCCAACACCGGCCCTTGGCGCAGGTTGGCCGATGCGGGCATTGAGGTGCGCGAATGGCACATTAATCCTGAAACGGGCCACCTTGATCCAAAGGATCTGCAAGCGCTGCTTGATGAAAACGTGCGGCTCGTATGCTTCCCGCACTGCTCCAACGTCGTCGGAGAGATCAACCCGGTCGTGGAAATCACCGCGCTTGCCCATGCCGCAGGGGCTTTTGTCTGCGTTGATGGGGTCAGCTATGCGCCGCATGGTTTGCCAAATGTCGGCTCACTTGGCGCGGATATTTACCTTTTCTCGGCCTACAAAACCTATGGCCCGCACCAAGGGATCATGGCCATCCGGCGGAACCTTGGGCAGATGCTCCCAAATCAGGGGCACTTTTTTAACGCCGATACACTTTACAAGCGCTTTACACCCGCAGGCCCCGATCACGCGCAGGTCGCAGCCTGCGCCGGGATGGTGGACTACTTTGAGGCCTTAGCAGAGACGCATGGTATCTTTGGCAAACCGACAGAGAAAGCAGAAGGCGTTCATAACCTAATGCGGGCGCATGAAACCGCGCTGTTGCAGCCTTTGCTGGACTATTTGGGGACAAAGAACAGCGTGCGTGTCCTTGGCCCAAAAGATGCCCAATCCCGCGCACCGACCGTGGCGCTGGCGTGTCAGTCTGATCCGGCAGAGATTGCGGCCAAACTTGCGACACGCGGCATCATGGCTGGGGCAGGTGGTTTCTATGCCGTCCGCGCACTTGAAGCGCAAAAAGTGCCTGCTGATCCCGGCGTCCTGCGTCTGAGTTTTGTGCATTACACAGATCAAACCGATATTCAAAAGCTGATGGCCGCGCTGGACGAATTCCTCTGAAACGTCCACCGGTACGGGCTGGCGATGCCCCTCAAGGCTTGCATTGCCAACCCCGCTGACGGTAGTTTTGCCCTAGGGGTCAGTGAAACAGGTCAACAATGCCAACAGCCGCCAAACTCATGTCCGCCATTGCGCTTGCGCTGGTCGCCTTTGTGGCGTCAGAGCAGTTCAAACCCTTGATGCCGGAAGGCACCGATTTCGGCTATTTTTCGTTTTTCAACGCTGGTATCGCCGCCATCATTGGGTGGAAGCTGATCGGGGCCAAAGCCGGGCGTGGTGTATTGTCCGGGATCAATGGCGGGCTGACTGGGATGATCGCCATGGTTCTGGTCGTGCTCTTTGTGCACGCCTTCTGGATCATGTTCGAAAACTCGCGCAGCCTTCGTTATGATAGCGTTTCCGAGGCAATCCAATCGATCTTTTCGATGATGACCGAGAATGGCCTTCTGCTGCTACGACCCAATATTTTGATGACGTTACTGGGTGGCGCGGTTTTTAGCGGCCTTTTGGCCGAAGCCACCTCCCGACGCTGGAGATAGATTTGTCGACATTCTTTTTTTACGGAACCCTCCGGCACATTCCGCTGCTGGAGACAGTTCTCGGACGTGCACTGGACCCCAATTTGTATCGCCACGGCATTGCCGAAGGCTATAGCGCCTGCGCCGTAGAAGGCGCCGATTTTCCCGTTATCGTGTTTGGCGGACGTGGTGCCGAGGGCATTCTTGTCGAAGATATTACAGACGAGGAGGTCGCACGGCTCAACTTCTATGAAGGCGGCTTTGACTATTCGCTGACGCCCATCGACATTCAAACGGAGGGCACGACAGTCTCAGCTAGGGTCTATTTCCCGATGCCCGGGCGACTGAAAGCTGCCGGACCTTGGCGTTTCGAGGACTGGCAAAGCAAATGGGGCGATCTGACAACTTTGGCCGCCAAGGAAGTGATGAGCTATTTTGGCGAGAAATCCGACAAAGATCTGGATTTCATGTTCCCGACCATCCGCGGTCGCGCGGCCTCTCGTCTCAGCGCTCAGGCGCGATCCTACTCCCTTAGTCCCAGTGGCTACACCCGCGCGGATGTTACTGACACGTTGATGGAGGTCAAACACGCGGGCTATTTCACGCTAGAGCAGCACACATTAAGCCACCGCGCATTTGGCGGTGGCAAAGTTGAAAATGTGCAGCGCGAAGTCTTTGTCGGCACGGATGCCGCGCTGTTGCTGCCTTATGATGTCAAACGCGACCGCGTCCTGTTGATCGAACAATTCCGCGCAGGCCCATGGGCACGTCACGACCCGAACCCATGGATGCTGGAACCTGTCGCTGGCCGTATCGATGCAGGCGAAACGCCCGAACAATCTGCCCGTCGCGAAGCCTGGGAAGAGGCACGGGTGACCGTCGAAACGCTGCACCCGATTGCCAAGGTTTATGCCTCACCAGGATGTAATACAGAGTTCTTTCACATTTTTGTGGGGGAGGCCGATCTGCCGGATGACATCACTGGGGTTGCCGGGCTTGATCACGAAGCCGAAGACATCCGTTCGCATCTTTTTTCGTTTGAGGCGCTTATGGATATGGTCGACAATTACGGGGCAGCAAATGCACCGCTGGTTCTGGCAGCGCTTTGGCTGGCACGACACCGTGATCGGCTGCGTGCATCGGCTTGAGTTCACACCGCCTTTTCCATAGACAGGGCGGAAGACGTTTTGAAATATGACTCGAAAGGCGCTCCTATGCGTAACCCTCGCAACCTCGCCGATGCGATCGGCAACACCCCTCTCATCCGCCTGAACAAGGCCAGTGAAGAAACCGGGTGCGAGATCTGGGGCAAAGCCGAGTTTATGAACCCCGGTCAATCGGTCAAAGACCGCGCGGCGCTTTACATTATCAAAGATGCCATCGCGCGCGGCGACCTGCGCCCGGGCGGCACAATTGTTGAAGGCACCGCAGGCAATACTGGGATCGGCCTTGCGCTGGTGGGCGCGTCGATGGGTTTCAATACCGTGATCGTCATCCCCGAGACGCAAAGCCAAGAAAAGAAAGACATGATCCGCCTTGCGGGGGCGGAGCTCGTGCAGGTGCCAGCAGCGCCTTACAAGAACCCGAACAACTACGTGCGCTATTCTGGCCGACTTGCCGAAGAGCTGAACAAGACCGAGGCCAACGGCGCAATCTGGGCGAACCAGTTTGACAACGTCGCAAACCGCCAGGCGCATGTTGAAACCACTGGCCCTGAGATCTGGGATCAAACCGGCGGCAAAGTTGATGGTTTTGTCTGCGCTGTTGGATCTGGTGGCACCCTTGCCGGTGTTGGCGCAGCCCTGCAGCCCAAAGGCGTCAAAGTCGCCCTCTCTGACCCGATGGGCTCTGGTATGTTCACTATATATCGTGATGGTGCTGCCAATGCCGAGGGCACATCGATCACCGAAGGCATCGGGCAGGGGCGTGTGACCGCGAACCTCGAAGGCTTCACACCTGATATGCTCTATCAAGTGACCGACGAAGAAGCGCTTCCGGTGGTCTTTGATCTCTTGACCGACGAAGGGCTGTGCCTTGGCGGATCCTCTGGCATCAACGTTGCTGGCGCGATCAAAATGGCCAAAGACATGGGGCCGGGTCATACCATTGTGACCATGCTTTGTGACTATGGCACACGTTATCAATCCAAACTCTTCAACCCGGACTTCCTGAAATCCAAAGGCCTGCCAACGCCAAGCTGGTTGACCGCAGGGCCGCAAAGCATTCCGGGCGTATTCGAAGACGTATGAGGGCCACCATGATCAACGCGTTCCGCGTTTTCACTGCAACCGTGCTGGTCCTCATCAGCACGGTTTTTCTTTGGGCACAAACAGCCACAACGCCAGACTACGCGTCTTGGCAGGATGTGGCCGCGCGTTCGACCGAAGCGATTGAAGCGGGCCGCGCAAGTGACGTAGCATTGGGAGAACTGCGATCACAACTGGTGGAGTGGCGCGACAAATTTGACAAAGCCCGAGACACGAATGCCAAAGCGATTGAGGTCGTCAACAGTCAGCTCGCTGCCTTGGGCAAAGCCCCGGAGGATGGCGAAGAACCCGCTGAAATTGCGACCCAACGCAGTTCTTTGAACGCCAGCCTTTCGGCACTTCGCGCGCCGGTGCAATCGGCTGAAGTGGCCTATACAGAGGCCGACGCGCTGATCAATGGGATCGACGAAATCATTCGTGACCGCCAGTCAGACCGATTGGTGCAACGTGGTCCTTCGCCGCTAAACCCAGCTCATTGGCCAGAAGCATTCGAACACTTCGTGACCTCTGCACATGCTACTTGGAATGAAAGCGTCGTTGCGTGGAAAAACCCGATCCAGCAGGCCGAAATGCGCGCGAACGCACCGGAGGTTATCTTCCTCTTAGCTGTCGCTTTTTTGCTTTTGGCACGCAGTCGGGCGTGGTTTGATCGGCTATCCCAAAAGATACAGGTCAGATCTTCATCCGTTGGGCACTGGCTCGCAGGGCTCGCCGTCTCTTTGGGCCAGGTCCTTTTGCCATTGGTCGGGCTGCAAGCCCTGATCTTGGCGGCCTATGCAACCGATCTGCCAGGACTGCGCGGAGAGTTGTTCTTGTCGAATCTAATTTGGGCGGGGTTTCAGTTCCTGGCTTCAATTTGGTTGGCAGCACAAATTTTTCCAAAAACAGTCAAGATCGAGCCGCTGATCAAATTGTCAGACGACCAACGCGCCGCAGGTCGGGTCTACTCAAGCGTGCTTGGGGCTGTGTTGGCGCTACAGGTTTTGCTGGCTGCAATCGCCGAACACGACCGGTGGTCGGACGCCACCGCGGCGGTGATCTATCTGCCGGTATTTGTGGTCGCATGCTTTGCATTGTGGCGTCTGGCCCAGTTGTTGAAACAACGTGAGACGGATGATACGGCCTCTCCGACGGATCGCTTGATCAGCCTTTTGGCGCGCGCCTTAAATGCGGTTGCAGTGTTCGGTGTAGCCCTTGCCATAGTTGGCTATTTCAACGCGAGCCAGCGCATTATCTTCCCGGCCATCACAACGCTGCAAGTGCTTGCGGCTGTTGTCATCCTACAGCGAGTGGTAATGTTGGTGTTTGCCCTTGTCACCGGGGCAGCGGACAATGGGCGAGACAGTCTGATCCCGGTCTTGATGGGCGGTATGCTCGCCATTGCATCACTTCCCGTGCTTGCGCTCGTCTGGGGTGCCCGTGCCTCTGATCTTGCGGAACTTTGGCGCACAATGTCAGACGGGGTGCAATTTGGCGAAACGCGCCTCTCGCCGATGGATTTCTTTACCTTCCTGCTGATTTTCATCGTGGGCTACACGATGACACGGCTGGCGCAGGGCGCTCTCAAGAACACGATCCTGCCCAAGACCAAACTCGACCTTGGTGGACAGAACGCCATTGTTGCGGGACTTGGCTATATCGGTATTTTCCTCGCCGCGCTGATTGCGATCAATGCGGCGGGCGTAGACCTCAGTTCCATCGCACTTGTCGCTGGTGCGTTGTCGGTCGGCATTGGTTTCGGCCTGCAAAACGTGGTTTCAAACTTCGTCAGCGGCATCATCTTGCTGATCGAACGTCCGGTCTCTGAAGGTGACTGGATCGAGGTCAACGGCAATATGGGCTATGTGCGCGATATCTCTGTGCGCTCCACCCGCATGGAAACCTTTGACCGCACCGATGTCATCATTCCAAACGCCGACCTCGTCAGCGGCGTTGTCACCAATTACACGCGCGGCAATACGATCGGGCGATTGATCGTGCCCGTGGGGGTCGCCTATGGCACCGATCCGCGCCGCGTCGAAAAGATTTTGAAAGAGATTGCCGCCTCACATCAAACCATCATGTCCTACCCGGAGCCGGCTGTGCTGTTCCGCGGGTTCGGGGCAAGTTCGCTTGACTTCGAAATCCGCGCGATCCTACGTGACATCAACCTGATGATGGTGGTGCATTCCGACCTCAACCACAGCATTGCCCAACGCTTTATGGATGAAGGCATCGAGATTCCCTTTGCTCAGACAGATATCTGGCTCCGCAACCCGGAAACATTGCGCCCAAATGCGCAGCCAGAAACGCCTGTTGGCCCGCCCGTCACACCAGAGACCGCGCCAAAAGACGACAAGAAAGACGACGCAGAATGACCCAAAACCTGTTCCGCGACGACGCCTACTTGCGCGAAACCACCGCAACAGTTGTCGGACATACGCCCGAGGGCGGAATCATCCTGGATACAAGCGTTTTCTACCCAACCGGCGGTGGTCAACCGGGCGACAGCGGGCATCTGGTTTGGGGCACCGGCACCCTTTCGATTGCCACAGCTGTCAAAGCAGGCAACGATGATATCGCCCTTGTTCCCGCCGAACCCGTCGCTCTGCCGCCTGTGGGCAGCGAAGTGATCCAACGCCTCAACTGGGAACGCCGCTACCGCCATATGCGCGTCCACACGGCGCTGCATCTGTTATCCGTCGTGATCCCGCTGCCTGTCACGGGCGGATCCATCGGCACAGAAAAAGGCCGGTTGGATTTCGATATGCCAGAGGCCCTGACGGACAAAGACTTTATCGAACACCAACTCAACCAATTGATCGCGCAGGATCTACCTGTAACGCAGGATTGGATCACCGACGCAGAGCTTGATGCCAATCCGAGCCTTGTCAAAACCATGTCCGTGCAACCCCCGCGCGGCAACGGGCGCGTCCGTCTCATCCGTATCGGAGAGGGCGCAGAGCAAGTCGATCTGCAACCCTGCGGCGGCACCCACGTCGCCCGCACCGGAGAAATCGGCCACGTGCAACTTGGCAAGATCGAAAACAAGGGACGGCAAAACCGGCGGGTGAATTTGTTGTTGGAATACTGAGAACGTGCCGGCAAGGCACATCTTTCGCAATTCATTCAGCTTTTTAGGGTAATGGCGGAGAGACAGGGATTCGAACCCTGGAGACGGTCTCCCGCCTACACACTTTCCAGGCGTGCGCCTTCGACCACTCGGCCACCTCTCCGTGAGGCGCTGTTTACTCAAAAGCAGGCAGGGGGTGCAAGGGGCAATTCGCATATTCTTCAAAAGAATTTCACAAACCACATGCGACTTGATTTTCCTACATGATTCCAAAAAGTTGCGCGCCCAACTATCGGGTTAAGCGCGCAATTAAATGGTTGACAGGACAGCCTATCGTTCTGGATCGGTCAGGCGCGGGTCATCGCATCCAGAATACGTGCCCAGCTGCGTATGCCTTTGTGAAAGCTTTCGACGTCATACTTTTCATTGGGCGAGTGAATTTGGTCATCATCCTTGGCAAAGCCGATCAGCATGGCGTCAGTGCCGAGGATTTTTTTGAAATGGCCGGCGATGGGGATCGATCCACCGCAGCCTGCAAAAGCCGCGGCCTCTGGCCATTCGTCAGAAAGCGCAACGCGGGCCTGTTCAAAGGCCGGGTGATCTGTCGCCATCACCGACCCACGAGAGTTGCCATGGCCTTTGTAGTCGACTGTACAATCGGCGGGCAGGCAGCTTTCGACATAGGCGCGGAAGTTTTCGCGGATTTTGTGCGGGTCCTGATCACCCACCAGTCGGAAAGAGATTTTGGCAGAGGCCTGTGCGGGCAAAACGGTTTTGAACCCTTCGCCGGTATAGCCGCCAGTAATGCCGTTTACTTCACAAGTCGGGCGCGACCAGATCATTTCAAGCGGAGTGCGGTCCTGCTCACCTGCCGGGACCGAGAGATCAACATCGCCAAGGAAAGCCGCGTGATCAAAAGCCAAAGCCTGCCATTGAGCGGCGAGGTCTTCGGGCAATTCTGGCACGCCGTCATAGAAACCCGGCACTGTCACGCGCCCGCTCTCGTCATGCAGGCCTGCGATGATCTTGGTCAAGACGCGAATGGGGTTCATGGCGACCCCACCGAACATACCGGAATGCAGGTCTTTGTTGGCGGCTTTGATGGTAATCTCTTCGCCCAACAGACCCCGCAGGGAAGTGATGATGGCGGGTGTTTTGGATTGGAACAACCCTGTGTCGCAGATCAGCGCGATGTCTGATTTCAACTCCTCGGCGTTTTCTTCCATGAAGGGCACCAAAGAGGGCGAGCCGCTTTCTTCTTCGCCTTCAAAGAAGAAGGTGATTTTGCAGGGTAGGGAGCCATGTTCGGCTTTCCATGCGCGGCAGGCTTCGACAAAGGTCATCAACTGGCCTTTGTCATCTGACGACCCTCGGCCCCGAATGACGGCGCCATTTGGTGTTTCTTCGATCTGCGGATCAAAGGGGTCATTGTCCCAAAGATCCAGCGGATCAACAGGTTGCACGTCATAGTGGCCGTAAAACAAGACATGCGGACCATCGCCGTCGACATGCCCAACGACCATCGGATGGCCAGGCGTGGCGCGTTTTGCGGCCTGCACTCCGATAGAGGCGAGATCAGCCACCAGCCAATCTGCGGCGCGGTCACATTCGGCTTTGTAGGCCGGATCGGTTGAAATGGATTGAATGCGCAGCAGGTCCAGCAAGCGGTCCGTGGCGGCGGGCATTTCTGCGTCGATACGCGAGAGGACGTTTTCAAGGGTCATGGGGTTTACTTTCGGAAACATCGTGGTCGTTTTCGGAAACCTAACAGTCTGATCCAGACTGTCCAGCGCAGTTGATGTGGATCAAAGTGTCGCGAGGGGGGAATTGTATTCTGGCCTTGAACGAAAACGCGCATTATATCCAAGAACCAAAGAAATTTCGTCTTCGGGCGAATCCCTGGGTCGCAAGCGGCGCGCCAGCAAACCGGAGGAACGGAATGGATTATTCCGCGAAACTCGATCTCGCCTTGAACCGTCTTCACGAAGAAGGCCGCTATCGCACGTTCATTGATATTGAACGCAAAAAGGGCCAATTCCCGCATGCGATCTGGAACAAGGCAGACGGCACGCAGCAGCCGATCACCGTTTGGTGTGGCAATGACTACCTGGGCATGGGGCAGCATCCGGTGGTTCTGGACGCGATGCACGAAGCACTGGACGCAACTGGCGCAGGGTCCGGCGGGACGCGCAATATCTCAGGCACAACGGTCTACCACAAACGGCTTGAGGCCGAATTGGCCGACCTGCACCAAAAAGAAGCATCGCTGCTGTTCACCAGCGCCTATATCGCCAATGATGCGACGCTTTCGACGCTGCCAAAGCTGTTTCCGGGTCTGATCATCTATTCGGATGAGTTGAATCATGCGTCGATGATTGAAGGCATTCGCCGCAACGGTGGCGCGAAGCGCGTGTTCCGCCACAACGACATGACACATCTGCGTGCCTTGCTTGAAGCGGATGATCCTGCGGCACCCAAGCTGATTGCCTTTGAATCCGTCTATTCCATGGATGGCGACATCGGTCCGATTGCAGAAATCTGCGATCTTGCTGAAGAGTTCGGCGCGCTGACCTATCTGGACGAAGTGCATGCGGTCGGCATGTATGGCCCACGGGGTGGTGGCGTGTCAGAGCGCGACGGGCTGACGGACCGGATCGACATTATCAACGGCACATTGGGCAAAGCATTCGGTGTGCATGGCGGCTATATCGCCGCCAGCGCGCAGATGTGTGACGCGATCCGCTCTTATGCGCCGGGCTTTATTTTTACGACATCGCTTCCACCGGTTGTGGCAGCAGGGGCGGCGGCATCCATTGCGCATCTGAAACAAGATCAGACGCTGCGGGATCAGCACCAACTTCAGGCCAAGATCCTGAAAATGCGTCTCAAGGGCTTGGGTTTGCCCATCATTGACCATGGCACGCATATTGTACCCGTGATTGTCGGCAACCCTGTTCACACCAAGAAACTCAGCGATATGTTGTTGGAAGATCACGGGATTTACGTGCAGCCGATCAATTATCCAACGGTGCCACGCGGCACCGAGCGACTGCGCTTTACGCCATCTCCGGTGCACGGCCCGAAAGAGATTGATGCGTTGGTGCGTGCAATGGACGAACTGTGGTCGCACTGTGCGCTGAATCGCGCCGAACTCGCCGGCTGATAACGCCAAATCGTGCAAATATTCTTGCACTGTGTTATCTTGGTCTCAATAAACTTGGGGGCGGTTCGAATCGGGGACAAAACTCGGACCGTAAAGCAGTGAGGCGTAAGCATGATCAGGCGCAAATGGCGCGAATCCGAGGCTGCCGCAGAAGGGCCAAAAGGATTTGACGACTATGATTTCCGGCTAGGGGACCAAATGCGTGGCGAAAGGGCCACCATGGGTAAATCCCTTTTGGACGTTCAACGCGAACTGCGCATCAAAGCCTCCTACATCGCCGCCATAGAAAACTCTGATCCCTCGGCCTTTGAAACGCCGGGGTTTATTGCCGGTTACGTGCGGTCATACGCGCGCTATTTGGGCATGAGCCCGGATGAGACCTTTGCGAAATTCTGCCTGGAAAGCGGGTTTCAGACCGCGCATGGCATGTCGGCCGAAGCCTCCGGGAAACGCAAGGATGACAAGGTGCTGATTGCACCTGTCGATCGTGATCCTTTTGGCTCTCAGAACGCACCGTTTTTACCCGCGCAGGATTCCATCCTGTCGCGGATTGAAGCACGTGCTATCGGCTCTTCGCTTGTTCTGCTCGCGCTGATCAGTGGAATTGGCTACGGCGGCTGGAGCGTATTGAACGAAATCCAACGCGTCAGCCTTGCGCCGGTAGAGCAAACGCCGGTTGTCCTGTCCGACCTTGATCCACTCAGTGACGCGAATGCTGTCACCCAATCTGCTGATGCAAGCGGCGTGTTCACACCGCCAGAAACGCAGCTGGATCGCTTATATCGCCCGCAAGCCTTGGATGTGCCGGTGCTTGTCGCCCGCGACGCACCGATTTCGACACTGAACCCGCAGTCCATTGGCAGTTTCACACCAGCACCCCCTGTGCTGCAGGTTGCCGAAGTCGACATTCCGATTGTGCCAGCAATCCCGCAGGTTCTGGAAGAAGCTGACCCTGAGGTTGTGATGTTTGCCGTGCGCCCCGCTTGGGTGCGTGTGCGCTCTGCAGATGGGTCTGTTCTCTTTGAAAAAACCATGGACGCCGGCGAAGAATTCACAGTTCCTGCCACCGAAATGGCACCAACTCTGCAGGCAGGCATGTCTGGCTCGATCTATTTCAAGCTGAATGGCGAAATTCGCGGCCCAGCCGGGGCTGGATCAAGCGTTGTGCGCAATCTTGAGATTGGCATCGATGCGGTTCAGCAGGACTTTGCGGTGGCCGATCTGTCGGGGGATCAAGCCTTGGCCGACTTTATTGCTGTTGCCGAGGCGCAGACCACAGACACAGCAGAATAGCGCCTTTTCTTGAATGGCACATTGCCCCCGCACAAGGGGCAGATTACATAGGCCCCATCGGTATCCGAACGGGGCTTTTTCATGTCTGTGAACCACATCCGTCCTTGGCGCACCATTGAACGCCGCAAGTCGCGCCAGATCATGGTGGGCAATGTCCCCGTTGGTGGTGACGCTCCGATTGCGGTGCAGACCATGACCAATACAGATAGTGGCGATGTCAAAGCGACCTTGGAACAGGTATTGGCGGCGGCAGAGGCAGGGGCCGACATCGTGCGCATTTCCGCACCGGATGTCGCGGCAACCACAGCCTTGCGCGAAATCACCCGTGAAAGCCCGGTGCCCATCGTGGCTGACATCCACTTTCACTATAAACGCGCCATCGAAGCGGCCGAGGCAGGCGCGGCTTGTCTGCGGATCAATCCCGGCAACATTGGCGACGACAAGCGCGTCAAAGAAGTGATCAAGGCGGCCAAGGACCACGGGTGTTCCATCCGCATCGGCGTGAACGCCGGATCGCTGGAAAAACATCTGCTCGAGAAATACGGAGAACCTTGCCCCGACGCGATGGTGGAATCGGGGCTCGACCATATTAAGATCCTGCAGGACAACGATTTTCACGAATTCAAGATCAGCGTAAAGGCCTCTGATGTCTTTATGTCGTCTGCCGCCTATCAGATGCTGGCAGAGGCCACAGATGCGCCGATCCATCTTGGCATCACAGAGGCGGGCGGCTTTGTGTCCGGCACCATTAAATCCGCCATCGGCCTTGGCCAGCTTTTGTGGATGGGGATCGGCGATACGCTGCGCGTCAGCCTGTCTGCGGACCCGGTCGAAGAAGTCAAAGTCGGCTTTGAAATCTTGAAATCCCTTGGCCTGCGCCATCGCGGGGTCAATATTATCAGTTGCCCAAGCTGCGCGCGACAGGGGTTTGACGTGATCAAAACCGTTGAGGCGCTGGAAAAACGGCTAGAGCACATCAAGACACCCATGAGCCTCTCGATCATCGGTTGCGTGGTCAACGGGCCGGGCGAAGCGCTGATGACAGACGTTGGCTTTACCGGCGGCGGCGCGGGTTCTGGCATGGTCTATCTGGCCGGAAAGCAAAGCCACAAGCTGAGCAATGATCAAATGATTGATCACATCGTTGAGCAGGTAGAGCGCAAGGCCGAACAACTTGATGCAGAACGTGCTACCGAAGAAACCGCTGCCAAGGAAACGGCAGCGGAATAGGGTGCTTTGATTAGGTACTGCGCTCAGCCACGTTTGGCTGCAACAACTTGCTGCATTTGTGGCAAAGGCAGATAGCCGCGCACAAGTTCATCGTCGAAAACAAAAGTGGGTGTGCCTGTGATCTGCAACCGTTGCGCCAACTCTCGCGTTTTCTCTATCTCGTCATTCACTGCTGCGCTTTTCATGTGACTCATCACAGCGTCAGCATCGAGGTTCAGCGTCTCCGCCAGACGGCGCAGGCGCGGCTCTGTCGCATTCGCGCGCATAGTGATCAGCGCATCATGGGCGGCCTCATAGGCATCTGCACCCGCGAGTTGTTTGACGGCAATTGCAAATTGAGAGCTTACGACAGAAGCCTCCCCTAGGATCGGAAACTCTTTCATTATGATCTTGATATTGCCATCGGCCGTGATGAGGTCTTTGACCTCGTCATGCGCACGACGACAGTAGCCGCAGCGGTAATCGACGAATTCAACCAATGTGATATCGCCATCCGGGTTGCCCCCAACCCAACTAAAGCCATCCTCAAAAATGTCTGCGGCGTTGGCCGAAACCAACGTGAAATCTCGCTGCGCTTCGGCTTGTGCCTGACGCTGTTCCAGAACCGAAACCGCTTCCATAATGACCTCAGGATTGTCGAGCAGATAGGCCCGCACCTCTTCACGGAATATCGCGCGCTCTTCGTCGGTCATCGCATTGATGTCCAGCGCCTGACCCGGAAGGGCCAAAAGGGCAAAGGCCGCCGCGAGGATAGGGGTTTTCATACTCAGTCTCCTGTTATTTCTTTTTCTCGGCGCGCTTGGCGGCCGAAATGATATCCTGTGCGCGACGCCAGCCGCCCGATCCTTCGGGCAATAGACCTGCTGCGCGGTTGGCCTGAATACCTGCATCTTTCATCCGCCCCTGCAAGGCGTATCTTTCAGCCGCGGCAACGGACGCCATGCCGGGATTGCCAGTTTGCGCATAGGCACTGGCCAAATCACGCAGGATGCGGGAATCGCGAAAATCAAGGCTGCGCGCCTTTTCCAAAGCCCCTAGCGCTGAACGCGCGTCGCCTGCGGCCAACAAGGCCCGCCCATAACTTCCCAAGCAAAGTGCGTTGCCCGACAACCGATCCACACAGCGCTTGTAAGAGGCGGCAGCCCCACGCGCATCGCGGCTCTCGATCAAAAATTGGCCACGAAGTTCGTAATAATAGGGGTCGCCGGGGCGCAGGGCCAAGGCCTTGTCCAATGTCGCAACAGCTTTGCTTGTCTTTGACTGCCGGTGCAGCGCCACGGCTTCGCGCATGAGGCGCACATCTTCACTTGGGCTGTCTTTCAACCGACCTATTGTCCATTTTGGATTGCGGATAAAGGCAGACAGTTTTCCCTTTGCCCGCCCAAACCAATAGGCCTTGGCCGCGTCAGGCAGAGCCTTGCCCGCATAGGCATCCGCCGCAGCCTTGGCGCTGCGCAGCCGGTCGCGGGTCAGGGGGTGGGACCGCACATAGGGATCTTGACGCGAGTTCTTCAGCAGTTCTTGCCCACGAAAAAGTTCAAAGACATCAACGGCCCCCTGCGTGTCTGCGCCCGCACGGACCATATAGGACAGCCCCGATTTATCTGCCGACGCTTCCTCGGCACGGGTATGAGACAGAAACACACGCTGCGCGGAATTTGTGATGCCAAAGGCGGCGCCAGCGGCTGCTTCGCTGTTTCCGGTCGCCGCTGCTGCAATTGCCGAAAGCGCAATGCCAAGCCCGGCAACGGTTTTTGCAGTCCCGATATTCTGATGCCGCCGCGCCAGATGACCGTTGGCAATATGCGCGGCCTCATGGGCGATGACGGCTTGCAGCATGTCGGCGTTTTCCATCCGCAGCAAAAGGCCTGAGTGAATAAAGATATGCTGTGTATCGACAACAAAGGCATTTAGCGACGAGTCGTGCACCACCAGCACACGTACATTGCTGCCCAAGCCTGCCGCATTCAAAATCGGACGTGCGATCTGGTTAAGGGCGTTCTCAATATCCGGGTCTCGGAGCAATGACACCGCGCGGGCAGGGGCCGCCACGAGCGCCAACATTGTCACACACACAACGCCAAACGTGAACTGTCGCAGCCCGGTCGTCACATACCGGTAATTTACCTTGCCCATCATGGTGCCACTAAGCGAGAAATCCCCAAGGAAATCAACCAACAACCCCGTGAAGGCCGGGCCGGGCAGCAAAGGCCCGCCGACCTTTCGTAAGATCACAGTTTTCTGGCGTCGCCGCAGCGGTTACACTCTGCTGAACAGAGGTCCCGTTGTGGCCAATAAGAATAAGAGCAGGTGAATGAACAGTTTCGTTAAGGCAGCGGCCATCGTGATCGCGGGGATTTGGGTGCAAACCGCCTCTGCGCAGGAATTTAGTGGCCTCGCCCGCCTGAATGTCGACCGTAGCGCCATCACCGACAGCGGCAATGGGGCGGACATTGACTTGTCTTTGTCACAGGGCATCCCTTGGCGTGTCTTCACCTTGGATGAACCGCGCCGTCTGGTGGTCGACTTCCGCGAAGTTGATTGGGGCGGGATAAGCGGTGAAACCCTGCGACAGGGTGAGGCGGTTTCAAACGTGCGCGTTGGCAGCTACCGCCCGGGGTGGAGCCGCCTCGTGGCCGACCTCAGCCGGCCCATGGCCATCGACAGCGCCGGGATGACTGTCGATGAGGTGAGCGGTCAGGCACATTTGTCCGTAAAAATGTTCGCAACAAATGCAGCAGACTTCGCCGCAAATGCCGGTGCCCCGCGCGACCCGCGTTGGGACCTGCCGCCTGCCGTAACAACAGACACCAAACGCAAACCGAAACCGGATTGGGCGCCAATAGTGGTTGTGCTTGATCCCGGCCATGGCGGCGTCGACCCGGGGGCAGAGCGCGGAGAGGTGCAGGAAAAGACGTTGATGCTGACCTTGGCGCGCGAAATTCGTGACACGTTGCGCCGTTCAGGCGGATTCGAGGTGATCCTGACCCGCAATGAGGACATGTTTGTTTCGCTGGAAGGCCGCGTCGCGATGGCACATGAGGTTGGCGCGGATGTTTTCATCTCGTTGCATGCCGACACTGTGCAACAGGGCCATGCCCATGGCGCAACGGTCTATACGCTCTCCGATGAAGCCTCTGACGCGGCCTCGCAATATCTCGCTGAACGGCACGACAGGTCCGATGTCTTGGCTGGCGTCGACCTCACAGGCACGGACGACCTGATCGCAAATGTGCTGCTTGATCTGGTTCGGCAGGAAACTGCGCCCCGGTCTGAACGACTGGCGCAGGCGATGGTCTTGGGCATGAAAGGCACCATCGGAACGTTGAACAACAAGCCTTATCGGCAAGGCGGATTTTCGGTCTTGAAGGCCGCTGACATCCCCTCGGTCCTGATCGAAGTGGGGTTTATGTCCTCGGATCGTGATCTTGAAAACCTGCGTGATTCCGATTGGCGCAGTCGCGTCGCCGAGGGCATTCGCGATGGGTTGCAGGCCTGGGTGATCGCCGACAAAGCCGCGCGGGACCTTGTAAGGCAATAAAAACAGCGGAAATTTGCCCGAATTTCACTGCCAAGTGTTTTGACCCATAGATTGGGACAGACTATAAGGTGGCTAGACCACGTGGGGGCCCCGGTGACACGCTTTATTCTGTCCTTTCTCGGCAGCATCTTCACGCTCATTACCATGGGCGCGGCTGTTGTCGCCTTGTCCATCGGCGCGGTGTTCTATGTGTATGGCAAAGACCTTCCCAGCACCGAAGCATTGGCCAAATACAGCCCTCCGACAATCAGCCGGATTTATTCCAGCGAAGGCAAGATCATCGATGAGTTCGCGCGCGAACGTCGTCTGTTTGTCCCAGCCGATGACATTCCCGATCTGGTAAAACAGGCGTTTATTTCTGCGGAAGACAAAAATTACTACACCCACGATGGCTACGATATGCGCGGCATTGCGATTGCTGCGTTCCAATGCGCCCAATCTGGTGGGTCCGGGTGCCGCGGCGCGTCGACCATCACGCAGCAGGTGATGAAGAACTTCCTTTTGTCCGGGGATCGTTCGGCGGAACGCAAAATTAAGGAATTGATCCTGTCGAGCCGCGTGGAAAGCGTGCTGGATAAAGAAGAAATCTTGGAACTTTACCTAAATGAAATCTTCCTTGGGCAGAATTCCTATGGCGTTGCCGCTGCTGCCCAGACCTATTTCAACAAAACACTTGCAGAGTTGCTACCGCACGAAGCGGCCTATCTGGCGACCCTGCCCAAGAAGCCATCGAACCTGCATCCTGTTCGCAATAAAGACGAAGCCATCAGTCGGCGGAACTTTGTTTTGAAAGAGATGAAGGAAAACGGATATCTTCCTGAAAACGATTATGAAATCGCTATATCTCAACCATTACTTTCAGTTCAGGGTGGCGATTACACCAGTTTCCGTGCTGCGCTGCCGCCGCGCGATTATTTCACCGATGAAATCCGCCGCCAGCTCAGCCGCGACTTTGGCGAAGAGGAATTCTTTACGGGTGGCATGGCGGTACGCGCCACTTTTGATCCAGAACTTCAAGATGTTGCGGAGACGGCGTTGCGCCATGCCTTGGAAAAATACGACCGCGCGCAGGGTGTCTGGCGCGGAACCGGGTTGAAGCTGCCCGAAGACGCCTTGGCCGAAGAAACAACTTGGCGCGCGGAACTGGCCAGAGTCGATATCCCAAGAGACGTCGACCTTGATGGAAAATGGCACCCGGCCGTGGTTTTGCAAGTCGGGGACAACGATGCGCGGATCGGCATTGAGGATATCGAAGACGATGCCGATGGGCATTTCATTTCCGCTGCCGATGTGACCTGGGCGAAGAAGCAACTCGAAGACGGGGCACTTGGACGTCAGGCGCGGGTGGCCGGTCATATCTTGGAACGTGGCGACGTCGTTCTGGTCCGCGCGCTGCGCGACGAGAATGGTGATTTTCAGCGCTGGTCGCTGCGCCAAATTCCCGAAGTGCAGGGCGGCTTCATGGCGATGGACGTGAACAATGGCCGCGTGATTGCATTGCAGGGCGGCTTTTCCTACCAGCATTCGGTCTTTAACCGGGCAACGCAAGCGCGCCGCCAGCCGGGGTCAAGTTTCAAACCCTTCGTCTATGCCTCAGCCCTCGACAGCGGATATTCACCCGCGACCATCGTGATCGACGCCCCGATTGAGATCAACACACCGCAGGGCCTGTGGCGACCGCGTAACTCATCAAACAAGTTCTACGGCCCGACGCCCCTGCGTACCGGAATTGAACAATCGCGGAACCTGATGACCATCCGATTGGCGCAAGAGGTCGGCATGGAGGTCATCGCCGACTATGCCCGCCGATTTGGTGTCTATGAGGATATGGGACCATACCTTGCGAACTCGCTCGGGTCCGAGGAAACCACTCTGTTCAACATGGTTTCGGCCTATGCGATGTTTGCCAATGGTGGCGAACGCGTAGAACCAACGCTGGTGGACCGTGTGCAGGACCGCGAAGGTCAAACCATCTATCGCCATGATCAGCGTGACTGTGTGGAATGTGCCAATCCCGGCATCGCGCCGGATCGCGCGCCTGAAATCACCAGCAACCGCGAACGCGTAATGAATGCGATAACCGCCTATCAGCTGACCTCTATGATGCGCGGCGTTGTGGATCGCGGAACAGCTTCAGGGGCGATCAACCTGCCCGTTCCTGTCGCCGGTAAAACCGGGACAACCAATGACGCGCGCGATGTTTGGTTCATCGGGTTCACGAACACCATGGTCGCAGGCTGCTATATTGGTTACGACCAGCCACGCCCCCTTGGGCGCGGCACCTATGGTGGCAACACCTGTGGTCCGGTCTTCCAAGAATTCATGTCCGCCGCGATTGAGAAATACGGTGCAGGCAAGTTCCGCGTCCCGCCCGGCGGTCAATTCATCAAGATCGACCGTTTCACTGGCGCGCGGCTGCCGGATGACGCCTCTGGGCCAAGTGTCGTGGCAGAGTATTTCCGTTTGGGCGAAGAACCGATCTTTGGTGTCAGCTTTGACGGTGGCTTTGCCATGGGGTCAAATCTACCGCTGTTTGAAGATGTGATCGAGCGCCCGCAGGCGGTGACCACCTCGACCGGTGAAACCACAGTTGTTGGGCCAGACGCCACCTTTGGCACCGTCAGTTCTGGCGGTCTTTACTGACAATCCGCTTTAATTTCAGGGCGACGGGCAGGGCGATCTTGCTCGCGCCTTCGGGGTGGTTTATCACCCGATCTCATAACGAAAAACAGGACCTCCCATGCGCGCAGAAGTTCAGAACACAGTGGCTGAGATCGAGAAATCCATTGAGCTTTTGAAACAGCGTCTGGATTGGGAGACGGCTGAATTCCGGCTGGAAGAGTTCAATGCCCGCGTCGAAGACCCTAACCTGTGGGATGCCGCAGAGGCGGCGCAAAAATTGATGCGCGACCGGCAGTTGCTGGTGGATGCCATTGACGGCGTGAAAGCACTGATGACCGATCTTTCCGACAACATCGAGATGATCGAACTCGGCGAAATGGAAGAAGACGCCGAAGTCGTCAAAGACGCAGAACAGGCGATTTTTGCCCTGAAAGAAACGGCAGCAGAAAAAGAACTGGAGGCGTTGCTGGATGGTGAAGCCGACAGCAACGACACGTTCCTTGAAATCAACTCTGGCGCGGGCGGCACCGAAAGTTGCGACTGGGCGTCAATGCTGGCGCGTATGTATGTCCGCTGGGCCGAGAAGCGAGGCTATACGGTCGAGCTGCAATCCATGACGCCGGGCGAAGAAGCGGGCATCAAATCGGCGGCTTACAAAATCACCGGCCACAACGCCTATGGCTGGCTGAAATCTGAAAGCGGCGTGCACCGGCTGGTTCGTATTTCGCCTTATGACAGCGCCGCCAAACGGCACACCTCTTTCAGTTCGGTCTGGGTCTATCCGGTGGTCGACGACAATATCGAGATTGAGGTGAACCCGTCTGATATTCGTGTCGACACCTACCGGTCATCCGGTGCGGGTGGTCAGCACGTGAACACCACCGACTCCGCTGTTCGGATCACCCACATCCCAACCGGGATCGTCGTGACCTCCTCCGAGAAGTCGCAGCACCAAAACCGCGACATCGCGATGAAGGCTCTGAAATCGCGGCTTTATCAACAAGAGTTAGATCGCCGTAACGCCGCCATCAACGAAGCGCATGAAAACAAGGGTGACGCAGGCTGGGGCAACCAGATCCGGTCATATGTGTTGCAGCCTTACCAGATGGTGAAAGACCTGCGCACAAACCACGAAACCTCGGACACCAAGGGTGTGCTGGACGGCGACCTTGACGGGTTCATGGCAGCGACTTTGGCAATGGATGTGGCGGGCAAAAGCCGGGCTGACGCACAAGGTGAATAAATAATGTTCGTTTGATGTCAGGAGGGGCTTTGCCCGTCTTGACTGATCGCCAATTCACCCCAGAGTATTTTTGGAAAGATGAAAATGGGCTGTGCGCTCCGCTTGCATTGCGGGGCGCTTTTGCGTTTGATGGCATTGCGCGAACATACACTGGAGGAGTTGTATGAACGAGGCACCTGAGCGGCCATTAGATAAGCCATTGGGGGTGCCCGAATTGGGCGCCGTGGGATTTTCCACTTTGAAAGAAGCCGTCAGGCTGGGATGGCAGGATTTTCGCGCATTGCCGATCTACGGGCTGATTTTTGCGGCGGTGTATGTCGTGGGCGGTTGGATCATCACTTGGATCACGCTGGCCACCGGGCAGACCTATTGGCTGGTGTTTGCAGCCATCGGCTTTCCTTTGCTGGGCCCCTTTGCGGCCACAGGTCTGTACGAGGCATCGCGCCAGCGGCAGAAAGGGCGGCTGCCCTCGCCACGGCGCATTTTTGGCGTGGTGCTGGACCAAGGGCGGCGGCAATTGCCGTCGCTTTGCGCCGTGATCATTATTGTCTTTCTGTTTTGGTTTTTCCTGGCGCATATGATCTTTGCGCTGTTTCTGGGCCTATCGACCATGACCAATGTCTCTAGCAGTTTTGAGGTCTACCTAAGCGCAAATGGGCTAATGATGCTGGCGTTTGGCTCTGCCGTCGGAGGCGCATTTGCGCTGCTGCTTTATATGCTGGTGGTGATCTCGATACCGCTGTTGCTGGATCGGGAGGTTGATTTTGTGACTGCGATGATCACTAGCTTTCAAACAGTGACCGCGAATTTCGTACCCATGGTGGTGTGGGGCATCATAATTTCCGTCGCGCTGTTTTTGGCGATGCTGCCCGGATTTTTGGGGTTATTTGTTGTACTGCCCGTTCTGGGGCATGCAAGCTGGCATCTATATGCGTTGATTAGGACATAAAAAAGGGGGCCTAAGCCCCCTGAATCAAAAGATATATTGGCGGAGTTAAAGTTTCCCGCGAGACAACGCCGCAACGCCGGTGCGCGCCACCTCTTGCAGGCCCAGTGGGCGCATCAGTTCCGCGAATGCGTCGATCTTTTCTGGCGCGCCGGTGATTTCAAACACAAAACTATCGAGCGTGGTGTCCACAACATTGGCTCGGAAAATCTCTGCCATGCGCATCGCTTCGACGCGCTTTTCGCCTTCGCCCGCAACCTTGAATAGGCCCAACTCGCGTTCGACCGACGGGCCTTCGACTGTCAGGTCATGCACATCATGCACCGGCACAATGCGGCCCAACTGCGCTTTGATCTGCTCAATCACCTGCGGCGTGCCTGTGGTGACAATGGTGATACGGGACTGGTGACCAGTGTGATCGACCTCAGCCACGGTCAGGCTTTCGATGTTGTAGCCACGACCAGAGAACAGCCCAACGACGCGCGCCAGAACGCCCGGTTCGTTGTCCACAACCACCGCAAGCGTATGTCGTTCTTCCACGTCGGAGAAATCCGGGCGCAGGTTATAGGCGGAATGACTCGTGGAGCCCTTTTTGATTTTCAAAGCAGCCATGATCTTTTCCTTACACCAGTACCGCGCCGCCAGCTTCGATGGCACCTTGGGTGGAGGCTTCGCCCAGAAGCATTTCATTGTGCGGTTTGCCCGACGGGATCATCGGGAAGCAGTTTTCGTGTTTCTCAACCAAGCAATCAAAAATCACCGGCCCATCGTGATTGATCATTTCCATGATCGCATCGTCCAGATCTTTCGGGTCTGAGCAAAGAATGCCTTTGGCACCAAAGGCCTCGGCGAGTTTCACGAAGTCGGGCAGGGCCTCGGACCAGCTGTGGGAATAGCGTTCGCCATGCAGAAGTTCCTGCCACTGGCGCACCATGCCCAGACGCTCGTTGTTCAGGATGAACTGCTTTACAGGAAGGCGGAATTGCACTGCGGTGCCCATTTCCTGCATGTTCATCAACCACGAGGCTTCGCCCGCCACGTTGATCACAAGGCCATCCGGATGCGCCATCTGCACTCCGATAGAAGCAGGGAAACCATAGCCCATGGTGCCCAGACCGCCTGAGGTCATAAAGCGGTTCGGGTCTTCAAAGCCAAGGTATTGCGCCGCCCACATTTGGTGTTGGCCCACTTCGGTGGTGATATAGCGATCTTTGTCTTTGGTCAGAGCCTCAAGCCGTTCAAGCGCGTATTGCGGTTTGATAGTGGGCCCTTCTTGCGTAAAATCGAGGCAGCGGACGGTTTTCCACTCGGCAATTTGCGCATGCCATTTCTGCAGTGCTTCTTTGTTAGTTTTGCGACCGCGTGCTTTCCAGACCTTTAGTAGATCTTCAAGCACATGAGCCACGTCACCAACGATGGGCACATCGACGCGGATCACCTTGTTGATCGAACTTGGATCAATGTCGATATGCGCCTTCTTCGACTTGGGCGAGAAGGCAGAGATCAGGCCCGTAATCCGGTCATCAAAGCGCGCGCCGACGTTGATCATCAGATCGCAGTCATGCATCGCCATATTGGCCTCATAAAGCCCGTGCATCCCCAGCATCCCCAGCCAGTTTTTGCCAGACGCAGGGTAGGCGCCCAGACCCATCAAGGTTGAGGTGATCGGGAAATCTGTGCTTTCGACCAGTTCGCGCAGCAGCTGGCTTGCCGCAGTGCCAGAATTGATGACGCCACCGCCGGTATAGAAAACCGGACGCTTGGCTTTTTCCATCAATTCAACAAGTTCGGTGATTTCTGTAATGTCACCCTTAAGCTGCGGCTGGTAATGATCGACCCGCGCGGCGCGGGGTTCGGTGTAGCCAGCAGAGGCAAACTGCGTGTCTTTTGGGATATCCACCAGCACCGGACCCGGACGACCAGAGCGCGCAACATGGAATGCCTGATGCAGCGTCTCTGACAGCTTTGCGGTGTCTTTGGCCAGCCAATTGTGTTTGGTACAGGGGCGGGTGATGCCCACCGTGTCGGCCTCTTGAAAGGCGTCAGAGCCGATCATAAAGGTTGGAACCTGACCTGAAATGACAACAATTGGGATCGAATCCAGCAAAGCGTCGGTCAAACCGGTGACTGCGTTGGTGGCACCTGGGCCGGACGTCACCAGCGCAACACCAACTTTGCCGGTGGAACGTGCGTATCCTTCGGCGGCGTGCACAGCACCTTGTTCGTGGCGCACCAGAATGTGCCGGATGTCATTCTGCTGGAAAATCTCATCGTAGATCGGCAGCACGGCACCGCCGGGATAGCCAAAGACTGTGTCCACGCCCTGATCTTTCAGGGCTTGAACGACCATTTTCGCTCCGGTCATGTTGCGTGTCATTTCACTCTCCGCTTGCAACGTCTTTTGCGACAAAAAAGCCCCCGATTTTCGGGGGCGCATGGGGTCCATTCTGGAAAACCGTTACCGGCCCATGCGCCTATTTCCTACGATGACGACTAGCTCTGACATGCGTCGGGTCCTTTTTGCGTTGCAGCGGACATTATGAGTCCTAAAAAGGGGCGTCAACCGCCAAAAGTAGAATTTTATGACCAAATAGGCGGAAAATTCTTTCCAAATGTTGCGCGGAGCGCCCGCCTTAGCGATTTTTTCGTAAAGAATCGGTTAAATGTCAGAGTTGCACACCCGTGCCCTGCAAAACGCCGTGTTCAATCGCGTAGCGCGTCAGCCCGGCAGTTGAACTGATGCCCAGCTTTCGCTTAATATTTTTGCGGTGCGTTTCCACTGTCCGCACAGAGATATTCAGCGCATTGGCCACCTCTTTGTTGGACTTGCCCTGCGCCAGTTGCAGCAGCACCGTTTGCTCTCGGCTTGTTAACGCTTCGCGTTCGTCATCGCCTTCGGGTTCCAGCGATCCTTCCGCGCCAGTGCAAAGGTAACGTTCACCGCGCATGACGGTGTCGATGGCGGTTTTGATTTCTTCGGTGGGGACATCTTTCAGCACATAGCCCCGAGCCCCATGGCTGAGTGCGGTTGAGATATATTCCGGGCTATCATGCATCGATAGGATCAGAATGCGCATGTCGGGTTTGCTTTCCAACACCATTTCGGTCGCGGTCAGCCCGCCAATATTCGGCATATTCAGGTCCATCAGGACAACATCGACGTCATTCCCCTTGAGATAAGCCACCGCTTCGGCCCCATTGGTCAGTGTCGCGCGGACCTCGATGTCGTCATAGCTTTCAAGGATCGATTGAATGCCTTCGGCCACCATCGGGTGGTCATCCACGATCACAACTGAAATTTGCTCGCTCATGCGTTTGCCTCTCGTGCTGGCTCTCCGTCCTCACCGGGGGACAAGAGGTTGCTCAGGGGAAGTTCTGCGACGATCACGGTGCCGCCTTTGCTGGAAAAAACACGCAGCGTTCCGTTTAGCTGTTCGACACGCTCTTGCATATTGCGCAGTCCCAAACCGCCCACCGTGTCATGCCGCGAAGTGCCTTGGACAAAACCTGATCCATTGTCACTGATCCGCATCGTTGCCCCGCGTTTGTGTCCGCGCAGATCGATCGTCACCTTGGTGGCATTGGCGTGGCGCTCAATATTGGTCAGGGCCTCCTGCGCAATGCGGTAAAGCGAGAACTTGGCATCGGGGTTCAAACGATTGCGGAAGACAACTGTTTCAAACTCTGTCTCAATCCCGGTGCGTTCGCGGAATTCATCCGTTAGGGCGCGCAGAGCAGGGCCAAGGCCCAGGTCATCCAGAACACCCGGGCGCAGGTCGCGCGAAATGCGGCGCACCTCATGGATCGCAGTGTTAAGGTGCTCCATCCCGCGCTCCAACGTGTCTTCGGCGCGTTCGTCGCCCACCTTGACCCGGCGGCGCGCCGTATCCAAAGCATAACGCACCCCAACAAGGATTTGTGAAATACCGTCGTGCAATTCTCTTGCGACGCGACCGCGCTCTTCTTCTTGGGCATCAAACACGCGCTGTGTCAGTTCCTTGAGTTTGACATCCGCAAGGCGACGTTCGCGAATATTGATCATCAGACCGGAACAAAACACCAGAAGCACCGCGCTAAGTGTGATGCCGCTGATATAGACAAATGTGCGTTGAACCCGTGCTTCGACTTCTGCTCGCGCAGCAGCGACGGAGCCAAGGATATCGTCAATAAAGACACCGGTTCCCACCGCCCACCGCCAACTCGGGAAGCTGGTCACATAAGAGATCATCTCTGCCTCTTCACCGCTTGAGGGCTTTGGCCACAGATGTTCGACATACCCGGCACCATCGCGTGCGGTTTCAATAAAGGCTTGGACTACTGGATTGCCCTGCGAATCCCTTAGATCAGTGAGGTTTTCATTGATCAGGTCCGTCTGTCGCGGCGAAACAAGGTTCACACCGTCGTAGTCATAGACAAAAAAGAAACCTTCATCGCCATAGATCATAGCGGCAAGGATTTGTTTCACCTGCTGTTTGGCGTCTTCGTCATTGGGGGCGGCATTGCCGTATATAAAATAGAAGCCGTTCCGCGCCTGAGTCACATAGTTCTTCAGCTCGGCTTTTTTCGCTTCGATCAACTGCATCTCAAGCGCGTTGATCTCCTTTTCCGCGAGTTGGCGCGATTGGTTGGCAACAAGCACAGAAATCGCTGCCACCGCCAGGATCAAAGGCAAGGTGGCGAGCAAAAACAGCTTTTGCCCGTAGGACAGCCGCAGAGTTTTCAAAACTGCCGTCATATTCGAATCGAATAGAACCTCTTTGCCTCGAATCATAGCGCAATTTTTACTGTTAGCGCCGCGACTCAGGGGAATTGGACAAAAAAAATGGCCGATTTTTCGGGTATATACCGGAAATCCTGACCTCTCTACGTAGTTGTCGGTATTTCAAGAAATTGGGGGCAGGGTTACGGTCAACACACTTTAAACGGTCCGCGAGTCCGTCTGGTATGGGACAGATTCGCAATCTTATTTGGGAGGAACCTTAATGGATCGTCGCTCATTTCTAAAAACATCTGCACTTGGCGGCACCGCTGCAGCAGCCACAACCTTGGCGGCACCGGCGTATGCGCAAGGCAATCGCACGTTGACCATGGTGACATCATGGCCGCGCGGTTTCGCGGTGCTGGATGACGCAGCAAGCTATATGGCACAAATGGTTGGTGAAATGTCTGGTGGCTCTTTGACCATCGACAAAAAAGCACCGGGCGAATTGGTCGGTGCGCTAGAGGTCTTTGACGCTGTGACCTCTGGTCAGGCCGATATGTATCACTCTGCCGATTACTATTTCGGTGGTCAGCACCCAGCCTATTCCTACTTTACCGCCGTTCCATTTGGCGGCACAGCGCAAGAAGTCACCAACTGGTACTACCATGGCGGTGGTGAGCAGTTACATGACGAGCTTGGTGAAATCTTCAACCTGAAGGGCCTGCTGGCTGGTAACTCCGGCTCTCAGTCCGGTGGTTGGTTCCGCAATGAAATCAAATCCGCTGCTGACTTCAACGGCCTGAAATTCCGTATGCCGGGTCAAGGTGGTGAAGTTCTGGGTAAACTGGGCGCATCCGTTCAGAACATTCCAGGTGGTGAACTTTACCAAGCGCTGTCTTCTGGCGCGCTGGACGGACTGGAGTGGGTTGGCCCAATGGCTGACGAACGCGCCGGCTTCCAAGAAGTTGCAAAGGTCTACTACGCAGCGGGCTTCCACGAGCCGGGCTCTGCATTGTCTTCCTCTGTGAACCTTGATGTCTGGAACGAACTGTCTGACCAGCACAAAGCGATCCTGCGTTACGCATCCATGGCGACCACCTATCTGCAACTGTCTGAGACACTTGCAAACAACGGTGCGGCTCTGGCACGTCTGCAAGCACAGGGTGTGAAGGTTCTGCAGTTCTCTGACGATGTTTGGGATGCCTTCGGTAAAGCCGCAGCAGAAGTCAAAGACCAGTATATGGATGACGAGCTTTACGCCCGCGTCCGCACCTCTTTCGAAGAGTCGCTGGCAACTTCTGCAAGCTGGATCAACAAATCCGACGGTTACTACGTCGAGCAGCGCGTTCGCGTTCTGGGCGGTTAAGCCACGGGCGCAGACAAGCGGTCCCGGAGAAAAACTTCGGGGCCCCTTTCGATCCGGCCCGCATCCAAATGGCCGGATCGACATCTACCTTTTAGGGGGACATTATGCAGGATACTGGGTCGGCCAGTTTTGGGCAGATCATCTCTGCTCTGGGGGAGGGTGTTGCCTGGTTTGGCTTAAACATCCTTTCGGCCTTTTCAAATTTCGCCTACGCCGTTTTCAATCCGTCGCTCTGGCTGGATTGGTCTAATAAAGAAGCGATAATGCGCTTCGTTTATTACGGCGGCTCGGTCGAATTCTTCTTCGTTGCTTTCACGGCTTTCCTGGTGGTGACTGCCATCGGGCTGTGGAAAAACAGCGTCTTGTGGTTTGTGGTGCGCGCCTTTGAGGGGCTTGCCAACACCTTGGGCCGGTTCTTTGCATGGGCCGGGCTATTGATGGTGCTGCAGCAAATCATCATCGTTTTCATGCAGCGTATCTTTACCCGACCTGACATTGTCTTTGGGTTTGGCGTCCCGCTGCAGTTTGACATCAGCTGGTATGCCGAAGAACTGAAATTCTACAATGCCCTCGTCGTGACCCTATGTGCCACCTACACCTTTGTGCAGGGCGGCCATGTGCGTGTTGACTTGCTTTATGCATCCGTCAGCTATCGCACCAAAAAGATCATCGATATGTGCGGCTCCATCCTTTTCATGATGCCGATTGCCGTCATGGTCTGGATGTATGGCTGGTACTTCATGTGGCGCCATTTGATCGTGCCGAAACCTTCGGCAAGTGACACGCTGGACCGCCTGTTGACCAAGTCTCGGGCCCTGCGCTGGAACATTGAAACCATCGGTTTCTCGCCCAACGGCTTTACCGCCTACTTCCTGTTCAAGATCCTTCTCGTGGCCTTTGCTGGTCTGGTCTTTATCCACGCTATCGCGTTCTTCTATCGCTCATACCTTGAGATGAAAGAAGGCCCTGAAAGCGAAGGCAAATATCTGGATCGCGATACGCTGGGCGAAGGCGAAGAAGCCTACGAAGGCACACACTGAGGTAAGGAAACAAGACTATGTTATTCGGACTAGATGGGGTCGAAATCGGCCTGATTATCGTCTTCCTTTGCCTCTTTGGAGGCATCCTATCGGGCTTTCCCGTCGCCTTTGCCATCGGTGGCGCTGGCATCATCGCTTTTGGCATCATCGCCGCACTGGATAGCGCGGGATTGTTGATCCACCAAGCGATCGACACGGCGTCAAACGCCTATAATGAACTGATATCCAACGGTGTGAACGCCGATAAGATATCGGTGTTCAGATACCCAGACCTTCCGCGCATCGCAGAGCCGGTGTTCGTCAGCGGCTGGGAAACCGCACTGGACCGCAACCTGAGCTTCATCGTGAACCGCATCAACGAGCGTGTTCTTGCAGGTCAGTCCATTGAAACGCTGCTGGCGGTTCTGATGTTCGTCCTGATGGGCATCACGCTGGAACGTTCTAAGATTGCGAATGATCTGTTGACCACAATGGCACGTGTCTTTGGCCCGTTGCCCGGCGGTCTGGCAGTGTCGGTTGTTGTTGTGGGCGCATTCTTGGCGGCCTCGACAGGGATCGTGGGCGCGACAGTTGTCACCATGGGACTGTTGAGCCTGCCAACCATGTTGCGCAACAACTATTCGCCAGAACTGGCGACAGGTGTGATCGCGGCATCGGGCACTTTGGGGCAGATCATTCCGCCATCCATCGTGATTGTTCTTCTCGGAACGCTGGCCGGCGACCTGTATTCGTCCGCACAGGAAGCGCGTGCGCAACTGGCGGGCTGTACGGATGCTCTGACCTATCTGGGCGAACCGGCTGTTGTTTCGGTTGGCACATTGTTCCAAGCGGCGCTGATACCGGGGATCATGCTGGCAGGGCTTTATGGGCTTTATGCCTTTGGCTACGCCATGATGAACCCAACAAAAGCGCCTGCCGTGAACCTAAGCAAATCGACCGGCGAAATCGTCACACGCAATGAGCGCCTGATCTGGTTTGCTGTGGCACCGGTTGTGCTGATTGGCGGGTTCTTCCTGTTGTCCTCGGCCAATGTGATTGGCAGCCAGTCGACAACCGTCAGCAGCTTTACCGACAGCGGAGCGACAGCCAGCCTGCGCACGAACGTCAGTGCCGAATGCCAAGCCTCGATGATTGAACTGCATGGTCAATCAGCATGGGATGAAGCAATCGCTGAACAACAAGCGATTGACGACGCTGGCGGTGCGCAAGAAAGCCGCGCACTGACTGCTGAAGAGCAAGAGGGCCTGCGCCTTGAAAAGATCGCGAACGCCGCGCCAATTGGCACTGGTCTGGCGATTGGCATGATCTTCCTTGCGCTTGTCATCACCACCGCGCGCGGCATTGCACCTAGTGCCGACCCGCGTCCGCTGTGGATTGGTCTTGCAGGCGTTGCGCTGACATTGCTGGTCAATGCGATCTGGGTTGCACCGACAACAACACCGGGTACGGCGCTGGTCTTGATGGCCATCCCGATTGTCATCACGCTTTACGGCGCGAAATACGCAGCGGGCTTGCTTGGACGCAATGAACTTTTGCGCGTGGTTTTCCCGCCGCTGGTTCTGATCGTCGCGGTGCTTGGTTCGATCCTTGGCGGGATCACAAACCCAACCCCGGCAGCAGCCTTGGGGGCAGGGGGCGCGATCCTTCTGGCGGCCTATCGTAAGCTGCAGGATGAGGAGAAATCCGGCAAAGTGATCCTGCAAGCGGCCTTCGCCATCGTAATCATGCTGTTGATCGGTGTGAACTTTGACCTGCGGGTGAACCTGCCAGAGGTCTCGACCGAAAGCTGGATTGCCTTCTTCTTTGCCTATGCGGCTTACCTCTTTGCAATGTTCGGCATCCTTTACAGCTGCTGGGTTCTGTTCCGCAGTTCGGTCTTGGCACCGGTTGTCAGGGAAACGGCCAAAGTCACCTCGATGGTTTTCACCATCCTGATCGGCTCGCAGATCCTGAACCTGGTTGTGATCTCCTTCGGCGGTGAACATTACATCCAGCAATTCCTGCGCTCGTTTGACAATGAGTTCACGGTGTTCTTGATCGTGATGCTGGTTCTGTTCGTGCTGGGCTTTGTGCTCGACTTCCTTGAGATCATCTACATCGTGATCCCAATTGTTGGGCCGGTCATCTACGGCGGCACCTTTGATCCGAAATGGGTGACGATCATGGTCGCGGTGAACTTGCAGACCTCGTTCTTGACACCGCCTTTCGGCTTCGCGCTCTTCTACCTGCGCGGCGTGGCCCCGGCGAGCGTCACAACCAGCCATATCTACCGTGGCGTGGCACCGTTCGTGCTGATCCAAGTGGTTGGTCTGGCGATCCTATGGTTCTTCCCATCGATTGTGACGATCCTGCCCAACATCATGGGTGGATGATCAAACCCGAAACACCAAAAAGAAAAGGGGCCTTCCAAGGCCCCTTTTTCATGTCGTTTGATCAAAGGAAGAGATGCGTTGGTCTTACCGCTGCGGCAACTGAATATTCGCCACTTGCTCAGAAATCGGTTCCTTGGCCTGCGTCATTGCCTCGATGTCACAGGTACTTGCGTCGGTGACAGGCTGCCATTGATCCTTTGCATAAACCTCTAGGCCTGAAAACTTGGCTTTATAGCCCATCTTCTCACTGCCCGGCACCCAATAGCCCAGATAGACATATGGCAAACCGGCCTCTTGAGCGATGCGGATATGGTCAAGGATCAGGAAGGTGCCAAGTGAATTGCGCTGATGGTCGGGGCTAAAAAAGCTATAGACCATGCTGACCCCATCGGCGAGGACATCGGTCAGGCTGGTCGCGATCAACTGCTGCGGTTCTTGATCCATATATTCGACCACGCGAGAGCGTATGGGCGTTTCTTCGATCATCGCGGCGAATTCAAACACATCCATGTCGGCCATACCGCCATCCGCATGACGCGCGTCCAGATAGGTGCGGAACAGGTCATACTGTTCTTCAGTGGCCCAAGGGGAGTTTGCCTTGCGTTCGATCCCCCGATTGCGCCGCAAGATGCGTTTTTGGCTGCGCGTCAAAGTAAAGTCAGCCACGCTGATGCGGGCAGACAAGCAGGCCCCACAATCGGCGCAGGTCGGGCGATACAGCACGTTCTGAGAGCGGCGGAAGCCTTGATGAGACAGCGCGTCATTCAGTTCCTGCGCATTGTCCCCTTGCAAGGCCGTAAACAGCTTCCGTTCCATCCGCCCGGGCAGATACGGACAGGGCTGTGGCGCCGTCACATAAAACTGGGGGGCAAGAGGCAGGGAATGGCGCATTCGGGACCGCGGGCTGTTTCAGATCAGAGCAACCTTAACAACGGTTTGCGGCCCCGCCAAGCATAGAAAAACCTGTATGTATCTGCGTCGAAGGGTTCGGGCCGCTTAATAGCGTGCGGCCCGGTTGATGGCGACCGATCCCATCACATGGTCGGTCAAACCCTGCGAACGCGATGATGTCAGCATCAGAACGATAGAGATCAGCTGCAGGACAAAGAAGGCGATTGAGACACTATAGCCGAGCGTGTGCAAGAAAGCGTGGCCCAGATCAAAGCGGTCGCCATGCTGCGTGCGGAATTCGATCCCGACAAACCGCATGCCCAAGGTCGCCGACCCATTGGTCAGGGTCACAACGCGGTAGATGAAGCTGACCGTCAGGAAAATCGCACCAAAGAAGAAAATCCCGGTGAACAAGGTCAACGGCAGGATCAATGCGCTGATAATGCCGATCAGGATCATGTCAACGATCCAGGCGATCAAGCGTTTGACGGGCACGTCCGCATAAAACTCTGGCTGTGAAACCGGGTCAGGAAGGGCGTAAGCGCGGGATGTCATCTCTTCGGTGTCTCTCTTGGTTGGGTTATTTTGGGTTGTTGATTGGGTATATCGTAAAACGCGGCCCCCGGTCTAATGGGGGCCTTGCCTTGGTTTTGGACCGGCGGGCTGACTTAAGCCTCTTCGGTCTGCGCGTCGCGGTCTTTGGCCGCTTTCTTAGAACGCTCATCCATGAACTGGTCAAACTCTGACTTGTCCTTCGCTTCGCGCAAACGCTCTAGGAAGGCTTCAAAGTTCGCCTGCTCTTCTTCCAGACGCGCGATGGTTTCATCGCGATAGGCGTCAAAAGCAGAGTTGCCGGACGAGGACATCACATGCATGCGATGACGTGATTTTTTGCTGCGGCAGGATTTTCCGAACATACCTTTTTTGCTCCAGATCATGTAGAAGAGAAGGGCCAGTCCGACAGGCCAGAAGAAGATGAAACCGAGGACCATGGCGGCAATCCAGGCACCTTTGCCTTTGCTGTCCAACCATGCCTCGCTCCGGGAAAACCAACCCATGTGATCGGTGTTAGGGTTGGCTGTGGCAACTGGTGTCATTGGGGTCTCCGTGGTTTGGGTTAATGTGAATGTCTTTCACATCATACAATGTGGGAAACCAGGCCGACCAAACAAGAGTTAATGTGAATGTTTTTTACATTTTCTTTCTTGATGTATATATTTCAATAGGTTAGCCGGAAAATTTTCTGAATTTTTCGACCTAAATCCACCCTGTAAACGTCCAAAATCTGGTTTTCAAAACATGAAATCGCGGAATTGCCTTTCGCAAAACTGAAAATCAGTGTCGGACAGCGGACGCAATCGATCCTAAAGCGGGGCAGGGCGGTAGGCCTGCGCATGAAGGAGGGCGATATGAAATCTCGGACCAAAGTGGCGATTATCGGCGGCGGCATTGCGGGCTGCTCGACGCTCTATCACCTTGTGCAAGAGGGCTGGACCGATGTCGTTTTGATCGAACGGGATGAGCTGACCTCTGGCACCACATGGCATTCGGCGGCGCAGGTGACGAACTTTGGGATGAACCAGACCATGGTTGGTCTGAAGTCCCATTCCATCGCGCTGTATAAGAAACTGCGCGACGACACGGATTATCCCGTCGGCTACCACCACGGCGATGGCGGCATCCGACTCGCCAATACCGAAGCGCAGATGCAAGGCTATCGCCATTTCGCCTCCATGGCCCGCGGGATGGGCGTGGATTATGAGATCATCGACGCAGAGGAATGCGCCAAACGGCATCCTTTGATCTCAACCGACAACCTATTGGGCGGGCTTTGGGACGGTCAGGACGGCGACATCGACCCGGCGCAGCTGTGTCAGGCGCTGGCGTTTCACGCGCGCAGGGCAGGGGCCGAGGTCTATCGTCACACGGCGGTCACCGCCCTTAAGCAACACCGTGATGATACTTGGACGGTGGAAACTACCGCTGGCAACATCGACGCGGACATCGTCGTGAATGCCTGTGGTTACCGCGTTAATGAAGTCGCCGCCATGATGGGTGTGATGCACCCGGTGGCCTCGATGGAACACCAATATTTTGTCACCGAAGACATCCCAGAGATTGTCTCGGCTGACCGCCGCATGCCTTTGCTGCGCTGCCCGATTTCTGATTACTACTGCCGCCAAGAAAAGAACGGGCTGCTCGTCGGGTTCTATGAACAGGACTGCAAAACTTGGGGCATGGATGGCATTGATCCGGGCTTTACGAATGCGCTGTGCCCGGATGATCTGGACCGGATCATGGACGTTCTGGAAGGCGCGTTTGAAAGGATGCCGGTCCTGCAGGAGGTCGGGATCAAACGTGTGGTCAATGGGCCGATCACCTATACAACCGACGGCGCGCCGCTTGTTGGGCCGATCCCCCGAAAGCGAAATGCGTTTTGTATCATAGGCTTGCGCGCAGGTCTTGGGGAGGGTGGGGGCCACGGCTGGCTCTTGGCGCAGCAAATTGTGCATGGCGACGCCTGCTTTGACACTTGGTGCCTTGACCCACGCCGCTTTGCGCCGCATGCGACGGTCGAATTGACCGCGCTGAAAGCCACCGAAGACTATCAGAACGAATTCCGCTTTCACTTTCCGCATGAACATCGCCCAGCGGGACGACCCGCCAAAACCACTCCGCTGACACCGGTGTTTGCTGCCGAAGGCGCGGCGTTTTCCGTGGTGAACGGCTGGGAGCGCGTGGATTACATCAAGCCCTCAGCCGACTTTCATCCTACGCTTAGCTTTGATTTTGACGAAACCTTTGATCTGGTTGCGGCAGAGGTCAAAAATGTGCAAACCAACGTTGGTCTGACAGAGGTCAACGGCTTCAATCGCCTGGAGATCACCGGCGCGGACCGGCACAGGTTTTTGGACCGGATGATCTGCGGCAGGCTGCCCAAAGGGGACGGGCGCGTCGGTCTGGCCTATCTGCTGAACCATCATGGCATGGTGAAGGCCGAGGCGACGCTCGCCAATCTCCCGAAGTCAGACCGTGGACCAGAACGGGTGTGGTACGGCTCTGCCGCGGCAAGCGAGTTGCATGATCTCGATTGGCTCACAGCGCACAAACACGCGGACGAAGACGTTCAGATCCGCAGCCTGACCAACGAGATGACAATCCTGTTGCTCGCCGGGCCAAATTCTCGCGCTGTTCTGTCGGCCTGCGCCCGTGGCGACTGGAGCCGCGAAGCCTTCCCTTGGCTCTTTGTACGCGAATGCTGCATCGGTTTTGCCCCAGCGACAGTCATGGCCGTCAGCTTTTCAGGCGAGCTGGCCTATGAAATCCATGTGCCCAACCAATCGCTTTACGCTGCATACCTTGCGCTGCGTTCGGCCGGTCAAAAACACGGTCTGTCGCTTTTTGGCGCACGCGCGGTCGACTCCATGCGGCTTGAGAAAGGTTTCCTGCATTGGAAAGCGGAATTGATCACCGAATATGATCCCTTTGAAACCGGCCTTCAGCGCTTTGTGGATTTGGGGAAATCCGAGTTCATAGGGCAGGCGGCGCTAACTGAGCGGCATACGAATGGCCCAAAACGCACGCTGTGCTTGATGCAAGTCGACTGCGCATCGGCGCCAGCCCATGCCGGCGCAGCCGTCTTGTTGAACGATCAAGTTGTCGGCAGTGTAACGTCCGGCGCATGGGGTCATCGTACCGACATGAACCTGGCGTTTGCTTTCATCGATGCAGAGCACGCAACACCAACGACCAAGCTGACAGTTGATATCTGCGGCAATCATTGCAGAGCGACCACGTTGCCAGACGTACCTTATGACCCGCAGTTCACATTGTTACGCGCTTAAGGAAACACCGCTAGGGCACTGTAATTGAAGGAGTTTCAAAGTATCCACTGCCCAATACAATACTCGCATAATGGTAATTATGTAAATAATCAACATGACCAGAAACGCCCAAAACGCCACCCAGACGCCAATTCCTGCCTCTTAGCGGTAGACTTCGTGAAATTCTTCGCGCTAAACAGTCTGTATTGCAAAGGAATTTCCGTATGGCCTCGCTTTTGATCCTGAATGGTCCAAACCTCAACCTGCTTGGCACGCGCCAGCCCGAGGTCTATGGCACCACCACATTGCAGGACATCGAAGATACCTGCGAAGCCCATGGTCGCGCACTTGGTGTCGGCATTGTCTGCAAACAATCCAACCACGAAGGCGAATTGATAGATGCTATCCATGATGCCAAAGGTGATCATGACGGGATTGTCCTGAACGCCGGTGCTTACACCCATACGTCAATTGCCATTATGGATGCGATTGCTTCGGTCGAATTGCCTGTGATCGAAGTGCATCTTTCAAATATTCACGCCCGGGAAGCTTACCGGCACAAATCATTTATTGCCCCCGTTGCGGTCGGCCAGATCTGCGGATTTGGTGCCATTGGCTATCGTCTGGCGATTGAGGCGCTGTTAGACCACGTCAGGTAAATTATGAACGACGCCACGCTGCGTTATATATCTGAAATCACAAACGCAAATTCTCAGGCCGCCATCTGGTCCATGCATTTGGAAAAGATGGCGGAGTTTGGCTTTGACCGCCTGCTTTATGGTTACACAAATTTTCGCGTCGATCAGAACCTTGGCGACCCGGACGATTTCGTTGTGCTTTCGAACTTGGATCAGGCCTATCTGAACCGTTTCTTTTCAGAGCGTATGTTTCAGAACGGCCCAATGATCCGTTGGGCGCTGGAAAATGTCGGCGCGCAAAGCTGGGCGCATATTCTGGGCAGTTATTCGGGCCGCGACCCAAATCGCGAAGAAATGGCGCTTTTGGAATTCAACCAAGCGTATGATGTCACAGCGGGCTATACGATCAGTTTCAAGTCGGTTTCACTGCGCACAAAGGGCGCAATCAGCTTAATTGGGCCAGCCGGTGTTCCGCAAAGTGATCTGGATGCGATCTGGCAAGAGCACGGCGAGGTTTTGACCTTGATGAACAATGTGCTGCACCTCAAGCTGATGAACCTGCCCTACCAGAATGCGCGCCGCGCCCTGACCAGCCGCCAGCGCGAGGTTTTGGAATGGGTTTCTGACGGGAAAACGATTCAGGATATTGCCACGCTGATGGGACGCAAAGCGGCAACGGTAGAGAAACATTTACGCCTTGCACGGGAATCTTTGGGTGTGGAAACCACGGCACAGGCGGTTCTTAAAGCGGCTTTTCTCAACCAAATCTTTATCTCTGACCTTTAGCTGCAACCTAAGGTAAAGAAAATTGCAAAAGGTAAGGAATTCCATACCTTGGTCTCACTCGGATACGTTGTAAAAGTTAACACGTTCCGAGAGTGTGGCTATTGGGCCTGGGACAACTAGGGCGCAACCCCAGCGATTTCTGGGCTCTGCGCTCTTTGTAAATTCTCGCGGAGGCCGCGCGACTTAGTTCATGTAATATCTTGATTTAATAATAAATTTTGTTTTCAGGCCACCATCCCCAATGACATGGCCTGTCCCAGAGCGGTGCTGAAACTTAGCGGTTTTGGCACCGTTTCTTTTTTGCGATGTGATGCAACCTGGGAAACTCAATTCAACCAGAAAAAGAAAACACCGCCTAGTTGCCCAAGCGGTGCTTTGTATCTGAGACTGTCAGTAGACCTTAGCCTTGAGCGGCCTTTGCAACTTCTGCTGCGAAGTCTTCGGATTTCTTCTCGATGCCTTCGCCAACCTGCATACGCACGTAGCCAACGATTTCCGCACCGGCTTCTTTGGCTGCCGCTTCAACGGTCAGGTCTGGGTTGATCACGAAGTTCTGGCCCAGCAAAGTCACTTCAGCCATGAATTTCTTCATGCGACCCACGATCATTTTTTCGATCACCTGCTCTGGCTTGCCAGATTCACGTGCGATTTCGATTTGAACGTTTTTCTCTTTTTCAACAACCGCTGGGTCCAGGTCCGCTTCGGACAGGGACTGTGGCGCTGCCGCTGCGATGTGCATTGCAACCTGCTTACCAAAGGCTTCGTCGCCGCCTTTCAGTGCAACCAGAACACCGATGTTGCCCATGCCGTCAGTGGCTGGGTTGTGGATGTAGGACGCAACAACGTCACCTTCCACGGATGCCATACGGCGCAGAGACATGTTCTCGCCGATGGTTGCAATTGCGTCGGTGATCACTGCGGAAACGGGCTTGCCGTTCAGTTCGGCAGCGTTCAGCGCGTCAACGTCAGACACAGTCAGCGCCACGTTTGCGATGCCTGCCACCATTTTCTGGAAGTCAGCGTTTTTGCCAACGAAGTCGGTTTCAGAGTTCACTTCAACGGCAACACCTTTGCCGCCTTCAACTTTGACAGCAACCAGACCTTCTGCGGCGGTACGGCCGGATTTCTTGGCCGCTTTTGCCAGACCCTTGGTGCGCAGCCAGTCGATTGCCGCTTCTTGATCACCATCGGTTTCGGTCAGCGCTTTTTTCGCGTCCATCATGCCTGCGCCGGTCATCTCGCGCAGTTCTTTCACCATTGCGGCTGTAATCGCCATCGTGGTTCTCCTAGGAATTTGAGAAGTCTAATGGGGGCGGCTTACCCTGCCCCCATGTCAATTAGGTAACGCTTAAGCGTACTTAAGCGTCTGCAGCGGCTTCTTCGGCAACGGCTTCTTCAACCGGTGCTTCTTCGAATGCACCCAGATCAACACCTGCTGCGCCCATCTGTGCGGTCATGCCTTCCAGAGCTGCGCGGGATGCGAGATCACAGTACAGAGCGATTGCGCGGGATGCGTCGTCGTTGCCTGGGATGATGTAGTCAACGCCATCTGGAGAGCAGTTGGTGTCGACAACCGCCACAACTGGGATGCCCAGTTTGTTGGCTTCTGCGATGGCCAGTGCTTCTTTTTTCACGTCGATGACGAACAGCAGGTCAGGCACGCCACCCATCTCGCGGATACCGCCGAGGGATGCTTGCAGTTTCTGCTGGTCACGTTCCATGTTCAGGCGCTCTTTCTTGGTGAGGCCTTCGCCGCCGGATGCGATCTTTTCGTCGATCTCTTTCAGGCGGTTGATGGATTGGGAAACAGTTTTCCAGTTGGTCAGCGTGCCGCCGAGCCAGCGGTGGTTCATGAAATACTGAGCAGACTTCTCTGCTGCGTCTGCAATCGGTGCGGCCGCTTGACGTTTGGTGCCAACGAATAGAACGCGGCCACCCTTTGCAACGGTGTCGCTGATTGCTTTCAGAGCCGCGTCCAGCATTGGAACGGTCTGTGTCAGGTCCATGATGTGGATGCCGTTACGCGAGCCATAAATAAACTCGCCCATGCGTGGGTTCCAGCGCTGTGTCTGGTGACCAAAGTGTACGCCTGCTTCAAGCAGCTGGCGCATGGTGAACTCAACTTGAGCCATGCATTTCTTCCTTTTCCGGTTTACGCCTGAGCGGGGGAAAGTGAGAGCGGAAGCTCCAACCGGCGGACCTTTGGGGATGTCTCCCCCAAATGGACCAACCCCCACCTGCGGGATTGAATGCGCGCGCTTTACATGGGTTTTCGATGGCATTCAAGGGCTAGGCCGCGATTTTCTAAGGAAAACGGCTCAGCGGACTTATTGCGTGCGAAAGTGCCCTGCCCTGACTTGCGATTCCGCGGCGGCGGCCAGCGCCTTGCGGTTTTGAAAATCACGCACAGACAACGGCGGGTGATAGATCACTTCGACCCGGCCATGACTGCGGGCGGCCAGCATTTGCAAGAGATGCGCGCCAAATTCCATATCGCCCCACCAGCCATAAAACCTTGGATCTGCCCCTTCGGGGGCGTGGTAGTTCACGGTGACCGGTTGCACTTGGATCGACTCTCGCAGTGACTCTGCAAAAAAGGCCGCAAAAAGCGTGGGTTTGAAGGGCAACACGCGAAGAGAGTCAGTGGATGTGCCTTCGGGAAAGAACAACAGCTTCTGTCCCGCGGCGAGGTTGTTTTCAAAAAGGTCCTTCTGCGCTTGGGCCTCTTTCCGGTCCCGCGCAATAAAAACCGTACCCGCGATCTTGGCCAGAAACCCAATGCCCGGCCAACGCGCGACTTCGGATTTAGAAACAAAAAACACCGGGTTCTTGGCGTTCAGCGTGAAAATATCCAACCACGATGAATGATTGGCGACAGCCGCGCCTCCGCCGCGCATCGGCGTGCCGCTTGTGTGAAATCGAATGCCCATCAAAAACAGGCTGATCCGACAAACTAAGGCTGGAACATAGCCGCCAACCGGTCGCCGCAGCCCAAAGATGGGTTTTTCGATCAGGCGTATAAGAGTGAGTGTGACAATGCCAAGAACCAGAACCGCTGCGATGAGGCTTCCGCGCAAGGCGACGCGTAACCACCCGAAAAGGCTGATCTTTTGTGCGGTTGGATAATCCGCCTCGCCTGTCCAAGTCGGCGACGTCATCCTAGGTGCCCCGCGTGTAGATACTGCGCTGGGTCGCGTTCAATTTCTCGGTGTCCATCACAAGGCAAACGTCTGTGGTGTTGAAATCGTGGTCGACAAAGGCGCCGTCGCCAATGAAGCCACCAAGGCGCAGATAGCCCTTGATCAATGCAGGCACTTGCCGCATCGCCGCCACGCGGTTGATATCAGCCTCGGGCACTAGGTTCATGTCTTGGAAATGACCCGCAACCGCCCGCACACGCAGGTTTTCCGGGGCAAGATGGCGATGATACAGAAGGGAGAGCGACTCTTGGAGCACTTCGATATCTGTCCCATGGAAACTTGCCGTGCCGAACAGGATTTCGACGCCATGGCGGTTCACGTAGTCAGCCAGACCATTCCACAGCAGGTACATCGCCGCGCCGCCGCGATAATCTGGGTGCAGGCAAGACCGCCCTAATTCCAATAGCTTACGACCGCTGTCTTTCAAAACACTCAGGTCGTATTCGCCTTCGGTGTAGTAGCGGCCAACCCGCGGCATCATGTCGTCGCGCAGCAATCGATAGACGCCAACGATTTGGTCCCGAACGGTCTCTCCACGCGCGGTATCCAGCAGCATCAGATGATCAAAATGCGGGTCGTATTCGTCTTGCTCTAGCTCTGCATCGTGATCCACCAGATCACCCTGCCCGCCCAGCTCTTTGACAAAGACCTGATAACGCAAATGCTGCGCCGCGCGGATGTCTTCCTCGGTCTGGGCCAGTCTCAGGTCAAAAGTGTCAGTCGCTGCGAGCATCATGTCCAAAGCTATGTTTTTTTGCGCTTTTAGGCGTCACACAGCGGCTTTGCAACTCTGTGATAGCTGGCTGTTGCCACTGGGCTGCGTTTCAATCTAACGTTGTGTTATTCAGATTTTAACGACTTTATGGTTCATTTTCGTCCATGGCAGGCATCAACCCCACCCGACGGCTATCCAGCACAACCTTCCCCGCCTCCTGGAAATTGACCGTGATCTTGCCGCCAATATTGGATTGCACCTGTCCCAGCCCCCAATCCGGTTGGTCCGGGTGGCGCACAATCATGCCTGGTTCAAGAAAGCTGTTCAGATCATCCATAGGCCATATCTATCGGGAATTGCGCCAATGAGTACCCCCAATTTGCATGAACTTGTCGCCGCACGTATCTGCCATGACCTGATCAGCCCCGTCGGAGCCTGCGTCAACGGCGCGGAACTGCTGTCGCTTGGCGGCGGTGCCGAGGAAACAGCCTTGATCGCACAAAGCGCCCAAGACGCCAGCGCGAAACTCCAGTTATTGCGCGTTACCTTCGGGCCGGCGGCGCGCGGTCAAACGATTGGCTCTGCAGAAGTCAAAGCGATGCTGTCACTGCAAGCGCGGGAGCGCGTGAAACTGCTGTGGCACATCGATGATACGATACAAAGAACAGAGGCCAAAGCCGCGTTTATTTCGGTGCTTTGTCTGCAAGCTGCGCTGCCACGAGGTGGGGAGATTGGCATTTCCAAAAATGCTGAAGTGTTTGAGATCATCGCAGAAGGCCCGGATCTGCAAATTGACGAAGACCTTTGGGGACCGTTGACCAAAGGGCAGGCCCCCGAGGATCTGCAGGCGTCGACCGTCCAGTTTGGGCTCTTGCCAGATCTGGTGTCGGGCATGGGGCGCACCATCCGTATCCACTTGGAAGAGCGGCGGATACGGATCGTGTTTTGATCAGGCGCGGGTGGTGCCGTCGCCGACGACCAGATACTTAAAACTGGTCAATTGTGCTGCGCCCACCGGGCCGCGGGCGTGCATCTTGCCGGTCGCGATGCCAATTTCCGCACCCATGCCAAACTCGCCACCATCCGCAAACTGGGTCGAGGCGTTGCGCATCAAAATCGCGCTGTCCAGACGTTGGAAGAACCGTTCTGCAGCCGCATCGTCTTCGGTAATGATGCAATCGGTGTGATTGGACCCGTACTGACGAATATGGGAAATCGCATCATCCACAGAAGTCACTGTTTTCGCAGCAATATCCATATCAAGATATTCTTTACCCCAATCTTCCTCTGTGGCCGCGACGGTCCCGGCAATCGCCTGCAGCGTCTCATCCGCATGAATGCGCACGCCTGCCTCTGACAGCATGGAGATCACCTCTTTACCCAGCGAGTCCTTAAGGTCTTCGTGGATCAACAGGCACTCTGCCGCGCCACAAATCCCGGTACGACGCGTTTTGGCGTTTAGGATCACATCCATGGCTTTCTGCGGATCGGCCGCTTTGTCCAGATAGATGTGCACAATGCCTTCAAGGTGGGCAAAAACCGGAACGCGGGCTTCGCGCTGCACAAGACCAACAAGGCCCTTGCCGCCGCGAGGCACGATGACGTCCACGGTATCAACCATGGTCAACAGCTCTTGGACAGCCGCTCGATCGCGGGTGGGCACCAATTGCACGGCGTCCTCAGGCAGGCCTGCGGCTTTCAAGCCCTCCACAAGACAGGCGTGAATGGCACCAGACGAATGGAAGCTCTCGGAGCCACCGCGCAGGATCACGGCGTTGCCGGATTTCAGGCATAGCGCGCCTGCATCCGCCGTCACGTTCGGGCGGCTTTCATAGATCACGCCGATCACGCCCAAAGGTGTGCGCACACGTTTGATATTCAGGCCAGTTGGACGATCCCATTCGGCCAAAACCTCTCCGACGGGGTCGTCTTGGGCTGCAACAGCGCGCAGACCATTGCAGATGCCCTGAATGCGGGCTTCATCCAGCATCAATCGATCCATCATCGCGGGGCTCAGGCCCTTGTCGCGACCGTAGTCCAAATCCTTGGCGTTGGCGGCGATGATGTCGGCCCGGCGCGCCCAGACGGCGTCCGCAGCGGCGTTCAGCGCCTGGGTTTTCTGTTCCGGCGGGGCAAAGGCCAGCTCTGCGCTTGCGGCTTTGGCGCGTTGGCCAATGTCACTCATCAGGGCGGCGATATCTGTGATGTCGTTCATCAGATCTGTCCTTTGCGTTGGTTGAACCGGAGGAGCCTCCGGCGGAGGTATTTATGCCAAGAAGAAAGTCACAGCGCCATATCATCCCGATGGATCAGCGCAGTGCGGCCTTGGTAGCCAAGAATGGTTTCGATGTCAGCGGACCTTTGCCCTTTGATCTGTTGCGCTTCATCTGTGGTGTAGGCACAGAGCCCCTGCCCGAGTTTGCGGCCATCGGAGGCAAGGATTTCGACCGGGTCGCCACGCTCAAAGCTGCCTGTCACATGGGTGACACCAGCGGGCAGCAGGCTCTTGCCCCGGCGCAACGCGCCTGCGGCACCGTCATCTACCGTCAGCGCACCCTGCGGCTTCATCGAACTGATCCAGCGTTTGCGCGCCTGTTGCGGCGTGACTTGCGCGGTGAACCATGTGGCATTGGCCCCATTTTCCAACGCCTGTAGCGGACGCATCACGGAACCTTCGGTGATCGCCATGGCACAGCCGCCACCGGTCGCGGTTTTGGCAGCCAGCAGCTTGGTGATCATGCCGCCTTTGGACAGGCCTGAAAGCCCGTCACCGGCCATGGCTTCGATCTCTGGCGTGATCTCGTCCACAACATCAAACCGTTTGGCATCGGCGTTGCTTTGGGGATTGTCGGAATAGAACCCATCGACGTCAGACAGCAGGATCAGTTGATCTGCGCCCGTGGTCAGTGCGATTTGAGCGGCCAGCCTGTCGTTGTCGCCATAGCGAATTTCGTCTGTCGCAACCGTGTCGTTTTCATTCACAATCGGCACAACGCCCATCTTCAACAAATGGTTTAACGTTGCCCGAGAATTCAAATATCTCCGACGGTTAGCGCTGTCTTCTAATGTAACAAGAACCTGAGCTGTCATAATGCCATGAGGGGCAAGCGCTTCTTCATAGGCACGCGCCAATCTGATCTGGCCAACGGCTGCTGCGGCTTGCGATTGTTCAAGCGGCAGGTCCTGAGAGGGCAGACCTAAAGCGCCACGACCAAGCGCGATGGAGCCTGAGGACACCAGCACCACGTCGATCTGCTTGAATTTCAACCACGCCACATCTTCGGCCAGCGCCAGCAACCAATCTTTGCGCAATGCGCCACTGGCCCGGTCCACCAGCAAGGCGGACCCGATTTTGATGACCAGACGTTTGGCTGCGGTCAGGGTTGCCAAGGCGTGTCGTCCTCGTTCTCTTCTTCGGCTTCTTGCTTGATGCGCAGCCGGTTGTCATCAATCTTGGACCGCAGCGCGCGCAGCACTTCGGTCACGTTCTCTTGGCTTGCGCCAGACATCAACATGACAGGTCCGCCAACAGCCGCTTCAAGTTCGTCCTTCAGGAAGCCACGTTCCTCAGAATCCATTGTGTCGATTTTATTCAACACCGTGATGCGCGGTTTATCGGCCAATACGCCACCGTAGGCTTCCACTTCGCCAATAATGGTTTCGTAATCAGCGACCGGATCGCCCGACGTGCCATCCACGAGATGCAGCAGAACGGCGCAGCGTTCGACGTGACCAAGGAAAAGATCACCAAGCCCCCGGCCCTCTGACGCGCCTTCGATCAGTCCCGGAATGTCGGCCACGACGAATTCAACACCATCAACCCCCACGACCCCAAGGTTTGGGTAAAGCGTGGTGAATGGATAGTCCGCGATCTTGGGACGCGCATTGGAGGTCGCGGCAAGGAAGGTTGACTTGCCCGCATTGGGCAGTCCCAAAAGACCCACGTCTGCAATCAGTTTCAAGCGCAGCCAGATCGTGCGTTCGATGCCCGGCTGGCCGGGGTTTGCGCGGCGCGGCGCTTGGTTGGTCGAAGATTTGAAGTGCAGGTTGCCCCAGCCACCATTGCCGCCTTTGGCCAACAAGACACGCTGCCCTACCTCGGTCAGATCCGCGATAACGGTTTCCTGATCTTCATCCATAATCTCTGTGCCCACAGGCACTCGCAAAACGATATCATCGCCGCGCGCGCCGGTGCGCCCGCTGCCCATACCAGCCTGACCGGATTTGGCAAAAAAGTGCTGCTGATACCGAAAATCAATCAGCGTATTCAGCCCATCGACGGCCTCTGCCCAGACAGAGCCACCGTTGCCGCCGTCCCCGCCATCCGGGCCACCGTATTCGATGAACTTTTCACGGCGGAACGACACACAGCCACCGCCGCCGCCACCCGAGCGGATGTAGACCTTTGTCAGATCAAGAAATTTCATGGCGGTCACTTTCGAATTTTGTATGCAGCCGAATAGCTGGGAATTGAGTTGTACTCAAGCCGGTAGTCAGGCCACTCGCGGCTCTGGCAGGCTCACGCGGATAACAGGCACGTCTTTCCCGTGAAAATGCGACCTGCGCGCGTGTGTTTCACCCGTTTCCTGAAAGCCGAGTTTGCGCAGAACATGTGATGACCGTTCATTGCCCTCAATCCAGCCTGAATTCAGCGTGCCGCTGCCGGTCTCTGAATACCAGAGGATCATGCGTCGGCAGGCCTCGGTCATATATCCCTTTCCCCATGCTTTCGCCCTGAGCCAATACCCAAGTTCTAAAGCATCCGGTCGCGACGCATCCAGTCTCGCCGCGGAAATAATAGAGATAACCCCAAGCGGTTCATCTTCCTTGAGGATGGCGCGAACACCGGGATTGTCTTTGAACTTATCGACGAAAAAGTCGCCGTCCCTGCGCCCATATGGGTAGGGCACAGAGGTCAGCCACTTATGAACATCGGGATTGGCGATCTCGCGCGCAATCCACTCGGCATCTGCGGGCCGGAGCATCCGCAGGACAAGCCGTTCGGTTTTCAGGCGCATTGGTCAATCCAGCTTGAGACTATAGGTCCATGTCGGTACCGGTGCGTTCCGGGCGACCGAGAAACTCTCGGCGTCACCAAGATATTGAAAGCCGGAATTGGTCAGCACACGGGCCGAGGCCGGGTTGTCCTGAAAGACGCTGGCGAACAGGGTTTTAGAGCCAAGCGGGTTGGCCGCAATCAGTGTGCGCACGGCTTCTGATGCAACGCCCGTGTTCCAATAAGGCGGCGCGACCCAATAGCCAATTTCGGCCTGAGACTCCGAGACGCGATCCAAAGAGATCAGCCCCATGATTTCAGAATTACCATCCTTGGTGCCATCCATCGCCCAGATTTCTTCAATCCGGTCATCCGCATGCGACCGGGCGATAAACGCCTCTGTCGCGCCGGGTGGCAGCGGGTGCGGAATGGATGTGGTCATCCGGGCCAGATCTTTGTTGCTGGCGTAGTGCTCAATCAGTCCCTGGTCTGATCGACGCAGGGGGCGCAGCGTGAAGCGCTCGGCTTCGATCACCGGCTGATTCACAATTTTATCAAGCATCATCTGCGCTATCCTCCAATTTTACCCAATCAGAAGGCAAAAACGCGCCTTCCGTTACCTGTGGGCAAGGAACGTGATCCCTTTGGTGCACATGGTTCCTCCCAAAACCAAATGCTGGTCTCATCTTTCCTGCATCCTAAATGGATGCGCCACCACTCTACTTCAAGACAGGAGAGCGCCCAAGACTAGCCACCCTTTGTGGCGAAGCTTTGACAATATTCTCTGCCCCAAAACGAAAAAGGGACCGACCCTACAGCCGATCCCCCTATTGTTTTCAAAACCTTAAGGTCGGCTTACTCAGCGGCCTCCGCCACCGGGAGAACCGAAATAAAGGTGCGGCCTTTCAGGCCTTTGTGGAACTTCACGTTACCGTCGGTGGTTGCAAAGATGGTGTGATCTTTGCCCATGCCTACGTTCTCGCCCGGCCACATCTTTGTGCCACGCTGACGCATGATGATGTTGCCTGCGATGACGGATTCGCCACCGTATTTCTTGACGCCCAGACGACGACCCGCGGAGTCGCGACCGTTACGGGAACTACCACCAGCTTTTTTATGTGCCATATCGTGTGTCTCCTATACTTCGCTTACTTCGCCAGTTCTTTGGCTTGTTCAACCCAGCCTTCGCGCTCGATGCGGCCTTTGAAAGACAGCTTCTCGTCGAATTCTGCGATCTCTGCTTCACCCCATGCCGCGATCTGCGCGAATGTGGTGACGCCTGCTTCCAGCAGTTTCTTTTCCAGAGCTGGACCAACGCCAGACAGTTTCTTCAGATCGTCAGCGCCTTCAGCAGCAGGTGCTGCTGCTTTTGCTGCTTTCTTAGGAGCTGCCTTTTTCGCTGGTGCCGCTGCTTCCACAGCTGCGCCGGAAACGGAACCAGAACCAATCGCGGCTTTCACGCCGGATTTGTCTGCGCCAGATGCCAGAATGTCTGTTACGCGAACCAGCGTCAGTTTCTGACGGTGGCCAACGGTACGCTTAGAGCTGTGCTTACGACGACGTTTCACGAACTTGATCAGCTTTTCGCCTTTGATCTGGTCGATTACGTCCGCTTGAACAGCAGCGCCATCAACGAGAGGTGCGCCCACAACGGTTTTGTCACCGCCGAGCATCAGGATCTCGTTGAATTGAATTTTTTCACCCGCAGCGGCTGCCAGTTTTTCGACACGCAGAACATCGCCTGCCTGTACTTTATACTGTTTGCCACCGGTTTTCAGGACTGCGAACATGTCCCTTTTCCTTCATATGACCGCGTTCTGTGGCCCCCGTATTGGGAGTTGTGACCCGAATATAAGATGGGCCGCCTCGAACTGCGCGCCCCTCACGAGGCGTTGTTACAACAAAACACGGCGCAAGGAATCCTTACGCCGATGCGCGCTTATGGTCCCATCATGAAATCAAGTCAAGCAGCGCATCGGGGAATCCACGGCTAATTTCACCTATTTTCGTGAATTTCCGGCGGTTTTGCGTCTCATAGCTCCTCAACCGGCATCAGTTTTTCCAGATTAACCGCCAGAACATCCATCCGTTCGCTGAGGATCTGGTAATGGACCGCGTTCATAATCTGATAGACGGTTTGCATACGGCTGTCTTCCAGAGCGATCGTATAGGCCTCCAACTCATCGTCGGAGAAGTCCTGATATGTATACGCCGCGCCTGCGATGGCGCCTTCCAAAATGGCAAGCCGTGTGGCCGATTCATTTTCTTCAATCTGCGCCCAAAGCATGCCTTCATCCAGATCCATCTGGATCACGCCAGCACGCGAGGCCGCCAAAAGAAATCGCACTTGGATCGCTTGAATGGCCTTTAGGCCAAGCCCCTCTGGGTCAATCGCGACATGCATGCGTTGAAAATAGTCAAGCTTCGGGCTGCCCTCTTCAACCATGCCGGCGACCAACTGGCGGCCCGCAATTTGTTTCAGCTCGTCGTCATCCATATGCGACAGGTTCTCGGCTTGCACGAGGCGCTGCCCAAGGTCGCTGCCATAGAAATCTGCTGCATGTTCCAGCAGGTCTTGGTCAAGACGTTCTTCGAGTAGATCAAGCGCACGCTCTACCATGTCTTCGGGGACGAAGGTTTCTTCTGTCAGATCCGTCCAGGCTTTGCCGAAATCATTGCCTTCAAGCCCCAACATCGCAGGCGCACCACCAGCGCCTACGGCGATGGACTCAATGGCGACGTCAAATCCGGTGGTTTCCAGAAAGCCCCGCACATCCTCTCGATCCGCTGCGGCGGCGCTGGAAAAGGAAAGACTGACCGCCGTCAGGGACATGGCGACAAAAGAAAAAGCGGATTTCAGCAAAACGAAGCCTCCAAATTGTGTTTCCAACCAATTTAAAGCTGATCGGCCGACAAACAATGGCAAACCGTGCAAAGCCCCTTGCAGTGCTCATTTTTCCGCGATACATCCGCCGCCACCAGACCCACATCTGACCTCAGCGGAGAGGTGCCGGAGTGGTCGAACGGGGCGGTCTCGAAAACCGTTGTCCCTTCACGGGGACCCAGGGTTCGAATCCCTGTCTCTCCGCCATTACCCCAATTTTGCAAACGCTTCTAAACGGCTAGCCGAAAAGAATTAGTCTTTGAGTTGATACATGCGTTCTTGCAGGTCGATATACCATTTCTTGAAATCGCGCGTTGGTTTGTACAAGACCCATGGAATTTGTACGAACCCCGCGAGATAGGCGCGCATGGTCGGGAATGTGAGCCGTTTCTGCATCGGATCAATCAGTGCATATAGGGCGGCAAAGAAAAGGAACGATGTCGCCAGGCGAAAAGCAGATCGTTGTCGATTGTCCGAATGCACGCGGTGAAGCGCCATCAGATTTCTGACGCGGATCACATTCACACGGTATCGACGATAAAGTCCCTCATTGCCGTCGGCATGGAACAAGCGCGCCGCTGGCATCACCGCAAGTCGACCCATTTGCGCCATACGGTAGGAAAAATCTGAGTCTTCATGTGTCGCGTAGTAGCGTAGGAATTCGGACCAGCCCGCATTCAGCGCAAACTTGCGTCGGAACGTGGTGCGCCCGCCGTTGATCAACCCCCCGGCCAAAAGACCCTCGCTTATCGCTAGATCCGGCAATGGAGCTTCGGTCAACGGTGCCCAGTAGGGCACAAAATGCTTATCCAAAGTGAATTGGGACCTGAGCCACGCCTCAACCCGCTGCTTGAAACTGCCATGTTCAACAGGCGCGAGGGGCCCTGCATCAGACGTATCAGCGACGGCATCTGGTCCCGGCTCCACAAAAAACGCACCGATCATGCTGATGTCCTCGTTTTGGTCGGCCTCATAGGCCTGCATGATCTTTTCGGCCGTGTCTGGAAAAAGATGGATGTCATCATCCAAAGAAAAAACAATATCGCCTTGCGCCAACCGGAGTGCCTGATTGCGTTGCGCGGTCAATGATCGGACGTCTGCCGGCTCATAACGCAACGCGACCTTGTCCCACAAATCTGGGTAAGTCTCACGAACCTCTGCACGCGTCTTTTCCCAATCGTCAGAAGCATCCACGACGACAATTTCAAGCGGAAGGCGGTGCTGTGTGGCAATGAACCCTAATGTCGGTAAAAGGTGTTGCGGTCGGTTGTAGGTACAAATCGCCAATGTCCAGCTTAAACTGTTGGAATCGGTTATCATATCTGCGCCCGCTCTTTCGCCTTCATACAGTTTCTGACGGATCACAAAACGATACCGATTGACGTATCTCAGATCTGTCGCGACTCTTTCTCTAACATAACAAAGGACAGAAGTTGCCCTTAAGTTTTGGAACGGCTAGGTCCTAAGGCATTATCGGCATTGGGGAAAGGTTCACATGCGCATTTTGTTGACAGGCGGCGCGGGCTACATTGGGTCGCATACTTATGTGGCACTTTGTGCGGCCGGCCATACGGCGGTTATTCTGGATAATTTTTCGAACGCCGCCCCCTCTGTACCTGAACGACTGGCGCAAATCACTGGCACAGTTCCGGCGGTCGAAACCGGCGACGTCCGCGACGCAGACTTCGTGCGCAGAGTCCTTAAAGACCACGAAATTGACGCCGTGATCCACTTTGCAGCGAAGAAAGCTGTCGGTGAATCTACGCAAAAGCCGCTTGAGTATTTTGATCACAATATCGGCGGCTTCGTCACATTGACCCGCGCCATGGCCGAATTGGGTATTTTCAAACTGGTCTTTTCGTCCTCGGCCACGGTCTATGGCGAACCGGATCAGTTGCCCATCACGGAAACTGCCACGCGTGGTCATACAAACCCCTACGGGATGACCAAGCTCGTCTGCGAAGAAATGATCGAGGCGATGTCGGCGGCGGACCCGCGTTGGATTTGCGGAGTCTTACGGTATTTTAACCCCGTCGGAGCCGACGAAAGCGCGATGATTGGCGAAGACCCAAAAGATATCCCAAACAACCTGATGCCTTATATTGCCAAAGTGGCGGCGGGTGAGCTGCCTGAAGTTCAGGTTTTTGGCGATGACTATCAGACAGAGGATGGCACCGGTGTCCGCGACTATATTCACGTCAGCGACTTGGCACAGGGACATGTTTTGTCACTGGAGGCCTTAGAGCGCGATGGCACGGGCCATGTGGTCAATCTTGGCACCGGTCAGGGTGTTTCCGTACTGGAAATGATCAATGCCTATTCCGAAGCCTGCGGCCGCCCCCTGCCCTACAAGATCGCACCGCGCCGTGCCGGAGACATAGCTGCATGCTACGCGGACCCATCGCTTGCCAAAGAGGTTCTTGGGTTCTCAGCAACCAAAACACTGCAGGATATGTGTGACTCAAGCTGGGCCTGGTTGCAGTACAGCAAGACTGTTTGATTACGTAAGAACTATCAGAAACGACTTGGGTATTGGCTCATGAGGGCCATGACACCGAGTTCGCTTTGGACTGCCTCCGAATGCTCGCATATCAGATCGCGCAGGAATGCGCGTTCTTCGTTGGAGGCCTCCAAACTCTCTTCCCGTGGAGTGCAATCTGAGGCGCTGATTTCATTCAGGTCTTTAGATGTCCGCTTCGGGATGAACAGTGTGAACCATGATTGCGTTAGTGTCATCGGTTTGCCTCCGGGTTGAGATAGGTCCACCGTAGGCGCCCCGGCAAAATACTGGTATCCGCCGCAACATTGTGCTGTTCTTCAAAAATGAAGAACGCTTTTCGGAATTGGTCAGATGTTCGGGTGTTCCTTTCGGTGCTTAGAACCGGCTCCACTTTGGCTGCGTCCAAAGAGTTGGGCATGGCCCAACCAACTGTGGCGCGCCGTATTGATGTTTTGGAACATGCGTTGGGCCTCACCCTGTTTGAGAGAAACACTCGAGGGTTTCAGCCCACGCCTGAGGCCGAAGCGCTCATCCAAGGCGCGGAAGAGATCGAAACCGCAGCAAGGGCTTTCCATGAAAAAGCATCGACGCTGCACGCGGCCACAAGGGGAGTTATCCGCCTCACGGCACCCGATTCCGTATTCACCGGCCAATTCTCTGCCATTTTGGAAGACTTTGTTGAGAGCTACGGCAACGTCCAATTTGAATTCATTCGCCGCTACGACTTCGTCGATCTCTCCGCTGGCGAAGCCGATGTCGCGATCCGTTTCGACAGGGTGATTGATGATGAAACTTTGATTTGTCGTAAGATCACTGACATCAAAGGCGCGTTGGTCGCCTCAAACAGCTATGTTGCCAAACACGGGCATCCGACGTCTGAGAACGACCTCAGTGGCCACAAGTTTGTGGTCTATCGCGGCAAGAACATACCAAGGCTCATAAACAATTGGGTGCTGGATCGCATTGATCCAAGCCAGATCGCGATGACTTGCTCGGATATTGAAACGCTTATTTCGGCCGTGAAAATGGGCGCTGGCATTGGGCCGATGCCATGTACCTACCTCAAAACAAGCGACACATTTGTCCCTTGTTTTGAACTGCCCCCCGAAACCTACAACACCTGCTGGCTCTTGGTGAGCCAATCAGCCTACCGTCGACCGGAAGTGAAAGCCTTCACATCTTTCTTTGCACCCAGATACAAAGCGCATTTTGACGACTAAGCGGTTGAAAACATCGAACTCAGAAATGCAAAAAGCGCCCCTTGGGGCGCTTTGTGTCTAAATCGAAAGTGGCGCGGTTGACGGGGCTCGAACCCGCGACCCCCGGCGTGACAGGCCGGTACTCTAACCAACTGAGCTACAACCGCTCTCTGAAAATCACCGTAGCTGCGTTGCCGTCGCTGCGGTGAGAGGTGGTTTATGCGTAGGCGTTCACATCGTCAAGCGGTTTGCGAAAACAAAATTACATTTTTTTCACCGATCAGAAACCGCTCTGCCATAGCCCCTTGTTTGCTGAGTATTTTCCGCCGAAAAAATTCTAATTCATTCGGCCAACGCCCCAAGCACCCTAATATATTTACAGGCGAACCCTATGGAAAGATTAGGAAAATAAGCACGGCCGGCGCACCGACCATTTTTGCTAAAAAAGTTGAGATTTGCCCTTGCCCTCCCCGGGGCTAAAGGATTAAAAGCTGCGTCACCGGGTCGTTAGCTCAGTTGGTAGAGCGCTTCGTTTACACCGAAGATGTCGGGAGTTCGAGCCTCTCACGACCCACCATTCTCTCACTGTGTTTCGCACGGTGGCCGAGATGGGTCGTTAGCTCAGTTGGTAGAGCGCTTCGTTTACACCGAAGATGTCGGGAGTTCGAGCCTCTCACGACCCACCAGTACTACCGATTTTTCAGCTAAACAGTCCCAGCCTGAATGAACATCGGACGACATCCAAGATGTTGGAGCTCTGCAGTTGCGACGGCTAAGATAACCAACTGTCGAAAAACAAATTTCTTCGACTAACCTCTTCGCCAAACCCAAGCCTTCGAATACAATCTTGGACAATTCAAGTTTGCAATCAACTGTAAAGGGTGGCCTAATGCTGTGCATTCATATTGGTACGGGGAAGGCCGGCAGTACGTCGATCCAGAGTTTCATTAAATCTCAACGGGCTAATATTAGCCACGGTCAGCTTGACGCTCTTGAAATCGGAAACTCTTGGAAAATAGCAGCTTCGACAGGGACACCAGAAGCAAAGAAATACTTTGTTGAGAAAATCAAACTGCTTAGCGAAGACGAATTTTTGAAACTTAAACAGGTCTTCTGGGCAAAGGTTGAGGCAGAGGTCGAAACTTCGGACTACACCAATTTCGTCGCCTCAAGCGAATTCATCTACCAACTGGTCCAAAGAGAAAATGACATCCTACAACTAAAGCGGAATCTAATAAGAATATTTGGGGAGGTGAAAATCATACTCTATTTCCGGAATCAACTAGACTATACAAGAAGTGTTTACTCTCAGATGGTTACCGGAACCACCGCTGAAACACAGGCCTTTCAGAAATTTATGACTGAACGATCCTACGCCGACTTCCTGGTGGACTACGCAACGCAGATAAAGCTTTGGACAGATGTCTTTGGTTTTGACCGCATCAGCGCTACCGTATTTGATCGACGCAACTTTTCAAATGGAGATCTGATTGAGGATTTCTGCTCAAGGGCAGGTCTATCCTTGGCAACACAACCCGCAAGTGCCCAGTGTCGCGTCGCCAACGCATCCCCCTGTTATTCGGAGCTCGTCATTCAACGGCATCTCAACATGCTTGGGCTTCACGGGCATTTGCCTTGGATTCTTCGGAAGATACGCGGTGCGGTCCTACTCTTGGCACGCACTTTAGCGCCGAGGCTGCCGTTCCCAAGTGACAACGACGACGGTATTCTGTTGGAGATCTCGGACGGCAACGCCTGGCTCAATGAAAGGTTCTTCTCTGATTTACCGGTTCAGTTGCCAGTCGAAAATCATTAGATTCGAGCAATAATTTGAACCCGTAGGCCACTTGTTGCCTGTCGCAAGACAGCAACCGACAATATATTTGATTGGACGTCCTATTGCCCGCTGCGCTTCTGCGGCACCAATGACCGCACCAGAGTGCTCATGTTCAATTCACCGACAACGTCGCCTTCGTGCTTCACCAAATAGGCACCAATGGATTCGCCGCCGGTTTGCGCGATGACCTGTTCCAGCGTGGCTTCACGTTGCACCTCTCCGACATGTGAAACGTCCTGTTTGACCGGCTCCATGATCGAGCGCACGCGCAGAACACGTGCGCGATTGATGTCGGAAATAAAGTCGACAATGTAGTCGTCTTCTGGGTTCAAAAGAATGTGCTGGGGTTCGCCCTGCTGCACGACCTCGCCATCTTTCAGGATCACAAGGTGATCGGCCAGTTTCAGCGCCTCATCCAGATCATGGCTGATAAAGACGATGGTTTTGTTAAGCTCCACCTGCAGTTCCAGCAAAAGGTCCTGCATGTCCGTGCGGATCAATGGATCAAGGGCAGAGAAAGCTTCGTCCATCAACATGATCGGGGCGTTTGACGTTAGCGCGCGCGCGATCCCGACGCGCTGTTTCATGCCGCCGGACAGTTGATGCGGGTAGCTGTCTTCGTAGCCCGCAAGGCCAACCCGTTCCAGCCACTTCCGGGCCTCGGGTTCATAGACGGCTTTGTCCTCGCCTCGGACAATTGGAGCGGTCGCCGTGTTTTGCAGGACGCTGCGGTGGGGCAACAGGGCGAAATGCTGGAACACCATCGACATGGTTTTGCGCCGCATGTCGCGCAGCGTTTCTTCGCCGTAGTCCAGAACATTTTCGCCCTGCACCAATACCTCGCCAGAGGTCGGGTCGATCAGCCGATTGATATGCCGCACCAGGGTAGATTTTCCAGACCCGGAAAGGCCCATGATCACGGTGATCTCCCCCTCCATCAGGTCGACATTGATGTCCTTCAGGCCAAGCACATGGCCGTAGTCTGCGTTCAGCTCTTCTTTGCCCATACCCTCTCGGACTTTGGCCATGGCAGCGGCGGGATTTGCTCCGAAAATCTTGTAAAGATTGCGGATGGAGATCATTGGTGCGCTCATGTCGTCGGGCCCTTAGTGATGTTGTGCGGCATTGACGCGCGCGAGTGCGGATTTGGTGACGCGATCCAGGATGATCGCGAGGATCACAATGCCAAGGCCGGCAACAAGCCCAACACCTAGTTCCAAGTTGCGGATGCCGCGCAGTACAAGCACGCCAAGACCCGGCGCAGAGACCAGCGAGGCAATGACCACCATCGCAAGGCTCATCATAATGGTCTGGTTGACGCCCGCCATAATGTTCGGAAGCGCTAGCGGGATCTGCACTTGGTAGAGTTTCTGGCGCGGGGTCATGCCAAAGGCTTGCGCAGCCTCAAGCACATCTTTGTCCACCATGCGAATGCCAAGGTCCGTCAGACGAATGACCGGGACGATGGCGTATAAGATGATCGCAATGCCGTAGAGTTTAGATTCCGTGACGCTGAACAGAAAGATCAGCGGGATCAGATACACAAAGGTCGGCAGGGTTTGCAGCATGTCCAACACCGGCAGTACCGCGCGCTGCAGTCGGTTTGAACGTGACATGGCGATGCCTATCGGCACCCCAAGCGCCACGCATATGGCGGCACAGACAAACACGATCGACAGGGTTTGGATCGCAGGCAGGTAGTGATCAATGAAGGCCAGCCCAAGGATGGACGCACCTACCGAAAAGACAATCGACCAAGACCGCGACACGAAATAGGTGATCAGCAGCAGAACTGGGATTACGATCCACCATGGCGTCGCCTCAGCCAGCCACATCGCGCCATCAAGCATCCAGCTCAGTGGTTCGGTGATTGGGTCAAGCACAAAGCGCAGCGCGTCTTTGATAGCCAAAAAGCCATCTTCCAACCCGATGGTCAGATCGCGCGACTTTGGGAACTTGCTGCAGGCTTCGTTCAGCGCGTCCATCGACGGGAAAGGCGTGTCCCAAACAGAGGTTTCCGCGGCACCGCCCTTTTTGCGGGCCAGCAGGTCTGCCATGGAAACCGGCCTGTCGCCGCCGCCATCGCTGCACCAGTCTTTTAAACCAAGGTTTTCAAAGAGAAAATCATAGGTCGCCATTGCCCGCCCCCGCAGTCGTCATTGTGCTTATTGCAAATACCAAAAGGCCCGCAGAACTTCTGCGGGCCTGTCGGAGTGTGTTTTATTCGAAGAAGGCCGCGAGGCTTTCGTTGGCTTCATCGCTGACCCAACCGGACCACATGTCCTTGTTGTTCAGCAGGAAGTAAACCGCCGCTTCTTCGTAAGTGGCTTTGTTTTCATCCATCCAAGACAGGAAGCCCAGAACGGTATCGTTGTCATAGGACATCTTTGTCATAAACTCAGCAACCGCAGGCTCTCGCTCTGCGAAGTCGGTGGTGACCACGGTTTTCACCGGACCAACCGGCCAAGCTGAAACACCCTCTGCTGTACATTCCGCATTAGCTGCGCATTGGAAGACCTCATGGTCATACGGCACGCCCAAATCGACCTTGACCATGTCGTATTTCGCCAAAAGCGGATCGGGTGACCAGTAGTAGCCCAGCCATGGCTCTTTGTTTTCATAGGCAGCACCGATGGACGTCGCGAGAGTCTCACCTGAGCCGTGCACAAAGATTTCATACCCGGCATCTACAAGCCCAAAGTTTTGTGCGAGGTCGTTGTTGGTGTTTTTGCAGGCCCATCCATCAGGGCAGTTGTGGAAACGACCGCCCATCAGTTCGACATTGGCTTTCAGGCCTTCGACGGTTGCCAGCTCAGGTGTTTCGTCCACCATATAGCGCGGCACCCACCAGCCCTCGAGGCCACCGTCGGCCAGAACATCTGCGGCGGTTGTGATTTTGCCTGCATCCTGCAGCTCTTGATAGGCTGGTGCGCCATTGATCCAAAGTTCTGTAACGATGTCAGGCTTACCGGTCTCTGCAACTGACACCAAAGACGGCGTGGTTGAAGACGGCACCTTTTGTACCGTGCAGCCATACCCGTTTTCCATGATGAACTTTGCAATTTCGGTGATGATCGCCGAAGACGCCCAGTTCATTTCTGTAATCGACACTTCGCCACAGTCGCTTGCACTGGCAAGACCGGGCATCATCGCAGCACCAAAGGCTGCCGCCATAAGTTTGGTTTTCATCTTTTCTCCCCTGCTGTAATCGCACTGTTGTTTACGCGACAATTGTTTCGCTACGCTAATCAAAATATTTGTGACATCTACAGCAAAAACAAAAGCTTCCGTAACGTCAACTTCAAACGCGGCTGAAAATCGCTTTGCTCTGCGAAGTTTCTCGTCTCTAAGATACGGGAGCAAACTCCAGCACGTTTTCACAATCCTGTTACAAGGCTTTCTGCCGTGGACCGCACCAAAGCAACCCTCTCTGCCCTAAATCGCATCATGTGCCTGTCAGATCAGCACATGGGAGACGCCGCACGTGCGGTAGGCCTAACGCCGGTACAACTACGGTTGTTAAAACTGGCGCAGGAAAGCGGCTGCAGTACGGCGAAATCATTGGCGGATCAGATGGGCGTGTCGCAAGCCACAATGACAGCTTTGCTGGACAGGTTAGAGATGCGGGGATTGGTGACACGCAAAGTGTCAGACAGCGACAGACGCCAGAAGCGCATTTTGTTGACCGATGTCGGCGAACACGCCATCCGTATGGCCCCTGACCCGATGCAGCAGAAATTCGATGAAGCCCTGCAACATCTGCAAGACTGGGAGCGCGCGATGTTGATCGCCGCATTTGAACGCTTTGCTGATGCGCTTGAGGCCGTCACCCCAAATCCTGCGCGCTATGTGGCGCACACGATCAAAGATGGCGATCTTGTGGATGGCGCTGTCCACGTAGGCTATTCGCCAAAAGCGGATTAGCCCCGGAACCCAGTCGCTACGACAAATTTTTCCGACGAGTCCGCCCGTGATGACGGTGGTTTCACGTTCACAACCTTGGTGAACTTCTGCTTCAGCAGCTTCTGCAGATCGCCCTCGGCCCCACCGGCCAGCACCTTGGCGACAAATGTGCCGCCCTCTTCCAGCACGTCAAAGGCCAGATAGGCCGCAGCCTCACACAAAGCGATGATCCGCAGGTGGTCGGTTTGCTTGTGACCTGAAGACGCTGCCGCCATATCTGACATGACAACATCGGCGTTGCCGCCCAACCAGTCCTTAACCTTTTGATCCGCGTCATCTTCCATGAAATCCAGCTGATGGACCTCAGCCCCGGCAAGGGGTTCGACCTCTTGCAGGTCCACGCCCAGCACCGTGCCAATTTTCTTGCCGGGCTTTTCGCCCAAGGCATTCACGCGTTTGACCGCGACTTGCAGCCACCCACCGGGTGCACAGCCAAGGTCAACCACACGCGCGCCGGGCACCAGGAAGCGGAATTTCTCATCCAGTTCCAGAATCTTAAACGCCGCCCTGCCCCGGTACCCTTCGGCCTGCGCACGTTTGACGTAAGGATCGTTCAACTGACGCTGCAGCCAGCGCGTCGAACTGATGCTGCGCCCACGAGCGGTTTTGACTTTGACCTTCAGATCACGTTGCCCGCGACCGGATGTGTTTTTCTTTTCAGGCATTTCAGTTTCCAAATGCTTTGCAGGTCGCGGGTATGCCCTAAAACGGCCCGTCTTCCAAGACGCCATCGGCTGACATCTGCGCGTAAAGCAGACCTTCGCGCAAACCGCGGTCGGCAACAGACAGGCGATCCGTGGGCCAGCAGCGCAGCAGCGCCTGCAAAATAGCGGAGCCGGACATGATGAGCGCATGACGATCCTGACCAATCCGAGGGTCTTTGCGACGCCCTGCAGGCCCAAGGCGCAGATAGCTATTGATGACCGTATCGATCTGTTCAGAGGTCATGCGCAGCCCATCAACCTTGGTGCGATCATAGCGGCGCAGCCCCAAATGGCTGGCGGCAACCGTTGTGACAGTGCCAGAGGTGCCAACGATCTGAAAGCCTTCGCGGGGTTGTTCGTCTTTGTAAGGCGCGAATTCGGCAAGGTTTTCTTCGAAAAACCAGCTCATCAAGGCAAAGCGCGCGGCGTCGTCTTCGACATCATTAAACTGATCCCGCAGCGTGGCGACACCCAATGGGACCGATATCCAATCCACCACCCGTGCCGTCGGAAAGAGGCTATCGATGTTCTGCAGCCCATGATGCATGCGCATGATGGCCTTGGGGCGTTCAATGCGATCGACCCGCGAAAGATCAATCCACACAAGTTCGGTCGACCCGCCGCCAATATCAACGACAAGCAGCTGTTCCGTCTTGGTCGACACAAGTGGCGCGCAGCTGATGACTGCCAAACGCGCTTCTTCTTCTGGGGGAATGATTTCCAGCTGCAGGCCAGTTTCACGGCGGACTTGTTTGATAAAATCCTTGGCGTTATGCGCACGTCGGCAAGCCTCGGTTGCCACAAGACGCATGTGTTTCACGCGATGCCGCTTTAGCTTTTGCTGACAGATGCGCAGCGCCTGAATCGTGCGTCGCATGGACCCACGGGACAGACGGCCAGTCTTTTCCAAACCCGCGCCAAGCTGCACGGATTTCGAGAAGCTATCGACCACATGAAACTGACTCCCCTTCGGCTGGGCAATCAACATGCGGCAACTGTTGGTACCTAGATCCAGCGCAGCGTAAAGCTCACTGGGATCAGGCGTTTTCGGCGCGGGGCTTTCGACCGCTTTCGGGAATGCGCCCGCACCATTGGGACGCTTGGGCGCCATGATCACGCCCTCCATTTCGAGTTAACTCCAACCTAGTGATTTCACTGCGCCCACGCAATCCCGCAAACAGCGTCGCTCATCATCATCATGCAGATTTTTCAGCGCAGCCCCCCTCGCCCCAAGAGGTATTGGTCGTTACAAAGGCCCACGTCGCGGAACGCGGCCATTAAGTCGAAAATGCGCAACGCGCCGATCTTTGCGTCTTGTAACAAAGGTCAGACAACAAAAAGGAATCACGTCATGCCTGACGTCACAATTGTTTACTGGCGCGATATCCCGGCGCAGGTGATTGTGGGCAAAGGCCGTCGCGGAGCCAAGAAACAATTGTCGGAACGCTTTGAACAGGCGATTGACCGGGCGGCCATGAAATCGGGCGCGGCGGAAACCGACGATTACTTGGCCGAATGGCGCAAGGCGACCCCTTATGTTGTGGACGGAGACCCTGCTGACATCGCGGAGGCTGAGGCCGCGAAACTTGAGGCAGACTATGACCAGGCGCGATTGAAAGCGCTGATTGACAACGATGGCCGGATCTAAATCCCGCGGCATAAGGACAACGCTGATGGCGCTTTTGAATTTCACCCGCAAGACTCAGACGACAGAGTCCGTGAATCCCAATGTTGCAGAGTTCCTGCAAGGGTTTTCGATTGAGGTGATGCCGCGCACGGCCGCCAAGGTCGACGATTTCAAAGACATCTTGCCTGCGCAGACCCGCGTTTACATCGCTCATATCGATGGCACACCAATCGAGGATATGGTTGCCACGGCAAAGCGTCTGTCAGCGGACGGTTTTGACGTCATGCCGCATTTCCCGGCCCGCATTATCAAAGATGCCGCCACGCTGGAAAACTGGATCGCTATGTATCAGGGCGAAGCCGGTGTGAAACAGGCGCTGTTGCTGGCGGGCGGATTGAACGCGCCACAAGGCGCCTTCGAAAGCTCAATGCAGCTGATGGAAACCGGGCTTTTCGATAAAGCTGGTTTCACTCGCCTGCACGTCGCCGGTCACCCCGAGGGCAACCGCGATATCGACCCGGATGGGTCAATGAAAAATGTCGACGACGCCCTGCGTTGGAAACAAGCATTTTCAGAGCGCACGGATGCCAAAATGGCACTTGCGACGCAGTTCTGCTTTGAGGCAAAGCCAATCATTGCATGGGCCAACGCCCTGTCTGACGCGGGAATCACGCTCCCGATCCACATCGGCATTGCTGGGCCTGCGAAACTGCAGACCATGATCAAATTCGCCATCGCCTGCGGCGTCGGCCCGTCCCTGCGCGTGCTGCAAAAGCGCGCGATGGATGTGACCAAGCTGATGTTGCCCTATGAGCCAACAGAAGTGGTGACAGAGCTTGCCAACCACAAAGCGGCCAACCCGGATTTCAACATTGAATCCGTGCATTTCTTCCCACTTGGTGGCATCAAGACAAATGCCCAATGGGCACAAGACAACGGTGCCCAAGCACCGGCTTCACATTCCAACTAAGGATCTGACATGACCCGTACCGTCATTGAATCAAATACAAAAACAGCGATCATCGGGTTTGACCAACCGTTCTGCGTCATTGGCGAACGCATCAACCCGACAGGTCGCAAGATCCTGAACGCGGAACTGGAGCAAGGCGATTTCTCTCGTGTGCAAGCCGATGCCATCGCGCAGGTTGCGGCGGGTGCAACCGTGCTTGACATCAACTCTGGCGCGGTCTTTTCCAACAAAATGGCCGAAGACGTGCGCTATGCGGACAACAACTTTGTTGAGCCATCTTTGATGAAAGAACTGGTCGAGAAAGTTCAGGAAGTCACCGATACGCCGCTGTGCATCGACAGCTCTGTGCCCGGCGCTTTGGAGGCTGGCCTTGAGGCTGCAAATGGCCGCCCGCTTTTGAACTCTGTCACAGGCGAAGAAGAACGTCTGGAACTGGTTTTGCCGCTGGTCAAGAAATACAACGTACCGGTTGTTGCGATTTCCAACGACGACACGGGCATTTCCGAAGACCCGGACGTTCGTTTTGCCGTGGCCAAGAAGATTGTCGAACGCGCGGCTGATTTCGGTATTCCGGCGCATGATATCGTGGTTGACCCTCTGGTCATGCCAATCGGCGCGATGGGCACTGCTGGCCTACAGGTTTTTGCGCTAGTTCGTCGCCTGCGTGAAGAACTGGGTGTGAACACCACCTGCGGCGCGTCTAACATTTCCTTTGGTCTGCCTAACCGTCATGGCATCAACAACGCGTTCCTGCCAATGGCGATGACGGCGGGCATGACATCTGCCATTATGAACCCTGTGGCGCTGCCAATCGGCCCCAAAAAGATTGCTGAGAAGAAAGCAGAAATCGAGGCGGCTGGGATCATCCTGCCTGCGGACATGGACGATGAGGCCTTTGTGAAGCTTTTTGGTATGGGATCAACCCTGCCACGTGCGGGCAAAGAAATGGAAGCGATCCGGGCGGCCAACTTCCTGACCAACAATGATGATGGTGGTGCGGAGTGGATCAAGTTCAACGCTTCGCCAGAGGATCAAGCAGGTGGCCGTGGCCGTCGTGGCGGTGGACGTCGTCGCCGGGCGTAACGCCTAATGCAAAGAATAAAGAAAGCCTCGCAAGCATTTGTTTGCGAGGCTTTTTTTGATATTCTTACGTAAACGATTACGCGCCGCGCATCGCCTTTGCGCGCTCTACAAGTGCTGCCGTCCCGGCATGCAGCCCTTCAGTGCTTCCATGCTCTTCCACCGCTGGCCCCAGCTTCTGCGCAAGTTCTTTGCCCAGTTCCACACCCCATTGGTCATAAGAGTTGATGCCCATCACAGCCCCTTCGACAAAAACACGATGTTCATACAGCGCGATGATCTGGCCGAGCACAAAAGGCGTCAGTTTTTGGTACATCAAGGTCGTTGACGGGCGATTGCCAGAGAAAACCCGCTGCATGGCGTGGGCCCTCAACGCGTCGCCCGTATAGCCCTTCTTGGCCATCATCGCTTCCGCAGCAGCAAAATCCCGACCCATCATCAATGCCTCAGACTGTGCGAGGCAATTGGCCAATAGCGCACGATGGTGATGCGCCAGATGCGGCTCATGCCCTTCGGCCCCTACGATAAACTCACAGGGCACAACCTGACGGCCTTGGTGGATCAATTGATAAAAGGCGTGCTGCCCGTTGGTGCCCGGCTCCCCCCAGACAATGGGACCAACCGCCTGATCCAGCGCATCGCCTGACAGGCTGACACTTTTCCCGTTTGATTCCATTTCCAACTGCTGCAGGTACGCCGGCAAGCGCAGCAGCCGGTTCTCATATGGCAGCACAGCGCGGGTGCTGTAGCCGCAGACCTGATGATGCCAGATTCCCGTTAACGCCAAGGCAAACGGCATGTTTTGTTCCAGCGGCGCTTCACAGAAATGGCGATCCATCGCTTGCCCGCCACGCAGGAAGTCTGTGAAATCCTCTGGCCCAACAGCCAACATAATCGACAGGCCAATCGGCCCCCACATGGAGTACCGCCCGCCGACCCAGTCTTCGAACCCGAACACGCGTTCTGCAGGAATACCAAAGGCCGCCGTTTCTTTCTCTGCCGTGGAAATCGCAGCGAACTGGCTGGCAGGGTCTTTGACTTTTGCCTCCATCCAGCGCAGTGCGCTTTGGGCGTTCATCATGGTTTCCATCGTCGTAAAGGTTTTGGACGCCACAAGAACCAGCGTGGTTTCAGGATCAAGCCCTTCGAGCTTGTCCGCCAGATCAGCGCCATCCACGTTGCTGACAAAATGGCAGCGCGGCCCGACTGCGAACGGTTTCAGCGCCGGATAGGCCATGGCTGGGCCAAGGTCCGACCCGCCGATGCCGATATTCACCACATCTGTGATCTTGCCGCCCTGCCCCTGAAACGCGCCGCTGCGAACCGCATTTGCAAAGTCTGACATTTTGGCCAGCGTGGCTTTGACACCGGGCATGACATCTGCACCGTCAACAAAGATCGGGCCGCCGTCCAAATTGCGCAAAGCGGTGTGCAATACGGCGCGTTCTTCGGTTTCGTTGATTTTTTCCCCGGCAAACATGGCGTCGCGTTTCTCCGCCACGCCCTGCGCCGCCGCCAGCGCGATCAGATCGGCATAGGTATCTTTATCTATGTTTGTTTTGCTGAAATCGAAGAACAAGCCGTCGCTTTCGATCCCAAAGTCGGCGACTCTGCTGCCATCAAAAAGGTCCGCAATTCTGCGATCTTTTGTTTTTGCATGCACGGCTTTCAAACGATCCCACATCGATCAACTCTCCGAATAATGAACTGTTGCCCCGTCCAGAACGGCGCGAATTGGGGCTTTTTGCGCGGGCAGATGCAGCGCGGCATCCAAGGCGTCTCGCTTGTCTTTTCCTTTAAAAACAATGTGTTTGTGCAGTGCGCCATTCAGAACATGTGCCGCAAGCGTCACCCGCGCCTCTGGCTGGCTGGCGGGACGTACAGGGATCAAGACCGGCGCATCCTGCGCCAGTGCTGAGGTCAATTCCGCCGAATCTGGGAAGAGCGACGCCGTATGCATATCCGCGCCCATGCCCAGCACAGCGACAGAGATTGGCAGACGCGCCTCTAGCCCAGGGATCAACTTTGGTAGGCCTTCTTCGGGCGTTTCTGTCGCAACGTGCAGCGGCAGCAGTGACGCCTCTGCCGCGCGATTGACAAGCAAACGTTCTTTCAAAAGTTTGGTGTTGCTGCGCGGGTGGTCACCGGGCACCCAACGTTCGTCCGTTAGGATAATGTCGACGCGCGACCATTCGATGTCGGCCGCGCAGAGGTCATCAAAAATCGGACCCGGCGTTGTGCCACCCGGTACCGCCAACAACGCACGATCCTGATGCAGCAGCGCCGCGTTCAGATCGCCTGCGATGCGCTGCGCCACATTCAGCGTCAACATATCGAAATCTGGATAAGTCTCTATTTTCATGCGCCAATCTCCCTCCATTCGCGCCCGTCTCGTTGCATCAGCAACGTCGCATCCGTTGGGCCCTGGCTATAGCTGTCATAGGGTTTGGGGACGTCATGCACCGCCTCCCATCCCTGAATGATCGGATCGGTCCAAGCCCAGGCAGCTTCGACCTCATCGTCGCGCATAAATAATGTCTGATTGCCACGGATCACATCCATGATCAGTCGTTCATAGGCATCCGGCGTATCGGCATGTTCACCCAGCGTTTCCGCAAAAGACATATCCAACGGCACATCCATCAGACGCATACCGCCCGGTCCCGGTTCCTTAATGGTCACCTTCAGCGTGATCCCTTCATCCGGCTGCAATTGAATGCGCAATTCATTATGCCCACCACCTGCATCGCTGCCAAAGATCGAATGCGGTGTGGATTTGAAAACCACAATGATCTCTGAATCGCGCGCCTCAAGCCGTTTGCCTGTGCGCAAATAAAACGGCGTTCCGGCCCATCGCCAGTTGCCAACATGGCATTTCAGCGCGACAAAGCTTTCCGTCTTGGACGAAGGATTTTCGACATCGTCCCTGAAGTTGGATTCACTGTCAGTTTTATCGTATTGACCGCGCACAATCTGGTGCGGTTCTACTGGCTCCAGCGCGCGGATCACTTTGAGTTTTTCATCCCGAACCGCGTCCGGGTCAAACTTCGCGGGCGGCTCCATCGCAGTCAGACACAAGAGCTGCATCAAGTGGTTCTGAACCATATCCCGCATGGCACCGGACTTGTCGTAATAGCCCCCGCGCCCACCGACACCGACGGTTTCCGCGACTGTGATCTGTACGTGGTCAATATACTGGCTGTTCCAGAGCGGTTCGAACAGCATATTGCCAAAGCGCACCGCCATCAGGTTTTGCACGGTTTCTTTGCCAAGGTAATGATCAATCCTGTAGATCTGACTTTCGTCAAAATGCGCTGACAGCACTTTGTTCAAAGCCCGCGCCGTTTCCAGATCATGGCCAAAGGGTTTTTCTACCACGATCCTCGTATCGGGTTTGACCAGATCGTATTGCTGCAACCGGCGCGCCAGATCATCAAACAGGCTTGGCCCAACGGAGAAATAAAACGCCCGCACTGGCCCTTCGCGCATCTTCTCTGCGAGTGCAGACCAACCCTCTTCGCCCAAAGCATCAATCGCGACGTAGTCCAAGATCGCCAGAAAATCCTTCAGCACGGTGGCATCGATCTTGTCACCTTCGGCATCGCGCACCGCCTCTTCGGCAAAGGTCAGAAAGGCCGCTTGGTCCATCTCTGAGCGCGCAGCACCGATAATCCGGGACCCTTCGGGCACCTGGCCATCTGCGAAGCGTTTGAAAAGCCCCGGTAAAATCTTACGTCGCGCAAGATCGCCGGTGCCGCCAAAGATGATCAGGTCGAATTGTTCAACCGGAATAATGCGTGAAACCATGTCAGCCCCTCAACTCCCTTGCCGGCCCTACATGCCGACCGTTAGCGCTAACGAAGGCATAGCAACCCCCGAACCCTCAAACAAGCCCGCATTCACACCTTCCATCACAACTGTGTCATGGCGACTCAATCCGGTTTTCAGGCGTCATATTCTTCGATAGCACAATAGAAAGAACAGGATGACAGGCCCATGAAAGATAACGTGAATCTTGGAAAATTCGAGGATCCTTTTACAACCGCAAAAGGCGAAGAACGCGCGCATGTGGCTCTTTCCAATCCGCAAACGCTTTGGTTCAACACGGGCACGCTGTGCAATATCGAATGCGAAAACTGTTATATCCTGAGTTCGCCGAGCAACGATGCGCTTGTTTATCTGACAGCAGATGAGGTCACCGACTACCTTGATCAGCTTGAGGCCCGCAACTGGGGCGTCCGAGAGATCGCCTTTACGGGCGGAGAGCCCTTCATGAACCCAGAGATGATCGAGATGACGCGCCGGTCGCTGGACCGTGGTTATGACGTGCTGATCCTGACAAATGCGATGCTGCCCATGCAGCGCAAGAAGGTCAAAGAGGGCCTGTTGGAATTGCAACACGCTTACCCCGGCAAATTGACCCTGCGCATTTCAGTCGACCATTGGTCTGCGGACCTGCATGACAAAGAGCGCGGCAAAGGCAGCTTTGCCAAAACAGTTATGGGCATGGAATGGCTGCGCGACAACGGATTCACCATGGCGGTCGCAGGCCGCACCGTTTGGGGCGAAACCGATCCCCAATCGCGTGCCGGCTATGCCGAATTCTATCGCAGCCATGACTTTAAGATCGACGCATTTGATCCGTCGATGACGGTCCTTTTCCCGGAAATGGACGAGACTGTGGAAGTGCCGGAAATCACCACAGCTTGCTGGGGTATTCTGGATAAGGCCCCGACCCAAGTCATGTGCTCAAACTCTCGGATGGTGGTGAAGCACAAAGGGGCAGAAAAGACCTCTGTGATAGCCTGCACGCTTTTGCCCTATGAGGCGGAATTTGACATGGGGTACAGTTTGGAAGAGGCCGAAAAACCCGTTCAACTTAACCACCCGCATTGCGCGAAATTCTGCGTTTTGGGCGGGGCAAGTTGTTCGGCCTAAGTGGCGGCACATCGTTCACATTAAACAACGCGTAATATCAGTGACTTAGCGTGTTTCTTTCGAAACCGGCAGGCTTTCGCCTGCTCTGGCATTGCACCCTATAACTGGGGTCTGTTATAACCTCAGCAACAAAATATTGACGTCTGAGAAAAGCGAGCACTTTACGTGAACGACACGCCAGAAACGCCTGAAAACGAAGAAGAAAAACCAGTTGTGCGCATGGCGCATGAAGGTCCCTCTATTTCCATCGAAGAGGAAATGCGCACGTCCTACCTCGATTACGCCATGAGCGTGATCGTCAGCCGTGCCATTCCGGACCTACGCGATGGCCTGAAACCGGTGCACCGGCGCATCCTTTATGCGATGCACGAAACCGGCAACACGCATGAAAAAGCCTACCGCAAGTCGGCACGTCCCGTGGGCGATGTTATGGGTAAATACCACCCACACGGCGACAGCGCGATTTACGACGCTTTGGTCCGCATGGCACAGGATTTCTCGATGTCCTTGCCGCTCTTGGATGGTCAGGGCAACTTTGGCTCCATGGACGGCGATAACCCGGCGGCCATGCGCTATACCGAGGTTCGCATGGACAAACCGGCGGCCTTCGTGCTGGCGGATATCGAAAAAGACACGGTTGATTTCCAAGACAACTACGATGGCAAGGACCGTGAACCAACCGTTCTGCCTTCGCGCTTCCCGAATATGCTGGTTAACGGCGCCGGTGGTATCGCGGTGGGTATGGCAACGAACATTCCGCCGCACAACTTGGGTGAGGTTTGCGAAGCCACACTGGCGCTGATTGAAAACCCGGACCTCTCAAGTGAGGAACTGATCCAATATATCCCGGGTCCAGACTTCCCGACTGGTGGCATTATGCTGGGCCGATCCGGCGCACGCAAAGCCTATCTGGAAGGTCGCGGGTCTGTCATTATCCGCGCGAAAACCCGCGTCGAGGAGATTAGGAAAGACCGCTACGCCATTGTTATTGATGAGATTCCTTATCAAGTAAACAAGGCTGCGATGATTGAAAAAATCGCAGAGCAAGTGCGTGAGAAAAAGGTCGAGGGCGTCGCCCACGTACAGGACGAATCCGACCGTAACGGTGTGCGGGTCGTTGTCGAACTGAAACGCGACGCTACCGCCGAGGTGGTGCTGAACCAACTCTTCCGCTTTACACCGATGCAAACCTATTTCGGCTGCAACATGCTTGCGCTAAATGGCGGGCGGCCTGAACAGCTGACCCTGCGGGCCTTCCTGACGGCCTTTATCGACTTCCGTGAGGAAGTCGTGGCGCGTCGGACGGCTTATGAACTGCGCAAAGCGCGTGAGCGGAGCCATGTTCTGTGTGGTTTGGCGGTTGCCGTATCCAACGTAGACGAAATTGTTGCAACCATCCGGTCGTCCGCGGACGCAGCCGAAGCGCGCGCGCGCCTGATGGAACGTCGCTGGCCGGCCGCTGATATTGCGCCCTATATCCGCCTGATCGACGACCCGACCCATAAGATCAACGAGGACGGCACCTATTACCTTTCGGAAATTCAAACCCGCGCGATCCTAGATCTGCGGCTTCAGCGCCTGACCCAACTGGGCGTTAAAGAAGTGACGGATGAACTCGAAGAACTGGCAGGTAAGATAAAGGAATACCTTGAAATCCTATCCTCCCGCGAACGCATCATGGGCTTGATTTCGGACGAACTGACGGAAGTAAAAGACAAATTCTCGGTCCCGCGTCGCACAGAGATCGTCGATTGGTCAGGCGACATGGACGATGAGGACCTGATCGAGCGTGAAGATATGGTGGTGACGGTCACCTCCGGCGGCTACATCAAACGCACCGCCCTCGCCGACTTCCGTGCGCAGAAACGTGGCGGCAAGGGCCTTTCGGGGATGCAGACCAAAGAAGAAGACGTTGTCACAACGCTCTTCGTGGCCAACACCCATACGCAGCTTCTGTTCTTCACCACCGACGGCATGGTCTACAAACTGAAAACCTGGCGCTTGCCATTGGGTGGCCGGACCTCCAAAGGCAAAGCGATTGTGAATATCCTGCCGATCCCGCAGGGTGTATCGATTGCAGCCATTATGCCGGTCGATCGTGATGAGAAAGAATGGGACGATCTGCAGGTTGTCTTCTGTACCGACCACGGCACCGTGCGACGTAACAAGCTGTCTGACTTCACCAATGTGAAATCAAACGGCAAAATTGCGATGAAATTTGAAGGGGATAGCGCCGACTGGAAGATGATCAATGCGCGCATCGCCTCAAACGATGATGACGTGATGCTGGTCACCGCCTCTGGCCGTGCCATCCGTTTTCCGGCAACCGATGTACGTGTCTTTAACTCGCGCGCCTCGACCGGTGTGCGTGGTGTCAAACTGGGCGCAAACGACAAAGTCGTGTCGATGTCGATCATTCACCACTTTGAAGCAACCCCGGATGAACGCGCAGCTTATCTGAAAATGCGCCGCGCCGTCGCCGGGTCGACCGAGGACGATGGCGTCACCGACGAAGAAGCCAATGAAAACGCGACGATTTCGCCGGAGCGTTATGCAGAGATGTCAGCTGCAGAAAACCTGATCCTGACTATCACCTCTGGCGGTGCGGGCAAGCTGTCCAGTTCACATGACTATCCGGTCCGCGGTCGCGGCGGTATGGGCGTTGCTGCAATGGACAAAGCCATGCGCGGCGGCGAGTTGGTCGCGTCTTTCCCGGTGGAACTGGGCGATCAGATCATGCTGGCGACCTCAAAAGGGCAATCGATCCGTGTTCCGGTGGATGGCATTTCCTTCCGCAGCCGGTCTGCGGGTGGCGTGAAAGTCTTTAACACCGGCAAAGGCGAAGAAGTTGTGTCCGTTGCTTGGATCGCGGAACAGAATGAAGAAGACGAAGAAGGCGTTGCAGAAGAGTAATCTTCTGTCCGCCACAACAAGAATAAAGCCCGCTTTAAGAAGTGGGCTTTTTCATTAGATATCATATATTTCTGAGAACTTCTTCTCAAGGTAGCTCAACATCGGTTCCGGCCCCGGCTCCATGCCACTTGCCAACGCGATGGTTTCCTGCGGAGCGCGTAGCGCGCCATGTTGCTGCAATTTTTCACGCAACCAACCGGTGGCCGCAGATGTATTGCCATCGCGCAGTTGCATATCCAGATTTGGAACATCTTTGCGCAGCGCTTCATGCAGACAGCCCGCATAAACGTTGCCCAATGCATAGGTCGGGAAGTAGCCAAAGAGACCCACAGACCAATGCACGTCCTGAAGGACTCCGTTGCTTGGCTTGTCGACAGCATAACCGAAATCAGCCGCAAACCGGTCATTCCAAGCGGCCTCCAGATCAGCCACAGCCAGATCACCGCTCATCAAAGCGCGTTCCAGATCAAAACGCAGCATGACGTGCAGGTTATACTGGATTTCATCGGCTTCCGTGCGGATATAACCTTTGTTCACACGGTTGACGGTCGCGTAGAATTCTTCTTCAGAAGAAACGTCAAACTCATCAAAGCTGTCGCGCATCAGGTCAAACAACCAACCGGTAAAGGCACGCGAGCGCCCCAGTTGGTTTTCATAAATGCGGCTTTGGCTTTCATGCACACCCATCGACACACCACGCCCCAGTGGCGTCAGAAGATATGCGTTATCAATGGCTTGTTCATAGCAGGCATGGCCCACTTCGTGGATCGTAGAATAGAAGCAATTGAACGGATCATCGGTGCTGACGCGGGTGGTGATACGTACATCCAGACCAGACCCAGAGCTGAAGGGATGCACTGCTTTGTCGATACGGCCATTGTCAAAGCCATAGCCAAAGGCTTTTGCTAGCCGGTTCGAAACGTCTAACTGCGCTTTTTCGGGATAGAGGCCGGTCAAAGCGCGTGGTGCTTTTGCGTCTAGAACCTTGGCGCGCAAATCAACCAGACGCGGGCGCATTGCGTCAAAGATTTCCGCTAATCGCTGTGCGGTCATCTCTGGCTCATAGTCATCCAAAATGGCGTCATAGACATCACCGCCCTGCGCCAAGGCTTGACCTTCTTCGCGCTTCAGACGCACGACCTCTTCCAAGGCAGGCAAAAACGCCGCCACATCCTCAGCAGCACGCGCCTTGGCCCAAATACCCTGAGACATGCTGGTGACACGTGCAATCTCTGCAGCCAGATCAGCCGGAATTTTCGACGTCCGCTCGTACGAACGACGGATTTCCCGCACCTGCGCTTGCCCTACGGCATCCAGCGCCTGCACATCAATCGCAGCAAGCCAATCAGCAATCTTTGGATCAATGCGGCGCGCATGGAGAACCTTTTCCATCGCGGCCATTTCTTCGCCACGCTGAGGCGCAGCGCCCGCAGGCATTACCGTTTCCTGATCCCAACCCAGACGACCCGCCACTTGGGCCAATGCCTCGGTATCCTTTTGAAACGCCATCAAATCATTGAAAGCATTCATATAATCTTACCCTCCCTTAATCCCAGTCGAGATTGGGTAGTGGCTGAGGAAACGGGCCCGCAGGATCAACACCCAAACGGCAACTGCTGTCAACTGGTGCAGAATCGCAAGCTGCCAAGGGGCGATATACAAAACTGTCATAATCCCGAGTACCGCCTGAATCGTCATAGCTGCCATGACGAGGTTGAATGCAAAGCGGGTTTTGACATGGGCAGAGGATTTGGAACGACGCCAAACAACAATGGTGAACGCCAGCAGAAGATAGGCCCAAATTCGGTGCATGAACTGCACGGTACCTGCGTTTTCAAAGAAGTTCGTCCAGACGGGTGTCATGGCAAACATGCCTTCGGGCAGGACATTCCCACCCATCATGGGCCAATCGGTAAAGCTGCGGCCTGCATCAATGCCAGCCACGAGGGCACCCAGAAGGATTTGCGCGAAACTCGCATGCAACAGCCCGGTTGAGAGAGAGAACAGCTTTGCCTCTTTGCCTCGGCGGGCCTGTAGAAGCGCGCGTTCTTCGCGGCCCAACAAAAAGATATACCAAGCAATGAAGCCCAAAATCACGAATGCCAGCCCCAGATGGGTGGCCAAACGATAAGAAGCAACATCAAGCCGGCTGCCCTCAAGCCCAGAGGACACCATCCACCAGCCAATCGCGCCTTGTAGCCCGCCCAAGGCTCCGATCAGGAACAGACGTCCTGTCCAGCCTGTTGGGATATTGCGGGTCACGGCAAAGCCAAGGAACCCAAGCGCCCAGACCAAGCCAATGGCTCGGCCAAGCTGACGATGGCCCCATTCCCACCAATAAATGGTTTTGAACTCTGCAAGACTCATGCCTTGGTTTTGCAACTGGTATTCCGGAATTTTTTTGTATTTCTCAAATTCTTCAAGCCACACCGCTTCGTTTGTCGGTGGCACTGCGCCTGTCACCGGCTTCCATTCGGTGATCGACAATCCGCTGTCTGTTAGCCGGGTCAGCCCACCCACAACAATCATCACCACAACCAGCGCAAAGAGTGTCATCAACCACAGGCGAATGCCGCGCCGCGCGCCCTTTGGGGCGGCATCTATCGCGCCTTTGCTCGGTGTTTTGCTTTGCTGCGGCTGGGAAACGTCTTCGAAAATGCTGCGCTTCTGGCTCATGGGATCGTCCTTGCAATTTAGGCGGAGACTAGGGCGCTGCCCGCTGATCTTCAAGCTTATGGAGGGTGGAAATGCCTGTGTGCGTCGGTTGGTCCGTCAGTCCTTGCGACGTAAAAGTTGGCGCAACATGCCATGCAACATCTGTACATCGGCGCGGGTCAGCGGCAGGCGCGACCACATATTGCGCAGATTGATTTTCATGCCTTCGGCTTTGGGTTCAGGGAAAAAGAAACCGGCTTCATCCAAACGCTGTTCATAGTGGCGCGCCAATGCCTCGACCTCGGCCTGATTGGCCCATTCTGTTTTGGCAAGCTCCATACGCTCAGGTTCGACTTGAACATCACCCCGCATCCATTCGTAAGCCGTTAATAAAACGCATTGCGCAAGATTAAGTGACGCATATTCAGGGTTGACCGGCACATTGATGATCGCGTTGGCATGGGCGATGTCGTCATTCTCTAACCCTGATCGTTCTGGGCCAAAAAGCACGGCAACTTTTTCACCCGCTGCGATCTTTTCGCGGGCGATTTTCATCGCGTGTTCCGGTGTCATTACGGGCTTGGTTAGGTCGCGAGCCCGTGCCGTGGTCGCAAAGACATAGGTGCAATCGCCAATGCTGTCGGCGACAGAGTCACAAATCTGCGCCTCGTCCAGCAAACGCCCTGCCCCCGAAGACATCGCGACGGCCTTTTGGTTCGGCCACCCATCCCGCGGGTTTACAATCCGCATCCGGTCCAGCCCAAAATTCCACATGGCACGCGCGGCCCCGCCGATATTTTCACCCATTTGCGGGCGCACCAGAACAATCGCAGGCTGGGGATGAGGGCTTGGCATGAGGGTCTCCGACTGAATTCAGCGGCTCATACCGATAGCGTGCTTGCAAAACAAGTCATCTCGCAGTTTACTTGCATTTAACAAGTAAAATAGGAGGGCGGCATGGCCTATGATGAAGGGCATCTGGCATTGCTTCGAGATGACCTGGTGGACGAACCTGGTATCGTGGAGAAGAAAATGTTCGGCGGCATCTGCTTTATGTTGAACGGCAATATGCTCTGTGGCGTCCACAAAGGTGGCGGCATGTTTCGGGTCGGCAAAGATTTGGAAGCAGAGGCCCTTGCCATTGAAGGGGCGAGCGAAATGGCCTTTACCAAACGCCCTATGCCCGGGTTCATCGACGCCAACGAAGATTTGTTCGAAGACGACGCGCGGCGACAGCAGATGCTTGCGCTTGCCAAAGCCTATGTTGGCGCCATGCCCTCGAAGTGACGCTTGGTGATGGTCAAGACGCGCGATCCGCGTTATAGCAGCGCAAAAGACGTTCCGGGAAATGCACCATGTCCGACATCGAGCAACCACAGATTTACCTGATCACACCGCCAGAATTTGAACTCAGCACCTTCCCGACGGAATTGGCGCGGGTCTTGGACGCCGTTGACGTCGCCTGTGTGCGCGTCGCCATGGCCACACGTGATGAGGACCGCCTAAGTCGCGCAGCCGACGCTGTGCGCGAAGTTTGTTATCCTCGCGACATTGCCTTGGTGATTTCAGAGCATGTTTTGTTGGCAGAACGTTTGGGTCTGGATGGCGTGCATTTGACCGATGGCTCTCGTTCTGTCCGCAAGATCCGCAAGGATTTAGGCGATGACGCGATTGTTGGCAGCTACTGCGGTGCTTCGCGCCATGACGGCATGAACGCAGGCGAAATGGGCGCAGACTATGTGTGTTTCGGCCCGGTCGCAGAGACCCCGCTTGGGGATGGCACCATCGCGGAGCACGAGTTGTTTGAATGGTGGTCGCAGATGATCGAAGTGCCTGTGGTCGCCGAAGGCGCGCTGCATGAAGACACAATCCGCAAGCTGGCCCCCGTGACGGACTTCTTTGCCATTGGCGAAGAAATCTGGCGCGAGGACGATCCGTTGGCGCGCCTTCAGCAGTTCATCGCGGCGATGAAATGATCGTAGGGTGGGGTTTCACTCCACCGACGCGCAGTTTTTTGGTGGGGTAAACCCAACCCTACAAAAACACCCGCTCAATCACCCAATATGCACCAATAAAGGCAATTAAGGCTGAGGCCGGATTGCTGATATAGCTGCGATACCATGGCTTCTTGCCGAAGTTGTAGCCGACCACCAGATAGGCGATGGCGATCACGGTCAGTTGACCCAGTTCGACACCAACATTGAAGCCCAAAAGCGCCGGAATGAATTGTTCGGTTGGCAGACCAAAATCGCCAAGCACCGAGGCAAAACCAAGCCCGTGCAACAGCCCGAACAGGAACACCACATAGGGACGCCAGCGGCTTAGCCCGTTGGACAGAATGTTTTCGACACCGACATAAACAATCGACGCAGCAATGATCGGCTCGACAATATGCCCTGGAAGATTGACGTAACCAAGCGCCCCAAGGGCCAGCGTGACAGTATGCGCCGCCGTAAAGGCCGTGACCTGCCAAAGCAATGACCCCCAGCGCAGCGACAAGAAAAACAGCCCGAGCACAAAAAGGATGTGATCCAACCCCTTGGGCAGGATGTGATCAAAACCAACCGGAATGTAAGAAACAAAGCCCTCCATCGGTGTCATGCCCATTCCGCCTATCAGGCTGATTGGCCCGGTGCTGTCACCGCCGCTGATGAAACCTGTGAACGGATCGTCCACACCAAACTGCCTGATCACCAGCGGCCCCATACCGTCGCCCCAAGCAAAGGAAACACTGTCTGCACGTGAGGGCAGCTCTGCTATGAAAGAGGCTATGCTCTGGCGACCTACCCCCGGAACACTTTCACTGGGGGTCTCAATGCTGAGAAACTGAAGCGGGATTTGAGCCCCACCGACAAACAGAGAGATGTCGTTTAGGAAGGCATCACTCTCCGTCGCAAAGAGCGCCTCAATGTCCGGGCCGGGCCGCGCAAGCAGGGCATCGTATTCTTCTGCTTTTGCAGAGGCATCCGTGTCCGTCACCTCATCCAAATCGATTTCTGTTAGGATAGCCTCGGCATTCAGGCGCAGTTCAAGCGAAAGCACTTGACCCGCCACTTCAAAGTTCGCGACGGTTGGATTCAACTCGTGCGCCGAGACCACACCAGCAAAATGCCAAAGTGCCGCGATTGACATCACCAAATAGCGCGCCACCATAGACCTAAAGATTATTGGAAAATTAAACATGCGCCGTCCCCTAATACTCACAGTACCAATACTTTTGGCTCTTATGGCCGCCAAATCATTGTTTGCCCATGAGTTTTGGATCGAACCTAGATCTTTTCAAGCTGAAAAGGGTGAAATCTTGCAGGCGCATCTGGTGAATGGCCAAAACTTCAACGGTGGCGCACTGAGTTGGTTTGAATATCGCATTGAACGGACAGAGTTCTCTCTTGGTGATGACGTTTTTCAAATCACAGGCCGCGATGGCGACCAACCCGCGCTGAGGATGACCCCCGAAGGCGAGGGATTGTTGAAGGTAATACATCAGACCAAACCGTCAAAACTGACCTACCAAGACCCGGAAAAGTTTCAGGCCTTTGTGTCTCATAAAGACCTCGACACTACTGCCCTGCCCGACCCCACTTATCCGCTGATCGAAGGCTATACGCGTTATGCCAAATCTCTTCTCGCCGTTGGGACAGGCGACGGTGCAGATAGCAACAGCGGGCTGTTGACCGAATTCGTTGCCCTGAAAAACCCCTACCGTGATGACATATCCGGTGGGCTGCCTCTTAGGCTGATGTATAAAGGACAGCCGCGGGCCAATGCGCAGGTCGAGGTGTTTGAGCGCGCGCCAGACGACACCGTTGACATCAAGCTGTACAGAACTGACCAAAACGGCGAGGTCACCCTGCCGGTCAAACCCGGCTATGACTACCTGATTGATGCGGTCGTGCTGCGGCGTCCAACCTCAGCCATTGCCACGGAGCAAGGCTGGCATTGGGAAAGCCTCTGGGCCTCATTGACTTTTGGCGTCCCTGAATAGCGGGGGCCTCTTGTCTTAGCCCCGCTTTCCCGCCACAAGCAGGGCATGACCAAATCACACGATATTCTTTGCATCGGCTCTGTCCTTTGGGACATCATCGGCCGATCTTCGGTTCACATGCGGCAAGGCAGCGATGTGGCCGGACGCATCACGCGTATCCCCGGTGGGGTTGCGATGAACATCGCGATGACGCTGTCCCGTTTTGGCCTGCAGCCGTCGCTTCTGACAGCCATTGGCCGCGACACGCAGGGCGATGAATTGATCGAAGCCTGCGAAGAACTGGGCGTTGACACGGCCTATGTCTATCGCTCTGACGACTTGCCCACCGACCGCTACATGGCCGTCGAAGGCGCCAATGGGTTGATCGCGGCCATTGCCGACGCCCATTCGCTTGAGGCCGCAGGCAGCAAGATCCTGCGCGCGCTGAACGATGGCACCTTGGGTAGCGAAAGCGCCCCCTATGAAGGCTTCATTGCGCTGGATGGCAACCTCACGCAGCGGCTTTTGGAAAAGATCGCGGTCAGCGATGCCTTCGCCAAAGCTGACCTGCGCGTTGCACCGGCAAGTCCTGGCAAGGCCGAACGGCTGTTGCCGTTCCTCGTGCATGACCGGGCCACGCTTTATGTGAACCTCGAAGAAGCGGGATTGCTTTGCCAGAAAGAATTCACGTCATCTGAAGCCGCAGCAGCCGGTCTTTTGGATCGCGGCGCGCGGCGTGCTTTGGTCACGGACGGCGGCAATAGCGCAAGCGACGCAACGGCAGATGGCGTCATCACGATGGCACCGCCTTCGGTCATGGTCACCCGTGTGACCGGTGCTGGCGACACCTTTATGGCCGCTCATATCGCCGCTGAGAAAGAAGGCAGCAACCGCGAAGAAAGCCTGCAACGTGCCCTGCGCGCAGCTGCGACCTATGTGTCCGGAGGAAGCCCGAAATGACACTGTTTGTGATGTCCCCAGAAGTTGCAGCCGCCAAGGACGCAGGCACGCCCATCGTGGCGCTGGAAAGCACCATCATCACCCATGGTATGCCCTACCCGCAAAACGTCGAGGTCGCACGTCAGGTCGAAGCCACGGTGCGCGAAAGCGGAGCAACGCCAGCAACAATCGCTGTACTGAACGGCACGCTGCACATTGGTCTGGATGATGCACAATTAAACGCGCTGGCGACAGCTAAAGACGTGATGAAGGTCTCGCGTGCTGATATGCCGGTCTGCATGGCTACAGGCCGCACAGGCGCGACAACAGTTGCCGCCACTATGATCGGCGCGCATCTTGCGGGCATCTCGGTTTTTGCGACGGGCGGAATCGGCGGCGTGCACAAAGGTGCGGAGACCAGTTTTGATATTTCCGCTGACCTGACCGAACTTGCGGCAACGCCGGTTACCGTTGTGGCTGCCGGGGCCAAAGCGATCCTTGATCTGCCCAAAACGCTTGAGGTGCTGGAAACCCAGGGCGTGCCAGTGATTGCCTATGGGCAAGACAGCTTCCCGGCGTTCTGGTCTCAGACGTCAGAATTGGCCGCCCCATTGCGGCTCGATACAGCGGCTGAAATTGCCGCGAGCCACGCCATGCGCGCGCGTATGGGTCTGCCCGGCGGGCAGCTGGTTGCAAACCCAATTCCCAAAGAGGCGGAAATTTCTGCTGACCAACTCGCCCCCATCATTGCGCAGGCGACAGCCGAGGCAGAGGCTCAAGGGATCACCGGCAAAGGCGTCACGCCTTTCCTCCTCGGTCGCATTCTTGAACTGACAGATGGGAAGTCGCTTGAGGCAAATATCGCCTTGGTTTTAAACAATGCCCGCCTTGCCGCTGCCATTGCCACGGAGTTGGTGAACCACAAGTCTTAACGCCCCGTATTTGCCGCGATATTGAAGCGGTATAGTATAGGGCATATCTAGCCAACATGAACTGGGCCAAAGATGACAACACCATTTGACGAGACCTCACATCCGGCCAAGCCGGGTTTCCTTTCTAGGATGCGCTCCTCGTTTCTGACGGGTTTGGTTGTCATTGCGCCTGTGGCTTTCACGCTGTGGCTGATCTGGACATTCATTGGCTGGGTCGACAGCTTTGTGCTGCCGTTTGTGCCAGAATTCTACCAGCCCGATAACCTTGTGCGCTATGTGATCGGCCCAGAGCGCTACAACGCATGGATCGGCGAAGGAAACGCCATCAACATACGTGGCGTGGGCGTGGTCTTCTTCCTGCTGTTCACCATCTTCATTGGTTGGATCGCTAAGGGTCTGCTTGGTAAGTCCATGATCCGCTACGCGGAAAACCTTGTGGACCGTATGCCCGTCGTGCGGTCGATCTATTCGGGCGTCAAACAGATTGCTGAAACGGTGTTTGCGCAGTCCGAGCGCAGCTTTGAAAAAGCCTGCCTCGTGCAATATCCGCGCAAGGGTATTTGGGCGGTTGGGTTTATCTCGACCAATGCCAAGGGCGAAATCAATGAACGGCCAGAGACCGAAGAACCGCTTTTGTCGATCTTTGTCCCGACGACGCCGAACCCAACGTCAGGCTTCCTGCTATTTTTCCCAAAAAGCGATGTGATCGAACTGGATATGTCGGTTGAAGACGCTGCAAAACTGGTGATTTCGGCAGGGCTTGTTTACCCGAACTCCAAAGACCCCAGCAAACCAGCTGCTTTGCCGGTCGACAAACCGTCCGAGGCTGCCGAATAAGCGACCGTTAGCTATACATTCGCTGCAGGTCGATGGTGTTGCCCTGCCCCAATTGCGCCTTGTGTTGGGCGATAAAACCTTCTGCCGCCGCCTGACCGGCTGCTTTCAAACGCGCTAGGATGGACGGCACCGCCACCATCTTGGTCGCCACCGACAAGTCATTCATCAGATCATCATCAGAGATCATGTGAATATAGACATCTTTCATCTCCCCCTCTGCGATCGCGCCTGCCTTGATCAGACGTTTGGCAAAGGAAATTGCACGCAACTCACTCATCAATGAGGCATTAAAGCTGATCTCATTCATGCGCGATTGTATCTGCTGCGGAGAGGTTGGCGTTTCGCTGCGTTCAATGGGATTGATATTCACAATCACAATGTCATCCGGTAGCGCCTGATCAAAGAGCGGCCAAAGCGCCGGGTTGCCCGTATAGCCGCCATCCCAAAACGCATCTCGCCGCCCGGTTTTCGGGTCATCGATTTCAACCGCCTGAAACAGCGTTGGCAGACACGCAGAGGCAAGGATCACCTCGGTGCTGATCTCATCCCGCGTGAATACTCTCGCCTTGCCGGTGCGCACATTCGTGGCGCAAACAAACAAACGCGGCCCGTCATCGGCGCAAACCTTATCGTAATGGAACTTTTCAGCAATCGACTTCAAAGGGTGGCTATAAAACGGCCCGTAGCTATAGGGCGACATCATCCGGCTTGCCATATCCGCCATCATAAAAGGCAGCGAATATTCCAGTGTCTTGGAAATAGCGCCCGCGCTCCATGGCCCCATCCACTGCATCGCCGCAGGCCCCGACAAAGCGCCCATACGGCCCCAAAGCCAGTCAAGATTGACACGCGCGGCGTCCCTGCCGCCTTCCAGCAGGCCGGCCTTCAATGCCGCACCATTCAGTGCCCCTGCCGAGGTCCCTGAAATCGCGGCAATCTCGATATCTGGGTCTTGCAGCAGAACATCCAATACTCCCCAGGTGAAAGCCCCATGTGCGCCGCCGCCCTGCAGCGCGAGGTTAATGCGAACCAAATCGTTCCCCTTTCACCTTTGCAAAAATACTCTGGGGAGTTTGAGGGGCAACGCCCCTCATCTCGTTTCACGCTCTACGCGTTAGAGTGCTGTCCAGCCGCCATCGACGCTGATTGTTGTTCCGGTGATCTGTGCCGCCGCGTCCGAGCAGAGGAAAACGGTTGTGCCGCCCATTTGCTCTACCGTCGCGAATTCCTTGGAAGGCTGTCGTTTCAACATCACGTTTTTCACAACGTCTTCGCGCGACATGTTGTATTCCTTCATCGTGTCGGGGATCTGCGCCTCAACAAGCGGTGTCAAAACATAGCCCGGACAGATCGCGTTACATGTGATCGGTTCCTCGGCTGTCTCCAGTGCGACGGTCTTGGTCATGCCAACAACGCCGTGTTTGGCGGCAATATAAGCCGCTTTATAAGGCGAGGCCGTCAGACCATGGGCCGAGGCGATATTCACAATCCGGCCCCAGCCGCGTTCGCGCATCGATGGCAAAGCAGCCGCCATGGTGTGGAAGGCAGAGTTCATGTTGATGGCTATGATTGCATCCCATTTCTCGACCGGAAATTGATCAATTGGTGCTACATGCTGAATGCCTGCGTTGTTCACCAAAATATCGCAGCCACCCGCCTTCTCGATCAATGCGCGGCATTCATCGCCCTTGGACATATCGGCCTTGATGTAGCGCGCAGTGACGCCAAACTCTTCGGCGATCTGCGCCGCCAATGCATGATCTTCGTCGCGGTCCGTAAAAGAATTCAGGACGACATCCGCCCCCGCCTTCGCCAGTTCACGCGCAATTCCCAAACCGATCCCGGAATTTGAACCGGTGATAATGGCTGTCTTACCCTGCAATGTCATTTGATATCCTCTATCCCTCAACGCCGTTGTGCATAGCATATCATGCTGCAATCGCAGCATAAGGGGAAAATGCGCCGCGGGTAGTCCTACGGGGTCACAACTGCGTGGATGTCATGCAAATCGCGTCTGCCAAAAAAAACGCCCGCACAAGGCGGGCGTATAGTTATTGAGGCAGGTTTCATACAGGCAAGAAACCTATCGAGCAGTGACATCTTTATAAGCAATCTCGCGCCGAGAGTCCAAGCTAAAAGTTTGATAAGGCAGGAATCCCCCGCTACGCTGACGACAATAATCAAAGGCACAGAGGGATTGTTCGGCAGATGGCACTGACTCGCTTCCGCAGTTTTATACAGAAAAGCGCCGCGATGACGCTTATTTTCATGGGCGCAACGGCGATGGCCGAACCCAAACACGGGATCGCCATGTACGGCGAACCCGCTTTACCGGCAGATTACAGCGCACTGCCCTACGCAAACCCCGATGCACCCAAAGGTGGTCGAATCGCGACCGGCAATAATGGCGGATTCGATTCGCTTAATCCTTTCGTGCGCAAGGGCAAAGTCCCGTGGCAGCTACGCTTTTTCGCTTACGAAAGTTTGATGGGGCGCAATCGAGACGAACCTTTCGCCCTTTATGGTCTGCTGGCAGAAACAATCGAAACCGGTCCGAATCGCGAATGGGTTGAATTCACCCTGCGACCTGAGGCTAAATTCTGGGACGGCACCCCTGTCACAGTCGAAGACGTCATTTGGTCTTATGAAACCCTCGGAACCGAGGGGCATCCGCGCTATCACGGGTTCTGGAACAAGATCGAAACCATAGAACAAACCGGCGAACATTCGGTGCGGATGACATTTAATGTCGAGGACCGCGAACTCGCCCTGATTGCGGGGCTACGCCCAATCCTGAAGAAGGCGCAATGGGACGGAATGGACATCAATGACAGCACCTTGCAACAGGTGCCCATGGGGACCTCGCCCTATATGGTCACCGATTTTGAGGCCAACCGCTATGTCGTCCTGACTCGCAATCCGGATTATTGGGGCAAGGACGTGCCCTTCCGCAAAGGCACCCATAACTTTGATGAAATCCGCATCGAATTCTTCGGCGACGCAGGTGTCTTGAACGAGGCCTTCAAAGCCGGGGAAATCAGTTTTCTTCGCGAATTCAACGCCGAGAAATGGGAAACAAATTACGACTTTCCGCGCGCGCAATCGGGCGACGTAGTCAAAAGCGAATTCACCCATGAAAAACCCTCTGGCATGACCGGTCTGGTGATGAACACCCGCCGTGCACCTCTGGATGACATTCGGGTGCGCGAGGCGTTGCTCCAGGCGTTCAACTTCGAGTTCATCAACGACACAATCACCGGTGGTCGTCAGCCGCGCATTACCTCCTATTTCAGCAACTCTGTGCTGGGCATGGACCATGGACGCGCCAAAGGCAAAGTGGCTGAGTTCCTTGAACCCTATGCGGCCTCACTGCCTGAAGGCGCAATCGAAGGATATAGCTTGCCGGTCGCAGACGGCACCACGCGCAACCGCGCCAATATCGTAAAAGCGGCTGGCCTGCTTTCTGACGCCGGATTTACCATCGAAGACGGCGTGCTGAAAAACCAAGAAGGTGAGCCGCTGGAATTCAACATTGTGCTGCGTCAGGGGGACACCGAGACCCAAACCGTGGTCGACATCTATAAAGAGGCGCTAGACCGCCTTGGCGTAACCGTTCAGATCGATGTTCTGGATGGCCCGCAATACACCGAACGCACCAATGCCTATGATTTTGACCTGGCGTGGTTCCGTCGCGGCCTGTCGCTAAGCCCCGGAAACGAACAGTACCTCTATTGGGGCAGCGAATACGCGGATCGGGAAAGCGCGCGCAACTGGATGGGCGTGAAATCCCCGGCAATTGACGGGTTGATCGACACGATGCTGACCTCTGAAAGCCAAGAAGATTTTATCGCGGCCACAAAGGCGCTGGATCGGACCTTGATGGCCGGGCGCTATGTCATCCCCTTCTGGAACTACGCGGTTGGCCGCATTGCCCATATCAAAGAAATGCGCTACCCGAAGAAAACGCCGATCTACGGCGAAGGCTATTGGATGACCCCGGAAACTTGGTGGTATGAGGAATAAGATGAAAGCAGTTGCACTTTCCCTGATTTTTTGCGCCGCATTGGCGGGCTGCGCAACCGTCGAAGGCGTTGGCGAAGATATCTCTGGCGGCGCGCGGCGCGTGTCGAGTTGGTTTTAACCCAAGCACAAATAATCAAGAAACCAGAGGCGCTTCGGCGCCTCTTTTTATGTGTTGCTTTAAGGTCTTTTTGTCAGGCGCAACCATATCCCCTCTTTACTACGCACCGTCAGATGGGCGACGGGAACTGGGTCTTTGTCTTCAACCGCCTCAACCTTGAAATTGCGCAGGATCATCGACAAGATCAATGGCCCTTCGACCATCGCAAACCCTGCCCCTGTGCACACCCGAGGCCCAGCAGAAAACGGCATAAAGGCCTCGCGCATGCATTGCTTGCCGTTCTCAGACTGCCAACGGCTGGGATCAAACCCATCCGGGTTGTCCCACAACCGTTCATGGCGATGCAGATGCCAGGGTGACAGCACCATCTGGCTGCCTGCGCGTATGTCCCGCTTACGAAAACGTTCCGGGCACTGGTTTTCGCGGACCATCATTGGCACGGGCGGATATAGCCGCAGGCTTTCGCGAAACACATCGCGGCTAAGTTTCAGCTGCGCCATCACCGAAAAATCCGGCGCCTGCAGCGCCTGCGCTTCTTCTGCGAGGCGTTCCTGCCACCCTGGGTAAATCGCCACGAGGTATAACGTCCAAGCCAAAGCCGAAGCGCTGGTTTCATGGCCAGCGAGGAAAAAAATCGCAACCTGATCAATCATTTCCTCAGCTGTAAAGGTTTCTCCTGTCTCAGGATCGACCGTTGTCATGATCTTGGTCGCCAGATCATCCGGCGTGGTTCCGGCTTTGATCTCTGCCATGCGCGCCTGCGTCAGCTGCGAAATCAGCGCCCGGATTGACGCCGCCGCCGCCTTGGTCTTGCGCCCAAAAAAGCGCGGCACCCAATATGGCAGCGGCACGAAGGCTGCGATGTTTAAAATGGGCTGGCTGCGCTGATAGGCGCGGAACTCGGAAAAGACCTGACTGGCAATCTCATGTTCGATTGGAATGGAAAACAGCGTTCGAAAGATCACATCCGCTGCGACATGGCTGGTTTCTTCTTCGATTTCGATGTCTTCACCAGTGCGCAATGTCAGGCGCGCAACTGCCGCCTCTGCCGCCGCCCACATGGCCGGAAAAGTATCTTTTAACCGCCCCCCTTCAAAAGCCGGGTCTATGATCCGGCGCTGCCGCTTCCAGGTGTCGCCATTTGTCAAAAAGACCGAATTTCCAAGCAAAGGGCGCAGCCCTTCTGAGACCCGCCCAGACTTTGGGAAGTCATCCGGACGATCCTTCAACACGGTTTTCACCAGATCGGGCTGGTTCAACAGGTAGGATCGAAAGAACGGCGTCTTAAACTCAGCCATCCACGCGCGGTAAAGCCGTTCAGGTTGTGCTGATAAAAGATCACGCCGAAACAGCCGTGCATACCGCCAAAGCGAGACATTGTTAGGCCGCGAAGCCGGTTTTGGCGGGCGCTTTGTCATGGCGACACCGAGGTGAATTTATTCACCGGCGTTTCGATCCGCGAGGCCGATGGCGCGCGGCCTTCAAAGCGCGCGCCAAGCGTACGTGGCCCCGCGGTGATTTGAAAATAATCATAGGCTCCGGGACGATCAAAGGCGCAAAGGTATTGAAAATGCAGGCGAAAAAACCGCCAACGCAACTCTTGCCAGCGTTCCGGGCTTAATGTTTGGGTGAAAGCTGCTGACAAAACCAGTGGCCAGAGTTTGCCCTGATTTGGCGCCACCCCGCTGACGCTGACCGGATCACAAAGCGCAAAGGCGCAGCCATCTCCGGGCGCTGTGACATCAACCCAGTCGAGTTCTTCTCTTTGGCACAAATACCTTAGATCCGCCCTTAATCGATGCGCTTCCGGTAGAAAAGAAACCATCGGTACGACCTGCCCCAGCGACAAGAAACTAAGCTGTGGACCCTTTGGCGATGTTTTCCCAGACCGGATCAATTCCGCCAGCACAGACACCGCCAAATGCGCGCCGGAACTGTGGCCCACCACAAGCACCTCATCCACATCTGACCGGAGCGCCTTGGAAATGGCTTCAGTGAATTCCTGCAACCGCGCGTCCAATTCTGGCGGGTTGGCTCCTCGGGTAGAGGCCGAGTACGCATAGTCGTGCATCAAATAGTAGGCAAAGAACTTGCTGTCTTGTTTCTTAAACCAGCCCAGCAACATTGGCACCACGGCTAGCGCTGCCAAGCCAACCCACCACGGCAAAACCAGAGCGATCAACCACCCCATTCCATAGGCCGCAAACAGCGACAGGATCAGTTGGACCAGTAGGAAAAGCACCGGATAAAGCGCAGCGATGACTGGCCCCTTGCGTAACCTCATCAATCGCCAAAGCGCGCCGCTTTGAATGTAGCACCATGCGGTGCGGACTAGTTGTTGGTACGTCGCCAGAATGCCGACATCCATGCTGTCACGTACGATATCGGACCAGACGAGCACCTCGACATCGCTTTCCGTGGCGACACCTTCGATCTTTGCCGTAACCGACCAGCCAAAGTTGCCCTGGCGCTGCTTCGGCCTCAAGGCAATTTCGTATCCGGAAATCAAGGCCTGCGCGGCAGCTTCCTTGCGATAGAGCTCGCGATAGCGACGCGGAGGAATCGGGTCATAGCCGGGGATGTAGAACACCCGACGCTTGCGCACGGTTCTGAAAGCACGCTTTGGCGCTGTTTCGGGCATCTGCTCGGCCACTCTTGTCTCTGGCGTATCCCCTGCACGCCAGTTCACAGACAGATTAGCGCCTTAGCCCAGTACCGCCAAGGCCGGGAATGTCTCTAGCAGCCAGTAAGAGAAGGCCGAGAACCCGCCGGTGATCATCATCAACCCAATGGTCCACAGCAGCAGCCCCATCACGCGTTCAATCCGCTCCATATGGCGTTTCATCCAGCCCATCATGCCCGTCAGACGCGGCAAGAAAGCCGCGACCAGAAGGAACGGTATACCCAGCCCAGCGGCATAAACTGCCAGCAACAGCGTGCCGCGTGTCACAGAGGCCTCGGTTGCCGCCATGGACAAGATCGCCCCCAGTTGCGGCCCGATGCAAGGCGTCCAACCAAAAGCAAAGGCTAGCCCCAGAACGTAGGCCCCAAAGGCACTGCCGCCCCGGTCTCCGACATCAATGCGCGCCTCGCGGTTCAGAAACCCAATCCGGTAGACGCCCACAAAATGCGCGCCAAAGATCATCACAAGACCACCCGCAAGGTAGTTAAACCATTGCTGATATTCCAGAAACAGCGTCCCAATGGCCGAGGCCGTGAACCCCAGAAACAGGAATACCGTCGACAGCCCCATAACAAAAAACACCGCGGGCAATATCGCCTTGTTCTGCGCCTTGCCCTCAGACAGATCGGTGACAGAAACGCCACTCATATACGCCAGATAAGGCGGCACAATCGGTAAAACGCACGGGCTGAGAAACGAGATAAACCCCGCCATCAGTGCGATGACCATGGCCGGCAGCAAAGCGGCGTCGATGATGTCTATTCCAAACATATGCTTCACATAGGCGATCTTGGGCCAGCCGTCACGAGGCATAAGGGCACACGTGTTATCACAAGCCTGTGGACTTGTTGAAACATCACAGCTAATTGGCAGCTATGACGGATTTGCCTGAAATCGATGCATTGGGGTTGCTGTGCCCCCTGCCCGTTTTGAAGCTGCGCAAGCGCATGATGCCGCTTGGCGGTGGTGAACGGATTATTCTGATCGCTGATGACCCGGCTTCCATCGTGGATGTGCCGCATTTTTGCAATGAACAGGGCCACCGCCTGATCGAACGTAAAGAACACGCTGGCGCGATTTATTTCACTGTCGAAAAAGGCTGATCCAAATGAAAACGCCGGGTCAGGAACCCGGCGCTTTAGTTTTATTTGATTGACCACCAACCGCGTCGTTTCGGCTTGGCAGGTTCATCTGCCTTTGCCGCTTCGGGTTTGGGTGCCTCGGCTGCTGGCTCTACTGCAACCTCTGGCTCGGCTTCTTTCTCAAGCACCTGAACGTCGCCCGCGTCTTCGCTGGCTGCGGCAACAACCTCTGCTGGTTTGTCGGCGGTTGGCTCTGCTTCGACAGCTTCGGCCAAAGTTTCCGCTGCGGGCGTTTCTGCTGGGGTCTCAGCAGGTGCGTTTTCCTTTGCGGCATCGTCAGCCACTGGTGCATCAGCCTTGGGCGCGTCGTCCTTTTTCTTGGACTTGCTGGAAGACCGGCTGCGGCGTGTGCGTTTTGGCTTTTCTTCTGTCTTGGCTTCCGCCTCAGCAGCTTCGCCTTCCTGAGTTCCTTCAGCCACCTCGTTCGGGGCGCTTTCTACAGCCTCATCAGATTTGGGGTCTTCAGGCTGCGCAGACTGTTCCGCGTTGTCATCAGACTTTTCATCGTTGTCCTGCGACTGATCATCGTTCTGATAATCGCCCGTTTTGGACTTGCTGCGCCGACGCCGGCGGCGGCGACGTTTCTTTGGCTTGGTCTCGTCCTCAGATGTCGCTTCTTCCGTCGGCGTTTCCTCAACGATTTCGGCATCTTCGATGTCGTTATCGATCTGATCCATAAGGTTTGTATCAACCGATACAACGGCTGCACTTGGCTCTGGCACAACACGTGTCGCCGTTTTGAACTTCTCAATCGAGAAATCAGGCGAAACCAGATGCGGGTCAGCTTCAACACGCACCGACAGACCATAGCGGGCCTCGATCTGTGCGATATGCTCGCGCTTTTGGTTCATCAGATAGTTGGCAATCGCCACCGGTACTTTGACCAAAACCTCACGAGAGCGACGGCGCGTGCCTTCTTCTTCGATCTGGCGCAGGATGTTCAGGGCAAGGTTGTCGTCAGAGCGGATCAAGCCCGTGCCGTGACACGCCGGACATGGCTGTGTCGTCGCCTCGATCATACCCGGACGCAGACGCTGACGGGACATTTCCAACAAGCCAAAGCCCGAAATGCGACCCACTTGAATGCGCGCGCGGTCCGTTTTCAGCTTGTCTTTCAGACGCTTTTCAACCGCCAGGTTGTTCTTGCGCTCGTCCATGTCGATGAAATCGATCACGATCAGACCCGCAAGGTCACGCAGGCGCAATTGGCGTGCCACTTCTTCGGCGGCTTCCAAGTTGGTCTTGGTTGCGGTCTCTTCGATGGAGCTTTCCTTGGTCGCCCGACCAGAGTTCACATCAATCGCCACCAGCGCCTCGGTCACGCCAATCACAATGTAGCCGCCGGATTTCAACTGCACGGTCGGGTTGAACATGCCACCAAGGTAGCTTTCCACCTGATAACGCGCGAGCAAAGGCAGCGAGTCCTGATAGTTTTTCACGTTCTTGGCGTGGGACGGCATGATCATTTTCATGAAGTCCTTGGCGATGCGGTAACCGCGTTCACCTTCGACCAGAACCTCGTCAATCTCGCGTGAATAAAGGTCGCGGATCGACCGTTTGATCAGGTCGCCCTCTTCGTAGATCTTCGCTGGCGCTGTGGATTTCAGCGTCAGTTCGCGGATTTGTTCCCACAGACGTTGCAGGTATTCATAGTCGCGCTTGATCTCGGATTTGGTGCGTTTCGCCCCGGCCGTTCGAATAATCAGACCTGCGCCCGACGGCACGTCGATCTCATTCGCGATTTCTTTCAGCTTCTTGCGGTCCGCGACATTGGTGATTTTGCGGCTGATACCGCCACCGCGTGCGGTGTTTGGCATCAGAACACAGTAGCGGCCTGCAAGGCTTAGATATGTGGTCAGCGCGGCGCCTTTGTTGCCGCGTTCTTCTTTAACGACCTGCACCAGAAGGATCTGACGAACCTTGATCACTTCCTGAATTTTGTAGCGTCGCGGACGAGGCTTGCGGGGCGGACGGATATCGTCGCTGTCATCATCATCGGCGACAGATTCGATGGTCTCGTCTTTTTCGCTGGCCTTAGACCGTTTGCGCGGCTTGGCGTCATCTTCTTCTGCGCCAGCAGCCGGGTCTTCTTCGGCGGCGTCCTCATCGTCATTCGCAGCTGGGGCTGCATCCTTGACGGTTTCATCACCCGTCTCAGGGTCCTGAGTGGCTACGGCGTCTTTCTCATCGCCGTCGGACTTCGCAGCCATGGTTTTGCCTGGCTTGTCGTCATCTGCTTCATCTGAAGCGTCGGCAGTATCCGTCGTTTTTTCAGAGACGATCTCCGCCGCAGAGTCCTCTGCAGGTGTGTCGACCTGTTCGGTCGCCTCGATAGGTGCAGCGTCATCTGCCACAGCAGGCTCTGCGACTGGCGCAGGGTCGCTTGCAACGGCAGCCGTGTCTTCGATCAGCGCAGGCGCATCGTCCTGAGGGGCATTGCCATCCTCAAGGTCAATGGTTTCCATGCCTTCGATTTGATCGGTTGCTGGCTCAGCAGTCTGATCAACAGTTGGCGTTGCCTCTGCCTTTTTGGTCCGGGTCTTGGAGCGCGAACGACGCGCCCGTTTTGGCTTGGGCTTTTCGTCCTCTTCATCACGCGCTTTCTGTGCTTCAGCGTAGGCGCGTTCTTCTTCCATCAGGGCTTCGCGGTCCGCGACCGGGATCTGATAGTAGTCAGGATGAATTTCCGAAAAAGCGAGGAAGCCATGGCGGTTGCCGCCATAGTCTACAAAGGCCGCCTGCAGAGACGGTTCAACCCGTGTGACTTTTGCTAGATAGATATTGCCAGCAAGCTGGCGTTTGTTTTCGGATTCAAAGTCAAATTCCTCAACCTTGTTTCCGTCGACCACCACAACGCGGGTTTCTTCCGCGTGGGTGGCATCGATGAGCATTTTCTTAGCCATGTTTTCCGTGTGCACCCACGCGAATGCTGCGCGCGCCGGGGTGTCAATCCGGGCGGAACGTTGCTTTGCGGGGAGTGTCTAGTCGTGGCAATGTAAGTCGCGCGGCCAAGAGGGCCGCTGGCGGCCTCTGCTCGGTCTGTATATGTCAGCGCGCGCTTCATCGCGGTTCTTCTCCGACGCCTACTGGCGCCAATTACATACCCGTCGCGATGTCGCGGTCCGGGCGGTTCTTTTGCACCTTGGCGTTACCAAGGGGCATAATCGGTCTGGTTGAAATCCGGGCGCTTCAGCGTCCTTCGCGGCCTTCAACCAGCGAAACTCATGCGGTGCGTCAAATTACGCAATCCATCACCCCTACATAAGGGCAGGCCTGTGGAAAACACAATGGGTAATCGTCATCAAGCTACAATCAAGACGTCAATGCCGGATTAATGACCCCCAGGTCTCGCGCCGCTTCCCATAGGGTTTGCGCCATTTTCTGACCCAGATTTGGCAAGGGTTTCCCAATGGGGCGCAAATCCGGGATTTGATAGGTCAAACACCCTGCCCGTATCGCCGAGGTGGTGCCTGTATCACTGTCTTCAAAGGCGACGCAGTCCTTTGGATCAACACCCAACCCCTTCGCGGCCTCTCGATACGGAGCCGGATCGGGCTTATTGGCGCTGACTTCATCGCCCGCTTTGATAAGTTCAAAATAGTCAATGATGCCGGCTTTGGTCAGTTTCGATCGGGCAGAAGCGCCATGTGTCGACGTCACGAGGGCCATGCGCGCGCCCTGCGACTTCAACGCGTCCAACACTTCTTTTGCATATGGTCTCAGCGGAACATGCTTTGCGACAAGGGCATCGTACTCCAGCCGCCAATTTGCTTCAAAAGCTGAAACATCAATATGCGGAGGCAAGAAGGTCTCTAGCCGACGAGACGTCTCGGCCACGCTTGTCCCGATCAGATCCAGATAAAACGCCTCTGCTGCTGATGCATCGATCCCTTCACGCGCGGCCAATGTGACAAGCGGCACCATAAAGAGACGCTCTGTATCAAGCAGGAGTCCATCCATATCAAAGAGATACGCGGCGTAAGATGTCATGGGAAACTCCGTAAATTCATATAGGAGCGGGTTAACACCTTGGATGTAAACATCCCATGACCACCACGATCACCTGTCATGTCACTACATTGCAGTGGCTATAGATAATCGGCGCGCTGCAGGCCGTATTTCGCCATTTTCTCGTTCAAGGTCCGGCGCGGCAGACAGAGTTCTTCCATAACAGAGGCGATGGAGCCACGATGACGCCGCATGGTATTGTCGATCAGCATGCGTTCAAAAGCTTCGACGTATTCTTTCAGCGGCTTGCCCTCGGTCGTCATCACGGGTTGCATTTCCTCGTGATCGTTCATCAAGAGCGAGGCGATGGTCCCGCCGCCCCGGCGCGATTGCAGCACCGCGCGTTCGGCGAGGTTGATCAACTGCCGCACATTGCCGGGCCAAGGCGCTTGCAACAATTGCGCCGCTTCCTGCGCGGACACTTGCGGCGCGTCACAGCCGTATTCATCGGCAAACTGTTCCGCATGGCGGGTGAACAGCGTTAGGATGTCTTCGCCCCGTTGACGCAGCGGCGGCACGGTAATGCGCAGTGCGGCAAGGCGGTAAAACAGATCAGACCGCAGCGCGTCTTCGCAGGTGCGGTTCTGCTCCTGCAAATTACAGATCGCCACAATCCGAGTTTCAGCGGGTGTGCCCTGATCGTTGATCACACTCAGAAGCCGCGCCTGCAGGGTATCAGACAGCGCTTCGATATCTTCCAGAACCAAGGTACCACCGCGCGCCTCTTCGATGGCGGGCAGTTGTGTGTCCTCGGGCATCATTGGCCCAAAAAGGCGTTTCGTCAGGGCGTCTTCTTCTAGGGCTGAACAGCTGACCAGAACGAATTTCTTCCCGGCCCGGCTGCCAACAGCGTGTAACGCATGGGCAACCAGGGTTTTCCCAGTACCGGTTTCGCCATCAATCAACACGTGGCCGTCGGCTTGACCCAGGTCGAGGATATCCTCTTTCAAACGCGATACGACGGGCGAGGACCCAATCAGCTTTTTCATCAACTGAGAGCCGTCAGACAGCTCTTTGCGCAGAATACGGTTGTCCAATGTCAAACGCCGCGCATTGGCCGCTTTTTTGGCAAGCTGGCTCATCCGGTCGGGGTTGAAAGGCTTTTCAAGGAAGTCAAACGCGCCGACACGCATGGCTTCTACCGCCATGGGAACATCGCCATGGCCGGTGATCATAATCACTGGCAGGGCGCTGTCAGACCCCATCAGCTTTTTCAAAAACTGCATGCCGTCCATACCCGGCATCTTGATGTCAGAAATCACAATGCCCGGATATTCCGGCCCCAGAACCTTCAGTGCCTCCTCGGCACTGGCGAAGGTTTCGGTGTCATATCCCGAAAGCGCCAACCATTGGCTAATGGACTGACGCATGTCTTTCTCGTCATCCACGATCGCGATTTTCATTGCCTGAGCCATACATTCTCTCCGCGTTATTCCGCAGCTTCAATCTCACCTGTTAAGATAGGAAGCTGCATTTCAAATACAGCCCCCCGCCCCTGACCGTTTCTGGCGGTTAGTCGACCGCCTAGGTCGTTCACGATCCCAGAGGAAATGGCAAGCCCCAGCCCAACCCCGTCGCCCGGCTGCTTGGTGGTGTAGAAGGGTTCAAACAGGCTATCGAGATCTTCGATCCCCGGCCCATTGTCGCGCACCGTCAGGGTCGCGGTTTCACCCGCGGCCAGCAACACCTCGATCTCAGGCTCGTCTTCGCCCTTAGTGGCGTCCAAAGCATTGCGCAATAGGTTGACCATGACCTGCTCAATCCGCACCTGATCGCCCATCACAAGCACCGGATCATCGGGTACGATACGGCTGATCTTGACCTGCCGTTGCCGCAATTGCGGTTCCATCATCGAGAGCGCAGACCCCAAAGCTTGCCCAAGTTCTACAGGGCGAAAGTCCTCTCCGCCTTTGCGGGCATAGCTTTTCAACTGCTTGGTGATGGCCCCCATCCGTTCGATCAAATCGTCGATCCGGGTGAAGGAGGTCAGGGCCTCTTCAGGGCGGTTGCGACGCACCAGCAACCGCGCACCCGCGAGGTATGTTTTCATCGCCGCCAAAGGTTGGTTCAGCTCGTGCGAAACGGCCGCTGACATCTCGCCCAGAGCGGCCAGTTTCGAACTCTGCGCGAGGCTTTGTTCGGCCACTTCAAGGCTTGCCTGCATGCGTTCCCGCTCGGCAATTTCCCGCTGCAACCGGGTATTCAATGCGCGAAGGCTTGCCGACTCTCGCTGAAACAAGGCCATGCGCAAGGCGTTCTTTCGACTAAGAAAATAGAACGCCAGCGCCAATAGGATTGCGAATCCCATGATCTCGAGCGCAAGGACGGCATTCACGCGCTCACGTACATTGGTGTAGGCGGTAAAACTGGCGATTTGCCAGCCACGAAATGGAATGCGCGCCTCTTTGCGCATCACCGCCTCGCCTTGCAAATAGGCATCAGCTGACAGCGCTGTCCAATCGGATGTCGCCTGAATGGCGCGCTCAATGGCCCCTTGCGGCGGTTGACGCACAAGGGCCGCATCTTCGGTCAGGCCGCGCCAACGTGGCTCTGTTGCCAAGATGATCGTCCCTTCTGAGTCCGTCACCAGAACCGCATCGGAAATCCCAGCCCAGGCGCGTTCAAATTTCTGCAGGTCGACCTCAACCACAATGACCCCAAGCGGGACATTCAGGTCATCCATTTTGCGCGAATAGGTAAAAGTGTAACCCGCGCTGTCTCGCGGCTCGACCGTGAAAACCGTCGCGTTAGAGCGCATCGCCTCAACGAAATGGGCGGATTGACGGTGGCTTTCGCCCAATCGATTGCGATCGGTCGCCGCCACCGTGCGGGCATCGGCATCCAAAAGGACCAAGGACGCCGCGCCAATTTCTTCGACAAAAGAAATCAAGCGTGCGGTGGATTGGCTATAGTCGCCGGTTTCCAGCGCTCGGATCAATTCTGGATCACGTGCCAAAAGTTGCGGCACGATGGCGCTGCGGCGCAGTTCCGATAGTAGGTTGCCGGAATAGAGCGCCAGCCGCAGTTCAGCCCGGTTGCTGGTGTTTTGCGTGAAACGATCTGTCAAAAGCGAGTTTGTGACCCAGATCACCGTACCTGCAATCACGCAAAGCACAAGGAGGGCCGCGCGCACCCGCCAAGAGACCGTGCGCAATCGATTTGTTGATCCAGTAGTCACGTTTTCCCCGCTCATGGGGTCAGGGTACGCCGCTCTTGCGGCGCACTCAAGTCAGGCAGACACGACCTGCTCTACCAATGCGCTAAACATTGCCGTTCCGTCGGTGCCGCCATGGCCGGAATCCGCCGCGCGTTCCGGGTGCGGCATCATGCCAAGCACACGTTTGTTGGCCGACAGAACACCTGCGATATCCGCAACCGACCCGTTGGGGTTGTCGGTGTACGTGAAGGCGATACGGTCTTCACCTTTCAGGCGCGCAAGTACGTCTTCATCAGCGAAATAGTTGCCATCATGGTGCGCGATTGGAATATCGATCACATCGCCTTTGGCATAGCCTGCGGTAAAGGCGGTCTCTGTTGTTTCTACTTTCAGACCAATGGTGCGGCAGATGTATTTCAAGCCTGCATTGCGACGCAGTGCGCCAGGCAAAAGACCGGTTTCCGTCAGGATCTGAAAACCGTTGCAAACGCCCAAAGCAAACCCACCGGCCTCGGCATGTTTTACAACAGCGCGGCAGATTGGGGAATTGGCGGCAATCGCGCCACAGCGCAGATAGTCGCCATAGGAAAAGCCACCTGGCACGCCGACGATGTCAACGCCTTCTGGCAGCGCGGTTTCCTTGTGCCAGACCATGCTGACCTCTGCGCCTGCCCGTTCAAAGGCCACCGCAAGGTCGCGGTCACAGTTGGACCCCGGAAAAACGACAACCGCTGCCTTCATCAGTTCAGCTCCACGCGGTAGCTTTCGATCACGGTGTTCGCCAACAGCTTTTCGCACATGTCTGTCACGGTCGCCTCGGTGGTGCCCTCTGCCAGATCAAGTTCGATCACTTTGCCCTGACGCACGCCCTCAACGCCGTCAAACCCCAAAGAGCCGAGTGCGTGACGCACCGCTTCGCCCTGTGGGTCCAGAACACCGTTTTTCAGCATCACATAGACACGTGCTTTCATGTCGTTTTTCTCCAGCTCGGTATAGAAGCCCAGTCCCCGGCTTCATCTTTCCAAAAATACTCAAACGCCCCACCAGCGGCAGGGCGATCTCTTAGTTGATCAGGGTCGGTTTGGTGATGGGCGTCGCGTTCTTTGGCAGAACACCCAAACGGCGCGCGACCTCTGAATAGGCATCGGTCAGATTGCCCAGATCGCGGCGGAAGACGTCTTTGTCCAGCTTGCGACCAGTTTCGATATCCCACAGGCGGCAGCTGTCTGGAGAAATCTCATCCGCAACCACAAGACGTTGGAAATCGCCATCATAGACGCGGCCGATCTCGATCTTGAAGTCGATCAGCTTGATGCCAACGCCATACATCACACCAGACAGGAAATCATTCACGCGCAAAGCGATGCTTAGAATATCTTCCATGTCCTGCGGGCTGGCCCAGCCAAAGGCAGCAATATATTCTTCTGGCACCAGCGGATCGCCAAGCGCGTCGTCTTTGTAGCTATATTCCACAACAGGACGCGACAATTGCGTGCCTTCTTCCAGTCCCAGACGCTTGGCCATCGACCCTGCGGCAAAATTGCGCACGATGACTTCCAGCGGAATGATCTCGCATGAACGCACAAGCTGTTCACGCATGTTCAGGCGCTTCAGAAAGTGCGTCGGTACACCAATCTGACCCAGTCCCAGCATGAAAAACTCGCTCAGGCGGTTGTTCAGCACGCCTTTGCCGTCGATCACGTCTTTCTTCTCGGCGTTGAACGCGGTCGCGTCATCCTTGAAGTATTGCACGATTGTGCCTGGCTCTGGGCCTTCATAAAGGACCTTGGCTTTACCTTCGTAGATTTTCTTTCCGCGTGCCATGAGAGAACTTTCTAGATGGGCAGGAACCGACTCCCCGCTTCTTGGCGCCCTCTTAATCCATGCATTGAAATGTCGCAAGATAAGCTTACCCCTTGCGACATCTGCGCGATCTGCGCATATCATTAAGGAAACGCGTTAAATTCCAAGAGGTAGGCCATGAACACGTTTGACGATCGCGAAAAGAGCTTTGAAGCAAAATTCGCACATGATGAAGAAATGAACTTTAAAGCAGAGGCACGAGCAAACAAATTGCTTGGCCTTTGGGCCGCAGAGCTGATGGGCAAAACAGGCGATGATGCCGCTGCCTATGCAAAATCTGTCATCGTGGCTGACTTTGAAGAAGCTGGCGACGAAGACGTGATCCGCAAGGTCACGGCTGACCTTGAGGGCAAAGTGCCATCTGACACCATCCGCGCCAAACGCCGCGAATGCTTGCTGCAAGCCAAAGGTCAATTGGCGGCTGATCCAAACGCGTAATCCCTTTACGGATGCGTGACCTCGGTCACCTGTTGCAAAAACACCCACAAAGCGAGCGGAATATGTGTCGCATGCCGCTCGTTTTAAACCTGCTTTAAATCAGCCCCAGTTATGGTTCCTTCCAACCTGTCGACCAGAATGGATACGACGGGACCTAATATACTGAGGACACGAATTTGGGGCAGGCTCTCCGTCGCACAAGAACTGTGCTGCGGCATCTCATTCCGATTGGTATCGGGGCGATTTGCTGTTTTGCACTTTACGATCAACTCCAGCATATCGACTTTGCACAGCTTTGGACTGCCGTTCTCGCCGTTCATCCATTGCATTGGGTCATGGCGCTTTGCGCCACCATGGTCAGCTTCTGGGCCATTGCGCGATATGATGTGATTGCCCACCGCCATTTTCGGACCGGAACCCCAGTGCATCGCGCCACGATCACGGGTGCCACAGCCATCGCAATTGGGCAGACCACCGGTGCCGGTGCAGTGGTAGGCACTTTTATACGCTGGCGTATGCAGTCGGGGCAAAGCCTTGTCACCAGCGCCAAAATTACTGCCTTTGTCACAATCAGCTTCTTAGCCTGTTGGGCTGCAATTACATCCGCTGCCGTATTGATCGTGCCAAATTCGGGTGTTCATCTCGCCATCCCTTGCTCTGTCCTTGCCATTTCGACCGGGGTGCTGGCGCTTGCTTTTCTAAAGCCCGTTCTCAACCGCGCGGGACGCACGTTTGAACTGCCCACGCTGCCTGCAATCGCTGCGCTGGCCGGCTTCTGTTTGTTGGATGTCGTCGCTGCATGCGTCGCCTTTTGGGCGCTGTTGCCTGCGGGGCTTGACCTCACGATTGCACAGCTTTTGCCGGTCTATCTGATTGCGCTCGGTGCTGCGATCCTGTCTGGTACGCCCGGCGGTGTTGGTCCTTTTGAACTGACCGTGCTGGCCCTGTTACCCCATCTGCCCGAAACAGAGCTGATGGCTGCAATCCTCGCGTTTCGCATTGTCTATTATGCCATCCCTGCAATCCTGGGCGGCATCGCCCTATTGCGGCCCATGGCGCGCAAAGGCGACGATTGGGCGCTCAGCGTGGATGGCTGTATTGACTCTGCCCTAAGCCAGATGACCGCCCGCGCTGAATTGGGTGTCGTACGCCAGAACGGCGGTGCGATCCTGCATTGCACGGCGGGTGCCTGCGGTGTGGTGCGCACGGGGCAAACACTGACCGCCCTCTTTGATCCGGTGATGGGGCAAACTTCTGATCTGGTCTCCTCTTTGAAGCGGATTGCAAAAGAGCAAAACCGGATCGTCTGCAAATACAAAATCACCAAACGCCACGCGGTTCACGCGCGGCGCGCGGGCTGGAGCGTTGTGCACATATCCGACGAAGCGCTGATTTCCACTGAAACGCATGTTACGTCCAAACTTGCCGGTTCAAACTTTCGGCAACTGCGGCGCAAGCTGCGACAGGCCGAGAAATCCGGCGTGAAAATAACTCATGCCACAGATCACCTGCCGCTTGGCGCAATGGCGGAGGTTTCAAAACTCTGGGAAAACAGCCACGGCGGCGCGCGCGGCCTGTCGATGGGGCAATTCGAAGAGACTTATGTCGCGCGTCAGGCCGTGTTTCTGGCTTATGACAATGACCGACTGATTGGCTTTATCACCCTGCACAAAACGTCACATGAATGGTGTCTCGATCTGATGCGCGCACGACCAGACGCGCAGGATGGAACCATGCATATGCTTGTTCAGCAAGCGATTGAAACCGCACATAAAAACCTTGTTCCTTGCGTTTCATTGGCCGCCACCCCAGCCGGCGCTTTGGGCTGGCATTGCGGCTTTGAAAAATGGCTGCGTTCAAAATTCTTTGCAAAGGCTGGTGGCCCAGGTCTGCGCCAATTCAAGGCCAGTTTTCACCCGCGATGGCAGCCGCTTTATCTGGCAGCGCCTGGCCGCGCTCAGCTGTTGCTGGCGGCGCTTGATCTGATCCGGTCCGTGAGGCGCGCGAAACCACTTCGCCCCGCATTCGCGTTGGCATCGTCGCAGGTGACCACCCTGCCCTCATAATCATCGTGAAGAGATTGCATTTGTCCTTCGCGCGCGGTCGTGTCATGGGGGACGCAAATCACGATGACGACTCCCGCAAAGGACCCGACCATGACAAACGCACTGACCCGCCTGCTGGAAACACGCGACTGGCTGTTGGCAGACGGCGCAACTGGCACCAACCTGTTCAACATGGGCTTGATGTCAGGCGATGCCCCAGAGCTTTGGAATGTCGATGAACCTGAAAAGATCAAGGCGCTTTATCGGATCGCCGTGGATGCAGGGAGCGACCTTTTCCTGACCAATTCTTTTGGCGGCAATGCCTCGCGTCTGAAACTACACAATGCAGAAAAGCGCGTGCGAGAATTGAACCGCATCGCCGCAGAGCTTGGCCGCGAAGTTGCTGACGCCTCTGGTCGTACAGTTGTCGTTGCTGGCTCAGTCGGCCCGACCGGCGAAATCATGCAGCCTGTCGGGTCTCTGTCCCATGAGAGCGCGGTTGAGATGTTCCATGAACAGGCTGAGGGGCTGAAAGAAGGCGGCGCAGACGTGCTGTGGCTGGAAACCATTTCGGCCCCCGAAGAATTCCGCGCCGCCGCTGAAGGTTTTGCGCTGGCTGGCATGCCTTGGTGTGGCACAATGAGTTTTGATACCGCAGGGCGCACCATGATGGGTGTGACCTCTGCTGATCTTGTGAAACTGGTCGAAGACCTGCCCAATCCACCAATTGGCTTTGGCGCAAACTGCGGCGTAGGCGCGTCTGATTTGCTGCGCACAGTTTTGGGCTTTTCGGCACAAGGCACAGAGCGCCCGATTATTTCCAAAGGCAATGCGGGCATCCCGAAATATGAAGACGGGCACATTCATTATGACGGCACACCGCCCCTGATGGCGGAATATGCTGTCATGGCGCGCGATGCAGGTGCAACGATCATCGGCGGCTGCTGTGGCACCAAGGGTGAGCATCTGGTGGCCATGAAAGAAGCGCTGGAAACACGCGAAAAATCGGATCGCCCATCGCTAGAAAAGATCACCGAAGCCCTCGGCGGTTTTTCTTCCGCGCAGGACGGCACCGAAGAAGGCGGAGACGCACCAAAACGCCGTCGCCGTCGCCGGGGCTAATCGGAAACTCAGAACAAACTCAGTTGGTTGCCCTGTTCATAGGGCACCGCAAAAAGATCGGTGCGCAGGGCTGGTAGGTGTTTCACCAACCCGTTTTTGCGCATCGCAAGCGCTGCACGATGGGCCATGATTTCGGCGTAATGCCCCTCTCCGCGCATGCGTTTGCCCCATTCGGGGTCGTAGGGTTGACCGCCATGCATGTCGCAGACTTGCTTCATCACTTTACCCGCGCGATCCGGGAAATGAGCCTTCAGCCACTCTTGAAACAGGTCCGACACCTCAAGCGGCAACCGAAGCGCAATCCAACTGGCCGCCTTGGCCCCGGCTTGCGCGGCAGATCCAAAGATACGTTCAATTTCGTGATCGTTGATGCCCGGCACAATCGGCGCCAGCATCACACGCACCGGGATGCCCGCCTTTGACAACCTTTCGATCAAGGCCAGCCGCCGCGCAGGAACCGGCGCCCGAGGCTCCATCAGCCGCGAGGTGCGATTGTCAAGCGAGGTGACAGACACTCCCACATGCACAAGCCCCTGCGCCGCCATGTCAGACAGTATATCAATGTCCCGTTCTATCAGAGTGCCTTTGGTGACAATCGCCACCGGGTGATGGAAATTCTGCAAGACCGAAAGGCATTCCCGCATCAATTGCAGCGATTTATCGATCGGCTGATAGGGGTCAGTATTGGTACCAATCGCTATCGGAGCCACCCCATAACCCCTTTTGCGCAACTCATTGTCCAGCAGCGCCGCGGCATTGACCTTGGCGATCAATCGCGTTTCAAAATCAAGGCCGGGCGAATACCCCAGATAGGCGTGCGTCGGGCGCGCAAAACAATAGATGCAACCATGTTCGCAGCCACGGTACATGTTGATGGACCGATCAAACGGCAAATCGGGCGAAGTATTCCGGGTGATGATCGACTTGGCATGTTCTTCCACAACATGGGTGACAAAGCTGGCCCGATCTTCTGCAATGTCCCAACCGTCATGCGTTTCAACCCGCTCTGCGGTTTCATATCGACCGCTTGCATTGCTGATGGCCCCGCGTGCACGGCGGCGTTTCTGTTCGATTGTGATCTCATCATTGGCAGACATGAGATAAATCTGGAACAAAAAGAGAACAAATGCAATTCCTCACATGATCTCAATGAATTTTTTTCAAAAGCATTCCCTGTGAAACCAGTCTATAAGTCGGAACTGAACGCGCCGAGGTCGGAATTAAACCATGACTTTCGGCGAGAAAATGAGATGAAGACGGCACATAAAAGCCACCCCTAGGAACAGTTGAATGTCAGACGAAGAAGAAATCATCCTGTCGGAACTGAACGACGAAGAGCTTGTCGATCAGATGTTTGACGACCTTTACGATGGTCTCAAAGAGGAAATCGAGGAAGGTGTGAACATCCTTCTCGAACGCGGGTGGTCACCTTACCGCATTCTGACCGAAGCGCTTGTGGGCGGCATGACCATCGTGGGCCACGATTTCCGCGACGGTATCCTGTTTGTGCCAGAGGTTCTTTTGGCCGCGAACGCCATGAAAGGTGGCATGGCGATTTTGAAACCATTGCTGGTGGAAACCGGCGCACCGCGTGTCGGCAAGATGGTCATTGGCACCGTCAAAGGTGACATTCACGACATCGGCAAGAACCTTGTTGGCATGATGATGGAAGGCGCGGGTTTCGAAGTGGTTGATCTGGGCATCAACAACGCCGTGGAAAGCTATCTGGACGCACTGGAAAGCGAACAGCCTGACATTCTTGGCATGTCGGCCCTGCTGACCACGACAATGCCTTACATGAAAGTCGTGATCGACACGCTTGTCGAAAAAGGCCTGCGCGACGACTACATTGTTTTGGTTGGCGGCGCGCCGTTGAACGAAGAATTTGGCAAGGCCATCGGGGCCGATGCCTATTGCCGTGACGCTGCGGTTGCAGTGGAAACCGCCAAAGAGTTCATGGGCCGCAAGCACAACGCACTAAGCGCCTGATCTTTTGTCAGACATCACGACACAAGAGCCTGCGCCTGAAATGCGCAGGCTTTTTTGTTTGAGGGAATGATGAGCGAGACTTTGCAGAATATCAGCGATGAACACCTGACCGATCGGGGGTTGGAAGCTACGTCCGAGACCGGGCGCATTCTCCTCTTGGCCTGCGGGGCGCTGGCGCGTGAAATCTTGGCCTTGAAAGAGGCCAATGGCTGGGACCATATGGTTCTGACCTGCCTTCCTGCGATTTACCACATCCGTCCTGAGAAAATCCCCGAAGCTGTGCGCGAGGTAGTGACCCGTGAACGTGGAAACTATGACGACATCTTCGTTGTCTACGCCGATTGCGGTACGGGCGGGCTATTGCAAACCACTTGCAAAGACCTTGGTGTCGAAATGGTCTCCGGCCCGCATTGCTATAGCTTCTACGAAGGCAATGACCGGTTCGCCGAACTGTCCGAAACCGAATTCACCAGCTTCTATCTGACCGACTTTTTGGTCCGGCAATTTGATGCTTTTGTCTGGAAACCCATGGGGTTGGACCGGCATCCTGAACTGCGCGACATGATTTTTGGTAACTATGAAAAGCTGGTCTATCAGGCGCAGACAGATGACCCGGCATTGGTCGCAAAAGCCAAGGATTGCGCAGACCGGCTGGGCCTGACCTTTGAACATCGGTTTACAGGATACGGCGATCTGGCCACGAGCCTCAAATCGCTGGCAAATCGTTAAACCAGCGATGTCACCCAAAGGATGCTGGCGTCTTCTTCGCTGACAGAAATGACATTGTGCCCCATGGAGCTGTCGTAATAGGCGCTGTCACCGCGCCGCATTTCGATGGGTTCGTAGAATTCCGTGTAAAGCTTGATGACGCCTGTCAGAACATAAAGGAATTCTTCGCCATCATGGCGCACCCATCCGTCAAATTCTTCCATCTTGCGGGCGCGAACGCGCGCGCGATAAGGCAGCATGTTTTTCTTGGTCAGGTTTTCAGCCAGCAGTTCGTGTTCATAAGTCGCGGTCGGTCGGCTTGCGCCTTCGCCCTGTTTGGTCACCGCCAAGCGCCCATTGATCTGGCCTTTGACAGGCGGCGTGAAAAGCTGCGGCACGGAAATTTCCAGCCCCTCCGCCAGTTTTTTCAGCGCGTCATAGGTCGGGGACATTTGCCCATTTTCGATCTTTGACAAAGTCGAGCGCGCCAAACCTGCCTGATTTGCGGCCTGTTCCAACGTCCAATTGCGTGCCTTCCGCAACTCGCGCACGCGCACGCCCAGATCCAAAGGTTCTGCCGCTTCTTGCGCGCCGTTTTCGCGGGCAACTTGAATAAGTGATTTTGGTGTCTGTCCTGCCATGAAAAGTCTCTAGGCCTTCGCCAAAAAAACATCAAGCCAGATCAACCATGTAAATAAGCCCAAGGGGTGGCTGGCCTTGCCTTTGGGGTAAAGCCTGACTAGCACGAGATCATGCTGTCTGTGTTCGATAAAGGCCCTTTTTTGCCCTGCCCTGTGCCCTTCAATATGGCGGCGCATGTGCTGCGACGCGCCGAAGACTGCGCAGAGAAGGTTGCGCTGTCCGTCATCGGTGGTGGTTCTGAAACATCAATGACTTACGGCGAGTTGACGTCGGCGGTGCTGGGTCTTGCTCAAGGGTTTCTTGAACAGGGATTAAATCCCGGCGATCTTATCGTTCTGCGGCTTGGCAATACGGCGGACTATCCGATTGCCCATCTGGCAGCCATAGCGGCAGGTATGGTGTCCGTTCCGACCTCAAGCCAATTGACGGACCCAGAAGTTAATAAGATATACGCCGACCTTGATCCGGCGCTTGTCTTGCATTGCGAAGGCGTTGCCCTGGGCAACCCGCCCTGCCCTGTGCTTACAGAGACCGACCTTGTTTCGCTCAAGAAGCGCCCGCCTGCGCAATTCCACATGGGCGATGCAAATAGGCCAGCCTATATCGTCTATACTTCGGGCACATCGGGTCAGCCGCGCGCCGTGATGCATGCGCATCGTGCGATTTGGGCACGGCAGATGATGATCCGCGATTGGTATGACCTGAAATCGACTGACCGTCTGCTGCATGCTGGGGCCTTCAACTGGACGTTCACCATGGGCACCGGCCTATTGGACCCATGGAGCGTCGGGGCCACCAGCCTGATCCTTGCACCGGGTACGGACTTGGCAGACTTGCCAGATATCCTCCGTCAACACCGTGCAACGCTTTTCGCGGCAGCGCCCGGGGTCTTCCGAAAACTGCTTCAAACCGAAGGGGCTTTGACCCTGCCGGATCTCCGCCATGCGCTGTCAGCGGGGGAAAAACTCCCGGCGCGTCAAAGGGAACAATGGCAAAGGCGCACAGGCACCAACATCTACGAAGCTTTTGGCATGTCGGAATGTTCCACCTTCATATCGCAAGCCCCTCATGTTGCCAGCGACCCCGCATCACTTGGACACCCACAGACAGGCCGTAAGGTCGCCATCGTCACCAGCGGCGGCCCCGTGCCCCTTGGTGATATTGGCCAAATCGCCGTGCATCGCGATGATCCCGGCCTGATGCTGGGCTATGTCAACGCACCTGCAGAAACGGAAGCCCGCTTTAAGGGCGACTGGTTCTTAACGGGCGACCTTGGCTGCATGGCCAAAAACGGCTGCATCCATTACCAAGGCCGCGCAGACGACATGATGAATGCCGGTGGTTTTCGCGTTTCCCCCGTAGAAGTAGAGCAAGCGCTTTCCACAATGCCGGGCCTGCACCAGATCGCCGTTACCGAGGTTGAAATCAAAGCTGACACCCACGTGATCGCCGCATTTTTCATTGCTGACGACAGTGTGACCATCGAAAGCATCGAAGCTTTTGCTAAATCGGTCTTGGCGCGTTACAAGCAGCCCCGACTTTTCATCAAGGTAAGCAGCCTGCCAACCAATCCGAACGGCAAGCTGAACCGCAAGCGGCTGCGCGCCGCATACGAGGCCAGTTCAAATGGATCCGATTAAGCTCGACATCATGTCAGACCCGATTTGCCCATGGTGCTATATCGGCAAGACCCTTCTGGACCGCGCGCTGGAACAAGAAGGCGACCACCCATTCTTGATCGAGTGGCATCCTTTTCAACTGAACCCTGACATGCCCGCAGGCGGCATGGATCGCGCAGAGTATCTGGAAAAGAAATTCGGCGGGAAAGAGAATGCCGTGCGTGTTTATTCTCAGATCGTTGAACATGCCGAAAAGGCCAATATCAAACTCGATGTCGCCGCGATCAAACGCACGCCAAACACCCTGGACGCCCATCGCCTGATCACCTGGGCGCGCATCGAAGGCAAACAAAACGCCGTGGTCGATAGCCTGTTCAAAGCCTATTTCATCGAAGGCCGCGACATTGGCGACCATGAGGTGTTGGCTGATGTTGCCGATAGTGTCGGCATGGATGCCGCGGTGGTGCAACGCCTTCTGAAAAGCGATGCGGACCTGGATGAAATCAAAAAGCGCGATGAAGCCGCGCGCGAGATGGGGGTGAATTCCGTCCCGACCTTTATCGTCGGTGGACGGCACGCTGTCCCCGGCGCGCAACCACCGGAACTGTGGCAAAAAGTGATCGCTGAGCTACGAGAGCAACAGGCCCAAAACGCCTAGCCAAAGCCGCTTGTAATCTCGAACTGAGACTTTAGGTTACGCAGAGGTTGCCGGGCTTTAGCCCGGCCCATTTATATTCAGGATAGATTAATGCCCGTAACGCGCCGCCTTGCGCAGCCAGAATTCATTGCGTTGATCGCGATGCTTTTTTCGACAATCGCGCTTTCGATTGACGCCATGCTGCCCGCCCTTACCCAGATGGGTCAGGACCTTAGCCCGGAAAACCCGGAACGCGCCACGTTGGTCGTGGGCATCTTTGTGATGGGTATGGGGATCGGTACGTTTTTTGCAGGGCCACTGTCAGATGCCTATGGCCGAAAGCCGGTGATACTGGTTGGATTTGCCATCTATACCCTTGGCGCGCTTTGGGCGGGGTCTGCAAGTGACCTTGACGGCGTCCTTATGGGGCGCTTCCTGCAGGGGCTTGCCATTGCCGGGCCGCGTGTCGCCTGCGTGGCGCTTGTGCGTGATCTTTATCAGGGCGAGAAAATGGCCTCGATCATGTCATTTGCCATGACGGTCTTTGCTTTGGTGCCTGCGCTTGCGCCATCACTTGGCCAAGTCATCCTGCTTGGCTTTGGCTGGCGAGCTATTTTCTTTGCCTTCGCGATTTTCGCGCTGCTGGCGTCACTTTGGGTCGGCCTCCGACAACCAGAAACGCACCTGCCTGAGGCGCGCAATAAGCTGTCGGTTGCCGCAGTTGGCCGGGCGGTCAAAGAATGCTTTGGCAACCGCGTCTTCTTTTATTCCGTTGCAACACAAGTGGCTGTCTATTCAGCGCTATTTTCCTTGGTCTCAACGGTGCAGCCAGTCTATGCGCAGACCTTTGACAAGGCAGAAAGTTTCCCATTGTTTTTTGCGGCTTCTGCGCTGATCTCGATGCCTGCCAGCGTGATCAACGCCAAGCTGGTGATGCGGTTTGGAATGCGCGTGATGATCAAATCGGCCTTGTTTGGTATTGTCATAACTTCCAGCCTCGGACTTATCGCTTGGCTTTCAGGTGTTATGAACGTCTGGGTGTTCTTCGCTTGGGCGACGTGTATCTTTGTCTCTGTCGGCTTCGTTTTTGGCAATCTGAATGCCTTGGCTATGGAGCCTTTGGGCCATATCGCGGGCTCGGCCGCCTCAATCAGCGGCGCGGTTGGCGCGGTCTGTGCGGCCCTGTTGGCAATCCCAATCAGCCTTAGCTTTGATGGGACGCCTCTGTCGCTGCTGATTGGCGTGCTGATCTTTGAAACGACAGCGCTGTTGCTGATGCTGCGCCTTGGCCCTCGGGTTCAGCCGGTCGAGCTGACGGTCTAGCTTTCCACCCGCGCTTTATGGGCAAGATCACGGGCAATCGCAAAAGCACCTTTGATCTTGTCCGCATCGTTTTTCCAGTCGCGGCGCACAACGATTTTGTTGTCTTTGATCTTGGCCAAACCCTTTTGCTCTGTAATGAACTCAACCAGACCTTTGGGTGATTTGAACTTGTCGTTGTGGAACTGAATGGTCGCGCCTTTTGGCCCGCCATCCAACTTCGCGATGCCCGCCTTCTTACACATGGCCTTGATCCGAACGACCAGTAGCAATGTGTTGACCTCGCGTGGCAATTTCCCGAACCGGTCGATCAGTTCGGCGGCAAAACCTTCCAGTTCGACCTTGGTGGTCAATCCGCTCAGGCGACGGTAAAGCCCAAGGCGCACATCCAGATCGGGCACGAATTTCTCGGGAATCAGAACCGGCACACCAAGGTTGATCTGCGGCGCCCATTGATCGTCGGTCTCTGACAAACCTTCCATTTCGCCCGATTTGATCTTGGCAATCGCGTCTTCCAGCATGGACTGATAAAGTTCATAGCCCACATCGCGCATCTGGCCGGACTGTTCTTCGCCCAAAAGGTTGCCCGCCCCGCGAATGTCGAGGTCTTGGCTGGCCAACGTAAAGCCAGCACCCAAGGTATCAAGAGAGCCAAGCACGCGCAGACGTTTTTCCGCCGTGGCTGTCAGCTTCTTGCGCGGCTGCGTCGTCAGGTAGGCATAGGCGCGGGTTTTAGAGCGACCGACACGCCCGCGGATTTGATACAGCTGCGACAGCCCAAACATATCCGCCCGATGCACGACCATCGTGTTGGCTGTCGGAATATCAAGGCCCGATTCAACGATGGTGGTCGCCAGCAGCACATCGTACTTACCGTCATAAAAGGCATTCATGCGGTCATCCAGTTCCCCCGCCGCCATCTGCCCATGGGCGACCACATAGGTCAGCTCTGGCAGTTGTTCTTTCAGGAACTCTTCGATTTCGGGCAGGTCAGAAATGCGCGGCACAACATAAAAGCTTTGGCCGCCACGATAGTGTTCGCGCAGCAGCGCCTCACGGATCGTTATCGCATCAAATTCACTGACATAGGTGCGGATCGCCAAGCGGTCCACCGGCGGCGTTCCAATGATCGAGAGATCGCGCACGCCCGACAGGCTCAGTTGTAGCGTGCGCGGGATCGGCGTCGCGGTCAGGGTCAGAACGTGAATGTCAGAGCGCATTTGCTTCAGCCGCTCTTTGTGGCCCACACCAAAATGCTGTTCTTCGTCTACGATCAGCAAACCTAGGTTCTTGAAACGCACAGACTTTGCCAACAAAGCATGGGTGCCCACGACAATATCGACCGTGCCGCGCCCCAGTCCTTCGCGCGTTTTCTCAGCCTCTTTGGCAGAGATGAATCGCGACAGCCCGCGCACCTCCAGCGGGAAGCCCCGAAACCGGTCTTTAAAGCTCTTCAGGTGCTGCCGTGCCAACAAGGTCGTCGGCGCAATCACCGCGACCTGCACCCCGGTCATTGCGGCCACAAAGGCTGCGCGCATGGCAACTTCGGTCTTGCCAAAGCCCACATCGCCGCAGACCAAACGATCCATGGGTTGACCGGCCGTCAGATCGCCCAGCACATCTTCGATGGCGCGTAATTGGTCGTCGGTTTCCTGATATGGGAATCGGGCCGAAAAACTCTCCCACGCGTGATGCGGTGCTTCCAGAACAGGTGCTTTGCGCAAGGCACGTTCTGCCGCGACACGGATCAGCTTATCCGCCATCTCGCGGATGCGCTCTTTCAGCTTGGCCTTTTTCGCCTGCCATGCCCCGCCGCCCAGTTTATCAAGCAGACCTTCGTCATGGCCGTATTTGGTCAGCAGCTCGATGTTTTCGACCGGCAAATACAGCCGGGCGTTTTCGGCATACTCAAGGCTCAGACATTCATGCGCCGCCCCGGCGGCGGTGATCACTTCCATCCCGTGATACCGCCCGATGCCGTGATCAACATGCACCACCAAGTCACCCGGAGAGAGCGATTGCGTCTCGGTCAGAAAGTTTTCAGCGCGGCGCTTTTTCTTCGGCGCGCGGATCAGCCGGTCACCCAGCACGTCCTGTTCTGAAATCACCGTCAGACCGGGGGCTTCGAACCCGTTTTCCAGTGCCCATACCGTCAGGTAAAGCCCTGACTTTCCTATGGATTTCGCGTTCTTGATTAGGATCGTCTCGGCAAGACCTTCGTCTTCGATCAAACCAGAAAGTCGTTCTCGCGCGCCTTCAGAATATGACGCGATCACCACCGGTCCAACTTGAAGTTTCGCTTTAATGTGATCCGCCAAAGCACCAAAAAGGCTAATGTTTTCCTGCTGCCGCTCCGGTGAGAAATTCCGCCCGATGCGCCCCATACTGTCGATGGCTCCGGGACCAGAGGCTTGTGGCAAAGGTTTGAAATTCAGGACGCGCTTACCGGCAACCGCCGATTGCCACGCAGCGTCATCCAGATAAAGCTGCTCCGGCGGCACGGGTTTATAAACACTGTCCAACCGCTTTTTCTGGGCAAGCGCGTGTTTGCGCGTTTCGTATTGGTCCGCAATTGATGCCCAGCGTGCAAGCCGCATCGCTTCTGTCTGATCATCCAAGGTGATCGCTGCATCAGGCAGGTAGTCAAAGAGTGTCTCAAGCCGCTCATGGAAGAACGGCAACCAATGTTCCACCCCCTGATGCTTGCGCCCGGCAGAGACCGCCTCATAAAGCGGGTCATCCGTACCAGCGGCCCCGAACTCGATCCGGTAGTTCTGGCGAAACCGCGTGATCGCCGCCTCATCCAAGATAACCTCAGACACTGGCGCAAGTTCGATGAGATCCAGCTTTTCCGTTGTCCGTTGGGACACAGGATCAAAGCGTCGCGCCCCGTCCAACACGTCGCCGAATAAATCCAAGCGCACCGGCCCGGTTTCGCCCGGTGGGAAGATGTCAATGATACCCCCACGCACGGCGTAGTCGCCCGGTTCCATCACCGTCGGTGCTTGGGTAAAGCCCATACGCACCAGAAACGCGCGCAATGCGGCCTCATCCATGCGGTAGTCGACCTGCGCGCGGAACACGGCGTCTTTCAACACATCCCGCGCCGGAACCCGTTGTGTCGCGGCATTCAGAGTTGTCAGGAGCACAAACTGTTCAGGCAAAGCCCCATGCAGCAACCCTGCCAAAGTCGCCATGCGTGCCGCTGAAATATCGGCATTCGGCGAAACGCGGTCATAGGGCAGGCAATCCCACCCCGGAAAGGTAATGACAGGCATGTCGGGCTGAAAGAACGCCAACGCCGCTTTCATGGCGGCTAGGCGTTTGTCATCACGTGCAACATGGATCACCGGGCCCGCGGATTTGCCGACTTCATCCAAGATCAGCTTGGCATCATAGCCTTCTGGCGCACCGCCGATGGTGACATGCGTGTTCTGCATTGGACGATCCCGTTAATTCAGCGGAGAGAGCTGGAAATTCTGATACATGCCCCAAAGCGACGTGACAAAAATCGCAAGCACACCAATGAGTTGCACATAGACCCGATGACGCGCGACGCGCCTATAGAGGTCTTCGCCGACGCTTTCATTCGCTTCGATATAGCGCGCGGTGCTTAGCGTGATCAGCCAGACAAATGCCAGCGGGAAGATGATCAAAAAGACCGCCTGCGCAAACTCGTAGTTGTAATAAAAACCAAGGACCGCCGCGACACTGAGGCAAAAACATCCAAACGACGTCATCCATAACCCAGAGGTGCGCGAAATGAACAGGATGCGCCCAACGTTGATCCGCACGAGGTCCTCGAAATCTTCTTCATGTCGACCGCCTTTGCGCCGGGCGCGCAGCACCAGATCATAAGGCACCCCCAGCACCCAATGTGCGGCGGTGGACCATATGGCGGCCAGCATGATCCAGAACCACAGGTTCGAAAAACTGCGGAAATCAATAAGCTCGTATATGATCTCAAACCATTCCAAGGGGGGTGTCCTTCTGCACGATGCTTCCACATAGCGCGTCAAATCGCCAATTCCTACCCTTGTCGCCAAGGAATATCCATGGCAACTGAAAGACAAAGATTATGAGGTCGAAGATGCGCCCAATCGTTGCCCCCTTTCCCGCCGCACGCCTGCGCCGCACGCGCCAATCCGGTGCCATTCGCGCGCTTGTACAGGAAAACCACCTCAGTGCGGCTGACCTGATCTGGCCAATCTTTCTGCGCGATGGCGAGGGCGTCGAAGAACCGATTTCCAGCATGCCGGGTGTGGTGCGCTATTCCGTTGATCGCGCCGTAGAGGCCGCAAAACGCGCGCATGATCTGGGCATCCCGGTGATCTGCCTCTTCCCATACACCGACCCTGCCCTGAAAACCGTAGATTGTACCGAAGCTTGGAACCCTGAAAACCTGTCAAATCGCGCCACACGCGCCATCAAAGCCGCAGTGCCAGGCATCGCCGTGATGACCGACGTCGCGCTTGATCCTTACAATATCAACGGTCATGACGGATTTGTCGATAACGGCGAGATTGTGAACGACCGCACGGTTGAGGCGCTCGTGAAACAGGCGCTAAGTCAGGCCGAAGCTGGCGCAGACATCATTGGCCCCTCTGACATGATGGACAACCGCATCGGTGCCATACGCGCGGCCCTTGAAGGCGCTGGACACAAAGACACGATGTTGATGAGCTACTCGGCCAAATACGCCAGCGCCTTTTATGGCCCATTCCGCGACGCCGTTGGGGCGTCGGGCGCGCTGAAAGGTGATAAAAAGACCTATCAAATGAACCCGGCCAATTCGGACGAGGCACTGCGACTGGTCGAACGCGATCTACAAGAAGGCGCGGATATGGTCATGGTCAAACCGGGCATGCCCTATCTGGACATTTGCACACGAGTCAAAACCACCTTTGGCGTGCCGACCTTCGCCTATCAGGTGTCCGGCGAATACGCGATGATCAAAGCCGCCGCGCAAAACGGCTGGATCGACGGCGAAAAAGCCATGATTGAAAGCCTGATGGCCTTCAAACGCGCAGGCTGTGACGGGATATTGACTTATTTCGCCCCTGAAGTCGCCGCGTTGACAGCAAAAGGCGTCTAATCGCCCAAATCATACGACACTGGGCCGCCTTTGGATGACAGCCCGGTAAAGCTCAGCTATAGTGACGCCAAGATCGCCATTAGGCGACATTCAGCAGTGACCTTAGTGACAGGCAAAACCATGACACAGATGAACAGACGCACCTTTGCGATGACAGCCCTTGCAGGCGCATCCATGACCGCCGCTTGCGGCAACGGCATTGGCGGCAACGGCAGCGCAGCAATTGACGCGCGCGTGCAGACCACGCTCTCGCATATGTACAGCACCTACCCCAATACGCTGGACCTGAAAAACAAGGCCGCTGGCATGCTGGTCATGCCTCTGGTGACAGAAGCCGGTCTTGGCTTTGGCGGCGCATATGGGCGCGGCGCGTTGCTGGTGGAAGACACGACGGTCGATTACTACTCGACGGCCAAAGCTAATTTCGGCCTACAGATCGGCGCTCAGCAATATGCCCACGTCTTGTTCTTTATGACCCAAGACGCGCTTTACAACTTCCGTCGGTCCAGTGGCTGGGCCGCGGGGGCTGATCTGGAATATGTCTTCTCGGATGTAGGCGACAGCCTCGCGACAGAGACAACAACCCTCACCGCGCCAGTTTTGGCCGTGGTCTTTGGCCGCGCCGGGCTGCGCGTTGGCGCGACGTTGGAAGGCACAAAATACACGCGCATCATTCCCTGATCGCATCCATATCGCAGATTTTCAAAGCCCGGCCCAATTTGGTCGGGCTTTTTTTTGTTGGGGCCTGCACCATTGCAGAGGCGCTGTGCGCTGGTGGACTGGCCCAACCAAATCAAATGCCGCATGTTGTTGACCAAAGAAGGAGAGCGTGATGCCCGAAAAAGCCACAGAAGAAAACCAGCAAGACGCCGCCAAGCGCCGCGCTAGCGGAGAGTTCGTGCGCGGCGTCAGTGGATTTCGCGCGGTCATTGGGGAAACAGCAGAATTTCCAGCCGAACCCAATCGCTACCACCTGATTGTTGCGCTGAATTGCCCGTGGTGCCACCGCGTAACACTGACGCGCAATGCGCTGGGCCTGCAGGACAGTATCTCGATGGACGTGGTCTTTCCCAACCGCACAGGTGATGACGATCCCGCCGGTCCGAACCAATGGGAATTTGCGCCGGACAAAGTGGCTACCTTGACCGATGCAACACTGCCCGAATGCACCCATGAAACCGCCACCGGTCAGGGGCTGCGGCTTGTGAAAGAGTTTTACGAAGCCGAAGGATCAACCGAAAAATCCGTCCCAGTCCTCTTTGACAAAAAAACGCAACGCATTGTGACCAACGAAAGCGCCGATATCATTCGCATGTTAGACGCACAGGCCGAGGCACTTGGCAGCGCGTTGGTGCGCGCTGAAAGACCCGACCTCTATCCACAAGGGCGGGACAACGCTGACCTGCGCGCAGACATCGACGCCTTGAACGAGCAGATTTATGTCACAATCAACAACGGGGCGTATAAGGCCGGGTTTTCGTCGAACCAAGAGGTCTACGCCCATGCTTTCAAAGCATATTTTGACACACTCGATGATCTGGAAACCCGGCTTTCAGACGATCGCGCCTTCCTGACCGGAGACCGCTTTACCGAAGCTGACCTGCGTCTCTTTCCAACGCTGTATCGCCATGATCCGGTCTACTTTCTGCGCATGAAATTGAATAGTGCGCGCATTCTAGACTACCCGCACCTCTGGCGCTGGCTGTGTCGGGTTTATGCCCTGCCCGGCGTGGCCGACAGTGGGTCGTTGATCCACTGCCGACAGGGGTATTTTGGACGCTCGTGGAACAATGTTGTGCCTTTGGGGCCGTTGCGCCCCATGCCTTACCCAGAGGCCTATGGGCACCCGGAATTGGCTGGGAAATGATCAGCCAAGCGCGCGCAGGCGCTTGATGAGGCTTGAGGTATCCCAACGGCTGCCGCCCATTTTCTGAACGTCTTTGTAGAATTGATCCACCAGCGCGGTCACCGGCAGGCTTGCCCCGGTTTCATCCGCCGTCGCCAAGCAGATGCCCAAATCTTTGCGCATCCAGTCGACGGCAAAACCGTGGTCAAATTCATCATCCAGCATGGTTTCATGGCGGTTCTGCATCTGCCAGCTGCCCGCCGCCCCTTGCGAGATCACTTCGACGACAGCACGCCCATCAAGCCCGGCCTTTTCGGCAAAATGCAGTGCCTCCGACAGGCCCTGAACCAACCCCGCGATGGCGATCTGGTTGCACATCTTGGTCATCTGGCCTGCGCCGCTTTCGCCAATCCGGCGGCAAATGCGCGCGTAGGCCTGCATGACAGGTTCCGCCGCCTCATAGGCCGCTGCGTCACCGCCGCACATGATCGACAAAACGCCATTTTCAGCCCCCGCCTGCCCGCCGGAAATAGGCGCATCCACAAAATTCAAACCCTGCGCCTTTGCAGCCTCATAGAGGTCAGCTGTGACCTTGGCAGAAACCGTAGTGTGATCGACAAAAATCGCACCGTCTTTCATGCCAGAAAACGCGCCGTTTGCGCCCGTACAGACCTGACGCAAGTCATCATCGTTTCCGACGCAAGCCATGACAAAGTCCGCCCCATCGACAGCCGCCGCTGGCGTCAGCCCCATGGCACCGCCATGCTGGGCCACCCATGCTTCGGCCTTGGCGGCTGTGCGGTTGTAAACCGTAACCTCATGCCCCGCGGCTTGAAGGTGCCCCGCCATCGGGAATCCCATCACACCCAGACCCAAAAATGCAACCTTCGCCATGTGCTTTCCCCTTCTTGCGTTTCGCAGTAATACTTGCCCGCGCAACATACCGAGATGCAAGGCGAATAAAGGCAAGACATGGCGTTAATCTTCAAATGGCTCCTGCGAATCGTCAGTGGCCTACTGATCCTTTCTGGTCTGGCTGTCGCCCTGATCTATTTTTTCGCGTCGCGGTCCCTGCCCGAATACAGCAAAGACTTGCGTACAGGCTACGTCAGCGCCCCGGTCGAAATTGTGCGCAACAATGCCAATGTGCCGCATATTTTTGGCGAGCGGGACGAGGACGTGTTCTTTGGCTTGGGCTACGCGCACGCGCAAGATCGGCTTTGGCAAATGGTCACCATGCGGCGCACCGCGCAGGGGCGTTTGTCCGAGGTCTTTGGCACCCGCACCGTTGATATCGACCAGCTGATCCGCCGTTTAGACATCTACCCGCTGTCAGTCCAATCCGTCGAATCCCTGTCCGATCACACCCGCGCCATGATGACGGCCTACGCCAATGGCGTGAACGCCCGGATCAATGAGGTGAACACAGAAGCCCTTGGCCGGGGTGCGCCAGAGATGTTCCTGTTCAACGCCCCGGTTGCCCCTTGGCGTATGGCAGATTCCCTTGCCATACAACGCGTTATGGCGTTGCAACTGGCCGGTCACCTGGAGGATGAAGTGCTGCGCGCGCGCGTCTCGCTGTTGATCCCGGATGAAAAACGCCTGTCTGACATCATGCCGGATGAACCTGGCAAAGGCATCACCGCCCTGCCCGAATACGCAGCACTCGTGCCGGGCAATCCGTCATTTATCCAAACCGCAGACTACGAGCCGCACCCGCTGTCCCCTTTCAAGCCGCGCGGTCTGGCAGGCGCATCAAACGCTTGGGCGGCTGCGCCTTCACGCTCCGCCGCCGGTGGAACGCTTTTGGCCAATGACCCGCACTTGGAACTCAGCGCGCCGGGGATTTGGTATCTCGCGCGAATGGAATTGTCTTCTGGCGGCGTCATCGGCGGCACCATTCCCGGCATTCCAGCAATCCTGACCGGGCGCAGCGCGCGGCTTGGTTGGGGGCTGACGGCAGCCCATCTGGATGATCAGGACGTTCTGATCGAAGAGTTGAACACGGCCAATCCAAACGAATACCGCACGCCCGACGGCTTCAAAGAATTCCGCAGCCGCAATTCGATCATCAATATCAAAGATTCTGAGCCGATCACCCTGACCCTGCGGTGGTCTGACAATGGCCCGATCCTACCGGGGCGGTTTTTCGATCTGAAAACCGTCACACCCAATGGCCATGTGGCCGCTGTCAGTTGGACCGCCCTCAGCCCCAACGACACCTCGATGGAAGCCGCCATTGGATTGATGTACGCAGACAACGTCCGAGACGCCATTGATGCGGCAGAGAAATACGTTTCCCCCGCCATAAACCTAATGCTGGTTGACCGCGAAACCATTGGCTTCAAAACAGTTGGTGCGAACCCGCGCCGGGCGGCGCTGCATCAATCCCAAGGGCGTATGCCAAGCCTCGGCTGGAGACGGGAAAACCGGTGGCAGGGCCGCTTGCCCTATGCTTCGAACCCGGAATTTGTCGCCCCCATCGGCGGCATTCTGGGCAACACCAACAACAAAACCGTCGACCGCGCCTTTCCGCTGCATATGTCCTTCACTTGGGGTGACACGCAACGCATCCATCGCTGGGAGCGTTTGATGCAAGGCCGTCAGGTCCATACGCGCGACAGTTTTATCGAAGCGCAACTGGATACTGTCAGCTTCACCGCCCGCAGCCTGCTGCCTTTGGTCGCCGCTGATCTGTGGTTCACCGGAGAATCCGCGCCAGAAGGCACGCCCGAACGCCAACGCCAACGCGCGCTGGCTTTGTTGGCGGAATGGAACGGCGAGATGAACGAACATTTGCCGGAACCCTTGATCTATTCCGCGTGGATGCGCGCTTTGCAGACCCGGATCATCAAAGACGAGTTGGGGCCGCTGGAACCAGAATTCACCCATCTTGAACCGCTCTTTATCGAACGCGTGTTCCGCGATGTTGATGGCGCGGCAACATGGTGCGATGTGATCCAAAGTTCTGCCAAGGAAACCTGCGCAGACATGGCGCGGCTTGCATTGGATGATGCTCTGATTTGGATTGATGAGAAATACGGCCGCAACCTTGAAAGCCTACGATGGGGAGATGCCCACCAAGCGACCCATGACCACCAGGTTCTGGGCGAAGTGCCGTTGCTGAAGAATTTTGTGAATATTCGCCAATCGACCAGCGGCGGTGACAACACATTGCAGCGTGGCAAAACCATTGGGCGCGGACCTGATCCGTTCCTCAGTGGGCATGCGGCGGGCTATCGCGGGGTCTATGATTTTGCGGATCCCGACAGTTCGGTTTTTGTGATTGCAACCGGGCAATCCGGCCACTTCCTAAGCCGCTACTATGACGACATGGCACAGCTTTGGCGGCGCGGCGAATATGTTCCGATGTCGCTGGACGAAGAACTGGCGCGCGCGGCAGCGGTCGGGATCACACGTCTCTTGCCGTAAAGGCAAACATTGCGAGGGGGCAAACCCCTCGCAATGCCCTAGGTTTTGAGACCAATAAGAAGATCAGAGCGTTTTGAACTTCGCCGCTTGGCGCGGCGTCCATTTGACGGTGATATCAAAGCCTTGATCGGTTTGGGTTTCGGCCTCGACAATGTTTTCCGCAAAAAGCCAAGCGCGTTCTTTGCCTGCCGAAAATGGCAAGCTGAGGGTTTCGATGGTGACATCCCCTTGCAGGCGGCGCGTCACCTCGTGCAGCAGCGCGTCAATGCCTTCGCCTGTGATGGCAGAGATCGCATAGATGTCTTCGCTGCGTGCAGCCTTGGCATGCATTGCGCTGATATCACCGTCGTCCAGCAGGTCGATCTTGTTCCAGACTTCCAACTGCGGAATGTCCTCTGACACGCCAAGCTGCGTCAGGATGGTGTTCACATCCTCTGCCTGATTTTCGGTTTCGGCATGCGAAATGTCCCGCACGTGCAGGATGATGTCGGCGGCCAGCACCTCTTCCAGCGTGGCGCGGAACGCCGCGACAAGTTCTGTCGGCAGATCGGAAATGAAACCCACGGTGTCTGATAGAATAACCTCTGGCCCATCCGCCAATTCGAGCCGCCGCATCGTTGGGTCAAGCGTTGCAAACAGCATATCCTTGGCCAGAACCTCAGCCCCGGTGACGCGGTTAAACAGTGTGGACTTACCAGCGTTGGTATAGCCCACAAGGGCAACAATCGGATAAGGCACTTTGGCGCGCGCACCACGGTGCAATTCGCGGGTTTTAACAACCTTCGCCAATTGGCGACGCAAACGCACAAGCTGTTCGTCAATCGCGCGGCGGTCGGCCTCGATCTGGGTTTCACCGGGACCACCGACAAAGCCCAATCCACCGCGTTGCCGCTCAAGGTGGGTCCAAGCCCGCACCAGCCGCGTGCGCTGATAGGACAGCGCAGCCATCTCAACCTGCAAAACACCCTCGCGGGTGCGCGCGCGATCCGAAAAGATTTCCAGGATCAACCCGGTGCGGTCCAGAAGTTTGACCTTCCATTCCTTTTCAAGGTTGCGTTGCTGCACAGGCGACACAGGGCCGTCGATCAGCACCAATTCGACCTCTTCGGCCTTTAGCTTCGCCTTGAGTTCTTCGATCTTACCCGATCCAAACAGCTGACCCGGCTGGATCTTTTGCAGGCGCACGACATCGGCGCCAACCACATCAAGGTTGGGCAAAGCAGCCGCAAGCGCAATCGCCTCTTCCAAGGCGGAGGAGGCGTCGCGTTTTTGATCTGCCGATTTCACTTCTGGACGCAGCACCCAAGCGCGGGTGACGTGCGTATCATGTTCCATCATTGGGGATAATTACTGGGCGTCTTCGCCCTCATAGAGGCTGATGGGTTGCGCAGGCATGATCGTGGAAATCGCGTGCTTATACACCAGCTGGCTTTGACCATCGCGGCGCAGCAGCACACAGAAGTTGTCAAACCAAGTGATAACACCCTGCAGTTTCACGCCGTTGATGAGGAAGATAGTTACCGGAACCTTTGTCTTACGGACATGGTTCAGGAATGCATCCTGAAGGTTCTGTCGATCCGAAGCCATTGCTTGTTCGCCTTTATTCTTGTTGTGCCACGGTTGAAGTATTCGTCAGAGAGTATGAAACGATGCGTGAAAAGATTCCACCCCCTAAAACTGCGATATTTTGTGTCGTGGCGTCTGTATCTGTCAACTGCGCCAAAGGTTTGGCGACAAAAGCGCGATGATGGCTAGGGTTTCCAGACGCCCCAGCACCATCGCGACAGACAATACAACCTTGACGGCTGCACTCGCAGATAAGATGTCGATGGGCACCTCAACCGCGCTTTGTGCCAAGGGGCCTGTGGTTGACAACGTGGCAATCGCCAGCACCAGCCCGTCCTGAAATCCAATCCCCAATCCCGTCAACATCAGCGTAACCGCCGTCAGCGATAGCGCAAACAGCATAAAGAAAACCCAAGCGATCAATGCGCCCTGTCGCCGGATTCGGCGCAATGTACTGCCCGAGCGACTGACCGAACTGGGATGCACAAGGCGCTCCATCTCGCGCAGCCCTTGTAGATAAAGCGCATAGACGCGCAACAATTTCACGCCACCTGCGGTGGTGGCGACGCCACCGCCGATCATCGCCAGACCCAAAAGGATCAAGCCAGGCGTACTAAGCCCCGACCAGTTCTGCGCTGTCTGCCATTCAGCGCTTTCAAATCCTGTGGTCGACAGGAACGACAAAATCGTAAAGACCGATCCCCAAGCCGCGCGGAAGGCCGCGGTCAGATTGTATTCTTCGTCGACCTCAATCGCGCCGAACCAATGCCGCAGCAATAAAAGCGTCGGCACAATGAAGATCAAGAACAGGCCAAAGCGGAACTCCGGGTCCTCAAACAGGCTTTCGCGGCGGGTTGCCCCCCAGTCGGCTGAAAACGTCTGGCGGGACAGCGCAAAAAGCAGAAAGAGGAAAATCAAAATCTCTCCGGGCAAGCCCGTTGTGGTGCCCTCCATTCCGCCCACGTTCGAGATGCCGCTTGTGGCCATGACCGACATAGCATGGGTCAGCGCGGTCAAAGACCGCTCTCCGACCACCATCAATAAGATCCACAGAACAAGCGTGAGCCCAGCGTAAATCGGTATCAGGTGATAGGCCGCCCGCCGCCAACGTCGCCCCGCATCCAATCGGCCAAGACGCTGCCCATGATCGTGGAACTGACCAAAATCGCTGCGGGCAGAAACCTCAAATCCACCAAGGTTCAAAGGCGAAAACACCGCGACAGCCGCCACCCACATCATCATGCCCCCCATCCAGCCGACAATGGCGCGCCACAGGTGCAGCGCCGGCGGAAGACGACCCGGATCGTCAAAAAGGATCAATCCGGTGGTGGTCAGGCAACTGACCATCTCCAGATAGGCGTTCAGAAAACTCGTCGTGCGCAGCGATTCATGGAATGGCAGCGCCAGCACCGCTGGCAGCAATGTATAGGCCGCAAACAGCGCAAGCAGGTAGCGCTGCAGCCGCAATTGCCGCCCCTCGGCTTTGGACATTGCAATCGAGATCAACACGGTCGCAAAAAGCGTCAGCAAACCTGCATAAAAAAATGACCGGGCAATTTCAAAGTCTTCCAGCCGCAACGCATAAATTGCGGGCAGAAACATCAAGAGCGCCGCAATCCCAGAGAATTGCAGCAACAAGGGCATGTTTTGGAAAAAGCCCTTCATCTGGCCCTAGAAGAAATCAATCGAGACCTGCAGCAGGCGCTCGACTTCGCCGACGTCCTTAGACAGCGCGAACAGGGCGATAATGTCACCTTCCTCGATCTGCGTGTCGCCCTGGGGCTTGATCATCTCTCCGTCTTTTAGGATGCCACCCAGCAAAACGCCTTCGGGAAAATCCACGTCGCGCAGCAGACGGCCCGCGATGGGTGACGTTGACAGAACCTCTGCTTCAATGATCTCTGCCTCGGCATCGCCCAACGAATAGACATCGCGCACGCGGCCATGGCGGATGTGACGCAGGATCGAGGATACAGTTGTTCCGCGCGGGTTGATATGGGCGTCGATGCCCAAGGGGGCCATCAATGGCACCAAAGTTGGATCATTGATCAGGGCAATGGCCAGCGGGCAGCCTTGGGATTTGGCGCGCACCGCGGTCAGAATATTGGTCTTGTCGTCATCGGTCACAGCAAGCACGGCGTCTGCGCGCGAAATCCCCGCCTCGCGCAACAGCGCGGCATCCATTCCGTCTCCGTTCAACACAATCGTCCGTTCCAACGCATCGGCTGCTGCTTCAGCGGTTGCGCGGTCGCGCTCGATGATTTTGGCGCGGATCGCGCGACCCGGCAGTGCCTCAAGTTCCTGGGCCACCATCCGCCCCACGTTGCCGCCACCGATCAAAACAACGCGTTCCTGTTTGCGTGTAGTTTTGCCAAAAATCTCAAGCGTGCGCTGCGTGTCGCGCACATCCACCATCACGTAGATATCGTCGCCAACAAAAAGCTGGTCGCCGGGTTCCGGGGCGAAAAGCGTGCCATCACGGCGCACACCAACAACTACGGCCCGCAACGTGGAGAACAAATCAGACAACTGCCGCAAAGGCGTGTTCACGACAGGGCAGTCTTCATCCAGCACAATGCCAATCAACTGCAGCTTACCGTCCAGAAAGAATTCGGTGTCAAAAGCCGCAGAGGCCGCCAGACGTTTCAGTGCGGCTGCCGCAACTTCGCGTTCCGGGCTAATGACGACCTCAATCGGCATGTGTTCGCGGCGGTAAAGGTCAGAATAAATCGCGTCCAGATAGGACTGCGCCCGCAGGCGCGCGATCTTGCGCGGAATGTTGAACACCGAATGCGCCACCTGACAGGTGACCATATTGACCTCATCCGAATGGGTGGCGGCGATGATCATATCGGCATCGCGCGCGCCAGCCCGGTCCAGCACATCCGGGTAACTTGCAAACCCAGCCACACCCTGAACATCCAAGGTGTCCGTCGCACTGCGCACCAAATCGGGATTGTTGTCGACCACCGTGACATCGTTGAGCTCATTGGCCAAATGGCGGGCGATTTGCCAGCCCACCTGCCCTGCGCCGCAAATGATGACCTTCATGCATGCCTCCGCATTCGTCAGGCCCTTGGTGTGGCAGACCGCAGCGCAGGCGTCAATTCATTGCTGCACCCGCATCCTAGGCCGCAGCCCTTAGTCAACTTCATCTACACGCGCCACGCGAGCACCTTGTTTGCTAGAGGTCACAACCCCCAGAGACTTGAGTTTGCGGTGCAAGGCAGAGCGTTCCATGCCCACAAAATTGGCGGTGCGACTGATATTTCCACCGAAACGATTGATTTGCGTCAGCAGGTATTCGCGTTCAAATGCCTCACGCGCCTCACGCAGAGGCAATGTGGCCAATGCGCCAGACAGCACCACGCGCCCCTCTTCTTCGCCTGCTATGTCGTTGCCCGGCAGTTCTTTGGCCAGAATCTCTCCGGTCCCATCTCCAAGGATCAGCACGCGTTCAATCAGGTTCTTCAACTGGCGCACGTTACCCGGCCAAGACATGGTCTGCATCAAGGCAATGGCCTCGTCCGACAGTTTCCGCAAAGGCAGCCCCTGCGTGTCATTGAGTTCGGCGATAAAGTGTTCGGCCAAGGTCGGGATATCTTCGCGCCGGTCTTCCAAAGAGGGCACGTCAATCGGCACCACATTCAGCCGGTGATAAAGCTCTTGCCGGAACCGTTCGGCGGCGATTTCAAGGGCAAGGTCTTTGCTGGTTGAGGAAATGACCCTCAGATCGACTTTCTGAGCATCGGTGCTGCCGACACGACTGAAACTTTGATCCACCAATACGCGCAGGATCTTGGATTGCGTACCCAAAGGCATATCCGCAACTTCATCAAAGTAAACGACACCGCCGTTGGCCTTCTCCAGAAGGCCCTGTTCGATCCCGCGTTCTGGGCTTTCTCGGCCAAACAGAACCTCTTCCATACGGTCAGGTTCAACGCCCGCGCAATTCACCGTCACAAAAGGCGCATTCGCACGGTTGGAATGCGCGTGAATGTAGCGCGCGGCGACCTCTTTGCCTGCGCCCGCCGGGCCGCATAGCATCACGCGACCATTGGACTTTGTGACCTTATCGAGTTGTGAAATTAGCGCTCGGAACGACGCACTTTGCCCAATCATCTCAGTCGGTTTGCTGTCCTGACGGCGCAACGCCTGATTTTCCTGCCGCAGACGACTGGTTTCCATCGCACGGCGGATCACCACCAGAAGCTGGTCAATATTGAAGGGCTTTTCGATGAAATCGTATGCCCCCTGTTTGATCGCAGCGACCGCGATTTCGATATTCCCGTGGCCCGAGATGATGACAACCGGCACGTCAGGGTAGTCGCGTTTGACGACCTTCAGGATGTCGATCCCATCCATATTGCTGTCTTTCAGCCAGATATCGAGGATCATCAGCGCCGGCTGTTCTGAAGTGACCTGCTGCATGGCCTCATCGCTGGTGCCTGCCAGACGGGTGGTATAGCCCTCATCCTCAAGAATATCGGACACCAGCTCCCGGATGTCGCGTTCGTCATCTACAATTAGAATATCGCCCATATCTTCCCCCAAACCTTAAGCTTCACCCGCGGGCTGTGCCGCTGCAGTTACTGGTAACGTAATTTCCGCCATTGCCCCGAAATGGGCATTTCCTTCGAACACAGGTGCATCCAGCAAGGCCAAAGTGCCGCCGTGTTCTTCGATAATCTTTTTCACAATCGGAAGCCCCAAACCGGTGCCCTTGTCACGTGTGGTGACATAGGGCTCAAACAGTTTGGCGCGATCTTCTGGCAGGCCGATGCCATTGTCGGCGACGCAGATCACGCAGTCGCCATCTGTGACTTTTACGCTCACCCAAATTTCAGGTTTCAGCGATTCAACTTCACCTTTTTGCGCAAGGCTTTCAATGGCTTCCCCTGCGTTCTTAATTAGGTTTGTCAAGGCCTGACTCAGCATGGTTTCATCTGCAAAGCCCTGCACAACGCGATCCGGAATGTCAGTTCTAAACCGCACTTCTGGCTGGCCAGACTCCTGCAAAAGAACCGCGTCTTTCACCAATTGCACCAGGTCAACATCACGCCGCTCTGGTTCGGGCATGCGCGCGAATTTTGAGAACTCATCGACAATCCGGCGCAGGTCATTTGTCTGGCGCACGATCACATCGGTCATCTGTTCCAGTTTGTCAGAGTCATCCCCGACACGTGGCGCAAACTTGCGTTTGATCCGTTCCGCAGACAGTTGAATCGGCGTCAGCGGATTCTTGATTTCATGTGCGATCCTGCGGGCGACATCACCCCAAGCCGCCATACGTTGCGCCGTCACCAGGTCAGTCACCTCGTCAAAGGCAACCACGTAACCTTCCAAAGCTCCTGCCTCACTGCGCCGTGGCGATATGCGCACCAGTAAGCTTTCCAACTGACCGTCGCGCAGCACTTTGATTTCCTCCTGCGCGACTTCAGCACCCGACTGGCGCAGATCTTCAAAAATAGCGGTGAACTCAGGAATCGCCACAGCCAGCGGCACCAAAGCGTCGTGCTGATCTGATTCAAGCACATGTTCCGCCGAGCGATTAAGGAAGGTGATCCGCCCCAGAGGGTCCAAGCCAATCACGCCGGACGTGACCGACCCAAGAACAGAATCAAACAAGCGGCGGCGGCGTTCGATTTGATCGGTGTTTTCCAGCAGCGCTTGCCGTTGGCCTTTTAGCTGGCGCGTCATCTGGTTGAAGTAGCGCCCAAGCATGGCGATTTCGTCATCACCGTCTTCTTCGATGACCTGCACGTCCAGATCCCCGGCGCCAACCTGCTGCGCGGCATCCGTCAACCGCCCGACAGGACGCGACAACCGTTCGGCAAACAAAAGACCCAGCCACGTTGCCGCAAGGATCAAAATCGCGGCAAATCCCATGTAGATCAGGCCAAAGCGGATCAATACCTCACCCCGCTCGTTTTCCAACTGAGCATAAAGTTTCGCGGTTTCTTTGGTTTCATCCAACAGGCTAAAGATCGAGGCATCGACCGAGCGGCTAATATAGAGGTAACGATCCACAAAGCCGTCAAGTTGCACCAGCGCACGCAACTCGCTTTGTTCCAAGTCACGGATCACCAGCACGCCATTTTCCGTCGCTTCGGCAATTTGCTCGGCACTTGGCTGTTCAAAATCAAAAAGGTAGGACCGATCTCCACGGGCGAGCAAATCGCCCGAGCCGTTCACGATATACGCCTCACGCAGGCCACGCTGAATGCGCGACTGGGCTTGGCTGAGAAGCGTTCTGAAGTCGCCGGTCAGGAATATCCGCCCCCCGGTCGAACGGTTCGCATTGATATAGGCCGCGACCGCCAATGCGTCGGTTTCCAGCGCGCTGACATGCTCGGCTTCATAGGCTTCGGCGGCGGCCACTGAACTGCCGACCACTTTGCTAACCCGGTCAGAGAACCAGCCCTCAAGCCCGATATTGATTGTGAGACCCGCAAAAATCGCCATTGTGACAGCGGGCGCAAGCGCCATCAGCGCAAATGCCCCCGTCAGGCGCAGATGCAACCGCGACCCGGCCGATTGCGCGCGACGCGATGCAATGACACGCACCACGCGCTGCAAGACCAGCGCGGCAATCAGAAGAACGTAAACCAGATCGGCCAGCAGAATGGAGCGCAGCGAAATGGACGAACTGCCCTGCTGCAGCGGACCAAACACATAATAGGTCAGCGCCGCCAGAATCGGTCCAAGCACAACCAGCCCGAAAGTGGCGAAATTCTGCGCACGGCGCTGTCGGCGCAGGCGCTGCAGACGAACCCAATGTGATGTTTTTGCCCGGGTGACCACCCGTTGCCCCCAATTGATGTAGTGCCCGATGGGCGATTCTCTGCCAGATCGTGTGGTTTCAAAGGTATATGCGGCGCAACCGCCACGACCTGTGGCAGTTTTACATCAACTTACGACGACGTGTCACGTGAATATCAAGGTCAGTGATCTTCTTGCGCAAAGTATTTCGATTGATCCCCAAAAGATCAGCACATTTCGCCTGATTCCCGCCCGTCGCATCCAGTGCAATTTCAATCAGCGGCAGTTCGATCTCACGCAGAATACGCCCGTAAAGGCCGGGCGGAGGCAGGATGTTGCCATGCAGATCAAAGTAGCGCCGAAGGTGGCGTTCAACCGCGCCAGAGAGCTTTTCACTTTCGCCACCGCCCAAGAGCGGCACCGCCTCAGGTTGGCTGCCCAGAACGGATTCAGCCTCAGATCGTGTGATTTCCTCGCCCCGCGCGGTCAAAACCAGCCGCTTCACCGCGTTTTCCAACTGACGCACGTTGCCCGGCCAACTGTAAGCACGGAAAAGTTCGCGCGCATCCGCAGAGAACAAACGCAACGGTGCGCCGTCGCGTTCGGTGCGATTCAGAAAGTGTTCGATCAGCAGCGGAATGTCATCAACCCGCTCGCGGAGGCTCGGCACATGTAGACCCGCGCCGTTGAGCCGGTAGAACAGGTCCTGACGTACTTTGCCCTTTTCGACCAGTTCCATAAGGTCTTGCTGACTTGTCGCCATAAACCTTGGCCCGTGTTCGCCCGGATTGTCGATCATCCGCACCAGTCGCGCCTGATCGACATCGTCAAAATCGCTGACCTCATCAAAGAGGATCGTACCGCCCTTCGCGCGCGCGAATATTCGCGCGGGACCTTCGATATCGCTTATGTCTGACTTCGTGACCGTCACAAACGGCAAGCTGCGGCGGTCAGAGAAATCGTGAATTTCCTTCGCGATGAGCGACTTACCCGTGCCGGACTCTCCTGAAATCAAAACCGGCAGATCGGTGTTCATCACCCGCGCGACCACGCGATAAAGCTGCTGCATTACCGGTGTGCGTCCCACCAAAGGCAGCTCATCCGGGCGCTCTTTTTCCGTTGACGACTGTGGTGACAACGTCCGCTTTTGGCTTAACGCCTTACCGGTACGCTTCATCAAGTCGGGTAAATCAAAGGGTTTCGGCAGATAATCATAGGCATCCGCCTCTGCCGCCTGAATGGCCGTCATAATTGTATTCTGCGCCGAAATGACAATCACCGGCAGCCCGGGGCGGTCTTTGGAAATTTTAGGCAACATTTCCAGTCCGTTGCCATCCGGCATCGCGACGTCGGTGATCACCACATCCCCTTTGCCCTCGCCAACCCATCGCATCAGCGTTGTCAGCGAACTGGTCGCATGCACTTTGCACCCTGCCCGCGTCAACGCCTGCGTGAGTACGGTGCGAATGGTGCGATCGTCATCAGCGACGAGAACTGTACCGTCCATGACTTATGTCTCCTCTGGGGGAAGTAGGTCCTTGGGGGCCCTTGGTAATGAAATACGAAATACGGTGCGGCCGGGCACGGAATCGACTGAAATCCAGCCGCCGTGGTCCGAGATAATCTTGCTGACCAGCGCCAAGCCAAGGCCGGTGCCATTTTCCTTACCGGATACAAAGGGGTCAAAGATGTCGCCCTTGATGTCCTGCGGCAGGCCCGGCCCGTCGTCGGTGATCTCGATCTGCAGCGGAAGCGAATGGCCAGTGCCATCGCTGCGGCGCAGTTTGAAGCTGTGTTCAAAATAGCTGCGGATGCGTATGGTGCCGGTTTTTCCAGCGGCTTCGGACGCGTTTTTCAGAAGGTTCAGAATAACTTGCAGCAATTGGTCGCTGTCGCCACAGGCATAGGGCAGCGACGGATCATAGTTTTCAATGATCTCCATATGCGCGCCAAAACCCAACAGAGCGGACCGACGCGCGCGATCCAGAATGTCGTGAATATTTACTGCCTGTTTCGCGGGCGGTTGCAGGTTGCCAAATTGCTCGACCTGTTCCAGCAATTTAACGATCCGGCGGCTTTCTTCGACGATCAGATCGGTCAATTCCAGCTCTTCAGTAGGAAGATTCATCGACAAAAGCTGCGCTGCGCCAGTGATACCGGCCAATGGGTTTTTGATTTCATGCGCAAGCATTTCGGCCATACCGATGGCAGACTTTGCAGCGCTTTTGACAGTGACTGAATTGCTGACCCGGCTGGCCAATTCACGCGGAGAGATCAGGATGATCATCTCGCCTTCGCTGTCCACAATTTCGGCGATCTGAACGTTACATTGCATCGGCGGCGCATTGCCCGTGCCAACATCGACGTCATTCACAAACAACGGCGTACCCGTGCGCCGGGCGCGATCAAACGCCTCTTCCAAAGGCGCATCCACAGCGATCTTGTCCCAGACCGGCACGCCGCGTAAAGATTTTGCAGACGCATTCAGAAAGACTTCTGCAACACCATTGATGTCGACGATAGCATCATTTGCATCGACTTGGATCGCAGGCACCGGAAGCGAGGACCATAGCGCAGCGTTTTCGATCATGCGGCCGCCCTTCCGTCAATGGCTTTGACGCCGTCATGTGCCTGACACAGCATGTCCGGCAAAAGTGCGAATGTTTCCTCTGAAGTCTTGCAGGTGAGTATTTGATTTCTAATGGTTTTCTCTGTTCCTAGGTGATCCATATACCAGCCAAGGTGTTTGCGGGCGACCCGTACTCCTAGGTCATTGCCGTAGAACTTTAGGATTGCCTCGTAATGATATGAAACCATGGCGATAAAGTCATCATCCTGGGGGATATTTGGCGCTTTCGAGCCAAATAGGTCCGAAGCAACCAAGGCGGGCATCCAAGGACGCCCCTGAACACCACGGCCAAGCATCACTCCGTCCGCGCCGGACTGCTCTAGAGCGGTCCGCGCGGTGCACGTATCGACAATGTCACCGTTGGCGATGACCGGGATACGTACAGAATCTTTGACGCGACGAATGGCACGCCAATCGGCAGCACCTTTGTAAAACTGGCACCGTGTCCGCCCATGGATCGTGATCATTTGGATGCCCGCTGCTTCTGCCCGCACGGCCAATTCCGGTGCATTCAGCAAGGCATCATCCCAGCCAAGCCGCGTTTTCAAGGTGACCGGGACATCGACAGCGCCAACCACCGCCTCAATCAAGCTCAGCGCATGATCCAAATCGCGCAGCAAAGCCGACCCAGAGGCACCGGCCCCGCTGGAACTGGTGACCTTCTTCGCGGGGCACCCCATGTTGATGTCGATTATTTTCGCGCCGCTGGCCTCCGCAAAGCGCGCGGCCTCGGCCATCCAATGGGCCTCGCAACCGGCAATTTGAACCGCGGTGCCTTCTATTCCAAACCCAAGCTCGGCCTTCTCTCGAACACCCGGCTTTGCGTTCAGCAAATCCTGCGAGGCAATCATCTCTGACACAACCAGACCCGCGCCGAATCGCGCGACAAGTTCGCGAAACGGCAGGTCCGTTATCCCCGCAAGCGGTGCCAAAAACACCGGCGGGTCCAGGGTCAAGTTTCCGAGGCGAATGCTCAAACGTCTAATCCTTGTCTATTGCGCCTAAATTACGGGGGATTCGGGACTCTCTCAACGAATCTGGCGCGTTTTTTGTTTCAGAAATATGCAGATGCTCAATAAATAGGCAATCAAAAGGGGGAGATTGCGTCTTTGGGCGGCAAGACTTAGACAGCGTACATGTATGGAATGTCTCAAAAAACAGCGGTTTTGATCGTCGCAGCCGGGCGCGGCACCCGCGCGGGTGCAGGGCTTCCAAAACAATGGCGGATTTTGGCCGGAAAGCGCGTGGCGGATTGGACGATTGCACGATTTGCATCGCACCCCGCCATTGATCACATCCTATTGGTCGTAAACCCCGACGATGCGCCGCATTTCCAATCGCTTGATATTGAAACCGTTTTTGGCGGCGAGACCCGAGATCAGTCCGTGAAAAACGGCTTGCTGGCGCTGGAAGGGCGCGGTTTTGGCAAAGTGCTGATCCACGATGTCGCCCGCGCGACCGTGCCCGCCCAGTGCATCCAAGACGTGGTTGATGCGTTGGATCATGCGCTGGGCGCGGCCCCTGCGCTCCCGGTCACCGATGCGCTTTGGCGTGGAGAGAACGGCCAAGTCAAAGGCACGCAAGCCCGCGACGGGCTCTATCGCGCGCAAACCCCGCAAGGGTTTCATTTTGACGCTATCCTAAGCGCCCATCGCGCCCACAAAAGCACGGCAGCGGATGATGTCGAAGTTGCCCGCGCCGCGGGCCTTGAGGTCACAATCACCCCCGGCGCCGAAGAAAATTTGAAAATCACCACCGCCGAAGACTTCGCGCGGGCGGAGCACATACTAAGAGGTCACATGGATATTCGGTTGGGCAATGGGTACGACGTACATGCTTTTGAAGAGGGCGACCATGTCATCCTCTGTGGCGTCAAAATCCCACACAGCAAAGCGCTGAAAGGTCATTCCGATGCGGATGTTGGGATGCATGCGGTAACCGATGCCATCTACGGCGCTTTGGCCGAAGGCGACATAGGTCGCCATTTCCCGCCCAGTGAGATGGAGTGGAAAGATGTCGACAGCGCGATATTCCTAAAGCATGCTGTTGATTTGGCAGGGCAAAAAGGGTTCTCGTTCTCAAACATTGATTGCACGCTGATTTGCGAACGACCCAAGATCGGCCCGCATGCAGATGCTATGCGCGCCCGTATGGCAGAGATCATGGGGCTGTCTGTTGACCGGATTTCGATTAAGGCAACAACCTCTGAACGACTTGGCTTTACCGGACGCGAAGAAGGCATCGCCGCAATTGCAACAGCCACGCTGGTGTCCGCATGAGCCGCCTGATTGCGACGGTCGGCGGCGTCGGCTTTTTGCGCCCTGCGCCCGGCACTTGGGGGTCAGCGGTCGCTGTGCTTCTTGCACTGGCACTTCACTACGCAGGTGGCTTCCCCCTCCTCGCGCTTGCCACGCTCCTTGTTTTTCCGGTCGGCTGGTGGGCCACGGCCAATTACACTGCTGGCAGCGAAAATCACGATCCAAGTGAGGTTGTGATTGATGAAGTTGCGGGCCAATGGATTGCCCTACTTGTCACAAGTTATGGCGCATGGCGCATGGGCGCTGACCCGCTGGCGCTTTATCCTGGCTGGATCGCGGGTTTCCTGCTGTTTCGGCTGTTTGACATCACCAAACCGAACCTCATCGGCTGGGCCGACCGGCGCGGAGACGCTTTGGGTGTGATGCTGGATGATATCATCGCTGGGATTTATGCCGCGATGGCGACTGCAGCCCTCGCCGCGCTTTTTCATCTGGTGATCCTGTGAGCCTCGCCGCCGATGTCCTGACCCGCGCCAAAGAAAAAGGTGTGATGATCGCCACCGCCGAAAGCTGCACCGGCGGAATGGTCTTCGCGGCCCTGACAGACATCGCTGGCTCCTCCGCCGTCATGGATCGCGGCTTTGTGACCTACACAAATGACGCCAAACAAGAGATGCTTGGAGTATCGTCCGCCACTTTGGCCGCGCATGGTGCCGTGTCGGAACAAGTGGCCAAAGAGATGGCAGAAGGCGCCCGCGCTAACAGCAAAGCGCAGCTTGCGGTTTCGATCACGGGGATTGCTGGCCCCGGGGGATCAGAGCATAAGCCCGAAGGCCGCGTCTGTTTTGGCATCACTTTTGGAACAGATACACACACCGAAACCGTCGAATTCGGCGCTTTGGGCCGCAAAATGGTGCGAGAATCGGCGCGCGATCATGCTTTATCGCTTCTGCATCAGGCGCTTTCGACAAAGTGATATAAAAATAATCAAACACCACCAGCATACGCCTATTTTTTAATCATTAACAAACTTGCGCAATCTTTAGGCGCTCATTCGCGGCAATGCCGCTTTGTTTTGCAGTCCGCATAGGGTTCACCCCTTCCAACCAAAATATTTGGAAAGGATGGGACAATGAACGGAGCGGATACCGCTTGGATAATCGTCGCAACAGCGCTTGTGCTGTTTATGACCCTACCGGGGCTCGCGCTTTTCTACGGCGGCCTTGTGCGCGCGCGCAATGTACTGAGCGTCTTTATGCACTGCTACGCCATTGCCTGCCTGATGAGCGTGCTTTGGTTCATATTTGGCTATTCCATCGCCTTTGGCGGCGGGGAAAGCGGGTTCTGGGGCGGTCTGGACAAGATGTTCCTGTCGGGCGTCACCGTTGACAGCCTGTCAGGCACCCTGCCCGAAGTTCTGTTCTTTGCCTTCCAAATGACCTTTGCCATCATCACCCCGGCGCTGATCGTGGGTGCCTATGTGGAACGCATCGGCTTTGGCTTTGTCCTGCTCTTCTCAGGCCTTTGGATGCTGCTGTGCTACGCGCCAGTTGTGCATTGGGTCTGGGGCGGCGGCATGCTGGCTGACGGTGGCATCTTCGGTGACACCGGCGTCAGAGATTTCGCTGGCGGCATCGTCGTGCACGAAACCGCAGGGATTGCGGCGTTGCTGATTGCTGTCGTGCTTGGCCCGCGCAAAAACAAAACCACGCCGCCGCACGCGCCATGGATGGTGATGATTGGTGCCGCGATGCTGTGGGTTGGCTGGTTCGGCTTTAATGGCGGCTCTCAGCTGGCGGCAGACGGCGGCGCGGCGATGGCTTTGACCGTGACCCATATCTCTGCTGCAACGGCCTCATTGACATGGGCCATTTGGGAAAAGATCAAATACGGCAAAGCGTCCTTGGTGGGCATGGTCACCGGCACCATCGCCGGCCTCGCGTCCATCACCCCGGCCTCAGGTTTTGTCGGCCCGGTTGAAGCGCTGATCATCGGGGCCATCGCCGGTATCCTGTGCCAAGAGGCCGTGAACCTGATCCGCAACGGGCTGAAAATCGACGACACCCTGGATGTGTTCGCGGTGCACGGCGTCGGCGGTATCTTCGGCACAATTATGATTGCTGTCTTTGGTGCCGGCGCATGGGCTGCACAGCTTGGATCGCTTGTTATTGTGGGTGTCTTCACCGTGGTTGTAACTTTGGTGCTGATTTATGTGGTGAAACTTGTCACCCCGTTGCGCGTGGATGAGGAAACAGAAACCAACGGTCTGGACCTCGCTGTGCACGGCGAACGCGCTTACGACATACGTTCGTAGTCGTATCAAATTTTCTTCCTGAACTGGGCGGCCCAAGGGCCGCCCCTTTTCTTTCTGTCATTTCGTAGGCCGGGCTTTAGCCCGGCAATCGCAGTCTGGCTTACGGCGCCGGGCTGAAGCCCGGCCTACGCCTGTCGCCCAACAGCGGTTAGCCGTAAAGGTCCGCCGCCCGGCTCTCAAACGCCCTCACGATCCGGTGCATCGCTTCATTGAACACCACGCCAATGATCCCCTGAAGGATCGCGTTCTTGAACTCGAAGTCGACATAAAACGCCACCTCACAGCCACCTTCCACGTCTTTAAAATCCCATGTGGATTTCAGGAACTTAAAGGGACCATCCAGATATTCTGTGTCGATGCTTTTCTCTGCCGGATGCAGCAGCACTTTCGATCCGAACCGCTCGCGGAACACTTTGAACGATATCACCAGATCGGCCAGCATCAGCTCTGCATCGCCTTCCGCCTCGCGCGACCGGATGCGGGCCGCGGCGCACCATGGCAAAAAATCGGGATAGGACGCCACATCGGCCACCAGATCGTACATTTGCTGCGCCGAATAGGGCAGCCGCTTGGTTTCTGAGTGGGTCGGCATGATCTTCCCGAAATTCAAATGGACAGTGGGCGCCCATTTCGTATGCTGGGCGCGGAAAATCAAGGGGGCAGCATGACACAGCCTGACTATGTGATCGACCAGATGATCTCGGCTAAAAGCATCGCCGCCCGTATCGAAGACCTGTGTCACGATATCCGAGAGGAGTTTTCGGACACCGAAAAGCTGGTGGTCGTCGGCCTTTTGCGCGGCTCCTTTGTGTTTATTGCCGACTTGGTGCGCGAACTTGATCTGCCGGTTGAGGTCGATTTCCTTGAGGCATCTTCTTATGGCAACAGCATGGAAAGCAGTCGCGAGGTGCGTATTCTCAAAGATCTGCGCGGCGAAATTCAGGGGCGCGATGTTCTGGTGGTCGAGGATATTGTCGACACCGGCCACACGCTGCATCACGTCAAACACCTGCTGGAAAGCCGCGAACCGCGCCGGATGAAAACCATTGCCCTGCTCGACAAACCCACCCGACGTGAGGCGGATGTGCGCGCAGATTGGATCGGCTTTGAAATCCCAGACGAATTTGTCGTGGGCTATGGCATCGACTACGCACAGCGCAACCGGAACCTGCCCTTCATTGGCAAGGTCAGGTTCCCGGAATGAACCCGCGTTGGTTGATGCGCATGGCGCTTTGGGCGCGCAATCCTCCATCTAAGCGACGTATCCAGATCGTGGTATTTGCTGTGGTCTGCACAGCCATTCTGTATGGAATCGAGCAATATTTCGGTTGGCCAGAGGCGCTAACGGTCGAGAAAATCGGCAACCGGGGGCTGCGCCAGTAAGGCGGCTGTTCAACTAATCGTGAACAACCCGCGAGATTCAGTGCTTCGTTTTGCAGCGCCAACCCATAAAGTGAATCTCAATGCCAAAATGAGAACAGGGAGATAACGATGAAGACAAAGGTAACGATGACCGCAGCTCTGATTTTGACCTTGGGCACAGGGCTTACGTTTGCCGATGGCCACGCAGACAGCGCCATTCAAGCAGCGATCAAGGCGCGGCAGGGCCAGATGAATATCAACCAGCTGAACGTTGGCGCCCTGTTTGGCATGGCAAAAGGCGACATCGAATATAACGCTGAGGCGGCTCAAGCGGCGGCCGACAATCTGGTTGCCATGGCGAACCTGAATGGCGGTGCCATGTGGCCCCAAGGGTCGGACGCCAGCAGCGTTGAAGGCACACGTGCGAAGGCAGAGATCTGGGCCAATTTCCCAGATGTGTTTGCGAAACTCGGCACTATGCAGGAAACCACTGCAGCGCTGGCTGCCGTCGCTGGTGACGGCAAGGAAGCCATGCAAGCAGCCCTTGGGCCTGTTGGTGCGGCCTGCAACGACTGCCACAAAGAGTATCGCAGCCGTTAAGCCGCGCGCTTCGCTTTAACAAAACAGGACGCCGCATGGTCGCATTGGTCAGATGGAGTATCTTTCTGCTGATTGCAGGCCTTGGGGCGTTCTACGTTCTAACCATGCCGCGCGGTGTGGATGAAGCCCGCTTTGCCGGGCTAACAGGCGATGCCAACCGGGGTGCTTCAGCCTTTCATGCCGCTGGCTGCGCCTCTTGCCACACAGCACCCAAAACGGATTTTTCCACAGAGCCAGTTTTGGAAGGCGGGCGGCAATTCCCTTCGGACTTCGGAACCTTCATTGCCCCCAATATCTCGCCTAGCACCACACAAGGCATCGGCGGCTGGAGCCTTGTTGAATTCGCCAATGCCGTAAAGCGCGGGATATCGCCCGATGGCGCGCATTATTACCCGGTCTTTCCCTACACGGCCTATGCCCGCATGGCGGATCAGGACATTGCCGATCTAAAGGCCTTCATAGATGCCCTGCCCGCCAGCGATACCCCCAGCCAAGCCCATGACGTTGGGTTTCCATTCAGCATCCGCCGAACGTTGGGTGCCTGGAAAATCCTCTTTGCCGGAACCGATTGGGTCTTGCAGGATGCGGACACCCCTGAATTAATCCGAGGCCGCTATCTGGTCGAGGCGCAGGCCCATTGTGCCGAATGCCATACGCCCCGCAATGTACTGGGCGGGCTAAAGACCGATGCGTGGATGACCGGGGCCGTGGTGCCCGGTGAAGGCAAAGTCCCTGGTATTGATCCAACAAGTCTAGATTGGGCGGAAAAGGACATCGCCTTCTATCTGGAAACAGGTTTTACGCCTGATTTTGACAGTTCCGGCGGCGCAATGGTGCATGTCATTGAAAACATGTCCCAACTGCCCGCAGAAGATCGCGAAGCGATTGCCGCTTATTTGAAAGCTTTGGCAAAATAGAAACGGCACCCGAAGGTGCCGCTATTCCATCAAAACGATCGACGATTAAGCCTGTCCCAGCTTCTTCATCCGTGCATCGCGCAGCTTCGCGAAATCATCGCCGGCGTGGTAGGAACTGCGAGTCAGCGGTGTGGCCGACACCATCAGGAATCCCTTGCCATAGGCGGCTTTCTCGTAGCTCGCGAATTCCTCTGGAGTCACAAAACGATCAACACCGTGGTGTTTCGGCGTTGGTTGCAGATACTGGCCGATGGTCAGGAAATCCACATCCGCAGCGCGCGCGTCATCCATAACTTGCAAAACCGACTGACGGTCTTCACCCAACCCGACCATGATGCCAGATTTGGTAAAGATCGTCGGATCAAGTTCCTTCACACGCTGCAACAGGCGCAGGCTGTGGAAATACCGCGCGCCGGGGCGCACCTCGGGATAAAGGCCCGGCACGGTTTCAAGGTTGTGGTTAAAGACGTCTGGCTTTGCTTCCACCACGGTTTCCAGCACCGACGGCGCGCATTTGAGGAAGTCCGGTGTGAGAATCTCAATTGTCGTTTTTGGCGAGCGATGCCGCACCGCGCGAATGGTCTGCGCGAAATGCTCGGCCCCGCCATCTGCCAGATCGTCCCGATCAACCGAGGTGATCACAACGTGGTTCAACCCCAGCTTCTGCACCGCATCCGCCACGCGGCCCGGTTCAAACACGTCCAGATCATCCGGGCGGCCCGTCGCGATATTGCAGAACGTGCAACCACGCGTACAGATATCGCCCATGATCATCATGGTGGCATGACCCTGACTCCAGCATTCACCCGCGTTCGGGCAACCCGCCTCTTCGCAAACCGTGACCAGCTTGTTTTCGCGCATGATCTTTTTGGTCGCGTTATAGCCCTCGCCCGTCGGCGCTTTGACGCGAATCCACTTTGGCTTTTTCGGCTGAGCGTTGTCCGGGCGGTGCGCCTTTTCGGGGTGGCGCTGTTCAGGGATCTTCAAATCTCGCACGCGGGTCTTCCTTGCACATCAATTGCGTCAATACTGCTTAACATAGCGACAGAACAAAACCAGTGCCAGAGGTGCATTCCCGCTATGCAATGTGATGCGATTGCAGGCAATTTCCTGCCCTCGGCCTTTGCAAGACCTGATATCCCAATTCCCACGTTGCGGGCACATTAGAATCATTTTAAATCGCAGGTCGAGTTGAACCCAACGATTGAGGATACCAAAATGTTTGCAGGCCAAAAACTGCCCAAAGTAACTTTCCGCACCCGAGTACGTGATGAAAGCATCGAAGGACCAAACCCATTCCGCTGGCAGGACATGACCACCGATGAATATTTCGCCGGCAAGCGCGTTGTGCTTTTCTCTCTGCCGGGTGCCTTCACACCGACTTGTTCGACCTACCAATTGCCGGGTTTTGAAAACGGTTTTGAAGATTTCGCAGCCGAAGGCATCGACGCGATCTACTGCATGTCCGTGAACGACAGCTTTGTCATGAACAAATGGGCCGAAGCGCAGGGCATCAAAAACGTCAAAGTGATCCCAGACGGCTCTGGCGAATTCACCCGTAAAGTTGGCATGCTGGTCGACAAAGACAACGTCGGTTTCGGCATGCGCTCTTGGCGCTACGCGGCCATCGTAAATGACGGTGTTGTAGAAGCATGGTTCGAAGAGCCAGGCCGCGACGACAACCACCCAGAAGACCCATATGGCGAAAGCTCCCCAGAGAACGTTCTGAAGGCGCTGAAAGCCGCGAAGGCAGAAGCAGCGGCATAAGACCCACTTCGCTAAAAATCAGAGGCCCGGCGGTATCCCTACTTGCCGGGTCTTTTTGTGTCCCGCGCATACAGGGACACAGTTTTTTGCGGCAATTGTTGTTAGGCAACCGCAATCATCCAATCATGTCGCGGCTGTCGTCGCGTGTTTCGCCATAATGCTTGCTGAGGTACTCAAGCGCGATCCGAAGAACAACCTTGCCAGAGCGCGCAGGCCAACCAAAACGGCGCTCTACGCTTTCCAATCCTTCCTGATGACAACAACACCAGAGTGCCGCGCCCGCCAGATCGTCGGTTAAGGCCTCAAAAGCGGCCTCAAATCGTTGACGCGCCGCGCTGCCGGGGCCGTTGTGGCCCATTCCGGGTGCGACCCGCGTTCCCGGAGTGAGGAAATTGTTCCAATTCTGGCCAATGATCGGGCCCAATTGGCTCAGTTCAAAGTCTTCGCGCAGGCGTTCTGCAGCGCTGACAAGGTCCGGCGTCAGATAAGGATTGCCATCGCGATCTTTTCGACGTGCAAGGGTCAGAACCGGCCCGTCGTTTGTGCTGAACCGCGTGCGGCGCAGCTTTGGTTCCGCATGAGTGGGCTTTGTTTCGGAATTCTCGTCCTCAAACGAAACACCGCTTTGCATCAGCTCGGCCAGTTTCGCCTGTCCGGCAGCCGTGATCTTGTACCGCGATATGCGCCCCTTGGCGCTGCAACTGATCCAATCCTGCAGGGCCATGGCTTGGGCGACTTCGCGGTCCACCACTGCGGTGCGCCGCGTCCTGCCATCTGCCCCATCGCGCGCAACAACGGCTTTGTCCATGTCTTGCGCCACAGCCAAGACCGCGCCCGCGACATTCAACTTACAGAGGATCAGACCCGCCGCCTGATCAAGGGCCTCGTCATTGAGGTAGCTTTCAGAGGTGTCTCGTCTTTCAGACGCCAAATCGGAATCACCACCGCCTTTGGTGTCCTCTCCGACCACTGCGCCCAACCGTACAAGCGCTTCGTCGATCAAAGGATCGTCACGTTTGGATTCCACCCGCCTGATCTGTCGTAAAACCGTCGAGGCATGCACATCAGAACTGCGCGCCAATTCTCTGATAGAAATACCTTTTTCCGTATGAGCAAGGTAGCGCAACGCAAATTGCGGCACCCAGTTCGGTACGCGGCAAAGGGACGCCTCCGCCCGCCAATGTTTTGTCATTCCTGCCCCCGATGGGTATCTGTTTCATGGTCCATGCCCACAGATGCCCCCGGAAAATGAAAGAAGGCCAAGGTCGCAAATGGTTACCCATATATTAACATCTGTCGGCCCAAGCGAGTTTGCGCGGGAAACTTAAACAGGTCAAAAATCCGCCGTGCGCTGTGTCGGGTCGCAACGCAACACCCCCAAAGGTTGTGCCATGCTGCGCCTCTGATCTTTCTCAGGAGGATGCAAGATGCAGGATATTGCGACACGGCTTTCCGGTCTTAACCGGCCACGGCTCTTGGCGCGCACCGCCAAACTCGCAGCGGAAGCCTATCACCGCGAACGTCACCTGACGCCGTTTCTGAAATCATCGTGGCTGCCCAGCCATGGGGCGGCGATATTGGAATTGATGGAGGTGGAGCAGCAGCAGAACGCAATGCGTCAAAGGGCTGATCTGGATTACTCGCTGACCGACCACATCAATGTTCTGGCCGCCATCATCGGTGAGGCGCGCCATTGGCACGATGCCCGCGCAAATGAGCGGCAGGTCAGCAAACGCTAACCTGCCGCCTTTGGTCTTATTCCAACGCGTCAGGCATCGATGCTTTCTTTTCAGTGACAAAAGCAATCAACGCGGTTTCAATCGCCGGATCGATGGCCGGACGCTGATACGCATCCAGCAGCGTATTAACCCGCTTTGCCGCCAAAGTTTGCGTATCGCGCGCGCCTTCGTCCTGCCAGGTTTCAAACGGTTTGTAATCCAGAACCTCGGTCCGCCAGAACGCCGTCTGATAATTCGCCTGCGTATGGGCACAACCCAGATAGTGACCACCCGGCCCCACTTCGCGCAGCGCATCCATGCCCTGCCCGTTTTCATCAATGGGAATACCAGCGGCAAACTTATGCAGAATACCAAGCTGGTCGGCATCCATCACGAATTTCTCAAAGGACGCCACCAAACCGCCTTCCAGCCAACCACAGCTGTGCAGCATAAAGTTCACACCACCCAGAAGGGCTGCGTTATGTGTGTGCGCGGTCTCATAGGCCGCTTGCGCATCAGGCAATTTCGACCCGCATAGCCCACCGCCAGAGCGGAACGGTAAGTTCATGCGACGCGCCAATTGCCCCGCACCGTACAGGATTTGGCTGGCTTCCGGAGTGCCAAAGGTCGGCGCGCCAGACCCCATATCAATCGAGGTCACAAAGGCCCCAAAAATCACCGGCGCACCGGGGCGGACCAATTGGCTGTAAGCGATGCCCGCCAGAACCTCTGCAAATACCTGCGTCAGCGTACCGGCGACAGACACCGGTGCCATCGCGCCACCTACGATAAACGGCGAAACGATGCAGGCTTGGTTGTTTTCGGCATAGACCTCCAGCGCACCCATCATGATGTCGTCAAAGGTCAAGGGCGAGTTGATGTTGATGAGCGAGGTCATCACGGTGTTATTTTGCACAAACTCCTCTCCAAAGAGGATTTTGCACATATCCACCGAATCCTGCGCGCGGCTTGGTGCGGTCACAGAGCCCATGAAAGGCTTGTCAGACAGCGTCATATGGGCAAGCAGCATATCAAGGTGGCGTTTGTTCACGGCCACATCGGTTGGTTCACAAACCGTGCCGCCAGAATGGTGCAGCCATTTGCTCATGTAGCCAAGTTTCACGAACTTGTGGAAATCATCCATTGTTGCATAGCGACGGCCACCGTTTTCGTCGCGCACAAAGGGCGGACCATAGACAGGCGCGCAAACCAATGTGTTACCACCGATCTCAACCGATTTTTCTGGGTTGCGTGCGTGTTGCGTGAATTTGCTTGGCGCAGTCTTGCAGAGGTCGCGCGCCAGTCCACGCGGAATACGCACCCGCGTGCCATCAATGCTGGCCCCAGCGGCTTTCCAGCGCTCTAGGGCGCGCGGGTTGCTTGGGAACTCAACCCCGATTTCTTCCAGCACCGTTTCCGCGTTCTCTTCGATCACGGCCAAGGCTTCGTCGGTCAGCACCTCATAGAGGGGCACGTTCCGTTCGATATATTTTGCTGTTTCAATGCTGACTGCTGTGCGCTCGGCACGGCGCGCCGCACCACCGCCACTCCGCGATCTGCGCCGGGTTGGGGCTTCTCCCATATCGTGTCATCCTTAGACCGAAATTGCATGATGTTTCAGAAGTATCCTACCTGAAGGGCGGAAAACGGAAAATAGCGGCGCAATTGGGGGAAAAGCGACATCTACGAATTTCGCGGTCCCTGACATTTTCCGGGCTAGCAGGCCGACACCTTGCATCGCGCAATGGCTGTTTTCACCGCATTTGCACAGCTTCCGCCAACGAACTGCGTTTTCCGGGAACAAACACGTGGCCAAGCCCGTCATGGCGCTTGCGAAATCAGGTGCTTTGTCCTATGCGGCCATCATGACAGAGACATCCCACGACCGCCTTCTTATCATCGACTTTGGCAGCCAGGTCACGCAGCTGATTGCGCGTCGCCTGCGCGAGTTGAACGTCTATTGTGAAATCCACCCCTATCAGAACGTCACGATGGATTTCGTGCGCGAGATGGACCCCAAAGCGGTGATCTTTTCCGGTGGCCCGGACAGTGTCACCCGCGAGGGCAGCCCACGCGCCCCGCAAGAGATTTTCGACTACGGCGTGCCGATCTTGGGCATCTGCTATGGTCAACAGGTGATGATGCACCAATTGGGCGGCAAGGTCGAAAGTGGCCATGGCACTGCCGAATTTGGCCGCGCCTATGTCACCCCAAGTGAAGAGCGGATCGATTTGCTGACGGGATGGTTCCTTGAGCAGACCGAACAGGTCTGGATGTCCCACGGCGACCATGTCTCTGAAATTGCGCCGGGTTTTCAGGTCTACGGCACCTCACCCAACGCCCCTTTTGCCATCACGGCAGATCTGGAGCGTAACTTCTACGCGGTGCAGTTCCACCCGGAAGTGCACCACACGCCAAATGGCGCGACGCTCTATGAAAACTTCGTGCGTCTGGCTGGTTTCAAAGGCGATTGGACCATGGGCGCCTATCGCGAACAAATGGTCGAAAAGATTCGCGAGGAAGTTGGCGACAAGAAAGTCATTTGCGGTCTTTCAGGCGGCGTCGACAGTTCCGTTGCTGCGGTTCTAATCCACGAAGCGATTGGTGACCAACTGACCTGTGTGTTTGTTGACCACGGTCTGTTGCGCAAAGGCGAAGCCGAAGAAGTCGTGACCATGTTCCGCGACAATTACAACATGCAGTTGATCCACGCGGATGAGCAGGAATTGTTCCTTGGTGAGCTGGATGGGCAGTCTGACCCAGAAACCAAACGCAAAATCATTGGCAAGCTGTTCATCGACGTTTTCCAGAAACACGCGGACACCATCGAAGGCGCAGAGTTCCTTGCTCAAGGGACGCTCTATCCTGATGTGATTGAGTCCGTGTCCTTCTCTGGCGGTCCATCCGTGACCATCAAAAGCCACCACAATGTGGGCGGCCTGCCTGAAAAGATGGGTCTGAAGCTGGTCGAGCCGCTACGCGAACTGTTCAAAGACGAAGTGCGCGCCTTGGGCCGTGAACTCGGCCTGCCGCAAAGCTTTATCGGCCGCCACCCCTTCCCAGGGCCGGGTCTGGCGATCCGTTGTCCGGGCGAAATCACCCGCGAAAAGCTCGACATCCTGCGCGAAGCGGATGCGATCTATATCGATCAGATCCGCAAGCACGGTCTCTATGATGACATCTGGCAGGCTTTCGTTGCGATCCTACCTGTGCGCACCGTGGGCGTGATGGGCGATGGCCGCACCTATGACTACGCCTGCGCCCTGCGCGCAGTGACCTCGGTGGATGGCATGACCGCGGATTACTACCCATTCAGCCACGAATTCCTCGGCGAAACCGCCACAAGAATTATCAATGAGGTCAAAGGCATCAACCGATGCACCTATGACATCACCTCTAAGCCTCCGGGCACCATCGAGTGGGAATGATTTGAACCAACAAAGCCAAGCGCAACCACGCGCTTGGCTTTTGTGCTTTTGAAACGACTGGCACTGGCATTCGTGAAATTTGGAGACACCATGATTCAATTGACAGGCTATATCGACATCCCCGAAGACCGCTTTGCAACGGTCATCGCGGCACTTCCCGAACATATAAAGCGGACCCGACAAGAACCCGGAAACGTCGCATTTGAAGTCAAGCAAAGTGAGTCGGTGCCCTTCCGTTTGGAAGTCGACGAAACTTTCATGAATTTGGATGCGTTCAAGCGCCATCAGGACCGCACCGCGCTATCCCATTGGGCCGAGATCACACGCGATATACCTCGGAAGTTCAAAATGGAAGAACTGATCTAAGTTTCCTGCAAGGAACACACCGTTCTGAACGCCAATGCGAGCCACCCCCAAATGACTGAAAAACAACCACATATTGTTGTAACAGGTGCCAGCGGGTTTATTGGCACCCATGTCATGCAAGCCCTGGCTGCTGCAGGCGAATATCCGGTTGGTCTTTGCCGCAAGCCCACCAAGGGTCTGGTGCATGGCTTTGATTTGATGGAGATGGGCGACCTGTCAAAGGTTCTGTCCGGGGCCAAAGCTGTGGTGCATTGCGCTGCGCGGGTGCACAGTAAAGAAGACCCGAAAACGGAACTGGACGACCACCGAAAAGCTAATCGTGATGGCACAGCGGACCTGTTGCGACAGGCCGAAGCGGCCGGTGTTCAGCATTTTGTTTTTCTGTCGACCGTGGCTGTCTATGGGCTGCAAAAGGCATCCGAGGTTATCGCGCTGAATTACCCGAGCGCCCCAAACACCGCTTATGGGCAAGCCAAGCTAGAGGCCGAAGCCATCGTTCAAGCCTGCCCGATGCGAAGCACCATTTTGCGCGTTCCGCTGGTCTATGGCCCACACGCGCCGGGCAATTGGCGCAAGTTGATGCGGCTTTGCCAAAGCGGCTACCCCTTGCCTTTTGGCTTCGTCGGCAACCGACGCAGCATGATCGCTGTACAGAATCTGGCCGATCTGATCCGGCATTGCCTGCAATCTGACGACACGCCAGAGGTGATCCTTGCCACGGATCACGATGATCTTGGCACCACACGCATTTGCACCGAATTGCGCAAAGCGATGGGCAAGCCGCGTCGGCTTTTTGCGGTGCCTAAACCCTTGATGTCAGCGGGTGCGACATTGGTGCGCCGCCCTTACCTTTATGAGCAACTGTTTGAATCGCTTCAATTTTCCGCAACCGATTGTGGCTGGACGCCGCCTTTGACAGCAGATCAAGCGCTCCATCTTTGCGTCACAGGCACCGCGGCCGGCAAATAGTCCTTTTCCCAAGACGCGAATTAGGACACCCTGCACGGCAGAGGAGTTTTCATGAACGCATATCTTGGGGCTGCGCTTTGGATGGGCGGGGCAATTGTTTCATTTATGGGCATGGCCGTGGCCGGACGCGCGGCAAGCGTGGAACTCAATACTTTTGAAATGATGACCTACCGCAGCTTCCTTGGGGCCATCGTGATGGCTTTCGTTCTTTGTTTGCGGCGTGGCTGGCATGAAATCTCGCTGCGGCATTGGCGCATGCACAGCGCGCGCAACCTGTCGCATTTCGTAGGTCAAAACCTTTGGTTCTACGCCCTGACAGTGATGCCACTGGCACAACTGTTTGCGTTTGAATTCACAACGCCGATCTGGGTGATCCTATTGTCCCCGCTGATGCTGGGCACCAAGCTGCGCTGGCCGGGGTTGGTTGCAGCCGGCGTGGCTTTTGTCGGCATCTTAGTCGTGGCCCGCCCGGGAGCCGTCCCCATTGGCCCCAGCGTTTGGGCCGCGTTGGGATGCGCCATCGGCTTTGCATTACCGTACTTCTTCACAAAGAAGCTTTTGGCGTATGAAAGCATCTCGGCCATTCTGTTTCAGATGGTGATCATGCAAGCCACATTGGGGCTGATTATCACCAGCTTTGACGGCGGTCTGACACTGCCGTCGCCCCAATTGATCCTGCCTTTGGTGGTAATCACGGCGACCGGTTTGGTGGCCCATCTTTGCATTTCCAAAGCCCTGCAGTTGGCGCCAGCTTCGGTTTGTGCACCGATTGATTTCATCCGTTTACCTGCCATCGCTGTGGTCGGCGCGGTGTTTTATGACGAACCAATTGACATATTTGTCTTATTAGGTGCTGCATTAATTTTCGGCGGCAACTATTTGAATATCGTATCAGAAATGAAATCAAACGTGGTTGCATCGCGCGCCGTAGCCAAAGACTGACCCAAGGTTAGACCAACCAGTTTAACGCGTGGTCATAGTTGACGTGCACGTCAACTGATCCATAGCTTCGCTTCACTTTTTAACACGTGGGGAGGCGTGGAATGATACGGGCATGGAAAGTTGCGGCTGGCCTAGCGCTGGCAGCGACAACCGCATCGGCGGGCGGGATCGAGCGCACGGCGCAATCAACAGCGATTTTGTTTGAAAAAGGCAATATTGTCGAACTGAGTTTCGGGTCGGTAAACCCATCAGTTTCGGGCGCAACGACGGGTGCTTTCGCCCCATTTGGCGCAGCGGGCATTGCCTCGGGTGACTTGGCAGAAAGCTACACAAACGCTGGTCTTGCGATCAAACAGGATTTCTCTGACCGGCTTTCTTTTGCGCTGATTTACGATCAACCCTTCGGGGCCAACACTGCCTACCCGCTGGGCACCGGCTATTTCGCGCAAGGGTCTTCTGCGACTTTGGCCAGCAACGCTCTGACAGGCCTTTTGAAATACACAACCGACGCAAACGTCAGCGTCTTTGGCGGGTTGCGCTATCAAACCATGCGCGCCGAAGCGAACTTGATATTTGCGGGCTACAACGTCGAAAGCGAAACAGACGGCAGCCTCGGCTATGTCGCCGGTGTCGCTTATGAAAAGCCAGAGATCGCCCTGCGCATCGCACTGACCTACAACTCTGCCATCAAACACGACAACGCTGTTGTTGAAACGGGCGGTGCGGTGCCGGGGGCATCAACCCTGTCCTACGAAACGCCGCAGTCGGTTAACTTGGATTTTCAGACCGGCATTGCCAAAGACACGTTGCTGTTTGGGGGCGCACGTTGGGTGGATTGGTCGGAGTTTGACCTTTCCCCGACAAGTTACACAACAGCGTTCGGCGCGCCGCTGGTCAGCTACCCAAGCGACACCGTGACCTACACGCTTGGTGTGGGTCGCCGGTTCAACGACACGTGGTCCGGGGCTGTTTCGCTGACACATGAGCCGAGCAATGCCGGGAACTACACCAACCTTGGTCCCCTCAATGGCCGCTCTGGTGTCACCATTGGTGCGACGTACAAGCAGGGTCAGATGGAGATCACAGGTGGTATCAGCTACATCTGGATCGGCGATGCCACCACCACGGTTTCAGCCGCCGCCCCGACAGCGGTTGCGAGTTTCACCGACAACACCGCCGTTGGTGCGGGCCTGCGAATCCGCTATCGCTTCTGATCCCTAACCCAAACGACACAAAGCCCCGCCCGAATGGCGGGGCTTTGCATTTGCGGATTGTTGACCACAGCAGTCTAGCCCGCTACCAACAATCAACCACAGTTGAGGCGCAGCGATGATCTACAAATCCGCAGATGACTGGCGCAAAGCCAAGCAAAAGAAAGTCTTGCTTTTTGGCATGTCAGGGCTTGGAAAAACGCATCTTTCCAACATCTTGCGCGGCACTGGGAATTGGTTTCACTATTCCGTCGATTATCGCATCGGCACGCGATACATGGGCGAGCATATTGCCGACAATGCCAAGACCGAAGCGATGAAAGTCCCCTTTCTGCGGGAACTCTTGCTGAGCGACAGCATCTACATCGGCTCCAATATCACCTTCAACAACCTCGCGCCGCTTTCGACTTACCTCGGCAAGCCCGGCAATCCCGACAAGGGCGGCGTTCCGTTCGAAGAATACATGCGCCGCCAATGCTTGCACCATGACGCCGAGGTGGCCGCCATGCTCGACACGGTGCATTTCATCAATCGCGCACAGTCGCTCTATGGCTATGACAATTTCATCTGTGACACGAGCGGGTCGATCTGCGAGGTTGTGGACCCGGAAAACCCCGATGATCTGGTCCTGAAAACGCTGTCAGAACACACGCTGATGGTCTGGATCAAAGGCACAGAGGCCCATACCGAAGAGCTGATCCGCCGCTTCGATCGTGCGCCGAAACCAATGTATTATCAGGCAGGTTTCCTGAATGACCGCTGGGCAGAGTATCTGGCCAAAGAAGGCTGTGGGCCGCTTGAGGTCGACCCTGATGCTTTTGTCCGATGGACCTATGCGCAGGCTCTGGCGCATCGCCAGCCACGCTACGAAGCCATGGCAAAATGGGGCCTCACCGTGGATGCCAAAGACGTGGGCAAGGTCACATCTGCGTCAGACTTTGAAGCACTGATCGCCGACGCCCTTGAGCACGCATAACAACTGCCCTACATAGTGCGTTCCAAGATATAGGAAATTTGTCCAATGCCCATCAAGCTGCCTTCTGACCTGCCTGCCTTCGACGTGCTTTCGCGCGAAGGTGTGATGGTCATGTCAGAAGATCAGGCCGCGCGGCAGGACATTCGCCCCCTGCGCATCGGGCTGTTGAACCTGATGCCCAAGAAGATCCAGACCGAAAACCAATTCGCACGTCTGATCGGGGCCACCGCCTTGCAGATCGAACTGACGCTTATCCGCATGAGCGAGCATCAGACCAAGAATACAGCTGCCGAACATATGGCAGAATTTTACCGCTCCTTTGCCGAAGTCAAAGCCAGCGGTGAAAAGTTTGACGGTCTGATCATCACCGGCGCGCCGATTGAACACCTGCCTTTTGAGAATGTCACCTATTGGGACGAACTTTGCGAGGTTTTTGACTGGACGCAGACCCATGTGCATTCCACCTTTGGCGTGTGCTGGGGTGGCATGGCGATGATCAACTATTTCCATGGTGTGAAAAAACACATCTTGGACGCAAAGGCCTTTGGCTGTTTTCGGCACAAGAACCTCGATCCGTCGAGCCATTATTTGCGTGGTTTCTCAGATGATTGCGTGATCCCTGTCAGCCGCTGGACAGAGATGAAACAGTCAGAGATTGACGCGACCCCTGCCCTGAAAACCTTACTTGGCAGCGACGACACTGGCCCCTGTCTGGTCGAAGACAGCAAGCACCGTGCGCTCTATATTTTCAATCATTTTGAGTATGACAGCGACACGCTAAAGCAGGAATATGATCGCGACGTGGCCGAAGGTACGCCAATCAACGTGCCGATCAACTACTACCCCGACGACGATCCCTCGCGTCCGCCGCAGAACCGTTGGCGCAGCCATGCGCATTTGCTTTATGGGAACTGGATCACCGAAGTTTACGAAACCACATTCTACGATATGAATGAAATTGGCAGCTAAACTGTTCATTTTGCTTCTGATTGTGGCCGTGGCCTTTGCTGTGCTCACCCTTTGGAAGGCGCGCAGCAATGAGGCGCGTGCCGAAGCGGCCTATCCGCCAGAAGGCCAGATGCTTACGGTCGACGGCATCGCGGTTCACGCGGTTGTGCGTGGCGCAGGGCCTGATCTGGTCCTGATCCACGGGGCCTCTGGCAGCACCCGAGATTTCACCTTCTCTCTGATGGACGGGCTGGCGCAAAGCTATCGTGTTATTGCCTTTGACCGTCCCGGATTGGGCTATACGGATGTGATCGACACCCCCACAATCGACCGTCAAGCCGCGCTGCTCCAGAATGCGGCAGCGCAGCTTGGCGCGGAGAAACCGATTGTGCTGGGCCAAAGCTATGGCGGCTCTGTCGCTCTGGCTTGGGCGGTCAACCACCCCGAAACGCTTTCTGCCTTAGTGGCGCTTTCGACACCGTCGATCCCTTGGACCTCTGACCTCTCGACTTTTTACAAGATCATGTCCCACCCTGTGCTCGGCCCCTTAGTTGCGCCGGTTCTGACCGCCTGGGTCAGTAACGAGCGTGTGACACATGAGGTTGAAAGCGTCTTTGCCCCCCAATCCGCACCCGAAGGCTACGCCGAACACTTTGGCCCCGGCCTGACCCTGCGCCGCCAAAGCCTGCTTGCCAATGCGCAGCAACGCGCGGACCTGCTGGGTGAGATCCAAGCGCTCTCAAAAAGCTATGATGCCATCACAGTGCCCACCGAACTGGTGCATGGTGATGCCGATACAACTGTTGGTTTGGAGATCCATTCGCGCCCTCTGAATGAACAGTTGGACATCGCCAATCTGACCGTGCTGCGCGGCATTGGCCACATGCCCCATCATGTTGCCGAGGATGACATCATTGCAGCGGTTGATCGCGCGGCGCGCCGCGCTGCATTGCACTGACGCCATCCCATTGCCATATTAAGAAAAAATGGAGAGGCCCGATGGAGCTACCCTTTGACGGCGCGATCAGCAGTTTTTACGAATCCGAAGCACCGGACCCCATTCGCAATGCCATCCAGCTTGCCGATAAGGGGGACATCATTGACGCCTCTTACCCCTATTCCGAACGTCTGAACCGCAAAGCCTATGAACGCGACATGGCGGCGCTGCAAATCGAAATGGTCAAACTGCAAGCCTGGGCCAAAGAAAGCGGCGCGCGTATTGCCATTTTATTTGAAGGTCGCGACGCAGCGGGCAAAGGCGGCACCATCAAACGCTTTCGGGAAAACCTGAACCCGCGCGGGGCCCGCGTTGTGGCGCTTTCCAAACCATCGGATACAGAACAAAGCCAATGGTATTTCCAACGCTATGTGCAGCACATGCCAGCAGCGGGCGAAATCGTGTTCTTTGACCGCAGTTGGTACAATCGCGGCGTGGTCGAGAAGGTTTTTGGTTTCTGCACTGATGCGCAGCGCGAACACTTCTTTGCGCAGGTCCCGGACTTTGAGCGTATGCTGGTCGAAGACGGCGTGATCCTCTTCAAGTTTTGGCTCAACGTTGGCCGCGCCGAACAGCTACGCCGCTTTTTAAAGCGCGAGCGTGACCCGCTGAAACAGTGGAAGCTCAGCTGGATTGATGTAGAGGGCCTTAAGAAATGGGACGCCTATAGCGCTGCCATCCGCGAAACGCTTGAACGCACCGATATTCCAGAAGCGCCTTGGGCGGTGGTACGCAGCGATGACAAGCGCCGCGCACGTCTAAGTGCGATCCGCCATGTGTTGACGCGCATCGACTACGCCCGCAAAGATGCGCGCGCGATTGGGGCATGTGATGAATTGATCTGCGGCGGCAAGGACATTTGGCATGCCTAAGCGCGGCTATCACCACGGCAACCTGCGCCAAGCCTTGGTCGAGGCCGCGTTGACCTTGATTGAGGCCAAAGGCCCGACCGGCTTCACCCTGTCTGAGGCCGCCAAACAAGCGGGTGTGACCCCGGCAGCAGTCTATCGCCACTTCGAAGGCCGCGAAGACCTGATCGCCGAGGCAGCGCTACAGGGCTATGAAATCTTCGCTGACCTGATGAAATTCGCCTATGACAAGGGGCAACCTTCTGCCTTGGCTAGTTTTGAGGCCACTGGCCGCGCTTACCTTGCTTTTGCCCGCAAATACCCGGGCCATTACATTGCGATGTTTGAAAGCGGCGTCTCCGTAAACCGCACGCCAGAACTCGCGGCCCAAGCCGCCCGCGCTCGAGAGGTCATGGAACGCGCCGCTGCGGACTTATCAGAACACATCCCCCCCGAAAAACGCCCCCCAGCCAGCATGTTTTCGGCACATATCTGGGCAATGAGTCACGGAGTCGTCGAACTTTTTGCAAGAAATTCCCCTGGTAGCCAAAGCCCGTTTCCGCCAGAAGATTTGCTGGAAACCGGGATTGGGGTATATTTGCGCGGTTTGGGATTGATTAAGCCGGATTCATGAAATTTATTCTCAGAAAAATTCTTTCAGAAAAACAATACATTAATCTAAAAATATACTTTATCGAACATCCGAAGGCACTCAACTCGGTATTTGGGCTCATTGCAGCTTGCTTGATTTTCTACTTTGCATTTCATCCACGGCCCTACGAAGTCTTGGGATATACTTATGCCGATGTACTTTCGATTCAGGATATGAGTGATGAAAGCGGGTTCTCGGTCACGGCCCGAATAGAACTGCCGGATGGAGAATTCGGCTTTGCATCCACGACGTCTCTAGTGATTGCGTCAGATGCAGTAAATAGTATCTGTGTTGAAGAACGCTTACTTCAGAACAATATAAAGCGATATCGCTGGGTTCATCGAAACAAGTGCACCTCGAACTAAAGCAACATTAATAATCTACCCTTTTTTCTAATAAGATCTGAGGTTTGTCCCTAAAAACATGTACCGCATCACATAAACGAAAAGGGCCACCCGAAGGCAGCCCTTTACGTAAACATATGCCAGCCAGCGATTAGCGCTTGGAGAACTGGAAGGAACGACGCGCTTTGCGCTTACCGAACTTCTTACGTTCAACAACACGGCTGTCGCGGGTCAGGAAGCCAGCGGCTTTCAACGCGCCACGCAGGGATGGTTCATAAAGCTGCAGCGCTTTAGAGATACCGTGCTTGACCGCGCCCGCTTGACCGGACAGACCGCCACCTTTCACGGTTGCGTAAACGTCGAATTCACCTTCAACGCCTGCAACAGAGAACGGCTGCGCCAGGATCATTTGCAGAACCGGACGTGCGAAATATTCGTTCATGGGCTTGCCGTTAACTTCGACTTTGCCGGACCCTGGTTTGATCCAAACGCGGGCAACAGCGTCTTTACGCTTGCCAGTTGCGTAGGAACGGCCCAGTTCGTCACGAACGGGTTCACGAGGTGCGGCAACGTCTGCAACAACAGCGGTTTCGCCTGCAACTGCGGACAGCTCTTCAAGGGAGTTGATTTGATCAGTCATGATTAGCTCCGCGTGTTCTTAGAGTTCTTGGACGCAACGTCCAGAACTTCTGGCGCTTGCGCTTCATGTGGGTGCTCTGCACCAGCGTAAACGCGCAGGTTGGTCATGATTTGGCGGGACAGGCGGTTGCCTGGCAGCATGCGCTTAACCGCTTGGGTTACCACACGCTCTGGAAACTGGCCTTCCAGGATCTGACCCACAGTGCGGGACTTGATGCCGCCTGGGTGGCCTGTGTGCCAGTATACGTTTTTATCAGTGCGTTTCTTGCCGGTCAGCTGAATTTTATCAGCGTTGATGACAATAACGTTGTCGCCGCAATCCATGTGTGGCGTGAAAGACGGCTTGTGCTTGCCGCGCAGGCGCATGGCAACGATCGAAGCAAGACGGCCCAGCACGACGCCCTCGGCGTCGATGATGATCCATTTCTTCTCGATGTCTGCCGGAGTAGCAGAGAAGGTTTTCATAATGGTCTACCTAAGTTTGGTTGACGGACAGGCCCCCTCACCAAAGTGAATCGACCTGCCTGAATGCGATGGGCGGGTTATAAAGGTGTGGATAACACAGTCAAGCGCGTCTAAGTCAAAATAACTGTTTGAAAACAACACGATAAAAAATAGGTATTATTTTACCCCAATAAAACTCACACCTCTGGCCGCCAAAAGACCCCATTTAGGAGGCCGCGCAACGTTTTCACACAAAGTGCTACGACTGCGACCGAAAGCACAGCAAGTACAAGAAAGCCAATACTGTTGTAGATCGGCTTGCCCGCCACCTCCGCCATCTTGAAGGATGCGGTCGCCAATGCTGCCAATGGGAAACTTAATGCCCACCAACTCAGCGCGAAGGGCAAATGCCGAAATCGCGGCAATTGGATCAGGACCAACAGCGCAAACACATAGGCTGCGCTGACAAGAATGCGCGCAAATGGGTCGAGCGTGCCGACCAGCGCGACATAGGCCTGAAACGCCAAGGCGGGCGGCGCAATCAAGATGACAAGCGTCGGAAGCAGCTTGCCAGGCATGGGGTTGTGAAACATCAGCCGGTTCATGACCAGCGTCAGCAGCACGATCCAAAAGATCAACCCGCCCGAAAGAAACAACCAAGACAGGTCAATATAGCCAAGCGGTGCCCCGGCAATTGGCACAATCACGTTCCCAACGGCCGGGATAAACCATGCTGGACTTAGTTGACCCGTTTCAAACGCTCGGTGGCTGATCCAGCTGGAGATCACGGCGAGCGTCAGCACCCCCTGCAATGCAGCGCCCACCGGCCAGAGAATGGCCGCGATATCAGGGTGGCTTGGCAGAAAGCCCATGGACACAAGCAGAACCGAAATAGAAATCGCTGGAAAAAAGGCGAGACGCGGCGGCACCGCCCATTCAGCTCGGCAGGCTGCGAAGTTACGGAGCGCCTTTAACCCATATGTGCCTAGGATTGCGATGAAAGCGATGGTGGCAATGGCCCGCAGACCAACCGCCACCGGCATCAAGGTTTCGATATGTGCTGCCCCCGCCCACATGGCAAGCGCCCATCCCCATAGGCCCATCGAAACGGCAAAGAACGCAACAGGAAAATGCTGCAGCCCGATCGACAGCTCTGTCGGAGCATCCGCTGTGTTGGCGTCGCGATTGTCGGTCGAGGCAGCTTTGGTCATTGCGTTCTCCGGGGCGGTTTTCTGTGAGCTGTCGGTTTCACATATTGATATTTGAATGTATTATCCATGCGACCGATGCGCACCTGTTTTGCAGCCAAGACCCTATGTCGTGAAACTGCGCGGCGGATTATCAAGCAGCATACGAATAATACGAATACCCTCTTCAAACCGCGCCTGCGCCATTTGCCCATTGAGCGCGATGCGCACCGCATGTACTGCGCGCCCTTCGCGCAGGGTGAATTCATCCGCCGATTTCATTTCAACCCCGCGCGCCTCTGCCGCTTGGGCAAAGGCGGGTGCGCGCCATCCCACCGGCAATTCGACCCAAACGAGCGGCACATTGCTGCGCCAGCGGATCGGATAGCCGCCCAACTGATTCACGACATAGCGCAAATCCGCGTTGATCTTGGCCTGCACCTTGTCGATGATTGCGGGCAGCTTCGGGCTGGTCATCAGATGGGCGAATGTTTCTGTCAGCACGCTTGAGACGCCGAAGTGGCTGAACTGCACGCTGCGCAACATTTCTCCGACCCAGCCACGTGGCGGTACTGTAAAGCCGATCCGAAGACTGGGCGAAACCAGCTTTGATGGCGAACTGATGTACCACCCCAGATCCGGCAACAGCGCACGATAGCTTTCGGCGCTATGGGAGCCAGTATGATAACAATCATCGTCCAGCACATGCAGCCCGTGTCGCAGCGCCACTGAGGCGATCTCGCGTCTGCGCCGGGCCGTTGTTGCGCGTGTGGTCGGATTATTCACTTCGGCAGAGGTACAATAGAGCGTTGCCCCCGTGGATTGTACCAATTCTTCCAGCGCGCGCGGGTCGGGTCCTTCGCCGTCCCAGGGCACGCCGACAACCTTGGCGCGGCAAAGTTCGGCGGCCTTACGAAAGCCTGAAAAAGTGACTTCGTCTACCAGAACCACCGGATCGTGCCCGCGCAGCACCGCTTGCATGACGTGCAAAATCGCGTTCTGCCCGCCATGGGTGATCACGATGTCATCCAACCCGTAGTGCCCTATCGGCGCGTCCTGCATCCAGGCCATAAACGCATTGCGAGCAGGCAGGTTCGTTTCCCTTTTTGGATATTGCATCAAGGCATTAGAGGATAATTCTGAACTTACTTTGCGCAGTGCATCGCGCAGCAAATCCTCTTGTCCAAGGTTGGGTATACGCGGGCTGAAAAAGTCGATCATCGCGCCGGCGTCTTCATCCTGCAGCTTTGGCTGGCTGTCTGCCACATAGGTGCCACGCCCGACTCCCGCGACCAGCGCGCCCTCCTCCACAAGGATCGAATAGGCCCGCGCAACGGTGCCCGGCGTGATGTCCAACCGATAGGCGAGTTCACGCACAGGTGGTAGCTTTTGGCCCGGGTCAAGCGTGCCCTCAGCGATGCCTTTGGTGATGCTGTCGGCCAAAGCGCGGTATTTCGCGCGTCCGGTTTCCGCTAACAACGGCTGCCAATTTGTACCCATTACAATGTTTTCCTAGACCGAACAATTTCCGCATTGTACCCAACATCCGTAATACACCTGAAGCTTTGTATCAATACAATTCAGAGGGTTTCCGCGGCAAACGTGCGTTTTGCGACCCACAGTTCCGCCCGCCAGCGATCCACCACCTCTTCCGGATCGCACAGGGCATTTTGAACTGCGCAGGCCATCAAACCGTGGATATGCGCCGGCGCATTTCCGTGCTTTGTCCTACGGATGCAATGGCGTTTGGCGATCTCGGTGTCACTCCCGATTTCGCGGTTGCACTGGGCAACCACACCCTTCTGGCGGACGCAAACCCCGTCGGACGCCAGATCTGACTTATGCCGGGGCTTGTCCCCGGCCTTTTTTTTCTGCTACCGCTTGGGCGGAATGGAATAGGTCAGACTTGCGGCGGCAACCACATCCGCCTGCCCTTCTGAACGCAGCTTCACATCGACAACCGCCAGACTGCGCCCCAGTTTTAGGATCGTGCCTTCTGCAATCAGATCCACGCCGGGCTGTGGCTTGCGCATAAAATCAATGGAGCAATGCGTCGTCACTGCCAGCGCGACACGCCCGATCTTGGCCAAGATCGCCACGTAGGCAGCAACATCTGCCAGCGCAAACATCGTTGGCCCCGAGATTGTCCCTCCGGGTCTGAGGTGCCGCTCTTCCGGTGTCAGGCGCATCAGTGTTTGCTCTTCATTCAAGGCATCAATCTGAAACTCCCCGCGCATCTGGGGAAACACCTCCGCCAGATAGGTTTCTACCTCGGATATCGTCAGTTCCATCAATCCTCCAATATGCCGCGACGTTCGTACCGCCACCACTTTGCAATCCTGCTCCTGGCCCCTAGGCTTGCCGCAAAGATGAGGGAGGACAAGATGGCAATTCTGGAACGTTGCGACACGGGCGCGATTGCACAGCTGACAATGAATGCGCCAGAGAGGCTAAACTGCCTGTCCGATGAGATGCTTGCGGCGCTGCAATCAGAACTCGACCAGATCGCAGCGGACCCAAAGATCCGCGTCGTCACTTTGGCCGGAGCAGGCAAAGCCTTTTGTGCGGGCCATGACCTGAAACAAATGACCGCAGGCCGCACGTCGGACGACAAAGGACGTAGCTATTTCGCCGATCTGTTTCAACGTTGCAGCAATTTGATGCTGACGATTCAGTCCCTGCCCCAACCCGTTATTGCGCAGGTCCACGGGATTGCCACCGCTGCGGGCTGTCAGCTTGTCGCGACCTGCGATATGGCGATTGCGGCCGAAGGCACCCGCTTTGGTGTCAACGGGATCAATATTGGACTGTTCTGCTCAACTCCGATGGTGGCCCTTTCGCGCAATATCCCTCGCAAGAAAGCGTTTGAAATGTTGACCACCGGTCAATTTCTGACCGCAACCGAAGCCGAAGCCGCCGGTTTGGTAAATCGGGTTGTCACGCCGGAGTTGCTGGATCAAGAAACGCTGAAGCTGGCCGAAACGGTCGCCGGCAAGCTCGGCAGTGTCGTGAAAATTGGCAAAGAAGCCTTCTACAAACAAGCCACGATGCCAACCGAACAAGCCTATGACTATGCGGCAGACGTCATGGTGCAAAACATGCTGTTTCAAGACACCGAGGAAGGTATTCAAGCCTTCTTGGACAAACGCGCGCCCAACTGGTCGCAGTAGCGACAACGGGTGATGTGGCACACGAGATTACATAACGGGGTAAATCAACCGCTTTTATTATGGTAAAACTGTGTCAAACCCCAGCAAACGCTCACGGCGACACACTTAGCAAGCCACTGAAAATAATAACTTAAATCAACATCAGTTTCGACCAAGGTGATTGTTTCCCAATTCGTGCCACATTTGTTCCCAATTGACGCTGGTCGCCGCGAAGCCCCCGTGCGATAACCATTTCAGGCAAGCCGTCTTTCCCAGATGGACTTTCCCAGATGTACCAAGAACCATTGGGTCGCTGAAAGGTGGTCGGTCCCTCCAGGGTCAACTCTCTCTCAGACCTCGACAGGACCGCCGCAGCGACCCAAATGTTTCGTCTCATCCCCTATCTCTGATCCCCTTTCCAAAACGCGCGATCTGCCTTATGTCGCGCACATGACACAGAACACATCAAACACATTACATATTGTCGGCGGCGGCATGGCAGGCTCCGAAGCCGCTTGGCAAGCTGCCAATATGGGCGTCCAAGTGGTGATCCACGAGATGCGCCCAAAGGTTGCAACCTTTGCCCACCAGACCGGCAATCTGGGGGAGATGGTGTGTTCAAACTCCTTCCGGTCTGATGATGACGAACAGAATGCCGTTGGCCTGCTGCATTGGGAAATGCGCGCGGCCAATGGTCTGATCATGCAGACCGCCGACAAACACCGCCTGCCCGCTGGCGGCGCTTTGGCGGTTGACCGTGATCCCTTTGCCGAAAGCGTGACCGCCGCCTTGAAGTCGCACCCAAATGTGACGGTGGACTACGGAGAAATCACCGAACTCCCCTCTGATGGCCACTGGATCATCGCCACAGGCCCCCTGACCTCGGCCGGATTGGGCGCGGCGATTCAGGCGGAAACGGGTGCCGATTCCCTCGCCTTCTTTGATGCCATCGCGCCGATTGTTTATACCGAGTCCGTCAATATGGACGTTGCTTGGTTTCAATCCCGTTATGACAAGGGCGAAACGGAGGCCGAACAAAAAGCCTACCTGAACTGCCCGATGACCGAAGCCCAATATGAGGCGTTCATCGTTGCGCTTCTTGCCGCGGACAAAACCGAATTCCACGAAGGCGAAACCGCCGGCTATTTCGACGGATGCCTACCCATCGAAGTGATGGCTGAACGCGGTCGCGAAACCCTGCGTTTTGGGCCGATGAAACCCGTCGGTCTGACCAACCCCCATGATCCCGACAACCGCCCCCATGCGGTGGTGCAGCTGCGCCACGACAATTCGTTGGGCACGTTAATGAATATCGTCGGCTTTCAAACCAAAATGAAATACGGCGCGCAGACCGAGGTCTTCAAAATGATCCCGGGCCTTGAAAACGCGTCTTTCGCGCGGCTTGGGGGCATTCACCGCAATACCTTTATCAATTCCCCGACACTGCTCGACAACCAAATGCGGATGAAAGCCAAACCACATATCCGCTTTGCCGGGCAAATCACCGGTGTCGAGGGCTATGTTGAAAGTGCCGCCATGGGTCTGTTGGCAGGGCGTCTTGCGGCGGCTGAAATCCTTGGCCAACCCATGGAAACGGCACCTTTGAACACGGCCATGGGCGCGCTTGTGCATCACATCACCGGAGGGGCAGAGGCAAAGACGTTTCAACCCATGAACGTGAACTTCGGCCTCTTTCAGCCGGTCGATGGTTTGAAAGGTGGTCGGCGCGGACGCAAGGACCGCTATAAGGCTTACACCGACCGTGCAAAGGCCGATTGGACGGCGTGGTTGGCCACAAATGAAAGTTCTATTAAGGTCTGAACTTCACCTGACAAGGGATTGAAAAAATTGGCCTTTCGTACTCGCTTTGCTCCATCACCAACCGGCCCTCTGCACTTGGGTCACGCCTATTCAGCGATTGTGGCGCATGACATGGCGCGTTCGCAGAACGGAGCGTTTTTGCTGCGGATGGAAGACACCGATCTGCAGCGCTGCAAACCCGAATGGGACGCGCAGATCATTGATGATCTGACTTGGCTCGGGCTGCGCTGGGACGAACCGGTCTTGCGCCAATCGGAACAACTCACCGCCTATGATCCAGCGCTTAAAAAGCTTGCTGCACGCGATCTGCTCTACCCCTGTTCCTGCAGCCGCGCCGACATTCGCGCCGCTCTTGCCGCCCCGCAAGAAGGCGTCGCCCATGAGGTCTATCCCGGCACCTGCAAACATCGCCCCATGTCAGATCGCAAACCGGGCGATGCCCTGCGCATCCATCTGGAGCGCGCGCTGGATCTCTTGTCTGATCGCGATGTTGTGTTCCGCGAAACAGGACCGCGCTATGAAGGCACGCACCACATTGATCCGAAACAAGCCCTAGACGAAATTGGCGACATCGTCCTCTCGCGCAAGGGCGAAGAAATTGTTGCCTATTTCCTTGCCTCAGCATTGGATGACGTCGCGCAGGGCATAACGCATGTGGTGCGCGGCGAGGATTTGTTTGAATTCACGCAGATTCAGGTGATCTTATTGGCGCTGCTCGACATGCCAATCCCGACCTATCACCACCACGGTCTGATCAGGGATGAAAACGGCAAACGTCTCGCCAAACGGGATGACGCGCGTGCCATTTCAAAGTTTCGCGCTGAAGGGGCCACGCCCGCAGACATTCGCGTCATGATCGGCCTCTAACGCCCATCCCTTTTCATCATTGCAAAAATACTCTGGGGTAAGGCCGCAGGCCGAGGGGCAACGCCCCTTACACCATTGGCTTCATCAGTTCGATGCTTTCGCCATCGCGCACAGCGCGATAAAAGCACGTTCTGCGCATTGTGTGGCACGCAGCGCCGGTTTGCCGCACCAAAACCAAGATACAATCCTGATCACAGTCGTAGCGCAAATCGACCAATTCCTGCGTGTGCCCGCTGGTTTCGCCCTTGATCCAGAACGCTTGCCGTGAGCGCGACCAATAGGTCACCTTTCCACTTTCCAGCGTCTTTTCAATAGCTTCCGCATTCATCCATGCCATCATCAAGACCTCAAGCGACTCTGCGTCTTGCGCGATCACCGGAATAAGGCCCGCATCGTTGAAGGTCAGCGCCTTTGGATCAAATGTCATGTCGAAACCCTTTGCATCTCTGGTCTGGCCCTCTATCTAGGAAACGCAGACAAAAGGAAATAACCATGTCCGGTGAAACCGACCTGATCAAACTCTATTCGGGGCAGATTCTGGCCCTGGCATCGGACATGCCGCATACGGATCGGTTGCCTGACCCGGATGCCACCGTGAAAAAGCGCGCACCGCTTTGCGGATCGACCATCACCGTGGATGTAGAGATCAAGGACGGCAAAATCACCGCCTATGGCCAAGACGTGAAAGCCTGCGCCTTGGGGCAAGCAGCGGCGTCGGTTGTCGGCAAGAACATCATTGGCTGCACAAAAGCGCAGGTTGAAGCCGGGCGCGACGCCCTAAAGGCCATGCTAAAAGACGGCGGCCCAACACCACCCGCCCCGTTTGACGGGCTTGAGGTTTTGCGCCCCGCGCAGGACTATCGCAATCGCCACGCCTCCATCCTACTGGCGCTTGAAGCCACACTCGAAGCCTTCGATCAAGCCGAGCAATCTGCATGCGCCTGACAATCCCTTTCGCCCAATAAAAAAATCGCCGCACTTCCCGGGGAGGAAGGCGGCGAAGGTTGCGTTCTCTTTGCAAGGGATGGTCCAAATGGGATGTTGTGAGGCAGACCCATAAAGAGACATTACTGAGGACTAAGGGACAGGCAGTATCAGTAAACACGCACAAATTGGGGACAGGTGCGTCGGGATCAGCCCTTGCCGGAACGCCAGGCAGTCAGAGGTTCATCAAATTCCTTTAGGCAAGTCCGGGGATATGCAGGGCAACAATCATCATCACCACCAAAGCAGCTGCGCCAATGGCATCCTGCACAAGGGTAGATTGCGAATTGCGGATCGCTGTTTTGATCTGGGACATCATGGTGTTGCTCCTGCGCTCAGTTCTTTGTTGCCTCTTTGTTCTCATTTTCCGCAGCCGAATGCAAGAACTTTATGAGAACATTTGAGAACATTTAGCGAATTCATAGTCAGATCGCGTCTAACCCACTGAAATCAAACGGATGGCCTGATCCTGCTCCATCAGCCACAAAAGAACACGCGCGGCCTTGCCGCGGTCCGTTTTCAGCGTCGGATCATCATTCAGCAGTTTTCGCGCGTCACTTTGGGCAATCGCCATCAGCGCCGCCTGCGATTCGATGTCAGCGATACGGAATCGCGGCAAACCCGACTGTGCGGTTCCGATCAAATCGCCCGCTCCGCGCATTTCTAGATCGGTTTCGGAAATCTTGAAGCCATCATTGGTGTCGCGCATGACCTTTAGCCGCTTTAGCCCGTTTTCAGACAGCGGCGCTTGATACAGCAACAAACAGGTCGAGGCCTGATCGCCCCGCCCCACGCGGCCCCGCAATTGGTGCAACTGCGCAAGGCCAAAGCTTTCGGCGCGTTCGATCACCATGATCGTTGCATTGGGCACATCAACCCCAACTTCGATCACGGTTGTGGCCACCAAAACCTTGGTTTTGCCCGCGGCGAAATCGGCCATGGCAGCGTCTTTTTCGGGCGGTGGCATCTGGCCGTGCACAAGCCCGCAGATCCCCTCGCCCAATGCCGCGCGCAGCATTTTGAACCGATCCTCGGCGGCGGTCAGGTCCATCACTTCGCTTTCTTCGACCAGCGGACAGACCCAATAGGCCTGTTTACCTTCGGCCACAGCGCGCCGCAGGCGATCCACCACTTCATCCGTGCGCGCATCAGAGACCATGACGGTTGTGATCGGCTGCCGCCCCGGTGGCTTTTCATCCAGAACCGAGACATCCATGTCGCCATATTGCGCCAGCGCCAACGATCGTGGGATCGGAGTCGCCGTCATCACCAGCACATCCGCCTGCGCACCTTTTTTGCCAAGCTCCAACCGTTGCCGCACGCCAAATCGATGCTGCTCATCCACGATGGCCAGCCGCAAGTCGTGAAACGCTACGTCTTTTTGGAACACCGCATGGGTGCCCACCAAGATATGAATGTTCCCCGCCTGCAACGCATCCAGCTTTGCGCGCCGCTCTTTGCCCTTGTCGCGCCCGGTCAGGATTTCAACAACTACGCCAGCCTGTTCCGCCAAGGGACGCAGGCCTTGCAGGTGCTGACGCGCCAGAATCTCTGTAGGGGCCATCATCACACCCTGCCCGCCCGCTTCGACCGCGTTCAGCATCGCCATGAAGGCCACGAGGGTTTTGCCCGCGCCAACATCCCCTTGCAGCAAGCGGTTCATCCGATGCGGCGTCGCCATGTCGTCGGCAATTTCAGAAATCGCCCGCTGTTGCGCGCCGGTCGGGCGGTATGGCAAGGCGGCAAGCACTTTGGCCTGCAGCTTGCCCGTCGCCTGGCTCACCCGCCCCGGCGCACGTTTTAACTGACTGCGGGCCAATGCCAGCGTCAGTTGATGGGCAAAGAATTCATCGTAGGCCAGCCGCTCTCTGGCCGGGACTGTGGGCGCGGTGTCTTTTAAACCTTCCGGGCGATGCGCCGTTTCAATGGCGTCTTTCCAATCAGGCCATTGCGCCAGTGCCTTTTGGCGAGGATCAATCCATTCGGCCAAGTTGGGGGCCAAACGCAAAGCAGAAGCCGCCGCTTTGGTCATGGTCTTTAGCGTTACGCCCGAGGTCAGGTGATAAACCGGCTCAAAATCAGGAATGGAGCCGGCTTCGTCCTCGGGCAGCATGTGGTCGGGGTGCACCATCTGGGCAATCCCGTCGAACAATTCGACCCGACCCGACACCAGACGTTCCTCACCAACCGGAAGCTGCTTTTGCAAATAGTCACCGCGTGCATGAAAGAAAACCAATTGGAAACTTGTCGCGGCATCGTTGACCGTCACGCGATATGCGCCGCTGCGATTTCGCGGCGCTTTATGGGCACCAATAGTGACAGAGACGGTCACAATGCCCGGCAAATCCGCGCCTTGTATGGTGTCTCGTCGACGCCGATCCACAACTGAATACGGCAATGAAAACAAAACGTCACGCGGCTTATCTAACCCAATGGTTGAAAGGTGCTGCGCCACTTTGGGGCCGACACCCTCCAACTTGGTGATCTCCGCAAAGAGCGGAAATAGGATTTCCGGGCGGCTGCTCACAGGCTGCCCCTAAAATCCGTCTGTCAACGCAAGCCAGGCGTCTTCGTCAATGATTTCAATGCCAAGATCAGCGGCCTTTTTGGCTTTCGACCCTGCTCCCGGACCAGCCACCAACAGATCGGTTTTGCCAGAGACCGAGCCCGCCACCTTGGCCCCAAGCGACTCTGCGCGGGCTTTGGCCTCTGCGCGGGTCATCTTTTCAAGGCTGCCTGTAAAGACCACCGTTTTCCCCGCCACCGGGCTTTCTTTTGAGGGAGCTTCGGGGGGGATGATCTCTAGTTCAGCGACCAACCGTTCGATTGCGGCGCGTTCGTCCGGGTTGGCGAAGGCATCGGTCAGCGATAGGCCGACTGTCGCGCCGATGCCGTCAATGCCGGTCAAGTCTTGCCAAGCTGCTTTGGAGGAGTCGGGCACGTTACATGCGGCCATCGCAGCATCGCGCGTGGCCTTGATCTTGGCAGAGCGCCCTTCGGCACTGGCCGCAATCCGCTCTGCCTCTTCTGCTTCATCGGCGCTGCGCCATGCCAGTGCCGCCGCACGGGCCGTATCTGCGGCCTCCACCAGCGCCGCCCAATCCATGTAGTGCAGCGCAAGATCCTTGGCCGCCGCTTCACCGATGTGGCGGATGCCCAACGAAAACAGCATACGCGCAAAAGCAATACTGCGCCGGTCGTCGATGGCCGCAAAGAGGTTGGCGGCACTTTGTTCGCCCCAGCCCATGCGGTTTTTCAACTTGGTCAGCTGCGCCGCGTCGCGCTTTGACAGCGTAAAAATATCCGCAGGTTCTTTGATCGGCAGCGCCTCATCATCAAAGAACATCTCGATCTGTTTGGCACCCAGCCCTTCGATGTCAAAGGCCTTGCGCGCGACAAAATGTTTAAGCTTTTCCTTGGCCTGCGCCGGGCAGATCATGCCGCCCGTGCAGAAGCGTACGGAATCGCCTTCTTCGCGCACCGCAGGGCTGTCGCATTCCGGGCAACGCGTTGGGAAGATATAGGGTTTGGAGCCTTCCTCGCGCTTGCTGAGGTCAACGTCTGCGACCTTCGGGATCACGTCCCCCGCACGATAGACCTGCACCCAGTCACCTTCGCGAATGTCTTTGCCATCTCGGATCGGGCTACCCTTGCTGTCGACCCCGCGAATATAGTCTTCGTTGTGCAGCGTCGCATTGGATACAACAACGCCACCAACAGTGACCGGTGTCAGCCGTGCGACCGGAGAAAGCGCGCCGGTGCGGCCAACCTGAATATCAATCGCCTCAAGTCGTGTCCAAGCCAGTTCAGCCGCAAATTTATGCGCTATGGCCCAGCGGGGTGTGGTGGACCGGAACCCCAGCCGCGCCTGCATCGCGAGTTCATTGACCTTGTAGACCACGCCGTCAATGTCATAGCCCAGCGTCGCGCGCTGCGCTTCGATCAGTCGATAATGCGTGATCAGTTCCTCAGCAGATTGGCAGAGTTTCGTCAGCGGATTCGTTACAAAGCCAAGCGATTTCAGGTGTTTGATCGCATCAAACTGCGTCTCTGCCAAAGGCGTGCTTAGGTCGCCCCAGGCATAGGCAAAGAACTTCAAAGGACGGGACTTGGTGATATTGGAATCCAACTGCCGCAAAGACCCGGCTGCGGCATTGCGCGGGTTGGCAAATGTTTTACCGCCGCTTTCCGCCTGCCGCGTGTTCAGATCCGCGAAGTCCGCGTGACTCATATAAACCTCTCCGCGCACTTCAAGCACCTCGGGTGCATCGCTGAGGGTTTGCGGAATATCAGAGATGGTCAGCGCGTTCGCCGTTACATTCTCGCCCGTCTCGCCGTCGCCCCGCGTCGCGGCCTGCACCAAACGCCCGTTTTCATAGCGCAACGACAGGCTCAGCCCATCGATCTTCGGCTCTGCCGTGAAGGACACATCTGCGTTTGGTCCAAGTCCAAGAAAGCTACGAACCCGATCCACAAAAGCTGTGACATCGGCATCTTCAAAGGCGTTTCCAAGCGAGAGCATAGGCACCGCATGGGCCACCTTGCGAAAGCCATCCGCAACCGGCGCACCGATTTGGTCACTGGGGCTGTCAGCGCGTTTTAAGTCTGGAAATGCAGCTTCAATAGCCGCATTGCGGCGTTTCAGACGATCATAGTCGGCATCGGAAATTTCTGGGGCGTCGTCAGTGTGATAGGCTTTGTTCGCCTTATTCAGAACCTGCGCAAGCTGCGCCAACTCCTGCTCAGCGTCATTTTCGCTGAGCTGCGCAATGTCTTTGGCAAAGTCTTTGCTGTCTAGGCTTTTGTTCTCGTTGGTCATGCGACGCGCCCCCTGCTTATCCACGTAGATAAATCGGGGTGCGCCATTCGTCCAGTCAGCAGTGCGCGTCAGCCTGACCTGACCGACAGAGATGCATCCGTCCCGCCAAAACGTGTCATCAGGCCCGCAGCGCCATGGCTTCTTCCGCGGTCTCGCTTATTGGCTCTGGGTCGCGCAGCACATAGCCCCGGCCCCAAACGGTTTCGATGTAGTTTTCGCCACCGGTCGCTTCGGTCAGTTTCTTTCGCAGCTTGCAGATAAAGACATCAATGATCTTCAACTCTGGCTCATCCATGCCGCCATAAAGGTGGTTCAGAAACATCTCTTTTGTCAGAGTCGTGCCTTTGCGCAAGGAAAGCAGTTCCAGCATCTGGTATTCTTTGCCGGTCAAATGCACCTGTGTCCCACCAACGTCAGCGGTTTTGGCATCCAGATTCACGGCGACTCGGCCCGTGCGAATGATCGACTGCGAATGCCCCTTAGAACGACGGATGATCGCATGAATGCGCGCCACCAACTCCTCTCGGTGAAAAGGTTTGGTCAGATAATCATCTGCGCCAAAGCCAAACCCCTTTAACTTGCTGTCCGTATCGTCCGCCCCAGACAAGATCAGGATCGGGGTTTCAATGCGCGCCTGACGGATTTGTTTCAAGGCGTCGTGCCCTGGCATGTCGGGCAATCCCAGGTCCAGAAGGATCAGATCATAATCATATAGTTTGGCCAGATCGACGCCTTCTTCCCCCTGATCAGTCGCATAAACATTCAGGTTTGCGTGGGTCAGCATCATATCGATGCTTTTGGCGGTGGCCGGGTCATCTTCGATCAAAAGAATACGCATTCAATTTCTCCGAGTATCGCTCAGGCAGAATTAACCTTGAACACCATAGTCTTAAGCAAAGATTAAGATTAATCCGAAATTACCAATACAAGTTAAAGTTGTCTATACTTTTGCAAACACGTGGTCTTTAACCCATCCTCCCCAAAATGATGGATGGCGCGCAGCCACTCCTGAAATTCCTCTTCTGAAAGCTCATAGCGCTGCAATGCCTCCTCTTGGCTGATCAACCCATGCAACACCCCGCGCACCACCGCCGCCTTGCGCGACGCCACCCAGCGACGGGTTGTCCGAGGCGGCAGGTCTGCCTGTGATAGCACGGTGCCATCCCCCAAAGTGATTGCGCGCTGCCCATCGACCTTTTTCAAGTACATGCTCATCCCCTTTCCTGCGCCCATATCGCCGCAATTGCCTTAACGAGACATGAAACGAGGGGTTGAGAGTGTTTAGGATTTTCTTATATTCCTTTCTTTCACTCCCCGGCATGTCTGGAACCTGCAATGGCCCTTGATGAAACCCATCCACTGAACTCGCTTGGATTTGCGAAACCCCCGTCTGAAACGCGGGTGGTGGTTGCTATGTCGGGCGGCGTGGACAGCTCTGTTGTGGCCGCGAAACTCGCGGACGAAGGCTATGACGTGGTTGGCGTGACATTGCAGCTTTATGACCACGGGGCGGCATTGGCCAAAAAAGGTGCCTGCTGTGCCGGGATCGACATCCACGATGCACGCCGCGTGGCCGAGGAAAAAGGCTTTCCGCATTACGTTCTGGACTATGAAAACATCTTTCAGGACGCCGTGATCGATGAATTCGCTGACAGCTATCTGGCCGGTGCTACTCCCGTTCCTTGCATTCGTTGTAACGAGCGGGTGAAGTTCAAAGACCTTCTGGAGACCGCCAAGGACCTAGAGGCCGATTGCATGGCCACCGGCCACTACATCCAGCGGAAGGTCGGCGACCACGGGCCAGAACTGCATTCGGCCGAGAATGCCAGCAAGGACCAAAGCTATTTCCTGTTCTCCACCACGCCAGAACAGCTGGACTATTTGCGGTTCCCCTTGGGGCACCTGCCCAACAAAGAGGCCACGCGGGCCTTAGCCGCTGAATACGGACTGTCGGTGGCAGATAAACCTGACAGCCAAGACATTTGTTTTGTACCCAATGGCGATTATGCCTCGGTGATCGAAAAATTGCGTCCGGGTGCTGCTGAACCGGGTGAGATCGTCGATCACGAAGGCAATGTGCGCGGCACACACAATGGGGTTCTGCATTACACCATTGGCCAACGTCGTGGCTTGGGCATCGGTGGCCTGTCTGAACCGCTTTATGTGGTCAAACTGGACGTCAACAACAAACAAGTGATTGTTGGCCCGAAGTCCATGCTTGCGACACGCACCGTTCCAGTGCGCGAGATCAACTGGCTGGGGGATGAGCCGTTTGAGAGCCAAAAGGAATGGCATCTGTCGGTGAAAGTGCGCTCAACGCGCCCACCCCGCGAGGCGATCGTGCGCCCGACCGGGCCAACGACGGCTGAGGTCGAGTTGCTTACGCCGGAAGAAGGTGTGTCACCGGGCCAGGCCTGCGTGTTCTACGCGTCTGAAGGCAGCCGTATCTTTGGCGGCGGCTGGATCTGGAAGGGGTAACCCGTAGGCCGGGCTTTAGCCCGGCTTTCCGGTCGCTGAAGTTGCCGGGCTAAAGCCCGGCCTACATGCCCAACCCATCCAAAACAGCCTTCGCCGCCCGCAAACCCGGATCCTCTCCGCCCTTGCCGAGCTTTGCCATCGTATCGCGCACGACCTGCAGCTGTGTTTCGGGTTTCTCCAGCACATCCAGCACGCTCGGAACGATATTCTCGACCGTGCAGTTTTCGGCCAAATGTTCAGGAACAATCCGGGTATCGGTGATCAAATTGGCCAAGGTTACCGTGTCGATTTTGAGCATGCGTTTGAAAATCACCCGGCTGATTGGGCTAACATCATAGGCAATCACCATAGGCGTCTCGGCGGCTGCCAGTTCCAGCGACACCGTCCCAGAGGCCGCCAGCGCCACATCAGCGGCTTTGAACGCGGCGCGTTTCTGCGCTGCATAGACGTCAAGGTTCTGCCCTGTCGGGTCCAAGACCACCGGCGGCTCCGCCATATCTGCAACAGCGCTGCGCACCATCTCGGCGACAGGCGTTGTCGTTGGCAATACAAACCGCAGATCAGGCCGCGCCTCTTGCAGGGCTTTCATCGCGGAAACGAAGATCGGCAACAGGCGCGTGACCTCGCTTTCACGGCTGCCCGGCAAGATCAAAGCCAAGGGCGCATCGCCAAGGCCCTGTGCAGCGCGGAATTCCTCTGCCTCGACATTGCTTGCAACCGGCTCAGACACCACGGGATGCCCCACAAAATCACAGCGCATGCCCGCCGCTTCCATATAGGGCGGCTCAAACGGCAACAGGGCGAGAACCTGATCAATATGTTTCGCCATCTTAGAGGCCCGCCCCGGACGCCAGGCCCAGACAGAGGGCGCCACATAGTGCACTGTTCTGATATTGGTTGCAGCTTTCACCAGCTTGGCGACACGCAGGCAGAAATCCGGACTGTCGATGGTGATCAGCACATCCGGTTGCAGCGCTTGAACCGCCTCGGCACATTCCCGGATACGACGCTTAAGGTGGAAATACTTGGGCAGCACCTCGGCGATCCCCATGACGGACAGCTCTTGCATTGGAAATTGGCTGTCCAGCCCCTCAGCTTCCATCAGTGGCCCGCCAACCCCGTTGAAGTCGATTTCGCCGGGATAGAGCGCTTTCAGCCCCTGCATCAGGGATGCACCCAATTTATCGCCAGAGAGTTCACCGGCGATCAGATAGATTTTCATATTGCCTCTCTTGGCTTAGATTTCTTCAAGCCCATAGATAAAAACGCCCAAATCTTCGGCGAGTTTCAAGGTGACCGCGCGATCCAGCACCAGAACCCGGCCAGCCGCCAGTGCGACTCCTGCGAGGCCCGCCTGTGCGACGTTGCGTATGGTGTCCGGGCCTATGGCGGGCATGTCGACGCGCAGGTCTTGGCCTGCCTTGGGGGCTTTTACAAACACACCCTTGGCGCGGCGCAGGTGTTTGGGGGTTTGGGCAACAAACCCCAGCATCGCGTCTGTGCCCTGCAGGGTTTCGATGCCAAGGCATAGCCCGCCGGCCACCACAACACCCTGCCCGAGGTCCAGCCCCGACATGACGTGCAAGATTTCGACCCCGCGCGCGGCATCTGCCAAGGCGCGTTCATCGGGCGCCGGGCCTGCAATCAACCCGCCATTGGCGGTCGCTTGCAACAGCTCATGTGCGCCGCGCACAGCAAAGCCGTTTTCCTCAAACAAAGAGACCACAAGCCGCAAAAGCACATCGTCGCCTTGACCGAACGCCTCGGTCAGACGCGGCGCAGTGGCCTGCATAAAGGCGTCAAACTGCATAGGATCAAGGTTCGGTCGCGACATGGCCCCCGCAAAGACCACCTCGGTCACGCCTTCGGCCTTCAGGTCGTCAAACAGCGCGCCAAGCCGTTCCAACTGGTGTTCGTGCACTGGCCCCGTGTGGTCATGCCCAACCCCTTGCAGGGTCACCACCAAGGCAGAGGGCACCGCCCGCGCCAGTTCAACCGGCAGCAGACCCATGGCAGAGATGATGGCGAGCCGAGACATTATTGCGGGGTCAGGAACGACCGGTCGCTTTCGCCTAGAACGAAGTCGATGATCTCTTTCACATAGGCGCTTTGCGTGCTGTCCCCGATGCGTTTGCTGCGTTCAAGGAATGACCCTTCGCCCTCGCCCAACTCCTGAAAGGCTTTGCGCAGGGCGGAAATGTCTTCACGCGGCACGCCGCGCCGTTTCAGTCCTACAAGGTTCAGCCCATCCAACTGCCCGCGTGGCCCCTGCACGAGGCCATAGGGAATGACGTCGTTGGTGACCATGCAAACCGCACCGATAATGGCGCCTTTGCCAATGCGCACGAACTGATGCACACCCGACAAGCCGCCGACGATCACGTCGTCTTCAAGAATGCAATGCCCGGCCACAGCCACAGAATTCACAAGGATCACCCGATCCCCGATCTGCGCATCATGGGCAACGTGACAGCCATGCATAAAGAGCCCATCGTCGCCCACGCGAGTCAGTCCGCCGCCGCCTTCGGTGCCGCAGTTCATCGTCACGCTCTCGCGGATGCGGTTGCGCTTACCGATGACCAGCTTGCTGGCCTCGCCTTTGAATTTCAGATCCTGCGGGATCTCTCCGATCACCGAAAACGGGAAAATCACCGTGTCATCGCCGACCTCGGTGTCGCCTGTCACCACGACATGGGATTTCAACTCCACCCGGTCATGCAAAACGACCTTCGGGCCGACAACACAGAATGGACCAACCTTGCAGTCCTCACCGATGACTGCACCGTCTTCGATCACGGCAGAGGTATGGACCTGTGCTTTTGGGGAAATTGCCATCCGGGTCAGGCCTTTGGCAGTTCCATCATGGCGGTGAATTCAGCTTCTGCCGCCATCTCGCCTTCGACCTCGGCCACGCCAGAGAATTTCCAAACCTTGCCACCGGGCTTGCCGCGCACCGTGGTCAATTTCATTTCCAACACATCGCCCGGCACTACCATGCGGCGGAATTTGCACTTGTCGATGGCCATGAAATAGACCTGCATGTTCTTGTCTTCCATGCCAAGCTCTGTGCCCACCATGATGGCAGCGGTCTGCGCCATGGCTTCAATAATCGTCACGCCCGGCATGATCGGATTGCCCGGAAAATGGCCCTGAAAATGCGGTTCGTTCATGGTGACATTCTTGATGCCCGTTGCCGTCTGATAGCCATCAATGTCGATCACCTTGTCCACCAGCAGGAAGGGGTAGCGATGTGGGATAAGACGTTGGATCAGATGGATGTCGGCGGTTTTCAATGACTCGCTCATTTTTGATTGCTCCTGCTGTATCTGCGCGGTTTGTCTGTCCCTAACAATAGGGGCAAGTCAGGGCAAGAGACCAGCCCAGACGTCAGTTTTCGCCGTTGCCGTTTTCAGTATTTTCGGCGGCACCATCGCCGATGATCAGATCAGCCTGTTCCAGAACGCGATCCGTCACATCCAAGGCGCTGCTTGAGGCAAACACCGTGCGCTTTTCAAGCACCACCAACGCCCCGCTTTCGCGCAGCACGGCCTCAAGCACCGGTCCAAGCTGCGCAAAGAACCTTTGGCGCTCGCTGTCGCCCAAAGCGATCAGATCGTTCTCTCGCTGCTGCTGCGCTTCGCGAATGCCCTCGACCCGCGTGTCAAAGGCATCTGCCACCATGCGAAAATCTTCTGGCGACATCTCTGACCTTTTGTCGGTCAGCATCTGCTCTTCTTCGCTAAGTTCGGCCTCAATCCGACGGTATTCGGCCGCCAAAACGGCGGCTTCGGCCTGCTGTTCGGCCAAAACACGTTTGCCAAATGCGGACTCGGCATAAAGCCGCTCGCTGTCGATGATCAGCACGCTTGACGGTGGCAACGGACGCGATTGCGCTTCCGCCTGAGCGCCCACAAGGAACGCCAGTCCCATCACCACCCACAAGAGGCGCAAAAGTCGTGTCACCTTAGAACTCGGTCCGAATGGTCAGGTTAAAGGTTTGATCGCGGTCGTATTCTTGCTTGTCGAGCGCCTTGGACCAGTTGAACTGCAAAGGCCCAATCGGCGTTGTCCAGAAGATCGAGACACCAACGGTCTGGCGCAGGGTGAAGTCATCATACAGGAGTGTACCAGCCCCCGCAGCGCCGTCTGTCCCCCACAAGGAGCCAACGTCATAGAAAAGACCGCCTGAGATACCATATTCCTCTGGCAGGCCCAGCGGGAATTCAGCTTCGAACCGCGCGACAGCATAGTATTTGCCGCCAAGCCCGTCGTTCACCGTGGCACCGCTGTCACCCAAAGAGACTTCGCGTGGACCAATGCCAAAGGGTTCAAACCCGCGGAACTGGCGGCTGCCCAATGCAAAGCGCTGGTGCACGCGGGTGTTATTGTCAGGCGCATAGATCGCGCCACCTTCCAATGTCGCCCGCAACGTCAGGTCGCCGTTGAACGCAGTGCGCTGCGCGACGGCGCGCGCGCTGGTCTTAACGTATTCCACATCGCTGCCCGGCCCTGCGAAGTCTTGCCCGACCTCAAAAAGAACCCCCGCATCGGGGTTCAATCCGCCAATCCGGCTGTCAAAACGGTAGGTGTAGCCCAACTCACTTGAGGTCAAACGGCCACGCGCTGCTTCGGCATCAATGATCGAACCAGCCACGGCTTCGGCAGCGGGCACGACCATATCGACATCGCGATAGGTATAGCGCAGTTGCAAATTGCTGCGTTCGCCAAGGTCAAAACCAAGGAACGGCTGGAACTCCCCTGTAGTGTTTTCAAACCGCGCATTGCCCGGCGCGCTGTCCTGATAGGACAGGCCAAAACCCAGCGATACATCGCGCCCCAAGAAAGCAGGCTCTACAAACCGCAACTGATAGTCGTTGATATCTGGCGAGGTCGATACATTCACCGACAGGGTCTGACCACGGCCCAAAAAGTTACGCTCAGAGAAGCCCGCCACAAGACCAAAGCCAGTGTCAGTCGAATAGGTGCCGCCAAAGCTGAGTGAACCCGTGGGTTGTTCTTCGACATCCACATCCACGATCACCTGATCCGGACGTGAGCCTTCGCGGGCGTTCACCTCGGAAGTCGCAAAGAAGCCAAGGGCGCGAATGCGTTCGGCGGCTTCGCGAATTTCGCGCGGATTGAACGGGTCGCCTTCGGCAGTCTTAAACTGACGACGTACCACACGATCCAGCGTGGTGGTGTTGCCTTCAATATCGATACGTTCCACAAAAATACGCGGCCCGCGCACCAGCGCGAATTCAACATCCAAAGACAGGTCACGATCATTGCGTGTGATGCGCGGTTCAACCCGCACGAAATCCAGTGCCTCTTGCGAGGCTTTCCGCTCCATCCGCGCAATGGCGTTTTCCACCAGCAACGGCGAATAGGTCGCGCCTGTGCGGATGCGCAGGGTTTGCTCAAAGGTTTCAATGTCGACCTCTGGCAGGTCGCTGACGACGGTGACCTCGCCAAAGGTGAACTGCTGCCCCTCTTCGACGTTAAATGTCAGGAAATAGCCATCCCGTTCGCGCGCCAATTCGGCGTTCACGCCGGTGATGCGGAAGTCAACGTAGCCACGCGACTGGTAGAAATCGCGCAACAGTTGCTTGTCAAACTCGATCCGGTCCTCAACCAGAGTGTCGCGCTTGACGAGCGCGCGCAAAAGACCTGCCTGTTTGGTGCCCAACTCGCGGCGCAGGCGGCGGTCAGAATAGGCGCGGTTGCCGACAAAACTCAGCCGTTCAATCTCTGCCAGGTCACCTTCGAAAATCTCAAACACCAGATCAACACGGTTGTCAGAACGGCGAATGATCCGAGGTGTCACACGTGCGGCGATGCGACCGGCCTGCACATAGGCCTCAGCAATGGCATTGGCGTCGCTTTCGGCGGTGGCTGGGTTCAAAACGCGGCGGGATTGGGATTCGACAGCGGCTTCAAGCACATCGTCTTTCAGACGACGATTGCCTTCAAAACGCACCACGTTGATGGTTGGGAATTCGGCTACGCGGATCACAAGCTGATTGCCTGCCGGGACCAGCTCCACGGTTTCAAACAAACCAGTCGCCAAAATGCTCTGATAGGCGTCGTTCAACTGCCCAGAGGTCACGACTTCACCCCGACTGATTCCCGTGTAGGAGGCGATTGTGCTGTCTTCGATCCGGTTGTTGCCTTCGATCGACAGGTTGGTAAATCGATAACTTTGGGCATTCGCGAAATCGGGCGAGGCGATCAAACCGATGGAAACCAATGTTGAAAATGCAAATGCTGTTCTACGCAGCAATCCTTTACGCAGGTCGCGGCGGCTTGCAGCGCCCCCAAAATGCTCGCTCATAAACCCAATTCCTGTCAGACATCCCAGTGGTTTGTGAGTACCGGGTAAATGTCGCAATGTCAAAAACACAAACCACGCGATCCAGAAGATCGCGTGGCATCTAAAATCTGTCGCTTTGCGGGTCGGTCATTCAGTCATTTAAGGCCAGAAAACCCCCATGCTGCCCAACTGCGCACCCAATCCTAGGCACAGCAGAATAGCCGCCGGGAACATCAGCCGTTCCCAGTTCACGGCCCAAAGAACGTTAACCGCACGGTATCCATTGTGAATCGCTTGCATCTGTCTCTCCGTTGACTCGTGTGTCACGGGCGTATTGCCTCACCGGAGACTATCTCTTTGGAATTGGGCAAGAATGGGGCAAGCCTGTGACAATTAGGTTGCACCCATCAAAATGTTGCCTGCGATCTGAACCTGTTAAGGCACTGGGAAATCAGCCCTTCCCCTTACGGGCAGAACAAATCGTTGCTAATCCCGAACAACATCAAGGACAGGATCAGCGCCAGACCAATGCTCATCATAATGCGCATGACCTTGTCGTTGGGCTTGCGGCCAGACACGGCCTCATAGGCGTAAAACACCAAATGCCCGCCATCCAAAACAGGGATCGGGAAAAGGTTCAGCAAGCCGATGGCGGTCGAAAGCACGGCGATAAAGCGGATAAAATCCATCGAGCCTTGACTTGCCATTGCACCAGACACCTGCGCGATCCCGATGGGACCCGACAGGTTACAGCTGCTGATCGCACCTGTGACCATGTGATAGATGCCCGAAATAGACCCTTGAATGATATTGCCCGTGCTTTGCACCGCGATGCCAAGCGCCTCGCCAATACCCGCTGTTTCGGTCGCCGGAGCAAAGGCAAAGCCACCGCCAACACCAATGCGCCACTGGGTTTGAAACCCGCCACCGGGCAGCGGTTCATCCACCCGCTTCGGAGTCAGATCAAAGGGCTGCGTCGCGCCATCGCGCCACACATCCAGTTGCAGCGTCGCCCCGTCAGAGCCTTCGACCGCATCCTTAAGCTGCCGGAAGGCAAATATTTCCTGCTCGTTGATGCCTGTAATGACATCCCCTTCCTGCAGCCCCGTAGCAAAGGCTGCGCTTTGCGGCGCGACACGGGCAACATAAGGTGGATAGAGGTGCGGACCGGTGACGGAAAGCGTGTCACCGTCTCGACGCACGAGGTAATCCAGCGTCGCTTGCGAAGGCAGGCCTTCAACAAAGGCGTCGGCCACGTCCGGCTCTACATCCACCGGGAAAGCCGCGCCATTGACCTCTAGCACCTCATCACCTTCCTGAATCGTAAAGCCTGTGGTCGGCAGATCGCGCAACTCACCCACGATCAGCTTATCGCCAACCACCCCTTGCGAGAGCACAACAGCAGCAAAAATCAGGATCGACAGCGCAAAGTTAAACAGCGGCCCCGCTGCAACCGTCGCAGTCCGCGCCCAAAGCGGCGCGCCATGCATAGTTTGGCGCAACTCAGCCTCGCTAAGCGTCGAAATGACCTCGCCATCTTCGCCTGACGCCGCGTTGGCATCCCCTTTGAAGCGCACAAAACCGCCCATGGGAATCGCAGCAAGCTGCCATTTTGTGCCGCGCCGATCCACGCGAGAGAACAACACCGGCCCGAACCCAAGCGAGAACACCTCGGCATGGATGCCCGACCAGCGCCCCACGATGTAATGGCCGTATTCGTGGATCGCCACGATCACCGAAAGAGCCACCACAAAGGCGATAATGGTCAGCACACCACTTTGAAAACTTGGGAGAAAACCAGTAAATTCCAACGTCTCTATCCTTCTCGCTTCTTGATCAGCGCAGCCGCCACGCGGCGGGCTTCTTGATCAACAGCGTTGACTGTGTCCAATGTCATATCGGCATACAAAAGCGCAGTGTCACCTGACATTTTTGTAAGCGTGTCCTCGACAATGATGGCCATTTCAAGGAATCCGATCTTGTGATCGATAAACCCATCCAGCGCGATCTCTTTGGCGGCGTTGAAGACGCAGCCTGACAGGCCGCCCATCTCCATCACGTCCCAAGCCAGCCGCAGCGCGGGGTATTTTTGCGGATCAGGCGCGCTGAAGGTCAATTGGCCAACCTTAGCCAAATCCAACCGCGCGACCGGCAAATCGCGGCGCTCTGGATAATGCAGCGCGTAGCCAATCGCATGCCGCATGTCCGGCGCGCCCACATGCGCCATCTGCGCGCCATCTTTGAAACCCACCAAGGCATGGATCAGGGATTCCGGGTGCACCAGAACCTCTATCTGCGCTGGAAGAACGCCGAAAAATTCTTTGGTCTCAATAACCTCTAGAGCTTTGTTAAACATAGATGCCGAGTCAATTGTGATCCGCTGGCCCATATCCCAGTTCGGATGACTTGCCGCTTGTTCAGGCGTCGCGCGCGCCATGTCTTCCAGCGACCAATCACGGAACGCCCCGCCGCTGGCGGTGATGGTGATCTTTTCGACAGACGCGATGTCTTCACCGCGCAGTGCTTGAAAGATCGCGGAATGTTCGCTGTCAACCGGCAACAGCTGCGCGCCATGTGTCTTGGCGGTGCCCAGCATCAAGGCCCCAGCCGTCACCAGCGACTCCTTGTTGGCCAGCGCCAGCGTCGCTCCTTGTTCAAGTGCTTTGATGCCCGGTGTCAGACCTGCGGCCCCGACAATGGCGGACATGACCCAATCTGCTGGGCGCTCGGCGGCCTCGATCAGCGCCTCAGTCCCAGCCGCAGCGACCACACCGCTGCCTGCCAAAGCCGCGCGCAATTCATCCAGCTTATCAGGATAGGCCGTCACCGCGACATCTGCCGCCAACGCCCGCGCGTCTTCTGCCAGTTGCGCAACATTCGCGCCGCCGCTTAGGGCAACAACGTCATAGGCTCCCGCATCACGCTTAATCAGGTCAATCGTGCTTTGCCCGATAGACCCGGTTGCGCCAAAGATGGACACGCGCTTCATAAATACCCCGTTTGCTTTCGCCAGCGTTTGCCTAGGCGTTTAACCCGGCTGGTGCGGCAAGCCAATAACTGATGCAATGACCAGCGTCACAAGCGCCGCCGCCATCAGCCCGTCAAACCTGTCAAGTAATCCGCCATGTCCGGGAATCAATGCGCTGCTGTCTTTCACGCCCGCCCGGCGTTTCAACGCACTCTCCGAGATGTCGCCCAACTGGCTGGCCAGCGACAGCACCATCGACACAACACCAAGACCAACGCCCCCGAAGGCGAGACCCACAAAAAAGGCTGCAATCCAGCCAGCAGAGGTGCCAGACCACGTTTTCTTAGGGCTAAGCGACGGCCAGAATTTCGGCCCGCCAAAGGTCTTCCCCGCGAAATAGCCCGCCACATCTGTCGCAATGACAACAAATATCAGCCACAGCACCCATTCCATGCCGCGAAACTCGCGCAGCGCGATCAGCCCAAAACAAGCAAGGATCAGCCCAACCGCATAAAGCCCATAGCGAAATCGGTCAGATCGTAGCCCGCTTGCGCCAACCAAGGCCGGCGCGATCAGCAATGGGAACATGAAAACCGGCGGCAAGAACAGAACGGCAAAAAACGCCAAAAGGACCAAAGCAGCGACTTGAATGGGCCATCGGCTAGATTTCGCTGGCATCATCCGGGTCAACTCCCAGATCATCCCAGCACAGGCGAAGGCCACCAGAACATGAAACACCACGCCGCCCTGCCAAAGGCACAGCAAGCCAACGATCAGCATCACCGCTGCAGACAATACCCGCGCCGGCAGATCCCCCCATTTGCCGGCAGCACTCATGCAGGGACAGACCCGAACCGGCGTTTGCGTTTGCCGTAAGCGCCGACCACTTTGCGGAACTCATCTTCGGAAAAATCAGGCCACAGCGTGTTGATGAATTCATATTCGGCATAAGCCGACTGCCAGAGAAGGAAGTTGGAAATCCGCGCTTCACCGCTTGTGCGGATCACCAGATCAGGATCTGGTAAAACGCGTGTATCCAGATACTTAGGCAGTGTTTCTTCATCCACATCATCAGGAGCGAGTTTGCCGCTCGCAACATCACGCGCAAGGCGTTGCGTTGCCCGCGCGACCTCATCGCGGCCGCCGTAATTCAACGCGATGGTCAGATGAACCTCATCATTGCCAGCGGTAGCCGCCTCAAGTTCGTCCATCAAGGCGATCAGTTTTTTATCCAGCTTCACCCGGTCGCCAATAAACCGAACCCGAACACCTTCGGCTTTCAGCCCACGCATTTCTTTACGGATATACTGGCGAAACAGGCTCATTAGCCCGGAAACTTCGCTTTGGGTGCGTTTCCAATTCTCGGTCGAGAACGCAAAGATCGTCAGGTACTTCACCCCCAAAGGCTTACAGGCGCGGACGATCTCTTTGACACGGCGTGCACCTGCATGATGCCCAAACAACCGCGGGCGCCCCTTGGCCTGCGCCCAGCGCCCGTTCCCGTCCATGATTATGGCCACATGACGCGGCCCCTCTTGGGGTTCAACCGTGGCCATAACCGTTCCTTCCGCCTCAGACCTGCATGATCTCGGCTTGCTTCGTCTCAAGCGCGTCGTCGACCTTCTTGATGTAGGAGTCCGTCAGCTCTTGAACCTCAGCTTCCCAAAGTTTTTGATCGTCTTCGGACATGCCGTCGTTTTTGGCCTTTTTGATCTGGTCCATCCCATCGCGACGCACATTGCGGATCGAGACGCGGGCATGTTCGGCGTATTGACCAGCAACTTTGCCCAACTCGCGACGGCGTTCTTCGTTTAGTTCTGGGATCGGCAGCATGATGATGGTGCCGTTCAGCTGCGGGTTAATGCCCAGACCGGATTCGCGGATTGCTTTTTCGACCTTGCCCACCAGCGCCTTGTCCCAAACGTTGATCGTGACCATGCGCGGCTCTGGCACGTTCACGGTGCCCACCTGGTTGATCGGGGTCATAGAGCCATAAGCATCAACCTGAACCGGCTCAAGCATCGACGCAGAGGCACGGCCTGTGCGCAAAGAGGCGAATTCGGTGCGCAGGTTAGACATTGCGCCGTCCATACGGCGGGTCAGGTCATCGGTATCAAGTTCAAAATCGTCTGACATGGCGGTTTGCTCTTCTTTTTATCGGTTTATCGGGCATGGCACCCAATGATTGTTTCTTATCACTTTAAAGGGGTTACTGCACCTTTGTATAGGTCCCCTTGCCCGCAAGGATGCCTTTGAAGCCGCCGGGCTCATCCAAACCGAAGACAATCAAAGGCAGGTTGTTGTCCCGCGCCAGTGCAATCGCAGAGGCATCCATAACCTTCAGGCGCTTGGCTAAGACGTCATCATAGCTGACTTCATCATAGCGCACGGCATCCGCGTGTTCTTTCGGGTCTTTGTCATAGACACCATCCACCCCGTTTTTGCCCATAAAGATCGCTTCGCAGGCCATTTCGTTCGCGCGCAGGGTCGCGGCGGTGTCGGTGGTGAAATAGGGGTTCCCGGTGCCCGCCGCAAAAATGCAAACCCGTTTCTTTTCCAAGTGACGCACAGCGCGGCGACGGATGTAGGGTTCGGCCACCTCGTCCATACGGATGGCAGAGATCACACGTGTAAACACACCAATTTCTTCCAACGCAGACTGCATGCCCAGCGCATTCATCACGGTAGCCAGCATGCCCATATAGTCCGCCGTTGTGCGTTCCATCCCTTGGGCAGACCCCGAAAGGCCGCGGAAGATGTTCCCGCCCCCGATGACAAGGCAGATTTCCACGCCCAAGTCGTGCACAGATTTGATTTCCTGCGCAATGCGTTGAACGGTCGGCGGATGCAGGCCAAAGCCTTGGTCCCCCATCAGCGCCTCCCCCGAGATTTTCAGCATGACACGTTTGTATTTGGTCTGTGTCATCGGATCGATTTCAGGGCTGGACTCTTGGGCTGACTCGGCCATGTTGCTCTCCGTCTGCGCTGGCATGTAAATTTCGCGCAAGATGTCTGAATTTGCGCACATGTTCAATCCGAGAAGTAACTTCTTAGAGAGAACGCGCCGAAAAAACGTGGAATGTAGGAATTGATCGACCTCAGCGCTTTGTCACCTGAACAGCCGGTACTGATTGCCGGCCCGACCGCCAGCGGCAAAAGCGCACTTGCGCTGCAAATCGCGGCGGCTCAGGGCGGTGTGATTGTGAACGCCGACGCGTTGCAGGTCTATGAAAACTGGCGCGTGTTGTCAGCGCGCCCTTCCATAGAAGACGAGGCCCAAGCGCCCCATGCGCTATATGGCCATGTCGGGCGCGAGGCGGACTATTCCGTTGGGCACTGGCTCAAGGACGTGACGCCCTATCTCTCTGGCGATCAGCGTCCCATTATCGTGGGCGGCACCGGGCTCTATTTCACTGCCCTGACGGAAGGGCTCGCCGATATTCCTGCGACGCCTGCCGATCTCCGCGACAAGGCCAACGCGCGCGTTGCGACCGAAGGGTTTGACGCCCTGCGTGATGAATTGGACGCCGAAACCCTCAATCGGATCGATACACTCAATCCCATGCGCGTTCAGCGCGCTTGGGAGGTTATGGCCGCAACTGGCAAACCCATCTGGTACTGGCAGGATCAAACACCCCCGCCCCTTCTTTCCCTTAAAGATTGTACCGCCTTCGTGATGCAAGCGGACAAAGACTGGCTGAATGATCGCATCGCCCGCCGCTTTGATCTGATGCTTGAGCAAGGTGCGCTTGAGGAAGCCGAAAGCAACCTGCCTGACTGGGACGCGAGCCTGCCCAGCTCCAAGGCCATCGGCGCGCCGGAACTCATTGCTTACCTGCGCGGCGAATGCACATTAGATGAGGCGCGCACATTGGCCACGATCTCGACACGGCAATATGCAAAGCGGCAGCGCACATGGTTCCGATCCCGGATGAAAGCCTGGCAGCCGGTTATTTTGCCCTAAATCACCTCCAAATAGCACTATTCGCACATATTTTGGTGACATACCGCTACATTGACGCTAGCAAAATCGCACAATCGCAACCCGCAAAACGGACCCTTTGCTAAGAATGTGCGCCGTCACCGTCCAAACCTTCGCCCAATTCGGGCAATATGAGCCGTGGCGCCACAGCCTTGTGCATGTTCAGCGGGGCGGCTTATTGCTTTGGGTCACACGCGGTCAGGGTGTTCTGCATATGCACGGCGTCAGGCGCGGCTTTGGCACCAACAATGCGGTCTACATTCCGCCAGATCATCTTTGGGCCGTCGATTTCGGCCGCCAGACATTGGGCCTCGCCGTTGCACTGCCCCGCGACCTCTCCGACCACTTTCCAAAAACCGAACGCCTTTTGCGCGTTCAGGATGCCTTAGCGCAAAGCGAACTCACCGGTCTGATCGAGGACATGCGACGCGAGCAACAGCAGGACCGCCCCTTCGTCGGCGAAGCCCTTGCCGCGCAATCGGCCCTCATTGGCATCTGGCTGCGCCGCCAGATCGAAGCGCTGCCACCGCAAACGAAACCCCGCGCCGCAGAACGTCTGGCCCGTCGCTACGCCACAGAAGTCGCGCGCAGCCTTGGCACAGGGATCAACATGGCCGAGATCGCCGCGCAGCTAGAGGTCAGTCCAGCCCATCTGACACGCGTTTGTCGGGATACAGCGGGAATGACCGCATCCGAGATTCAAACCCAGCCATTGTTACACGAAGCGCGCAAGCTGCTTGTGGACACAAAGACACCGGTCAAGGCCATCGCAGCGCAGCTAGGCTTTAACAGCGCGGCCTATTTCACGCGGTTCATCCAGCACCACTGCGGACAGTCCCCACGGCAACTGCGGCAAGCTGCACAGCACACGGCGAAACCGGCCCTTAGCCGCCGAGGATAATGCGCACGTAATTCTGGGTTTCTTTATAGGGCGGTACACCGCCGTATTTCTTCACCGCATCAGGCCCCGCGTTATAAGCAGCCAGTGCCAAGCGCCACGACCGAAAGAGCCGGTATTGTTCGGCCAGGTAGCGCGCGCCGCCTTCCAAGTTCTGCTGCGGGTCACTCGGGTCAACCCGCAGATAGCGCGCTGTCTGCGGCATCAACTGTGCTAGCCCCAACGCGCCTTTATGCGATCGCGCCCTCGCATTCCAACCGCTTTCTTGCTGCACAAGTTTCAGGAACAAATCCACCGGCACCCCATGCTTTAACGCTGCAGCGCGTGCCATCTCTAGGTATGGCCCCCGGTACGTACCGCGATACGGCCCATCGCCCCATTTGCTCGGCGTATAGACAGGGTCAGGCGCAAGACGAATGGCAGTGTTGTATTGCTCCTTCGCGCGCGTATCCAAAATACGGGTCTGGCTTTTGAAAAGATTGGTGCGGGATTTGCTGCCGATGATCTCCCCGGCAAAGGCACCCGTCGACACGGACAAAAGACCTGCCATCGTGGCAGCAATCAGCAGTCTCATTTCATCTGTCCCCCATCTTGTCGCGCAATTTATAGCGAAATTCAGAAAGATTTAAAGACTCCCGCGTTTTCTGCGCTACAACGGTGCGCAAATATCTGCTGGCCTTCCCCCCCAAGGGGTGGTGTAAACTGGCCCGCAAGCAAATTCGATTCAGAGGGTAGGTTGATGGCCGGATCATTGAACAAAGTCATGTTGATTGGTAATTTGGGGCGCGACCCAGAGGTGCGCAGCTTTCAGAACGGCGGCAAAGTCTGCAACCTGCGCATTGCCACGTCTGAAACATGGAAAGATCGCAACACCGGTGAGCGCCGCGAGAAAACCGAATGGCACTCTGTCGCGATCTTCAACGAAGGTCTGGTGCGCGTGGCCGAACAGTTCCTCCGCAAAGGCTCTAAAGTCTATATCGAAGGTCAATTGCAAACCCGCAAATGGCAGGATCAATCCGGCCAAGACCGCTACAGCACCGAAGTTGTGCTCCAAGGCTTTGGCTCCACGCTGACCATGCTGGATGGCCGCGGCGAAGGCGGCGGTGGTGGCGGCGGCTTCAGTGGCGGCGCTGGCGGTGGTCAAGGCGGCGGCTATGGCGGCGGTTACGACAGCGGTGGCCAAGGCGGCGGCAGCTACGGCGGCGGCCAACAAAGCGGCGGCGGAAGCCGCGACCTGGACGACGAAATCCCGTTCTAAGGATAGTCGGAAAGACCCCAAACCCCGCCTCGGCGGGGTTTTGTTTTTATGAGACTATTATGTTGATACGATTTGAAAGCCCAAACGATTTTGCAGCGATTCACGCGCTCACAACACGCGCCTTCGCACCCATGGCGTTCAGCGATGGATCTGAACCTCAGATCATCGACCAACTGCGCAGCGATGGTGATCTAACGCTATCTTTGGTGGCCGAGGAAAACGGTGAGGTCATTGGCCATTTGGCTCTCTCACCTATGACCATTTCCGGTGTCACAAACTGGCTGGGGCTTGGCCCAATCTCTGTCGCCCCAAATCGACAACGACAAGGCATCGGCAGCGCCCTTGTTGGTCGTGCCGTGCAACACTGCAAAGACAATGGCATTTCCGGCATCGCGCTCATTGGCAACCCAGCCGTCTACGCGCCCATGGGGTTCAAAAGCAACGGAAAGCTGACCTACCAAAACTTGCCAACCGGCTACGTGCAGTTCCTAACGATTGCAGGGCCTGATCCAGAGGGTGAGTTGAAGTTTGCTCCTGCCTTTGATGATGACCAAGGCCAAACGGAACGTCTATGAAACGTGTAATGGTTGCCGGCCAACCTTGAGTGGGCAATCACTTGTCGCGCTGAATAGATTGCAACCGCTCTTTACGATTGCTTCAAAAAACTAGCCCTTTGTCGTCCGTGAGGATGACAACACACTCTCTCACTCACGGCTAACCTGACTTTAGAAACCAAAGCACAGGAGCGAACCGATGAGTGATTGGAATAACATCTTTAACAATATGAAATCACACGGCGATTTTGCCGGACGCCACAAGAATGAACAGGACGCCTATTTCGACTTCTTCGCTGGATTGGAAGAACCCGGTCTTTTGGGAAAATTTGTGGCCTTCGCCAAACAAGCAAAGGTGCAATGGCAGCATGCTCAGCAGCGTCATTTTGTTTCAAGCCTCATTCGGGTAATGTTTCCCAACCTAAGTGGCAAACACTGATCATGCTGAAGCGCACCGAATACAACGAGGAAGATATCGACGCGATCCGCCAAGTTCTGGAGAATGACATTCGAAGCTTTCTACGGCGTGATCGAAAGTCATGGCTCAAGACTTGGGTTCAAGAGGATCGCTTTGTCAGCATCATGGAATGCGGATTAAAGCAGTTTGCCCATTCATTCGATGAGTTTCGCCGCAATATTTTCGATGCGATGGATGCCGACCCAACCCCAGTCGACGCAGACTTCAGCCTAAAAAACCTACGTGTGAACGTCAAAGGAGATACCGCTTGGGTCACATTTGAAGAAATCGTCACGCCCAATGCTGGCGCGCTCGCGACTCCAAGCCATTCTCACAACATACGCATTCTGGAGAGAGATGAGTCTGACTGGCGCATTGTATTCCATGGATGTTGGGCAGAACCGATCAAAGACACAACTGTTCCTGCCATCGAAGTCGACCCCAAAGGCAATGTGCTTTGGCTCAATGATGAAGCGAAAGCGGAATTGAAAACCGTGCGCGGCCTTTTAACAAGCCACGCAACCCTGCGTGCCTCTAAACCATCTTTGGATAAGGGGCTTAAACAAGCCATTGCCAATGCGCACAGACTAACCGGATTTGGTCAATACAATCGCGCAAAAGCCACCTTGGGCGGAGATGTAAAATTCCCTGTTGTTCTGGGCGAATACGAAGACGGCGGAACACTTTTTTGTTGGGTTAAGGTCGCAGATGGCCGTGTCTACGTATTGTTCGGTGGGGAACGAAGCCTGCGCAACCAAATTGACACCGTGCAACTGATCTATGGACTGTCAGACGCTCAGACAGAAGTGGTCCGGCTGTTGTCCCGCGGATTTGACCTGTCTGAGGCGGCAGAACATGTCGGGATATCCAAAAACACAGCCCGCACACACCTGAGGCGCGTGTACGAAAAAACAGGCGTCGGAAGTCAAATTGAATTGCTGCGCTTGATCATTAGTTTTGACACGCCGGTATAGGTTTCAGGCAGCCCTCTAGAAACAACTGACCAACAAATCTCACCCGACGCTCGGCTTGGTCTTCCGCCGCCGCATCACCAGAACCCCGGCCCCAATAATCATCACAATTCCGGTCACCGAAAACACGGTTGGCGCGATGCCAAAGAAGACGATGTCCCAAAGGGCCACAAAGACGATGTAGCTGTACTCAAACGTGGCAATCGTCGCGGGTGGCGCAGCTTGATATGCCATGGCCAACATCACGCCAATGAGGCCCGCCAAAGCCGCCAACACCAACAGTATCAGCCAGTCACGCCCTGCGACGCTTGACCAGGTGTCAAAGATGAACGGGTAACTCTCGACCAGGTCTGCGCGAGGCGTCCAGAAGGTCAACCCGACGCTCACCACAAATCCAGCGATCATCAATGATGCATTAAACGACAGGGCCAGCGCTTGCGCAGATACACCATGACAGCGGGTGCGCGTTGTGATGATCGCCAAAGCATAAAACACTGCGCTTGCGATGGGCAGCAATGCAAAGATTGTAAAGGCATCCGATCCGGGTCGCAGCAAAATGACCACCCCGGCGAACCCAAGAAACACCCCGATCCAGCCCAAGGGGCTGACCCGTTCCCCGATCACGAACGCCGACAAAACCGCGACAAAGATAGGGGCAAGGTAGATCCCCGCACCAGCGGTCGACAGGCTGACAAATGGCAACGCAGCATAAAAAATCACGAAGGCGCAGGTCATAAACAACGTCCGCATGAGTGCCCAAGGTGAATAGGACTCTGTCAACATTGACCGCAACTGACCGCGCGGCCAAGCGATCAACATCAGCAACGGCAGCGTTATTATCCCCCGCAGCGCAAAAACCTGCCAAAGCGACAGCGTCCCGCTAAAGAGCTTGAAGATCAAATCCTGGATCGAAATCAACAGCGCAGTGGCGATGATTAGGATAACACCACGCAAGATGTTCTGAGGAAGGGCTGCAGTGTTCACGCAATCTCCACGGTCGGATAGGACCAACAAGGTCACATTCGGCTGTGCCATGCATCGATGCAACCGACAATCGGCCCTCCAACCACGACCAAGAGAGAAAGCTTAGGCGACGTTATCCTTCAGCACCTGCACCACTGCGTCCCGCGGCACATCCGCCGTCACAAAGGCTTCGCCAATGCCACGCGCCAGAATAAACCGCAGTTGCCCATCAACAACCTTCTTGTCCTGCCCCATCAGGTCCACCAGCGCCTCGGCCGAGGGCAGATCGCCGTCGATATCCGTCAGATCGACCTTCATGCCCATGGCTTTCAGGTGCGCGCGCACGCGGCTGGGGTCTTCTTGGCTGCAAATCCCCAAACGCGACGACAGTTCAAACGCCAAGGCACAGCCGATGGCCACGCCCTCGCCATGCAATAGCCGATCGCCATATCCCGTTGCCGCTTCAAGGGCATGGCAGAAGGTATGACCAAGGTTCAAAAGCGCCCGGTCACCCTGTTCGGTTTCATCCCGCTCGACAATATCGGCTTTCATCTCACAAGAGCGTTTCACCGCCGCGATCCGCGCCGACACATCCCCCGCCGCCAGCTTGGGGCCGTATTCCTCCAGCCAGTCAAAAAAAGCTGCATCCCCCAGCAGCCCGTATTTGACGACTTCGCCATAACCAGACAGGAAATCGCGCGACGTCATGGTGCCCAGAACGTCGATATCAGCCAGCACCAAAGACGGCTGGTGGAACGCCCCGATCAGGTTCTTGCCCTGCGGTGCGTTGATCCCGGTTTTGCCGCCCACGGAACTGTCGACCTGCGCCAGCAGCGATGTCGGGATTTGCACAAACCCCACCCCGCGCCGCATCGTGGCAGCCGCAAAGCCGGTTAGGTCGCCGATCACACCGCCACCAAAGGCAATCACAAGGTCTTTGCGCTCGACCTTTTGGGCCAACAACCATTCAACCGTCTGTTCATAATAAGGCCAGCTTTTGGTACTTTCGCCCGCAGGCAACACCAAGGCCTCACTTTCAATACCGGCGGCAGCCAGACCATCCTGCAAGGTCTGCAAATGCAAGGCGGCGACGTTTTCTTCGGTCACAATCATCATGCGTTTGCGGTTGCTGATCTGACCAATCAACGCCCCGGCGCGGCCCAATAGCCCTTGACCGATGTGGATGTCATAGGCGCGGTCGCCCAAGCCAACGTGAACGGTTTCCATGCTCATGCCTCCAACACGTCCGGGCGGGTCAAAAGCGCCTCTAGCACCCGGTCCGCCATATCTTCGATTGAATACTTCGCATCCGCCTTCACCGACAGCTCCGCCTTGGCATAGACGGGCACCCGAACCTCATAGATTTCTTTCAAGGTCTGACGCGGATTGGGCGTGTGCAGCAAGGGGCGCGTGTCCTTGTGGCGCACCCGCTGCCACAAAAGATCCAGATCGGCGTCCAGCCAAACAGCCACGCCTTTATCGGAAATTAAATCGCGGTTGGCTTCGGCCAGAAACGCCCCGCCGCCGGTCGACAGAATGCCGCGTTCCTCGTCCAGCAGCCGTTCGATCACCTGCGTTTCCTTCTGACGAAAAAAAGCCTCTCCATCGCGTTCAAAAATTTCGGCAATGGCCATGTTGGCGGCTTTGACGATTTCCGCATCAGAATCCAGAAACGGTACCCCGATCTTAGCCGCCAGCGCCCGGCCAACCGCGGTTTTGCCTGCGCCCATCATCCCAACCATGACGACTGTTTTCTTCAGTTTCATATCCAACTGCCCAAATATTCGGGGCGTCGGGCCGATTTTCCGGCCAAAATCCGCCATTTGGCATTGAATGACGTGATATTGTCCAAAAGGCCAGTTATAAAGTGGAAAACAACAGGCAAAAAACTGGGGAAGCACATGGGCAAGCTCATCAGAGCACTGTTTTTCCTGATCATCTTCGCAACCGTTGCGCTGACGGTCTACGCATATCTGGGGCCAATCTTTGGGGTGGATTTCTCTGCCCCACAGCAAGAGATTCGCGAACCGGTCGCATTGGATGTGCAATAAGCGTCATCTGACAGGTCTGGCTGGTGTTGCATTGGCCCTTTTGGGGCCAGCACTGTCCCAAGCCGAGGGCAATGAGCCTTTGTCGGCCATTGATTGGTTGGGGCAAACCCCGACGGTCACGCTTCACATCGAACCCGAATCCCCCGTTGCCGAAGACGGCGATACACCCGCAATCGATGTGTCAGAACTTGATGCATCCGGGCGTGACGCGGTTGGGCTTTTGCCGGGCACCATCACCGGGTTGCCAAACACCCTCTGGCAGAACAGCCGGGCCAGTGATCTTGTGACCCTGATTGCCGACATGCCCGAGGAGCCCCTGCCCGCGCTGCAGGCCTTGATGTACACGCTGCTGCTGGCCGAAGCGAACCCGCCGCGCGACGCCGAAGGTCAGGATGCGCTCCTGCTGGCGCGGGTCGACAAACTGATGGCGCTGGGCGCGATTGAACAGGCCAATGCTTTGTTGCTGCGGGCAGTCCCGGACCGGCCCGACTTGTTTGCGCGGTGGTTTGATGTCTCGCTTTTGATCGGCGAAGAACAGACCGCTTGTGATCGCCTGAACGCCGCGCCGCACCTCTCGCCGGGGTTTGCAGCCCGTATCTTTTGCTTGGCCCGCGCGGGCGAATGGGAAACGGCTGTTCTCACCCTGAACACGGCCAACTCGCTCCGATTGATCACCCCCAGCGAAGATGAACTCCTCCTGCGCTTTCTTGATCCGGAACTTTTTGCCGAAGACCCGCTGCTGATCACCGCAACAACGCCCGATATGCTGCAGTTCCGTCTGTTTGAAGCCATCGGAGAGCCACAGCCCACCCGCCTACTGCCACGCGCCTTTGCCCATGCAGACCTGCGCCCGAATATGGGCTGGAAAAGCCAGCTGGATGCCGCAGAACGGTTGGCGCGTGTCGGGGCCTTGCCTGAAAACAAACTCTTTGCGCTGTATCTGGATGGCAAACCTGCCGCCTCTGGCGCAGTTTGGGATCGTGTCGCCGCCGTGCAAAAGGTCGATGCCGCCATCGCGCAGCAAGACGCAGCAAAGCTGGCCGCAGCGCTTCCCAAAGCCTGGGACGTGATGGTCACAGCCCACTTGGACATTCCTTTTGCACGTTATTACAGTGCTGCGCTCGGCCTGTTGTCGGCGGAAGACCGAGAGACAACGCCCGCACGCGATATTCTGTTGCTGTCAGACAGCTACGAAAGCGCCGCAAAAGAAGGCCCGCAGGATTTCTTGGCGGGTCTTGCACAAGGCGTCCCGCCGCGCCGCGCGGCCGACCCGACCCGACAAGCCATCGCCGATGCATTTCACGGCGCGGGCGTGCCACAAGTCTGGACAAACAGACTTGCACGCGGTCAATTGGGTGAGGTAATCTTGTTGGCGATGACATCATTTCAACAGGGCGTCGAAGGTGACCTTCGCGCTTTGACAAATTCTTTGGCTACATTTCGCGCCGTCGGACTTGAAGAATTCGCACGTCAGGCAGCGCTTCAAATATTACTTTTAGATCGCGGTTATTGATGAACAATTTGCAATGGATATCCACATTTCTCGAAGCTCAGGCTGCTGAACTCGGCGCTTCAAACAACACACAACTGGCCTACGCGCGCGACCTTAAGGGATTTGCCGAATGGACGGATGCACGGGAACAAACCTTTGCGGAAACCGCCCGCGAAGACGTCGAAGACTACATGGTCTATTGCGACGCACAGGGTTTGGCAAAATCCACCCGCGCGCGGCGTCTTTCTGCCATCAAACAACTGTTCCGTTTTGCCTTTGAAGAAGGCTGGCGAGAGACCAACCCAGCGATTCAAATCAAGGGACCAGGGCTTGATAAGCGCCTGCCCAAAACGCTGGATATCAGCGAAGTCGACCGCCTGATCGATGCCGCGCGAAACTCTGGCCGCAACGCACAAGAACGCACACGTAACATCTGCCTGATGGAGCTGCTTTACGCGACAGGCATGCGTGTTTCGGAACTGGTAACGCTGCCGGTTTCCTCGACACGCGGCGATCCGCGTATGCTGCTGATCCTTGGCAAGGGCGGCAAAGAACGCATGGTCCCGCTCAGCCCTTCGGCCCGTACAGCGCTTGCTGATTGGCTGAAAATTCGCGACGCTGTCGAAGAGGACAATCTGCGAAATGGCAAATCGGGGTCCAAGTTTCTATTTCCAAGTCGGGGCAAACTGGGCCACCTGACGCGGCACCGCTTTTATGCATTGATCAAGGAATTCGCGGTCAGCGGTGGCGTAGACGCCTCTAAGGTCACGCCCCACACTCTGCGACATGCCTTTGCGACACATTTGTTGGCGAATGGGGCCGATCTCCGTTCGATCCAGACTTTGCTGGGCCATGCCGATGTCGCCACGACAGAGATTTACACCCACGTGCTGGATGAACGGTTGAAAGAACTGGTTCTGGAGAACCACCCGCTCCGTAAAAAGTAGCCGCTAGCGGCGCATATCGGGCGGCAAGACATCCTCAGACGGCCAATGCCCATTCAGCAAGGCGCGGTGATAGCCCTGCGTTAGGCCAACGGCCTCCATCGCTTTGCTTGCCGATGCGGCGTCATAGTCCAACCGGTGAAACGCCACCTGCCCTGCGGTCATCACAGCAAAGGCGGTTTGCGGTGTCCCATCATTGGGCGGCATGCCAATCGCGCCGGTGTTGATCCAACGTTGCCCGTTTGAAAGCATCTTTTCAAAGGCAATCCCACAATGCCCCGCGATCACGCCGTCGACACGTCCAATCTGGTCGGCGATGGCGTCAAACTCTTGCAAAAACGCCGCCTCGGGAGACACCGGCCACAAAAATCGGCTGATATCTGTTAGCCCGCCATGAACGACGGCAAACCGTTGCCCGTGGTGCTGAAACACCATCAGATCAGGCAGCGCACCCAACCAAGCGCGCATCTTTGTCCGGACCAGACGATCCGCATGGGCAAACCAGCCTGCCGACAGCAGATCGCAGGTTGTGCCCGCCTCAAACCCGCAGCCACAATCCATCGCATTCTCGGCCAACTGCTTTTCGCAATTCCCTGCAAGGATCGGCCCACCAAAATCCTGCCACAGCGTGGCGGTTTCGACAGGGTCCGCGCAATAGGCCACCAAATCGCCGGTGCAGATCACGTGTTCCGGCCCAAAACCGCCCTTTTTCGCAAAATCCAGCAAGGCGCGGCTGGCGTGAAGGTTGGAATACGGCCCGCCAAACAGCAAAAGCGGTGTGTCTAACTGGCCCAGATCGCAAACCTTCATCGCGCTTTTCCTTGAATGCGCGCCCGTCGCGCCCCATAACGCCAATGAGTTAAAGGGATAAATTGACTGATGGAAGTCACAATTCTGGTATTGGACACAGCCTTCTGGATCACCGCCGGGGCGATTGCAGTCCTTCTGATGCTCTCTGCCTTCTTTTCTGGCAGCGAAACCGCGTTGACGGCCGCCAGCAGAGGCAAACTGCGCAGCCAAGCAGACAAAGGCAATAAGGGCGCAATGCGCGCCCTCAAAATCACCGAGGATAACGAACGCCTTATTGGCTCGGTCCTTCTGGGCAACAACCTTGTGAACATCCTCGCGACCTCGCTTGCGACGGCGCTGTTCACGCGCCTGTTCGGCGAAAGCGGTGTTGCCTTGGCGACGTTGGTGATGACCCTGCTGGTTCTGATCTTTGCCGAGGTCCTGCCCAAAACATATGCCATCACAGCTCCTGAAACAGCCGCCTCCCGCGTGGCGGGCATCATTCAGGTTGTCGTGACGCTTTTTGCACCCGTGGTCTCTGCCGTGCGCCTTTTGGTGCGCATTGTCCTCAGCATCTTTGGTGTGCGCACCGACCCGGATAGCCACATCCTTGCCGTGCGCGAGGAAATCGCTGGCGCCATTCAATTGGGCCACTCCGAGGGGATCGTGGAAAAAGAAGACCGCGACCGCATCCTTGGCGCGCTTGATCTGGGCGACCGGACCGTCGAAGAAATCATGCTGCACCGCTCTGGGATTGAGATGATCAACGCCGACGACGTGCCCGATGACATCGTGCGCCAATGTCTGGAAAGCAACTACACCCGCCTACCTGTCTACAAGGATGATCCTGAAAACATCATCGGTGTGATCCACGCCAAAGACCTGCTGCGCGAGATGCACTCTTCTGGGGATGGCAGCGATTCAAATGAGATCGGGATGTTCAACCTCTCGGCTGTCGCCAAGACGCCATATTTTGTGCCCGACACCACGTCGCTTGATGACCAAATGCGGCAATTTCTCAAACGCCGCAGCCATTTTGCGCTTGTCGTGGACGAATACGGTGCCCTGCGCGGGTTGATCACGCTTGAGGATATTCTGGAAGAAATCGTCGGCGAAATCACCGATGAATTTGACCCCGCCGCCGACCACCCAATTCGCCAAAGCGAAGATGGGCAATTCCTGATCGACGGGGCGATGACAATCCGCGATTTGAACCGCGCCAGCGATTGGAGCCTGCCCGATGACGAAGCCAACACCGTTGCCGGTCTGGTCATCCACGAGGCACAGACCATTCCGGTTGTCGGTCAGGTCTTTGCCTTTCACGGCTTCCGATTTGAAATCGTGTCCCGCGAAGACAACCGCATCACCAAGCTGAAAATGCGCCCACTCGAAAGCCCGTTGTCGCGTGGCTAACCGCGCTTAGTGAGGCCGGATGCTTTGCCCCTCAGGGGATAGAAACGAACGCGCGCTGGCATAAGTCAGCGCGTTGTCGTTTTGGCGGCTCTCATCAAAAGCCGGCAAAATCTCTGCCAGCGCGGCGTGCTCCTGCTGGGTTAACCGTGACCGAAGCTCCGCGTTCGGCAGCAACGAACTTACCCAGATCCCGTCGACATTGATCAACTCATGCTGCGCCAAGAGCAATGTCACAAAAGGCATCGGATCCGTGCGGTCAACCGCAAATCCGGTGCGCGTCATCGCAGACAGATCAGCGGCCTTCACCAAGAACTCACCCGCGCCATAGCGCGCCAAGACCTCGCGTCCACTCAGCAAGATACCCTGCCCGGCTGTGACTAGAATGTGCGTGTCTTGCTGGCTGTGCGTAGCTTTTAAGCGATAGCACTGGGTCTGCGCATCCCCTTGCCACAGCTTCTGCCACAACAGCGGTTGATACCCGCTGTCGCGCGTCAGCAGGCGATCACCCGCGCGCAATTGACCCGCGGGTTTCTGGCCGTCGAGCGTCATCACCAGCGCCTGCGCCGCAATGCCAGCAATCGCGCCAGTATCAGCAGCTTGTCGAACATCCCGGTTCCGCTCTGCCCGTGCCTTGCCCCGCAAAAAGACAGCGGGTCGCGCAATCTCTACCGGACAGCTTGGCCGCACGTCAGAAGCCGTGGCAGCCGGCGCATTTGACCCAGCCACCTTATGGAAAATATTGTCCTGCCCAGCAGCCTGATTGCCCTGCGCAGATGCTTTCGTCATACGACGGTTCACCACACGAAATTTCATGGTCAGCCTTGTTCTTCGTATTATGAGGCCGCTTCTGCAGGCGTTCAGTCTGTGCATTTGCTAGCCAAGGATCAGGGCGCGATTGGGGCAAAAAAGGAAAACCATTGCGTTTTTACAAAGGCTTAGCCGCTGCCCCATTTTTGCACCGCATCTACCAAAGAATGCCGCAAAGCTTTCACAGTGACATCACCATTCAAAGGCACAACAGGCCCGAGCAGAGGCGCGCGCGATATACAAGCCTGTCATTATTTAAAGAAAACAAGGGTCAATTCACATGCCCGGTAGCAACACAATAGACTGGTCCACCGTCAGCGAGAACGGCAATTACACTGTTGGTTCAGGTGACGCGGCAATGGGCGTCACGATTTCCACAACCACAAACGGCGACGCACAAAGCGCTGCGGTTTCTGATCAAGGCAGCCCCAGCGAAGAAGGCCTTTGGGTCAATGATCTGACCTCCGCGGTGGTCACCGAAGTGACTTTTGACGCACCGGTTCAAAACGTCAGCTTCGAAATCTTCGATCTTGACCAAAATGGCACCGATTGGGACGAACGGATCACCATCCTTGCAACCGATGCCGAGGGCAATGTCTTCCCGGTCTCTTATTCAGATCTGGCAATTTCGCACACCACAAGTGGCAATACGATTGATGCAGAAGGCATCAGCGACACCGGCACCAACACCAGCGGTGCAGAGGACAGCGTGACCGCCACTATTGCTGGTCCGATCCTCTCGCTCGAAATCATCTTTGAACCCGGAGAAGACGCCGCGCAAACCGGCGCACTTGGCATTTCCGATATCACCTTTGACGCGGCGCCCGATGGCATTGTGGAAGGCGGCGGAGCTGCGGATAAGATCGATCAATATTACACCGATGATCCCGAGGGCGACATGGTCAGCGACGGCGACGATGTGGTCGAGGCTGGCGCGGGCGATGACTCGATTTATACGGGCGATGGCGACGACCATGTGTCTGGCGGAGACGGCAATGACATTGCCGAACTCGGCGCAGGCAATGATACGTTCATCGGCGGTGAAGGCGATGACAGCGTGAACGGCGATCTGGGTGATGACGTTTTGCATGGCGGCACCGGCAACGATTTCCTGCGCGGCAGCTATGGCAACGACACGATTTATTCCGGCGGTCACGGCGACGGCGATGATTACCTTTGGGGCGGCTATGGCGATGACCGTTTCATCATCGAAGACGGCTTTGGCAATGACACCATCGCCGCCGAAAACCAAGACGAAGTCGACGGCGACACGCTGGACCTCAGCGCAGTCACCAGCGACCTGGCCATCGACCTTTCCGGCGGGGCCAAAGGCGTTGGCAGCCTCACGGATGGCACCGATACGCTTACGTATGATGCCATCGAAAACATAGTGCTCTCCTCTGGGCAGGACACGCTGCTTTTGGCCGATGGATCCGGCAGCGATAGCGTGATCGACTTTGCTCTGCCGATTGACAATGGCGACGGCAGCTTCACGGCCCAAGACATGCTCGATGTTTCTGGCATGACCTCGGACTACGGCAGTACACCCGTCACAACACGAGATGTAACCATCAGCGAAGACGCCGATGGAAATGCTGTCCTGACCTTCCCCGGCGGTGAAAGCCTGACCTTGGTTGGCGTCAGCGCCGACGACCTGTCTGACCCCGCCGTGCTCGAGGCGATCGGCATCCCTGCCGCACCGGATGGCTATATCACTGGCACGGACAGCGATGATGTGATGACCGCAGGCTATACGGATGCGGATGGGGACGTGATTGATGACGACGACGCAGCCCTCCCCGGTGCAAGCGGCGACGATGATCATATCCTTGCCATGGGCGGCAATGACCTCGTTTTTTCCGGCGCAGGTAATGATATTGTCGAAGCAGGTTCAGGCAATGACACGATCTTTGCAGCGACCGGAGATGACACACTGATCGCCGGATCGGGGGACAATGTCCTTTACGGCGAAGACGGCAATGACGTCTTCTATGCGGGCACCGGCAGTGACAGCATGGAAGGCGGTGCCGGAAATGATCAGTTCCACGACATCGGTGCTGGCGACACGGTTGTCGGTGGCGATGGCACGGACACGATCAATATGGAGGGTGCCGGCCCCTATTCGGTCACCTACAATGGTGCCGATCCGACCTCTGGACAAATCCAGTTTCTGGATGGCAGCGGCAATGTGACCGGCACCGCCCATTTCAGTGGCATTGAAACCATCGTACCCTGTTTTACCCCCGGCACGCTGATCGAAACCATAGACGGCCCGCGCGCGGTTGAGGCCCTGAAAGTTGGCGACCAGATCAAAACCCGCGATCACGGCCTCCGCCCGATCCGCTGGATCGGCCGTCGCGATGTGACGTCCTTGGAGTTGCAGCAAGCCCCCCATTGGCGCGCGATTTGCATCCGCAAAGGCTCGCTCGGTCAAGGTTGCCCCGCGCAAGACATGCGACTTAGCCCAAACCACAGATTGATGATTACCGACCCGCGCGCGGACCTGCTTTTTGGTGAAGCAGAGGTTTTGGTCGCAGCCAAGCACCTTGTTGGTCGCGAAGGTATTTCTCGGGATGCCGCAACAACAGTCAGCTATGTGCACATCATGTTTGACCAGCATGAAATTGTGCAATCCGACGGCATTTGGACTGAAAGCTTCCGGCCAGGACAGCAGGCATTGGCGGGTATGGATACGGCGCAGCAAGAAGAGATTTTCGCCCTCTTCCCAGAGTTACGCAGCCACCCGGACCAAGCCTTCCCCACGGCCCGCAGGATTGCGACGCGACAAGAAGCCAAACTCTTTCTGAAATGACCCAAAACAAAAAAGAGCGGCCAAGGCCGCTCTTTTTGATGGTACCCAAGGCCGGACTCGAACCGGCACGTCCGCTAGGACGGGGGATTTTGAATCCCCTGCGTCTACCATTCCGCCACTTGGGCACGTTCGGCTGAAATAGCGAAGCCGGGAATTGGCGTCCAGAGGCAAAACAGCAAAATTTGAAAAATTGCGAAAAAAGATTTTCGCAGACCCACCGACGGCGTGCCTTTGCATTCCCACTGCATGACGACGCGCTTACACAGGTTATCCACATTCGATCTAGGGATAACTGGATATTAAGATATTTTACAACGGCTAACGTCGCACTTTAACTGTAACACGCAATTGACAGAGTCATTACAAGAAAATTGAATTATTTCAAATTGTAACGGCAAATATATAATGTACACTTTATCTCAGTATTGCCCATAAATACCTCGCAACTTATTGTTTTTAAATTGTTTAGACCTCTACTTAATCTAATACTGCTCTTTGCGCTCCAAATCGGCGCAGTTCTGCCAAAAGATCGAGTTTTCTCTTGCACTCCAATTCGAACTACCGCAGGCAGACACCGGCGATGTTGAGGTGGCTATGCTGAAACGACTTTATGACTGGACCATGCGCCTTGCGGATCACCCGCAGGCGCTTTGGGCGCTGGCGCTTGTTAGCTTTGTCGAAAGCTCTGTCTTTCCCATTCCGCCCGACATTATGATGATCCCAATGATCCTTGCCGCCCCACACCGCGCGTGGCTGATCGCGCTGGTTGCGATGGTATCGTCTGTTGCAGGTGGTGTGCTGGGCTATGCCATCGGGGCCTTTGCTTTTGAGCAACTTGGTCAGCCCATTTTGGAAAGTCTGGGTAAAGGCGACGCCATGGCCGAGTTCAACACCCGCTTTAATGACTTCGGATTCTGGGCCGTGCTGGGCGCGGGCATTACACCGTTCCCATATAAAGTCATCACGATCATGTCGGGCTGGACGGGCATGCCGATTGCAACCTTTGTTGCGACCTCCATTCTGGCCCGTGGGCTGCGGTTCTTTATCGTCGCCGCATTGCTTTGGAAGTTCGGCAGCCCGATCCGAAACTTCATCGAAAAACGGCTTGGGTTGATGTTCACCCTCTTTCTCGCCATCCTCTTTGGCGGCTTTTTGGCTGTGAGGTTTCTGTGATGTCTGAAATGACTCGGCAACGCGCAACACTGCTGCTGACACTTGCCTCCCTAGGCATGATCTTGGCCGCATGGGGGTTTCAGTACATCGGCGGCTATGCACCGTGTAAAATGTGCTACTGGCAACGTTACCCGCATTTCGCGGCCATTTTGATTGGCGGGCTGGCACTGGCCCTGAAAGCACGCGCCTTGGCGTGGCTTGGCGTGGTAGCAATGCTGACGACAGCAGGTATCGGCATCTTCCATTCCGGCGTTGAACGCAAACTGTGGGAAGGGCCGACATCCTGCACGTCCTCTTCTATCGGCGGGCTGAATACGGATGAGTTGTTTAACCAGATCATGAATGCTCCGCTGGTGCGCTGTGATGAGATCCCTTGGCAAATGCTTGGCTTTACCATGGCCAATCTGAACGCTCTAGCCTCGCTGGCATTCGCCGCGGGATGGCTTTGGGTTGCGCTGAAAAAAGACTGACCCGGAAATTCCTAGCCGGTCTTTCGTGTCGCCAGCAGCAGGTTGGTTTCGCTGGTTGCGACCCCCTGTAGACGCCTGATTTGGCCCAACACGTCGTCAAATTCTGCCAATGTGTCGGTGCCCAGTTCCACAATCAAATCCCACCGACCATTTGTAGAATGGATGGTTTTCACATTCGGCATGCCGCGCAGCTGACGGATAATACGTTCTGCGCCATGTCCTTCGATGCCAATCAGCATCAGGCCCCGGATTGGGTCGGTTTGAATGTCTTCCTTCAGGACAACACTAAAGCCGACAATGTCGCCGCGTTCTTTCAGCCGTTCCAGTCTGCCGCGTACCGTCGTGCGCGAGACACCAAGCGCCGCTGCAAGGTCAGATAAAGATGCGCGCGAGTCATGCCGCAGGGCTGAAATCAATTTGCGATCCATACTATCCATAGTGGAATAAAACACTTCCGTTTTGATCAAATTGGGTCCGTTATGCGCGATTTGAGGGCTAAAATGCAACCCATTTTGGCTGGTAGACATGTCTTAGCACTCTGACCATGGGAACAGCCGGAGCGGGATATGACACAACAGACATGCATACTTATTGGGGCGCCGGTGGATTCCGGCAAGCAACGACGGGGCTGCCTGATGGGGCCGGATGCCTACCGCACCGCTGGACTTGTCGAAAGCCTTGAAGAGCTGGGGCATAGGGTCATTGATCAAGGCGATGTCACCCGAGCAGAAAAGTCCCTGACCGCGCCGGATGCGAAAATCCACTATTGGTCCGAAACCATCGCTTGGACCGAAGCGCTGGCCGATGCGGCCGAAGCCGCAATGCAAAAGGGCCTGCCAATCTTTCTGGGCGGTGACCACAGCTTGGCTGCTGGGACGGTGACCGGAGTCGCGCGCTACGCTAACGCACAAAACCGGCCTCAGTTTGTGCTTTGGCTGGATGCACATAGTGATTACCACACACCGACCTCAACCGACTCCGGCAATTTGCACGGCACGCCGTTGGCCTATTTCACCGGGCGCGAAGGGTTTGAGGGCTTTCCGAAGGTCAAACAGCCAATTCCGCAAGAAAACGTTTGCATCATCGGGCTGCGGTCGGTCGATACCGCCGAACGCGAAGCATTGATGGCCAGCCAAATCCACCGTCACGACATGCGGGAAATCGACGAAAGCGGCATCGCGAAACCCTTAGCGGCCTTCCTGAAGCGTGTTGCTGAAGCAAACGGCCTGCTACATGTGTCGCTGGATGTCGATTTCCTAGACCCCAGCGTCGCGCCAGCCGTAGGCACAACGGTGCCCGGTGGTGCCACGGTGCGCGAGGCGCATCTGGTTATGGAGATGCTGCATGACAGCGGGTTGATGACCTCTCTGGACCTTGTCGAGTTGAACCCTTTCCTGGATGAGCGCGGGCGCACGGCGACTTTGATGGTCGACCTCGCGGCCTCCTCTCTGGGTCGCAAAATCTTTGATCGCCCAACACGGAGCCACCTATGAAGTCGATCCAAGCACCACAATCTGTGGTGATGATCCGTCCACACCATTTCTGTTCAAACCCCGAGACGCGAGATGACAACGCGTTTCAGACGCTGAGCAATCGCGAGGCCGCGGCCACATCAGAGGCGGCGCTGGCCGAGTTTGATCAAGCGGTTGCCGATCTGCGCGAGGCAGGCGTGCGCGTGCATGTGTTTGACGACATGGGGACTGAAACACCCGACAGCGTTTTCCCCAACAACTGGTTCTCGACCCATGCCGGCGGCCATGTGGCGATCTATCCGATGTTTGCCAAGAACCGCCGCTTGGAACGCCGGTATGACGTGATCGAGATGCTGAAAGCCGAATACCGTGTGCAGGATGTGATTGATTATTCCGGTCTGGAAGCCGACGATCTGGCGCTGGAAGGCACTGGCGCGATGGTTCTGGATCACATGGGGCGCATTGCCTACACCGTGAAATCAAACCGCGCAGACCCCGTGATATTGGAGCGGTTCTGCACCCATTTCAACTTTGAACCGATTGCCTTTGAGGCCAAAGACGCCCAGGGGCGCGATGTCTATCACACCAACGTGCTGATGGGCATTGGCACCGACTATGCGCTGGTCTGTCTGGATATGATCGTGGATGCCGAACGCCGCCGTACGGTTGCCAATCGTTTGGAGGAATCCGGCTGTGAAGTTGTCGACCTGACCCATGACCAAATCGGTGAATTCGCGGGCAATGCCATCGAACTGACCGGCCACAAGCGCCGCTTGGCCCTTTCGACCCGCGCGCTGAAATCTCTGCGCCCGGATCAACTGGCCATCATCGAAAAATCGGCAGAACCGCTGCCGCTTTCTGTTCCCACCATTGAAACTGCCGGCGGGTCCGTGCGCTGCATGATTGCAGGCATCCACCTCACCCGCCGAACCGCCTGAAGGAGCCCACTATGACCCAACCTTCTGACAAAGCCCTCGTCCCTTTTGTGAGCGTCGACAATATGATGCGGCTTGTGCATCACATCGGCATTGAACAAATGCTGATAGAGATCGCCGGATACATCGAAGATGATTTCAAACGCTGGGAGCTGTTTGACAAAACCCCGCGTGTGGCGAGCCACTCTGACGTTGGCGTGATTGAACTGATGCCAACCTCTGATGGTGAGGCCTACGGGTTTAAGTATGTGAACGGCCACCCAAAGAACACCTCTGAGGGGCTGCAAACCGTGACGGCCTTTGGCCTGTTGGCGGATGTTTACACCGGCTATCCGGTGCTGCTGACCGAGATGACCCTGCTGACCGCGCTGCGGACGGCGGCGACCTCTGCCATGGCGGCGAAATACCTTGCGCCAAAGGGGGCCACGACCATGGCGATGATCGGCAATGGCGCGCAGTCGGAATTCCAAACTTTGGCGATGAAGGCGATTGTTGGCATTACCGAAGTGCGTCTTTACGACACCGATAAGGCCGCGACGGAGAAATGCGCGCGCAACCTTGCGGGCATGGGCGTGTCGGTTGTGAAATGCGCAACCCCCGAAGAAGCAATGCATGGCGCGCAGATCCTGACGACCTGCACGGCGGATAAGAAAAACGCCACGATCCTGTCGGACAATATGGTTGGCGCAGGTGTGCACATCAACGCGATTGGTGGGGATTGCCCCGGCAAAACCGAATTGGCGGCGGGTATTCTCGAACGCGCGGATGTGTTTGTCGAATTCCCGGAACAAACCCGCATCGAAGGTGAAATTCAGCAGATGGCGGAGGATTTCCCTGTCACCGAACTGTGGGAGGTCATCACTGGTGCCAAAACCGGGCGTCGGGATGACAAGCAGATCACACTGTTTGACGGCGTTGGCTTTGCGATCGAGGATTTCTCGGCCCTGCGCTATGTGCGGGATCGTGTGAAAGGCACCGAGTTCGCCGATATGCTGGACATGCTGGCCGACCCGGATGATCCGCGTGATCTGTTTGGGATGCTGCAAAGATCCAAAGTAGCGGCTTAAAGGCCTTTTGCCCGACCAATAGGTCGGGCAGCCCCCGACCGCCCCCATGGGCGGGGGCTTCACCCCCACCCGCGGTCAGGGTCAGCCCTTTGAGTAATCTTAAGCGTCGAGTTCCGCGTCCCAATACAAGAAGTCGACCCAGCTTTCGTGCAGGAAATTCGGCGGGAATTTCCGGCCCATGTTCCGCAATTCCTCTGCGCGTGGCTGACGTGGGGGTTTGCGCAGATGCATATTGGCGCGCTGCAAGCTTTTGGAACCTTTTTTCAAATTGCACGGGCTACAGGCCGCCACCACATTTTCCCAGCTTGTCACCCCGCCCGCCGCACGCGGCACCACGTGGTCAAAGGTCAGATCGCCGCGCGACCCGCAGTATTGGCAACAAAATTCGTCCCGCAAAAAAAGATTAAAGCGCGTGAAGGCCACGCGCTTTACTGGTTTGACGTAATCTCTGAGGACAACAACAGAGGGGATTTTGATCTCGATACTCGGACTGTGCACATAGGTGTCATATTCCGCGACGATATCAACCCGGTCCATGTAGACCGCCTTGATCGCATCCTGCCAAGGCCAAAGCGACAGCGGGTAGTACGACAAAGGTCGATAATCCGCATTGAGCACCAAGGCCGGGTGCTGTTTCAACCCGCCGGGTTGATGCACAAACTCTGTCCTGAAATCGCCGTCCATTTGGGACTCACCCTCCGCCCAACTGCCTGATTTTCCAGCATTCGGGCGGGACGTCCCGCCCTGCTCTATCTCTACTATATATCGCGGCAAGTTTCTGACAAGCCCCATGATATATGCATTTGACAAACGGCTAGGCTGATTCCGTAACGTTAGCGTGACAGTTATCCACATTACACTGTGGATGGTTGTTTTTTGGGCAGAGGTGGGATGGATGGGGAGAAGATGAATGAATAACGTGAACTTCTGGCCGTGGAAGTGGCAAGCTGATTTCGTGCGCAAACGATTTGTGGAGACTTAGGGGTTCCATAAAATGGAATCTGATATCGATTATGCGGACGAAGTGAGCATTCGTTGCATGCGCTCCGATGTCGGCAATATGTGCATCACTTCACGCTGCTCTGAAGGGGAACGCGGAAAACAGCCGCCCGCTGCAAGCACAACGAGCGGTCGATCTTGGCGGTAAGCAGTTCGGTTTAAGCGCTGCCAGTAACCTTCGGCCCTGAAGACAGATTGGTTTCATTCTGCAAGCTGCGCACCCGAGCCACCAAGCTCCTTTGGCAGGTCGGCAAATTTCGGCAGACCATCGGGAACGGACAGGGCTTTTTCGCCATAGTGGACATGTAATCCGGGCTTGAATTCAAGTTCTGGGAGCATTGCCGAAAAGACGTCCACCAAACCCATTCCCGGATGATCAGTCATGAGGTGCCCGCCACATTTCGTGCAGAATTTACGATGGCTGTTTTCAGTCTTGTGGTACTCGCCAACATGGCCTTCGCCTTCCGTGATCTCTAGGTTTTGAGGATCCCAGAGCGTAAAGCCGTTCACAGGAGACGCCGACCAGGAGCGGCAGCTTTCACAGTGGCAATATCCCATTCCTTC
>NZ_FQWM01000012.1 GCF_900129685.1 Cognatishimia maritima | reverse complement strand
GCACTCAGCATTGGGCTGGAAAAGCCCGGTCGCTTTCGAACGGAAAGTAGCCTAAACGAGCACATGGGGCGGCACAAAAACGCGACAGGTCCAGTCAGCCAATCGGTCACGGAGAGCTCTGCGCGGCGCAAACCGGGATGGCTGGCATAGCGCAGGGCCATTGTCTCGATGCCCGAGAGAACGTCTGCGCGGGGCAGGTGTGCTGGCTGGGCGAGTGCTGCAAACCTCAGCGCGTCAGGCTTGGGCGCCGCTTCCGTCTCACCAAGAATGGCCAAACCATCGGACGCCGATCCCTGACAAACGCGGTCATTGTAGTTCCGTGCAAAACTACTCTGAGACCGGGTTGGGGGCAGAGAGCCGTCGCTCTCCATGACCAACACCATTTGCGCTGAAGCTGGCGCGGCGACCAGCCAGAGACAGACGAGGTTAGTTGCGAGTGCCCTTGTCCAAAGGCGCAAGTTTATGAGTACGGCTTGTACCTGCCTCCAGCGGCAGGTCGACATGCGCAAAGCCAAGGCCAATGAAGAAAGATACCACGCCAGAGATCGTCTTGAACTCGCGAATCTTGATATCGTTATAGGTCGTCCGCGTGCGGGCCGTGACCAGCAGCTTCTCCACGCCCTCGTCAGAGACGACGCGCATGATCCAGACCCCGTAGTAGCTGGGGCCTTTCTTATGTGCCGACTCCTGGCACAAGATTTCTGCGCTATAGCCGCTTTCCACGAGTTCGCGGAAACGTGCTTCCGTAACCACATTTGGTGCTTCGATGTCCCAGTTCATGGCCCGGCTCACGCTTTCTCCAAAGACGCAACGTCCGGGCATTCCCACTTGAAGCCCAAAGTTACGATAGTATACTATCAACCGCAAGATATAATATCGTGCTTTAGCTGTAGTTTGGTCACGCAAACACTAGTCACGGCCAGTGTCTGCGATCAAGGAGATAACAGGTTTGAGAAACCCAAGGTTGACATGCCTGCTCCCATTGCAAGCTATGGTCCTTCTGATCTGCGTTCCCGGGCCGGTTTTGGCGGAATCCTGCTTCGCCCCGGCCCGTCCTTTCCTGCCAAGTGATTCGCAGGCGGCGCGGGACTATGCGGACATCATCCGTGGCGATTTCGAGAATTACATCCAGGATATCCAGAGCTACTTCCGTTGCCTCGACAGCGAACGCGCCCGTGCCTTCGAGGAAGCGCGCGAAGTCAGTGAAGACTATGGCCGGTTTCTGCAATTGGTAGGGGATTGATGGGCAACCTCGGGAACATCAGACTTGCAGCCCATGGAAACCAGACGCCGATAACACCCTCATATATCTACTTTTTAGATAACAGATTTCATCCGCTAGCGACGTCACAAAAGGTATGTGACGCGTGGCAAAGACAATCAGAAGCACGGGACAGGTGGCACTCTGCCAAGCATTGGTCGACGCCCGCATCAAGGCGGGACTCGGGCAGGAGGACTTGGCGATCAAGCTCAAGTGCCATCAATCCCTCGTGGCGCGAATTGAAAGCGGCCAGCGCCGGGTCGACGTCGTCGAACTGGTCGTTCTCGCCCGCGCCATCGGCTGTGACCCCTTCAAGGTTCTGGCGATCGTCGACGCCGCCACGGAGCCCGACCACAGAATTTGAAAGCAAAGAAATTTTGGGGCGAACCACTTTGGATGTCCCCCCGTGAAGTGAGCTCCTTCAAGGAAGAGTAGTCAGCCAACATCCACCAATTGCGTCATGCTGTGCAGGTTAGGCCGGGGAACACGATGCCGCGATTGCAGCGCCAAAGTGCAGGAAGTCAGTAAACAGTGGACCATGACAAAGGTGAAGGCGTCGCGATCGCCAATCTGATCGGGACCGATGGGTGCGCAGTTGGTTGGGTTTATCGCTGGGGTACAGGCACGCATGCGGTAATGTGGGACGTCTTCGGGCCTAAGCCGGTATCGGAAATCCGGCCGGATCTGACTGAGGAACAGAAGCAGGAAATCGACTTTGACGGATTGACGCGGATTGGAAGCGGCGACATCAAATAGGCTTCTAAGGTAGCCGCCAATTCATACAGATGGATAGGGTACGCCGGCATACCAGACATTGGGGCGGCACGCGGCGAATGCGGACTCTGAGCCCAACCCAGACCTTCGATTTTTATGCTGCGCGCGCTCGCGGCGTGAAATCTTCTGCGACCGCACGAATTCCGGTGTCGCCCGCGGCGGGAAATACGGCTGTTCATGCACATCGCAGCATATCAAGCGCCACCAATTCACAAGGAGCGGGACTTTGCTACCGATCGCCGCACACGCAACGTGGGCGAATGCGGGCATCAGCGAAAATTCGCTACGGTAGCTCCAGCGGTAAATACATGTGCTTTGCAACTACGGCTTGGACCGGAGCAAAATGGTATCAGTTACTGGACCAAGCACTCTCGACAGGTGAACTGGCATTGAGCGCCATTCTGATCGTCGCGAATGCGCCCGCAGTTTCGTGGACTTGGAAGGCCCGCGCAGCACTAAAACAATTAGCGGCATCACCAACGGCGAAGCAATGAGCCTTCCAGTCGTGGATGCTCAGCGCGTTCATCAGCGGGGGTGACCTGCGTGTCAAAGCGCCAAGTCTCAAGGCTTTGCGGCGAGATCGATGAGCGGGTCGCAGCGTTCCTGCACCGCCCGCTGAAAGGCGGATGGTCGAACCTGTGGCTCGACGCCACCTATATCAAAGTCCCCGGCGGCGGCCGGATCGTCAGTGTCGCGGCCATTGTGGCTGTCGCCGTCGAGCCCAGCGAGGCAGAGGTCTTCTGGGACGAATTCCTCCGCTCTCTCGCAGATCGCGGCCTGCGCGGTACACGCCTGGTCGTCGCCGACGATCACAAGTGGCTGAAGGCCGCGGTGGCCAAGGTACGCGACGCGACCGTCCAGCGCTGCCGCGTGCATTTCATGCGCAACGCGCTGGCCTGTGCCGGCAAGAAGGACCGCCCGAGCGTCACCGCGGCGCACAGAGCCGCCTTTGATCTTGACACGCTCGCGGCATCGAAAGACCGCTGGGCCAAGCTGATTGACGCCTTCGAGCAGCGCCATCCCAAGCTCGCGGAGCGGATGCTCCGCGCCGAACAGGACGTCCTGGCCTACATGGGCTTTCCCAGGCAGCGCCGCACCAAGCTGCACTCGACCCGATCGAGCACCTCAACAAGGAGGTGAAGCGCCGCGCCGACGTCGTGGTGTTCTTCCCGAACGAGGCCTCCATCGCCCGTCCGATCGGCGCCGTGTTGTTCGAACAGAACGATGAATGGCAGACCGCCAGCCGATACATTATGGTCGAAGCTATCGCGGAAATCGACGCCGAGGAGACCGACCCCATTCTCAACATCACAACCCTGGCCGCCTGATTATAACCTCAGGCCACTCTGGAAATTACACCACCTTGACGGACGTGACCTCCAGATCCATCGGTCACCCGCAAACTTTAGAACTGTGTTTAGGCCCGGTACGTGTTTGAATCCTTTTGATTGCGCTTCAGAAGTGTAATTCAAGATAGAGTACGGCCAGACCGTACGGCGTACGAATAAATTTGACAGATATACGCCCTCCCCATAACCAGTACGCCGTACGGATCATTCGTACATATGGAGGAGACCCAAGATGGAACTTACTAACAAGATGACGCGGCTTCTGTCCGCTGCGGCATGTTCTCTGGCTGTGATGGCATCAGCCGTCAGCGCGCAGGAGATCGTACTGACAGCCGGAACGGAATCCAATGAAGACGGGCTGTACTACCGCACGTTGAGCCTGGTCGATGAGAACCTCAGGGAGAACACCGACGGCAAGGTTGCGCTGGAAATCTATCCGAACCAGCAGCTCGGCAATGAGGCCAGCATGATCGAGGGCTTGCGTAGTGGTTCTCTCGACATCGCCGTTGTCGGGGGAGCCAACTTCGCAAGTTTCCTGCCCGAGTTCCAGATTTTCAGCGTGCCCTACATCTTCAAGGATTATGACACCTACCGAGCCGCCATGGCGCCGGACAGTTCGGTCTGGTCAATGATGCAGACCAAGGTAACGGACGCCGACCTAGGGCTTCAGTTGATGGCGCCGAGCACCGTCGGCAGCCGCTGGGTTGCAAATTCAGAAGGCGAAGTTGAAAGCCCTACTGACATGAAAGCACTTGAGCTGCGAATGCGCGTCCAAGGCAACCCAATCGAGGCCGAAGTCTGGGGCGGGTATGGCGCCAACCCGGTCAACATGCCGATGCCTGAAGTGGTCGCAGCGATGCGGCAGGGGGTGGTACAGGCTGTCGAGAATGCGCCGGACATCCTCTACACCTACAAGATCCACGAAGCCGCCAAATACCTGTCGCGGACGGATCATTCTTTCTATGTTGCCCTGGTGTTGATGGGTGACGACGCGATGGACAAGATCCCCGAAGACCTCAAACCCGCCGTGAAAGAGGCTTTCGCCACCGCCGGCCAACAGTTGCTGGACGAATCGGTCGCGGCCCAAGAGCGCGCAGTCGAAGGGCTTGTCGCAGAGGGCGCGATCATCACGGAGGTTGACAAGGAAGCCTTCCGCGCACCTCTTGGCGATCTTTATGACCGAGTTGCAAAGGGTGCCGGTGCTGAAGACATACTGAGTGCCATTCAAGGTCTATAAACCACACTAGTGGCAAACCTAAAAAAGGAGTAGGCAGCGATGTCCCGCCATGTCGAACTCTTAGGCCGCGTCGCGAGCCTACTCGAAACAACCACGTTGAATTTATGTGTTCTGTTAGCCGTCCTTATGAGCGCCACGTTGCTGGCAGAACTGGTGGCACGCAACCTGATCGGTACCACGCTGATCTGGTCAGCCGAGTTCGCAACCATGTGCTTTATCTGGATCGCTTTTCTGGGCAGCACGGCAGCGGCCCGTCGGCGCGATCACTTCAATGTCGACCTCATAGGCCGCTGGGTCCCGGCGGGTAGTCCGGCTGAACATTGGCTGCTGGCGCTGACCGCTGCGATCTTTGCGGGGTTCGGCGCTGTACTGCTGATCAACGGCATCAGCTTTGCTGAGACCGGGATGCGCCGCTTCAGCTTCAGCCTTGGTATCCCGCAGGGCTACACGATGTTGATCATGCCTGTCTCGGGTGCGCTTTTTCTGTTCTACGGCTGTGTCGAACTGCTGGAACTCTTTATCGACGAGGACCGCGAAAATGTCGAACGCGCCTGAAATCGCGCTGCTGTTCAGCAGTTTCATCGTGCTGCTTGTGGTGAGAGTGCCGCTGGCGCTATGCCTCGCCACATCAACCTTCCTGAGCATGATGGTAGCGGGGATGCCGCCGGTCCTGGTGGTCGAGCGGCTGTATGCGGCGCTGGATTATTTCCCATTGCTGGCCATCCCGTTTTTCATCCTAGCCGGCTTCCTGATGAACCAGGGCAATATTGCGGAGCGGTTCTTCGACTTAGCCCAGGCGATGGTCGGCCATATCCGAGGCGGGCTTGCTCAGGTCAACGTGCTGATGTCGATGATGTTCGCCTCGGTCTCCGGAACGGCCTCCGCCGATACGGCCGGCGTCGGTTCCATGGTGATCCCCGCCATGGTTAAGAAGGGCTATTCGCCGGGCTTTTCCGCTGCGATCACTGCCGCCTCCTCAACTATGGGTGCAATCATTCCGCCCAGCGTCCTGATGATCGTCTACGGATCGCTGGCGAACTTGTCGATCACCGCGTTGTTTATGGCTGGGATCGTGCCAGGCTTGCTCGTGGGGCTGTCACAGATGGCAATCGCTTACCGCCGGGCAGTGCGCGACGGCATGCACCGCGAACAAAGGCCGGACCGACGCCGGTTTCTGCATGCAGCACGCCGCGCGATCCTACCAATGGGCGTTCCGATCATCATCATCGGCGGCATCCTGGGCGCGATATTCACCCCGACCGAAGCGGGCGTCGTGGCCGTTGCCTATGCGGTGGTGCTGATCGTCATCCTGCGCAGCATTTCGCTGAAGGAATTGCCCCGGATCACCCGCGAAGCGGTGCTGATGGTGGCGCTTCCCACCTTTGCCATAGCCGCAGCCGTTGCCTTTGGTTGGATGATCGCCTTCCTGAAGGTGCCGAATATCGTGGGTGAAATGATCGAGGGATATGACATCGGTCGCCAGGGCGGCCTGATCTTCATCGTACTGATCTTCCTGGTGATGGGATGCTTCATCGACGGCGTGCCTGCAATGATCATCTTCCTGCCGATCGCCCAGAAAGTCGCCGCCGTGACGGGGATCGACCCGCTACACATGGCGATGGTGATTGTCATGACAGCGGCACTGGGCCTCGTCACCCCGCCCTTCGGTCTATGCATCCTAATAGCGGGAAAGATCGCAGGCGTTCCAACACCTGTCATCGTTCGAGAAACGATGATCTTCGTCGCAGCTTTCGCAGCGTTGATCCTCGCGATCATCTTTATCCCAGGGATCGTCCTGTTCCTGCCTGAAACCTTTTCCTGAAGGAGAGTTTGATGATTGCTAGCGACGCTATGAAGCGCCTGAAAGTCGGAGAACGCTACAGCATCCGCAAGACGATCGGCGAATCTGATGTTTATCTCTATGCCGGGATCGTCGGGGACTTTCACCCCAATCATACTGACAAAATCTATGCCAGGGAGCACTTAGGTCGGCGCGTGGCGCATGGCTCTTTGCTGCCGGGTTTCGTCTCTCGCGCCACGGTCGAGATGATCGGAAACCGCCTAACCCCGCCCGGCTACGCTGCGCAGGAGTTTCGCCTGAAGATGATCGCGCCGGTTTTCATCGGTGACACGATCGAGACGACCGTGGAAATAACCGAACTGCTCCTCGACCGCCGCAAGGTTCTCATGAGCGCGGAGATCCGCAATCAGGAGGCCACCCTTTGCGCCGTTGGCGACACGATCGTGAAGGTCCTGCGGACCGAGCCTCACCAGTAGCCCCGGCGACAAAGAAGGAAGCCAAGATGCCCCAACCCCGTAAACCGGTCCGATCCGTCCTACGTGCCGCAGCAGTCATCGAAGCCATTGGCGCGGGATCGAAAGGGCCGAGCGCGATTGCCGCCGAGCTGGAGATCAGCAAAGGCACGGTATTCGATCTGCTGAAGACGCTGGAAGCCGTCGGTTTCGTGCGACAGGATGAGGTCAGCGAGGAATACCTTCTGGGTCCGGCGCTGATGCGGCTGGCCACCAACAGCTCCAATCAACTTAATGTGGTGGAGGTCAGCGCGCCGCATTTGCAACGGCTCTCCGACGAGATCGGAGAGGTAACGCATCTGGGTCAGCGGGACGGGTTCAACACGATCTACCTGCACCGCGCGGCCAGCCAGCGCGCCAATCGTTTGTTGAACCTCAATAGTCTGATCGGCGCACATTCGCCGCTGCATTGCACTTCGATGGGCAAAGTGTTCATGGCGCAGTTGTCGGATGAAGAGTTTGCCGAGTTCCTGAAGCAGGAACATTCGCAATTCACGCAGTTCACCATCTGCGATGCAGAGAGGCTCCGTGCGGAGCGTGAAAAAGTACGGGAATGCGGATTTAGCACCAACATCAGCGAATTCGAAGATGGTGTCTCCTCGGTCGCGGTGCCTCTGCGCCTCGGCGCGGGGCCGATCACCCACGGTATTAACATAGCCACACCGTCGATACGGATGCCCGAGGCACTGGTCCCGAGGCTGGCCCAGAAGCTGAATCAGACGGCGGCGGCAATCGAGAAGGACTTTGGGCTGAAATGAGGAAAGAAGCATGAAACCGGTCAAGATCATATCGGCCGATGATGCGGCCGATCTGGTGCAGGACGGCGCGACCCTGGCGATCTGCGGTTGCGAGAACGTCCTGACACCGGATGCGCTGCTACGTTCCTTAGGTCAGCGGTATGACCGAACCGGTTCGCCTGCGGCACTGACCGAAATGCACCCCATCATCGTTGGTATGGGCGAAGGTCGCGGGTTGGAGAACCTTGCCCATCGCGGCATGGTCAAGCGCGCAATCGGTAGCGGCTACAGCTATCTGAAAACCTCCAAGTATACCGCCCTGCTGAAAGATGACGCCTTCGAGGCACATGTCATGCCGATGGGCACCATATTCCAGATGCTGCGGGATTGCGCGGCCGGACGGCGACGGACGATCACCAGGATCGGGCTGTCGACATTCGTCGACCCTGCCGTAGAAGGCGGATGCATGAACACCGCCGCAACACAATCTCTGGCGCGCCACATTGATATCGAAGGCGAAATTCATCTCGCCTACGACGTGGTCCCGGTCGACGTCGCCTTTCTGCGGGGGACGACCGCCGATGAGAACGGCAATATCAGCTTCGAGGATGAACCGGTCTCTCTGGGCGCACGGATTATCGCCCAAGCGGCCAAGGCCTCGGGTGGCAAGGTCGTCGTGCAAGTGCGGCGCATGACCCAATCGGGTTCGCTCCACCCGCGCATGGTCGAGATTCCCGGCATCTTTGTCGACGCGGTAGTGGTGGTGCCCGATCAGCCGGTGTCCGGCGGTGAGGCGCTGAACCCGGCGCTGACCGGTGAGGTCAAGCTGCCAACGAAATCGGTTGGTGCCGCCCCTCCGGGTATTTCGCGCATCGTGGCAAGCCGTGCAAGCGCGGAGGTCAGAGATGGCGAGACCGTCAACCTGGGGGTTGGCATGCCGATCGAGGTGCCGAAGATCCTTCATGAACGCGGCTCGGCCCCGCATACCACCTATTTTCCCGAACACGGGTCGGTCGGCGGAATTCCAGGGGATCGCGCGATCTTTGGCACCAACATCAACCCCGACGCCATCATAGACAGCACCAGTGTCTTCGATTGCTTCCAGGGGGGCGGCCTCGACATCACCTTTCTGGGCTGCGGACAGATCGACGCCACGGGCAATGTGAACGTGTCCAAGTTCAACGGCATCGTTCCGGGATGCGGCGGTTTCATCGACATCATCAGCCGCACGCCCCGCATCGTGTTCTGCGGCTCGTTTTCGGCCGGCGGTCTCGATGTGGCCGTGACTGACGGAAAACTGGATATCGCCACCGAGGGGCGCCATTCAAAATTCGTTCCCGAGGTCGAGCAGATCACCTTTAGCGCCGAACTCGCCCTGCAGCGGGGGCAACACGTCCTTTACGTGACTGAACGCGCTGTGTTCCGACTGACCAGGCAGGGACTCGAACTCATAGAGATCGCGCCGGGCGTTGATCTCGAACGGCACGTACAAAGTCAGATCCCTTTCCCGATCACCGTTTCGGACAAGCTGAAAAAGATCGCGCCGCACCATTTTACCTGAGGAGACCAGCATGACGAATTTCGAAACGATCACCACAGACGTTTTGGTCATCGGCAGCGGCGGGGCTGCGCTGCGCGCCATTCTCGCCGCCAGCGATGGCGGGGCCGAGGTGACTGTCGTCGTCAAGAACGAGTTTCGCAAGAGCGGGGCGACTTTTTACAGCGTGGCCGAGGTTGGCGCTTACAACGTTCCCGACGGAGCCGGAGACCCGAACGACAGCCCGGAGGTCTTCGCCAATGACATCCTGACGGCGGCCCAAGGCATGGCTGACCCCAGGCTGGTGGATATCCTGGTGACCGAAGCCGAGAGTTCGCTGCAGTATCTGGAAGGCAAAGGAGTCCACTTCGAGCGCGAAAATGATGGCTACCTCGCGTTTCGCGCCTGTTTTTCGTCCAAACCACGGTCGCATGTGCTGAAAGACCATTTTAAGCCGATCATCAAGGCTCTGGGTCAGGAAGCCTCCAGTCGGGGGGTCAAGGTCCGCGACCGGATAATGGTGGTCGGCTTGCTGGTAAGAGACGGGGAATGTCACGGCGCTTTTGCCCTGGACGCAGACGGTAGTCCGGTCGTGATTCGGGCCAAATCCGTAATCATGACCACCGGCGGTGCCAGCCAGCTTTTCGCCAAGAACCTCTACCCCTCGGATATCACCGGCGATGGCTATGCGATGGCATATCGCGCCGGCGCGCAGCTTGCCAACATGGAGTTCATGCAGGCCGGGGTCAGCATCATCGATCCCTTCATCAACCTCTTCGGCAATTACCTGTGGGACGCGCATCCGAACCTGACGGACCGTAGCGGCAAGCCCTTCATGCCGGACTATCTGCCCGAGGGTCTGACGGCGGCCGAGGTCCTACAGGAGAAGGAGCGGCACTTTCCGTTCAGCTCGTCCGATATCTCGCGCTACATCGAAATCTCGATCCAGAGCGCCATCAACGACGGCCGCGGCACGGACAAGGGTGGCGTCTTCCTGGATTTCAGGGGCTGCGATTTCGACCGGCTGCTGTCCGATACATCGCGCTCTTTTGCGCGGATGTGGCCGCTCACCCACGAATGGTACAATGAGAAGGGCATCGATCTTTATACCGATCCGGTGCAGATCACCTGTTCGGCACATGCGATCAATGGCGGTCTACGCATCGACGAGAATGCAGAAACATCGCTCAAGGGGCTGTTCGCCTCCGGCGAAACCGCGGCTGGTCCGCACGGGGCCGACAGGCTGGGCGGAAATATGGCAATGACCTGCCAGGTCTTCGGCGCCCGCGGCGGCGCGGCGGCGGCCAGGCGCGCAGCATCGCGCCCGCATCAGGATCTGGGCAATATCGCCGATCCACATTTGGTGTTCCTTGCCGGGTTTGCGCGGCAGGGCAGCGACACCGGCCCTCGCCTTCGCGCCGAACTACAGGAGGCCGCCAACCGGCAGCTTCTGATCCTGCGAAACGAGGCAGGGCTGACGCAGCTGTTGGCGGAGCTCGACGAGTTGCAGCAGCGCCTGAAAACCAACACCCGCGCCGATACCCCAGAGGCGTTCGTTCACCTCATTGAGACCGACAACCTGATCGAAACCGCGCGCATGATGGCGCGGGCGGCGCTAGCCCGGCAAGAAAGCCGTGGCAGCCACTACCGCGAAGACATTCCGGCCTCCTCTCCTGAGTTCGACCGGAGTCAGATCATCGACCGCACCCATCCCGATGGCGGCTTTTTTGCGAAACTCGAATCACTATAAATAAAGGATTTCTGCAGTGACCCACTACACCGGCATCTGGCCTGTTGCTCCGACGCCATTCAATGCAGACGGCACGCTCGATCTCGAGGGGATGAAGCGTGTGCTTGATTGTCTCATCGATCAAGGGGCGGACGGAATTTGTATTCTCGCGAACTTCTCCGAACAATTCCTGCTATCAGATGCGGAGCGCGAGATCTTGACGCGGCTCGCGCTCGAGCATGTGGCGGGCCGTGTGCCCGTGATTGTGACGATCAGCCATTACGCGACGCAGATCGCGGTGGAACGCGCGCGTTTCGCCAAGAGCCTCGGCGCGAACGTCGTGATGATGATGCCGCCCTATCACGGCGCGACGCTCAAGGGCACACCGGGGCAGACCTTCGAGCAGTTCGCGGCTGTGGGCGAGGTCGGCATCCCGATCATGGTGCAGGACGCGCCAATGTCGGGCGTCGATCTGTCCGTGCAGCTCCTCATACGGATGGCCACCGAGATCGAAATGGTCAAACTCTTCAAGATCGAATGCCCCCACGCGGCCAACAAGCTGCGTACACTCATCGCCGAAGGCGGTGATGCCATCGAGGCGCCATTTGATGGTGAAGAAGCGATCACGCTCCTCGCAGACCTCGATGCGGGCGCCACGGGGTCGATGACCTCGGGCATGATCGTTGACCAAATCAAACCTGTCATCACGCATTACCACGCCGGTCGTGTCGACGAGGCGACCGCCGCCTACGGGCGTGTTGCGATGGCGATCAACCACGAAAACCGCCAGTGCGGCTGGCAGTCGTGCAAGGCCGCGATGGTAGAGGGTGGCGTGATCGCGTCGGACTTCTGCCGTCATCCCATCGCACCGCTGCACCCCGCGATCCGCGCGCGTCTGATCGACTTGCTCAAGCCGCTCGATCCGCTCGTGCTGCGCTGGTGTAAATGAGCCTGACTGGCTTTAAATGAAAGGAAATTCCCATGACATTCACGCCGCACGGCAAGCATTTGATCGCAGGCGACTGGGTTTCGACGGGAGCGACGTTCCGCTCGGAGCCTGCGCATGGTGAGGCGCATGCGTTCTCGATGGGGACGCCGGAACTTGTCGATCGAGCCGTTCGGACCGCCGAGGAGGCGTTCTGGACATACGGTTACACCACGCGCGACGAACGCGCGGCGTTTCTCAACGCCATCGCCGACGAGATCGAGGCGCGGGCAGACGTCATCACCCAGATCGGCAGCGAGGAAACCGGCCTCCCCGAAGCGCGCCTTCAGGGCGAACGCGGGCGCACGACGGGCCAGTTGCGTCTGTTTGCGAGCCACATCCTCGCGGGAGACTATCTCGACTGCCGCCATGACGAAGCACTTCCCGATCGTCAGCCGCTTCCGCGCCCCGATCTGCGCATGATGCAGCGCCCGATTGGGCCTGTGGCTGTGTTCGGTGCCTCGAACTTCCCGCTCGCCTTTTCAACGGCAGGCGGCGACACGGCGTCGGCGCTTGCGGCCGGTTGTCCGGTCGTGGTCAAAGGTCACGGCGCGCACCCCGGCACCGGCGAAATCGTCGCCGAAGCGATTCATGCGGCGATCGAAAAATGCGACCTACCCAAGGGTGTCTTCTCGCTCGTCCAAGGCGGCAACCGCACCGTGGGCCAGGCGCTCGTGCAGCACCCGCTGATCAAGGCCGTGGGCTTCACAGGCTCGCTCGCAGGTGGCCGCGCGCTCTTTGATCTCTGCGCGCAACGTCCCGAACCGATCCCGTTCTTCGGCGAATTGGGCTCGGTCAACCCGATGTTCATGTTACCCGAGGCAGTCTCGGCGCGGGGCGCGGGGCTCGGCCAGGGCTGGGCGGCGTCCCTCACCATGGGCGCGGGCCAGTTCTGCACCAATCCGGGCATCGCGGTGGTGATCGAAGGGTCTGACTCTGATGCCTTTATCGAGGCCACACGCGCGGCATTGAGCGAAGCGGGCGGACAGGTCATGCTCACCGACGGCATCGCCGAGGCCTACACCTCGGGCGCGGCCAAGATGGGTGCGGAGACGGGCGTTCAGGACCTGTTGACTTCGATGTGTGACCGCCGCGAGGCCAAGCCGTTCCTGTTCAAGGTGGCCGCCGCCGACTGGCTCGGCAACCATGCTTTGAGCGAAGAAGTCTTCGGCCCGCTCGGTCTCGTCGTGGTGGCAAAAGACGTCAAGGAAATGGACCGCGTGGCGCGCAGCTTCGACGGCCAACTCACGGTGACGCTGCACATGAATGACGGCGACACTACGCTCGCCCGCCGCCTCCTGCCGGTGCTCGAACGCAAGGCCGGTCGCGTGCTCGCCAACGGCTTCCCGACGGGTGTCGAAGTCTGCGACAGCATGGTCCATGGCGGCCCGTACCCCGCCTCCACCAACTTCGGCGCAACCTCCGTCGGCACACTGTCGATCCGCCGGTTCCTGCGCCCGGTCTGCTATCAGGGATTGCCGAACGCGATCCTTCCTGCCGACCTTCAATGATATTGACACGCCTTCGAGTGATCCCATAATTGCTCCACCAAATCATTCCGTAGCGACATTCGATTTGCTTAGCGACTTCGGCCCGTAATTTTCTGCGATGCCAGAGGCATTGGCGCCCTATGCGCCGCGTGCGAAGCGAAAATTCGACATAGCAAGGCACGACAAAATGACTAACGTCACCCCACCGGAACTACAGTTGAACGACGGTAGCCAGATCCCGCAGATAGGCTACGGCGTCATGTTCCTCCCTGACCTGATCGCGCCGGAAACCATCGGTCATGCAATCAGGTCGGGGTACCGCCATATCGATACGGCGCATGCCCACAAGAACGAGCCTGGTGTGGGCCGTGCCGTCACGGAAGCCGATGTTCCCCGCAAGGACCTATTTGTCACGACAAAACTCTGGATCCTCGATCATGGCTACGACCAGGCCCTGCGCGCATTCAACAGTTCTATCGCATGGCTCGACCTTGATTATCTTGATCTTTATCTGATCCATTGGCCCCAGCCGATGGAAGACAAGTATGTCCAGACATAGAAGGCCCTGATCCGTCTTCGCGACGAGGGCCGGATCAAGTCGATCGGAGTCTGCAATTTCAACCAGGATCACGTTGAGCGCCTGATCTCCGAGACCGGAATCGTGCCCTCGGTCAACCAGATCGAATTGCACCCTCGATTTCAGCGGAACTCCATTCGCCCATTTCATGACGAGCACGGCATCACGACCGAATGCTGGAGTCCTTTGGGGCAAGGGCAAGTTCTTGACGATAACAGGTTGTTGACGATCGCCGCCAAGCACGGCAAGAGCCCGAGCCAGATCGTGCTGCGCTAGTATATCGAGAAGGGATCAATCGTTATTCCCCGCTCCCGTACGCCGAAGCATATCAAAGAAAATCTCGACCTCTTCGGTTATGCGCTGGATGCCGACGACAAAGCCGCAATCGCCTCAATGGATTGCGCCGCAGGGGGCATTGGCGCGCTTCCGACAGAACGGGCGGCCGTTCCGCTGCCTACTTGGGATTGGAAAAAAACTGATCGATTAACATAGCCGCTAAGTGAAATTCGACGGAGGTAGCGACAGGAGCAGCAGAGGGCGCGCCTCGTACCTCGGAGGCAATAGTCAGCCGGCCGCGCCAGCCCTAGGTCCGGCGCTCGCGCGGTTCAGAACCCGAAGTAGTGTCCCGCACCTTTCGGGCTCAAAAACCGCGCAGCGTTAGGATGGTTCGAATCCGTACGGCTGAACGGCTGGTTCGCTGAAATTCGCAGCATCGTCGAAAACTCTTCGCCGCGCGCGCAAACACTTTCTGCGCAAGCGAAAGAGGCAGGTGCAAAAGTCCGGAAAGTCCCGCACACCCGGCCTTGGAACACAACGCAGCAGGTGTCTGCTCTGAGCCCAATCCGGTCATTTTGATATCATGCTGCACGCGCACGCAGAAGAAGGCTTGCCGCAGTTGCATCGAGCATGACGCTGTCGAAGATCAGGTCAAACCTGACATCACGTTTATTCCTACGATAGTGCCGTCATGACCTGATTTGCGAACTTTAGCGCGGCCACTGGCAGGGTGCGTCCTTTGAGATGTCCGAGGTAGAGTTCTCCTCCCGCAACGTCTCGCTCTGCGATTGGAACGAAGGACATGTCCGGTCGGGCAAGAGCGTTCAAGCCAACGGGAATCTGAAACCCGATCCCGTGACCATAGGCTGCAAAATGGCGCACCATGTCGAAACTATCGGTTTCCAGCGCAGGTTCCAGCTTTCCACCAAATCGCGCAGCAGCCTGATCCAGAAGAACGCGCACGCCAAATTGCCGGGCAGGCAAGACAAGATCGTATTCGAGGCATTCCCGCAGCCGGAGGGTCTTGCGATCCGCCAATGGATGCGCGGCAGACATCACCGCCATAACCGGCTGATGGACGGCGTGCAGCACTTCAAAGTTGACCATATGCGCGGGCTCGAACACCAGTGCCAGATCGCTTTCGAAGGTCACCAGATCCTGTTCTGCCTGAATACGGTCGCGCACGTTCACGCCGAATGTGACATCGGGAAACTCGGCGCGATACTTTGAGATCTCGCGTGGTAGAAAGTACGGTAAGAGCGCTTGGGAGCAGGCGATCTTGACGTGTCCGCGCCGCACTCCTGATAGGTCCGCCACTTGACTATGGACGCGTATCAGATCCTGCCTTTGAAGGCGGATATGGTGAAGGAGCAGCTCTCCCGCAGGATTGAGCCTCATACCTCTGGGAAGGCGCTCAAAAATTTCTGAGCCAAACTCTTCTTCAAACGCCTGTATGCGTCGGTTGAGCGCTGAGGCGGTAATGTTGGTATCCTCTGCGGCTTTCCGAATGGAACCAGAGCGATGCACTGCCTCGATCATGTCGTAGGTGAGCAAATGGCGCATGATACGTGTCCCGGCAGGAGTGACATCCAAGCGATGCATTTTTTGCAGCACTCTGCTTCTGTTTTAGCATTTGTGTGCAGCACAGGCCAATGTCAAATAAAAACCAATCTTCTTGTTGCTCGCAAAGGACTTGCCATGACGGACACCTCACGCAGAAATTTTCTCAAATTGACCGGCACTACGATGGGTGCGGCAATGTTGCCGTTTCTCAAGGCAATGCCCGCTCACGCGCAGACTGGCGGCACCATCGTTATCGTTTCCGGCCAAACGATTAACAGTCTCGACCTACACCGCACCGGCACCAATCGCGCCTCTTATCAGGTGGCCGTGAATTGCTACGACCGGCTTGTCAGCTTCGGCACAAAAGACGCGCCCGGTGGCGGGCTGTCTTACGACTACGACACGATTGTGCCTGAGCTGGCCGAAAGCTGGACCATCTCGGATGATGGCCTCACAATGACCTTCAAGATCAAGTCGGATGCGACGTTCTGGGATGGGCGGAAGGTCACGGCGGCGGACGTCAAATGGTCGTTTGACCGCGCAGTCTCCGCTGGCGGCTTTCCGACAGTGCAGATGAAGGCTGGCGGGCTGGAGCGCCCGGATCAGTTCGAGGCCGTGGATGACGAAACCTTTGTGATCACGCTCGACAAGCCTTCCAAACTGACGCTGCCGGACCTTGCCGTGCCGGTGCCCTTCATTATCAATTCCGAAGTAGCCAAGGCCAACGCCACCGAGGACGATCCTTGGGCAATGGAGTATCTGCACATGACGCCCGCTGGGTCTGGTGCATTCCAGGTTGTGCGCTGGGATCAGGGTCAACAGCTTGTCTATGAACGCAACGACGCCTGGGTCGGCGGCCCGCTGCCCAGCTTTGAGCGCGTGATCGTGCGCGAGGTGCCCAGCCCGGCAACCCGCCGTGCCTTGATCGAACGGGGCGACGTGCAGATGTCGTTCAACATCCCCAACAAAGATGCGGCCGAACTGGACGCCATGGACGGTGTGGATGTCTATTCCACACCGATTGAGAACTGCATTCACTGCCTCTGCCCGAACTTCAATTTCGAGCCCTTCCAGGACGCGAATGTGCGCAAGGCACTGGCCTATGCCATTCCTTATGAGGCCATCTTCCAGACCGCCGCCTATGGCCGGGGTGCGCCGATGTGGGGCGGTGAGGCCGAGATCACCGATACCGCATGGCCACGCAAGTCGCCCTACATGACTGATTTGGCCAAGGCCAAGGAGCACATGGCCGCGTCTAGTTTCGCCTCTGGTTTTGAAGTGCCCCTGTCGATCAGTCTTGGTCTGGCGGACTGGATGGAACCGACGGCGCTGTTGCTGCAAGAGGCGTTTGGAGAGATCGGGATCAAAACCCAGATCGAAAAAATCCCAGGAGCCAATTGGCGCACTGCGGCGCTGGTCGAAAAGCGCCTGCCTTTGCATCTTGAGAACTTCGGTGGCTGGCTGAACACGCCAGATTACTACTTTTTCTGGGCGTATAAGCACGGTCACCTGTTCAACTCATCCAACTATCTCAACGAAGAAATCGAGACGTTGGTCGACAGCACGCTCCACATCCCAATGGATGATCCAGCCTACGCACCCAACATCAAGCGGATGTTTGAAATCGCGTTTGAGGACCTGCCGCGTATTCCGCTTTGGCAGCCAGCCTTGAACGTCGCGATGAACGATGCGGCAGGTTACGAGTTCTGGTTCCACCGTCAGCTTGACGTGCGCCCACTGACCACGGCCACGAGCTAATGGCCGCACGCAGCAAAATGATCCTGGGCCGTGTGGCCCAGGCAATCCCGGTGGTGATGGGCGTTGTTGTGATTTCGTTCCTGCTCACGCGCGCCCTACCCGGTGACCCGGCTGCCTATTTTGCCGGGCCTGCCGCCGATGAGGCATCTATTGCAGAAATCCGCGAAACACTTGGTCTAGACGAACCGCTCTTTCAGCAGTTCTTTTACTATGTTGGCGATTTGATCCGTGGCGATTTGGGAACGTCGCTGACGACCGGACAGGCAGTGCTTACTGATTTGGGCGCGCGTCTGCCGGCTTCGCTAGAGTTGACGCTAGTGGCACTTCTGCTCTCTTGCGCCATTGCGATCCCACTTGGTGTGCTCGCCGCCACCCGGCCGGGCACTTGGGTCGATCACCTTTGCCGTGTCCTTGTGACGGCGGGGGTCTCAATGCCGACCTTCTTCACCGGCATCTTGCTGATTTACATCTTCTACTACCTCGCGGGCCTCGCACCTTCACCTCTTGGACGGCTCGATTTCATCTATCTGTCGCCACCACATGTGACGGGATTCTACCTGATCGACGCTGCGCTGGCGGGCGACTGGGAAACCTGGCTCGGTGCGCTGAAGCAGCTTATCCTGCCCGCGACGACGCTGGCGCTGTTCACACTGGCGCCCATCGCACGCATGACCCGTGCTGCGATGCTGTCGGCACTGTCCTCGGACTTCATCCGCACCGCCCGCGCGGCTGGGCTCAGCGACCGAAAAGTTCTGTTTGGCTATGCGTTCCGAAACGCGTTGCTGCCCGTCGTCACAACGCTCGGGATGGTGTTTTCTTTTACGCTTGGTGCAAATGTGCTGGTCGAAAAGGTCTTCGCCTGGCCCGGCATTGGGTCTTACGCGGTCGAAGCCTTGGTGGTTTCGGACTACGCCGCCGTGCAAGGTTTCGTCCTTGCGATGGCACTCCTTTTTGTTGCCCTGAACCTTGTGATCGACATCGCCTATGCGCTGATTGATCCGCGTATCGGGCTGAACTAATGGCTGACATGACTGCATCAACCCCCGACACGACACGCCGCAAGGGCGACACGACGCTTGGACACATCGTATATGTGCTGCGCGACAACCCGGTCACGATGCTGGCCTTTGCGATGCTCGCATTCTTCCTGGGATGTGCGTTTTTTGGTCCGGCGCTTGTTCCTTACGACCCCTTGGCCACGAATGCAGCACGCGCGTTGGAAGCACCAAGTTGGGATCACTGGTTTGGAACAGACAACCTTGGGCGCGACGTATTCAGCCGGGTCATCGTCGCCACGCGTTTGGACCTTACTATTTCGGTTGCCGCAGTTGCACTCAGCTTTGTGATCGGCTCAATCCTCGGATCCATCGCGGGGTATTGGGGCGGTTGGCTCGACGCTGCTCTGAACCGTTGCCTTGATACGATCATGGCCTTCCCGCTGTTTGTGCTGGCGATGGGCGTTGTTGCGGCCCTTGGTAACACCGTCGAGAACATCATCTACGCCACGGCGATCATCAATATCCCCTTCTATGCACGGCTTGTGCGCGCCGAAGTCAACATTCGTCGCCATTCTGGATTTGCACAGGCGGCAAAGCTAGCCGGGAACAGTGATCTACGTGTGCTTGCGGTTCATATTTTCCCAAACTCGTTGCCACCGATGATGGTGCAGGTCTCACTGAACCTCGGCTGGGCCATCCTAAATGCGGCAGGCCTTAGCTTTATTGGACTTGGCGTGGCACCGCCAACACCGGAATGGGGAATCATGGTCGCCGAAGGGGCAAACTTCATCGTTTCGGGTGAATGGTGGCTCGCTGTCTTCCCCGGTCTTTGGCTGATGCTGGCCGTATTCACATTCAACCTGCTTGGCGACGGTCTGCGCGACATCGTTGATCCACGGAAAAGGACTTGAGAGCTATGCTGTCGATTAAAGATCTCTCCGTCGCGTTCAAGACCCGCAAGGGCGAAGTCAATGCAGTGCGTGGCATTTCCCTTGATGTTGCAAAGGGTAAGACGCTTGGCATCGTCGGCGAAAGCGGGTCGGGCAAATCTGTTACATCCTACGCGCTGATGCGCATCCTTGATGCGGGCGGTGAAATCCGCACGGGCGAAGTCGTTTATGGCGGGATCGACCTGCGTGCGGCGTCAGAGAGGGACATGCGCGACATACGCGGGCGTGAAATCTCGATGATCTTCCAAAACCCGCGTGCAGCTTTGAACCCCATCCGGCGTGTCGGGCATCAGGTCGAGGACGTCCTGATCCAGCACGCGCAGGCCACAAGGCAAGACGCCAACGCTAAAGCCATCGCAGCACTGGAAGCGGTCAAGATCAACGATGCTGCGGCGCGCTATGATGCATACCCGTTCGAGCTATCGGGTGGTATGTGCCAGCGGATCGTCATCGCCATCGCACTGGCCTGCAAACCACAGCTCCTCATTGCGGATGAGCCGACCACAGGCCTCGACATCACGACACAAAAGGCTGTCATGGACCTAGTGGGCGACCTGACCCGGGAACGCGGCATGGGCATGATCCTGATCACTCACGACCTTGGCCTTGCGTCGCAATATTGCGACCGGATTGTCGTCATGAAAGATGGGCTGATCGTCGAGGAAGGTGACCCGCATAAGCTTTTTACGGATCCGCAGCACGCCTATACACGCAAACTGGTGGACGCTACGCCCCGTGTTGGTGCATCAATCCGCAACCTACTTCCCCCGGAAACCCGGACCGCTGAGCCTGCACATAAGGTCCACGATCGCCCCCTTCTTGAGGTGCGTGATTTGGTGAAGACCTACCCCGGCAAATCCGGTCCGGTGCAGGCTGTCAAAAGCATTTCGTTCCAAATCAAGAGCGGTCAATCCCTCGGTCTCGTTGGCGAAAGCGGTAGCGGCAAATCCACCACCTCTGAGATGGTCGTCCGCCTTCAGGACCCAACGTCCGGAAACATCCTGTTCGACGGACAGGACATTGCGGCCACCGCCTCGGCCCGTTTTATGCGTCACCCCATGCGCGGCGAGATCCAGATGGTGTTTCAGGATGCGACAGACAGTTTGAACCCACGTGGTACAGCCGCCTCGGCCATTGCTGAACCACTTGCGCGGATCGCTAAAATGCGTGGCAGCAAGCTGAATGCGCGGGTCGCAGAACTGGCCGAGCTGGTTGGTTTGCCACAACCGCTTCTCAGCCGTTTCCCGCACCAGTTATCCGGCGGTCAAAAGGCCCGTGTTGGCATCGCCCGCGCGATTGCATTGGAGCCAAAACTGCTGATCCTTGATGAACCGACGGCGGCGCTGGATGTGTCCATTCAGGCGATCGTGCTGAATCTGCTTGTCGATCTTCGCGCACAAATGGGAATGTCCTACTTGTTTGTCAGCCACGACCTTAACGTGGTCCGACTGCTTTGCGATGAAGTGCTTGTTATGAAGCAAGGCGAAATCGTGGATCGCGGTCCCACGGCTTCCGTGATGGATAATCCCAGCCACACTTATACCCGTTCTTTGATCGAAGCCGCGCCCCAGCCACCAAATCCCGTTGCCGCCTAAATATCGAAAGCTCAGATCTATGACCCATGACATGCCTTTGACACTGACAGCCCTGCAAGACGCTTTTTCGGGGGGTGCCACGCCATCTGATATTGTCCGCGAAGTCTATCGTCGGATCGACGCGGTGAACGATCCTGCAATCTTCATCCATTTGCGTCCCATGGAAGACGTGATCGCGGAGGCCGATGCTTTGCCTGCACGTTCCGCTGAGCAACCTCTTTGGGGCGTGCCATTCGTGGCGAAAGACAACATCGATGTCGCGGGTATCCAGACGACGGCAGCTTGCCCCGCCTACGCCTACACACCGGAGCAAGACGCTTTTGTCGTAGCAAAGCTGCGCGCTGCGGGGGCCTTGGTGATTGGCAAGACCAACCTTGATCAATTCGCAACTGGCCTTGTCGGTGTGCGCTCACCTTACGGTGTGCCGCGCAACGCGATTGACCCTGACATTGTCCCCGGCGGTTCATCGAGCGGGTCAGGTGTGGCGGTGGGGCACGGCCTCGTCACGTTCTCTCTTGGAACAGACACAGCAGGATCGGGCCGCGTGCCGGCTGCGCTGAACAATATCGTCGGTCTCAAGCCGTCGCTTGGGGCGCTTTCGGCCACAGGCGTGGTGCCAGCCTGCCGTACGCTTGATACGATTTCGATCTTCGCCACCAATGTGACAGACGCGTTTACGGCCTTTCAGGTGGCCTGTGCCGAAGACGTTGAAGATGCTTATTCAAAGCCAATCACAGCAGGACACGTACAGCCATCTCCGCCATCTCTTGCCATTGGCGTTCCGGACGCGGCTTCACGCGTTTTCTTTGGCGATGATGTTCAGGCAGCCTCTTTTGAGGCAAGTCTTGCAAAGCTCACGGCGCTTGGAGCACGCATTGTCGAGCTTGACTTCAGCCCATTTTACGCCGTCGCGGAAATGCTTTATGAAGGTGCCTGGGTTGCCGAACGCTATACAGTCGTCGAAGACCTGATGCGAGATCAGCCAGACGCGCTCCACCCAACCACTGCCAAAATCATTGGCGCTGCCGAACAGCTTTCCGCAGCTGATGCTTTTCGGGGAATGTATCGCCTCAAAGACCTTGAACGTGCAGCGCGCGATACGATGGCAGGCGTCGATATGCTCTGCGTCCCCACCATCCCGACCTTCTATTCCACAGCCGATCTCGACGCGGACCCCGTCACACCAAATTCCAACCTTGGCACCTATACGAACTTTGTCAACCTTCTGGACATGTGCGGCATCGCGGTCCCGTCCGACCTACGTCGCGACGGGCGTCCTGGGTCTGTCACACTGCTTGCGCCCAGTGGACGTGACGCGAACATCGCCAGTGTCGCAGCAGCATTTGCCGACGAAACAATAGCAGATATGCTGGCACAAGCGACAGATGAGGAAATCGCCCTTGCGGTCTGCGGCGCGCATATGTCCGGCATGGCGCTGAACCATGAATTGACGTCGCGCGGCGGCCGGTTGCTCAAAGCGACACGTACCGCGCCGCGCTATCGGCTATATGCGCTTGCCGGCGGGCCTCCGCAGCGGCCAGGACTGCTAAGAATTGAAAAGGGATCGCATATCGATCTGGAAGTATGGGCGCTTCCAAAAACGGCGGTGGGTGGATTTCTGGAAGGAATTCCAGCGCCTCTCTCGATCGGCACAGTCGAGCTGGAAAGCGGTGCGAAGGCGCATGGTTTCCTCGTTGAGACAACAGGTGTCCAAGGCGCTGACGACATCACCCATCTGGGCGGTTGGCGGCAGTATCAGGCGCTGCAACATGTGCAAGTGCCTGAAGCGGCAGATTGACTTGAGCTCACGCTTCCAATGCTATGAAAAGCTTGCCGCAGCTGCAAACACTTGCTGCGTCAGCAATAGCCGCATCTGCACAAGTCCGGTTTGTCTCGCTCTACAGACTTTGGCATCGTCAGCAGCGAACGACCGGTGATTGAGTAGCCCCGAGCACATCGGCCGACATGGATGAATGTCAATGCTGTCTTTGTTGACGCTAGTAGTTCACCTGCTCAAAGCCGTAGTTCCCTTTATAGTCACGCCAGTCAACGAAGACAGAACGGTGATAGATGCTGGGGCAATTCTGGCCCCAGCGTTCGAGGCCGATATGGGCGGAGGGTAGGGCGGTCACGGAAGACCTCTGCCAAGCGAAATCACCTTGGGTTCCGTATGTGCCGAGGACCACGGTGGCGCTACGGTTGCAGTCGCCGTCACGTCCGGACTCGTGTTGTCGCGCATACCGCACATCAAAGACTCTGATGGATCGTACGAAGTTGAACTCAGGTCCGCTGATATCGATGTCTGCGCGATCTTGAATGAGCCGGAGGGCCTGGTCGGCTGGAACAAGATAGTCTGTAGCTTCAGGAGTGCGCCAAGCAGCCTCAATCGGTTCAACGGTATCGCGCGCTGGAAAAGACTGTTGTGGTCCAGTGCGGTTGTTCTGTAAAAACGCTTCAAAGATGAGGTTTACACTGTTTGGTGCTGGAGTGGTCTCATAGGACGCACCCATTGGACAGCGCCAGATTTGGAGCGGCGGTTCCACTGGCCACGGCGTAATGCGCCGAATGAACTCAGCGCGGGCACGGGCGCATGGCACGGAAGCAGGCCAGCCGCCAGACAAGCACAGGAGGATCGCGCAATCGATCGGGTATGTCTTGGCTCTGGCGGACATCGGCAGCGAAGAACTTGTCACTGTCAAAGCGACTGCGACCGAGGGGAGGAGGTTCTTGAGTAAATTGCGCATGCTGAGGGCTCTCTGTAACAAGGCTCAGCATACATACGATAATATACTATCGCAACACAAAGTGTAATTGCGCATAATGAAGTTTATGTTAAATATATGCCTTGGAATGTTCTTTTAATCTACGTGTCTGCTCTTATGAGCGACTTTCATCATCCCGAAAGTGCTCCGGTGAACCGTGGCCGCTAGGCTGCACGCTCTAAACCCAAACCTGCCGATGTGAAGACCAGACATCCATGCATCGGCGCTCTTTCAATCCCGCAGCGCATGTGTCTTGTCCAGCAACCAGTTACGAAGTGTCTCGGAGGCGGGCTTTTGACCGGCGTTTCGTGGCAAGACAACCTGATACCAGACACAGCGCACCAAGCCGTCGCCCAACCGGACGAGCCGGTTGGACGCCATTTCCTGCCTGCACAGGATGTCATCCGCCAGGATCACACCTTCGCCGTCCACGGCCGCATCAATCGCAAGAGATAAGTCGGAATAAACGCGCCCTGTTCGCCATGCATCGCTTTCAATGTGCCAGCGGGAAATACGCATAAGTTACCGGAAATCGTGGGAATTACTGGCTTCAGCCATCTTGCTCAGCCCGAGGTTCCGACCCTCGGCCAATGGCACATTCATCAGGCCGATATTGTCTTTCGTTGGTACACCGGAGCGCAAATGGGTGAACGCATCAGTGAATCGGGTCGCTTCGTTTATCTCTCGCATGGTGTCGGTGATCCGCGTATCTGGAATACGTTTGTGAAGTTTGAACAAGGGATCGGCTGCGTCGGAAGGTGTTCTCATTGGTAAGCAGCTCAGGCTGAGAGCGCCATCCTTGATAGCGCCGCCCGGAATTCCGCCATTTTCGCTGCCTTCGACGGTTATTGCAGCCCGATCACCATCTGAGCGTGCCGATCTGCCAGCCATGTATCCGGATCAAGCGGCACGGACAGCTGAACATTCTCCGCCGCCTCGCCGCCTGGACGACCAACACCCGATTTAGATACCCAAAGCGCCTGAATTGCTTCAGCCACATATCGCCC
>NZ_FQWM01000013.1 GCF_900129685.1 Cognatishimia maritima | reverse complement strand
TGACCTGCTGCCCGCAATCTGGACCGTTCTGAGCTGGAATTTTTCAATTATGATCCCGAGAGTGGGAGAAGGAGAGTTCCATGAAGAAGAGCAAGTTTACGGAAGCGCAAATCGCGTTTGTGTTGAAGCAAGTCGAGGAGGGCACGAGCATTGCTGAGGTTTGCCGCAAGACCGGGATTGCGGAAGCCACGTTTTATAACTGGCGCAAGTAGTATGGCGGGCTGATGTCTTCTGAGATGAAACGTCTCAAGATGTTGGATGAGGAGAACCCGGGGTTGAAGCGTCTGGTGGCTGACCTTTCTTTGGATAAGGCAGTGTTGCAGGACGTTATCAAACGAAAGCTCTGAGTCCTGCCCGTCGCCGAGAACTGGTCGATGATCTCCGCGCCGTTTGGGGCGTCAGCATCCGGCGTGCCTGTGGCGTGTTGCGGGCACATCGCTCGACCTACCATTACAAGGCACACGGCGACGAGCAGGCCGAACTCAAAAACCGTATCAAAGAGATTTCAGAGACGTTTGTGCGCTATGGCTACAGGCGCACCCACGTCCTGTTGGGGCGCGAAGGGTGGCTGGTGAATGCCAAGCGTGTCTACGTCTCTACAACGAAATGGGCCGGCAACTGCGGAACAAAACGCCGAAACGCCGGGTCAAAGCCAAGCTCCGGGAGGATCGTGTGGAAGCAACTCAAAGCAATGAGACTTGGGCAATGGACTTTGTGCACGATCAACTGGTCACAGGCCGCAAAATCCGCGTGCTGACCATCGTGGACACCTTCTCGCGGTTCTCGCCTGCGACTGATCCGAGGTTCAGCTACCGAGGCGAAGATGTTGTCCAGATGCTTGAGCGAATATGCGGCAAGGTCGGATCCCAAGTCCATTCGTGTCGATCAGGGATCGGAGTTCGTCTCGCGTGACCTGGATCTTTGGGCCTACCAGCGTGGCGTCGTTCTGGACTTCTCTCGGCCAGGCAAACCGACAGATAACGCCTTCATCGAAAGCTTCAACGGCAAGTTCCGAGCAGAATGTCTGAACCCGCACTGATTCATGAGCCTTGACCACGCCCGGTCAAAAATGGAGGAGTGGCGTAGGGACTACTACTAAGTGCGTCCTCACAGCGCAATCGGAAACAACCCGCCGATCTCGCTGATGAATGGCTCAGAAACGCAACAAGCACCCTGAGCCCCAACCCCTGGAAAATCTCTAGCCGGGTGGTCCGAACAAGGGGAGCGGCTCAGTCCTCCGTTTCCTAAACATAGCGGCGGACCACTTCAGTGGGGGAGGATCTTCCGAACGCAGCCCGGATTATGACGTCACGGCGATCAACAAGTCCGACCGCAAGGTGCGCATTGGCACGGCCTGAAACGAGACCGGCAATACCAGTGGCAACCCCTACATCTCGATGCAGCTCGATGTGTCTGACGTCAGCGCTTTAAGCCTGTAGTGTATTTGGATCTCCCAGCCGGCGACTCAGGCCGTGCGGGTGGATGCGGTCAGCTTTGCGAGCGCTTTGCATTCTCTTCGAGCGCGGCTTGAAGATCAGCTTCCGTTGGGAATCCGATGATGATACCTGCCTTGGCTTCATTTAGATCCTGCCCGCGCCGCTCAACCTCGGCATCAGACATGGTGGTGCGCTGGCTGATGCGCCGGGTCCATTGGAAGAACAGTGCCTGCAAGCGGTCACATTCGGTTGCATAGTCGGGATCGCCGCCCAAATCCCGGAATTCGTCCGGGTCGGTTTCCAGATCGAACAGCATCGAGCGGAAGCCCTCGGCAAAAACATACTTCCAGCGCCCGTCAAACAACATCGTCAGCCGGGCATCGGCCACACTGACCCCAAGACGGCGGCGCACCTGGCGAAAAGAGTAGTCGTATTCTGATACGACGAAGTCCCTCAGGGTGTCCTGTTTGCCATGCAGGAGTGGCAAGAGCGATTTACCCTCAATGATGTGGGGCACTTCCGCGCCGCCGAAATAGTCGAGGAAAGTCGGAGTCAAATCAACGGCCTCGACAAGCGCGCCCGAGACGGTGCCGCGGGTGGCGTCCGCCACGGGGCTTGGGTCTACCACGATGAGCGGGATGCGGGCCGATGGATCGTGGTACAGCTCCTTTTCACCGAGCCAGTGATCGCCCAGATAATCGCCGTGATCCGAGGTGAAGACGATCATCGTCTCGTCCGTCAAACCCTTGGCGTCCAGATACGCCATCAGCACACCCATCTGGTCATCGATCTGCTTGATCAGGCCCATATAGGCGCCGATGACCTTGGCACGCGTGGTCTCATTGGTGAAGGCTTTGGAGACGCGCTCCTGCATGAAAGCGCCAAAGACCGGATGCGGGTTGTCCTGCTCGACTTCACTGCGCAGCACCGGAGCGTGCGTCTCGGGCGGGTACATATCGTGATAGGGTGCAGGCACGATGTAGGGCCAATGGGGCTTGATGAAGCTCAGATGCAGGCACCAGGGTGCGCCTCCGGCCTCCTCGATGAAGTCCATTGCGCGGCGGGTGATGTAGGGGGTTTCGCTTTCCTCGCTGGCCGCTCGGGCCTTGAGGTCGGAATTGTCTAAAAACCAACCGCTGAGGATATTGCCTTCTTCATCCTCACCGCTGTTTGTCACACTATCCCAAGGATTTTCGTCGTCCCAGCCGCGCGACTTCATATAGGCATCGTAATTCTCATTACGCTTGCCATAGCTGGTGTTGGGGTGCAGCCCGTCATCGCGCTCATAGGGTTCAAACCCGCACTCCGATACCAGCGCCCCGATGGTGCTGTCGGGCGCAAGGCCGAGGCGTTTCATCCCTTCGGCATCGGCGACCATATGTGTCTTGCCACAAAGAACGGTACGCACGCCAAGGGGGCGCAAATGATCGCCCAATGTCATTTCGCCCACCTTCAAGGGGATGCTGTTCCATGTCGATCCATGCGAGCTGACATAGCGCCCGGTGTAAAAGGACATCCGCGACGGGCCGCAAATGGGCGACTGGACGTAAGCGCGATCGAACCGGACGCCGCGCTCGGCCAAAGCATCGATATGAGGTGTGTCGAGGCCGGGGTGGCCGGCGCAGGACAGATAATCCCACCGAAGTTGATCACACATGATAAATAGGACGTTTTTAGGCATGGAAGGATCCGGGATCAGTCTATCAATTGGGATTGGCAATGCAGCCGGGGCTTGCAATAGCCCCGGCCTGTTTTATTAGCCTCTGGCGGCTTCGGGGATATCGACACCAAGCTCTGTCAGGGCGCGCAGGGCCCCCGGGTGTAGGGCGAGGTTGATGTCCTGCACGGCACCTTCGGGTGTGATCGCACGCAACCATGGCGATGTATCTCCGGCCTCTGCGACGCCGGCATAGAATGCCTTTGTCATCTCATAGATCATGTCTTCGTCAGCGTTTTGGTTGGTCACGATCCCAACAGTCACGCCAAGGGTTGTGACATCGCCTTCGTTCAGCTGGTTGCCACCATAGATGCCGGCGGGCAGAGTTGCGGCGCTAAAACCCGGGCGACCAACAAGCGCCTGCACGCCCTCGGTCTCAAGCTTGTCGGCGGGAATGCCGAGGAAGCGGATCTCGTTGGTCACTGCGATCTGGGTCAACGCCGGGCTGGGCGCGTTGGTCGGATTGCAATAGACGTCGATGTTGCCGTCTTGGAACGCTGCGGCGGCCGCGTCCCACCCAAGGGTCACGGCTTCGTAATCGGTGCCTTCTTCAAGACCGGCGACAGCTTTGAACAGACGCGCCATTGTGGTGAAGGCCGCACCGCCGGGAGGGCCTAGGAAGACGCGTTTGTCTGCGATCTGGTCCATGGAGGTGATGCCGGAATCCCCGTAGACGGCGATGTGATAGACGCCCATCGGGAAGTTCAACAGCGTGCGCAGATTCTTGACCAGTTCAGGGGCCTGTTCGATCTTTTCATACATCGCCGCCTGACGGCGCATCAACGCGTGGATAACCGGCGAGGACATGCAGAAGTCGCTGCGGCCCATGGCCACTTCGAGAACGTGGCGTGTGGCGGCCCCGGTTGCGTTCAACTGGATCTCGTAGTCTGGCAAGGCACCGTTTACTATGTTGGCGAATGTCGTCATCACAAGGTTGGGGCTGGTGCCCGGACCAAGTGTGGACATACGCAGCAGTTCCTTGGCGAAGGCCGCGCGGGGCAGAGCCGCGATGGTAGCGGCACTTGCGGCGGTTCCCAAAAGCGAACGGCGGGTTAGGGTTGTCATGGTGTTTTCCTCCTCTGGATTTAAGATTTTTCAGGCAAAATGACGGTGCCGAATTTGACGACGGACCACATCGCGATGGTGGCGACAGCAGCGCCCCAGGCCACAAGCGGTCCCATGAACAGCAGCGCAAAGGCCAGCGTCAGCCCGATCGGTGCATAGCGCGCCTTGCCTTTTGCCGGGTAGCACGCACGCGAGATGTGCAGCACGGCGAGGGCCACGAACAGGATCGACTGCGCGGATTCCACCAGTGGGTATCCGGTGCCCAGCAACATTGCGGGCTGGTAGATGAACGCAAACGGGATCACGAAACCGGGTAGCGCCAGCCGGGAGGCCTCGACCGCCGTGCGCATTGCACCGGCCTCGGCAATGGGAGCGGCGGCAAATGCAGCAAGCGCAACGGGTGGAGTCACCGCAGACAGAACGCCAAAGTACAGCACGAACATATGCGTATGGATGATCGGCACGCCTAGTTTTTGCAGCGCAGGGCCCATGACTAGAACAATGATGAGGTAGGCCGGAACCGTCGGCATCCCCATGCCGAGAAGCAAACAGGCCAGTGCCATGAGTAGCAGCGAGACCGCCAACTGTCCGTCCGCATAGCTGCCCACGAGGGAGGCAAACCGCAGGCCAACGCCCGTCAGGTTCAGAATGCCGATGATGATGCCGACTGCGCTCACGATCACCACCAATTGCGCGGAGATCATGCCCGCCGAGCGGATGAACTTGAGCCATGAAGCGGTGTCTGTCAGAAGCGACGGTCTCAAGGCAAAACCGAACACGGTGGCAAAGGCAACGCCAATGAAACCGGCATAGGCTGGGGACGATCCGCCGACCATGGCCACAACAATGGCCGTCAGCGACAGCATGAACACGATGATCTTGGCGACCTCGCGCCAGTCAAAGCTCAGCTTGGGCTGTTCAGATATGTCTAGGTCCATATCGCGAGCAGCACTGGACGCCGCCATGAACAGGCCGGCGTAATACAGGATGGCGGGTACGGCGGCGGCGACACAGATTGCCAGGTAGGGTTGGCCGGTTACATCGGCCATGATGAAGGCAACCGCGCCCATGATGGGTGGCGTTATCTGCCCGCCGCTGGAGGCGGCAGCCTCAACTGCGCCGGCGAAATGCGCTTTGAATCCGCGCTTCTTGATCAGCGGGATGGTGATGACACCGGTGCCGACCACGTTCGCGACGGCGCTGCCGGAGATCGTGCCGAACAGACCGCTGGCAATCGTGGCAGCGGCAGCAGGGCCAGATCGGACCCGGCCCGTGGCGGCAAGAGCGAGTTTGACCAACACCTTGTCGATGGTCAGGAATTCCAGGATGGCGCCAAAGATAATGAAGATCAGGATGGTCGACACTACCGTCGCCATTGGGCGTCCGAAAACACCATCGAAAGAATACCAAAGCACTTGGATCAACTCTTCGGCCGTCATGCCCGCATGGCGCATGAAACCTGGGGCATGCTGTCCCAACGCACCATAGATAAGAACAAAAGCCGCTACACAGGCCATGACCATACCAACGGACCGACGCGTTAGTTCGATCACGGCGATCAATCCCAGCGTCCCAAGCCAGATGTCGGATGAAGTCAGGAAATAAAGACCGGTTTCAATCTCCGCTGCCGCTCGGAAGTATTGATAGACGGCGACACCCAGAAACGCTGCCGTGATGAGCGCCAAGAGCTTCCCAATCAGACTTTGGCTGACTTCGATTTGCGCCAGCAGGATCAGCAGACCACCAACCAGAAGCATACCCACCCGAAGATAAGACTCGCTGAAGACACCAAACACCGAGACGTAGAAGACGACGGCGATGACCAGGGCACACAGAACCAGGTTCAGTCCGGTGGCGGATTTTGACAGCACGTCCTGCATTGTTCCCTCCTCCTCGAAATGCGTCGGCCCTGCTCCCCACCGGATCAAAGCGCAAGTTCCGATTAAACTAGACATTCAGTAAGATACGGTCGAACATGAGTTTCACCAGGTGGAACGCACGATGAAAACCAATCGCTCTGTTGAACGCAGTATGAAAATACTCGAAGTTGTCTCAGATAGCGGCGTGTGTTCATTAGCTTTTTTGGCCGATCAGACCGGTTTGCCAAAGCCAACAATCCTGAGAATCTGCGCGACATTGCTTGGTCAAAGATGGCTCACGCAGAGTCGCAGCGACAGCCGCTACCGCATCGGATCGGGATTTCCACAACTTTGCAGCGCGCCCGATTCGATTGATGCGCTTGTCGAAGCCGGAACTGCGCAGATCATGGATATCTCCGAAGAAACCGGCCTAGGCGTCGATTTGGCGGCAGCCATCGGGAACGGGCGTGTCGAAATCGTTGATACGACGCGGCAGTACAGCAAGCATGGTATTTTCCCCGATTGCATCGGGTATCGCCCCTCCCCTTTCAGATCGGCATTGGGCGGTGCCTTCCTGTCGGCTCTGCAGCCGAAGGAACTCATGGAATTTTCGGACACTCTGACAGCCAATACTATGGGCAAAGATCGCGCGGCGGCTTTGCAGCTACCGTCCAAGCTGAAGGACATCCGCACGCGGGGCTTTGCCCGCCGCGAGCCGGGGTATTGGGGCCGAGCGGTGGATTATGGCGGTATCCCGAGCGCCATCGGGGTCGCGGTTCGCTCTGGTGATCAGGCTGTGGGGGCGTTGAGCCTTGTCTGGCTGGCCGAGAGACGCAGCGTTGACGACGTGGCTCAGGCACACCTGGGGCGGCTCACCGCGACCGCAAAGGCCATCGGCGAGCATTTTGCACCTTGGGGTCCTTTGCGGAAGGAGGCGAACTGACTCTCTAAGGGATTTTAGCAAAGCCGCCATTCGCACACGGCGCCGCGGGTTCAACGAAAGAGCCCAATCTGCTCAATGCTAAGACACGAACAAAGGTCCGCTGTGCGGGGTAATATACTTTGGCCAGTTACGCTGACGGTCTCTTTCTAAATAGTGGAAGAGTATCTAAGGATACCTCTGGCACAGCCCACAAAACATCCATTTTATTGGAACAAAAAATTACTGTCGTTCGGATCAGAATGAATGATTGGATGGAAATGCCGTAGCAAATATGTTCACGTATAATATAGCCTATTTCGAGAAGGGTTGGCCACTGATCCCTCCGCTCAACTGGTCCGCCTCTAGCGTTCGCATTTTGAGAAGACGATATAGCAACCAAACTACAAAAGAACCTCTGATATTTATTCAAAACGATTTGTCCGAAATGCAGAAACATCCATGTTATGAGTTCGACCCTCCAGTAAGTCTGCTAGAATTTCGCCGGATTTTGGCGCCATCATGAGCCCATAGTGTGAATGTCCGAAAGACGCGAAAAGGTTGGGATGGGAATTGAATTCACCAACCATCGGGAGACTATCTGGGAAGGATGGCCGATGTCCGTGCCAGAAGGAAACAGTGGATGTATTAAGCTCCGGCGCGATCGCTTTTGCCTGCCTTGTCATTAGAGCCTGCCGATTGGCGTCGGGTTGTGCGTCAATTCTACAAAACTCGGAGGCACCTGCGAGACGTAAGCCACCGGACATTGATGAAGCAACTACTTTGGCATCAATGTCCATTACCGAATTTTGGATCGATACACCCGGATTCTTAAAGTCAACGTGATACCCACGTTCTGCCAACAGCGGAAGGCTTATCCCCAATGGCCTCAATAGCTTGGCGCTCCACGCACCTGTCGCAAGGACCAACTTTTGCGAAGAAAATTGACGGTCTTTGCATTGAACAACCCAACCGTCTCCGGTTTGGTACAAAGCCTGCATTTCGCCCCGCTCAAAGGTCACGCCCAGCTTTTGGGCTTTATTAAGCAAGGCCAAAGCTATTTTTTCCGGAGAACGCGCGCGTGCTTGATTCTTAATCAGAACCGCCGCTTTGAATTCCGGGCCCAAAGCAGGCTCGATTTCATGCAATTCCTTATCGGCTACAAATTCAATCTCTGCGCCAAATTTTCGGCGCATGCTGTAATCGATTGCCGTCTTGTCCCAACGTCTCGCTTTGGTTTCACTGCGAAAGGCGTGGACGTACCAAGAGTCTGCAAGAAAGTCCTCATGGTCGGTGCCTTTCAGGTGGCGGCGATAAAGTTCGATTGAAGGGTTACACAGAAGTGACATCGCCTCTGAAACCCTTTCGACCTTGCTAGGGCTTGTGTTGCGCAAAAAACTGATACCCCACGGTATGAGTTTTGGGAACTGATTGACCCGAGCTTTAAGAACCTGGTGACGCCCAAGCATAAGACCAGGAATTGATTTCCAAATACCGGGTACGGCTTGTGGTAGGACGGACCAAGGAGAAATAATGCCCGCGTTGCCATAGGTTGCGCCCTGCGCGGGCGCATCCTTATCAATAATACGAACTGTGAAATTCCGCTCGGCAAGGGACAGGGCGGTGCAAATGCCAACCAACCCTGCTCCAACGACTGTGACTGTTTCAGTCATTTTCTAGGCCGGTGCCCCCTCTTTACGGCGAGTTATGACTTGGGTGATAACTGCAGGGCTTGCGATCAAAAGGGCGGCTAGGTCTGCCTGCAGACTTGGCGCTATGAACACGATACCTGCAATGGCTAGTAGGATCCGGTAGATCCGCCCCAAAGGTGCAAGCCAGTAGCCTACGACCGAAGCTGATAGTGCGATTACACCTGCAATACAGCTGGCGGCAGCATAGGTAAATTCCCACAGATCAAAGCCTGTTGAAGACACAATCAGCAGAACAGGCGCATAGACGAAGGCCATCGGTGCAACAACTTTCCCCAAGCCCAAAGTAAAGGCAGAAATGCCTGTCCGGAATGGATTGGAGTTGGCAATCGCGGCCGCGGCATAGGCTGAGGTACAGACCGGCGGCGTGATTTCAGCGACAACACCGTAATACAGTACAAACATGTGGCTTGCGATCGGAGGAACACCCAATTGCGCAAGTGCAGGTTGCGCCACGGAGACCAACATGATGTAAAGTGCTGTGGTCGGAATACCTGCGCCCATCAGGATACAAGCGAGAGCAATGAAAACGAGGCTAATAAACAGCGTCAGATCTTCGATGGCAAAGAATTCAAATCCTGTCAGGCTAAACAGGTTATAGATATCCGAACCTAAGCTCGATGCACCCTGTGTCACCATAAAGCCGATGCGGAAACCGATGCCGGTGGTGTTGATTACACCAACAACGATGCCGACAGCTGCAGACGCAGCACCCACTGCCAGTGCATATTTCACTCCGGTTTCAAAGGTCTCTGCCATTTCGCTCAGCGTGATGCGTTTTTGTGGATTGAACGTGGCGATCGCCGCACCTAGCACCAACAAGGCCGTGATGATCGGTCCAAAGCCGCCATTACTGAACTTCCAAAGCGCAAAGGCTATGAAGGCGGCGGAATAGATCAATGTGATCGGTTCACGACGGCGCGACATCCCTGCAATGATCGACAGTGAGATTCCGCAGAACGCCGACATAAACGGCGTGTAGCCGTTAAACAGCACGATCAAGAGCCCCATCAATGGAACGATATTGGCCCAACCCTCTCTCCAGACAGCTTTGAATTTCGGTAGCATGTCTGTCCCAAGGCCTTTCAACTTCAGGCGACGTGCCATCAGGTGAACGACAGCGAAGACTCCGACGTAGTGCAAAATAGCAGGGAAGATCGCAGCAATGATGATCGTTGTGTAAGGCAACTCAAGGAACTCAGCCATGATGAAGGCCGCGGCTCCCATGATGGGTGGCGTTATTTGTCCCCCCGCTGATGCGGCGGCTTCAACACCCCCGGCAAAGTGGCCCGGATAGCCCAATCGTTTCATATTTGGGATGGTCAGCGCGCCAGTCGAAACTGTGTTGGCTACCGATGAACCTGAGATCGTGCCAAAGAAGGCAGAGGACACCACGGATACCTTGGCGGGACCACCTGTGTAGCGACCTGCCAGGATGGTGGCGTTGTCGATAAACAGCTCGCCGAGACCAGTACGTTGCGCAATCACACCAAACAGAACGAAGTGGAAAACGATTGTCGAAACGACCCACAGTGTAACACCGAAGATGCCTTCCTGGGGAAAATACATTGACGACACAAAGGTGCGGAACTTCACGCCAGGGTGTTGGAGAATGCCTGGGAAGATTGGCCCAAACAGAGCGTACGCCATGAAAACGCAGATAATCATGGGCAGAACCCATCCCAGGGTCCGACGCGCAATATCCAGCACCAGCAGGATCAGCACACAGCCGAAGAACATGTCGTATTGGTTGGGCGCACCCATCCGGAACGTCTGTTCCTCGATGCCCAAGAACGGGATACCGCGCCACGCAAGACCCAGATACAGGGCTGATGAAACACCTAGGATCATCAGGATCACATCCAGATACGGGACACCTCCAAGTCGCAATGATCCGGTTTTCAGATCAAAGGACGTTGGCGTCTTCACCATCGGGAACAGCGCATAGGTCAGGATAAAAAGACCAGCAAGGTGCCAGCCCATGTGCCAATGATCAGGCGGCAGCGAAAAGCCCGCTGTCAGGTAATGGTATATCGCAAAAGACAACGCGACAAATCGCAAAACCTTTGCCAAACCCGGGCTTACCTGGCGCGTTGCAGCGCCTTCATCATACTTCTTTTCAATAGCTTCTAGCTCTTCAGCCGTCAGCTCTTGTACTTCGGTATTTTGTGAGGTGTCACTCATGACTTGTCACTTTCTGCCACCAAAGGCTTCAACATTGCGACGCTCAAAGTGGAAGCAATTCGCATGGAGCTTGGTGGGTTCATCTGTAAGCCGAGCATTCGGCTATTTAAACCGGAAGGTATCACCGGGCCGCAGGCCCAATGTGCCGAAAAATTCGGGCGACAAGTCATAGGACCTGCCGCCCAAGCTATTTCTGAAACCAGGAGAACCTATTTCAAAAGACCTGCTTCACGGTAGTATCTCTCAGCACCTGGATGAAGAGGGACCCCAAGTGCTTCCACACCGTCAAGCGCGGTATCGGGCGTGATCTGCTTGCCTTTCGCATGGCCGTTGTCCAACAGCTTACGCGTGTTGTTGTTCCACAAAGCTTTGGTGATACCGTAGACCAGCTCTTCGTCGAGCTCAGAGGACACAACCAGCATCGCGGAAACCGCAGGGGTTTTCACGTCGTAGTCAACACCTTCGTAAACGCCAGCAGGAATGCCGGATGGGATGTAAGCTGGAACTTCGGCGTTGATTTTCGCCATGTCGTCGTCAGTGAAGCTGTGCAGTTCCATACCTTTGGTGGATGCCAGCTGTACCATCGCAGCAACAGGCCAGCCTGCGGCATAGAAGTAAGCGTCGAGCTGACCGTCAGCCAGACGTTCAGCAGATTGGGATTGATTCAGCTCTGCTTCATCGTAGTCATCACGATCCAGGCCCCAAAGTGCAAGCATTTTCTCAACGGCAACCTGTGTACCGGAACCAGCCTGCGCGATACCAACACGCTTGCCTGCAAGATCACTGAGATCGTTGATCTTGGTGCCTTTGGCCATCACAAGGTGCAGATCTTCTGGGTATAGGTTTGCGATGATACGCAGGTTCGGGTGTGGTTTACCTTCGAACTTGCCTTGGCCCAGATACATGTCACGTGTGGAGTAAGCGCCAGCCAGACCAGCTTCCAACTCGCCATTTTGAACAGCTGCGTTGTTGAAAACAGATGCGGTTGTGGACTGGGCGATCGCGATCAGGCCCGGAACACCACATTGGCCGCCTTCATCACAGGCGCGAGAGCCTGGAGGAGAAGAGATACCGTTCGCAATGATGCCGCCGATTGGGAAGTATGTACCACCAGCACCACCGGTGCCGATGCGGAAGAATGTTGGGCTTTGAGCGAATGCAGCGCCTGCCATCAGTGATGCGGCCAGCAGCGCACCAACGATCTTTGTGAACTTTTTCATATGTTAGTTCCCTGTTGATTTAGAGTTACGCGGATTCTTCGATCCATAGCTTTATGCTAAAACGACAAAACATAATTGCAAATTTCAACTTCTTGCAATTTAATAAATACAGCTTATGCTTTGGTATGAACTTTCAACAACTCAACGCCTTTTGCGAGGTCATGAAAACCGGCTCGGTTTCTCAGGCCGCCCGTAACCTAGGCCGCACTCAGCCAGCGATTAGCCTTTCGATCAAAAGCCTCGAAGACCTCTTGGATCTAAAACTATTTCTCCGTGACGGACATAGTCTGCATGCTGTTCCTGAAGCACAGTATCTTTACGTTGAGGCCCAAGAATTTCTGAACCGGCTCAATGCCGTCAAAGGCACAATGAAAAGCCTTGCCCAAGGCCAAAGCGGTGCTTTGAATGTCGCAGCGATGCCTGGTCCCTCCACTCTGGTGTTTCCAGAATTTGTGGCGCAAGCCATTAAGAAAAATGCCGATATAAAGGTCTCACTGTCATCTAGATCCACGCAGCAAATCCGCGAAATGGTGGGTGCACAGACCCTAGACTTTGGATTTGCAGATGCGATTGAAACCGCGGAACCCAATGCGCTGTATTCCGAAGAGAAGGTCACCGCTAATTGCCTCTGCGCTATTCCTACGAGCCATCCACTCGCGCGCAAACAGCATGTGTCTGTAAAAGACTTAGACGGAGTCCCTCAGGGAACTTTACAAGTAGGCCACCCATTGTTTGAGCGTGTCAGAGACACGTTCGCTCAACACGACGCTAAATTCGTGCAGCAAGTCGATAGTCAAATCGTGTTACCCTTGATGCAATTTGTTCAAGAAGGTCTTTGCTGCGTCATCAGTGATCCTATTTCAGCGTTTACTCAAATCAAAATGCAGAGCGGAAACGATGCGATTGTTTTCCGTCCTCTTGTTGAAGACATTCCGTATTGCTACGCTATCCTGACACCACGATACCGTCCGATCTCACGTACAGCCGAGGCTTTGGTAAGTGGCTGGCGTGATCACTTAGCGCGAATTCTACAAGAAATATCAAATTTGTCGCGAGAGTAGATTCCCTTTTATCCGAGCGGCCAACCGAATTGTTCTTCGGTGGAACAGGCAACCCGGCATCCTAGCGCTGCACGACAGATTCCCCACACGAGCCGTATGCCAGTAAATCACGATGGCGGCCAACAAATTGAAAGCGGCCATTCGGTAGTGCTTGCTTTAAACGGTTCGATCCCTGATCTCGCCCTGACGTCCGATCCTGAGCGCATTCTTCAATGCGTGGTGTGCCTCGCCCTTGTTCAGCCCGATTTGCACCCGGCGCTGCATGTCGGTGTTCAGCGCCCAATCCATCATGAACAAAGTGCGTTCGACCCGTCCGACCTCACGCAAGGCGACGGCGAGATCATTCTGACGCGGATTTGACGCTAGTTTTCGCAGGATCTGGCGTGGCGCGATGGTTCCTGCGGGCATGGTCGCGGCGATCCGCAATATTTCGGGCCGGTTTGAGGCAATCAACCCTTCCCGTATTTTGCCACCAACCATCCCTTTCAGGTGGGACGGCGTGGTGCCGGGTACAAAAACGTAGAACTGTTTTGATGGCAAGGCCCTAATGCGTTTGATAAACCGGTGAACAAGGATCGAAGTCACGGCAAATACATGGTCTGTGAACCCGTCCGTGTCGGCATATTGTTCTTCGGTCCGCCTACCCACGTCGCTGTTCAGCAATCCATCCAATATGTAACGTGCCTCGCTGACGGAGGCGGGAATGGTTAGAGATGCAAAGGGCGTGAACTGATCGGAAACACGGGTATAGGCTTTCAAGCCCGGTTCGTTTCCATATTTTGCATTGATCAGATTCATAGCTTCGCGCTGGCGGAAAGTAGAGAAAAACCGTCCGCCGCTCGATGCCGTAAGACCCATACCTCAAAACCGCGCAATCGGAAGATCGCTTTGGGTGTCCACAACGCTGGCTAGCGCTCGGCCATATGCATCGCTTTCAATGTGCCAGCGGGAAATACGCATAAGTTACCGGAAATCGTGGGAATTACTGGCTTCAGCCATCTTGCTCAGCCCGAGGTTCCGACCCTCGGCCAATGGCACATTCATCAGGCCGATATTGTCTTTCGTTGGTACACCGGAGCGCAAATGGGTGAACGCATCAGTGAATCGGGTCGCTTCGTTTATCTCTCGCATGGTGTCGGTGATCCGCGTATCTGGAATACGTTTGTGAAGTTTGAACAAGGGATCGGCTGCGTCGGAAGGTGTTCTCATTGG